>NZ_JAEUAX010000002.1 GCF_019511645.1 Microbacterium ureisolvens | reverse complement strand
CGTCCGCCCCGTCCCCCCCGTCGCCGTGCGATGTCCGGACTTCGCAGGATCTCAGGCTGGGTCTCCTGCGAAACCTGGACGGAAAGGGGGCTCACCGGCTGTGTCGGCACGGTCGCGCTCCGTGCGATGTCCGGACTTCGCAGGATCTCAGGCTGGGTCTCCTGCGAAACCCGGACCGCGGGATGAAACGCCGAAGGGTGGTCCCGCGGTCCGGGACCACCCTTCGGGGGACGGATGCTGCGGCTCAGGCTGCGCCGGACTCCCGGCCGCGCGCGAAGCCGGCGTCGAAGCCGCGCTCGTACGCGTGCTGCGACCGGCGACCGCCGCGACCGTGGTCGCCGCGCTCGCCGTGGTAACCGTGACCGCGATGGCTGCCGTGACCGTGGCCGCCGTGACCGTGGCCGCCGTGGCCGTGAGTCTCGCGGTCGTGGTGGGTGTGGTGGCCGTGGCAGCCCTCGTCCGCGTGACCCCGCAGGGGTTCGTCGAAGCGCTCGGCCGGGTGGCCCGGTCGCCCGGGGGCGAACCCGCGATGACGGTTGCGGCCGTAGCCGTCGTGGATGTCGGGGTCGAACGGGCGCGGACGCCCGCCGAAGCCGGGGCCGAAGCCGCCGAAGCCCGGACCGAAGCGCGGACCGAAGCCGGGGCCGAAGCCGCCGAAGCCGCCGAAGCCGCGCTCAGGGCCGGTGGCGTCTTCGTCCCACCCCAGTTCGCGGGCGATCGCCTCGAGCGAGCCGGTCAGGGCGGCATAGGCCTCGTCGTCGCCGACGGCCGCAACCACACGCGCTCGGAGCCCGTCGACGATCGTGCCGATGCGCTGCTTCTCGGCGCGGCCGAGGTCGGTCAGAGTCCAGGTTCCGTCGCCCTGCTCCTCTGCCCAGCCGCGCTCTTCGAGACCGCGCAGACGCTTGCCCTTGCGGGCGAGGCGCTCACGGAACTCGGGGGCGTCGATGTCGCCCGAGAGCACATTCAGCAGCATCCAGTCGCGTCGCGTGATGCCCTCCGCCTCGAGCGCCTTCGCGAACTCGCGGGTCAGCAGGCCGTCGACCGCGCGCAGCCAGTAGCCCAGCGGCCGCGCGTCGCCGGGGCCGCTGGTGTCGTTCTCTTCGTTGTCGTCGATGTCGTTCATGGGAAGTCCTTTCGAGGGCGGCTCGAAAGCCGCCGGGTGATACATGTCGAAGTGCATGTACATGCAGTGTGACATGTATTCCAGATGCATGTCAAGTCGCATGTAAATTGGAAGCATGCCGTCCACCCCCGACGACCCGTCCGACGCGATCGCCGCAGCCCTCGCCCGACTCCGCGGGCGACGCGGCCCTCGCCCGCCGTGGATGGAGGGCCCCGGTCCGCACTCCGCGGGCCCGCACGCACACGGTCACGCCGGCCCGCACGGACATGGCGGCGATGGCGCGGCGCACATCCACGCCGACGGCACGACCCACGGCTTCGCGGGTCGCGGCGGTCCGTGGGGTCGCGGGGGACCGGGCCCCGGGTTCGGGGCACCGCCCTGGGCCGGCGGTGGACGCTTCGGCGGACCCGCGCGCATGAGGCTGCTCGACGCGTTGGCCGCAGCATCCCATCCCCTCTCGGTGGGGGAGATCGCCGACGCCGTGGGCGTCGATCAGCCGCGGGCGTCGCGACTCGTACAGCAGGCCGTGGCCATGGACCTGGTGCGGCGCGAGGCCGACCCCGACGATGCCCGCCGCACGCGCGTCGCGTTGACAGACGCCGGCACCCGCCTGGTGCGCGGATTCCGCGGCGAGCGGCGCGAGGCGATCGACTCGGCGCTCGCCGCCTTCACCGATGAGGAGCGCGCCGAGCTCGCCCGGCTGCTGACCAAGCTCGCGGACTCCTGGCCCGGCGCCAACTGACGCTCGCCTGTCACGATGCTCCCGCGCGAGCGGCAGATCGTGACAGACGAGCCGGTGGGGTCAGAAGCTGGTGACGAGGTCGCCGAGCACAGCCTCGAGCTTCGACGGGTCGGTCGCGTCGTAGTAGTGCGCGCCGGTGGCGCTCGAGATCGACTGCAGCGTCGCCACGTCGGCGTCCGCCCCGTAGGCGAGTGTGAAGATCAGCACCGGGGTGGCGTGGTGCATGTCCTGCAGGTTCGCGAGCATCTGCTCGGCGCCGATGGTCGGGGCGTTCGGGGTGTCGTTCTCGCCGTCCGAGAGCAGCACGATGGCGTTGATGTGGTCGCTCGACCACGACGCCGCCTGCTGCGCCGCGAAGGTGTCGACAGCCTGGTACAGCGGGGTGTCGCCCATCGACGTGATTCCGCCGAGCGCGCCCAGGAACGCGTCCCGCGATGAGCCGATGTCGGAGACCGGAGACACGAGGCCAGGCACCATCGCCCCGTCGGGCGCTTGCGCGAAGGCGGCGAGGCCGACGTCGTCGCCGCTCGTGAAGTGGCCGAGGGCGGCCTCGATCGCCTTGCGGGCCTGGGTCAGCTTGGTGTCGGTCGCCGAGATCGGCTCGTCCATCGATCCCGACGCGTCGAGCAGGAAGAGCACGTTCGCGCGCTTGCGGACATCGGGGAACGACGCCTGCACCGCGGTCACGACGTCGGCGGCGGGGAAGGCGAGCGTGCCGCCCTGCTCGCCGTCGAGCTGACCGACCTGCTGGACGCCCTCGTCGAGGTCGCGGTTGAGGTCGCGGTAGCCGGCGGTGCGCACGGCCGCCTGACCCTGTGCGGTGTGCGTGAAGCGGATGAAATCCGCCGCCGCCTCGGATTCGACCGGGTCGACCCACGCGCCGGTGAGGCGCATGACCGGGTTGTCGGCCGAGTAGTAGCCGTCGGCCGGGTAGATCGGCACGAGCTGCTCGGCCGGCGGGTCGGCCTGCGTGCGCGTGATGCCGTCGCGGCTGGTGATGCCGCGGTTGTAGTCCCACACCGACTTCTCGTCGACGATGACCGCCGAGAGGAAGTCCGCAGTGGATCCGGATGCCTCGGCCTGGCGCGCGTGCCAGAGGAAGTGCTCGGGCGTCGCCATGTAGTGGCTCGTCGCCTTCTCGTTCTCGTGCACCTCCGCCTGCACGGCGGGGTCCTGCACCTGGGCGGCGGTGAAGTCGGTCATCGAGCCCGCGGCGGTGCCGTAGGACGCGAACATCGCGGCCTCGCCGCTCGTCGCGACGAGCGGGCTCGTCTTGCCGAGCTTGAACGCGCCCCACTCGGGGTGGCCGAGACCACTCCAGAGGTCGGGGTCGCCTGCGGATTCGAAGATCTCGGCCCACGTCGGCGCTTCGGCATCCCATCCGATCGCCGCTGCCAGGTTCTCGGGCATGGCGAGCACGATGTCGGAGAGCGCGACGCTCGTGCCCTCGGCGCGGAGGCTGGTGGCGCCCTCCGCCTGCGCGACGTCGACCCAGGTCGACGAATCGGGCAGCCACACGGTGGGCTTCTGCTCGTCGGCGAGGTTCGGGAAGCCCGACGCGACGACGGCGGCGGCCACCCCCGACTTCTCGCGAGTGGTGGTGACCGTCACGCAGGAGCCCGCGACATTGCGCGGCTGGCTGTTGTAGGCGGCGGCGAGGCCCTCGGCCATCTCGGCGTTCTCGAACGACGACAGCACCTGGACCGTCGCGCAGGGCTCCGCGCCGGCGGTGGCGGCGGGCTCGTCCTCGGGGAAGAAGATCGGCTCGGCGGCGGCCGGCGCCGCCGGAGCAGGCTCGGCGACCGGCTCCTCGGCGCCGGAGAGATTCGAGACGATCGCGTACGACACGGTGCCGATCGAGCCGACCAGCACGAGGATGCCGGCGATGATCGTGGCGATCAGCGCCTGACGGCGGCGCCTGCGACGGCGCTCGCGGCGCTCGTCGATGGCCGACGGCTTCGACGCCGCGGCGGGGCTCGAGAAGGTGGCGGAAGCGGTCGGCGAAGACGCCGATGTCATAGGTGCGGTCTTCGGCGGCGGGGTCTGGCCCCGGCGGGGGCCAGGGACGTCCTCGTCACCGCGCGTTCCATCGCGCATGGGGGTGATCCTCGAAGCGGGTACGGCCGTGAGGCCGGGCGGGGGGCACCGGTCCCAAGTCCGGTGTGTGGCTAGAGCCTAACCCGAGTGAAGGTGCGAGGCGAGGGCGAGGACGCCGTGAGATCACCGTGAAGCGGTGTTCAACATGCCGATCAGAACCGCCGTCCACCATGCAGTCTGCGATACGACGGCGCTCCAGATGCACCAGAGCCGCAGCCTGCCGGGGAGTGCCGAGAACCGCACCCGGCCGGGCAGCCGGTCGAGCTGATCGGTCAGCCGTGTCATCGCGACGCCGTTCATCGCGGCGACCAGCACGGCCGTCAGCTTGATCGCGGTGAGGGGATGCGAGAGGTCCGGCTGGAGGAAGGCGCCCGTGGCGAGCAGGCCCGCGATGCCGAGCCACGCCAGGGCGGTGACGGGGGGCTCGGTGCGGCGCAGATCCTCGAGGGACGTGCGCCGCAGCATCCAGAGCAGTCCGCTCATCTCGAGCAGCACCGCTGCACCGAGCCCCACGATCACCGAGGCGAGGTGGCCGAAGAGCGCCGGCGCGTGCAGCCACTCGTGAGGGACGACCGACGTGCCGATCCATATCGACAGCAGCCACGCGATCAGCACCCACCAATAGCGGACCGCGCGGCGGTGACGAGCGGCGCGCAGGCGCTCGGCGCGCTCGATGCGCAGGCGCGGGATCGGCGGGGTCGTCACGGTGCCTCTCGGGTTCGGCGAGGTGAGACACGCGTGCGCGACGACCCCCCGTCCGCATGGTGCCCGAAAGCGAGGGTATCCGATGCGACGGCCGTTGCGACCGGCGGGACCTGTCCGCTGCGGTCAGCGGGCGATGTCCTGCGGCCGAAGCTTCACGGGGATCAGCAGCAGGAGCCCGGCGAGCAGCACGATGACGATGCCGAGGATGCCGTAGTGGGTCGCGCCGAACCAGCCGATGAACAGCGCCCACAGCAGAGGCGAGAGGAAGCTCATCACGCGGCCGGTCGTCGCGTACAGGCCGAACACCTCACCCTGCATCCCCGTCGGCGTGACGCGCGCGAGCAGCGAACGGCTCGACGCCTGCGCCGGGCCGACCGCGGCCGACAGGATGATGCCGCCGACCCAGAACACCGGCTTGCCGCCTTCGCGGAGGAAGAAGACGAACAGCGCGCTGACGATGAGGATCGTGAGCGCCGTGATGATGACCGCTCGCGCCCCGAAGCGGTCGTCGAGGCGGCCGGCGATGATGGTGGAGACACCGGCGACGAGGTTGAGGGCGATGCCGAATGCGATGACCTCGGTCGCGCTGAACCCGAACGACACCGCGGCGAGCACTCCGCCGAACGCGAAGACGCCCGCGAGGCCGTCGCGGTAGACGGCGCTCGCGATGAGGAACCAGAAGGTCGGCCGATGCTCGCGGAAGAGAGCGACGATATCGTGCACGAGCACGACGTAGCCCTCGAAGAACCCGACCTTCCGTCGGCCCGGATCGGCCGGCGACTCCGGCACCAGGAAGACGAAGGGCAGCGCGAACAGCACCGTCCACACCGCCGCGCCGACCGCGATGAGGCGGTAGGCGAGGCCGTCCGACACGTCGAGGCCGAACCAGTCGAACGTGTTGAGCACGACGACGAGGGCGAGCGCGAGGATGCCTCCGATGTAGCCCATGCCCCAGCCGAGGCCGCTGACGCGGCCGATGGTCTTCGGCGTCGAGACCTGCACGAGCATCGCGTTGTAATTGACGCCGGCGATCTCGGACGAGACCGATCCGAGGGCGACGAGGATCGCGCCGAGCCAGAAGAACTGCGGCTCGGAGTACACGAAGAAGAGCGCGAACTGCAGGAGCGCAAGCGCGGCGGTCGCGCCGACCACCCACCGCTTCTTCGTGCCGGCGGCGTCGGCGCGCTGACCCAGCACCGGCGCGAGCACGAGGATCAGGATGCCGGCGGCGAAGGTGACCCAGCCGTACCACTCCGACAGATCGGCGAGCGCGCCGCAGTACGCGGTGCCCGAGTCCGCCGCGCTCGAGCACACCAGGTCGCCGTCGGCGTTCTGCGCCGCGACGTCGGCCGGCAGGAACGCGTCGGAGACCAGGTACAGCGACACGAAGACGAAGGTCAGGATGACCGAGTTGAAGGGCTGTGTCGCCCAGTCCCACAGCGCCCACGCGAACACGCGCCGCCGTGGCACCGGGGTGTCGCCGAGGCCGTCCGTGCTGAGGGCCGCGGTCGACAGCACGTGCTCCGCCGAGGGGCCGGATCCCGCCGGGCGGCCGGGCTGCGAGGGGCCGCCGGACCCGTCGGCGCCGGGGGCGGGTGAGCTCGTATCTGTCACGGGAGTGCCCTTCGAAGAACTGGTGCGCAATCAAAGTAGCGCTCGGAAGCACGCTGATGGTTTGCTTCGTTCATGACAGGGGAATCCTCGCCCGAGACGAAGTTCAACGCTCGCCTTGCCATCCTTCTCGCCATGGCGATGTTCGTGCTCGTGGTCGACACGTCGATCATGAACGTCTCGATCTCGGCCGTTGTGAAGGAGCTCGGCACGACCGCGAGCGGCGTGCAGGGCGCGATCGCGCTGGAAGCCCTGGTCTCGGCGGCATTCATCCTGATCGGCGGCAAGACCGGCGACCTCATCGGGCGCAAGCTCGCGTACATCCTGGGCCTGGTCGGCTACGCGATCGGCGCGGTCGCGATGACGTTCTCCCAGAGCCTGACAGCCGTCATCATCTTCTGGGCCGTGATCGGCGGGATCGGAGCATCCCTTCTGCTGCCGTCCATGCAGTCGCTCATCCACGGCAACTTCTCCGGCTCCCACCAGAAGCGCGTCTACGCGCTCGTCGGCGCGTCGGCCGCCATCGCGGCCGCGGTCGGACCGCTTCTGGGCGGCTTCATCACCACCTTCTGGTCGTACCGCGTCGCCTTCGGCCTCGAAGCGGTCATCATCGCGATCGTGCTGCTCGGCGCCGGCCTCGTGAAGGACGTCAAGTACACCGGCGACCGCTCCATCGACCTGGTGGGCGCGGCGCTCTCGGTCATCGGCATGGGCGGCGTCGTGCTGGGCATCCTGGTGTGGCAGGAGGGCGGCGGCTACGTCGGCGTCATCATCGGCCTCGGCGCCGTCGCGCTCGGCGGGCTCGCGTGGTGGCTCAACACGCGCAAGAAGAGCGGCAAGCCCGTCCTGCTCGACCCTGCGCTGTTCTCGTCGAAGCCGTTCCGCACCGGTGTGAGCGGGCAGCTGCTGCAGCAGATCGCCCTCGGCGGCACCATGATCGTGCTTCCGCTCTACCTGCAGATGGTGCTGGAGTACAACGCCCTGCAGGCGGGGCTCTCGATCGCGCCGCTGTCGCTCAGCATGTTCGCGGTCGCGATCTGGGCGGGCCGCCGGGCGAAAGGCCGCCCCGCGAACCTCATCCTGCTCGGCTTCTCCCTCGCGGCGGTGGGCCTGCTCGCGATCGTGCCGCTGGTGCCCATCGCCGACAACGGGTGGTATCTCACGGTTCCGCTCGTCATCGCGGGCTCCGGCCTCGGCCTGCTCGTCTCGCAGCTCAACAACTACACGCTGTCGCCGATCTCCGACGAGCGGGTCAGCGAGGCCGCGGGCGTCAACTCCGCGGCCGGCTCGTTCGGCCTGTCGTTCGGCCTCGCCTTCGCAGGCGCCATCATGCTCGCGACCCTCGCGGCGTCGTTCACGTCGCTCGCGTACTCGAGCACGGTGCTCACCTCCGCGCAGCAGGAGCAGGTGGCCACGGTGCTGGAGGAAGACGCGGAGCTCATGTCGAACTCGGGGCTCGAGCAGCTCCTCGCGGACGAGCCGCCGGAGGCATCGGCCGAGGTGATCCGCATCAACACCGAGGCCCGCCACATCGCGCTCCAGGTGGCGCTGCTCATCCCGATCCTGGCCGCGGTGCTGGGTGTGCTCAACGGCGTGCGGATGCGACGGCTGCCCGACCCGAAGCCGAACGAGGCGGTGGAGGGGATGCTCGGCGGGTGACACCCGCCGTTCACGAGCGGTGCCGGTGCGACTGACCGCCTCGGCACCGCGGCACCGCGCGAGAGATCGCCCACCGCGACCTCGCGGACGGTGCCATCATGAGGGCATGTCCGTGCATGTGGAGCGTGCAGAGCTGGCGGGGATCGGCGTGAGGCACGACCTCGAGACGAGTGCCGGTCGCCGGCTCTCGGTCATCACCTTCCGCGACGGCGGTCGCGAGCTCGCGGTCGCCGACGTGCGCGATCCGGATCGTGCCGCACAGACGCTCGCCCTGACCGACGAGGAGGCGACCGCCCTCTCGGAGGTGCTCGGCGGTTCGGTGATCCTCACCCAGCTGGCGGGGCTGCGCGAGCAGATCGACGGCCTGTCGACGGCCAACATCACCCTGCGCGCCGACAGCCCGTTCGCGGGCCGTGCCCTCGGCGACACGAGGGCACGCACCCTGACGCGGTGCTCGATCGTGGCCATCGTCCGCGGGGGCGCCGTGATGCCGGCACCCGGTCCCCTGGATCCCCTGATCGTGGGCGACACGATCGTCGCGGTGGGCACCCCCGAGGGCCTCGAGCATCTCGCCCGGATCATCGACGGGGCGTGACATGGACGACGGGGCGCTCGTTCTCATCGAGATCGGCGCGCTCCTCCTCGGCATCTCCCTGCTCGGCCGGCTCGCGGGACGGCTCGGGATCTCCTCGATCCCCCTGATCCTCCTGGCCGGACTCGCCTTCGGTGAGGGGGGCCTGCTGCCGTTCAGCTCCGGCGAGGAGTTCATCGAGATCGGCGCCGAGATCGGTGTGATCCTGCTGCTGCTGATGCTCGGGCTCGAATACACGGCCGATGAGCTCTTCGGCAACCTCCACCGCTCTCGTCGTGCCGGCGCGCTCGACGCGGTGCTGGGTGCGATCCCGGGGGCTCTGGCCGCGCTCATCCTCGGCTGGGGGCCGGTGGCCGCCCTCGCCATGGCGGGGATCACGTGGATCTCGTCGTCGGGCGTGATCGCGAGGATGCTGCACGATCTCGGGCGTCTGGCGAACCGGGAGACACCGGTGGTGCTGTCGATCCTCGTCATCGAAGATCTGGCGATGGCCTTCTACCTGCCGATCCTCAGGGCGGTCCTCATCGGTCTCGACGCCGGAGCGGCTCTGGTGACCGTCGTGGTCTCGCTCGCGGCGGTGATGCTGATCCTCTACGTCGCGCTGCGGCACGGCCAGGTGGTCTCGCGCCTCGTGTGGTCCCGCAACGCCGAGGTGCTCCTGCTGTCTGTGCTCGGGCTCACGCTCATCGTGGCGGGGCTCGCCGCGCAGGCCAACGTGTCGGCCGCCGTCGGCGCGTTCCTCGTCGGCATCGCGATCTCGGGGCCGGTCGCTGCGCACGCGCATCGGCTGCTGGCGCCGCTGCGCGACCTCTTCGCGTCGGTGTTCTTCCTCTTCTTCGGCCTGTCGACCGATCCGGCCCACATCGTCCGGTTCCTCCTTCCGGCCGCGGCGCTCGCGATCGTGACGATGGCGACGAAGGTCCTCACCGGATACCTGGCGGCTCGTGCCGCGGGTATCGCGGAGGCCGGTCGATGGCGTGCGGGCTTCGCGCTCACGCCGCGCGGGGAGTTCTCGATCGTGATCGCCGGGCTCGCCGTCGGCGCAGGAGTGGACAGATCGCTCGCCGTCTTCGCGACCGCGTACGTGCTGATCACGATGATCGTCGGGCCGCTCCTGGCGCGTCTGCCCGACACGCGGTGGTTCGAGGCGTGGGCGGGACAGGTGCAGGCCGGCCGTCGCCGGCGAGGCGTGAGCGCGGCCTGATGTGGCAGCATCCGTATGCCGACTGTTCTAGGGTGACCGCATGACCGGCGAAGAGCACCCCGACGGCTCCCGTTCCCTCTCTCGCATGCAGCAACGACGACTCGACGGGTCCCGCGATCAGCAGGACGCCTTCGTCCGGTACTTCAAGGAGCGCGTGTACGCGACGTTCACGGGACTCGCCATCGTGCTGGTGGTGTCGGCCGGCGAGCACGCCGAGGCGGATCACGCGTTCTTCGCCCTCGTCCTCGGTGTGATCGGAATCACCGCGGCGGGGTTCGTGTCGGACGTCGTGTCGCATCTGGCGGTGCATCAGGAGTTCCCGAGCCGAGCGGAGTTCGCAGTGCTGCTCCGCGTCGCCGGCGGAGCGCTCTCCACGATGATCGTCCCCGGCATCCTCCTGCTGCTCGCCTGGTTCGATCTGATGGAGCTCGCGACGTCGCTGCGGATCTCGAGCATCGTCTACATCGCGACGCTCGGCGTGATCGGCTGGGTGGCGGTGCGGCGGGCGCGCCTGAGCTGGGGGCAGAAGCTTCTGGCTCTCGGCATCCTTCTCGCCCTCGGTCTGCTGGTGATCGCGCTGCAGACGCTCGCGCACTCGATCTAGGTGATGCCGACGTTTGTATGCGGCAGTCCCCGAGGCCGCTAAAAAGTTGAGCCGTCCGATATCAACTTTGATTTGACGGATGCTGCGCCCGGGCGTATGGTTGAGCCATCGCGACTCAACCTCAGGGTGGGCCGCGAGAAGACTTCCCTGTAACCCCGGGTGGCAGCATCCGTCTGCGCCCATATGAAGGAGAGATACACATGGCACGTGCTGTTGGAATCGACCTCGGTACGACCAACTCGGTCGTGAGCGTCCTCGAGGGCGGCGAGCCCAAGGTCATCGCGAACGCCGAGGGCTTCCGCACGACCCCCTCGGTCGTCGCATTCACCAAGGACGGCGAGGTGCTGGTCGGCGAGACCGCCAAGCGCCAGGCCGTCACCAACGTCGACCGCACCGTCTCGTCGGTCAAGCGCCACATGGGCACCGACTGGACGTTCGACGTCGACGGCAAGAAGTGGACGCCGCAGGAGATCTCCGCGCGCATCCTGCAGAAGCTCAAGCGCGACGCCGAGCAGTACCTCGGCGACACCGTGACGGATGCCGTCATCACCGTGCCTGCGTACTTCAACGACGCCGAGCGCCAGGCCACGAAGGAAGCCGGCGAGATCGCGGGCCTGAACGTCCTGCGCATCATCAACGAGCCCACCGCGGCGGCCCTGGCCTACGGCCTCGACAAGGGCAAGGAGGACGAGCTCATCCTCGTCTTCGACCTCGGTGGCGGCACGTTCGACGTCTCCCTCCTCGAGGTGGGCAAGGACGACGACTTCTCGACCATCCAGGTGCGCGCCACCGCCGGTGACAACCGCCTCGGCGGCGACGACTGGGACCAGCGCCTCGTGGACTACCTGATCAAGCAGTTCAAGGACACCACCGGCGTCGACGTCTCGGGCGACAAGATCGCGCTGCAGCGCCTCAAGGAGGCCGCGGAGCAGGCGAAGAAGGAGCTGTCGTCGTCGACGAGCACGTCGGTGAACCTGCCGTACCTGTCGCTGACCGACTCGGGCCCCGTGTCGCTGAGCGAGACGATCACCCGCGCGAAGTTCGAGGACCTCACGAAGGACCTGCTCGACCGCACCAAGAAGCCCTTCGAGGACGTCATCCGCGAGGCCGGCATCAAGGTCGGCGACATCGACCACGTCGTGCTCGTCGGCGGCTCGACCCGCATGCCCGCCGTCTCGGAGCTGGTGAAGAAGGAGACCGGCGGCAAGGAGCCCAACAAGGGCGTCAACCCGGACGAGGTCGTCGCCGTCGGCGCGGCCCTCCAGGCCGGTGTTCTCAAGGGCGAGCGCAAGGACGTCCTGCTCATCGACGTGACCCCGCTGAGCCTCGGTATCGAGACCAAGGGCGGCATCATGACGAAGCTCATCGAGCGCAACACCGCCATCCCGACCAAGCGCTCGGAGACCTTCACGACCGCCGACGACAACCAGCCGTCGGTCGCGATCCAGGTCTTCCAGGGCGAGCGTGAGTTCACCCGCGACAACAAGCCACTCGGCACCTTCGAGCTGACCGGCATCGCGCCGGCTCCGCGCGGCATCCCGCAGATCGAGGTCACCTTCGACATCGACGCGAACGGCATCGTGCACGTGTCCGCGAAGGACAAGGGCACGGGCAAGGAGCAGTCGATGACGATCACCGGCGGCTCGTCGCTGCCGAAGGACGACATCGAGCGCATGGTGCGCGAGGCCGAGGAGCACGCCGCGGAAGACAAGAAGCGCCGCGAGGCCGCCGAGGTCCGCAACCAGGCCGAGACGCTCTCGTACTCCATCGAGAAGCTCATCAAGGAGAACGAGGACAAGCTCCCGGAAGACGTCAAGACCGAGGTCCAGGGCGACGTCGACGCACTCAAGACCGCGCTCGCGGGCGAGGACGACGACGCCGTGAAGACCGCGTTCGACAAGCTCAACCAGAGCCAGGGCAAGCTCGGCGAGGCGATCTACGCGTCGAGCCAGGCTTCGCAGGCGGCTCCGGATGGTGCGGCCGGCGCCGCCGGTGACGGCCAGGCCTCGACGGATTCCGACGAGGACGTCGTCGACGCCGAGGTCGTCGACGAAGAGGACGAGAAGAAGTAACCATGGCGAACAAGGACCACAACCCCGAACCGGTCGAAGAACCGGGCGACGGCGAAGAGGTCCGGCCTGAGGGCGAGGGGTCGGAGGCGAACGCCTCCGGCCCCGCGCCGCAGGACGGGCAGGACGACGAGCTCACCGTCGACGACATCCTCGGCGCCGCGCAGAACGCCGACGCCGCGGCCGAGGACGCCGTGCTCGCCGACCTCGAGTCGCAGCTGCTGAACGACCTCAAGCGCCTGCAGGCCGAGTACGCCAACTACCGTCGCCGCACGGAGGAACAGCGCGAGGTCGAGATCGAGCGCGCCCAGGGCGCGGTCGCGAAGGGCATCCTGCCGGTGCTCGACGATCTCGACCGGGCCGAGAAGCACGGTGACCTCGAGGAGGGGTCGGCGTTCGCTGCGATCGCCGACAAGCTCCGCGGCGTCGCCGAGCGCATCGGGCTCACCACGTACGGCGCCGCCGGCGACGCGTTCGACCCGCAGCAGCACGAGGCGATCTTCCAGGTGCCGACCCCCGGCGCGACCGAGACCACGATCCTCGAGGTCGTCGAGACCGGCTACCGTCTCGGCTCGGTGGAGCTGCGTCCGGCGAAGGTCGTCGTCGCGGTTCCCGCCGAATAGCCCGAAGGAGGCTCCATGGCCAGCCAGGACTGGTTCGACAAGGACTTCTACTCGGTGCTCGGCGTCTCGAAGGACGTCAGCGAGGCTGACCTCAAGAAGACGTACCGCAAGCTCGCGCGGAAGTACCACCCCGACTCCAACCAGGGTGATGCGGCCGCCGAGGCGAAGTTCAAGGAGGTCAGCGAGGCGTACTCGGTGCTCTCCGACGCGGAGCAGCGCAAGGAGTACGACCAGATCCGCGCGATGGGCTCGGGCGCTCGATTCACCTCGGGCGGCCCGGGCGGCGCCGGCGGCTTCGAGGACGTCTTCTCGATGTTCAACCAGGGCCGCGGCGCCCGCTACCAGAGCGCCGAGGACTTCGACGACATCTTCGCGATGTTCAACCAGCAGCAGGGCGGCACCGGCTTCGGCTCCGGCCGGTTCGGGCAGCCCAGCGGCGGCTACCGCGGCTTCGGCGGCCCGACCCGCGGAGCGGACGTCACGGCGCGAACGACGATCGACTTCCTCACGGCGACCAAGGGCGAGACGATCACCCTGCAGGGCGAGGACGGCAAGCCGTTCAAGGTGAAGATCCCGGCCGGCGTCGCCGACGGGCAGAAGATCCGGTTGCGCGGCCGCGGGCGTCACTCGCCCGACGGCGGCGAGAACGGCGACATCGTGGTGCAGGTCACCGTGCGTCCGCACCCCGTGTTCACGCGGGACGGGCTCAATCTGCGCGTCACCGTGCCCGTGACGTTCACCGAGGCCGCGCTCGGCGCGACCATCGAGGTGCCGACGCTCGGCGGCGATCCGGTGCGGCTGCGCGTCGCCCCGGGCACGCCGTCCGGCCGCGTGCTGCGCGTGAAGGGACGCGGCGTCGAGACCGCGAAGGGCACCGGCGACCTTCTCGCCGAGGTTCAGGTGGCGGTGCCGTCGCACCTCGATGAGGCCGCGCGCGAAGCGCTCGAGCGCTTCCAGAGCCTCGAGTCGAAGGAGAACCCGCGCGCCGACCTCATGGCCAAGGCGCAGGGCTGACATGCTTGCCGAGAACAGGAGATCTGGCGAGAACAGGGCGATTCCGCGCGAAGCGTCCTGTCCTGGCGAGATCTCCTGTTCTCGTGAGCAATGAGGAGGTGACGAAATGACCGAGGACGACATCGACGAGGATGCCCCGATCTTCGCGATCGCCGTCGCCGCCGAGCTGGCGGGCATGCACCCGCAGACGCTCCGTCAGTACGACCGGCTCGGCCTGGTCGTGCCGGCCCGCACGCAGGGCGGCTCGCGGCGCTATTCGCTGCGGCACGTGGAGCAGCTCCGCGAGGTCGCCCGCATGTCGTCGGACGGCATCGGGCTTCCCGCGATCGTGCGCATCCTCGAGCTCGAGAACCGCGTGCAGGAGCTGCACGGCCGCGTCCGCGACCTCGAGGACCGTATGCGCGCCGAGCTCGAGAAGCGGCCGGGCGCGCGCGTCTTCGCCGCCGGTTCCACCGGCTCGGTCGTGACGCTCCGCCAGGGCACCCGAGTGCGACGCGCGACCGAAGTGGTCGTGTGGCGTCCGCGTACGCCCATCGGGCAACCCGGCGAGCCTCCCGGGCAGACTCCGGGCGCGTGATTCACGGAAGAGGGAGGGGACGGATGCTGCGTCCCCTCCCTCTTCGCGAGCGATCGCGGTCGTGCGTCAGACGCGTCGCGCGCGCCGCATCGCGAGCAGCAGGCCCACCGCGATCAGGCCGACGGCTCCGAGCGGGACCAACGGCGAGAGCCCCCCGCCGCCCGTGGCGGGGAGCGGGCGCGTGGTCAGGGTGTTGGTCAGCGTCAGCTCCGCGGTCTGCGGGGTGCGGACCTCCGACATCGGCAGCGTGACCTTGCCGCTCTCGTCGGGCACAAGGGTTTCTCCGCTGACCGTCCAGAACGGGGTACCCCAGTCCGCCCCGGGGACCGACGGCAGGTCTGCCTCGCGCGCCTCGATGATCGTCCCGACCGGGAAGTAGGGCGACGTGATCGTGACGTTCGGCTCGAGCTCGACGCGGGGCTGAGCGACCCCGTCGAGCCACCAGTCGGCCGGGAACCTCGTCCCCGCCGGGACTGACGATGCGCCGTTCCCTGCGACGACCTTCGTGACGGCCCAGCGGGTCATTGCGACCACCGAGTTCGTCACCTCGAGCACCGGCGGCGTCTCGCTGAGCCCGATCTCGACGGAGTTCCCGGGGCTCCACGTGGTCTCACCCCACTCGTATCCGTCGGGGAGCGCAGACAGGTCGGACTCCTCCTCGAGGACGTTGACGACCGTGCCGATCGGGAACGAGATCGGGTTGCCCTGGCTGTCGACCGGACCCGCGGGCGTGCCGTCGGCCGGCAGCTCGAACCGGCCCGCCAGCACGTCGCTGCTGGGCAGGTGCGCCACGTAGTCGATCGTGAAGGAGTCCACCAGGAGTTCGTCCGGGTCGATGCCGGACACGTCCTTCTGCACCAGGAAGGTGCCCTCGATCAGCGATGCGTCGTTGGTGAGCGTCGCGTGCACGACCGCCTGGTCGTCTGCGCCGATCGTGAGCTGTTCGAGGTCGAACGCGGCGCCGAGCCAGGAGAGGTGCGGAATCGTCGGTGCAGCCTGCTCCTCGTAGGTCACGACGGTGCCGTAGGGGAACAGCAGCGGTTCACCCGCTTCGTCGACCGGGCCCACGGGCTCGCCGTTGCCGGGGACCCGCAGCACGCCCCGCTGGATCACGTCCTCGGGTTGCGTCGTCGGAAAGGAGGCCGTCCAGACCACGGTGAACTCCAGGCCCGGGGGCACCTGGTCGGGCGGGACGCCGTCGAACTCCTTCGAGATGGTGAACGTGCCCTCCTTCAGCGCATTCGTCACCTCGATCTCGATGTCGGCGTCGGAGTCGGCGGGCAGCGGGATGCTCACGATCTCCCCGAACCCCGCGGGGTCGTAGGGAGTCGTCACGTCGCCGATCGTGACGTTGAAGACAGGCGTCACCCAGTCGTCGACGTTCGCGACGGGGTCACCGTCGAGCGTCGGCGGAAGCTCGGCCAGTTCGAGCGTCTCGGTCCCCGTCTCGAGGTCCTCGATGAGCTGGGGTTCGCCGACGGGCAGGGGAAGTGTCGCCCGCTCGGGGGAGGGATCTGTGTTGTACGTGACCGCATAGCCGAACCGTGGGTCCGCAGCAGCGCCTTCAGCGTGTTTCACGATCGTGATCGTGCGCCCGTCACCGGTCGGCGTGACGACGTTCGTGAGTTCGACGGCGACGGTGGTCCCGGCATCCGTGATCACGAAGGTGCGACCCGGATTCCAGCCGATGCCGCTCCAGTCGTAGCCGGGCGGCGGGGCGATCCCGTCGAGGTTCTCGCTGAGGATGATGCGGGTGCCCACCGGGAACTGCTGCCCCACGTCGACGACCGTGCCATCGAGGGGCACATTCAGCGTGCCGGCGCCGATCTGCTCGTCGCCGTCCTGAGCGATCCATGACACGGGAACAGTGCCCTCGAGCGCCGGGGAGTCTCCGCCGGTGAGATCGTCGATCGTCTTGGAGACGCTGAAGGTTCCCGTGAGCCGGGTCGCGGTATTGGTCACGACGACCTGAGCGGTGCCGGTTCCGACGACAAGGGGGTTCGGCTGGATCTGCGCGTCGCCCCACTCCCACCCGGGAACGGACTCGGGCGTGATCTCCTCGAAGGTGACCTCGGTGTCCTCGGGGAACCGCTCGCCCGCAGGCACCGGAGTGCCGTCGGCGGGCACCTCGAGCGAGCCGACGCTCACGTTCCCGTCCGGGTCGACGGCGCGGTAGTTGACGGTGAATGTCGCGTCCTCGGGGAGGTCATCCGCCTCGATATCGCCAGTCAGCGCCTTGCGCACCGTGAACGTTCCGCTGGCGTCGCCGCACGAGATCTCGCCCGAGAAGAGGAACGAGTGGACCTCGCCGCCCTTGAGAGTGACGTTCTGGCCGATCACCTGGCCGTCCAGCGGCGCGGCGTCGACGGTGACCGAGGCGTTCGGCGCGTAGATGGAGCCGTCGATGCGGGCCTGTCCGGCCCTCACCGTGACGTCGCCAGTGAGCTGCGAGAGATCCCACACCATGTACGGCGAGTGGACGCCCTGCGGGTCCGCCCGCGCGCCGATCACCTCGGTCGTCCCCTCGGGCACGCGGATGACGAGCGGGTTCGACACGCCGGGCGTCGGGCCGGGGGAGAACTGGATGAGCGATGCACCGGCGATGGCGGTGTAGTCCACGATGTTGGGCTGGTCGGGGCTCAGCTCTTCGAGCACGATCCGGTCGCCGGCGTCCTCGGCCACGCCGACGGAGTAGCCGACGCCCGAGGCGGGGTCGGCGATGTCGTCGAAGCAGCTCGACGCCTCCTCCCACGACGCGTCGCGATTCGCCTCGACGTAGTCGGCGACCGCGGTCGAGGCGGTGTTCGCTGTGAAGATGCTGCCGCCACCGACGGCGCTGGCCGGGGGCGCAGCATCCGCCGGATACTGCTGGTGGGTCGCGTCGATGAGCGGGGTCTGATCGACGTTGGAGGGGTTCTGGTTCAGACGCAGCCAGTCGGCGCGCGCGAACGCCTGCCAGCCGTCGTCGCGTCGCACCATCTTGAGGTCGCCCCACAGCGCGGGATCGGATGTGCCGGCGCTGGTGATGGCGAGGATGCCGGTGCTCGACGTGCTGTACCGGTTCACGAGGAAGCGGGTGGGATCACCGTCGACCGTGGGGAGGTCGTAGTTCCCGGTGCCTGCCGACACGTGGATGATCGTGTACTGGGTCGCCTGCGGGGCGACCGTCGCCGTGCCGCCCACCGCGATGCTGCCCTCGGTCTCCTGGTTCTGCAGCAGCGCGTCCTTCCGCGCGTAGACCGTGAAGCCGCCGGCGATCGCGAAGGGATTGACGGACTCGGGATAGGCGGCCGCAGCGGGCTCTGGATCGCTCGCTCCCACGACGACCGCGCCGGTGGCGGCGAGCAGTGTCGCGGTGATCCCCGCGACGATTCGTCGCAGGCGTGGGCGGTCGGACAACGGCATATGCGAGACCCCTCATCCACGGCGGCGCGTGGGGCACGCCGCTCGGTAGTCGTACCCTATCGGTCCTGATCAACGGCACAATCAACGGTCGACGCGCGTCGCCATCGGGCGCATGATGGACGCCATGGCAACCCTCGACGACGTGCGCTCCATCGCGCTGGGGTTCCCCGGCGTGATCGAGCGCGTCGACGGGCACCGCGGCGGCGCGAGCTGGCGGATGCCCGCCGGTGTGTTCGCGTGGGAGCGGCGCCCGAGCGGCCGCGACCTCGACCAGCTCGCGGCGCTCGGGCGCGAATGGCCGCCGGGCGACGTCGTGGGCGTCCGCACCGACGGTGTGCAGGTCAAGCAGGCGCTGCTCGAGACCTACCCCGACGCGTTCTTCACGATCCCGCACTTCGACGGGTACCCGGCGGTCCTGGTGCGCCTCGACCGCATCGGTCTCGACCATCTCCGCGAGGTCGTCACCGACGCGTGGCTGCTCAAGGTCACCAAGCGCGTCGGGAGCGAGTGGCTCGCCGCGCACCCCCCGGCGACCGCATAGCGCTCAGCGCGACGAGCCTCAGCCCGCGGCGTCGACCCCGCGGTGGGCGCGGAACAGCTCCCAGTCGGCGCGGGAGAGGTCGGCGTAGGCGTACGCCCACTCGAGGATCGCCTCGCCCGCCACGCGGCCGCCGCCGACGTAGCCGGCGACCGCCGACGACAGCGGTGACTGGCCGTGCGCCCGGGCCAGCGTCGCCGCGCATGCGTCGGCGTACCAGAGGAAGGCGGAGTCGTCGAGCTCGTCCATGTCGAACCCGCCCTTCTTGTCGCGGAACTGGCGCACGTAGAAGTCGCGCTGCGCGCCATATGTCGTACGGCGCACGAAGCCCAGGAAGGGGTCGGACACCGACTGGAGGATCCGCTGCATGCCGACCACGCGACCGCCGTCTCCGTACTGGTCGATGAAGCGGGTCACGACATCCGGCTGCTCGGCCTTGCCGTACTCGATCAGCACGCTCTTGCCGGCTTCCTTGCCCTGCAGCAGCAGCACGCCGTCGTCGCCGTCCTGCATCGAGATCACGAAGCAGCGCGTCCCGACGCTGCCCACCCCCACGACACGGAGGGCGATGTCCGACATGCGGTACTTCTGCAGCAGGGCGCGGATGTCGATGTTGGCCGACTGCACGTACTGGTCGAAGACGCCCAGCACCCGCTCCTCCGACTGGGGGTCGATGTGCGTCATGGTCGGCGGCGCCTCGATGAAGACCACTCGGCCCTCGCCGTCGACGTGCGTCATCTTCTTCGCCGCGCGCGCGCCCGTGCGCTTCTCCGCCTCCTTGACTGCGGAGTCGATGGCGGCGCGCGTGTCGTCGTCGACGGCCCGCTCGGCGGCCATGGCGTCGAAACGGTCGTAGTACCGCTTGAGCGGACTGCGCTTCGCGCCGGTGCCGATGGCGCGTGCGTAGACGCGCACCGCGTCGAGCGCCGCCTCGCGCACCACCGAATCCGCGCGCCCCGTTGACTGCCCGGCGATGACGATGCTCGTGACGAGCCGCTTGACGTCCCACTCCCACGGCGCCCACGCGGCCTCGTCGAAGTCGTTGAGGTCGAACACGAGGGTCCGCTGGGGCGAGGCGTACAGTCCGAAGTTCGACACGTGCGCGTCGCCGCACGACCCGACGCTGACACCGCTCGACGGCGAACGGGACAGGTCGGCGGCCATCAGGGCGGCCGTGCCTCGATAGAACGCGAATGCGCTCGCGGCCATGCGCTCGGTGCGCAGCGGCACCAGCTCGGGGACGCGGTCCTCGTCCTGCGCGTCGAGGATCGCCATCGGATCGCGGTCGTTGGTCGGCAGTTCCGCGAGCGATTCGCGCGGGTTGCGCCCGCGGGCCGCGCGGCCTTCGGCGACGTGGTCGGCGTAGGACGGCAGCGGGGCCCAGGTGCGGCCGATGGGCGAGGCGTCGATCGTAGACATGGGCCCAGTGTGGCACTGTGCGGCCTCGACCGGGAAGCGCGGTACCCTGACGCGGTGACCCGCGCCGCGCAGCCCGCTCCGCCCCCCGCGATCTCGCCCAGCTTGCGCGTGCTCCTCGTGCTCGCCGCGACCGTTGTGGTGCTCGCGGGCGTGTACTTCGCGCGGAGCCTCATCGGCCCGCTGGCGCTGGCCATCGTGCTCGTCGTCATCTGCGAGCCGGTCCGCAGGCCGCTCCAGCGCCGCGGCTGGCCGCGCTGGACCGGAACGACCGCGGTCATCCTGCTCGCGTACCTCGTGCTCGCGATCATGGGCGTCCTGCTGTGGGTCGCCGGCGTGCAGTTCGCGGGCCTCGTGTCGGACTACCTCGACCAGCTGCGC
The DNA here is from genome assembly GCF_019511645.1 of Microbacterium ureisolvens. Classification (GTDB taxonomy): domain Bacteria; phylum Actinomycetota; class Actinomycetes; order Actinomycetales; family Microbacteriaceae; genus Microbacterium; species Microbacterium ureisolvens_A. The sequence goes on along the minus strand of NZ_JAEUAX010000002.1, from coordinate 519,078 downwards.
GGCAGCCTCGACGACTTCCTCGCGTGGCTCCAGTCCGTCGGTCTCGATCAGCAGGCGACGGATGCTGCGGCCTCGGTACTCGACCCCACGGCGCTGCTGAGGGTCGTGGGAAGCGTCGGCGGCACCGTGATCGGAGTCGTCACGGCGCTGTTCTTCGTCGTCTCGTACATCATCTTCACCGCGGCGGACGCGGCGCGGTACCGCGATGCGGAGCGGGTCTTCGGCGCCGGGCGCCGCCCGGTCCTCGCGCGGATCGGGCGCCTCAACACGGGGGTTCGTCGCTACTACGTCGTGAACGCGTCGTTCGGCGCGGTCGTCGCGATCATCGACGGGCTGGCGCTGTGGGCCCTGGGCGTACCCGCACCCATCGTGTGGGCCGTGCTCGCGTTCGTCACGAACTTCATCCCCAACATCGGCTTCGTGCTGGGCCTCATCCCGCCCGCGGTGCTGGCGTTCGTCGTCGGCGGCTGGCCGCTGCTTCTTGCCGTCATCGCCATCTACTGCGTCGTGAACGTCGTGCTGCAGGTGCTCGTGCAGCCGAAGTTCGTCAGCGACGCGGTCGACCTGAGCCTGACGCTGAGCTTCTTCTCGGTCGTGTTCTGGACCTTCGTCATCGGCCCGCTCGGCGCGATCCTCTCGATCCCACTGACCTTGTTCGTGCGGACGCTGGTGCTCGAGGGCGACCCCGGCTCACTCTGGCTGCGGTGGCTGTCGGGAGACCGCACGGCCACGCCGGCGTCCGCCGCCCGCGAATCCCTCTCCGACTCCTGATCCCTTTTCCCCTCACCACCCGAGTCCCCCGGAGCCCCCGATGACCCAGACCTCGCTCGATCGACCCACCCCCGAGCAGCCCGCCTCGCCCCGCAAGGCTGCGGGCATGTTCGACGCTTCGAGCGAGCGCTCGCTGGAGTCGCTGGCCCTCGGCGTCGGCGCGATCTCCTTCGTCCTCGTCGCCCTGGTGTCGCTGGTCGTGTTCCAGTTCCAGGCGGCGCCGATCTCGGGTCCGGGATCGGTCGGCCAGTTCGCCGCGATCGCCTCGGGCGCCGTGGCCTTCCTCGCGGTGGTGGCGGGGCGGATCGTCGTGCACCGCCACGAAGGCGGCCGCCGCCTTCACGTGCTGGACTACATCGACGTCGCGGCCCTCGCCTTCGCGCACGGCGTGATCGCGCTGCTCGGCTGGACGCTGCTCGCCGTGATCCTCGAGCAGGCGTTCATCGGCGCGACGGTCTTCGCACTCCCGGTGCTCCTCCTCGCGGGCGCCACCGCGGCGATGAGCGGCTACGTCGCCTTCTACTCGGCGACGCACATGGACCTGCAGCTGCTTGCGGTGGTGCTCGCCGTGTTCCTGGTGTTCGGCGTCCTCGCCAGCATGCTCACTGCGAGCGACCCGGACTGGTGGAAGGACAACCTGAGCGCCCTCGGCATGTCGTCGAACGTGTCGGCCTTCGCGTTCAACATCACGATCATCGTCGCCGGTTTCCTGGTGACGACGCTCGCCCGCTACTCGACGCGCGGGATCCCGACGGCGAACCTCAAGGGCATCGGCCGCGTGCGCGTGACCCTCATCGTGCTCGGCGTGTTCCTGGGAATGGTCGGCCTGTTCCCGGTCGACAAGTTCTTCGCGCTGCACACCGGCGTGGCCTCCGGCATGGTCGCCGCGTTCGGTGTGCTCGTGATCGCGCTTCCGCGATGGATCACCGGCATCCCGCGGGCGTTCGTCGCGCTCGGCTGGCTGTTCCTCGCGGTCACTCTGCTGCTCGCGGTGTTCTTCTTCATCGGCTACTACACGCTGACCGCCGTCGAGCTCGTGGCCGGCATCCTCGTGTTCACGTGGATCGTGCTGTTCATCCGCAACGCGGCGGCGCTGCAGCAGGACGAGCAGCGGGCCCCGTCAGCGGACTGAAGCCGGCTGGTCCCACGGCAGGCGGGCGCCGGGCCGTTCGCGCGCGAGGTCGTCCGGCGTGATCAGCATCTCGCGCGCCCGTGTGACGATGAGCCACGCCGGCAGCACGATGATGCACAGCATCGGGAGCACCGTGATGTCGTCCACGAGCGCGACGGCGACGAAGAGGGCGACCCAGCCGTCGCGGGCGATGGCCAGCACAACGCCGAGGATCCCGCATGCGACGGCGAGAGAGAGCGGCAGCGCGGGCAGCAGTGCCCCCCCGAGCAGGCCCGCAGCCACACCCAGGAACACTGCCGGGAAGATTCGGCCACCGCGGAACCCCGCCGACGCAGCAACGACGAGCGCGGCCATCTTGACGAGCAGGATCACGGTCAGCTGCGCAGGAGGGTAGTCGCTGGGGTCGGCGAGCAGTTGGGCGCTCTGGTCGAGACCCTTGAAGAGTGTGATCGGGCCACCGATCGCTCCGAGCACACCCAGCACCATCCCGCCGAGCGTGGTGAATATCAGCGGATGTCGCAGCGCGTGGAAGGCGCGATGCACGAGCGGGAACAGATAGATGCCGACGAGCCCGAACGCGGCCGCCCCGCACGCGATGACCGCACCGAGAAGCAGATCGAACGGCTGCGGTCCACCGTAGGGGTCGAACGGGGCCTGTGCGCCGAAGCTGTCGCCAAGCAGATAGGTCGTGACCGATCCCGCGCCGGCGGCGACGAGGGGGAGGAACAGCTTGTCCCACAGCGACCCGCCCATCTTGAACTCACCGACCATGCCCGTGAAGACGAGGGCGGCGGCGACCGGCGTGCCGAACAAGGCGCCGATGGTCGCCGAGATCGCCAGCGCTCCGATCAGCGCGGGCGGCACCGCCTTCGAGATCCGGGCGACGATCGCGACCGCGAGCGTCACGTTGATCGCGATGATCGGATTCTCCGGTCCCAGGCTCACGCCGCCGGCGAGGCTGAGGATGACCACGACCGCGAGTCCCGGCAGCACCGACATCTTCAGTGGCGTGGCCGCGAGCTCGGTCGTCGCCGAGTCCGGGCCGGCATGGCCCGGGACCAGCCACACCACCAGCCCGACAGCGATGCCGGTGAAGGTGAGCACGGCGAAGATCCACCACGGCGAGTCCGGCGCGATGCCCAGCGACTTCGGCAGGTCCGTCCACAGGACACCGTCCAGTCGGGCGGCGATCTGGTTGAGCAGCCAGAGCGACAGCGCTGACACCACCCCGATGATGATCGCGGGGATCGACAGCAGGATCAGTCGTCGGACGGTGAGCTGAGGTCCCGGCGGGGTGGCCGGTGCGGGCGAGGCGGCGGAGGGGCCGGGCATGGCCACACGATAGCGGTCGCCGACCACAGCCGCGAGGAACGGCCGACACGATCCCGCCCGGCGGGCGCGTCCGCTGCGCGCAGGAGCGCGCATGCGACATGATTCGGCTGTGGATGAGCACACCTGGCACAAGCGCACCTCGGGGCCGTTGATCGTCGCGAGCTTCGCGTACCTGGTGGCGTATTCGTGGCGTGTGATCGCCGATCTGCAGGGGCCCGGCCGGGCCGTGGCGACGACCGTCATCCTCGTCACGTGGGCGATGTTCATCGCCGACTACCTCGTGCGCCTCATGCTCGCCCGTCAGAAGTGGCGCTGGTTCCGCACGCATCTTCCGGCGCTGGCGTTCGCGCTGGTTCCCGTGCTCCGGCTCGTGCGGCTGCTGCGCGTGCTGACCAAGCTGCCCGGCATGAAGACGACCGCCGGCGGCGTGCTGCGCACCCAGATCCTCGTCTACGGCGTGGGCGCATCGCTCATCCTGATCTACATCGCGTCACTCGCGGTGCTCGAGGCCGAGCGCCATGCGGCGGACGCCAACATCACCACGTTCGACATCGCGATCTGGTGGGCGTGCGTGACCGTCACGACGACCGGCTTCGGCGACTACACCCCCGTGACCGGACCGGGCCGCTGGGTCGGCGTCGGGCTGATGTTCGGTGGAGTCGCGCTCGCCGGCGTGATCACGGCGACGCTCGCGTCGTGGGTGCTCGAGCGCGCCGCCCGCGATCACGACGACGAGGAGCCGGCGACGCGCGCTCAGCTGCGGATGCTGATCGAGCGGATCGATGCCCTGGCTCTCGCGCCCGGTGCCGCGGGCGCCGCGGCTGCCGGTGCCGCGACTGCCGCGCCCGGTGCCGCGAGCCCCGGCGAGCAACAGCCTGGGCAGGCGGCTCCCGGCGACGTCGAGCCGCGCAGCGAGACGCCCGGCTCTCCGGGCGCCCCCGGTCCCGAGCGGCACTCCGGCGGTCTGGGCGAGGGCGGCGACGACCGCCCCGGTGGCTGAGCAGCGGGGCATCCGTTCGCGCGGCGGGCGGCAGCATCCGTCTCCCGTGCATGCAAGAAGGCCGCGTACCCCGGAGGGGACGCGGCCTTCTCGACCGGTTGCGTCAGGAGAGCAGCTTGGCCTTCGCCGCCGCGAACTCCTCGTCCGACAGGATGCCCTGCGCGTGCAGCTGCGCGAGCTGCGTGAGCTTGGCCATCATGTCGTCCTGGGCCGGCGCGGGCGCCTGAGCAGCCTGGGCGGCCTGGGCGTTGGCGACGGCCTGCGCTGCCGCCTGATCCATGGCCGCCTGCTGCGCCTGGGCCTCGTAGGCCTGCTGCTGCGACTGGTCGTAGTACTTCTGCTGCTGGTGGCGTGCGACGCTGCCCGAGACGGCCGTCGCCGTGCCGGCGACGACAGCGGTGCGGGCGGCCATGCCGATCAGGCCGGGACGGCCCATTCTTCCGAGTGGCATGTGTCTTTCCTCCTTCAGTCCGCGTGCTCAGCGAGGAACGCGTTGACGATCGGTGCCGGAATGCCCTCGCGAGCGATGACGGCCCCGCCGGCGTCGTAGAGCGCTGCCGCGAACGACTTCGCCCACAGCAGCTCGACCACGAGGATCGCCGCCGACGAGCCCGGCTCGAGGTTCTCGGCGAGGTACAGGATGTCTTCCTGACCCGCGAGACCCGCCAGGTCGAGCGCGGGAGCGCCGTCGTCGATCGTGTCGGACAGCTCGAGCACCTCGATCTCGCCCTCGGGCGAACGGCGGGCGAACACGAGGTCGAGCACGTTCACCGTGCCGGCGGCGACGAGGTCGTCGATCGCCTGGAGCACCGCGGGACCCGGGCGGTCACCCTCGAAGCCGATCGCGTAGAACTCGATCGGGCCATAGTCGAAGGTCGTCATGTCTTCTCCTGTTCCGGTACCGGCCTAGGCTGCCAGCGCCTTGGCCTTGAGGGCGTCGAACTCGGCCTGCGAGATCGCGCCCGAGTCGAGCAGCGACTTCGCCTTCGCGATGTCGTCGGCCGCACTGGATCCGGATCCGGCGGTCTGCCGGATGTATGCGTCCTGAGCGGCGCGGAGCTCCTGCGCCTGCGCGATGGAGCGCTTCTGCATGCCGTTGCCGCGGGCGATGAGGTAGATCAGCGCCGTGAGGAACGGCACGAAGATGAGGAAGATGATCCAGATCGCCTTCAACCAGCCGTTGAGCGAGTCGTCGCGGAACAGGTCGCCGATGATCGAGAAGATCACCATCAGGTACGCGACGAAAACGAAGATCCAGAACATCCAGAGGATGAAGTCCCAGAAGCCGCCACCCATTTCACACCAGCTTTCTCGACGGGACGAGCCGTCGGAATCGAATTTGCAAGGGGATCGACGCTGTCGTGGCCTTCCCCTGGCAGAACCGTACTACCTAAAGGCGGCGGAGAACGAACGGGAATCCGAACTCGCGTCGGAGTATTCGCCAGAGGTTCAGAGGCCCCATGATTAGGGGCATGACCGACCCCGCCGAACCCGTCGTCTCGTCCGTCTCCCCCGAGGAGGTGGTCGCGGTGGCGCAGGAGCGTCCCCGCCGCTTCTCCAAGGTGCTGGCCGGGCTCGACCATCCGCTCGCAACGGGCTTCCTCGTCACCATCGGCGTGCTCGCCGCACTGGTGCTCGGATCGGCCATCGGGTCGATCTCGACGATCCTCGTCTACATCGTCCTGGCGATGTTCCTCGCGGTCGGGCTCGACCCGATCGTGCGCATGCTGGAGCGCCACAAGGTCAAGCGCGGCGCTGGCATCGCGATCGTGTTCGCCGGCTTCGCGCTGGTGATGGTGGCGTTCTTCGTATTCGTGCTGCCGCCCGTCGTCGCCCAGATCGTGCAGCTCGTGCAGGCCATCCCCGAGCTCGTCGAGAACATCCCGCAGTCCGAGTGGTTTGCACGACTCGCTCCCGACGCGCAGGTCGCGGTTCTCGGAGCCCTCGAGCAGATCGCCGAGTGGGTCTCGGCGCCGTCGACCCTCGCAGCTCTCGGCGGCGGCGTGCTGGCGGTCGGAGTCGGTTTCGTCGCGGCGATCTCCGCGAGCTTCGTCGTCATCGCGCTGACGCTGTACTTCCTCGCCTCGCTCACGGCGGCCAAGCGCGCGTTCTACGACCTCGCGCCGGCCCACAGCCGTGTGCGCCTCGCGGACCTCACCGAGCGCATCACCGATTCCGTCGGCAGCGCCCTCATCGGGTCGGTCATCCTGTCGTCGATCAACGCCGCCGTGGTGTTCGTGCTGCACGTCGTGATCGGGCTGCCGTTCCCCGCGCTCATGGCCGTGATCGCGTTCGTCGTGACCCTCATCCCGCTGTTCGGCTCGGTGATCTTCTGGATCTTCGCGTCGATCATCGCGCTGTTCACGAGCCCCGAGCAGGCCCTGATCTTCTTCATCGCGTACCTCGTCTACATCCAGATCGAGTCGTACGTCGTGAGCCCGCGCGTCATGAACAAGGCGATCGAGATCCCCGCGGCCCTGGTCCTCATCGGCGCGCTCGCCGGTGGCGCGCTCGCCGGCATCGTGGGCGTCCTGGTCGCCCTGCCCGTGATGGCGTCGATCCTGCTGATCATCCGCGAGGTCGTGGTGCCGAGGCAGAACCTCAAGGTCTAGCGGAATCGCCTCGGAGGCACGGATGCTGCGGTCCGCGGCATCCGTCCCCCGTGCCGTCCGTCCCGGTCTGCCGCCCGTCTCCTCGATTGAGGACCGTTGCCGAGTTGAGGACCGCCCGGGCATGGATGCTCCGCATGTCGGCCACGCTCCTCGTTTGAGGGAGCAGACATGGATTCTCGACCCGAGGCCGGGCCTTTCCGTCCGATCACGAGGCCGCGCGGCCACGTCCTCAGCTGAGGAGCGTTGCCGAGTCGAGGATCGTCGCCCGCGGATGGCTCCGCGTTTCGGCGCACGGCCTCAACTGAGGAGATCGGCCTGAGGGGATGCATGACTCCTGCGCGCGGCACTCAGCCGCGATCGCCCTCGATCCGGGCTCAGCGCGCGAGGTGCAGACCCTCCGCGACGGCGTTCATGATGAGCTGCTGCACCGAAGGCCAGTCATCCATGACCTGGCTGTAGCCCACGCGGACCACGTGGTAGCCGCGCAGCATGAGCTCAGCGTCGTGTTTGTTGTCGGCTTCGCGCTGCGGTCCGACGTGATGACCACCGTCGATCTGCAGCACGAGACGGTCGCCGATGAGGAAGTCGACGCGATGGCCGTGGACCCAGATCTGGTGGAGGATCCGCAGCCGCAGCCAACGCAGCCGCCGCGGCACGATGGTCTCGAGACCCGAGTCGGCGAATGGCGTCGCCTCGGCGAGGATGTCGCGAGCGAGGCCTGGCAGCCTCAGACGCGCAAGTATCTGTCGGTCAATCAGGCTCTTGTTGAGCGCTGACTCCCACACGGCGAGAGCGTGTTCGAAGGGCTGGCACTGCGCGATCGCAACAAGGGCGTTCTCGATCCCGTCTTCCAGTACATGCGGAGGTCGAGCCACGACCGGTGCGAACCAGTGCACGATCGCCTTCAGGTCTCCGGTGGTCTGCTCGCGCTCTATCCGCACGCCCCCAGCGCTCGGTGGCGCGCAGACATGGGGCCGCGCTGTGTCGACGTGCACCCAAAGCCCGAGCCGCTGAGCCTGCGTGACGCACCCCAGTACGACGCCCGCGCGCGCAGCAGAGACCAGCTGCGGATCTGCGTCGGGGAGCGCCAGCCACGAGCGGCGGATGCGCACAAGAGAGCCCTTTGCGACCGCATCGGCGAGATCCCGCTTGCTCGTGTCACGGCCGAGGAGAGCCGACTGCCGGGCGATCCCCTTTCGTGACCGCAGCAGCAGCATCCACGGCGGTTCCGACGTCCCTGTTGTCACCGATTCAGCGTGGATGCCGCATCCCACGGACTCACAGGGTGTGCGCCGATCCGTTCAAAACCGCTGCGACCTCCGACCTGGGGAGGAGTCGTGGTCCGTCAGCGTGCAACCCGCCGGATCGCCTGGTTCCTCAATTGAGGTTCTGGGCCGACCTCAGCACCGATTCGCGGCGAGTCTTCCCTCGACTCGGCTCTCCACCTCGAATGAGGAGAAGCGCAGCAGGGGAACAGGGAGGGGTGACGGATGCCTCGCGCCGAGGCATCCGTCACCCGCAACGTCAGTTCAACGCAGACGTGAGGCGCATCAGGCCGTCGAGGAACGTGGCCTTGGCGGGCTCGCGGCGCCATTCCTCGAGGGTGAGCTCACGGCCGGCGTCGCGGTACGCCTGCTCGACCTCGCGCATGCCCTTGACGAACGACTCGCCGCGCACCATGAGGGAGACCTCGCTGTTGAGGCTGAAGGAGCGGATGTCCATGTTGCTCGAGCCGATGACGGCGATGTCGTCGTCGATCGAGAAGTGCTTGGAGTGGAGGATGAACGGCGCCGGGTAGAGGAAGATCCGGACGCCGGCTTCGAGCAGCACCTGGTAGTACGACCGCTGGGCGTGCCACACCATGAACTGGTCGCCGACCTCCGACACGAACAGCTGCACCTCCAGGCCCCGCTGGCAGGCGCTCGTGATCGCGTAGACCATCGCCTCGTCGGGGACGAAGTAGGGGCTCGTGAGGATGACCTTCTCGGTCGCGCCGTAGATCAGCGACAGGAACAGCCGGAGGTTGTTCTCGGTGTCGTAACCCGGCCCGCTCGGCACCACCTGGCACAGCAGTGCGTCGGGCGCGGTCGACACGGGCAGCTCGGCCGGCGGCACCTGGGCCGTCGCCGACAGGTCTTCGCCGGTCTCGATGAGCCAGTCCGACAGGAAGACGGTGTTCACGGATGCCACGACCGGCCCGGTCAGCCGCGTCATGAGCTCCTGCCACTTGAGGCCGCGCTTGATGTTCTTCGGCGAGTCGTAGTGCCGGGCGATCAGGTTCTGCGAGCCCATGAACGCGACGCGGCCGTCGACCACGACGATCTTGCGGTGGTTGCGCAGGTCGGGGCGCTGGTACTTGCCCTTGAAGGGCTCGACCGGGAGCATCCAGGCCCACTTCACGCCGATGCGGTCGAGCTCGGCGAGCATCTTGCCGCTGTCGGCCACCTTCTTGGTCGCGACGTAGTCGGCCAGGAGGCGCACGGTCACCCCTCGGGCGACGGCTCGCTCCATGGCGGCGAAGAACTCGCGGGTCGAGTCATCCCATCCGACGATGAAGAACTCGATGTGCACGAAGTCCTGGGCGGTGTCGATCTCGGTCGCCATCGCGTCGAGCGACTCCTGGTAGTGCGGCAGGAGCGTCGCCTCGTTGCCCGTCGACGCGGGAAGGGCGGTCAACGTCTGGTTCTGCTGCACCACGCGCTGGAACCACCGCGGCCACGAGGCATCCGTCTCCGACAGTGCGCCGTCGGTCACCCTGCCCCGGATGATCTCGTCGATGCGCGCCTGCTCGGCGCGTCTCTTCGCCGGCAGGCGGAAGTTGCCGATGACGAGGTAGAGGATCACACCGACGCCGGGGAGGATCACGATCAGCAGGATCCACGCCATCGCTGCCGTGGGCTTGCGCCCCCGGGGGATCACGATGAGCGCGGTGATGACGATCGCGGCATGCACGAGCGCCGCGAGCGACCAGGTCAGGTTGGCGAGGAGAGTGGTGTCCACCGGCTAAGTGTGGCATTGCGCGGCGCGGCGACGCGTCGTTCATGACGCGTGATCCTGCGGCGCGTCGCGGTCGTCGCGGCGCGTCTGCGACGCGGCGCCCCTCCGCCGGGCGTCTCGGGGCCCGGAGCGACGACTGGGTAGATTCGGCTCATGACGACGACAGCGCCTTCCCCGCGCCCGCGGTGGCTGCTGCCGACCTTCGCCGGCTACCGTCGCGAGTGGCTCGTGCCTGACATCGTCGGCGGGCTCTCGGCCGGGGCCGTGGTGGTGCCGCAGGCGATGGCGTACGCGACGATTGCGAACCTCCCGGTGCAGGTGGGCCTCTACACCTGCATCGTCCCGATGCTCGTCTACGCGCTCCTCGGCGGCAGCCGCGCGATGAGCGTGTCGACGACGTCCACGATCGCGACCCTCACCGCGACCACGCTGGTCTCGGCGGGCGTCGCGGCGAGCGCCGACAGCGCCGACGACGCGCTCGGCTCGCTCATGACGCTCACGCTGCTGGTGGGCGCGATCCTGCTGCTGTGCCGCCTCTTCACCCTGGGCTCGCTCGTCGAGAACATCAGCGGCGCGACGCTGCTCGGCATGAAGATCGGCGTCGGCGCGACGGTCGCCGTCGGGCAGCTGCCGAAGCTGCTCGGCGAGACCTACGACTTCTCGGGGCACGGCTTCCTCCGCTCGCTCGCCGCGGTCGGCGAGGCGTTCGGCACGGTGAACTGGCCCACGGTCGCGCTGTCGGCAGGGTCGATCGCGACGCTGCTCGTGCTCAAGCGCGTGGCGCCGAAGGTGCCCGCAACCCTCATCGTGGTGGTCGGCGGCATCCTGCTCGTCGCGTTCGCGGGCCTGGCCGACGCGGGCGTCGACATCATCGATCCGGTCCCGTCAGGGCTGCCGCTTCCCGGATTGCCCGACTTCACGCACCTCACCGCCCTCGTGCCGGGCGCCCTCGCCATCGCCGTGATGGCGTTCCTGGAGTCGGCGGCGGTGGCGCGCGGCATCCGTCAGGGTTCCGAGCCGCAGATCGACAGCAACCAGGAGATCTTCGCGACCGGCGCCGCGAACGTGGCAGGTGCCTTCTTCACCACGATGCCGGCGGCGGGCGGCTTCTCTCAGAGCGCCGTCAACCAGAACGCCGGCGCCAAGACGCAGCTGTCGACGCTCGTGACGGTCGCGCTCGCCGTGCTGGTGGCGCTCTCGTTCGGTCCGGTGCTGAGCCTGCTGCCTCAGGCGACACTCGCCGCGATGGTCTTCGTGGCGGTCATCGGCCTCATCGACATCCCCGAGCTCATCAGGTGGGCGCGCATCAGCCCGCGCGACTTCTGGGTCGCTGTCGCCGTCGCCCTGGTCGGCCTGTCGGCGGGCCTTCTCGCCGCGGTCTTCGTCGGCGTCGCCGTGACCCTGGTGATGGTGCTGCGCGAGGTCAACATCCCGAAGCTCGAGCTCGAGGGAAGGCGGGGCGGGGCGGTAGCGGTGCACGTCATGCGCGCCATGTACACGGCCAGCGCGCTCGAGAACGAGCAGGCGATCGTCGCGCTCGCCACCGGTGAGAAGGCGACCGCACTCGTGCTCGATCTCGAGCGGCAGTACCTCGTCACCATCACCGTGCTCGACATGTTCGAAGACCTCGACCGCGAGCTGTCGCAACGCGGGATCGTCCTGCACATCGCGGCACTGCCCGAGACCGCGGCGAGGGTCGCGCGCCGCACACCGTGGTACGCGCAGCTCGACGCCGCGGGACGCGTACATGCCACGGTCGACGGCGGCCTGGCGGCAGCATCCGTCTGATCCATGCCCCGACCGGCGGCACGGGCGCAACGTCCTCCGCTCCTCATGTGAGGATCCGAGCCGAGATGCGGAGGGAAAACGCCTCGAGGGTCCTCATTGCGGCTCAGCTCCTCAACTGAGGATCAAGAACCAGAGAACGGATGCTGCAGCCCGAGGCCGCAGCATCCGTTCTCTGTCGTTCGGGGTCAGTCGCGCGCGTACGCCGCCGCGAGATGCGCCTCGAGGTCGAGGTACACGTCGTCCGCGATGTCGAAGACGACCTTCGAGATCTCGCCACCGGTGAAGTCGAACCCGTAGCCGTACAGCGACGACACCGGGTCGGCGCTGTCGCGGCCGATGGTGAGTCCCTCGCCGCAGAGCGAGAAGTGGCCGAGCACCGTGCGGATGTGCTTCTCCCCGACCTGCTGGTCGTCGATGTAGAGCCTGACGGGGCCCTTCGGCTCGCGGTAGTCGCCGGTTCCCTCCTTGACGAACTCGACGCCGATGATGTGCTTGCCCGACATCGGGACGGGAGCAGACACCCGGTCCTCCGGCGGGATGCCGAGGAAGTTGTACACGTAGTGGATCTCGCCGTCCTTGACGACGAGTGCGTGACCGCCGAAGCGCGAACCGTGCGCGAAGATCACGCCCTGGGTCTCGGGCGTGAATTCGATCTCGGCCGCGATCTTGTACGAGCCGCCGTGCACGTTGGCAGCGCTGCGCTCCGGGATCTCGCTGGTGCCGGGATAGTAGACGAACTGGCCCGACGGTGGCGCCGGCTGGTGGAACTCCATCTTGATGAACGTCTCGAAGTCCTTGGGATTGCCGAGGACCTGCAGGTCGTTCAGCGGCAGCACCTTGTTCGCCTTCGCCTCCTCGAGCCACAGGGCTTTCAGCTCCTCGAGCTTGTCGGGGTGCTCGGCAGCGAGGTTGTGCGCCTCAGCACGGTCGACGTCGGTGTGGTACAGCTCCCACTCGTCGCCCGGGAAGTCGCCCTTGCCGCTGACCGGCCCGTGCACCGTCACGGCCTTCCAGCCCTCGTGCCAGATGCCGCGCTGGCCGAACATCTCGTAGTACTGCGTCTTCTTGTTCGTAGGCCCGTCGGGGGCGGCGTCGAACGATCCCACCATCGACACGCCTGACAGGGGCGTCTGCTCGACTCCGTTGTAGGTGTCGGGGAAGCCGACGCCGCACGCCTCGAGGATGGTCGGCACGATGTCGACGGAGTGGTGGTACTGATGCCGCACCTCGCCCTTGGCCCGGATGCCGGCGGGCCAGTGGATCACGAGCGGGTCGGCCACGCCGCCCTGGTACGTGTAGCGCTTGAACATCTTGTACGGCGTCGAGAACGCCGCCGCCCATCCCGTGGGGTAGTGGTTGTAGGTGTCGGGCGATCCCAGCCTGTCGACGAGCCTGAGGTTCTCCTCGAGGCTGTCGGGATACCCGCCGAAGATCTTGCCCTCGTTCACCGACCCGTTTGGACTGCCCTCTCCCGAGGCGCCGTTGTCGGCGCAGTAGATGACGAGGGTGTTGTCGAGCTGGCCGGACTCCTCGAGGTAGTCGATGATCCGGCCGACCTGCGCGTCGGTGTACTCGCTGAAGCCGGCGTAGACCTCAGCCATGCGGCTGAACATCGCCCTCTGCTCGTCCGAGAGGGTGTCCCACGGCAGCACCTCGTCCGTCGGCGCGAACGTGCCCTCGGGCATCGGGTTCAGGGGGGTCAGCGCCGTATCGGACGGGACGATGCCCTTCTCCTTCATGCGCTCGAGCACCCACTCCCGGTAGGACTCGTAGCCGTCGTCGAAGGCGCCCTTGTACTTGTCGATGTACTCCTGCGGGGCGTGGTGCGGAGCGTGGTTGGCGCCCGGGCAGAACCACAGGTACCAGGGCTTGTCGGGCTCGGTCTGCTTGACGTCGCGGATCATCTTGAGGGCCTGGTCGGCCAGGTCCTTCGACAGGTGGTAGCCCTGCTCGGGAAGGTACGGCTGGTCGATGTAGTGGTTGTCTTCGGCGAGCGACGGGAACCAGTTGTTCGTCTCACCGCCGATGAAGCCGTAGAACCGGTCGTAGCCCTGGGCGAGGGGCCAGTGCTTCTTGCTGGCGCCGGCGGTCCACTCGTCGATGGGCACGTTGTGGTTCTTGCCGACCCAGAACGTCGACCACCCGGCGTCGCGCAGGAGGTGCGCCATCGTGACGTTCGAGTCGGGGATGTGGGAGTTGTAGCCGGGGAAGCCGGTCGAGGACTCCGAGATCGTCGCGAAGCCGTTGAGGTGGTGGTTGCGACCGGTGAGGAAGGTCGAGCGCGTGGGAGAGCAGAGCGCCGTGGTGTGCCACTGCGAGTACGTCAGCCCGTTCTCCGCCAGGCGGTCCATCGTCGGCATGTTGATCCGCCCGCCGTACGGCGACCACGCGGCCATGCCGGTGTCGTCGTAGAGCACGACGAGCACGTTGGGTGCGTCCTTCGGTGGCTTGGTCGGGAGAAAGGCTTCCCAGTCCGCCACCGAGTCGCGGACGTCGAGTTCGATCTTTCCCTGGAATTCGCGAGGCACAGGGTCACTCCGTTCTTCACGCACGTCACAAACAAGCAGGGAGACCCGACGAGGTCTCCCACTTGGCACCCTAGGGGGACTCCGTGTCTCGGGGAAGGGTCGACTCGCGTGCCCGCTAGAGTCACGGCATGAGCGAGCCGCTGCCGTCGTGGCGCGACACGGCGACCCGTGCCGCGATCCTGGAATTCGTCGACGCCGTGACCGCCGAGGGCGGTCCGGATTTCGTCCCGCCCGACGCCCGCGTGGCGGTGTTCGACAACGACGGCACCCTGTGGACCGAGAAGCCGATGCCCACGCAGCTGCACTACCTGCTGCAGCAGTGGAAGGCGCAGGCCGCGGCCGACCCGTCGCTCACGGATCGCCAGCCGTACAAGGCCGCGGCATCCGGCGACTTCGCGTGGCTGGGACAGGCGGTCGACAAGCACTACGCCGGTGACGACTCAGACCTCGGCGCGCTGATCGCGGCCGTGTCGGGATCGAGCGCCGGTGCGAGCGTCGAGGAGTACGAGGCATCCGTCGCCGCCTTCTATCGCGATGCCCGCCATCTGTCGCGCGGCAGCTCCTACGCGCACACCGTGTATCAGCCGATGGTGGAGCTCATCCGCTTCCTCGAGGCGCACGGATTCACGGCATACATCGTGTCGGGCGGTGACCGCGACTTCATGCGGCCGATGACGCGGGACTACTACGGCATCCCCGCCGAGCGGGTGGTCGGCACGGGCATGGGCCTCGAGTACGACGCCGACGACAACGTCGTGCGGTACACGTCGACCCTCGCGTTCTTCGACGACGGCCCGGAGAAGCCGGTGCGCATCTGGATGCGGGTGGGCCGGCGCCCGATCCTCGCCGCGGGAAACTCGAACGGCGACATCCCGATGCTCCGCTTCGCGCAGGGCAGCCCCCGCAGCCTCGCGCTGCTCGTGCACCACGACGACGACTCCGGCCGTGGCGACGCCCCCTACGACAAGGGCGCGGAGCAGGCGCTGGACGCGGCATCCGTCCACGGCTTCACCGTCGTGAGCGTGCGCGACGACTGGTCCGCGGTTTTCCCGCCCGCGGAGTGACCCGTCAGGCGTCGCTCGCGCAGCGGAAGCCGATGTGCGACATGCCCGTGTCTTCGGCCTGGGGGGAGCGCGCGGCGGGGCGGAAGCGCAGGCAGTAGTCCGGTGAGCACAGGTGCGAGCCGCCCTTGAGCACACGGCGCGGGATCGACGGGAAGCCCTCCTGCGCGCTCGCCGCGGCGAGGAGGTTCGCCCGCTTGCCGGCGTCGACGGGCTTGTCCGACAGGCGCAGGTGCCGCGGCGTGTAGTAGTCGGTAGTCCACTCCCACACGTTGCCGGTCATGTCGTACAACCCGTAGCCGTTCGGCTCGTACGACCCGACGGGGGCGGCATCCCCGACCCCCTGGTTGTCGTACGGGAAACGCCCGAGCCACGAGTTCGCCTGCGCGACGCCGCCCGGGTACGGCTCGTCACCCCACGCGAACCGCGCCCCCTCGAGCCCGCCCCGCGCGGCGAACTCGTGCTCGGCCTCGGTGGGAAGCCGCAGCCCCGCCCACTCGGCATACGCGGTCGCGTCCTCGAAGGCGACATGGACGACCGGATGCTGCATCCTCTCGTCGATCGACGACTCGGGTCCGAACGGCCGGCGCCAGAAGGCCCCCGGCTGCCACCGCCACCAGTTGCGCCAATCGCGCAGGTCGACGGGGCCCGGTGTCGGGGTGAAGACCATCGCGCCCGGCACGAGGTCGGCGGGGTCCGCGCCCTCGAACGCGGCCGGGTCGAGCTCGCGCTCGGCGACGGTGACGTACCCGGTGTCGTCGACGAACGCGGCGTATTGCGCGTTGGTGACGGCGTACCGGTCGATGCGGAACGGCGCGACCTCGCGCTCATGCACGGGCTGCTCGTCGGGATAGAACTCGTCCGACCCCATGCGGAAGACACCGCCGTCGAGGAGCACCTGGTCGTGGGTCGCCGCAGTCACGGCTCCACCGTAGCCCGGGGTCAGAACGAGCCGATGCCCTTGCCGATGAGCGAGACGCCGATGACCAGCAGCAGAACGGCCATGATGACCGCGTTCTCCTTGCCCAGCCACACGCGCAGCGCGTCGAGCGGGCCGCGGAGCTTCTCAGCGGCGATGAGGTAGCCCACCACCGGGACGAGGACGGTGGATGCTGCGATCAGCGTGAACACCCCGATCACGAGCACGATCGACCCCGTGTCGAGCCCCGCCGAGCCGATGTCGACGCCGGCGGCAGCAGCCATGAGCAGGTTCTTGGGGTTGACCGCCGAGAGGAGGAACCCGAGGCCGAACGCCACGGGGAAGGTGACCTTGTCGATCGCCTGCATCCACTTGGGCATGGTGGGCTCTTCGCCCGCCTTCGGCCGCCCGCGCCACTGGCGGATCGCGAGGAGCAGCAGCCCCGCCCCCAGCACGAGCTTGATCACGCCCGCGACAGGCTTCGAGCCGTCCGCGTCCTGCTCGGGGAGGATCGACGACAGCAGCGTGAACAGGGTCACCGCCACGACGATGCCGAGCACCCAGCCGAGGAGGAACCCGACGCTCGTGACCCGCGCCTTGGGCGACAGGAGCATCAGGATCGCCGCGATGATCGGGATCGGGCTGATCGCCACACCGAGCGCGAGGGGAAGGATCTCTCCGATGACGGCGCCCATGGGCGTGCCTCCTGAGGTGTCGAACGATAACGGCGTGGCTACCGTATCGGTCGTCTGCCGTCAGGCGCCGTCGATCCGGTGGCGCCGCTGAAGGAGCGCCACCACCCGCGAGAGGTCACGTGCGAAGTCCCTCAGTTCTTCGGCTCGATGCGGAGCACCTCGGGCGACTCGCCGACGGTGAGGTCGTCCACGATCCGGAGTGTGCGCGCGAGGTCGTCGACACTGCCGATCACGGTGCCGAAGCGCTCGCGGTCGGAGCAGACCGCCGTCACCGTCACGAAGTGCGTGCCGGTGTCCCACGTGTAAGTGGCGAACGGCGGGGTGCGCGTGTCGGAGGGCAGCGCCATCTCGAGCTTCTCGCCGACGCCGAGGTAGGGGTTGCGGAACGATTCGGTGTCGTCGTACTCCATCGGCATCATCGCCCGCGCGGCGCGGAGGTCGTTGGTGGCCTGCTGCACCTGGGCCATCACGACGACGAGCTCGGCGTCGGCCTTCCAGACCCACACCAGCACCCGACCCGCGGCCTTGCGCATCAGGAAGGGCGCGGCCTGGCTCATCGCCCAGGCGGCGAAGCCGTTGCCGGGGCGCGGCTGCCCGCCCGCGCTCGCGCCCGACTCGATCGGCACCGCGCCCGCAGGGCCGATCATCATGCCGCCCGCCTGATTGAGCAGCATCCGTATCGCCGTCTTCCGGTGACGGCGTCCTCGGAAGCCGAGCGACTCGGTCACGGGCACCCAGAGGTTCGGGTCGGCGTCGGCCTGCAGTCGGGGCATGCGACCAGGGTACGTGCCCCGACGGGCGCGTTCCTGGGGAGCCCCCGGAAACCCCTCGGGTAGGGTGGAGGGCGCGCGGTGACCAGCCGCTGCCGCGCGTCCCCGCCGCACAGACAGGCCCCTAACCCCGTGACCGATCCTGCGACGCCCGACGACACCACCGCCGACGCCGCGAGTCCGCGCGCACTGACGATCCTCTACGGCGCCGACACGTTCCTCCCGCACGTGAACGGCGCCGCCCGCTTCGCGGAGCGCCTCGCCGCCGGCATGGTGGCGCGCGGTCACAAGGTGCACGTGATGGCGCCCAGCAAGACGCACCGCGAGCACGGCACCTTCACCGAGGTCATCGAGGGTCAGCCCATGACCATGCACCGGCTGCCGTCGTGGCGGTGGTATCCGCACGACTGGCTCACGTTCGTCCTGCCGTTCCGGTCGAAGTACTACGCGCGCCGCGTGCTCGACGAGGTGCAGCCCGACGTCGTGCACATCCAGTCGCACATCGTGATCGGCCGCGGCCTCACGCGCGAGGCGCGCAAGCGCGGCATCCCCGTCGTCGCGACGAATCACGTGATGGCCGAGAACGTGCTCGACTTCACGGTGCTCCCGCCGTCGTGGACGCAGTACGCCGTGAAGCTCGCGTGGGAGGACGCCGAGCGCACCTTCAAGATGACCCGCGCCGTCACGACCCCGACCCGCAGGGCCGCCGAGTTCCTCGAGCGCACCATCGACATCCAGGACGTCATCCCGGTCAGCTGCGGCATCGACGCCTCCAACTACACGGCCGACCTCACGCCGCGCGACGCGCACCGGCTGGTGTTCGTCGGCCGGCTCACGACCGAGAAGCAGATCGACGTCGTGCTGCGCGCGATCGCGAAGCTCGACCCGGCGCTGGACGTGCGCTTCGACATCGTCGGCTCGGGCGACCAGCGCCGCAACCTCGAGCAGCTCGTGGCGGAGCTCGACCTGGGCGACCGCGTGCACTTCCACGGTCACACCACCGACGAGGAGCTGCGTGCGCTCCTGACCAACGCGAGCCTGTTCGTGATCGCGTCGATCGCCGAGCTGCAGTCGATCGCGACCATGGAGGCGATGGCCTCCGGCCTGCCGATCGTCGCCGCAGACGCGGTGGCGCTCCCGCACCTCGTGCACGACGGCGAGAACGGCTACCTCTTCCGACCCGGCGACGTCGACGACCTCGCCGCCAAGCTCACGACGGTGCTCACGCAGTCGCCCGAAGAGCGCGTGCGCATGCAGAAGTGCTCGCTCGAGGGCGTCAAGGTGCACGACATGAAGCGCACGCTCGACACGTTCGAGGCGCTGTACCGCGACGAGCCGCTGCCCGAGTAGGCCGCCGTGCACGTCGTGATGTTCGGCGACCAGCACGCCGAATCGCTCGGCGGGGCGCAGGTCTCGATGCGGCTGCAGCGCCGCTTCCTCGAGAAGGCCGGGCACCTCGTCACCATGGTCGCGCCCGCCATGCACGGCCCACGGGCGCGGGCTGAGGCCGCCGATCCCGCCTACGTCGACCTGCCGTCGATCCCCATCACGGCCGACCGCGAGTACTCGATGACCTGGCCCGGCAGGCGTACCGATCGGCGGCTGGATGCTGCGATGGCACGCCGCCCACCGGTCGACGTCGTGCACATCCAGGGCGACTTCTGGGGCGCGTTCATCGGCGTGCGGTACGCCGAGCGGCACGGACTCCCGATCGTGCACACCATGCACAATCGACTCGACGTCGGGATCGAGGCGACGACGCCGTTCCCGAAGACCGTGCTCCGCGTGCTGAACGCCTGGCAGCGCCGGGCCTTGGGGGCACGCGCCGGCGCCGCTGTCGACGAGCGCGGCCATGACGGCTGGGCGTACCTGCGCCGGTTCGGCGTCCGGGCCGCCGCGATCACCGCCCCGTCGACGCACTTCGCGCGCCGGCTCGAGGCGAACGGCGTCGTGCCCGGGGCGAGGTCGTCGCCGGCCGCCGCCGCAGTCGACGTGATCTGGAACGGCATCGACGACGACGCGCTCGACGAGGTGCTGGCGACCGCTCCGGCCGGGCGCGCTCCGGGGCTCCCTCGCTTCGTGTGGCTCGGGCGCATGAGCCCGGAGAAGCGCCTGATTCCGTTCCTCGAGGCGCTCGCCGCCTCGGACATCGAGGCCGAGGTCGAGATCATCGGCGGTGGTGGTCAGCTGCGCGCGGCGCGTCGTCTGGTCGAGAAGCTCCGGCCTCGCGCGACCGTGATCTTCGCGGGAAGGATGCCGTACGCCCGGACCCTGGGGCGCATCGCCGCCGCCGACGCGGTCGTGCAGACCTCGATCGGCTTCGAGACCCAGGGCATGACGATCTTCGAGGCGGCGTCGCTCGGAACACCCGCGGTGGTCAGCGATCCCGACCTCGCGGCCGAGCTCGGAACGGGCTTCTGGGCCGTGGGCGACGGCGTCACCCCCGACCCGTCGATCGCCGCATTGGCGGGCGCGCTGAGGGGCGCAGCATCCGATATATCCGCCGGAGCGCCGCGCGTGCCGGACCCGACCATCCGCGAGCGCTTCCGGCAGTCGTCGCGCTCCGCGGCGATGGTCGAGGTCTATGACCGCGTCACCGCCTGAGCCCGACCGACGCACGCTGCGAAGGTCCTCAGTTGAGGACGAGAGCCGGGTTGAGGAGTGGATCCGGGGATCCGCTCCTCAACCCGGCTCTGATCCTCATCTGAGGGGTCAGGGACCCGCGGGTTGGACACCGCGAGGGTCAGGGGAGGCGAGTGCGGTCGGTGGGGAGGCGACGGTAACCGTCGTTGCGGAGGGCGGCGATCGTCGATGCGAACGCCACCGCGGACAGGGCTGCGAGAAGAATCACCATGAACATGGCAGAAACGCTACGCTTGCGTCAGTACTGCCACGAGTGGCAGAATGGACACACATCGCACGAAAACTGCCAGTCGTGGAGGTTCGGATGAAGACAGTCGCCTGCATCGTGACGGACGGCTTCGCGCCGTTCGAGTTCGGGGTCGCGTGCGAGGCGTTCGGCCTCGATCGCTCCGACGACGGCATCCCGAACTTCGACTTCCGCGTGGTCACGCCCGACCCCGGCGCCGTGCAGTCCAAGATGGGCTTCTCGATCAACGTCGACGCCGACCTCTCGTTCGCGTACGAGGCCGATCTCGTCGTGGTGTCGCCGGTTCCGCACCAGTACTGGAGCGATGTCGACGAACGCGTGCTCGACGTCATCCGCGCCGCGGTCGCCCGCGACGCCTGGGTGCTGAGCGTGTGCAGCGGCTCGTTCGTGGTCGCCGCCTCGGGCGTGCTCGACGGCCGCCGCGCGACCACGCACTGGATGTACGCGCAGAAGATGAAGGAGATGTACCCGTCGATAGACGTCGACCCCGACGTGCTCTACGTGCAGGACGGCCGCATCATCACGAGCGCAGGCACCGCGGCGGGGCTCGACGCCTGCCTGCACCTCCTGCGCCAGGAGCTCGGCGCCGAGATGACCAACATCATCGCCCGCCGTATGGTCGTGCCGCCGCAGCGAGACGGCGGCCAGGCCCAGTTCATCGCGAACCCGCTGCCGGCCACGACGTCGCTGTCGCTCGCGCCGGTCACGGACTGGATGCTCGACAACCTGCGCCTCGAGCTCACGGTCGACCAGCTCGCGACCAAGGCCCACATGTCGCCGCGCACCTTCGCCCGCCGGTTCAAGGCCGACTACGGGGCCACCCCGGCCGCCTGGCTCGCGCGGCAGCGGATCATCCACGCGCAGCGCCTGCTCGAGAAGACCGATCTCGGCCTCGACCGCATCGCCTACGAGAGCGGGTTCGGCTCGGCGGCCGTGCTGCGGCAGAACTTCGCACGCGTGCTCGGCACCACGCCCACCGCCTACCGCTCGCGGTTCGCGTGCCACCTCGATGAGAAGGCGGATGCCTCGGCCTCCGCCGAAGCGAGGACCGAGGCATCCGTTCTCGAACCTGTCGCGTGAGGGCGCGATCGCCGCGGCCTCACGCCGGGGTCATGCCTTCTTCGCGTCGATCTCGCGGCCGTGCACGGTGAGCGCGTAGATCACGACGACGTCGATGGCGAGGAGGGCCAGCGACAGCCACGGCTGCACCGAGATGAGCGAGAGCTGGCCGACCGCGTTGATCGCGACGAGCACGATCGCGGTGATGCGGGCCCAGCGCGCGCCCAGGAGCAGGAAGATGCCGACGAGGATCAGCAGCGCGCCGGCGATCAGGTGCCACCAGCCCCAGCCCTGCACGTCGATCGAGAAGAGCGCCTCCTGCCCGAGGAAGTACGCCGTGTCAGGGCCGATGAGGGCCTGGAGGCCGTGGAAAGCGTCGATGGTGCCGCCGACGATCAGCACGACGGCGGCGAACACGCCCCATCCTGCCCAGCCGGAGGTGTTGACGTCAGTGTTGGTCATGCGAGGGGTCCCTTCAAGTCGGCCGGGAGGCCGTTCAACGTCAGGCGGCGTGACCGCCGGGCGGGCATGAATCCCGCTAGGTCAGACTAGCGATCCTGAGAGAACCCTGGGAACACTTGCGCATCACGCGAGTCGCGTGAATTACGCCCGATGACCTCCCGCGTCCAAGGTGGCCCCGCCGGCGACGCCCATGCCTTCGCTAGCGTGTGACCCGTGGGGCTTGATCCGAGGACATGGTTCTCCCGTTCGACGCTGCGCAAGGACGCCGTCGCGGGCGCGATCCTCGGCGTCGAGGCGGTGCCCGACGGGCTCGCGGCGGGGCTCCTCGCCGGGGTGAACCCGCTCGCCGGCCTCTACGGCTACCTCTTCGGCATGGTGGGGGCGGCCGTGCTCACGAGCAGCGCCTTCATGGCCGTCCAGGCGACGAGCGCGATGGCTCTCGTCGTGTCGGACGCCGGGCTCGAGAGCCTCCCGAATCCCGAGCGCGGGCTCTTCACGCTCGCGATCCTGACCGGCATCATCATGGTGATCGCGGGCCTGCTGCGGGGCGGCCGGCTGATCAGCTTCGTGCCGACGGCTGTCATGACGGGGTTCGTGACGGCGATCGGCGTCAACATCATCCTCGGCCAGCTCTCGAACTTCACCGGTTACCAGGCGCAGGGCGCCAACCGGCTGCTCAAGACCATCGACGTGTTCCTGCACGTCGGGCAGTGGAACATCCCCTCCCTGGTGGTGGGGGCGATCGCGGTGCTCATCATCGTGGTTCTCCTGCCGACTCGTGTCGGCAGCATGGGTCTCGTGATCGCCGTCGTGGTGGGCTCGGCGTGCGCGGTGGTGCTGAACGCGTGGGTGCAGAACCCGGTCGTGCTGCTGCGTGACATCGTGGACGTGCCTCGCGGCCTGCCCGCGCCGGTGCTGCCCAGCATCGCCGATGCGCCGACGCTGCTCATCCCCGCGCTGTCGCTGACCTTCATCGGCCTGGTGCAGGGCGCGGCCGTGTCGGCCGGCATCCCGACCGCCGACGGCAGGCGCGCAGATGCCAACCGCGACTTCATGGGGCAGGGGCTCGGCAACGTCGTGTCGGGCCTGTTCCAGGGCATGCCCGTCGGCGGTTCGATGTCGGGGTCGTCTCTCATCGTGCAGGCGGGGGCGAAGACGCGCCTCTCGCTCTTCGTCGCGGGTGCCGTGATGGCCGTCGTCGTCTTCCTCCTGGCGGACGTGGTCGCCTTCGTGGCCATGCCGGCCCTCGCGGGCCTGCTCATCGTCGTGGGGTGGCGGGCGATCAAGCCCAGCCGCGTGTACTCGGTGATGAAGTCGGGGGCGCTGCCGACGACGATCATGGCCGTCACGTTCGGGCTTACCCTCGTCATCCCGCTGCAGTTCGCCGTGCTCGTCGGTGTGGGGCTCGGTGTCATCCTCTACGTCGCCGAGCAGTCGAACAGCGTGCGCGTGCGTGCGGTGCGCCTGACGGATGACGGGCGCATGCGCGAGACCGATCCGCCGGCGGTCGTGCCACCGGGGGAGGTGCTGGTGCTGCAGCCCTACGGGAGCCTCTTCTTCGCCAGTGCGCCGGTGTTCGAACGTCGGCTGCCCGAGGTGAGCCGCGAGTCCAGCGGCTCGGTCGTGATCGTGCGCCTGCGCGGCACCGACGAGATCGGACTCTCGCACGTCGAGGTGCTGCGCCGGTTCGCGGCGCAGCTGCGCGACGCCGACTCGACCCTCAAGGTCGTCGCCACCCAGGACCGCGTCATCTCTCAACTGGCGGCTGGCGGGCTCACCGCCGACATCGGCGCCGACAACGTGTATCGCGGCACCGAGTGGGTAGGCGAGGGACTGCGCCGCGCCTACGCCGACGCCCGGGCGGAGGTCGAGGACTAGCGTCGCATTGCTCGTCGGGCGGGCCACTGGTAAACTTGAGCCATCACGACTCAACTTTGATGAAGAGTTGACGTCCATAGATTTCAGGAGACACATGAACGCCACGCAACAGCCCGGGCAGGAGGACGCGCAGAGCGCCCTCGAGCAGTTCGGCATCAACCTCACCGACCGTGCCCGTCAGGGCAAGCTCGACCCCGTCATCGGGCGCGACAGCGAGATCCGGCGCGTCAGCCAGGTGCTGACCCGCCGCACCAAGAACAACCCCGTCCTCATCGGCGAGCCCGGCGTCGGCAAGACCGCCGTCGTCGAGGGCCTGGCCCAGCGCATCGTCGCAGGCGACGTCGCCGAGTCGCTCAAGAACAAGGAGCTCGTCACCCTCGACATCTCCGCACTCGTCGCCGGCGCGATGTACCGCGGCCAGTTCGAGGAGCGCCTCAAGAGCGTCCTCAAGGAGATCACCGAGTCCGACGGCCGCATCATCACGTTCATCGACGAGCTGCACGTTCTCATGGGCGCGGGCGGCGGCGAGGGGTCGGTCGCGGCATCCAACATGCTCAAGCCCATGCTCGCCCGCGGCGAGCTGCGCCTCATCGGCGCGACCACGCTCAACGAGTACCGCGAGTTCATCGAGAAGGATGCTGCGCTCGAGCGTCGCTTCCAGCAGGTCTATGTCGGCGAGCCCAGCGTCGAAGACACGGTCGCGATCCTCCGTGGGCTGAAGGGACGGTACGAGGCACACCACGGCGTGACCATCAGCGACGGCGCGCTCGTGGCCGCAGCATCCCTGTCGAACCGCTACATCCCCAGTCGTCAGCTGCCCGACAAGGCGATCGACCTGATCGACGAGGCGATGAGCCGGCTCAAGATGGAGATCGACTCGAGCCCGACCGAGATCGACCAGCTGCGCCGCCAGCTCGATCGCATGCGGCTGGAGGAGCTCGCACTCAAGAAGGAGAAGGACGACGCTTCGAAAGAGCGACGCGCGAAGCTGCGCGAGCAGATGGATGCTGCCGAGGCCGAGCTCAAGTCCCTCGAGGAAAGGTGGGAGCGCGAGCGTGCCGGCCTGACCCGCGTCGGCGAGCTGAAGAAGCAGAAGGACCAGGCCGAGACCGACCGCGACCGGGCGCTCCGCGAGGGCGACTACACGCGCGCGTCGAAGCTCGAGTACGAGACGATCAAGCGGCTCGAGCGCGAGATCGCCGAGGCCGAGCGCGCCGAGGCGTCCCGCACCGAGGAGCGCATGGTCAACGAGCAGGTCACCGACGAAGACATCGCCGCCGTCATCGCAGCGTGGACGGGCATCCCGGTCGGACGGCTGCTGCAGGGCGAGACCGAGAAGCTGCTGCACCTCGAGTCCGAGCTCGGCAAGCGCCTCATCGGACAGAAGGAGGCCGTCAAGGCGGTATCGGATGCGGTGCGCCGCTCTCGTGCGGGCATCAGCGACCCGGGTCGCCCGACCGGCTCGTTCCTGTTCCTCGGCCCGACCGGCGTCGGCAAGACCGAGCTCGCCAAGGCGCTCGCGGAGTTCCTGTTCGACGACGAGCACGCCATGGTGCGCATCGACATGTCGGAGTACGGCGAGAAGCACACCGTGTCTCGGCTCGTGGGTGCTCCTCCCGGCTACATCGGATACGAGCAGGGAGGCCAGCTCACCGAGGCCGTGCGACGGCGCCCCTACTCGGTCGTGCTGCTCGACGAGGTCGAGAAGGCGCACCCCGAGGTGTTCGATGTGCTGCTGCAGGTCATGGACGACGGGCGCCTCACCGACGGCCAGGGGCGCACCGTCGACTTCTCGAACGTCATCCTCATCCTCACCTCGAACCTCGGCTCGCCGATCCTCATCGACCCGACGCTGTCGAACGACGAGAAGCGCGACGCCGTCATGGCGATCGTGCGTCAGGCGTTCAAGCCCGAGTTCCTCAACCGCCTCGACGACATCGTCATGTTCGCCGCCCTGAGCGAGGACGACCTCGCGCAGATCGTCGAGCTCGCGGTCGACGCGCTCCAGCGGCGCCTCAAGGACCGCCGCCTGACGCTCGCCGTCACGCCGGACGCGCGCGCGTGGCTCGCCGAGCGAGGCTACGACCCGGTGTTCGGCGCGCGGCCGCTGCGCCGGCTCATCCAGTCCGAGATCCAGGATCGCCTCGCGATGGCGCTGTTGTCTGGTCGCGTGCGCGACGGCGAGGTGGTGCGGGTGGATGTCGCGGCCGACGGCTCCCAGCTCGTGCTCACGAGCGACGGCCCGGCCGCGCCCGAGCCTGTCCGAGAGGATGACGATGTGATCGAGGCGGAGCTCCTCGACGACTGACGCCCGAGAGCCGTTCGGGGTTTTCGGGGCGCACGCCGCACGTTCGGGGCGCACCCGCTGCGCCCCGAACGGACGCGGCACGCCCCGAACGCGACATCGAAGGGCAGAGACACGGATGCCTCGACCGCACGTCGCGGTCGAGGCATCCGTCTGTCGGATCCGGGTGGATCAGTCGTTCACGAGCACCGAGTCGGCGGCGGGGCGGCGCACGCGCGGGGCGTTCTCGCGGGACTGCAGCTCTTCCGATGCCAGGCGGATGTCGCCGAGCTCGCCGATCGCCATGACGGTGACGGGCGTGAAGTCGGAGCTGAGATCGAAGCCTGCGACGATGGCATCCGGGTCGAAGCCGCCCATCTGATGCGTCGAGAGGCCGTCGGCGTGGGCCTGCACGGTGAAGTGCGCGGCGACCTGGCCGGTGTCGTACTGGGCCCAGCGCATGGGCTCGCCGTCGCGCGTGGTCTCGGCCAAGAACACGACGAGCGCCGCGGCGTCGCCCGCCCACGCGCTGTTGAAGCCGGCGAGCGAGGCGAGCACTGTGGCGTGCGCGGCCGAGCCGCGGCGGGCGACGATGACGCGCCACGCCTGCGTGTTGGCGGCGGTCGGCGTCCAGCGGGCGGCCTCGAGTGCGCTCGCGAGGGCGGCCTCGTCGATGACCGACTCGCGGTCGAAGATGCGGGTGCTCCAGCGCTCGGCGAGCACGTCGATGATCGGCGCGTCGGTCTCGGCGGTGCGGGCGGTGAGAGTGGACATGGGCTGCTCCTCTGGGGTCGAGCGATATCTGCCGGGACCCCGTCGGCCCAGATCCATGCAACGACATGGACCTGAGAACATTCCCTGTCGGTCCTCCCGTGTCGTCGCGCGGCCCGTGAGAGCATCGATCCGTGCGCACCGTCCGTGCTCTGTGGGGTTCTTCGCATCCGGGGCCGACGCTCGTCGTGACCGCGCTCGCCCTTGCCCTGGGCATCGCGACAGGACTCGAGGCGTGGCGGCTGGTACTGCTGACGACGGCGGTCTTCGTGGGGCAGCTCTCCGTCGGCATCTCCAACGACGCCCTCGACGCGCAGCGCGATCGCGCGGTGGGCCGCACCGACAAGCCGATCGCCCGCGGCGACGTGTCGGCCGGGGTCGCCTGGGGCGCGGCGCTCGGCGTGCTGGCGCTCGCTCTGGTTCTCTCGGCGCCGTTGGGATGGCGGATGCTGGCAGCCCACGCCGTCACTCTCGGCTCGGCGTGGGCGTACAACGCGGGGCTGAAGTCGACGCCGTGGTCGATCGTGCCGTTCCTCGTGAGCTTCGGGATCTTCCCGTCGCTCGCGACGCTCTCGGCGCCCGATCCCTCGTTCGCGGCGTGGTGGGCATGGATCGCCGGGGCGTCCCTCGGCGCCGCCGTGCACCTCACGAACGTGCTGCCCGATCTCGATGACGACGCGCGCACCGGCGTACGGGGGCTCCCGCACCGGCTGGGTCCGCGGGTGGCGGCCATCGTCGCCGCCCTCGCCGTCGTCGCTGGTGCGGTGGCCGTGCTGCTCGGGGCCGCCGGTGGAGACCTCGCCGCGGTGTCGCCGGTGTCGTGGCTGTTCTTCGCGGCCGTCGTCGCGGTGGCGGGCACGACCGCGTGGCGGGCGATCGCGAGACCGCCGAGCCGCGCGCTGTTCCGGCTCGTGATGCTCGCGGCGCTCCTCCTCGCGGCGCAGATGGTGGCGTCGGGCAGCGCGTTCGTCGCCTGACGCCTCGCCGCGGTCCTGGTTTCTGGCCGTGCGGGCACCGCGGCGCAGCATCCGTTCCCGGCCTCTCCTGCGGGTTCGGGGCGCATGGTGGTCGCTCGGGGCGCTTCCCGCGCGCCCCAAGGGCACGGCGTGCGCCCCAAACCCCGGGCAACGCCGGGGTCAGGCGTCGACGTCGAAGCTCATCGAGTAGGCACGCGCGAAGAGCCGGGCCGACGGGCCGGCGAGCATCGTGCGCACGGCCGCGCGGCGGAGCGCGTCGCCGCGGCCGCTGGGCCTGCCGAGCGCCGTGTTCACGCTCGCGAGCGCGGCCGCGCGCCGCGCCGACTGCACACGGCGTGCCTCCCACCGCAGCAGCCCGACGTCGGGTGCGCGGCCGGTGCGCACCCAGGAGGCCAGAAGGGGTGCGAGCGTCACCGCGTCGAGCAGGCCGAGGTTCATGCCCTGCCCGCCGATGGGACTGACTTCGTGGGCGGTGTCCCCGATCGCGAAGACACGGCCGTGGCGCAGTCGGGGCGCGACGACGCGACGCACGCCGAACGATGTCGCCGACGACACCACCTCAGCCGCCGCCTCCTCCCCGCGGCGGGCCAGCGCGTCGCGCAGCCGCCGTACGCGGTCCTCCGGCTCGTCGCCTGCACCCGGCGGGTCCCACGCGACGAACCGCCGTCGGCCGCCCGGCAATGGGAAGGACTCGAGCACGCCATCGGGATCCAGGTGGATCACCGCGAGCCCGGCGTCGGCGTCGGCGGCAGCATCCGTCATCAGATACCGGTCGCGGTAGTCGCGTGTCGGCACCGCGCCAGGGCGGTAGACGAGCTCGCGTGCCGCGCCTCCGCCGGCGACGACGACGATGCGGCTCTCGGACTCGACAGGGCGGCCGAGGACGCCGGCCCGCACCACCACCGAGTCACGGCGCGGGATCACCGCGAGAACGTAGCCGCCGCGCAGCGGCTCCGGGGCGGCAGCGGCGAGCACGGACTCCGTGCTCGCCTGCGGCAGGGTCGCCACGAACGGAAAGCGCGCCGACAGCACGTCGAAGTGCACGGTGCCGAGCAGCCGCCCTCGGGAACGGGCTTCGCCGCGGCGCACGCGCACGGCCTCGGCGAGGAGGCGCTCCGTGAGGCCCGACGGTTCGAGCGCGGCGAGGACGGGGGAGTGGATGCCGATCGCCCGTGTCCCGTCGCCGACCGCGGGCCGTCGCTCCAGGATCTCGACGTCGACGCCGCGGCGGGCGAGCTCGCCGGCGAGCAGCAGTCCGACCGGCCCGGCGCCGACGACGGTGACGTCACGCACGACCGCGTCCCACCGCCACGAGCCGGAACGGCACCGGGCGCTCCACCGACCAGACTCCGGGGTTGTCGCCCTCGAGCGCGGCCGTGAGCTCGGCCCGCGTGTAGCTGCGGCGGATCGAGCGGAGGCCGTCGGTGCGCAGGAACGTGCCGCGTTGGAACGGTGTGATGCCGACGGCGTAGAGCCCGTAGGCCAGCCGCGAGCGCGCGATGTCGCTGTGCAGCACGATGCCGCGGGAGAGCGCGAGAGACTCCTCCGCGAACGCCGGCAGCCCGTCGCCGAGGTGATGGAGCACGTGGTTCGACAGCACGGCGTCGTACGTCAGCCCCTCGCGGACGAGGGCGGCGGCATCCGCTTCCCGGAAGCTCGCTCCGGCGATCGGCGTGCGTGCCAGGGCGACCTCCAGCGCACGCGGGTCGGGGTCGATGCCGGTCCAGGTCACGTCGAGTCCGTCGCGCCGGGCGGCTGCGGCGAGGCGGTCGATGAGGTCTCCGCCGCCGGACCCGATGTCGAGGACGCGCGCCGGGCGTCCGAGCGACGCCAGATGGGGCCGCAGTCGCGTGCGATACACGACGCCCCAGCCCGACACGAAGCGGTTGACGGTGCCGAAGCGCACCAGGGTGGCGCGCAGCAGGTCCGGGTCGCAGGCCGGATCGTCCATCAGCTCGGCCAGACCCTCGTCGCGGACGGCGAGCCTCATGCCCGTACCCGCTTCACGCGGAGGCCGCCAGGGCGAGATCGACGTCGTCGGCGGTGGCCACCTCCGGGCGGCGGCGGGTCATGAGCGCCGACTCGACGGTGAGGCCCGGGCCGAAGGCGAGCCCGGCGATGCGCGCGCCATCGAGGACGTCGTCGTCACGCAGCAGCGACGCGAGGATGAACAGGATCGTCGCGCTCGACATGTTGCCGAAGTCGCGCAGCACGGCGCGCGACGCTGCGAGGGCGTCCGGCGGGAGGTTGAGCCCCGCCTCGACGCGGTCGAGCACACTGCGCCCCCCGGGATGCACGGCCCACACTTCGGGCGGAGCGTCGTCGCCCAGGAAGCGACCCACAGCGCCCTGGATCTCGCGGCCGATGATGCGCGGCACTTCGGCCGAGAGGATCATCTCGAACCCGTTGTCGCCGATCGTCCAGACCATGTCGGTCTCGCCCTCCTCGGTGAGGGCGGTGCCGAACCTGTCGAGGTCGAGTCCCCCGGGGTTGCCGACGGAGCGGTCGGCGGTGACGATCGCCGCTGCCGCGCCGTCGGCGAAGACCGAAGACGCGACGATCTGCTGCGGATCGTTCGAAGGCCGCAGATGCAGCGTGCACAGCTCGGTGCACACGACGAGCACGACGGCGTCCGGCCGCGTCGCCGCCAGCGCCGACGCGACGCGCAGCGCGGGAAGCGCCGCGGCGCACCCGATGAAGCCGAGATGGCACCGCTCGACCGTCGGGTTGAGGCCGAGGTCGCGTACGAGTCGGTAGTCGGGCCCCGGTGCGAACAGCCCGGTGCACGAGACGGTCACCACGTGGGTCACCGCGGACGGATCGACCCCGCCGTCTGCCAGAGCGCTGCGCGCGGCGGCGGCGGTCAGTTCCGGCGCCGCCGAGATGTACCTCTCGTTGCGGGGTCCGGTGGTGGGGGAGAGGAGCCGCCCCTCGGCGTCGGCGAAAACGGCCGGCTCCGCGGGATCGATCACCGGCGGCGACGCGAACTCGGTCAGCACCGAGTGCCGCGTGGCGATGGCGGATGCGTCGAACACCGCGTGGATGCGGCGCCGGGCGAGGCGGTCCAACCCATCCTGCGCCGCGAAGATGTCGCGCGCCACCTCCTGCGCGATGCGGGTGGGCGGAACAGCTGTGCCGATCGAGACGATGCGGGCCGTCATGCAGCAACCTAAGCACGCCCGCGCCCCGAAGAGCACGACCTTGCCCGAATCCGGGGCGTGGAGTACGCGGCGCGGCTCAGCCGGCGGTTTCCGCGGCGGCGTGCTCGGCGTGCGCGTCGGGAAGCTCCCGCATGCGCCAGAAGGGTCCGATCACCACGAACAGGCACGCGAGCAGCTCGCCGGTCGCGGCGATCCACAGCGTGGGAACGGTGCCGATCCACGTTCCGAGCGCGCCCGCGAGGAGTGCTCCGATCGGCATCACCCCCCACACCACGAAGCGGATCGAAGCGTTCATCCGGCCGAGCAGGCGCGGCGGTGTGATGCGCTGGCGGAAGGTCACCTGCGTGATGTTGTAGAGCAGGATCGTGAAGCTCATGATGAACCCCTGAACCACCAGCAGCGGAAAGGCGAGTGCCGGCACGAGCGAGATCGCGGGGAGGAAGAAGGGGGCGACGCTGAAGGCGATCGCGCTGATCGGGATCGCCCGCGCCTCGCCGAGCAGCGCGATGATCCGGGGCGTCACCACGGCGCCGACCAGGCCGCCGACCGCAGACAGCGAGAACACGATGCCGAACATCTGGGGGCCGAGGCCCAGCTCGCGCAGCACGAAGATCGGCACGAGCGTCTGCGCGATGGTCCCGAAGAAGTTCGCCGTGCCCGTCGTGCCGACGATGCGGCGCAGCAGCGGGTTGCCGAACACCCAGCGAAGGCCCTCGCCGATCTCGTGCACGAGGGGCTTGCGATCCTCGGCGGGGCGGGGCTTCTCGTGGTCGCGTGTGAAGAGCAGGGCGACGAACGAGGCGACGTACGTGCCGACGGTGGCGAAGATCGCGAACGGCGCGGTGAGCACGCCGATGAGCCAGCCGCCCACGCCGGGGCCGGCGATGTTGGCGAGCTCGTACGTCGACTGCAGCTTGCCGTTGGCCTCGCCGATCTGGTCGGTGCGCACGAGCGAGGGGATGATGCTCTGGTACGACACGTCGAAGAACACGGTCGCGACCCCCATGACCAGGGCGACGACGATCATGTGCCAGATCTCCAGCACGCCGAGCAGCGCCAGCACCGGCAGCGTCGCGAGTGCCACCGCCCGCACGCCGTCCGCCCAGATCATCACGCGGCGCTTGCGCATACGGTCGATCCACGCTCCGGCGGGAAGGCCCACCACGAGGAAGGCGGCGACCTGTGCCGCGTTGAGCAGCCCGACTTCCCACTCCGTCGCGTCGAGCATGAGAACGGCGAGCACCGGTATGGCGAGTTCGGTGATCTGAGCGCCGAACTGGCTGAGCGCCTGCCCTGACCACAGTGTCAGGAAGTTGCGATCCCGCCAGAGCGATCCCTTCGGCGCCGGTCGGGGCGAGGCGACGGCCGCAGCATCCCGATCCGCTTCCACCGCCGCGTCGGCACCCGGGCGGGATGCGAGGACGGAGGCCTCGGCCCGCGCCTCCGCAAGCACGGCGTCGTCGACGTCCTCGGTCGCCGCAGCGTCGTCTGATTGGGACATGTCAATCAGTGTGAGCCAGTGATTGAGATCTGTCAATCACTCAGCTAGCCTCGTTCCGTGGCGTCCGAATCCGAGGAGCGGATCGAACTTCGCCGGGGGGATCCCGAGGGCGAGGCCCGCATGCGCGCCCTCAGCTCGCCGCTGCGACTGCGGGTGCTGCGGCTGTGCGCATTCGAATCGCGCACCAACAAGGAGCTCGCCCAGCTGCTCGGCGTGAACCCGGGCACCATGCTGCACCACGTGCGCACGCTCGTGCAGACCGGCTACCTCGCGGCCGAGGCCGAGCGCACCGGCGCCCAGGGCGCGCGCGAGGTGCCGTACCGTGCGACCGGACTCTCGTGGCGCACCTCCATGCCCGGCGGTTCGCCCGTGCTCATCGAGACGTTCCTGCAGCAGATCGAGAACGTCGACCCCGACGACCTCGACACGACGTGGATGGGTCTGAAGCTCACCCCCGAGCACCTGAAAGAGTTCCGGCAGCGCCTCTACGAGCTCGTGAACGAGTTCAAGGAGCGCGGTCCCGACCCCGACGGCGAGACGTACTCCTTCTTCAGCACGCTCCACCCCGATGAGAACCCGCCCGCACTCTCCTGACGCGGGTTCTTGCGGTTCGCAGAAGGGCGCGCGAACTTCTCAGGATCACGGATGCCGCGGCCCGCAGCATCCGTCATAGCGTGAAGCCATGACCACCGCGACGGCCGACCTCTACGACGAACGCGGCGACGAGCTCGACTCGCTCGCGCTGCAGCTGCACGACCTCGGAGGGCGCGTCGCATTCGACGGGCCGATTCGCACGGTGCGGTGCCACCGCGACAACGCGCTCGTGAAGGCGGTGCTCGCAACCCCGGGCGGCGGCGCCGTGCTCGTGATCGACGGCGGGGGATCGCTCGAGTCGGCGCTGGTGGGCGACCTCATCGCGGCGTCCGCGGTCGAGAACGGCTGGGCGGGGCTCATCGTGCACGGAGCGATCCGCGACCGGACCGCGATCGGCGGCCTCGACCTCGGGGTCAAGGCGCTCGGCTCCAACCCGCGCAAGAGCGCCAAGGCCGGCGTCGGCGAGGTGGACGTGCCCGTGGTCATCGCGGGCGTCGCGTTCGTGCCGGGCAGGCACGTGTGGGCCGACGCCGACGGAGTGCTCGTCGAACGCTGACCGCCGGGGCGGGCGTGTCGTGCGCGGCGAGGGGTGGTGCGCATCGAGCGAGGCGCTCGTAGGGTGGGGCTGATGTCCTCCACCGACGGGACGCCCGCCCGTTACCTCGCCCGGGCCATAGAGATCGCGACCGAGAACGTGCGCAACGCGGGCGGTCCGTTCGGCGCGGTCGTGGTGACGGCGGACGGGCAGGTGTTCGAGGGCGTGAACCGCGTCACCGCCGATCTCGACCCGTCCGCGCACGCCGAGGTCGTCGCCATCCGGCGGGCGTGCCAGGGCCTCGGCACCTTCGACCTCACCGGCGCCACGCTCTACACGAGCTGCGAGCCGTGCCCGATGTGCCTCGGCACGGCACTCTGGGCCCGCGTAGAGCGGGTCTACTTCGCCGCCGACCGCGAGGACGCCGCCGCCGCGGGCTTCGACGACGCCGTGTTCTACCGCTACTTCGACGGCCACCCCGAGCACCGCGACATCATGCCGGTGGAATCGATCGAGCTCGGCCCCGACGACCGCATCGCGCCGTTCACCGAATGGGGCCGGACCTCGACCCGCATCGAGTACTGATCGGTCTGGTCCTGATCTGAAGAACGGCTCAGCCCGGCGGAACGGGCGCGGCCTGCTCGATCAGCTGGAGCAGCTGGGCCGACACGCTGACAGCGATCGCCGCGGGCTGCTTGCCCGGGATCCCGGGGAGGCCGATCGGGGTCGTCACCCGGGCCAGGGCCGCGTCGTCGTGGCCCGCCTCCCGCAGCCGCGCCCGGAAGCGGACCCACTTCGAGCGCGAGCCGATGAGGCCGATCGAGCCGATGCCCTCGGTGCGCAGCGCCTGGTCGACGATCGCGAGGTCTTCCGCGTGGTCGTGGGTCATGACGAGCACGTGCGTGCCCGCCGGCACGGAGCCCAGCACGGACTCGGGCACCGGCGCGTGGTGCACGTGCACCCGCGCGACCGCATCTGCGAGAGGCCCCGGCAATCCGTCCACCCCCAGCCGGGCCGGCGCGAGCATCGGCTCGCGGGAGTCGACGAGGTGCAGGTCGAGGTTCTGGCGCGCGAGGATGCGCGCGACCTCGAGCCCCACGTGGCCCATCCCGAACACCGCGACCGACGGCACCACCCGCACCGGCTCCAGCATCAGCGTGACCTCTCCTCCGCAGCACTGCACGCCGTACTCCGTGGTCTCCTTGTCGCTCAGGGTGAGCGAGAGCAGCTCGGGTTCGGCGGTCCCGCGGGCGAGCATCGCCCGGGCGTGCGCGACGGCGGTCGCCTCGAGATTGCCGCCCCCGATGGTCTCGAAGACCTCGGCCGGCGAGACCACCATCTTGGCGCCGCCGTTGCGGGGAGCGTGTCCGCGCACCATCGCGAGAGTCACGATCACCGCGGGCGTGCGCGCCTCGCGCAGGTCTCGCGCGGCGTCCAGCCAGTCCATGGCCGCCCCTCAGCGGCCCGCCGTGAGCAGGTCGGGCTCCGCCGACCCCGAGTCTCCGGCGGTGGCCGGGGCCGCAGCATCCGTCCCATCACGGGACACGGATGCTGCGCCCGCAGCGCCCGCACCGCGCGCGGCCTCGATCGCCCAGAACACCGCCTCCGGGGTGGCGGGCGACGACAGCTCGACCGAGCGGCCGCCCGGACCGAAGGCGCCCACCGCCTGGCGCAGCGCCTCGCGAACGCTGAACGCGAGCAGCAGCGGCGGCTCTCCCACGGCTTTCGAGCCGTACACGGCGCCGTCCTCGCGGGCGTCCTCGAAGAGCGCGACGTGGAACTCCTCGGGCATCTCGGAGAAGCTCGGCAGCTTGTAGGTGCTGGCCGACGGCGTCTGCAGCCGCCCGCGCGTGGGTCCGTCGCCGGCGTCCCAGCGCAGCTCCTCGAGGGTCAGCCATCCCGTCCCCTGCACGAAGCCGCCTTCGATCTGGCCGATGTCGAGCAGCGGCGAGAGCGAGTCGCCGACGTCGTGCACGATGTCGACGCGGCGCAGGCGATACCCGCCGGTGAACCCGTCCACTTCGACCTCGGCCGCGGCACAGCCGTACGCGAAGTACTTGAACGGCGACCCCTGCTGCCGGTCGGCGTCCCAGTGCAGGCCCTCCGTGCGGTAGTAGCCGGCGGCGAACAGCTGCACGCGCTGCAGGTAGGCGGCCGCGACGACGTCGGCGAACAGCATCCGTTGCCCGCCTCCGAGCGGCTCGACGTATCCGTCCGAGAAGCGGACGTCGCGGGCGTCGACGCCGAGGAGGCGGCCGGCGACGGCGGCCAGCCGCCCGCGGATCTCTTCGCACGCGAGCTTGACCGCGCCGCCGTTGAGGTCGGCGCTCGACGACGCGGCGGTCGCGGAGGTGTTCGGCACCTTGTCGGTACGGGTCGGGGCGACCCGCACCGCCTCCAGCGGCACGCCCAGGGCGGTCGCGGCGACCTGCAGCATCTTGGTGTGCAGGCCCTGGCCCATCTCGGTGCCGCCATGGTTGATGAGCACCGAGCCGTCCTTGTAGACGAGCACCAGCGCGCCGGCCTGGTTGAACGCGGTGAAGGTGAACGAGATGCCGAACTTCACCGGCGTCATCGCGAGGCCGCGCTTGCGGTCGGCGTGCGCCGCGTTGAACCGCGAGATCTCCCGCAGCCGGGCGTCGAGATCGGAGTCGGCGCGCAGCCGGTTCCAGATCGCCGGCAGACGCCCGGCGTCCTTCACCAGCTGCCCGTAGTGCGTCCGCTGGCCGGGGCGGTAGAAGTTCTTCGCCCGCAGCTCGAGCGGATCGATTCCGAGCACGGGCGCCGCCCGGCCCAAGACGTCTTCGATCAGGAACGCGCCCTGCGGCCCCCCGAACCCCCGGAAGGCCGTGTTCGACGGCTTGTGCGTCTGCGCGACACGACCGTGCACCCGCACGTTCGGGATCCAGTAGGCGTTGTCGACATGGCAGAGCGCACGGCCGAGCACGGGCTCGGAGAGGTCGAGGCTCCAGCCGCCGTCCGAGGTCAGGGTCGCGTCGAGCGCCTGCAGGCGGCCCTCCACGTCGAAGCCCGCCCGCCAGGCCATGTGGAACGGGTGGCGCTTGCCCGACATCGTGATGTCCTGGGTGCGGGTGAGCCGCAGGCGCACCGGGCGTCCGGTGAGCTTCGCCCCCAGCGCCGCGACCGCCGCGAACCCGTGCGGCTGCATCTCCTTGCCGCCGAAGCCGCCGCCCATGCGCAGGCACTCGACGGTGACCTCGCTCGACGCGACGCCGAGCACGTGCGCGACGATCTCCTGCGTCTCGGAAGGGTGCTGCGTCGAGCACTCCACGAAGTACCGCCCGTCGGGGTCGCGCACCGCGAACGAGGCGTGCGTCTCGAGCGAGAAGTGCTCCTGCCCGCCGACCACGCTCTCGCCTTCGAACACGAACGCGGAGGACTCGAGGGCGGATGCCGCGTCCCCGCGCGCGATCGTGCGCGCCACGCCCTGGAACGACCCGGCGGCGATCGCCTCCTCCACCGTGATGAGCGACGGCAGCGGTTCGTACGACACGGTGACGGCGGCGGCGCCCCGGCGCGCAGCATCCGTCGTCTCGCCCAGCACCCACACCAGCGCATGCCCGAAGAACATCGCCTCGGTCGGGAAGAGGGGCTCGTCGTGCTTGACCCCGGCGTCGTTGACGCCCGGCACGTCGTCGGCGGTGAGCACCCTGACGACCCCCGGCACGCCGTAGGCGGGCGCCACGTCGACGGTGACGCGGGCGTGCGCCGAGGTCGACTGCACCGGCCACGCGGTCAGCACGCCGTGGGCGCGGGCGGCGACGTCGTCGGTGTAGACGGCGGCTCCGGTGACGTGCAGCGCTGCGCTCTCGTGCACGGCCGGGCGGCCGACGACGGGGTTCTCGGGGCGATCGGCGAGCGAGCTCATGCCGTCGCCTCCTCCACATCGCCCGACGTCGCGAACAGCGCCGGCAGCGCGGTGCCGAGCATGCGTGCGCGGTACGCGGCGCTCGCGCGATGGTCGTCGAGCGGCGTCCCCTCGCGTTGCAGGACGGCGGATGCTGCCGCCACCGTCGCCCGGTTCCACCGGCGTCCTTCGAGGGCCTGCTCGGTCGCGTACGCGCGCAGCGGGGTGGCCGCGACGCCGCCGAGGCCGATCCGCGCGGCGGTCACGACGCCGTGGTCGACGTCGAGCGCGAACGCGACCGCCACCGACGAGATGTCGTCGAACCGCCGCTTCGCGATCTTGTGGAACGCGGTGATCCGCCCGGTGCCGGTGCCCGCGCGGCCTGCGCCGGGGTGGGCGGGCAACGGGATGCGCACGGTCCGGATGAGCTCGTCGCGGCGGCGGACCGCCGTGCGATACCCCGTGAAGTAGCCGGCGAGATCGACCTCGCGCTCGCCGCCGTCGGCCGAGACCAGCACGACGCTCGCGCCGAGCGCGAGCAGGGCGGGTGCTGCATCGCCGATGGGGGACGCGGTGCCGAGGTTGCCGCCGAGCGTCGCGCGATTGCGGATCAGGCGCGACGCGAACTGTGGCAGCAGCTGCGCGAGCAGCGGCACCTGGGGGCCGACGCTGCGCTCGATCTCGGAGAGAGGCACGGCGGCGCCGACCTCGACGACGCCCGCCGAGAACTCGACCGCGCGCAGCTCGGGCAGGCGCTCGATCGCCACCAGGACCGGTGCGCGGGCGGCGCGCAGGTTGACGTCGACGCCCCAGTCCGTGCTGCCGGCCACGGGCAGCGCCCCCGGCTCGTCGCGCAGCAACCGGAGCGCCTCGTCCAGCGTGCCGGGTCGCACGAAGCGCCCGTCGTCCGCGCGCACGTCGGTGCTGACCGGGGGAGGCGCCGGCTCGGCCGACCGCGCACGAAGCGGATCATCGGGCGACGGCATCCCGAGCCCGAAGGCCGCGTCGCGGATGGGCCGGTAGCCCGTGCAGCGGCACAGGTTCCCACCGATCGCATGCAGGTCGAACCCGTTCGCCCCGTGCTCGCCGCTCGCCGCTGCCGGCCCGTGCTCGCCGCTCGCCGCTTTCGCCCCACGGTCGGCGCGGTAGAACTCGGCGGCCATCGCACAGGCGAAGCCGGGCGTGCAGTAACCGCACTGCGAGCCGCCGGCGGCCGCCAGCTGCTGCTGCACCGGATGCAGATCGTCGGGCGAGCCGAGCCCCTCCGAGGTCACCACCTCCTGCCCGTCGAGCGCGTGCACCGGAAGCAGGCAGGCATTGACGGGCGTCCACACCGTGCCGGCGTCGGGTCCCTCCGTGGCCAGAAGCACGGCGCACGCGCCGCACTCTCCCTCGGCGCAGCCCTCCTTCGCACCGGTCAGCCCGAGACCGCGGAGCCACTCCAGGGCGGTGGCGTGCGCGACCGCGCCCACGAGCGGGACGACCCGCCCGTTGACGGTCACAGCGCTGTCACGGTTCGTGCGGATGCCGGGAGTCTACGCCGCGCTCTCGGCGCTGCGAAGGTACGCCGCGACCCCTCTGGACACACCCCGCGGGCAAGAGGATCGTTGGCGGCGGCACAACCACTGGGAGGCTGTCATGTTCACACCCGATCGGCCGTTTTCGAGCTTCGCCGTACCCGATATCGGCGCAGCCGTGGCCTTCTACCGCGACACCCTGGGGCTCGACGTCACGGTTTACGAAGAGATGGGGGGCGGCTTCACCATCGCGCTCCCCGGCGGCGGGAGCATCTTCGTCTATCCGAAGGAGGATCACGAGCCGGCGGTGTTCACGATCCTCAACTTCAGCGTCGCCGACGTCGATGCCGCCGTCGACGACCTGAACCAGCGCGGCGTCGTCACGAAGATCTACACCGACCCCGACTACGGAACCGACGAGAAGGGCATCTCGCGCGGCTTCGAGGGCGGTCCCGACATCGCCTGGTTCAAGGACCCCGCAGGCAACGTCATCTCGGTCGGCCGGATGGAGCCGCAGATGATGGGCGAGATGTAGCGCCGGATCAGGGCAGCGCCGGCCACGCGTCAGGCGCGAGCGAGCCCGCCGGATACTCGTCGAGGGGCACCTCGCCGGCGCGCCAGGCTTCGAGTACGGGGTCGACGATGCGCCACGACTCCTCGGCCGCGTCGCCGCGCACCGAAAGGGTCGCGTCGGCGTCGAGGATGCCCGAGAGCACCTCGCCGTACGCCTTGAGCGCGCCTTCGCCGAGGTCGGCGCCGATCGTCGCGCGCTCGAGCTCGAACGGGTCGTCGCCGCCGTTGACGTTGAGCTCGAGATCCATGTGGTCGGGGCCGAGCGAGAAGCGCAGCACAGAACCCGGCGCGGGGCCCGTCAGGCCATCGGGCACGTGGTTGACGCGGCGGAACGTCACGACGATCTCGCCCTTCTTCTCGGGCAGCGCCTTGCCCGATCGGAGGCGGAAGGGAACGCCGGCCCACCGGTCGTTGCGGATCTCGCACACGAGCTCTGCCAGGGTCTCGGTGTCGCGGGCGGCATCGACGCCGGGTTCGTCGACGTACGAGGGCAATCGCCGCTCACCGATCTCACCGGCGGTGTAGCGCGCTCGCCGCGAAGCCTTCGCGGGATCGTCGCGCCACACGTGGGTCGCGCGCAGCACGGCGGATGTCGCGTCGCGGAAATCGCGTTCGTGCAAAGTGGCGGGCGGCTCCATGGCCAGGATCGCCATCACCTGCAGCAGATGGCTCTGGATCATGTCGACGAGCGCGCCGGCGCGGTCGTAGTAGCCGGCGCGACCTTCGAGGCCGAGGGTCTCGTCGTAGCGGATCACGACGGACTCGATGTCCTGCGCCCGCCACACCGGCGCGAACACGCGATTGGCGAAGCGCACGCCGAGCAGGTTCAGGGTGGTCGACCGGCCGAGGAAGTGGTCGATGCGGAACACCTGCTCCTCGGGCACCAGCCGGGCGAGCGTCGCGTTGAGCTCGTGCGCGCTGGCCTGGTCGACACCGAACGGCTTCTCGAGCGCGAGCACCGTGCCCTCCGGGATGTCGACGTCGACGAGCGCCTCGCAGGCGGCCTTCGCGACCGCCGGCGGCACCGCGAAGTAGAGCGCGAGACGGCCCTCGTTGCCGGCGAGCAGGCGGGCCAGATCGCCCGCATCGGTGATGTCCGCGCGCTCGTACGTCGTGTCGGCGACCAGGTCCAGGGCGCCGGCGAAGCCCGCCGTCTCGAACGAATGGCGCACGGTCGCACGCCAGCGCGCGTCATCCCAGTCCTCCATGCCCGCGCCGCGCAGCCGCACGCGGCGATGCGGCTCCAGTCTGAGCAGCTGGCCGAGCGCCGGCAGCAGCAGCCGAGAGGTGAGATCGCCCGAGGCGCCCAGGATCAGGAGCGTGGTATCCGCCGACATGACGCCACGTTATCGACCGGCGTGCGGGCGGAGGCAGGGGCTGGCGGGCGGGGCGGTCCTGTGCAAACGCCACCCGCCCGCGGTCATCCGGCGACGGCGGCGTCTGCCCGTCGTCGCGGTCAGGCGAGCGACAGGACGAACGAGAGGACGAATCCGGCCGCGGTGCTGAGTGCCACCGCGGGTCCGCCGTGTTCGAACGCTTCGGGCATCAGCGTGTCGGCGAGCGACGCGATGACGGCACCCGCCGCGAACGCCAGTGGCAGCGACACGACCGCCGGATCCGTGTCGGCGAGCCACGCGGCGCCTGCCAGCACCGCGAACGTCAGGAGGACGGCGCAGATCGTCCAGAGCCCGATCACCTGGGCCTTCGAGCGGCCTTGCTCGCGCATCGACGCCGCGCCGACCAGCGCCTCGGGAAAGTTCGACACGAAGATCGCCGCCAGCAGCGCGATGCCGCCTGTTCCCTCGGTCAGCGAGATGCCCAGCGCCAGATTCTCGGGCACGCCGTCCAGAGTCACCGCCGCCAACAGCGCCAGCCCCGCGGCCCCTCGGGTGGTCGCGGTCGAGGCGGGGCGCTGTTGAGCAGCGGCATCGGTGTCGAGCTTCGCGCTTCCCCGGTACTCGTCAGCCGGCTTCGCACGTGCGCCCGGTTGCGCCCAGCGGTCGAGCAGAGCGCTCAGCACGGTGAACACGATCGCGCCCACGAAGAGGCCGATGGCCGCCAGCCAGATGCCGCCGCGCTCGTAGGAGTCCTCGAAGAGCTCGAAGCTGAGGGCGGTGATCAGGGCGCCCGCCGCGAAGGCGAGCAGCATGGCGAGAAGCCGTTTCGGAAGCTCGAACCGCACTCCGATCGCGGCGCCGATGACAAGCGCGCTCGACGCCACGGCACCGAACAGCAGAGTGGCCCACATTCCATCCGCTCCTCACCACCGCAACGGTACGACCCAGCCGACGGCCCCGAGCGTGACACCCGGCGCGACGGGCGAGAAGGGCCTTGACGCCGCCGTCAACGACGACATCAGCGGGCCACCGTTCTGAAGCTGCGGCTGGGCGGTTGACTACGTCGACGGCGGAGAACGGATGCTGCGACCCGGCGCAATGCGCTGGGTCGCAGCATCCGGCATCCGGTGTTGCGAGTCAGCCCGCGAGCGCCTCCGAGAGCTTCACGCGGCCGCCCATGCGCAGCAGCGAGTTCTCGTAGATGCGGGCGGCGACGAGGATTGCGGCGACGCACGTCGCGATGAGGATCGCGATCGACAGCAGCGGCTCCCACCACTGCGCCTGGCCGAGGAAGATGCGCATCGGCATGCCGACCGGCGCCGAGAACGGCACGTACGACATGATCGCGAGCACCACCGGGTTGTCGTTGAAGAAGATGACGAGGAAGTACGGCGCCATCACGAGCATCGTCAGCGGCATCGTGGTCGAGCCGATGTCCTCCTGGCGAGACACGATCGAGGCGGCGGCCGCGAACAGCGAGGCCAGCAGGATGAAGCCGAACAGGAAGAAGATCGCGAACCAGGCGATGGGGGCGCCGAGCCCCTGCAGCAGTGCGGTCTGATCGGTCACGGTGAGGCCGATGATCGCGATCGCGGCGAGGATCAGGATCTGTCCCATCGCGAGGACCGTGTTGCCGATCACTTTGCCGGCCAGGAGCGACCGCACCGGGATCGCCGAGATGAGCAGCTCGACCACGCGAGTCTGCTTCTCTTCGACGACGCTCTGCGCGATCGTGCCGCCGAACAGGGACGCGGCCAGCAGGAACACGACGCCGAACCCGACTGCGGCGATGTAGCCGAGCGCGGCGTTGCCCTCCTCGGGGGCGAGCAGCTCGACCGGCGGCACCTGGGCGAGCTGCAGCATCAGCGACGTCGGCGCGGAGGACTCGGCGACGATCGCGAACCCGAGCGGCGACGACGCGTCGCCCACCACGGCCGCATCGACCTCGCCGTCGGTCACGAGCGCCTCGGCGGCGGCGCGGTCCGCAACGTCGGTGACGTCGAGGCCTTCCGCGCCGGCGACGTACTGCTGCGCGTCGGCGGTCACCGCCACCGGTGTGCCGGTGTTGCTCGCCGCCTGGAGGCCGCCCCAGATCACGAGGGCCAGCGCGCCGAGGAACAGGATCGCCGTCGAGATGACGAACGCCTTGCTGCGCAGCTTCGAGCCGATCTCGCGCTCGGCGACGAGCCAGATCGCCTGCCCTGCGCCCAACGCTGTGCCGCCGCGGCGGGGGTCGGTGGTGCTCACTGGATGACCTCCTTGAAGATCTGGGCGAGGGACGGATGCTGCGGCGCGAAGCTCGCGACATCACCCTGTGAGACCGCCCGGCGCAGCACCCGCTGCGCGGTCTCGTCGCTGTCGACGTCGAACACCGCGTAGCCGCCGTCGAAATCCCGCACCTCGACGCCGGGCTCCGCACGCAGCCACCCGGCGTCGCCGGCCGAGACCAGCTCGAAGCGGCGGGTCGAGTGCTGCGCCCGGAGGGCGTCACGGGCCCCGGCCGCGCGGATCGTGCCGCCGGCGATGATCACGAGGTCGTCGCACAGCCGCTCGACGACCTCGAGCTGGTGCGACGAGAACAGCACGGCGGCGCCGGCAACGGCGCGCTGCTGCAGCACGCCGGCCACGACGTCGACCGCGAGCGGGTCGAGCCCCGAGAACGGCTCGTCGAGGATCAGCACCTGCGGGTCGTGCACGAGCGCCGCGGCGATCTGGGCCCGCTGCTGGTTGCCGAGCGAGAGCGTCTCGATGTTGTCGTTCAGTCGCTCGCCGAGTCCCAGCTGCTCGAGCAGAGCGCGGGCGCGGTTCGCAGCATCCGTCTTCGAGAACCCGTGCAGTCGCGCGAGGTAGGTGATGTGCTCGTGCACCTTCATCTTGGGATACAGGCCGCGCTCCTCGGGCATGTAGCCGAAGCGTCGGCGGTCGGAGGCCGTCACCTCGGCGCCGTCGCGGGTGACGGTGCCGGCGTCGCCGGCGAGCACTCCCAGCACGATCCGCATGGTGGTGGTCTTGCCCGCGCCGTTCCCCCCGACGAAGCCCGTCAGCCGGCCGGGGCCCACGTCGAACGACACGTCGTCGAGCACGCGGCGTCCTCCGTAGCTCTTGCCGATACCGCGAAGCTGCAGCATCCCTGTCTCCTCTCGCTTCCCTGCGCCCGACGCTACGCATGCGGGCGCGCTGCGGCCTCCCCCATGGGGCGGATTCGGCAGGATCCGCCGTGCGGGGGAGTGGGCGGATGAGAGAACTTTCATGCACCGGAATAGATCTGCCGCGCATGTGCTTGCATGGATGTGGAACGTCCACGGTGGTCCCCACCGGGGACGCCTTTGCTTTCAAGGAGAACCCACATGACCGAGCGGACCATCGGCTACATCGTCGGCAGCATCTCGTCGACCTCCATCAACCGTCGTCTCGCGAAGGCCCTCGAGCGTCTCGCCCCCGAGGGCACCACCCTCGTCGAGATCCCGATCAAGGACCTCCCCTTCTACTCGCCCGACTTCGACGCCGACTTCCCGCAGGTCGCCCGCGACTTCAAGCAGGCCATCGCCGACGTCGACGGCGTCATCATCATCACGCCCGAGTACAGCCGCTCGATCCCCGGCGTCCTGAAGAACGCGCTCGACTGGTCGGCCCGCCCGTGGGGCCAGGGCTCGTTCGACGGCAAGCCCACCGCCGTCATCGGCACGTCGGGCGGCGGCATCGCCACCGCTGCGGCGCAGCAGCACCTCAAGGCGATCCTCAGCCACTACAACGCCCCGACGCTCGGCCAGCCCGAGGGCTACGTGCAGACCACCCCGGGCCTGTTCACCGAGACCGGCGAGGTCACCAGCGAGCAGACCGCCGACTTCCTCATCGGCTACCTCCAGGCCTTCGGCGCCCTGGTCGACCGCTACGCCGCGGTCCCCGT
This sequence comes from Microbacterium ureisolvens, assembly GCF_019511645.1. Taxonomy (GTDB): domain Bacteria; phylum Actinomycetota; class Actinomycetes; order Actinomycetales; family Microbacteriaceae; genus Microbacterium; species Microbacterium ureisolvens_A. The sequence continues at coordinate 474,159 of NZ_JAEUAX010000002.1, read as the reverse complement.
CGCCGCCTGAGCCTCCCCGGTCGCCCCACCACGGGCCGACACCCCGTTCCAGCACCCCCGGATGCCCCGGACCGGCGCCCCTCGCGGCGCCGGGCCGGGGCATCCGTGTCTCCCGTTGGTTTGGGGCGCGTGCCGACCGGTTGGGGCGGGCGCGGTGCGCCCCGGGCGGACGTCGTGCGCCCGGGACCGGAGCGGTGGATGGGCAGCCGACGGGCCGTCAGGCGAGGCCGTGGCGGTGGGCGTAGACGACCGCCGCGACGCGGTCGCGAGCGCCGAGCTTCTGCAGCAGGTTCGAGACGTGCGTCTTCACGGTGGCCTCGCCGATGTAGAGCCGCTGGGCGATCTCGGCGTTGCTCATCGCCTGCGCCACGAGCCGCAGCACCTCGCCTTCGCGCTCGGTGAGCTCGACCGTGGGCCCGTCCCCCACCATTTCCTGCGAGAGCACAGCTGGTCGCCGAGAGGCAGGGAACGCCCCAACCTCTCGTCCACCAGCCGTACTCTCCCGGTCGAGAGAGGGGGAGGGGCCGGCGGACCAGGCCTCGGTGATGGGCGCGGCGGCGAAGCGGGCGATCACGCGGCGGGTGACCTCAGGGGCGAGCAGCGCGTCGCCGGCGGCGGCGACCCGCACGGCCGAGATGAGCTCCTCTGGGCCGGCGTTCTTCAGGAGGAACCCGCTTGCGCCGGCGGCGAGTGCGTCGAAGAGGTAGTCGTCGCGGTCGAATGTCGTCACGACGACGACCGCCGCCTCCACCGATCCCACGATGCGCCGTGTCGCTTCGAGCCCGTCCATGTCGGGCATCTGCACGTCCATGCAGATCACGTCGGGACGGACATCGGATGCTGCGGCCACCGCCTCGACGCCGGTGGAGGCCTCACCGACCACGGCGATGTCTCCCGCGGACTCGAGGATCATGCGGAAGCCGGCTCGCATCACGGCGTGGTCGTCGACCAGGAGCACGCGGATCACGCGCCGACCGCCTCGGCCGGCACCGCGAGCGGCACGCGCAGCCGCACGAGGAATCCTCCGCGGGCGCGCGGCGCCGCTTCGAGCTCGCCGCCCGAGGCGGCGGCTCGCTCACGCATGCCGACGAGGCCGAGGCCCGGCCGCATCGGTGCGGCGACGGCGCGGCCGGTGTTGACGACCTCGAGCTCGACGGCGTCGGGCGCGTAGCGCAGGCGGACGTCGGCGGAAGCATCCGGTCCGCCGTGGCGGCGTGCGTTCGTCAGCGCCTCCTGGGCCACGCGGTATACGTTCACCTGCACGAGCTCCGGCACATCCACGGCGTCGCCGACGATCGTCAGCGTGGTGGGCAGGCCGTTGTCGTTCGCATGGGCGACGAGATCCGCGAGTGCCGAGAGGTGGACGGTCGACCCGCCCTCGGCGTCGGCGCCGGACGTGCGGAGGGTCTCGAGCAGCTGCCGCAGCTCGACGAGCGCCGAGCGGGCGGACGCCTCGACTCCGAGCAGCGCTCCGCGCGCAGCATCCGGGTCCCGGTCCAGCACGGCGCGGGCGGCGCCGGCCTGCACCCCCATCGCCGAGACGTGGTGCGCCACGACGTCGTGCAGTTCGCGCGCGATGCGCACGCGGTCCAGCGCCACGGCCTGCGCGGCGGTGACCTCGCGCTCCTGCTCGAGCTCGTGCGTGCGCTCCTCGAGTGCGGCGCGCGACATCGCGGCGGCGTACGCGCGGTCACCCATGTAGTACGCGCCGCCGAAGAACCCGGCGTTGACGAGCAGTTGGATGAGCAGCATCGCCGCGAACGGCGAGAAGAGTCCCGCCTTCGACAGCGCCTCGTCGGACGGGTCGATCGCCGACTGGAACATCGTGACGATCAGCCAGACGAACATCGCGACGATCACGCCGACGCGCACCCACATCGCCCGTCGGCGGTCGTCGACCCACGCGCCGACGGTGTACATCGCGATGAACATGGCGATGTTCGAGACGTACAGGTCGGGGATGCGGAATGTCACACCCGCGAAGAACACGAGGGCGATCGCCAGGACGACGACCGCGGGGAAGCGCCGTCGCAGCGCGAGCGGGGCCGTGAGCCCCAGGCTGTAGAGCAGCGCCCACTGCATGCCGGCGTTCGCGTCGTCGCCGTAGACCCCGGCCACCGAGCCCAAGGCGGTGCTGATCACCGCTGCGACGAAGAGGGCGCCGGCGAGCCACACGTCGTTGCGCAGCTCGCCCGCGGTCGGCGCGGGGCGCCGCGCCGGGTGCGCGGAAGGCAGGTCGGACATCCCTCCACGCTACGGGGGGCCCGGGTTCCGCGGCATCCCCCGTGAGACGGAGGCGGAACGGGGAGGCGCGGACCGCAGCATCCGCACAGGCACTTGCTATTGACAAGCTTGCTTGTTTTTTGCAACCATCGTTTCGTCGCCAGTCCGGTCGACGCCCACGGTCACAAGGAGCAAGGCAATGACGCACATCTTCGTCAACATCCCGACGAACGACCTCGAGCGCTCGAAGGCGTACTACACCGCCCTCGGCTGCGAACTGAACCCGCTCTTCACCGACGACAACGCCGCGTGCATCGTGTGGAGCGACCAGATCTTCTTCATGGTGCTCACCCGCGAGTACTTCGCCACGTTCACCGACAAGGAGTTCGCCGACCCCCGGACGCACGCGCAGGTGCTGCTGTCGATCAGCCGCGAGACGCGAGAGGACGTCGACCGGATCATCGAGGCGGGCGTCGCCGCCGGCGGCACCGCACCGGGCGAGCCGCAGGACTTCGGCTTCATGTACGCGCGCGACCTCATCGACCCGGACGGCAACGGCATCCAGTTCATGTGGATGGACCCCGAGGCCGCCGCGAAGGGACCCGAGGCGTTCATGGCGGAGCAGGCGCAGGCCTAGGTGGCGTCCCGCAGCTACGGGCAGTACTGCGGGGTCACGACGGCCGTCGAGCTGATCGGAGAGCGGTGGGCGCTGCTCATCGTCCGCGATCTGCTCGTCGGCCCCCGCCGCTACACCGACCTCAAGCAGGGACTGCCCAAGATCCCGACCAACATCCTCTCCACGCGGCTCAAGGAGCTGCAGGAGGGCGGTGTCGTTCGCCGCGTGCCGCTGCTGCACTGCGGGCTGGTGTACGAGCTGACTCCCTACGGGCGTGAGCTCGAGCCGATCGTGCTCGCGCTCGGCCGGTGGGGCTTCCAGGAGATGGGCGAGCCCCAGCCCGAGGACGTCGTCACGGCGGACTCGCTCACGATGGCGCTGCGCACGGCATTCCGGACGGCTGCTGCGGCCACGCTCCCGCCCGCAGACTATGAGCTGCACGTCGGCGACGTCGTGCTGCGCGTGCAGGTCGACGCGTCGGAGCTGCGCATCGCGCAGATCCAGCCGGCGGGGCGTCCGGTCGATCCCCGGCTCGGAACGCAGGCCTCGACCGCGGGGGAGCCCGACCTGACCTTCGCCGCGGGCCCCGGCATCCGTCGGCTCATCTCGGGCGAGCTGACCCCGGCCGACGCGATCGACCAGGACGTGCTCGCCGTCGTCGCAGGAGACGGAACGCTGCTCGAGCGGTTCGCGCAGACGTTCCACATCCCCCTCGAACCGCGGGTCGCGCTCGTCGCATGAGCGCACCCCGCCATGGAAGGAGGCGGCCATGACCGGTCGCATCTACATCGACCTGTTCACCACCCTCGATGGCGTCGCGCAGGCGCCCGGCGGCCCCGAGGAAGACCCCTCGAACGGATTCCCCTACGGCGGCTGGCAGGCGCCGTTCCCCGACGAGACCATCGGCGCCTCGATCTGGAAGGGGATCTCGGAGCTCGACGCCGTGCTGCTCGGGCGGCGGACCTACGACATCTTCGCCGGCTACTGGCCGCACCAGTCCGGGAAGATCGCCGACGCGCTCAACAGCGCACCGAAGTACGTCGCCTCGCGTGGCCTTCCCCCACTCGACTGGGAGGGATCGTCGCTGCTCGGCATGGATCTCGTCCGCGAAGTGGAGGCGCTGCGCGAGAAGCACGAGAACATCCACGTCATCGGCAGCGTCGACTTCGTGCAGACCCTGCTGAAGGAGCAGCTGTTCGACGTGCTGACGCTGTGGGTGTACCCGGTCGTGCTGGGGCAGGGCAAGAAGGTGTTCCCGGAAGGTGCCCACCCCGCGAACGTCACGCTGCTCGAGCCGGCTGTCAGCGGACCGATGGGCGTGCTGCAGCTGCGGTACGGACCGGCGCCGGGGGTGCCGCAGACGGGTGAGGTGGGTCCCGAGGACTGACCCGGGCTCGCGTCAGAAGATCATCGGGCGATCGTCGTCGTCGGGGCCCTCGAGGTCGAGGTCGACGACGACCGGCACGTGGTCGCTCGGAAGCTCGCCCTTGCGTTCGTCGCGGTGGATGGTCGCCCCCGTGACCGCGTCGGCCAGGGCGTGGGAGCCGAGGATGAAGTCGATCCGCATGCCCTCGTTGCGGGGGAACTTCAGGCGCTTGTAGTCCCAGTAGGTGTAGCCCGTGGGGATGAGCGGTCGCACGACGTCCTGCAGGCCGGCGGTCTCGAACGCGGCGAACGCCTCGCGCTCGGGCGGCGACACGTGCGTCGAGAAACCCGGGACGACGGCCGGGTCGCCGTTGTCGGCATCGGTCGGCGCGATGTTGAAGTCGCCGACGAGGGCGAGCGCGAGGTCGGGGTTCGCGGCGAGCGATTCGGTTGTGTACTGCTGGAGCGCCGACAGCCAGTCGAGCTTGTAGTAGTAGTGCGGGTCGCCGAGCGAGCGGCCGTTCGGAACATAGAGGCTCCACACCTCGACGCCGCCGACGGTCGCGCCCATCGCCCGTGCCTCCTGCGGGGCGTCGGGTCCGTTGTGACCCTTCTCGAAGCCGGGCATGCCCGGGAAGGCGGTGCGCACGTTCGTGAGGGGCTCCCGGCTCGCGATCGCGACGCCGTTCCACTGCGAGAACCCGTACGCCGCGACGTGGAAGCCCGCCTCTTCGAAGCGGTCGAACGGGAACTGGTCGGTCTTGCACTTGATCTCCTGCATCGCGAGCACGTCGATGTGCTCGCGCACCGCGAAATCGACGATGCGGTCGACCCGCGCGCGGATCGAGTTGACGTTCCAGGTGGCCAGGCGCATGGGATCAAGCCTAGGTGGGGCGGCGGACGTCGAACGGACGGGACGGATGCTGCGAGCCCTGGCGTATCAGCCCTCCTCGGCGCATTCTCCTTCCTGTCAGCGGCCGCGTCCGCGGTCGGGAAAGCGAGAACCCACCATGGAACACGACTGCGGCTGCGGGCACGCTGCCCACGCCGGGCAGGACTCGGCGCCTCTCGAGTTCAGTGCTGACGGAGAGGTGATCCTCCCTGATCCGATCATCCGCCCCGAGGTCCTCACCCGCGCGTGCCCCCTCGGCGCGCTCGACGGATCCTGGCTGCTCGAGCTTCAACGGCGCACCGTGTTCGGCCCCGAGGTGCGCGGCGCGATGCGCATCGAGGTCGGCACGTCGTCGCTGCGCGTCTCGGGCGACATGTACTCGCGCCGGGTCTTCCCGCCTGTCGTCATCCCCGAGTTCGAGGTGCAGCGTCCGTTCCCCATCCCGGGGCCGGGACCCGAGCCGTTCGGCGGGCCGGGACCGATCCCCGGACCGGACCCGGCGCCCTTCGGCGGCGACGCCGATGCCGACTCCGCCGAGCGGAGCTCCGGGGCTCAGGACGAGCCCCCGGTGCTCTCCGAGTTCCCGGCGTTCGACCTGCGCTGGTACCCGGCGTTCCCGGCATCCCAGTACTCCTGGTACTTCCGCTCCAACGGCGCGACATACGCCGACGGCACGCTGACGGTGCAGATCGTGCGGCACCTGTGGAACCGCACGACCCAGGAGTTCGTCTCGACCGACACCGGCACGCTGGTGCTCCGCTGCCGCCGGCCGCTCGTCGTGACGACGGCGTCCAGCATCCTGAATCCGGCTCAGCGGATGACGGGAACGCTGTCGATCGGCGGCACCGTCACGAACGTCACGGCGACCAAGACGTCGCCGATGTATCGCGGCTGCCGGATCGAGGTCGACGCGATGGTGAACCGCGCGTTCCCGGCATCCGCCACGATCGGATCCGGTGCGGCGGCCACGGTGCGCTCGGTCTACGCGACGGCCGGGTGGGACGTCACGGTCGTGACGGACGAGATCGCCGTGCCGGACGACGCCGACCTCACCAACGCCGAGCTGGCGACGCTCATGACCGGGCATCGTCAGGTCGTGAGTGGCGAGCAGTGGCGACTGTGGCTGTTCATCGGATCGTCGCAGGGCGGGCTGTTCGGGATCATGTTCGACGACGACACCGTGCCCCGCGAGGGCGCCGCCGGATTCGCCGACGTCGAGCTGGGCGACGACTCGTTCATCGCGGCGGCGGCGCGGGGCCGACCGCTCGACGAGGTTCCGGCCGCGTTCCTGCGCACACTGGTGCACGAGGCGGGCCACGCGTTCAACCTCTGGCACCCGAAGCACGACGTCCACAACCCGGGCATCGGCACCGAGATCATGAACCAGACGGGCGACGTCATGGGCTTCGCGACCGTCGCGAACCCGTATCCGGGCAACGCGGCGTTCGTGTTCTCGGACCACGACCGCACGTCGCTCATCCACTCGCCCGACCCGCAGGTGCGGCCCGGCTGGAAGAACTTCGGCTGGGGGCACGGCAGCCTCTCGGCAGGTCTGCCGTCACCGGTCGACGTCGCAGGTCTCGCGGGCGACACCGGCGACGACGCGCTGGAGCTGACCGTCGCGATGCCCGCGCAGGCGTTCGTCGGCGAGTACGTCACCGCCGAGGTCGTGCTCACCAACGTGTCGGACCAGCCGCGCACGGTCACGACGCTGATCAACCTGTCGGAGGGCGACCTCGTCTTCCTGCACACGCCGCCCGACCGCTCGCTGGAGCACCTCGTCGACGTGGCGATCGGCTGCGGTCCGCGGCCGACCACGGTGCTGCAGCCGGGGGAGTCCATCCGGGGCCACGTCCAGGTGTTCTTCACCAACCAGGGCGTGACCTTCACCGAGCCCGGACGCCACACGGTCGCCGCGCAGCTCGAGGTCGATCCGGTGACGACCGTGCGATCGGCGCCGGTGACGGTCGATGTGCGCGGCCCCGCCTCCGATGCGGAGGTCGACATCAGCGCGAAGACGCTCACGCCGGGAGTCGGTCGGGCGATCGCCCTGGGTGATTTCGCGACGGATGCTGCGGCCCGAGCCGTGCTCACCGACCTGGCCGAGCAGCACAGCGACACCGATACGGGTGCAGCAGGGGCCCTGGTGCTCGCCAATGCGCTCGCGCGCTCGTTCACCGATGTGCGCGCCCGCGGCGTGCGGGATGCGGCCCCCGACGAGGCGGCGCACTTCCTCGAGCTGGCGCTGCAGGGCCGTTCCCCCGAGCGGGTGGCGGCGCTGGCCGTGACCGTCGCGAGCCCGACCGAGAAGAACGCGCCGGTCGTCGCCGACACGATTGCGGCGCTCAGGTCGCGCACGAAGGGCGGCGCGCGGTCGGCTGCCGGCAAGGACGTCGCCGCGGCCGAGAGGATCGCGGAGGACTTCGTCCGTCCGCAGGCACGCTGACCGGGGCCGCTCCCGACTCGTCGAGCAGCGCTTCGCGAGAGTCGATGCCGCTGGCTCGGGGGTCGCAACACGCGGGTCGGCCGGGTCGATCCGCGTGCTTGCGGCCCGCGAACCGCGCCCCGAGGCTGGGATGACAGAACGGCAGGCGGGAGCGAGGATCGACAGGTGACGTCTGACGCGCACGGCGGCGGTGGGCTGGAGCTGCGGCTCCGGCCGGTCGCGGCGTCCGTCCCGCTCGACCGGATCGCCTTCGGCGAGGTCGAGCTGGTCGCCGTCGGCGACGCACCGGGGCCGGTGAGCGCACGGCTGAACATCGTCGAGGGAGACCTCGAGATCTCGGTCACGCCCGCCGGCGGCACGCCCGTGCGCGCGGCGTGGCCGTGGCCCGTCGACTCGGCGCCGCGCTCGCTCGTGCTGGCGCCGGGAGAGCGCCTCGTCGCCTGCGTGCCGCTGCTCGCGGCGGGGAGCGTTCCGTTGTTCCCGGTGCCGGGGCGCTACGAGCTCCTCGCGCGCTTCGCCGCGCGGCCGGGGCTGACGCTCGAGTCGAACCCGGTCGCGCTGGTGCGTACGGCTGCTCACGACGCCGCGCTCGCCGCCGGGCTCGGCGATCGGGATGTGCTGCAGAGCCTGCTGGGCGCAGGAGTGATCGGCGCGGCCTCGCCGAAGCTGGAGCAGTTGGCCGCTTCCTCGGATGCCGGCACCGCCGCAGCGGCGAACCTCGCGCTCGGCCGGACTGATGCGCTCGCGGAAGCGGCCGACGATCCTGCGGTGGCGCGTGCCGTTGCGGCGCTCCTGCCGCCGGGCGCCACCGGTCCGGACGAACGGCGCGACGCGGTGGTGCCGCGCGCCGGCGCCCGCGACGCCGCCGTGCTGAGTGGAAAGCCCCTCGGGGAAGAGGCGCAACGGGCGGTGCCCGAACCTCAGCGGTGGGACGGCCGCGAATGAGCGGATGGGCTGAGGGCGCAGCATCCGTAAAATCGAGGGCATGACCGTCGCCTCCACGCCCGAGCTCGAAGCAGACCGCCAGTACCTGATCGCGCTGATCCAGGACGAGGCGGTCTTCCACGGGGACTTCACCCTCTCGAGCGGCAAGAAGGCGACGTACTACGTCGATATGCGCAAGCTGACGCTCGACCACCGCGCGGCACCGTCGATCGGCCGCATCATGCTCGACCTCATCCGCGACGTCGACGGCATCATCGCGGTCGGCGGGCTCACGCTCGGTGCCGACCCGATCGCGAACGCCGTGATGCACGAGTCCGCGCGCACCCACAAGCCGCTCGACGCGTTCGTCGTGCGCAAGGAGCCCAAGGACCACGGCCGCGGACGCCAGGTGGAGGGAGCGGATGTCGCGGGCAAGCGTGTCGTCGTCGTCGAAGACACCTCGACCACCGGCCAGTCGGCGCTGAAGGCCGTCGAGGCGCTGCGGCGCGAGGGTGCCGAACCGGTCGCCGTCGCCGTCATCGTGGACCGCAAGACCGGCGCGCAGGCGGCCGTCGAGGCCGAGGGCCTGCAATGGCTTGCGGCGATCGACCTCGACGACCTGGGCCTGGACCCCCAGTAGGCCACCCCGATCGGCGGCGGGCTCAACTGCAGGAAACTGCAGCGCTCGCGACGACTTCTGCGGCCGATGTCACACGAGGGCGATGGCCGGTGTCTCCATGTCGAAGGACTCGTTCCCACGACACGGAGGAAGACATGAGCAGCGAGACCCGCATCCCCACGGCCGAGGTCACCGGCGTCTACGGCGCCCTGATCAAGGTCGCCGCCAAGAAGATGGTGGGCCGCGTGCCCGACTCGATCGGCGTGCTGTGGCACCACCCCGGAGTCTTGAAGGACTCGATGGGCATCGGCCGCAAGGTCGAGGGCTGGCACGAGCTCGACCCGAGTCTCGCGACCTTCGCTGCGATGGCGTCGGCGGCGACCATCGGCTGCAGCTTCTGCCTCGATTTCAACTACTTCATGTCGCGCGACCGGCAGGTGGACGCGGCGAAGGTGCGCGAGGTGCCGCGCTGGCGCGAGTCGACGGTGTTCACGCCGCTCGAGCGCCGCGTGATGGAGTACGCCGAGGCGGCGAGTCAGACGCCTCCCGCGGTCACTGACGAGCTTTCGGACGCTCTCCTCGCCGACCTCGGCCCCGCCGGCCTCGTGGAGCTGGCGGCGCGCGTCGCGTTCATGAACATGTCTGCGCGGATGAACATCGCGCTGGGCATCCGATCCGAGCACTTCGCGGATGCGTGCGGTCTGCCGCCGCTCGCGACCCGGCCCGCCGTCGGCGCCTCCGCGTAGGCTCGCGGCCATGAGCATCGCCGACGTCGACGATCCTTTCGTCACGCACCGGAGCCTGCTGTTCACCGTCGCCTACGAGATGCTCGGCTCGGCGGCGGACGCCGAGGACGTGCTGCAGGAGTCGTGGCTGCGGTGGGCGGCGGTCGACCGCGACACCGTGCAGGAGCCGCGCGCCTACCTCGTGCGCATCGTCACGCGGCAGGCGCTGAATCACCTGCGCGCGGTGTCGCGGCGTCGTGAGGAGTACGTCGGCGAGTGGCTCCCCGAGCCGCTGCTGACGAGCCCCGACGTGGCCGAAGACGTCGAGCTGGCCGAGAACCTCTCGATCGCGATGCTCACGGTGCTCGAGACGCTGGGACCCGCCGAGCGGGCGGTGTTCGTGCTCCGCGAGGTGTTCGACGTGCCGTATGACGAGATCGCGGATGCCGTGGGCAAGACCCCTGCGGCGGTGCGGCAGATCGCCCACCGGGCGAAGGACCACGTCGCAGCGCGCCGGCCTCGTGTCGCGGTCGGGCCCACCGAGCACGAGGAGGTCGTGGAGCGCCTGGTCGTCGCGCTCAACAGCGGCGACCTGCAGGGGCTCATGGACGTGCTCGCGCCCGACGTCGTCTCGGTCGCCGACGGCGGCGGCAAGGTCCGCGGGGCGGCCCGCCGGCCGATCGTCGGCGCCGAGAAGCTCGCGCGCTACCTCGTCGGCGGCATGGCGAAGGTCGAGGGCGAACTCGTGGCGTCGTCGACATGGGTCAACGGCCAGCCGGGGGTGCGCATGGAGCTCGACGGCGTGCTCGTCGGCGTCGTGAGCCTCACCGTCGTGGACGGGCGGATCACGCAGGTGTACTCGATCGCCAACCCGGAGAAGCTCGGCCGGGTGGACGAGGAAGCGGTGGTCGCCCGCTGAGTCGTCGCGCCCGGCGCCGGCACTCAGTCGCGCTTGCCGCGGCCGCGCCACCACTGCCAGATGAGGACGGTGAGCGTTCCCAGCGTGATGATCGCGGCGGTCAGGAGGAGGAGCGTCTGCTCGGTCTCGGAGATCACGGGCGCTTCCCTTCGGCGGCATCCGCCACGATCTTCGCGACGCGCGCGGCCCGCGTATCGGCGCGCCGCGCCATGTCGACGTTCGAGATGCCGAGCTTGCGGCTCGACGGCGGAAAGGCGTCCCAGGCGGTGCGCGCGGCGGGTACCGCATCGAGCGCCGCCGCGAGGTCGTCGGGCTCGCGCAGCGCCTCGGCGTTGTCGAGCACGGTCCACGCGCCGTTCGCCTTGGCGACCTCGACGGCGCGATAGCCGGCCTCGGTCATCAGGCCGGCCTCTTCGAGCTGGACGAGGCGCGCCTTGTTGGTCGCGGCCCAGCCGCTCGTCGCACGCCGCGGCGCGAACCACAGGCCGCCGCGCTCGTCGTCGAACGAACGGACCGGACCGTCGATCCACCCGAAGCACAGCGCCTGCAGGATCGCGTCCTCGTAGCCGATGACCTCGAGCCCCGAGCCCGGTCGGGCACGCACGAGCCACGCCCCCTTGGAGGTGCGATGGTTCTCCTCGAGCCACGAACGCCAGGCCGCAGCATCCGTCACTTCGACCATCTCGCCGTCGTCGAGCGCTCCCATGATCGCGACCCTACCGGGAGCCTCCGACCTCCCGCACGGCGGCGCATGCCGTCGGCCGCACCAGGCCCCGCGCCGCAGCGTCCGTCGCCTCATTTGAGGTCGTGAGCCGAGGTGAGGGCCCCGCACGACGTGTCGGTCCGCATCTCGGCGCCGATCCTCAATTGAGGACAGGCAGCCGCAGGGATGCTGCGGGCGCGGCGGCCTGCGGGAGCTCGCGCTACAGCAGCTGGGCGTCCTCCGACTCGACGGGTTCGTGGTCGAGGAGGTCGGCGACGGAGTTCAGCATCTCGTCGGGGCGGAAGGGGTAGCGCTGGATCTCGACGGCGTCGCTGATGCCGGTGAGCACGAGCACGGTGTGCAGGCCCGCCTCGATGCCGGCGACGACGTCGGTGTCCATCCGGTCGCCGATCATGCCGGTGTTCTCGGAGTGCGCGCCGAGCCGGTTCATCGCGGAGCGGAACATCATGGGGTTCGGCTTGCCGATGACGTACGGCTCCATGCCGGTCGCCTTGGTGATGAGCGCGGAGATGGCGCCGGTGGCCGGCAGCACGCCTTCGGTCGAGGGGCCGGTGGCGTCGGGGTTGGTCGCGATGAAGCGCGCACCGGCATTGATGAAGCGGATCGCCTTGGTGATCGCCTCGAACGAGTAGTTGCGGGTCTCGCCGACGACGACGTAGTCGGGGTCGGTCTCGGTCATGATGAAGCCGGCCTCGTGGAGGGCGGTCGTCAGGCCCGCTTCGCCGATGACGAAGGCCGAGCCGCCGGGCATCTGCGACTTGAGGAAGTCGGCGGTGGCCAGGGCGGAGGTCCAGATGGACTCCTCCGGCACGATGAGGCCCGAGGCCCGCAGCCGGGCGGACAGATCGCGCGGCGTGAAGATCGAGTTGTTGGTGAGCACCAGGAACGGCACCCCCTGATCGCGCCATTGCTGGAGCAGGTCGGATGCCCCGGGGATGGGGGTGTTCTCGTGGACCAGCACGCCGTCCATGTCGGTGAGCCAGCATTCGATGTCCGCGCGGGTCCGCATGCGTCCAGACTAGGTGCCAGGCAGGCGTAGGGTCGTTCCCGTGACGTGGGACCCCCGGACCCTCCCAGACCTGTCCGGACGCGTGTACCTCGTGACCGGATCCAATGCCGGCCTCGGATACTTCGCCTCCGAGCAGCTCGTGCGCGCCGGTGCCCACGTGCTCATGTCGGCGCGCCATCCGAACCGGCTCTCGGCCGCCCGTGCGGCCATCAGGCGGCGGGTTCCGGATGCTGCACCCGACGCGACCGAGCCGCTCATCCTCGACACCTCCAACCTCGCCTCGGTGCGCTCCGCCGCCGCGAGCGTCCGCGGCAAGGGAGCCCTCGACGGCGTGCTGCTCAATGCCGGGATCGTCCACGCGCCGAAGACCCGCGAGACCACGATCGACGGTCACGAGGTCGTGTTCGCCACCAACGCCCTCGGCCACTACGCGCTGGCCGGCGAGCTCCTGCCCGCCCTCGCCGAGGCCGCCGGCCGGATGGTCTGGGTCGGGAGCATGTCGACCTCTCTCACGCCCTACGACCCCGTGGATCCCCAGCTCGTCGACGGGTACACCCCCTGGCGTGCCTATGTGCAGTCGAAGGTCGCGACGACGGCGCTCGGCTTCGAGGCCGACCGGCGCCTGCGCGCTGCCGGCATCCCGGTCGCGAGCGTCGTCGCCCACCCCGGCTACTCGACCGGGGGCCGCACGCCCGGCATCGCGGGCGTGAACGAGCCCTCGCGCGCCAAGCGCTTCCGTGACAACCTGCAGGCGGCGATGGCGCAGTCGAAGGAGCACGGCGCCTGGCCGCTCGTGCGGGCGCTCACCGACCCGGGCATCGAGGGCGGCGAGTTCTGGGGCCCGCGCACCGGCTCGCGCGGCGAGCCGCGCAAGCAGACCGCGTCGAAGGTCACCCGCGACCCGGTGGTCGGCGCCCGCCTGTGGGCCGTCGCCGAGACCGCCACGGGCGTGCGCTGGCCGTTCGAGATGGCCGCGCGCGTCAGGCGCTGAGCCAGACGGCGTCGGCAGCCGCCTCGGGCAGCGACACCGCGGCGCCGTCGATGCGGAGGGCCGCAGCATCCGTCACCGTCACCGTCGCCCCGACGGATACGCCGGCCGACTCGACGGCCCTCAGCAGCTCGGGATCGCGGTCGCTCACGCGCAGCACCCGCCCGACGTGCCCCGCGGGCGCCTGGGCGAGCAGCACGAACGCCTCGCGGTGCACGTGGCCCGACGCATCGGGGATCGCATCGCCGTGCGGGTCGAACCGGGGGCGTCCGAGCCGCTCGTCGATGCCTTCGAGCAGCCGGTCGCTGATCGCGTGCTCGAGCACCTCGGCCTCGTCGTGCACCTCGTCCCACGCGTAGCCGAACTCGCGGACGAGCCAGGTCTCGATGAGGCGGTGGCGCCGGATGATCGCCGCCGCCCGCCGCTCTCCGGCCTCGCTGAGCGACACCGGGCCGTAGGGGCGATGCGTCACGAGACCCTGCGCCGCGAGCTTCTGCACCATCTCGGTGACGCTCGACGGCGCGAGGCCGAGCTCGGCGGCCAGCTGCGACGGCGTGATGCGATCGTCCTGCCACTCGGTGTGGTGGTAGATCGTCTTCAGGTAGTCGTCGATCGCAGGGGAGGCCACGATTTCAGGGTACCGGGCGGCCCTCACGCCCCCGTCAGCACGAGGTACAGCAGCACCCCGTTGAGGGCGATGAGGAAGACGGATGCTGCAACCCCCGCGATCGTCGTCCACACCCGGTTGCGGTACCCGCCGAGCACGTCTCGGTTCGCCGTGAGCGCGACCAGCGGGATGAGCGCGAACGGGATGCCGAACGACAGCACCACCTGGCTCAGCACCAGCGCGAGCGTCGGGTCGAACCCGACCGCCAGGATCGCGAGCGCCGGGATCAGCGTGACCAGCCGGCGCGCGAGCAGCGGGACGCGGATGTGCAGCAGGCCGTGCATGATCTCGGCGCCGGCGTACGCGCCGACCGATGTGCTGGCCAGTCCGCTCGCAAGCAGGCCGACGGCGAACAGGGTCGCGACGAGCGGACCGAGCCCCGCGTACAGCGCCGCGTAGGCGCCCTCGAGCGAGTCGGTGCCCGGCACCCCCGCCAGGTTCGCCGCCGCGAGCAGCAGGATGCAGAGGTTCACCGTGCCCGCGATCAGCATCGCGATGGTGACGTCCCACTTCGTCGCACGCAGGAGGCGACGGGTGGAGATGCCGCGCAGCTCGGCCAGCGTCGGGTCTGCGGGAGCTCCGATCGGGGCATCCGCAGCGCGGGAGCCGCGCGGCACCAGCCGGTCGCCGCCGAGCGCGACGCCGGACGTCGCCGGTGCCGGGGCGAAGCGGTCGCGCGCCAGGGCGCTGTGCGCGTAGATGGCATGGGGCATGATCGTCGCGCCGAGGATCGATGCCGCCAGCAGCACCGAGTCGGTGCCCTCGAACCGCGGCACCAGGCCCGCGACCACGCTCGCGCCGTCGGGCGGTGCGACGAAGACGCCGAACGAGAACCCGATCGCGATGATGGCGAGCAGGCCGATGACGACGAACTCGAACGTGCGCGGACCCCGCCGCGACTGGATGAGGAGGAGGGCGATCGACACGGTGCCGGTGATCACGCCGCCCCACAGCAGCGGGATGCCGAACAGCAGGTTGAGGGCGACCGCTCCGCCGATCACCTCGGCGATGTCGGTCGCCATGGCGACGAGCTCGGCCTGCAGCCAGTACGCGCGCCGTCCCCAGCGATTGCCGATACGGCGGCCCAGGGTCTCGGGCAGGCTCCGCCCGGTGACGATGCCGAGCTTGGCCGACAGGTACTGGATGAGCCACGCCATGATGTTGCCGAGCACGACGACCCACACGAGCAGGTAGCCGTAGCGGGCGCCGGCCGTCATGTTGCTCGCGACATTGCCGGGATCGAGGTACGCGACCCCCGCGACGAGCGCGGGGCCGATCAGCCACGCGAGGCGCGGCATCGACAGGCGTCGACTTTGGAGCGGCGTCTGCGTGCTGACATCCTCGGCAGTTTTCGGCATACCGAAAAGCTACCGTCTTTTCGGCGCACCGAAAAGAGCGGGACGGCGCGCAGGTGCTCCCGCGGCGCGTCAGTGGTCGTGGCGCAGGCGACGCAGCCGCCAGACGTTGCCGTCGTCGGTCTCGTGGATCAGCTCGTCGAGCGTGGCGAGCGCGATCGCCAGGCCCCGACCGGACTCGGCCTCGGAGCCCGGCATGGACACGGAGCCGAGGTCGATCAGGGCGGGGTCCGCGGTGTCGGTGAAGACCGCTGAGAGCGCCGAAGCATCGGCGTCCAGCTCCACCGTCACGTGGACCGGCTCGCGGGCGAGCGCGTGCTCGGCGACGTTCGTGGCGACCTCGCTCACCGCGAGACGGAACATCATCGCGTCCTCGTCGCCGACGTCGGGAACGCGGCGGAAGAGCTCGTCGAGGGCATCGTGCACGTGATCGACGAGGGCGTCGTCGGCCAGGCCCTCGAGGCGGATGTCGCGCTCAGTCGCCATCGAACGCCGACTCGGTGTCGGGTGGTCGCGGAGCACGCGGTCGAGGTTGGTGAGCTTGAGCACGCGGCGCACAGGCTCCGTGGCCGCGGCGATGCGCAGGTCGCCGCCGGCGAGCCGAGCGGACTTGAGGCCGCCGATCAGGGCGCCGAGTCCGGACGAGTCGACGAATTCGGTTCCCGACAGATCGACCACGATGCGTGTGCTGCCGCCGCCGACGAGATCGTCCACCGCCTTCTTGAGCCGCGGGACGGAGGTGGCGGTGAGCCGCCCCTCCGGACGGACGACGGCGAAGGCCTCGCCGGGTGTCACGATCAGATTCACTCTGCCTCCTCGGGCTCGGGGATGGGCCGCGCCGGCCCGCTGTACAGTGCGGCCTGGACGATGACGCTCAGCACCGCCAGGTCGTAGATCACCCACACGGTGTTGACGAGCGTGCCCGTGCCGTCGGCGGTGCCGACCGCCAGGCGCGAGAGGCCGATCGACAGCGCGAACAAGAGCACGACGATGGCGGTCAGCTGCGGCGCGATCTCGCGCCAGGGCGGGCCGGACTCGTCGCGGCCGTCCTTCTTCGTGACGGCGAAGCCGAGTGGCCGTTTGAGCACGACGTTCGAGAACGCCGACGTGCACGCCTTGATCCAGACCGGGAAGAGCGCCAGCGCGTACTGCTGGCCGCGCCACGTCTTGATCCCCTTCGCGACGACGAGGAACAGGATCTGGTTGATGATGAAGTACGGCAGGAAGCGCGCGAAGAAGTCGACGCTCCAGGCGGTGACCGGCATGACGCCGAAGACGAGGTAGATGACCGGCGCCGCGAGATAGACGATGGCGGTGAACCCCGACAGGTAGCTCCACATCGTCGCGAAGTACATGAGCCGCTGGCCGGCCGACAGTCCCTTCTTGACGAGGGGGTTGTCGCGCAGCATCACCTGCAGGGTGCCCTGGGCCCAGCGCAGTCGCTGGGTGAGCATGGTGCGGAGGTCCTCCGGGGCGAGCCCGTGCGCCAGGATCTCGTGGTGGTAGACGCTCTTCCAACCGAGCGAGTGCAGCTGCATCGCAGTCGCCATGTCCTCGGTGACCGAGATCGTGGCCATCGGCTGCACGGGCTGAGCTTCGTCGGGGCGGTCGACCCGCAGCGCCTCGAGCAGGCCCGACACCGAGTCGATGGCTCCGAGCGGTGACAGCTCGCGCGCGGCCAGGGCGTCGAGTCCCGCGTCGTCGATGACGATCGCGCCGAGCTCGGTGTCGCGCTGCACCGGCAGCTCGCCGATCGAGGCGAGGTCGGCGCGCACGCGCGACAGGTCGCCGCGCACCAGTTCGCGCGAAGCCGTGTCGACGGCGGACTGCACCCGGTAGGTCACATCTGCGATCGGCTCGCCTTCGTCGAGGCGGGCGCGCGCCTGCGCCACTTCGCTGCGCAGCACCCGCAGCTGCTGGCGCACCGCGGGATCGGCGTCACGGTCGCGCGCGGCGTGCGCAAGCAGCGACTCGGACGCCTTCAGGGTGCGCGCTGTGGACTGCTCCAGGCTGCGGACATAGCCGACGATGCCGAGCTGCATCAGGGCGTCTCGACGCAGCACGGCGTTCGAGCCGCAGAAGAACGCCGCATTCCAGCCGTCCTTGCCCTGCTGGATGGGGCCGTAGAACAGCGGCGCCTGGCTGCCGAGGGGATCGGCGTCGTCGACGTTGACGAACCACTGCGGCGTCTGCACGAGGGCGACCTCGGGGTCGTCGGCGAAGTAGCCGAGCGTGCGGTGGAGGATCAGCGGGTCGGGCACCTGGTCGGCGTCGAGGATCAGCAGGAACTCGCCCTCGGTCTGGAAGAGCGCGTTGTTGAGGTTGCCGGCCTTCGCGTGGCGGGGCTTGCCGGCCCAGTCCGCAGAGCGCGTGATGTACCCGACGCCGATGGCGCGTGCCGCCGCCTCCATGTCGGGGCGCGCGCCGTCGTCGAGGATCCACGTCTGGTGCGGGTACGCGATGCCCCGGGCCGCGCGAGCGGTTGCGATCACCATGTCGACGGGCTCGTTGTAGGTCGTGATGAGCACGTCGACCGTGCCCTGCGGCGGCGACGTGGGTGCCGGGCGCTCGCGCGCGCGCCACATCGTGGCGGAGAAGAGGAAAGTGTCGATGAGGCTGTAGGTCTCGGCGATGACCAGCGGGACGGCGATCCACCACGCGGCCCAGTTCACCGAATCCAGCCAGCGCCACGCGATGTAGTTCACGCCGAGCAGCACCGACAGCAGTGCCAGGATGCGGATCCAGACGAACCGCGCGGTCACACGTCCCTCCGCACGACGAGCACGGTGACGTCGTCGGGGGCGCCGCGACGGGCGGCGAGGAGCGTCGCCTCGCGCACGGCGCCCGAGGGGCCGAGGTCGCGCAGCGTGTCGTGCACGTGCCGGAACGGGTCGTCCTCGTCGAGCACGTCGAGGAGGCCATCGCTGCAGATCATGAAGACGTCGCCCGGATCCAGCTGCACTCTCGACGCCGTCCGCGTCTCATCGAACCCCATGCCCAGAGGCAGCCCGGTCGATCGCAGGGCGTCCCACTTCCCGCCCGCACGCAGCACGAACGCCAGACTGTGCCCGGCATCGACGAAGTCGATCGCGCCGGTCGCGACGTCGATGTCGGCCGCGACCGCGGTCACGAAGATGTTGGATCCGCCGATGTCATCCTCGAGCATGCGGTCGATCTCGCTCACCGCCTGGGCGAGCGGGCGCTCCGGGGCGGTGCGCAGCGACGCGCGGACGGCGGAGGCGATGATCGCCGGGCCCGCGCCCTTTCCCATGACGTCGGCGAGGGCGACCCGGAGCCGGCCGCCGACCACCTGCCAGTCGTACACGTCGCCGAGCAGATGCCCCGCGGGCGCGGCTGCAGCGGCGAGCGTGTATCCAGGCACCTCCGGCGTGCGCGAGGGGAGCATCGCACGCTGCACGACGGAGGCATTGTCCATCTCGTCCGCGTCCAGCAGTTCGGTCTGCACCCACAGCGCCAGCTCACGCAGCAGCGCTCTGCCGCGCTCGTCGAGGGTGCGCGGCTCGGTGTCGACGATGCAGAGCGTGCCGACCTGCTCGCCGCCGGGCGCCTTCAGCGGGTGACCCGCGTAGAACCGCAGGTGCGGGTCGCCGACCACGAACGGGTTCTCGGCGAACACGTCGTCGGTGGCGGCATCCTCGACGACCAGCGTTCCCTCCTGCCGGATCGTCAGGTCGCAGAACGAGTCGGCGCGCGGCGCCTCGTGCCCGCCGAGCCCGATCTGAGCCTTACGGAACTGGCGGTCGCCGTCCATCAGTGTGACGCTCACCATGGGAACGCCGAACATCTCCTGGGCGAGCCGGGCGACGCGATCGACGCGTTCATCCGGAGGGGTGTCCAAGACCCCGAGTGCCTCGATGGCGCGCTGACGCCTCTGATCGTCGAACAACTGACCCCCCGGTCGTACGGTCATTTCCAGTATTACCGGCGTGCGCTTTCCGCGTCGAGCCGAACCCCGCAATGCGACGAAATCGGCCGGCGACACGCCGTGCGGCTCGGGTGGTCACGTCGCTGATGACCTGTCAACCCCCAGTCACCTCGGTGGTGATCCGCGATATCCGTGAATCAGCGTTTCGAGAGTGGCGGTGCACATGACGACGAAGTTGGTCGCGGCGATCCATCACATGGTGGGCGGCATGCGGGAGCGCCGAACGGCGCGGCCCGCCCGGCGGGTGTGGCAGGCGTCGCTCGCCGAGATGCGACGCGGCCAGTGGCACCAGCTGCACGACTCCTGATCGGCGATCGCCGGGCGGGCTGCGCGGCGGATACTCTGGGCCGGTGAATCCGCCCGATCCGAGCGCCGCTGAGCCGGCTGAGCCGGCGGAGCCGACGCTGCCGGTGGGCGTGGGGCCCTGGCCGGGGGGTCCGGACGCGTGGCCGGACGATCCGCGCTACGACCGTGAGCTGCTGGCGCACGGCGACGCCCGCAACGTGGTCGACGCCTACCGGTACTGGACGATGGAGGCCATCGTCGCCGACCTCGACACGCGCCGGCACGCGTTCCACGTCGCAATCGAGAACTGGCAGCACGACATGAACATCGGCTCGATCGTGCGCAGCGCCAACGCGTTCCTCGCCGCCGAGGTGCACATCATCGGCAAGCGCCGCTGGAATCGCCGCGGCGCCATGGTGACCGACCGCTACCAGCACGTGCGTCACCACGAGAGCGTCGAGGCGTTCACCCGATGGGCGGATGCCGCGTCCCTGCCCGTCATCGCGATCGACAACGTCGACGGCTCGCTGCCGCTGCCCGCCGCCGATCTGCCCGAGGCGTGCGTGCTGCTGTTCGGTCAGGAGGGCCCCGGGCTCTCGCCGGAGGCGCTGGCGGCAGCATCCGGAACCGTCCAGATCGAGCAGTACGGCTCGACCCGCTCGATCAACGCCAGCGCCGCCGCCGCGGTCGTCATGTACGAGTGGTGCCGCCGCTGGGCGGACGGTCGTTGAGCGGGCTCACGCCTCGCAGCGCCGGTCAGGCGCCTGCCGTGAGCCAGGCCGAGCCGCGCACGCGCCAGCCGAGGGTGGCGAGCCGGGCGAGCATGTAGACGCCGAAGAACGCCACGGCGAGCCACGCGAGGCCGGCTGCCCCCACGGGGTGCAGCCAGGCGACCAGTGCGAGCGCCGGGACGAACGGCACGAGGTTCAGCACCCCGACGATCGCGAGGTACTTCGCATCGCCCGCACCGATGAGCACGCCGTCGAGCACGAACACCACGCCGCACACCGGCTGGGCGATCCCGAGCACGATGAGGGCGGGCTGCACGAGCGTCGCAATGCCGGCGTCACCGGTGAACGCCAGCCCGATCACGCCGGACAGCGCCCCGATGATCGCGCCGGTGATCACTCCGAACCACGCGCCCCACGCCACGGTGCGGCCGAGCACGCGGCGCACGAGGGGGGTGTCCTCAGCGCCCAGGCCCTTGCCGATGAGGGCCTGCGCGGCGATCGCCAGAGCATCGAGCGCGAAGGCGGCGGTCGAGAAGATCGTGAAGGCGACCTGCCAGCCGGCGAGTTCGACTGTGCCGAGCCCGGTCGCGACGGCGACCGTCGCGAGCAGCGCGAACCGCAGCGACACCGTGCGCAGGAACAGCCAGCCGCCTGACCGCGCCGAGCCGCGCACGCCGTCGCGCTGAGGACGGACGGATGCCTCGTGCCGACGCGCGAGCCGGCCGATGACGACCGCGTACGCGGCGACCATGCCCCACTGCGCGACGACCGTGCCGATCGCAGAGCCGGCGATGCCCCACCCGAAGCCGTAGATGAAGAGCCAGTTGAGAACCGCGTTGGCGGCGAAGCCGAGCCCGGCGATCCACAGCGCAGTCACCGTGTCCTGCATGCCGCGCAGGAGCCCGGTCGCGGCGAACACCACGAGCATCGCGGGAAGGCCCCACATCGAGATGCCGAGATAGATCTCGGCCTGCTGGGCGACCTCGGGCGTCGCGCCGAAGAGGCCGACGAGGAACGGCGTCGCGACATAGCCGACGAGCGCGAGCACCCCGCCGATGCCGAGGGCGAGCCACATGCCGTCGATTCCCACCGACACCGCGCGGGACGGATCTCCCGCCCCGAACCGGCGCGCGACCGCGGGCGTCGTCGAGTACGCCAGGAACACCATGAGCCCGACGATCGTCTGCAGCACCGCGCTCGCGATGCCCAGGCCGGCGAGCGGCTCGACGCCGAGGTGGCCGACGAGCGCCGAGTCGACGATGAGGAACAGCGGCTCGGCGATCAGGGCGCCGAGCGCCGGCACCGCGAGCCGCAGGATGTCGCGGTTCAGGGTGTCGGTCGTCACCCCTCGAGCCTATGAGGCGGCGCCGACGCTCTGGCGCAGCATCCGTCGATCCTCGATCGAGGACGCGACCCGAGCTGCGGGCCGATTCTCAGCGCCGCGTCCGCATTTCGGCAACGGCCCTCGAATGAGGATCGAGCTCGAATGTGGATCGAGGATGCTTCATCACAATGTCGTCACGGCGGGCGATCGGGCCGCTCCCGAGAGTTGTCCAGCCTCCGGACGACTACCCTGGAACGCATGACCGATGCCCCCCGCTCCGGTCTCGCGCTCGAGGAACTCAGCGCCGAGATCCGCCCCCAGGACGACCTGTTCCGCCACGTCAACGGCAGCTGGCTCGAACGGACCGAGATCCCGGAGGACAAGGCGCGGTGGGGCTCGTTCCACCTCATCGCGGAGCAGGCCGAGAAAGACGTGCACGCGATCGTCGAGGAGTCCCAGCAGGCCGAGCCCGGCACCGAGGCCCGCAAGATCGGCGACCTGTACACGAGCTTCATGGACACCGAGCGCATCGAGGCGCAGGGTGCCGCCCCCCTCGCAGAGTCGCTCGAGCGGGTCGAGGCGATCACCGACATCCCCGGATTCCTCCGCACGATCGGCGAGTTCGAGCGCGACGGCATCGCGGCGCTGATCCACCTCTACTTCGAGCCCGACCCGGGCAACCCCGAGCGCTACGTCCCCTTCTTCATCCAGGGCGGTCTCTCGCTGCCTGACGAGAGCTACTACCGCCTGGACAACTTCCAGGAGACGCGCATCGCCTTCCGCACCCACGTGCAGCGCATCCTCGAGCTCGCGGGCGTCGCCGAGGCCGAGGCATCCGCCGACCGCATCGTCGCGATCGAGACCGAGCTCGCCACGCACCACTGGGACAACGTCTCGAGCCGCGACGCGGTCAAGACGTACAACCTCAAGACGTGGGACGAGGTGCAGGAGCTCGTGGGCGTCGACCTGACGCCGTGGCGCGAGGGCGCGGCCCCCGACCACGCCGACGCGTTCGCCGAGATCAACGTCTACCAGCCGAGCTTCTTCGAGGGCCTCGGCGCGCTGCTCGTCGAGGACCGCCTCGAGGACTGGAAGGCGTGGCTGCGGTTCGCCGTCGTGCACTCCGCGGCGCCGTTCCTCTCGGAGGAGTTCGTCGCAGAGAACTTCGGGTTCTACGGCACGCAGCTCACCGGCGTCCCGGTCAACCGCGAGCGCTGGAAGCGCGGCGTCAGCCTCGCCGAGGCGGCGATGGGCGAGGCGATCGGCCGCGTCTACGTCGAGCGCCACTTCCCGCCCGCCGCCAAGGAGGCGATGGACGAGCTCGTCGGCAACCTCATCGAGGCGTACCGGCAGTCGATCGCCGAGCTCGAGTGGATGAGCCCCGAGACCCGTGAGCGCGCGCTCGCGAAGCTCGACGCGTTCACCCCGAAGATCGGGTACCCGGTGAAGTGGAAGGACTACTCCACCCTCGAGATCGACCCCGAGGACCTCGTCGGCAACGTCCGCCGCGCGCACGTGTGGGAGCACGACCGCCAGCTCGCGAAGGTCGGCCAGCCGATCGACCGCGACGAGTGGTTCATGACGCCGCAGACGGTCAACGCGTACTACAACCCTCTGATGAACGAGATCGTGTTCCCGGCGGCGATCCTGCAGTACCCGTTCTTCGACGTCGAGCGCGACGCCGCGGCCAATTACGGCGGCATCGGCGCGGTCATCGGCCACGAGATCGGCCACGGCTTCGACGACCAGGGCAGCCGCTTCGACGGCGACGGGTCGCTGCGCGACTGGTGGACCGACGACGACCGCGCCGCCTTCGAGGAGCGCACGAAGAACCTCATCGCCCAGTACGACGCCCTCGTGCCCCAGGGCCTGGCGGAAGAGAACCACGTCAACGGGGCGCTCACGATCGGCGAGAACATCGGCGACCTGGGCGGTCTCGGCATCGCCATCAAGGCCTACGCCCTCTCGCTGGACGGCACGGGAGCCCCCGAGCTCGACGGCTTCACCGGCATCCAGCGGCTGCTCCTCAGCTGGGGACAGATCTGGCAGCAGAAGGGTCGGGATGCCGAGACCATCCGCCTGCTCACGATCGACCCGCACTCGCCCAACGAGTTCCGGTGCAACCAGATCGTGCGCAACATCGACGCGTTCTACGATGCCTTCGGTGTGACCGAGTCCGACGCTCTCTGGCTCGACGAGGACCAGCGCGTCACCATCTGGTGACGGCCGGGCCGCGTGCGGCCCGATCGCCCCGCAACAACGTCAAGGGGAGGGAAACTCCGTGGGCATGGAGCCCAGAAAGGATGCCGAGTCGCTTCGGGGGGCGCGACGGAGCACCGGTCGGCGGCTGCCGAAGAGGGCGGCCGCGGGTCGTCGTTCGTTCACGTCGACGCTGAGGGCGCTCGACGATCTCGCCGCGTCCGGGGCCAAGATCTCGGTGCGCATCACCGACCTCGACCGCGGCACGTCCGTCCTGTCGGGCGACGACTTCGTGACACTGCCGGTCGCCGGGCTCGGCGTCGTGCCGCTGCTCATCGAGGTGGCGTCGGCGTTCGAGTCGGGGCGCCTCGAGCCGCTCGAGATCATCGACCGCGCGCACATCGAGCCGGTCGGCGTCGGGGGAGTGTGGCAGCACCTCAAGGCGCCTGCCCTGCCGCTCATCGACCTCGCCGTGCTCACCGCCTCCACCGGCGATGCTCTCGCCGCCAACGCGCTCCTGCGACGCGTCGGCCTGCCCGCGGTGCGGGCCCGCATCGAGGAGCTGGGCCTCGCCCGCTCGGCGCTGCTCGACCGCTTCCGCGACGAGCGCGGTCCCGACGACGCCCCGCATTTCGCCCTCGGCTCCGCGCGCGAGCTGGCCGAGGTGTTCGCGGCGCTCGTGAACTCGCAGGTCGTCTCGCCGGGGGTCAGCGCCCAGGTGGCGGAGTGGCTGAGCCTCAACCACGACCTGTCGCTCGTGGCATCCGCCACCGGACTCGATCCGTTCTCGCACGAGAACGACGAGCACGGCCTGCTCTTCATCAACAAGACGGGCCGGGATGCCGGCATCCGTGTCGAAGCGGGTGTGCTGGCGGGCCCGCGCGCCGGAGTGTCGTACGCGCTCATCGTGTGCTTCGACGACCTGTCGATCTCGCATCGGCTGCGTGCGCACGAGGCGTTCCGCATCCTCGGCACCGACCTCATGGAGTACGTCTTCTGAGCCCGCGCCATTCGCCGTGGGTCGGTGACGCCGGGTGACGGCCCGAGTACCTATGGCGGAAGGCATCGGGTACCGTTGCGAGGGTGTCAACACCGCCGTTCCGCGCCGACATCGTCGGCAGCTTCCTCCGTCCTGCTGAACTCGCAGAGGCGCGCCGCCGCTTCGCCGCGGGAGACATCGACGCCGATGCGCTCCGTGTCGCGGAGGAGACCGCGATCGCCGAACTCGTCGTGCGCGAGGCCGACGCCGGCCTGAAACTCGCGACCGACGGCGAGTTCCGCCGGTCGTGGTGGCACTTCGACTTCTTCGGCCTGCTCGACGGTGTCGAGATCGTCGAGCTCGACCACGGCATCCAGTTCCAGGGCGTGCAGACCAAGCCCCGCGGCATCGAGATCTCGGGCAAGATCGGCTTCAGCGACGCGCACCCGTTCCTCGACCACTTCCGGTCGCTCAAGAGCCTGCTCGAGCGCACGACCGGCGCGGTGCCGAAGTTCAGCATCCCGGCGCCGACCGTGCTCGACTTCCGCCTGGAGCCCGGTCACCTCGAAGGCTCGGGCTACGACGGCCGCGACGACATCGTCGACGATCTCGTGCAGGCGTACCGCGACGCGGTCGCCGCGTTCTACGACGCGGGCGCCCGCTACCTGCAGTTCGACGACACCGCCTGGGCCTATCTCTGCTCGGACGTCGAGCTCGAGAAGGCGCGGGATCGCGGCATCCACACCGACGGCATCGCCGAGCGGTACTCCGGCATCCTCAACCGCATCCTCGACGGCAAGCCCGACGACCTCACGATCACGACCCACGTGTGCCGCGGCAACTTCCGCTCGACGTGGATCTCGTCGGGCGGCTACGAGCCCGTCGCCGAGCAGCTGCTCGGCAACACCGCGTACGACGGCTACTTCCTCGAGTACGACAGCGAGCGCGCCGGCGGCTTCGAGCCGCTGCGATTCCTGCCCGAGGGTGACAAGACGGTGGTGCTCGGCCTCATCACGTCGAAGACGGGTGAGCTCGAGAACGTGGATGCTGTGAAGCACCGCATCGACGAGGCCGCGGCGTTCGCCCCGCTCGAGCAGCTGGCCCTGAGTCCCCAGTGCGGCTTCGCGTCGACCGAGGAGGGCAACGTCCTCACCGAGGACGAGCAGTGGGCGAAGGTCCGCGAGGTCGTCGACATCGCCGCCGACGTCTGGCGCTGACCTGGGTTCGGCCGCGCGCTTCGGGTTTGGGGCGCACGGCGTGCGTTCGGGGCGCGAGGGTTGCGCCCCGGACGATCGTGGCGCGCCCCAAACCCGGGATGGCCGGTGAGCCGGGGCGAACACCCGGCTCAGTGACCCGGAGTCTCCACCACCGGGGTGCCGTGGGTGTGGAAGGTCTCGATCGTCTTCATGCCCCAGGCCTGGCCCTTGCGACGCTCGGCCTCGGTCCACTCGACCACGGGCTGGTCGGGGTCGAGCAGCAAGCGGGCGCCGGCGTTGGCGAACTCGATGCGGTTGCCGCCGGGCTCCCACACGTAGAGGAAGAACGTCTGGTTGATGGCGTGCTTGTGCGGGCCCGACTCGATGTGGATGCCGTTCTCGAGGAAGATGTCGGCCGCCTTCAGGATGTCCTCGCGGGTGTCGGGTGCGAAGGCGATGTGGTGCAGGCGGTTGCCGTGCTTCGTCCAGTCGTCGGAGTACACGACGTCGTATGACTTCAGCGAGAAGTGGAACCACCAGGCCGCGAACCTCCCGTTGTCGAGCCGGATGCGCTCCGACTCGCGCATGCCCAGCGCATCGCGGAGGAAGGCGCCGTTGGCCTCGACGTCCTTCGCGAGGTAGTTGATGTGGTCGAGGCGACGTGCGTTGACGCCGCGACCGGGGAACCGCGAGGCCTGGTTCTTCAGCGCCGGGCGGTCGTCGTCCGAGGCGGCGTACCGCTCGGCTTCGTAGAAGATCCCCATCGGGTGGCCGTCGGGGTCGGTGAACTCGTAGGTCGGGCCGCACCCCACGTCGCCATCGGCCCATCCGGCCCCGAGGCCGGTCGCCTCGATGGCGGCGACACGCCGCTCCAGCGCCTGCTGCGAGGAGGCCCGGAACGACGTGCGACCCACGCCCGCGGCATCCGACCCCGTCAGCTTGATCGTGTAGAGCTGGTACTCGTCCCACGTGCGCAGGTAGACGGAGTCGCCCTCCTCGGCGACGACGCGCATCGCGAGCAGGTCCTCGAAGAACCAGCGGCTCTCGGCCGGGGTGGGCGTGAGCAGCTCGACGTGGGCGAGATGGGCGACGTCGAACGACGTGTCGGCGGTCATCGTGGTGTCCTCTCTGCTTCGGCGTAGGGTGGCGCTTCGACGGGCTCAGCGACCGGGTCTCGGTGTCGACGGGGCGGCCCGGGGAAGACCGTGCCGTCGAAGAGCTTGCGGGCGGTGCGCAGCGAGAACGACGTCGCGCGCCAGGTGCCCGCGGCATCGCGGGTCACCCGCACGCGCGACGGGAAGATGCCGCTCGGGTGCTCGATCGCCGTCTCCTCGCCGTCGAGCGCGCCGGCGATGTCGGAGCCGACGGCGCCCGGGATCCGCAGGGCGGCGGCGACGGATGCTGCCATCAGCACCCCGATCGCCGTGTGCACGCGCGCGGGGATGAAGGCGCGCGTCGAGATCGCACCGCCGGCGCGGGGCGGCGAGACGAGGATCATCTTCGGCACCGTCTGGCCCGAGACGTCGCCGAGTCCCATCCGCGGGCCGGCGGCGACGCGCACGCGCTCGATGCGTGCCGCGAGCTCGGCGTCCGACTCCAGGGTCGCGGGCGACTCGGAGCCGTCGATGCCGAACTCCTCCGCGCGGAGCACGACCACCGGCATCCCGTTGTCGATCAGCGTGACGGTGTGGCCGTCGATCTCTTCAGCGACTTCGCCCGACGGAAGCAGCGGCTTGTCGGGTCCGCCACCGACCTCGAGCTCGATCGCGGATGCCGTTCCCGGGACGCCGTCGATGGCGACGTCGCCGTCGTAGCCGGGGCGGCCGTCGACGGTGGCGAAGACAGCGGTGGCGGCATCCCCCGTATTGAGGAGGCGGATGCGCACCGTCGTGCGTTCGCCCGTCGCCGGCACGAGACCGCGTTCGACGGCGAACGGGCCGATGCCGGCGAGGAGGTTGCCGCACGTCTGGGCGTCGGCGACGGTCGCCGTATCGACGCCGACCTGCAGGAAGAGGTAGTCGACGTCGATGCCGGCGGAGTTCGAGGGTGAGACGATCGCGGCCTTGCTCGTGAGCGGATGCGCGCCCCCGATGCCGTCGATCTGCCGCGGGTCGGGCGAACCCATGATGCGCAGGAGCAGGTCGTCGCGGGTCGCGCGATCGTCCGGCAGATCCGACGCGAGGAAGTACGCGCCCTTCGACGTGCCGCCGCGCATGAGCATGCAGCGGATGCCGTCGCGGGCGGTCGCCGCCGCGTCAGGCGTGGCCATCGCCTCGCGCCTCGTACTGCGTCTGCGTGACGTACTCGACGCCGAGCTCGGCCAGGAGTGGGCGCAGGCCCTTGCGGTCGAGGCTGAGCTCGGCACCCGAGCCGTAGGCCTCGCGGTCGGCGGTCTCCTTCGCCACGCGGGCATCGGCGGCCGACAGCACCGCGGCAGCGCGCTCGCGCGGCACGACCACCACGCCGTCGTCGTCGGCGATAACCACGTCGCCGGGCCTCACGGTCGCGCCGGCGACGACGATCGGCACGTTCACCGAGCCGGGCGTCGCCTTGACGGTGCCCTGGGCGTGGACGGCGCCGGCCCACACCGGAAAGCCCATCTCGCGCAGATCCGCGGTGTCACGAACGCCCGTGGTGGTGACGAGTCCCCGCACGCCGCGGGCTTTCAGCGCCGTGGCGAACAGGTCGCCGAACGCGCCGTCGCTCGAGGGCGACGTGGTCGCGACGACGAGCAGATCGCCGTCCCGGCACTGCTCGATGGCCGCGTGGATCATCAGGTTGTCGCCCGGCCAGCTGAGCACCGTGACAGCCGTGCCCGCCACCCGCACGTCCGTCTGGATGGGACGGATGCCGGGACCCACGAGCCCGGTCCGGCCCATCGCCTCGTGCACCGTCGCCACGCCGCGCACGCCGAGCGCCTCGGCGATCGCGGCATCGGCCCGCACGATGTCGGTGACGACGACGGGCCCGGTCATCGCAGCATCCGTCCGCTCACGAGAGCCCTCACGACAGCACCCCGCTCACGACGCTCCACCCCGCTCACGAGAGCACCGAGGCGACCTGCGGGAAGTGCCGCATGTAGGCCTCGCCCATGGTCTCGTGGGCAAGGCCCAGGTTGGGGCCCGCGTTGCGCTTGAGCTGCACCCCGCGGCGGACGGCGAGATCGGTGTAGTACGACCACATGTGCTTCTGGGCGGGCAGGCACTCCATGGCGGCGCGCTTGCGCGCGAACGCCTCGGTGATGTCGAGGAGCACGTCGGGGGTGAAGTCGCACTGCTCGGGCTGGTGCGGCTCGAAGAAGAACACCGGCGGGGCGCCGATGATGTCGTCCTTCGTGGGGTAGCTCCCGTCGGAGTTCGCGACGCCGATCGCCTGCGCGAGCACGCGCGCCTCGAGCGCCATCCGCGCCGCGGCGGGGTGGTCGCCGTTGTAGGGGTCGCGCAGCGTGTGCGTGAGCACGACCGTGGGCTGCACCCGCCGGTACAGGTCGACCAGCCGCGACACCGCTTCGCGCGACTCGACGAGCGGGTAGTCGCCGAGGTCGAGGAACTCGATCTCGGCACCGAGAGCGGATGCTGCGGCCTCGGCCTCGTCGCGCCGGATGCGCTTGATCTCGTCCAGCGACTTGCCGTCCAGCCATTGGCTCGCCGACTCGCCGCGCTCGCCGTACGACAGGCACGCGACCACGGCGCGCTCGCCGCGAAGGGCCGCCGAGGCGATGGCGCCACCCGCACGCCAGACGAAGTCGCCGGCGTGGGCGCTCACCACGAGAAGCGTGTCGGACGTCTCTGTCATGGGGCCAGCGAACCACACCTATGGCGAAATGGTCAACAAATTGTCTACAATCGTGGCGACCAAATACCTCTGGATGTAGGTATAGCCGCCACGTAACATCGCGGTCAGGTCACCCGGCACGAACCCACTGGACGAGGAAGTCGAGACAGGCATGGCGAGCAACCTCCAAGAGCTGATGCAGGAACACACCGCCGAGAAGGGGAACGTCGTCGACATGCTGCGCGACTCCCAGCTGGGCACGTACATCTACCCGGTGGTGCCGTCCGAGTTCACGAACTGGCGGCGTGAGCAGAAGGCCTGGCGCCAGACGGCCGTGCTCTACGACCAGACCCACCACATGGTGAACTTCTTCATGACGGGCCCTGATGCGCTGAAGCTGCTCTCCGACACCGGCATCAACTCCTTCGCCAGCTTCCCGGTGAACACGGCCAAGCAGTTCGTGCCCACGTCGTCGACGGGCGGAGTGATCGGCGACGGCATCCTCTTCCACCTCGCCGAGGACGAGTACGTCTACGTCGGCCGCGCGCCCGGCGCGAACTGGCTGCAGTTCCACGCCGAGACCGGCGACTACGACGTCGAGACCCGCTACGACGACCGCTCGCCGTCGCGTCCGTACGGCCAGGCCGTCACTCGGGAGTTCTACCGCTTCCAGATCCAGGGCCCGAACGCGTGGCCCATCATCGAGAAGCTCGCCGGCCACGAGGTCGAGCAGGTGCGGTTCTTCCACATGGGCGAGCTCGAGATCGCGGGGCAGCCGGTGCGCACCCTCCGCCACGGTATGGCCGGTGCACCGGGCCTGGAGATCTGGGGGCCGTACGACCAGCACGGCCGCATCCGCGACGCCGTGCTCGAGGCGGGGCGCGAGTTCGGCATCGAGCCCTGCGGCTCGCGCGCGTACTCGTCGAACACGCTGGAGTCCGGCTGGATCCCGTCGCCGCTGCCGGCGATCTACACCGGCGGCGACATCGAGCGCCGCTACCGCGAGTGGCTCCCGGCGACCAGCTATGAGGCGATCAACGCGCTCGCCGGCTCGTTCGTGTCGGACGACATCGAGGACTACTACCTCAACCCCTGGGACCTCGGGTACGGCTCGTTCGTGAAGTTCGACCACGACTTCATCGGCCGCGAGGCGCTGGAGCGGATCGACCCCGAGACCCAGCGCAAGAAGGTCACGCTGGCGTGGAACGACGAGGACCTCGGCCGCATCCTCACGAGCGTGCTCGACCGCGAGGGTCCCGGCTACCAGTTCTTCGACCTGCCGAACGCGAACTACGGCTCGTCGAACTACGATGCCGTGATCGATGCCGAAGGGAACATCGTGGGCCTGTCGCTGTTCACCGGCGTCACGGCCAACGAGAAGCGCGGACTGTCGCTCGCGACCGTCGACCGCGACGTGCCGATCGGCGCCGAGGTGCGCGTGGTGTGGGGTGAGCCCGACGGCGGGTCGCGCAAGACCACGGTCGAGCCGCACGAGCAGATCGAGGTGCGCGCCGTGGTCAGCCCGGTGCCCTACGCCGTGACCGCCCGCCAGGAGTACCACGGCGGCTGGCGCACCACCGGCGCCGCCTGACCCGGGCGAGCGGGAACTCGGAAGCCGCGATACGCGGGGTGCGCGCGCATCGACTCCGCGTGGCGGCCCCCTGAAGCGGCGACTGCGGGGCGTCAGTCGTGGCCGTGGTCGCGGTCGGCGACGAGGCGCTCGAACCAGGCGAGCGTCGCGCGGGTCATGTCGGCGGGCTGACCGGAGGACTCCAGCGCCGCGAGCGCGGCACGAACCTCGTGCTCGCGGCGCACGGCGTGAGCCTGCGACCCCTCCACGAGGCGGTGGATCAGCGCGGCGCCGTCGGGCCCCAGCTCGGCGGACATCTGCCCGCGCAGCCAGTCCTCCGCGCCCGCGGCGCGCGCGGCGCCGAGCCCTTCCAGCACGAGCGCCGCGAGACCCTTCATGAAGACGCTCCGCAGCAGCCGCAGGCGGGCCGCCTCTCCGGCCTCGCCCTCGACGACCTCGACCGGCACCTCGAACGGGCCGACGCGCTCGGCGAACTCCTGTGCTCCCGGGCCACTGGCGAGCAGCGGCGTGCGGTGCCCCGACCGCACCACGGGCGCGAGCACCGCAACATCCGCCATCGCCAGCCCGCGGTCGGCGGCGAGCCGCGCGATGCGCTGCTTGAGCTCGGGCGCGGCCGTGTTGAGATCGGCGTACACGGCATCCGCGGCGACGTGAGGCAGGGCATCGCGGGCGACGGATGCTGCGGCATGGCCGGTCACGAGGCTCAGCGCCACGTCGGCCCCGGCGAGCGCGTCGGCGATCGTCGAGAACTGCGGGACGTCGGGGTCGCCGAGGTCGTGGGCGGGATCGAAACCCCGCACGTCGGCACCGGCGTGCGCGAGGCCGCGCGCGTAGCGACGCCCCGCCTCGCCGAGACCCAGGATCGCGATCGTCGTCATGGCCGAAACCCTAGAGTGCCGCGCGGTGCGCGGACGCGGGCAGCGCGCCGGCGTCGTGCGGGTCGGTGTCGAGGCTCTCGAGGTACTCGATCGAGCGGCGCGAGCCGCTGACGAGCGAGCGGATGCCGTGGGTGCGCTCGTCGACGTCGGGGCGATAGGCGAGGGCGAGGTCGTGCGCGATGCCGGTGGCGGCACGACGCAGCAGCTCGACGTAGCCGTGCGGGGAGACGCCGTCGTTCGGCACCACGACGCCGATCGCGGCGTAGACGCCGCCTCCCGGTCCCATCACCGGCACCGCGATGCCACGCGACTCGGGGTGGATCGCGCCCTCGGTCACCGCGTACCCGTCCTCTCGCACCCTCCCCAGCTCGGCGCGAAGGTCGGCCCCGGTGTGGATGGTCCGCATGGTGTACGTCCGCAGCCCGTGCGCGATGACGTCGTTCACCACCGTCGCGTCCGCGTGCGCCAGCAGCACCAGCCCGCTCGACGACGCGTGGAGGGGGATGCGCCCCCCGATCAGCGTGGCGTTGACGACCGCGTCGCGGGTCGACATCCGGTCGATGAAGAGCACGTCCCGCCCGCTGAGCACGCCCAGCTGCGTGTGCTGCCGCACCCGCTCGTGCACCGCGCCCAGC
Source organism: Microbacterium ureisolvens (assembly GCF_019511645.1). Lineage (GTDB taxonomy): Bacteria > Actinomycetota > Actinomycetes > Actinomycetales > Microbacteriaceae > Microbacterium > Microbacterium ureisolvens_A. Next base: position 441,149 of record NZ_JAEUAX010000002.1, on the reverse strand, counting down.
CAAGGCCGCGCGATCTCGCGCAGCCCGACCGCCCCGGGCGTGCGGCTCGCGAACTCCCACAGGCGCACCCCGAGACGGTACGTGCGATCCGGCAGGCGCTCGAGCAGGCCTTCGTGCTCGAGCTCGGCGATCAGACGGTGCGCGGTCGACGGGGGGATGCCGGACGCGTCGGCGATCTCCGTCAGCGTGAGGAACGGATGCCACGCATCGAAGCTCTCGAGCACGCGCAGGTGCCGGTGAAGCACCGACTCCCCGGCCGATCCTCGTGCCACGGCATCCTCCTCGACGACGCCGCCATGCTAACCCCGCTCGGACGCCGCGGTTCCGCTGAGCGGAATCCGGCCACCGGAGCGGGAGCGCGCCTCAGGCGTTCTGGCGGTACACCGTGCGGGCGTAGTCGTGGTAGGGCGCGGGCGCCACGGTCGCGCGGATGCGCACCTGGCGATGCGCCTCCACGCTGTCCTTCTTCGAGAGGGGGTCTTCGCCCCACACCACCTCGACCTCGTCGCCGTCCCGGATGCCGGCGTCGAGGGTCGCCAGCGACATGTAGAGCTGGTCGTACGCCACGTACCCGGCATCCGTCGAAATGCCGACGCGCTCGCCGTCCTTCAGGATCTCGTCCATCTGGTACAGCCCGTACCGCGCTTTGGGGAAGTCCAGGTACTTCGCGGGCGTCCCGGGCTCGAGCTGCGAGCGCACGACCGCGGCGACGTCGTCGGCGTTCCAGATGAGCGTGACCTTGCGGCGGCGCTGGTTCTCGGCGAGCTTCTCGAGGGCCTCGCGACCGTGGAAGTCGTGGTCGAAGCGCACCGAGCGGCCGAGGCCGATGTCGAACGGAGTCATGTAGTAGTCGTGGATGTCGGTCGAGTACAGCGACCCGGCCACTGAGCCGATGCGCGCGGCGGGAAGCCACTCACGGTACTCGGCGAAGTCGTCGTCGAACACGGCAGGGAAGGGCGTCGGCACCCAGCCGGACTCGAGCGGCGAGGACGAGTACGCCTTTGCGCCGACGCGGCGGATGCCGTGCTCGGCGCCCGCCTCCATGAGCGCGTCCAGCACGACCTCGTTGTCTTCCCACGGTCCGTAGAACTCGAAGCCGGGCTGCCCGGCCATGCCGTGGCGCAGGGCCTTCACCGGGCGGCCTGCGATCTCGACGTCGCCGATGTGGAAGAACTTGATCTCGGGTGCCGGCCCGCCGAAGACCTTCTCCATGACGACATCGGCGTGCGGGCCCTGCAGCTCGTAGCGATAGAACGTCGGCGGCCCCTGCCGCATGTGCGAGTTGGCCTCGAGCCGGTAGCGCACGTCCTTGCCGCCCGACTGCGCCTTCTCGACGTTGAACCGCACCCAGTCGATGAGGATGTGGTGCCCGATGAGCACGATCCCCTCGGGGCCCTCGGAGTTGTAGAACAGGATGCCGTCGCCGATGAGGTAGCCGTCCTGGTTGACCGAGATCAGCTGCTTCGCGACGCCCGGGCGGAAGGTCGCGAACGTGTTGGGCGAGATCGAGCTCAAGAGCGGGATCAGGTCGTCGCCGTCCAGGAACAGCTGCGTCATGTGGTGCGACTGGTCCATGAGTGCGACCGACGTGTTCCAGGCCCGCTGCTCGTCGCGCCAGTTCGTGAATTCCGGCGCCACGGGGAACGTGAACGCGGGCCAGTTCTGGTTGCGCAGCAGCTCCACAGCGCTGCCGACCCGGTCGATCGCCTGGGCGAGCGACTCCGTCTTGGTGTCCGTCATCGTGGTCATCGTCGACCCTCCTTCGTCGGTTGCGGAAGCTGCGGACAGCGTAAGAGCGTGGCGGCCGGCGTCGCCGGAGGGGTTCCGTTCAACGGAAGCGGATGCTGCGTCCCCCCCGCGGTCCGCGCCAGCATCGTGTCGAAGATCACGGTCGCGGAACTTCACACCAAAATCGTTGACAATCTGGCCGCGAATCCGTAGTTTCCCAAGCACGGGAGGGACTCGACTCCCCGATCGACCACGACGACGCGATGACGCGAAAGGTGGGGCCATGGGCGCTCGGCTCGCAGTCCGCGACGTGAGCCTGCACTTCGGCGGCGTCAAGGTGCTCGAGGACGTGACCTTCACGGTCGAGCCGGGCCAGATCTTCGGCCTCGTCGGTCCCAACGGCGCGGGCAAGACGTCGCTCTTCAACTGCGTGAGCGGCCACTACCGCCCCAGCGCCGGCTCGATCACGATCGACGACGACGAGGTGCTCGGCTCGCCGCCGGCGACCCTCGCGCGGCACGGCCTGGCGCGCACGTTCCAGCACCCCGCCCTGCAGCTGCGCGAGACCGTTCTGGAGAACGTGCTGCTCGGCGCGCACAGCCGCCTTCCGGGCGGTCCGGGGGAGTGGTCGCTGCGGCTGCCGCGCACGACCCGCTCCGAGAGGGCACTCCGGCGCGAGGCGCTCGACCTTCTCGAGGGCCACGGCCTGGGCTGGGCCGCCCGGGCACGGGCCGATGAGCTGTCGCACGGCCTGCACAAGGGCGTCGAGCTCTGCCGGGCCCTGCTCATGAAGCCGCGGCTGCTGCTGCTCGACGAGCCGGCGGCCGGCCTGCCGCACGCCGAGGTGGAGCAGCTCATCGAGACGGTGCGCCGGGTGCGCGACGACGACATCACCGTCGTCATCGTCGAGCACAACATGGGGCTGATCTCGGCCCTCACCGACCGCGTCGTCGTGCTCGACCACGGGCGCAAGCTCATGGAGGGCTCGGCGGCCGAGGCACAGGCCGATTCTCGGGTCATCGAGGCGTACCTGGGGAAGGACGCCGTCGATGACGCTGCTTGAGGTCGCCGACATCCGCGCGTTCTACGGGCGCGTGCAGGTGCTCGAGGGCGTCTCGCTGACCGTGCCCGAGGGTGGCGCCGTGGGCATCCTCGGCGCCAACGGCGCCGGCAAGACCACCACGCTCCGCGCCGTCTCGGGCACGGTGCGCTCGACCGGCACGATCCGCTTCGACGGCAAGGACCTCAGAGGGCTGCGCCCCGACCAGGTCGCGGCGCTCGGCATCGCCCACGTTCCCGAGGGGCGCGGCACCCTCTCCGACCTGACGGTCCGCGAGAACCTGCGGGTCGGCGCGTATCGCCGCAAGGACGCCAAGGCCATCCGCGCCGACGTCGACTACTGCCTCGACCTCTTCCCGCAGCTCAAGGACCGCATCCGCTCCAACGGGTCGGCGCTCTCCGGCGGTGAGCAGCAGATGCTGGCCATCGCCCGCGCGATCATGTCCCGGCCCCGCCTGCTCCTGCTGGACGAGGCATCGCTGGGCCTTGCTCCCGGCACGGCGAAGACCGTGTACCAGGCGATCGGGCGGCTGCGCAGCGAGTCCGGGATCGCGATGGTCGTGGTCGAGCAGAACGCCAACCTCGCCTTCACCCTCGTCGACAGCGCGACCGTGCTCGAGACGGGGCGCAACGTCCTCACCGGCTCGACGGCGCAGCTCAAGGGCATGGACGAGATCCGCCGCGCATACCTGGGAGGCTGACGTGAACCCCGGCACCTTCATCCAGCTCGTGATCGACGGCCTCTCCACGGGTTCCATCTACGCAGCGCTCGCGCTCGCCATCGTGCTCGTGAACCAGGCGACCGGCCTCATCAACTTCGCCCAGGGGGGCATGGCCGTGCTCTCCGCCTACATCGCGTGGTCGCTCAACGGGTTCGGCGTGCCGCTCATCCTCGCGATCCTCGCCGCGATCGTCGTCTCGTTCTTCCTGGGCGCGCTCATCGAGCGGTACCTCATCCGGCGGTTCGAACGGGGCGATCCCGACACCGCGGTCGTCGTGACGATCGGCCTGCTCACACTCATCACGGGGCTGTGCGCCTGGATCTGGACGTACAACAACCGGCTCTTCCCGTCGCTGTTCCCGCTCGAGACGATCCGGATCGGCGGGGCGGTCATCAGCGTCCGCTCGCTCGGCACGATCGTCGTCATCGTCGTGATCATGGGCCTGATGCAGGCGCTCTTCCTCGGCACGAAGCTGGGCCTGGCGCTGCGAGCCGTCGCGATCAACCCCGCGTCGGCCGCCTTCTCGGGCATCAACGTCGGACGCAACCTCATGGTCGGCTGGGGCCTGGCCGCCGTGCTGGGCGCCGTCGCGGGCGTGCTCGTCGCCCCGCAGCTGACCCTGACGCCCGGGATGATGGACTCCGCGCTCGTGTACGCGCTCGCCGCGTGCATCCTCGGCGGCCTCTCGAGCCCGATCGGCGTCGTCGCGGCCGCTTGGCTGATCGGCGTGCTCGAGAACCTCGCGGCCGTCTACATCCCCTTCATCGGGCACGACCTCAAGATCGCCGTGCCGTTCATCCTCATCTTCGTCGTGCTCCTCGTGCGGCCCCAGGGCCTGTTCGGCCGGAAAGCGGTGGTGCGGGTCTGATGCCTTCGACCGCGGAGCACTCGAACCGGACCCCCTTCTTCGATCGACCGTGGGTGCGGTGGGCGGGGGTCGGCCTCGTCGTGGTGCTGATGATCGTCGTGCCGCTGATGCTGCCGGAGTTCGCCAACCAGACCATCGCCCGCATCGGCGTCTTCGCGGTGGCGGTGCTCGGCCTCAACGTGGTGATGGGCTACACGGGCCAGGTCTCGCTCGGTCAGATCTTCTTCGTCGGCGTGGGGGCCTACGCGACCGCGTTCGGGGTCAACGCCGACTGGAACATCCTGCTCGTCTTCCTCTTCGCGTGCGCACTGCCCAGCGTGCTCGGCCTCCTCGTGGCGCTCGCGGCCGCGCGGCTCGGCGGCCTGGCCATCGCCATGGTGACGATCGCGCTGCCCCTCATCGGCGTGCCGCTCGCCAAGCGGCTGTCGGACTTCACCGGCGGGTCGCAGGGCACCTCGGCCCGGTTCTCCGACGCGCCCGAGTGGACCGGCCTCTACGACGACCAGTGGCAGCTGTACATCGTGTTCCTCATCGGCGGCATCACCTTCCTCCTCACGCGCAACCTGGTGCGCGGCAAGTACGGCCGTGCCTTCGCCATCGTGAAGGGCAACGAGGCCGTGGCAGGATCAATGGGCGTCTCGCCGTACCGCTACAAGGTGCTCGCGTTCACCATCGCCTCGCTCATCGGCGGGGTGAGCGGGTTCCTCTACATGGTCGTCGTCCAGTACACGTCGCCCGAGACCATGAGCTTCGGCCACTCGATCGAGCTGCTGGCGTCGATGGTGATCGGCGGCGCGGGCAGCATCGTCGGCTCGATCCTCGGCGGCATCTGGTATGTGCTGGTGCCGCAGATCACGAACCTCATCGACCCGAACATCACCGCGGTGCTGCAGGGCGCCATCCTCCTGATCGTGCTGTTCATCCTCCCCGGCGGCCTCGTGTCGCTGCCGAGGCTGTGGCGCCGTCGCCGCCGTGACGGCGACTCTCCTCGCGGCCGCGCAGCCACCGGAGCCGTCGAGCGGACGGATGCTGCAGCATCCGTCACCGGATCCTCGACGGTCGGCGATGCCCTGGGTGCGCCGCCGGGCGCGCCGCCTCCGTCGCAGCCATGACCCTCCCGAACGCAGTCACAGAAAACACAGAGAGGCAGGACCAATGAGCACGAACCGCAGGAAGATGCGCGTCGCCTCGGTCGTCGCCGGGATCGGCATCGTCGCCGTGCTCGCCGCCGGCTGCTCACGCGGCGGCGGCACGCCGAACAGCACCGAGGACGGCGGCGGGTCCGCCGAGGCGAGCCCGGGCATCACCGACTCGTCGATCACGCTCGGCATCACGACCCCGCTCTCGGGGCCGACCGCCGGCCCCGGAACGTGCACGGTCGCCGGCATCACCGCCTACTTCGGCGCCAAGAACGCCGACGGGGGCGTGGAGTTCGGCGACGGGAACACCCGCACGGTCGAGATCGAGGCGCTCGATGACGAGTACGACCCGCAGAAGGCGAAGGCGAACTACGACCAGCTGAAGAGCAGCGTGTTCGCCATGACCGCGGGCCTGGGCACGCCCACCAACCGCGCATGGCGCGAGGCGGCGATCGCCGACGAGGTGCCGCAGGTGCTGATCATGACGGGCGACCCGATCTTCAGCAACCAGGAGGAGAGTCCCTGGCAGCTCGGGTTCGTCCCGATCTACCAGAACGAGGGCGAGGCGTTCGGCGAGCTGCTGGCCGGATCGGGCGAGGAGCACACGGTCGCGATCCTGTCGCAGAACGACGACTACGGCGAGGGCTACGTCGAGGGGTTCAAGAACGCGATCGAGGGCGCCGACAACATCGAGATCGTCAAGGAGCTCACCTACGAGGCAACCGACACGTCGGTCGACGCGCAGCTCACCGAGCTCGCCGGCTCGGGAGCCGACGTGTTCTTCAACGCGATGTCGATCACGCCGCTCGTGATCTCGTCGCTGCAGAAGACGCAGGAGCTCGGCTGGCTGCCCTCGTGGTTCCTGCCGTCGAACACGTCGAGCCCGAGTGCGATCCTCGAGCCCGGTGGCGCGGCCGCGTTCCCGGGCGTGTACACGGTGGCGTTCGCGCAGTCCGCGGCCGCCCCCACCTTCGCCGAGAGCGAGGAGGGCGCCGCTTTCCTCGAGCAGCTGAAGGAGTACGCGAACTACCCCGACGTCCCGGCGTTCCCGCACTGCGTCTGGTCGTACCAGATCGGCGCGACGCTCGAGGAGGTGTTCGGCAGCATGACCGAGCCCACGCGCGAGAACTTCATGGAGGCGCTGCGCGACGTCTCGGGCTTCACGGCCCCGCTGATGCTCGAGGGCTCCACCGTCGACACGACCGAGGACGGCCAGCCCGCCGTCTCGACCGTGCAGGTGCAGAGGTACAACGGCAAGGGCTACGCCCCCGCCGAGTCGTGGGACGAATGACCTGAGTGCACGAGGGGGCGGGCGGAGGCATCCGTCCGCCCCTTCGCGTCGGTTCACTCCATGCCGTGCAGCACCTCGACGATGCCCGAGAGGTGCGCGCGGGTGGCGGCCTCGGCGGCGTCGGGGTCCTTCGCGAGGATCGCGTCGATGATCGCGATGTGCTCGGGCGCCGACGTCGCGGCGCGGCCCGGATGGAAGGCGAGCCGGAACTGGTGGCGGGCGGACTGCGCACGCAGGCGCTCGAGCAGCTGCGTCGCGGTGCCGTGGCGGCTGAGGTCACGGATGCGGCGGTCGAGCTCCTGGTTGAGGCGCGAGTAAGCCATGAGGTCGCCCGACTTGATCGCCCCCTCGATCTCGGCGCGCAGCGCCCGTAGCCGGTCGGCGTCGGCGGGGGTCAGGTTCTCGGCGGCCTTGCGGGCGCACAGCGTCTCGAGGCCGATGCGCACCTCGACGATCTCGATCGCCTCGTCCACGGTGATCGCGCGCACGCGCGCACCGCGGTTGGGGAGGCGCTCGACGAGTCCTTCGCCGGCGAGGTTCAGCAGCGCCGTGCGCACGGAGGCTCGCGAGGCGCCGTAGCGCTCGCTGAGGTCCGCCTCGATGAGCCGCTGGTGCGGCGCGAACTGGGCATCGAGGATCGCCTCGCGGATCACCTGCGTCAGGTCGGGACGCTCTGTGGTGTCGTCCTCGCTCAGCACTGCAGCATCCGTCATCTCCGCCAACCCCCTTCGGCCCCTTCGTCCGTGCACTGACACTATCTCGCGGGAAGCCGATCATCACGAAGAATCTCATACGAAATCCGCGCGAAAATCGTCGACAATCTTGATTCGCACGCAGGGCGCGGGCAGGCTGAAGGAGGCTCCGGATATGCACAGAGAGGTGGTCGGAGATGACTGATGTCGAGAACGCAGTGGTGAGCACGGATGCCGTGCGAGGCACGGCGCAGACCGGTTCGCCCAGTGGCGCGGCGGTGCGCACCGGCCTGTACATCGGGGGTGAGGAGCGGTTCACCGACGACGTGCTGACGATCGCCGATCCCGGCAAGCCGGGCGCCGTGGTCGGCGAGGCCGCCGCCGCGACGGAGTCGGATGTGAAGGATGCCGTGGCAGCCGCGAAGAAGGCGTTCCCGGCGTGGGCGGCGCTCACGCCGCAGGAGCGTGCCGCCAAGATGGCCGAGGCGATCGCCGGCATCGCGGACGACCGCGACGAGGACGCCGCGATCCTGTCGCAGGAGAACGGCAAGATCCGCATGGAGTCGTGGATCGACGCGCTCGTCTTCGAGATCCGCTGGAACCTCGCGCTCATGCTCGCCGACGAGGTCGACACGTCCAAGACGCTGCCGCCGGTTCCGGGCGCGATCCCCGTGTCGACCGACGTCTCGTACCAGCCGCTGGGTGTGGTGACCGTGATCGTGCCGTTCAACTGGCCCATCGCGATCCTCGGCGCCTCGCTCCCGCACGCGCTCCTGGCGGGCAACACCGCGATCGTGAAGCCGCCGCCCTCGGCGCCGCTCGCGACGACCCGGGTCGTGCAGCGCGTGGCCGAGAAGCTCCCGCCCGGCGTTCTCAACGTCGTGACCGGACGCGACCAGGACATGTCGGGGCTCATCCAGAACCCCGACATCGCCAAGGTGTGCTTCACGGGCAGCGTGAACGGCGGCAAGAGGATCATGGAGATGGCGTCGAAGACCCTCACCCGTGTGACGCTCGAGCTCGGCGGCAACGATGCGGCGGTGTTCCTGGAGGACGCGGTCCTCGACGACGCGCACCTCGACCGCCTGTACGCGGCGATCTACGACACGACCGGGCAGATCTGCATGAACGCCAAGCGCGTCTTCGTGCACCGGTCGCGCGCCGACGAGCTCGTCGCGGGGCTGTCCGCGCGGCTGGAGGCGGCACAGCTCGGCTACGGCCTCGACGAGGGGACGACCATGGGGCCGCTGCACCAGCCGGCGCAGAAGGCGTTCGTCGACGAGATCATCCAGGAGGCGAAGGATGCCGGCGCCGACGTCCGCGAGTTCGGGCAGCTCCCCGGTGGCGAGCTGGAGGGTGGCAACTTCGTGCGCCCGGCGATCGTCGTCGACCCGGGGCTCGACCTGCGGGTCGTGACGCAGGAGCAGTTCGGGCCCGTGATCCCGGTGATCCCGTTCGACGACGAGGCCGAGGCGGTGCGGCTCGCCAACGACACGTGGGGCGGCCTGTGCGGCTCGGTATGGACCGCCTCGTCCGAGGCGGCGCAGCGCGTCGGCTCGCAGCTGGAGTGCGGCTACGTGTGGGTCAACGACCACGGCGCAACCCGGCTCGACCTGCGCGCGCCCTTCGGCGGCATGAAGCAGTCCGGGTTCGGCCGGGAGCAGGGCATCGAGGGCGTGCGCGCCTTCCAGGACACCCGCTCCATCGCCACCCTCGACCCGGAGGCGCTGGCCTCGATGGCTCACTGAGCACTCCGCGTGACATCTTCCCGCCGGCGCCGGTGGGAAGATGTCACGCATGACTCTCGCCGACGACGCCGCCGGCTCGCCCGAGTTCCGCCGGGTCTCGCCCGTCCGACAGGTCCTCACCGTCTTCGGCGACTACTGGTGGGGCGTCGACGACCCTCTTCCGACCGGCGCGCTGGTGACCGCGCTCACCGACCTCGGCCTCAAGGAGGCCGCAGCCCGGGCGACGCTTGCTCGCATGGTGCGGGGCGGGCTGCTGGCGGCCGAGCGGGCGGGACGCCGGACGACCCACAGCCTCACCCCGCGGGCTCTGGAGATCGTCGAGGAGGAAGGCGCCTGGCTCGAGTCGTTCGGTCTGGTCGAGCCCTCGTGGGACGGGTTGTGGACGGTCCTCGCCTTCTCGATCCCCGAATCCGAGCGGTCGTCGCGGCACCTCGCGCGATCCCGGCTCCGCTGGCTCGGGTTCGCGCCGCTGTACGACGGCGTGTGGGTGTCGCCGCAGGATCGTGCCGCGGCGGCGATGGCCGAGCTCCGAGAACTCGGGGTCGGCGACGTCACCGCGATGCGCGCCACTCTCCAGACGACCATCGCGGGTGGTGCGCAGGCGGCCTGGAACCTCGACGACATCGCCGCTGAGTATCGACGATTCGCGGCCGCCATGAAGCCGGGGGAGCCCGATGGGCCGGTGGCGGCCTTCGTGGAGCGCATGCAGCTCATGCTCGGCTGGCAGGCGTTCCGGCTGCTCGACACCGGCATGCCCGCCGAGCTGGTGCCCGGCGATTGGCCGCGTGCGGCCACCCGTCGCGCGTGGGCGCAGCGCTACAACGAGCTCGGAGACGCCGCGGAGAGCCGCATCCGCGCGCTGGTCGGCGAGATCGACGCGGATCTCGCGCGGCGGGTCACGCGTCGCCGGATGACGGAGAGGGCCGACACTTAATCTTTCGTTGACGAGCGTCACAACGAGTTCTACTCTGTCGCGTAGGCGGCAGCGACGATGCTGCGCCGTGACGACGACGTCGACGGAGAGTGCAATGAAGAGATCCAGAACCGGGCCGCTCGCGATGGGGGTGCTCGCTTCGGCGGGGCTCATCCTCGCCGGCCTTTCCCTGCCGACCGCGGTCAGTGCCGCGCAGCCTGTCAAGATCGAGATCGAGTCCGGACGCGCCGACAGCGTCTCCGGCGGCGACGCCCTGGTGTCGGTGGCCGGCGCCCGCGACGATTTCCGCATCCTGTCGGCCGGTGTCGACGTCACCGAAGCGTTCCATGCGGTCGACGGGCGGCTGATCGGGCTCGTCGACGAACTGCCGCTGGGCGTCAGCGAGATCCAGGTCACCAAGAAGAACGGTCAGGTCCAGGCCACGCTCGAGGTCGAGAACCACCCCATCACCGGTCCCGTGTTCTCGGGGCCGCAGCATCCGATGTACTGCACGGCCTCCGGCGCGCCCTGGAACCTGGGTGCCGTCGACGAGGACTGCCACGTCGCGGCTCCCTCGGTGAGCTACCGCTACCGCACGACCACTGGGCAGTTCGCGGACTACCCGACGGACGGATCCACCCCGGCCAACCTCGCGACGACCACCGTCGACGGCGCCACCGTGCCCTACGTCGTGCGCGTCGAGCGTGGGACCATCAACCGGGCGGTCTACGAGACCGCCGTCCTCCACCTGCCGGGCTCAGCGGAGCCCGCTGCCTGGACGACCACCCCCGGCTGGAACGGCAAGCTCGTCTACACCTTCGGCGGCGCGTGCGGCGTCGGGTACTGGCAGGGCAGCAGCACCGGCGGCGTGCAGAACGACCTGTTCCTGAGCCGCGGCTACGCGGTCGCGTCGGCGACGTTCAACGTCTACGCGCAGAACTGCAACGACGTCACCAGCGCCGAGACCGCGATGATGGTCAAGGAGCACGTCATCGAGCAGCTCGGCCCCGTCGACTACACGATCGGCTCGGGCGGCTCGGCGGGCACCATGCAGCAGCTGCTCCTCGCCAACAACTACCCGGGCATCCTCGACGGCGTGCTCGGAGAGATCGGCTACCCCGACGAGCGGTCGACCACGATCGGCGGCCACGACTGCCGTGCACTGCTCAACTACTGGGGCACGCCCAGTGGCGCCGGCTGGACCGACGCGCAGAAGGTCGCGGTCACGGGGCACGCGCTGCCGGGGACGTGCTTCGGCTTCACGTTCTTCGACGGCGTCGACGACCCCAACCGGGGCTGCAACCCGGCGATCCCGGTCGCCGACCGCTGGTCGCCGTCGAACCCCGAGGGTCTGCGCTGCACGATCGCCGACATGGTGAAGAACGTCTACGGCACGGATGCCGAAGGGCGCGGCCTTCGCGTGGAGCCCGACAACGTCGGCGTGCAGTACGGCTGGAACGCCCTGCAGAGCGGTGCGATCACGGTGGAGCAGTTCGTCTCGCTCAACGAGCAGGTCGGCGGCATGGGCGTCGACGGCAACCGCACCGCGGCACGTTCCGAGGCGAGCGTCGAAGCGATCGAGCGGGCGTACGAGACCGGGCGCATCAACATGATGACGGGCGGTCTCGGGTGGACGCCGGTGATCGAGATCCGCAACTACACCGATCCCACGGGCGACTTCCACGAGCGCTACCGGTCGGCCATCATCCGCGAGCGCATGCTGGCGGCCTACGGCGACGCCGGAACGCACGTCAACTGGACGGGCGCCAACATCGGGGCGAACACCAACCAGATGCGGGTGGCGGCGCTCGACAAGCTGGAGGACTGGCTCGACGCGATCGAGGCTGCCGGCGGGCCCGGCGACCGTGCACGCACCGTGGCCGCGCGGCCCGCGGACCTCGTCGACGGGTGCTTCGATGCGCAGATGGCGTTCATCGCCGAGCCGCTCGACTACGACGACCCGTCGACGGCGTGCAACACGCTGTACCCGTACCACTCGCAGCCGCGGGCGGAGGCGGGCATGCCGCTGATCGCGGACGGTCTGAAGTGCGCGCTGACGCAGCCCGTGCGGACGGACTATCCGGCGATGAGCGACGCGCAGTGGGCGCGGTTCACCGCGACCTTCCCGTCGGGGGTCTGCGACTGGGACGCGCGCCCGCAGGGCTACAAGCCGCTGGAAGGCACGTGGCTCGACTTCGGAACGACCGAGACCGTGACCACCGCCGCACCGGAGGTCGTGGGCACCCCGCGCGTCGGCGAGTCGGTGGCGGCTGAGGTCGACGCGCCGGAGGGCGCGGCGATCGCGTACCAGTGGATCGCGGACGGCACACCTGTCGCCGGAGCCACGGAGGCGTCGTTCAGCCCCACGGCCGACCTGGTCGGAGCCGAGCTGCGGGTGCGGGTGACGGTGTCGGCAGACGACCTCGTCGCGCAGACCCTGCTGTCGGCCGAGACCCAGGCGGTGAAGAAGGCACCGGGCAAGCCCTGACCCTCGCACCCGCATCCCCCTGCCGACGTGTCGGCAGGGGGATGCGCTGTTCGGGATGGAGCAGATCGTCGTTCGGGGCGCGCCGGGCACGTTCGGGGCGTGCGCCGCACGCCCCGAACGTGCGCGATGCGCCCCGAACCGAAGAGGATCGGCCCGAGCCGGGAACAGCGCCGGGTCAGGACTCCAGGCGGTCCACCAGCGCGAGGCCCCGGCGCGCCCAGGCGATCTCGCCCTGGGCGCGCTCGACGAGGCCCTCGTAGGCGAAGCGCTTGTACGCGATGGTGCGCTCGCGGTCGGCGTCGGGTGTCACCGTGAGTCTGCGGACCAGCATCGGGTTGGCGACGGCGTCGATGCGCTCGAGCTCGCCCTCCCACTGCGCCAGCTCGCCCTCCCACTGGGCGATGTGCCGCTCGAGGAACGTGCGGGCGGCCTCGGGCGTCGCGGTCTCGAGATAGGCGGCGCGCAGGTGCGCGGGGTCGCGCACGCGCTGGTAGTCCAGGGGAGCGGCCATCCAGTCGAGGAAGGCCTGGTTGCCGGCGTCCGTCACGTGATACATCCGCCGCGTGCCGCGCTCGCCGCGGGTCTGCTCCTCGCCCTCGATGAGGCCGAGCTCCTCCATCTTGCGCAGTTCGGGATAGATCTGGGAGTCGGGCGCGTGCCACACGTGACCGACCGACTGGTGGAACTGCTTCTGCAGGTCGTATCCCGACAGCGGGCCGACCCGCAGGATCGCCAGCAGTGCGTAGCGCAGGCTCATCGATGCTCTCCTCTCGCCCGAGGGTAGCGGCCGCAGACGCCGAGACTTCACCCGAGCGCCGAGACTGCGGGGTTTCCCGCAGTCTCGGCGCTCCGATGCCGTCTCGCCGCCGGAGCGGCCGGGCCTGAATGGTACGAGGGGGCCCGCCCGGCCGCGGGCGGACCCCCTCGGGTCGGGTGGGGTCAGGCGGATTCCTTGTACCCGGTGCGCCAGCCGCCGTGGTACGTCTGGCGGGCCACCGTCGAGTACGGCACGGGGGAGACCACCGCGCGCACCTCGAGCTGCTTGTGCGGCTCGACCGACGCCTTCTTCGTCCCGCCGTCGGGCTCGCCCCAGACGACCGTGACCTCTGCGCCCTCGGGCACGTCGGGGTTGACCGTGGCGAGCGAGAGCGCGCGCTTCTCGTTGGCGCTGTACCCGGTGAACATCGAGAAACCGACGACGTTGCCGTCGGCATCCGTCACCGAGTCGTAGTTGGCCGACCCGTAGTTCGCCAGCGGCAGGTCGAAGAACTTGTAGCTGTCGCCCTCGGTGTCGAAGAGCGACGCGAAGATCTTCGTGACGTCCTCGGCGTTCCACGCGAGCGTCACCTTGCGACGCTGCGTGGCGGGGTCGATCTTCTCGAGCGCGTCGCGGCCGATGAAGTCGTGGTCGAACTTCACGAACGAGCCGTAGCCGAGCTCCCACGGGGTGAGGTAGTAGTCCTCGATGTTCTGCGACACGAACGACCCTGCCAGCGTGCCGGTCGCCTCGTAGCTGTCGACGCCGAGCCACTCGCGGTAGCCGCGCTCCTCCTCGCCGGAGTAGATCGCCGGCAGCGGCGACGGGATCCAGCCCGACTCGAGCGTGTTGGACGGGTAGGCGCGGGAGCCGACCGGCACGAGGCCGAACTCGGCGCCCGCCTCGACGATGATGTCGCGCACGCGGTGGTGGTCCTCGTACGGACCCCACACCTCGAGGCCCGGCGCGCCGGCCATGCCGTGCCGCAGCGTGCGGACGTTCGCTCCGCCGATCTGCATCTCGGACATGCTGAAGAACTTCAGCTGCTCGAGCGGCCCGCCGTTGAGCTTCTCGATTACCTGCCATGCCGCCGGGCCCTGGATCTGGAACCGGTAGTAGCGGCGGCTCACCGCGTCCCCGTACGGGCGCGAGGGGGAGCGACGGTCGACCGTGACGTCGAGGTTCGAGTAGCCGCCGGTCTCACCGTGGTACAGCAGCCAGTTCGACGCGGGCGCGCGCCCGACGTAGACGTACTCGTCCTCCGCCTCGTGGAAGAGGATGCCGTCGCCGATGACGTGTCCCGACGCGGTCGTCGGCACGTACTGCTTGGCGCGGTTGACCGGGAAGGTCGCGACGGAGTTGATCGCCGTGTCGGAGATCAGCCGGATCGCGTCCGAGCCCTTGAGGAACACGTTGTCCATGTGGTGCGACTGGTCGTAGAGCACGGCGGTGTCGCGCCAGGCCTTCTGCTCCTTGATCCAGTTCTGGAAGTCCGCGGGGACGACCGGGTAGATGTACGAGCCGATCTGCGAGTTGCGCAGCATCTCGACGGCGTTCTGGCCGTCGATGAGCTCCTGCAGATTCTTCGCCATGGGGAACCTCTCTGTTCGTGGGTTGTGTGGTGGTGGGACGGATGCCGCGGCCCGTGCGTGTCGACCGGTGGGTGAGCCCGTCGAGCCACGGCGACCGGGCATTAGGTGAAGACGATGGTGTGGTTGCCGTGCCGGATGACGCGGTCCTCGGCGTGCCACTGCACGGCGCGGGACAGCACCGCGCGCTCGACGTAGGCGCCGCGGGCCTGCAGGTCGGCGGCGGTCATGGCGTGGGTGACCCGGGCTACGTCCTGCTCGATGATGGGCCCCTCGTCGAGGTCTTCGGTCACGTAGTGGCTCGTCGCGCCGATGAGCTTCACCCCCCGCTCCTTCGCCTTGCGGTACGGGGCCGCGCCGATGAAGGCCGGGAGGAAGGAGTGGTGGATGTTGATCACCGGGACCCCGACGTCGTCGAGGAACGAGTCGGAGAGGATCTGCATGTAGCGGGCGAGCACCACGAAGTCGACGTTGCCCTTGAGCAGCTCGACGATCCTCGCCTCGGCGGCGGACTTGTCGGGCCCCTGGGACGGGACATGGAAGAACGGGATGCCGAAGCTGCGGACGTCTTCCGCCGTGTTGGTGTGGTTCGAGATCACCATCGGGATGGTGACCGGCAGCTCGCCGCGGCGGTGCCGCCACAGCAGTTCCAGCAGGCAGTGGTCGCTCGTCGAGGCGAGGATCGCCATGCGCTTGGGGATGGACTGGTCGGTGATCCGCCATTCCAGCCCAAGCGGCTCGAGCGTCGCGTCGAGGTCTGCCTCGATCTCGGGGAGTGCCGCCTGGAGGTCGGGGCGATGGAACACCACGCGCTGGAAGAACTCGCCACCCTCCGGGTTGTCGGAGTACTGATCGAGCGTCACGATGTTGCCCTGGTTGCGGGCTACGAGCGCCGTCACCGCGGCGACGATGCCCGACCGATCGGGCCCGTGCACGATGAGGCAGGCGTGATCGCGCCGCACTTCCAGGTGGGTCGTCATCGACGAGCCCCCGAGGACTGCGCCGCGACGAACTCCCGTGCCCACTGCGACGTGGCGAGAAGGCCGCCGAACGTGTAGAAGTGCAGCTTCACGTCGCCGGACTTCGGGTCGTCTGCCAGCAGGGCCGCGAGGTCCGACACGAAGCGGTCGGGCCCGGCGGTGCCCATGAGGTTCGTCAGCGAGAAGCCGTACTTCTTCACGATCATGGCGTTCGCACCGATGCCGAAGCGGCGGGCGAAGCCCAGCAGCCGCTTGACCCCGGCGGGGCCGGGGGTGCCGATGCGGATCGGCGCGTCGATGCCGCGATCGCGCACCGCGTCGATCCACGTCATGACGGGAGCGGTGTCGAACGCGAACTGCGTCAGGATCACGGCATCCAGTCCCTCCTGCGCGAGGGCGAGCGCCTTCTCGTCGAGATGGCGCCACAGCACGTCGCCGGGGATGTCGGGGTGGCCCTCGGGGTAGCCGGCGATCGAGACCTCTCGCACGCCGAACTTCTGCAGCACGCCCGACCGGATCACGGTGAGGGAGTCCGGGTAGGGGCCTTCGGGCTCGGCGGGGTCGCCGCCCACGGCGAACACGTGCTCGGTGGCACCGACCTCCGCGAGGCGCCCGAGGAACTCCTCGAGCTCGTCCTGCGACCGCAGCCGGCGCGCCGAGAGATGGGGGACCGGAACGAAGCCCATCTCCTTCACGGCCTTCGCTGCCGCCACGCGCATCTCGAGGTCCTCGTTGCCGAGGAACGTCACGTTGATCTTCGTCCCCTGCGGGATCATGTCGCGGGCTTCTTCGAGGCCAGGGATGTCTTTGCCGGTCATCTCCAGCGAGAAGCCGTCGACGAGGGCTGCGGCCTTCGGGGAGACGGGATTCTGATGTGCCACTGATCGAGGTCCTTTCCTCGGCGCGGGCGCCTTCGCACCGCGGGGAGTGATGTCAGATTACCTATGGACATAGGTAATGGCAATAGCTAATGGCTGATGCTGTCCTGTCATCCTCCGCGTCGGCGCACAGGGGGGCCGAGCAGGGCTCCGTTGAACGGATGTGGGGAGCCGTTAG
This sequence comes from Microbacterium ureisolvens, assembly GCF_019511645.1. Lineage (GTDB taxonomy): Bacteria > Actinomycetota > Actinomycetes > Actinomycetales > Microbacteriaceae > Microbacterium > Microbacterium ureisolvens_A. The sequence continues at coordinate 424,119 of NZ_JAEUAX010000002.1, read as the reverse complement.
TTCAAGAGAAATGTGACGCGCGTCACGAATCTGTTGACAATTGCCCGCATCTGGCGCACGATGACTCTTGTCCGGCACGCCGAGGTGAGGACTCCGGCCCTGCGCCGGACGAGACCCGGCGGCCGACCCACCCGCACCGTCACGAGAGGCCCGTCAATGAAGAAGAGTCTTGTCACCCTCGGCGTTCTCGCCGCAGCAGCGCTCGCGCTGAGCGGCTGCACCGATTCCGCCGCGGATCCCGCGTCCACCGCCACGTCCACCGGCGACGCCGGCGACTCGGGCGAGCTCACCAAAGTCCGCGTCGCGGCGCTCCCCATCGCCGAGACCGGCGCGCTCTGGGCCGCCATCGACGAGGGGATCTTCGAGGAGCACGGCCTCGAGATCGAGGTGGTCCCCTCCCAGGGCGGCGCCAACGCGATCCCCGCGCTCCTCAGCGGCGACATCCAGTTCGCGATCGGCCAGCCGTTCGGGCCGATCCGGGCCGACCAGCAGGACCTCGGCGTCGTGATCGTCGGCAACTACGCGAACAGCCTCGCCGACGAGACGGACGTCAACGCGGTGGTCGCACTGGGTGATTCGGGCATCACGCGGCCCGCCGACCTCGCGGGCAAGAAGGTGTCGGTGAACACCATCGGCGCCGCCGGCGACCTGACGATCCGCAAGGCCGTGCAGGACGACGGCGGAGACCCCTCGACGATCGAGTTCGTCGAGGTGGCGTTCCCCGACGTGCCGGCGCAGCTCGAAGCGGGCACGATGGACGCCGCGTGGGCGCCCGACCCGTTCCGCGCGATGATCGTCGGTGACGGCGGGGTGTCGGTCGTGCAGCCGTACCAGGCGACGATCCCCGGACTCTCGGTGCTCACGAACATCACGACGCAGGCGATCCTCGACGAGGATCCCGAGCTCGTGACGGCGTACTCCGAGGCGATGGCCGAGGCGCTGGACTGGGCGGCCGACAACGAGGAGGCTGTGCGCGCCGCGATCGCGACCAACCTCGACATCCCCGAGGAGGCCGCGGCGGGCATCACGCTGCCCACCTTCACGTGGGACCTCGGCGGCGCCGGCATCGAGGACCTCGGCGCTCTCGCCGTCGAGTTCGCCTACATCGATGCCGAGCCCGACTACGACCGCCTGCTCCAGCAGCAGTAGTCGCACGACGAGAGGGTGACGGATGCCGCGTGCAGCGGCATCCGTCACCTCCCACGCCCCGTCATCCCCTCGTCTCCACCAGATCGGACCCCCCGATGGCCACCGCTGACGCTCCCCTGATCGTCGCCACGCCGCCGCCGCGTCCTGCCCGCAGCGCCCGCCGGTCGCGAACGGCGCGCAAGATCGCGCTCGGCATCGCCGGCATCCTCGGATTCCTCGTCACCTGGCAGCTGCTGCCGACGATCGGCCTCGTCGACCCGCGGTACTTCCCGAGCGCCACCGTCACCCTCGCCGCCCTCGGCGAGCAGATGCGCGACCTCGAGTTCTGGCGCAACGTCGGACGCACGATGACCGCGTGGGGCCTGGGCCTCGTCATCGCGACCGTGCTCGCCACGGTGCTCGGCACGATCATCGGGCTCGTCCCGTTCCTGCGCCGCGCGACGCACACCACGGTCGAGTTCCTGCGGCCCATCCCCTCGGTCGCCCTCATCCCACTCGCGATCCTCATGTTCGGGCTGCGCATCGAGGCGGCCCTCGTCATCATCGTCTACGCCAGCTTCTGGCAGGTCTTCATCCAGGTGCTCTACGGGGTCGCCGACATCGACACCGTCGCGCGCGACACGGCGCGCAGCTTCGGTCTCTCGCGCGGCTCGCGCATCGTGAACCTGGTGTTCCCTACGGCTCTGCCCTACCTCATGACGGGGCTGCGCCTGGCCGCCGCGGTGGCGCTGATCCTCGCGATCACCGCCGAGATGTTCATCGGCAATCCGGGGCTCGGCCGCGAGATCGTCTTCGCCCAGTCCGCGGGCAACTGGCCCGTGGTCTATGCCCTGGTCATCGTGACCGGCATCCTCGGCCTTCTCATCAACCTCGTGTTCCGCGCGATCGAGCGCCGCTCGCTCGCATGGCACCAGTCGGTGCGAGGGGAGGAGGTCCTGTGACCCTCTACACGAGCACCGTCGTGACGCCGCGCCGGCGCTCACGGGTGTGGGCGAAGATCGGCGAGAGCACGCTCTACGCGATCGGCCTGCCTCTGCTCCTGCTGGTGATCTGGGGCGTGTGGGCCACCATCAGCCCGGCGCTGTTCTTCCCGCCGCCGCTCGAGATCCTCGACGCCTTCGTCGACACCTGGATCGGTCCCGCCTTCGTCACCGACGTGCTGCCGAGCCTCGGCAGGCTGGCGATCGGCATCGTCATCTCGATCACGGTCGGCATCGTCGCCGGCACGCTGATCGGCCTCAACCGCTGGCTGCGCGAGCTGCTCGAGCCGATGCTGGAGTTCTTCCGCGCCGTGCCGCCGCCGGTGCTGCTGCCGATCGTCGTGGTGCTGATGGGGCCGACCGACGCCATGAAGATCGTGGTCATCGTGGTCGGCTCGGTGTGGCCGATCCTCCTCAACACGATCGAGGGCGTCCGCTCCACCGACTCCGTCATGACAGAGACCGCGCGATCGTTCGCGGTGACGCCCGGCGAGCGGCTGCGCTACCTCGTGCTGCCCGCGGCGAGCCCCCGCATCATGGCGGGCGTGCGGCAATCGCTGTCGATCGCCCTCATCCTGATGGTGATCTCGGAGCTGGCGTACTCGTCGTCGGGCCTCGGCTATCAGATCGTCTACTTCCAGCGGAACTACCTCATCGCCGAGATGTGGAGCGGCATCCTGCTGCTGGGACTCATCGGTATCCTGCTCGCGGCGATCTTCGGTCTCGTCGAGCGACGCGTGCTGCGCTGGTATCACGGAATCAAGGAGGTGGAGCGTGCCTGAGCCGCTTCAGACAACGCAGACGCTCTTGAACGTCGAGCACCTGCGCAAGGTGTACGAGTCGTCGACCGGCAGCGTCGAGGCGATCGGCGACATCGGGTTCCGGATGGATGCCGGCGAGCTGGTGTGCATCGTCGGCCCTTCCGGATGCGGCAAGACGACGCTGCTGAAGTGCATCGCCGGCCTGCTCAAGCCGACGTCGGGCGTCGTCGAGCTCGGCGGGCGGCGGGTGACCGCCCCGCCGCCGAAGATGGCCCTCGTGTTCCAGGAGTACGGGCGCAGCCTCTACCCTTGGCTCACCGTCCGCGGGAACGTCGAGCTGCCGCTCAAGCACAAGAAGCTCACGCGCGCCGAGCGCGATCGGCTCGTCGACGACGCGCTGAGCGCCGTCGGCCTGGAGCACGCGACGGGCAGCTACCCCTGGCAGCTGTCGGGCGGCATGCAGCAGCGCGTGGCCATCGCCCGCGCCGTCGCGTACGAGCCGGAGGTGCTCATCATGGACGAGCCCTTCGCCGCCGTCGACGCGCAGACCCGTGCCGACCTCGAGGATCTGGTGCGCAAGCTCCATCGCGAGCGCGGGATGTCGATCCTCTTCGTCACGCACGACATCGACGAGTCCGTCTACCTCGGCGAGCGCGTCATCGTGCTGTCGAAGTCGCCGACCTGGGTGCAGGAGGACCTCGCGATCGACCTCGCCCCGGAGCGGGACCAGATCACGACGCGGGCGCTGCCGCGGTTCACCGAGCTGCGCACGCACGTGTACGAGCAGATCCAGCGCGCCAAGCGCGGTGAGGCCGTCCGTCCGGAGGCGGCGTGAGCGTCGTCTCCACCGCCGACGCGTCGATCCTCACGCGCAAGCCTCGCCAGCTCCTGCTGGCGTTCTTCGGTGAGTTCGTCTGCGACCGGTACTTCGAGCCGCTGCGCGCCAGCGTGCTGATCGGCGCGCTCGAGAGCGCCGGGGTGGCCGCGTCTGCGGTACGCACGAACCTCGACCGGATGGTCCACAGCGGCATGCTCGAGCGTCGGCGGCTCGGACGCGAGATCGGGTTCGAGCTCACCGGGCACGGCAGCGAGGTGCTGCGCGAGGCATCCCATCGCGTCAACGGCCCCGCCCCCTTCGAGCCGCAGGGCGAGGGGTGGACCCTCGTGACCTTCAGCGTGCCCGAGCACCTGCGCGACCTGCGCCACCGCCTGCGGGCCGCGCTCACGTGGTCTGGCTTCGCCGTGCTGCGCGACGGCCTGTGGGTCGCGCCCGGGGCCGTGGATCTCGCTGCGGCCCTCGGGGCGATCATCCCGGATCTGCCGCCGGGTTCCGTCAACGCCTTCTCGGCGTCGGAGCTCGACGGCTTCCCCATGGCCGAGACCGTGCGCGTCGCCTGGGACATCGAAGGCATCCGAGCAGCCCATGCCGAGTTCATCGAGCACTGGGAGCGGGAGGACGCGGCGTCCGAGCTCCCGGCGGTCACCGCACGCACGCTGCTCGTCGCGGACTGGCTCGCCCTGCTGCGCGCCGACCCGCGCCTGCCGCGCCAGTACATGGGCGAGGACTGGCCGGCGGACCGCTCCTTCGAGCTCTTCACGCGGCGGCATCGGGAGTTCGCCTTCCCCGCGGTGCGCGACTTCGCAGGCCTCGTCGACTGAGCTCCCCGGTCTCCATGTGCGGCGGGAGCGAGCACGTCGTGACTTCTCTGCGTCGATATGCACGATGACGGACGGGCGCCGCGACGCAGATCCGCGATCGTGCACATCTCCGCGGTTCTGCACCGCACCGCGACGTCAGGTGACGCGGTACGCGACGTACCGCACGCGGTTCGCCTCGCGGATGTACGAGGCCAGGTAGAGCGAGCGCTCGAACTCGGGGCGCGCGGCGCACTCGAGGGTGAGCGCCGCGCGGAAGTAGTAGCGCGAGGGCTCCACGTCCTCGCCGCGCAGCAGCGCCTCGAGCACGGCGGGGTCGCCGCTGCGCACGCCCTGGGCGCGGATGTAGAGCAGCGAGCCGTCGTCGCCGCGCGCACTGTAGCGGCCGTCGATCTCGATCGAGCCGTCGGCGCGGACGGTCTGCCAGTCCGCGCCCCCGGGAAGGATCGTGCCGGCGAAGGCGCCCGTGACGGTGCCGCCGATCACCGGGATGATGCGCCTGTGGCCGGCCCGGGTCATGCCGTGGTCCTCGAGCGGGCCGAGGTCGGCGACGACCTCGAACGCGCGCTCGAGCGAAGGGATCGGCGGCTGCGGGGCAGGCGTCACGATCCCCGGCCGTACCGCTCGCGGAGATCGGCCTTGCGGACCTTCCCGGATGCTGTGCGCGGAAGGTCTTCGACGACGACGACGTTCTTGGGCAGTTTGTAGCGCGCGAGCAGTCCGTCGAGGTGTGCGCGGACGATCTCGGTGTCGACCTCGGCGCCCTCGCGGAGCGTGACGACGGCCCAGGGGACCTCGCCCCAGCGCTCGTCGGGTACGCCGACCACCGCGACCCCCGATATGCCCTCGATGTCGGCGATGAGGTTCTCGACCTCGGCCGGGTAGATGTTCTCGCCGCCCGAGATGATCATGTCCTTCAGGCGGTCGGCGATGTAGAGGTAGCCGTCGGCGTCGAGATAGCCGAGGTCGCCGGAGCGGAACCAGCCGTCGTCGGTGAACGCCGCCGCCGTCGCCTCGGGCTGCCCGTGGTAGCCGAGGAACACGTTCGGCCCGGCGACCTCGATCTCGCCGACCGTGCCGCGCGGCACCACGTCGCCGCGTTGGTCGGTGATCCGCACCTCGGTGAAGAAGTGCGGCAGTCCGACGCTGCCCTGCTTCTCGCGGGTCATCGCGGGTGAGAGCGAGGTCGCGCCGGGGGACGTCTCGGTCATGCCGTAGCCCTGCGAGAACGACAGCCCGCGCTCCTCGTAGGCGTTGAGGATCCGCGTCGGCACGGCCGAGCCGCCGCACGTGAGCTTCTGCAGCGTCGAGAGATCGGTCGTGGCCCACGCGGGATGATCGGCCATCATCTGGTACGTCGTGGGCACGCCGCTCAGCATCGTGATCCCGTGCTCCTGGATGAGCGCGAGGGCCCGTCCCGGTTCGAAGCCCTTCTCGAGCACGAGCGTGGCGCCCTTGAGGATGACCGGCAGCGCGCCCATCCCGAGCGACGCCACGTGGAACAGCGGCGAGATCATCAGCGACACGTCGGTGGAGACCACGTCGTAGTCGACGATGCAGTTGAGGGCGACCCACGTGAGGTTGCCGTGGCTGAGCACTGCGCCCTTGGGCTTGCCGGTCGTTCCCGACGTGTAGATGATGGCGGCCGGGTCGTCGAGCGTGACATCGGCCACCGTGTGCCCGCCGGGTGCCTCGGCGACGAGCCGCGCCAGGCCGGGATGCTCAGGCAGGCCCTCACCGGTCACGATGACGTGGGCGATCCGGCCCGCCTCGACTCCCGGCATCGCACGCTCGAGGAACTCGGCATCGAGCACCACGGCGCGCGCGCCCGAGTCGACGAGCAGGTGCGTCACCTCGGGCGCCGCCAGCCGGGTGTTGACGGGCACGAACACGGCGCCGAGCTGCGCGGCGCCGAACATCACCTGCAGGAACTGCGGGCTGTTCTCGCCGATGTAGGCGACGGCGTCGCCGCGGCGGATGCCGCGGTGCCACAGCACCGCGGCGACGCGGTCGGCCGCGTCCGCCAGTTCACGGTACGTCAGCTCGCCGTCGCCGAAGACGACGGCCGTCTTGCCGGGGTTCTTCAGGCGCCGTTTGGCGAGCCAGAACCCGATTCCCCTGTGCATCGTTGCGGAGTCCTCTCCCTCGAGGAGGTGGTGCGTTCGGACCCGATGGGGTCAGGCGTAGAAGCGGTACAGACCGCGGGCGACGACGGCGGGCTTGCCGGCGCCCTCGATCTCGATGGTCTGGTCGACGGCGAACTGGTAACCGCCGGGGATCTCGGTGACCTCGGCGATCACCGCGCCGCCGCGCACGCGCGCGCCGACCTTGACCGGCGACACGAACCGCACCTTGTCGAGGCCGTAGTTCACCCGCGTGGTCACACCGGTGACGTCGAACAGCTCCGACCAGAACTTCACGGTCAGCGACAGCGACAGGAAGCCGTGCGCGATCGCCCCGCCGAACGGTCCCTCTGCGGCCCGCTCGGGGTCGACGTGGATCCACTGGTGGTCGTCGGTGGCGTCGGCGAAGAGGTTCACGCGCTCCTGCGTGACCTCGAGCCACTCGGTCCAGCCGAGGTCGGTGCCGGCGAGGCCTGCGACGTCGGCGTAGTCGACGGTGGTGGTCATGGGGTCTCCTTCGATCGATCGGATGGTTCAGGTGAAGGCCGAGGCGCCCGTCAGGGCGCGGCCGACGATGAGGGCGTTGATCTCGTGCGTGCCCTCGTACGAGTACACGGCTTCGGCGTCGGCGAAGAAGCGGGCGACGTCGTGCTCGAGCAGGATGCCGTTGCCCCCGAGCACCTCGCGGCCGAGCGCCACGGTCTCGCGCGCCAGTCGCGCCGTCTGCAGCTTGGCGAGCGCGGAGTTCTCGTCGGCGTACTCGCCCTGATCCTGCCGCGCGGACAGCTGCACGACGAGAGCGAGCGAGGCCACGGTGTTGCCGAGCATGCGGGCGAGCTTCTCCTGCACGAGCTGGAACCCGCCGATAGGCCGCTCGAACTGGTGCCGCTCGCGCACGTACCGCACCGCCGCGTCGAGCGCACCCGCTTGAAGGCCCGCAGCGATCCAGGCGACGTCCGAGCGCATCGCCCGGAGGATGCGCGATACGTCGCGCCAGCCGTTCACGTTCTGGAGGCGCTCCGCCTCGGTCACCCGCGCGCCGTCGAGCGCGATCACCGCGTTCTGCATGGGGCGCAGCGCGACCTTGCCGCCGATCGCCTCGAGCCGCACGCCGGGCGCGTGGGTGGGCACGAGAAACGCCTTGACCGCGTGGTCGTCGACGTCGCGGGCGAACACGACGAGCACATCGGATGCCGCGGCCCCGCCGATCCACTTCTTGCGGCCGTCGATCACCCACTCGTCGCCCTCCCGGCGTGCGGTGGTGGCGAGGCCGCCGGCGATGTCGGACCCGTGCTCCGGCTCGGTGAGCGCGAAGACGCCCTTCAGATCGAAGCTGCGCACACGAGGGTCGAGCTCCGCCGCCTGCGCGGGCGATCCGCCCAGCGCGATCGCGGTGCGGAACAGCCCGGACTGCGCGTTGTAGAGCGTCGCCACCGACACGTCGGTGCGCGCCAGCACGTAGTTGCGGAACCCGGAGTACACGCTCGACGCCGCCTCCGCAGCATCCATTCCCTCCGGCTGCATGAGGTCGAGCGGGATGAGCGCATCGAGCACCTCGGGCGGCATGGTCGCCGTCTCCCACGCCTGGGCGAGGAGGGGATGGATGCTGCGCTCCAGCGTGTGCTGCAGACGCCCGAGCGCTGCCCGCGCGGCCGGGCTGAGGTGCGCGGCCGCGATCGCGTACGGGTCGAACCCGAACGTGGCATCGGCCTCGAGTGCGGGCATGTCAGCCTCCGAGCCCCAGGAGCCGCGCCGCGTTGTCCTTGAGGATGCCGGGCAGCACCTCGGGCTTGAAGGAGCCCATGGTCTCGGCATCCCTCATCCACCGGTCGGGGGTGAGCAGGGGGAAGTCCGAGCCGAAGAGCACCCGCTTCTTCAGGTACGAGTTCGCGGCACGCACCAGCGACTCGGGGAAGTACTTGGGGCTCCAGCCGGAGAGGTCGATCCACGTGTTGTGCTTGTGGGTCGCCACGGAGAGGGCCTCGTCCTGCCAGGGCACCGAGGGGTGGGCCATGATGATCTGCAGCTCGGGGAACCGGGCCGCGACCGGGTCGAGCAGCATCGGGTTCGAAAGGCCCAGCAGCAGGCCGCGCCCACCGGGAAGGCCCGCGCCGATGCCGGTCTGGCCGGTGTGGAAGAGGGCCACGACCCCCGCCTCCTGCAGCACCTCGTACAGGGGGAAGTGCGCCTCGTCGGACGGGTCGAAGCCCTGCACCGTCGGGTGGAACTTGAAGCCGCGCACCCCGTTCTCGTCGATGAGGCGCCGAACGCGATCGAGCGCGTCGGGCCGGCGCGGGTCGACCGAGCCGAACGGGATGAGCGCGTCATTGTTGCGCGCCGCGCCCTCGGCGATCTCGGCGCTCGACAGCGGAGCGTGGCCGAGCTGGGTCTCGGCATCCACCGTGAACACGACCGCCGCCATCCGGCGCTCGCGGTAGTACTCCGCCACCGAGTCGAGGTCGGGGTTCGGGCCGTCGGTGCTGAAGTACTCGGCCGCGCCGGCGGCGAGATCCTCGGGGAGCGAGGCGTGACCGTGACCGTCGACCTCGATGTGCACGTGCACGTCGATCGCCGTGATGGCGTCGAGGTCGATCGCCGGTTCGTAGCGGGTCACGGGCGCTGAAGTTCTTCGGGCAGCGGCGGGAACTTCTCGCCGACGGTCTGCAGCTCGCCGACCGCCTCTGCGAACCCGGATGCGAGGTCGTCGTGGGACCAGCCGCCCTCGCGGTAGGCGGTCGCGACGGCCTCGGGGTGCGACCACAGCTGCAGCCTGTCGCCACCGACACCGATGGCCTGACCGGTGACGCCGGCCGCAGCATCCGATGCGAGATAGGCGATGAGCCCCGCGACGTCGTCGGAGGTGCCGAACCCGAGGTCGTGGCGGAAGAAGGCCGGCATGGGCTCGCCCGCCGCATCTGCCTCGACGGCGGCGGCGAAGTACGGCACGGTCGCGGTCATGGCGGTCGCGGCGACGGGGATGACGGCGTTCGCCGTGATGCCGGCGCGCTTGAGCTCGAGGGCCCACGTGCGCACCATGCCGACGATGCCGGCCTTGGCGGCGGCGTAGTTCGTCTGGCCGAAGTTGCCGCGCTGGCCGGTGGGGGAGCCGATGCAGATGATGCGGCCGGGCACCTCGTTCTCGCGCATCCAGCTCGCGGCCTCGCGCACGCACGTGAAGGTCCCGCGCAGGTGCACGTTGATGACGGTGTCGAAGTCGTCGTCGCTCATCTTCCAGAGCACCGTGTCGCGCAGGACCCCGGCGTTGGTCACCAGGATGTCGAGCCGCCCGAAGGTGTCGACCGCGGTGCGCACCAGCTGCTGCGCCGTCTCGGTGGGCCCGACCGGTGCCACGACCGCGACCGCGCGGCCGCCTTCCGCGGTGATCGTGGCGACGGCCTCCGCCGCCGTGGCCTCGTCGACGTCGTTGATCACGACGGCGGCCCCCTGCCGGGCGAGTTCCTGGGCGTAGGCGAGGCCGAGGCCGCGGCCCGACCCGGTGACGATGGCGACCTTGCCGTCGAGCGGTGCGTGCGAAGACATGCGTGAACTCCTTCGTGTCGGGTCCATTGAAGACCCAACTGTTGAAAAAGTCAATCATTCCGTTCGTCCATTAATTGGACTAGCATCGTGGCCATGCCGAAAGCCGCTGATGTCGCCGCCACACCGGGCCTGCGCTCGTCGGCACTCAGCGACGACCTGAGCTTTCTTCTGGCGCGGGCCAACGCCATCGCGCTCGCCGCCGGAAACGCAGCCCTGTCGGAGCACGGGCTCAAGGCGCGGTCGTACTCCGTCCTGGTGCTGGCGTCGGGAGATGCCCGGCCCTCCCAGCGCGAGCTCGCCGAGTTCCTCCGGCTCGATCCCAGCCAGGTGGTGAGCCTCGTCGACGAGCTGCAGTCGCGCAGACTCGTCGAGCGTCAGCCCGACCCGGCCGACCGGCGCGCGAACGTCGTCGTCGCCACGGCCGCCGGGCGGGCGCTCGTCGCCGCGGCCGGCGAGGCCGCACGCGCCGCCGAGGAGCGTGTCCACGCCGACCTGTCGACCGATGACCGCGAGACGCTCGCGAGACTGCTGCGCGCGTTGGCCTTCCCCGGGGAATGACCGGCCGGGCGCCGGGGGCGCAGCATCCGTCCCGCTATCGGCGTTCGAGGACGTAGCGGTCGCGCCCGGCGAACACGCCCACCACCGTCAGGGCCAGAAGGACGGCGAGCACGAGCGCGAGCGATGCGGTCCAGCCTCCCGTGAGGCTGTGCAGGGCGCCGAAGGCGATCGGCCCGAGTGCGGCGATGACGTAGCCGACCGACTGCGACATGCCCGACAGCGCCGTCGACGTGTCGTGGTCGCGGGCGCGCTGAGCCATGAGCGTGAGCGACATCGCGAGGGTCGCGCCGCCGGTGAGCCCGATGAGCGAGCCCCACAGCAGCACGCCGCCCGGGGCGATCATGAGCCCGGCGACGCCGACGACCGCCAGCGACGGGATGAGTGCCGGCGCCCAGCGCTCGAGGCCGCCCCGGAGTGCCAGCGGCAGCAGCAGGCAGCCGGCGAGCGAGAACAGCTGATAGACCATGACGTCGATGCCGGCGACGACCTCGGAGCGCCCGATCGACATCGACAGCGGCGCGAGCCACGTCACGAACATGTAGAACATGGATGCCTGCAGGCCCATGTAGGCGGCGACCAGCCAGGCGATCGGGTCGCGCCAGATGCCGGTGCGCCCGCGCGGTGCCGAAGAGCGATCGTGCGCGCGTCCGGCGCCGCGGTGCGCCCACCACCATGCGGCGATCGCGAACGGCAGGAGTGCGGCTCCGGTCACGAGGAGGGCGAAGCGCCAGCCGGCCGGATCGCCGCCGAGCTCGATGTGCGAGATCGGCACGACCACGCCCGACGAGACGGCGCCCAGGCCCGCGAGCAGCGCGGTGTACGCCGCGGTCACGGCGGGCACGTGCCCGGCGAACTCGCGCTTGACCACGGCGGGCATGAGCACGTTGATGATGGCGATCCCGATGCCGATGATCGCCGTGCCGATCCACAGGCTCGCCACCGGGCCCGGGATCGAGCGCACGAGGGTGCCGGCGAGCAGCACCAGCAGCGACCACAGCAGCACGCGCGGCTGCCCGAACCGGCGGCTGAGGTCGTGCGCGAGCGGCGAGAACAGCGCCCACGCGACGAGCGGCACCGCGGCGAGCAGCCCCAGCGCCGAGACCGACATGCCGGTGTCGGCGCCGATCTGATCGAGGAGCGGCCCGAGCCCCGTGATCGCCGGGCGCATGTTCATCGCGACGAGGCACACCGCCGCGAGCAGCATCAGGGCCGATGCCGTGCGCGACGGCTCGGTGCGCGTGGTCCGCGACGGTGAGGCCATAGGCACCGGACTATAGCCCAGGCCTTCCCCGTAGCATCCGCTCATTCCCGTTGAGCGGCAATGCCGGGTCGTGGGGGTTTGGGGCGCGGCGCGTCCGTTCGGGGCGCGCGGCGTGCGCCCCGAACGCGCGGCGTGCGCCCCGAACCGACCTCACCGAGGGAACCGCGGCGTCAGGCGAGGCCTTCGAGAGGCCAGCCGGTGTACGCCTCCGCGAGGAACCGGCGGCCTGCCTCTGACTCGACGACCGAGCGCAGCTCGCCGAGCTGGCGCAGGCGGTCGAAGTCCGACGCGTCGGGGGCGACGTGGAGCATGTTCGTCATCCACCACGAGAAGTGCTGCGCCTTCCAGATGCGGTGGAGCGCCTTCTCCGGGAACGCCTCGATGAGCCGGTCGTCGTTCTCGAGTAGCAGCGCACGCAGCGCGCGCTCGAGCACGAGCACGTCGGCGACGGCGAGGTTCATGCCCTTCGCACCGGTCGGCGGCACCGTGTGCGCGGCATCGCCGATGAGCGCGACGCGGCCGTTGAGCAGTTCGTGGGCGACGAAGCTGCGGAACCGCAGCACGTCGCGCTGGAAGATCGGGCCCTCCTTGAGCGTGGTGCCGGGCACACGCTTCTGCAGCTCCTCCCACAGCTGCTCCTCGCTGAGGGCGTTCGGGTCGGCGTTCGGGTCGCACTGGAAGTACATGCGCTGCACCGTGGCGCTGCGCTGGCTGATGAGGGCGAAGCCGTCGGGGGAGTTGCTGTAGATGAGTTCCTCGGCGCTCGGCGGCGCCTCGCACAGGATGCCGAACCACGCGAACGGGTACTCGCGGAAGTAGCCTCCGGTGTGCGAGCCGGTCACGGCCTCGCGCACGACGCTGCGCGATCCGTCTGAGCCCACGACGAACTCGGCCTCGATCTCGAGGGGGTCGCCGTTCGCGTCGGTCGCGATCACGCGAGGGCGATCGGATGCTGCGTCCTCCACCCGCAGCGCGGTCACGCCGAAGCGCAGATCCTGGCCCTTGCCGAGGCGCACGGCGATGAGGTCCTTGAGCGCCTCGTGCTGGGGGTAGAGCCAGACGCCGCGGCCGACGAGGTCGGCGAAGTCGATGCGGTGGCCGTGACCCGCGAAGCGCAGCTCGATGCCGTCGTGGCGGTGGCCGACCGTGCGCACGCGGCTGGACGCACCCGACGAGTCGAGCACCTCGACGGTGCCCTGCTCGAGGATGCCGGCGCGGATCGTGGTCTCGATCTCTTCGCGCGACCGCTGGTCGATGACGACCGACTCGATGCCGGCGATCCCGAGCAGGTGCGAGAGCAGCAGCCCGGCGGGACCGGCGCCGACGATGGCGACGCGGGTGCGGATCGTGGACATGGACGTCTCCTTCGACGTTCGTGGTGGAACGGATGCCTCGGCCCAGTGTGACCCCGTCGCGCCCGGGTCGGCGTGGATTCCCGTTCATCGGGAAGGTGTCGTCTTCCTCAGCTGAGGATCCGGGCTGAGGTGAGGAGAGCGAAACCGGTTCTGCTCCTCAGCGCGGCCCTGGACCTCAGATGAGGATGGGGATGGCGCCGGGGGAGTCAGCGGCGGTCGGCCCGCAGGTCGGCCTCGATGCCGGCGGCGGCCTCGCGCAGCGCCTGGACGGCGGCCGCCGGGTCGGTCTCCCGCGGCAGCACGACCGACAGAGCGGCGACGACCTCGCCGGCGTCGCGGATCGGCACGGCCACGCCGGTCGACACGGCCTCGATCGAGCCGGGCGCCACCACAACCCCGGCACGGCGCACCTCGGCGAGGAGGCGGCGCAGGCGCGCAGCATCCGTCACCGTCTCCGGCGCCAGGGCGCGCAGCGCGCCGGCGAGCACGCGTTCGCGCAGCGCGGAGGGCGCGTAGGCGAGCAGGACGAGCCCCGACGACGAGGCGTGCAGCGGGAGCCGGCCCGCGATGCGGGTGATGTTCGCACCGGCGTCGGGGTGGGAGAGGCGCTCGAGGAAGAGGGCCTCGTCCTGCTCGAGCACGGCGAGCTGGGTGTGCTCGCGGATGCGCGCCTGCACCTGCTCCATGTGCGGGAGCGCGGCCTGGCGCAGGCGCAGCGCCGTCGAGCCGCGGAGGGCGAGCTCCCACAGGCGCATGCCCAGGTGCACGCGGCGGTCCTCGTCGCGTTCGAGCAGGCCCGCGTCGACGAGCTCGTCGACGATGCGGTGCGCGGTCGACGACGGGAGCCGGGCGCGACGGCCGATCTCCGACGCCGATTGCATCGAGCGCTCGGCGGTGAACGTCTCGAGCACGCGCACGATGCGGTCGGTCATCGAGTCGCCGGAGGGCGAGTTGGCCATGCGCCCACTCTGCCACCCCGACTATCCGGGTAACGTCGCTCGGGGAGGACGCATGGGCGACGGCGAGGGGGTGCTCGAGCGCACGCTGCGCGTGCTCGGCTGCTTCACCGACGACGAGCCGGCGGTCACCGCGACGACGCTCGCCGCCCGCACCGGGCTCGCGTCGTCGACGCTGCACCGGCTGCTCGCGACGCTCGTGGCCGAAGGGCTGCTCACGCGCGGCCCCGGACACACCTACGCCATCGGCCCTCGGCTGTGGGAGCTCGGCGAGCTCTCGCCGCTCTCGCTGCGGCTGCGCGAGACGGCGCTGCCGCACATGGTGCGCCTGTACGAGGCGACGGGCGAGAACGTGCACCTCGCCGTGCTCGACGGAGCGACGCCCGCGACGACGACCGCGCTGTACGTCGGGCGCCTCACGGGACGCCAGTCGATCCCGACCCTCAGCCGCATGGGCGGACGCGGCCCTCTGCACACGACCGGGGTCGGCAAGGCGCTGCTCGCGACGCGCGACGAAGGATGGCTGCGCCAGTACTTCGAGGCCCCGCTCGAGCGCGAGACCGTGAACTCGATCACGACCGAGCCGGAGCTCCGCGCCGACATCGCGCGCACTCGCGCCCTCGGCTACGCGACGACCCGCGAGGAGATGACCCTCGGGAACGTCTCGGTCGCCGCCGCGCTGCCCCGCGTCGAGGGTCTGCCGCCCATCGCGCTGGGTCTCGTGGTGCACCTGGCGCGCGCCGACGAGCGGCGGCTCGGCCCCCTCGTGGTGCAGGCCGCGAAGGACCTCCACCACGACCTCCGGGTGACGTAGGCGGGGGAGCTCCTGGGTTTGGGGCGCACTCCGTACGTTCGGGGCGTGCGTCGCGCGCCCCGAATGCGCGCGCCGCGCCCCAAACCCGTGGCCGGGACGGATGCTGCGGGCCGCAGCATCCGTGATTCCCACTGAGCGGGAATCCACGGGGCGGCGGCCGCTGCGGAGTGCGACCCTGGGACGACCCGAGTCGTCGAAGGAGACCTCATGACACAGGCCCAGGCCGATCCCCGGGGCGAGGAGGCGTTCTCGTCGTCGGTGGTGCTGGAGCAGACCGCGGCGGCCCCCGAGTCGCTGCTCGCCTCGCCCGACCAGCTGACGCAGAACGAGATCACGCAGGAGATCGTCGACTACCACGCCGCCGCCGCGCGGCGGGAAGCCGCGGGTGAGCGGCTCAATATGAGCCTCCACGACTTCCCGCCGTACCGCTCGAGCCTGCTGCGCCACCCGACCAAGAACCCGAAGCTCGTCGACCCTGAGACGATCGAGCTGTGGTCGCCGGCCTTCGGCCAGCGCGATGTCGCGGCCATCGAGTCCGACCTCACTCTGCAGCACATCGGCGAGCCCCAGGGCGAGCGCATGACTGTCGAGGGGCGCCTCCTCGACTCGTGGGGCCGCCCGCTCGCGAACCAGCTCGTCGAGATCTGGCAGGCGAATGCCGCGGGCCGGTACATCCACCAGCGGGATCAGCATCCTGCCCCGCTCGACCCGAACTTCACCGGCGCCGGACGCACCGTCACCGACGACGACGGGTTCTACAAGTTCACGACCATCAAGCCGGGCGCGTACCCCTGGAAGAACCATGTCAACGCGTGGCGCCCTGCGCACATCCACTTCTCGATCTTCGGCACGGGCTTCACGCAGCGCCTCGTGACGCAGATGTACTTCCCGGGCGACCCGCTGTTCCCGCTCGATCCGATCTACAACACGATCTGGCGTCAGAAGGACCGCGACCGCCTGATCGGGCAGTACGACCACGACCTGTCGGTGCCCGAGTTCTCGATGGGCTACCGCTTCGACATCGTCGTCGACGGCCCCGACGCGACCTGGTTCGAGCCGGAAGAAGGAGAGCACTGATGGCCGCTCGCACCAAGCGCGACCTGGGCCCGAAGACCCACGAGCCCACCGGCGGTCAGACCGTCGGCCCGTTCTTCGCCTTCGGCCTGGACTACGACAAGAAGCACCAGGTGGTGTTCCCGCACAGCCCCGGCTCGGTCGTGCTGGGCGGCACCGTGTTCGACGGCGCCGGCAACCCGATCCCCGACGCGGTCATCGAGATCTGGAGCGCGGACGAGAACGGCCGCATCCCTCGGGCCCACGGCGCCTTCCGCCGCGACGACCACTCGTTCACGGGCTTCGGCCGCGCGGCGACGACGGACGTCGGCCGCTACGAGTTCTGGACCCGCAATCCCGGCCCGGTCGACGGCGGGGCACCGTTCTACTCCGTCATCGTGTTCGCACGCGGCCTTCCCGACAAGCTCGTCACCCGCGTCTACCTGCCCGAGCACGAGGAGCTGCTCGCCGCCGACGCCCTCCTCTCCTCGCTCGACGCCGACGAGCGCGCTACGCTCATCGCGACGCGCCTGCCGGACGGCAACCTGCACCACGACATCCACCTGCAGGGCGAGAAGGAGACCGTGTTCCTTGCCTTCTGACCGTGACCGGCCCGCACTCGATGTGGGCCTGCTCTCGCCCGTGACCGTCGGTCACGACGAGACGGTGACGGATGCCGCGTACCTCGACGCGCTCGTCACGGCCGAGGTCGCGCTGGTGAGGGCGTATCGGGAGCTGGGTCTCGCGCCGGCCGAGGCGGTGGACGAGATCGAGACCGAGTTCGGCTGGCGCAGCGGCCTGCGCGGATGCCCTGACCACGGCGTCGACCTCGCGGCGCTGACGGCGGCGGCCGTCGCCGGCGGCAACCCGGTGATCCCGCTGGTCGGGCGGCTCAAGGAGCGCGTCGGCGCCGGCTCCCGGACCTGGATCCACCGCGGTGCGACCAGTCAGGACATCGTCGACACCGCCGCGATGCTCGTCGCGCGTGCGGCGACGAGTCGCATCGCGGCGTCGCTCGCGCACGCGGAGGTCTTGCTGCGCTCGCTTGCCCGTTCGCGACGGGACGAGGTCGCGGCGGCGCGCACCCTGACCCAGCACGCCGTGCCGACCACCGTCGGGCTGCGTGCCGCCGGGTGGCTCCGCGGCGTGGCACGCGCCAGGGAGCGCGTCGAGGACGCCCAGCACCGGCTGCCTGCCCAGCTGGGCGGCGCGGCGGGAACGCTCGCGTCGTTCACCGAGGTCGCTGGAACGGAGGCGGCCGCCGACCTGCCGGCCGCCTTCGCGCACGAACTCGGGCTCGCGGCGCCCGACGCCCCGTGGCACACGAACCGCTGGCCGATCACCGAGCTGGGGGATGCCCTCGTCCAGGCCGTCGACGCGGTCGGGAAGATCGCCACGGATGTCGCGACCCTCAGCCGTACCGAGATCGGCGAACTGGCGGAGGGCTCAGGGGGCGGATCGTCGGCGATGCCGCAGAAGCGCAACCCCGCGGCATCCGTCCTCATCCGCTCCGCCGCGCTGCGCGCACCACAGCTCGGCGCGACGCTGCACCTCGCGTCCGCCCTCGCCGCCGATGAGCGCCCGGACGGCGCGTGGCACGCCGAGTGGCCGGTGCTCCGCGAACTGCTGCGTCTCGCGCTCGGCGCGACCGCCCACGCCGCGACGCTCGTGGCCGGCCTGCACGTCGACACCGACGCCGTCGAGCGCAACCTCGCGTCGACAGGCGGGCTCATCGTCGCCGAGCGGCTCTCGGTCGTGCTCGGGCCGGTCCTGGGATCGGCGCGCGTGTCGGATCTGGTGGCCGATGCAGCCGGGGGAGCAGACCTGGCCGCCGCCTTGACGGCGCTTCCCGAGGTGGGCTCGGTCGCCGCAGAGCGGGGTGTCGCCCCCCCGGCGTTCGTCGCCGATCTGCTCGACCCCGCCCGCTACATAGGCCTCGCCGGTCGCCTCGTCGACGACGCGGTGGCCCCCGAGGCATCCCATCGAGAGGACAACGCGTGACCGTCCCCGCCATCTTCGTCACCACCCCGGCCGGCCGGGAAGGTGCGCCGCTGCTCGTGCTCGGTCCGTCGCTGGGCACCTCGACGCTGCTGTGGGATCGCGTGATCCCGGCGCTCGCCGAGCGGTACCGGGTCGTCGCGTGGGACCTGCCGGGCCACGGCGCGGCGCCGGCGTCCGCCGAGCCGTTCACGATCGGCGAGCTCGCCGATGCCGTCGCGGATGCGATCGACGAACCCTTCCTCTACGCCGGGGTGTCGCTCGGCGGCTGCGTCGGCCTCGAGCTGCTCCTGCGTCACCCCGACCGCGTCCGCGCGGCCGCCATCATCTGCTCCGGCGCCTCGATCGGAGAGGCCCCGGCGTGGCACGCGCGAGCCGCGCAGGTGCGCGCGCAGAGCACGTCGAGCCTCATCATCGGCTCCGCCCAGCGGTGGTTCGCGCCCGGCTCCATCGAGCGCGACCCCGACCTGACGGGTCGGCTGCTGCATGCCCTCCAGGACGCGGACGACGAGAGCTACGCGCTGTGCTGCGAGGCCCTCGCGGGCTTCGACGTGCGCGACCGACTCGGCGAGATCGGCGCGCCGGTGCTCGCGGTGTGGGGCGATCACGACGGCGTCACGCCCGAGGCATCCGCTCGCGAGATCGCGGACGGCGTGCGCGCAGGCGAGGCGGTCGGACTGACGGATGCCTCGCACCTGCCACCCGCGGACGCCCCGGCTCCGCTCGCCGAGGCGCTGCTGCACTTCTTCGACACCGTCGCGGCGGAGCGCGCGGCATGACCCGCCCCGACGGCGAGGGCCTCACCGACGAGGAGCGCTACGACCAGGGCATGATGGTGCGCCGCGAGGTGCTGTCGGACGCCCACGTCGACCGCGCGATCGCCGGCACGACCGAGCTGACCGCGGACTTCCAGGACTTCATCACCCGCGTCGCGTGGGGCGACATCTGGTCGCGACCGGGCCTGGATCGCCGCTCGCGCTCCGTCGCGGTGCTCACGGCCCTCATCGCGCTCGGCCATCACGAGGAGCTCGCGATGCACCTGCGCGCCGCCCTGCGCAACGGGCTGACGGTCGACGAGGTCAAGGAAGTCATCCTCCAGGCCGGCCTCTACTGCGGCGTCCCCGCCGCGAACACGGCATTCCGCATCGCGAAGGACGTGTTCGCCGAGGCCGAGTAGCCGACCTTCCCATCCTGGTTTGGGGCGCGTCGCGTGCATTCGGGGCGTGCGGCGTGCGCCCCGACTGGGCGCGCTGCGCCCCAAACGAGGGAGAGGAGAGAGGACGAGACGATGCGGCGGCCTGGAGCTCACACGAAGACCAGGGACGGGTGGGGGTTCCGGTGACCCCGAGGTCTGCAGTACAATAGCCGCATAGCGTACATGTGTTCGCAGAGCGAACAGCAAGGAGGCAGTTCGTGATCGACAAGACCGTGGCGTCCGTCGAGGAGGCCGTGGCCGGCATCCGTGACGGTGCGACCATCATGATCGGCGGCTTCGGGCGCGCCGGGCAGCCCGTGGAGCTGATCGACGCGCTCATCGCCCAGGGGGCGGGGGAGCTCACGATCATCAACAACAACGCCGGCAACGGCGACGTGGGCCTGGCGGCGCTGCTCGCGAAGAAGCGCGTCCGCAAGATCCTCTGCTCCTTCCCGCGTCAGCACGATTCGTGGGTGTTCGACGGCCTGTACCGCGCGGGCGAGATCGAACTGGAGCTTGTGCCGCAGGGCAACCTCGCCGAGCGCATCCGCGCGGCGGGGGCCGGCATCGGCGCGTTCTTCTCGCCGACGGGCGTGGGCACCGAGCTCGCCGACGGCAAGGAGATTCGCGAGATCGACGGCCGCCGGTACGCGCTGGAGTACCCCATAAAGGCCGATGTCGCGCTCATCAGCGCGTACCGCGCCGACCGCTGGGGCAACCTCGTCTACCGCGAGACCGCGCGCAACTTCGGTCCCATCATGGCCTCGGCCGCCACGACCACGATCGTGCAGGTCGACGAGATCGTGCCGCTCGGCTCGATCGACCCCGAGACCGTCGTCACACCCGGCATCTTCGTGGACCGCGTCGTCGCGGTGGGCGAGCGCGCCTGGCTCGACGGCGGCGCCTTCATCGGGGGCGTGGACATCGAAGGCCGCCCGCTCGAGAACGCGGCCGGGATCGAGACGGAGGTCGACCAGTGAGCACCGAGACCGGCCAGGCCACGCGCATCACCCGCGCCCAGCTCGCCGCGCGAATCGCGCAGGACATCCCCGAGGGATCCTTCGTCAACCTCGGCATCGGCGCCCCCACGCTCGTCGCCGACTACCTGCCCGAGGGCCAGGAGATCATCCTCCACACCGAGAACGGCATGCTCGGCATGGGCCCGTCGCCCGAGCCCGGCCAGATCGACCCGGATCTGATCAACGCCGGCAAGCAGCCGGTCACCGCGCTGGCCGGTGCCGCGTACTTCCACCACGCCGACTCGTTCGGCATGATGCGAGGCGGCCACCTCGACGTGTGCGTGCTCGGCGCGTTCCAGGTCTCGCAGGGCGGCGACCTCGCGAACTGGTCGACCGGCGCACCCGGGGCGATCCCCGCGGTCGGCGGCGCGATGGACCTCGCCATCGGCGCCAAGAACGTCTACGTCATGACCGACCTGCTGACCAAGGCCGGCGAGTCCAAGCTCGTCGAGGCCTGCACGTACCCGCTCACCGGCGTCGGCTGCGTCACGCGCGTCTACACCGACCATGCGGTCTTCGACGTCACGCCCGAGGGCTTCGCGGTGCGCGAGGCCTTCGGAGACAACACCGTGAAGCTCCTCGCCGAGCTGACGGGCCTGGAATTGACGGATGCTGCGAGCCGCGGCATCCAGGAAGGTGAATGACATGGCGACCTACGTCTACGACGCCGTCCGCACACCGTTCGGCCGCGCCGGCGGCGCGCTGTCGGGCGTCAGGCCCGACGACCTCGCCGCCGTCGTGATGAAGGCGACGATCGAGCGCACCGGCCTCGATCCGGTGCGCATCGACGACGTGATCTTCGGCGACGCGAACCAGGCCGGTGAGGACAACCGCAACGTCGCGCGCATGGGCGCGCTGCTGGCCGGCTTCCCGACGACGGTGACCGGCGTGACCGTCAACCGGCTGTGCGCGTCGTCGGTCGAAGCCGTGATCCAGGGGTCGCGCGCCATCGAGGCGGGCGATGCCGACATCGTGCTGGCCGGCGGAGTGGAGTCGATGAGCCGCGCGCCCTTCGTCGTGGAGAAGTCGCCGCGACCCTGGCCGAGCGTGGGCAACCAGACGCTGTGGAACACCTCCATCGGGTGGCGGATGACCAACCCGAAGCTCCCGAAGCACTGGACGATCTCGAACGGCGAGTCCGCGGAGAAGATCGCACGCGAGCAGGGCATCTCCCGCGAGGCGCAGGACGAGTTCGCGGTCCGCTCGCACCGCCTGGCCGCCGCCGCGTGGGCCGCCGGCGTCTACGACGGCGAGATCGTGCAGGTGCCCGGCGCCGAGCTGGCGCGGGACGAGGGCATCCGCGACGACACCTCTGTCGAGAAGCTCGCCGGGCTGAAGGCCCTGTTCGCCGCCGACGGCGAGGGCAGCGTCACGGCCGGCAACTCATCGCCGATCAACGACGGCGCCTCCGCGGTGCTGCTCGGCCGTGAGGGCGCGCTGGACGGCGAGCCGCTGGCCCGCATCACCGCGCGCGCGGCGCACGGCGTCGACCCCGACCAGTTCCCGCTGGCGCCGATCGAGGCTGCGAACAAGGCGCTCGCCCGCGCCGGGCGCACCTGGGCCGATGTGGACCTCGTCGAGCTCAACGAGGCGTTCGCGTCGCAGTCGCTCGCCGACATCCAGGGGTGGGCCGGCCTCGACCCGGAGCGCGTCAACATCCACGGCGGTGCGCTCGCGATCGGGCACCCGCTCGGGGCATCGGGCGGCCGCATCATCGGCCACGCCGCGCACGAGCTCGCCCGTCGCGGGGGCGGCGTCGCGGTCGCTGCGATCTGCATCGGCGTCGGGCAGGGGCTCGCCGTCGTGCTCGAGCGCTGAGCATGGCCCGCGGCCTGGCGCTACCGCTCCAGTCTCCTGCGAGTGCGGCGTCGTCCGACGAAGCGGTCGCAGGAAACTGCAGCACTCGACCGGTCCGACGCCTGTGGCGGCATCGGTAGGGTGAGCCGGTGACCTCGTCCGCAGATGCCTCCCTTGAGCCGGCCACCGGCGAGTCCGGTCGCGGCAGCGACGTCGTCCAGTCGCTGGCGCGCGGGCTCGCCGTCATCCGGGCCTTCGATGCGGAGCATCCCGAACTGACGCTGAGCGACGTGGCCCGCCGCGCCGACATCACGCGGGCGGCAGCCGGGCGCTTCCTGCGCACGCTCGAGCAGCTGGGCTACGTCCGCGCGGCCGGACGCACCTTCTCGCTGACGCCGCGCGTGCTCGAGCTCGGCTTCAGCTACCTCTCGGCGCTCTCGATCCCCGAGATCGTGCAGCCTCACCTCGAGCGACTGTCGCGCGAGGTCGACGAGAGCGTCTCGGCGGCCGTCCTCGACGGCGGCGACATCGTCTACATCGCGCGCGTTCCGACCCGGCGCATCATGAGCGTCCGCATCACGATCGGCACCCGGTTCCCCGCGTTCGCGACGTCGATGGGGCGCGTGCTGCTGGCTGGCCTGCGGGCTGGATCCCTCGACGAGCTGCTCGAGGCATCCGCTCTCCCGTCCCTCACCGAGCGCACGCTCACCGATCCCCACGCGCTGCGCGCGGAGCTCGACCGCGTGCGCGCGCAAGGCTGGTCCCTCGTCGACGGCGAGCTCGAGCCTGGCCTTCGCTCGGTGGCCGTGCCGCTGCACGATCGCCGCGGCGACGTGGTGGCCGCCGTCAACGTCTCCACCAGCGCGACGCGGGACTCGGTCGACCACGTCGTGAATGAGTACCTGCCGCCGTTGCAGCGCACTGCCGACGCCATCGACGCGGAGCTGCGGCTGGTCTAGCGCGTCGGCCCTTCGACGTCGGCGCGAACCTCCGCGTGCCCGACGCCGACGCCGTGGCCGACCAGCCGCTCGATCCCGGCGAGGGTGACGGCGCCGGTGAACGTGACGGCCGCGACGACGACGAGGAGCCGGGCCCACGCCTCGATCGAGGCCACGCCCGCGACGTCGTACGTCTCGTAGTCGGTGAGCTGCCACGTGACAACGGTCAGCATGAAGGCGACGGCGAGCGACAGAGCTCCTGCGACCCATAGCGAGACCGCCCACGGATTGCGCGTCATGCGCACATCCTGTCAGGCGCAATCCGGTTGCGGAATCGTCCGTCAGAAGACGATCGTGTGGTTGCCGTGTCGGATCACGCGGTCCTCGGCGTGCCACAGCACCGCGCGGGAGAGCACCTGTCGCTCCACGTCGGCGCCGCGGCGGGCGAGCTCCGAAGCGGAGTCGGCGTGGGTCACGCGGACGGTGTCCTGCTCGATGATCGGGCCCTCGTCGAGATCGTCGGTGACGTAGTGCGAGGTGGCGCCGATGAGCTTCACGCCGCGCTCCTTGGCCTTCTTGTACGGTTCGGCGCCGATGAAGGCGGGCAGGAACGAGTGGTGGATGTTGATCACCGGCACCCCGAGCTCCTTGAGGAACTCACCCGACAGGATCTGCATGTAGCGGGCCAGCACCACGAAGTCCACGTTCCCGCGCAGGAGCTCCAGGATCTTCGCCTCGGACGCCGACTTGTCGGGCCCGGCCACGCCCGGCACGTGGAAGAACGGCACGCCGAACGAGCGAACGTCCTCTGCGGAGGACGTGTGGTTCGAGATCACCATGGGGATCGTCACCGGCAGGTCGCCGCGACGGTGGCGCCACAGCAGGTCGAGCAGGCAGTGGTCCTGCTTCGACGACAGGATCGCCATGCGCTTCGGTACGGACTGGTCGGTCAGCGACCACTCCAGATCGAAGCCGGCGAGCGTCTGGGCGATCTCGTCCTCGATGCGCGGGCGGTCGGCCGCGAAGCCCGGCCGATGGAACACCACCCGCTGGAAGTACGCGCCGCCCTCCGGGTTGTCGGAGTACTGGTCGAACGCGACGATGTTGCCGCCGATGCGCGTGATCATCGCCGAGACCGCCGCCACGATTCCCGGCTGGTCGCTGCCGTGGACGATGAGGCAGGCGTGGTCGGGATTGAGGTGCGGGGAAGCGGCCATTGTTCGATTCTGCCGTGCGCGAAGGAACATCGCTTCTTTGAGGCAGCCTCACGGACATCGGCGGGACAGACGGATGCTGCGGCCCGTAGCCTGACGGCATGAGCACCACCTCCGGCGCCGCGGCCCGTGACGACCGCATCACGATGCGGTTCATGGCGGTCCCCGCCGACACGGCGGCCGGCGGACGCTCGGTCGCGGCAGGCAGCGTCATGGAGTGGATCGACAAGGCCGGCTATGCGTGCGCCGTCGGCTGGGCGGGCGCGTACTGCGTGACCGCCTACGTCGGCAATGTCCGTCACCGCCGGCCGATCGCGCCGGGCAGCCTCATCGAGGTGCAGGCCCGCATCGTCTACACCGGTCGCACGAGCATGCACGTGGTGGTCACCGTCTCGTCGACGGAGGTCAGCGAGCGCCTGTACACGCCCGCGACGACGTGCATCCTGGTCTTCGTGGCCAAGGGCGCCGACGGACGGCCGACCGAGGTGCCGGCGTGGACCCCGGTGACCCGCTCCGACCACAAGCTCGCCGAGGGGGCCCTCGAACGCATCGAGTCGCGCGCCGAGATCAAGCGCCTCATGCTCGCAGAGGACTACACGGATGCCTCGACCGCCCCGCGCACGACGCTCAGGTTCCTCGCGCCGCCGGGGGTCGTGAACTTCGGCGGCAAGGCGCACGGCGGCACGGTCATGCGCTGGATCGACGAGGCGGGCTACGCGGTCGCGGCGGCGTGGGCGAGAGACGGCGAGGAGGCGAGCGCGGCGATCGGCGTCTACTCGGGAGGCATCCACTTCCTGGCGCCGGTCGTGATCGGGCACCTCGTCGACGTCGACGCGCGCATCGTCTACACGAGCCCGCACAGCATGCACGTGAGCACCCGCGTGTGGACCGCCGATCCGCGCACGCCGCACGAACGCACGCTCACCACGCAGTGCCTGAGCGTGTTCGTCGTCCCGGGCGCCGACGGCGTCGCTCAGCCCGTCCCGCAGTGGACGCCCGAGTTCGCCGAGGACGAGCGCCTGCAGCAGCACGTGCGCGAGATCATGGCGCTGCGCGAGGAGATCGTCCCGATCGCGGCATCCCTCACACTCGAGCCGTAGCCGGCTCGCGCACCTCCGCGGCTCCGAGCAGGTCGCCGTTGCGGGTGAGGTCGAGGTAGCGGGCGACGGCGTCGCGGCTCTTGGTGAGGCACGCGAGGCGCTCGTCGAGGGCGGTGAGCTCGGTCGCGAGCATCTCGGCCAGCTCGCGGGAGCAGGTCGGCGCCGCCATCGCGCACTGCCGTTCGACGTCGAGCACCACTTTGGCGAGGCGCGTCGACAGGCCGGCCTGAACGAGGCCGCGCGCGCGGGTTGCCCGCTCCACGTCGGCCTCGTCGTAGGAGCGGTAGCCGTTCGCCGAGCGCTCGGACGCCAGCAGTCCCTGCGCCTCGTAGTACCGCAGCATCCGCGCGGGAATGCCGGTGCGCTCCGACAGTTCACCGATCTTCATGCGTGCCCCTCCGTGTCGGCGAGCGAAAGCTTGACATTGACATTGGTGTCAAAGTTTAGCCTCGCTCCATGACCTCGTCCACCGCCGCCGTCGTCCTCCCCGAAACCTCCGCCCCACGGTTCCCGCTGAGCGCCCTGCTGCTGCTCTCGCTGGGGGTCTTCGTCACCGTCACCGCCGAATCGCTGCCGGCCGGGCTCATGCCCGAGATGGCCCGCGACCTCGGCGTCGACCCCCTGCGCATCGGGCTGCTCGTCTCGGTCTGGGCGGTCGTGGTGATCGCGACGAGCATCCCGCTCACGCGTGCGACGCGTCGCATCGACCGCCGCATCGTGGTCGCGGCCTCGCTCGCGGTGTTCGCGGTGGCGAACGTCGCCACCGCCTTCGCCCCGACGTACGAGTTCGCGTTCGCGACCCGGGCGGTCGCCGCGGTCGCGCACGGCGTGTTCTGGGCGATCGTCATCGTGTACGCGTCGTCGCTGCTGGCGGGTGCGCAGCTCGGCCGCGGCCTCGCCCTGGTCACCGGCGGGGGCACGGCCGCGACCGTGCTGGGCCTTCCCGCGGCGACGGCTCTCGCGCAGCTGACGAGCTGGCGGGTCTCGTTCGGGGTGTCGGGGATCGGGATGCTGCTGCTCGCCGCCGTCGTGTACCGCCGGCTTCCGCGGTCCGTGGTCGAGCCCGTGGGTGCGGGGGACCGTGCGCCCCTGCGGCGCGACCGGTCGCTGCCGCCGCTGGTCGCGTTCGGAGTCGCGGGGCTCTTGATCGGGCTCGCGCAGTTCCTCGCGTTCGTCTACATCCGGCCGTACCTCGCCGAGTCGGCCGGGATCGCCGACGGCTGGGCGAGCGCTCTGCTGTTCGTGTTCGGCGCCGCGGGCATGGTCGGGGTGGCGGTGGCCGGCAGCCTCGCCGATCGGTTCCCACGGACGGCCCTGACCGCGACCCTGCTCGTTTTCGTCGGCGCCTTCGCCGCGCTCGCCGCGGCGCCGCACGCGACGGCCGTCGTGGTGATCGCCCTCGCGCTGTGGGGTGCCGGAACCGGCGCGATGTTCCCGCTGATCCAGACGGCCCTCATGCGCGCAGCATCCGACCGCCTCCGAGACCTCGCCAGCGCGTCGATCGTGGTCCTCTTCAACGTCGGGATCGCGGGCGGCTCGTGGGCGGGCGGCCAGCTCACCGCGACCTACGGCCCGACGGCGAACATGGCGGTGTCGGCCGCCGTCGTGCTTCTCGCCGCAGGGCTGACCGCCTTCGGTGCGACGCTCGCCTCGCGCCGGGCCGGCGCCCGTGTCTGATCACCGAGGCTGATACGGCTGATCGCCAATATCATCTTCCTCGATAGCAGGCGTCGCGCGAGCATGGAGTCGTCCTCAAGAAAGTGAGTCGATGATGACCCGACGCCTGGTGTCCCACCTCCGATACGCGGCACTCGCCGTGCCGGACTTCGAGACGGAGCGCGACTTCTTCGTGAAGCACTGGGGCCTCACCGAGGTGGCTGCCGAGGACGGCCTCAGTCACCTCGCCGCCGAGGGGTCGAGCGAGCCATTCATCCTGCGTCTGCGCCGCGGTGAGAAGCGTGTCGATCTCGCGGCGTTCGCCGTCGCCGATCGAAGCGACCTCGAGGCGCTCGCCGCGAAGCTCCACGCCGAGGACGTGCAGTTCGTGCACGAGCCGCAGGAGCTCGGCGGGTTCGGCGGCGGGTACGGGTTCCGCGTCTTCGACGGCGACGGCCGCGTGCTGGAGTTCTCCACGGGTTACCAGACCCGCGAGGCGCGCAAGATCCGCGAGCGCGAGCCGATCCCGGCGAAGCTGTCGCACGTGGTGTTCAACTCGGCCAACCTCGAGCAGTCGGCGCAGTGGTATATCGACCACCTCGATTTCTCCATCTCGGACTCTCTGACCCGTCCCGACGGCGCGAGCATGATGCACTTCATGCGATGCAACCCGACGCACCACTCGGTCGCGATCGCCATGGGCCCTCATCACTCGCTGCACCACCTCTCGTTCGAGATGCGCGGCATCGAGGAGTGGATGCGCGGTGCGGGCAAGATCCTGCGATCGGGTGCGCGGATGATCTGGGGCCCGGGCCGCCACAACGCGGGAGACAACACGTTCGCGTACTTCCTCTCGCCCGCAGGCAACACGATCGAATACACCACGGAGCTGTCAGTGGTCGACGAGGAGACGTGGCAACCGCACCGGCTCAACATCAAGGACGTGTCGAACCAGGATCAGTGGGGAACCGCGCAGGAGATGAGCGAGCTCATCGCGCGCGAATCGTTCAACGACATCGACAAGGGTCTCTTCGTCGCGCCGCCGGTGTGATCGAGATCGACGAGGAGAGTCATCCCATGGTACGCATCCACTTCGCCGCGGATCACGGCGGCTACGAGCTCGCTCGCGCTCTCGAGGCCCGCGCAAGAGCCGCGGGTCACGAGGCGGTCTGGCACGGCGCAGAGCAGCTGGACCCGGGCGACGATTACCCGGTCTTCGCGATCCGCGTGGGGCAGGCGGTGATCACCGACCAGGACGCCGGCGTCGACGCGTTCGGAACGCTCGTGCTCGGCGAGGGCTTCACCGGCGTGATCGCTGCGAACAAGGTCAACGGAGCCCGGGCCGTGCAGGTGGCATCGCCGCGAGCCGCGGTCGACGCGCGCGAGATCGTCGACGCGAACGTCCTGGTGTTCGACGGGATCGCGTTTGAGGAGAACGCCTGGCTGACGCTCAGCGCGTTCGTGAAGGCGGCGCTGCCGCACTCGGTCGAGCGAGGCCGCCGCATCCTGCAGATCGAGGAGTACGAGAACGCCGGCACGATCGAGGGCTGGGCGGTGCAGCTGGAGCCCGAGCAGATCGCGGTCTCACGGGAGTAGACCTGGCCGCCGCCTCGCAGAGGTGCCCCCGCGGGGCGCGGCGACAGGTCAGCGCCGGGTCAGACAGGCATCAGACCGGCAGGCTCACGCCCGACGTCGGGCGATTCGATACGGATGCTGCGGCCTGCTCGAAGATGCCGCGCATCCAGGCATGCTCGGGGTCGCGGCCGTGAACGGGGTGCCACCACAGCGCGTTGACGACGGGGGTGGCGTCGAAGGGCGCCTCGAGCGTGCGCACGCCGGCCACGGACTCGGCGACGTGGGCGAGTCCCGCCTGGATCAGGCCGAGGCGGTTCGTGCCGGCGATGAAGTGCGGCAGCGCGAGGAAGCTCTCGACGACCGCCTCGATGTGCGGCTCGATGCCGAGCTGCTGCAGCTGGCGGGCCGCCGAGGTGAAGGCCGTGCGCGACTGGTACGTGAAGACCCAGGGCAGGGCGCCGAGCACGTCCATCGTGAGCTCGTCGCCGACCAGCTCGTTCGACTCCGACGCGACGACCACCCAGCCGTCGCGCCACAGGTCCGCGTACGGGAGGTCGATGAGGTGGCCGTGGGGGATCACCATGCCGTCGGCCGAGCGCAGCCGGTTGAGGGCGTCGTCCACGATGGCCGGATTGTGCAGCATGAACCGGAAACGCACGCCCGGAGCCGCCTCGGCGGCGAGGCGGGACACCTCGCTGCCGATGGTGGCGAAGCCGTAGTCCGAGCCGTAGATCGAGAACTCGCGGGTGGAGTCCCGCGGACTCCACGTCGCCTGGCTTTCGAACACGCGGCGCGCGGCCTCGAGGGCGGTGGTGGTGTGCTCGGTCAAGCGCAGCGCGAGCGGGGTGAGCTCGTAGGTGTTGCCGCGCCGGGCGAGGATCTGATCGTTGAAGTGCGTGCGCAGCCGGGCGAGCGAGGCGCTCAGAGCGGGCTGACTCAGGTGCAGCCGCTCGGCGGCGCGCGTCACGCTGCGCTCGGTCAGCAGTGCGTCCAGAGCGACGAGGAGGTTCAGGTCGAGCCGGGAGAGCAGCGGTTGATCGGACACGACGATGTGCTCCTCCGGGTTCGGGATGCCTCGGCTCAGTGTATCTGCGCAGTCTATGGGCGGGGTAGGTGGCATCGCTCCCGGCAATGGGCGGGCGATAGTGTGATTATGCGCACATCATACTTACTTATGTCTAAATAGTGCGTAACGCTGTTACCCTGGGAACGACTCCCGGCCCGCGACAGCGCGGTCCCGACCCAGAGAGCGAGCATCGATGCTTCTCGAGAGAGATCTCATCCAGTCCGTCGGCTTCCGCAACGTCCGCGAGGGGGGTGAGGTCACCGGCTTCCAGTTCCGCCTCCGTATGCCGTCGTATCGCGGGATGGCGGCGTCCCTCATCGACGGGGTGGCGGTGCGGGTCGGGGATCTCGTCGATGTCCCCGCCGACGTGCCCCGGTGGACGTTCTCCGGCCGCACCTACTCGCTGCAGGAGCTGTGGGACTCGGACGGCGTGCGCTGGCCGCTCGAGGAGGCCGCGATCGTCACGGTGCCTCACCCGGGAGGCCTTCCCGAGGGTACGCACGAGGTCTCCATCCAGCTCCGCCTGCGCATGTCGTACATCCCCGAGGAGCACCAGCCGTCGACCTACGAGGTGTCGCGGCACATCACGCTGACCTCGTCGGAGGACGGCGGCCCGTTCCAGTACGGCGTCAGCCTCTACAGCTTCATGACCGACTACGGCACCGTCATGGACCTCGAGACTGCGCTCGCGGCGGTGGCCGATGTCGGCGCGACCGGCATCGAGATCCTCGGCGAAGGCCACATCGAGCGGTATCCCGAGCCCACGACCGAGTGGATCGACCGCTGGTTCGCGCTCCTCGAGAAGTACTCGCTCGAGCCGACGAACTACGGCTCGTGGATCGACACGCGCCTGCACTCGAGCGGCGTGAACGCGCGCGATCTGACGGCAGCCGAAGGCGCGGCGATGCTGCAGCGCGACCTGCGTCTCGCGAAGCGTCTGGGCTTCCGATTCGTGCGTCCCAAGATCGGCGTCGTCTCGAGCGATCTCGTCCCGCACCCCATCTGGACCGAGTCCGTCGAACGCTCGCTCGACCTCGCCGCCGAGCTCGACGTCGTCATCTGCCCCGAGATCCATTCGCCGACGCCCATCAAGCACGAGGTCGTCGACGACTACATCGGCCTCATCCAGCGCACGGGGACGAAGCACTTCGGGCTGCTGCTCGACACCGGCATCTTCCAGGACCGCCCGATCCCGCTGAAGCCCGGCGAGCTGCCGGGTCGCCGGCCCGCCTTCCTGGACGGCATCGCGGTCGACCCCGCCGACATCGCCGGCATCGCGGAGTACGTCGTCTTCATCCAGGCGAAGTTCCACGACATCGACGAGAACCTCGTGGACCAGCAGATCCCCTGGGAGCCGGTCCTGCGTGCCCTCAAGGACGCCGGCTACACGGGGTACCTCTCGAGCGAATACGAAGGCGAGCGCGTCCCATGGCGCTCCATCGAACAGGTGCGACGCCAGCATTCGCTCCTCCGCTCGATCGCCTCCCGCCTCTGACCGCCGAAACGAGAACCTCATGCCCAACGGACTCATCGCCGAAGACAGCCTCCGCCCGCACCCGGACGGGCTCGCGCTGAAGCTCACGATCCCCTGGTACCGGAGCCTCTGGCTCTCATCCGTCTCGACGCTGCGCGTCACGGTCGACGGCGTCGAGATCCCCGCCGACGACGTCGCGTTCGAGCTCGGCGGCACCCGCTACGCCATCGCCGATCTGCCGCAGCAGAGCGAGACGCTGTGGTTCTTGCAGCAGCATCCACTCCTCATCGTCCGTCGGGCTGAACCGGTCGCGCTCGGGCAGCAGCACGATGTCGAGATCTTCGGCGAGCTGCGCCTGCCCTACATGCAGATCGCACCCGGCCAGGAGGGCGGCCCCGGCATGTACGTGCCGAACATCGTGCGTCAGTCGTTCACGCTGACGGTGACCGACACGGATGCTGCGCTCCTGGCGATCGCGACCGGGATCGCGCCCCCGCCGCCGGCGTCCGGCGACGACCCCTTCCAGCTCGGCCTCACGCTGTACTCGGCGAGTGCGGAGTTCCGCGCCGGCTGGTACGACTTCGACGGACTCCTCGACCGCGTCGCGGAGCTCGGCATCGGACCGGGCATCGAGATCGTGGCGTCGCAGGTGCTGCCGACCTACCCCGTCGTCTCGGACGACTTCGTCACGCAGTGGCGCGCCGCGTTCGACCGCCACGGCTTCGACGCCAGCTCGTTCGGCGCCAACCTCGACATGGGCCGCCGCCGCGATCGCGACATGACGCCCGACGAGGAGTTCGAGTTCAGCGAACTGCTGTTCCAGGGCGCGAAGAAGCTCGGCTTCCCGCTCGTGCGCATCCAGAGCGCCAAGCCCGACCTCCTGCGCCGCCTGCTGCCCGTCGCCGAGAGCCTCGGTCTGAAGCTGGCGTACGAGATCCACGCTCCGATGGGACCGAACTCGCCCGAGATCATGAAGGTGCGCGACGTCTACGCCGACCTCGACTCGCCCCTCCTGGGTTTCGTCGCGGACTTCTCATCGACGATGCGCAGCATGTCGCCGACCCTGTTGCGGGCCGTGCGCCGAGCGGGGCTCGACGACGAGGCCGTCGCCCGTCTGCAGGAGATCTGGGCGACGGATGCCCCGATCCGCGAGCGGCAGCAGGAGTTCATCGGCTACCTGAACGGCCGGGACTTCGATCCCGGCCGGCTCGGCTCGTTCGCGCATCTCGCGTTCAACATGCACGGCCACGTCGACCCGCGCGAGTGGGCCGACATCATGCCGCAGATCCTGCACGTGCACGCGAAGTTCTACGACATCGACGAGAGCGGCCAGGAGCCCGCGATCGACTACCCCGAGCTCGTGCGGGTCTTCGTCGAAGGCGGCTACCGCGGGTACTGGTCGAGCGAGTGGGAGGGTCACGCGTTCGCCGAGCTCGGCGAGGTCGACCCGCTGCTGCTCGTGCGCAAGCAGCACGACCTCATCCGCGCCTCGATGCGAGCGGTACAACCCGCGCGAGTCGTTCGCTAGACCCGGCTCCCGAAGCGCGCCACAGCCCCGTCGACGGACCCGTCGACGGGGCTGTGGCGTTCTCGATCCCGCATGCCGGGGCTACTGCCCGAGGGCGCGTCCAGGGTTATGCGCCGTATCGTCAATACTTATGTGTGTTTCTGGCGCATCCCGGTGATACTGGGATCACAGCACGGGCGCTCGAACGATCGAGTCGCCGACAACGAAGTCAGAAAGGCTGGAAATGACACAGCACCGTTCCTCCGCCGCTCGCCGGGCCGCGATCATCGCCGTCCCGGTGGTCGGAGCACTGCTCCTCGCCGGCTGCTCCGGCTCGGGTGGTGACTCGGGCGACAGCGGCGACTCGGGCTCGGCCGAGTTCTCCTTCACGTTCGCCACTTCGAACAACCTCGAGAGCCCGTACGAGACGCTCGCCAAGGCGTACATGGAAGCCAACCCCGACGTCACCATCACGACCAACCCGACGCCGAACGACAAGTACGGCGAGACCATCCGCACGCAGTTCCAGGCGGGCAACGCCGCCGACGTCGTACAGACCACGCCGGGATCCGGCGACGCCCGCGGCATCATCCCGCTGGCGGAGGCGGGCTTCCTCGAGCCGCTGGGCGACACGGCCGCTGGACTCGTCCCCGAGGGCAGCGAGACGATCTTCGAGATCGACGGCGAGGTCTACGGCCAGCCGATGGACTTCACGATTGCCGCGGTCGTCGCCAGCATGGGCACCGCGGCCATGAACGGCCTCGAAGAGTGGCCGACGACCGAGGCGGACCTCTACGATGCCTGCTCGGCACTCGCCGCGGACGGCAAGTCACTTCTTGCGCTCGCCGGCGCCGCAGGCCCCAACGCCGGTCTGACCGCTCAGGGCATCGCCGCGACCCGCGTCTACGCCGAGACGCCCGACTGGAACGAGCAGCGCGCCGCAGGCGACACCACTTTCGCCGAGAGCGAGGGCTGGGCAGACACCCTCCAGACGATCATCGATCTGAACGAGGGCGGGTGCTTCCAGCCGGGCGCCGAGGGCGGCGGCTTCGATGCGATCACCAACGGCCTCTCGCAGGGGACGTCCGTGGGCAGCTTCATCCCGTCGGGCTCGGCAGTCGAAATCGCGACCGCCGCTCCGCCGGAGGCGGACTTCAAGGTGCAGCCCTTCCCCGCGGCGGACGGCGGCGACCCGTACATCATCGCCAGCTCGAACTACACGATCTCGATCAACGCCGCGTCGGAGAAGAAGGACGCCGCATCCGACTTCGTGGAGTGGCTCGCGACGCCGGAGGCGCAGGAGATCTACTACGAGGCGTCGGGCCTGCTCCCGATCTCCTCGTACCAGGACCTCGACCTCAGCGAGACCATCTACTCGCCTATCGTCGACCTCCTCGCCGAGGGATCGTACGCGCCGCTGCCCAACAACATCTGGCCGAATCCGGCTGTCTACGAGGCGCTTCAGGTCGGTGTGCAGGGTCTGCTGACCGGCCAGAAGACGATCGACCAGGTGCTCGAAGACATGGACGCCGCCTGGGGCGAGTGATCCGACGGCCGCCCGGGCCTCGTGCCTGGGCGGCCACCCCGGCCTCCGCACGATGACGTACGAACACGAGGAATCATGACCGCCACCTTGAACTCCGAGACCGAGGCGCTGATCGTCCCCAAGCGCGATCGCCGGGGGCATCGCCGCGATGCCGCGCCGCGCCGCCCTGGACTGCTCAAGTTCGGGTACTGGTGGTGGGCTCTGCCCGGCATCCTTCTCGTTCTCGCTATCCACTACGTCGCCACGGCGATCGGCGGGTTCTTCGCCTTCACCGACTGGTCGGGCATCGGCGATTTCAGCTGGATCGGGCTCGACAACTTCGTCGCCATCTTCAATGACCCGACCCAGATCGGCGCCGTCACCAACACGCTGTTCCTCGCCTTCGCCTCCGTGATCCTCAGCAACATCGCGGGGCTCGCGCTGGCGCTCGGCCTGAACCGCGGGCTGAAGACCCGGTACGCCCTCCGCGTCCTCTTCTTCATGCCGGTCGTGCTGAGCCCGCTCGCCGTCTCGTACGTCTGGAAGTTCATCTTCGATTACAACGGCCCGATCAACGGCGTGCTCCGCGCGCTGGGGCTCGAAGAGTTCGCGAAGGCCTGGGTGGCCGACCCCACCTGGGCGATCTGGACCGTGCTCATCGTGATCGTCTGGCAGAACACCGGGTTCGCCATGGTGATCTACATGGCGGGTCTCGCGGCCGTGCCGGTCGAGATCGAGGAAGCGGCGGCGATCGACGGAGCGAACCTCTGGCAGCGCTTCCGGCACGTGACACTGCCGTCCATCCGTCCGGCGGTCGCCATAGCCACCACGCTCGGCCTCGTCAACGGCCTGCGCGTCTTCGATCAGATCATGGCGCTGACCGGGGGCGGCCCCGCGGGGGCCACCGAGACCCTCGCGACCCAGGTCTACAAGGAGTCCTTCGCGCTCGGGAACTTCGGCTACGGCGCCGCGCTGGCGCTCGTGCTCACGCTCATCATCCTGGTTTTCGCCGTCATCCAGCAGCGGGTGACCACCGGTCGTGCCGAGGAGGCCTGACATGTTCCGCTACACCAAGCTCACCGGGCTGCGCGAGGTCATCTTCTGGATCCTCGCGGTTCTGTTCCTCGCGCCCTTCTACTTCCTCGTCACGACCGCCTTGAAGTCCGACGAGGAGGTGCTCACCACGTCCAACCTCGCACCGCCGTCCAGCCTGGATTTCAGCAACTTCACCGAGGTGCTGACGGCTCAGGGCAACTCCAACGTCCTGCAGGGTCTGCTCAACAGCGTCATCATCACCGCCGGCAGCATTCTGGGCCTCGTCCTGCTCGGAGCACTCACCGGCTACGTCATCGCCCGCAGCACCCGGCGCTGGAGCCGCGCCGTCTTCTACCTCTTCCTGATCGCCATCGTCCTGCCGACGCAGCTCGGCACCGTGCCGCTGTACATCGGCGCGCGTGCGGTGGGCCTGACCGGCTCGATCTGGGGCATGGTGGTCCTGTACACCGGGATGCTCCTGCCGCTGTCGATCTTCCTGTACGCGGGATTCTTCCGCGGTCTCGGCACGGAGTACGAGGAAGCGGCGACGATCGACGGCGCATCGCGGACGCAGATCTTCTTCCGCATCGTGCTCCCGCTCATGTCACCCGCGACGGGCACCGTCGCGATCCTGGCGGGGCTCATCGTCTGGAATGACTTCTTCACGTCGCTGATCTTCCTCGGCGGATCGGAGAATCAGACCCTCCCGGTCGCCATGTACTACTACATCGGCTCCCTGGTGTCGTCCTGGAACAAGATCTTCGCGATCGTCATCGTGTCCATGATCCCGATCCTCGCCTTCTACCTGTTCGCTCAGAAGCGCTTCATCCAGGGCTTCGCCGGCGGTCTGAAGGGATGAATCCCTTCGGCGCCGGCGACCGCGCGGCGTTCGGGACGTTCGTCGACCTCTTCTCCACGCACAAGCGTGTGGTGGATGCCTCCGTGCACGCCGCCCACGACCACCCGATGTTCTGACCCGTTCGACGGGCACTGGAACGGAAAGGCACGTCATGTATCAACTCGCACCCAACATCGAACTGCTCTTCACCGAGGCCGGTGACTACCACGACCGCGTGCGCGCCGCAGCAGCGGCCGGCTTCGACGCCGTCGAGATGTGGGGCCCGACCGGAGTGGACGCTCCGGCGACACCGAAGGATCTGCCGGCTCTCAAGGCCGCCCTGCAGGAGACCGGCACGCAGCTCACCGCTCAGCTCGCCGAGCCCCGCACGCAGTTCATGATCCCGCCGTGGGATCACTCGGAGTTCTACCGCAAGCTCGACGAGGGCGTCGCCATCGCGCAGGACCTCGGCTGCCCGCGGATCGTCGTGGGCAGCGGCACGGGTTTCGGCGGCTGGAAGCGCCAGGTGCAGCTCGACAAGCTCATCGAGATCTACCAGAAGGCGATCGCGCAGATCGAGGGCTCCGGCATCGCCCTCGTGCTCGAGCCGGTCAACGTCCGCGTGGACCACCCCGGGTCGCTCCTGGACCGCACGGCCGAGGCCGTCTACGTCGCCCGCGGCGTCGCCTCCCCGCAGTTCGGCGTGCTGTACGACATCTACCACTCCGCCGTCGAGGGCGAGGACATGGCCGCAGAGCTGAGGAACGCCGGCGACCTCGTGAAGTACGTACAGCTGGCCGATGCCCCCGGCCGCGGCGAGCCCGGCACCGGTTCCCTCGACTGGGCCGAGCGCCTCGGCATCCTCCGCGCCAGCGGCTACGACGGGCCGATCGGCCTCGAGTACTACCCGACGATCGAGTCCGAGGCATCCGTCGTCCTCATCCGTGAAGTGGCGGCCGCGGCGTGACGAGGTACCCCGATGCCGTCGACGTCGCCATCGTCGGATCCGGTCCGACCGGAGCCGCGTACGCGCGAATCCTGAGCGAGCAGGCGCCCGGAGCGACCATCGCGATGTTCGAGGTCGGTCCGACGATCTCCGACCCGCCGGGTGCGCACGTCAAGAACATCGCCGACCCCGAGGCGCGCGCTCGTGCGCAGG
The DNA here is from genome assembly GCF_019511645.1 of Microbacterium ureisolvens. GTDB lineage: Bacteria > Actinomycetota > Actinomycetes > Actinomycetales > Microbacteriaceae > Microbacterium > Microbacterium ureisolvens_A. The sequence continues at coordinate 386,817 of NZ_JAEUAX010000002.1, read as the reverse complement.
CCGCCTCCGAGGGGCCGGGGGAGCGCGGCGCCAAGGTCGCGAACCCCGGAGCCGCGAAAGCCGGCGTGCGTGCCGCTCGCCCCGGCACCTTCCTGCTCGAGGACGGCTACCAGTTCCCCGGCGAGGACGGACTGCCCGTCGTCGCGATGTCGAGCAACGTCGGCGGCATGTCGGCGCACTGGACCGGCGCCTGCCCGCGTCCCGGCGGCAGCGAGCGCATCGACTTCCTCCCGGATTTCGACGAGCTGTTGGCCGAGGGCGACCGCCTCCTCGGCGTCACCACGAACGCCTTCGACGCGGCGCCCTTCGGTGAGATCGTCCGCGAGCGCCTGGCGAAGGCGGTCGACGAGGGCCGCACCGCCCAGACGAAGGTGCAGCGGATGCCTCTCGCCGCGCATCGCCGCGAGGACGGCCGTCTCGTCTGGTCGGGATCGGACGTCGTGCTGGGTGACGTCACGCGCGAGAACCCCGACTTCTCGCTGTTCGACGAATCCCTCGTCACCGCCGTGCTCGTGCGCGACGGGCGTGCGGCAGGCGTGCGGGTGCGCGACCTCCGCTCCGGCGAGACTCACGAGGTGGGCGCCCGATTCGTGGTCGTCGCCGCCGATGCGCTGCGCACCCCGCAGCTGCTGTGGGCCTCCGGCATCCGTCCCGCAGCTCTCGGGCGCTACCTCAACGATCAGGCGCAGGTCGTCTTCGCCTCCCGCCTGCGCGGCGTCGAGACCCTCGGCGCCGACGCTCCGACGACGGGTCTCGCGGAGTACAGCGGGGTCAGCTGGGTGCCGTTCACCGACGACGTGCCCTTCCACGGGCAGGTGATGCAGCTGGATGCCTCACCCATCCCGCTCGCCGAGGACGACCCCGTCGTCCCCGGCTCGATCGTCGGACTGGGGCTGTTCTGCGCGAAGGACCTGCAGGCCGACGACCGGGTCGAGTTCGACGACGCCGAGTGCGACGCCTACGGGATGCCGGCGCCCCGCATCCATTACACGCTCACCGATCGCGACCACGAGGTGATCGAACGCGCTCGCGCTGAGATCGTGCGTCTGGGGGAGGCCGTCGGCGATCCGCTCGACGCGCGTCCGTTCACGCTTCCTCTGGGCTCCTCGCTCCATTACCAGGGCACCACGCGCATGGGCGAGACCGACGACGGCACGAGCGTGTGCGGTCCCGACAGCGAGGTGTGGGGCGTTCCGGGCCTCTTCGTCGCCGGCAACGGCGTCATCCCGACGGCCACGGCGTGCAACCCCACCGTCACGTCCGTCGCGCTCAGCGTGCGCGGCGCCAGGAAGATCGCACGCGATCTTGCTTCTGTCTGATTCAGACATTAGAGTGTAGAAACATAGACAAAGTAGTCAGGAGAACCCCGTGATCCCCGATCGAATCATCGAGCAGGGCACGCTCACGACCGACGGCGACCGCGCCGCGGTCGAGGTGCGGCTGCCGTGGTATCGCGCACTGCCCGCTTCGTGCATCGCGGGTGCCACGCTCACCGTCGACGGCGTGGAGGCGCCGGCCGAGTCGCTCCGCTGGGAGATGAACGGTCGCATTTTCACCTTCGCCGAGCTCACGCCCAACGCCGAGGAGTGGTGGTTCCCGACGGACTCCGCCGTGCTCTCGGGCGACGTCGCGGTGTCGGGGGACGGCGAGCACACCGTGTCGGTCGAGCTGGTGCTCTACATCCCCTACATCGTCATCGGCGCCGATGAGGTGCTGCACATCGAGGAGAAGGACACCAAGACGATGTCCGCACGAAAGGCGGTGGCGGCATGACCGCCCAGGCGAAGGGCACGCCCATCCAGGGCGTGACGCTCTACAGCTTCACGCGCGCCTTCCACGGCCGCGAGTACGACCTCGAGGGTCTCATCCGCAAGGCGGCGGCCGAGGGCTTCGGCCCGGGCCTGGAGATCATCGGATTCTCGAGCTTCCGCGGCTTCCCCGAGATCGACGACCACTACGCCGGCTGGTTCAAGGACCTGATCGCAGAGACCGGGCTCGTCACCACCTCGCTCGCCGTCAACGCCGACATCGGCATCCACCGCGACCGCCTCCTCACTCAGGACGAGCTGTTGGAGTACATGCGCCGCCAGATCGCCGCCGCGGCAAAGCTCGGGTTCCCCATCGCACGTGTGCAGATCTCGATCACCCCCGACTCGATGGAGGCGCTCGCTCCCATCGCCGAGGAGTACGGCGTCACGCTCGCGCTCGAGGTGCACGCCGACCAGTACGCGTCGCACCCGCGCATCCTGGCGCTGCGCGACCGCTACGACAAGGTCGGGTCACCGTTCCTCGGCTTCACCATGGACTGGGGTGCCACCGTCTCCGGCTTCGCCCCCTCGCTCATCGAGGCGTACCGCCGGCGCGGCGCGTCGGAGGAGCTGCTGGCCGCGGTCACCGGACTCTGGGACGAGTTCTACCGGCAGGGTCCCCCGGCCGACCAGGCGGATCACGGACAGCGCTTCGGCCGGTTCATCGGTCTGGCGGCGCAGCACGGGCGGCCCGACCTGGGCATCGACTTCGGGATCAACGGCACGGGCCTCTTCGGCCCGGCCCGCGTCGACGACTGGCTCGAGATCTTCCCGTGGATCAAGCACGTCCACGGCAAGTTCTTCGGCATCGACGACCAGCACGAGGAGCCGTCCGTGCCGGTGCGCGACCTCATCCGCCTGCTCGTGGAGAACGGCTACAACGGTGCGATCTCCAGCGAGTACGAGGGCTGGCACTGGAACTACTGGCAGTCGCCGTTCGACATCATCCGTGACGAGCAGGCCGTGCAGCGCTCCGCCGCCGCCGACGCCGGCTCGCGCATGACCACCGACCTCGCCGAGGCGCGCGCCCAGCTCGCCGCCTGGCTCCCGACCACGCAAGGAGCATCCGCATGACCGACGGCATCGCCGGCACCGGCATCAAGCTCGGCACGACGCTGTACTCGCTGACGAGTGAGTTCGCCGCGGGCCTCTACACACCCGAGACTCTCATCGCGGCCGTCGCCGAGGAGGGCATCGGCCCGGGCGTCGAGTTCAACATCGCGCAGCTGCTGCGCACGTACCCCGACGTCGACCAGGAGTTCGTGAAGCTCTGGTTCGACTCGCTCGAGAAGTACGGCCTGGAGGCGAGCGCCGTCGGCACGAACCTCGACATGGGCCGCCGCAAGGACCGCGACATGACGCCCGACGAGGAGCACGACTTCCTCGCCCGCCAGCTGAAGACCGCGCACACGCTCGGCTTCAAGAAGGTCGTCATCCGCTCGCACGGCAAGGAGCTGCTGCGCAGCCTCCTGCCGCTCGCGGAGAAGTACGACCAGTACCTCGGCTACGAGATCCACGCGCCGTCCGGGCCGAACAATCCCGCCGTCGTGCAGATGCGCGAGATGTACGACGAGCTGCAGTCGGAGCGCCTCGGCTTCACCGCCGACTTCTCATCGACCATGCACTCGCTGTCTCCGCTGCTGCTGGACCAGCTGGAACTGATGGGCATGGATCCGAAGCACTTCGCGGTGATGGACGAGATCTGGCACGAGCCGATGCCGATGAACGAGCGCAACCAGAAGTTCGAGGACTACCTGATCGGCGAAGGTGTCGACCCGGTCGGCTTCGGGCCGCACACGCGCCTCGCGTTCAACATGCACGGGCTCGTGCCGCCGGAGGAGTGGCTCGACATCATGCCGCAGATCTTCCACGTGCACGCGAAGTTCTACGACATCGACGAGAACGGCGACGAGCCGGCGATGGACATCCCGCGCATCGTGAAGCAGTTCGTCGTGGGCGGCTACCAGGGGTATCTGTCCAGCGAGTGGGAGGGGCACGCCTTCGTCGACCTCGGCGTGGTCGACCCGATCGACGTCGTGAAGAAGCAGCACGCGCTCATGCGCAAGGCCATCGAAGACACCGTCGCCGAGCAGTCCAAGGAGACCGCGAATGTCTGATGTTTCGACAAGCTCGACGACCGTGGACGAGGTCTCGGTCGCCGAGCTCGCCGCCGAGGTCGCCGACCTCCGCGAGCAGCTGGCTGCCGCCCAGCGGCTGGCTCAGCGCGCGGAGGACCGCGGTCAGGTCGAGAACCTGTTCAACCGCTACATGTACCTGCACAACGCCTTCGAGGACGAGCAGATCATCCCGTTGTGGGTGAAGGAGGGCACGGAGGGCATCCGCGCGCGCTACACCAACGCCGGTCAGTACACGACGTGGGAGAGCGTGACGCGATACCACCGCGACCGCCCGCACCCCGAGGGCAAGCTCATCCTGCACGCCACGACGACGCCGGTCATCGAGGTCGCCGCCGACGGCAGGACTGCGAAGGGCGTCTGGCTCATGGCGGGCACCGAATCGGGCCTCACCGACCCGAAGGTGGCCGAGGCGTTCCCCGACATGTACTCGCCCGACGAGGTGCTCGGCAAGAAGGTCTGGGCCCACTGGGTGTGGTGCAAGTACGCGATCGACTTCCTCAAGCAGGACGGCGAGTGGAAGTTCTGGAAGTTCCGCTGCTACGAGCTGGCCCGCGCCCCGTTCGAGGAGAACTGGGTGAGTTTCGGCCTGAAGAACCAGGGCGCGTTCGATCTCGACCTCATGTACTTCGGCGACGACGGCAAGCCCGTCTTCATGCCGCCGGCCGACGAGCCGGTCCCCTCGACCAACCACCCGTACAGCCCGCAGACGGTGCAGAAGCTCGAGCCCGCCCCGCCGGTGCCGCACGAGACCTTCACCGACACCTACGCCTGAGGATCAGCCATGGCAACCCACAACTCCCTCTTCTCCGAGAAGGACGTCCGTCGCACCGACAGCGGCATCGCCGTCTCGGTTCAGCTGCCCTGGTACCGGAGCCTCTGGCTCTCGGCGGTCGACGATGTCGCGGCATCCGTCAACGGCGTCGAGATCCCCAAGGACTCCCTGCGCTTCGAGCTCCAGGGCAAGAGCTACCGCGTCGAGGAGCTGCCCGAGCAGTCCGAGACGCTGTGGTTCGTCGCCGACAAGCCCGAGGTCGTGATCGATCTGGGTCGCGCGCCGGAGCCTGGTGAGAAGCTCACAGTCGAGGTCGTGCTCACCATGCGTCTGCTCTACATGCAGATCATGCCGGGCGTGGACGGCGGTCCCGGCCGGTACGTCACCAACCGCGTCCCCGTCGAGCGCGAGGTCGTGCTCGCATGACGCTGCGCGTGGCCATGATTGGCTACGGCTTCATGGGCGCCGCGCACTCGGTGGGCTGGCGGCAGGCGCCGCGCGTCTTCTCACTGCCGGACGAGGTCGAGATGGCCGTGGTCGTCGGGCGCAACGCCGAGGCGGTGGCGGATGCCGCGGCCCAGTGGGGCTGGCAGGAGTCGGCGACGGACTGGCGCGAGGTCATCGCGCGAGACGACATCGACATCGTCGACGTCGTCACCCCGGGCGACTCGCACGCCGAGATCGCCATCGCCGCGCTCGAGGCGGGCAAGCACGTGCTGTGCGAGAAGCCGCTCGCCAACACCGTGGGCGAGGCCGAGGCGATGGCCGATGCCGCGGCCCGCGCCGCGGCGCGCGGTATCCGCTCCATGGTGGGCTTCACCTACCGCCGCGTGCCGGCGGTCACCTTTGTGCGCGATCTCATCGCCCAGGGTGCGGTGGGGAAGATCGCCCAGGTGCGTGCGGCCTACCGTCAGGACTGGCTCGTCGACCCCGAGATGCCGCTCGCGTGGCGCCTCCAGAAGGAGCACGCCGGCTCGGGGGCCCTCGGCGACATCGGCGCGCACATCATCGACATGACGCAGTTCGTGACGGGGCTGGACGTGACTGCCGTCTCCGGCGTGATCGACACGATCGTGAAGGAGCGGCCGCTCCAGGGGTCGGGCTCGGGCCTTTCGGGCACGGCGGCGGAGGGTTACGGCGAGGTCACCGTCGACGACATCGCGATCTTCACCGGCCGCCTGTCCAGCGGAGCCCTCGTGTCGTTCGAGGCGACGCGCTTCGCCACCGGGCGCAAGAACGACCTGTCCATCGAGGTGTCGGGCGACAAGGGCGCCCTGCGCTTCGACCTCGAAGATCTCAACACGCTGTGGTTCTACGACCGCACGGCGCCGGAGGTCACGCAGGGCTTCACCCGCATCCTCGTCACCGAGGCGCAGCATCCGTATGTCTCGGCGTGGTGGCCCGCCGGCCACATGCTCGGCTACGAGCACGGCTTCAGCCACCAGGTCGTCGACCTCGTGACCGCGATCGCCGAGGGCACCGACCCGCACCCGTCCTTCGCCGAGGGGCTGTCGGTGCAGCGCGTGCTCGCGGCCGTCGAGGAGAGCTCGGCGACCGGGTCCGGCTGGGTGAGCGTCGAGGCGCCGGTGGCGGCCGAGACGATCTCGCACTGACCCGTTGCTCCGCGCGAATCGCCGGATAGGTTTATAGAAACAACAAAGCAAAGGAGCTTCGATGCCTCGTCCGATCACCCTGTTCACCGGCCAGTGGGCCGATCTGCCGTTCGAGGAGGTCGCGCGGCTCGCCGGCGAGTGGGGCTTCGACGGCCTCGAGATCGCCTGCTGGGGAGACCACATCGACGTATCCCGGTGGGACGACGACGAGTACGTGCAGTCCCGCAAGGACATCCTCGAGCGCAACGGCCTGAAGGTGTGGGCCATCTCGAACCACCTCACCGGCCAGGCGGTGTGCGACGACCCCATCGACGTGCGGCACAAGGACATCCTTCCGGCACGGGTGTGGGGAGACGGCGAGCCGGAAGGGGTGCGCCAGCGTGCCGCGGAGGACATGAAGAACACGGCCCGGTTCGCCGCGAAGCTCGGCGTGAAGACGGTGAACGGGTTCACGGGCTCGTCGATCTGGAAGGCGGTCGCGATGTTCCCGCCGGCCTCCGACGAGTGGATCGCCGCCGGCTACCAGGACTTCGCCGACCGGTGGAACCCGATCCTCGACGTGTTCGAGGAGGTCGGCGTGCGGTTCGGCCTCGAGGTGCACCCGTCGGAGATCGCGTACGACTACTGGACCGCCAAGGCGACGCTCGACGCCATCGGCCACCGCAAGAGCTTCGGCCTCAACTTCGACCCGTCGCACTTCATGTGGCAGCAGCTGGACCCGGTGGCCTTCGTCCTCGATTTCGCAGATGACATCTTCCACGTCCACGTGAAGGAGTCGATCACCAACCTCGACGGCCGCAACGGCGTGCTGGGATCCCACCTGCCGTGGGCGAACCCGCGCCGTGGCTGGACGTTCGTGTCGACGGGGCACGGCGCCGTGCCGTGGGAGCCGCTGTTCCGCGCGCTCAATGCGATCGGCTACGACGGGCCCACCTCGATCGAGTGGGAGGACGCCGGCATGGATCGCCTGGCCGGCGCACCCGAGGCCATCGAGTTCGTCCGCAAGCTCAACGCCATCACGCCCCCCGCCGCCGCGTTCGACGCCGCCTTCTCGAGCAAGACCGACTGAATCGTCCCGCCCTTCACCGGCTGCCCTGGCCGGTGTCCGGCGTGCCCGGAACCACCGATACAAGGAGCGACACCGATGACCGACGTCCTGAACGTGCTCATCCTCTCGGGTCACATGACCCGCGAGCACGACAACGAGCACCGCAGCTTCCGTCTGCACAACCAGTGGATCACCACGCTGCTCGAAGACACCGGGCGCTTCAAGGTGCGGGTCGTCGAGGACCCGCGCGGGCTCGGCGCCGACATCATCGACAAGTACGACGTGCTCATCGTCGTGTTCGAGGGTCGCGACGGCTTCTTCGAGAAGGCCGTCGGATTCGGACCCGAGACGGATGCCGCGATCCTGAAGTTCGTCCACGACGACGGCAAGGGCATCGTGTGGTTCCACGGCTCCGCCGCACAGGAGGACCGCTGGGGCTATCCCGAGGAGTACAACGTCATGCGCGGCGCGAAGCTCAGCGCGTACGAGACCGGCCTCCGCCCTCGGCCGTGGGGCGAGGCGCAGCTCGACACGGTCGAGCCGCGGCATCCCATCACCGAGGGGATCAGCGCCCGCTGGACCGTCACCGGCGATGACATCCTGACCGGCGTGGACCTCTACGAGGGCGCGCAGGTGCTTCTCACGACCTTCGACGACCTCGAGGCCTACGAGAAGGCGCCGGTCTGGCCGATGTCGCACTACCCGGTCGACATCCCCGAGGGGGGCATCGCCGCGCTCAACGGCATGAACACCGACCAGCCCATCGCGTGGATCAACGAGTACGGGAAGGGCCGGTCGTTCACCATCACGATCGGCCACGACATCGACACCTTCCGCCGCATCGAGTTCATCCGCATGTTCCCCCGCGGCGTCGAGTGGGCAGCGACCGGCGACGTCACACTCCACGGGCCCGACCGCCGGGGCGAGCGCCGGTTCCTGCCCTGGCCCTACTACAACCACGAGGGCTGAGCGTGGCATCGGAGCTGAGGGTCGGCATCCTGGGTGCCGGCGGCATCGCCGAGCGCGCGATGGTGGAGCCTTCTCACTACGTGGACGGCATCCGTGTCGACGCCATCGGCGCGCGCGACCCCGAGCGTGCTCGGGTCTTCGCCGAGCGCGTGAACCTGCCGAAGCACGGCGACTACGAGACGATCCTGTCGGATCCCGAGATCGACCTCGTCTACCTTGCTCTCCCGCCCATCACGCACGCCGAGTGGGCGATCCGTGCGCTGCAGGCGGGAAAGCACGTCCTCTGCGAGAAGCCGCTGTCGGTGAACGGCACGACGGCGTCGGCCATCGCCGACGCCGCCACGGAGACGGGCCGGCGGGCGTTCGTCGGCTTCCACTACCGGCTGCACGGGTTCACGCAGCGTCTTCTCGAGGTGATCGCGTCGGGCGTGCTCGGCGACATCGAGCGCGTGGACGTCGACTTCAGCATCCCGCACTTCGTCGTGAAGCCGGGCAACATCCGCCTCGACGGCGACCTCGGCGGCGGGGCCGTGATGGACGTCGGATGCTACGCGGTCGACCTCATCCGGGCCGCGTGGGGCGAGCCCGCCGTCGAGTCGGCCACGGCGGTGCTCTCCGGCGACGACCCCCGGATCGACCTGCAGACGGATGCCGTCCTGCGGCTGCCGTCAGGTGCCCGTGCGTGCGTGCGCTCGTCCTTCCTCGGCGACGACCAGGGCGCCATGTCGTTGCGGGTTTCGGGCTCAGCGGCAGAACTGCTCGCGACGAGCGTGATCGTCCCGCAGTGGGGCGCGACGCTGCGCGTCACCGCGGGCGAGAATGTCCTCCTGGAGGACAAGGCCGCGGAGGGCGAGAACAGCTACGCACGCCAACTGGAGCACCTGGTCGCCGTGCTGGCCGACGGCTCGCCGAGCCTGCTGGACGCCCGTCGCGGCGTCGGCACCATGCGCGTGGTCGACGACGTCTATCGCGCCGCCGGCCTTCAGCCTCGCTGAACCGCGGGCTCCAGGATCGGCGCCAGAGTGAACCGGCGAGTCAGACGGCTGGTCAGCCGGGCGTCAGCCGGCGAGTGAGTGGAACGCCTCCGGCGAGAGCGCGTGCTCGATCGCCAGCATTCCGGCACCGATGATGCCCGCGTTCTCGGCTGCCGATGACGGCACGATGGCGAGGTGCTCGGTCGCGAGCGGCATGGAGCGCGTGTACACGACCTCCCGCACCCCCGCGATGAGGTGCTCCCCGACGCGCGACATCGAGCCGCCCATGGCGATCACCGAGGGGTTCATCAGGCTCACGCAGGCGGTCAGCACTTCGCCGATGTCCCGGCCGGCCTGGCGGACCGCCTGGATCGCATCGAGATTGCCCTGCTTGACCAGCGCCACCACGTCGTCGCCGTTCTCGGCGGGAACCCCTTGGGCCCGGAGCGCTCGGGCGATGGCGGGTCCGGAGGCGATGGCTTCGAGGCATCCCTGATTGCCGCAATGGCACACCACAGACGAGCCCCGTGCGACGCGCACGTGGCCGATGTCGCCGGCGACGCCCTGTGCGCCCCGCTGCAGCTCGCCGCCGGAGATCACGCCTGCGCCGATGCCGGTGGCGACCTTCACGAACATGAGGTGCGCCGTGGTCGGCCACGCCGTCGCCCGCTCGCCGAGCGCCATGATGTTGACGTCGTTGTCGACGAGCACGGGCACCTGAAGGTGCTGCTGAACCCAGCCGGGCACGTCGAACCGGTTCCATCCCGGCATGATCGGGGGGTTGACCGGCTGCCCCGTCGAGTGCTCGACCGGACCCGGCACGCCGATGCCGATCGCGACGAGGGAGCGCACGTCGCGCCCGGCGTCTTCGAGAAGCCCGACCGCGGCGTCCACCATCCAGGTCAGCACGCGCTCGGGGCCCTCCGCGACGGCGAGGGACTCCGTGCGGGCGGCCAGGATCGCGCCGGTGAGGTCCACCACGGCGACCGTGGTGTGCGACGCGCCGATGTCTGCCGCGAGCACCACCCGGGCGCTGGGGTTGAGGGCGAACTGGGAGGGCGGTCGCCCGCCGGTGGACGCGGCATCGGCCACCGGCATGACGAGCCCCATACGCATGAGCTCCTCGACACGGGCCGCGATCGTCGACCGGGCGAGGCCCGTGGACTTCGCGAGCTGCGCGCGGGTGCGGGGCACGCCGTCCCGCAGCAGCTGGAACAGCTCCATCGCGCCGGTGCCGGCGACCGTCGATTCAGAGGAGAGAGTGACCACGACTCAGTCAATCAGGCTGCGGACCACGCTGCGATCGAGTGGCCTCGGATGGGGGATGACGGATGCCGCGCTCGCGCGTGGCCGGAGCGTTCACGTGGCGCGACCCGTGGGCTTGGCGAAGCGCTGCTGCAGGAGCACCGCGACCACGATGATGACGCCCTTGACGACCGCCTGCACCGACGAGCTGAGGTTGTTCTGCACGAAGACGTTCGTCAGCGTCGCGAAGATGAGCACGCCGAAGACGGTGCCGGTGATCGTGCCGCGGCCGCCGACGAGGAGCGTGCCGCCGACGACCACGGCGGCGATCGCGTCGAGTTCGTAGAGCGTTCCGTGGGTGGAGGTGCCGGCGGTCGTGCGGCCGAGGATCATGACGGCGCCGATGCCCGCGCACAGTCCCGAGATGGCGTAGAGCCACATCGTGTGCCGCTTGACGTTGATGCCCGCCAGCCGCGCGGCCTCCCGGTTGCCGCCGATGGCGACGGTCCGGCGGCCGAAGGTCGTGCGGTTGAGGACGACCCACCCCAGGGCGGCCACGATCGCGAAGATCCAGATGAGGATGTCGACGCCGATGATGTCGGCGTTCATCGCCTGGATGAACCCGCGGTCGCCGATCTGGAGCGTGCGGCGGTTGGCGAGGATCTCGGCGAGGCCCCGGGCCGCGACCAGCATCGCCAGAGTCGCCATGAAGGCGACGACCTTGCCGTACGCGATCACGACGCCGTTGATGAGCCCGGCGCAGAGCCCCACGAGGAGCGCGATGACGACCATGACGATCCAGTGCGACTGGTCGGCGAGGTCCTGCACCGCGGCGAGGGTCGCGGCCACCGATGCAAGGCCCATGACCGACCCGACCGAGAGGTCGATGCCGCCCGCGATGATCACGAGCGTCATGCCGATGCTGATCACGCCGATGATCGAGGCCTGACGGAGGATCGTGAGGATGTTGCTGACGCTCGTGAAGGTGTCGGGGGCGGTGACGGCTCCCACGATCACGAGGACCAGCAGGGCGACGACGAGGCCGAGATTGCGTCCCACCGAGCCCGACATGACGCGCTGGAATCCGGACTTGCGGGAGTCGTCCGGTCGGCCGGCAGGCGGCGGCGCCTCGCCGGCGGTGGGGACGCCTGCGGTCCCCTGCGTAGTCTGCTCGCTCACGCGGCGGTTCCTTTCATGACGAGATCGAGCACGCCGTGCTCGTCGATCTGGGAGGCGGGAAGGGTCTGGAGCACGCGTCCGTCGGCGACGACCAGCACCGTGTCGGCGAGGCCGAGCACTTCCTCGATCTCGCTCGACACGATGACGACGGCGTTGCCGGCGGCCGCCAGGCGGCGGATCAGCGCGTAGATCTCTGCGCGCGCGCCGACGTCGACGCCGCGCGTCGGCTCATCGAGCAGGAGCACACGGGTCCCGTGCACGAGCCAGCGTGCGAGCAGGATCTTCTGCTGGTTGCCGCCCGAGAGCGTCATCGCGGCGCGGTCCGGATCGGCGGGGCGGAGCTCGAGCGCATCGATCTGCTCGCGGGTGATCTTGCGCTCCGCCCGCTCGTCCAGGAATCCGGCCTTGGCGAAGCGCGACATGGAGGAGAGGGTGACGTTGACGTAGATGGGCTCGTCGAGGACGAGTCCCTGGCTCTTGCGCTCCTCGGGCGACAGGCCGATGCCCGCGTGCACCGCCTCGACGACGGAGCCTCGCCGCAGCGTCTTCCCGCCTACCCTGACGGACCCCGCCGTCGCCTTGCGGGCACCGTACACCGTCTCGAGGATCTCGGAGCGACCAGAGCCGACGAGCCCCGCAAGCCCGACGATCTCGCCGGCGCGCACCGAGAACGAGACGTCGCTGAAGAGACCGGTGACCCCCAGTCCCTCGACCTCGAGCACCTTCGGCGCGTCGACGGCGATGGGGGAGGCAGGCGGAAAGACGTTCGCGACCTCGCGCCCCGTCATGAGCCGGATGAGCTCGGCCGTGGGCGTGTCGGCGACCCGCAGCCCGCTCGCCATCGACCGGCCGTCCTTCAGGACGGTGATCCGGTCGCCGATCTGACGGATCTCCTCGAGGCGGTGCGTGATGTAGACCACCGCGATGCCGGCGGCGGTGAGCTCCTTGATGACGTGGAAGAGGTTCTTGACCTCCTCCGTGTCGAGCACGGCCGACGGCTCATCCATGATGATGAGCTTGATGTCGTGCGACAGCGCCCGCGCCATGCTCACGATCTGCTTGTTCGCCGCGCTGAGGGACCCCACTTCGGCATGGGGGGAGAGATTCCCGTGACCCAGCCGGCGCAGCAGGTCGCGGGTCTGCTTCGCCGCCTCCGAGCGCTTCGTGAAGCCGCCGCGGGAGAGCTCATGGCCGAGGAAGATGTTCTCGGCGACGGTCAGGCCGTCGACGACGTCGAGCTCCTGGTACATCGTCGCGATGCCGAGCTCGATCGCGGCCTCGGGCGTGGGGATCTCGACCTGCTGGCCGAGCCACGAGATCACCCCCTCATCCGGGCGGTGCACGCCCGCGAGGGTCTTGATGAGCGTCGACTTTCCCGCGCCGTTCTGGCCGAGGATGCAGTGCACCTCGCCGGGCAGCACCTCCAGGTCGACGCCGCGCAGCGCCCGCACCCCGGCGAAGGACTTCGTCACGCCGTGGACGACGAGTATCGCCGAGTCATGGTCGTCTTTGATCACGCAGCGAACATAACATGCACCCTTCTGCCGCGTCGACGGAGGTCGCCGCATGCCGCTCGCCCCGCAGCCGTGGAGGTTTCGCAGAATCGTCGGGAAGTTTCGGAGAATCGCTTTTGCCGCAACTAATACAAAAGGTGTCGCCCGAACGATTCGCCTGCTACCGTGATGCCCGTCAGCGTGGACGGTCAGCCCGTGCGCCGTTGCTCGGAGCTCGTCCCGTGCGCTGCCGCACTGCATCACATTTCAAGGAGGAAAGAATGCGCTCACACCTGAAGGCGCGTACACGGCTCGTGCTGACCGCAACCGCCGTCGCGGCGGCGGCCGGACTTCTCGCGGGCTGCACCGGCAGCGGCGCCGACGAGGAGAATGTCGTCGACCAGGGCACGACGTCGGAGGAGAACGCCGAGTCCGGCGACACGGTCGTCATCGGCTTCTCGGGCCCGGCAGCCGATCACGGCTGGCTCGGTGCCATCAACTCGGGTGCTCAGGCGGCCGCAGACAGCTTCGACGATGTGGACTTCCGCGTCGCGGAGGGCACGAACGACCCGATCGCACAGATCGCGGCGGTGGAGACCTTCGTGAACGACGGTGTCGACGCGATCGTGCTGCTGCCGTCCGACGGCGCCGCTCTGACCGAAGCGGCCATCGCGGCCATGGAGGCCGGCGTTCCGGTCATCAACGTCGACCGCGAGTTCTCGAGCCCCTTCGCCGCCCGCACCACGATCCTGGGCGACAACTACGGGATGGGGGTGAGCGCCGGAACCTACATCTGCGAGCAGCTGGGCGACAACCCCGACGCCATCGTCGCCGAGATCGCCGGCATCGACTCGCTGCCGCTGACCCAGGACCGCTCGCAGGGCTTCGCCGACGCCCTCGAGGACTGCGGCCTCGAGGTGTCCGCCCGGGTCGCAGCCGACTTCACCGTCGCTGGCGGTGAGGCCGCGGCATCCCAGCTCCTTTCGGCCAACCCGAAGATCGACGCCATCTGGAACCATGACGACGACCAGGGCGTCGGCGTTCTGGCGGCGATCGACTCGGCCGGTCGCGACGAGTTCTTCATGATGGGCGGCGCGGGCAGCCGCAGCGCGATGGAGGCGATCGAGGCCGACGACACGGTGCTCAAGGCGACGGTGATCTACCCGTCGACCCAGGCGGCCGACGGCGTCGCGCTCGCGCGACTGATCGCCCAGAGCAAGACCATGGGCGACCTCATCACGCCGAGCATCCCCAACCGCGTGGTGCTCGACGCCCCGGTCGTGACGAAGGAGAACGTCGACCAGTACATCGACCTGTCGTTCGAATAATCCATCAGCTCACGGGGCGCCCGTCGAACGCGACGGGCGCCCTCTCCCGGTTCCGAGAGGGGACATCGCGTTGACCAATCACCAGCCCACCGGCGGCACTCCGCCGCTGCGCGTCGCCATGATCGGGTACGGCTTCATGGGAGCCGCGCACTCGCAGGGCTGGCGCGTCGCGCCGCGCTTCTTCGACCTGCCTCTGACGCCGTCGATGGACGTCGTCGTGGGACGGGATGCCTCGGGAGTGGCGGCCGCCGCCCGGAAGTGGGGCTGGCGCGAGAGCGCGACCGACTGGCGCGAGATCATCAGCCGCGACGACATCGACCTCGTCGACATCGTCACGCCGGGCGACACGCACGCCGAGATCGCGATCGCGGCCCTCGACGCGGGCAAGCACGTGCTCTGCGAGAAGCCGCTCGCGAACACGGTCGAAGAGGCCGAGGCGATGACGGATGCCGCGTCCCGCGCCGCTGCCCGCGGCGTGCGCTCGATGGTGGGCTTCACCTACCGCCGCGTGCCGGCGGCGACGTTCGCGCGAGACCTCGTCGCGGCGGGCCGCATCGGCGACGTCCGCCAGGTGCGCGCCGAGTATCTGCAGGACTGGCTGATGGATGCCGAGGCGCCGCTGACCTGGCGCATGCAGAAGGACCGCGCGGGCTCAGGAGCCCTCGGCGACATCGGCGCCCATGCGGTCGACCTGACCGAGTACATCACCGGTCAGCGCGTCGAGACGGTCTCGGGCATCCTCGAGACGATCGTGACCGAGCGCCCGCTGCTCGGCGAGGGCGTGGGGCTCTCCGGAACGGCCCGTCAGGAGCGGGGTGCGGTGACGGTGGACGACCTCGCCCTCTTCACCGGCCGGCTCTCGTCCGGCGCGCTCGCATCGTTCGAAGCGACGCGCTTCCGCACCGGGCGCAAGAACGCCCTGCGGATCGAGATCGCCGGCTCGCTCGGCGCGATCTCCTTCGACCTCGAGAGTCTGAACGAGCTGGGCTTCTACGACTCGACACTGCCCGAGACCGAGCAGGGCTTCCGGCGGATCCTCGTGACCGAGCACGACCATCCCTATCTCGCGCCCTGGTGGCCGACGGGGCACATGCTCGGTTACGAGCACGGCTTCAGCCACCAGGTCGCCGACCTCGTCACCGCGATCGCGTCGGGCACGCAGCCGGAGCCCTCGTTCGACGACGGCCTGCATGTCCAGCGCGTCCTCGATGCCGTCGAGCGCAGCTCGAACGACGGCAGCGCCTGGACTCCCACCGGCAGCTGACGCCGCGCGGAGGGGTCAGCGTGCCGCAACGGATGCCGCGGCCAGCGCGCGGCGCGCGAGGTCGAGGTGTGAGCGGGTCGTCGTCGCAGGGTCGGCGTCGAGCCACTCGTGGCCGCCCCACTCGCTGGTGAGGGTGCCCGCGAAGCCGGTGCGCCGCAGCGCCGCACCGATGTCGCCGATGGGGCGTGACACGCGTCCGTCGGTGTCGTCGAGGTCCCAGAACTTGAGGTGCACCCCCGACGTGAGCGGGAGCAGCGGCTCGAGCTCGGCGATGTCCGAGCGCCCGAACCGCACGAGCAGGTTCATGAAGAGCGTGTGCACCGCGGGCGGGACGCGGCCTTCGCGGAGCGTCTCGATCACGGCCCGGTGGGTCTCGGGTGCGCGCCACTCGGTCTCCAGGCGCCGGACCAGCTCCTCGTCGACGCCGCCGCGGCGCAGCTCTTCGAGGTACGAGGGCGGCAGCGCGGGCATGAGCATGCTGATGTCGATCAGAACGCGGATGCGGGGATCATCCAGCTGCACCAGCTGCTCGAGGTTCGCCGCGACAGCGGGCACGTCGAGCGTCTGCTGCCCCTGGATCTCTTCGTAGAGCACCACGCCCAGCTCGTCGAGCACCGGCTGAGCGAGTCGCAGCAGCTCGGGTCCGGGCTGGCCGAACGGCACACGGACGCCTCGCGCTCCCGCGCGCGCGGCCGCGCGCAGCTGCGGCACGAGGAAGGCGAGCCGCTCCTCCTCGGTGCGCCGGCGCGTGGGGGAGGCCCAGTCGTCGAGGCTCGCACCGACGATCGACACCGCTCCTCCCGCCGCCGCCAGGCGCTCACGGAAGGCATCGACCTCTGCGTCCGACGGCTCCGGGAAGGAGCGCCACACCTGGCCGGCCTCGACCTCGATCGTCGACGCCACGCCGTCCGCCGCGATGCCGACCGCGATGTCGGCGGCGGGCCGTTCGGCGCGGATCACCTCGGGCGTCCAGTTGAAGGCGCTCGCCGAGATCGTCCAGTCGCCGGCATCGCCCTGCCGCGCCGCTTCCGGCTCGCGAACCGTCGACTGCCCGGCGGTGCGGTGCGGGCGGGGGGATGCCGTGTCCCCGAGCCCGAGCGCACGCTCGGCGCGGAACGGCAGGGTGAGGGGGCCGGTCGGCCCGGCCTGCAGGTACGGCACCACGAGCTCGAACGACACCGAGACGTCGTGGGCGCCGGGAGGCAGCATCCGTTCTCCGCGCAGTTCGAGGCGGTCCTGGATGAACCACCACCCTTGCTCGGCGGCGAGGGCTCGGGGTTCGACGTCGCGGCCCTCGAGCCGGATCGTGACGGCAGCGGGGGAGCCGTCGACGCGCACCGAGAGATCGGTGACGGCGGCAAGAGGCATCGATCGGATCCACGGAAGACTCACCCGCAGGGCGAACCCGGAGTCGGTCGCGACGAGCGCATCGTCCAGCAGCAGCGGCAACGCCATGGTGTGTTCACTCCCTCGTGTCGGAGCCGACGAAGCGGCTTCAGACGGGAAGCTACACGCTTTTGTCTACTTTCGTAAGAAGTTTCCGAGGGTGTGCGCCGCTCAGCTCACGCTGCCGCGTCGACCGTGCCGCGGATCGCGACGACGGAGGGGCGTCCATCGCCGAACCATCGCGGGAAGGTGACCTCGAAGAGCTGCTCCCGCACCATCTCGACGCCGCCCCGGAGAGGCTCGCGCGGGTCGTTGACGGATTGGGAGATCGTGAGGTCGCGCGTCGCGAGGGGGAGCGACAGCTCGTACACGCGCTGGCGCACCTCTGCCAAGAGCAGCTCGCCGGCACCGGCCATGGCGCCGCCGATCACGATGACCGACGGGTTGAACATGTTGACGAGCGCGGCGATCGACTCGCCCACGACGCGGGCCGAGCGCTGCACGAGCCGGATGGCGAGGGCGTCGCCGTTCTCGGCGGCCAGCGAGATGCGCTCGGGTGTCAGCTCTTCGCCCTCGGTGACGGCGGCCGTGAGCACGCCCGTGGCGCCCGCCTCGATCTCGGCGAGGGCATCGCGGATCATCGCCCATCCGCCGGCGACGGCTTCGAGGCATCCGATCTTGCCGCAGCGGCAGAGGGCCTCCGAATCGCGCACCCGCACGTGGCCGATGTCTCCCGCTGCGCCGTTGACCCCGCGATGGATGCGGCCGTGCGAGAGGAGCCCGGCACCGATGCCGGAGCCGATCTTGCAGTAGATGAGGTCGAGGTGGTCATCGTCGCGGCGGGCGCGCTCGCCGAACGTGAGGAGGTTCACGTCGTTGTCCACCCACACGGGTGCGTCGTAGCGCTGCTCGAATCGGCGTCGCACGTCGAAGCCGTTCCAGCCCGGCATGATGGGCGGCGCGACCGGGCGGCCGCTGTCGAAGTCCACCGGGCCGGGCACACCGACGCCGATGCCCCAGACCGGCAGCTCGGGCGTGCGGGCGAGAACCTCGTCGATCATGCTGAGGGCCTTGTCGAGCGTCTCCGCGGGGCCGCGGGCGATGTCCCACGGCGAATGCTCGTGGTCGATCACGTCGCCGTCGAGGAGGGCGACCCCGACGTGGATGTGGAGGGCGCCGAGCGCGCAGACGACGATGCGACCGGCGTCGCCTCGGAACCGGAGCGTGCGCGGCGCGCGGCCCCCGGACGAGGGGCCGAACTCGCCGTCGGCCAGATAGCCCATCTCGATCGCATGGTCGACGCGCTGCGTCACGACGCCGCGGCCGAGTCCGGTCACGCGGCCGATCTCGGGACGCGTCGCTGCCTCGCCGGTGCGAACCATGTTGACGATGCGCAGAAGGCTCGTCATTTCGTCGGTCTGTGCGCCGAACCGCAGCGTGGACTCCCTGGCCATGGTCGATTCTTACATAACAAGGCGCCGCAGATGCGAAAATCGGCATCTCTATAGTCAAACTACTTCAGACTTAGGTACGCTTCCAGCCGAAGTGAGGAGGCGTCAATGACGCATGGAGTGGGCATCATCGGTGCCGGTCCCGGTGTGGCGGCGCTGCACCTGCCGACCCTCGAGCGCCTGGCCGATGCCTTCCGCGTCGTGCATGTCGCCGACGGCGGCAGCGGCAGGTCGGCCGCCCTGGCGGCCCGCGTCGGTGCCCGGGCGTCGAGCGGCACGGAGGCGATCATGGCAGATCCCGCCGTCGACGTCGTTGCGATCTGCAGCCCGCCCGCCCATCACGCGGCGCAGATCATCGAAGCCGTCGGCGCCGGCAAGCGCGCGGTGTTCTGCGAGAAGCCGATCGGCACGACGGTCGCCGAGGCGGAGCAGGCCATCGAGGCGTGCCGCCGCGCCGGCGTGCCGCTCATCGTGGGCACCAACCACTACTTCGACCCGGCTTGGGGCCGGGCCAAGCATCACCTCACCGCGTCGGGAGGGCCGGTCGTGTCGATCTCCGTCACGCTCGCGCTGCCGCCCAACACCCGGTACCACGAGCTCGTGACCGAACTGCCCGGGTCGCCGGTCGCAGCGCGGGGCCTTCCCGACCTCACCCGCCCC
Organism: Microbacterium ureisolvens; assembly: GCF_019511645.1. GTDB lineage: Bacteria > Actinomycetota > Actinomycetes > Actinomycetales > Microbacteriaceae > Microbacterium > Microbacterium ureisolvens_A. Next base: position 367,489 of record NZ_JAEUAX010000002.1, on the reverse strand, counting down.
GAGGTGGCGGCCGGCGTCGTGCGTCAGCTCCTCACAGGTCTCGCGATCCACGACCTGCCGCTCGTGCGCGACCTCGCGCCGCGCTTCGAGCGCGTCGTCTTCGCGCGGGCGCTGCCCCCGCTCGGGTACGCCGTCGGCTTCGTCGCGAGCGGCGTGCCCGTGCAGCTGACGACGGTGATGCTCCCGGACGGCGCCGACACGCTGTGGCGCATCGCGGTGGCAACCACCGCCGATCGGCTGGACGTCAGCTTCCCGCCGCCGTTCGTGCACGCGGGCGGAGCGCGCGTGCGGGTGCGCGCCGCCGACGGGCGCGACACGATCTACGCGCACGACCCCGGCGACGGGTACGTCGCGGAGTGGCGCGCCCTCGCGGAGCTCCTGGATGCCGGCCTCCCGGTGGAGTACGACGAGCTGCTCGATGACGCCCGCTACGCACTGCAGCTGGCGCAGGCGGCGGCGTCGCTGATCGGAGCCGCATCATGACGACACCCGTCCGCACCGACCTCGCCCCATACCGCGTCGCGGTGGCCGAGCTGCCCGCCAGCGCCGTCGCGAGCCGCGATGGCGACGGGGCCGTCGCGGTCGTCGCCGGCGTCCGCGCGTGGTGGCAGGCTGCCGCCGACGCATCTGCCGGTGGCGCCGCTGCCGTCGTGGTCGCCCAGCCCGCTGCCGCTCCGGTCGAAGCACTGGATGCGCTCGCCTCCGTCGCCGATGCGACCCCCGTGGTCCTCGAGCGCCCCCTGCTCCGTGCTGACGTGGTCGCCGCCATCGGCGGCGCGTTCGAGGGCGTGCCGGCTGCCGGAGCACTCGCCGTCGAGTGCCATGCGCCGGATCTCACGCTCGCCGTGGCCCTGCGCGACGCGATCGGCTGGGCGCGGGTCCTCGCGGGCGGTCCGCTCACCCTCCGCGCGGGCGAATCCTGGGGCGGCCGGGTGCTGGGTCTTCTCGAAACCGAGCACGGCGCGGCGGTGTCGATCGTCGCCGCCCCGCAGCCCGGCGCGCCGTCCCTCGGCCGCGTGCGGATCACGACGATCGCCGAGGTGCGCGTCGAAGTCGACGCCGATCTCGACACCGCCCTGGTGATCACGGATGCCGAGGGCCGAAGCATCCTGCCTGCGCGCTTCGAGAGCTCCGAGCGGGTCGCGCTGCGCCGCGCGATCACGGCGGTGCGCACGGCCGAGCGGCCCTTCGATCTCGCGGATCTGCGCCATGACACCGCACTCGCGGAGGCACTGCTCTCGGCGCCGACCGCATAAACATCGGTGATCTGAAAGATAGCCGATATGGGATTCCTCGATATGCCTGACTTCGGCGAAAGTGGGTGACGGGATCACCCCCATGAATCACCGAAAAGGATCGATGATGATCAAGCTTCTGTCGCATCTGTCGTATGTGGCCATCACGTCGCCGGATGTCGAGGCATCCGTCGACTTCTACGTCAACCAGGTCGGCCTCACGGTGGTCGACCGCGTCGACGGCGCCGTCTACCTCCGCTGCTGGGGCGACTACTACGCCTACTCCCTCGTGGTCGTGCCGGGCGACGAGCCCGGTCTCGTGACCGCCGCATGGCGCACCTCGAGCCCCGAGGCGCTCGAGGAGGCCGCGCAGCGCGTCGAGGCCGCGGGCGTCCAGGGCGAGTGGATCGACGTCCACAAGATCGGTCGCGCCTACCGCTTCACCGGCCCGTGGGGCCACACGCTGACGCTCCACTGGGATGTCACCCGCCACCACGACACCGAGGGCGACGCCGCATCGATCTACCCCGACCGACCCTCGCGGCGCAGCAAGGTGGCCGGCGCCCCGCGTCAGCTCGACCACGTCACGATCGCGACCAGCGACGTCGACGGGTTCGTCAAGTGGTACGTCGACGTGCTCGGCTTCCGCTTCATGGCCCGCACCGTGCTCGACGAGGCGCCCATCTCGGTCTTCTCCGTGCTCACCACGAACGAGAAGTCGCACGACCTCGGCGTCGTCCTCGACGGGTCGACCCGCGCCGGCCGCGTGAACCACTACGCGTTCTGGGTCGACACCCGCGAAGAGCTGCTGATCGCCGCCGACATCCTGGGCGAGAACGGCTACCCGATCGAGTACGGTCCCTCGATCCACGGCATCGGCGAGCAGAACTTCCTCTACTACCGCGAGCCCTCGAGCCTGCGCATCGAGCTCAACACCGGCGGGTACCGCAACTACGTGCCCGACTGGGAGGCCAACACGTGGAAGCCGTCCCAGGGATCGAACAACTTCTACCGCAACAGCGTGATGCCGATGTCGATGACGGAGTCGTTCCCGCCCGCCGACGGACCGTCGGCGACGGAGGAGGGCGTGCCCGACGAGATCAAGGACGCCCTGCTGAACCCGTACGCCAAGCACGGCCAGGGCTGACAGACACGGCCAGGAGCGGAGCCGATCCCGCTCCTGGCCGCACCATTTCGCACGAAGGAGAGCGAGAGACCTCTATGACGCACCACGATCCGACCGCCGGCTTCGACGCCCCCTACGCCCTCGTCCGGTACCGCGAGGGCGCCGCCGCGCGCCTGGGCCTCGTCGCGGGGGGCCGCATCCGTCCGCTCGGCGCCGACGAGCTGGGCGCCGCCGACCTCAACGCCTTCCTCGCCGCACCCGATTGGGACCGCCTGGGCGCGCTCGCCGAGTCGGACGGCGGATGGATGCCGCTGGCCGACGTCACGCTGACGGCTCCGGTCGAGCCCCGCCAGGTGCTGCAGACGGGTGCGAACTACCGTCAGCACGTCATCGAGCTCGTGGCCGCCGGGCTGACGCAGAACTCCGACCGCACTCCCGAGGAGGCCCGCGAGTTCGCCGCAAGGATGATGGACGAGCGCAAGGCGAACGGCGAGCCGTACTTCTTCATCGGCCTTCCCGCGTGCGTCGTCGGCGACGACGTGGCGCTGACGCTGCCCGGCTACAGCGACGTGCACGACTGGGAGCTCGAGCTCGCCGTCGTCATCGGCCGCGAGGCCTTCCGCGTCTCGCGGGAGGAGGCCTTGAGCCACGTCGCCGGGTACACGATCGTGAACGACGTGACGACGCGCGACCTGGTCTTCCGCAAGGACATGAAGGAGATCGGCACCGACTGGTACCGCTCCAAGAACGCCCCCGGGTTCCTGCCGACCGGGCCGTTCCTCGTGCCCGCGCCGTTCGTCGACGGATCGCAGCTGAACGTGCGCCTGGAACTCAACGGCGATGTGATGCAGGATGCCTCGACCAGCGACCTGCTGTTCGACATCCCCGCGCTCGTCTCCGGGGCGTCGCAGACGATGCCGCTCCTTCCCGGCGACATCCTCCTCACCGGGAGCCCTGCGGGCAACGGCCAGCACTGGAAGCGGTTCCTCCGCGACGGCGACGTCATGACCGGCACGATCCAGGGCCTGGGCACCCAGGTGGTCCGCTGCGTCGCGGAAGGGGCGGCCGCGTGAGCGGGCCGAGCGAGAACCCGGCCGACCTCGACCGCGCCGACCCGGCGGGCGAGATCGCCGCGCGCGCCGAGGCCTTCCGCAACTGGGGCCGGTGGGGCGACGACGACGTGCTCGGCACGCTGAACTTCATCGACGCCGCCAAACGGGTCGAGGCCGCCGCCCTCGTGCAGCACGGCGAGGTGATCTCCCTCGCGCAGGCGTTCGACACGGACGGCCCGCAGAAGGGGTGGCGCCGGCGCACCAATCCGGTGCACACCATGACCGACACCGGCACCGACGCCGAGCGGGGCAACCAGGGCTTCCCGCACGGCATCGGCGGCGCCGACGACGTGATCGCGATGCCGCTGCAGTGCTCCACCCAGTGGGACGGGCTCGGTCACATCTTCGACCACGGCAACGCGTGGAACGGCCGGCGCGCGGGCGACGTCGTCACGAGCGACGGCGACCTCGTCACGGGCATCGAGCACGCGGCATCCGTCATCGTCTCGCGCGGTGTGCTGCTCGACGTGGGGCGTCACCTGGCGCCCGACACCGGCGAACTCGCCGACGGTTACGCGATCACCGTCGCCGACCTCGAGGCGACCATCGCCGCGCAGGGCCCCTCGAGCCGCGTCGGCCGCGGCGACATCGTGCTGGTGCGCACCGGCCAGTACGCGCGCACCCGCCGCGACGGCTGGGGCGACTACGCCGGCGGCCCCGCCCCCGGGCTGTCGCTCACGACGGCGGGCTGGCTGCACCGCACCGAGATCGCCGCCATCGCCACCGACACATGGGGGTTCGAGGTGCGCCCCAACGAGTTCGACGCTGCGGCGTTCCAGCCGCTGCACCAGGTCGTGATCCCGAACATGGGACTCACGATCGGCGAGATGTGGAATCTCGACTCGCTCGCCGACGCGTGTGCGGCGCGTGGACGGTGGGATTTCCTGCTGTCGGCGGCGCCGCTGCCCATCACCGGGGCGGTCGGCTCGCCGATCAACCCCGTCGCGATTCTCTAGCCCGAAGACAAAGAACAGAGAGGTTCTGACATGACCGCAGTGAACAAGGTCGCGATCGCCGGCGCCGGCGTCAGCGGACTCGCCGCCGCCATCCAGCTCGCCAAGGCCGGCGTCGAGGTCGACGTCTTCGAGGCGAAGCCCGAGCTCAGCGCGCTCGGGTCCGGCATCTCCCTGCAGGGCAACGCCCTGCGCGTGTTCGACGCGCTGGGCGCGTGGGACGACATCCGTGCCGCCGGCTACCCCTTCGAGGGTCTCAACCTGCGCGCTCCCGGACCGGGGGCGCCGATCGTCGCCGAACTTCCGGACGTCAAGACCGGGGGACCCGACTATCCGGCGGCGATGGGGATGCCGCGGCCCGCGCTGGCCCGCATCCTGCTGGACCACGCGCAGAAGGCCGGTGCGAACGTCCGCTTCGGGGCCAAGGTCACGGGGGTCGAGCAGGGCGACGGGGTCGAGGTCTTCGTGGACGGCGCCTCCGTCGACTCCTACGACCTGCTCATCGGTGCCGACGGCCTGAACTCCGCCGTTCGCGGTCTCATCGGAATCCAGGCGAAGCCCGAGCCGACCGGCATGGGCATCTGGCGCTCCTTCGTGTCGCGACCGGCCGAAGTCGTGCGCAGCGAGCTCTACTACGGCGGCCCCGTCTATATCGCGGGCTACACGCCGACCGGCGACGACACGATGTACGCCTTCCTCGTCGAGAAGGCGCAGGACCGCTTCGACATCACCGACGAGGACGCCACTCGCATCATGCTCGAGGAGTCCCGGGCCTACGAAGGTCCGTGGAACTCGATCCGCGCCGACCTCGAAGGCGGCGCGCACGCGAACTACACGTGGTTCACGAAGCACATCGTCGAGGAGCCGTGGAACCGCGGCCGGGTCGTGCTCATCGGGGACGCCGCGCACTCCTGCCCTCCGACGATCGCGCAGGGCGCTGCCCAGGGACTGGAGGACGCGCTCGTGCTGACGCAGCTGCTCACCGAACGCGACGAGGTGGACGCGGCACTGTGGGACGAGTTCCACGCGCGCCGGCTGCCGCGGGCGAAGGCCGTGGTCGACGCGTCGGTTCAGCTGGGACAGTGGCAGCTCGACGGCGTCAGGGATGCGGATGTCGCGGGCCTCATGTTCGGCATCGCGCATCAGATGGCGGTTCCCGCATGACCGGGCTCGTGACGGTGGGCGGCGACCGGATGCCGGTCGTCGACGTCCACGCCCACCTGCTGCTGCCGGCGCTGCACGCCGAGGTCGAGCGCCGGGCGCCGGAGGAAGTGGCCGCGGCCGCGGATCTCGAGCGCCGGCGCAACGGCGTCGAGAGCCTGCAGGCGTCGGGCGCCATGGTCGGCGCGCGGATCCCGAAGCTCACCGACGTGCACGCGCGACTCGCCGCGATGGACGAGCAGGGCGTCGACCGGCAGTGGGTCAGCGTCTCGCCGAACCACTTCTATCCCTGGGCGAACGAGGGCCTGTCGGGCTGGATCGCGGGCGAGATCAACCGGCTCATCGCCGAACACGTCGCCCACGCTCCCGACCGCCTCGTCGGCCTCGGCGTCGTGCCGCTGCAGCATCCCTCACACCTCGTCGAGTATCTCGACGACGCGGTGCTCGGCCGCGGTCTCGCGGGCGTGGAGATCTCGTCGTTCGCGGGCGACGTCGAACTCTCGGATGAGCGCCTCGAGCCGTTCTGGGCGCGCGCCGCCGAGCTCGGCTGCGTGATCTTCCTGCATCCGTTCGGCTGCAGTCTCGATGAGCGTCTGGACCGCTTCTACCTCTCCAACACCGTGGGGCAGCCGACCGAGAACGCCGTGGCGTTGTCGCACCTCATCTTCGCGGGGGTGCTCGACCGGCACCCCGGACTCAAGATCGTCGTCGCCCACGGCGGCGGCTACCTGCCGTTCGCGATCGGGCGCTCCGACCGGGCGTGGCGGGTGCGGCCCGAGGCGCGACGCTGCGCGCACGAGCCGTCCAGCTACCTGAAGAAGCTGTGGTTCGACACCGTCGTGCACGACCCGATCGCGGTGCGCCACCTCGTCGAGGTCGCCGGCGGCTCCCGGGTCGTGCTCGGCAGCGATTTCCCGTTCGACATGGGGCTCGACGACCCGGTCGCCTTCGTGCGGTCGGCCGGGCTTCCCGTCGAGATCACCGACCGCATCCTCGCCGGCAACGCCGACGGGCTGCTGCGGACGAAGGTCTCGGCATGAAGATCGCGCGCTGGACGGCCGACGGCGCCGGCATCGGCGAAGGGTTCGTCATCGATGATCGGGTCATCCCGTTCCCCGACGGCCAGACGGTCGCCGACATCCTCGCCGGGGGATTGGATGCTGCGCACGCGGCGTTCGGCCGGGTGAAGGGCGAGCCCGGCACGGCGCTCGCCGAGGTTCGCCTGCTGGCACCGGTGGTCCCGGGATCCGTGCGGGATTTCGTCGCGTTCGAGGAGCACGTCGAAGGCGTGAGCGCGGGTGTGGAGGGGAAGAGCTTCGTGGCCCCGGAATGGTACGAGGCGCCCACGTTCTACTTCACCAACCCGCACACGATCCTCGGGCCGGGCGAGTCCGTCGCTCCGCCGGTCAGCGAGCGGCTGGACTTCGAGCTCGAGGTCGCCGTCGTCGTGGGCAACGCTCCGAGGGTCGGCGAGTCCAACCTCACCGCGGCCGATGCGGCCGCGCGCATCTTCGGTTACACCATCATGAATGACTGGTCGGCGCGTGATCTGCAGGCGCGGGAGATGAAGGTGCGCCTGGGGCCCGCCAAGGGCAAGGACTTCGGCACGAGCCTCGGCCCGTGGATCGTGACGGCCGACGAGTTGGAGGAGTACCTCGACGACGACGGGTTCCTCGCGATCCGCGCCGAGGTGCGCATCAACGGCGAGCTCGTCGGCGAGGACCTCGTGTCGAACATGGGATGGCCGTTCCCCGAGCTCGTCGCCTACGCCTCGCGCAACTCCCGGGTCGTGCCCGCAGACGTGCTCGGAAGCGGAACGATCGGCAACGGCGGCTGCCTCGGGGAGCTGTGGGGCAGGGGGTCCGCGATCCCGGCCCTGCGCGAAGGCGACGAGGTGCGTATGACGGTCGAAGGCATCGGCGAGCTCGTGGCCACCGTGGGCGAGTCGGTCCCGGCCCCGGAGCTGCCGCCCGCTCGGCCGCGCCCGCGTGCCCGCCGCCGGATGTGAGGAGATCTGCGATGCAGAGGGCCGATGCGCGGCATCTGTCCTGTCTGCGGCCGATCTCCTCGTCTGTGCGGATCCCACTTATGTTGATTTATGGCTAAAGAGTGGCTAGAATCGACGGTGACGTCGGGGCCGCGAAGGCCCGTTCCCGGTGGCGAAGTCGCCCAGGGGCACACCCCGTCGCGTCGATCGCCCGGTCGTACGGGCCAGAACGCGTATGAGCATGTCACCGTGGAGGCTGCGCCTCCTGATCGTCTCCCTCTTGACGGTTGCGATCCTCGGAGCCCTCGACCACACGATCGTCTCGACCTCCATCGCGACCGTCGCCGGAGAACTCGGAGCGCTCGCTCAGATGGGGTGGGTGGTCGTCGGCTACACGCTGGCGAGCACGGTGCTGCTGCCCATCCTCGGCAAGCTCGGAGACGCCGCCGGCCCCCGCGGGGTCTTCCTCGTGTCGCTCGTGCTCTTCCTCGTCGCCTCGCTCGCGTGCGGCTTCGCGCAGGACATGCCGCAGCTGATCGGGGCCCGTGTGGTGCAGGGCATGAGCTCCGCGGGCCTGCACCTCATGTCGCAGACGATCGTCGCCCGTGTCACCACCCCGCGCGAGCGGCCGCGGTACATGGCGATCATCGGCGCCGCCTTCCCTGTCGCCATCCTCGTCGGTCCCGTCCTCGGCGGCCTCATCACGGACTACTGGGGCTGGCCCTGGGTGTTCTGGATCAACATCCCTTTCGGCATCGCGGCCCTCCTCCTGGCGCTCGTCGCCGTGCCGCGCCTGCCCGGCTTCGGGCGACGGCGCTTCGACATCGCCGGCGCGGTGTCGTTCGCGGTCGCCATGGTCGCGCTCGTGCTCGCCGTCACCTGGGTCGGCGATCCCACGCGGGTCGCGGCATCCGTCGTCCTGTTCGTGGTGGCGGGAGTGGCGTTCGCGGCGTTCTTCCTCATCGAGCTGCGTGCAGCCGAGCCGCTCGTGCCGCTGCGGCTCTTCGCCAACCGCACCATCGCCTCGGGGACGGCGCTGTCGGCCATCATCGGCGTCGGCCTCTTCTCGATCACCGCCTACCTGCCGACCTATTTCCAGATGGCCTACCGCACGAGCGCGACGGTGTCGGGTCTCGTCCCGATCGCGACCGTGTTCGGGATGCTGGTGTCCAACCTCGTGACCGGGTGGCTCGTGAGCCGCACGGGCCACTACCGCGTCTACTGCATCGTCGGCACATCTCTCGGCGCGGCGGGGCTCTTCGTGATGTCGCTGCTGCCGGTGGGGCTGCCGCTCTGGGTGCCGATGGTCGTCATGGCCGTCGTCGGCATCGGAACGGGCGCGTTCATGAGCCTCGTCATCGCGGTGGTGCAGAGCGCCGCGCCCCGGCGCGACACCGGCAGCATGACCGCCACCGTCAACCTCGTGCGCCAGATCGGCTCGACCGTCGCGACTGCCATCGTGGGAGGGGTCATCGGCCTCGGCGTCGCCGCGCTGCTGCCGGCGTCGCTCGACGCGGCGACGCTGACGCCGCAGTTCGTGCACGAGGCATCCATCGCCGTGCAGACCGAGGTCGCCGCCATCTACAGCGGCGTCTTCGCTCCCGTCTTCGCGGCGCTCGCGGTCACGTACGCCGCCGGCGTCGTCGCCGCGTTCCTCCTTCCCGCCGGCCGGCTCTCCGACGAGTCCGAGCCCGCACCGGCCCCGAGTTCCGAACCCCTCACCGCGTGATCAGAAGAGGTACTTCCATGTCTTCCACCCCCACCGTCGCCATCGTCGGCTCAGGACCCATCGGCTCCGCCTACGCCCGCGTCATCCTCGAGTCGAGCCCCGACGCCCGCGTCGTGATGTTCGAGGCCGGCCCCCAGCTCACTGCCGTGCCCGGCGAGAGCGTCCGCAACATCGCCGACCCGGATGAGAAGGCGCGCGCCCGCGAGATGTCGCAGGGGCCTCAGTCGGGAGCGTTCCGCGAGAGCCTCGGCATCCCCGCCGGCGTGGTCGTCGAGGGCATGTTCACCGCGCGTCAGGGCACGCACCTGCTCGACTTCGGCGGACCGGGTTCGGCGCACGCGCCCACCTTCCCGGCGGCAGCCGCCGCCACGAACGTCGGCGGCCAGGGCGCGCACTGGACCTGCGCGATCCCGCGCCCGGCCTTCAGCGAGAAGGTCGACTTCATCGACGACGCCGAGTGGGAAGACCTGATCTCGACCGCCGAGGGTCTCCTGCACGCGCAGCACGCAGCGTTCGCCGATTCGCCCATCGGCACCGCGATCCGGTCGCTCCTGAACGACGAGTTCGGTGCCGAGCTGCCCGCCGGCTACGGCGTGAGCACCCTGCCCGTCGCCGGCGATCCGCAGTCGGACGGCTCCATGGTGTGGGCCGGAGCGAACACGGTCCTGGGACCCCTCATCGAGGAGGGCACCCCCGAGTCGGCGCGGTTCGAGCTGCGCGACCTCACGCTCGTGCGCCGGGTCGAGCACGAAGACGGCGTGGCGACCGGGGTCACGATCGAGGACCTCCGCACGAAAGAGGTCTCGTTCTTCCCTGCCGATGTCGTCGTCGTGGCCGCCGACGCCTTCCGCTCTCCGCAGCTGCTCTGGGCCAGCGGCATCCGTCCCCGCGCCCTCGGCCGCTACCTCACCGAGCACCATGTCGTCATCACGACGGTCGCCCTCGACGAGGAGCGCATGAGCGCGCTGATCACGGACGACGAGTTCGCGGCCGAGCTTGCGCGGCGCGCCCAGAACGCGGCCGACCCGGTCGCGGCGGTGAACCGGATCCCGTTCTCGGAGCCCGACCACCCGTACTCGCTGCAGGTGATGTACGCCGAGAACCCGCCTTTCCAGCTCGACCCCTCGCACCCGGCTGCGGGCAACCGCTGGGGCTACGTGAACATGGGCTACGGCGTCCGCAAGCACCCGCGCGTCGAGGATGGCGTCACGTTCGACGACGCCGAGCTCGACTACCGCGGCTTCCCGAACATGACGATCGAGTATGCGCTGACGGATGCCGAGCAGCCCGAGCTCGACGAGGCCACCGCGCGCGTCCGGCGCGCCGGCGCGGCGCTCGGAACCTTCGTCGCCGAGCCGCGGCTGCTGCCGAACGGCTCGAGCCTGCACTACATGGGCACGCTCCGGATGGGGCCGGCCGACGACGGCACGTCGGTGGCCGACCCCTACTCGCGCGTGTGGGGCTACGACAACCTCGTCGTCGGCGGCAACGCGCTGATCCCGACGGCCAACACGATGAACCCGACGCTCATGAGCGTCGCGATCGCGGTGCGCGGTGCCCGCAAGCTCGTCGAGCAGCTGGCGGCGGCGCGGGTGGAGCAGGTCGCCCGGTAGGTTGCCCCGTCGACATGGTGCGTTCTTGCCGAGATGACACGATCCGCACGCGCGGAAGGTGTCGACTCGGCGAGATCGCGACGGTGCCGGAGCGGCCCCGGGGAGCCGGTCAGGCACCCGCGATGCGGTCGGCCATGAACTTGGCCCCGGCCGACGACGTCGCTCCGCCGTCGACCGGGATCTCGGCGCCGGTGAGGTACGTCGCCGCGTCCGACAGCAGGAACGCGACGGCCTCGGCGACCTCTTCGGCACGGCCGAGGCGCTCCAGCGGTGTGAGGGCGAGCTGCGCGGTCCGCATGGCCTCGGGAGCGTTCGCGGTCATCGGCGTCTCGATGAAGCCGGGGTGCACGACATTGACACGGATGCCGCGTGCCCCGAGCTCGGTCGCCGCGACATGGGTGAGACCGCGCAGCCCCCATTTCGACGTCGTGTACGCCACGGGGTAGTGCGCGTTGAGTGCGGCCGAGGAACCGATGTTGACGATCGACGAGCCAGGCCCCATGAGTGGCGCGAGCGCCTGGATGCCGAGCATCGGCCCCGTGAGGTTGACCGCGAGCACGCGATCCCAGTCGGCGCGCTCGACGGTGCCGAGCCGCGCACGATGCGTGATGCCGGCGTTGTTCACGAGGCCGCGGAGAGGTTCGCCGTCGAGTGATTCCGTCAGGGAGGCGGCGAGCGCGGCCCAGTCGCCCTCGTCCGACGCGTCGAGCCGCCGGTACTCCACGCCCGCGATCGATGCTGCCGCAGCATCCGTCACGTCCGTGGCGATGACGCGCGCTCCCGCTTCCGCCAGCACGCGCGCCTCCGCGGCGCCCTGGCCGCCTCCCGCCCCGGTGACGACGATCGTGCGGTCTGCGATGCCCGGATACCTGGTCATGGACGCGACGCTAGCCCGCCCCGGGTGGTGCGGGAACCGGCATCCGCTGATGCCGCGCATCGGGATCAGCGAACCCGCACGGATCCCGGATGGCGCGGCCCGCAGCATCCGTGATTCTCAGCGCACGCCCCGCATCAGCTTCAGCACCGGCTTCACCGAGGCGAGCAGCGCGAGGCCGAGCACGATAGCGATGCCGCCGAGGATCGTGAAGTAGGGGACCTCGTCCTCGGGGTTGTAGAACTGGGCGAGCCAGCCGGCGATCGCGGTGCCGAGCGCGATCGAGAGGAAGTAGAGCGCCACCATCTGCGTGTGGAAGCGCTCGGGAGCGAGCTTCGTCGTCACTGAGAGGCCCGGTGGCGAGATGAACAGCTCGGCGATCGTGAAGACGAAGAGGATCATCACGATCGCGAGGAGCGGCGTCGAGTTCGGCGCGCCGTTCGCCCACGGCAGGAACAGCAGGAACGCGACGCCCATGATCATCGCGCCGAGTGAGAACTTCACCGGTGCCGATGGGGCCCTGTCGCCGAGCTTCGTCCAGATCGCCGCGAAGACGCCGGAGAGGATGATGACGAAGATGGGATTGATCGAGTTCACCCACGACACCGGCATCTCCCAGCCGAAGATCGTGCGGTCGAGCTGTTTGTCGGAGTAGATCGTCAGCACCGTGAACTGCTGCTGGTACAGCGACCAGAAGCCGACGTTCACGATGAACAGCGGGATGAACCCGATGACGCGGGAGCGGTCGTCACCGCTGATCGCACGCGACGAGACGATCACCGAGAAGTAGGCCACCGTCGCGGCGAGAGTGACGAGGATCACGATGCCGGCGAGGTTGTCGGCGCGGATGACGCCGGTGAGCACGAGCACCACGATGAGCACGAGCCCCGCGACGCCGATCCCGATCATCACGCCGCGGCGGTTCGGCGGGAGCGGGTTCGCGACGATGCGTGACGACGCGGGCAGCTGCTTGCGGCCGAAGGAGTACTGCGTGAGGCCGATCGCCATGCCGATCGCCGCCGCGCCGAAGCCCCAGTGGAAGCCGACGTTGCTCTGGAGGAACCCGGTCACGATCGGCCCGAGGAACGCGCCGAGGTTGATGCCGAGGTAGAACAGCGAGAAGCCGGCGTCGCGTCTCGGGTCCTTCGCGGAATACAGGGTGCCGACGACGGCGGTCGCGTTGGCCTTCAGCCCGCCCGATCCGACGGCGACGAGGATGAGGCCGACGCCGAGCCCCCACACGCTCGGCAGCAGCGCCAGCGCGATGTGCCCGGCCATGATGACCCAGGCGCTGTAGAAGAGGACGCGCTCCGAGCCGAGCAGGCGGTCGGCGACCCAGGCGCCGAGGATCGTCGAGAGGTAGACCGTGCCGCCGTAGGCGCCGACGATGCCCGTCGCCGTCGCCTCCGGGATGCCGAGCCCGCCGTCAGCGACGGAGTAGTACATGTAGATGAGCAGGATGCCCTGCATGCCGTAGAAGCTGAACCGCTCCCACATCCCCACGCCGAAGATGTGCGCGAGCGCCCACGGCTGCCCGAAGAACCTGGTGTCGTGGTCCGCGCCGTCGCTGGGCGCCGTCGTGCCCGCGGCATCGGTCCCGCTCGTTTCGGCCACGGTGCCGGTGCGGGTGGAATCGGCTGCCGCTGCGGCTGCCGCTGTCGCGCCGTCCGGCGGTCCGACCGGGACCTGCTCGGGCTTGCGCTCGCCCCCCGTCGCGTCGTCCCCCTGAAAGCCCTGCTCACGCCCGCCCATGCGCCCGCTCCCGTCGCCCCGGTAGAGGTCAGGCTAGCGATGCGCCGTGCGGGCGCGATAGACCCCGGCGCGCACGCCCCGGTCCGAGCGCGGGGCACAGAGCACGGCGCGCGGATCGACGAGAGCGCGATCCTCGGTTGAGGAGCTGCGCCGAGTTGAGGAGCGTTCGGACGGGTCCGCTCCGCAGCCCGGCTCTGGTCCTCATTCGAGGACGAGGCGGCGCTCCGCAGCCCGGCTCTGGTCCTCATTCGAGGACGAGGCGGCGCTCCTCAGCTGAGGAGCCCCGCTCGTTCACTCGGGGAGGGACGGATGGCGCTCCTCGGGCGCGTGATGGCGCGGGATGAACAGGGCCACCAGCAGCGCGATGAGCGCCGCGCCGCCCCCGAGCAGGAACGAGATGTGGAAGGCCGCCGGCTCGGGCACGGGGACGCCGTCGATCTCGACCGCGAAGGTGGCGAGCACCGCGCCGACCACGGCCGCGGCGGTGCTCGTGCCGAGCGAGCGGAACAGGGCGTTGAGGCCGTTGGACGCGCCCGTCTCGGACTGCGGCACCGAACGCATGATGAGCATCGGCATCGCGGCGTAGCCGAACCCGATGCCGAAGCCGATGCCGATGTTCGCGACGAGGATCTGCCACACCTCGCTCGCGAACAGGAGGGTGAACCCGTAGGTGACGACGAGCGCGACGGCGCCGAGCACGAGGAGCAGCTTGGGTCCGACCGTGCGCGCCAGCTGCCCCGAGAAGGGCGAGAGCACCATCATCACGAGCCCCGCCGGCATCACGACGAGGCTCGCTGCCACGAGCGACAGGCCGAATCCACCGGCGGCGATCGGCAGTTCGAGCATCTGCGGGTAGATCACGTTCGACGCGAAGAGCGAGAAGCCGAACGCGATGGAGGCGAGGTTGGTGAGCAGGACCGGGCGACGCGCCGCGACGCGCAGGTCGAGCAGCGGATCCGCGATGCGCAGCTCGTACCAGCCCCACAGCAGCAGCACGGCGAGGCCGCCCAGGCCGCACGCGAGCACGGCGGGAGAGGCCCAGCCCCACTCGTTGCCCCGTGAGACCGCGAGCAGCACACCCACGAGGCCCACCGAGAGACCGAGGGTTCCGACGTAGTCGAACCTCCCTCCCGTGCGCAGAGCGCTCACCGGGACGATCCACAGCACGAGGGCGAACACGGCGGCTCCGAGCGCCGCCGACACCCAGAACAGCACGTGCCAGTCGCTGCGCTCGGTGATGAACGCGCTGACCGGCAGCCCGAGCGCGCCGCCCACGCCGAGCGTCGCGCTGATGAGGGCGATGGCCGAGTCGACCCTGTCCTCGTGCAGCACGTCGCGAAGGATCGAGATGCCGAGCGGGATCACGCCGGTCACGGCGCCCTGAAGCGTCCGTCCCACGATCACGCCGATGATGCCGGTGGATGCTGCGGCGATGACCGATCCCGCGACCAGCAGCGCCAGCAGCACGAGCACGATGCGCCGCTTGCCGTACATGTCGCCGAGGCGCCCGGCGATGGGTGTCATGACGGCTGCCGCGAGGAGGGTCGAGGTGACGACCCACGCCGTGTCGTCGCGGCTCGCGTTCAAGAGCTCGGGCAGCTTCGACTGGATCGGCACGACCAGCGTGAACATGAACGACGACGCGAGCCCCGCGATCGCCAGCACCGCCACGATGGCGCCCTGGCGAGGCATCCGGGTGAGTCTTCTTCTCGCGTCGTCGTCACCCGTACCCATCACTTCAGGCTATCGGCGCTCTGCCCACCCGGCTCCGCCGCCCACGGGCGAGGTCGGCGCGAGGGGGCGGGCGGGTGCAGACTGGGCACATGGCCGAGACCGCGACGCCGCCCGGCATCGACATCCGCTTCCTCGACACCGTCGAAGAGGTCCACCGCGCCTCCGCCGTGCTCGCCGAGGTGTGGGGCGGCGACCGCGGGGGCATGCCGCCGAACCTGCTGCGCGCGCTCGCCCACGCCGGCAACTATGCGGTCGGCCTGTACGACGAGGACCGCATGGTCGGGGCATCCGTCGCGTTCTTCGCGGAGCCCGCCGCGCGCTCGATGCACAGCCACATCACCGGGGTACTTCCCGACCACCAGGCGCAGGGACTCGGCCGCGTGCTCAAGCGCCACCAGCAGGAATGGGCCCTCGCGCGAGGCGTCGGCCACATCACGTGGACCTTCGATCCGCTCGTCGCCCGCAACGCCCATTTCAACCTGCGGGTGCTCGGCACGCGTGTCACCGAGTACCTCGTGAACCACTACGGTCCCATGGACGACGGCGTGAACCGCGGCGATGAGACCGACCGCATCATGGTGTCGTGGGCGCTCGCCGCGCCGCCCGTGCCCACCCCCGAGGACGAGCGGGTGGTCGCGTCGGTTGAGATCCCCCACGACATCGAGACCCTTCGCCAGGAGACGCCGGTGGATGCTGCGGTCTGGCGTGCGCGCGTGCGCGAGCAGCTCGTCGGCCACCTGGCCGAGGGCCTCGCCATCGGCGGCTTCGACGACGCGCGCGGGTATCTGCTCGTCCGGCCCTGACCTACTCCTCGGGGTCGCGGGTCGGGTCCCCGGGCCGCACGTCGGCGTCGTCGCGGATGTCGATGCGTGTGACGCCGTCGCGATGCGTGACGTCGATGCGAGGGTCCGCGTCGGACCCGACGGCGTTCGGCGCCGCCGTCAGCTGGTCGCGTCGCTTCTCCTCGTCGGTCATGCCGGTGCGGTCGGCCCTGTCTTCCCGGTCCATGGTCATCCCCTCCGCCACTCGTCGCTCTTCAGGTGCGAGCCCGCCTGCGGACCCATCTGCAGCATGCCGCCGTCGACGCTCCAGCTCGCGCCGGTCACATAGCTGGCGGCAGGCGACGCGAGGAAGGCGACGACCGCGGCGATCTCCTCGGGCTTGCCCGGGCGCCCGAGCGGGATGCCGGGACGATGCGTGCGTTCGGCGTCTTCGGGATCCTGGTCCGTCAGCGGAGTCGCGATCTCGCCGGGGGCGACCGCGTTCACGGTGATGGCGTGCTCCCCGAGCTCCTGCGCCATCGTCTCGATGAGACCGCCCAGCCCGTGCTTGGCGGCGACGTAGGCCGCCGACCCGACGCGTGGCTGCGTCTCGTGCACGCTCGTGATGGCGATGAGCCGCCCGCCATGGCCCGCCCTCACCATGTGGCGTGCCGCCGCCTGAAGCCCGGCGAACGCGCCGTCCAGGTTCAGCGCGATGATCTGGCGCCAGTCCTCGATCGACACCTCGAGGAAAGGCCCGCCGGATCCGCCGCCGGCGTTGTTGACGAACACGTCGACGCCGCCGAGGCGTTCGACGAGGTCGTCGATGGTGCCGGCGACCGCGTCGAGCGCGGTGGCGTCGAAGCGCGTCACCTCTGCGGTGCGCCCGCGCTCGCGCACGGCGTCCGCGGTGCGCTGGGCGCCGGCCTCGTCGCTGTGCCAGGTGATGCCGACATCGAGGCCCGCGTCGGCGAGGGCGAGGGCGGTCGCCTGTCCGATGCCCGAGTCCGAGGCGGTCACGATCGCGGTTCGTGGGGCGAAGTCGAAGGTGTCCATGCCGCGACGCTACGGACGACGCCGGGATCGGCCGACGGGGTTGCCATTTCTCGCCCGACCGCGTAGGCGCAGACGGAGCCATCCTGCCGAGTATGCACGGATCGCCTGCCATTGTGCACGTCACCCCGGAGGACCACGGATGCTGCGCCCCTAGGCTGACCCGCATGCCCGAGTACCGCGCGCACTTCGACTTCGACATCCGCTTCGCCAACGGCGGCGGCCTCTCCGGCACGGGGTTCCGGCTCGACCTGCCGGGCGCCGACACCGGCGAGGACGAGATCGCGCGGCTGCTGATCGCGCACCTCGGGCTCGCCCTCGTCGACGACGTGGAGCTCCGCGGTCTCCGCATCGTCGAGGAGCCTTACCGCGGGAGCAGGGGAGTGGATGCCGCGTCCCCCTCGACCGGCCGGACGCGCGTCGTGGATCTCAGCCACCCCATCCGGGCCGGCCTCGTGACCTACCCGGGCCTGCCCGCGCCGACCATCACCCCGCATCTCACGCGCGAGGACTCGCGCGCCCGGTACGCGCCCGGCACGGAGTTCGCGATGGACGTCATCCATATGATCGGCAACACGGGCACGTACCTCGACTCGCCTTTCCACCGGTACGCCGACGGGAGCGATCTGGCCGGCCTCGACCTGTCGTCGCTCGTGGGCCTGCGCGCCGAGGTGTTCCACCTCGAGGATGCGTGGGATGCCTCGCGCCGAGGCATCCATTCATCCACGCTGGCCGATCGCGACGTGCGCGGCGCGGCCGTGCTGCTCCACACCGGATGGGACCGCTGGTTCGGTGAGCCCCAGTACGGAGTCGGCGCGCCGTTCCTGACCGGCGAGGCCGCGCAGTGGCTGATCGACGCCGGGGCGGCACTCGTGGGCATCGACTCCGTGAACATCGACGACACCGAGTCGGGCGGCGAGCGCCCGGCTCACTCGCTGCTGCTCGGCGCCGGCGTGCACGTCGTGGAGCACCTGACGAACCTCGGGTCGCTGCCGCCGCGCCGCGCCCGGTTCACGGCAGCTCCGCCGGCGGTCGAGGGCTTCGGCACGTTCCCGGTGCGCGCCTTCGCCGAAGTCCCCGCCTGACCCGGGCGCCCGCGACCCTTCGCTTGTGGCCGTCCCAGGGCTCGCACTGCCTGGCTCACCTGTCGCGAAGTGCCGAGACCCCGGCAGATCGTGACAGGTGAGCAGATCACGGCCGAGGGATGTCGGAACCCCGGCGTACCGTGACACACAGGTAGACGGACGTATCAGCGCACACGCCCGCCGCTCTTCTCAAGGGAACGAGGAGGAGCCATGCGCGAGCACATCGAGATCCTGATCGTCGCCCTGGGCGACGTGCTGCGGGGAACCGCGCACCCGGCGGCAGAACCGCGCCGTCGGCGGCCGCGGGTCGCCCGGTCCACGTACGTCCCGGTCCTCCGCGACGCGCCGACCACGCGCTTCGCGCACTGACCGCGACGCAACGACCGCGCTTCGCGCACTGACCGCGACGCACCGACCGCGCTTCGCGCATCGACCGCCTCGCTGCATCGCCGCCCGGGCGTACGCTGAGCGCATGCCCATCGCCCGGCCGGCGGCATCCGTCACCCTCGAAGGCTTCGAGCTGCGCGTGCTGCACCTGCCCCTCGTCGCCCCCTTCACCACCTCTTTCGGCACCGAGACGGTGCGCGAGGTCATCGTCGTCCGGGCGCTGACCGCCGACGGCGACGGGTGGGGCGAGATCGTCACGCAGGCTGACCCGCTGTACTCGAGCGAGTACACGCAGGGCGCCTGGGACGTCGCGCTGCGCTTCCTTGCGCCGGCTCTGCTCGACCGCGCGCGCATCGCGCCGGAGGAGGTCGCGGACGTGCTCGAGCCTTTCAAGGGGCATCGCATGGCCAAGGCCGGCGTCGAGCTCGCGGTGCTCGACGCCGCCCTCCGCGCGGAGGGCCGCAGCTTCGCCGAGTACGCCGGGGCAGTGCGCGACCGTGTGCCGAGCGGGGTGTCGGTGGGGATCCAGCGCGATCCCGGGGCGCTCGTCGAGGCGGTGCGCGGCTACCTCGACGAGGGGTACGTGCGCATCAAGATCAAGATCAAGCCCGGTCGCGACGTCGGCGACACGGCCGCGGTGCGCGACGCCTTCGGCCCGATCCCGCTGCAGGTCGACGCGAACTCGGCCTTCACGATGGCGGATGCCGACACCCTCGCCGAGCTCGACCGCTTCGACCTGCTCCTCATCGAGCAGCCCCTGCAGGAGGACGACCTCGTCGACCATGCGACCCTCGCGAAGCGGCTTCGGACGCCGGTGTGCCTGGACGAGTCCATCGTGTCGGACAAGGCGGCGGCCGATGCGCTCGCGCTGGGCTCGGCATCCGTCATCAATGTCAAGGCCGGCCGCGTCGGCGGGTACATCGAGGCGGTCAAGATCCACGACCGATGCCTCGCGGCCGGGGTGCCGGTGTGGTGCGGCGGGATGCTCGAGACCGGGATCGGGCGAGCCGCGAACGCGGCGCTCGCCGCGCTGCCGGGGTTCACGCTGCCCGGCGACGTGTCGGCGTCAGCGCGCTTCTACCCCCGCGACATCGTGACCGAGCCCGCCGTGCTCGAGGACGGCCACGTGCGGGTCCCCGTCGGTCACGGTCTCGGCGTCGAGATCGACCCGGTCGCGCTCGACGACTTCACCGTCGCGCGCGAGACACTGACCCGCTGAGCTCGCGCCCGCCCATGCCCGTCGATTCCCGAGCGCGGACCCTTCTCAGGATCGACGGCGGATGGATGCGGCGACCCGCCGCACGCGCGAGGTCGAAGCGTCGGCCGGTCCTGCGAACGGTCTCCCGAGCGAGCCGCGCCGGACGCGGCAGGGTGCTCGGGACGAGCCTGGCGCTGCTGATCCTGACCGGCTGCGCGTCGGCCGCCCCCGAGGTTCCCGAGCCCGCCGCCACGCTGCCGGCCGGAGCGTTCGTCGAGCTCCAGCAGCTGCGTTCCGATGTGGCGGGTCGGCAGGCTCAGGTGCATCTGGTGAACGACGGCGACGCGCCGCTCACGGTGCGGGAGGTGCGCGTCGAGGACGACCGGTTCGACGGCCCCGCCGCCCGGGTGATGGAAGGCCGCGTCAGCACCGTTCCCGCCGGGAGCAGCGTCGACATCCGCGTGCAGCTGCCGCCCGTCGACTGCACCGCGCCCGACGACGGCGAGGCACGGGTCGTGCTCGAGCTCGTCGAGGACTCCGACTCGACCGAGGTGACCGCATCCGCTTCCGACCCCCTCGGCTTCGTCGCAGAGCTGCACGCCCGCGAGTGCCTGCTCGAGCGGGTGACGGATGCGGCGTCCCTCGTCTTCTCGGACTTCGAGCCCTCCGCGCCCGGCGCGCCTGCCGCGCTGGAGCTCACGGTCACCCCGACCGGTGGGGGCGCGCTCACCGTCTCGGGCATCGGACGGACGAACCTCATCGACTTCGCCGGTCCCACCTCGGAGGAGGTCCACCCACTCGGCGTCGAGGTGGCCGAGGGCGACGCCGAGCCGGTCGTGGTGCAGATTCCGATCGTGCCCCTCCGGTGCGACCCCCACGCCGTCCAGGAGGACAAGCGCGGCACGATCTTCGACCTCGGGGTCGAGCTGGACGGCGAGGCCGGCGAGGTGGAGCTGTTCGTCGGCGAGGAGATGCGCGGCCGCATCCTGACCTGGGTCGCCGCCTGGTGCGGGTTCGGCGGCTGATCCCTGCGTTGGCGCCGAGCGCGGCGCGTTCCACTCGCTCGTCCCTCGCTCGCTCAACGAGCGGAACTTGAGTATCGGTCGTGAGCGGAGCGCGCTCGGCGCGCGAAGTGGAAACGCCCCGGGCTCGGCGCAGGACGCGATGCGGCCGGCCGCCGCAGGGCGACCGGCCGCGTCTGCGTGACCCGGACTACTTCACCGTGACCGTGATCGCCTTCGAGCTGGTGGCTCCGGCGGCGTTGGCGAACTCGGCGACGTAGGTGTACGTGCCGGGGGCGCGTCCCGCGACGGCGGTCCCCGCCTGCTGCGCGTTCGGGGAGGCGGCGGTCAGCGACTGCTGGTCGATCACCGTGCCGTTCTCGAACAGGCGGTAGGTGGTGGCGTTGGTGCCCCACCACAGGTTTGCGGTCACTGTGTAGTTGCCGTCCTTGTCGTAGTTGTCGTGCGAGAGGACGGGCGTCGCGGGCGCAGCATCCTTCACCTTCACGGTCACCGAGGTGGTCGAGGTGGTGCCCTTCGCGTTGATCAGCTCGCCCGTGTACACGTAGGTGCCGTTGGGCTTGCCCGACACGTCGACCGTCGACAGCTGCGCCTTCGGCGAGTTCGCGTCGAGCAGCTTCGTGGCGATGGGCGTGCCGTTCTCGTACAGCTGGTACACCGCGCCGTTGACCCCAGACCAGAGGTTCATCGACACCGTGAACGTGCCGTCGTGCAGGCCGTCCTCCCAGCCGGAGTTCGTCGACAGCACACCGCGGCCGGGTGCCGCCGTCGCGCCTTCGTCGTCGAACACCAGCAGCTGCACCGACGCGGCGGTGACGAGGCCGTCGTGGTTCACGGCGTTGACCGTGAGCGTGTGCACGCCCACCTTGTCGGCCAGCGCGATGGCCTCACCCGGCGCGACCGGCTCGCCGTCGAACGCGATGTCGAGGTTGCGCACGCCCGACTCCGGGTCGTCCGCACTCACCCCCACCGTGAACGTCGCCGTGCTCGGCAGCAGCGTGCCGTCCGCGGGCAGCCCCGACAGCACCGGTGCGGTGGTGTCAGTCGCCCCCGAGGGGTCGCCGGTGACCGCGATGCGCGGTGCCGGCGGCTCTGTCATCCCGTCGCCCAAGAAGAACGAGGTCTGCGGCGGCTGGTTGTAGCCGGTGTTCTGCCACGCGACCGACAGGCGGTAGACCGGGTCGTGCATCAGCGCGCGGAGGCGCAGGTCGGTCTCGTCGGTGGTCGAGTAGATCCGCAGCTCGCTCGAGTCGGCTGAGCGCCACGCGATCTCCTCGCGCCAGTCGCCGAACAGGTCGGCCTGCAGGTTGGGCGTTCCCTTCGTCGAGTTGTTCGACCGTGCGCCGTCGGCCTTCACGATCACGTCGGCGGTCTCGGTCTCCCAGCTCCACTTGGCGATCGTGGGCACGCCCTGGGACGTCGTCGCGTTCCAGTCGTGGTCGACGATCTCGCGGAGCGGGTCGCCGTCGAACCACGCGAGGAAGTTCGCCGCCGGGATCTTCTCGCCGATCAGCTCGCCCGTGGACGACTTCAGCTGCCCGACCGGGGAGTTCCACGCGGCGTCGCCGCCGATGGCCCATCCCTCGGCCCCTTCGTGGCGCGGGTCGATGTCGCCGGAGGCGGCACGACCGGTGTCCTTGACCGCGGGGATCGACCAGAGCACCTCACCCGTGCGGGCATCGCGCATGGTCGCGCCGAGGTTGCCGGAGTTGCCCATGTCCTCGTGGGCCGCGAAGACCTCGAGGCCCGGGTTCGAGGGCACGAGATCCGACACGTGGATCGCGTCGCCGTGGCCGAGGCCCGTCGAGTACAGCAGCTCGCCGTCGTCATCGACCGTCGCCGAGCCGTAGACGATCTCGTCCTTGGCGTCGCCGTCGACATCGGCCACCGACAGGTTGTGGTTGCCCATCCCGTAGAAGCCCTCGTTGCCGTCTTCGTTCGAGTCGAGCACCCATCGCTGGGTGAGCTGTGAGCCGTCGAAGTCGTACGCCGCCATCACCGCGCGGGTGTAGTACCCGCGGCTGAAGACCGCGCTGGGGTGCTCGCCGTCGAGGTAGGCCGTCGCTGCCAGGAACCGGTCGACCCGGTTGCCGTAGGCGTCGCCCCAGGCCCCGACGTCACCGCGGGCGGGCACGTAGTCAACCGTGTCGATCGCGGCGCCGGTGAGGCCGTTGAACACCGTGAGGTATTCGGGCCCGGTCACCACGTAGCCCGAGCTGTTGCGGTAGTCGGCGCTGGCGTTGCCGATCGGCTGGCCGACGCCGTCGATCGTGCCGTCGCCGGTCTTCATGATCACCTCGGCACGTCCGTCGCCGTCGTAGTCGTACACCTGGAACTGCGTGTAATGCGCGCCCGCCCGGACGTTCACACCCAGGTCGATGCGCCACAGCCGCGTGCCGTCGAGCCGATAAGCGTCGAGGTACACGTTGCCGGTGTAGCCGGCCTGCGAGTTGTCCTTCGCGTTCGACGGGTCCCACTTCACGAGCAGCTCGTACTGGCCGTCGCCGTCCACGTCGCCCACGCTGGTGTCGTTGGCGGAGTAGGTGTACGGCTGGCCGTCCTTGCTGTACGCGTCCGCCGGCTTGTCGAGCGGCACCGACCGGTACGCACCGGTCTGCACGCCGAACGAGTCCGTCTCGGTGGTCTCGACGCCGTCGAGCACCTGGGTGATGAAGTAGACGGATGCTGCGCCCCCGGCCTCGTCGAGATAGTTCGTCGAGTCGGTGATCGGCGTCGTGGTCACCCGCTTGCCGTCGCGGTAGACGTGGAAGGCCACGCTGTCGGGATCGGTGCCGAGCATGCGCCACGACACCAGGTTGCCGGCATCCGTCGATACCGCCGCCGGAGCGCGGTCGAGGTACTCGGCCTGCCGCTGCAGCACGGTCACCGCCTCGGTCCGGAGCTGCGCCGAGGCCGCGCCGGCGCCGCCCGCGTTCACCGCGACCACCGTGTAGAAGTACGGGATCGTGGTGAGCACGTCGGTGTCGGTGTGGCGGCTCGCGTCGGCGACGCCGACCAGCTCGCCGCGCTCGCCGTCGACCTCCGACCGGAACACCAGGTAGTACAGCGCGCCGAGCGGCTGCGCCCACGAGAACTCCACCGAGCGCTTCTCGATGCTCTCGACCGTGAGCCCCGACGGTGCCGCCGGCGGCGTCACGTCGGCGTCGACGAACGAGACCTCGACGGTGGCCGAGGGCACCGACTCGAGCTTCGTCTGGTCGACGGCGGTCACGTGGTACGCGTAGTCGAGCCCGACGCGCGCGGTCGTGTCGACGAACGTCGGCTCGCTCACCGCGGCCACGAGCACCGGCTTCGCGTCGAACGGCGAGGTCCGGTACACGTTCCACGTGAGGCCGGGCTCGGCGTCCCACGCCAGCGACACGCTGGGCGCGGCCGGGTCGGCGTTCACGTCGGTGACCTCGAGGCCCACCGGCCCGAGCAGGATCGGCGTGATCTCGAGCCCGTTGAGGCGCGTTCCCGCCGCGGCGCCGTACGCCTCGACGTTCAGCTGCCCGTCGGTGACGAGGAACGGTCCGCGCAGCGTCGAGTTGACGCTGCCCGTGCCGGCGTTGCCGGTGCCGGCCTCCTTGCCCTCGATGCGGAAACTCGTGCGCGTCGAACCGATCCAGTCGCCCGAGTACGTCTTCACCGAGTACGTGCCGTTCGGCACGTCCAGGGCGAAGGTCGAGCTGTCGCCCGGGAGCACGAAGTCGCGGACGAGATCGTTCGAACCCGTCGCGGCGCCGCGGTCACGGCCGGCGTTCGCGGCGAGCGGGTTGCGGAAGCCGTATCCCCGCTCGGCCGTGTAGGCCGTGTTCGGGTTGACCTCGGTGTACCCCGCCATGAGCGGGTTGCCCGCGAGCTGGAAGTCGTATTTGTACCGCGCCTGCTTCGTCGTGAAGGTCACGGCGGCGCTCGGTGCGGACTCGCCGCGGCCGTTCACCGCGACCACGCGGTACCGGTAGCCGGTGCCCTCGGCGAGGCCCTGGACGATCGAGCTGGTCTGCGTCACCATGCCCACGAGCGTCCACTCGGGTGCGGCGTCAGCGACGGCCTGCCGGTAGATCTTGTAGATGTCGGCCGTCGGTGAGGCGTCCCACTGCAGCGTCGCGCCGCCGTTGCTGATCGCGCCGGCCACGACGTTCTGCGGGGCCGCGGGAACGTCGGCGGGCGGTGCGATGTCGGCGACCTTCGCGGCGAGCGGGGAGTCGAGTCCGGCGACGTCCTGCGCGATGAGGCGTGCCATCTGGATGGCGCCGTACTCCTGGAAATGCGTGTCGTCGACGATGCCGGCGGGCCGGTTGGGGAAGATGCCCGGGTCGACGTGCAGGAACACGGCCTTCGCCGCCTCCGGGCCGATCTCGTTCAGGTACGCGCGGCTGGACGCCGACAGGTCGACCAGCAGCACGTGTTCCTCGGCCGCGAGCTCCTTCATCTTGTCGACGTACTCGGGGAAGCTCACGTTGAACAGGCCGGTGGCCGCGTCGAAGCTGCGCCGCGAGACGGGCGTGACGAGGATCGGGGTCGCGCCGCGCTGGCGCGCGCCCTCGACGTAGACCCGCAGGTACTCCTTGTAGTCCGCGGGGCTCGCGTAACGGTCGTCGACGCCCTGGGTCGCGTCGTTGTGGCCGAACTGCACGAAGAGGTAGTCGCCGGGACGGATGCTGCGCAGCACCTCGTCCAGACGGCCCTGCGTGATGAAGTTCTTGGACGAGCGGCCGCCGATGGCGTGATTGGCGAAGGCGATGTCGTCGGCGAAGAACCGGTCGATCATCTGGCCCCACCCGGCCTGCGGTGCGTATGCGGTCGGGTCGTAGGTCTGCACGGTCGAGTCGCCCGTGATGAACGCTGTCGAGATGGCCCCGGCGACGCGCGCCGGCAGGCGCGTGATGGTCAGAGCGTTGACGACGGGCGCGTCACCCGCGAACTGCAGCGTCAGAGTGCCGTCCACGAGCGCGATCGTGAACGACATGTCGAGGAACGCACCCGAGGCCTGCGGGTTCGCCAGCACCTTCGCGATGCTCTCGGCCGTCACGGTCGTCGTGGTCGGCGCCTCTGCGTCGCCCGACACCAGGCGCACCGAGTAGTCGCCGGCGCCGAGGTCGACCTCGAACGTCGAGCCCGCCGCCGCGACGAAGTCGCCGCGCAGCGCGTCGGCGCCGCCGCGGTCGACGTCGGGCGTCGCCGACGTCGGCGCGGTCGAGAAGCCGTAGCCCCACTCCGCGTTGTACGCCGTCGACGACGTCACCGACAGCGCGGCCTCGGCGACCTGACCCGGGCCGAAGTCGAACGTCACGACGTCGCCCTCGGGGAGCGGGGTCGGGGCGGTGTAGACGTTCGAGGTGACCGATGCCGAGGCCGGAGAAGCGCCCGCCTGGTTGCGCGCGGTGACGCGGTAGGTCCACTGCTGGGCCGTGTCGGCAGCATCCGTGTATCCAGGCGTCGCGACGGTCGCGATCTCCGCGAAGGCGCCGTCGGTGCCCGCGCGCTCGACGACGTACTCGTCGCCGTTCGCGACGGCCGACCACGAGAGCACGACCGCGTCGCGCGTGACCTGTGCCACGGCGAGGTCGGCGGGCGCCGCGGGAGCGACGAGCTCGGGGATGACGCCCGATCGCACCTCTGCCGACGGGGCGGAGGCCACACCGTCGTCGTTCACGGCGACGACCGCGTACGCGTACGAGGCGCCCTCGGTGACCGAGTTGTCGCTGTAAGAGGGGTCGGTGGTCTCGGCGATCTGCGCGAACACACCCGTGGTGTCGCTCGCGACGGCGGCGCGGAGAACCTGGTACTTCGTGGCACCCTCGACGGCCGCCCACGTGAGGTCGACGCCGTTCCAGGCGACGCGGGTCGTGGCGAGGTCGGTCGGGGCGTCAGGAACGATCGGCGCGACGACGAGGCCGTTGACGTACGCGCCGAGACCCGAGCCGGTGAAGCCGACCGTGAGCTGGCCGTCGGTGACGGTGGCCGTGAAGGTCGCCGTCGTATTGAGACCCTTCGCCGAGGTCAGGCGCGTCTGGGCGATCCCCTCGAGCGTCACGGTGGCGTTGGTGCCGGACGCCGAACTGAGGCCGTCGCCGATCGTGACGGTGACCTCGTAGTCGCCCTCCGGAACGCCGTCGAGGTTGAAGCCCCAGGTCAGGCCGGCGACGAAGTCGTCCTCCATCGGGCCCACGGGGGAGCCGTCGGTGCTGCGGTCGCGGTCGAAGAGGGTTGCGCCCTCAGGCAGCGTGATGCCCCAGCCTGTCTCGGCGGTGTAAAGCGAGCTCGTCCGCACCTGCTGCCAGCCCTCGGCGACGGCGCTCGTGGCGGTGCCGAAGTCGAAGCGCCAGGCGCCGTCGTCGCCCGGCGGGAGCAGAGCCGCGGCGGGGGTTGCGGTGATCAGCGCCGCGACCACGGCGGTGGCGCCGGCGATCGCGGCGAGTCGAAGCCCGCGGCGGGGTGCGCGGGCGGCGGGGGCGTGTGGAGCGGGTCGCGTCGCGCCGTCGGCGCGTGCGGACACGTGGGGCACGGTTCCTCCTGTTGTCAGCATCGGCAAAGGATGACGGCGCACACCGCGGCGTCGCGGCATCCGTCGTCTGAACCGGGCGCGTACGGACTCGAGCCCTGTCCGGTGATGGACCGCGCTGGTGCCGCGGTCCGGGTTTTGTTGTCGAGAGCATGGAAAGCGTTTCCCGTGCTCGATCGATCGCAGTCTGACATGGCACCGAGTCGCGAGGCAAGAACTTCGTGAAACGTTTTTACGAGTTGACCTGCACACCTTGCGCCGATGCCGCACGGTGCTCTAGGGTTCCCGGCGAACGCTTTCCCAACCCCCGTCGCCGATGCGTATACGGACCGTGTCGGCGGCGGGTTCGACGTGCCGTCGTTCTGCGTAGGCTGGCGGGCATGGCTCAGCGAAGCGCCGCCCCCGACGATCCCGCCGCCGCGTCGCGCGGCATCTCGCGCCGGGCGCAGTCCGACATCTACCGCGCCGGCATCAGCGGCATCCGGCCTCGCGTCCCCGTCGACACCGACGCCCTCGAGGCCGCGGCGCGCAAGGCGCTGAGCGCCGAGGCGTTCGCGTACGTCGCCGGGGGAGCGGGCGCCGAGCGCACCGTCGCCGCGAACCGAGCGGCGTTCGGCCGCTGGCAGGTGTGGCCGCGGCCGCTGCGGGATGTGTCGTCGCGCGACCTGTCGATCGACTTCCTCGGCGCGCGGCGGCCGACCCCGCTTCTGCTCGCCCCGCTCGGAGTCATGGAGATGGCACACGCCGAGGCCGACCTCGCGGTTGCGCGGGCGGCGGCCTCCCTCGGCGTCCCGTACACGCTCTCGAATCAGGCGTCCTTCCCGATGGAGGACGTTCGGGATGCCGCGCCCGACGGCGCGCGGCTGTTCCAGCTCTACTGGTCGGCGTCCGACGAGCTCAACGCGTCGCTGCTCGGCCGGGCCGAGGCATCCGGATGCGAAGCCGTCGTCGTGACGCTCGACACCCACCTGCTCGGCTGGCGCACGCGCGATCTCGACCTGGCCTACCTGCCCTTCACGCGCGCGATGGGCATCGCGCAGTACACGAGCGACCCCGTGTTCCAGCAGCTGGTGCGCGAGCGGTCCCGGGGGACGGATGCTGCCGCCGACGCCCCGCCGCCGCTCAAGATCACCCCGAAAGCGGTGGCCGCGGGGGTGCGGATCGCGCGCAAGGGCGCGGCCGTCACGGGCACGACGAGCGTGCACGAGAACCTGCGCTCGCCGCTGCCGCGTGCCGCGGTGGAGACGTTCCTCGACGTGTTCTCGACGCCCTCGCTGACATGGGGCGACCTCGCGAAGGCCCGGCAGTGGACGTCGCTGCCGATCATCCTGAAGGGCATCGTGCACCCCGACGACGCGATCCGCGCGCTCGACGCCGGGGTCGACGGGATCTGGATCTCGAACCATGGCGGGCGTCAGATCGACCAGTCCGTGCCGACCCTCGAGGTGCTGCCGACGATCGCCGAGCGCGTCGGCGGGCGGGTGCCGATCGTCTTCGATTCCGGCGTGCGGCAAGGGTCCCACCTGTTCATCGCGCTCGCGCTCGGTGCGACCGCGGTCGCCCTCGGGCGCCCATACTCCTACGGCCTCGGCATCGCGGGCGAAGCCGGCGTGCGGGAGGTGGTGCGCAACGTGCTGGCCGAGCTCGACATCACGCTCGGTCTGTCGGGACACACCTCGATCGCAGAGCTGGGGCGCGACGCTCTGCGCCCCGCGTGATCTCCCGCTCGGGAAGGTACCCGGCGTCTGTGCGTGCCGACGGCTGAGCCGTAGGCTTCTGCCATGCCCGCACGAAGCCGGCGCTCGTCCGCCGACACCTCGCCCCTCGCCCGGTTCCGACCGCGTCTGCGCGCCGGCGGAGTGCTGCTGGTGGCCTCCGCGATCGCCCTCACCGGCTGTTTCGGCGCCGACTCCGAGGTCGAAGGAACGGCTGACGGCGACTTCGCCGACGACGGCTGCACGAGCGTGGTCGTCGCGACCTCCTCCGAGAAGGTCAACATGCTCGACGCGCTGGCCGACGCCTTCAAGGAGTCCTCCCAGCACGAGCAGCTCGCCGAGTGCGCGACGGTGCGTCCGATCAACGTGTCCTCCGGCGATGCGACCCGCTTCCTCACCGCGGGCGGAGACTGGCCCGACGACGACACCCGGCGCTGGCCCACGATGTGGTCACCCGCGTCGACGGTCTGGACCGATCGGGTGGCGGCCGCAGCATCCGCTTCCCTCGTCGGCGAACCCGAATCGTTCACGCACACGCCGGTCGTGTTCGGCGTTCCCGAGACGATGGCGAAGGCGCTGGGCTGGCCCGGTGCCGAGATCGGCATCGCCGATTTCGAGGCGCTCTGCCAGGATCCCGACGGCTGGGCGAGCGTGGGCAAGCCGCTGTGGGGCTCGTTCAAGATCTCGAAGACGAACCCCAACACCTCGACGACGGGGCTCTCGGCCATCCTGATGCAGTCGTACGAGGCATCCGGCAAGACCGCCGATCTCACCGCCGAAGACGTCGCCGCCGCGGCGGAGTTCTCGCGGGTGTTCGAGGAGTGCGTGATCCACTACGGCGATACGACGGGCAAGGTGCTGACGCGCCTCTACGACGAGACGCAGAACGGCGCCGGCGGCTCGGGTTACGTCTCGGCGGTGGCGCTGGAGGAGACGTCGCTGCTCAACTACAACCAGGGCAACCCCGACTCTCACACCGTGCAGCCGGGCGAGACGCTGACCCCGCCGAAGGAGAAGCTCGTCGCGGTGTACCCGTCGGGCGGATCGATGTGGTCCGACAACCCGATCACGGTGCTCGGCGCCGACTGGGTGACGCCCGAGCAGGCCGAGGCCGGTGCGGCGTTCGCCGCGTTCCTCCAGACCGACGCGGCGCAGGAGATCCTCCCCGACTACGGCTTCCGTCCGCTGGACGCCTCGGTGCCGCTGGGCGACCTGTTCAGGGCGGAGTACGGGGTCGATCCGGCGGGGCCCGCCGTGACGCTGCCCAAGCCGGCCGTCGACGTGGTGTCGGCCGCGATCGACCAGTGGACACAGATCCGCAAGCCCTCGTCGGTGCTCGAGGTGATCGACATCTCGGGCTCGATGGACGAGGCGATCGGCGACGGTCGCTCGAAGCTCGACGGCGCGATCGAAGGGGCGCAGGCCACGCTCGGGCACTTCCGCGCGTCCGACGAGGTGGGCGTCTGGGCGTTCACGACCGGCGTCGAGTCGGACGCGGGTGAGAACATCGTCGTGCTGCGGGGCGTCGAACCCCTCGCATCCGACAAGGAGTCCGTCGACGCCTCGCTCGATGACCTGCGCTTCGCTCACCGCGACGGCACCCCGCTGTACGACGCGGTCGCCGCGGCATACGACGAGATGGTCGCGCGGGCTCAGCCCGGTCGCATCAACGCGATCGTGCTGCTGTCGGACGGCCAGGACACCGACTCCGAGATCTCGCTCGACTCGCTCGTCGCGAAGATCGGCGCCTCTTCGAAGGAGGGCGGCGACGACGCACCGGTGCGCATCTTCCCGATCGCGTACGGCGAAGGCGCCGACACCGGCGCCCTCCAGCGCATCGCCGAGGCGACCGGCGGCCAATGGTTCGACGCGTCCGACGCGGCGAAGATCGACCTCGTCTTCGCGTCCGTCATCAACAACTTCTGAACGGCGGACGGATGCTGCACACCCTCGCCGCCGACGGCTCCGGCGTCTACGTCGACGAGGCCGAGGAGGCGCTCGCGCAGAACAACGTCTACGTGTCGGACGAGGTGCAGGGCGCCGACGCCCTGCGGCAGACGTTGGAGCAGCAGGTGACCGACGAGTCGATCGCGGTCGCGGTGTTCTCCGACAACGCGGCGCTCGAGGCGACGGGCGGGGACATCGTGACGGAGCTCGCGGGGCTCCCTGGATACCAGACGATCATCGTCGCGGTCGGCGACGACCTCTCCGCGGGTTCGCGCGTGCTGGAGACCGGCGAGGCCCTGCGCATCGCGAACGAGGCCGAGGACTCCGCCGACTCGCTCGAGGACGCGATCCTGCAGACCGTCGACGGGGTGGTCGCCGCGACCCCCGCCGAGGCGAGCCAGGGTGGTGGGGTGGACGGCGGTCTGGTGGTCGGCGGCGTGCTGGGTCTCGTGGTGCTGGTTGCCGCCGGCGGTGCGCTGTGGGCGGTGCTGCGGCGGCGGCGCCACGGTGCGTCCGGTCATCACGCACCGCTTCCCGACACCGTGCGCCCGCTCGTCGGGCGGCTGCGCGCTCTGAGCGGCGAGTACGCGGCGGCCGGAGCATCCGGAAACCACGACGCCACCGAAGTGGCGGGCGAGATCGTGACCGTCGCGAACAACACCACCGAGCTCTTCGACCGCCTCGACCGCAAGGGCGACGAGGGCCAGCGGGCGACGGCCGCCGTGGAGTACGGCGAGACGCTGCGGAAGCTCACCGCGGCGCTCGACCGCGACTACCTCCTCGACATCCTGCAGCACCCCGATCTGTGGGACGACCCGGTGGACCGCGTCCGCGAGGTGCGCACCGCGCTGACCTCGTTCTCGACGGAGCTCCTCGAGAACATCAAGCAGGTCAACGCCCGGCGTGGCCTGCACTTCCAGGTGTCGCTCGACGGCCTCATCGGCCGCCGCAAGGAGCTGCAGGAGTGGGACCGCGCGTTCGAGCGGGCGGATGGCGACACCGGGCCGGCTGCGCGCGACGACTAGAATCGACGGATGCCGCGTTCAGCGGCCTCTCGCACCCTCGTGCATCCCCCTCCCGACCATTGGAGCCACCGTGGCCGAGCAGTCTCGCCTCGACAAAGTCATCGCCCTCGCCCGTCATCGCGGGTTCGTGTTCCAAGCGGGTGAGATCTACGGCGGGTCCCGATCGGCATGGGATTACGGCCCCCTCGGCACCGAGCTCAAGGAGAACATCCGCCGCCAGTGGTGGCAGACGTTCGTGCGCGGCCGCGGCGACATGGTGGGGCTCGACTCGTCGATCATCCTGCCCAAGCGCGTGTGGGAGGCCTCCGGCCACGTCGCGACGTTCACCGACCCGCTGGTCGAGTGCCTGCACTGCCACAAGCGCTTCCGTGCCGACAACCTCATCGAGGACTTCGAGGCCCGCAAGGGGCGCAAGGCCGAGAACGGTCTCGCGGACGTCCCGTGCCCGAACTGCGGCACCAAGGGGCAGTACACGGAGCCCAAGGCGTTCTCGGGCCTCGTGAAGACCTACCTCGGCGTCGTCGACGACGAGAGCGGCCTGTACTACCTGCGTCCTGAGACGGCGCAGGGCATCTTCGTGAACTTCTCGAACGTGCTCACCGCGAGCCGCAAGAAGCCGCCGTTCGGCATCGGCCAGGTCGGCAAGGCGTTCCGCAACGAGATCACTCCCGGAAACTTCATCTTCCGCACGCGCGAGTTCGAGCAGATGGAGATCGAGTACTTCGTGCCGCCGGCCGAGGCGCAGGAGTGGTTCGAGCACTGGGTGGACGAGTGCTGGGACTGGTTCGTCGGCCTCGGCATCGACCCCGACAACATGCGCCGGTTCGACGTGCCCGAAGAGGACCGCGCCCACTACTCCGACGGCACGATCGACGTCGAGTACCGCTTCGGCTTCGCCGGCAAGGAGTGGGGCGAGCTCATGGGCGTCGCCAACCGCACCGATTACGACCTCGGTTCGCACTCCGAGGCATCGGGTCAGTCGCTGACCTACTTCGACCAGGCCTCGGGCGAGAAGTACATCCCCTACGTCATCGAGCCGTCGTTCGGCCTCACCCGCGCGATGATGGCGTTCCTCGTCGACGCGTACCACGAGGAGGAGGCCCCGAACGCGAAGGGCGGCACCGACACCCGAACGGTGCTCAAGCTCGATCCGCGTCTGGCCCCGGTCAAGGTCGCGGTGCTCCCGCTGTCGCGCAACGAGCAGCTCTCCCCGATCGCCCGCGAGGTCGCCGAGACCCTGCGTGGCGACTGGAACATCGACTTCGACGACGCCGGCGCCATCGGCCGCCGCTATCGTCGCCAGGACGAGATCGGCACGCCCTTCTGCGTGACGGTCGACTTCGACTCGCTCGACGACCGAGCCGTGACCGTGCGCGACCGCGACACGATGGGCCAGGAGCGCGTCCCGCTCGAGGGTCTGCACGCGTACCTCGCGGAGCGCCTGAAGGGCGCCTGACCCGCAGGAGAACGGATGCCTCGACCCGGCCGGGTCGAGGCATCCGTCGTTCCGGCTGCTGTCGCGGGCGGGATGACGCGCGCCCGGGCTGAGGGCTACCCGCATCGCTGCCATGTCGGGCGTGTAACGACTCTGTGACCTCGCTCAGGGATCGTATACGCTGCCGATCGGTAAGTGGCTGATCACAACATATTTCGCCGGCTCCGGGCCTGTGACAACGCTTTCCGTCCATGTAAATTTCCGCGCGGGACCCTTGCGGGAGCGCTCCCACCGCTGTTTGAGTCGACGCATCGATCGGCATGGATGCTGACGGCGATCTTCGGCATCCGGTCCCCACGAAACACCACGGTCTGCCGCGCCGCTGGCTCCCGCAAGCACAGGAGCACATGTGAGGTACAGAGCCAGAAAGAGCGGCGCCATCGTCGCCGCCGGGGTCATCGCAGCGGCGACGGCGGTGACAGCGCCCGCCGCCGCCGCAGCAGCACCCGCCACCCCCGCACCCCCGGCGACCTCGGGGTGGGTATCGACGCCGCCGTCCGCGCCCGTCACCCTGATCACGGGCGACAAGGTCGCACTGCACGAGGACGCGTCCGGAAAGCCGGTCGTCGAGTTCACGCCCGCGCCCCGGGCCTCGAACGTGCCCGTGAGCTACTCCGCCTACGGCGACGAGGACCACTACTACGTGATCCCGTCGGATGTCGCGGCGCTCGTCCCCGGCGAGCTCGACCTCAACCTGTTCGACGTCAAGACACTGGCCTCCATCGGAGGCAGCGGCGTCCCCGTCATCGTGAAGCCCGCGGACGACGCGGATGCCAAGGCATCCGCCGCCCAGTGGAAGGCACTCGACGTCGACGCCGACCGCACCCTCGAGTCCATCGATGCCGTCTCGGGTGAGGTGCCCGCCGAGGGCGCGCCCGCGCTCGTCGAAGAGCTCGCGGAGGGCGACGCCGTCGAGAAGGTGTGGCTCGACTCGCCCGTGACGGGCGCCGACCTCACGTCTGCCCCGCAGATCGGCGCGCCCGCCGCGTGGGAGGCGGGTCTGAACGGAACCGGCACCGTCATCGCGGTGCTGGACTCGGGCATCGACACGACGCATCCCGACCTCGACGAGGGGATCGTCATCGCCGAGAAGGACTTCACGGGTTCCGGAAGCCCCAAGGATGAATTCGGCCACGGAACGCACGTCGCATCGATCGTCGCGGGCTCAGGCGAGGCTTCCGGCGGCGACAACCGCGGCATCGCGTACGGTGCGAAGCTCCTCAACGCGCGCGTCATCAACGCGCACAACGAAGGCGCGACGTCGTGGATCATCGACGCGATGGAGTGGGCCGCCCAGCAGGGCGCCGACGTCATCAACATGAGCCTCGGCATCCAGGGTGAGTACACCGACGGCACCGACCCCGGCTCGCTCGCGGTCGACTCCATCTCGGAGCGGTACGACACGCTCGTCGTGATCGCCGCGGGCAACGACGGCGAGCACGGTGCGACCACCGTCACCACCCCCGGCACGGCGCAGTCCGCGCTCACCGTCGGTGCGCTCAACCAGTGGGACGGCATCGCGACGTTCTCGTCTCGTGGGCCTCGGTTCGGTGACGCCGGCGTCAAGCCCGACATCACCGCGCCCGGCGCCGAGATCCTCGCGGCCCGCGCCGCGGGCACGATGCCCGAGATCCCCGCGGACCAGCTCTACTTCGTCAACGGCGGCACCTCGATGGCAGCCCCCGCCGTCGCGGGTGCGGCAGCGATCCTCAAGTCTGCCCGGCCCGACCTCGACGGCGAAGCGCTGAAGGCCGTCCTCATGGGAACGGCCGTGCCGACGTACGGCGACATCTGGCGCGAAGGCGCCGGCAAGGTCATGATCCCAACCGCGCTCGGCCAGCCGCTGTACGCGGACCCGGCGTCACTGTCGTTCGGTGTTTTCATGTCGCCGCGGGCGACGCAGGAGCCGCGCACCAAGACCCTCACGTACACCAACACGGGAGACACCGACCTGACGCTGCACCTCGTGCCCGCGGTATCCGGGCCCGACGGGCAGCAGGCGCCCGCTGGTCTCCTGAGCCTCTCGGCCGACACCCTCACGGTGCCCGCGCACGGCACGGCATCCGTTGACGTGACGATCGACCCGCACGCCGACGACCCCGACTTCTACACGGGGACCGTGACGGCGGCCGGCGCCGGATTCTCCGCCGTGCGCACGGTTATCGGCTTCCAGATCGAGCCCAACATGGCAACAGTGCACCTCACCGCGACACAGCCCGACGGGCTGCCCGTCGAGTCGGCGAGCATCGCGACGTTCTACGGCATCGACGACCCGTCGTACGAGAAGTTCGTGCAGATCAAAGGTGGCAAGGCGGATGTGCGCCTCCCGCTCGGCCGCTACGCGATCCTCGGCACCCTCATCAACAACCGGCCGGGCGCCGCGCTCATCTCCGGCACGACGCTCTTCACGCTCGACGTCGACCTGCCCGAACTCGGCGAGTACCCGGTCGAGATCGACGGGACGCGGGCGCTGCCGGTCACGGTCGACACCGAGAAGAAGGCACAGGTGACCAACTACGAGCAGGTGCTCGCGCGCACCCTGCCCGGTCGGTGGGGCCCCGTGCGGCAGACGACGGCGAACAGCGCGATCATCAGCCAAGGAGGCCTTCCGGATGCCGTGTACATGCTCGCGCAGGGTGAGCTCGAAGGCGAGGAGACCCTCGGGGAGAGCTGGATGCTGGGGGCTCCCGAACTCGACGTGAAGGTGTCCGCGGGGTCGGCGTCCATCGACCTCTCCGAGGAGCTGCGCTACGGCGTGACGTCGCCCGAGCTCACCGGCAAGGTCAGCGCGGCGATCGTCGACGCCGGTGCGGGCACGCCTGCTGAGCTCGCGGAGGCCGACGTCACGGGCAAGATCGCGCTCGTCGAGGCTCACCCCGCCCCCGCGGGCGACCCCAGGATCCTGCTTCTCAACGCGCAGGCCGAGGCCGCCAAGGACGCCGGGGCTCTCGCCCTGATCGCCTACGGGGCGACCGACGGACCCTACTGGGAGGAGATCGACTTCCGGGCGATGGGCGAGTTCCCCGACAAGGTGCTGCCGACCCTCACGCTCTCGCGTGCGAAGGGGCTCGAGGTCGTCGCGCTCGCGTCGGGCAAGAAGGGGGCCAAGGTCACCGGCACGGGACACCCGTACGCGCCGTACGACTACGTGTTCGGCAAGGTCGAGCAGGGCATCCCGTCTTCGCTGGCCTACCGTCTCGACTCGGCCAATACGGCGACGGTCGAGAGCGAGATGCGGGGGCAGGTCGCCGGCAGCTCGCTGCAGGAGTGGCACATGGTCCGGACGCCTGCGACCTACATCGGGTTCGTCCGCTGGACCGACGAGCCGATCGTCGACCGCACGATCCACTACTACGCCGACCCTGACGTGCTCTACCAGCACGACGCCGAGGCGTACGCGGGCGGCGGCGACGCGACGGTCTTCCCGACCCGGTTCCGTGGGGAGGAGCGCTTCTACGCGCCCGGCGAGACCGGCACGCAGACGCTGCTCGGCCAGGTGGTGCACGGCGGTCTGCTGCCCGCTCCGGCGAGCCCGTGGCAGGCATCCGTGTACCGCGACGGCGACACACTCGGGGTCAACCTGCCGTACCGCGTCGACGGCGAGGGGCATCCGAACACGGACGGTCCTGACGGGGGCACCGACAGCTGGTTCGAGCTGTGGCAGGACGACGTGTTGATTGCCACGAGCGAGTACCCCTCCGGATGGCTGCAGGCGCCTGCGGAGGAGCACACGTACCGCCTCGCCTTCGGGACCAGCCGGTACGAGCGCTGGTGGACGCAGTCGACCAAGGTATCGACGGAGTGGACCTTCACGAGCGGCACGGCGGATGCCGCGACGATCCTGCCGCTGCTGCAGCTCGACTACGGCGTGCAGGACCTCACGGGCCTGAACGTCGCGTCGGGCAAGAAGGTCGTGCTCAAGCCCGTCGTCTCGCACCAGGACGGCTCGACGGGGTCCGCGATTCAGGGCTTGAAGCTGTGGGCGTCGTACGACACCGGCAAGACGTGGACCGCCGTCGCCGTAAGCGGGTCCGCCGGCGCGTACTCCGCCACCATCACCCCGCCGAAGGGCACGACGAAGATCGCGCTGAAGTCGGAGGCCTGGGACGCCGCCGGCGGCGTCTTCAAGGAGACGGTGATCGACGCCATCGCCCTGCAGTGACGCGCGCGTCGCAGCGGTGAGGAACGGCGGATGCCTCGACCCGGCCGGGTCGAGGCATCCGTCGCTGTCGTTCTGCCTGAACTCGCCCGCACTCCGGGTCTACGGCTGGAGGCCGCTGCGCACGAAGTCGATGACCGCGTCGGCCGCGGTCTCCCACGGCACGCCGTTCAGCAGGTCGTCGGTCGCGAGCGTCGCGACGCCGTGCACCGATGCGAACGCGACGAGTGCATGGCGTTCCGGCGGGCCGGCGCGGACCTCCCCGGCTTCCTGCCCCTCCGCGACGAGGGAGACCAGCCCTGTCATCCCGACATGGCTGAGCGTGCGGAGTTCTTCCGACGCCTCCGGGTGGTGCTTGGCGGAGTACATGACGGCCAGCACCGCCGGATGCGACACCGCGAAGCCGATGTACGCCCGACCGGCTGCCGCGAATCGTTCCGAGAAGGGTCCGGGCCGGGTCGAGGCATCTGTCAGTGCCGCGTTCATGCGTGCGAACCCCAGGGCGGCGAGAGCGTCGAGCAGGGCGGCCTTGTCGCGGAAGTGGCGGGCGGATGCCCCGTGGCTGACACCCACGTCGCGCGCGAGCTGGCGTAGCGAGAGGCCGTCGGCCCCCTCCTCGTCGACGACGTCCCACGCTCGCTCGAGCAGCGCCGCCCGCAGATTGCCGTGGTGGTAGGTGCGCTCCGTCACGGTCCCACCTTAGTGTGATGTTGGCGTTGACAACAATGCTGTCAGTGTCTACATTGGCTCTCATGACCAGGGACTACCGCGGGACGACCGCGCTCATCACCGGCGCCAGCGCCGGACTCGGCGTCGAGTACGCGACGCAGCTCGCCGCCCGCGGCGCCGACGTGGTGCTCGTCGCCCGCCGTGAGGACCGGCTGCGCGATCTGGCCGACCGGCTCACCCGCGACCACGGGATTCGGGCGACGCCGATCGCCCTCGACCTCACCCGGCCCGACTCCGCGGCCGCGTTGCGGCGGGAACTCGACGAGCGAGGGCTGCGGGTGCAGACGCTCGTCAATAACGCCGGCTTCGGCATGAAAGGTGCGTTCGCCGAGGCCGACGCGGCGCGGATCGGCGAGATGGTGCAGGTCAACGTGGCCGCGCTCGTCGCCATCACGCGCGAGGTGCTTCCGGAGATGATCGCCGACGGGCGAGGGGCGCTCGTGGGCATCGCGAGTACCGGCGCGTACCAGCCGTGCCCCAACATGGCGGTGTACGGGGCGACGAAGGCGTTCGTGCTGAGCTTCACCGAGGCGCTCGCGTACGAGACGAAGGGCTCGGGGCTCGGCGTGATCGCGGTGAGCCCGGGTGCGACGAGGACCGAGTTCTTCGACATCACCGGTGCCGACGCGGCCGTGGGGCGCTTCCAGACGCCGGCGCAGGTCGTGGAGCTGACCCTCCGCCGGCTCGATCGCGACGACGTTCCGCCGAGCGTCGTCTCCGGCCGCGCCAACGCCGTCGCGGCGTGGGCGGTGCGCGTGATGCCGCGACGGCTCACCCTTGCCCTGAGCGGCCGCGTGCTGCAGTAGCCGGGGCGGTGGGAAGGGAGGTCAGCCGCCGATCGCGACGGCGGCGTCCTTCGCCGCCGTCTTCGCAGCCGTGCCTGCGCCGGCCCGCAGCATCCGTCCCCCGTCGCCATGACAGCGCCGTGACAGTGCGGCGACAGCGGCGACGCCCGCACGACAGGACGGTGACAGCACGTGCGGCGCACTCTGGATGGCGTCGAAAGGCGAATCCCATGACCATCACCAGTTCCGCATCCCGCATCCCCGCGGTCCGTGCCGAAGGGCTCGTGAAGACCTTCGGCGCCAACCGCGCGGTCGACGGCGTCGATCTGACCGTCGAGGCGGGCACCGTCTACGGTGTGCTCGGCCCCAACGGTGCCGGCAAGACCACCACCATCAGCATGCTGGCGACGCTGCTGCGCCCCGACGCCGGCAGGGCCGAGATCTTCGGCTACGACGTCGTGCGCGAGCCGCACGTCGTTCGCCAGCTCATCGGCCTGACCGGCCAGTTCGCGTCGGTCGACGAGACCCTCTCGGCCACCGAGAACCTCGTCATCTTCGGTCGCCTGCTCGGTCTGTCGCGCATCGACGCGAAGCGCAAGGCCGCCGAACTCCTCGAGGAGTTCTCGCTCACCGAGGCCGCCACCCGGCCCCTGGCGAAGTTCTCCGGCGGTATGCGCCGCCGCCTCGACCTCGCAGCATCCCTCA
The DNA here is from genome assembly GCF_019511645.1 of Microbacterium ureisolvens. Lineage (GTDB taxonomy): Bacteria > Actinomycetota > Actinomycetes > Actinomycetales > Microbacteriaceae > Microbacterium > Microbacterium ureisolvens_A. Next base: position 327,639 of record NZ_JAEUAX010000002.1, on the reverse strand, counting down.
TCGCGCAGCCTCCGCTCATCTTCCTCGACGAGCCGACCACGGGCCTGGACCCCCGCACCCGCGGGCAGATGTGGGACACCATCCGTCGGCTCGTCGCCACCGGGTCAACGGTGCTCCTCACCACCCAGTACCTCGACGAGGCCGACCAGCTCGCCGACCGGATCGCCGTGATCGACCGCGGAACCGTGGTCGCGGAGGGCACGGCGCTCGAGCTCAAGGCGTCGGTCGGTCAGGCCTCGCTGCTGCTGAGGCTGCGCGCCGGCTCCGACATCGCCGAGGCGCAGCGCGAGATCTCGCGCGTGCTCGGCGTGACGGCCATCGTGTCTCCAGAGGCCGCGCGCCTCACCGTTCCCATGAGCGACCCCGACCGCGTCGCCGACCTGCTGGTGGCATTCCGCGAGTCGGAGCTGTACCTCGACGAGCTCAGCGTGCAGCAGCCGACGCTCGACGAGGTGTTCCTCACCCTCACCGGCAAGGGCGTGCCGGAAGACGACGAGGCCGCCCACGCCACGGCCGACGAATTGGAAGGAGTGCGCGCATGACCGCCATCGCGACACGCATCACCCCGGTAGCCGACCGCGACCTCTCGAATCGCTCGACGCTCGGGCTGACCGCCCGCAACACGCTCACCATGGCGTGGCGCGGCATCCTGAGGATCCGGCGCACGCCCGAGCAGCTCATCGACGTGACGGTGCAGCCCATCATCTTCACGCTGATGTTCACGTACATCTTCGGCGGCGCGATCGCCGGTGATGTGCAGAACTACCTGCCGATCATCATCCCGGGCATCCTCGTGCAGACGGTGATCACGACCTCGGTCGTCACGGGCGTTCAGCTGCGCGAAGACATGGACAAGGGCGTGTTCGACCGCTTCCGCTCGCTGCCGATCGCGCGCATCGCGCCGTTGTCGGGGGCGCTGCTGGCCGACACCCTGCGCTACACGATCGCCACGACGCTCACGTTCACGATGGGCTTCATCATGGGCTTCCGTCCGGGCGGCGGGCTCGCCGGGGTCGTGGCCGCGGGCCTGCTCGTCATCGCGTGCTCGTGGGCGATGAGCTGGATCTTCGCCTTCTTCGGCGTGATCGCCCGCACCGCGTCGAGCGTGCAGGGCATCTCGATGCTCATCCTCTTCCCGCTGACATTCCTCTCGAACGCATTCGTGCCGGCCGAGACCATGCCCGAGTGGCTGCAGTGGTTCGTCGAGGCCAACCCCGTCTCGCACCTCGTGACCGCGGTGCGTGGCCTCGTCAACGAGGGGACGGTGACGGCAGACGTCTTCACCGCACTGCTGGGCGCGGCCGTCATCGTGGCCGTCTTCGCGCCGCTCACGGTGCGTGCGTACATGCGGAAGGCATGAACGGATGCCGCGTCCCGCGGCCGTGAGGGCGGGCCGGGGTGTTGCGAGGGGCCGGGGCGGCGCAAGCTGCCCCGGCCCCCGAGTTTGCCGGGGTGCGCCCAGACGATCGGGCTGCCTGTCTGGGGCGGCCGCGGCGATGTCGGTGGGTGGTTCTAGGGTTGGGGTAAGAGATCGAGCTCGTGCCCACTTCGTTCGGTCTTCCGTCGCACCCGTTCGGGGTGCTGTGCAGCGGGAGCATCATGGGCCAGCCAGTCGACAGTGGGGACGCGACCTGGGGTGCGCTGGAGCGGGTGGTCGCCGAGGTGCAGGCCACGCGGGCGCAGATCGCCCGGTTGCAGGCGGCGGAGGCGCGGCTGCTCACCGATGCCGTCGACATCGTCCGCGCCCGGGAGCAGGCGCGCACAGACAAGGGCCGCAAGGGTCCGCATGATCTGCCGCTGCGGGAGATCTCGGCGGAGCTGGGTGCCGCGATGCGGCTCAGCGACCGCACCGTGCAGGCGCGGATGTCGGCGGCCAGCACGCTGCGGGACTCGTTCGCCGCCACGTTCGACGCATTGGCGCAGGGGCGCATCGACCTGGCCCACGCGTCGGCGATCGTCGACGCCGGCGCGGTGATCGCCGACCCGGTGCTGCGGGAGCAGTACGAGCGGATCGTGCTGGAGGCGGCCGGGTTCGAGACCCCGCACCGGCTGCGCGCGATCGCGCGGGTGGTCGCCGGCCGCATCGATCCCGACCTGGCCGAGGAGCTGCGCACCCGGGCGGCCGGGCAGCGCCGCATCCGGGTGGTCGACCTCGACGACGGCATGGCACGACTGCTCGCCGACCTGCCCGCCGTGCTCGCCCACGCCATCCACGACCGGCTCACCCAGATGGCCCAGGCGGAACGCGACGCCGCCCGCACGCAAGCCGAAACCGCCGCCGAAACAGCCGCCGAAACAGCCGCTGCAGCGGCCGCGGCGCGGGCGGAGGAGGCGGCACCGCCCGACGCGCGGGAGGCCTCGGGTGCGAGCACGGCGGAGGACGCCGCCGATGCGGGCGGGCCGGATCACATCGCGGAGCGGACGCCGACCCTCCCCGGCCACCCCGTCCAGCCGGGAATGCCAGACGCGGCGCAGCTGACCACCGGCCCGCAGGGCGAGACCCGGTCGCTGGACGAGCTGCGTGCCGACATCTTCGCCGACCTGGTCCTCACCGGCGCACCCACCGGGCACGGCGACGGCGACACGCTGGCCGCGATCCGCGCCGAAGTGCACATCACCGTCCCGGTGCTGACCGCCGCCGGCCGCAGCAACGAACCCGCCCTGCTCGCCGGCTACGGCCCGATCGACACCGACACCGCCCGCGCCCTCGCCGCCGGCGCACCCGGCTGGGACCGCGTCATGTACCACCCGCACAGCGGACTGCCCATGGCGGTCGACCGATACCGGCCCACCGCCGCACTCAAACGCTTCCTCCGCGCCCGCGACCAACGCTGCCGGTTCCCCGGCTGCCCGCACCGACCCCGACGATCCGACATCGACCACACCATCGACCGCGCCCTCGGCGGCGAGACCACCGACGACAACCTCGCCCACCTCTGCCGCCGACACCACACCCTCAAACACGCCACCGCCTGGCGGGTCCGACAACTCGGCGACGGCGTCCTCGAATGGACCAGCCCCACCCGACGCCGCTACACCGACAAACCCGTCGCCGGCGTGCAATTCGTCCCCTCCACCGCCTACGCCCGACTCCCCGCCGCACCCTACGACCGCGACGCCCCCTTCTGATGAAGACTCCAACGGTGCCCATGGGTCAGCCCACGGGGACCGACCGGGTAACGGCTATCCACCGAGGAACGACGCAAGGACGGCGAGGTCGTCGTCGCCGCGATCAAGCGGGGCGACGCGGGCCGCCGTGCCGGGCACGAGCACATCGTTCGCGAGTCGCTCGCGCATCACGCGCAGGAACGGGTCCGACGCGTCGACGCCGCCCCTCAGCCGCGTGGCGGCGACGAGCGCGCGGCGGGCGTCCGCATCCCGTCCGGCCGCGGCCAGCCACCCGGCGATCGACACGGCCACATCGGCGACGATCGGGTGGTCGCCACTGCGTGCGGCCGCAGGCAATGCCTCCGCGAGCGCGTCGCGGGCCTCGTCGGCGCGCCCTTCCAGGAGGAGGGCCTGCGCGCGGCGCGAGCCCGACCACGCGATCAGCTGGTCGGGGAAGGAGGGCACGAGCTCGGCGGCGACGGCATCGAGGTGACGCAGCGCCGCCGCCCCGTCCCCGACGGCGATCTCGATGGCCGCGGCGTCCATCTCGGTCTGGGCCAGACCGCGCTGCGAATCCCTCGCGCGCGCGAGTTCCTGCGACTCCCGCAGCCGGGCGCGCGCGTCGTCGATGCGCCCGAGCCGCAGCAGGAGCCCGATGCTCTGCGAGCGCTGCTGCACGAGGTCGGTCACCGAAGTCAGGCCCGACAGGCCCGCCGACGAGGCGTCGGCGACCGCGAGGGCCTCGTCCAGTCGACCCGCCAACTGCAGCCACTCCGACCGCATCTGGCTCGCGAACGCGATGCCCCAGACGTCGCCGAGCTCCCGGAACATCGAGACGGCCTTCTCGCTCTCCACGCCGAGTGTCTCGTTGTCGCCGCCGTTCTGCGCGATCGCCGAGCGCAGCATGCTGATGAAGGCGAGCGTCCACGCCGGAGCGTCCTCGAGCCCCTCGTCGCCGATCGCGACACCGCGCGACCATGGTGTGCCGGGCCGATGGCGCTGCACCGCCACGAGGATCGCCGTCAGCAGCGGCTCCAGGGCGGCGGAGAGTTCGCTGCGATGCACGGCGGCAGCCTCGATCACAGCGGGCACCTCGCGCTCGAGGCGGGCCACCGCCGCGGCTGCCGGCTCGCCGGGGCGCGTGTCGGCGCCGCCGGCTGCGGGGGAGACAGCCTCGCCGCCCCCGCCCGACGACGTCCCGCCCACCTCGGCCCGGCCGTCTGCCTCCTCCCGCAGCGCCCGGCCTTCGCCTTCCTCCCCGTCCCGGGCCAAGGCCGCGCCGAGCAAGGCGATCGCACGAACCACCACGGCCGCCTCCGAGTCCAGACTTGCGGCGGCCTCGCCGAAGCGCATCACGCCGGACTGGAGATCCTCGAAGCGCTCGCGCATCAACCACGCCCAGAAGCACGCGCGCACGAGCCGCACGCCGACCTCGTCCATACCGGGCTGGTCGGCACAGGTGCGCAGCGCGGCGCTCAGGTTCTCCTCGTCCGCGTCGAACCACGCGAGCGCTGCGCGCACCTCCGGTCCGCGCAGCCGCGCATCCTCCCGCGCCGCAAGCCGTGCCATCGCCCGCGCCTGCACCGCTCGGAACTCAGCCTCGCGGCCCTCGCTCCGCAGGCGGTCGAGGCCGTATTCGCGCACCGTCTCGAGCATGCGAAGCCGCCGGTCCGATCGCCGCAGCAGCGACTTGTCGACGAGCGCGTCGAACGCGCCCGCACCCACGTCGAAGGCGTCTCCGATCGCCGCCACATCGCGCACGTCCACGCCGTCGGGGAAGACCGCCGCGGCGCGCAGGGCGGTGCGCTCCGCGTCCGTCAGCGTCTCCCAGCTCCAGTCGATGAGCGCGCGCAGCGTCTGGTGCCTCGCTTCGATCGCCTTCGGGCCGGTCGCGAGGAGCGCGAAGCGGTCGTCCAGGCCGCTGTCGATCTCGGCGATGGTCAGCGTCCGCGACTTCGCCGCGGCGAGCTCCAGCGCGAGCGGAAGACCGTCCAGCCGCGTCACGATGCGCTCGACGGCGGCTTCCTCCTCGACGCCGGGCGGGGAGCCGCGCGCCGCCCGCACGCGCCGGGCGAAGAGCTCGCGCGCATCGACCTCGGGAAGCGGGCCGAGATCGACGAATGCCTCGCCCGCGAGCCCCAGCGGCTCGCGGCTGGTCGCGAGGATCCGCGATCCCGGAGCACCGCGCAGCACATCGAGGGCGACGCCCGCGGCCTCCGCCGAGACATGCTCGCAGTTGTCGAACACGACCAGCAGGGTTCTGCCGGCGAGGGCCTCCGCGACGCGGTCGCGGGCGCTGGTCGAGACGAGTTCGCCGACACGGATGCTGCGCCCCACGGCTCCTGCGACGGCCGCCCACACCTCGCCCGGCGCCGCGGGTGCGAGCTCGACGACGATGGAGCCGGGCGTGCGCCGCGCGGTCTCGAACGCGAGAGTCGTCTTGCCCGCGCCGCCTGGACCGATCAGGGTCACCAGCCGCTCTTCGCGGAGCTGGTCGTGGATGAGCTGCAGTTCGCGCTGCCGCCCGATCAGGGGTGTGAGGGCGGCCGGCACGGAGGCTTCGACGCCCGCGGCGACCACACCGCCGGCGTCGCGAGACGAGGCCGGGGCGCCAGCATCCGTTCCCTCGGCATCCGACTCGGCCGCCGCGAGGATGCGCTCGGCGTGAGCGCGGTCCTCGAGGAGGTCGCGCACGACCCAGTCGAACCCGTCGCCCGGAGTCCAGGGGTCGCCGCGCCAGAGGTCCAGCGCCGCGCGCGCATCGGCGGTGGCCGCCGCCTGATCGGCCGCGCGCCGGGCGCGGGCGACCAGATCCTGGAACTTCGCGAGGTCGACGTCGTCGCGGGAGATCGTCAGCCGATACCCGCCCGGCACCGCCTCGAGCGTGCCGGCGGGCAGTCCGCGGCGCAGACGCGAGGCCAGGGACTGCAGTGAGGCGCGCGGGTCTTCGGGAAGGTCATCGGGCCAGACGTCCTCGGCGAGCGAGCGATACGCGACCGTCGTTCCGGCGTCGAGCGCGAGGCGGAACAGCAGCGCCTCCTGGCCGCGCCCGCGGATCGCGAGCGGAGCGCCATCCGTCTCCGCCTCCAGTCCTCCGAAGAACCTCAGCCGCACGTGGTCAACCTTAGGACTCACGACGCGGACGACCCGGGCAGGGCGACCGGGCGTCAATCCGTGACGGTGTACGTCATGTCGCCGGTCTCGCCGGCCAGCACGCGGCGGTAGTCCTCGGCGACGATCTCGCGGAGCACCCCGGCATCCACCTGTTCCAGGTCCTTGAGGTACAGGCAGCTCACGCCCGTCTCGTGCGGTCCGAGCCTCGCGAGGCGCTCGCCGTGCGCGGCGGTGCGCAGCGTGTAGACCGTGGTGGATTCGCGCCGCGGGGAGAACGCCGCGATCGGGGCGTCGCCCTCGGTGCCGGCCGCAGAGCGGTAGTGGCACGACCCGAAGCCGATGATCGTGCCCCACAGCTCGGGCTCGCGGCCGGTGACCTCGCGCAGCAGCCGGATCATCGTCACGGCGTCCCGCTGCCGCTTCGCCGGCCGCACAGCCGCGACGAACTCGCCGACGTCCCCTCCGGTCTTCCGCATGGCGACGCTCGCGTCAGCCCTTGGCCGCGGCCTTCATCGCGCGCTTGTGCTCTCGCACCTTCGTCAGCGACTCGGGCGAGACGATGTCCGCGACGCTGCGGAACGAGCCCTCGTCGCCATACGCACCTGCCGCCTCGCGCCAGCCGGCGCCGGTGAAGCCGTACTGCTTTCCCAGCAGCGCGAGGAAGATCTTCGCCTTCTGCTCGCCGAATCCCGGCAGCGACTTCAGGCGCTTCAGCACGGTCGCCCCGTCGGGCTCGTCGCGCGTCCAGATCGCGGAGGCGTCACCGCCCCAGTCCTGCTCGACCGCCGCGCACAGCGCCTGCACGCGGGCCGCCATCGAACCCGGGAACCGGTGCACCGCGGGCGTCGCCTTGAAGAGCTCGGTGAACGCCTCCGGATCGAAGCTCGCGATGGCCGCGGCATCCAGCGTCCCCGCCCGCTCCGCGATCTTGAGCGGCCCGGCGAAGGCCGTCTCCATCGCGACCTGCTGGTCGAGCAGCATGCCGATCAGCAGGGCGAGCGGGTCGTCGGTCAGCAGGCGGTCGGCGGCGTCGTCGCCCGTGATGTGGAGGCTCATGGGCCCCAGTCTCCCACCGGCCGCCCCGGCCGGCACAGTTCGCGGATGGGAGGATGGATGCCGTGACCGACGCCGAACCGTTCCACGAACTCGTCGACCACGCCCGCCAGACGCGCGTGGTCGTCATCGGGGGCGGCATCGCCGGTCTCGTCGCGGCGTGGGAGTGCGCCAAGGTCGGCATGGCGGTGACGCTCGTCGAGGCCTCGGATCGCCTCGGCGGCACCATCGGGTCCACCCGCATCGCGGGACTCGACCTCGAGACCGGCGTCACCTGCTGGTCCACTCGGGGAGGCGCGGTGCGCAGCCTCATCGACGAAGTGCTGCCGGATGCCGCGATCGTGCGCCCGCGCGACGATCGTGAGTGGATCGCGGGCCTGCCGAAGGGCGCCGCGGCGCCGCTTCCCGCCGAGCAGGTGCTCGGGATCCCGGCCAATCCCTGGGACGAGAGCGTGCGCCGGATCATCGGCTGGGACGGCACGTGGCGCGCGTACGTCGACCGACTCCGCCCGCCGCTCACGATCGGCGCCCAGCGCAGCCTCGGCCGCCTCGTGCACGGCCGGATGGGCGACAAGGTCCTGGACCGCCTGGTGGCACCGCTCACCATCGACCGCTTCGGTCTCGACCCCGTCGACGTCGACGTCGACATCGCCGCTCCCGGACTCAGCAACGCGCTCACCCGCACCGGGTGGCTGGGCGGCGCAGTCGCCGACGTCCGCGTCGACGCACCCGGTTCCGCGATCGAGGGATTGGACGGGGGGATGCCGCAGCTCACGGTCGCCCTCGCCGAGAGGCTGGCCGAGCGCGAGGTCGTCATCCACCGGGGGGCGCTGGCGACGGGTCTGGTCCGCGGCGACCGGCGGTGGACGGTGCAGCTCGCGACGATCATCCCCGAGGGTGCCGTGGCCGCGCCGGACCGGCTGCACGCCGACGCGGTGATCGTCGCGACCGAGGAGGGCGCCGCCCGCACGCTCCTCGGGAGCGCCCTCGGCTCGCCCCGATTCGCAGACGTGCCCCTCGCGGGAATCGCCCGCGAGGTCGTGACGCTCGTGGTGGCTGCCCCCGAACTCGATGCGGCGCCGCGCGGCGCCCATGTCCACGCCGTCCCCGGAGTGACGCGCGCCACGGGACTCGTGCACGAGACCGCTCGCTGGGAGTGGCTCGCGCGGGAGGCGGGCGCCGGGCGTCACGTCCTGCGGGTCGCCTTCGGCGCCCCCGGGGTCGCGCCCGCGACCGAGGGACTGGCCGACGCGGACGCGGCGGTGATGGCGGTGGCCGAGGCATCCGTCCTCCTCGGCGTCGAACTCGACGAAGACCGGATCGCCGGTGCGCACCGTGACACGTACACGCTCGTGCCGCCCGCCTCGATGCTCGGCCGACGCGAACGCACCGATACCGCGCGTGCAGCGATCGCCCGCGTGCCGGGGCTCGCCGCAGTCGGCGCGTGGCTGTCGGGAAGCGGGCTCGCGCAGGTCGTCGCCGACGCGCAGGACGAGGCGGATCGCCTGCGGCACAAGGCGCTGTGGGGTGCCGCGGCGGCGGAGTGAACCCTCCCACTGCCGACCCTGTCAAGGGTGGATGCCGGAATCGGCATACAGGGCTACCCTGGGAGGGTCGTCAGGTCACACCGAGCGTGAGGAGACCTCATGAAGGGCAAGGCTGGACTCGTCGTCGGACTCGCGATCGGGTATGTGCTCGGTACGCGCGCGGGTCGTGAGCGCTACGAGCAGATCAAGACGCAGTGGCTGAAGGTGTGGAACGCCGAGCCCGTGCAGACGCAGGTGGGCAAGGTGAAGGACTTCGCCAAGTCCCAGGCGATGTCGCTGCCGTCGACGCTGTGGGAGTCGGCGGTGAAGGTCAGCCAGGCCGCCGGCTCGAAGGGGACCCCCGGGCAGAGGCTCGACGCCGCCATCAAGGTCGGCAAGGACTCCGCCGACGACGTCGGCAGGGCGGCGCAGACCTCGGCGAAGGCCGTGAAGGACGCCGTCGACGACGCCGTGGACGACGCCTCCGAGAACGGTCGCGGCGGGGCCTGACGTGATGACTACCCCACGCGGCTTCCGTGACCGCGCGGACGACAGCCTGCTCACCCTGCTCGGTGAGATCCCGGAGCTCATCCGCAACCTCGTCATCGCGGAGATCGACGCGGCGAAGGCCTGGCTCGCCAAGACCGCGAAGGACGGCGGATGGGGGGCGCTGTGGGCGTTCGCAGCGCTGTTCGTGCTGTTCTGGTCGGTGCCGGTCTTCGGCACGTTCGTGATCGCGGGGCTGTCGTCGTGGTGGCCGGTGTGGCTGTCGGCGCTCGTCGTGTTCTTCGCGATGCTGATCGTCACCGCGGTCTTCGCGATCATCGGCGTCGTCTACTTCCGCCGGATCGGCGAACGCCGCAACCCGGTCCAATCGATCGCCCTGGACGTGAAGGAGGTGCGCGATGAGCTCTGACGCGCCCGTTCCGCTGTCGAAGAACCCGGTCGCGCTGCCTCGCACGGCTGTGCCCCTCGGGATCACTGATCCCGTCGAGCAGGCGAGGACCGAGCTCAAGGCGGCGCTCGCCGCCATCGAGGAGAAGGCGAACGTCCCCCGCCGGGTCGAACAGGCGCTCGACGAGAACATCGAACGCGCTCGCGCTTTCAATCGGCGCAATCCCGCGCTCACCGCCGTCGCCGTCATCGCCGGCGCCGTGGCCGTCGGCGCGGCGGTCTGGGGCTTCGTGCGCCTCTATACCCGCTGATCCGGCCCGCATTCCCGCTCGCCGCCGCCGCCGAGGCAACGCGGTCCTCGATCGGGGGTATGCTCGGGAGGCAAGGCAGTGCAATGGTGCGTTAGCTGCCGATAGCGCGAACCCGATTCCCATCGCGCATCGGCTGTCTCGAGCTTCGTGGGCGGCCGACTGAGCACCATCGAGAGTCGACCCCTTATGAACACCGCCGCAGCACAGCACCAGTCCGTCAAGCCCTTGGCCGGCTGGCGCGTTCTCGTGCCCCGCGGCGGCCCCTGGGGCGACGGCGTCGCGGCGACGCTGCGCCGCCAGGGTGCGATCCCCGTGATCGCCCCGCTCATCAACTTCGCCCCCACGAACGACCAGGCGTCGCTCGATCAGGCGCTCGCCGACCTCGCCGCCGGCAGGTTCGACTGGCTGACGGTCACGAGCGCGACCACGGTCGATGTCCTCTACGCGTATCGCGCGGTCGTGCCGGCGACGACGAAGATCGCCGCCGTGGGCGAGACGACGGCCGCCGCGCTCCTCGCCGTCGGCTACCGTGTCGACCTCGTGCCCGAGCGCGACAACTCCGCGGCCGGGATGGCCGAGCAGCTCATCGCCCTCGAGCCCGAGCCCCGCGACATCCTCACCCTCCGCAGCGAGATCGCGAAGCCGGTCCTCACCCGCATGCTCACCGAGGCGGGGCACCGCGTCCGCAGCGTCGTCGCCTACCGCACCGTCGGGGTGCCGGTGACCGAGCGCATCGCCGAAGACGTCCAGTCCGGCCGGATCAACGCCATCCTCGTCACCAGCGGCTCGGTCGCGCAGCAGGTGCACGAGCAGTTCCCCGAGATCCCCGAGACCACCCTCATCGCCGCGATCGGCCCGCGCACCGCGAAGGACGCGCGCCGCGCCGGCCTCGACGTGGACGTCATCGCCGACGCGCAGACCGTCGACGCCCTCATCGACGCCGTCGGCAAGTTCTCCCTCCCGCACGCGGCCGACGAGTTCGCCCCCAAGACCGGCATGATCCCGCGTCTCGGCGGCATGGACACCCGGAACTGACCCTCCTGTGACCGGCACGCCTCGCATCGTCGTGCTCGCGGGCGGCGTCGGCGGCTCCCGCTTCGTGCTCGGTGTGCGCGGGGCGCTGCGCGCCCGCGGCGTCGACGACACCGCCGCGGCGCTCACCGTCGTGGTCAACACCGGCGACGACATCTGGCTGTCGGGCGTGCGGCTGCAACCCGACGTCGACTCGATCACCTACGCCCTCGCGGGCGTCAACGACACCGAACGCGGCTGGGGCCGCCGGGGCGACAGCGAGCGGGTCAACCACGAGCTGCAGGAATGGGGCGCCGGCTGGCCGTGGTTCACCCTCGGCGACCTCGATCTCGGCACGCACCTCGCCCGCACCGGCTGGCTGCGCGAGGGCCTCACCCCGACAGACGTGCTCGAGCGCATGTCGCACCGCTGGGACCTCGGCGCCCGCTTGCTGCCGATGACCGACGCCGAGGTCGACACCATGGTCGTGCTCGACGACGGCACGCGCCTGCACTTCCAGGAATGGTGGACGCGCCACCGCGCGACCCTCACGCCGACGCGCTTCGAGAACCCCGGCATCGACACCGCCACCGCGGCCCCCGGCGTCGCCGAGGCGATCGCCGCAGCCGACGCCGTGCTGCTCGCCCCCTCGAACCCGGTCGTGTCGATCGGCCCGATCCTCGGGGTGCCGGGCGTGCGCGAGGCGCTGCGCGCGACTGCCGCGCCGATCGTGGGCGTCTCGCCGATCATCGGCGGCAAGGTCGTGCGCGGCATGGCCGACGTGTGCCTCACCGCGATCGGCGTCGAGACCTCCGCGGCGGCGGTCGCCGGCCTCTACGGTGCCCGCGAGAGCCGCGGGCTGCTGGACGCGTGGCTCCTCGCCGAAGAGGACGAGGCCGCCGCCGGCGCGGTGGCCGGGCTCGGCATCCGTCCGCTCGTGCGCCCGCTGTGGATGACGGATGCTGCGCGCCGGAGCGCCCTCGGCGAGGCGGCGCTCACCGCCGCCGGGCTCTGACAGTGCCCGAACTCGCGTGGTGGGCGTGGGCCCTGCTCGGCATCGGGGCGGTGGTCGTCGGCCTGTCGAAGACCGCCGTGCCCGGCGCCGGCACGATCGCCGTCGCGATCTTCGCGGCCGTGCTCCCGGCCAAGCAGTCGACGGGAGTCCTGCTCCTCCTCCTGATCGTCGCGGACATCTTCGCCGTGACGATGTATCGCCGGCACGCGGACTGGCGGACCCTCCTGCGGCTCGCCCCCGCGGTCGTGTTGGGCGTGCTGCTGGGCGTGGTCTTCCTGTGGTTCGCCGACGACGTCTGGGTGAAGAAGTCGATCGGCGTGATCCTGCTCGCGGTGATCGCCATCACGCTGCTGCGACGCCGGTTCGCCGCCGAGGTCGAGACCGGAGGCTCGCACCGCGTCGCCGCGGCGACCTACGGCACCCTCGGCGGTTTCACCACGATGGTCGCGAACGCCGCGGGGCCCGTGATGTCGATGTACTTCCTCGCCGCCCGATTCGAGGTGAAGGCCTTCCTCGGCACGGCGGCGTGGTTCTTCGCGATCGTCAACCTGTTCAAGGTGCCGTTCTCGATCGGCATCGGGATCATCACCGTGCCGGGACTCCTTATCGATCTCGTGCTCGTCCCGCTGGTGGTCGTCGCGGCGTTCGGAGGCCGCTGGCTCGCCGACCGGATGCCGCAGTCGGTGTTCGAGAAGCTCGTGATCGCCTTCACGATCGTCGGCGCGGTCTACCTGCTGATCGTCTGACGGGAACAGTCAGGCCCAGGGCGAGGGGCGATCGTTGTCGCGGGTGCTGTCGTCGGGCAGATGCGGAAGCTCCTCCCCGCCGGCGCGGATGCACAGCCACCGCAGCTGCTCGGGGCTGTCGGGCGTCGCGCGCCAGGTGCGCCATACGCCCTGGCCGACCCGCACCACGGTGCCGGGGCCGACGTCGACGATCTCGTCGTCCAGGCCCATCTGACCCCGGCCGGCGAGGAAGACGTACAGCTCCTCGACGCGGGCGTGGGTGTGCCAGTAGCCGGCCTGCTCGCCGGGCTCGAACGCGTTCGCGGTCATGCCGATGTACTGCATCGTCAGGTCGTGGTCGACGACGCGGCGCCCGTCGCGCGACTTCTGCGGCGTGAACCCGCCGTAGTGCGCCCGCCACTGGTCGAGTCCGCCCATCTCCAGCACCTGGTAGTCGCTCATCCCGCCACGCTACCGAGAGGGGCAGCGCCCGCGAGCCGGGGTGGCAGGTTTCCGCGCACAATTGGCGGCGCGGCGGCCCGAGGGTGTCAGACGGCGGCGTCTGCGACCAGCGCCGCCGTGCGAGAACCGAGGCCGAGTGCCCGAGCGACCTGGAGCTGCGCGGCGGTGTCGACGTCGCGGCGCAGGGTCGAGGCATCCGTCACCGCCAGCGCCTGGCAGCCGAGCGCGACGTGCCGTGCGAACGAGCCGTCTCCGAACGACGACGTCCACGCCACTCCGGGCGCGGCGGTCACGAGGGTCGAACCGGTGCCCTCCGCGTCGGCGACGACGGCGCGGTCGACGGATGCCGCGGCCTGAAGCGCGTCGGCGAGGTCAACGGGTCGCAAGGACGGGAGGTCGCCGAGGAGGGCGGCCCGCGGCATCCGTCCGTCCCGATCGATCGCCGTCATCCCCGTCGCGACCGCCGCGTCGAGGCCGCGGGTCTCTCCCTCGGGCACGAACCGGAGGGCGGGGATCATCGCCGACTCGCGCGCGAGCACCGGATCGTCCGACACGACGACCACCTGGAGCACGAGCTCGCACCGCGCCGCAGCCTCGATCGTGTCGAGGGCGATCGCGCGGGCGAGGTCGGCGCGATCCGCGCCCGGCACGTCGAGCCGCGACTTGCCGTGGGCCGCTCGCTTGACCGGGATCACGACGACCCAGCGCGGCGAGGCCGATGCCGGTGGCGCCGGCTCCCGCCTCCGGAACAGACCCCTCACTGACCGTACTTCGCGCGCAGGCGCGGAAGGATCTCTTCGCCGTACATCCGCAGGAAGGCGCCCTGGTCGTGCCCGGGGTCGTGGAAGACGAGGTGGCGGAAGCCGAGGCCGATATACCAGCCGATGCGCTCGACGTGCTCGTCGGGGTCGTCCGACACGATGAACCGCGACGCCGCGCGCTCGATGGGAAGGGCCTCGCCCAGCCTCTGCATCTCGATCGGGTCGTCGACGCCCATCTTCTCCTCGGGCGTGAGCGCGAGCGGCGCCCAGAAGCGGGTCTTCTCCTTCGCCGCCTCGACCGTCTCGTCGAGGGAGACCTTGATCTCCATCAGCGTGTCGATCGCGTCGGCCGGGCGGCCGGCCTTCTCGAGCCCCTCGTGCAGCGCGGGCAGCAGCGTGTCGGTGTAGAGCTCGCGCTTCTTTCCGCTCGTGGTGATGAAGCCGTCGGCGATGCGTCCGGCCAGGCGCGTGGCCGCCGGGCCGGCGGCGCCGATGTAGATCGGCACGGGCTCGGGGAGCTTGTCGTAGATCGTGATGTTGTGCGCGTGATAGTACGTGCCGTCGAAGTTGACGCGGTCCTCCGACCAGAGCCGGCGGATGAGGCCGATCGCCTCCTTGAGCCGCTGGAACCGCTCGGGCGGGTCGGGCCACGCGATGCCGAGGTTCGCCTCGTTGAGCGCCTCGCCGGTGCCGACGCCCAGGATCACGCGCCCCGGGTACATCACGCCGAGCGTCGCGAAGTCCTGCGCGACGACGGTCGGGTTGTACCGGAACGTCGGCGTCAGCACCGACGTGCCGATCAGCACGCGCGACGTCTTCGCGCCGAGGGCGCCCAGCCAGGGGACGGATGCCGGGGCGTGGCCTCCGTCGTGCAGCCACGGCTGGAGGTGGTCCGAGATGAAGACCGAGTCGAACCCGGCCTCCTCGGCCTGGATCGCATAGTCGAGCAGCTCGGCCGGGCCGAACTGCTCGGCGGAGGCCTTGTACCCGAAGCGCAGGGGGACGGTCATTGAGTGCTCCCTTCGAGAGCGGGTTCGGGGACGAACTCGGAGCCGTCGGCCCGAGCGAGCCGCTCGCGGAAGGCGTCGACCGTGCCCGGCCACAGCAGCGCGAGCCGGCCCGAGCGCTCGTCGACGTACCAGTTGCGGCATCCGCCCGTCATCCAGCGGGTGGATGCTGCAGCCTGCGCGATCTCGTCGGTGTAGGCGCGCTCGGCCTCGGGGTCGACCCGCAGCACGCGGCCGGCGCGACCGTCGAGGACCCGGGAGACGTAGCCCGCCTGCTCCTCGATCATCAGCACGGACGACGAGTGCCCGAGCGACGCGTTCGGCCCGTTCAGCACGAAGAGGTTGGGGAAGCCCGCGACGACCGTCGAGGCGAACGCCGTCATCCCGCCCGACCAGTGCTCGGCGAGCGTCGTTCCGTCCTCGCCCACGACCAGCTCGGCGTACGGCTGGCGCGTGGAGGCGAATCCCGTCGCGAGCACGAGTGCGTCGACGTCGTGGCGGGTGCCGTCGGACGCGACGAGCGTCGATCCGTCGACCTCGGCCAGAGCAGAGGTCACGAGCGAGACGCGGTCGGAGGCCACGGCGGGGTAGAAGTCGTCCGACAGCAGCACGCGCTTGCAGCCGAACGCGTAGTCCGGGGTGAGCGCGGCGCGCAGCATCGGGTCGGTGACCTGTCGCTCGAGGTGTGCGCGCGCCACTGCTTCGGCCTCGGCCGCCGCGGCGGAGTCGCCCGAGCGCGACGCGAACCGGGCCTCGCCCTCGGCGTAGAGCTCGGCACGGAGGGCCTCCAGCGCCTGCGGGGTCGCGGCGAACCGGGCGCGGTCGGCGTCGGAGTAAGCGCCGCCGCCGCGCGGCACGATCCACGCGGGCGTGCGCTGGAAGAGCGTGACGTGGGCAGCCGTGCGGGCGAGCTCCGGCACGATCTGCACGGCGCTGGCCCCGGTGCCCACGACCCCCACACGTGCGCCGGCGAGGTCGGCCGAGTGATCCCACCGCGCCGAGTGGAACAGAGGCCCGGGGAACTGCTCGAGCCCGGGGACCCGGGGGATGGCGGGCTCCGTCAGGCGTCCGCACGCGAGCACGAGCGCGTCGGCCACGACGACGCCGTCGGGCGTGGCGATGCGCCACACCTCCTGGACGGCATCCCATTCGGCCGATCGCATCGGAGTGTGAAGGCGCAGGCGCTCTCGCAGGTCCTCGACGTCCACGACGTGCTCGAGGTACGCGTGGATCTCCGCGCCCTTCGCGTACGTGCCCGACCACGCCGGGTTCGGGTGCGTCGCGAAGCCGTAGAGATGCGAGGGCACGTCGCACGCGATGCCCGGGTACGTGTTGTCACGCCAGGTGCCGCCGACGGATGCCCCGCGTTCCAGTAGGACGAAGTCGTCACGCCCCGCGCGCCGCAGTGCCGACGCGACGCCGATGCCGGCGAATCCGGCGCCGACGATCGCGACCTCGACGCGGGTCACCGTGGCCCCACCTGGCCGTAGGTCGTCGTGCGCAGGCGGAACGGCCGGAACAGTCGCGCCACCATCGCCGTCGCGTCGGCGACCGGCAGCTCCTGCCCGAACTCGATGCCCGCCTCGGGCTTCACCCGACCGTCGAGCAGCGTGCCGCCCAGGTCGTCGCCGCCCGACTGCAGCAGCACCGCCGCCGCGTCGCGCCCGACGCGCGTCCACGGGATCTGCACGTGCGGGATGCTGCCCGACAGCAGCAGTCGCGACACGGCGACCATGGCGCGGTGCTCGTCGACCGGCGCGCGGCCGGGGACGAGGGGCACACCGCCGGCCGGGCCGGGGAGCGGAATCGGCACGAACTCGGAGAAGCCGCCGGTCTCGTCCTGGATCGCGCGCAGCTGCCGCAGGTGCGCGATGCGCTCGGCGGCGGTCTCGACGTGACCGTAGAAGATCACGCTCGTCGAGCGGAACCCGGCGCGATGCGCGGCCGTGATGGCTTCGACCCAGCGATCGATCTCGAGGTCGGCGGGCGCGACGAGCCCCCGCACGCGCTCGCTCAGGATCTTGACGCCGGTGCCCGGCACGGTGTCGACGCCCGCTTCGCGCATCGCGACGAGCGCGCCCTCGAGGCCGAGGCCGGAGCGGTCGGCGAGGTCGCGCACATCTTGCGGGCGGTACGCGTGGAGGTGGATGCCGGGGGCCGCGGCCTTCACCGCGCGCGCGATGTCGAGGTAGCCCGACGGGTCCTTGCCCGCAGGAAGGAGCCCCTGCACGCAGAGCTCGGTGGCGCCGAGATCCCAGGCGTCCGCGGCGATGGCTCCGGCGTCGTCGAGCGTGAAGCTCGCGGGGTCGTCGCTCGTCACGGCACGCAGGCCTGTGGAGGTGAGGTTGCGGTTCACCACCAGGGTGACGGCCTCGCCCACGGTGTACCGCCGCAGGTCGTCAGCGGTCGCCGCGAGCGCGTCGAGGTCGTCGCAGGTCGCTTCGAGGAGGGCGAGCCACTCGGCGTCGTCGAGCGCCAGCGGGTCGGCCGCCGCCGCCTCGGCGAGCCGGCGAGCGCTCCGGGAGCCGGTCCTGTCCCCGGCGCCGCCTGCCCCCGTCGTCTCGGGCCGGGTGGCGTCGCCCACCAGTCCGTTCGTCACAGATGTACGCGATTCGCGGTCAGGGGCGTACCTCTGCGACGAACGAGCAGCGGAGGAGGGAGCCGCGAGACCCGTAGCGGGATCGGCGAGTGCGGCCACCGCGGGCCGCAGGGCCGGGTCGATCCAGGGCTCGGCGTTCAGCACGAACTCGGGCTGCGCGGTCAGGCGCTCGCGCAGCTCGAACCCCAGCTCTGCGGTCATGCGGGCGAGGTCGTCGAGGTGCGGCCACGGACGCTCGGGGTTCACGTGGTCGGCGGTGAGGGGCGAGACGCCGCCCCAGTCGTCGGCGCCGGCGCGCACCAGCAGGCCGAACTCCGTGGCGTCCGAGAGGTTCGGCGGCACCTGGATCCTCATCCGAGGTCCCATCACGAGCCTCGCCACGGCGACGGCGGCGACGTACTCCAGCAGCTCCGCGTCGGGCGCACCCTGCATCGCCGTGCGGGGCTTCGCGCGGAAGTTCTGCACGATCACCTCCTGCACGTGACCCTGCCCGCCCACCGCGTGCCGCTCGTGGACCTCGCGGATCGCGACCAGCGACTCGGCGCGATCCCGCACGGTCTCGCCGATCCCGACGAGGATCCCGGTCGTGAACGGCACCCGCTCGCGCCCCGCGGCTTCGATGACCTCGAGCCGCACTGCCGGGTCCTTGTCGGGCGAGCCGAAGTGCACCTGCCCGGGCTCTTCGTACAGGCGACGCGAGGTCGTCTCGAGCATCATGCCCATCGACGGCGCGACGGGACGCAGCATCCGCAGCTCTTCCGCGGTCATGACGCCCGGGTTGGCATGTGCGAGCAGACCGGTCTCGGCGGTCACCAGGCGCGCGATGTGCGCGACGTACTCGATCGTCGACGCGAAACCGTGCTGGTCGAGCCACGCCCGGGCCTCGGGCCAGCGCTCCTCGGGGCGGTCGCCGAGGGTCAGCAGCACCTCCTTGCAGCCCATCGACTGCCCCTGCCGCACGACCGCGAGCACCTGCTCGGGCGACATGTACGCGGGCTTGTGCTTCTTGAGCAGCTGCCCCGGGGTGTCGACGAACACGCAGTAATGACAGCGGTCGCGGCAGAGGGTCGTGAGGGGCACGAACACCTTGCGCGAGTACGTGATCACACCGGGACGACCGGATGCTGCGAGCCCGGCGTCACGCAGCCGCCCGGCGAGCTCGAGCAGGCGGTCGAACTGCTCGCCCTTGGCGCCGAGCAGCGCCTCGGCGCCGGCCGCGTCGAGCCGCTCGCCGGCCGCGGCGCGCGCGAGCACGGCGTCGACGTGGGCGGGGGAGACGGCCTCGGCGGACGCGGTGACGGAGGGGGACACGACGGTCACCGATCCAGTCTTGCACCGCCCACGGGTGCCGGGGCGAAGGATCGTTGCCCTCCCGTAAGCAAATGAGTCCGGTTCCGGGCGCCCGCGCTGGCAGACTGGGCACATGGTGACCCTGCTGCTCGATTCGACGCAGCTCGAAGTCGTGCTGTCGGTGTCCGAGCGCGCGCTGTCATTCCGCAAGGGGAATGTCGTCATCGAGCGCTCCACGATCACCAAGGTGCAGCTCACCGACGACGCGTGGACATGGCTGCGCGGCATCCCGAGCCCGGGCACGCACCTGCGCGGCGTCATCGCGGCGGGCACCTGGCGCTCGGCGGGCGGCGACGATTTCGCGATCATCCGCCGCCACCGGCCGAGCGTCGTGATCGACCTCGAGGGCCACCCCGAGTTCCAGCGGGTCATCCTCACCACGCGCCACGGCCTCGCGCTCGTGCAGGCGCTGCGCGTCGAGCTGGCCGCCGAGCCGACCGACGTCGTAGACATCGCGGCCGAGACCGGCACCATCCCGGTCGTTCCCGAGCGCAAGCCGCGAGGGCGCAAGACGCCGGCGCCCGCTCCCGCCGTCTGAGCCGGGGCGTCTGAGCCCGCGCCGCCCCGCCGGCGTCAGCTGACGTCGCGCCGCCAGCTCACCAGGTGGCCGAGCACGACGAACACGACGGCGTAGCCGAGCAGCACGAGCCCGCCCACCCACCACTCGAGCGGGTCCGCCGAGCCCTGCGGGATGGTCGCCGCGTAGACGCTCGCACCGACCAGCGCATCGCTCGCCGCTCCCGGCAGGAAGCGCGTCACGTCCGACAGCCCCTCCACGAACGCGGCGGCGGTGCGCCCGATCGGCTCGATGAACTGCGTGAACACGAGCACGCCGACGATCGCCCCCACCTGATTGCGCACGAGGGCGCCGACGCCCACGCCGATGAGCGTCCAGAGGACGTAGGCGAGCAGCATCCGTCCGAGCATCGCCCAGGTGTCGGGGGAGGTGATCTCGGTCTCGAGGCCGAAGCCGGCGAGGAACGCCGCCGACGTGCCGACCGCCGCGACGATGCCGATGACGCCGAGCAGGACGCCGATCAGCACGCCCACGGCGAGCTTCGCGACGAGCACGCGGCCGCGGCGGGGCGTGGCCAGGAACGTGGGCGTCAGGGTCTTGTGGCGGAACTCCGCGGTCACCATGAGCGTGCCCACCAGCAGCGGGAACACGTACCCGACCGTGGTCGCCGTGCTGTAGAGGGTGGCGGCGAGGCCCTCCTCGGGCAGCGGCGGCGCGTTGCCGGGGAGTGAGCCGGTCGCGGCCGCCGCGTAGACGAAGCCGAGCGCCGCCGCGGTGAACGCGACATACGCGAAGAGGACGATCGCGAGGATCCACCAGATGCTCGTCGAGAACAGTTTCGTGCTCTCGGCGCGGGTCGCGGCGGTGAGGCTCATCGGTCGCCCCCTTCCTCGTCGGCGGGCGCGGTGACGGCATCGCCCGTGGGGTCCTCATCGGCGGGGACGGATGCTGCGTCCACCGGTTCGTGCGCGGGTTCGGAGTCGTCCAGGGGCGGAGTGTGAAGGACTGCGTCCTCGGAGGGTTCGGTCCCGGGTTCGCGCTCGGGCTCGGCGTCGTCCGGGGGTTCCGCGTCGGCTCCTGGTTCCGGTTCACCGGCGGTGTGGTCGAAGGCGGCGAAGAAGGCGTCGGCCTCGATGTCGGATTCGGTCTTGACGTAGTGCTCCCATGGCCGGTCGTCGTCGGCGTCGGGCGGCTCGGGGGTCGAGAGCTCGTCGTCGAGCTCGCCGATGGCGTCGACGTCGGGATCGGCGTCTTCGGGGGCCCACGGGTCGACGGCGGTCGGCGCGGGCTCAGGCTCCGACGCTGGTCGGGGCTCGGGCTCGGGCTCGGGTTCGACGTCGGACTGCGGTTCGGCTGCGGGCGCCGGTTCCGGTTCGGGTCGGGGCGCCGGTTCAGCCCCGGCATGCGGCTCAGGTTCGGGGCCCGCCGACAGCTCCTCGTCGATCCGGCCGACCGCCTCGACGTCGGGATCGGCGTCCTCGGGCGCCGCGGACGGCACGATGTCGATCACGCCCGTGCTCGCGACCGCGTAGGCGACCGGCGCAACGGGAACCTCGGTCTTGGCCTCGGTCTCGCCGGCGGGCTCGTCGCTTCGGCGGGCATCGGCGGCCCAGGCGGCGCCGGCGGCGGCCAGCGCGGTCGCCGCGCCGGGGGCGCCGGTCGCCTCGGCGTCGAGCTCGGCCGCCGTGAGGGCAGACTCGGCATCGTCGGCCTCGGGAGGCGCCTCGGCGACGGGCGGCGCGGGGGGCGCAGCATCCGTGCTCCCGATGTGTCCGGCTGCGCTCGGGTGCACCCGGGCGCCGTTCACGAGGTCGAGGAAGACCTCCTCGAGGGCAGGACCGCGACGGTGCAGCGACGACAGCGCGACGCCGCCCGCGGCGGCCGCCGCGCCGACCTCGGTGGGGTCGACCCCTCGCACGGTGAGGCCGGAGCGCAGCACCTCGAACGGCACGCCCGCGGCCTTCAGCGCCGCACTCAGCGCAGCCCGGTCGGGGGAGTCGACGACGGTGGCGTACTCGCGGGGGTCGGTGAGCTCGTCGACCCCGCCCTGGAACACCAGGCGTCCGCGCGAGATGATCAGCAGCGCGTCGACGGTCTGCTGCACCTCGGCGAGAAGGTGCGAGGAGACGAGCACGGTGCGCCCCTCGCTCGCGAGCTGCCGGAGGAACCCGCGCATCCAGCGGATGCCCTCGGGGTCCAGTCCGTTCGCCGGCTCATCGAGCACCAGCACGCCCGGGTCGCCCAGCAGCGCGTACGCGAGGCCGAGCCGCTGGCGCATGCCCAGCGAGAATCCGCCCACCTTGCGGTTCGCGGCATCCGTCAAGCCCACGAGGTCCAGGACCTCGCCGACGCGTGACCTCGCGATGCCGGCGGCCTGGGCGTAGATCGTGAGGTGCGCGGCGGCGGTGCGGCCGGGATGGAAGCTGGATGCCTCGAGCACCGCCCCGACGGTCTGCAGAGGCTTGTCGAGCTCGGCGTAGCGCTGGCCGCCGATCGTGGCGTGGCCCTCGGTCGGCTTCTCTAGGCCGAGGAGCACACGCAGCGTCGTCGTCTTGCCGGCGCCGTTCGGGCCGAGGAATCCGGTGACCATTCCCGGCTCGACCCGAGCGGTGAGGCCTGCGACCGCCGTGACGGCGCCGAAGCGCTTGGTGACACCTGAGAACTCCAGCGACTGGCCTGCGGGCATGCCGAACCCTCTCGTTGGTCGTGGGCGACTCCCCGGGGGCAAATGTACGGGGCCGCTCCATTGCGGACTCAATGCAGAACTGCGTCCCATCCTGGCGGAAATCCGGTCTCAGCGGGGGAGAAGTTGGCGCGCCCGGTAACGTTGCGCTCGTGACCGACCTCGCGGAGACCGCAGCCGAGCCGACCGTCCTCGTGAGCACGAGCGGGGGCCTCGGACGCCTCACCCTCAACCGGCCCCGTGCGATCAACGCGCTCGACCTCGGGATGGTCGAGCAGCTGCATGCGGCGCTCGACGCCTGGGAGCACGACACCGAGGTCGACGTGGTGCTGCTGGACGGCGCCGGCGAGCGGGGCCTCTGCGCCGGAGGAGATGTGCGCGGGCTCGCCGAGCAGGTCACGAGCGGCCGCGCCGACGACGCGGCGGTGTTCTTCCGCACCGAGTACGCGATCAACGCACGCATCGCGGAGTACCCGAAGCCCTTCGTCGCGTTCGCCGACGGCATCACGATGGGCGGCGGCATCGGCGTCGCCGGCCACGCCGCGATCCGCATCGTGACGGAGCGCTCGCAGCTGGCCATGCCCGAGACCCGCATCGGCTTCACCCCCGACGTCGGCGGCACGTGGCTGCTCGCCCACGCGCCGGGCCGCCTCGGCGAGTATCTCGGGCTGACGGGGGCGGTGATGGATGCCTCGGATGCGATCTACGCCGGATTCGCCGACCACTACGTTCCGCACGAGAACCTCGACGCGGTCCGCGATGCGCTCGAGACGCGGGCCGACCCGTCAAGCCCGGCCGAGCTCGTCCTGCTGTTCGACGAGACCCCGGCGCCGTCGAAGCTCATCGCGGCGCGGGCGTGGATCGACGACGCCTTCGCGGCCGACACCGTCGCCGGGATCGTCGAGCGGCTGCGGGCGCGCCCCGAGCCCGAGGCATCCGCCACCGCCGATCTGCTGGGCGAACTGTCGCCGACCGGTCTCGCTGTGACGCTCGCCGCCATCCGTCGGGCTCGGGAACTCCCGGGTCTCAGGGACGCGCTGGACCAGGAGTACGGCCTGGTGATGTGGTTCGCGACCACCCAGCCCGACCTGCCGGAGGGCATCCGGGCGCAGGTGATCGACAAGGATCGCACGCCGCGCTGGCAGCCGGCGACCCTCTCCGAGCTGCCGGACGGCCTCGCCGAGACCGCCCTCGCCCACCGGCCCGACGTCCCGCTCTGGGGCTGACGCCGGCATCGGCGACGAGCATCGAGGACGAGGAGGGATCGTGAGCACCCGGCACCGGAGGAGCTACTCGATCGGCGTCGCGATCGACTGGTTCTTCTTCGTCTTCGCCGGGCTCGCGGCCCTGTGGCTCGCGTACCTCAGCCTCACCGAGACGTTCCACGTCGGGTGGTGGGGCATCCCGTTCTTCCTCGCGTTCTGGGTGCTGCTCGCCTATCTCGTGCTGCCGAGGCTGCACCGCATCCTCACCACGATCTACGTGCCGGACTACTTCATCGGGCGCACGCGCACCAGCGACGGCCTGCTCGGCGACCCGGTGAACCTCGCGTTCCAGGGCACCGGCGAACAGATCCGGGCTTCTCTCGAGGCGGCCGGCTGGACCGAGGCGGATCCGGTGACCCTCGGCTCGTCATGGCGCATCATCACCTCGACGCTCACCCGGCGCAGCTACGACGAGGCGCCGGTGAGCCCGCTGTTCCTCTTCGGCCGCCAGCAGGACTTCGCCTACCAGCAGGAGGTCGACGGCAACCCCGCGCAGCGTCACCACGTGCGGTTCTGGCGCTGCCCCGACGACTGGCTGCTGCCCGGAGGCCGCCGAGTCGACTGGCTCGCCGCCGGCACCTTCGACACGAGCGTCGGGCTCTCGCTGTTCACGTTGCAGGTCACCCATCGCATCGACGCCGACACCGATGTCGAGCGCGACCACATCGTCCAGACGGTGACGGATGCCGACCCCCGCGTCACCGTCGACGTCATCGCCGACTTCGCCACGGGCTACCACGCCCGAAACGGCGGCGGCGACAGCATCCGCACCGATGGCGATCTGCCCATCGTCGACGTGCGCGCCGTCGGGCCGCGCGTCGGGGGCGCGGAGGAGGTGCCGGCATGACCGCCGAGATGCCCGCGCCGCACAAGCGGCCGGCGTACGAGCCGGCCGGGCGGCTGCTCAAGCCGCCGCGCTTCGACCCGGACATGAAGCGCCCGATCTCGACGGTGGCGGGTGTTCTCCTCATCCTCTTGCGGGTCATCGCCGGAGTCGTCGTGCTCGTGAGCATCGCAACCGGGTGGGATGCGATCCTCTCCGATCCCGACTCGGTGCTCGAAGGGTTCGACCCGACGCCGGAGGGGAGGCAGGCCGCGCTGTGGCTGGTGATCGGCACCGGGGCGACGGTGCTGCTCATCGACCTCGCGCTGGCGTTCTTCGTGTATCGCGGGGTCAACTGGGCGCGCGTCGTCGTGATGTTCATCGCGGTGCTGTCGATCAGCACCTCGTTCACGGCGTGGTGGGCACAGGGCCAGGAGATCGAGATCCAGGGCACCTTCCTGTCGCTGAGCATCGACATCCTGCTCCTGCTCGCGCTGTCGAGCCGCAGCGCGGCCGCGTATGCGCGACGCAACGAGCGGCGCCCGGACACACCGGCGTGACGTAACCTGAGTCCCGCCGCAGACAGCGGCTCGCAGCATCCGTCGTCCGGGGGAGGGCACGTGTTCGACAGTCCGCTCTCGGCGTCCGCCTATGAGGTGCTCGCGGTCGAGCCCGAGGTCGACGAGGAGACCCTCCGCAAGGCCTACCGCCTGCGCCTGCGCCAGACGCACCCCGACACCGGCGGCGATGCGGCCGTGTTCATCCAGGTGCAGCGGGCATGGGAGCTCGTCGGCACGCCGGAGGCGCGCGCGGCGTACGACCGCGGGCACGGCTTCGGCGAGGCGGCGGCCCCGGAGTGGTCGGGCTGGCGGCCGCCGGCGGCGCGCACCGACACGCGTCCGCGCGCCCGCTCGTACGGGCATCCGGGCGGGTGGCGCCGTGAGCGCTACCTCACGCTCATCCGCGAGTGGGCGGGCCGCGGGGTCACACTCGAGGACCCGTACGACCCCGCGCTGGTGCGATCGGCGCCGGTGGCGCTGCGGCGCCTCCTCGCCGACGCGCTCGCCGAGGAGGCGACCGCCCGTGTCGTGGCCGACCTCGGCATGGGGTACACGGTGTGGCACGACGTGGCCGCGGCAGGTCGCGATGCCGACCCCGACGCGAAGATCGACCACATCGTGCTCGGCCCGAGCGGCCTGTACGGCGTGCTGTCGGAGGACTTCGGCGGCCCGGTGCGGATCCGCCGCGGCGAGTTCGTCGGCGACGGGGTGCCCGGGGCTCCGCTGGCCGAGCTGCTCGCGGGCATGCGGGTGATCTCGCGCGCCGCGGGCGTGCGCTTCAGCGGCGCGATCGTGGTGCTCCCCGACGAGGACGTGCTCACCCCCATCGACGAGATCGGCCGCGTGCGCGGCATGCGCGTGGCCGTGGTCTCGCGCAGCGCCCTGGCCACCGTGCTGCGCCGGGGCATCACCGGCGCACGCGACATCGGCGGCAACGAGGTCTTCGACTACCGCACGCGACTGCAGCAGACCGTGCGCTTCGCGTAGCCGCCGGGCTCAGGCGACGCGCAGATCTTCGAGCGCATCGTCGTCCCACGCGATGCCGATGCCCGGCTCATCGGGCGCGAGCGTGCACCCGTCGGCCACCCGCAGGTCGGACGTCGTCACCGCCCGCAGCTGCGGGATGTACTCCACGATCCGTCCGTTGGGCACCGCGGCGACGAGGCTCACGTGCAGCTCCATGAGGAAGTGCGGGGCGACCTGCACGTTGAACGCCTCGGCCAGGTGGGCGATCTTCAGCCACGGGGTGATGCCGCCAACGCGCGCGACATCCGGCTGGACGATCGTCGCGGCATCCCTGGCCAGGTACTCCTTGAACTGCGCGACCGAGTAGAGGGATTCGCCGACCGCGATCGGGATGCTCGTCGACTCGACCAGCCGCGCATGCGCCGACACATCGTCGGCGGGCAGCGGCTCCTCGAGCCACGAGATGCCCGTCGGCTCCAGAGCGCGGGCGAGCGTCCGGGCGTCGGCGAGTGTGAGCCCCTGGTTCGCGTCGACCATGAGCGGGTACTCCGGGCCGACGGCGTCGCGCACGGCGGCGAGGCGCTCGACGTCGCGGCGGGCGTCGGGCGAGCCGACCTTGAGCTTGGATCCGTGCCAGCCGCCGTCGCGCGCCGCGCGGGTGTTGGCGACGAGGGTCTCGGTGTCGATGTGCAGCCACCCGCCCTCGGTGTCGTAGAGCCGCACCGCCGGCCGGGAGCCGCCGGCGGCGCGCCACAACGGCTCTGCGTCGCGGCGGCAGCGGGCGTCCCACACCGCGGTGTCGATCGCGGCCAGGGCGAGCGAGGTGATGGCGCCGACCGTCGTCGCGCGCGTCTGGGTGAACGCGTGCCGCCACACAGCCTCAGGACGCCGGACGTCCTGGCCGATGATCGCCGGCAGCAGGTGGTCGCGCAGCATCGAGAGCACCGCGCGGCCGCCGGTGCCGATCGTGTACGAGTACCCGCGGCCAGGCGTGCCGTCGGCGGTCTCGAGGTCGACGATGATCGTCTCCTGCTTCACGAAGGACTGCACCGCGTCGGTGCGGACGGTCTCGACCGGGATGTCGACGAGCAGGGCGCGGGCGTGCGTGATGACGGGCATGACCCCTCCGGGGGTGAACGGATGCTGCGGCGCGGCGTCAGCGGACGAGCGACTGGATCGCGGCCGCCGCAGCGCCGCGGGCCCAGTCCTGGAAGGTGTGGGGCCGGGTGACGATCGGGCATCGCGCGGCGGCGCCGAACGCGTGGGCCTCGAAGGCGCTGCGCAGCGTCTGTTCGAAGAGGTCGAAGTTCGACACTCCCTCGCCGCCGATGATGACCAGCTCGGGGCCGGCGAGGTTCACGAGGGTGGCGATGGCCGTGCCGATGATGCGGGCGGCCTCGCGGAAAGCGGCCTCGGCCGCCGGGTCGCCCGCGTGCGCGAGGCGCACCGCCTCGTCGATGCCGATCTCGCGACCGTGGGCCGCCGACACGGCGGCCTCGATCGCGGAGGTGGAGGCGACCGCCTCGACGCAGCCGTGGCGTCCGCACGAGCACACGTGCTCGGGCGCGGCGAGCGGGAGGTGCCCGATCTCGCCGGAGACGCCGTACGCGCCGGAGACGACCTGGCCGTTGAGGTGCAGGCCGCTGCCGATGCCGAGTCCGATGGTGACGATGGCGAATGAGGCGGTGCCGAGTCCGACGCCGAACCAGTGCTCGCCGATCGTGAGCGCGTGCACGTCGTTCTCGAGGGTGACAGGCCACGCGAGCCGCGCCTGGAGCGCGGCCCCGAACGCCACGTCGGTCCAGCCCATGATCGCCGACGCGCGCACGACTCCGCTCGACGTGTCGACGTCGCCGGAGACGGCCACCCCGACGCCGGCGATCGACTCGGCCTTGTCGCCGAGCTCTTGCTCGAGCGCGGTGATCACGTCGACGACGGCGTCGGCGACGGTCTCCGGATCATGTGCGGCGAGGGCTCGCTGCTCGCTGACCAGGACATTCGTGGCGAGGTCGGTCGCCACCGCGATGACCTCGTCGGGGTTGATCTTGATCCCGAGCATCACCATCGCGTCGGGCACGATCGATACCGGGGCTGCAGGGCGTCCGGGCAGGCCGTCACGCTGCGTGACCGGGGGAGCGTCGACGAGCCCCGCCGCCACGAGAGGCGACACCGCCTTGGTCACGGCGGCCTGCGACAGCCCGGTGTGCCGCGCGATGTCGATGCGGCTGATCGGGCTGCGCGTCAGGATCGTCGCGAACACCTTCGAGCCGGCCTCGGACGCGGAGCGGATGAGCGTCGTGCGCGCGGCGGTGTCGTGGTCCATGTGTTCCTCGGGTCTTCATCGATACGGTAGCGAGTCGTGGGCGGGACGCCGTGCGTCCCGCCCACGAGCCCTCACTCGGCCAGGATGTCCTGCGTCTTGGTCTGCATCTCCGCGAACACGTCGTCGTCGCGCTCACCGGTGAAGTAGGCCTCGAACATCGGCTGGATGGTGTCGGCCAGCTCTTGGCCGTTCACCGTGGGCGGCGCCGGGTAGAGCTCGCCCTCGTCGAGCGCGGTGAGGAACGACGACATGTCGACGCCCTTCTCGGCCTGCGCCTCGACCGACGCCTGCAGCGCCTCCGAGATGGAGGGGAGCAGGTAGCCGTCGGAGCCGGCGATCGTCTGGCACTGCACCGTGCCCATGTAGCTGACCCACTTCCACGTCTCGTCGAGGTGCTTGGTGCCGGTGAAGATGTTGTTCGCGTTCGAGTTGCTGATCATCATGCGGCCCTCGGGTCCGTCGACGGTCGGCGCGACGCCCACCGTGACGCCGGGGATGTTCGACACCGGGCCGATGTCCCACGTGCCGCCCTGGATCATCGCGACGGAGCCCGAGCCGAGCTGCTCGGCGCCCGAGACGCTGAACTGGCCGAACGTCGGCATGAGGCCGCGATCGCCGAGCGTGCGGATGTAGTCGAGGGTCTTCACGAAGTCGTCGTCGCCATAGGGGATCTCGGTGGGCCACGCGGTGTCGTCGCCGCCCAGTCGCCAGCCGAGCGTCGAGACGAAGGGGTTCCAGGACGTCTGGCCGTTGAAGTCCGCCGACGCGAGGCTGCCGATGCCGTAGGTCTTGACGTTCTTCGGGTCGAAGCCGGGCTCGTCGCCGCGCACACCGTTGGCGTCGACGGTGAGGCGTGCGATGACGTCGTCGAACGTGCCGCCGTCCTCGGGGTTCCAGGTCATGGTCTTGATGTCGTCGGCGGTGAGTCCCGCCTCGGCGACCAGGTCCTCGTTGAAGTAGATCGCGGAGCCTGCCCAGTCCAGCGGGATGCCGTAGCGCTTGCCATCGGTGAACACCCACGAATCCAGGCCGATGTCGTGGACCGACAGGTCGTAGCCCGACTCCTCGATGAGGTCGTCCATCGCCATGATCTGGCCCTGCCCGGCGTACTCGCCCAACAGCGGCACGCTGTTCTGGAACGCGTCCGGGGCGGTGCCCGACACGAAGCCGGTGGTGAGCTTGGTGAAGTAGTCGTCGACGGCGTACTGCGAGATCTTCACCGTGATGTCCGGGTTCTCTTCTTCGAAGCCCGGGATGCACTTGCGGTAGGACGCCGCCTGCGTGTCGCTCCACGTCCACCAGTTCACGGTGGTCTTGCCGCCCGCGTCGCCGCCTGCGCCGGCCGACGAGCACGCGGTCAGTCCCGCGGCCGCGATCGACGCGATGGCGAGGGCCGCGAAGGTGCGCTGCTGTCTCATGATTCCTCACTCAGGTGTGGGGCGCCGTCGGCGCCCGTGGGGTGTGTTGCGGTGGGTCGGGAGCCGGGCGCGAGATGCGCCGCGGCGAAGTCGAGTGCGTTCTCCTCGTCGAGGTCTCCGCCGGCTTCGTGGCCGTTGTACGGCCAGAGCACGATCTGCTTCTCGCCGGCGTACGCGGTGAACGCGGGAAGGACGGAGGCGGGCGGCGTGATGTCGTCCATGAGACCGGTGCTGAGCAGCGCCGGCGCCTTCGCGCGCTTGGCGTGGTTCACGCCGTCGAAGTAGCGGAGGGTGTCCAGCGCCGTCGCGGTGTCGAGGCGTCGGTCGGCGAAGTACTGCGTCAGCAGGGAGTACGGGAACTCAGTGCTGAGTTCGGCGGCGCGGTCCAGCTCGCACAGGAAGGGTGCCTGGATGATCGCGACGGCCAGGTCCGGCACGAGGCCCGCGACCGCGAGCGAGATGCCGCCGCCCTGGCTCGCGCCGACCGTGCCGACGCGCTGCGGGTCGACGGGGGCGAGCGAGCGCAGCGCCTCGACCGCGCGGACGGCGTCGGCGTACACGCGGCGGTAGTAGTACTCGCGCGGCGAGCGCAGACCCCGGGTGAGGAACCCGCCGGCCGATGGGCCGCCGTCCGGTGCGTCGTCGTCGGTGTCGCCGTGGCCCTGCCCGCGCGCGTCGACCACGAGGTGGGCGTAGCCGGCGGCCGCCCATCGCAGATCGCGCAGCGCGTGTCCGCGGCCGTTGCCGTACCCGAAGAACTGCACCAGCCCGGGCATCGGGCCGCTCACGCCCCGGGGGATGCGCAGCCAGGCGTGGATTCGCGTGCCGCCGAACCCGCGGAACGTCACGTCGAACACGTCGATGACCGCGAGGCGCGTGGGACGTGGCTCCACGGTGACATCGAGGGGATGGCGCCGTGTCTCGGCGAGCGTCTCCGCCCAGAAGGCGTCGAAGTCGGCCGGCTCGGTCTGGGTGGTCGGCATGTCGACCACGGCGGTCTCACCGCGCATGGTGCCCTCCGATCGCGAGGGACGCGGCATCCGTGAAATCCTCCGCGGTCAGCTCGACGGACGAGCCCCCGGGCAGTCGCACGTCGATCCGGGCGCCGGCGTGCTCGACGACCACGACGCGGTCGGCGCCGAGCGTGTCACGCAGGCGCGCACCGGTGAGCACACCGTCGCGCCAGGCGAGGTCGACCACCAGGCCGGTGCGGGCACCGAGTCCCTGCGCATCCCCGACGCGCCACAGCGACGGGAGCGCCGGCAGCAGCCTCACGACGCCACCATGGCTCTGCAGCAGCAGTTCGGCGATGCCTGCGGGGAAGCCGAGATTGCCGTCGATCTGGAACGGCGGGTGCGTGCTGAAGAGGTTGGGCAGCAGCCCGCCCCACTCCGAGCCGTCGACCGGACCGTGCCGGGTGACGTCGCCCTCGAACGGCGTCAGTGCCTCGTCGAGCAGCGCGGCCGCGGCATCACCGTCGCCGGTGCGGGCGCGCAGGGCGATCTTCCACGCCCACGACCAGCCCATCGCGCCGGCGCCCCGCGCATCGAGCAGGCGCACTCCGGCGTCGAACAGGGAGGGCTCGCGCTCGCGGGTCAGCGTGTCGAGCGGGTACATGCCGATCAGCGGCGAGAGGTGGCGGTGCAGCGGTTCGACCTCGACGACATCGGCCGACCATTCCCGCAGCCGTCCGTCGGCGTCCACGCTCAGCGGCTCGAGCGCCGTCAGCGCCCGGTCGATCTCCTCGCCGAGGGGATCGTCGATCCCGAGGGCCTCGATCGCCGCCAGCGCGCGCTCGAAGAGCCCCTGGATGAGCGACAGATCCGATGCTGCGGTCAGGCCGATCGCTGTCGGCGCGCCATCGGGCCCGATGAACGAGTTCTCGGGCGACGTCGACGGTGTCGTGCGGAGCGTTCCCTGCGGTCCGGGGACGAGCCAGTCGAGGCAGAACTCCACGGCGCCGCGCATGAGCGGCCAGATGCGGGATCCCAGCAGCGCGAGATCGCCGCCGATCTCGTAGGCATCCCACAGGTTGTGGGTGAGCCACACGCCCCCCATCATCCAGATCGCCCAGCTCGGCGCGCCGTGGCCCATGCCGACCGGCAGACTCCAGCCCCAGAGGTCGGTGTTGTGGTGCGCCACCCAGCCGCGGGCGCCATAGAGCGCCCGCGCGGTGTCGGTCCCTGTGCGGGCGACGCGCTCGACGAGTGCCAGCAGCGGTTCCATCGGGTCGTCGAGTCCCAGGACCGGGGCCGCCCAGTAGTTCATCTGCGTGTTGATGTTGATCGTGTAGTTCGACGACCACGCCGGGCGCAGCCGATCGTTCCAGATGCCCTGCAGGTTCGCCGCGGGACCTCCCGCACGCGATGACGACGAGAGCAGGTACGCGCCGTACTCGGCGGCGATCGTGGCCTTCAGCAGCGCATCCTCGCCGTGCAGAACGTCGCGGTCGACGTTCCACGTGCCCTCCCGGCGACCGCCGATCGCGAACCGCGCCCGAGCGATGCGCCGGCGGTCGGCGACGTGCTCGGCGAGCAGCTCGGCGGACGCGCGGTGCGCCGCGGCGTCCGCCCGCACTCGGGCGCGGTCCCGGATCGCCTCACGGGAGGCGGTCCGCCACTCCCCGCCCGCGTCGGCCCACCAAAACTCGGCGCGGGACGATGTGGAGAGGGCGATCAGCAGCCGGCGAGCCCCGTGGACGGTCGCGCCGGTGGGCGCGACCTCCACGAAACCGTCGGTGTCCAGTGCGACCCCGACGGCCGCGAAGGCGTCGAAGTCGGAGTCGTCGTCGGCGTAGCGCAGCGGCGGCTCCACCGACGACTCGTGCAGCGGCGCGCCGTCGACGGGGATCCCGACCTCGAGCATCAGGCCGTCGGCGGCGACTGTCCGCAGCGGCGTCGAGAGGGAGACGGATGCTGCGAACTCTGCGTCCGACGTCAGTTCGACGATGAGTGCGCGGGCGGGCGCGGAGACCCAGGAACGCCGGCGCACCGTGCCGCCGGGCACGCGCAGGGTCTCCGTCAGCACGGCGTCGTCGAGGTCGAGCACGCGAGCAGGCCCCAGGGGCGCAGCATCCGGGATCTCGACCGCCACGTCGGCCAGCGGCAGGAACTCCTGCGAGTACCGGCCCTCGAACGACATGAGAAGCTCCTCCGCTGTGCGCACGTCGCCGGCGGCGAGCGCGGCGCGCACCTCCGTGAGGCGTCCGGGTCCCGCGCCGGCCGCGATCACGTCGCGCAGCGCCCGTGCCGGGCCGTCGGGCGTGCCCGACCACACCGTCGCGTCGTTGAGGGCGTAGCGCGCGGACGCGCCGCCGAAGGCCATCGCGCCGATGCGGCCGTTGCCGAGCGGGGTCGCCTCCTCCCACCGGTCGGCAGGGGAGTCCCACGAGAGCTGCAGGGTAGGGGTCATGGCGATCACTTGAGTCCCGTGAATCCGATGGAGTTGACGATCCGCTTGCCGAAGACCATGAAGAGCACGAGCATCGGGGCGGCAGCGACGAGGGTCGCCGCCATGAGGCCGGCCCAGTCGGGCTGCGACTGCGGCGAGGCCTGCTTGAAGACCGCGAGCGCGAGGGTCAGCGGCTGCACCGATTCGTCGGAGGTCACCAGCAGGGGCCAGAAGTAGTCGTTCCACATGCCGATGAAGCCGAGGATCGACAGCGTCACGATCGGGCCGCTCGTCATCGGGAGCGTGATGCCGAACAGGATGCGCACGCGCCCGGCGCCGTCGATGAGGGCGGCCTCCTCCGTCTCAGTCGACAGGCCGAGCATGAACTGGCGCAGGAAGAAGATGTTGAACGCCGAGAACAGCGCGTACGGCAGGATCATGCCGGCGAAGGTGTTGAGCAGGCCCAGCTCCTTCACGAGCACGAAGTTCGGCAGCAGCGTCAGGATGCCGGGCACCATGAGTGCCGCCAGGAACAGCGAGAAGACGAGCTCGCGGCCTTTCCACTGCAGCCGAGCGAACGCGTACGCGGCGATCGTCGAGAAGAACACGATGAGCCCCGTGGACAGCGTCGCGTAGATCACCGAGTTGAAGATGTAGCGGCCGAGCTGGATCGAGGCGCCGGAGCCGCCCTCGGCGAGCGCCTCTTCGGGCGTGGCCAGTCCGAGGACCCGGCGGAAGGGCCCCCACGTGAAGTCGACCGGGAGGATCGACGACGGGTTCGCCAGGAGTGCGTAGTTGTCGGACAGCGCGGTGCGCAGGATCCAGTAGAAGGGGAAGATCGTGATGAGGAGGATCGCGATCAGGTAGACCCAGGCGAGGATCCGCCCGACGCTGGGCCGCGAGGTCGTGCGCATCAGTTGGTGTCCGATTCGTTGGCGCGCAGCAGGCGCATCTGGATGAAGGTGATCGCGATGAGGATCGCGAACAGCGCGAGCGACATCGCCGACGCGTAGCCGAAGTCGAACTGCCCGAAGGCCTTGCTGTAGATGTACATCTGCAGCACGTTCGAGGCGTTGGCCGGGCCGCCCTTGGTGGTGACCGCGATGATGTCGAAGACCTGGAACGCGCCGATGACGTTCAGCACGACGACCAGCGCCAGGATCGGGCGCAGCAGCGGCAGCGTGAGCCGGAAGAACATCTGCGTCTCGCTGGCGCCGTCGATGCGGCCGGCCTCGTACACGCTCGCGGGGATGGTCTGCAGGCCCGCGAAGATGATGATCGACGTGTAGCCCATGTTCTTCCACACGTGGATCAGTGCGATCGAGGGGATCGCCAGCGCCCGGGAGCTCAGGAACTGCTGCCCCTCACCGCCCAGCGCCTCGATCGCGATGTTGACGATGCCCAGCTGCGTGTCGAGCATCCACGACCAGACCGTCGCCGCCACGACCGACGAGATGAGGAACGGCAGGATGATCAGTCCCCGGATGATCGTCGACGAGGTGAGGCGATGCAGCACCGCCGCCGTGAGCACCGAGACCGCCACGGTGAGGGTCACCGCGACCACCACGAAGTAGACCGTCACCCACAGCGCGTTCCAGAAGACGTCGTCGCCGAGGAGCTCGACGAAGTTGTCGAGGCCCACCCACTCGGGCGCGCTGAGCACCCGGAAGTTCGTGAAGCTCAGATAGATGCCGCGCAGCGTCGGGTACACCGCGAAGACGACGAAGCCGATCATCGCGGGCGCGATGAGGATCCATGCCAGCCGTGCGTCACCCCGGTGGGAGGGAGCGGTCGCGTTCACGTTCCGCCGCGCGCGGCGTCCCCGTTTGGCGCTCCAGGCGGGCTCGGGGACGGCCTGGGTCTCGGCTTCTAAGAGCGTCATCGATCTTCCTGTCTCATCCGACGACGGCGTCGTGGGAAAGGTTCGGGTGCCTCCGACCCGGGATTCGCAAACCTCGGATCTTTGGTTGCGACGCCAGAGTAAACATGATTAATTACCGATGTCAAGAAACCCGATGAAGGAGTTGCGGATGATCAACGGCGAGGGCAGAGTCCACACGCTCCGGGCAGCGGGCGTGTCGCTCGTCGTCGATCTGGGCGGTGTCGTGCCCCGTGTCCTGCACTGGGGCGCCGACCTCGGCCCGGTCGACGGGGACCTCGCCGCTGCGCTGCGCAGGACCTCGGTCCCGGCCGTGCTCAACAACTCGCCGGACGTCCCCCGGGCGTTCTCGGCGTGGCCGACCGAACAGGACGGATGGGCGGGCACGCCCGCGCAGACCGGCAGCCGCGCCGGCACCGCCTCCACACCCCGGCCACGACTCGCTGACGGCGAGGTCGAGGAGTCCCCGGACGGAGGCGGCCGGATCTCCATCGTCCTCGGCGACGCGATCGCCGCCACGCGGGCGCACCTGGAGTACCGGATGGATCCGGCCGGCGTGGTGTCGGTGGACATGTCCGTCGAGAATCCGTCGGACGCGGCATCCGTCTACGTCCTCGAGGGGCTGCGCGCGCTGATGCCCGTCCCGGAGCGCGCGAGCGAGCTGCTCGACTTCACCGGCAAGTGGTGTCGCGAGCGCTCTCCCCAGCGCATGCCGTTCGCCTTCGGAACCCACGCCCGGCGCGCTCGCCGCGGCAAGCCGGGTCACGACTCGCCCTTCCTGCTCGCGGCGGGGACGCCCGGATTCGGCTTCGCGCACGGCGAGCTGTGGGGCGTCCACCTCGCGTGGAGCGGGGACGGCGAGTACCTGGCGGAACGGCTGCCCGAGGGTGCCGGCGCCCTGTCGCGCGTGCTCGGCGCCGGGGAGCTGCTCCGGTCGGGCGAGGTCATGCTGCAGCCGGGGGAGCGCTACGACGCGCCGACGGTGCTCTTCACGTGGTCGGACCGGGGCCTCGACGGACTCGCCGCCCGGTCGCACCGCCGGCTCCGCGCCCGAGCGCACCACCCCGCCGCGCCGCGGCCGCTCGTGCTCAACACGTGGGAGGCGGTGTACTTCGACCACGACCTCGAACGGCTGATCGAGATCGCCGATCGCGCGGCCGAGGTCGGCGTCGAGCGCATCGTCCTCGACGACGGCTGGTTCCGGGGCCGGCGCGACGCTGACGCCGGTCTCGGCGACTGGCTCGTCGACGAGGACGTGTGGCCCGACGGTCTCGGACCGTTCGTCGACGCCGTGCGCGGGCGCGGCATGCAGTTCGGCCTCTGGTTCGAGCCCGAGATGATCAGCCCCGATTCCGATCTCGCCCGGGAGCACCCCGAATGGGTTCTCGCGCCCCGCGAGGGCGCCGGCCCGACCGCCCGCAACCAGCAGGTGCTCGACCTCGCGAACCGCGAAGCCTACGAGCTCGTGCTCGAGCGCATCAGTGCGCTCGTCGCGGAGCACGACATCGACTACCTGAAGTGGGACCACAACCGCGACCTCGTCGAGCCGGTGGCCGGCCGCGACGGCGGTGACCGCCCGCTCGTGCACGACCAGACGCTCGCGCTGTACCGCATGCTCGACGAGCTGCGGGCGCGGCACCCTCGGCTCGAGATCGAGACCTGCTCGGGCGGCGGCGGACGCGTCGACCTCGGGATCCTCGAGCGCACCGACCGCGTGTGGGCGTCGGACTGCAACGATCCCGTCGAGCGGGCGCGGATCGAGCGGTGGACCCGACTCCTCGTCCCGCCGGAGCTGATCGGCTCGCACCTGGGGGCCCGGCGCTCGCACACGACCTCGCGGGAGACCGATCTGTCGTTCCGGCTCGCGATCTCCCTCACGGCGCACGCCGGCATCGAGACCGACCTCACCACGGCGACGCCCGACGACCTTCGCACCATCACGGCGTGGGCCGCGCTCTACCGCGAGCTGCGCGGTCTCATCCACACCGGCGACATCGTCAACGCCGACCTCGCCGACGACGCGGCGATGCTCACCGGCATCGTGGCGCCGGACGGCGGCCGGGCGCTCTACACGTGGGCGCGGCTGGCCACTTCGCCCGAGGGACAGAGCGGGCGCGTGCGCTTTCCCGGCCTCGACGCTGGGGCGCGGTATCGCGTGCGGGTGCGGCCCGAGCTCGGCGGGGCGAGCAGGCACGAGGTGTCGGACCCCGCGTGGATGTGCGCGGCCGCCGACGGCGGTGCCGAGCTGCCCGGTGCCGTGCTCGCCGTGGCGGGCGTGCCGCTGCCGACGCTCAACCCGCAGCAGGCGCTGCTCTTCGACGTCGAGCGGCTCCCGTGAGCCGCTGACGCACACAGCTTCTGGGGAACCGCGCGATGGGGCGCGGGGTTCACCGACGAACCCACCGCAGAGAGGAAACCATGAACACCCAGAACCGCCACGCCCACGGGCCACGGTGGCTCGCGGCTCTCGCCGCCGGCGCGCTGACCCTCGGGTTCGGCGCGACGTCGGCGTACGCGGCGCCGCAGGCGGAGGCATCCGTCCCCGTCGCGTCTGCCGCGACCGCCGTCACCGCGCCCGCGGATGATGACCAACTCGGCGCCCGCCCCTATATGGGCTGGAGCAGCTACAGCATGCAGGTGTACTCGGGCAACGGGAAGTGGATCACCGCCGACCAGATCATCGCCCAGTCCGACGCGATGCACGAGAAGCTGCAGCCCGCCGGCTACGAGTACATCAACATCGACGCCGGCTGGAACGACGGCGTCGACGAGTACGGCCGGCCGACGCCGAGCGCGACGCTCTACCCCGACGGGCTGCAGGCCGTCATCGACCACATCCACGGCAACGGCCAGAAGGCGGGGCTCTACCTCATTCCGGGCATCTCGCCGCAGGTGTACGAGGCCGACCTGCCGATCTTCGGTGCACCGGACTGCTCGACGGGCGACATCGTGAAGCAGCCCATCCAGCAGGCCGACTACTGGGACATCGGCTACCGCATCGACTTCTCGAACCCGTGCGCCCAGGCCTACATCGACTCGATCGCCGACATGCTGGGACAGTGGGGCGTCGACTTCCTGAAGTTCGACAGCGTCACCCCCGGCTCGGGCATCGGCGATCTGTCGCTCGACGCGCGCGACGATGTGGCCGCGTGGTCGCAGGCGCTGAAGCCCCACGGAATCTGGTTCGAGCTCTCATGGGCGCTCGACATCCGCTACGCCGACTACTGGGCCGAGCACGCGCAGGGCTGGCGCGTGGAATGGGACGTCGAGTGCTACTGCGGCACGGAGGCGCTCACCACGTGGGAGAACATCGCGCGGCTGTTCCCGCGCGCGGCGGACTGGTGGCGCTACGCCGGCGCGGACCGCGGCTGGAACGACTTCGACTCGCTCAACGTCGGCAACGGCGCCATGGACGGGCTGACGCGCGACGAGCGGCGCACCGCGGCGACGCTGTGGGCGGTGTCGGCCGCACCGATGTACGTCGGCAACGACATGACGCAGCTCGACGACTACGGCATCTCGTTGCTGACGAACCCCGAGGTGATCGCCGTGAACCAGGCGGGTCGCCCCGCGCACCCCGTCTCGATGACGACGAAGCAGCAGACGTGGTACTCGATGAACCCCGACGGTTCGGCGACGGTCGCGCTGTTCAACCTCGGACGCACCGATGCCGACATGAAGGTGTCGTTCGCCGATCTCGGGCTGCAGGGCTCCGCCAAGGTGCGCGACCTCTGGGCGCAGAAGAACATCGGCTCGTTCGACGGCGAGTTCACGGCCGAGGACGTGCCCGTCCACGGCACGCGGCTCTTCACGGTCACCCCCGCCAAGGGTGCTGCGGTCGCGCTGAACGACGACGACGCACGACTGTCGTACGACGGCGCCTGGTCGCGCAACGCCGGCAAGGAGACCCTCGCCGCCGCGCAGCCCCTCTCGGTCTCGGTGTTCGACTCGTCGCAGGGCGGCGCGGCGCCCGAACCGGGGTCGTCGAACGTGGTGGCGGTCAACGACACGGACTCCGCCATCGCCTACAGCGGCAACTGGGGCTACAGCAGCGGCCGCGGCCTGGGCGACCACCAGGATGATGTGCACTACGCGGAGGCGGACGGCGCCGCGTTCCAGTACACGTTCACGGGCACAGGCATCGACTGGGTGACCGAGACGCACGAGTCGCAGGGCGAGGCGGAGGTCTACCTCGACGGCGTGCTGGTCGCGACCGTGGACACACATCTCGATCCCGCCCAGGGGCGTGGCGTGCAGCAGGTCGTCTACAGCGTCCGCGACCTCGCCGATGGCGGTCACACGCTGCGCGTCGTCAAGAAGTCGGGTCAGTTCATGCTCCTCGACCGGCTCGACGTCGTCCAGGCGAGCCTCGTCGACGTCGACGGCGTGGTGTTCGACCGCGCTGCGGCCGCCGATCCGACGGTGCACGTCCTGCGGGACCCGGGCGAGCTCGTCGGCGTGTACCGCGACGGCGCCGCCTTGAAGAAGGGGACGGACTACTCCGTCGACGGGGATGCCGTCACCCTGAGCGCGGCGTACCTGTCGACGCTGCCCGACGGCGACACGACGCTGCAGTTCCGCTTCCGGGGCGATCTGCGCGACGACGTGCACTGGACCGCGGACGACGGCGCCGCGGTCGAGCTCGCCTTCCGCGGAACGGCGGTCACGGTGACCGGGCCGATCGCCCCGGATCAGGGTGCGGTCGAGGTGTACCTCGACGGCACTCTGGTCGACACGGTCGACGTGCACGACGATGCGCGCCTGACGCAGCGAGAGTGGTTCGCGAAGAGCGGCCTCGGGAAGGGGGATCACACGCTCCGGCTCGTCAAGGCGGGTGGCGACGTGCTGCGCGTCGACGCGCTCTCCTACGTCACGGGCTGACGCCAGGGCTCGGGTGGCGGGGCCCCGGCTCCCGCCCCGTCACCCGGGCTCACGCGTCGCGGGCCTGACGCAGCCAGCGCTCGATGCCCGAGATGTGGACCTGGGCGATCGCGGTCGCGAGTTCGATGTCGTGGTCGGCGATCGCGTCGAGGATCGCCCGGTGCTCGTCGAGCGTGCGCTCGACGGCGCCCGCCTGAGTGAGACCGCGCCATACGCGGGCCCGCACGGTCTGGCTGGTGAGGCTCTCGAGCAGGCTCGCGAGGTAGTCGTTGCCCGCGAGACGCGCGATCGCGCCGTGGAACCGCACGTCGTGCTCGACGAGCGACTCGATGTCGGTGTCGGTCGCGACGCCCGAGATCTCGGCATCCAATCGCGCCACGTCGTCGTCGTCCGCGCGCTGGGCCGCCAGCCCCGTCGCGTGGGACTCGAGGACGCGTCGCACGGCGAAGATCTCGAGCAGCGAGTCGTCGTCGTGCAGGTCGACGACGAATGAGACCGCCTCGAGCAGCAGCTTGGGCTCGAGGCTCGTCACGTATGTGCCGTCGCCGCGCCGCACGTCCAGCACACGGATGACCTCGAGCGCCTTGACGGCTTCGCGCATCGAGTTGCGCGAGAGCCCGAGGCGTTCGGCGAGGTCCTTCTCGGGAGGCAGACGCGACCCGGGGGTCAGCTCGCCGCGGACGATCATGTCCTTGATCTTCTCGATCGCTTCGTCGGTGACGGCCACGCGCCCATCATAGACATCCGATGTCAGGGATCTCGGATGCTGCCACCCCCGCGCGTCGGCGGCATGATGGTGACATGCGAGTCGTGGACGGACACCTCCATCTCTGGGACCCCGCGGTCCTCACCTACGCGTGGCTGGACGGAGCTCTGCTCCGATCTTTCGGTCCGGATGAGCTCGACGTCGCCTTGCAGGACGCCCCCGACGCGGACTGCGGCTTCGTGTTCGTGCAGGCCGAGTCCGCGCCGCACGAGGCGA
This sequence comes from Microbacterium ureisolvens, assembly GCF_019511645.1. Taxonomy (GTDB): domain Bacteria; phylum Actinomycetota; class Actinomycetes; order Actinomycetales; family Microbacteriaceae; genus Microbacterium; species Microbacterium ureisolvens_A. The sequence goes on along the minus strand of NZ_JAEUAX010000002.1, from coordinate 287,016 downwards.
TCGCGGAGGTCGACTGGGTGGTGTCGCTGGCGTCCCGTGTGCCGGTGCGCGGGATCGTGGCGCGCGCGCCGCTGGAAGATCCCGCCGCCACCGACGAGCATCTCTCCGCCTATGCGGAGCGGCCGCTCGTCGTCGGAGTGCGCAGGCTCCTGCAGTCCGAACCTGAGGGCTTCTGCCTGCGGCCGGGGTTCCTGCGCTCGGCGGAAGCGGTGGCCGCCGCCGGGCTCACGTTCGACGCGTGCGTGCGGTGGGAGCAGCTGCCCGACGTGGTGGCGCTCGCGGACGCGCTGCCCGGCCTCGCCATCGTGCTGGACCACCTCGGCAAGCCGGAGGTCGGCTCGTCGGACGACGCCGACCCGGCCGACGGCACGCCGTGGTCGGAGTCGCTGCGCGACCTCGCGCAGCGCCCGAACGTCGTGTGCAAGCTCTCGGGCCTGCCGGCCGAGTCGGCGGGTGAGTGGACCGACGCCCAGGTGCGGCCGTTCCTCGACGTGGCACTCGACGCCTTCGGCCCCGATCGCCTGCTGTTCGGCAGCGACTGGCCGGTGTCGGGTCCGTACGGGCGCTGGCTCGACACGGTGTCGTCGTGGCTGGCCGACCGCGTCGGCGAGCACCGCCAGAAGGCGGTGCTCGCCGAGAACGCCGAGCGCGTCTACGGCCTGCGCTGACCGGCATCCGTTCGCGCCACGCGCGCAGCCCTTCCGTGCCACCTTCCCGGGTTTGGGGCGCCTGGTGAACGTTCGGGGCGCGCGGCGCACGCCCCGAACGGGCGCGGTGCGCCCCAAACGCCGGGGAGTGTCAGGACCCGGCCGGGCGGAGGCGGAGCGGCGACATCCCGCCGTCCACCTCGATGTAGGTGCCGGTCGTGGAGCCCGACGACGGACTCACGAGGTACAGCACCGCCCCGGCGACCTCGGCGGCCGACACCAGGCGTCCGTGGGGCTGTCGCGCCTCGAGCGCCGCGCGCTCGGCGACGGGGTCGGGGGCGCTGGCGAGCAGGCGGCCGATCCACGGGGTATCGGCGGTGCCGGGGTTCACGGCGTTGACGCGGATCCCCTCGCGGAGGTGATCGGCGGCCATCGCCCGGGTGAGTGAGAGCACCGCGCCCTTCGAGGCGCTGTACAGCGCGCGCTGCGGCAGACCCGCCGTGGCCGCGATCGACGAGGTGTTGCAGATCGCCGCGGCGGGGGAGCGCCGCAGCCATGGCAGCGCCGCCGCCGTGACGCGCGCGATGCCCGTGACGTTGATCGAGAACACGCGCGCCCACTCGTCGTCGTCGTTCGCGGCGATGTCGCCCTGAGCGCCGATGCCGGCGTTGTTCACGAGGATGTCGATGCGCCCGAACCGCTCGCCGACCGCGGCGATCGCCCGGTCGACGGCGGTGCGGTCCGACACGTCCGCGGCGAACGCCGCGAACCGGGGGTCGGCGCCCGAAGGATCGAGGTCGAGCACCGCGACCTCGGCCCCCTCTTCGGCCAGCGCGATCGCGACGGCGGCGCCGATGCCCGACGCCCCGCCCGTGACGACGGCGACGAGGCCGTCCAGCTGCCGGCCGCTCATCGGGCCGCCTCCCACCCCACGAACTCCTGGCGCTGCGCGCCGAGTCCGTCGATCTCGATGTCGACCACATCGCCCGGCTTCAGATACGGGAACTTCCCGCCGAACGCCACGCCCTGCGGCGTGCCGGTGAGGATGAGGTCGCCGGGCTCGAGGGTGACGAACTGCGAGAGGTGGTGCACGATGGTGCGCACGTCGAAGATCATGTCGCTCGTGTTCGAGTCCTGACGGGGTTCGCCGTTGACGAAGCTCCTGAGGCCGAGGTTCCGGGCGTCGACCTCGTCGGCCGTGACTAGCCACGGACCGGTCGGGTTGAAGCCGTGGGCGATCTTGCCCTTCGACCACTGCCCGCCCGACACCTCCATCTGGAAAGTGCGCTCCGACACGTCGTTCGCGACGACGTAGCCCGCGATGTGCGCGTCGGCCTCATCGGGGCTGTCGAGGTACGCGGTACGGCGGCCGATCACGACGCCGAGCTCGACCTCCCAGTCCGTCTTCTCGCTGCCACGGGGGATCGTCACGGTGTCGTTCGGCCCGACGACGGTGTTCGGGGTCTTGAGGAACAGGATCGGCACGGTCGGCGGCTCCGCGCCGGACTCCCGCGCGTGCGCGGCGTAGTTCTGGCCGATGCAGATCACGGCGCTCGGCCGGGCGATCGGGGCGCCGATGCGCAGGTCTGACGCGCCCTCGAGCTCGGGCAGGAGCCCTCCGGCGATGGCGGCTGTCGCTCGGCCGACCGGGTCGTCGGCAAGGAATCCTCCGTCGACATCGGATGTGAGCGGGCGCAGATCGAGATATCGGTATGCGTCGATGACGACGGGGATCTCACTGCCGGACTCGCCGAGGCGCGCGAACTTCATGGCTCTCCTGGATTTCTCGATGCGGGCCGGCGTCGATGCCGTCGCGGTCCGCGGGCGTGATTGACAGTATAGACATCGGATGTTTACACTGCGAGCGGTTCGACTCCCCGAACCGCGAACCGCTGGAGAACCCGTGAGCCGCATCGTCGCCTTCGAGACGACAGACATCCGATTCCCCACGTCGCTGAGCCTGGACGGCTCCGACGCGATGAACCCCGACCCCGACTACTCCGCCGCGTACCTGCGCATCGTGACGGACGCCGGCGACGGCATCTCGGGACACGCCTTCGTGTTCACGATCGGGCGCGGCAACGATGTCCAGGTCGCGGCCCTGGACGCCCTCGCCGCCCACCTGGTCGGCCGCGAGCTCGAGCCGCTCCTCGACGACATGGGCGCGACCAATCGCGAGCTCATCGGCGACTCGCAGCTGCGCTGGCTCGGGCCCGAGAAGGGCGTCATGCACATGGCGATCGGCGCGGTCGTCAACGCCCTGTGGGACATCAAGGCCAAGCGGGCGGGGCTTCCGCTGTGGCAGCTGCTGTCGCGCATGAGCCCCGAGGAGCTGGTGGCACTCGTGGACTTCCGCTACCTCACGAACGCCCTCACCCCCGAAGACGCGCTGGAGATCCTCCGCGCCGCCGAGCCCCGCCGCGCCGAGCGCGAACGCGAACTCCTTGCCACCGGCTACCCCGCCTACACCACGAGCCCCGGCTGGCTCGGGTACTCCGACGAGAAGCTCGCACGCCTGTGCCGCGAGGCGATCGCCGACGGCTTCGGCCAGATCAAGCTCAAGGTGGGCGCAGACCTCGACGACGACATCCGGCGTCTCCGCATCGCCCGTGAGGTGTGCGGCGAGGGCTTCCCGATCGCGATCGACGCCAACCAGCGATGGGAGGTCTCGGAGGCGATCGACTGGGTGAATGCCCTCGCCGAGTTCGACCCCGCGTGGATCGAGGAGCCGACGAGTCCCGACGACGTGCTCGGCCACGCCGAGATCGCCCGCGGGATCGCGCCGGTGCGGGTCGCCACGGGCGAGCACGCGCAGAACCGCGTCATCTTCAAGCAGCTGCTGCAGGCCGGCGCGATCTCCGTCATGCAGATCGACGCCGCGCGTGTGGGCGGGGTCAATGAGAACATCGCGAACCTGCTGCTGGCGGCCAAGTTCGGCGTGCCGGTGTGCCCGCACGCCGGCGGCGTCGGTCTCTGCGAAGCCGTGCAGCACCTCTCGATGTTCGACTTCGTGGCGGTCACCGGCACACGCGAGGGCCGCATGATCGAATACGTCGACCACCTGCACGAGCACTTCGTCGTGCCGACCGAGGTGCGCGGCGGCGTGTACGTGGCGCCGACCGCACCCGGCACCGGCATGGAGATGAAGGCGGCCAGCCGCGTCGCGTACGAGTTCGGGACGACGGATGCTGCCGCCTGACCGCGTCGTCCTCAAAAAACCCGCCCTCACACGCCTCGGGTACGGCGCGGCGAACGTCGGCAATCTGTTCCGCGCGCTCAGCGACGACCAGGCGTGGGCGATCCTCGACGCAGCCTGGGAGAGCGGCATCCGCTATTACGACACCGCCCCGCACTATGGCCTCGGGCTGTCGGAGCGGCGTCTCGGCGCGTTCCTGCAGACCAAGCCGCGCGACGAGTTCGTGATCTCGACGAAGGCGGGGCGGCTGCTGCGCCCCAACCCCGACGACGACGGCGGCCTCGATCTCGCCGCCGACTTCCACGTGCCGACGACGCTGCGCCGCGAGTGGGACTTCTCCGAGGAGGGCGTGCGCGCGAGCCTCGAGGAGTCCCTCGAGCGCCTCGGACTCGACCGCGTCGACATCCTCTACCTGCACGACCCCGAGCGGCACGACCTCGACCTGGCGCTCGGCGAGGCATTCCCCGCGCTCGAGCAGCTGCGGGCCGAGGGTGCCGTCGACGCGATCGGCATCGGCTCGATGGTGAGCGAGGCGCTCGCCGCGGCCGTGGAGAGCGCCGATCTCGACCTCATCATGATCGCCGGACGCTACACGCTGCTCGAGCAGCCGGCCGCCGAGGCGGTGCTGCCGGCGTGCCACGAGCGCGGAACCGGCGTGGTGGCGGCGTCCGTCTTCAATTCCGGTCTGCTCGCGAAGGACGAGCCGTCCCGTGACGACCGGTACGAGTACGGACGGATGCCGGAACCGCTGTGGGAGCGCCTGCAGTCGGTCCTCGCCGTGTGTCGCGCACACGAGGTGCCGCTGCCCGCCGCGGCCGTGCAGTTCCCGCTCCGTGACACAGCCGTGCGGTCGGTCGTCGTCGGCGGCAGCCGCCCCGAGCAGATGCGCCGGAACGCCGAGCTCATGGCGATCGACATCCCCGCCGCGCTGTGGGACGATCTGGCCGCCGCAGGCCTCATCCGCTGACGAAGGGATCCTCATGCTCGAGGGCATCAACCCGCTGCTGACGGGGGAGCTGCTGCTCCACCTCGACCGGATGGGGCACTCAGACGCGGTGGTGATCGCCGACGCGCATTTCCCGGCGTGGGCCGTCGGTGCGCGTGTCGTCGACCTGCCCGGCACGACGACGCCGGCCGTGCTGGCGGCGGTTCGCAGCGTCGTGCCGCTCGACGACGCGCCGGCGCTCGACCTCATGGCGTCCGCCGGCGGCGAGGTGCTCGACGTGCAGCGCGAGCTCGCCGCCGCGGCCGGCGTCGCGGATCCGCGTTACGTCGATCGGTTCGAGTACTACGCGCTCGCGAAGGGCGCGTATCTGGTCGTGCGCACAGGGGAGACCCGCATCTACGGGAATGCGCTCCTGCGCAAGGGCGTAGTCGGGCATCCGTCCGCCTGAGCGGATCGCGGCGCCGCCTCAGCCGTTGAGGCCGAAGAGGTCCAGCGGGTGCGTGAGGCGCCACCACGGCGACGGGTCGGTGATCTCCGCCGCGAGCGTCAGGTCGACGGTGGTCGCGTCGAGCGGCCCGGTGACGCTGAGCGAGCCGACGACATCGCCGGCGTCCCGGCTGTCGCCGAGGTCGTAGGTGGTCGCGACGGTGCCGCTGCCGCCGTTCCACAGGATCACCGACGCATCGCCCGAGGTGACGATGTCGACCTTGTCGCCCCACAGGGTCTCGACCTGGCCGGCCACGGTGCTCGCCGCCACCGACGGCCTGGGCTGCAGCTCCGCCTCCATCTGCGCATACAGTGCGCGCGAGGCGGCGAGGCGCGCCTCATCGTCCGGCTGGCCGAGCACAGACGCGTAGAGCCGAACCGTCTTGTCCCCGATCGTGACATCCTTCGCCGAGAGCAGGTTCCAGGCGTCGAGCGTTCCGGTCTTGATGCCGACGACGCCCGGATCGGCGAGGAGGCCGTTCGTGTTCTCGACGTGGCCGGCGCCGGGGAGGTCGACGGACTGCTTGGCCACGATCTCGGCGATGACCGGGTGCGCCAGCGCCTTCTGCGCGAGCGTCACGAGGGCCTCCGGGCTCGCGGCGTTTCGCGGGTCCATGCCGGTGGGTTCGCGGACCGTGATTCCAGGGACGCCATGGGCGGTCAGCCACCCGTTCGCGGCGGCGGCGTACACGGCGTCCGACGGCCAGATGCCCTGCGCCAGGCGGTCGGCGTAGTTGTTCGCTGACCCGATGAGCATGCCCTCGAGCATCTGGTACTCGGTGAGCGAGCCGCCGACCGGGACGTCCAGCGCGGACTCGCCGCCGGAACGGTACTGCCAGTAGCGCGAGCGATCAGCGGCGGTGAAGCGGTACTCGGGCCCCTGCTCGCCCACGGCGAGAGGCATCTCCTCCAGCACGACGAGCGCGGTCACGACCTTGGTGAGGCTGGCGATCGCATCGGGATCGGCCGTGGAGGCGAGCGTCCCCGGGATGCCGGCGACCGCCTCGGCCGCGCTGCCCTGCGCGGGCCAGGCGGGCGCGGCGGCGGGCGCGGCGATGGGCTGCACCTGGATCGCGGTGACCGTGGGGGCCACGGCGTGCAGCGGCCACAGCAGCGTCGTCCCCGCGTAGGCGCCGACGACGGCCGCGATGGCGAGCGTGGGCACCACGACGGCGGCGCGCAACGGGGAGAGCCGCGGGGCGTCGGAGAGGAGGTCGGCCTCGACCGCGACGTACGGGGTCGCCGCCGCGGTCAGGTCGGCGGGCGCCGCGCCGTGCTCGACGACGCTCTCTTCGACCCAGGCGAGCGCCGTACGACCGCCGCTGAGGCCGGGGCCTGTCGGGGCGGCGGCGACGGCCGGCAGTGAGAAGCCGGACGAGTCGACGGGATCCGTGGGGTTCCACGTCGCGACGGAGGGCACGTCGGCGACCGGGACGGTCGCGATGGTGGGGGCGACAGCGGTCACGTCCACCGGAGCGGTGCTCGACGGCGGGTAGACGGCATCCGTCTCACCCGTCTGGATCGTGAGGATGCCGCCGTCGGAGGCGTCCTCGGAACCCTGCGTCGGAACGGCACCGGTCTGCACACGTCGCGCGCGACGCGTGGGTGCAGGGGTGCCGTCCGATGTCATCCACCCAAAATACCCGCTGAACCGGCGGTATACTCGTCCCACAACCACGGGAGTCCGGTGAGCCGGGCTGAGAGGAAGCGACCCACGCTTCGACCGTCGAACCTGATCCGGATCATGCCGGCGCAGGGAGGAGTTCACATGCACGCGTCCACGTCCGCATCCGCCCCCGTTGCGGCCCACTCGCGAGGCCCGCGCAGCCTGCGCTGGAGGGTCGTCGACATCGTCGTCGCAGCGGTGCTCGGCGTCGCGATCGGCCTCGTCTTCTGGGCGTGGAACACCGTCGGCTACGCCTGGTTCATCGCGATGGACGGCCTCACGCCGGGCCTGGGCGGCATCGCCGTCGGCATCTGGCTCATCGGCGGCGTCATCGGCGGTCTGGTGATCCGCAAGCCCGGCGCCGCACTCCTCGTGGAGGTGATCGCCGCGCTGGTCTCGATGCTCATCGGCAACGTGTGGGGCGTATCGACCCTGCTGTCCGGCCTGGTTCAGGGCCTCGGCGCCGAGCTCGTCTTCGCGATCTTCCTGTACCGCCGCTTCACCCTGCCCGTCGCGATGCTCGCGGGCGTCGGCGCCGCGGTCGGCGCCTGGGTCTTCGAGCTGTTCTACGGCAGCTCGCCCAACATCCTGAAGACCGTCGAGTTCAACGTCATCTACCTGGTGTCGCTCGTCGTGTCGGGTGCGCTGCTCGCGGGCGTCGTCGGCTGGCTGGCCGTGCGCGGGCTCGCCGCCACCGGAGCACTCAGCCGCTTCGCCGTCGGACGCGAAGCGCGCCGCGAGGTCTGACGTGACGGCTGCCCGCCCGGCCCGCATCACGGCGGCGGGCTGGGGATGGCGTTATGCCGGGCGACGGGCGCCGGCCGTCAACGACGTCTCGTTCACGATCGAGCCCGGTCAGCGCGTGCTGCTGCTCGGGGCATCGGGCGCGGGCAAGTCCACGCTGCTCGCCGGCATGGCGGGCCTCCTCGGCGGGGCCGATGAGGGTGACGAGACCGGCACGCTGCTCGTCGACGGCGAGCGCGCCGAGGCACACCGCGGCCGCGTCGGGCTCGTGCTGCAGGACCCCGACGCCGGCGTCGTGCTGTCGAAGGTGGGCGACGACGTGGCCTTCGGCTGCGAGAACCTCGGCGTGCCGGCATCCGAGATCCCGTCGCGCGTGGCCGAAGCGCTCGACGCCGTCGGCCTGGATGTGCCTCCCAGCCGCGCGACGAAGGCCCTCTCGGGCGGACAGAAGCAGCGGCTCGCCCTCGCGGGTGTGCTGGCCATGCGACCCGGCGTGCTGCTGCTGGACGAGCCCACCGCCAACCTCGATCCGGACGGCGTCCGCGAGGTGCGCGACGCCGTCGAACGGGCGGTGCGCGAGACGGGTGCGACCCTGGTCGTGATCGAGCACCGCACCGCGGTGTGGGCAGATCTCATGGATCGGGTCGTCGTCGTGGGCGCCGACGGCGGACTCCTCGCAGACGGGACGCCGGCCGAGGTGTTCTCGCACCACGGTGCCGCTCTCGCCGCGGCGGGGGTGTGGGTGCCGGGCCATCCGGTCGACGTGCCCGTGCTCGCCGCAGCGGCCCTCGGTGCACCGGCGGCGGTGGCGGCATCCGCTCTCTCGGTCTCCCGTGACGGGCGCACGATCGTCCGCGCGGGACTCGACCTCGCCGTGCCGAGAGCCGCCGCCACCGTGATCACCGGGCCCAACGGCGCCGGAAAGTCCACGCTCGCGCTGACGCTCGCGGGGCTGCTGCCCGAGGCGGCGGGCCTGGTCGAGGCCGCGCCGGAGCTCGCCGGCCGCTCGGGCCGGCGTCCCTCGAAGTGGACGTCGCGCGAGCTGCTCACGCGGATCGGCACGGTGTTCCAGGAGCCCGAGCACCAGTTCCTCGCATCGACGGTGCAGGGCGAGCTCGCGATCGGGCCGCGGTCGCGGGGCGTCGACCCCGCGGCCGTCGATGAGGTCGTCGACGAGCTGCTCGAGCGGCTGCACCTTGCGCCGCTCGCCGCCGCGAACCCGTTCACCCTGTCGGGCGGGCAGAAGCGCCGGCTCTCCGTCGCGACCGTGCTCGCCGACGCGCCGCCGGTCATCGTGCTCGACGAGCCGACGTTCGGCCAGGACCGGCGCGGATGGATCGAGCTCGTGCAGCTGCTCCAGTCCGAGATCGCCGCGGGCACGACGGTCGTCGCCGTCACCCACGACGAGGACGTGCTGCGCCACCTCGGCGGCCACCGCATCGAGCTCGGCGCTCCCGTGCATGCGGGGGTGTCGCCGTGACCGCCGTCGACGCGCGCACGGCCGGGGTCGGGGCGCCGCCCCCTCGCGCGTGGCTCGACGGGGTGAACCCGGTCATCAAGATCGTGCTCGCGCTGCTGCTGTCGGTGCCCCTCTTCGCCTCCATCGACGCCACCAGCGCCCTGGTCGCGATCGCGCTCCAGCTCGCCTGCATCCCGCTGACCGGCTTGGCGGCGATGACGGTGCTGAAACGGATGCTGCCTGTCCTGGTGTTCGCGCCCGTCGCGGGCGTCAGCATGCTGCTGTACGCCGAACCGGGCGGCACCGTGTACTGGTCGTTCTGGTACGCGACGGTCAGCGACGACTCGATCGCCCTGGCCGTCGCGGTGTGCCTGCGCGTGCTCGCGCTCGCGCTGCCGACGATCCTGCTGTTCGGCCGCACGGATCCCACCGAGCTCGCCGACGCGCTGGCCCAGGTGGCGAAGCTGCCGTCGCGGTTCGTCCTCGGCGTGCTCGCGGGCACCCGCACGCTCGGGCTCTTCCTCGACGATTGGCGCAGCATGAGCCTCGCGCGCCGCGCGCGCGGTGTGGGCGACAGCGGAGCGATCCGCCGGTTCTTCTCGATGGCGTTCGTGCTGCTCGTGTTCGCGGTGCGCCGCGGCACGAAGCTCGCGATGGCGATGGAGGCGCGCGGCTTCGGATCGGGCATCCGGCGCACGTGGGCCCGGCCGTCGCGGCTGCACCCGCGCGACACCGTCGCGCTGCTGGGAGCCACCGCGATCATGGCTCTCGCGATCGGCGCCGCGGTGGCGGCGGGCACCTTCCGGTTCGTCTGGTCCTGAAGGGCTCCGGCGTCAGCCGCCGGCGACGAGCCGTTCGTACCCGGGCTGCAGCGCGGGGAAGTAGTCGTCCCACTTCACACTGCCGGCGTCCACGCCGGCCTGCACGGCGACCAACCGGTCGAGGTAGTACTCCCAGCCCGGTCCGATCGAGCCGACCTCGTCCTCGGGGCCCAGCCGCTGGCCGAACGTGAGGACGGTGTCGCCGTGCTCGTCCGGCGCGAGCTCGAACCACAGATGCCACGCGCCCGATCCGGCGGAGGTGTCGCCGGCGAAGCGCCGGGGCCGGTCGCACTCGAGGATCGTGTACTCCTCGCCCGCAGCATCCGGGTCCTCCGCCGTCATGTAGAACGTGACGTGCCCGCTTGCGGGATCGCCCTCCCATCGGCCGATCCAGCGCTCGAGGCGCGCGGAGTCGGTGAGCTCGCGCCACACCTCGTCGGCCGTCGCGCGGAAGCGCCGCAGGATCACGAGGTTCGGCTTGCCGTCGATGTCGCAGACGTTGCCGGTGATGTCGGTCATGTCGCGTTCCAGAGCTCCCGGTAGTACGACAGGCGCTCGCGATCGGGTTCGATCCCGTACGCCTCGATGAGGGCGTCCTCCCATCCCTCGCCATAGTTCCACGCCGTCGACATCGACGCCACGGCGATGTCGGCCCAGCGGTCGGCGACGCCCAGGGCCCCGAGGTCGACGTGCGCGCTGAACCGCCCGTCGTCGCCGATCAGCGTATTGGGGCAGCACGCGTCGCCGTGGCACACGACCAGCCGGTCGATCGGCGGCGGCTCGTGCAGCGCATCGGAAAGACGGATGCCGCGGCGCGCCGCGTTCGCGATCCGCCGGGGCACTCCCCAGTCGAAGGGGCAGTCGTCGACCGGCAGTGCGTCGTGGAGCGCCCGCAGGCCCTCGCCCACCGCGCGGACGGCGGTGGCGGCATCCGTGATCCATCGCGGGTCGACCGCGGACAGCCCCGGGAGTGCCGCCGTCACGAGCCACTCGTGGCTCTCGTCGCCCCCGGCTTCGAGAAACCGCGGAACGGCGGTGTAGGCCGCCGCCCAGCGCAGCCGCTCGGCTTCGGCGTCGAACGACGTCTCGGCGTTGCGGGGACCGTACTTGAGATAGCGGCCGTCGTCGGTGCGGAAGGTGAGGCCGCCGAGCTCGTTGAGCCAGACCGGCGCGAGCTCGGCCCCGCGGGCGAGCACGCGCACGCGTTCCGGGACGGCGACGTCTTCGATCGGGATCGACACGCTCCCATCCTGCCGGGCGCTCAGGACGCCTGCCGCACCGCGCGCCACCCGCGTGGTGGGATGGGGGCATGCCCACCACGCGCGCCACCCGCCGCCGAGGACCCCTCACGGCACTCGAAGGCGCGGAGCCGGCGGTCGCGATCGGCGACACCGCGGCGCGGCACGTGCGGCTCTCGCCCGAGGGGCTCTCCCGTCACATCGGCGAGCCCCGGTCGCAGTTCGTGCCGTGGGCCGAGGTGCTCGCAGTCACCGTCGATCCGCCGGCGACCTGGTGGCCGTACCCGGCGATCTCCGACATGGCGGCGGCGCTGCTCGGCGGCGTGGCCGCAGGCCTCGAGACCGGCGAGGCGGCCGAGACGCCGACCTTCCTCGTCGTGATCACGACGCTCGACGGGGAGCGGCTGGAATGGCGTGCTACGCAGCACTATCTCTCGGGCTACCGCCGCGGCGACGCACAGGTGACGGCGCGGCTGGTGGAGTACCTGACCGCACGTGGCGAGGCGCGCCTGCTCCTCGCTCGGCCCGCTGAGCTGATCGACCGCATCTCGGCCCTCACGCGCATCGGTCCCCAGTTCGGGCCGTGACGGCCCCGGCAAGCGCCCGTTAGCCTGGTGCCGTGGCGCCGTCGCGCGGTGAGCGATGGGACTGAGTCCCGCGTATGCTGATACGCGGTTCCGCAGAATCCGGACTTCGAAGGAGAATCCATGGACCTCAGGGGCACCGCCGCACTCGTCACCGGTGGCGCGAGCGGACTCGGCCTCGCCACCGCCCGGCGCCTCGCCGCCGCGGGCGCGACCGTCACGATCGTCGACCTGCCCACCTCGTCGGGCGCCGAGGTCGCCGCGGAGCTCGGGGGGTCTTTCGCGCCCGCCGACGTCACGAGCCCGGAACAGGTCGCCGCCGCGGTCGCGACGGCCGCAGCGTCCGGTCCCCTCCGCGTCGTCGTGAACTGCGCCGGCATCGCCCCACCCGCCAAGGTGCTGGATCGCGAGGGCAACCCGTCGCCGCTCGAGGGCTTCGAACGGATCATCCGGGTGAATCTCATCGGCACCTACAACGTCATCTCGCAGGCCTCCGCGGTGATCGCGAAGACGGACCCGACCGCCGACGGCGACGGTGCGTCCGGTGAGAGGGGCGTCATCGTGAACACCGCGAGCGTCGCGGCGTTCGACGGTCAGATCGGGCAGCCTGCGTACTCCGCATCGAAGGGCGGCGTGCACGCGATGACCCTGCCGATCGCCCGCGAGCTCGCGCGCTACGGCATCCGCGTCGTGACGATCGCTCCCGGCATCATGGAGACGCCCATGCTGATGGGCTTGCCGCAGGCCGCGCAGGACTCCCTCGGTCAGCAGGTGCCCTTCCCGCAGCGCCTCGGCAAGCCGGACGAGTACGCCCGGCTGGTGATGTCGATCATCGACAACGGCTATCTCAACGCAGAGACGATCCGTCTCGACGGCGCCATCCGCATGGCGCCCAAGTAAGGAGAAACGTGAGCGATTCCATCCTCGTCACCCGCGACGGCGCCCTCGCACGCGTGACCTTCAACCGTCCGGCGTATCTGAACGCGATGGGCTTCGAGATGGGTGCCCGCTGGCGCGACGTCGCGCACGAGCTCACATCCGACTCCTCGGTGGGGGCCATCATCCTGGATGCTGCGGGCCCGGCGTTCTGCGCCGGGGGCGACGTGCTCGAGATGGCGACGTCACAGGCCTCGGGCGCCGACGTCACCGGCGCCGCGCACACGATCCACGACGGCATCCGCACGTTCGTGGAATCCTCGATCCCGATCGTGGCGGCCGTGCAGGGCGCGGTCGCGGGCGGCGGGATCGGCCTCATGCTCACCGCGGACTACATCGTCGCGGCGGAGCAGTCCAAGTTCGTGAGCAAGTACGCCAACATCGGCCTCACGCCCGACCTCGGCGTCTCGACGCTGCTGCCGGCCGCAGTCGGCCAGCGCCGAGCGCTGCAGCTCCTGCTTCAGGACGTCACGATTGACGCACCCACGGCGCTCGACTGGGGTCTCGTCACCGAGGTTGTGCCGGCGGCCGACGTCGCCTCCCGCGCCGAGGCGGTCGCGCGGTTCTGGCTCGACAACGCCACCGGCGCGTTCGGGCAGGCCAAGCGCCTCGTCCGCACCGGCGCAGGGCGCTCGTTCGCCGAGAACCTCGACGACGAGGCGCGCTCGATCGGCGCCCGCTTCGACACCGACGAGTCGAGGGCCCGCGTCGCGGCTTTCGCCGCCGCATCCGCCAAGTCCCGATCCTGATGTCCTGACCCGAGGAGACCCCGAGATGAGCGACAAGCCCCTCGCCGGCAAGACCATCCTGATGTCCGGCGGCAGCCGCGGCATCGGCCTCGCGATCGCGCTGCGCGCGGCGCGCGACGGCGCCAACATCGCGCTGCTGGCCAAGACCGACACCCCGCATCCCAAGCTCGAGGGCACCGTGCACTCGGCCGCCGAGGAGATCCGCGCCGCCGGCGGCCAGGCGCTCCCCATCGTCGGCGACGTGCGCAACGACGATGACGTCACCGAGGCCGTGCTCAAGACGCAGGGCGAGTTCGGCGGCATCGACATCGTCGTGAACAACGCGTCGGTCATCGATCTGTCGCGCTCGCTCGACCTCGACGCCAAGAAGTACGACCTCATGCAGGACGTCAACGTGCGGGGCACGTTCATGCTCTCGCGCGCCGCCGTGCCGATCCTGAAGGAGGCGGCGAACCCGCATATCCTCTCGCTCTCGCCGCCGCTCAACCTCTCGCCGAAGTGGCTCGGCGGCCACACCGGGTACACCCTCGCGAAGTATGGGATGACGATGGCGACGCTCGGCATCGCCGCGGAGTTCGCCGAGGCGGGCATCGCCGCGAACACGCTGTGGCCGCGCACCACGATCGCGACCGCCGCCGTGCAGTTCGCGCTCGGCGGCGACCGCATGATGAAGGTCAGCCGCACGCCCGAGATCTACGCCGACGCGGCGTACGAGATCTTCACCAAGCCCTCGCGCGAGTACACCGGGCAGACGCTCATCGTGGAGGACGTGCTCGAGGCCGCCGGCGTGACCGACTTCTCCGGCTACGCGGCGGTGCCCGGCACGCCCGACGAGGCGCTGTTCCCCGACATCTTCCTCGACTGAGGCGGCCGCGAACCCCCGGTCTCCCCGAGACCGGGGGTTCGCGCCGAAACCACGGGCGTCGCCCTCGGTGCCGGCGAGGATCCCCTGTCTCGAACGCACCTCACGGCGTACCGTGGGGCCATGGCGGTGCGGAGCCTGTTCCCGATCCTGCTGACCCGCGAACTCCCCGAGCTCGTGAGGTTCTATGAGCGAGCCCTCGGCGGCACCGTCGACTACCGCTTCCCCGACGAGCACGGCGCCGACGCCTACGTGTCTCTCAAGATCGACGATGTCTCGCTCGGCATCGGCCGCGACGAGGATGCCCTGCCGCCGGGTGCGGGCGAACGGGTCGGGCTGTGGCTCTACGTCGACGATGTCGACCGCGCGTACTCGGCATGGGTGGCAGCCGGCGGTCACCCCATCCAACCGCCCGCGACCATGCCCTGGGGCGAGCGCGTCGCGCAGGTGCGCGACCCGGCGGGCAACCTCGTGAACCTCGGCGCGGAGGCGCACGCAGCTGAGAGCTGACGAAGGGCCGGCGCGCCGACCGAGCGGGCGCCCTCAGATCAGGCCCAGCCGGCGGAACGCGTTCGCGATCCCGTCGTCCAGCACGTCCGTCGTCACGAAGTCCGCGAGCTCTTTGAGCTCCGGCTGGGCGTTGCCCATCGCCACCGAGACGCCGCACACCTGGAACATCTCGATGTCGTTCCAGCTGTCGCCCACCGCGATCGCGTCCGTCGCGTCCATCCCGAGGTGCGCGAGCAGGAGCTCGATCGCCGACCCCTTCGTGGTCTCGCGCTCGCTGATCTCCCCGTTCGAGCCGCCGGGCAGCGGCATGCTCCCCGGCACGATGAGGAACTCGTCGCCGAGGTCCGCGCGCAGCTCCTCGAGCCCCTCGGGGTGGTCGCTCACGAACACGGCCTTGTCGATGCGGGTGAGGTCCGCCTCGTCGACGCTCGGGAACGTGCGCTGTGCGAGGCCCACCAGCGAGTCCTCCGGCCGCACCTCCTGCCCCGCCGCCTCGCGCACCTCGAGCGCCGCCGCGTAGTCGCGCATGAGCTCGGCCATGTCGTCCGACGCGTAGACGGCGTCGCGGGTCTGCAGGAAGTAGCGGATGCCGCGACTGCGCATCGCCGTGAGCATGCGGTCCGTCGCGGCGGGCGACAGGGGGCGGTCGACGACCACCTCGCCGTCCGACACGACGAGTGCGCCGGAGTTCGTCACAGCGCCGTCGAAGCCGATCTCGGCGACATCGGGATGGATGTCGGAGGCCGACCTGCCCGTGCTCAGGTACACCAGGTGCCCGGCGTCACGCACCGCGCGGATGGCCGGACCCGTCGACGGGGAGACGTGGGAGCCGTGCTCGAGGAGCGTGCCGTCGACGTCGAGGAAGATGATGCGCCGGCGAGAGGGGAGGCCCGGGGTGTCGGCATCCGTGTTCATCAGTGCTTGTTCCCGGTGAAGAGGAGGATGCCGCCGAGGCCGATCATGAGGCCGCCGCCGGTGGCGGAGAGCGTGGAGATGCGCTTCGGTGAGCGCCCGAACCACTCGCGGGCGCCCGCCGCGATGAGCGCCCAGATGGCATCCGAGATGAGGGCGATGACGAAGAAGACGAGCCCGAGCTCGATCATCTGCAGCGGCACCGTGCCGGCGTCGAGGTCGACGAACTGGGGGAGCACCGCGACGAAGAAGGCGATCGTCTTGGGGTTCGTGATGCCGACGACGAACCCCTCGCCGAGCTGGCGCCACGCCGAGCGGGAGAGTGCGCCGCCGTTCGCTTCGGCCACGGCACGGCGACGATGGCGGATCGCCTGCACGCCGAGATACATGAGGTACAGCGCGCCGGCGACCTTCACGATCGTGAACAGCACGACCGACTGCGCGACGATGCCGCCCACGCCGATCGCGACGAGGCCGATGACCGGCAGCAGGCCGAGCGCGTTGCCGAGCACGCTGAGCAGCCCGCCGATGCGTCCGAGGGCGAGCGCGCGTCCGATCGTGAAGAGCACACTCGGACCCGGGATCACGATCAGGACGACGGCGGCGAGCGTGAAGGCGAGAAGATTCTCGACGGGGACCACACGGCGAGCCTAGTCCGGGGTACGGGGTCGGCATCCGTCCAGGAGTGTCCGCGTACCCTGGAGGCATGACCGATTCGCCTGTCCGCACCACGCGCCCACGCTCGCGCAGCGAAGAACAGGCCCGCCAGGTGCGTCCGGCGACCGAAGGCTGGACGCAGAAGAAGGACGCCGAGGGGCGGCCCCTCCTCCAGTTCGCGAGTCCGAAGCGTGGCAAGCCGCCCGTGCACATGGCGGACTTGACGCCCGAGCAGCGCGTCGAGAAGGTCAAGGAGCTCGGGCTCCCCGGCTTCCGGGCGAAGCAGCTCGAGAAGCACTACTTCCAGCACTGGACTCACAACCCCGCCGAGATGACGGACCTCCCCGCCGAGGGGCGCGAGGAGTTCGTGCACGGCATGCTGCCGCCGCTTCTCACCGAGGTGCGCCGCCTCGAGACGGATCGCGGCGACACCATCAAGTTCCTCTGGAAGCTGCACGACGGCGCCCTGGTCGAGTCGGTGCTCATGCGCTACCCCGGCCGCATCACGCTGTGCGTCTCGTCGCAGGCGGGCTGCGGGATGAACTGCCCGTTCTGCGCGACCGGCCAGGCGGGCCTCACCCGCAACATGTCGGCGGCCGAGATCGTCGAGCAGGTCGTGCGCGCCAACCGCCTGATCGCCGACGGCGGCCTGGGCGGCAAGAAGAAGGACGACCACTCCGCCGAGCGTGTCTCGAACATCGTCTTCATGGGCATGGGCGAGCCGCTCGCCAACTACGCGCGCGTCATGCAGGCGGTGCGCGTGATGACAGACAAGCAGCACGGCCTCGGCATGAGCGCGCGCGGCATCACGGTCTCCACCGTCGGCCTCGTGCCCGCGATCACCAAGCTCGCCGCCGAAGACATCCCCGTCACCTTCGCGCTGTCACTGCACGCTCCCGACGACAAGCTCCGCGACGAGCTGATCCCGGTGAACTCGCGCTGGAAGGTCGACGAGGCCCTCGACGCCGCGCGCGCGTACTTCGACAAGACCGGACGCCGGGTCTCGATCGAGTACGCCCTGATCAAAGACATGAACGACCACGGCTGGCGCGCCGATCTCCTCGCCGAGAAGCTCAACGCCCGCGGTCGCGGCTGGGTGCACGTGAACCCCATCCCGCTCAACCCGACGCCCGGCTCGATCTGGACCGCCTCCGAGATCGGCGTGCAGAACGAGTTCGTGCGCCGCCTCAACGACGCCGGCATCCCGACGACCCTCCGCGACACCCGCGGCAAGGAGATCGACGGCGCCTGCGGGCAGCTCGTCGCCACCGAAGAGGACGAGGCGGTCGCCGCCGTGACCCCGCTCGAGGACTGACCCGTCCGGGAAACGCTGCGTTCCGACCTCGGGGTCGTGCGAAGTCCGGACTTCGCAGGCGACGGGGCGCGATACTGATCCGGGTCGGTCCGGGAAACGCTGGGTTCGGACCTGCGGATCGTGCGAAGTCCGGACTTCGCACGATTCGCACGGACGGGAGGGACGGATGCCTCGCCCCCGGGCATCTGCGATCTCACGCTCCTCTAATACACCTGCTCCACAGGTTGCCCGCTCTAGGGTGTGCGGATGTCTTCTTACTCCGCACACCGGCCGGGCCGGTTCGGCTCCGACGGCCGGATCGAGTTCGAGACAGACGGCGACCAGACCGAGGATCTCTACCTCGACGACGTGCGCGCCCAGCAGGCCGCCGGTGAACCCGCGGCCGACGAGCGTCGCGACGCCGACGGTCCGGAGGACCCGTTCCCCGTCACCCAGGATCTCCTCGACGACGCACTGGCGATGAACCCGACGCAGCCGGTCGCGGTGACAGCGCCGGTGGCGGAGCGGCAGGCGACGATCGGCGAGTGGGGCGCGGTCGACGAGCCCGGCGTGGCCGAGCCCGCGGCCGACAGGCCCGTCGCCGACGAGGAGCCGGAGGCGGCGGCATCCGTCCCTCCCGTCCGTGCGAAGCGCGCGAAGCGTCCGCGCCGCGAGCGGACCTCGGGCTGGCGCAAGCTCGCGATCCTCGGCGGCGCGGACGGATCCGTGCTCGACGAGGTGCCGACCGAGACGCCCCGCTTCGTGCAGATGTTCTTCGTGATCGCCGGCACCGCCCTGATCTCGGCGATCTCGATGTACTTCGCGCTCACCACCGGCGTGCGGATCGTCGCGTGGGGCGCGCTGCCCCTCGCGATCGTGTGGATGCTCATCATCTTCAACCTCGACCGGTTCCTCACCTCGACGATGCGTTCCTCGCAGAGCATCGGGCGGCTGATCGCGCTCGCGATCCCTCGCGTCATCATGGCCGCCGTCATCGGCATCGTCGTGGCCGAGCCGCTGGTGCTGCAGATCTTCCACAACGACATCGCGCGCGAGGTGAACGCGACGAACATCACGCAGGCGCAGTCGGATCAGGACGCCGTCACCGCGGGCCCTGAGAAGCAGGCGCTGGATGCTGCGAGCGAGCGCGTCGCGGCGCTCGAGAGTCAGGCCGCCAGCGGTGTGGTCGCGGGCGCCGACACCACGTCGGCGTCGGCCGCCTCGGCGCAGCAGACCGTGGACGACCTCACCGCGAAGCTCGCCGCGCAGCAGCAGGTGATCGACCAGGCCCGCGCGATCTACCAGTGCGAGCTCACCGGACAGGGTGCGGGCGAGGTGCCGGGATGCAGCGGCGTCGCGGGCGAGGGCGCGAGCTCGGATGCAGCAGAGGCGCAGCTCGCGGCCGCCCAGTCGGCGTACGACGACCTGAACGCGCAGCTGACGGCGGCGCAGGCCGACCTCGCCGCCGCGCAGGCGGCCGGCACGGCCGACGCGAGCGCCTCGGAGGAGGTCAACAAGCAGCAGGCGAAGGACGAGCTGCCCGGCGCGCGCGAGCAGTACCAGGCCGCGCTCGCCGCCTACGACGCACGTGCCGCCGAGATCGCGAGCGGCAACTCCGGAGCCGTGGGGCTGCTGAGCCAGATCAGCGGCCTCGAACGGCTGTCGGCGCGCGAGCCGACCCTCGCGTGGGCCCACTGGCTCATCGCCGGGCTGTTCTTCATGATCGAGCTGCTGCCGGTGCTCGTGAAGGTGCTCACCAGCTACGGAGAGCCCTCGCTCTACGAGAAGGCCGACGCACTGCGCCGCCAGGTCGCGCTCGACCGTGTCACGGCGCGCAGCTGGCGAGAGCGCGCAGCCATCGCGCAGGGCGCGGAGGCGTAACGCGCTTCGACCGCGAGGATGACGGATGCCGCGCGCCGCGGCATCCGTCCAGCGCAGGGTGGTGAGCGCGTGACGTGGGAGCGGTCTCGCGGTTCGCGATATATCGTGTTAGAGTGACCGGCGGATCGCCGTTCAGAGGGCGGTCACGCCCCCGTTCCGCCCTCAGTGAACGGGACTGCCGCGATGTCGGCGGCCCGTGCGAAGGTGGGTCGGCACCCTCAGATCCGCAGAGGCGGAGCCTTGCCATGGCTGCGCCGCGTCCGGGAGACCCTCGTGCTGGCAAGAATCCTCGTCCGATATCTCAAACCGTCCGGCTGGCTGCTGCTCGGCGTGCTGGTCTTCCAGTCCGCCTCCGCCCTGGCCTCGCTCTATCTGCCCAGCCTCAACGCCGACATCATCGACAACGGCGTCTCGAAGGGCGACACCGAATACATCTGGCGCACCGGCGTCGTCATGCTGACGGTGTCGCTCGGGCAGATCGTCGCCTCGATCATCGCGACCTACTTCGCCGCGCGCGCCGCGATGCGGCTCGGCCGCGACATCCGCGACGACATCTTCGAGCGCGTCTCGGGCTTCTCCGAGCGCGAGGTCACGGGCTTCGGCGCCGGCTCGCTCATCACCCGCAACACGAACGACGTGCAGCAGGTGCAGATGCTCGCGATGAT
This sequence comes from Microbacterium ureisolvens, assembly GCF_019511645.1. GTDB lineage: Bacteria > Actinomycetota > Actinomycetes > Actinomycetales > Microbacteriaceae > Microbacterium > Microbacterium ureisolvens_A. Next base: position 266,763 of record NZ_JAEUAX010000002.1, on the reverse strand, counting down.
GGCCGCGACGTTCCTCGTGACGGCGCCGCTGCTCGCGATCGGCGGCATCGTGCTCGCGATCGAGCAGGCCGCGAGCCTCGCGTGGATCCTCGCCGTCGCCGTGCCGGTGCTCCTCCTCGTCGCGGGCCTGCTCATCGCTCGCATGGTGCCGCTGTTCCGCAGCTACCAGGGCAAGCTCGACGGCGTGAACCGCGTGATGCGCGAGCAGCTCACCGGCATCCGCGTGATCCGCGCCTTCGTGCGCGAACCGATCGAAGAGGAGCGCTTCCGGGCCGCCAACACCGAAATCATGGTCGTCGGTCGGAAGGTGGGGTCGCTGTTCGTGGTGCTGTTCCCCGCCGTCATGCTGATCCTCAACGTCACCGTGATCGGCGTGATCTGGTTCGGCGGAATGCAGGTCGACAGCGGTGAGATCCAGATCGGCACGCTCTTCGCCTTCATGCAGTACGCCATGATCATCCTCTCCGGCGTCATGATGGCGAGCTTCATGACGCTGATGATCCCGCGCGCCGCGGTGTCGGCCGAGCGGGTCGGCGCGGTGCTCGACACGTACTCGTCGCTGGAGCGTCCGTCGGATGCCGTCGGCGAGTTCCCGACTCCGGGCGCCGTCGAGTTCCGCGATGTCGCATTCACGTATCCCGGCGCCGAGCACCCGATCCTGTCGGGCATCAGCTTCCGCGCGGAGCCCGGAGAGACGGTCGCCATCGTCGGCTCGACCGGCGCCGGCAAGACCACCCTCGTGTCGCTCATCCCGCGTCTGTTCGACGTCACCGACGGTGTCGTCGAGGTCGGCGGCGTCGACGTGCGCCGGGCAGACCTCGACGCCCTGTGGAGCACGATCGGGCTGGTCCCGCAGCGCCCCTTCCTCTTCTCCGGCACGATCGCGTCGAACCTGCGGTTCGGGCGCGAGGACGCGACGGATGCCGAGCTCTGGCGCGCGCTCGAGATCGCCCAGGCGAGCGACTTCGTGAGCCAGATGGACGCGGGGCTCGACGCGCCGATCGCCCAGGGCGGCACCAACGTGTCGGGCGGGCAGCGCCAGCGGCTCGCGATCGCGCGGGCCATCGTGCACCAGCCGCGAGTCCTCGTCTTCGACGACTCGTTCTCGGCGCTCGACCTCACCACGGATGCGCGACTGAGACAGGCGCTGTGGCGGGAACTGCCCGACGTCACCAAGATCGTCGTCGCCCAGCGCGTCTCGACGATCACCGACGCCGACCGCATCGTCGTCCTCGACGACGGCGGCATCGTGGGGATCGGCACGCACGAGCAGCTGCTCGAGACCAGCCAGACCTACCGCGAGATCGTCGAATCCCAGCTCGGAGCGGAGGTCGCCCGATGAGCGACGAGAAGAACACCGAGAAGACCTCTCGCCGCCGCGTGCGCCAGGCCGTCGCGGAACTGAGCGCCGAGGAGAAGGCCGAGATCGAGCTCGGCGAGCAGGCGCGCATCGCGGCCGACGACTGGAGCGGCGCCGTCGCCCCGGGCAAGGCAGCGCACTTCTGGCCGGCGTTCCGCCGGCTCATCGGGCTGCTGCGTCCGAACGCGTGGGCGTTCGTGTTCGTGTCGATCCTCGGCTCGATCGGCGTCGTGCTCGCGGTGCTGTCGCCGAAGGTGCTCGGCGAGGCGACGAACATCCTGTTCGAGGGTGTGGTCTCATCGATGGCGCCTGCCGGCATGACGAAGGAGCAGGTCGTCGCCCAGCTCGAGGCCTCAGGACAGCAGGACCTGGCCAACATCGTCTCGGCGATGGAGCGCTTCGTGCCGGGCGCGGGCGTCGACTTCATGGCGCTCAGCCGTGTGCTGCTCATCGTGCTCGCGCTGTACTTCGCGTCATCGCTGCTGATGTGGCTGCAGGGCTACGTCATCAACGTGATCATGGTGCGCGTCATGTGGCGCCTGCGCGAACAGGTCGAGGCGAAGATCAACCGCCTGCCGCTGCGCTACTTCGACCGCGTGCAGCGCGGCGAGCTGATCTCGCGCGTCACCAACGACATCGACAACATCACGCAGATGATGCAGCAGTCGCTGTCGCAGGCGCTCACGAGCGTGCTCACCGTGATCGGCGTGCTGATCATGATGCTGACGATCTCGTGGCAGCTGACACTCGTCGTGCTGATCAGCTTCCCGCTCATGGGCGTGCTGTTCGGGGTCATCGGGCCCCGCTCGCAGAAGGCGTTCGGCATCCAGTGGCGCAAGGTCGGCCGGCTCAACGCTCGGGTCGAGGAGTCGTTCTCCGGCCATGCGCTCGTCAAGGTCTTCGGCCGCGAGCAGGCGTCCCGAGAGGCGTTCCGCGCAGAGAACGAGGAGCTCTACCAGGCCTCGTTCAAGGCGCAGTTCCTGTCGAACATCATGATGCCGGCGATGATGTTCATCGGGAATCTCACCTATGTGGGCATCGCGGTCTTCGGCGCGCTCATGGTCGCGAGCGGCCAGCTTCGCCTGGGCGACGTGCAGGCGTTCATCCAGTACTCCCAGCAGTTCACGCAGCCGCTCGCGGAGCTCGGCGGCATGGCCGCGGTCGTGCAGTCGGGCACCGCCTCGGCCGAGCGCGTGTTCGAGCTTCTCGACGAGCCCGAGCAGGAGCCCGACCCCGAAGACGCCCCCGCACTGGTCGAGGGCGACGGCACGATCGAATTCCAGGAGGTCGCGTTCTCGTACTCGCCCGACCGGCCGCTCATCCACGATCTGTCGTTCCGGGTCGAGCCCGGCCAGACGGTCGCGATCGTGGGTCCGACCGGCGCCGGCAAGACGACGCTCGTGAACCTGCTGATGCGCTTCTACGAGCTCGACGGCGGCCGCATCCTCCTGAACGGGCAGAACATCGCCGAGCTCACGCGGCGCGACATCCGCGCCGAGACCGGCATGGTGCTGCAGGACCCGTGGCTGTTCGCCGGCACGATCCGCGAGAACATCCGCTACGGCCGCGCCGACGCGACCGACGACGAGATCCTCGCCGCCGCGCGGGCGACCTACGTCGACCGGTTCGTGCACTCGCTTCCCGACGGGTACGAAACGCTCCTCGACGAGGACGCGTCGAACATCTCGGCGGGCGAGAAGCAGCTCATCACGATCGCGCGCGCGTTCGTGGCCCAGCCCTCGGTGCTGATCCTCGACGAGGCGACGAGCTCCGTCGACACCCGTACCGAGCTGCTGCTGCAGCACGCGATGGCGGCACTCCGGGAGGGCCGCACCTCCTTCGTGATCGCGCACCGCCTGTCGACCATCCGCGACGCCGACCTCATCCTCGTGATGGAGAACGGCGGCATCGTCGAGAAGGGCACGCACGACGAGCTCATCGCGGCGAAGGGGGCGTACTTCCGCCTCTACAACTCGCAGTTCGAGCAGGCCGCGACCGACCTCGACGAAGAGGCGCGCGCCCTCGCCGAGTCGCAGGCCCAGGCGCCGGCGCAACGCGCCGACGAGCTCGACGACCTCGACGAAGAGGAGACCGCGCGGGTCGTGTAACGCGAGACGGGGTCTCGGCCCGGTGACGTGCGCGCCGGGCCGAGGTCATCGTCCTCGGGGTTTGTTTCGCTTCTCGACAAATTCTGCTGTTCCCGCCGCCGGGACCTTCAGGGGCGGCTAGCGTTTTCTCATGGTCAATTACCGGTACCTCGGAAACAGCGGTCTCAAGGTCAGCGAGATCACCTACGGCAACTGGGTCACACACGGCTCGCAGGTCGACGACTCGGCCGCCATCGCCACGGTCCACGCGGCGCTCGACGCCGGCATCACCACGTTCGACACGGCCGACGTCTATGCCAACACGGCGGCCGAAGAGGTGCTCGGCAAGGCGCTCTCGGGCCAGCGCCGCGAATCCCTCGAGATCTTCACCAAGGTCTACTTCCCGACCGGCCCGCAGGGGCCGAACGACACGGGCCTCAGCCGCAAGCACATCCTCGAGTCCATCAACGGGTCGCTGAAGCGCCTCGGCACCGATTACGTCGACCTCTACCAGGCGCACCGCTTCGACTACGAGACGCCGCTCGAAGAGACGTTCCAGGCCTTCGCCGACGTCGTACGGCAGGGCAAGGCGCTCTACATCGGCGTCTCGGAGTGGACGGCAGAGCAGCTGCGCGAGGGCCATGCGCTCGCCAAGAGCTACGGCGTGCAGCTCATCTCCAACCAGCCGCAGTACTCGGCGCTGTGGCGCGTCATCGAGGGCAAGGTGGTGCCGGCGTCGGAGGAGCTCGGCATCTCGCAGATCGTGTGGTCGCCGATGGCCCAGGGCGTGCTGTCGGGCAAGTACCTGCCCGGCCAGCCGGTGCCCGAGGGCTCGCGCGCGACCGACGACAAGAGCGGCGCCCGCTTCATCCAGGGGTTCCTCCGCGACGACGTGCTCCAGGCGGTCCAGCGACTGAGGCCCGTCGCCGAGCAGGCCGGCCTGTCGATGCCGCAGCTCGCGATCGCGTGGGTGCTGCAGAACAAGAACGTCGCGTCGGCGCTGGTGGGGGCATCCCGTCCGGAGCAGCTCGCGGAGACCGTCAAGGCATCGGGCGTCGTGCTCGACACCGACACCCTCGCCGCGATCGACACCGCCCTGGGCGACGCCGTGTTCAGCGACCCCGAGGACACCTACACGGTCTCGCCCCGGACCCGTATCGTCTGAGCCGTGATCACCAGCGCCGGTATCCTGCTGTACCGGATCGCGCCCGAACCCCAGGTGCTCATCGCACACATGGGCGGGCCGTTCTGGGCGAGCAAGGATGCCGGCGCCTGGTCCATCCCCAAGGGCGAGTTCGCCGAGTGGGAGGAGAGCGCACTGGATGCCGCGCGCCGCGAGTTCCGCGAAGAGCTCGGCCTCGATCCGCCTGAGCCGCCGTACGCGGAACTCGGCACCTTCGCTTACTCGTCGGGCAAGCGGGTGACGGTGTTCGTCGCCGACGGGACCGCGTTCTCGCTCGACGACCTCGAGTTCGGCGAGTTCGAACTGGAATGGCCGCCGCGCTCCGGGAGGACGGCACGGTTCCCCGAAGTCGACCGCGTGGAATGGACCGCCCTCGACGCCGCGCGCGAACGCCTGGTGAAGGGTCAGCGTCCGGCGATCGACGCGCTCGAGCGCCACCTCGCCGAAGCCACATCCGCCGGCTGACTCGCGGGCTTGTGGGCGCGCGGCCGGCGGCGGAGACTGACCGGGTCGGCCCGAACGAGAGGAAGACCCATGGCTCACGGCGACATCACCCACATCGACATCCCGGTCAGCGACCTGGGCGACGCGACCGCCTTCTACTCCGGCCTCTTCGGCTGGCAGATCGCCGAGGTGCCCGGCTTCGAGGGCTACCCCATGTGGCAGGCTCCGAACGGCATCTCGGGCGGCGGACTGGCCCTTCGGGAAGAGGGCTTCACGAACACCCGCTCGTACGTGGAGGTGGACTCCATCGACGACACCGTCGCCAAGGCCACGAAGGCCGGCGGCAGTCTGGTGCGAGAGAAGCAGGAGATCACGCCGACGAGCTGGTGGGCGGTCATCGCCGACCCCGACGGCAACCAGATCGGCCTCTTCGAAGGCTCCATGCAGGGCTGAGCCGGCGCGAGCGCTCTCCGCGCGCTCTCAGCGGACGCCGAGCAGCGACCGGCGGAAGGATGCTGCGCCCCGCACGTCCGCGCCGCGTTCGAGATCGTCCCGCGCGTCGCCGCCCGTGCTCGCGGGTGCGACCTCGATGAGGTCGCCGATGCGCAGGTCGCGCAGCACGGGTTCAGCGCGAAGCCGTGCGGCGAGCGCCCGGACGAGTGGAGTGGGTGAGCGGGGCGTGAGCGGGGAAGCTTCGGCGCCCGCTCGCCGGGCGAGCGCCTCGTCGATGGCGGCGAGCACGCCGACGAGCGTCGTGTCGTGGCAGCGGGCGTCATCCTCGCCGATCCACTGCATGAGCTTCTGAGTGGTCCAATCGGTGAGAACTGGACTGCTGGTGCGGACAACTGTGGCGGTGGTGCGGAACATTGGACCAGAATGCGGGGTGATGACGACCGTCGACAGGGCCAATGAGCGGCTGGTGGACCACAGGGTGGCCCTCGGTGGCGCAGTGGAGGCATCCCGCCTCGCCGCGCGCCTGGGCCGCTGGGCGCACGGCGACGGCACTCTGACGGTGCGCCTCGCGCAGGCGATCGCCGCGCTCATCGAGGGTGGCGAGCTGCGCCCGGGCGACCGGTTGCCTGCCGAGCGCGCCCTGGCGGGTGCGATCGCGGTCTCGCGCGGGACGGTGGTCGCCGCCTACGGGCTGCTCAGCGACGACGAGCTCGTCGAGCGACGTCAAGGCAGCGGCACGCGTGTCGCCGGGCCGATCGGGGCCGCCGCACCGGCCCGCGAGCGGACAGCCCGTGGCGAGAGTCTGTTCTCGGCCTCGCCCTCGGGCATCGATCTGCTGCGTGCCGTCCCCGCGATGCCCCAGCTCGTGATCGATCTCGTGCGCGCGCACACGCCCCCGCTCGATCCGGTCACCCTGGCCGAGACCGACCCGGCGGGGCTGCCCGTCCTGCGCGCCCGGCTCGCCGCGCTCTTCGAGGAGGAGGGCACGCCCGCGACGCCGGCGCAGATCCTCGTGACCCACGGCGCCCAGCAGGCGATCAGCCTCGTCGTGGACGAGCTCGTCTCGCCCGGCGACGTCGTGCTCACCGAATCGGTGACCTGGCCCGGGCTCGCCGACTCCGTGCGGCGGCGCGGCGGGCGCGTCCACGGTGTCACGATCGGTGCGGACGGGATCGACGTCGATGAACTGGAGGCCGCGATCGTGGCGCTGCGGCCCGTGCTCATCGCCGTCAACCCGCACCACCACAATCCGACCGGCACGCGGCTGCCCGCAGCATCCCGGCAGCGCGTCGCCGACCTCTCCGCCGAGTACGGCGTGCCGGTGCTCGAGGACCGAGTGCTCGCCCACGTGTCGTTCGACGCGGTGGTGCCGCCGACCCTCGCGGCGCTTCGTCCCGATGCGCCGGTGATCGTGGTCGACTCGCTGTCGAAGTGGTCGTGGTCCGGCCTTCGCATCGGATGGGTGCGGGCCGACCCGGTGCTGGTGCGGCGCCTGCGCGGGGTCCGTCAGCTCGTCGACCAGTCGACGAGCGTTCCCGCTCAGCTGCTGGCACTCGACCTGGTCGACGAGGCCCGGGCGCTGAGGCTGGCGACGTCGCAGACGCACGCGGCGGCGTCCGCCCACCTCCTCGCAGCGATGGCGGAGCACCTTCCCGACTGGGACGTGACCCCGCCGCGCGGCGGTCTCGCCTTCTGGGCGCGGCTGCCCGTCGGATCGGCGACCGCTCTCGCGCGCGTCGCCGCCATGCGCGGCGTCGCTGTCGCGGGCGGCACGGAGTTCACGGCATCCGTCGTCTACGACGACCACATCCGCGTGCCCTACACCGCCCCGGAAGCCGTGCTGCAGGAGGGCGTGCGCCGCCTCGGCGAGGCGTGGCGCGAGTATCGGGCGCAGCTGTAGCGTCAGCGCCCGTTCTTCGGGCGGGTCGAGACGTCGATGCGGTCCTGCGCCCCGAGCGACGACCACGCGCTCGCGACGCCCTTGGCGGCGTGCTCCGAGGCGCGCACCGCGCGTTCGTCGGCCCACGCGTTGAGCACGTGTCCGGAGTGGCCGCGCACGTGCTCGAGCTCGACATCGGGGAGTCCGGCGGCACGGCGCGCGTCTCGTGCCGCGATGAGCTGCTCCAGGATGTCGACGTTCTTCGTCGGCGCGCCGGTCGAGGTCTTCCACCCGCGGCGGCGGTGGCCGTCCATCCACTTCGTGTAGGTGTCGATCGCGTACTTCGAGTCGGCCTGCACGACGAGGTTCGCGACGTCGGAGTGATCCTCGATGGCTTTGAGCAGCCCGGTCAGCTCGCCGATGTTGTTCGTGCCGGAGAGGATCGATCCCGCGGCCCAGTGGCCGTCCTCGCCGACCCACGCCCACCCCGTCGGGCCGGGGTTGCCCTTGCAGGCTCCGTCGGTGGCAACGATGTAGCGGGGCGCGTCGGTCACTCGGGCAAGGCTACCCGCCCGCCGCGGCGTCCCCGTCCGCCGCCACCTCCCCGTCCGCCGCAGCGCTCCCGTCCGCCGCGGCCCTCGTGCTGTCGACCCCGGGCGCGTCGCGCCCCGCGCGCCATTCGGCGGCGAGCTGCGGCATCCGTTCCGCGAGATAGCGGAGGAAGTCGGCGATCTCGTGCGCCCGCGCGGCCGAGGCGGGCGCCGTCGGGTTCTCGTCGGCGATGCGATCGAGCGACGCCGCGAGGGTGCCATACAGGGGTGCGTTCGCCGCGATCATGCCCGACCAGGAGTCCTCGGCGAGGTCGTAGCGGTCGCGGCGGTCGCCCGGACGGGAGAGCCGGTGGATGAGCCGGATCGAGACGAGGTAGCGCACCGCACCCGACACGGCGGCGGCGGAGACGCCGAGGCGGTCGGCGAGCTCGGCCGCAGTGTAGCCCTCGTCAGGAGAGCCGGCGAGGGCCATCATGACGCGTGCCGGCATGCGCGGCATGCCCACGGCCGTGAGCATGGCGGCCGCCTGCTCGGCCGCCTCGGCCCCCGGGTGCTCCACCGTCTCGTCGCCCGTCACCCGGCGGCGGCCAGCTCGCGGCGCCGCATCAGGACGAGGGATGCCGTCGCCCCGACGCCGACCGTGAGGACGAGCCACCACATCCCACGCACATCCACCTCGCTCCCGCTCGGAACGGGCGCGACCGAGAACGGCGACAGGTTCGTCACCCATTCCGGAAGGCCGAGAAGCGGGCCGAACAGCCCGAAGACGATCGCGGCGGTGACGAGGGTCCATCCCAGGGGGATCGTCCACCGCGGCGCGATCGTGAAGACGAGGGCGGTCAGGACGAGGAACACGGATGCTGCGATCACCTGCCCCCACGCCGCCACGAACGCGTCGCCGACCAGGGCGGCGCCGTCGTCGAGGCGCGCGGTCCCGACCCACGCCCCGGCGAAAGCCGCCCCGCAGGTCAGGACGATGGCGATGAACCCGACCACCACGAAGTCGGCGAGCCACCGCACACGCTCCACGGGGCTGGCGAGGACGGGCTCGGCGGTGCCGTGCGCCTCCTCCTGGCGGGCGCGGGCGACCGTCTGCACGCCCGCGCAGGCGGCGAGCAGGCCCACCATGGTGAAGAAGACGACGACGACCGCCTGCTCGAGGTCGGCTTCGGCCGAGAGGGCTTTCAGCATGTCGGCGACCGCGGGGTTGTCCGCACCCATCTCGTTCACGACCGATCCGAGCGAGGTCGACAGCGCCCCCGCGAAGAACGCGCCCGCCATCCAGCCGATCGTCGAGCCCGCCGCGAGCCGCATGACGAGCGCCGTCGGCGTCGACAGCGTCGCCCGGGCGACGGCGCGGCCCTGCCGCTCGGGGATGATGCTCGCGTCGAGGTCGCGGACGGTCTGGAGGGCGAGCGCCGCCCCTGCCAACAGGACGAACGCGGCGAGGCACAGGAACGCGGGCCACCAGAGGTTCTCGTCGAACGCGCGGGTGTTCTCGGCCCATCCGAACGGCGAGAGCCAGGTCAGCCACGAGCTCTCCATGTGCGTGAGATCGTCGCTCGGCGTGCCGAGGGCGTTGCCGATGCCGGCGATGAAGTAGGTCACGACGAGCACCCACACCGCGAGGGAGTTGGCGCCACGCGAGGTGCGCATGAGCTGGGCGGCAAGGAGCGCGACACCCAGGTACGTCAGCCCGCCGCACGCGGCGGTGAACCCGGCGAGCCACGACCCCTCGGCGGGCGAGCCGCCGCTGAGGAAGGCGGCGGCGACGAGCACACCGAGCAGGAGGTTCGCCAGCACGCCATGGACGAGCGTCGCGACCGACGGCATGGCCCTTCCGGCCGTCGTCGCCGCGACGAGTTCGAGGCGCCCCGCCTCCTCGTCGCCGCGAGTGTGGCGCACGGCGAGGAACGAGCTCATGAAGGCGGCCATCATCACCAGGAACGGCATGAGGAGGAAGACGATGAACGCCTGCTCGCCAGGACCCGACGGCAACCCGCGGAACAGCAGGATCACCGGGTTCGCCATCACCGTGGCCAGCAGCGCCGTGCGCTCCTGCTCCGTGCCGTACGTGCTCGCGGCGCCGGAGAGGCCGGCGAGCGCGAGAGCCATCGTGCCGCCGATCCACAGCGTCAGTTGCAGCCAGTCGCGCCGGAGCCGCTGACCCAGCAGCGTCATGAGGCGCGTCATCGTCCGTTCCCCTCCAGCGCGGCGAGGTCGTCGCCGTAGTGGCGCAGGAAGAGCTCCTCGAGCGACGGCGGCGCGACGCGAAGCCCCGCGACCCCGAGACGCGAGAGCTCGGGCAGCACTCCCGAGACCTGATCGCTGTCGATCGTGAAGCGCACGCGGCCGTCCTCGACGAGGGCGTCGTGCGCCGCTGCGAGCGCGGCCACGGGTGCGGCATCCGTCCCCTCGTAAGAGACTTCGGTGCGGGTGAGGTGACGCATGTCGGCGAGCGTGCCGCTCTCGACGACGCGCCCCGCGCGGATGATCGAGACCCGATCGCACAGCTGCTCGACCTCCGACAGGATGTGGCTCGACAGCAGCACGGTCGCCCCGGCGGCGTGGACGCGCGCGACCTCGCGGCGGAACATCACGTCCATGAGCGGGTCGAGGCCGCTCGTCGGCTCGTCGAGGATGTACAGGTCGGCCGGCACGGCGAAGGCCGCGATCAGTGCGACCTTCTGCCGGTTGCCCTTCGAATAGGCTCGGCCCTTCTTGCGCGGGTCGAACTGGAACGCCTCCATGAGCCGTTCCTTCTCACTCGCGTACGCCTTGTCGTGGCGGGAGGCGCCCCGCAGGCGAGCGAGCAGGTCGATCGCCTCGCCTCCCGACAGATTCGGCCACACGCTGACATCGCCGGGGATGTACGCGACTCGCCGGTGGATCTTGACCGCGTCGCGCCATGGCTGCAGGTCGAAGACGGATGCCTCACCCGCGGTCTTTCGCGCGAGGCCGAGCAGGATCCGAATCGTGGTGGACTTGCCGGCCCCGTTGGGTCCGAGGAACCCGTGCACCTGCCCCTCGTCGACGACGAGGTCGAGTCCGTCGAGGGCGTGCACGCGGCCGTAGTGCTTCGTGAGGCCGGTCGTGCGGATGACTGTGCTCATGGCGCAGACGCTACGCCGGATTCACAAATTCCTGAATATTCCTCACGCTTTCCTCACGGCCGTGCGGGCGGTACCTTCGCGCCATGGCCGCCGGCATCGTCACCACCGACTCCGCCCCGTTCCGGGGGATCCTCGACGGTCGCCCGGCCGTCGTCAGCGAGATCGCGCTGGCAGCGCGCCGGCTGATCTTCGATGTGCTGCCGCAGACCGTGGAGGTCGTGTGGCCCGCACAGCGCAGCTCGGGCTACGGCACAGGGCCGAAGAAGAACTCCGAGCAGTTCGCGTGGATCCTTCCGCACGCGGCGCATGTCGCGCTCGCGTTCCCGTACGGCGCTGAACTCGACGATCCCGCGGGTCTCCTGGGCGGTACCGGCGCCAAGGTGCGCAACGTGCGGCTTGCGTCGCTCGCGGACGTCGCACGGTTTGAGCTGCGCACGCTGCTGGAGCAGGCGATGCGGCACCGCATGCCTCCGCCGCCGACGGCGGTCACGGTCGGGGACTGAAGCCCGCACGACTCCCTCGCTGGTCGTGTGCCAGATGTATACCTAAAGCGGTGGTTCTTCCTCGCCCATGACACCTTGGCCGCTTTATGTATACACTGGCCGGGGCGTTGAACGAGGAGGTGATGCGGATGCGTGCCAGTGACCGCGCGTACGCGACTCTCCTCGACGAGATCCAGTCCGGCATCCTGCGGCCCGGGGCCGTGCTCGGCGAGGTCGAGCAGGCCGCCCGTCTCGGCGTCAGCCGCACGCCGCTGCGCGAAGCGCTCGGCCGCCTCGCCGCCGACGGTCTCGTGGCGCAGCAGTCGCCGCGGGTGACCGTGGTCACCGCCATCGACGCCGACGACATCCGCGAGATCTTCGAGGTCCGCCGCGCCCTCGAGGAATCCGCCGCGCGCCTCGCCGCCGAGCGGGGCGACGCCACCGCGTTCGCCGAGCTCGCCCACGACTTCGCCCAGGTCGACCTCGACGGGGGCACCGGGGGCGCCGATGGGCGCGACGCCTACTACGCCCTCATCGCAGACTTCGACCTCGCGCTCGACGCCGCCGTCGCGAACGACTACCTCACCGCAGCGCTGCGCACGGTGCGCACTCATCTCGTCCGGGTGCGGCGACTCGCACGCGACAATCCCGCCCGGCTCGCAGCATCCGTCGCCGAGCATCGTCTGATCGCGGCTGCGATCTCGGCGCGCGACGCGGATCTGGCCGCCCACGCGACGCACGTGCACCTGCACAACGCGCTGCACAGCATCCTCGAATCCCTCACCGCGGCGGCTCCCGCGTACCCCCACGACTCCGCGCTCGACCTGAAAGGCCAGCCATGACCGTCATCCACCACCTCCGTGTCCACCGCAGTGACGAGCACCTCGCGCGCGAGGGGCAGCTTGCGTGGCATATCGCCGAAGTCGCCGCCGACCCGGTCGAGGTCGAGCCGGAGGTCGTCGACATGATCATCAACCGCGTGATCGACAACGCGGCGGTGGCGGCGGCGTCCCTCACCCGTGCGCCGGTGAGCGCGGCCCGTCAGCAGGCGCTGGACCACGCCGTATCGGTCGGCGGGTCGGGCGCGACGGTGTTCGGCTGCGCGCTCGACCGCAGGACGAGCCCGGAGTGGGCGGCGTGGGCGAACGGCGTCGCGGTGCGCGAGCTGGACTACCACGACACGTTCCTCGCGGCGGACTACTCGCACCCGGGCGACAACATCCCGCCGATCGTCGCGGTCGCTCAGCACGTCGGCGCCGACGGGGCGGCGCTGGTGCGCGGGCTCGCGACGGGGTACGAGATCCAGATCGACCTGGTGCGCGCCATCAGCCTGCACAAACACAAGATCGACCACGTCGCGCACCTCGGCCCGTCGGCCGCGGCGGGCATCGGCACCCTGCTGGGTCTTCCGGTCGAGACGATCTACCAGGCGGTGGGCCAGGCGCTGCACACCACCACCGCGACGCGCCAGTCGCGCAAGGGCGAGATCTCGACATGGAAGGCGCATGCCCCCGCGTTCGCGGGCAAGATGGCGGTCGAGGCCGTCGACCGGGCGATGCGCGGCGAGACGTCGCCGAGTCCGATCTACGAGGGCGAGGACGGTGTCATCGCGTGGCTGCTGGACGGACCGGATGCCGCGTACGAGGTGCCCCTGCCGGGTCAGGGCGAGCCCAAGCGGGCCATCCTCGACTCGTACACGAAGGAGCACTCGGCCGAGTACCAGGCGCAGGCGTGGATCGACCTCGCCCGCAAGCTCCACGGCGAGCACCCGGAGCTCGCCGATCCGGCGAACGTCGAGGCGATCGTGCTGCACACCTCGCACCACACACACTATGTGATCGGCTCGGGCGCGAACGATCCGCAGAAGTACGACCCGGCCGCGTCGCGTGAGACGCTGGACCACTCGATTCCGTACATCTTCGCGGTCGCGCTGCAAGACGGAGGCTGGCACCACGTCGACTCCTACCTGCCGGCGCGGGCCGCGCGTGAGGACACCGTCGCGCTGTGGCACAAGATCGCCACCGCCGAAGACGAGGAGTGGACGCGCCGCTACCACTCGGACGACCCGGACGAGAAGGCGTTCGGGGGACGCGTCGAGATCCGCCTGACGAACGGCGAGACGATCGAGGACGAGATCGCGGTCGCCGACGCCCACCCCCTTGGCGCCCGGCCGTTCGTCCGCGAGGACTACGTGCGCAAGTTCCGGCTGCTCGCCGAGCCCGTGCTCACGGCGGATGAGATCGAGCGCTTCCTCGGGCTCGCGGAGCGTCTGCCCGACCTCACGCCGGAAGAGGTGCAGCAGCTCACGATCGTCGCCGACTTCGGCGTGCTCGCGGGCGCGCCGGCCCCGAAGGGGCTGTTCTGATGCGCGACCCGCGCTCCGACGCTTCGCAGAATCGCACGGATCTCGCAGAGATTCGCGCGATGGCTGCGAGATTCGCCGGATACTGCGAACTCTGTGAAGGGCGGACTCGCTGATGCTGTACTCGACCGTTCCGGCGCACGAGAAGCGGCGGCTGTTCCGCGAGCGGCTCTCCTCGGCTGAGCTGCTGCGGTTCCCCGGCGCCTTCAATCCGCTGTCCGCCCGGCTCATCGAGCGCAAGGGATTCGAGGGCGTGTACATCTCAGGGGCGGTGCTCTCCGCCGACCTGGGGCTCCCCGACATCGGGCTCACGACGCTCACCGAGGTCGCCGCGCGGGGCCAGCAGATCGCGCGCATGACCGACCTGCCGGCCATCATCGACGCCGACACGGGCTTCGGCGAACCCATGAACGTGGCCCGCACGATCCAGACGCTCGAGGACGCCGGCCTCGCCGGCGCGCACATCGAGGATCAGATCAACCCGAAACGCTGCGGCCACCTCGACGGCAAGGCCGTCGTGGACGAGGACACCGCGATCAAGCGCATCCGGGCGGCCGCCGACGCGCGCCGCGACCCGAACTTCCTCATCATGGCGCGCACCGACATCCGCGCCGTGGAGGGGTTGGATGCTGCGACCGACCGCGCGAAGGCGCTCGTCGACGCCGGCGCCGATGCGATCTTCCCCGAGGCGATGCGCACGCTCGAGGAGTTCGCCGCGATCCGCGCCGCCGTGGACGTGCCGATCCTCGCCAACATGACGGAGTTCGGCAAGTCGGAGCTGTTCTCGGTAGACCAGCTGGAGGGCGTCGGCGTCAACATCGTGATCTGGCCGGTCTCGCTGCTGCGGATCGCGATGGGCGCAGCATCCCGTGCCCTCGATACGCTCATCGACGACGGGCACCTCACCTCGAAGCTCGGCGAGATGCAGCACCGCGCCGACCTCTACGACCTCATCGATTACGAGCACTACAACCACTTCGACCAGGACGTCTTCAACTTCCAGATCCAGCGCTGAGTCACTGACCCGAAGGAGCAGTCATGACCGAACCCGACATCAAGAAGGGCCTCGCCGGCGTCGTCGTGGATTACACGGCGGTCTCGAAGGTCAACCCCGAGACCAACTCGCTGCTGTACCGCGGATACCCGGTGCAGGAGCTCGCCGCGACGCAGCCGTTCGAAGCGGTCGCGTACCTCCTGTGGCACGGCGAGCTTCCGACCGACGTGCAGCTCGCTCAGCTGCGTGCGACGGAGCGCGCCTACCGGCACCTGCCCGCCGACGTGCGTGCGGCGATCGACCTCGTGCCGATCGACGCGCACCCGATGGACGAGGTGCGCACCGCGGTGAGCCTGATCGGCGCGCGCGACCTCGCCGGAACCGGCTCGGTGCTCGAGGTGAGCGGCAGCGTCGACGAGAACCTCGCGCGAAGCATCCGTCTGTTCGCCGTCCTTCCGGCGATCGTCGCGTACGGGCAGCGCCGGCGGCGCGGCCAGCAGCCGGTCGCGCCGCGGGACGATCTCGACTACGCCGCCAACTTCCTGTGGATGACCTTCGACGAGCAGGCCGACGACGTCGTCGTCGACGCGTTCAACCGCTCGATGATCCTCTATGCGGAGCACTCGTTCAATGCCTCGACATTCACCGCCCGGGTGGTGACGTCGACTCTCAGCGACCTGTACTCGGCGGTGGTGGCGGCGATCGGCGCGCTCAAGGGGCCGCTGCATGGCGGCGCCAACGAAGCCGTCCTGCACATCTTCGACGAGATCGGCACCGCCGAGAACGTCGGACCCTGGCTGGATCAGGCGCTCGCCGAGAAGCGCAAGATCATGGGCTTCGGCCACCGCGTGTACAAGAAGGGGGACTCGCGCGTGCCGACGATGAAGACGGCGCTGGACACCCTGGTCGAGCACTACGGCCGGCGTGACGTGGCCGCGCTCTACGAGACCCTCGAGAGCGAGTTCGTGAGCCGCAAGGGCATCTACCCGAACCTCGACTACCCGTCCGGTCCTGCCTACAACCTCATGGGCTTCGACACGCTGACCTTCACGCCGCTGTTCGTCGCGGCGCGCGTCACAGGCTGGACCGCCCACATCATGGAGCAGCTCGCCTCGAACGCGCTCATCCGCCCTCTGTCGGAGTACAACGGCCCGGATGAGCGCCACATCGAGGGCTACGTCGCGGATGCTGCGCACCTGGCGGCCGCCGAGCGTGAAGAGGAAGCCGCGGGGTGAGCGCGTGAGCCTCTGGTTCGGCGACGTCGCCGCCATCGACCTGTCGGCGATGGCGCCGGGAACGCTCATCGAGAACCTCGGCATCGAGATCGTCGCGATCCGCGATGACGCGCTGGTCGGACGGATGCCGGTGGACCACCGCTCCGTGCAACCGGCGGGGGTGCTTCACGGCGGGGCATCGGTGGCGCTCGCCGAGACCCTCGCGTCGTGGGCCGGGTACCTCGCCGTGGACCGTGAGCGGTTCCACGTGGTGGGCATGGAGATCAACGCCAACCACTTGCGCCCGATCTCCTCGGGCTGGGTGGTCGGCACGGTGACGCCCATCAACGTGGGACGCCGCGTGCACGTGTGGGAGATCCGCATCACCGATGAGGCCGGCCGTCTCGTGTGCGTCTCGCGCTGCACCCTCGCCGTCATCGAGCAGCGCAGCACCTACGCGACCCCCGACGGCCGCGGCTGATCCCGGATGCTGCGGCCCCGTGCGCGAGCGACGGGCCGCAGCATCCTTCACCGTCTTAGGCTTCTGGGGAGGAGGTCTCCCATGCCCCACGCCGTCATCGTCGATGTGATCCGCACCCCGTCCGGGCGCGGCAAGCCCGGGGGAGCGCTCAGCGACGTGCACCCCGTGGATCTCGTCGCGGGGGTGCTCAGCTCACTGCTCGAACGAAGCGGTCTCGAGTCGCGGCAGATCGACGACGTGCTGGTGGGATGCGTGAGCCAGGTCGGGGACCAGGCGATGAACATCGCGCGGCACGCTGTGCTCGCGGCGGGCTTCGCTGAGAGCGTGCCCGCGGTGACCGTCGACCGCCAGTGCGGCTCGAGCCAGCAGGCCGCGCACTTCGCGGCGCAGGGCGTGATCGCCGGCGCGTACGACATCGTGATCGCCGCAGGGGTGGAGTCGATGAGTCGCGTGCCGCTCGGCTCGTCGCGTGTCGGCGGCACGAAAGCTCCTGGCCTCGTGCACCGCTACCCCGACGGCCTCGTGAACCAGGGTGTCTCGGCCGAACTCATCGCGCAGAAGTGGGGCTTCAGTCGCGAGCAGCTCGACGCGTACTCCGCCGAATCGCACCGGCGGGCGGCGGATGCCTGGGAGCGCGGTGCGTTCGACTCGCAGGTCGTGCCGGTGCTGGGCGGTGACGCCGAGGCGGTGGCGTTCGACGAGACGGTGCGCGCCGGCACGACCGTGGAGTCGCTCGCCGCACTGAAACCCGCGTTCCGCACGGACGAGCTCGCGGCCCGCTTCCCGGACGTCGACTGGCGCATCACGGCGGGCAATTCGTCGCCGCTCACGGACGCGGCATCCGCTGCCCTGATCATGAGCGAACAGAAGGCGGCCGAACTCGGCCTCACGCCACGGGCGCGCTTCCACGCGTTCGCCGTCGTCGGCGACGACCCGATCATGATGCTCACCGGCCCGATCCCGGCGACCCGGCGGATCCTCGAGCGCAGCGGCCTGAAGATCGGCGACCTCGACGCGTACGAGGTGAACGAGGCGTTCGCCTCGGTGCCGCTCGCGTGGCAGCACGACCTCGACGCCGACCCCGCGAAGCTGAACCCGTGGGGCGGCGCGATCGCCCTCGGCCACGCCGTCGGTGCCTCGGGCACGCGCCTGCTCGGCACGCTGCTGTCGCATCTCGAGGCGACCGGCGGCCGCTACGGGCTGCAGACGATGTGCGAGGGCGGCGGCATGGCCAACGCGACGATCGTCGAGAGGCTCTAGGGCCCAGAAGGCGCCGCCGGCTGACGGCTACGGCGCCTTCAGGGCTGCCTGCCACCGATCGTGCTCGCGCACCACGAGCAGGGCGAGGATGCTCCAGACGCCGAGGTCGTCGGTGATACCTAGGGGCCCGAGTACGAGCTCGGGGATCAGATCGATCGGCGAGATCGCGTAGACGACCGCGGCGGTCGCGGCGATCCACGTCGTCGGGGCGAGGCGGTGCTCACCGCCCCTGAGTGCCTTGAGGAACCTCCACCACATGCAGTCCAGTGTGCGCCGCACGGAGGTACGCAGGGGCGGGCGGTACCAACTTGTGACCTTCGGTCGATTGTCGTCGCTATGCAAGCGGTTGCGTGAACGGGAGGCAAATGGATGCGTCGGCCCGCAGCATCCGCTCGATGAAAGCCCTCTCATGCTGTAAGCGCTTGCAATTCTCGCGACGCCGCTGTTAGTGTCGGCCGCACAACTGCACCGCGGGCACGTCGGCGTGCCCATCGCCCCACCCCAGGAGCCCCCGTGTCGAAGTCGACCCCAGGACGTGCCCGCATACTCACCGCCAGCCTTGCCGCGGCGGCGCTCATCGCGACGGGGGGAGCGGTCGCGATCGCCCCCGCGGCCGCCGCCGAGCGCACGTTCGCCCTCGTCGGCAGCCTGCAGTCCGAACTCGGATGCGCCGACGACTGGAAGCCCGATTGCGCGGCGACCGAGCTCACCGCGACCGATACCGCGGGGGTCTATGCGGCGGAGTTCGAGGTGCCGGCCGGCTCGTACGAGTACAAGGTCGCCGTCAACGACGCGTGGGACGAGTCGTACGGGCTGAACGGCGGCAGCGACAACATCCCGCTCACGATCGGCGGACCGGCGACGCTGCGGTTCGTCTTCGACGACAACACCCACCGCGTGGGCCTCGAGGCGAAGAGCCTGCGCGCCGGGTACACCGCCGACGACGATGCGCTCGTCGCGGCGCCCGCCCGGCAGCCGGGCAGCCAGGAGCAGTTCTACTTCGTGATGACCGATCGCTTCGCCAACGGCGACACGGCGAACGACCAGGGAGCGCTCACGGGTGACCGGCTCACGACCGGTTTCGACCCGACCGACAAGGGCTTCTACAACGGCGGCGACATCGCGGGCCTGCGCGAGAAGCTCGACTACATCGACGGCCTCGGCACCACGGCGATCTGGCTGACCCCGAGCTTCAAGAACAACCCGGTGCAGGGCGAGGGGGCGAACGCGAGCGCCGGCTACCACGGGTACTGGATCACCGACTTCACGCAGATCGACCCTCACCTCGGCACCAACGCGGAGCTGGAGGCGCTCATCTCCGAGGCGCATGCCAAGGGGATCAAGGTCTACTTCGACATCATCACGAACCACACCGCCGACCTGATCTCGAACACCCAGGGCCAGTACTCGTACATCGACCAGGCGACGAGCCCCTACAAGGATGCGTCGGGCACCGCCTTCGACCCCGCCGACTACGCGGGCACCGACACCTTCCCCGCGCTCGATGCCGCGACCTCGTTCCCCTACACGCCGGTCGTGAGCGACGCGACCGCGAAGGTTCCGGCCTGGCTGAACGACCCCACGCTGTACCACAACCGCGGCGACTCGACGTGGTCGGGCGAGTCGGTCACCTACGGCGACTTCTCGGGACTCGACGACCTGATGACCGAGCACCCCACCGTCGTGAACGGCTTCGTCGACGTCTACCAGGACTGGATCGATCTCGGGATCGACGGTTTCCGCATCGACACCGCCAAGCATGTGAACTTCGAGTTCTGGGAGCAGTGGACCACGGAGGTGCTCGACTACGCCCACTCCCTCGGCAAGAAGGACTTCTTCATGTTCGGCGAGGTCTACGACGCCGACCCCGTGAAGCTGTCGCCGTACGTCCGCGACACCGACATGAACTCGGTGCTCGACTTCACCTTCCAGTCCTCGGCCGTGAGCTTCGCCGCGGGCAACAGCGCGAAGGGGCTGCAGGCGCTGTACGCGGGCGACGACTGGTACACGACGACCGACACGTCGGCCACGGCGCTGCCGACCTTCCTCGGCAACCACGACATGGGCCGCGTCGGCTACATGCTGCAGTCGACCCCGAACGCGCTCGAGCGCGACCTGCTCGCACACGACCTGATGTTCCTCGGCCGCGGCCAGCCCGTCGTCTACTACGGCGACGAGCAGGGCTTCGCCGGCGCGGGCGGCGACAAGGACGCGCGCCAGACGCTCTTCGCGACCGAGGTCGCCCAGTACCAGAACGAGAAGCTCATCGACGGCACGACCGCCGGATCGGTCGACCGCTACGACCCGAACGCGCCGGTCTACGAGCGGATCGCCGATCTGGCCGCGCTGCGGGAGGCGCACCCCGCCCTCGTGACCGGTGCGCAGATCGAGCGCTACGCCGACAACGGCGCCGGCGTCTACGCCTTCTCCCGTGTCGACCGCGACGAGAAGGTCGAGTACCTGGTCGCGCTGAACAACACGACGGCGGCGAAGACCGTGAACGTCACGACGCTCACCCCGGACGCCTCGTTCGCTCCCGTGTACGGCGCCGACGCGGCGGTGTCGACGGATGCCTCGGCCGTGGCCTCCGTCAGCGTCCCCGCCCTGTCGGCCGTCGTCTACCGCGCCGGGACCACGGTGGCGGCTCCGGAGTCGCCGCTCGCCATCTCGGTGAGCGCGCCGAACGCTGGTGCGGGGCTCACGGGATCGGTCGCGATCAGCGCGGACGTGGACGATGCGACGTGGCAGGAGACGAGCTTCTCGTGGCGTGTCGCCGGGGCCGATGAGTGGCATGCGCTGGGGACCGCCGAAGACACTGACCCCCGCGTCTTCCACACGGTCGAGGGCCTCGCGAACGGCACGCTCGTCGAGTACCGCGCGGTCACGACCGACGCCGCCGGGCGCCACGCCGCCGCGTCGACCTACGCGTCGGTGGGCAACGCGGTGTCGCTCGTCGTCGAGGAGGAGCCCGAGTCGCCGATCGACATGGTGACCGTGCCCGGAAACCTCAACTCCGAGATGGGCTGCGCCGGCGACTGGACCCCGGGCTGCGAGGCGGCGAAGCTCACGCTCCGTGCGGACGGCATCTGGGCGGGCACCTTCGACCTTCCGGCGAACACGTACGAGTACAAGGTCGCGATCAACGGCACGTGGGACGTCAACTACGGCGCGAACGGCGCCCCGGGCGGCGCGAACATCACCATCGCGCACGCCGGCGGGCCGATCACGTTCTACTTCGACCCGCGCTCGAACATCGTGCAGTCGACTGCTGAGGGCCCGACCGTCACGCTGCCGGGTTCCGCGCAGAGCGAGCTGGGCTGCGCCGGCGACTGGGATCCGGGCTGCCTCGCGACACTCATGGCCGACGGCGACAAGGACGGCGTCTACGAGTTCTCGACCGACGAGATCCCCGCCGGCGCCTACGAGATCAAGGTCGCGCACGGCCTCGGCTGGAACGAGAACTACGGCGTGGGAGGAGCACCGAGCGGCGCAAACTACTCGTTCAGCGCGAGCGACGGCAAGCTGATCGCCTTCCGCTACACCCTCGCGACCCACGTGCTCGAGATCGAGGAGACCGACCCGCCGCTCGCCGGTGTGGGAGAGCATCGCGCGCACTGGATCGACGCCGACACGATCGCCTGGCCGGCCGACCTCGGCGCCGTGCCCGCCGACGGCTCGTGGCAGCTGCACGCCTCGGCCGACGCGTCGATCGCACTCTCGGACGGCGAGATCACGGGTGGTGACGTGGTCGAGCTCACGGTGGTCGAGAGCGGGCTGACCGCCGAGCAGAAGGCCGACTTCCCTGCTCTCGCGAACTTCGTCGCGCTGAGCGTGCCTTCGGGGACGGATGCTGCCGCCCTCGTCCGCGGCCAGCTCGCGGTGTCGCAGCGCGACGCCGACGGCGTGCTCTCGGGCTTCACCGGGGTGCAGATCCCGGGTGTGCTCGACGACCTCTACGCGGACGCGCTGGCCGACGCCGACCTCGGTGTGACGTTCTCGAAGGACAAGCCGACGTTCCGCCTGTGGGCGCCCACCGCCCAGAGCGCGACCCTGCTCACGTGGGACGCCGGAGCCGATGGCGACCCCGTGCGCCACGAGGCGGCGTGGGACGCAGCATCCGGAATCTGGACGGTGAAGGGCACGAAGGCACTGAAGGGCGACGAGTACCTGTGGGAGGTCGTCGTCTACGCCCCGACCACCGGCAAGATCGAGACGAACGACGTCACGGACCCGTACTCGGTCGCGCTGACGACGAACTCCGAGCGGTCGGTCGCGATCGACCCGAACGACAAGCAGTGGCGTCCGAAGGGCTGGGAGAAGACGAAGGCGCCCGCGATCGACCGACCGGTCGACCGTGCGATCTACGAGCTGCACGTGCGTGACTTCTCGATCACCGACGAGTCGGTGCCGGAGGCCGAACGGGGCACGTACGCGGCGTTCTCGCGCGACAGCGCGGGCACGACGCAGCTGCGCCAGCTCGCCGACGCGGGCATCAACACGGTGCATCTGCTGCCGACCTTCGACATCGCCACGATCCAGGAGGACCGCTCCTCGCAGGCCGTTCCGGACTGCGACCTGGCGTCGTACGCGGCCGACAGCACCGAGCAGCAGGCATGCATCGACCAGATCGTGGACGCCGACGGCTTCAACTGGGGCTACGACCCGTACCACTACTCGGTGCCCGAAGGCTCGTATGCCACCGACCCCGAGGGCGGCGCGCGCGTCGCGGAGTTCCGCTCGATGGTGGGGGCGCTGCACGGCATGGGCCTGCAGGTCGTGCTCGACCAGGTGTTCAACCACACCTCGGCGTCGGGTCAGGCGCCGACCTCGGTGCTCGACCAGGTCGTGCCCGGGTACTACCAGCGCCTCAACCTCGCGGGCGGCGTCGAGACGTCGACGTGCTGCCAGAACGTGGCCACGGAGCACGAGGTCGCGCAGAAGCTGATGGTCGACTCGGTCGTGACCTGGGCCCGTGAGTACAAGGTCGACGGCTTCCGCTTCGACCTGATGGGCCACCACTCGAAGGAGAACATGCTCGCGATCCGTGCGGCGCTCGACGAGCTCACGCTCAAGGGCGACGGGGTCGACGGCAAGGCGATCTACCTCTACGGCGAGGGCTGGAACTTCGGCGAGGTCGCGAACAACGCCCTCTTCGAGCAGGCCACGCAGGGGCAGCTCGGCGGCACGGGCATCGGCACGTTCAGCGACAGGCTGCGCGACGCCGTCCACGGCGGCAGCCCGGTCGCCGGCGAGACGATCCAGCAGCAGGGCTTCGGCACCGGCCTCGGCACCGACCCCAACGGCGCGCCGATCAACGGCACGGCCGAAGCGGCCCTCGCCGACCTCGCGCACCAGACCGATCTCGTGAAGCTGGGCCTCGCGGGAAACCTCCGTGACTACACGCTGACCGACCACACGGGCGCCGTGAAGGCGGGCGACGAGCTGGACTACCGCGGCTCGCCGGCGGGGTATGCCGACCAGCCCGACGAGATCATCACCTACGTCGACGCGCACGACAACGAGACGCTGTACGACCTGTCGGTGCTCAAGCTCCCCGCCGACACCACGATGGCCGACCGCGTGCGCATGAACACGCTGTCGCTCGCGACCACCGCGTTCGCACAGACCCCGTCGTTCTGGCACGCCGGCACCGAGCTGCTGCGCTCGAAGTCGCTCGACCGCAACAGCTACAACTCGGGCGACTGGTTCAACCGCATCGACTGGACCGGCCAGGAGTCGACTTTCGGGTCGGGTCTGCCGCGCGAGGCCGACAACGGCACCTCGTGGGCGATCAAGCAGCCGCTGCTGGCGAACCCGGCGAACAAGCCGGCGGCGTCGGACATCGCCACGGCCGAGGCATCCGCTCTCGATCTGCTCCGCGTGCGTGAGGAGGTCGGCCTGCTCCGGCTCGGGTCTGCCGCGCTGATCGGCGAGAAGGTGACGTTCCCGAACAGCGGGACGGATGCCGACCCCGGCGTGATCGTGATGCTCATCGACGACCTCGTGGGCAAGGACGTCGACCCGACTCTGAAGGGCGCCCTCGTGGTCTTCAACGCGGGGACCGAGGCGACGAGCCAGACGATCGCGGAGCTGAAGGGCCGCTCGTTCGCCCTGACGCCGGCGCTCGCGAACGGCTCGGACGCGGTCGTGAAGACGACCACGTGGAACGCCTCGACCGGGACGGTCACGGTGCCCGCCCGCACGGCGGTGGTGCTGGTCGAGACCCAGCGCCGCTGAGGCCACGACACCACCGCGCCCGCCCGTCGTCGCGACGAGCGGGCGCGGTGCGTGTCAGAGACTCATCCGGACGAGCAGGGTGTCGGCGGCGCTCGAGATCGTGCTCAGCTGCCAGAACACGACGACGAGGGCGATGAGGGCGAAGAGCGCGATCGTCGACACCGTCGCGCGGCGGACGACGCGGTCGACGAGCACTCCCACCACCGTCGCGATGGCGATCGTCGAGCCGGCGACGCTCGCGAAAGCCATCCGGATGTAGGCGGGGTCGTCGGGCGCCTCCCAGCTCGTCGCCAGAAGAGACAGCGTGGCGGGCACGAGCACGATGCCGGCGAACAGCAGGATCGGGGCGGAGAACCCCCGCAGGCTGGTTCCGGGGCGGGGCTTGCGCGTCGCGACGTCGGTCATGGCGGGAGCCTAGGGGAGTCCGCAGCGCGGGTCACGCGCGGAGTTCTGATGACGCTGCCGATGCGCACCAGATCGCCGCTGCGGTCGACGACTAGATCAGTTCCATCAGCTGCGGCCCGAACACCAGGGCGGCCGCGACGGCGACACCGGCGACCGCGAGCGCGGCGATCGTGACGACGAGGATGTTGCCCCCGATGGTGAGAAGCAGCGCCGCAGCAGCGGAGAGCTCGCGGCGACGGGTGACCGGGATCGTGGACGTGGTGCTGACCATGCCGTCGACGCTACGGAGCGAGGCCCGCCACCGCGTCAGCCCGGAGTCTCATCCGAGTCCATCCGGAGGATGATCTCCCGCGCCACTTGACAGCGATCGCATTCTTCACACAAAGTCGGCGGCGTGAGCCGGCTCGACGAACCCGAGGGCGTGGGGACCGTTCCCCGCTCGCGACGGATCCATCCCGCCTGGTTCGTCGCGGCGACCGCGCTCGTCGCGCTGATCGGAGCGGCGGGGTTCCGGGCGGCACCCGGCGCGCTGATGCTGCCGCTCGAGGAGGAATTCGGCTGGTCGCTCACCGAGATGTCGGTCGCGGTCACGCTGAACCTGCTGCTCTTCGGGCTCACCGCGCCGTTCGCGGCCGCCCTGATGCAGCGGTTCGGCATCCGGGCGGTCACGGCGACGGCGCTCCTGTTGATCGCCGCGGGGGCGGCGCTCACCGTGTTCGTCACCGCGCCGTGGATGCTGCTGCTCACGTGGGGGCTGCTGATCGGCCTCGGCACGGGCTCGATGGCGCTCGTGTTCGCCGCGACCGTGACCGACACGTGGTTCGCGAAGCGACGGGGGCTCGTTTCGGGCGTCCTGACCGCCGGGAGCGCGACCGGTCAGCTCATCTTCCTGCCGATCATCGCCGTCGCGGCCGAGGATTACGGCTGGCGGGTCGCCTCCCTCATCATCGCGAGCGGCGCGCTGCTCGTCGTGCCGCTCGTCCTCGCGCTGCTCCGGGACCGGCCGACCGATCTGGGAGTGGGGCGCTACGGAGAACCCGACCCTGCCGTCGAGAAGGCGCCGGTACCAGCGGTCCGGCCGGCGCGGGGCGACGGAGCGGCAGCACTCGCGCTGCGGGCGTTGCGCGACGCGTCGAAGGTGCGCGCGTTCTGGGCTCTCGTGGCCGGCTTCGCCATCTGCGGTGCCACGACGAACGGGCTCGTCGGCACCCACTTCATCCCCAGTGCACATGATCATGGGATGCCGCAGACCACCGCGGCCGGATTGCTCGCGGTCGTCGGCATCTTCGACATCGCCGGTACGGTGCTGTCGGGCTGGCTCACCGACCGGTTCAATCCCCGCATCCTGCTCGCGGTCTACTACGCGGGTCGCGGGATCAGTCTGCTGTTCCTGCCGAGCCTGCTCTCGTCGACCCTGGAGCCGAGCATCGTCGTCTTCATCGTCGTGTATGGGCTCGACTGGGTCGCGACCGTGCCGCCGACGATCGCTCTGTGCCGTGAGATCTTCGGCGACCGAGGCCCGCTGGTGTTCGGGTGGGTGTTCGCAGCCCACCAGATCGGTGCGGGCATCGCGTCGGTGCTCGCCGGGATCGTGCGCGACCAGACCGGGCAGTACACCGTCGCATGGTTCGCGGCGGCCGGGCTGTGCGCCGTCGCCGCGGTGATCAGCGGCGCGATCGCCCGGCGACCGCACTCCCGCACACTGCGGTGACGACGCGCCCGAAAACTTCTGCGCGAAAGTGTCGACCTCGCTGTCGGCCGTCCGACGACCGGAGTGAGGCTGGCGGACGGCCGCCCACAACCGGAAGGATCACCCCATGAAGTACATGATGTTCGTCGTCACGTCGCTCGAGCCCGACGCGGAAGCCGACGAGTCGGACGTCGACCTGTGGGTCGATCCGCTCGACGCCAGCGGCAAGCGGGTCATCGGCGAGGTGCTCGCCCCGCAGTCCGACTCCACGGTGGTGAAGGTGCGCGGCGGCAAGGTGCTCACGAGCCGCGGTCCGTACGTCGAGACCGCCGAGGTCATCTGCGGGTTCGACATCCTCGAGGTGGAGAACCTGGATGAGGCGGTCGAGATCGCGTCGCGGCATCCGATGGCCCGCAACGGTCAGCTCGAATTGCGCCCGTTCATGGTCTGGGACCAGTGACGCGCAGAGGCGGCCCCCACCCGGAGGTGGAGGCCGCCTCGCTGTGCGGGAGAACTGCACTGGACGATTCGGGTGCACGGGCTTCCGAGCAATTGCATGGATGTCCTAGTATTCTGGATGTCGTGACGAAGCCGTCACCCTGACTCACCGGAGAGACGTAATGGACGCCACCCCTGTCCCCGTGCTCGCTCCCGTCGCCATCAGCGAAGACGAGCGCGCCGCCATCATCGAAGCCGTGCGGGACTTCGCACAGTCCGAACTCGAGCCGCACGCCCTGCAATGGGATGCGTCGTCGCACTTCCCGCGCGAGACCCTGCGCCTCGGCGGCGATCTCGGCCTCGGCGGCATCTATGTCCGCGAGGACGTCGGCGGCTCGGGCCTCACGCGCTCCGACGCGGCGCTGATCTTCGAGGAGCTCGCGAAGGGCGACCCCGCCATCGCCGCCTACATCTCCATCCACAACATGGTGGCGTGGATGATCGACGCCTACGGCAGCGAGCCGCAGCGCCAGGAGTGGCTGCCGCTCTTGACATCGATGCAGGGCTTCGGCAGCTACTGCCTCACCGAGCCGGGGGCGGGATCGGACGCCGCCGCCATCGCCACGAGCGCGATCCGCTCGGGCGACGAGTATGTGCTGACCGGAGTCAAGCAGTTCATCTCGGGCGGGGGCGAGGCATCCGTCTACATCGTCATGGCCCGCACGGATGCCGACGCCGGAGCCCGCGGCATCACCGCCTTCGTCGTTCCGGCGGACACCCCCGGGCTCTCGTTCGGCCAGCTCGAGCACAAGATGGGGTGGAACGCCCAGCCCACGCGTCAGGTGATCCTCGACGAGGTGCGGGTGCCGGCGGCGCACATCCTCGGCGGGGAAGGCCAGGGCTTCAAGATCGCGATGTCGGCGCTGGACGGCGGCCGCATCAACATCGCCGCGTGCTCGCTGGGCGGCGCGCAGTGGGCGCTCGACCGTGCGGTGAAGTACGTTCACGAGCGCTTCACGTTCGGTGAGCCGCTCGCCGAGAAGCAGGCTGTCGTGTTCGCGCTCGCCGACATGGCCACCGAGCTCCGCGCGGCGCGCGCCCTGGTGCGGGACGCCGCCGCCGCCCTCGACGCGAAGGCTCCGGATGCCTCGATGCAGTGCGCGATGGCCAAGCGCTTCGCGACGGATGCGGGCTTCACCGTCGCGAACCAGGCGCTGCAGCTGCACGGGGGGTACGGCTACCTCCACGATTACGGGATCGAGAAGGTGGTGCGCGATCTGCGCGTGCATCAGATCCTTGAGGGGACCAACGAGATCATGCGCGTGATCATCGGCCGCCAGCTGCTCGCGCACTGACGGTCTCAGGACGAGGAGGTCTACATGAAGATCGCATTCCTGGGGCTCGGCCACATGGGCCTGCCCATGGCGCGCAACCTCGCGGGCACCGGTCACGAGGTGGTCGGCTTCGACGTCTTCCCCGCCGCGGTCGATGCGGCGCGAGACGCGGGGCTGACCGTCGCGGATTCGGGGACGGATGCCGCCACCGCCGCGGACGTCGTCATCACGATGTTCCAGACCGGCGCGCAGGTTCTCGACGCCTATCGGGGTTCGGGTGGGGCGGAAGGACTGCTCGGGGTCGCAGCATCCGGAGCACTGTTCATCGACTGCTCGACGATCGCCGTGGACGAGGCGCGCGCCGCGCACGCGCTCGCCGAAGCGGCCGGGCACCGCTCGCTCGACGCCCCCGTGTCGGGCGGGGTGGTCGGCGCGGAGAACGCGACGCTCGCGTTCATGGTGGGCGGCACCGACGAGGACTTCGCGGCGGCCCGGCCGCTGCTCGAGGCGATGGGGCGACGTGTCGTGCACTGCGGCGGAGCCGGGCTCGGTCAGGCCGCGAAGGTGTGCAACAACATGATCCTCGCGGTGTCGCAGATCGCGGTGGCCGAGGCATTCGTGCTGGGGGAGCGGCTGGGGCTGTCGCACCAGGCGCTCTTCGACGTGGCGTCGAACGCGTCGGGGCAGTGCTGGGCGCTCACCACGAACTGCCCGGTGCCGGGGCCGGTGCCGACGAGTCCCGCGAACCGGGGCTACCAGCCCGGCTTCTCGGGTGCCCTCATGAACAAGGACCTGGGTCTTGCCGAGCAGGCCGTCCAGCTCACCGGAGTCGATGCCCGCATGGGCATGCTCGCGCGCGAGATCTACGCGCACTACGCCGACGGCCCGGGCGCCACCCAGGACTTCTCGGGGATCATCAACTCGATCCGCGAGTTCTCCGACTGAGCCGAGCTCCGCCCCGACCGCCCGGCTGCTCGCCGAAATCTCCTGATCTGGCGGAGGCAGGGCGATTCGAGCGGAATCGTCCCGTCCCCGCCGGATCTCCTGTTCTGGTGGAATGTCCACGACCCAAGACGAAAGCGAGAACCGATGACCGAGGACCACACCACCGAGTACGAGACGATCCTCGTCGAGACGCGCGGCCGGGTCGGGTGGATCACCCTCAACCGGCCCGAGGCGCTCAACGCGCTGAACTCTCAGGTGTGCCGCGACGTCGTGGCCGCAGCATCCGTCTTCGATGCCGATGAGGGGATCGGCGCGATCGTCGTCACCGGCTCGGAGCGCGCGTTCGCCGCCGGCGCCGACATCAAGGAGATGGAGTCCAAGTCGGGGCTCGAGATGCTCATGGGCGACCACTTCGGCGGCTGGACGCAGTTCGCCGCCGTCCGCACGCCCGTGATCGCGGCCGTCTCGGGCTACGCGCTCGGCGGCGGCTGCGAGCTCGCCATGATGTGCGACATCATCCTCGCCGCGGACACCGCGAAGTTCGGCCAGCCCGAGATCAACCTCGGGGTCATTCCCGGCATGGGCGGTTCGCAGCGCCTCATCCGCGCCGTCGGCTACTACAAGGCGGCCGAGCTGATCCTCACCGGACGGATGATGGATGCTGGGGAAGCCGAGCGGTCCGGACTCGTCTCGCGCGTCGTCCCCACTGCCGACCTGCTCGCCGAGGCGCAGAAGACAGCAGAGGCGATCGCGTCGAAGAGCCTTCCGTCGCTGTACGCCGCGAAGGCCGTGCTGGACGCCGCGCTCGAGGTCCCCCTGGCCGAAGGGCTGCGCCTCGAGAAGCACGTGTTCGCGAGCCTCTTCGACACCGAGGATCAGAAGGAGGGGATGGCGGCCTTCCGGGAGAAGCGCGCCCCTGAGTTCACGGGGCGCTGAATCGGACGTGCACACAGCCCCAGCCCGCTCGCCGAGACCGGGGATGCGCGCCGAACCGAGGGCGACGTCCTCGGTCTCGGCGGGAATCCCTGTCTCGCGGAGAGCCGGAGCCCCGTGCGCTCAGAGGGGGTCGGGCTGGGGTCTCGGCTCGGTGAAGTCGCCGGCGTCCTTGCGCAAGCGCGCGATGATGCGCACGAGCTCCGTCGTGTCCGCGTCGGTGAGCCCGGGATCCTCGAAGACCTCGGTGTTCAGCGCGGTCGTCGCCCGCTCCACGAGCTCACGGCCGGAGTCGGTGAGCACGAGCATCGCCGCGCGGCCGTCGCCCGGGTGCGGCTCCCGCGACACCAGACCGTCGCGGGCCAGGCGGTCGACGGTGTTCGTGACGCTGGTCGGGTGCACCTGCAGGCGGGCGATGGCGCTGGCCATCGGCATCCGCCCCTCTCTCGTGAAGCCGAGCAGGCGCAGCATCTCGTACCGCGCGAACGACAGGCCGAACGGCTTCAGAGCGGTGTCGATCCGGGCGAACAGCAGCTGCTGCGCGCGGATGATCGACGTCACGGCGGTCATGCCCGCGGCGGCGTCCTCCCAGCCATGGGCGATCCACTGGCGCTTGGCCTCGGCGATCGGGTCGACCGGAAGGCGCTTGGGTGCTGCCATGACGACCTCCTCGTCCCCACCGTATCGGTCCGGGGCGTGACGATGAACGACGGATGCCTCGAATCGGCGCTCTATGTATACACACGGCGGGTCATGGGTCAGTCATCGCCGGTTCATTTCACGGGATTGGGTACATTGCGCAGCGAGCCATAGACTCGTGCCCAGCGTGAGGAGATCGTATGAAGATCGTCGTCCTGGTCAAGGAAGTCCCGGATACCTATGGGGATCGCAAGCTGTCTCTCGAGACGGGCCTGGCCGATCGCGCCGCGAGCGAGACGGTGCTCGACGAGATCGGTGAGCGCGCCCTGGAAGTGGCGCTCTCGTACGCCGACAAGACCCCCGGCACCGAAGTCGTCGTCCTCTCGATGACGCCCGCATCGGCATCGGCGACCGTGCGCAAGGGTCTCGCGATGGGTGCCGCGTCGGCCGTGCAGGTCGTCGACGAGGGGCTGCTCGGGGCGGATCTGGGGCTCACGGCCGAGGTTCTCGCGGCGGCGCTGCAGCGCACCGGGTTCGACCTCGTGATCGGCGGCAACCTCTCGACCGACGGCGTCGGCGGGATCATCCCCGCCATGATCGCCGAGATCCTCGACGTCCCGTCGGCGACGTATCTGAGCTCGGTGGAGATCGGCGACGCCGAGGTCTCGGGCACACGGGCGTCCGACGGTGCCACGCTGCAGGTGACGGCGACGCTGCCGGCGGTGATCTCGATCACCGAGGCGCTGCCCGACGCGCGCTTCCCCAACTTCAAGGGCATCATGGCGGCGAAGAAGAAGCCGTTCGAGACGCTGTCGCTCGCCGAGCTCGAGATCGACCCGCACGACCCCGACGCGTCGCGGTCGATCGTGATCGGGCTCAGTGAGAAGCCGCCGCGCGAGGCCGGCGTCAAGATCGTCGACGAGGGGGACGCGGGGCAGAAGCTCGCGGAGTTCCTCGTCCAGAACCGGCTCGCGTGAGGAAGCGCCCATGACGTTTGCAGATGACTCGATCCTGGTCCTCCTCGACACGACGCCCTCCGGCGGGCTCGCCAAGACGGCAGCCGAGCTGCTGGGCGCGGCAGCCTCGGTGGGCACGCCGGTCGCGGTGATCATCGGAGACCCGGCTCTGGGGGCGGATGCTGCGGCCCTCGGCGCCGCATCGGTCCTGGTCGCGCCGGCCGGCGACGGGCTGACCGTGCCTCGGGTGGACGCGCTGACGGAGGCCGCCGACCTGGTGCGTCCGGACGCGATCCTCGTGGCGAACTCGGTGGAGGGCCGCGAGGTCGCCGGCCGGTATGCCGCACGCACCCGGTCGGGCGTCGCGGTGGACGCGGTCGGCGTCTCGCGCGATGCGGAGGGCGTGATCGCGCACCACTCGGTGTACGGCGGTGCGTACAACGTGGACTCGGCCGTCACGTGGGGCGCCCCGGTCATCACGATCCGGCAGGGCTCGATAGACGCCCGCGCCGAGGCGGTCACCGGCGTCGAGGCCGAGCCGCTCGAGGTCCGTGCGTCGGGTCGTCGCGCCGCCACCGTGGTCTCGGTCGACGAGGCCGTGGTGTCGTCGTCGCGTCCCGAGCTGCGCGGCGCCGCCCGCGTGGTGTCGGGCGGACGAGGTCTGGGGTCCGGCGAGAAGTTCGCGCTCGTCGAGCAGCTGGCCGACGCGCTCGGCGCCGCGGTCGGAGCGTCGCGCGCCGCGGTCGACGCCGGCTACGTGCCGTACTCGTACCAGGTCGGCCAGACCGGGGTCTCGGTGTCGCCGCAGCTGTACGTGGCGCTGGGCATCTCGGGTGCGATCCAGCACAAGGCCGGCATGCAGACCGCGAAGACCATCGTCGCGATCAACAAGGACCCCGACGCCCCGATCTTCGAGATCGCGGATTTCGGCGTCGTCGGCGACGTGTTCACGGTCGTGCCGCAGCTGATCGCGGCGCTCGAGGCGAAGAAGGCGTAACCCGGCATGGCGACGTTCGGTTCCACGGTGCGCCGCGGCCTGCCGCGCGTGCCCGGCGGCGAGCCCTGGCCCCCCGCCGGCGCCGCGCCCGGCGCGAACGGCAACGGTGCCGCGCCGGCCGAGGCGCCGGTCTCGGCCGTTCAGGCGACACAACCCGCGGGATCCGAGACATCGACCCCGCGTGTCGCGACCCCCGGGCGCGCTGCCGCTGTCCCGGAGGTGGGTCTGGTGGCGCAACACGCGGGAACGGATGCTGCCACCCCGGGTGTCGCGAACCCCGAGGCACCGGCGCCCGCTGCGTCGCGAGGCATCCGCCGTGGTCTGCCGCGCGTGGCCGGCGGGGAGCCGTGGCCGCCGGCATCCACGCTCGCCGCTTCGTCGCCGGTGGTTCAGGCGGCGCAGCACGCGGGAACGGATGCTGCGACCCCGCGTGTCGCGACCCCCGAACAGCCCGCTGCGGACCAGTCACAGGTTCAGGTGGCGCAGCACGCGGGAACGGATGCTGCGGCCCCGCGTGTCGCGACCCCCGAAGCTGCGAGCTCGGCCGGCGATGGCGCGAAGGCGCTGCGCCGCGGGCTCCCGCGCGTGGCGGGCGGCGAGCCGTGGCCCCCGGCCGGACTCGCGCCGACCGCGATCCCAGCGGCAGTCACGGATGCCGCGGCGACCGTGTCCGCCCCGACCGAGCGCCCGGTGCGCACCGGTCTCCCGCGCCCGGGCGCTGCGGCGCCGGCTCCCGTGGTCGCCGCAGCGGCCGAAGCATCCGTCGCGACAGCGCAGACCTCGGCGGATGCGGAGACCCCAGTCGCCGAGGTCGTCGCTCCCGCAGCACCTGCCACCGCGACGGGGGTTCCGCTGTCGGAGCCGCTGCCCTTCCGCCGCACCGTGTGGGCGGGAGCGACCGCGAAGACCCGCCCGGCGGTGGCACCGGAGCCGAAGCGCATCGGGCCGTTCACGCGGGGACAGTGGGCCGGCGCCGTCATCGTCGGTGGCGCCGGACTGCTGTACGCCGCCGGGATGGCGGTGCTGGCGGTCCGCTGGCTCCTCAGCACGACCTGGGGCGTCGACTTCCTCGCGGCATATCCGGGCGAGTACCACCTGCCCGAAGGGGCGCCGGTGGGCATTCCGGCGTGGCTCGGATGGCAGCACTTCTTCAACGTGTTCCTGATGGTGCTGATCATCCGCAGCGGTCTGCAGGTGCGCACCGACAAGCGACCGAGCGTGTTCTGGTCGCCGCGCAACAACGGCCGGCGCAAGATGAGCCTCAACCTGTGGTTCCACCAGTCGCTCGACATCCTGTGGATCGTGAACGGCGTGATCTTCGTGGCGCTGCTGTTCATCACCGGGCAGTGGATGAAGATCGTGCCCACGTCGTGGGAGGTGTTCCCGAACGCCGTGTCGGCGGCACTGCAGTACGTGTCGCTGGACTGGCCCACCGAGAACGGGTGGGTGAACTACAACTCGCTGCAGCAGCTCGCGTACTTCGCGACCGTGTTCCTCGCCGCGCCGCTGGCGATCGCCACGGGAGTGCGGATGAG
This sequence comes from Microbacterium ureisolvens, assembly GCF_019511645.1. Lineage (GTDB taxonomy): Bacteria > Actinomycetota > Actinomycetes > Actinomycetales > Microbacteriaceae > Microbacterium > Microbacterium ureisolvens_A. The sequence goes on along the minus strand of NZ_JAEUAX010000002.1, from coordinate 232,791 downwards.
CCACGTCTGGCCGAAGAACGCGGCCGGGCTGAACAGGGCCTACCCGGTGGAGTGGGCGCGCGCGGTGCACTTCCCGGTGATGCTCTACTTCGTGGTGTTCATCGCGGTGCACGTGTTCCTCGTCTTCGCGACCGGCGCTCTGCGCAACCTCAACCACATGTACGCTGCGCAGGGCTCCGTCGACCCGGACGCGTACGCCGACAACTGGACCGGCTTCTGGTTCTTCGTGGCGTCCCTCGTCGTCATCGCCGCCGCCTGGGTGGCCGCCCGGCCGCTGGTGCTCGCACCGATCGCGCGCCTTTTCGGCAAGGTCTCCGGACGCTGACGCGAGCGGGCGCCGATGGCGTCGCCGGAGCGTCTCGCGTCTGGGGCGCGCCTCGTACCCTCGGGGCGTGCGGCGCGCGCCCCGACGACACCTCGTGCGCCCCAAACGCGCGACACGACCGTCAGAGGGGCATGGGACGGGGGATAACCCGAAGAGAAGTCTCCGGATGCCTCGGGCGCGCGGCGCGGCGGGCACGCCTAACTTTGGTGACATGACCTCCTCGGACTCTCCTCCCGTCCGCCCGGTGACGCGGCCCGCCCAGGTGGCGGGCGCCATCGCGCAGCTCGCCGCGCTCGGCGTCCTCGGCGTCGCCGCCTTCTCCCTCCTCTTCACGCTCCTCGGCGTCGGCATCGGCCTGGTGTTCGTCGTCGGCATCGGCCTTGTGGTGCTCGTCGGGCTCGTCTACGTGCTCTTCGCGCTCGGCTGGCTCGAGACCGAGCGCGTCGAGGGCCTGTACCGCTTCGGGCTCCCTCGGCTGCGTCCGCGCTCGAGCGGACGGCCCGGGTTCGGCGGCTTCCTCCGCACGCTCTGGATGCAGACGATCGACCCCGGCACGTGGCGCGCCATCGCGAACCTCGCGATCTCGACGATCCTCGGCTGGGTCGTCGTGGCTCTCGCCGGGATCCTCGTGTCGGGCGCGGTGCTCACGTTCGCGCCGCTGTTCGCCGAGGCGAGCGCCGTGCGCCTCGCGCGCACCGGCATCGAGGTGCCGCTGGCATGGGCCGTCCCGGTGGGCATCTTCGCCGCGCTGTTCTCGGCCGCCGCGCTCATCGGGCTCGGTGTGCTCCACGGCATCATCGCGCGGGCCATCATGGTGCCCTCGCGCGAGGCCCAGCTCGCCGCCGCGGCCCGCATGTCGAGCCAGCAGCACGCCGGTGCCGTGCGCGCGGCCGACGTCGAGCGCACGCGCATCGAGCGCGACCTCCACGACGGCGTGCAGCCGCGCCTCGTCTCGGTCGGCATGACGCTCGGGCTCGCCCAGCAGAAGATCGACGCCGACCCCGAAGCCGCGAAGGCGCTCATCACCGAGGCCCACACCTCGACGAAGGCGGCCATCACGGAGCTGCGACAGCTGGCACGAGGCATCCACACGTCCGTCCTCGACGATCGCGGTCTCGACGCCGCCATCTCGGCTCTCGTCGCCCGCTCCGTCGTGCCCGTGCACACCGACGTCCGCCTCGACGGCCGCTGCAGCCGAGACACCGAGGCCGCGGCGTACTTCGTGATCGCCGAGGCCCTCACCAACGCCGCCAAGCACTCGCGGGCGACCGAGGTGCGAGTGGTCGCGCGCCTGCGCGAGCCCGGCATGCTGTGGGCCCGCGTCGAAGACAACGGCGTCGGCGGCGCGCGGGTCATCCCCGGCGGCGGCCTCGACGGCATCGTCAACCGCGTGCTCGCGGCCGGCGGCGAGGCGCGCATCGACAGCCCCGCGGGCGGACCCACGAGCGTGGAGGTGAGCATCCCGTGCGCATCCTGATCTGCGAGGACTCGGCGCTGCTGCGCGCCGGCCTGGTGCGGGTGCTCGAAGACGCCGGCCACGAGGTGGTCGCCGCCCTGCCCGACGCCTCGCGGCTCGACGAGACCGTGGACCAGACGGCGCCCGACCTCTGCATCCTCGACGTGCGGCTGCCGCCGACGTGGGTCGACGAGGGCATCCGCGCGGCGCTGTCGCTCAGGGCGCGGCTGCCGCAGCTGGCGGTGCTGGTGCTCTCGCAGTACGTCGAGGAGCGGTACGCCGCCGACCTCATCTCGTCCAGCGGCGGCGCGCTCGGCTACCTCCTCAAGGACCGCGTCGCCGACGTCACCGACTTCCTCGAGGCGATCGAGCGCATCGCCGCGGGTGCCACGGTGCTCGACCCGGAGGTCGTCGCGCAGCTGCTCAGCCGGCGGACGAGGGACGAACGGATGCTGCGCCTCACCGAACGCGAGGCCTCGGTGCTCGCCCTCATCGCGGAAGGGCGGTCCAACCAGGCCATCGCCAAGACGCTCCACGTCACCGAGGGCAGCGTCGAGAAGCACATCACCGCGGTCTTCCAGAAGCTGGACCTCGAACCCGACGAATCGGGCAACCGGCGCGTGCTCGCCGCGATCGCCCACCTCGAGCACGGCGGCCCGATGCCGCCTGCTCCCACGCGCGGCCCCGGGCCGCAGACAGGAACGAACCGATGAGCACGACACTCACTCCTCCTCCCGTGGCACCTGACAGCCCCGTCGAGCCGCCGCGGCCCTCCTCCGGCGGATCACGCGCCGTCGCGATCGTCGTGATCGTGCTGGGAGGCATCGTGCTCCTGGGCGCGACGATCTCGGCCGCCGTCGGGACCATCGCCTCGGCATCCGTGCACACCTCGACCCGTGCGGTCGACGCCGCGGGCGTCGACGAACTCGCCGTCGATGCCGCCGCCGGCACGCTGCGCGTCGAGTTCTCCGACGTTCGCGACGCCGAGCTCGAAGTGACGAGCTCGTGGGACGCCGACGCGTGGCTTCTCGAGCGCGACGGCGACACGCTCCGGGTCTCGTCGCCCGACCGCTTCGGCTGGTTCGGCTGGCGCGGCTGGTTCGGTGACGGGGGAGCGGACGCCGTCCTGCGGCTGCCGTCCTCCCTCGAGGGTCTGGATGCGGACGTGTCGCTCGCGGCCGGCGAGTTCGTGACCGACGGAGAGTTCGGCGCGCTGGGCCTGTCGCTCGCGGCGGGGTCGTTCGACGTCTCGGGTTCCGCGGAGTCGCTCAGCGCCGACGTGAGCGCCGGTCGCGGCACGCTCGAGCTCGACGGCGTGAGCGAGGCCGACCTCACGGTGAGCGCGGGCTCCCTCGACGCGACGCTCACGGGCGCGCAGCCGGACATGGTCGATCTCGATGTGAGCGCGGGCTCGCTGCGACTCACTGTGCCCGCGGGCGAGTACCACGTGACCTCCGAGGTGTCGGCGGGCCAGTTCGACAACAACATCGGCTCGACGCCCGGCGCCTCGAGCACCATTACCGTGCAGGTGTCGGCAGGCGAGGCCGTGCTGACCTCCGGGCGCTGAGCCGCAGCATCCGTTTCCGACCCGTCGTCGCGACTCTGCGACGGCGGGTCGGTCTTCGCGTCGTCGCGGTCGGGTTTGGGGCGCGCGGTGGTCGCTCGGGGCGCACGTCGCGCGCCCCGAATGCGCCGGACGCGCCCCAAACCCGACCGGCAGCGGTCAGGGTCCGGAGCTGAAGGCCTCTTCTTCGGCGTCGCGGCCGCGGGCAAGCCCCGCGGCGAATCCTTCGGCGTAGGCCTCGTCGGCCCCGAGGCGGAACATGTCCTTCTCGAGAGGGCGCACGATCGAACGGGCGCCGGGCAGGTCCAGTGCGCCGACGAGGTCGGCGCGCCCGCGCACCACGGCGACGGGGCGCCGGCTCGCCTTGCCCTTGACGAGGTCCGCGGCTGCCGCCAGTTCGTCCCCGACGCAGGGCATGGTCACGACGAGCGGGCGGCCCTCGGCATCCGTGCCCCCGCGGAGATCCTCGAAGACGTGCACGCCGCCGGCACCGATCGCGTGGTCGGTCTGACCTTCGCGCCAGGCTCTGCCGAGCGTGTCCGACACGATGACGCCGACCTCGACGCCGAGCCGCTCGCGCAAGCCCGCGGCGATCGCCCGGGCAGAGGCGTCGGGGTCGACCGGCAGCAGCAGCACGGTGCCCGCCGGGGTGTTCGAGGCGTCGACGCCCGCGGCCGCGGAGACCATGCCGAGCCGGTTCTGCACGATGCGCGTGGTCGCGCCGTTGGGGGTGCTCCGGGATGCCACGACCCGCACCGTCTCGGACGTGATGGCGTCTTCGCGGTCGTCGGCGACGACGAAGCGGCCCTCGGCCTTCGAGACGATCTTCGAAGTCACGACGAGGATGTCGCCGTGCGCGAGTTCGTCGTCCGCTGCGCGGGCGATGACATCGACGAGGTCGGCGCCGGCCTCGATCTCGGGGATGCCCTCGAGGGGCCAGACGGTGAGCGCGGTGCGAGGCGGCATGGGTCCAGTCTTGCGGATGCGCGGCGGGTGGGTGCCCGCCTGGCGAGACGGCGAGGGGGCGTTCCCGGCGAACCGGACACGCCCCCTCGGAACAGCGGTGGATCAGCGCACGAAGCGCACCTCGGTGAGGGTCTCGCCGAGGAAGGGCTCGGTGTGCGTGGCCCCGTCGAGCGTGAAGCCGTTGCGCGTGTAGAAGCGGTGCGCACGCGGGTTGTCGTCGGCGACCCAGAGGTACAGGCCCTCGGCCGGCTCGACGACCGCGTCGAAGAGCTTCTGGCCGATGCCTGTGCCGTGGTAGGCGTCGAGCAGGTAGATGAAGTACAGCTCGCGGAAACGCGGGGCGTCCTTGTCGCGTGCGGGACCGGAGCCGGCGAACCCGACGATCTCGCCGTTCACGAGGGCGGCGAACATCTTGAACTCGGGACCCTGGACGGCCCAGTGCGTCCAGAGCTCGGCGAGGCGCTTGGGCGATACGGCCTCGAGGGCGGCCTTGCTGATGAGGTGGTCGTACGTCTCGTGCCAGGCGGTCGCGTGGACGCGCCCGAGGGCCTCCGCGTCGACGTCGCGCACCGGACGGACGACGATGTCGGTCTGGGTTTCGGCTTCCATGGGCCAGACTCTACGCGCGTCGGCGCGAGACCCGAAATCGAGGGAACACCGGGTGAACAGGGGTTGACAAAAGGATGCTGCGGACCTCCGCGCGTGCGCATGTTCCGCGGTCACTTCTGGGCCCTGTCGGGAATCGACAACCGAATCCGCGCACCCCGCGAGGATCGCTACGATCGCACCTCGTGAACGTGATGTGGCGCACCCTGATGGTGATGGTGACCGCGCGGCGGCGGCTGCGGCGTGGCCGGCGGCTCGGCCCCCACGAGATCAGCCGGATCCGGCTCACCACACTGCTCACCGACATCGATCTGCTGCGCCACATGAACAACGGGCGCTACCTGTCGCTGTTCGACCTCGGCCGATGGGACCTGCTCGTGCGCACCGGCCTGTGGGACGTCATGAAGAAGTACGGCTGGTATGCCGTCGTCTCGAGCGAGACCGTGACGTTCCGCAAGTCGCTCAACCTGTGGCAGAAGTTCGACGTCGAGTCGCGCATGATCGGGCACGACGACAAGGCGGTCTACCTCGAGCATCGCGCTGTCGTCGCCGGCGAGGTGTACGCCCGCGCGATCATCCGCGCCCGCATGATGAAGCGCTCCGGCGGCACACTGTCGCACGAGGAGCTCTTCGCGGCGATCGGCCGGCCCGAGGGTGTTCCCGAGGTGGAGGAATGGGTGCACGACTGGGCTGCAGCATCCGCTCTCCCTCCCACGCGTGCGCAGGCGCCCAGCGTCTGGAACTGACCCGTCAGCGCAGGATGGCGGTGGCGATCAGCGACATCGCCGCGATGATCCCCGCGGCGGTGATCCCGAGCGGAAGGGAACGATCAGGGTCCGGCGGGGTTGTCGGGTTCCGGGACGATCGTGAGGCCCGCAGGCGAGTTCGCTGCCTTGGCGAGTGCGTCCACCCAAGCCGGGTTGAGGCGGGGCTGTCGACCGCCGAAGTACTCGAACGCCAGCGAGACGTTCGGACTCAGCCATACCGACGTGCGGCCCAGGCCCGCGCGGGTCGGGTCGCTCCAGGTGAACGGGAAGGACTCGCCGCGACGCAGCTTGGCCCAGATGACCGCCTGCAGATGCGCGAGGATCCGGTCGTCGATCGACGTCGTGACGCGGGTGTCGTAGGTGAGCGTGCCCATCGCCCCCACCCTAGTCCCCGTGGCAGCCCGGTGTGCGCGTTCGGCCGTCGGCGCAAGGTGCGGCGTAGTATACGCAGATTATGTGCCCGTGTCCGGTGTTGCCCCCGCATGCGAACGTCCTCGACGCTGGTGGCATGGTTCGTCCTCCACAGCTCACTCGTGACCTGCGCGCGGCGCTGTCGAGCGGCGAGCTGTGGATCGCGTTCCAGCCGCAGTACGACCTCGACCCGACCGGGCCGGCCGATGCCGAGGTGGCGGCGGATCCCGTCGCCGTCGAGGCGCTCTGCCGCTGGAACCACGCGCTGCTGGGTGCCGTCCGGCCCGACACGTTCATCCCGCTCGCAGAGGAGGGGCGCTTCCTCGACGAGATCGACCTGCATGTCTTCGCCCGGGCGACCGAACAGGTGACGCGATGGCGCGAGTCCGGCCACCCGCTCGGACTGTCGGTCAACGCCTCTCCCGCGCACTTCTCGACACGATACGCCGACACCATCGTCGCGCGACTGGACCGGCTCGGCATCGATCCGGCCGGCATGACGGTCGAGATCACCGAAGCGCCGACGCCCCAGCTGCGTCCCGAGATGATCACGGCGATGCAGGCGCTGCGGGCCGTGGGGATCGCCATCTCGGTCGACGACTACGCCGGCGGCGATGCCACCGTGGCCATGCTCGAGGGGCTGCCGATCGATGAGGTCAAGATCGACCGATCGCTCACGCAGCGCGACGATGCCGAGGCCCACGACGCGGTCGCCGCCGTGGTGGAAAGCAGCGCGCGACACGGCTGGCGCGTGGTGGCCGAGGGCATCGAGACCGTCGCAGACCTCCGGCGTTCGCGCGAGCGCGGCTGCGGCCTCGGACAGGGCTACCTGTGGGGGCTCCCGATGCCGTCGGAGGAGATCGACGCCCTGCTCGCAGCGGTCTGACCGGTGCCCCGAGGGCGCGGCGGCCGACCGACTCGCTTCAGTCCGCGGATCTCACCGCGCCCCGCGGGCGGGTGCGACCGGCGAGCAGCAGCGGGTCAGAGTTCGTAGTCGGCGAGCTCGTCGTCCGGCTCGTCGACCGGAGCCGGCGCCTCGCCGACCTCGAACTGCGACCACGTGACGGGCATGCCGGGAGAGAAGAGGATGTCGACGCCCGGGCCACCGCGCAGCGGCGGGACGTTGACATAGCCGCCCCCCGCTTTGATCGCCTCGAGGATCTTGGTCTTCAACTCCGACACGGGGTCGGGCAGGAAGTAGTCGCGTCCATCGACGGTGAGCCGGTTCACGATCGCCATCGCCCCAGCGTACCTGCGCCCGCCCGCCCATAGGATCGATACGTGGGCATACTTCACTACGGCGCACCCCCCGCGTCCTTCACGATCGACGATCGCACGCTCGCTCACCTCGAGCTGGTCATCATGGCGAAGCTGCGGCGCCGGGAGAATCTCTCCTTCGCGCACGTCGACGCAGACACCTCGCTGCGTCAGGCCGTCTGGATCTCTCCGGTGACCTCACTGCGGTTCGAGTACGAGGGACCCATGCCCGAGATCAACCGGCTCTGGCTGCAGGACCTGATCGACGCCGCGAACTCATCGGCGGGGCTGCGGGTCCTCCCCGAGCCCGAGCTCCCGTCACGCTGAGACGCGGCCGCCGCCCCCGCGCTTGGCGCGGTACATCGCCGCGTCCGCAGCATCCAGCAACCCTCCGGGAGTGATTCCGCGCTCGGCCGCCACGACGCCCGCGGACGCGCCCACGGCGACCTCCACGCCCCGCACGATGATCGGCTCGGTGATCGCGGCGAGCGCGCGACCCGCGATCGCGGCGGCCTCCTCCGGTCCGGCACCGACGCACACGATCACGAACTCGTCGCCCCCCAGCCGCACGACGATGTCGGAGCTGCGGGCCACGCCGCTCAGCCGGCGACCGATCGCGGCCAGGACGGCGTCGCCCATCTCGTGACCGTGCGTGTCGTTGATGAGCTTGAAGTCGTCGAGGTCGAGGAACACGACGGCCATCGCGGCCTCTGAGCCGCTCAGCAGCTCATCCAGCCGGTCATCCAGGAAACGGCGGTTGTGCAGACCCGTGAGCGCATCGCGCAGCGCGAGCTCGGCGAGCTCCGCCTGCGTGCGCGCGATCATGGCCGACCTGATCTCCTCACCGAGATCGAACGCGTCCTGCGCGTGCTCGCCCCACGGGAGGCTGCGGCCGGTGACACTCTCACGCCACGCGGAGAACGATCGGCGAGGGGAGAGGGGCGTGTCGCGGTTCTCGGGTCGCTGGTCGCCGAGCCAGTCGACAGTGCGCGAGACCTCACTGCGCACGAAGACCAGCGCATCGCCGTCGCCGCCGAGCGGGACGATGAGCAGGCCCGTCACGCCCGGGACCTCGACGGCGAGTTCCGGGCGCTCGATCGGAAGCGCCTCCCACAGCAGCCTTCCCGGCCCGAGCTCGTCGATCACGGCGAACAGGCGCGCCGGGGGCGGCACGACTCCCACGGTGTGGACGGCGTCGCCCATCCGCAGCAGAGCGCCGTCGGCGGGGACCACATCGAGCACGGTCCGCTCGCCGCTCATCAGCACGGCACCGGCATCGCCGCGCCCGTACAGCGGTGCGATGATGGCGATCCGCCGCTCCCGGGCCTCGAGCTGCCGGCGGAGACGCCGGATCTGCTCGGCGGCGGCGAGCTGCGTGACGACCTGGGTCGCCATGACCTCCAGCGCCCGGCGCAGCAGCACCGGAATGCGTCGCGGGGTGCGGTGCGCACACGTGAACATGCCCACGAGCCGGTCCTCGATGACGAGGCCGAACGACACCGTCGACGCCTGCCCCATGTTGCGCATGAACTGGAGGTGGTGCGGCGACACGGCGCGCAGCTCGGTGCCCCCGAGGTCGAGCGGGGTGTCCTCGGGCAGGAGCGTGTGGAGGGCGAGTCCCTGGTCCTCCGTGTCGGCGATCACCCGTGAGCGCTTCTCGACGTACAGCGCGCGCGCCTGCACGGGGATGTCCGACGCGGGGAAGTGCAGCCCGAAATACGGCTCCATGTCGGGTTCGCGCTCGTCGGCGACGACCTGTCCGTGCCCGTCGTCGTGGAACTCGTAGCACATCACCCGGTCGTAGCCCGTGATGGCCTTGATCTCGCGGGCGGCCAGCTGGCGCAGCTGGTCGGGGTCGGTGACTGCGGCCAGTCGCTGGATCGCGCCGACGACGCCCGTGCGGACGTACTCGAGCTCGGGCACGACGGGCTCGAGCTCGACGATGAGCGGGACAGTGCCGCGATGCGCGATCACGTCGTACACCGTGCCCTCGAACTCCGCGCGGACGGGATCGACGGCCAGTCCCTGGCTGATGGCCCACGACAGGGTGTCGCTGCCCGTCTCGCGCAGATCACGTCCCAGCCAGTGCTCGACGTTCTCACTCGCGACGACGACGACACCCGTCGCCTCGTCGATGCCGAAGAGGGCGCCGTGGGACTGGATGCGCCCGATGGTGCGGATCTGCTCCTGCGAGCATTCCTGCAGCCGCAGCGTCTCGCCGTCATCGCGGGGACGATCCGGGTCGAAGAGGATTGCGGGGGTATCTGTCAACGCGAGTCCTTCGGGGGGCGTGGCGGATGGCGGGGGAACTGCGTCGGCGAGAGCCTCATCCTATGCGCGCGGGCATCGGATGCCTAAGGCGCCACAGCGCCAGGAGTAGCGCAGCGGCTGCGGCTGCGCAATGGGTTTGCGGCCGACGGGCGTGCGGAGTTGCCTGACAGCGGTGGCGCCGGTACCCCGCCGGCGTCGGAGGGAGAAGGAGGAGCCGTGGACACGACCACCCTCATCTGGATCATCGTCGGCATCGTCGTGGTGCTCGCCATCGTCGTCGTCGCCCTGCTGGTCACCGCACGCGGACGCCGCGAGCGTCGCAGGGAGCACCAGCACGCCCGCGCCGAGAAGATGCGTGAAGATGCCCGGGAGACCGAGTTGCAGGCGCGGCAGCACGAGGCGGAGGCCGCACGCGCACGCGCCGACGCGGCCGCGGCCGCCGCTGCGGCCGAGGATGCCAAGGCGCGGGCCGCCGAAGCCTCGATGGACGCCGAACGACGCGCGGGACGCGTCGACGACCACCGCGCCGAAGCGGAAGACCTGCGCCGGCAGCACGCGGAGTCGATGCGCAAGGCCGACGACGTCGACCCCTACGTCGACAGCTCCAGTGACCGCCACGACGGCCACGCGGACGGGCGCGACGAGGTCGCACGTGACCAGATCACCCGGCCGCCGGCTCCGCCGGAGCGTCGCGAGCGCACCTGACACGGGAGACGGATGCTGGAGCCCTGCCCCCGCACGCCCCGCGGCTGTCTAGGGGCCCAGGGGCGGGGCATCCGTCCGCCGCACGGGGAACGCGTCGCGCAGGGCGCGCCGCACCTCGAGGATGCCCGCACGGGCGCCAGAGGCCGTGCGCTGGGCCGTGAAGATCTCGCGCGCCGGCCGACCCGGCAGATCGAGCAGCGACACCGGGATCTCCGAACCCTCCCACAGCAGGTCGGGAAGGACGGCGACGGCCTGGCCCGCCGCGACCAGACGCGCATGGGCGGAGAGGTCGGCCAGCTCGTACCGCACATCGGGCTCGAACCCGGCTGCCCGGCACTGCTGGACGGCCCAGAGGCGCGCGGCGGTGCCGGCAGGCTCCATCACCCACGGGCGCTCGCGCAGGTCGCCGAGCGAGCGGGCGGGATCGACGGATGCCACGGCCAGACGGATCGGGTCGGTGCCGAGCGCGTCGCGCTCGAGGCCGCTCGCGTGGGCGCGCGTGTGGCCCGGGTACTGCTCGGCGATGACGAGATCGACACCGCGCGCGGAGAGCTCGAACAGCCCGAGCTCCGGCGGCATCTCGACAAGCTCGACGCGAAGGTCGGGCGCGCGCTCAGCGAGGAGTGCGAGTGCGGCCGGAACGATGGCGAGCGCGGCGGTCTGCATGACGGCGACACGGACAGGCGCGAGTCCCGGGTGCAGCGACTCGAGCTCGCCGCGCGCCTGCTCGTCGAGGTCGAGCGCCCGCGTCGCGTGCGCCGCGAGGACGCGGCCGTGCTCGGTGAGGCGAACGCGGCGTCCTTCCGGCGCGAGCAGCGCGACGCCGGCCTCCTTCTCGAGCTGCGCCAGCTGCTGCGAGATCGTGGACGGACTGTACGAGAGGGCCTCCGCGACGGCCGCCAGCGTGCCGCGCAGCGCGAGCTCGTGGAGCAGTCGCAGGCGTCGCAGTTCGAACATCCCTATCCCATCGACAATGGCGAACGATATAGATCGTAAATCATCGCTTTTCACGAATGAATGGATACCGCACCCTTGACCTCATGCAGCATGTGGAGCCGATCGCGCACGATGAGGTGCAGGCTGGAAGCACGGAGACCGACGAGGTGACAGCTGGAGTGCGAATGGAAGACCGATCCGACGAGCGCCTGACCGTCGAGGCCGTCGCGCTGGCGCAGCGGTGGGTCGCGGAGAGTGCGGAGGTCGAGGTCGACCCGGCCGCCGAGCGACTGGCCGGTGTGCTCAAGGATCCGAACGGCCTGCCATTCACCATCGGGTTCGTCGACGGCGTGATGCGTCCCGAGAGCCTGTCGGCCGCAGCATCCCATCTGCACCGCGTCGCGCCTCTCGTGCCCGAGTTCCTGCCGTGGTACCTGCGCGGCGCCGTTCGCATGGGGGGCGCGCTCGCACCGGTGCTGCCGTCGCCGGTCGTGCCCATCGCCCGCCGCGTGCTGCGCGAGATGGTGGGCCACCTCGTCGTCGACGCGCGTCCCGACAAGCTCGGCCCCGCGATCGCTGCGCTCCGCGAGAGCGGCGCGCGACTGAACCTCAACCTGCTGGGCGAGGCGGTGCTGGGCGAACGGGAGGCGCTGCGCCGGCTCGAGGGGATCCACGAGCTGATCCGCCGCCCCGACGTCGACTACGTGTCGGTGAAGGTGTCCGCGATCGCCAGCCACATCTCGATGTGGGCGTTCGACGAGGTCGTAGACAAGGTCGTCGACCGCCTGCGGCCGCTGTACCTGACCGCGGCCTCCCCGACGAGCTCGGTGAACGGCCCGACGTTCATCAACCTCGACATGGAGGAGTACCGCGACCTCGATCTCACGATCGCGGTGTTCAAGCGCCTCCTCGAAGATCCGCGCCTGCGGCAGCTCGAGGCCGGCATCGTGCTGCAGGCGTACCTTCCCGACGCGCTGCCCGCGCTCGAGCGGCTCACCGCGTGGGCGCAGGAGCGCGTCGACGACGGCGGCGCCCGCATCAAGGTGCGTCTCGTGAAGGGCGCCAACCTCGCGATGGAGCACGTCGACGCGGTCATGCACGACTGGAGCCTCGCCACCTACGGGGCGAAGGTCGACTCGGACGCCAACTACGTGCGGTGCCTCCGGTTCGCCCTCCAGAAGCCGCACACCCGGGCGGTGCGGATCGGTGTCGCCGGGCACAACCTCTTCGACATCGCGTACGCCTGGCTGCTCGCCGGTGAAGCCGGCGTCCGCGACGATGTCGAGTTCGAGATGCTGCTCGGCATGGCGCAGGGCCAGGTCGAGGCCGTCACGCGCGAGGTCGGCCATGTGCTGCTGTACGTGCCGGTCGTGCGGCCCGACGAGTTCGACGTGGCGATCAGCTACCTGGTGCGGCGCCTCGAGGAGAACGCCTCGAGCGACAACTTCCTCTCGGCCGCCTTCGATCTCTCCGACGACCCGGCCATGTTCGAGCGCGAGCGCGACCGCTTCCTCGCATCCCTCGCCCGCGCCGACGACCCCGCCCTCGCGACCGGGCCGAACCGGCACCAGGACCGCGCGGCGGAGGCGACCGCCCTCTCCGGACCCGCCGGCGCCGGATCCCCGCGCGCCCAGGCGCGCCTGCGCCGAGCAGCCGGCACGTCGGACGAATCCGGCCTCACGCAAGCCGTGATCGGCATCGCACGCTCGGCCGTTCCAGGCGACACCGCGCCCGTCGAGCGCTCCGTCCCGGAGCAGGTCTTCGGGGCCGAGGCGTTCGTCGAGACAGCGGTCTTCGCGCCGCGCGAGTCCGCCGCCCGGGTCGCGGGCGCACCGGGATTCCGCAACACCGCCGACAGCGATCCGGCGCTGCCCGCGAACCGGGCCTGGGCGCGCAGCATCCTGTCGCGCATCGAGACCTCCCGCGCGGGCGACGCCACGGTGGAGGAGGCCCGCGTCACCGACGAGTCCACGCTCCAGGGCATCGTGGCGCGCGTGCGGGACTCGGCACCGGCGTGGGGTGCGCTCCCCGCGGCCGAGCGAAGCCTGGTGCTGACCGCCGCCGCCGACGCCCTCGAGGCCCGCCGCGGCGAGCTCATCGAGGTCGCCGCATCCGAGACGGGCAAGGTGTTCGCCGAGGCAGACGTCGAGGTGAGCGAGGCCGTGGACTTCGCGAACTACTACGCCGCCACCGCACGCGAGCTCGATCGCGTGAGCGGCGCGGTGTTCGAGCCAGCTCGGCTCACCGTCGTCACACCGCCGTGGAACTTCCCGATCGCGATCCCCGCAGGTGGCGTGCTCGCGGCGCTCGCCGCGGGATCGGGCGTGGTGTTCAAGCCCGCGCCGCAGGCCCGGCGCTGCGCCGCGGTGGTCGCCGAGGCGCTGTGGGAGGCGGGCGTGCCGCGCGACGTGCTCGCCCTCGTCGACATCGACGAGGGCGGCCTCGGGCAGGCGCTGCTGTCGCACCCCGACGTCGACCGGGTGATCCTCACCGGGGCGTGGGAGACGGCGGCCCTGTTCCGCTCGTGGCGTCCCGATCTCCCGCTCCTGGCCGAGACCAGCGGCAAGAACGCGATGATCGTCATGCCGACGGCCGACCTCGACCTCGCGGCATCCGATCTCATCAAGAGCGCGTTCGGCCACGCCGGCCAGAAGTGCTCTGCCGCGTCGCTCGCGATCCTCGTCGGTCCGGTCGGCCACTCGCAGCGCTTCGCGCGTCAGCTGGTGGATGCTGCGACCTCCCTCCGCGTGGGAGCACCCTCCGACCCGCTCAGCGAGGTCGGGCCGGTCGTCGAGGTGCCGCGCGGCAAGCTCCAGTGGGCGCTCACCACCCTCGACGAGGGGGAGTCCTGGCTCGTCGAGCCCCGGCGCGTGGACGCGGCCCCCGAGTACGACGGGCGGCTCTGGACCCCCGGCATCCGCACCGGTGTGCAGCCCGGCTCGCGCTTCCACCGCGAGGAGTTCTTCGGGCCGGTGCTCGGGATCATGCACGCGTCGTCGCTCGCCCACGCGATCGAGCTGCAGAACGCCGTCGCCTACGGGCTCACCGCGGGCCTGTACACCCAGAACCCCGACGACCTCGCGCTGTGGCTCGACCGGGTCCAGGCGGGAAACCTCTACGTCAACCGCGGCATCACCGGCGCCATCGTGCAGCGCCAGCCGTTCGGCGGCTGGAAGCGCTCGTCGGTCGGCGCCGGAGCGAAGGCCGGCGGCCCGAACTATCTCGTGGGGCTCGGCCGCTGGCGCGCCACCTCGGGCGCCCCGGCGTCGGCGACGCTGCACCTGCGGGGTCTCGACACCCGCATCGTCGCGCTCATCGAGGCTGCGCAGCCGTCGCTGGACTACGAGGCGTTCGAGTGGCTCCGCCGCGGCGCCCTGTCGGACGCGATCGCATGGGACCGCGAGTTCGGACAGGTGAAGGACGTCTCGGGTCTCGGCATCGAGCGCAACCTCTTCCGCTACCGCCCGATCCCGGCGGTCGCGCTGCGCGCCACCGCGGACGCATCATGGCAGGCCGTGCTCCGCGTGGTGATCGCGGGCCTGCGCTCAGGATCGCGACTGACGCTGAGCAGCCCGGTCGGTCTGCCTGCCGCCGTGCGCCGCGTGCTCGCGGAAGAGGACGTCGCCGTCTTCGTCGAGACCGACGAGCAGTGGCTCGAGCGACTCACGGCGGTCGACGTCGTCGCGGCCGCCGCCGACGCCGACCCCGAGCCGCGGCCGGCGCGTGTGCGGCTCATCGGCCGGTCTGAGTCGGTCGCGGCACTGCGCGCCCTCGTCGCGCAGGCGTCGGGCGGCGACCCCGACCTCGCGGTCTACGACAACGAGGTGACCACCGCCGGCCGGCTCGAGCTGCTGCCGTTCCTCCACGAGCAGTCGGTGACGATCACCGCGCACCGCTTCGGCAACCCGGACCCGTGGAGCGAGTCGGTCATCTGACGAGCACTATTCGTCCGTGCTGACGAAGCCGGTCGACTCGCGACGCACGATGCGGAAATCGGGCTTGAAGGTCTCGGGCGGCCGCCGCTCGCCCTTCTCGTTGATGCGCTCGATGAGCCGGTCGACCGCGATCGCGGCGATCTCGTCGCGGCCGGGGTCGACCGTCGTCATGGAGGGCACCGACCACTTGCTCTCGTCGATGTTGTCGAACCCGATCATCGCGACGTCGTCCGGCACGCGCAGCCCCTCTTCGTCCAGCGCGCGCAGCACGCCGAGTCCGAGGGTGTCGCTCAGCGCGAACACGGCGTCGAACTCCACGCCCTCGCGGACCAGCAGATGCGCTGCCGCGGCGCCTCCGGCGCGGTTCCATCGAGACATCTCGGTCGGACGCACGAGGGCGGGGTCCAGCTCGATGCCGGCGCGCTCCAGCGCGCGCAGATACCCCTTGAGCCGCAGGTTCGCCGAGCTGGCCTCGACGCCCCCGTGAAGGTCTGCGCCGATCAAGGCGATCCGGCGGCGGCCGATCTCGAGCAGATGCTCCACCGCGGCCTCCGCCGAAGAGGTGTTGTGCATCGTGACGTGGTCGGTCGGCCCGCCGAAGATGCGCTCGCCCAGCAGGACGAGCGGCCCCTCGACAGCGAGGGCCGCGGCATCCTCCTGTCCGAGGCTCACCGGGCTGAAGAGGAGGCCGTCGAGGAAGCGGGGACGGCTCGTCGACACCGCGAGCAGCTCTCCCTCGCGCTGACCGCTGGTCTGCTCGACCATGACGCCGAGCCCGCGCTTCTCGGCGGCGCGGATCACGGAGTCGGCGAGCTCGGCGAAGTAGTTCTCGCGCAGTGACGGGACGGCGAGGCCGATCACGCCGGTGCGTCCGGAGCGGAGCCCGCGCGCCGACAGATTCGGGCGATAGTCGAGCTGCTCGATCGCCTCATTGACGCGATCGCGTGTTCCCGGGCGCACGTGGGGGTAGTCGTTGATCACGTTGGACACGGTCTTGATAGAGACGCCGGCCACCCGTGCGACGTCATGCATCGTCGGTCCCATCGATGCTCCCGCCTGCCGTTCGAACCCCTGTACTCTACTGCCCGCCGGGCCGGACCCGCGGCCGTCCGCCCGTTCGCCGACCATTCGTGCCACGAAGAAATGCAACGTTGTAAACTAGTGTACCTTGCGGGTATGACGTCATCGAGGACGAGACAATGCTGAGTTCGAACGACTGGCCGATCGCGGCGGCGCTGCTTCCGCTCGGCGATGCCCACCCCGTCGACGGGCCGGAGTCATCTGCAGAGCGCTGGCTGTCGGATCTCTCGGAAGTGAGCGACGCGGGGTTCTCCGATGTCGATCTCACGGACTCCTGGACGCGGTACGGCGACCTCGACCGCAACCACGTCGCGGCCCTGCGGGAGTGCCTCGCTGCAACCGGATTGACCGCAGTCTCCCTCTCGGCGATCCGCCGCAGCGTCATCGACGAGCAGCACGGTCAGGAGCACCTCGCCTACGCGCACCGCACGATCGACTTCGCTGCGGAGCTGGGCATCCCGGTCGTCTCGGTGGGGCTTCATCGCGCGCTCACTCCCGCCCAGCGCGAGCAGCTGTGGTTCTGGACGGCCGACGGGCACCGGGACCCCTTCGGAGACGATGACGCATGGGCGCTCGCCGTCGGACGGCTGCGTGAGCTCGGCCGGCATGCGGACGAGGCGGGGCTGCTGCTCTCGCTCGAGATGTACGAGCACACGTTCCTGGGCAGCGCGGAGTCCTCCGTGCGCCTCGTCGAGGACATCGGCCTGGACGCCGTCGGCCTCAACCCCGACATCGGCAACCTCATCCGCCTTCACGAGCCGGTCGAGGACTGGCGGGCGATCGCGGAGGCGACCATGCCGTACGCCAACTTCTGGCACGTGAAGAACTACTCCCGCGACGAGGATGCCGCCGCCGGTCTGTACTCGACCGTCCCGACGTCGCTCGAACTGGGCGTCATCAACTATCGCGAAGCGGTGAAGATCGCCCTGCGCAACGGCTTCCAGGGCATCATCTGCGTCGAGCACTACGGCGGAGACGGACTGAGCGTGAGCGCCACCAACCGCGACTACCTGCGCGACCGCGTGCTGCCCCGACGGGAGTACGCGGCAGGCGTCAGCAGAGTGCGTCAGACCGGCGCGTCGGCGGTGTCGCGATGACCCGCGTCCTGGGCGACGCCGACGCGTTCGTCCCAGACGCGCTCCGAGGCTTCGCGCGCGCTCATGAAGACGAGATCTCGCTGGTCGACGGAGGCGTCGTGCGTGCGAACCCGCTCGAGCCCGGGAAGGTGGCGGTGCTCATCGGCGGCGGATCCGGGCACTACCCCGCCTTCGCCGGCTACGTGGGGTCGGGCCTGGCCGCGGGCGCGGTGTGCGGCAACATCTTCACCTCGCCGTCGACAGCTCAGGCATTGCGCGTGGCGCATGCCGCCGACGCGGGCGGCGGCATCCTGTTCACCTACGGCCGGTACGCCGGGGACGTGATCCACTTCGGCGAGGCCGAGCGGCGGCTGCGCGACGAAGGGATCGACGCGCGCACCGTGCTCATCACCGACGATGTCGCGAGCGCCCCGGTGGAGGCGGCCGACGAACGGCGCGGGATCGCCGGCATCGTCTGCGTCTTCCATATCGCCGGTGCCGCAGCAGAGCGCGGGGATCCGCTCGACGAGGTGGAACGTCTCGCCGCCCGCGCCAACAGCCGCACCCGCAGCCACGGCGTCGCGTTCGCCGGCTGCACGCTCCCCGGTGCGGACCACGCTCTGTTCGAGGTTCCCGCGGGGCAGATGTCGATCGGCCTCGGCATCCACGGGGAGCCCGGCGTCCGGGATGTGCCCCTGCAGCCGGCGGCCGAGCTGGCCGTCACCCTGGCCGCGCCTCTTCTCGAGGAGCGGCCCCATGACGGCCGCCGCGCCGCGGTGATCGTCAACGGACTCGGGTCGGTCAAGTACGAGGAGCTGTTCGTGCTCTTCGGGTACGTCGTGGATCACCTCGAGGCGCAAGGCGTGGAGGTCGTGGAACCGCTGTGCGGAGAATTCGTCACCAGCCTCGACATGGCGGGTGTCTCGCTCACCCTGCTCTGGCTCGACGACGAACTCGAGGAGCTGTGGCGGGCCCCGGCCTCCGCGCCGGCCTTGCGGAAGGGACGCGTGTCCGCGGAGGCGCCGACCGTGAGACCGACGGCCCCCCGCGGATCCGCCGCCGCCGAACCCGCGCCCGCCGGGGCGGCCCCGGCGCCGCCGGCGACACCCGCCTCCCGTAGGGCGGCCGAGATCGCGCGGCGCATGCTGGTCGGCGCGCGGGACGCGATCGCGGCGGAAGCGGACCGTCTGGGCGAACTCGACGCGATCGCCGGAGACGGGGATCACGGCATAGGCATGACGCGAGGCCTCACCGCTGCGGTCGAGGCGGCGGAGTCCGCCGACGCGGCCATCGGCGTGAGGGAGCTGCTGCAGCGCGCCGGAGACGCGTGGTCCGAGACCGCCGGGGGCACGTCCGGGGCCCTCTGGGGCGCCGCGCTCGCGGAGGTCGGGCTCTCCCTCGGGTCGCCCGAAGACTTCACCGCGGCCGATGTCGCGACGGCGGTCGCGGCGGCGCACGCCAGAGTGGCGGCGCTCGGCGGGGCGGAGCCGGGCGACAAGACCATGCTCGATGCGATGGCCCCCTTCGACGAGACGCTCACGGAGCGGGTGCACGCGGGGAGCGGCATCGCGGATGCGCTCGCCGCGGCGGCGACCGCCGCCCGCGCGGGCGCCGAGGCGACTTCCGCCATGAGTCCGCGCCGGGGCCGTGCGCGTCCGCTGGCCGAGCGAAGCATCGGGCATCCCGACCCCGGTGCCGTGTCGTTCTCAATCATCGCGGCCGCCCTCGCCGGGTGGGTCGCGGACTTCAAGGGATCGGAGTGATCAATGGGCTGGAGGATCGTGGTCGGCGCCGATGACGCCGGCTTCGCCTACAAGGAGGTGCTGCGAGAGCTGCTCGCCGGCGACCCTCGAGTGGACAGCGTCGTGGATGTCGGGGTGGCGAGCGCCGAGGCGACGCCGTACCCGCGGGTGGCGGTGAAAGCGGCGTCGATCGTCGCGCGAGGTGACGCCGATCGCGCGCTGCTCATCTGCGGCACCGGGCTGGGGGTCGCCATCACCGCGAACAAAGTGCGCGGAATCCGGGCCGTGACGGCCCACGACAGCTACTCGGTGGAGCG
Organism: Microbacterium ureisolvens; assembly: GCF_019511645.1. Taxonomy (GTDB): domain Bacteria; phylum Actinomycetota; class Actinomycetes; order Actinomycetales; family Microbacteriaceae; genus Microbacterium; species Microbacterium ureisolvens_A. Next base: position 213,377 of record NZ_JAEUAX010000002.1, on the reverse strand, counting down.
CTCGGTCAAGAGCAACAACGCACAGGTCCTCACCCTGGGTGCGCGGGTCATCGGCCTGGAGCTCGCGAAGAAGCTCGTCGACGAGTGGCTGGAGCACCGGTTCGATCCCGGGTCGGCATCCGCGGCGAAAGTCCGGCTGATCGACGAATACGACAAGGAGGCATGATGATCTCGAAGGTGGCCGTGGTCGGCTCCGGCTACATGGGCGGCGGGATCGCCCAGGTGCTGGCCCTCGCAGGCAGGGACGTCGTCCTGGCCGATGCCAGCGCTGAGCTCGCCCACTCCAGCCGAGAGCGTCTCATCCGTGAGGCGGCCGACTACGGCGGGCGCGGGATCTTCCCCCCGGACGCCGCCGACCGGGTGGCGGAGCACGTCTCGGCGTCCTCGTCGATCGAGGAGGCCGTGGCCGACGTCGACTTCGTCGAGGAGGCGGTGCCCGAGATCCTCGAACTCAAGCACGAGACGCTGCACCGCATCAGCGGGAGCTGCCGCGCCGACACGCTCGTCGGGAGCAACACCTCCACGATCGCCATCGGCACGCTCGCGCAGGCCGTCGAGGACCCGACGCGATTCCTCGGCGTGCACTTCAGCAATCCCGCCACCTTCATCCCCGGCGTCGAGGTCATCCCGCACGCGGGGACAGACCCGAGCGCGGTGGACAGGGTCGTCGAGCTGCTGGGCGAGTGCGGCAAGGTGGGCGTGCCCATCACCGACGTCACGGGGTTCGTGCTGAACCGCCTGCAGTACGCGCTGTTCACCGAGGCGGCGCGACTCGTCGAGGAGGGCGTGGCGACGCCGGAGGCCGTCGATCTGATCGCGCGGACCACCTTCGGGTTCCGGCTCCCGTTCTTCGGGCCTTTCGCCATAGCCGATATCGCCGGCCTCGATGTGTACGACTTCTGCTACGGGTCGCTTCATGAGGCGTACCCCGACCGCTTCGCCGCGCCGACGATCCTTCGCGAGCGAGTCGAGCGGGGGGAGAAGGGCGTGAAATCCGGTCGCGGCTTCCTCGCGACTCCGGCGGAGCGAGCGCCAGAGCTCGCCGCGTACCGGGACGAGGCGTACGCCGCGCTCGCGGCGCTGCTGCGCGATCTGGGACCTGCTCCGGTCGACTACTGACCGGCGGAAGTTTCGCGCGCACTCAAGAAAATTCCTCAACTCCCTTGACACGGCAGGATGCCGATGCGACAGTGTGTACAACGTTGCTCTACAACGTTGTAGACCACGCGGAGGAACGAGTTGCTCCCGAGTGACCCGGAGCACCGCAACGGTCGCGCACCGACGAAGAAGTCCCGCAAAACCGAAAGGAACTCCAGTGAAGACGAAGCCTGTCCTTGCTGCGATCACGATGCTCGCAGTGGCCGGTGCCCTCGCCGCCTGCACCGCCGGCGGTGGTGACGGCGACGGAGGCGGTGGAGACGCATCCAACTGCTCCAACGAGATCAAGAACCCCGACGCACCTGTCGTCACGCTGTGGGCGTGGTACCCCAACTCCGAGGCGGTCGTCGACAACTTCAATGAGGAGAACGACGACGTCCAGGTCTGCTGGACGAACGTGGGCGCCGGTGGCGACGCCTACGACAAGTTCCAGACGGCGATCTCGGGCGGCAGCGGCGCCCCGGACGTCATGATGGTCGAGGCCGACCGCATCGCGGTGTTCCAGGCGCAGGACGCGATCATCGACCTGTCGGACCTCGGCTACGAGGACGTCAAGGACAACTTCGGAGAGGGCGCCTGGAAGGACGTCTCGGTGGGCGACGGCATCTACGGTGCGCCGATCGACGGCGGCCCGATGGGCATGATCTACCGCACCGACATCTTCGAGCAGTACGGCATCACGCCGCCGACGACGTGGGAGGAGTTCGAGGCGACCGCGCAGACGGTCAAGGATGCCGGAGGCCCGGTCTTCGCGAGCTTCGCTGCCAACCAGCCCGCAGCGGTGACGGCGTACATGTATCAGAACGGTGCAGAGCCGTTCGAGTACGACCCCGCCAATGAGGGCGAGATCGGCATCAACCTCAACAGCCCGGAGATCAAGGAAGTCCTCGACTACTGGGCGGGCCTGGTCCAGAAGGACCTGGTGGGCACCGAGGACCAGTTCACCCCTGAGTACATCGCCGGCGTCATCGGCGGCGACTACGCCACGTATCTCTCGGCGGCCTGGGCACCCGGCTATCTCCAGGGTGCGGGCGTCGGCGAGGGTGCGGACGCGGGCGTGTGGGCGGCTGCGCCGTTGCCCCAGTGGGATCCGGCCAACCCGATCGCGATCAACTGGGGCGGCTCGGCGTTCTCGGTCAGCAGCCAGGCGGACGACCCTGAGCTGGCGGCGAAGGTGGCCTTCGGGGTCTACGCAGACCAGGCGTCGCTCGACGAGGGCTGGCAGAACCAGATCATCTTCCCGCTCAACGTGAACGTGCTCGACTCGCCTGAGTTCCAGGACTACGAGGTGCCCTTCTTCAGCGGCCAGCAGGCCAACAAAGAGGTCTACGTCCCGGCGGCAAACGCCTACAAGGGCATGACCTACACGCCGCTCGGGCAGTTCTACTACCAGACCCTCACGGAGCAGATCCAGAACATCAACGACGGATCCGCCACGGGTTCCGAAGCTGCCGACGCCCTCCAGGAGGCTGTCGTGGCCTACGCGGAGGAGCAGGGCTTCACCGTCAAGTGACATGACACGGGGGCCGGTCCGTGCTCGCGCGGACCGGCCCCCTGGTCACTCGCTTCTGACCTGGAGAAATCATGACCGTCTCAACCTCAACACCCGTCACGAAGAAGGAGGCGAGCCCTCTCAACAAGAAGGGGGGTCGTCGCTCCACCGCCGCGCGTCAGAACCTTTTCGGATGGCTCTTCGTCGGCCCGTTCGCGATCGTCTTCCTGGCGATGCTCGTGCTGCCCATCGGCTACGCCCTCTACCTGAGCCTGTTCCAGAAGTCGCTCATCGGCGGCACCAGGTTCGTCCTGTTCGGCAACTACGCCAAGGCCTTCACGGACCCGTCCTTCCTCGACGGCGTCTGGTTCGTCATCCGGTTCTCGCTGGTGCTCATCCCGCTGCAGATGGCGCTGTCGCTCGCCATCGCCCTGATGCTCGACATCATCGTCACCCGGTTCGCCCGGTTCTCACGGCTCATGATCTTCATGCCGTACGCGATCCCGACGGTGATCGGTGCCCTGATGTGGGGGTTCCTGTACAGCGAGAACTTCGGCCCGCTCGCGGATATCTTCGGAATTTTCGGAGCTGAGGCCCCTGATTTCCTGAGCAAGAGCCTGATCTTCTACGGCCTGCTCAACATCGTCACGTGGCAATGGGCCGGCTACTACATGATCATCCTCTACGCGGCGCTGCAGGGGATCGACCCGACCCTGTACGAGGCGGCACGCATCGACGGCGCCTCGCAGTGGCAGATCATCTGGCGGATCAAGATCCCCCTCCTCTCGCCGGCGCTCCTGCTCATTCTGGTCTTCGCCCTCATCGGGACCCTGCAGTTCTTCAACGAGCCGAAGATCCTTCAGGACCTCGCCGCGGGATCCATCCCGAACGATTTCACGCCCAACATCTACGCCTTCCAGCAGGCGTTCTCGCTGGCGAACTACAACTACGGCGCGACGATCTCGTTCGCCCTCGGTGCCGTCGTCTTCGTCTGCGTCTACATCTTCCTGTTCGCAACCCGCAAGCGAGGGAGCTTCTTCGAATGAGTGCCACGCCCGTTGAGATCACCGAGACCCGCGGCAAGCCGCGCAAGCTCGTGGAGCGCCGGTCGGCCCCGCGCGCCGGAGGGCGTGTGTCGCTGAACATCGTGCTGGCGCTGCTGGTCGTCTACTTCCTGGTGCCGTTCTGGTGGCTGATCGTCAACAGCTCCAAGACCGCCGCCGGCCTCTTCGGGGGCGACAGCGCGCTCTGGTTCGCGGACGACATCAACTACGTCGACAACTTCATCGACCTGTTCACCTACGGCGGAGGGATCTACGCGCGATGGCTGGCGAACTCCGCCCTCTATGCCATCGTGGGCGGGATCGGCGCCACGGTGCTCGCTGTCCTGGCGGGGTATGGGTTCGCGAAGTACCGGTTCGCCGGACGGCGTGCCGGTTTCGCGATCCTGCTCGGCGCTGTCATGGTGCCGACCACCGCGCTGGTGATCCCGACCTTCGTCCTTTTCGCGCAGGTGGGCTGGACCAACACGATCTGGGCGGTGATCTTTCCCACTCTGCTCAACCCGTTCGGTGTCTACCTCATGAACGTGTACGCCCGGGATGCCGTGCCCGACGAGCTCCTCGACGCCGCGCGCGTGGATGGCGCGGGGGAGTTCCGGACGTTCCTCCAGGTCGCGCTGCCGATGCTGCGGCCTGCCATCGTGACCGTGCTGCTGCTGTCGGTGGTGGCGTCGTGGAACAACTACTTCCTGCCGCTGGTCATGCTCTCGGACAACCGGCTGTTCCCCGTCACCGTCGGCATCGGCGTGTGGCAGTCGACGGCGTCCACGTACGGCGCCGCAGGCGGGCAGACGCTCTGGAGCATCATCATCCTCGGCTCGCTCGTGTCGGTCATCCCGCTGATCATCGCCTTCCTCGCGTTGCAGAAGTACTGGCGGGGCGGTCTCGCCATCGGAAGCCTGAAGTGATCTGACCCGTCTCGCTCGCCCCGTTCCCCACGCCCTGAAAGAGAAGAATGTTCCGCGCACACCTCACCGTCGACCCGCACTTCGTGGTCGGTCCGATCAATCGACGTCTCTTCGGCTCCTTCGTCGAGCATCTCGGGCGATGCGTCTACGACGGGATCTACGAGCCGTCGCACGCGACGGCCGACGAGGACGGGTTCCGCTACGACGTGATCGAGCTGGTGCGTGAGCTCGGTGTCTCGACCGTCCGCTATCCGGGCGGGAATTTCGTCTCCGGTTATCGCTGGGAGGACGGCATCGGCCCGCGCGACGAGCGACCGAGACGGCTCGACCTCGCCTGGCACTCCACCGAGACCAACGAGATCGGTCTGGACGAGTTCGCGACGTGGCTCGACAAGGTCGACGGCGAACTGATGTACGCCATCAACCTCGGCACCAGGGGAGTGCTCGAGGCACTCGACGTCCTCGAGTACGCGAACCTGCGGTCAGGCACCTTCTGGGCCGACAAGCGCGTCGCGAACGGGCGTCCGCAGCCCCACGACATCCGCATGTGGTGCCTGGGCAACGAGATGGACGGACCGTGGCAGCTCGGCCACAGCACCGCCGAGGAGTACGCCCAGCTCGCCGCGACGACCGCGGCGGCCATGCGGCAGGTCGATCCCGACCTCGAGCTCGTCGTGTGCGGCAGTTCGGGTGCGCAGATGCCCACGTTCGGCGAATGGGAGCGCGTCGTGCTGGAGAAGACGTACGACGACGTCGACTTCATCTCCTGCCACGCCTACTACGAGCCCAAGGGCGGCGACTACGGGAGCTTCCTCGCGTCGGGCGTCAACATGGACCGCTTCATCGACGCCGTGGTCGCGACGGCCGACTCCGTCAAGGCGGTCGTCCGCAGCGACAAGACGATCAACATCTCGTTCGACGAGTGGAACGTCTGGTACCAGTCCCGCTACAACGATGTCGACAAGATCACGGACGTCCAGACGTGGCCCGTCGCGCCCCGTCTGCTCGAGGACTCGTACTCGGTGCTCGACGCCGTCGTCTTCGGCAGCCTGATGATCTCGCTGATCCGTCACGCCGACCGCGTGACCTCGGCGAGCCTCGCACAGCTCGTCAACGTCATCGCGCCCATCATGACCGAGCCCGGCGGCCCGGCGTGGCGGCAGACCACGTTCTACCCGTTCTCGCTCACCTCGAAGCTGGCGCGCAGCACCGCCCTCGAGTTGCGACTGGACTGTCCGACCTACGCGACCGAGGAGTACGGCGAGGTGAGCCTCGTGGACGCCGTCGCTACGCACGACGACGGCGGCACGACGATCTTCGCCGTCAACCGGAGCCTCACCGACGAGGTGACCCTCGAGATCGACACCCGAGCCCTGGCCGGCGTCGGCCGCGCGGAGGCGATCTCGCTCTTCGACGACGACATCCACGCCGCGAACACCCTCGCGCACCAGGACCGCGTGACACCGAAGGCGAACACCTCCGTCGAGATCGGCGAGGCGACCGTCACGATCACGCTGCCGCCGGTGTCGTGGACCGTTCTCACCCTGGCCTGAGCCGCCGAACACCCGCTGCGCTTCGGCGCCCTTCCGAGAGGACCGCATGACACCCCAGGGCCCCCTTCGCGTCGACGGGACGCGCATCGTCGCGGGAGGCGCTCCCGTCACCCTGCGAGGCTTCGGCCTCGGGGGATGGATGAACATGGAGAACTTCATCACCGGCTATGCGGGATCCGAGTCGCAGCAGCGGCGGGCGCTGCGGCGCGTGCTCGGCGACGAGGGGTATGAGCGCTTCTTCGCACGGTTCCTGAGCGAGTTCTTCACCGATGACGATGCCGCGTTCCTGCAGTCGCTCGGCCTGAACTCCCTGCGGATCCCCTTCAACTATCGCCACTTCGAGGACGACGACCAGCCCTTCGTCATCAAGGAGGAGGGCTTCGCCATCCTCGACCGGGTGGTCGACGCGTGCGCGCGCCACGGCATATACACGATTCTCGACCTGCACGCGCTGCCCGGTGCTCAGAATCAGCACTGGCACAGCGACAACCCCACACAGTGGGCATCCTTCTGGTCACAGCGTCAGTTCCAGGATCGCGTGGTGAATCTGTGGGAGGCGATCGCCGAGCACTATCGCGGCAATCCGTGGGTGGCCGGCTACAACCCCGTGAACGAGCCCGCGGACGCGCACGGAACGGCGATCGGACCCTTCTATCGACACCTCGAGTCGGCCATCCGAGCCGTCGATCCTGATCACATCCTGTTCCTCGACGGCAATCGGTACTCGACGCAGTTCGACCAGCTCGGCGACCCCCTCCCCAACTGCGTCTACACGGCGCACGACTACGCCCTGCCGGGGTTCGTCGACGGCGGACCCTACCCGGGAGTGTCGCGGGGTCAGTACGTGGACCGGAACCGTGTCGAGCAGACGTTCCTGGAGCGGACCGCCTACATGCGCGAGACGGGCACGCCGATCTGGGTCGGGGAGTTCGGTCCCGTCTACACCGGGGACCCGGCGAAGGACGACGAGCGCTACCGGCTGCTGCAGGATCAGCTGGAGATCTACGCCCGGCACGACGCGAGCTGGGCGCTGTGGACCTACAAGGACATCGGCCTTCAGGGAGTCGTCACCGTCGACCCGGAGTCGCCGTATCTCCGCCGGCTCGCACCCTTCCTCGAGAAGAAGGCACGTCTGGGTGTCGACTCGTGGGGATCGACGGATGCCGGCGTCCGCGGCATCCTGGACCCGATCGAGCGCCTGTTCGAGGACGAGTTCCCGGATTTCCAGCCGTACCCGTGGGGTGCGCGCCGATGGATCCACGGGCATGTGCGCCACGTCATGCTGGCCGAGGCGATGGTCGACGAGTTCGCGCGCGCGTTCACGGGTGTCGGGCCTGACGAGGCCGAGAGTCTCGCCGACGCCTTCTCGTTCCGCAACTGCCGGGTCCGGGAGGGGCTGGCGACGATCTTGCGACGCGCAGCGCACTGAGCCCGGGCAGTGAGATGGCCGAGACCAGGCGCGTGACCCTCCACGAGATCGCCGCTCAGACCGGCGTCTCGGTGACGACGATCTCGAAGGTGCTCAACGGGGCGGCCGACGTCTCGTCGGCGACGCGCGAGCTCGTCGAGGACCAGCTCCGCACGAGCGGCTACCGGCGCCGGCGCAGCGCGCAGCGCCGGGAGTACATCGAGGTGGTGCTCCCGGCTCTCGGAGGGGATTGGGCGCTCGCCGTCATCGAGGGGGTGCGAGAGAGCGCGGCAAAGGTGGGGATGGCGGTCTCGATCTCGGTGAGCGGCGACCGGTACGCGCCCGGCCCGGAATGGCTGGATGCCGTCATCCGGCGCCGGCCGACCGGGATCATCCTGCTGTTCGCCGACGTCCCCGCCGACGGGCGCGCGGCGCTGAAGGCGCGAGGCATCCCGTTCGTCATCATCGATCCGGCCGGCGACCCCGCCCCGGGGATCCCGTCGGTCGGCTCCGCGAACTGGTCGGGAGGCGTCGCCGCCACGAGGCACCTGCTGGAGCTGGGACATCGGCGCATCGCCGCGATCACCGGCCCGGAGCAGGTGATGTGCTCGCTCGCCCGGCTGGACGGCTACCGCGCCGCCATGAGGTCGGCCGGGGCGCCCGTCGAGCCCGAGTGGATCCGCTTCGGCGACTTCCAGCGCGACGGCGGCGAGCGGCACGGCGCGGCGCTGCTGCGCCTGGCCGACCCTCCGACGGCGATCTTCGCCGGGAACGACCTGCAGGCTCTCGGCGTGCTGCATGCCGCCGCGGCGGCGGGGGTCGCCGTGCCGCGCGACCTCTCGGTCGTCGGTTTCGACGATCTGCCGATCGCGGAACTGGCCAGTCCGCGCCTGACGACGATCCGGCAGCCCCTGCCTGAGATGGCTGAGCAGGCAACCCGCCTGGTGCTCGAGTCGCTCGAGAATCCGACGTCCGATGTGACGCGGGTGGAACTGGCGACGTCGCTCGTCGTCCGGGACTCGACGGCCCCTCCCGCGCAGTCCGTCTGAGAGGCCGGCGCCGGCGGCGCCGGACGCTGCTCGGCCATACGCCGGGTGCAAGGCGATGTCCGGATATGTAAAAGATTCTTGACACCGCCGCGTGGCGCACCTACCTTGGGTGTCAAGAATCTTTTACATGCCGCGGGAGGGGCCATGGCCTACGAAGAGCGCAACGTCTGGGCGAGTCTCATCGTCAGCGTGCTCGGCATGATCGCCTACGTCCTGATCGTGCTGCAGCAGGCCGCCGGCGGCCCGCTCACCGACGTGGACTGGGTGCCGATCATGCTCTGGATCATCGGCGCCGGCATCGTCGGCGCGATCGTCGTCAGCATCGTGTGGGGCATCGTCGCGGGCATGTTCGACCCGGACGGCGTGGGCAGGAGCGACCAGCGCGACCGCGACATCGCGCAGCTGTCGACACGCGTCGGTCAGGCGTTCCTCGTGATCGCCGGCCTGGGCGTGATCATCCTGTGCGCGTTCGAGGCGGACTGGTTCTGGATCGCCAACACCATGTTCTTCGGCTTCGCGCTGTCGTCGATCGTCGGCGGCATCGCGAGCGTCATCGCGTACCGCCGCGGGCTTGTCTGATGGTCAAGCCCACCAAGGTCACCAACTCCATCCGCGCCGTGCGGGAGGCGGCGGGGATCACCCAGGCCGAGCTCGCCCGCCGGATCGGCGTCACGCGGCAGACCCTCATCGCCATCGAGCAGGGCCGGTACTCGCCGACCCTCGAGCTCGCCTTCCAGCTCGCCCGCGCCTTCGGCCTCGGGCTCGACGACCTCTTCGACTACCCGGAGGATTGACGAGATGTCCGAGACGCTCCACGGGCCCGGCGCCCTCCGCACCGATCCGATGCCCGCCTGGACCCAGCATCACTACGGCGGCATCGAGACGGTCGCGCTCGCGAACATCGACGTGCCGGTGCCCCGTCGCGGTCAGGTGCTCCTGCGCCCGCGCGCGACCGCGCTCAACAACGGCGACATCCGCCTCATGCGCGGCGAGCCCCTCCTCGTGCGGCTCGCATTCGGGCTGCACCGCCCGCGCCAGTCGGTACGGGGGATGGATGCTGCCGCCACCGTCGTTGCGCTGGGCGAGGGCGTGACCGGACTCGCGGTCGGCGACGAGGTGATGGGCGAGCTTCCCGGGGGCGGCGGGCTGGCGAGGTATGCGGTGTGCCCGGCGGCGCGTCTCGTGCGCCGCCCACCCGGGCTCGATCCGGCGGTCGCTGCGACCCTGCCGATCGCGGGCGGGACGGCGTGGCAGGCGCTGGAGCTCGGGGGAGTCACGGATGCCGCGGCCACGGGCGGGTCGCCGCAGCGGGTGCTGGTGATCGGCGCGTCCGGCGGGGTGGGCACGTTCGCGGTGCAGCTTGCCGCAGAACGGGGTGCCGAGGTGTGGGCGCTCTGCGGGGAGCGCAACCGCGGGCTGGTCGAGAGTCTGGGTGCCGCGCGCTCCTTCGACTACAACGCGGTTCAGCCCGGCTCACCGGAACTGGGGGAGGGCCGGTTCGACGCCGTCCTCGACATCGCTGGCACGGCGCCGTTGCGGATGCTGCGACGGCTGGCGCGCGTCGGCGGACGCGTGGTCGTGGTCTCGGGCGAGGGCGGGCGCGTCTGGGGTCCGATCGGGCGGCTGGCGGCGGCCTCGGTCCTCTCGATCGGCTCGAAGCGGCCGCTGCGTCCGCTCGCCGCCGTCGCGAAGCCCGACGTGCTCGCAGAGCTGGTCGGGCTCGCTGTCGACGGACGCCTCCGCCCGGTCGTCGAGCGCCGATTCCCGTTCGCCGAGGCGGACGCCGCGCTCGCACGCGTCGCCGACGGCCACGTCGCGGGCAAGGTGGTCGTGCTCGCGGAGTGACCGGGCACGCAGCATCCGTCTCCGCATTTCCGGGCCGTGCGCAGCGTCCGTGAGACAATGGACGAGGCGTGCCCGGTTGCCGGCTTCCCCAGCTCCGCCGGGCCTCTGGACAGCGTCCGCCGCGCCTCTACAGGAGCAAGATGTCCACGCAGAACACCGCGCCCGCCACCGCCCCCGACGCCGGGCTCGCCTCCGGACGGATCCAGCAGATCCGCCGCTACCTGATGTGCCGCCCCGAGCACTTCACGGTGAGCTACACCATCAACCCGTGGATGGAGCCCGCCAACCCCACCGACACCGCGCTCGCGGTGCGCCAGTGGCAGACGCTCCACGACACCTACCTCGCGCTGGGGCACAAGGTGCACCTCATCGACCCGATCGAGGGGCTGCCCGACATGGTCTACACCGCCAACGGCGGCTTCGTCATCGACAACGTCGCGTACGGCGCGAAATTCCGGTTCCAGGAGCGCGTACCTGAGGGGCCGGCGTTCATGGAATGGTTCCGCGCGAACGGCTTCCAGGTCGTCGAGCCGGTCGAGGTCAACGAAGGCGAGGGGGACTTCCTCCTCGTGGGCGACACGATCCTCGCCGGCACCGGCTTCCGCTCGACCGGCGACAGCCACCGCGAGCTGGGCGACGTGTTCGGCAAGGAGGTCGTGAGCCTCAACCTCGTCGACCCGCGCTTCTACCACCTAGACACCGCGATCTCGGTGCTCGACCCGGTCGAGGGGCCCGGCGGCGTCGAGAAGGCGAACATCGCCTACCTCGAGCACGCGTTCGACGAGCGCAGCCAGGCGATCCTCGCGGAGCGCTATCCCGACGCGATCCGCGTGGCCGACGCCGACGGTGCCGTGTTCGGCCTCAACTCGGCCAGCGACGGCCTCAACGTGATCATCTCGCCGCGGGCGACGGGCTTCGAGGCGCAGCTGCGCGAGCGCGGCTACAACCCGGTGCTCGTCGACCTGTCCGAACTGCTGCTCGGCGGCGGCGGCATCAAGTGCTGCACGCTCGAACTGCGACGCTGATCGTGCGAAAGAGGAGCCTGCCATGACCGCCACTTCCCTCGACATCGCGATGAGTCGGATCATCGCCGCCGAAGAGGAGCACGTCGCCCACAACTATCACCCGCTGCCGGTCGTCATCTCGCGCGGCGAGGGAGCATGGGTGACGGATGTCGAGGGCAAGCGCTACCTCGACCTGCTCTCGGCCTACTCGGCCCTCAACTTCGGGCACGGGCATCCCGCGATCCTCGCGGCCGCCCAGGAGCAGCTGAACCGCCTCACCCTCACGAGCCGCGCGTATCACAACGACCGTCTCGGCCTCTTCGCGGCCGCGCTGGCCGAACTGTGCGGCAAGGACCTCGTGCTGCCGATGAACACCGGCGCCGAGGCCGTCGAAACCGGCATCAAGGTCGCGCGTGCGTGGGGCTACCGCGTCAAGGGAGTGGCTCCGGACGCCGCGAAGATCGTCGTCGCCCACGGCAACTTCCACGGCCGCACGACCACGATCGTCGGCTTCAGCGATGACCCGCAGGCGCGCGCCGACTTCGGTCCGTTCACGCCCGGCTTCATCTCGGTGCCCTTCGGCGATGCCGCCGTCATCGACGCCGCGATCACCGCCGACACCGTCGCCGTGCTCATCGAGCCGATCCAGGGCGAGGCGGGCGTCGTCCTCCCGCCCGAGGGGTACCTGAAGAAGGTGCGCGAGATCTGCACCCGCCGCGGCGTGCTGTTCATCGCCGACGAGATCCAGTCCGGTCTCGGCCGCGTGGGCGCGACGTTCGCGTGCGATCGCGAGGGCGTCGTGCCCGACGTCTACCTCCTCGGCAAGGCGCTGGGCGGCGGCGTCGTTCCGCTGTCGGCGGTGGTCGCCGACCGCGACGTGCTCGGCGTGATCCGTCCGGGCGAGCACGGTTCGACGTTCGGCGGCAACCCGCTCGCCGCGGCCGTGGGCCTGCGCGTCGTCGAGATGCTCCAGACCGGCGAATTCCAGGAGCGCGCGAAGCTCCTCGGCGAGCACCTGGAGGCGAAGCTGCAGGAGCTCGTCGGCCACGGCGCGACCGCCGTGCGTGTCGCGGGCCTCTGGGCCGGCGTCGACATCGACCCTGCGGCCGGGACCGGCCGCCAGATCGCGGAACGCCTCATCGCGCGCGGCGTGCTCGTGAAAGACACGCACGGCCAGACCATCCGCATCGCGCCGCCGCTGGTCGTGCGCGCGACAGAGCTGGACTGGGCGGTCGAGCAGCTGCGCTTCGTGCTCGCGGACTGACGCTCGCGCCTGCGGCGCGCGTCGATCATGTCCTCTCGCCGGGACGACACGATCGACACTTGCGGTTCGTATCCGCTCGGCGAGAGCGCATGATCCGCGCGGGCGCCGTCTGGCCCTCAGGCCACCTCGACGTTGAGCTGCTGCCAGCCCGTGGCGCCGTCGGGCGCCGGCCACGCGTCGGTCTCGATCTGCAGCTCGCCCTTCGTGTTCGTGGCGCGGCAGCGGATCGCGTGGGAGCCGGCCTCCGCCTTCCAGGGGATCGACCACTGCACCCAGGTGTCGTCCGAGATCGCGGGCGCGAGCGACGCCTCGCGCCAGGGGCCGTCGTCGATCTGCACCTCGACCTTCGCGATGCCCACGTGCTGGTGCCAGGCGACGCCGGCGATCGTGGTGTCGCCGGGAGCGAAGCCGTGACCGCGGCGCGGGAGATCGATGCGCGACTGCAGCTTGATCGGGCCCTTCGCCGACCATCCGCGCGTCGTCCAGTAGGCGTCCGCCCGATCGAACCGTGTGACCTCGAGCTCGGTGACCCACTTGGTCGCCGAGACGTAGCCGTAGAGCCCCGGCACGACCATGCGCACCGGGAAGCCGTGCTCGGGCGGCAGCGGCTCGTCGTTCATGCCGATGGCGAGGATCGCGTCGCGGGTGTCCTCCTGCAGCACCTCGAGCGGGGTGCTCGCGGTGAACCCGTCGATCGAGCGTGACAGGACCATGTCGGCCTCCGCGGTGGGCCGTGCCCGTTCGAGGAGCAGCCGGATCGGATAGCCGAGCCACTTGGCGTTGCCGATGAGATCGCCGCCGACCGGATTGGACACGCACGCGAGCGTCGTCCAGCTCTCCTCGAGGGGGAGGGCGAGCAGCTCGTCCCACCCGATCTCGACCTCCCGTTCGACCAGGCCGTGGATGCGCAGGCTCCAGTCGGCCGGGTCGATCTGCGGCACCACGAGCGCCGTGTCGATCCGGTAGAAGCTCGCGTTCGGGGTGACGACGTGCGTCATCCCGACGAGGTCGAGCTGGGCCCCGGCGGGCACTGGCGGGGCCGCGACGGCGGGCGCGGGCAGCCGCAGCGCGCGGCGCACGGCGTCGATGCTGCGCGACCCCGCCTGCAGCGCCGTTCCCGCGATCGCGGCGAGCACGCCGGCCGCGGCGGACGCACCGGCCCACACGAGGAAGCGGCGGCGGGAGGGGTGTTCGTCGCCGGGGGCGTGGTCGACGCCGTCCCCCGCCGCAGAAGCGGGGGACGGGGCATCGGTCGTCCGTCTCGCGAGCCCGGCGAGCAGCCGGAGCGCCGTCGCGGCGACGAGGCCGGCGGCCAGCGAGGGCAGCCACGCGAGTCCGCTCGCCCCGGCACGGGTCATCGCGAGCACCGCGACGACCGCGCCCAGTGCCGCGAACACGGCGGCGCCGGACCAGGGCCGGCGCAGCTCCAGGACGCCGACACCGGCCGCCGCGGCCAGGAGGACGATCGCGATCCCGACGAGCAGGGCGAGCTTGTCGGCTGTGCCGAACAGCGAGATCGCCGCATCCTTCGCCCATGACGGCGCCCGGTCGATGAGCACTCCGCCGACGACGGAGAACGGGCTCGACGACGGCGCGACCATCGCGGCGACGAGCTCGCCGACCCCGGCGCCGAGCACCGCGGATGCCACGCCCGCCGCCGCGCCGGAGAGGGCCGAGGCCTTCGCGGCGACAGGCGGCGCGACACTCGCCTCACGAGTCATAGCGGGAGCATACGTCGGATCCGTGCTGCGCGGACCAGGGGAACCGCTCGGAAACACGAGCGCAACGAAGGCCGCATTAGGCTCTTGGCATGGGTGATCTGTTCGACGGCTACGGCTCCACGCTGGCGCCGCGCAAGACGCCCTCGGGGGTTCCCGCGTTCGACGAGATGTTCGGGGGGCCGGCCCACCCGGGTGCCCCGGCCGAATCGCGCGAGGCCTATCGAGAGCTCTACCAGGCGCTCGCGCAGATGACTCAGGAAGAGCTGCGCGGTCGCACCGACTCGCTCGCGAGCTCGTACCTCGCGCAGGGCGTGACGTTCGACTTCGCGGGCGAGGAACGGCCGTTCCCCCTGGACGCGGTGCCTCGCGTGATCACGTACGACGAGTGGTCGCGCATCGAGGCCGGCGTCAAGCAGCGCGTGCGGGCGCTCGAGGCGTTCCTCGACGACGCGTACGGGCACCAGTTCTGCGTGCGCGACGAGGTGCTCCCCGCCGGGCTCATCGCGAGCTCCCAGTACTTCTACCGACAGGCCGCGGGCATCCACTCCGCCAACGGCGTGCGCATCCAGGTGTCGGGCATCGACCTGATCCGCGACGAGCACGGCGAGATGCGCGTGCTCGAAGACAACGTCCGCGTGCCGTCGGGCGTCAGCTACGTCATCTCGAACCGCCGGGTGATGGCGCAGACCCTGCCCGAGCTGTTCGTGTCGATGCGGGTGCGCCCGGTCGGCGACTACCCGAACAAGCTCCTCGCGGCGCTGCGCGCCTCCGCTCCCGCGGGCATCGAAGACCCCAACGTCGTCGTGCTGACGCCGGGCGTCTACAACTCGGCGTACTTCGAGCACACGCTCCTCGCCCGCCTCATGGGGGTCGAGCTCGTCGAGGGCCGTGACCTCCTGTGCATCGGCGGCAAGGTCTTCATGCGCACGACCCGGGGGCCCAAGCGCGTCGACGTGATCTACCGCCGGGTCGACGACGACTTCCTCGACCCGCTGCAGTTCCGTGCCGACTCCATGCTCGGTGCTCCCGGCCTCATGCTCGCGGCGCGCCTCGGCAACGTGACCATCGCGAACGCCGTCGGCAACGGCGTCGCCGACGACAAGCTGCTCTACACGTACGTGCCCGACCTCATCCGCTACTACCTCGCCGAGGAGCCCATCCTCAAGAACGTCGACACCTGGCGCCTCGAAGACCCGGACGCACTCGAGGAGGTGCTCGACCGCCTCGACGAGCTCGTCGTGAAGCCGGTCGACGGGTCGGGCGGCAAGGGGCTGGTCGTCGGACCGGATGCCTCGCCCGCCGAGCTCGAGAAGCTCCGGCAGCGCCTGCTCGCCGACCCGCGCGGGTGGATCGCGCAGCCCGTGGTCATGCTGTCGACCATCCCCACGCTCGTTGAGGACGGCATGCGTCCGCGTCACGCCGACCTCCGCCCCTTCGCGGTCAACGACGGCGAGGATGTGTGGGTGCTCCCCGGCGGCCTCACCCGCGTCGCCCTGCCAGAAGGACAGCTCGTCGTGAACTCGAGCCAGGGCGGCGGCTCCAAGGACACGTGGATCGTCGGCGGCGCCGCACCGGGCCACGTCGAATACGGCCAGGGTCAGAGCGTGGCGGGTCTCGTCGCCGACCAGGCCGCCACGGTGACGGCGGCGATCCCGATCATCTACGACGCCCAGACCGAGCCCACGCACTCCCCGCAGGACCGCCCGCGCTCGCGCGTCGAGCAGCAGGAGCAGCAGCAGCAGGCGTCCGAGGTCGCCCCGGCGGCGGCATCCACGTCTCGCGGTCAGGCCGGAGGTGCGTCGTGCTGAGCCGTATCGCAGAGAGCCTGTTCTGGATCGGGCGCTATATCGAGCGCAGCGACGGCACGGCCCGCATCCTGGACGTGCACCTGCAGCTCCTCCTCGAAGACCCGTGGATCGACGAGGACACCGCGTGCCGGTCTCTGCTCAGCGTCATGGGCTCGCTGCCGCCGGCGGGGGTCGACCAGGTGCGGCGCGAAGACGTGCTCTCGCGGCTCGCCGTCGACCGCATGAACCCCTCGAGCATCGCGTACGCCCTCACCGCCGCGCGGGAGAACGCCCGGCGGGCTCGCGAGATCGTCTCGACGGAGCTGTGGGAGACCCTCAACACGACGAGCGCACGGATGCCGCGGCGCCTGCAGAACGACCGCGTGCACGAGTTCTTCCAGTGGGTGCGCGAGCGCGCCGCGCTCGCCGTCGGCATCGTGGACTCGTCGACGAGCCGCGACGAGGCCTGGCAGTTCTTCACGCTGGGCCGGAGCATCGAGCGCACCGACATGACCGCGCGCCTGCTGGCGACGCGGTCGTTGACCGAGGCATCCGGTCCGTCGTGGACGACCATCCTGCGCTCGTGCGGCGCCTACGAGGCGTACCTGCGCACGTACCGCGGTATGCCGAGTGCGCGAAACGCGGCCGAGTTCCTGCTGCTCGACCGCCTGTTCCCACGCTCGATCATCTACTCGATCCAGCGCGCCGAGGAGTGCATGAGCGCCATCGACCCCCGTGCGGACCGCGTGGGCCACTCCAACACGGTGCTGCGGGCCCTCGGCCAGATCCGCAACGACCTCGAGTACCGGCCGATCTCCGAGATCCTCAGCGAGCTGCCGACGCACATGGACCGCGTCCAGAAGGTCACGCGCGAGGCATCCGAAGCCATCCGCGGCCGGTTCTTCCCGACGCAGGCCGAGCCCAGCTGGATCGGAGAGATCTCGTGAAAAGACTCCGGATCGAGCACCAGACCGGCTTCAGCTATCAGGGCGACGTGACGGCGTCGTACAACGAGGCGCGCATGCTGCCGGGTTCCACCGACAGCCAGTTCGTGCTCAACTCGTCGCTCGACATCGAGCCCTCGACGTCCGTCAACCAGTACGTCGACTACTTCGGCACGCGTGTCGCCGCGTTCGACGTGCTGTCACCGCACTCGTCGCTCACGATCACCGCCCGCTCGCTGGTCGAGGTGCGCCCGCGGCCGCTCGAGCACATCGACGTCACCTGGGACGGTCTCGCCCGCGAGGCGAGCCGCTCGCTCGAGACCGTCGAGCAGATGTCGCAGACGCGGCGCACGCTGCCCCACGAGGAGGTCGTCGAGCTCGCCCGGTCGATCGCCGCACAGCACGACCACCCCGGCCGGGCGGCGCACGCGATCGCCGTCGCCGTCGGCGACGCCGTCGAGTACATGCACGGCATCACCGGCGTGCACTCGACCGCCGCCGAGGCGTGGGAGGCGCGAAAGGGCGTCTGCCAGGACATGGCCCACATCGCCCTCGGCGCACTGCGCGAGGTCGGGATCCCGGCGCGCTACGTGTCGGGCTACCTGCACCCGCGGCCCTCCGCCGAGGTCGGCGTCGCGGTGACGGGCGAGTCCCACGCGTGGATCGAGTGGTTCGCCGGCGAGTGGCAGGGCTTCGACCCCACGAACAACATCGAGATCGGCGACCGCCACGTGCTCGTCGGCCGTGGCCGGGACTACGGCGACGTCCCGCCGCTGCGCGGCGTGTACGCCGGCCCGTTCAAGAGCAACCTGCACGTCAAGGTCACCATCACCCGCGAGGCGTAGCCCGCGCGCTCCCGGCTCAGGCCGGAGGGTTGTCGGGGTCGAGCGTCTCGAGCGTGTCTTCCTCGACCGGGTTGTCGGCCTCGAGCTGCTCCTGGGTGTTCTCGTCGCCGCCGACCGGGTCGTCCTGGTTCAGGGGCTGGTCCTCTGCGTTGCGCTCGTCCATGCGCCCCACGGTAGGCCGGAGGGCGCACGGAGCGACAGGGGTTGACTCCCGCGGAGGAAGAGGGGAGACGGATGCCCGCGGCATCGGCCCCTCGTGAATTCAGAGCGCGGTGATCACCGCGTTGTCGAGCTCGTCGATGTTCACGGGCCGATCGACCCGGTTGGTCAGCAGCACCCAGGCGACGCCCGCGGTGGGATGGATCCACAGCTCGGTGCCGGCCCAGCCACCGTGCCCGTAGGCGTCGCGGTCGATCAGGCTGGGTGCGCGTGTGCGCAGGTTCCAGGTGAAGCCCCAGTCCTGCCCGACCGCTGCGGGATACGGATCGAGCCGCGGGATGTCGCCCGTCAGCGGGCGCAGCATCATCTCCAGCGTGCGCGGGTGCACGACGCCGCCGGTCTCGCCGCGGCCGATCCGCAAGAGCGCCGAGGCGAGCGCGAGCAGATCGCCTGCACGCCCGATCAGCCCGGCGCCTGGGTGCCGGAGCGCCGCGAACGCCTCGATGTCGAGGCCGTGGGCCGCAGCATCCGTCACCTCATGTGGGTCGGATGCGTCGTCGAGTGTCAGCCCGTCGGCGCCGAGCGCGGACGCCCATTCGGCGAGGTCCGCGTCCCATGTCCTTCCGGTGGCGTGCTCGATGAGGGCGGCGATGCCCTCGAACGCGATCGTCGAGTACCGCGACATCGTTCCGGCGACGAAGTCCCTGCCGCCGTTGACCAGCCTGTCGCGAAGACCCGGCGCGTCCATCGCCGGTTCGGCGATGCCCGAGGTGTGACTTGCGAGGTGCCGCAGCCGCACGAGGTCGTCGCGGTGCCGGCCGAAGTCAGGCACTGCGGCCGCGAGCGGCGTGCCGGGAACGAGCAGCCCGCGCTCGATCGCCCGCGCCGCGACGAGTCCGACGAGGGGCTTCGTGATCGAGAACAGCCGGTAGTGGTCGTCGACCTTGGCGGCACGGCCTCCGGTCGCTCCGAACGCGTCGAGTGCGACGACCCCCTCGGCTGTCGCGATGCCCAGTACGGCGGTCGGCAGGCGGTCGGCCTCGACCGCACGACGGGCCCAGTCGAACGCGGCGGCGTATTCGGTCATGCGGAGTCCTCTCGAGCGCGAGGTTCTATCCTGCCCGGGGTTCGAAGCGTTCGGGCGGGAACACCGCCGCGACCGCCATCCGGAGGGTCTCGAGCGAGGCATCACGTCCGAACCAGCCGTGCGCCCGCGCCTGCACGAGCACGTTGCCGAGCGCGGTCGCCTCGACCGGACCCGCGAGCACCGGCAACCCCGAGCGGTCCGCCGTCGCCTGACACAGCAGCCGGTTGAGCGCGCCGCCGCCGACGATGTGGATCACGTCGATCGCGCGCCCGGTGAGCGCGCCGGCGGTCGCGACCGCGTCGGCGAACGCCTGCGCGATGCTCTCCACGATCGTGCGCGCGAGCGCCTCACGTGTGGCGGGGACGCGAGCGCCCGCTTCGGCGAGCACCGCTGCGATGCGCGCGGGCATGTCGCCCGGGGCCGACAGGCGCGCGTCGTTCGCGTCGAACAGTGGGATGTCGCCGGAGACCGAGGCCGCAGCATCCAGCAATCCCGGCAGATCGATCACGGCGCCATCCTCGGCCTCCCACGTCCGCACGGCCTCGCTCAAGAGCCACAGCCCGGTCACGTTGTGGAGGAAGCGCACGCGCCCGTCGACGCCGCCCTCGTTCGTGAAGTTCGCCGCGCGCGCCGCGTCGCTCACGACGGGCTCGTCGAGCTCGACCCCGACCAGTCCCCACGTGCCGCACGAGATGTACGCCGCGTCGGGGGTGCTGAGCGGCACCGCGACGACGGCCGAGGCGGTGTCGTGCGAGCCGACCGCGATCACGGCGAGGGGTGCGCCGATGCGCTCGCGAGCCTCGCCGTGCAGCGTGCCCAGCACCGTGCCCGGATCGATCAGGGGAGGCAGGACGGATGCCGCGATCCCGAGCCGGGCCGCGAGCTCGAGGTCCCACTCGCCGGTGCGGACATCGACGAGTCCCGTGGTCGAGGCGTTCGTGCGCTCGGCGACCCGCGCTCCGGTGAGGAGGAACGCGACGAGGTCCGGGATGAGAAGCGAGACCTCGGCGTCGGCGAGACGCTGCTCGACCGCGTACTGGTACAGCGTGTTGAACGGCAGGAACTGCAGGCCGTTGCGCCGATACAGCTCCTCGAAGGGCGCCTCGGCGTGTACCGTCTCGACGCCGCGCGCGGTGCGCTCGTCGCGGTAGTGGAACGGCTCGTCGAGCAGTTCGCCGCCGTGCACCAGACCGTAGTCGACGGCCCACGAGTCGATGCCGATGCTCGCGATGCCCGGTTCGCGGCGCAGCGCCTCGGTGAGGCCGTCCACGATGTGCCGGTACAGCGCCGTGAAGTCCCAGTGCAGCTCGCCGTCGGCGCCGGGTACGGGACCGTTCGGGAATCGCGCCACCTGCTCGAGGCGCAGCATCCTGTCGTCGACATAGCCGAGCATGACGCGCCCGCTGGTCGCACCGAGATCGACCGCCGCGACGACGCCGCCCGAGCGGGATGTCATCGCAGGAACGCGGCGGCGACGCCGGAGTCGACGGGGATGTGCAGGCCCGTGGTGCGCGAGAGCTCGGGGCCGGTGAGGACGTACACCGCGTCGGCGACGTTCTCGGGCACGACCTCGCGCTTGAGGATCGTGCGGTTCGCGTAGAACTGGCCGAGGTCCTCTTCCTTGACGCCGTACGTCGCGGCGCGGTTCGCGCCCCAGCCGGCGGCGAAGATTCCCGAGCCGCGCACGACGCCGTCGGGGTTGATGCCGTTCACGCGCACGCCGTGCTCGCCGAGCTCGACCGCGAGCAGGCGCACCTGGTGGGCCTGGTCGGCCTTGGTCGCCGAGTACGCGATGTTGTTC
Organism: Microbacterium ureisolvens; assembly: GCF_019511645.1. Classification (GTDB taxonomy): domain Bacteria; phylum Actinomycetota; class Actinomycetes; order Actinomycetales; family Microbacteriaceae; genus Microbacterium; species Microbacterium ureisolvens_A. Next base: position 192,291 of record NZ_JAEUAX010000002.1, on the reverse strand, counting down.
GGGCCGGCGAAGACCGAGTTCTTCGACGAGATGTAGATCACGTCGCCGCCCAGCTTCTGCTCGATGAGGATCTTCGCGGCGGCCTTCGACACCAGGAACGAGCCCTTGGCCATGACGTCGTGCTGCAGGTCCCAGTCCTTCTCGGTGGTCTCCAGCAGCGGCTTCGAGAGCGACAGACCGGCGTTGTTGACGACGAGGTCGACGCCGCCGAACGCGAGCACCGCGGCGTCGAACGCGGCCTGGATCGCGTCGGCGTCGGCGACGTTGGCAGCGACGCCGATGGCGACATCCGTGTTCCCGAGCTCCGCCGCGGCGGCCTGCGCCTTCTCGAGGTCGAGATCGGCGACGACGACGCACGCCCCCTCGGCGGCCAGGCGGGTCGCGATGGCCTTGCCGATGCCGGATGCCGCGCCCGTGACGAGCGCGATGCGGCCCTGGTGGGTCTTCGGCTTCGGCATGCGCTGCAGCTTGGCCTCTTCGAGCGCCCAGTACTCGATGCGGAACTTCTCGGCGTCGGAGATGGGCGTGTACGTCGAGAGGGCCTCGGCGCCGCGCATCACGTTGATGGCGTTCACGTAGAACTCGCCGGCCACGCGCGCGGTCTGCTTGTTCGCGCCGTACGAGAACATGCCCACGCCGGGGATGAGGACGATGAGCGGGTCCGCGCCGCGGATCGCGGGGGAGTCCGCGGTGGCGTGCGCGTCGTAGTAGGCCTGGTAGTCGGCGCGGTACTCCTCGTGCAGCTCCTTCAGGCGCGCGACGGAGTCCTCGATCGAGGCGCCGGCCGGAAGGTCGAGGATGAGCGGCTTGACCTTGGTGCGCAGGAAGTGGTCGGGGCAGCTGGTGCCGAGCGCAGCCAGTTCGGGGGCGCGCTCGGACGCGAGGAAGTCGGTGACGACCGCGGCGTCGGTGAAGTGGCCCACCATCGGCTTGTCGGTCGACGCGAGACCGCGGATCGTCGCGGCGAGCGCGGCGGCCTTGGCGCGGCGCTCGCTGTCGGGCAGCGCCTCGAAGCCGGCGCGGACGCCGCCGAACGGGTCGGCCTTGCCGTGGGCGTCGATGTACGCCTGGGCGGTCTCGATGATCCAGAGCGAGTTCTTCTCGGCCTCATCCGACGTGTCGCCCCAGGCCGTGATGCCGTGGCCGCCGAGGATCGTGCCCAACGCCCGCGGGTTCTTCTCCTTGATCGCCGCGATGTCGAGGCCCAGCTGGAAGCCGGGGCGCCGCCACGGCACCCACACGACCTTGTCGCCGAAGATCTTCGCGGTCAGCTCCTCGCCGTCGGCCGCGGTCGCGATCGCGATGCCCGCGTCGGGGTGGAGGTGGTCGACGTGCGCGGCGTCGACCAGGCCATGCATCGCCGTGTCGATCGACGGCGCGGCGCCGCCCTTGCCGTGCAGGCAGTAGTCGAACGCGGCGACCATCTCGTCCTCGCGGTCGACGCCGGGGTAGACGTTCGCGAGGGCGCGCATGCGATCCAGGCGCAGCACCGCGAGGCCCGACTCCTTCAGAGTGCCCAGGTCGCCGCCGGATCCCTTGACCCACAGCAGCTCGACGGGCTCGCCGGTGACCGGGTCGGTCTCCGTGCCCTTGGCCGAGGTGTTGCCGCCGGCGTAATTGGTGTTCTTCGGGTCGGCGCCGAGGCGGTTGGACCGCTCGATCAGGTCGGTGACGGCCTGGTTGGTCATGATCGGGTTCCTTTGCGTGGGGTCTGAGCGGTGCCGCGATCAGGCGGCGGGCGGGTCGATCCGGGTCGGGGTCTGCAGGGCGGCGAGGCGGCTCGCGAACCGGTCGATGGTGACGGATGCCGCCGGCTCGTGCGGCCGGTTGAGGTGGCCGTGGTCGGTGCCGGGCTCGGTCACCACGTCGACCGGGCGTCCGGCGTCCCTCAGCGAGGCGGCGAAGGCCTCGCCCGAGACGCGGAGCTCGTCGACGTCGCCGTTCACCATGAGCGTCGGCGGGAACTGCGCCAGGTCTTCTCGACGGGCGAGGCCGGGGACCGCGCCGAGAGGCGCGCCGTCGACGGGGCCGCCGAGATAGTTCTCGTACATGCCCCGGACCGCGTCCGGGCCGAAGCGGTCGGCGTCGGGCTGGGCGTCGAGCGCCGCGCGCAGCGCGGCGTCCGGCGCGGGCTGCACGGCGAGGAGGGTCGGGTAGGCGAGGAGGACGAGTGCCGGCAGTGTCTCCGCGCGGCGCTCGAGAAGACGCAGCGTCGCGCCGGCGGCGAGGTTGCCACCGGCGCTCGTGCCGCCGATCGCCAGGCGCCTGCGGTCCACGCGGAGACGGGCGGCGTTCTCGAGCACCCACGACCACGCCGTGAGCAGGTCGTCGGACGCCGCGGGGTAATGGTGTCCGGCTCGCGGCGGGGTCGCGGCATCCGCCCACTCCTCCGGTACGGGGGCGAGGCGGTAGTCCACCGAGACCACGGTCGTGCCGCGGGACGCGAGCTGCGCGGCGACCCAGTCGGACTCCGGCATGTCGAGGTCGCCGAACGCGAAGCCGCCGCCGTGCGCCCAGAGGAGTCCGGTTCCGTTCGGCTCGCGCGCGGGGTACACACGCACGAGTCCCTCGGCGGCGGGGTAGGGCTCGCTCATCTGCATCCTTCGAGATCAGGGCCGCGGCGAACATGCCGGACCGGTTGCTGCACCGGGGGCGCGGGGATCGGCATCCCACGCCCCCGGTGGGTCTGTGTGCGGCTTATGCGCCCCAGCCGGCCTGCGTGCCGCCGAGGCGGTCCGCAGCGATCTGCTGCGGGTAGCCGGATGCCGCGTACGCGGCCATCGGGTCGGCTGCGAGTCCGCGCGACTCGCGCCACTCGGCGAGCGCGGGCCGCACGTCGGTGTAGAACGCGTCCATGAAGACGGCGTTCGCGGCGAGCACGTCGTTCTGCTGCTGCGCCGCGGCGAGGGCCTCACGGTCGACCAGGAGCGCGCGGGCCGTCATCTCCTGGACGTTGAGCACGGAGCGGATCTGACCCGGGATCTTGTCTTCGATGTTGTGGCACTGGTCCAGCATGAACGCCACGTCGGGGTTGTTGAGTCCCCCGCCGCGCACGACCTCGAAGATGATGCGGAACAGCTGGAACGGGTCGGCGGCGCCCACGATGAGGTCGTCGTCGGCGTAGAAGCGCGAGTTGAAGTCGAACGAGCCGAGCTTGCCGAGGCGCAGCAGCTGCATCACGATGAACTCGATGTTCGTGCCGGGCGCGTGGTGGCCGGTGTCGAGGCACACCATGGCCTTGTCGCCGAGACTCGCGACCTGAGCGTAGGACGTGCCCCAGTCCGGAACATCGGTGTGGTAGAACGCCGGCTCGAAGAACTTGTACTCGAGCACGAGGCGCTGCTCGTCGCTGAGGCGGTCGTAGATCTTCTGGAGCGAGTCCTGCAGGCGGTCCTGGCGGGCGCGCATGTCGCCCTGACCCGGGTAGTTCGAGCCCTCGGCGAGCCAGATCTTGAGGTCGCGCGAGCCGGTGGCATCCATGATCTCGATGCACTCGAAGTGGTGGTCGATCGCCTTCTGGCGGATGCGGTCGTCGTGATGCGTGAGCGCGCCGAACTTGTAGTCCTCGTCCTGGAACGTGTTCGAGTTGATGGTGCCGAGCCTCACACCGAGGTCCTCCGCGTGGCGGCGCAGGTCGGAGTAATCGTCGACCTTGTCCCACGGGATGTGAAGTGCCACGCTCGGCGCCAGCCGCGTATAGGCGTTCACCTGAGCGGCATCCGCGATCTTCTCGTACGGGTCGCGCGGGGTGCCGGGCGTCGTGAACACCCGGAAGCGGGTTCCGGAGTTTCCGAACGCCCAGCTGGGCAGCTCGATGCCCTGGCCTTCGAGCGCGGTGAGGATGTCGGGTGACAGGGTCGTCATGATGCGTTGCCTTCTCGGGTGGTGTCGGTCGCCGCGCTCCCGGCGGCGGCGAGTTGGTCGGCGAGGTTGAAGACTTCCGTGAGCGGCGTGGCCGCCTGATCGGGGCGACCTTCGAGGCCGACGAAGAATCGGCCCATCTCGGCCTCCCAGCGCGCGGCGACCTCGGAGTTCGCGAGGTAGGCCTGCGCGGCCTGGTCGTCGTCGGTCTCGTAGTAGCCGATGAGGCGTCCGCCGTCGCCCAGGAAGAGCGAGTAGTTGCGGCGCCCGGAGGCGGCGATCTCGGCGAGCATCTCCGGCCACACCGGCGTGTGGCGGGCGATGTACTCGTCCAGCAGTTCGGGCCGCACCATCAGCTGGAAGCAGACTCTCGTCATCGAAACGTCCTCAGTGTCTATGAATCGTTTCAAAGCGTAGCGTGTCTGTATCGTTTCATGCAACAGCAACCGGGAGTGGGCGATGGTGGTGAGCGTGCGGGATGTCGCGGCCGCGGCATCCGTCTCGGTGGGGACCGTCTCGAACGTGCTCAACCGGCCCGAGAAGGTGTCTCCCGCGACGGTCGAGCGTGTGACGCAGGCGATCGAGGAGCTGGGCTTCGTGCGCAACGACGCAGCCCGCCAGCTCAGGGCGGGGCGCAGCCGCAGCATCGCGCTGATCGTGCTCGACGCCGGCAACCCGTTCTTCGCCGAGGTCGCCCGCGGCGCCGAGGACCGCGCCGCGGAGTCGGGCATGAGCGTGCTGCTCGGCAACAGCGACGAGCGCTCGGATCGCGAGGACGCGTATCTCGAGCTGTTCCGTGAGCAGAGGGTCAACGGCGTGCTCGTCACTCCCGTCGACCGAGACCTGGACCGGCTCGCGCGCCTGCACGCCGGGGGCGTGCCGGTGGTGCTCGTCGACCATGAGGACGCCGAGCGATCGTTCGGCTCGGTCTCGGTCGACGACGTCGAGGGCGGCTACTTGGCGGTATCGCATCTGTTGTCGACAGGCCGCCGGCGCATCGCGTTCATCGGGGGGCCGGGAACGATCCGGCAGGTCGCCGACCGCCTGGAGGGCGCCCGCCGCGCCATCGGCGAGGTGGTGGGCGCGACGCTCGAGGTCGTCGAGATGTCGGCGCTGTCGGTCCTGCAGGGGCGCGAGGCGGGCGAGCTCCTGCGTGCCCGTCCGGCCGCCGAGCGGCCCGACGGGGTGTTCGCGGCGAACGACCTGCTCGCCGTCGGCGCGCTGCAGGCGTTCACGCTCATGGCCGACCTGAGAGTGCCGCGCGACATCGCGCTGATCGGCTACGACGACATCGACTTCGCGTCGGCGACGGTCGTGCCGCTGAGCTCGATCCGCCAGCCGGCGCACCTCATCGGCTACACCGCTGTCGACCTCCTCCTCAAGGACATCGAAGAACCCGGCGGCGACCACGAACGCAGGGTGCGGTTCCGCCCGGAGCTCGTGGTGCGCGAGTCCACCGTGGGCTGAGCGCCCGGAGCCGACGGCTCGACCAGTCCGAGGCCGCGATGCTCAGAAGCCGTGCATGAGCAACTGTGCGCGGGCGCCGTCGCGGAGCGCGATCACGGCCTCTCGTTCGTACTCGGGCATGCGGTCGGGGAGCGCGTCGAGGTCGAACCATGCGAGCGCCGCGCACTTGCGCGGCTCGAGGATCTCGGGCTCGCCCTCCCATTCGTCGCACACGAAGAACCAGTCGACGCGCTGCTCGATCGGATCGTCGGTGCCGTCCGTGCGCTGCATGACGGCCACCGGCGTCAGCGCGGTGGGCAGGAGTGCAAGGCCGAGCTCTTCGCGCACTTCGCGGATCGCGGCGACCGCAGCGGTCTCGCCGAGCTCGACGTGGCCCGCGGCGCCGGCTGCCCAGCATCCGTCCATGTAGCCGGTGTTGTGCCGCAGCTGCAGCAGCACGGCGTCGCCGCGGCGGAGATAGACGTACGACGAGGGGACGACGGAGAAACGGGCCACGGCGACCCAACCTACCGCGGGCGTCGCTCAGACCCGCGCGAACGTGTGCGGTGCGAGCTCGACGTCACGGATCACGCCGCCCGGCAGTTCGATCTCGACGCCGCGGGTGCGGCGGTCGAGGTTGGCGGCGAACACGACGTCGGTGTCGGCGGTGCGTGCACCGAGCGCCCACACGAGGCCGTCGGGCGAGTCGCCGCGCAGGCCCGGCGCGCCGGCGAGCGGGGCCAGCGCGGCGACGGCGTCGAGCGCGGGGTGGGGTGCACCGTCGGCGGTGCGCAGGCCGCGGGGTCCCCACTCCTCGAAGTACGCGAGGGTGGCGACACCGGGCACCGCGAGAGCCGCGGCGCTGGCGACGGTCCACGCGGCCAGTTCGGGGGCGGCCTGCCGGGGGTCGACGGCATCCGTCAGCGCCGGCCCGTACCCGTCGCGGAGGTCGTCGTGCTCCGGCATCGGCGGCGGCGTCACGGCCGCGTTGTTGAAGTGCGGGCGGAGCGAGATCGGCCCGATGTGCACGGGCAGCCCGCCGGCGAGGCGGACGCCCTGGTTCGCGACGAGGCGCTGCATGGCGATCGACTCGGTGAGCTGCGCCGAGCTCAGGCTGTGGAACAGCGGCGTGCTGCTGAACACGATGCCGTCGAGGCCTCGCGGCAGGCGGTGGTGCTCGCGGTTCAGCTCGGTGAAGTGCGACCGCGCGCCGCCGACCACCTCGGCCTCGATCCCCGCCTCGGCGAGGGCGTGGCGCAGGTGGCCGATGGCGGCGAGGTCCGAGACATGCTGCGCCGGGCCCGTCGGCGCGAACGCGGTCGCCCGGGCGACCGGCCGGTCGCGCAGAGCGAGCACGGCCTGCTCGATCGCCGCCGGATCGTCGTCGGCGATCACGAACCTGACGTCGAGCGGGAGGGCGGATGCCGCCGCCCGGTCGAGTGCGGCGCGCCAGTTGCGGGTGGCGAGGTCGAGCTCGACGAGCACCGCAGCACCCATCGGGGCGAAGCCGGGAGCGGGATCCGGCGCCGTCGACGCCGACACGGCGATCGCGGGAAGCGGCGGCCCCTCCTCGAGCCGGATGCGGGTGACCGGCTCCTCCTGTGCAGGCGTGGGCGTTCCCGACACGGAGATCTCGATCGACTGCACCACCCGCTCGCCGGCGGCGAGCGAGTAGGGGAAGGGCAGCGCGAGCGGGCGGCTGTACGTCTTGTACGAGGCATCCGTCCAGTTGCGCTGGTCCTCCATCTCGAACACGTCGCCTGAGAAGCGCACGTCGACGGCGAGGCCATCGTGCGACCACGACAGGCCGGCGATGTCGAACGCGGGCTGATGGGGGCTGATGTCGGCGGGGAACCGCGAGTGGGTCACGCCGCCGTCGGGGTGGCGGACGTCCATCGCGGCGCCCGCGAGCGCGGGCGGGTGCAGCGCGACGAGACCGGTGCGGTTCGTCTGGAACTCGGAGGCCGACTCGAGGTCGGCGATCACGCGGAGGCGCCCCGCCCCGCGCACCTCGGCGCGGACGACGCCGCGGAGGTCGGACCCGAGCCCGGTCGAGTGGACGTGCAGCGTCAGCGCGATGCCCGACGAGTCGACACGATCGACCACGAGGCGTGCGGTGTCCCAGTTGCGATCACGCACGACCGCCCGGATCGAGCGGAGCACGACGCTGCCCTCGTACGCGATGTCGGCGAACTCGTCGTCACGCAGCTCGAGCGACCACGGTCCGCTCGTCCACTCGCGGGCAGGCTCGCCGTTCCACAGGTCCGTCATGATCCCCATCCTCGTCCTCCGCCGTCGCTCCTGCGCCACCTTCGTGGTGCTCCGCCCGTCGTCGTTCCGGGTTCGGGGCGCGGAATCTCCGTTCGTGGCGCTCGAAGCGCGCCCCGAACGGACGAAGTGCGCCCCGAACCCGCAGGGCTCCAGGTCAGAGCGAGGTCATTCCGCCGTCGACCTGGAACGTCGCCCCTGTGGCGAACGCGCCGTCGTCGCTGGCGAGATACACCATGATGCCCGCGACGTCGTCGGGCGTGCCGGCACGCCCGATCGGTATGCGGCTGATGATCGCGGCGCGGGACTCCGGGTCCTCGCTGATCGCGGCCACCAGAGGCGTCTCGGTGTACGCGGGCTGCACCGTGTTCACCCGGATGCCGCGGTCGGCGTAGGCCGCCGCAACCGTGCGGGCGAGGCCGTGCATACCGGCCTTGGACGCACTGTAGGCGGTGAAGTCCTTGCCCTCGCCGTTGACCGCGGTCGGGCTGCCCGTGAGGATGATCGACCCGCCGCCGCGCGGGAGCATCGAGCGCACCGCGTGCTTGACCGTGAGGAACGCGCCCGTCAGGTTGATGTCGATCGTCCGGCGCCACACGTCGAGGTCGAGGTCGGCCGCCTGCGCGTCCTGCCCGAACAGCTGCACTCCGGCGTTCGCGACCACCACGTCGGGCGCCCAGCCGGCCGCCTCGACTTCGGCGAAGGCTGCGGCGACCGCGTCCTCGTCGGAGATGTCCATCGTGACGGCACGGGCGTTCTCGCCGATCCCGGCGGCGGCCGCGGCCGCGCCCTCGCCGTTGCGGTCGGCGAGGATCACCCGCGCGCCCTCACGGGCGAAGCGCTGGGCGACGGCCAAGCCGATGCCGAGTGCCCCGCCGGTGATGAGAGCGGTCTTGCCTTCGAGCTGTCCCATGTCTGATCCCTTCGGCCGCGGGCGCTGTCAGCGCTCGATGCGGTCGAGGTGGAGCATGCGCGCGAGGTTCTTGTCGAGCTCGTCGTCGCGGAAGATCTTCTTCCAGTCGTCCTTGATGATCGACTCGCGGCCGTAGTCCATCGCGATGAGGCACGCGTCCGAGAACGGGTTGTCGCCGCGCAGGCCGTTGGCGAGCGCCACCTGGGTGTGACCGTACAGGATGCTGCGCGCCGCCGCCTCCGGAACGCCCATGGTGTGGATCGCCTCGTCGAGCGCCTCGTTGAGGAGCGCGCCGATCATGCAGGCGACGGTCTCGACCAGCGTCGGCTCGAGCTGGGCGAGCTGCTTGACGGTCACGAAGTGCACGTCGATGACGGGGGCGTAGATCGCGCGGACCGTGGCCTCGACGATCGCCTTGTGGGCGGGGTCGCCGGAATCGACGGCCGCGATCGCGTCCTGCGGGGCGGCGATGCCGCCGAAGGTGTCGGCCCACTCCTCCTTGGTGGTGCGCTCGAGGAACACCGACGGGTGGCAGGGGTGCGCGACGGCCTGGATGACGTCGTCGCGGGTGGTGAGCAGTCCTGCGTAGGCGGCGGCGGGGTCGAGCGTGAGCACGATCGCGCCGGACTTCAGCTGCGGCACGAGGTCGGCGGTGACGGGCCCGAGGGCCAGGTCGGGCACCGCGAGAACCACGATGTCGGCGTCGGCGACGGCGGTGGCGGCATCCGTCAGCTCACGACCCGCATCGAGCGTGCGCTGCTGCCCGGCGGGCGAGTTCTCGACGTACCAGACGGTGTGGTCGGTCTTCACGAGGTTGTTGGACACGCGCATGCCCATCTTGCCGCCGGCGCCGACGACGGCGATCTTGTACGTGTCTGTGCTGGTGTTCTCAGCGGTGGTGCTCATGACGTGCTCCTCAGGTATTCGATGGTTCGGCGGGTCCATTCCCGCTCGGTGCGGACGGTGGTCTCTGCGTCTGTGTGCCAGGAGAGCCAGTGCTCGACGACCTCGTTGACACCGTTCTCACGGGGCTTCACGGTCTCGAGCAGGTAGGGGTAGTCGTGCAGGCCCTCGCCCATCGGCGCACCGCCGTAGGTGAAGCCGACCCAGCCGGGCTGGCGGGCGAAGGCGAAGTCCTTGACGTGCACGCTCTTGACGTGTCCCGCGGTCTGATCGACGCAGTGCCGCGGCAGCTCTAGGCGCGCCACGACATTCGCCGGGTCGAGGCAGATGCCGAGCCGCTTGCTGTCGATGCGGGCGACGAGCCCCACGAGGTCCGCGGTCGAGACCTGCTCGTACGTCTCGAGTGCGAGGTCGACTCCGGATGCCTCGTAGGCCGGCAGCGCCGCGCGCAGCCACTCCTCAGCCTGGGCCAGGGTGGGGCGGCTGTCGGGGGAGTACATCATGCTGCGCACGAGCCCCGCGCCGAAGACGCCGGCGAGCTCGAGGAAGCGGGCCAGGCGGCCGGGCTCGACGCCCTTCGTGCCGAGCTCGATCGTGAGGCCGAGGTCGCGGGCGGCGGCTGCGGCATCCGTCAGCTCCGCGTCGTCCATCTGCTCGAGCGGCGCGTAGTCGCAGATCTGGAACAGGTCGACGCCGAGCTCCCTCGTCGCCTCGAAGGCGCCGACCAGCGACAGCGGCTGGGGCACCTGGTCGGAGTGCTGCCAGAAGAAGGCGTAGGTGCCCAGGCCGATCATGCGTCGACCTCGACCGTCTTCGCGTGAGACGACAGTGGAGGGACGAGACCGTGGGGTTCACCCGGGGTCTCGTCCGCATGCTGGGGTTCCACGGTGTGGAGGATGCGAGAGGAGGCGAGGACGGATGCCTCGTCCCAGACCGCGACGAGGGCGTCCGGGTCGTGCGCGAAGCGGCCGAGGAAGAGTCCGTCGACGCTGTCGCCGAGGCGGGCGAGCAGGCCGGGGCCGGCGGAGCCGCCGTAGATGACGACGCTGCCCGCGCGGGCGGGGTCGGCGTCGACGGCGGCGCGGAGGGCGCGGGTGACGGTGGCGATGTGGTCGTCGGGGGCGGGTTCGGCGGCGCCGATCGCCCATACCGGTTCGTACGCCACGATGACCGGCCCGACCGGGACGCCGTCGAGGTTCGTCGCGAGTTGCTCGACGTTGGCGAGCGCGGCGGCGGGCGCGCCCAGACGCTCGGCCTCGCCGATGCACAGTACGGGAGTGATGCCGTGAGCGAGCGCGGCGGCGGCCTTGGCGGCGGTGACGGTGTCGGTCTCGTCGAACAGCCGGCGCCGTTCGGCGTGCCCGATCTCGGCGACCTGGACGCCGACTTCGGCGAGCTCGTCGGCGGTGACCTCGCCGGTGTACGCGCCGGGCGCGAACTCCGAGACGTCCTGCGCGCCGACGAGCACCGGGGTGCCGCCGAAGGCGTCGAGCGCGGCCGGGATCTGCAGGTAGGTCGGGATGACGAAGAACCGGACGGAGCCGCCTGCCACTGCCGGGTGCGCGGCGGCGCGCTGGGCCACGTCGGCGAACCACGTGCGCGCGCGCTCGTGCCCGAAGTACGTCTTCAGGCTCACCCCGACCGTGACCTGTGATCGCGCGAACTCCGCAGAGTCGCGCGAACTTCGCGGATTCGGCGCGGAATCCTGCGAGCTCGGTGCGATTCTGCGGAGTTCGTGCGCGGTCATCAGCAGGAGCCCGTGGTCTCGAACTCGTCGATGACGGCGACCTTCTCGGCCGAGGCCGAGCTGGTGTCGAACCGGTAGGTGAGCCACTCGCGCACCAGGCGGCGGGCGAGCTCGATGCCGACCACGCGCTGGCCCATGGTGAGCACCTGTGCGTTGTTGGACAGCACGCCGCGCTCGACCGAGAACGAGTCGTGGGCGGTGACGGCGCGGATGCCGGGCACCTTGTTCGCCGCGATCGCGACGCCCAGGCCCGTGCCGCAGATCAGCAGCGCGCGGTCGGCAGTGCCGGCGGCGACCCGCTGTGCCGCCTCGATGGCGACCTTCGGGTACGGGGTGTGGCCGTCGGCGTCCACGCCCACGTCGATGACCTCGACCACGCCGGGGTTCTGCTCGAGGTCCTTCTTGAGGATCTCCTTGTAGTCGAAGCCGGCGTCGTCGGCGCCGATCACGATGCGCAGGGGCTCAGACATCCGCGCTCTCCTTCACTGAGTTCTCAGCCGCGAGCGTCTCTCCCACGGCGGTCACGATGAGCGCGAGCGAGATCGCGCCGGGGTCGGGGGTGCCCACGCTGTTCTGGCCGTGCGTGCGCGCGCGGCCCATGCGGGGGAGGAGGTCGGCGGTCGCCGCGGCGGCGCGGGTCGCGGCATCCGCCGCCGTCCGCCACGCGTCGGTCAGGCCGGCACCGCCGTCGACGGCCTGGGTGAGCGCGGAGCTGAACGGCACGAGCGCGTCGACGAGCGTCTTGTCGCCGACCTCGGCCTTGCCGTAGTCGGTGACCCCGCGCGAGCCGGCGGCCACGCCGGTGGCGATGGCGGCCGCGTCGGGGCGGCCCTGGTCGCCGAGCTTCCCGGCGACCGCGTTCAGGATGACGCCCCACAGCGCGCCGGAGGTGCCGCCGGCCTTGTCGCTCCAGGCGTCCGCCGCGTGCGCGAGGGTGGTGCCGGCGCCCGCACCTGCGTCCACCGCGGCGGTGGCGGCGGCGAGGGCCGCGTGCGAGCCGCGCTGCATGCCGATGCCGTGGTCCCCGTCACCGGCGATCGCGTCGATGCGGCCGAGCTCGTCGACGTGGGTGTCGATGGTGTCCACCATGGTGCGCACGGCGGCGAGCACGGTGCGGGCGACGGACTGGGATGCCTCGTCCCCGGGCTCGACGGCCTCCGCGACGGTGGCGGTGCTGTCGGCGGCGACGCGAGGCTGCTGGGGTGAGACCGAGCCGCGTCGGTAGGCGGGGGTGTCGACCGGGGTGTCCCACAAGGCGGCGAGCTCACTGTCCTCGCCAGCACCGGCCAGCCAGAACAGGGTCAGCGACGTGCCCGCCATGTCGAAGCTGGTGCAGTACTCGCCGACGTGCGGGTCCACGATCTCGACGCCCGCGTCGGTGATCAGCTGCGCGACTCGCCGGTAGACGACGAACATCTCCTCGTACTTCAGCGACCCGAGGCCGTTGAGGATGGGCACGACGCGCGCACCCGCGAGCTCGACACCGTCGGGCACCTCGTCCAGCAGTCGCGAGACGAGCAGCTCGGCGAGTCCGTCGGCGGTGGGGATGTCGGTCTCGTCGATGCCGGGCTCGCCGTGGATGCCGAGGCCGACCGCCATCCGCCCCTCCGGGACGGTGAACAGCGGCTGTTCGGCGCCGGGCAGCGTGCAGCCGGTGAATGCGACCCCGAACGACCGCGTGCGCTCGTTCGCGAGGCGGGCGAGACGAGTGACCTCGGCGAGGTCGGCGCCTGTCTCGGCGGCCGCGGCAGCGATCCGGAACACCGTGAGGTCGCCCGCGATGCCGCGGCGCTTGCGCTTCTCGTCGGCCGTGGCGCTGACGATGTCATCGGTCACCGTGACGGTCTCGCACGCGATGCCCTCGGCGCGCAGCCGCTCCTGCGCCGCGTCGAAGTTCAGCACGTCGCCGGCGTAATTGCCGTAGGAGAAGAACACGCCGCCGCCGTTGTCGGCGGCCTTCGCGACGTTGTGGATCTGCTTCGTCGACGGGGAGGCGAACAGGTTGCCCATCGCCGCGCCGTGCGCGAGCCCTGGGCCCACGAGCCCGCCGAACGCGGGGTAGTGGCCCGAGCCGCCGCCGACGACGACCGCGACCTGACCGGCCGGCGAGGTGGTGCTGCGCACCACGCCGCCCGGCACCCGGCGGACGTACCGCTCGTTCGCGGCGACGAACCCGTCGATCATCTGGTCGGCGAAATCCGCCGGCTCGTTCCACAGGCGGGTCATCGCGCGTCGCCCTTGGGGTCGGCCGCGGCGCTCAGGGCCTCCGCGTCCACGGCGGGGGCGGCATCCGTCGCCGTCTCGTCCACGGTGGCGGGGTTGATGCGGTTGCTGCGGGCGAGGAGCACCATGAGGACGGCTGACACGAGCATGACGAAGCCGACGATGAACATCGGGAACTCGTAGCCGCCGGTCCAGTCGTGCACGAAGCCGGTGACGAACGGAGCCGAGAAGCCGGCGAGGTTGCCGATCGTGTTGATCAGGGCGACACCGGCAGCCGCCGCAGCGCCGGTGAGGAAACGCGTGGGGAGCGTCCAGAAGTTCGGCAGTGCCGCGAAGATCGCGCAGGCCGTGACCGTGATGACGGCGATCGTGGCGGCCGGCGATCCCGTGAACAGCGCGAGCGGGATGCTGATCGCGCCGGCGATCGCGGGGCCGGCGATGTGCCAGGTCTTGAGGCCGCGCTTGGAGGCGTCGCGCGACCAGAAGTACATGACGACGGCGGCCGGCAGGTACGGGATCGCGGTGATGAGGCCCTTCTGCAGCGTGTCGAAGGTCTGGCCGGTCTGAGCCTGGAAGCCCTCGATGATCGTCGGCAGGAAGAAGGCGAGCGCGTACAGGCCGTAGATGAAGCCGAAGTAGATGAACGAGAGCACCCACACACGGCCGCTCTTGAAGGCGAAGCGCGCCGACACGTGGCCGTGCTCCTTCTTCTGCGTGGCCGCCTTCTCGCGGTCGAGCGCGTCGGTCAGCCACACCTGCTCGTCGGTGGTGAGCCACTTCGCGTCGGCCGGCTTGTCCTTGAGGTAGAACCAGGCGACGACGCCGACCACGATGGCGGGGATCGCGACGCCGAAGAACATGAATCGCCAGCCCTCGAGCCCGAAGAAGACCTCGTGCTGCTGGATGAGCCAGCCGGCGAGCGGGGCGCCGATGACGGTGGTGAGCGGCTGAGCCAGGTAGAAGAGCATGAGGATGCGGCCGCGGAACTGCGCCGGCACCCAGAGGCTCAGGAAGAGGATCGCGCCGGGGAAGAATCCGGCCTCGGCGACGCCGAGGAGGAAGCGCAGCACGACGAGCTGCTCGAAGTTCTGCACCCAGGTGAACAGGAGCGCGACGATGCCCCAGCTGACCATGATGCGCGAGAGCCAGCGCCGGGCGCCGAACTTGTGCAGCGCCAGGTTCGAGGGCACCTCGAGCAGGATGTAGCCGATGAAGAAGACGCCTGACGCGAACCCGAACTGAGCGGCGCTCAGCGCGAGGTCTTCATTCATGCCGTTGGGGGCGGCGAACCCGATCGCCGTGCGGTCGAGGTAGTTGATGAAGAACATCAGCGCGACGAACGGCACGAGGCGGATCGACACCTTGCGGATGGCGGATCGCGCGACGGGGGGCGCGTCCGCGATGTTCTGGTTCTGGTCCACAGTGACTCCTGCTCATCGACGGTGATCGAGGTTGTTTTCGTCGACCATTGTGGCAAACCGGTTGACCAAATGCAAGAACCGGTTGACCAAAATCTTCCGCCGTCGACGCGCGCAGGATAGGTTGTTCGCATGCCCGCCTATCCCGACGACCGTTCGGCCGAGATCACGGCGGCGCTCGGCGCACTGCCGACGGGCACGCCCGTCTCGGAGGTGGCCCGGCGTCTCATGGACCTCTTCACGAGCGGCGATCTCGAGGCCGGTACACGCCTTCCGCCGGAACGGCAGCTGGCGGCGACGCTCGGCGTCGGCCGGTCCGCCGTGCGGGAGGCTCTTGCCGCACTCGAGATCCTCGGGATCGTCGATGTGCGTCCGGGCTCGGGCACGTACCTGCGCGGAACAGCGAGCGAGCTCCTGCCGCAGACGCTGCGCTGGGGGCTCCTCATCGGGCGGAAGAACACCGCCGAGCTGCTGGAACTGCGCTCGGGGCTCGAGATCTACGTCGCGCGTCTCGCCGCCGGGCGGGCCGGGGCATCCGATCTGGATGACATCTCGAGTTCGCTCGAGCGCATGCGCGACGGCGTCGGCGATCTCACGTCGTTCGCTCGCGCCGACCTCGACTTCCACAACGCACTCGCCGCCGCCGCCGGCAACGACACCCTCGTCGACCTGCTGCACGTCGTGCGGTCGCTGCTGCAGGTCTACGCCGACCGGGCCGTCCACGACGAGACCGAGGCGCGCACCGCCATCGATGAGCACGACGCGGTCTTCCGTGCGATCGAGGCGGCGGACGAGGATGCTGCCGCCTCGGCGATGGCGCTGCACATGGCGACCGCTTCGCTCCGGCTCGCCGCCGAAGCCGCGCACTGAACCCCTACCGGAGAAGGAGGCGCGATGCCGCGCAACTGGGCTGGAACCTACGAGTACACAGCGCCCCGCATCGTCGAGGCGACCTCGGTCGACGACGTCGTGCGAGTGCTGCGCGAACCCGGACGCATGCGCGCCCTCGGCACGCGGCACTCGTTCACCGACCTGCCCGACACGACCGGCACGCTCGTCGACGTGACGGGGTTCGCGGCCGAGTTCGAGCTCGACGAGGCCGCGCAGACGGTCATCGTGCCCGCCGGCATCCGTTACGGCGTGCTCGCGGTGTGGCTCGACGACCGCGGATGGGCCCTGCGCAACATGGGGTCCCTTCCGCACATCAACGTCGGCGGCGCGACGGCCACCGGAACCCACGGCTCGGGCGACGCGAATCCGGTGCTTTCGGCGTCCGTCCGCGCGCTGCGCTACGTCGGGGCCGACGCCGAGCTGCACGAGGTGCGCCGTGGCGACCCCGACTTCGACGCGCTCGTGGTGGGCCTCGGCGCCTACGGCATCGTCGTCTCGCTGACGCTCGATGTCGTGCCCGCGTTCCGTGCCCGGCAGGACATCTACTCGGGGGTGTCGTGGGAGGCCGCGCTCGCCGACTGGGACGCGCTCACCTCCGTCGGGTACAGCGTGTCGGTGTTCTCGCGCTGGGAGGAGCCGTCGCTGGGATTCGTGTGGGTGAAGTCGCGGCTGGACGCCGATGACGACGCCGTGCCCGACACGATCCTCGATGGGGCGCGCGCCCAGGTGGAGGACTCTCCGCTGGGCGTGGAGGACAACGTCACGGAACTGGCCGTGCCAGGACCGTGGATGCTGCGGCTCCCGCACTTCCGCCTGGACGCCGAGCCGTCATTCGGCGACGAGATCCAGAGCGAGTACTTCGTCGCCCGCGCCGACGCGCCCGCAGCCCTGAACGCGGTGCGCGCGCTGGGAGACAGCATCCGTCCGCATCTCATCTGGACGGAGCTGCGCACGGCGGCCGCCGACGAGCTGTGGCTGAGTCCGGCTTACCGGCGCGACGTCGTGATCATCCACTTCACGTGGCACAACCATCCCGACGACGTCGCCGCCGCGGTCGCCCGTGTCGAGGCCGCGCTCGAGCCGTTCGGGGCTCGCCCGCACTGGGGCAAGCTGCACGGCTTCGACCGGGCCGGGATCGAGCGGGTGCATCCGCGACTCGCCGATGCCCGGGCCGTATTCGAGCGCCTCGATCCCGATGGGCGTTTCTCGAACGCCCATCTCGAGCGCCTGGGAGTGCGCGAGCCTCGCTGACCCGGGCGCTGTCCGCCCGAACCCATACGCCGCGCGCGAGCCCACATCGAATTGTCGGTTGAACGGGCGGGCTTGCGCCGCGACGGATGCTGCGTCCCGGCGCGGTCGCCGATCCGCGCGGTCAGTCGGCGACGCGGATCGCGCGGACGGCCATGAACTGGCGACCCGGCAGCGGCACGCGCACGCTGGAGCGGTGGGTGCCTTCGAGGCGCTCCACCGTCATGTTCCAGGTGTCGATGACGTCGATCGTCCATTCGCCGTCGCCGAGCACGACGTTGCGGAAGCGGGGACGGTTGAAGCCGAAGTAGCCGACCCGGTGGGTGTCGGTGCCGCCCCACGGGACGTCCCAGTCGGAGGGGAGCGGGTCCCAGACGCCGTCGGGCGCCTCGGCGAGCAATCCCTCGAGGAACCCGATGCGCTCCGGCGACGTGCCGTGCAGCACCCCGCCCTTCGACCACCACAGCACGTCGTCGGCAAGCCCCAGCGCCGAAGGGAGGTACGTCTCGCCGTGGCCGACGTAGCCGCCGCGCACCGCACCCTCCCAGAACCGGCGGACCATCTCCTCGCCTGTGATGTTGCCCCAGCCCTGGTCGATGTCGCCTTCGTAGGCGCACTCGTCGATCACGACGGGCTTGCCCCAGTTCTCGCGCCACTGGTCGGTGTTCTCGGCGGTGCGGTAGACGTCGACGCGCTGGATGCTGACGTGCGTGATCCAGGGCTTCGCGTAGTCGTAGAGCGGGCGGCAGTTGTGGATCGAGTTGAGATGCCCGAACGGGTCCTCCTCACCGACGACGGCTGCCAGGCGCTCCCAGTCGGCGCCGGTCTTCGACCACAGCAGGTCGTACTCGTTGGCCATCGACCACCACACGTTCGAGAATGCGGCGAGGCGCCGCACGGCGTAGCGCAGGTAGCGCTCGTCGACGGCGGGACCGAGGTCGGCGAAGCCCCACCGGTCGTACGCATGGAACAGGATGAGGTCGGCCTCGATCCCCAGCTCGCCGAGCTGCGCGATGCGCTGCTCGAGCCGGCGGAAGTGCGCCGGATCGAACCGCTCGAGGTCGAAGCCGGCGTCGAGCGAGCCGGGGAACACGAAGTCCGCGGGCTCGTTCGCGTTGAAGAGGTACGACTTGGGGAACAGGCACATCCGGATCTTCGTGAACGGCGCCGCCGCGAGCGTGCGCAGAGTCTGCTCCTGCAGCTCGTCGCTCTGATGCGTCCACGCGTACGCCGTGGTGCCCAGCGGACGATGGCGCGTGCCATCGGCGTGCCGGAAGTGGAATCCGTCGACCCGCACCGGCCCATGTGCGCCGTCGCGCGCTCCGGTCACGGTGAGCGTTCCGCGGAGACCGTCCAGCGACCGCGCCGTCGAGCGCGTGACGAAGGTCCAGTCGCCCTCGGCGTCGGCGAGCGCGCGCACGAGGTACCGCCCGTCTCCGTCGTAGAAGCCGCCGACCCGCACGGTCGAGCCGTCGGGCCGTGTGAGCACGGCGTCGAGTTCGACATCGACGAACGGGTTGCCGTGGCTCGGCCCGTCGAGGCGCACCTCGAGCACGCCCCACTTCGCCGTCGGGGAGGGAAGGACGACGGATGCTGAGCCCCGAGCGACCTTCCCGCCCTCGTAGGCGGGATCGGGTCCGATCGCCGGGGCGTACGGGGCACGCGCGTCGTCGCCGTCATCCAAGGCGGCGAGGGCGTCCCACAGACGCGCCTGCGCATCGGGGTCCTCCAGCGCGGGCACGAGGGCCACGAGCTGGCCGAGTCGCGCGCCGCGGAACTGCGCCGCCATCGGCGACGCGGCGATGCCGGGGAGGTGGGTCTCGAGCACGGCGCGGCCGGCGGGACTGTCGAGGGTGTCTCCGAACGTGGAGGCGCGGTCGAACATCGTGGGTCGTTCCTTCTGTCTCGCGGGCGGGTCGGGGCGTCAGTGCGCCGTGGCGGAGCGGATCGCGGTGTCCACGGCGTCCCGCAGAGCCGGCGGCGTGAACATGAGGGCGGTCGCGACCGGGCGTCCTGCGGCCCAGCGGGTCTCGGTGCGCACGGTCCGCGCCCGATCCTCGTCTGCCTCGCCGAGCGTGTCCAGCAGCGCCTGATAGGCGCGCGGGTCGTCGATCACGTCGGCGAGGGAGGCGGTGAGACCCGGCAGGGGTCGCAAGGCGGGTGCCTGCTCCGCCGGGACCCGCCATTCATGCCGCCCCGAGCCCACCTCGGCGAGAAGCGGCCCTCCGGGGAGGTCCACCTCGGCCGTGGTGTTCGGCGGAACCTCGGCGGTCACGACGACCTCGTCGCCCTGACGACGCCACGACACGGATGCCTCGCCGTACGGCGTCACATGCCGGGCCGACGCGTGCTCGAGTGCCGCGAGCGGCCGCGGCGCGATCCGCAGCCGGCGGTAGCCCGGCTCGGCGGGCGCGAGCCCGGCTACCGAGCGGTGCAGCCAGTCGGCGACCGCGCCGAGGGCGTAGTGATTGAACGACGTCATCTCGCCGGGGTTCACCGAGCCGTCGGGCAGGAGGCTGTCCCACCGCTCCCACACCGTGGTCGCGCCCATCGTGACCGGGTAGAGCCACGACGGGCACTCGGTCTGCAGGAGCAGGCGCTCCGCCGCGGCGAGCCTGCCGGCGCGTGTGAGGGCGTCGGCGACCAGCGGGGTCCCGACGAAGCCGGTGCCGATCCGGTAGCCGCCCTCGCGCACGAGTGCGGCGAGACGCTCGGCGAGGGCGTCGCGCACGCCCGGGTCGGTGACGAGGCCGAACTCCAGTGCCAGGGCGTAGGCGGTCGGGGCGTCGCTCATCATGCGACCGGCGGGGGTGACGTACTCGGCGACGAAGGCGGCGCGACTGCGCTCCGCGAGTGCCGCGTAGGCCGCAGCATCCGTGTCCTCTCCCAGAAGGGACGCGGCGTCGCTGACGTGGCGCAGCGACCGGGCGAGGTACGCCGTCGCGACGATGTCGCCGTCGACCTTCGCCTGACCGGGCTTGTCGGGCGGGGCCGATGGGTCGAGCCAGTCACCGAGCTGCATGCGGCCGGCCCACAGGCCGCTGTCGCCCGCGTCGCGGAGCACGGCGTCGACCCACGCCTTCATGCTCGGGTACTGCGCGGCCAGAACACCGGTGTCGCCGAAGCGCTCGTGCAGCACCGTCGGCACGACGGTCGCCGCGTCGCCCCATGCCGCGGTGGGCCCGAGCCCGCCGAACGAGGGAAGCGCGGCGGGGACGACGACGGGCACCGTTCCGTCGTTGCGGGCCTGCTCGAGCGAGAGATCGCGCAGCCACGACGTCAGGAAGCCGTCGACGTCGTAGAGGAAGCTCGCCGTGGGCGAGAACACCTGGATGTCGCCGGTCCAGCCCAGCCGCTCGTCACGCTGCGGGCAGTCCGTCGGAATCGACAGGAAGTTGCCGCGCATGCCCCACACGACGTTCTCGTGCAGCCGGTCCAGCTGGGCGTGTGACGAGGCGAACCAGCCGGTGCGGACCAGATCGGTGTGCAGCACGACCGCCTCGACCTCGGACGGATCGACGTCGTGGCCGGTCACCTCGGCATAGCGGAAGCCGTAGAACGAGAACCGCGACTCGAGCACATCGTGGGCGCCCGAGAGGTCGAACGTCGCGGTCGCGCGCGCGTTGCGGAGGGGACGGATGCCGAGCTCGCCGTCTTCGAGGACCTCGGCGTGACGCACCACCACGCGCGCGCCGGCGGCCCCCTTCACGCGCAGCCGCACCCGGCCGACGAGGTTCTGGCCGAAGTCGAGGATCCGCCCGCCGGAGGGCGTCTCGATGACGTCGACGACCGGCAGCGTCTCGGTGCGGCGCACGGGCGGAGCGACGCGGGCTTCGGGCACGGGCACGTTCTCGTACCCGGGAAGGGCTGCGGCCCCCACGCGGGCGGGGCTCCAGCCGGCATGCGACATCGCAGGGGCGGACCATCCCGTGATCTGCCGCCGCAGGTCCTGATGCTCGCCGGCGTAGATGCCGCTGTCGACGACGGGGCCGTCGCCGGTCGCGCTCCACCCTTCGCCGGTCGCCGCCAGAGTCTCGGACGAGCCGTCGGTATACGTGACGCGCAGCTGCGCGAGGAACGACGGGTGCGTTCCGTAGAGGCGGTTCGTGAAGGTGAAGAAGCCGTACTTCTCGGTGTACCAGGCGCCCGCGATCGACGCGCCCAGCACGTTCTCGCCCTCACGGACGAGGGCGGTCACGTCGACGGTCTCGTGCACCAGACGGTCGCGGTACGCGGTCCACCCGGGGGAGAGCACGTCGTCCGAGACGGGCGTGCCGTTCAGCTCCGGCTCGGCGACGCCGAGTGCGGTCCAGAAGAGCACGGCGCGCTCGACGGGACGGTCGACGGTGAAGCCCGTTCGCACCAGCGCGGGCTGCGCGTCGCGCTCGGGTGCGGCCAGGCCGATGGGCTGAGCCGCCCATTCGCCGTCGGCGAGGAATCCCGCCGAGACCTCGCGCGGCGCACTCCACGGCGTCGAGCGACCGTCGGTGGCGTGCACCCGGACCCGGACCTCGCGCGTCTCACCGGCGGCGAGCGGCGCGAACGGCCACGCGACGAGCACCGAGTCGCCGCTGTCGTGCGAGACGGTCTCGATGCCGTCGGTGATCTCGGCGCGGGCCTGGATCCAGCCCGCCGTGGCAGAGACGGTCCAGGTCAGTCGGGGCGCAGACGTCGCGACGAACGCGGTGTCGTCCCGGAGCTCCGCGCGCAGCGTGGCGACGCTGACGAGCGGGGTGTGGAGCGTGGTCACGAGGTTCCTTCGGAGGTGAGTTTCAGGAGGACAGCCGGATGCCGAGTTCCCGGGCGAGCGCCACGGCACGGGGGTCGGCGCCGCCTGGCCACGGGCCGCGCGCGATCGTCCACGCGAACGCCAGACCGGTGTCGGGGTCGACGCAGGCGAGCGCTCCGGCCGCGCCGTCATGGCCGAACGAACGCGGACCGCCGAACGCCAGCTGCTGCGACGGCTTCTGGAACACGATCGCGTGCGCACGGTCATGCTGGTGGAGCACCTCGTCGTAGCCCCGGATCTGCTGCTGGCCGATCTCAGCCACCGCGTCGGCGCCGAGGAACGGCTCGGCGCCGTCGACGCCCGTCACCGCCGCGGCGAACAGGCGTGCGAGGCCGCGGGCGGTCCCGGTGCCCGAACCGGCCGGATGGCCGTACTCCCAGCTGCGCCGGGAGTTGGCGAGGTCGACCTCGCCGCCCATCGAGCCGAAGACGACCGGGCCCAGCGCCGAGAAGGTCGCCGTGGTGGTGTCGGACACCGGCCTGATCATCGGCAGCACGTCGACGCGGCGATGCTCCTGTTCGGTGGGCAGGCCGAGGAAGAAGTCGACGCCGTGGGGCGCGCGGATCTCCTGCTCGTAGAACTCGTGGAGCGTTCGGCCGGTCACCCGGAAGACGAGCTCGTCGCCGAGGTTGCCGATCGTGATCGCGTGGTAGCCGAACGCGCCCCCCGGGTGCCAGAACGGGCGGCTCGCGGCGAGCCGACCGGCCGCCGCGTGGTGGTCGAGCAGCTCGTCCCACGTGAGCGCGGGCGCAGCCTGCGGCAGACCCGCCTGGTGGGAGAGCAGCTGACGCACCGTCACGTGCTGTTTGCCCTTGGCGGCGAACTCGGGCCAGTAGGCCGCGACACGCTCGTCGAGGTCGAGCTCGCCCCGCTCGACGAGCAGGCCGACGGCGAGGCCGATCGTGTTCTTCGTCACCGAGTACGGGACGATGACCGAGTCCTCTGCCAGGTGCGGTCCGCCCCACGCATCGAGCACGGGGCGCCCGTCGTGGAACGCGGCGACCTGGAACGACAGGTCGGGATCGGCGGCGAGCAGCCCGTCGAGGCGCGCGACGACGTCGTCGAGGCGTGGGTCGGCGCTCCCGTTCAGGTGGGCGGCGTCGACCGGCTTCACGCGACGGTCCAGTCGATCGACAGGGGCAGGTCGGCCACCGAGGCGCCGACGCGGAGCGTGAACGCTCCGGGCTCGACGACCCACTCGCCGGCCCAGTGCGCGAGGCGACGCTGCGGAACGGGCACGGTCGCGGTCACCGTCTCGCCGGCGGCGGCGTGCACGGTGGCGAACCCGACGAGCCATCGCTCGGGGCGCTCCACGCCCGAGGCCGTGCGCTCTGCGTACACCTGCACGACCTGCTTGCCGGCGCGGTCGCCGGTGTTCGCGAGCGTGACCTCGATTGTGTCGCCCGCGCGCCGTGCCGCCCCCCACGACCACGTCGTGTAGCCGAGGCCGTGGCCGAACGGGAACGCCGGCTCGGCGCCCGCCTTCAGCCACGCCCGGTAGCCGATGTGCAGGCCTTCGCGGTATTCGAGGCGCCCACCCGTGGGCACGACTTCGATCACCGGCACGTCGGCCAGCGCGGCCGGCCACGTCGTGGGGAGGCGCCCACCGGGCTCCGCGGCACCCGTCAGGACGTCTGCGACGGCGTGCCCGAACTCCTGACCCCCGAAATACCCCTGCACGACGGCGGCGACTTCGCCCGCCCACGGCAGCACGACCGGCGAGCCGGCGTTGACGACGACGATCGTCGGGGTGCCGGTCGCCGCGACCGCGCGCACCAGATCGTCCTGGCGGCCCGGGAGGTCGAGGCTGGTGCGGTCGTAGCCCTCGGACTCCACCTTCGCGTTCGTGCCCACCACGACGACGGCGATCTCGGATGCCTCGGCCTCCGCCACTGCGCGCGCGATGAGCTCATCGGGGTCGGTGCGCTCGGGGGCGATGCCGAGCGTGGCGCTGAGCGCACCCGACAGCGCGCCGTGGCGCTCGCGCGTGAACTCCACGCGGACCGCCGTCTCGCGGCCGGCCTCGACGGCGACGGTGGCCGTGACCGAGGGCGGGTTGAGGAAGGCCGCGCCGAGGTCGGCGCCCTCGATGACGGGCGAGTCGTCGAGCACCAGGCGGCCGTCGACGTACAGCTTGCCGGGGTTGGCGCCGGCGAAGCCGAGCTCGATCTCGCCGGTCTCGGAGGGAGTGAAGAGGGTCTCGAACACCACCGTGGCGCTCGCCGCGATGGGCGCATCCCCGCCGAACCACACCAGGGCCGTCGAGCGGCGGTTCTCGGCGAACAGCTCGGTGCCGTCGGAGTCGAAGAAGGCGACGCGCACGCCCGCCTCGCCCGTGGCGGGGTTCGTCAGCTGCGCGAGCGGGATCTCGGCGACCCCCTCCTGCACCACGGCTCCGATCGAGAAGCGGACGTCGGCGCCCGGCACGGCGGCGCGGATCGCGTCGAGCGGCGAGACCACGGCCTCGGGGATCACGGTGGCGCTGCCACCGCCCTGCGTGCGCGCCTCGCGCGCGTTCTGACCGATGACGGCGACGCGGCCGAGTGACGCGGCATCCAGCGGCAGAACCCCGTCATTTCGCAGCAGCACGGTGCCTTCGACGGCGGCGGCGCGCGCGAACGCGGGGCCGTCGAGCGGAGCGGGCTCGAGCGGTGTGGCGTCGCCGAGTGCCCCGACCCGCTCGGCGAGGAGCAGCAGGCGCAGGACCTTGCGGTCGAGGTCGGCCTCGGCGACCCGCCCGTCGCGGATCGCATCGACGAGTTCGGCCCATGCCGGTGCGGGGCCGGGCATCGCGAGGTCCTGCGCCGCGGGCACGGAACCGAGCGAGCGGACGGCGGTCCAGTCGCTGATGACGACGCCGTCGAATCCCCACTCCGAGTTGAGCGGCGTCTCGAGCAGGTCGTTCTCGGTCATGGTCACGCCGTCGACCGCGTTGTAGGCGCTCATGATGGCCCAGGCGCCGGCTTCGACGGCGCGCTCGAACGGGGCGAGGTACAGCTCGCGCAGCACGCGCTCGTCCACACGCACATCGACGGTGAACCGGTCGGTCTCGGAGTCGTTGGCGACGTAGTGCTTGGGCGTCGCGGCGACGCCGTTGTCCTGCAGGCCCCGCACGTACGCGGCGGCGAGCTCGGCGCTCAGCTCGGGGTCCTCGCTGAAGCACTCGAAGTGCCGGCCGCCGAGCGGCGACCGGTGCAGGTTGATCGTCGGCCCGAGGACGACGTCGACACCCTTGCGGCGGGCCTCGGATGCGGCGGCCGCCCCGTAGCGGTAGGCCAGGTCGACGTCCCACGAGGCGGCGAGGGCCGATCCCGACGGCAGGTTGAGGGATGGGTCGCGCTCGTCCCATCGGGGACCGCGGACGCCGGCCGGACCATCCGACAGGGTCATCGCCCGCAGGCCGATCTCGGGCAGGGGAACGGTGGTCCAGAAGTCGGCGCCCTGCACGAGAGCGGCCTTCTGCTCGAGCGTGAGGCGCTCGAGCAGCGGAACGAGGTGCACCACCGAGTCCGGATGGGTGGAGGTGGCGGTGTCGGTGTCGGTCATCAGGGGAGGCTCTTTCTCAAGGGGTTTCAGGGGACGGATGCGGCGACCCGGCGCCCGTGGAAGGCGGCGGGCCGCAGCATCCGTCTTCGTCAGGCGACGCTCGCGGACGCTTCGGCGTCGAGGAGGGCGCGCCGTGCGGTGCGGCGCTGCTCCTGCTTGTCGGGGTCGGGCACGGGCGCAGCCATGAAGAGCCGCTGCGTGTACGGGTGCCGGGGCTCGGAGGTCACCCGGTCGCCGTCACCGGTCTCGACGATCTCGCCGCGGTACATCACGGCCACGCGGTGGCTGATGTGGCGCACCACCGCGAGGTCGTGCGTGACGAAGAGGTACGCGACGCCGGTGCGGTTCTGGATGTCGATGAACAGATCGAGCACGCGGGCCTGTGTCGACAGGTCGAGCGCCGACACCGGCTCGTCGCACACGATGAGCCGCGGCTCAAGGGCGAGCGCCCGCGCGATCGCGACGCGCTGGCGCTGACCTCCCGAGAACTCGCGGGGGAGGCGCCCGCGGGCGTCGGCCGGCAGCCCGACCTGATCGAGCAGGTCGCGCACGCGTCCCTTCGCCGCGCTCGACGAGACGCCCGCCGCGGTGAGCGGCTCGGTGAGGATCTGCTCGATGGTCATCGACGGGTTCAGCGACGAGTACGGGTCCTGGAACACGACCTGGATCTCGGAGCTGAGCGCCCGGCGCTGCTGGCGCTTCAGGTGCGAGATGTCGCGCCCGTCGTACATGATCGACCCTTCGGTCACCGGCGCGAGCCCGAGCGCGGCACGGCCGAGCGTGGTCTTGCCCGACCCCGACTCGCCGACGAGGCCCATGGTCTCGCCCGGCAGGATGTCGAGCGAGACGCCCTTGAGGGCCCGGAACGGCTGCGCGCGGAAGCCCTTGCCGGGGTACTCGACGACGAGGTCCTTGACGTCCAGCAGCGGGGTGTCCTGGGACGGGGCGGCCTGCACCCGGGTGTCCAGCGGAGTGCTCATGCTCGTGCTCCCTTCGTGACGAGCGGGCCACGGGCGGGACCCTCGTCGAGGATCGCGTCCAGCAGCGCCCGGGTGTACGGGTGCTGCGCGTCGTTGAAGATCGCGCGCACCGGGCCCTGCTCGACGAACCGGCCGCTCTGCATGACCGTGACCCGGTCGCACAGGTCGGCGACGACGCCGAAGTTGTGCGTGACGAGGAGCATGGCCATGTGTCGCTCGGCCTGCAGGTCGCGCAGCAGCTCGAGCACCTCGGCCTGCACGGTGACGTCGAGGGCCGTGGTCGGCTCGTCGGCGATGATCAGGTCCGGGTCGGTCGAGACCGCGCCCGCGATGAGCACGCGCTGCGCCATGCCGCCCGAGACCTCGAACGGGTAGGCGTCGAACGTGCGCTTCGGGTTCGGGATGCCGACGCGTGCCAGCAGCTCGAGCGAGCGGTCGGCGGCCGCCTTCTTCGACAGGCCGAGGTTCTTGCGCAGCGGCTCGACCAGCTGGCTGCCGATCGTGAACGACGGGTCGAGGTTCGACATCGGCTCCTGGGGGATGTAGCCGATGCGCCTGCCGCGCAGACCGGCGTAGCCGCGGTCGTCGGCGCCCGCGAGCTCGGCGCCTTCGTACAGGATGGAGCCGCCCGTGACGTGGCCGCCGCGGGGGAGCAGACCCAGCACCGCGAACGCGGTCTGCGTCTTGCCCGAGCCGGACTCTCCGATCAGGCCGTGCACCTCGCCCTTGCGGATGTCGAGCGAGACGCCGTGGACGACCTCGATGTGCGACCCGTCGGGCTGGTCGTAGCCCACGTGGAGATCGCGGACGTCGAGCACCTTCTCGGTGGCCTTGGTGCGTGCGTCGCCCTTGTGGACGATGACACCGTCGCTCTCGAAGATCGGCGGTTCGTCCAGGTCGACGACGTCGCCGCCGCTGAGCCCGACGGAGGTCGTCACCGCGGCCACCGAGCCGGTCGCGGTCGCGACCGCACGACGGCGCTTGCGGCGCACCGACACGGTGCGCTCGATCTCGTCGCGCATCACGTTGGCCAGGAGCGTCAGGGCGATGCAGGTGAGCGCGATCGCCAGAGACGGCCAGAGCATCAGCAGCGGTTCCTTGTAGATGTTCTTGAAGCCGTCGTTGAGCATCTGACCCCAGGTCGGCACGGCGATGTCGCCGAGCCCCAGGAACTCGAGTCCCGACTGGATGGCGATGGCGATGCCCGCGATGATCGCGGACTGGATGATGATCGGGGCTCGCACCACCGAGAGCACGTGGCGTCCGATGATGCGCGTGTCGCTGAGACCCGACACGCGCGCGGCATCGACGTACAGCTCGGTGCGCACGGCGGTCACCGACGCGTACACCAGCCGGTAGAAGGCAGGTGCGAGCAGGATGCCGAAGATGAACATCGAGATCCACACCGACGGTCCGAGCACGGCGCGCGCCGCGAGGAGCACCACGATGCCGGGCAGCGCCATGTTGAGCTCGGTGACCCACGTCGCCGCGCTGTTGAACCAGCCCTGGTAGTAGCCGGCGATGAGGCCGCTGATCACGCCGAGGACGAGCGCCACGACGAGGGCGAGAAGGGCCGCGGCGACGGTCGTCTGGGTGGCAGCCAGCAGGCGGGAGAAGACGTCGCGGCCGCTGCCGTCGGTGCCGAGGAGGTGCGCCGCGCTCGGCGGGGCGAGCACGTTGCGGATGTCGGCGTAGTTCGGGTCCTGCGGGGCGATCGCCGGGCCGATGATGGCGATCACTCCGAGCAGGACCAGGAAGATCAGCGAGGCGAGGCCGACGGGTCGGCGCAGCAGGCGGCGCCAGAGCGAGACGCGTACCGGGGCGACCGGTACGTCGAGGGGGACGTCGATGGCGGTCATGAGAGTCGCACCTTCGGGTTCAGCGCCGCCTGGGCGAGGTCGATGAGGAGGTTCACGATGACGACGATGATCGCGAACGCGATCACCACGCCCATCACGACGGGGATGTCGCCCAGGGTCGTCGCGCGGACCGTGAGCTGGCCCATGCCGGGGATCGCGAAGACCTGTTCGACGATGACGGCACCGCCGAGAAGGCCGATGAACTGAACGGCCAGCACGGCGAGAGCAGGCCCTCCGGCGTTGCGCAGCACGTGGCGGTAGACGACGGAGTTCGTGCTGAGGCCGCGCGCGCGGAGCGTGCGGACGTAGTCGCGCGAGACCGCGTCGATGACGGAGCCGCGCACCTGCTGCGACACCGCCGCGATCGCGCCGATCGACAGCGCCACGATCGGGAGGGTGACGGACGAGAGCCATCCCACCACCGAGGTCGTGAGTGGCACGTAGCCGGTGGCCTTGAACCAGCCCAGGTTGATCGCGAACACGAGCACGAGGCCGAGCGCGATGAGGAAGCCGGGGATGGCGAAGCCGATGAGGGAGATCACCTGGACGCTGCCGTCGACCCAACCGCCGCGGCGGGCGGCGAGGATGCCGAGGACGACCGCGATGACGGCCGAGACGATCGTCGCGCCGATGACGATCGAGAGGGTGACCGCGAGGCGGTTGCTGACGCTCGTCGAGACCAGCTCGCCGGTGAACCAGCTGCGGCCCATGTCGCCGGTGAGCGCGGAGGTGACCCAGTTCCAGTACTGCTGCAGCAGCGGCTCGTCGAGCCCCAGCTGCTCCGTCTTCTTCGCGACCGTCTCGGCGGTGGCGTTCTCGCCCAGGATGCGGCGGGCGATGTCGCCGCCCGACGCGTAGAGGAGGACGAACGCGAGGAACGAGATCACCGCGATGAGGATGACGCCCGACAGCAGGCGCCGGAGGATGAATGCAAGCATGTCGCTTCCCGTGGGTGGTGTCTCCCCGCCCGCCCGCGGAGCGCGCAGGCGGGCGGGGAGAGGATTCAGTTCTTCGGCGAGAAGTCGAAGATCGACGGGTAGGCGTTGGTGGGCCAGAACTCGAGGTTCGTGTTCGCGTCGACCGCGTACGTGCCCTGGACCCGGAAGAACGGTGCGAACCAGGCGTTCTCGACGATCCAGGCGTTGAGGTCTTTCGTCGCCTGCTCCGCCTCGTCCTCCGTGCCGTTCTGGATGGTCGAGATGTACTCGTCGACCTGCGGGTCCTGCGAGTGGAACGGGTTGAAGGTGGCGTCGGGCGCGATCATGAAGTTGATCAGCTGCCAGTCCGGGTTCTGCTCGAGGGCCATCCACGTCGCCGGGTACTTCGGGGCGAGCATGTCGGTGATGAAGTTCCCGGTGCCGGGGTCGGTGTAGTTGACCGTGATCCCGATGTCGGCGAGCTGCTGCGCGACGAGGTCGAACGTGGTCTGGAAGGCGGGGGTCGACATCATGTCGATCGAGAACCCGTCGGGGTAGCCGGCCTCGGCGAGGAGCTCCTTGGCGCCTTCCGGGTCGTACTCGTAGGTGCTGTCGAGCGCGTCGTCGTAACCGACCGACGTCTCGGGGAAGACCTGCTCGGTGACGGTGCCGTAGCCGGCCTGCAGGGCCTCGAGCAGCGCTTCGCGGTCGAAGGCCATGTTGATCGCCTGGCGCACCTTCACATCGGCGAGCTCGGGAGCCATGGCGCCGTTGCGGTCGAAGAGCAGCAGGCCGTGGAAGTCGAGCTCGTTGGACTCGATCGTCCAGCCGGATGCCTCGATCTCGGGGATCGTGTCGTTGTTCACGATCTTGGCGCCGTTGGCCTCGCCCGCCTTCATGGCGTTGAGGGTCGCGGTCGGGTCCTCGATGACGTTGATGGTGAGGTTGTCGTACTTGACGGCATCCGCGTTCCAGTAGTCCGGGTTGGCGGTATAGACGTAGGTCGTGCCGGTGACGGTCGACGCGGTGTCGAGCACGTACGGACCCGAGCCGATCGGCTCGGTGGCCGAGTCGGGGTCGTCGAAGGTCGACGGCGCCTGGATGAGGCCGGGGGCGATCGACAGCAGGTTGATGAGCGACGGGTCGGGCGCCGGCTGCGTGATGGTGACGGTGGTGGCGTCGACCGCCGCGAACTCCTTGCCGGCGAAGGTCGCGGCCTGCGGGGAGGTCCCGTCGCGGAAGCGCTCGAAGCTGGCCACGACCGCCTCGGCGTCCAGCGGCGTGCCGTCGGTGAACTCGACGTCGTCGCGGAGCGTCAGCGTCAGCACGGTGTTGTCTTCGTTGTACTCCCACTCGGTGGCGAGCCAGGGCTCGATCTCACCCGCGGAGTTCTTCTGCAGCACGGTGTCGAACACCGCCTGGAAGAACGGGCTGCGGTTGCCGTACTCGGCGCCCTGGCCGATGTCATAGCTCGTGGGGGCGACGATCGCCGTGAGGGTGAGCCGGTCTGCGCGGCCGGAGTCGCTTCCGCCCGACCCGTCGTCCCCGGCACCGGCGCAGCCGGTGAGGGCGAGAGCGGCGATCGCGATGGTGGCTGCTGTGGCCTTCCAACGGAACATCCTTGGTCCCTTCATCTGTGGCGATGCCCCTGCGGATCGCCGTCTGGCGGGAGACGCTAACAGCAATTTCTAGTGAGCGCTAGGTTTTTGATATTAAAAACTAGCGAGCATTAGGAATTCGTTATAGAACGGAGGAAGAGGGACCCGGGCGGGCACCGACCGAGATGGCCCAGACGACCCGGGGATACGGTGTGACGATGACCGAGAAGACTTCCGCCGCAGACAAGGCGGAGACCGCTCCCACGCGGGCGCGCAAACCCCGCGGCGAATACGCCAAGTCGAAGGAGACGCGCACCGCGATCCTCGATGCCGCGCTCGAGGTGTTCGCGCAGTCGGGCTACCGCGCCGGCTCCCTCCGTGAGGTGGCCGAGCGCGTCGGGATGAGCGAGGCGGGGCTCCTGCACCACTTCCGCAGCAAGAGCGCCCTGCTGCTGGCACTGCTCGACCACCGCGACAATCTGTCGCGGGAACGCGTCGACTTCGATGTTCCCGACGGGGTGGAGGCGCTGCGGGCGCTCGCCGAGCTCGCACGGTTCAACGCAGCCCAGCCCGGGATCGTCGAGCTGTACACCACGCTGTCGGCCGAGGCGACGGCGCCGTCGCATCCCGCGCACGACTACTTCGTGAACCGCTACGAGTACGTCCGCACGAGCGTGACCGGCTCCTTCGAGCGTGCGGCAGCCGCAGGGCGACTCGTCGACGGCGTCGATCCCGGCAGGGCGGCGGTCGCGACGATCGCGCTGATGGACGGTCTGCAGGTGCAGTGGCTGCTGGACCCCGAGTCGACAGACATGGCCGAGGCGCTCCACGAGGTCTTCCGCAGCCTCATCCGCGGATACGACCTGGTCGGGATCGAGAACGCGCTCGACGTGCTCGGTGGGCAGACCACGGGGTCGTCGATTGCCTCCGACGGCGCGAGCCCCGAAGCGATCGACGCGGCCGAGGCATGATCCGCCAGCCCTTCCTGGACGGCTGGACCGTCGGCCCGAAGCTCGGCGCCTTCGAAGCGCCCACGCCGGAATCGGCGCCCCGGTCCGTGCGGCTGCCGCACGACGCCGTGCGCGACCTGCCCCGCTCCGCCGACAGCGACCAGGGGGTGCACACGGGGTACGTCCCCGGTGGGGTCTTCGAGTACGCGAAGACGTTCGACGTCCCCGACGACTGGCGTGAGAAGACCGTGCGGCTGGAGTTCGAGGGCGTCTACCGGGACGCCGTCGTGTTCCTGGGCGGCGATGCCGTGACTCACGAGCCGAACGGGTACAACGCCTTCGAGGCTGTGCTCGACCCTTACCTGCGCTACGGCGAGCCCAATCGCGTCACGGTGGAAGCCCGTGCCCATCGCGACAGCCGCTGGTATTCCGGTGCGGGAATCTATCGTCCGGTGCACCTGGTGGTCGCCGATCCCGTGCACATCCCGCTCGACGGCACGCGCGTGACGACGCCCGACATCGACGAGGATCGCGCCGTCGTCGAGCTCGCGACGACAGTGCGCAACGCCTCGCGCCACACGCGTACGCTCCGTCTCACCTGGACCCTTCATTCCCCCGACGGCTCTGACGTCGCGAGCGGCACGGCACCCGTGACGGTGCTCCCCGGTACCGACGCGGTCGCGCGCGTGCGGCTCGCCGTCGACGACCCGTCACTGTGGAGCACCGACGCACCTGTGCTGTACGAAGCGCGCACCGCCCTCGCCACCGAGGCCGGGGATGTGATCGACACGGATGCTGCGGCCTTCGGCATCCGTCGGCTGCAGGTGGATGCGGCGCGCGGGCTGCGGATCAACGGCGCGACGGTGAAGCTGCGCGGGGCCTGCGTGCACCACGACAGCGGGCCGCTGGGAGCGGCGACCTTCGCCGCCGCCGAGGACCGGCGGGTGCGCCTGCTGAAGGCGGCCGGCTTCAACGCGCTGCGCAGCGCCCACAACCCGATGAGCCGCGCGATGCTCGACGCGTGCGACCGGCACGGCGTGCTCGTGATGGACGAGCTCACCGACACCTGGACCCGCTCGAAGGTCGCGTTCGACGCCGCCCCGAGCTTCCCCGAGCGGTGGCGTCACGACATCGCGGCGCTCGTCGCCAAGGACGTGAACCGCCCGAGCGTCATCATGTACTCGATCGGGAACGAGATCCTCGAGCTCGCGACGCCCGCGGGCTCCGCATGGAGCCGGCGCCTCGCCGAGGAGGTCCGGGCGCACGACGACAGCCGCTTCGTCACGAACGGCATCAACGGGATCATCGCCAATCTCGGGCGGTTCCGCGAAGCCGGCGGCGACGAGGCGAGCGAGAGCGCGGCAGCCGACCCGAACACGATGATGGCGACGATGGGCGACATGATGGCCCGAGCCAACGCGTCGGAGCTCGTGACCGCCTCGACGGAGGAGTCGGCGTCGGTGCTCGATGTCGTCGGGTTCAACTACGCCGAGTCGCGCTACGAGCTCGACCGGGAACACTTCCCCAACCGCGTCATCGTCGGGTCGGAGACCTTCCCGTCGCGGATCGAGCAGATGTGGGAGCTCGTCGAGCGCCTCGATCACGTGATCGGCGACTTCACGTGGACGGGCTGGGACTACCTCGGCGAAGCCGGCATCGGCCGCGTCGACTACCCCGACGAACCGGGCTACACGCCGACCGGCACCGCGGGACCGTACCCGCACCTGCTCGCCGGCTGCGGCGACATCGACATCA
Organism: Microbacterium ureisolvens; assembly: GCF_019511645.1. Classification (GTDB taxonomy): domain Bacteria; phylum Actinomycetota; class Actinomycetes; order Actinomycetales; family Microbacteriaceae; genus Microbacterium; species Microbacterium ureisolvens_A. Next base: position 158,979 of record NZ_JAEUAX010000002.1, on the reverse strand, counting down.
CGGGCTTCCGACGCCCGGTCTCGTACTACCGCGAGATCGTGTTCGGACTGCGCACCGATCCGTACCTGGCGGTGCATCCGCCGCGGCACCACGGCCGGCTCACCGCGACGACGCCCTGGGGGTGGGACGACACGGTGTCGTCGTGGACGTGGGATGCCGCACACGGAGCGCCGGTGACGGTCGACGTGTACGCGCCCGGCGACGAGGTCGAGCTCCAGCTGAACGGCGTCTCGCTGGGAGTCGCCGCGGTAGGGGCCGAGAAGACCTTCCGTGCGTGCTTCGAGACCCGCTACCGTCCGGGGGAGCTCGTCGCGATCGCCCGCACCGGCGGTTCCGAGATCGGGCGCTGCACCCTCCGCACGGCCGGCGAGGTGGGGCTCGCAGCATCCGTCGAGGAGTCCGAGGTTCCGGTCGACGGACTGGGGTTCGTCGCGATCTCGCTGGCCGACGCGGACGGCGTCGTCGCGGTCGACGCCGACCGGCTCGTCACGGTGACCGTCGCCGGCGACGCCGAGCTCGTCGCGCTGGGCACCGGCCGCATCCGCACCGAGGAGTCCTTCTCGGGTCCCTCGGTCACGACCCACGACGGCCGTGCGCTGGCGATCGTGCGGCCCACCGGTCCGGGCGTCGCGACGGTGACCGTGACCGCAGACGGGCTGGCTGCAGCATCCGTCTCCCTGACCGTCTCCTGACCCGTTGCGCGGGGTCCGGGCCGGCGGGGTCCGGGCGGCGTGTCAGCTGGCGCGGGCGCGGGTGCGGATCTCGTCCTCGTCGCCGGGGAGCACGCGGATCGGTGTGGTGCCGGCGACCTCGTCGCTGAACTCCTCGGGCGCGACGATCGTCAGCGGCCGCGTCTCGTCGAGCGTGAGGCGGAACCGCTTCTGCTCGTGGCGGTGCAGGCGTCCTGACCAGAGCAGCCACGTGGAGCCGATCGCGAAGGCGACGAAGGCGGCGACCGCGCCGACGAGGATCGCCACGCGCGGGCCGAACTCGGCCGCGACCCACCCGACGATGGGTGCGCCGATCGGAGTGCCGCCCATGAGGATCGCCATGTACAGCGCCAGCACGCGGCCGCGCAGCACCGGGTCGGTCGTCGTCTGCACGTAGCCGTTCGCCGTCGTCATCATGGTGACGACCGCGAAGCCCGTGAACATGAGCGTGATCGCGTAGAGCCAGTAGTTCGGCATGAACGCCGACACCACGGCGGCGACGCCGAACATCGCGGTGCCGATGATGAGGACGCGCAGCCGTGCGCGGTCGCGGCGGGCGGCCATGAGGGCGCCCGCGACGGAGCCGATCGCGAGGATCGAGCTCAGCAGTCCGAAACCGTCGGCCTCCTTGCCGAACTCGACCGCCATGGTCGAGGCGAGGATCGGGAAGTTCATGCCGAATGCGCCGATGAGGAACACCATGGCGCACGTCACGATGAGGTCGGGGCGGCCGGCGACGTAGCGGAAGCCGTCGGCGAGGCGGGACGACTGCGGCGCCTTGACGCGAGGTACGAGCTCGTGCGTGCGGATGAGCAGGAGCGCCGCCAGCATGGCGAGGAACGTCACCGCGTTGGCGACGAACACCCAGCCGGTGCCGATCGCGACGATGACGATGCCCGCGACGGCCGGACCGATCATGCGGGCGCCGTTGAACGACGCCGCATTCAGCGCGACCGCGTTCGAGGCGTTCTCGCGGGCCACGAGGTCGGAGACGAAGGCCTGGCGCGCCGGGTTGTCGAACGCGGCGACGACGCCGAGCGCGAGGGCGAAGAGGTACATGATGGGCAGCGTCATCAGACCGGCGAAGATGAGCACGCCGATCGCGACGCCGAGCAGGAGCAGCAGGCTCTGGGTGACCAGAAGCAGCTTGCGGCGGTCGAAGCGGTCGGCGACGAGGCCGGTGACGCCCACGAGGAGGAGCGGCGGCGCGAACTGCAGCGCCATCGTGACGCCCATCGCGGCGGCGTCGTTGTCGGTGAGCTCCGTGAGCACCACCCAGCTGATCGCGGTCGACTGCATCCACGCGCCGATGTTGGACACGAGGGCGCCGATGAACCAGACGCGGTAGTTGAAGGCGGAGAAGGACCGGAACATCGCGCTCATCGGGCCACCATCCGCTCCATGATCGCGGCGGCGGCGGCGAGGGTCTCGCGTTCGGCCGGCGTGAGCTCGGCGAGGGTGGCCTCGACCCAGGCATCGCGGCGTCGGGCGGTCTCCTCCACGACGGCGGTGCCCTCGGGGGTGAGGGAGATCACGACCTTGCGGCCGTCGCGCTCGTCGGCGCCGCGCACGATGTACCCGGAATCCTGCAGGCAGTTGACGGTGCGGTTCATCGACGGGGCCGACACGCGCTCACGCTCGGCGAGATCGCCGAGCGTGTGAGGACCGTGCACCTTGAGGGCCGCGAGCACCGCGAACTGCCCGTCGCTCATCGAGTCGACGGCGCGCTGCGTGCGCATGCGTCGCGCGAGCCGGAACGTCGCGATGCGCAGCTGCGATGCGGCGGGGGAGAGGTCTGCGTGGGTTCCGGCGTCGGGGCCGGTGTCTGCATCTGAAGTCTCGTTGCTGCTCATCCGGTTAGTTAGCATAGCTCATTAGCCTTGCTAAAGAAAGTCTGGGGACGGATGCCGCCTCCCGCGTCAGGCGGGGGTGAGATGTTGCCCGCCCATAGACTTCTGCGCATGCCCGAGTTCATCGACGCGCATGACATCACGATCCACTACGACGTCCACCCGGCCCAGGCGTCGCCGCGCGGGATCGTGCAGCTGCTGCACGGCATCGGCGAGCACGCCGGACGATACGGTGCGCTGATCGCCGCGCTCGTCGCGGACGGGTACACCGTCTACGCGGCCGACCACCGCGGCCATGGGCGCACCGGCATGGGCCAGCACGGCGGCGACGCGACGCGTCTCGGCCACCTGGGCAAGGGCGGGCTGCGCGGCGCGCTCGCCGCGATGTGGCAGTTCACCCAGCAGATCCGCGGACAGAACCCCGGGCTTCCTCTGGTGCTGCTCGGACACTCCGGCGGCTCGGTGCTCGCCCAGATGCTCGTCAACGATCACCCCGACGCTTATGACGCTGTCGTGCTCACCGGCACGGCGCTGCGCATGCCGGGGTCGATCCACACCAAGAACCTCAACAAGCCGTGGAACGGTCCGGGTGCGACGGGAGCCGAGTGGCTCTCGAGCGATCTGTCCGTGGGCCGAGCGTTCATCGACGATCCGCTCACCACGAGCGAAGACCCGATCAAGCTCATCGGCGTGATCGACTCCCTCCGCATGTACGGCATGCCGCGAAAGAACCTGGGCCGCGACATCCCGATCCTCCTCATGATCGGCCGCGACGACACCGTCGGCGGCCCGCGGAGCGTGCATCGGCTGGCCGACGCGTACCGCACCCGCTCCGGCTTCACCGACGTGACCACGCTCATCTATCCCGACGCGCGGCATGAGATCTTCAACGAGGTCATGCAGGCCGAGGTGCGCGCCGACCTGCTCGCCTGGCTCGACAGGCGCATCGCGGACCGCACCTGACCGGAGAGTGCCGTCCGTCCACCGTGAGGGGGGACGGACGCCGCTGCGGCACCCGGCGGTCGGGTGCGCGCGTTTGACGGCGGGGCGACGCGTACGCCATCCTGGCCGCAGTGATCATCGTGGGAGCGCTCCCATGACTTCGGATGGCGCCACGATGATGCTCCCCGGGGCGACGGCGCCCGGTGGCCGAGAAGTCCAAGGGAGGACACATGACTCTGGCACGCACTCGACTCCGCGGCGGTCCGCCGACCAGACGGGCCCTCGCGCTCGGTGCGGCGGCTGCGCTGGTGGCCGCGCTCGCCGTGCCGCTGACGGCGACCGCGGCGGTCGCCGATGACGGCACCGGCCTCGCGGGCTCAGAGCTCTACGTCGATCCGTGGAGCACGACCCTCGAAGCGGCCCAGTCGCTGAGCGGGCAGGCGCGCGATGACGCCCAGCTGCTGGGATCGATCGCCTCGGCGACCTGGTTCACCGACGGGACGCCGGGCGAGGTGGAGGCCGGTGTCGACGCCGTCGTGACCGCGGCAGCCGCGGAGGGCCGCATGCCCGTGCTCGTCGCGTACAACCTCCCGTTCCGCGACTGCGCCCAGTACTCCGCGGGCGGCGCGGCGGACACCGCGGCCTACAACGCCTGGATCGACGGGTTCGCGGCGGGCATCGCCGGACGCGAGGCCACGGTCATCCTCGAACCCGACGGGCTCGGGGTCATTCCCCACTACACGACGCTCGACGGACAGGTCGAGTGGTGCCAGCCTGCGGAAGTGCCCGCCGGCACGGCCGCGACGGACCGCTTCGAACAGCTGAACCACGCCGTCGACGCCTTCGCCGCACTTCCCGAGACGTCGGTCTACCTCGACGGCACGAACGCGGCCTGGCTGAGCATCGGCGAGATCTCCGACCGACTGCTCAAGGCCGGCGTGCAGCGCGCCGACGGGTTCTTCCTCAACACGTCGAACTACCAGTTCACCGCCAATTCGACCGCATACGGGACGTGGGTGTCGCAGTGCATCGCGTACGTCACCGAGGTGAACCCCGGCGACTTCGGCTCGTGCGGCAACCAGTACTGGAACGGCGGCCCTGCCACGAACTGGCAGGGCGTGGGCATGTCGCAGTACGGCGAGTGGAGCCCGGATGCCGCGGACCCGGCTCTCAACACCTCCGGGGTGGACTCGCGCTACGCCTCGATCCTCGGCGCCACCGCGCCGACCACTCGGTTCGTGATTGACACGAGCCGCAACGGGCTCGGGCCGTGGAACCACGAAGGAGCGTACGGCGACACGCACGAGGACTGGTGCAACCCGCCGGACCGCGGCCTCGGTGCGCGTCCGGACACGACCATCGACGTGCCGCTCGTCGACGCCTACCTCTGGATCAAGGTGCCCGGCGAGTCCGACGGCAAGTGCTACCGCGGCACCGCCGGTCCGAACGACCCCGAGCGCGGCTACGAGGACCCCGCGGCCGGCCAGTGGTTCACGCAGCAGGCGCGCGAGCTGATCGCGTTCGCCGAGCCCGGCATCGCAGCGCTCGACTGCCACGTGGACTGGACGCCCAGCCTCGACGGCGCCTCCGCCGCGGTGCGCCTCTCCGGCGAGGTCGGCTCGCGCTTCGCGCTCGCCTTCGCGGTGCCCGACGGGCAGCAGATCACGAAGGCGACGCGCGCGACCGTCGCGCAGGCCGAGGGGATCGTCACGGTGACCGGCGCCGCGAAGCGCACGGGCAACGCCCCTGACACCGTCGTTCATGCGGACGGCCCGGTGCAGACGCCGTGGCAGTTCCTGCTCGACGGGCGCGCGTGCACGTCGTGACCCGCGGGGCTTAGCCGGCGCACGCCCGGCGGCCGGGACGATGGCTCCCGGCCGCCGGGCGGAGCACGCTCACGGCGTGCGCGCCAATAGGCTGAAACCCATGCACGGCGAATACAAGGTGCCCGGCGGGAAGCTCGTGGTGGTCGACCTCGAGGAGCGCGACGGCCGCATCGCGGACTTCCACCTAGCGGGGGACTTCTTCCTCGAGCCCGACGACGCCCTCGCCGACATCGACGCCGCCGTCAACGGACTCCCGATCGAATCCGACGTCGCGGCGATCGCGGCCGCCGTGCGCTCGGCGCTCCCCGAGGGCGCGCAGCTGCTCGGCTTCACGCCGGAGGCGGTCGGCACCGCGGTGCGCAGGGCACTCGTGACGGCGCCCGGCTGGCGGGACTTCGACTGGGAGATCGTGCACGACAAGCCCGTCTCGCCCCGCATGAACCTCGCCCTCGACGAGGTGCTCACCGGCCGCGTCGGCGACGGCCGCCGTCGCCCGACTCTGCGCATCTGGGAGTGGGACGAGAACGCCGTCGTCATCGGCTCGTTCCAGTCCCTGCGCAACGAGGTGGATCCCGAGGGCGCCGCGACCCACGGCTACGACGTCGTCCGCCGGATCTCGGGCGGCGGCGCGATGCTCATGGGGGCGAACTCGATCGTCACGTACTCCCTGTACGTGCCGGCGTCGCTGGTCGCGGGGCTCACGTTCGCCGACTCGTACGCGTTCCTCGACGACTGGGTGCTGCAGGCGCTGCGCGCCCTCGGCATCGAAGCGACGTATCAGCCGCTCAATGACATCGCCTCGCCTCAGGGCAAGATCGGCGGCGCCGCGCAGAAGCGGCTCGCCAACGGGGGAGTGCTCCATCACGCGACCCTCAGCTACGACATGGACGGCAACGTCATGACCGAGGTGCTGCGCATCGGCCGCGAGAAGCTCAGCGACAAGGGCACGATGTCGGCGGCCAAGCGCGTCGACCCGCTCCGCCGTCAGACGGGACTTCCGCGCGAGGCCATCATCGCCAAGCTCGAGGAGACCTTCACCAACCTCTACGGCGCCGTCCCCGGGCACATCACCGACGACGAATACGCCGAGGCCGAGGCGCTCGTGGAGTCGAAGTTCGCGACGGACGCATGGCTTCGCCGGGTCCCCTGATCGGGGCGACGGATGCTGCGCCCCCCGGCTCCGTCGACATCCACGAGGGCGACAACCTCGTGGTCTCGCGCATGCTGGCCGACGCATCCTTCACGCTGATCTATCTCGACCCGCCGTTCAACACGGGCCGCGCGCAGGAGCGGTCCATCGAGACCGCGCGGTCCGCGGCATCCGTCCCCCCGACCGCTGAAAGGATTGTGCGGCGCGGGTTCCACGGTCGGGAGTACGAGCGGATCCGCGGCGACCTGCGGGTGTACGACGACACCTTCGACGACTATTGGAGCTTCCTCGAGCCGCGGCTGCTCGAGGCGTGGCGGCTGCTCGCCGACGACGGCACTCTGTACCTGCACCTCGACTACCGCGAGGCGCACTACGCCAAGGTCCTCATGGACGCGCTGGTGGGGCGCGAGCGGTTCCTCAACGAGCTCATCTGGGCCTACGACTACGGCGCCAAGACGCGCAGACGCTGGCCCACGAAGCACGACACGATCCTTGTGTACGTCAAGGATCCGAAGTCGTACTGGTTCGACTCGGAGGCCGTCGATCGCGAGCCGTACATGGCGCCGGGACTCGTCACCCCCGAGAAGGCCGAGCGCGGCAAGCTCCCCACCGACGTCTGGTGGCACACGATCGTGCCGACCACCGGCCGGGAGAAGACCGGGTACCCGACGCAGAAGCCCGAGGGGATCCTGCGTCGCATCGTGCAGGCGTCGTCGCGCCCCGGCGACCGGGTGCTCGACTTCTTCGCGGGCTCGGGCACGACCGGCGCGGTCGCTTCGGCGCTCGGGCGAGACGCGGTGCTCGTGGACCACAACCCCGACGCGATCGCCGTGATGCGCGAGCGGATGCCGCACGCCCGCGTGTTCGCCGAACCCGGTCGGTGAGCGAGCGCTTATACGCCTTCACGCGCGGACCGACAAGGCTGAGCTTCGCCGGGCCGGGCATCCGTCGAGCGCCCTAGGGTGGGGATCATGCGCTTCGGAACCTTCATCCCCCAAGGCTGGCGATTCGATCTCGTCGGCATCGAGCCCGCGAACCACTGGGAGGTGATGAACGGCCTCGCGCAGCGCGCCGACGCCGGCCCGTGGGAGTCGCTCTGGGTGTACGACCACTTCCACACCACCCCGGTCCACTCGGACGAGGCCACCCACGAGGCGTGGACCCTCATGGCCGCGTTCGCCGCCTCGACCAGCCGCATCCGTCTCGGCCAGATGTGCACGTGCATGGGCTACCGCAACCCGGCTTATCTCGCGAAGGTCGCGGCGACCGTCGACATCGTCTCGGGCGGACGCACCGAGATGGGCATCGGCGGCGGCTGGTACGAGCACGAGTGGGAGGCGTACGGCTACGGCTTCCCGCCGGTTCCCGAGCGGCTCCGGATGCTGCGCGAGGGTGTCGACATCATGCAGCAAGCCTGGACCACCGGACGCGCCACGCTCGACGGCAGGCACTACCGGGTCGACGGGGCGATCGTGCAGCCGCTTCCGCTGCAGGACGGCGGCATCCCGTTCTGGATCGCCGGCGGCGGCGAGAAGGTGACGCTGAAGATCGCCGCGAAGTACGGCTCGTACACCAACTTCGCCGGATCGATCGAGGAGTTCGACCACAAGAGCGACGTCCTGCGCGGACACTGCGAGGCGCTGGGCCGCGACGTCTCGGAGATCACGCGGTCGTCGAACTTCAACACGATCGTCGGCGCCACCGAGGCGGAGGCTCGCGAGCGACTGTCGGCCGTCGTCGAGCGACTGCGCCCGCATGTCGGCGACGAGCGCGTGGCGAGGATCGAGCACGACTACCTCGAGTCGCCGGCCTTCGGCACCTCGGAGCAGGTGGCCGAGCGGCTGGCGGAGCGTTCCGAGCACGGCCTCGGCTACGCGATCCACTACTTCCCCGAGGCGGCGTACGACCTCTCCGGCGTCGAGCTCTTCGAGCGCGAGGTCATCCCGGCGCTCTCCTGACGCCCGGCCGGCGATGCCGGTCCGGGGCGCGCGTCGTCCCGTTGACGCGCGACAGTTCGGGGCGTGCGGCGCCCGTTCGGGGCGTGCGGCGCGCGCCCCGAACGGGCGCGGCGCGCCCCGATCTTGGCGGGAGCGGTCAGATGAGCGCGCGCACGCTGCGGTAGCCGTCGTCGGCGACCTCGGGGACGGATGCTGCAGCCCCGAACACGCGCGTGACGCCGGGCGAATCCGCCCAGCGCTGCCACCCCGGGTCACCGCCGCGCGCGAAGGCGGACGCGGCACCGTGCATCGCAGCCGCGAGGGCCTTCGGAGGGGCCTCGCCGGCGAGCGCCGCAACGTGCGGCTCGTCGAGGCAGTCGAACCAGAACGGCACGTCGAGGCAGTGCAGTGACCAGCGTCGTGTCGGCGACGGCCACGAGAACCTGTATACCCATGTAGACGCCGCGGTGCGTGCCTCCGCGACCTTCACCACAGTGGAGCGGAACACCGTGTCGGTGGCGAACCGGCCCAGGACCGCCGCCGTGCCGAGCCGGCGCTGTGCGCGGTTGGCGGCGAGCCACGCGCGCCGGCGCTCGCGCGGCACGTGGAGGCGGGCCAGCGCGAAGCCCGGCGGCACGAATCGCAGGACACCGCGTGCGGAGTCGGTGACCATCGTGAACTCGTCGTCGGTCGCACCGAGCAGGAGGGGCTTGTCGGCACCCACGCCGGCACGCAGCGCCGCGATCGTGGGCTGCGTGATCAGGTCGCCATCGATGGCGGGGCCGAGCGAGAGGCCGTCGCCGAGCAGCGAGCGCACGCCGGCGAGCCGGTCCCGGGATTCAGGGCTCGCCGCCGCGCGCTGCTGTTCGCGGATCGCGTCCTCAGGCAGGGACGCGAACCCCTCGCGGTCCGGCGTGACGCCGAGGAGCTGCGCGAGTCGGGCCGAGAGTGCGCGGGAGCGGTCGGGCGCGACGTCGGCAAGGGCGGCAGAGAGCGCCCACGCCGAATGGAACAGGTGCTGAGCCGCCGGCATGGCGAGCAGGCGAAGCACGGCACCGCCGCCCGCCGATTGGCCGGCGATCGTGACGCGGGCGGGGTCGCCGCCGAACGCGACGATGTTCGCCTGCACCCACTCCAGCGCCGCGAGCCAATCCCTCACCCCGCGGTTCGATGGCGCGCCCGCGATGTGCCCGAAGCCGTCGAAGCCCAGACGGTACGAAATGGTCACCGTGACGACGCCGTCGCGGTTGAAAGCTCGACCGTCGTACCAGGGGCTCGCCGGCGACCCCGACACGTAGCCGCCGCCATGGATCCAGACGAGCACCGGGAGCGCAGCATCCGTCTCCCCGGGAGCCGGAGTGAAGACGTTCACATTCAGCGTCGACTCGCCCGGAACCGAAGGCTCGGGGATCAGCGTGATCCCGGTATCGCCGCGTTGCGCCGTCGCTGCGAACTCGAGAGCATCGCGCACGCCGTCCCACGGCTCGACGGGAACGGGGGCGGCGAACCGAATCTCGCCCACAGGAGCCTTCGCGAACGGGATGCCGAGGAAAGCGGCTGACCCGCCGGCTCCGGGTTCGCCTCGCCAGAAGCCGCGCACGCGTCCTGCGGTCGTCTCGGCCTCCGCATAGAGCGTGGTGGTCGTCATCGCTTCTCCGGGGTGAGCAGCTCGAACAGGGCGTCGACCGTGGCGGCCATGTCGACGTCGGGCTCGAGCATCCACTGCAGCTGCATGCCGTCGGCGACCGCCTGGAACAGGCGCGCGATCGTCTCGGGGTCGACCCGGTCGGTGATCTCGCCGGTCTCCTGCTTCGCCGCGATGGCCTGGGCGAAGAACTCGCGCAGACTCTCGCCGCGGGTGACGAAGAACTGGTGGGCGGGATGCTCGGGATCGGTCGCGTCGACCGACAGCCGGGCGAACAGATGCACCAGGCCCGGGACTTCGGCGTTGTGGCGGATCACGCTGAGGTAGCCCGAGCGGATGTCGAGCAGCTCGCCGTCGTCGGCCGCGGCGAGTCCCTGCTGGAGGTCGCCCCCGAGGCCCTGCCCGACGGAGTCGAGCTCGTCGCGCTTGCGGAGGATCTCGGTGAAGAGCTCCTCTTTGCTGTCGAAGTAGTGCAGGAGTCCGGCCTGGCTGAGACCCACGGCATCGGCCAGCTCCTTCACCGAAGCGCCGCGATAGCCCTCGCGGGCGATGACGTCCAGGGCGCGCGTGAGGATCTCTTCGCGCTTGGCGACGCCCTTCGCGTAGGAGCCCCGTCGCCCCGTGCCGCTCTCTGCCATAGGAGAAGTAAACCCGAACATGGCTTGAGTTCTCAAAACCAAATGGCATAAGGTTTTGGTTCGAGCGCCCACAGCGGAGCCTCGTCACCCCAGCATGGAAGGAACTCCATGAGCATCCCCGATGTCACGGAACTCACCCTCGAAGAGAAGGCGTCGCTCACCAGCGGCGCGAGCTTCTGGCACACCAAGTCCGTCGACCGCGTGGGCGTGCCCGCGATCATGGTGACCGACGGCCCGCACGGTCTGCGCAAGCAGCGCGAGGGCGGCGACCACCTCGGCATCGGCGACAGCGTTCCCGCCACCTGCTTCCCGCCCGCGGTCGGCCTCGGCTCGTCGTGGGACATCGACCTCGTCCACCGCGTCGGCGAGGCGCTCGGCACCGAGACCTCGATCGAGAACGTCGGGGTGCTCCTGGGCCCCGGCATCAACATCAAGCGCTCGCCGTTGTGCGGCCGCAACTTCGAGTACCTCTCCGAGGACCCGATCGTGTCGGGCGTGCTCGGCGCCGCGATCGTGCGGGGGATCCAGTCGAAGGGCGTCGGAACCTCGCTCAAGCACTTCGCCGCCAACAACCAGGAGAACGACCGCATGCGGTCGTCGTCCGACGTCGACCCCCGTCCGCTGCGAGAGATCTACCTCCGCGGCTTCCAGCGCGTCGTCGAGGACGCGCAGCCCTGGACCGTGATGTGCTCGTACAACCGCATCAACGGTGTGTACGCCTCGGAGGACCCGTGGCTGCTGACCCGGGTGCTGCGTGACGAGTGGGGCTTCGAGGGCCTCGTCGTCTCGGACTGGGGTGCCGTCAACGAGCGGGTTCCGGGTCTCGCCGCCGGCATGGACCTCGAGATGCCGTCCTCGAACGGCGTCACCGACGCGCAGATCGTCGCCGCGGTGAGGGACGGCTCGCTCGTCGAGTCGGCGGTGGATGTCGCGGCCGGCCGCGTGCTCGACCTTGTGCGCAAGGCGACCGAGGGTGCCGGAGCCGTTGCAGGCCCGCTCGACGTCGATGCCCACCACGCCCTCGCCCGCGAGGCCGCCGGCCGTTCCATCGTGCTGCTGAAGAACGACGGCGACCTGCTGCCCCTTGCGAAGGACGCGAAGATCGCGGTCATCGGGGAGTTCGCCGAGAAGCCCCGGTATCAGGGCGCGGGTTCGTCGATGATCAACCCGACGCGCCTGGACAGCGCCCTGGAGGAGATCCGTGCGCTCACCGCCGGCGAGGTCGCATACGCGCAGGGCTTCAGCAACGCGCTCGAGGTCGCGGACGAGCAGACGTCAGCCCTGCGCGACGAGGCGGTGGCCGCAGCATCCGTCTCCGACGTGGTCGTGCTGTTCCTGGGCCTGCCCGCCCGACTCGAGTCGGAGGGCTACGACCGCGAGGACATCGACCTGCCCGCGGCGCAGCTGCATCTGGTCGACGCGGTGCTCGCGGCGAACCCGAACACCGTCGTGGTGCTCTCGAACGGGGGCGTCGTCGCGCTGCCCTTCGCAGACCGCGTGCCGGCGATCCTCGAGGCCTGGCTGCTCGGCCAGGCCGGCGGCGCGGCGACCGCCGACGTGCTGTTCGGCGACGTCAACCCCTCGGCCAAGCTCACCGAGACGATCCCGATGCGTCTCGAGGACACCCCCGCGTTCCTCGACTTCCCGGGCGAGTTCTCGCACACCCGGTACGGCGAAGGGCTGTTCGTCGGCTACCGCTGGTACGACGCTCGCCGCCTCGAGGTCGCATTCCCCTTCGGCCACGGTCTGTCGTACACGACCTTCTCGTACACGGATGCCGCGGCTCAGGTCGACGCGAACGGCGATGTCGAGGTGACCGTGGCCGTGACCAACACCGGCGACCGCGCGGGCCGCGAGGTCGTGCAGGTCTACACCTCGCTCAACGGATCGTCGGTGCAGCGCGCGCCGCGCGAGCTGAAGGCCTTCGCCTCGGTCGCGCTCGAGCCGGGCGAGACGCAGGTCGTCACCCTGACGGTGCGCCGCAAGGACCTCGCATACTGGGACATCCGCCCAGGCCGATGGGTCGTCGAGGGCGGCGAGTACACGATCGATGTCGCCGCGTCGAGCCGCGACATCCGCTCGTCGGTCACCGTGGCGGTCGAAGGCGACGTGGTGAGCCTGCCGCTGTCGCGCACGTCGTCCATGGGTGAAGTGCTCAGCCACCCGATCGCGGGTCCGGTCGTGCAGGCTGCGATCGCCCAGATGATGGGCGGCCTCGACGAGAGTGCGGCGTCGATCATGCCCGAGGGCGTCGACATGTCGAAGATGATGGAGTCGTTCCCGATCGGCCGCATCGGCATGATGGGCGCTCTTGCGGGCGACGGCGCCGGAACGGGACCGGAGATGATCGACGACCTCCTCGCGATGGCGAACGCTGCGCAGCGGGACTGATTCGCACGGCGGATGCCCCGGCGCCGAGCCCGTCGAGGGCGCGGCGCCGAGGCATCCGTCGTCGTCTCAGCTGTGGAGGAAGGCCAGCAGCGCCTCGTTGACCTCGGCGCCGTGCGTCCACAGCAGCCCGTGCGGTGCGCCCTCGAGCTCGACGTAGGTGGCGCCGGGAAGCAGGTCCTTGAAGCGGCGGGCCGTGACGTCGATCGGCAGGATGTTGTCGGCGGTGCCGTGCAGGATGAGCGCGGGCACGTCGATCGCGGGGATGTCGGCGCGGAAGTCCGTCGGCCATGTCAGCGGCGCCGCGGCGATCGCCGTGTTGCCCGCGTACGTCGCGACCTGCACGCTCGCGTCGAGCGCCTCCTGCGAGATCCGCGAGCCGAGGTTGTCGTCGAGGTTGTAGAAGTCCTTGTAGAACCCGGCGATGAACGCGTAGCGGTCCTCGCGCACCGACTGCGCGATGCCGTCGAAGAACTCCTGGGGCCCCGCACCCTCGGGGTTGTCCTCGGTCTTGAGCAGGTACGGCTCGAGCGACCCGAGGAACGCCACCCTCGCGACCCGGCCGCTGCCGTACCGCGACAGGTATCGGGCGATCTCGCCCGTGCCCATCGAGAAGCCCACGAGCACGGCGTCGTGGAGGTCGAGGTCCTCGATGAGCGCGTGCAGGTCTCCGGCGAAGGTGTCGTAGTCGAACCCCGAGCCGACCTTGCTCGACTTCCCGAAGCCGCGACGGTCGTACGCGATGACGCGGTAGCCGGCATCAAGCAGCGCCGCCTGCTGCTTGCCCCACGACTCGCCGTCGAGCGGGAAGCCGTGGATCAGCACGACGGGCTGGGCATCCGACGGGCCCTGGTCGGTGTAGTAGAGGTCGATGTCCGCCGAGTTCTCGGTTCCGACGGTGATGTACGCCACGATCGCTCCTTCCGGTTCGCGGACGGATGCCGCGACCCTGCGCTCGACGCTAGGCCGCAGCATCCATCCCCGCCAGTGTCTGGCCCGCGTGCGTCATGAGCGTTCATGCGGCGTTCAGCCGGACCCGCACATGGATCTGCGACTTCGCCGCGCCCGCCCTGTGGATAAGCGGGTCCGAGCGCCCGGCTGGCCCGATACTGACAGCATGGCCACCCCTCCCGAGAGCGCCGGCGACGGCACGCTCCCCGCGGCCGACGCCTCCGTTGCGCCGCCGACCTCGTTCCCGCCGTCCGCCGCCGTGCTCACCGAGGAAGCTCCGGAGCTTCCGGTCGCGCCGCCTGCGCCGACCCCGGCCGCCGGTGCCGCGAAGCCCCCGAGGAACGTCGCCCTCGTGGCGCTCATCCTCGGCATCGTGGCCTTCATGCTGGGCTGGCTGCCCGTCGTCGGTCTCGTTCTCGGGGCACTGGCGGTCGGGTTCGGGATCACGGCGCTGCGCCGGCGTCAGAGCAAGGGGCTCGCCATCCCGGGCATCGTGATGGGCGGATGGGGCCTGCTGACGTCCGTGATCGCGATCCTCGTCCTGGTGGTCATCGCGGTGCAGCCCCAGGAGTTCCGCGACGCCGTCTGGTCGGGGTACGCGCAGGTGCTCGCCGGCGAGGCGCCGACCGCCGCGGCCGAGGAGGACCCCGTCGTCGCGGAGGAGGGCGGGACCCCCGCCGACCCGGAGGACGACACCGCGGTCGCCGCGCAGGAGGCTCCCGCGCCCGACTTCGCCGCGCTCGACGACGCAGGGCTCGCCGCGATCGTCGCCGACCCTGCGGCCGCACGGGGACAGACCTACGTCGTGTACGGCGAGGTTCAGCAGTTCGACGAGAACACGGGACCCTGCAGTGCCCTGATTCTGGTCGACGACGCGCAGCAGCAGACGTGGGAGGGCTACGCGACGACCGCGTGGATCGCCGCGGAATCCGGCGAAGCGGTGTGCCCCGAGTTCACCGGCCTCGGCGCGCTCAGCCACATCAAGGCCTGGGTGACGGTCCTCGGGACCACGTCCACCGAATGGGAGGACGGGACCGTCGAGGAGGTCCTCACCCTGATGGTCCGCCAGTACGAGGCGCTGCCGGCGCTTCCCTGACCCGGCGGGGACCGCTCAGTCGCGGGCCGCGCCGGCGGACGGCGTCACGGTGAAGACCGTGGGAGCGGCGAAGCCGGCGGCCGCGAAGGCGGCGGTGGCGGCATCCGTCACCGCTCGGACGAGATCGTGCGCGACCAGCGCGATCGCGGCGCCGCCGAAGCCGCCGCCGGTCATGCGGGCCCCCACGGCGCCGGCCGCCAGCGCGGCCTCTACCGCCGTGTCGAGCTCGGGGACCGAGATCTCGAAGTCGTCGCGCATCGAGGCGTGCGAGGCGACGAGGAGGTCGCCGATCGCCGTGGGGCCCTGTTCGCGGAGCGTCCGCACCGTGTCGAGCACGCGCTGGTCCTCCGTGACGACGTGGCGGACGCGCCGGAACGTGACCTCGTCCACGAGCTCCGCGAGGCGCGGGAGGTCGTCGACGCTCACGTCGCGCAGCGCCGGCACGCCGAGCGCCGCGGCTCCGCGCTCGCATGCGGCGCGGCGCTCGCCGTAGCCGCCTGTCGCGTGAGAGTGCTTCACACCGGTGTCGATCACGACCAGCTCGAGTCCTGCACCTGCGAAGCCGAGGTCGATGACCTGCGCCTCGAGCGAGCGGCAGTCCAGGAAGATCGCCGCGTCGGCGCGGCCGAGGAGCGACGCCATCTGGTCCATGATGCCGGTGGGTGCGCCGACCGCCTCGTTCTCGGCGCGGCGCCCGACCTTCGCCAGCGCGACGCGGTCGAGGTCGATGCCCCAGGCGTCGGCGAGGGCCACGGCGGTCGCACTCTCGATGGCGGCGGACGACGACAGGCCCGCACCCACCGGCACATCGGAAGCGAACGCGAGGTCGACGCCGGTGACGGTCGAGGGGTCGGTTGCGGATGCCGCGAGCAGGGCCCACGCCACGCCCAAGGGGTAGCGGGCCCACTCCGGGACATCGTCGCGCCGCGCGGGGAAGAGCGCATCGAGCTCGTCGAGGCCGACGTCGACGGTCGCGTCGTCGAACGTGGAGGCGACACGCACACGCAAGACGCCATCGGCACGCGGGGCGAGGGCGACATGCGTGCGGTGCTGGATCGCCGACGGCAGCACGAAGCCGTCGTTGTAGTCGGTGTGCTCGCCGATGAGGTTCACGCGTCCGGGCGCCGACCAGGTGCCCGTGGGATCCGCACCGAAGCGCGCGGCGAAGAGGGCGCGGGCGATGGCGGCGGTGCGGATGTCGGTGGCGGTCACAGGGTCTCCTCGGGGATGGATGCGACGGCGTCGCGCAGCGCCGCGGCGGCCGTCTCGGGAGGGATGTCGCCGATCCAGGCGCCCATGGCCGCCTCGGATCCGGCGAGGAACTTGAGCTTGTCGGCCGCGCGGCGGGGCGAGGTGAGCTGCAGGTGCAGGCGCGCGGTATCGCGTCCGCGGTGCACCGGCGCCTGGTGCCAGGCGGCGATGTACGGCGTAGGGGAGTCGTAAAGCGCATCGACGCCCCGCAGCAGCCGCAGGTACAGGGGTGCGAGCTCGTCGCGCTCTGCGTCCGTCGTCTCGGTGAAGTCCGCGACATGCCGGTGCGGGAGCAGATGGATCTCGATCGGCCAGCGCGCCGCGAACGGCACGAACGCCGTCCAGTGCTCGCCCTCGAGGATCACGCGCTCGCCGGAGCGCTCGAACTCGAGGATGCGCGCGAACAGGTCGGGCCCTTCGCGGTCGATCGATGCGAGGAGGCCCGTGGTGCGCGGGGTGATGTACGGATAGGCGTAGATCTGTCCGTGCGGGTGGGGGAGGGTCACGCCGATCGCCTCCCCGCGGTTCTCGAAGGGGAAGACCTGCTCGACGCCGGGCAGCGCCGACAGGGCTGCCGTGCGGTCTGCCCACACCTCGATCACGGTGCGGGCGCGGGTGGCCGAGAGCGATCCGAACGAGCCGGAGTGCTCGGGGCTGAAGCACACCACCTCGCAACGGCCGACGCTCGTGCGGGTGCGGCCGAGCCCCGGCGCGACGAGGTCGTCGAGATCGCGAGGGGCGTCGACACCGGCAGGCGCATCGCCGTGGGCGACGGCGAGCGCCGGACCGAACGACGGGGACTTGTTCTCGAACACGGCCACGTCGTACCGCGACGGGATCTCCGACAGGTTGGCCGGCGTCTGCGGGGCGAGCGGGTCGAGGTGGGCCGGCGGCAGGAAGGCGCGGTTCTGGCGCGCCGCGGCGATCGACACCCAGTCGCCGGTCAGGACGTCGCGACGCATGGTCGCCGTGCCGGGCCTCGGTGCGAGCTCTCGCGCGTCGACTGCACGGTCGGGGCCGAGGGTCGTCTCGGGGTCGTCGTAGTAGATCAGCTCGCGCCCGTCGGCCAGGAGGGTCGGGCGTTTGGCGACCCCTGCGCCGAGGATCTCGGCCGGCAGATCGCGGGCGGACACCACGGTGTCGTCCTGAGGCGTGTTCACGTCAACACGGTAGCAACTCCGCTACGTTAGCGTCAACACGGATGCTGCGGCCCGACGTCCCGTCGAGCGCATCCGGTGGACGGGGTGGTGCATGACAGCCAGGCGCGTGTCGATGGCGGATGTCGCAGAGCGCGCGGGCGTCTCGGGTCAGACGGTGTCGCGGGTGGTGAACGCGAGCCCGCGCGTCGACCCCGACACTCGTGCTCGCGTCGAGGCGGCGATGAGCGAACTCGGCTACCGTCCGCATCGCGCCGCGCGGGCCCTCCGCACCGGCCGTACCCAGACCATCGGGCTCATGGTGTCGACCCTCGCCTCGGTGGGCAACTCCCGCATGCTGCAGGCGGTGGCGGATGCCGCGGCTGGCCGCGGCTACGCGCTCACCGTCGTGACGCTCGGCGCGGCCGGCGACGTCGCTGCCGCGTTCGAGCGGCTGGCCGAGCAGGGCGTGGACGGCGCGATCGTGCTGAACGAGGCGACGGCGCGGGTGCGTGGTGCGGATGTCGGCGCGCCCGGGCTGCGCCTCGTGGTCGTCGACTCGCCACGCGACGACCGGTTCGGCGTGGTCGAGACCGATCACGCCTCGGGTGCGCGACTCGCGGTGGAGCACCTGCTGACCCTCGGGCACGCCACCGTGCATCACCTCGCCGGCCCCGAAGGCTCGTTCGCTGCGGCGGAGCGCGAACGCGGATGGCGCGAAGCGCTGTCGGCGGGCGGCGCCGCGGTGCCACGCCTGGTGCGTGGAGACTGGACCTCCGCGTCGGGTCACGCGGCGGCATCCGCTCTTCTCGATGCCGGTGCGACCGCCGTCTTCGCCGGCAACGACCAGATGGCCCTGGGCGTGCTGCGCGCGGTGGCCGAGTCGGGCCGCGCGGTGCCGGGTGACGTCAGCGTGGTCGGCTTCGACGACGTGGCGGACGCCGCCGATTACCGTCCGCCGCTCACCACCGTTCGACAGGACTTCGACGCCCTCGGCGCGCGCGCGGTCGCCGCCCTCGTGGATGGCATCGAGGCCGGCGCCCCGGCGGCGTTCGAGACCCTGCCGACGCGCCTCATCGTGCGCGAGAGCACCGCACCGGCCCGCTGAGCGGGGCTCGCCCCCGGGGCGACCGCCGGATCCGCGAAGAGGGGATGGATGCCTCAGCCGGCGGCCCGGCGGGCCTCCCATCCGGTGCGGACCATCTCGTCGACGGTGTAGCGGTTCTTCCAGTCGAGGTCGCGCGCGGCCAGCTCGCCGGTCGCGACGATGCGGTCGGGGTCACCGGGGCGGCGCGGGGCGATCTCGGGCGTGAAAGCGATGCCCGTGACCCGGGCCATGGCGTCCATGATCTGGCGGACGCTCAGGCCGTTCTGCGACCCGAGGTTGTACGCGGGCTCGATGGGGCGGTTCGCGAGCAGGCGCCGCGCCGCCGCCACGTGTGCCGCCGCGATGTCGGCCACGTGCACGTAGTCGCGCACGTTCGTGCCGTCGGGGGTGTCGTAGTCGTCGCCGTTGATGCGCGGCGTCCTGCCCGCGAGCAGCGCCTCGAACACGAGGGGGAAGAGGTTGTGCGGGCTGGTGTCGTAGACGGACGGGTCGCCCGAGCCCACCACGTTGAAGTAGCGCAGCGCGGTGTAGCGGAGGGCGTGCTCCGACGCGGCAGTGGCGATCGCCTGGTCGCGGATGATCCACTCGCCGATGAGCTTCGACTCGCCGTACGGCGACGCGGGGCGCTTGGGCAGGTCCTCGGTGACGAGCGGCACGTCGGGGGTGCCGTACACGGCGGCCGACGATGAGAACACGAGGTTCGACACTTCGGCGGCCTGCATCGCGGCGAGCAGCACGCGCGTGCCCTCGACGTTCTGCGCGTAGGTGTGCAGCGGGCGCTGCACCGAGACGCCGGCGTACTTGAACCCCGCGAGGTGGATGACGCCCGCGACATCGTGCTCGCGGAGCGTGCGCTCGACGAGGTCGCCGTCGAGGATCGAGCCGCGGACGAACGGCACGATTTCGGGCACGAACGATGCGTGGCCGCTCGAGAGATCGTCGATGACGACGGAGCTCAGGCCCGCATCTGCGAGCGCACGGACGATGTGGGCGCCGATGTAGCCGGCACCTCCGGTCACGAGCCAGGACATGTCACTCCGGATTCAGCTGGGGGCGGATACGCCGGGCGGCGCCGCATCCATTCTGCCCGGTCGCACGGATGCCGCGTTCCCGGCGTCGATCGTGCCCTCGGTGCGCACCAGACCCCAGGTTCATGACCGCGGGGAGCGCGCGGGCTCGGCTCGGGCGGCGTCCACGGATACCATAGGAAGCAGGATAACGCTTTCCCAACCGGCCTCGGGTCGGAAGACATCAAGAGCACGCGCTCCCGAGGAGAATGACGCCATGGCCCACACCGTCGTGATCGCCCCCGATTCGTTCAAGGGGACGATCGGCGCCGCGGCCGCCGCTGAGGCGCTCGCGGCGGGATGGCGACGCGAGCGCCCCGCCGCCGAACTGCGGCTGATGCCGATGGCCGACGGCGGCGAGGGCACGGTCGACGCGTTCGCGGCCGCGGTGCCCGGCGCACGACGGATGCCGGTGACGGTCACGGGACCGGAGGGCGAGCCCGTGCAGGCGTCCTGGGTGCTGCTGCCGTCAACGGCGGATGCACCCGAAGGCACCGGGGTCGTCGAGCTCGCCAACACGAGCGGCATCGAGCTGCTCGGCACTCCGCCCCGCCTGCGCGCCCTCGACGCGCACACGCGCGGCTTCGGCGAGGCGATCGCCGGCGCCCTCGCGCACGGAGTGTCGCGCCTCGTGCTCGGGATCGGCTCGAGCTCGTCGACGGACGGCGGCACGGCAATGCTCACGGCGCTCGGAGCGCGATTCACGGATGCTGCGGGTCGGCCGATCGCCGCGGGCGCGCGGGGTCTCGGCTCGCTGGCGGCAGCCGACCTGTCGGGGCTCGCGCCTCTCCCGTCCGGTGGCGTGACGGTGCTGAGCGACGTGACCAACCCGCTCCTCGGACCCCACGGAGCTGCCGAGGTCTTCGGGCCGCAGAAGGGCGCCGCGCCCGATGACATCCCGACGCTCGACGCCGGTCTCGCGCGGCTCGCCGCGTTGGTCGACGCCGATCCCGAGACCCCGGGCGCCGGCGCCGCGGGTGGCACCGGGTTCGGGCTGCTGGCCTGGGGTGCGCGGCTGGTGCCGGGCTCAGCAGCGGTGGCGCAGCTCGTCGCACTCGACGCGGCGGTGGCCGCAGCATCCGTCGTCGTGACCGGCGAAGGGTCGTACGACGGTCAGTCCGCGGCAGGGAAGGTGCCGGCGTACGTCGGTTCCGTCGCAGGGGCAGCCGGCGTGCCGGTCGCCCTGGTGGCAGGGCGCATCGCGGCGGATGCCGACACCTCGGGCTTCGCCGCGACGGCCTCGCTCACCGAGCTCGCGGGCTCGGGCGAGGCCGCGATGGCCGAGACGGCGCGGTGGCTCGAGGAGGCCGGAGTCCAGCTGGCGCGCGAGCTCACGCCGCGCTGAGCTCGCCAGACGTGGGATCCCCCCCCGAAACCGGTGGTCAGATCCCTTGTCTCCGGGGAGTCCTCGGTCTCGGCGAGGGCGGCGACGATGCGCCGCCGCACGCCCCCTCAGCGGCCGGTGTGGAGCACGCCGTTGCGGCGGTGCGGCAGGCGCTCCAGCGACCGGTCGCGCAGCACGTCGGGCAGCAGCGCCTGGGGGGCGTCCTGGAACACGACCGGCCGGAGGAACCGGCGGATCGCGGTCGCGCCGACCGAGGTGTGCAGCGACGTCGTCGCCGGCCACGGGCCTCCGTGGTGCTGCGACCACGTCACCGCCACGCCCGTCGGCCAGCCGGCGAACAGCACGCGCCCGGCCTTGCGGGTGAGCACCTCGAGCACCGCCGCGACCGCGTCGCCCGGCTCGGAGTGCAGCGTCGCGGTGAGCGAGCCCGGCACCGCCTCGAGCGCGGCGTGCAGCTCCTCGTCCGCGGAGTAGCGCACGAGGAGCGTGACCGGCCCGAAGCATTCCTCGAGCAGCGTCTCGGGACGCGTGGCGACGGCCGCGGCATCCGTCGCCAGCACCACCGGCTGCGCCGACCCCGCCTCGGCGGGAAGGCCCCGGGCGACCACCGACACCGACGGGTCGGCCTCGAGGTGCTCGATCCCCGAGGGGAACGCCGCGGTGATGCGGTCGGTGAGCAGCGGGCCTCCGGCGGCACCGGCGGCGAAGCCGGCGACCAGCTCTTCGAAACCGGAGCCGTCGGGCACGAAGACCACGCCCGGCTTGGTGCAGAACTGCCCCACGCCGAGCGTGTACGAGCCGACGAGTCCCTGCGCGAGCATCTCGCCGCGGGCCGCGACGGCGGCCGGCGTGATGACGACCGGGTTCACCGAGCCGAGCTCGCCGTAGAACGGGATCGGGTCGGGGCGGCTCGAAGCGAGGTCGAACAGGGCGCGCCCGCCCCCGAGCGAGCCGGTGAAGCCCGCGGCCTGGATGGACGGATGCTGCACCAGCGCGTTGCCCGCCTCACGACCTTCGACGAGGGCGAGGGAGCCCTCAGGTGCTCCCGCCTCGGCAAGTGCTGCGGCGACGATCGCGGCGGTGCGCTCCGACAGCCGCGGGTGGCCGGAGTGGGCCTTCACGATGACGGGGTTCCCGGCCGCGAAGGCCGACGCGGTGTCGCCGCCGGCGACCGAGAACGCGAAGGGGAAGTTCGACGCCGAGAAGACCGCGACGGGGCCGACGCCGGTGAGCATGCGGCGCAGCTCTGGACGAGGCGGGGTCGCCGACGCGTCCGCGTCGTCGACGGTGAGCTCGAGGTACGACCCCTCTTCGACGACGCTCGCGAACAGGCGCAGCTGGCCGGTCGTGCGCCCGACCTCGCCGCGCAGGCGCGTCTGGCCCAGGCGGGTCTCCTCGTCGGCGACGGCGACGAGCTCGTCGATGTTCGCGTCGAGCGCGTCGGCCGCCGCGCGCAGCCACGACGCGCGGGTCGCAGCATCCGTCGCCCGCCAGATGGGTGCCGCCGCGGCGGCGGCCCGCGCCAGTGCCTCGAGCTCGGTCGGTGTCGTCGTCGTGCTCATGGGATGGTCCTTTCGTCGCGGCGTCCGCTCGCCTGTCGCACTGTGTCGAACGAGGCGGCCTTTCGTGACAGGTGAGCGGGGAGTGAGGGGAGGAGGAGGAGGAGGGGTCAGGAGAAGCGGAGGCCGAGACCCGCGTGCGGCGCCTCGGTCAGGGCGCCGTCGGCGATGCGCACGGGTGACGGGTCGCGCAGCGCGCCGAGGCCGCCGAAGCCGGCGTCCTCCACGTCCTCCGCCATGGGCTCGGGAACGCCCGGGACGGAGCGCAGGCACAGCGCGAGCTGGCCGGAGAGCTCGGGCAGCAGGTGCGGGTGGACTGCGGCTCCGTAGGCGGCGGCGATGCCCGCGATCCCGAGGAAGGGGGTGATCCCGCCGACACGCACGATGTTCGGCTGCACGATCTGCGCGGCGCCGGTGCGCAGGAAGTCGTCGAACCGGTACACGTTGTGCAGGTTCTCGCCGACCGCGATCGGGATGCCGCTCGACGCGCTCAGCCGCTTCGAGAGCTCGTAGTGGCCGTACAGGTCGTCGGCGCGCAGCGGCTCCTCGATCCAGGCGGGCGCGACCTCGGCGAGCACCTCGAGGCTCCGGGTCGCGCGGTCGAGGTCCCACCGCTGGTTCGCGTCGATCATGAGCGCGCGATCGGAGCCCAGCACCTCGCGAACGGCCCGCATGCGGTCGAGGTCCTCGGCGACGTCGGGCTTGCCGACCTTGACCTTCACCGCGTCGAAGCCGGCGTCGACCCAGCGCCGCACCTGGGCGACGAGCTCGTCGATCGAGTAGTGCAGGTTCACGCCCGACCCATAGGCCCGTACGCTCTCGCGCTGCGGGCCCAGCCACTGCGTCACCGACCGCTCGTCGGCGCGAGCGGCGGCATCCCACAGCGCCAGGTCGAGCCCGGCCATCGCGATGGTCGTGATCCCCCCGCCACCGGCCTCGTGCAGGTGCTGCCAGAGCGCCAGCCAGTCCTCGCCCGGCTCGGCCGACCGCCCGACCGCCCACGCGGCGATGTCGTGTGAGAGGAGTGCGTGGACGGCCTCGGCGCCGATCTGCGGTGTCCACGAGAAGCCCCATCCCTCGGCGCCGTCGGAGCGCACCACATGCGTCGCGGCGATGCCCACCGAGGTCACATCGGCAGCCCACGGCCGGGTCAGGGGCACGCGCACGAGGCGCGCGTCGAACGACGCGACGGTGGTGCGCGGCGACACGGAGGCGGAGGTCACAGCAGCGCTCGCCCCGCCTCGAGGATCTCGGCCAGGCGCGCCTCCTGCCCCGGGGTGGGGTCGACCAGCGGCGCGCGCACCGACCCGACGGGCAGGCCGCCTAGGCGCAGGCCGGCCTTGATGAGCGAGACGCCGAAGCCGGGGGTCTCGTCGCGGAGCTTCACCAGAGGCGAGTAGAAGCCGTCGAGGAGCTCGGCGCGACGATCCTCGTCGCCGTCGACGTACGCGCGGTAGTACGCGTTCGCGACCTCGGGGATCATTGCGAACGCCGCCGACGAGTACAGCCGGATGCCGATGCCGCGATACGCGCCCTGCGTCAGCTCGGCCGTGAGCAGGCCGTTGAAGAACGCGAAGTCCTCGCGCCCCTCCGCGTGGACGGCGCGCACGATCTGCTGGGCGAGGCCGACGTCGCCGGCGCCGTCCTTGAAGCCCACGACCTTCGGGTTGGCGGCGAGGCGGCGCACCGATTCGACCGAGTACTGAGCGGTGCCGCGGTGATAGATGACGACGGGAAGATCGGATGCTGCCGCCACCGCCTCCACGTAGGCGACGAGTCCGGCCTGCGGGCCGCCGACGAGGTACGGCGGCAGTACGAGCAGGGCGTCGGCGCCGGCGTCGGAGGCGGCCCTGGCCAGCGTCGTCGCGTGGCCGAGCGGACCGCCGGTGCCGGCGACGACGGGGACGCGGCCCGCCACGGTCTCGGTCGCGATCTGCACCGCGCGGGCGGCCTCGTCCGTGGACAGGGCGTGGAACTCGCCCGTGCCGCACGCCGGGAACACGCCGCCGGGCGAGTGGTCGAGGGTGGCCGCGAGGTGCTGCCGCAGCAGGTCTTCGTCGACGCGGCCGTCGGCGTCGAAAGGGGTGACGGGAAAGAAGAGGATGCCGTCGAAGTTCACGCCAGCACATCCTTTCGGGCGGGATCGAGGGCAGGGGTCGAGACGCGGCCGCTCGCGGTGCCGGCATCGTACGCGGGTTCGCCGAGCTCGCCGCGCCACGTGTGGGCGGGACGCCAGCCGAGCACGTGCCGGGCCTTCGCGTTCGAGAACGCCGGTGCCGTCCCGGTGAGCCCTGCGGCGAGTTCGTCGGTGCCGGGAACGAACAGCGGGAGGAGCTCGGCGAGCGGCCGGCGGGCGAGTGCGTCATCGGCGCCGACGAAGAACACCTCGGCGTTGGGGATCTCGGGCAGCGCGACGAGCAGTGTGTCGATGAACGTCGCGACATCGCGCGCGTCGACGTAGTTGAAGAGAGCCGGTGCCGACAGCGCAGGGTCGGCGAGGCGATCGCGCACCGTATGACCTTGCTGCGTCGGCGCGCCCTGCCACTCCTCAGGGGCGATCACGTAGCACGGGCGGAAAGCCGCGAAACGGGTGGCGTCGCCGGTCTGGCGGGCCAGCATCGCGATCGTCTGCTCCGCGAGGTGCTTCGACAGCGCGTACGCGTTCCACGGCTTCGGCGTCGTCTCCTCGTCGAGCGGGAAGCGATCGGGCAGCCAGCCCGTCGGCGAGTTGTAGCCGAGCACGGTCGGGCTCGACGCCGTCACGATCTTCGGGATGCCCGCGGCCACGCCCGCCGACATCACGCCCAGCGCCATCGTCGCGTTGGTGCGGAGGATGACGTGCTCCGGCGCGCTGAAGGGCACCGCGATGGCGGCGAGATGGATGAGGGCGTCGGCCCGGGTGCCGGCGATCGCGCGGGTCGCGGCATCCGTCTCGGTCAGGTCCACCGCGATCTGCTCGATGCCGTGCAGTTCGCCCGCGTCGGAGACTGCGCGGTCCAGCGAGACCAGTTCGTGTCCTGCAGCGGCGAGACCGGCGACGAGGCTGCGACCGAGGCGTCCCGCGCCGCCGGTGACGGCGATGCGGCTCATGCGCGGAGGGCGGCGTCGTCGGCCGCGAGGAACCGGATCCCGAGATCCGCGACCTGCACTGGGAGACCGGTCTCGAGGGAGCGGTTGCCGGCGATGCCGACCGCGATCGAGCGCACGCCGTCGCGCCAGTCGGCGGGGCGGGCGAGCGGGTCGTCGCCGGGGCCCTCGAAGACGTCCGCGAGCAGGAGCGCGTCGCCGCCGCCGTGGCCGTCGCTGTTGCCGCCGAGGGGAACTTCGCAGGCCGCCTCCCAGTGGCGCTGCACGATGAGCCGCTCGCCCTCAGGGCGCAGCGACCCGGTGGTGCCGGCGTGGCTCGCGGACGGGTCGAGCACCGGGTGCAGGCCCTCGTCGGCCAGCACGGCGCCGCGCTCGACGACCTCGAGCTCGGCGCGGCCCAGCGTGCCGTTGACGGCGACCCGGTAGCCCTCCCATGGGGAGTGGGCGTTCAGCGAGTACGACAGGGTCGCGCCGGAGGCGTAGTCGACGATCAGGGCGAGGTTGTCCTCGATGGTGATGCCCTCGCCGAACACGTCGCGGTCGCGCAGGTACCCGTCGTGCCGCTCGGCGTCGAGGTACAGCGCCTTCAGGCGCTCGTCGTCGCGCAGGTCGAGCTCGAACGCATCGCCGCCGTCGTGGGTGCCGCGGACGGGGCGCTCGCCGAGGCCGCGGGCGGCGGCGTTGTCGGCGCCGTAGAACCGCAGAGCGCCCGACGCGTACACGCGGCGGGGGACGGAGCGGATCCACCAGTTCACGAGATCGAAGTGGTGGCTGGCCTTGTGCACCAGGAGTCCGCCCGAGTGCTCCTTCTCGCGGTGCCAGCGGCGGAAGTAGTCCGCGCCGTGCTTCGTGTCGAGCACCCACGAGAAGTCGACCGAGGTGATCTCGCCGATCGCGCCGTCCTGGATGACCTGCCGCAGCGCCGAGTTGCGCGGCGAGTAGCGGTAGTTGAAGGTGATGACGACCTCGCGGCCGGTGCGGTCGATGGCGTCCTCGATCGCCACGGCCGAGGGGGCGTCGATGGTGAGCGGCTTCTCGACGACGACGTCGGCGCCCGCGTCCAGCGCCCGCACGATCAGCGGGGCGTGCAGATCGTCGCGCGCGCAGATCACCACGCGGTCGACCCGCTCGTCGCGGACCATCGCCTCCAGGTTGTCGGGCCCGTACACCGCGGGCGCGGCGAACCCGGCCTCGACCACCCGGTCGACGTAGTACTGGGCACGCACCGGGTTCGGCTCGCAGATCGCGACCAGCACGGCGTCGTCGGCGTAGCGCCCGATGATCGCGTCGACGTACATCTGGGCGCGGTGTCCCGCGCCGACGAGGGCATACCGGCGGTGGCTCATCTCACTCCTTCAGGAAACGTTTTCTCAGGCTAGCACGCACCCGTCCACCCGGTGCCGTCCGCGGGGAATCCGACCTGAGGGTGACGGCCATGCACCCGTCAACCCGGTCGGCCGAACGGCGCGCCGGGCCGAGACTGGGCCCATGGCGATGCGAGGAGTGGTGGAGCAGCCGTCCGGCCTGGTGTACGGGGAGGAGCTGCTGTCGGTCGACGAGGAAGCGGCGCTGCTGGAGCGATTCGCCGGGCTCGAGGTGACTCCGCTCGTCATGCGCGGCGTGCCGTCCCGCCGGCTCACGCGCGCGTTCGGCGTCGCCTACGACTTCGAGACGCGCGGCACGGTCGACATCGAGCCGATGCCTGGGTATCTCCATGATCTGCGAATGCGGTCGGCTGCCTTCGGCGGGGTGGATCCCGCGAGCTTCGTCGAAGCTCTGGTGTCGTTCTACCCGCCGGGGGCCACCATCGGCTGGCACAAGGACGTGCTCGCGTTCGGGGGCGTCGTGGTGGGCGTCTCCCTCGGATCGGCGTGCATCATGCGCTTCCAGCGCACCGCGGCGGGCGGCGAGCGCCGAGTCTTCGAGCAGCCGCTGGCCGCCCGCTCCGCATATGCGCTCACCGGTGCGGCGCGATGGACCTGGCAGCACTCCATCCCGGCCGTCGCCGAGGAGCGGTGGTCGGTGACCTTCCGGCAGATGGGCCGAGTGCGCGCCTGAGCCCGTGTCTCTTCGGAGCCGTCAGCCGTCCTCCCGCTCGGGGTTGTCGAGCCGGAAGAAGTTGGACTGCGCGCCGTCGGACCGGGTCTGCTGGTAGATGAAGTTCAGGCGTCGCGCGTCGAACGTCTCGAACCACTCCTCCCAGCTGACCTCGCGCAGGCGCTCCGTCTTCTCGCCGAAGTCGAACCGCAGCACACCGAGGTGATCACCGTGCTCGGTGCCGTCGACGGTCGCGGGGCGCCCGCCGCGCTCTTCGGCCCATTGGCGGATCACCTCGTGGTGAGTGGTCGCGAGGCTGCGGCCGTCGCGCTCCGGCTCGTCGTCCGGCGACGTGACCTCCTGGGAGTAGTCCAGCGACCGGGACGCCTCGGGCCCCTGCCGCACCCGCCCGTCGTCGGGGCCGGCCCCGAGGTCGTCGGCGCCTTCGCCCCCTCCCTCGTCGAGGCCCTTCCGTCGCTCCCGCTCGGAGATCGCCTCGACCAGTTCTTCCTTGTTGAGATCCGCCGCACCGGGAACGCCGGCGTCCCTCGCCTTCGCACGAAGCTCGTCGACCTTCATCTCGCGGAGCTCCGACTCCTTGAGATCCGGCGTGTCGGGTGTCTGGTTTCCGGGCTGCTCAGCCATGTCGGCCTCCTCGTGTCGTCCGGACGCCAGTGTCCGACCCGATTCCTCGCGCAGGCGAAGGGGTTGAAGGCCGCGGTCCGACACGCTAGCCGCCGGAGTGCCAGGCGACCTCAGTGGCCGGGGACCGCAGCTCAGGTCCGGGCGCGCCCCGTCGTTCCGCGGATCGTCAGCTCGGGAAGGACGGTCAACGGATGCCCCGGCTCGGCGCCCTCGAGCAGCTCGCGCATGCGCGCCCAGGCCTGGGCTCCGAGCTCCGTCGCCGGCACGGCCGCCGTCGTCAGCGGGGGAGTCGTGTACCGCGCGAACGGGATGTCGTCGAACCCCACGATCGAGAGGTCGTCGGGAACGCGGCATCCGTCCGCCTGCACGGCGCTCAGAAGGCCCATCGCCACGAGGTCGTTGAAGGCGACCGCGGCCGTCGCTCCCGACGCCCGCACGGCGGTGCCCGCCGCGGCGCCCGCTTCGAAGTCGACGCCGCACGGGATCTCGGCGACCTCGGTGTCGGGGTGCTCGGCGACGAACGCGGCGATCGCGTCGAGGCGTGCCGTATTGGCGACGCTGCCCGGCGCGCCGGCGAGGAAGACGATCCGCCGGTGACCCAGCTCGTGGAGGTGGGCGAGTTCGGTGCTGAGCGCGGTGCGGTAGTCCGCGCCCACGGAAGGCACCTCGCCCGACGTGCGGTTGATGAGCACGACCGGCCGGAGTCCGCCGACGAGCCGGTCCAGCTCGTCCTGCGGCAGGCGCGGGGCGCAGAGAATGACGCCGTCGGTGCGGCGACGAGTCGTTCCCGCGAGTACGCGCTCCTCCTCGACCGACTCGGCGGAGTCGGCCACGAGCACGTGGTAGTCGTCGGCCGCGGCCGCGTGGCTGAGCCCGCGCAGAATCGCCTGGAACGTGGGGTTGCCGAGGTCGGGGACGATGACAGCGACCGTCTGCGTGCGCCCGAGCACGAGGCTGCGCGCGACGGGGCTCGCGGTGTAGTCGAGGGCATCGGCGGCCGCCTTCACACGCTCGGCGAGCGCCGGATCCACCGTGGGGTTGCCGTTGAGTGCACGCGACACGGTCGACAGCGACACCCCCGCCCGGGCGGCGACGTCGGCGATGGTGACGCGTGTCGAGCGGTCGGCGCGGGGCGGTCGAGGCATCCGTGTGTCTCCCTGGGTCTCGGCGCGCTCAGCCTACCCGGAAGCGTTTCCTCACCGGCGCTCACGCCCGACCGGCAGCGCCGCGCGCTCGTCAGGTGCGCGGCGGCGTGCTGCCGCGCACGACGACCTCGAGCGGGAGCTGCGTCTCGGCATCGTTCCATTCCGGATCGGTGGCGGCGTGCAGGGCGCGGTAGCCGAGATCTTCGAGAGGAACGCGCACCGTCGTCAGGCCGGGACGGATGTCGCGACCCGTGGCGATGTCGTCGAAGCCGGCGACGGCGATGTCGTCGCCGACCTGGCGCCCGGCGTCGCGCACCGCCGACATGATGCCGATCGCGACGACGTCGCTGATGCCGAAGATCAGGGTGCCGGCGGGTACGTCGCCCTCGAGCAGCTCGGACGCGGCCGCATAGCCGGCGTCGCGGGTGAAGCCGGCGCGACGGACTTCTCGCACGGTGCCGCCGGCCGCGCTGAAGCCGGCGGTGAAGCCGTCGACGCGGTCGTCGGAGGTGCGGATGCCCTCGGCAGCCGCCACCACGATCGCCTCGCGATAGCCGAGGCCCGCGAGCTCGGTGCCGAGTGCCGTCGCGCCGCCCTGGTTGTCGACCGCCACCGAGCGGGCGTTGCCCCCGCCGGGACCGACGACCACGACGCGGCCGCCCATCTGCGAGAACGCGTCGAGCTCGCCCTGCAGGCCCACGGCGTCCGGTCCTTCGACGCGCGAGGCCGCCAGGATGAGGCCGCGGGGCCGTTGTCCGCGCAGGGCGCGCACCAGTTTGACCTCGCGCTGCGGATCGCGCTCCGTGATCGCGATCGTGACGACGAGGCCGGCCTCGTCGGCGCCGCGCGCGACGCCGGAGGCGAGCTGGCCGAAATACGGGTCGGCGATATCGGCGACCAGGAGCGCGACGATGGCGGCGGTGCCTCGCGCGGTGGCCTGGGCGGAGAGATTGGCCGTGTAGCCGAGCTTCTCGGCTGCGGTCTCGACACGCTCGCGGTAGCTCTCGGCCACCTTCCGCGTCGAGCCGTTGAGCACCCGCGACGCTGTCGCGAGCGAGACCCCGGCCTCGCGCGCGACATCGTGAAGGGTGGCGGCGCCTCGGGTAGGCGCGATCATGTCGCTCACAGGCCAGAGTCTAGAGCCTCTGTCCGGTTACGGCGATAGATTGGGAAGCGGTTTCCCTCAACTTTTCCCCAGTTCAATCCCGCATCGACGACGAAGCGCCCGCGGGGGCCAAGAACCCCGCGGGCGCTCCGAGACGGACGCGCCGTCAGCTGGCGACGCGGGCGCGCAGGTGCGGCGAGACGGATGCCGCGAACCCGGCGGCCGTGCGCTGCACCGCGACGAGCGGGTCGGTGGCCCAGATCTCCTCGTTGAAGATCTCGACCTCGATGTCGCGGTCGTAGCCGGTCGCCTCGACGGCCCGGGTCAGCGACGCGAAGTCGATGATGCCGTCGCCCGGGTAGTGGCGGCTGAGCAGCACGTCGGCGGGCAGAGGCGTCTTCCAGTCGCACACCTGGTACGTCGCGATGCGGCCCTCACGGCCCGCGCGCTCGATCGACGGCAGCACCTCCGGGTCCCACCAGATGTGGAACGTGTCGACGGTGGCGCCCACGACGGCCGGGTCGAAGTCGGCGGCGATATCGAGCGCCTGGCCGAGCGTCGAGACGACGCAGCGATCCGACGCGTACATCGGATGCAGCGGCTCAATGGCCAGCGTCACGCCCGCGGCCGCAGCATCCGGTGCCAGCTCTCCGATGGCGTCGCGTACCCGCTCGCGCGCGCCGACCAGGTCGCGGGAGCCCTCGGGCAGCCCGCCGGCGACGAGGACGAGGATCGCGGTCGACCCCTCGGCGCCCGCGGCGGCCAGCGTCGCGGCCTCTTCGATCGCGACGCGGTTGTCGTCGATCGATGCGCGGCGCGCCGGACCCTCGGGCATCGTGAAGAAGCCCGAGCGGCAGTGCGTGGTGAAGCGCAGCCCCGAGTCGGTGAGCATCGAGGCAGCAGCCCTGAGGCCGACCTCCTGCACCGGCTCCCGCCACAGGCCGATCGCCTGCACGCCCGCCTCTGCGGTCACGCGAAGCGCGGTGGCGAGGTCGGCGTACTTGATGGTCGCCTGGTTGATCGACAGGCGCGGATCCGCGCTCACGCGCTCAGGCGCACTCATGCGATCACTCCGGGAACATCGATGCCGTTGTGGCGCAGCATCCCGTGCCAGCGGATGGCCGCGAGCTCGGGACGCTCGAAGGCGAGCGACGCGTTCGCGAGTTCGACGATGCGCGACAGGTGCGGAAGGCTTCGCGCCGAGTGCAGCCCGCCGACCATCTGGAACGCCGGCTGGTGGCCGTTGAGCCACGACAGGAAGGCGACGCCGGTCTTGTAGTAGAACGTCGGCGCGGCGAACACCTGGCGGCTGAGCTCCTCGGTGGGCCCGAGGATCTCGAGATACCGGGCGGGGTCGCCGGCGTCGAGCGCCTGGATCGCCGCGGACGCCACCGGCGTGATCGCCGCGAAGGCGCCCAGCAGCGCATCGGAGTGCTGACGCGGGCTGTCGGGGTTGCGCGCCGGCTGGGCCGCCTCGGGCACGTCCTGCCCGCCGATGAGGCCGACGTAGTTGAAGTCGTCGCCGGTGAACATGCGCACGCCCTCGGGCAGGCGCTCGCGCACCGACACCTCGGACGCCGCGTCGAGCAGGCTCATCTTGACGCCCGCGATCTTGTCGACGTTCTCCTCGA
This sequence comes from Microbacterium ureisolvens, assembly GCF_019511645.1. Lineage (GTDB taxonomy): Bacteria > Actinomycetota > Actinomycetes > Actinomycetales > Microbacteriaceae > Microbacterium > Microbacterium ureisolvens_A. Next base: position 126,730 of record NZ_JAEUAX010000002.1, on the reverse strand, counting down.
TGATCTCCAGGAGCACCGCCGACGCCTCGCGCCAGTCGGGCGAGCCGAAGTAGCCCTCCAGCACGGGGTCGAACGCCGTGCCGAGCCAGTGGAGCACCACGGGCACGGTCGCCGACTGCAGCACCTCGCGGTACACGCGGCGGTAGTCGTCGGCCGACTCCGCGACGCGCGCGAGGTGGCGCGACGCCATGAGCACCGGGCCTGCGCCCTGCTCCTCGGTGAAGTGGAGCTGCTCCTTATAGGCGTCGATGACCTCCTGCAGCGAGATGCGCTCGGCCTCGACGTGGTCGGTGTTGACGCCGACGACGACCGAGCCGCCCTCCTCGCGCGCGACTTCGGCCGAGCGCGCGATGAGGTCGCGCGTCGCCGCGGCGTCGAGGCCCATGTTGCGCTGGGCCGTGTCCATGGCGTCGGCGACGCCCAGCCCCCACGAGTACACGGCGCGGCGGAAGTCCAGGGTCGCGTCCCAGTCGACCTCGGCGGGCTGACCCGGGGTGTTGTCTGCCCAGGTCTTCGGCACGACGTGCGCGGCGGCGTACGCCACGCGGCTCCGGAGGACATCCTCGGGCCTGGTGTAGCCCGGGGACTCGTTCAGCTCGACGGCGGAGAGAGCCCCGGCGTCGGAGAGGAGAGTGAGCTTCGTCATAAAGGTCAGTCCAGCGACAGCGTGGGCAGCTCGACCTTGCGGCCTTCGCGGCTCGACTGCAGGCCCGCCTCGGCCAGCAGCACGCCGCGCGCCCCCGACAGCAGGTCGAACTCGTAGTCGGTGCCGAGGGCGTACGAGACGAGGAACTCCTCCCACTGCTGGCGGAAGCCGTTCTGGAACACGTCGTTGGTCGGAACCTCGGCCCAGTCGGCGTCGTAGTCGTGGTCGTCGGCGAGGTCCGGGTTCCAGACCGGCTTCGGGGTGGCGTTGCGGTGCTGGATCTTCGCGCCGAAGAGGCCCACGACGGCCGAGCCGTGCGTCCCGTCGACGTGGAACTCGACGAGCTCGTCGCGGTTCACGCGCACCGTCCACGACGAGTTGATCTGCGCGACGATGTCGCCCTCGAGCTCGAAGATGCCGTACGCGGCGTCCTCGGCGGTGGCGGTGTAGTGCTCGCCCTTCTCGTCCCAGCGGTCGGAGATGTGCACGGCGGCCTGCGCGTAGACGGTCTTGACCTCGCCGAACAGGTTCTCGAGCACGTAGTTCCAGTGCGGGAACATGTCGACGATGATGCCGCCGCCGTCCTCGGCGCGGTAGTTCCACGACGGGCGCTGGGCCGGCTGCCAGTCGCCCTCGAAGACCCAGTAGCCGAACTCGCCGCGCACCGACAGGATGCGCCCGAAGAAGCCGGAGTCGATGAGGCGCTTGAGCTTCTGCAGGCCCGGCAGATAGAGCTTGTCGTGCACGACACCCGTCTTGACGCCGGCCTCCTGCGCGAGCCTCGCGAGCTCGAGGGCCTCCTCGACCGTCTCCGCCGTGGGCTTCTCGGTGTAGATCGTCTTGCCGGCGGCGATCGCCTTGCGCAGCGCCGAGGCGCGCGCCTTGGTGACGAGGAAGTCGGCGTAGATCTCCCAGCGCGGGTCGGCGAGGGCGGCGTCGAGGTCGGTCGTGTAGTCCTCGATGCCGTGCCTGGCGGCGAGCTCGGCGAGCTTGGCCTCACTGCGGCCGACGAGGAGCGGCTTCACGGTGACCTTGGTGCCGTCGGGCAGCTCGATGCCGCCCTGGTCGCGGATCGCGAGGATCGAGCGCACCAGGTGCTGCCGGTAGCCCATCCGGCCCGAGACGCCGTTCATGATGATGCCGATCTCACGCACGGTGGGACGCCCGGACGCCTCGGCCGGGGCCGGGGCGAGAGTCGTGTCGGTCATGGGGTCCTGCTTTCTGCTCTGAAGGCTGTGGGTACCCGGCTCCGGCATCGGGGACCGAAGAACCGCGGGTAAACGCTTTCCAATAGTGTGCCATGCGATCGAGCCATGCGCAAGCGCTTTCCCGTCTGAGCTCCCGTCACGCCCGCAGGAGGACGCACCCGTGCGGCTCGAGGGAGATCCGCACGACAGAGCTGCCGGGGGCGACGCTGCGGGCGGCATCCGACTGTTCGTTCACGGCGTGGACGGGAACGGATGCCGCGACCCACACGTCCATGACGGCGGCCGGTGCGGGACCGAGCCCGAGGGAGCGGGTGTCGAAAGGCACCTCGCGGGCGTGGTCGGCGGTGTTGAAGACGGCGGCCCAGCGGGTGTCGCCGCGTTCGGCGGCCCAGATGACGAGGTCGCGTTCCCGCAGCAGCTCGCGGTTGCCGGTGGAGTCGCGGAGGATCTCGAGCACCTCGTCGTTGGTGAACAGCGCGATCGTCTCGGGCGCGCTCGTCGGCAGGTCGCCGCCGATCATCAGGGGCGATCGGGCCATGACCCACAGGGTCACGAGCGTGCGGCGTTCGGCGAGGGTGAGCGCCCCCTCACGGGGCTCGCCGCGCTCGGCGCGGATGCCGATGCGGCCCAGCGGCAGCATGTCGGCATCGGGCCAGCCGTCGGGGCCGGCCAGCGGCGCCCACCGCGCCAGGCGCGCGAAGTTCGCCTCGACGTCGTCCCACCGGTCCCACAGGTCGTCGCAGATCCGCCACATCGTGGCGTGCGCGCGAAGATGCTCCAGGTGCGCGGCCGACAGGTCGCGGCCGGGCGACAGCGACAGTGCGATCTGTCGCTGGGCCGCCTCGATCGCGGCCGCGAGGGCTTCGATCTCGGCGGCCTGGTAGGGCCACAGCATGTCGTCGGCCTTGATGAAGTCGACCCCCCACCGCGCGTACTGCTCCGCGATCGAGCGGTAGTACGCGGCCGCGCCGGGCGCGCGGTGGTCGAGCCCGACGTAGTGCGGGTTCCACTCGCACGCGTTGGCCGGGTCGGCGATGCCGGCCGCGGTCGCCACCGCACCCCGCACCGGCAGGTCGCGATCGACTGCGATCCTCGGGATGCCGCGCATGATGTGGATGCCGAACTTCAGGCCCAGCACGTGGATATGCTCAGCGAGCGGCCCGAACCCGGCACCGCCGGCGGCCGAGGGGAAGCGCACCGGATCCGGCTGCACACGCCCGTACTCGTCGAGCACCAGCGGCGCGGACTCGTTGTAGCCGTGCGCGCGAGCGGTGGGATCGGCCCAGTCGATGTCGACCACGATCGTGTCCCAGCCGTGGCGGAGCAGGTGCGCGGCCATGAACTCCGCATTGGCGAGCACCTCGGCCTCGGTCACCGTGGTCCCGTAGCAGTCCCAGCTGTTCCAGCCCATCGGCGGGGTGGGGGTCTTGTGCAGCGTCATCGCTGTCCCATCTTCCTGTCGTCGTGGTGTGTCAGCGGATCTCGCGCCACAGGGCGCGCTGGTCGATGCGGGCGTCGTCGAGTTCGGAGAGCCCGTCGGCCGACGCCGCGAGCCTGGCCGCCGCGTCGACCGGCAGATGCACCCCGGTGTCGCGGCAGAGCGGAAGGATCCGCACCTCGACGCGGGCGTCGGGCCCGGCGCCGATGTCGTGGAGGTTCGCGACGAGCTCGGAGCCGTCCCAGAACCGGTCGGTGGCGGTCGCGCCGTCGACGCGCAGCTGCGCGACGTCGCCCGCCCACCGCACACGCAGCACGGCGTCGTCGCCGAGCCCCGCGGGGATGTCCAGGCGGTACACCGCCGCGTGGGCGTCGAGCACGGCGTCGTCGGGCGCGGCCTGCCGGCCGTCGCGAGAACCGTAGTCCCCGGACGGCGCCGTCGACGCCCGCACGCGACGGACGGAGACGGATGCCACGACCCCGGTGCCGTCCGCATGCTCCCACCGCGGGGTGAGCCAGGCGCCGTCGACGTACTCCCGCACGTCGGGGGCGTCACCGCTCCCACGCACCGACACTCGGCCCGCGGCATCCCACGTGACTTCGTCGGAGCCGACGAGGAGTCGCCGCCGCCCACCCGCGGCGGCGTCGACGACCCACACGCGAGCGGCATCCGCGGCCGGCAGCACGAGCACATCGAGGGTCGCGCCGACCGCCCCTTCGATGCGCACCGGCGCCGCGCCCGGCGTCACCGCATACGCGACGCCGTCGTGCGCGACCTCCACCGAGATGCCGGCGTCCTCGAGCAGCACGAGCGTCGGGGGAGTGCTCGCCGACCCGGGCAGCACCGTGATCGCCGAGGCCGTGGCCCAGTCGACCGTCACGGACCCGACCGAGAGGCTGAGCGGCCAGCGGGCGAGGGTGCCGGCCGGGATGTCGACCGGCGCGCTGGGCATCTCGACCGGGCCGTGGCTCGTGTCGATGCGGAAGCGTGCTCCACGATAGGTCGGCAGCGGCACGTGCGGCTGATGCCAGCCGATGAAGACGAACCCCGAGCCCTCGTCGGCCCGCACCGCCCAGCGGAGGGTCTGGGAATCCTCGACGCCCGAGGGGCGTGCATCGGGCAGGTGCGACGGCATCGGTGCGAGCCGCTCGCCGAACGCCTCGATGAACGCGTGCTGCAGGCGCAGCGCCGCATGGCTCGGCGCCGCGCGGCCGGCCTCGCCGACAGGGGCGTGGAAGTCGTAGCTCAGCCGCGTCATGTCGTTGGGGTAGCCGGTGGCCTGCGTCTCTTCGAGGCCGGGCCCGGGGTTCGTGCCCCCGGCGTACATGTAGTAGCCCTGCCATGCCGAACCGCTGCCGAGCTTGGCGTGCGCGACGGCCGCGATGTCGAGCGCGTCCGGACGCGGGCGGCGGTGGTACGCCGTGGCCATGCCGCCGCCGAGCTCGCACGTCGCCGCCGGGAACCACGGCGAGAGCTCGGAACCCGGGACCGTCGATGAACCGGAGCCGGCAGCATCCGTCCCCCGCACATCCGCGCCGATGCCGGGATCGTCCCACGCGTGGGAGAAGAAGAAGTGCGCGCGGAAGGTCGGGTCCCACGGCTCGCCGGGGTCGACCCAGAAGCCGTCACCGTACCCGCCCCACAGGGGCAGGACCTCCGGGTCGGGAAGATCCGCGCCTCCCCACGCGGTCGCGGTCCAGAGCGCCGCCGACATGCCCGCCTCGCGCGCGAGGCGCTTCAGCGTGACGAGGTGTCCCGGCTGGTCGTACAGCTCGTTGTCGAGCTGGATCCCGAGCACGGTGTCGGGCGTGCACCGGCCGTCGAGTGCGGCGCCGATCCTCCCGAACCACTCCCGCACGAGGTCGAGGTATTCAGGATCGTCGGTGCGATGGCGCACCGGCGCGCGCTGCACCCAGTCGGGCAGCCCGCCGTTGCGCATCTCGCCGTGCACCCACGGGCCGATCCGCAGCACGACCTCGAGCCCCTCGGCACGCACCGCGTCGACAAACGCGCCGACGTCGTAGCGCCCGTCGAACCGCGCTTCGCCGCGCACCGGTTCGTGGTGCAGCCACGGCACATACGTCGACACCACGGAGACGCCCCCGGCGCGCATGAGGCGCAGCCGCGCGGTCCACCGTTCGCGCGGCACCCGCGTGTAGTGGAGCTCACCCGATACCGGCAGCCACGGTCGTCCGTCACGCCGCAGTGTGCGACTGGTCAGCGCGAGACCTGCGCGCACGTCCTCGGTGTTCGCCATCGCCGGCCGCAGCTCGGCGCGGGGCTGTCCGGTGAGGTCTGCGCGCAGCATCCGTGTCTCGGTTCCACCCGGTGGGGCAGCGCTCACGCGAGCCGGACCGCCGTCCACGACACGGCGGGCAGCGTCAGCGACAGCACATCGCCGACGACGGATGCCTCGGCCTCACGCACGCCGACGCGCTCTCGGTCCTCGAGGGTGTTGGCCGCGTACATGTCGTCCTCGTGCATCAGGTGCGACTCGACGACAGCGACCTCGCGGCCGAGGACGCGCACCAGCGGCTCCAGGTCGACGCGCAGGCTCGCCGCATCCGTCGTCGAACGGTTCACGACGAACAGCGACACGCCCTCGTCGTCGATGGTCGCCACCGCGTTCACGGCCTCGACCTCGCCGAGCTTGTCGCTGGTGAAGGTGCCCGCCGACACCGGCACGCGCAGGGCGCGGCCCTGTGCGAGGCGCGAGGTGATCGAGAACGGGAAGAAGGTGGTCTGCCGCCAGGCCGGACCGCCCGGCTCGGTCATGATCGGGGCGATCACGTTGACGAGCTGCGCGAGCGACGCGGAGCGCACCCGATCGGCATGCTGGAGCAGCGTGATCATGAGGTCGGCGAAGACGACGGCGTCGAGCGCGTGGTATTCGTCTTCGAGCAGGCGCGGCGCGACCGGCCACGCCCCGCCCTTGAACTCGTGGCCCGACTCGGTGCCGTCGGGGTTGAAGAGGTACCAGACGTTCCACTCGTCGAACGAGATCATGATGCGCTTGTCGCTCTTCTTCGTCGCGGCGACCGCATCGGCGATGGAGACGACCGACTCGATGAACCGCGCCATGTCCACCCCCGACGCGAGGAACTCCTGCGCGTTCCCGTCGTACTCCTGGTAGTAGGAGTGGCAGGAGATGAAGTCGACGTCGTCGAAGGTGTGCTCGAGCACGGTGCGCTCCCACGACCCGAACGTCGGCATCGATCGCGACGACGAGCCGCACACCACGAGCTCGACGCCCGGGTCGAGCATGCGCATCGCCTTGGCGGTCTGAGAGGCGAGCGCGCCGTAGTCGTCGGCGTTCTTGTGGCCGATCTGCCACGGGCCGTCCATCTCGTTGCCGAGGCACCACATCTTCACGCCGAAAGGTGCAGCGCGGCCGTTCTCGGCGCGCTGATCGGTCCATGCCGTCCGCGTGTCGGCGTTCGCGTACTCCAGGAGATCGAGCGCCTCCTGGGTTCCGCGCGTGCCGAGGTTGACGGCGAGCATGAGGTCGCTGCCGACGCGATCGAGCCAGGCCTGGAACTCGTGCAGCCCCACCTCGTTGGTCTCGGTCGAGTGCCAGGCGAGGTCGAGGCGGCGGGGGCGCTCGGCCACCGGGCCGATGCCATCCTCCCAGCGGTAGCCCGACACGAAGTTGCCGCCCGGGTAGCGGATGCTCGAGACCCCGAGCTCCTTCACGAGCTCGATGACGTCGGTGCGGAAGCCGTCGGCGTCGGCGGACGGATGCCCCGGCTCGAAGATGCCGTCGTAGATGTGGCGTCCGAGGTGCTCGACGAAGCCGCCGAACAGGCGACGGTCGATGTCGGCGATCTCGTCGTGCGGGTCGAGCCGCGCCGTCGCTTCGGTCGCAGAGGTCACGGGTGCTCCTTCAGGGGTCGGTCGGGCTCCGGCGCGCGTCGTGCCACCGGGGCATGGCTCAGTCGGGCGTGCGCTCGTGCCGCAGGATCAGCGAGATGGCCGCAGGGCGCGCAGGCAGTCGGTGTCGCGGCAGCACCCCCGGCCCGCACGTCGCGGTGCCCACGCCCGACTGGGCCAGATCGATCGACACGAAGGTGCGTCCTTCAGGGGTCAGCTCCCAGTTGTGGGCGGCAGCGGCGAGGGTCTGCCGGCTGTGCCGCGAAACCGTGAGCGCGAACGAGTGGTCGAGGGCCGACACGTGCAGCGTGCCGCCTTCCGTGACGATTCTGGCATCTCGGACGCCGATTCGGGAACCGCTTTCCTGGGGTTTCACGTTGTCGACCGTCAACTCGCTGGGGTCGAGGTGCCACCAGCCGAATCGCGCCCCCGATCGGAGGTCGGGGTAGCTGTGCATGGGACCGTAGCCGGCGAGGTCCGCGCCGAGGGGCTCGCCCGCGAGCACGAGGTCCAGGCCGAGACGGGCCCACTCCGTCGTCCAGGCGGCGTTGGGCTCGAGCTCCACGTCGAGGCGCACCGCCCCGTCGCCGACCGCGCTCCAGCGCACCGTGGCGTCGATCGCGCTGTCGAGGATCGGCGTACCGGTCCTCGTGCGGACGACCACCTCGTCCAGGCCGGGCTGCACGTCGATCAGGCGCGTCACCGTGCGGTCCATGCCGGCGGCGCGCCAGCGCTCGGCATAGCGCGGCAGGTCGAGTTCGTCCGTCCCCTGATCACGGTCGTTGTCGGTGGGCGCTCGCCACACGCCCACGATCGGGCCGGTGATCTCCAGGTCGCCCAGGCGCACGAGCCCGCCGGTCGCGACGTCGAAGCGCGCCGCGCCGATCCCCTCCTCGGTCGCCTCCGCGGCGACCCTCGGCGGCACGGGCGGGCGGCCCTCGCGCACGTGCTGGCCGCTGGCGAGAACGTGGCCGGCGCCGGCCCAGGGCGAGTCGGCCGTCGTGACCGCCTCCACCGTCAGCACGTCGGCGACCTCGGCAGAGGCATCCGACCGTCCCGCGTCCGGCAGTTCGAGCGTGACGGCCTCGCGGGGCCCGCAGGGGGGCGCCGTGAGCGTGCCCGACGCGGTGACCGCGCCGTCGACGACGCGCGACCACTGCAGCCGGATGTGCCCGAGGTCGAGGAAGTCGAACCGGTTGGCGATGCGGACGCTCGTGCGTCCGGGGTCGACGTCGATCACCACCGGTGCGATGACGGCCGCATAGTGGAGCAGACCGGGCCGCGGGTTGCGGTCGGCGTCCACGAGCCCGTCGATCACGAAGTTGCCGTCGTGGACGGCCTCGCCGAAATCGCCGCCGTAGAGGGTCCGGCTGCCGCCGTCCGGGCCGTCCACCGTGATGCCCTGCTCGATCCACTCCCACACGAAACCGCCGGCATGACGCGGGTAGGCCTCGAAGAGATCCCAGTACTCCTCGAGGCCCCCGGGCCCGGTGCCCATGGCGTGGGCGAACTCGCACTGCAGGAAGGGCAGCGTCAGACGGTGCGCCTCGGCCGGGGTCGCGTCGAACCGCGCGGGCCGCAGGACCTCCTCGCCGATCTCGCGCACCTCGTCGTGCGATGCGTACATGCGCGAGTACACGTCGACGTACCGGCTCTCCCTGTCGCCCTCGTAGTGGATGAGCCTGCTGGGGTCGACGGACTTGGCCCAGCGGGCCATCGCCTCGAGGTTCGCGCCCACGTGGGACTCGTTGCCGAGCGACCACATGATGACGCTCGGGTGGTTCTTGTCGCGGTGCACCGTGCGCTGCATGCGGTCGAGGAACGCGTCCCGCCACGCCGGGTCGGTGCTGGGGTTGCCGCGCCAGCCGACGTGCTCGAAGCCGTGGGTCTCGAGGTCGCACTCGTCGATGACCCAGAAGCCGAGCTCGTCGAACAGGTCGAGCACGTCGGGGTGCGGGGGGTAGTGCGACGTGCGCACCGCGTTGATGTTGTGCCGCTTCATCAGCAGCAGCTCGTCGCGCGCCACGGTGGCGTCGAAGACGCGACCGTGCCGCGGACGGTGCTCGTGCCGGTTGACTCCCCGGAGCATGATCGGGGATCCGTTGACGAGCAGCCGCGCATCGCGCACCTCGACCCGGCGGAAGCCGACCTGCAGTGAGACCGTCTCCGTCCCGGTGCGGATCTCCACGTCGTAGAGGCGGGGGTGCTCCGCGTTCCACGGCTCCACCCCGGCGAGGCGCAGCGACCCCGTGGCCGGGACGTCGACACCGAGCTCCTCGATCACGAGGCGGGCGACGCCGCCCCCGTCGACCTCCGCCGCGACGTCGAGGATCCCCTCCGACGCGTGATGGTCCCAGTCGGCGCGCACGAACAGGTCGGCGATGCCGCCGTCGGGCCGGGCGAGGAGCGTGACGCTGCGGAAGATCCCCGGCAGCCACCACATGTCCTGGTTCTCGAGGTAGGTCGCATCGCTGAACTGTGCGACCCGCACGGCCAGGCGGTTGACGCCCTCCATGAGCAGTCCCGACACGTCGAACTCGTGTGTGAGCCGGCTTCCGCGCGTCGTCCCGACGAGCGTGTCATTCAGCCAGATCTCGGCCGCCGACTCGATGCCGTCGAAGCGCAGCAGCCTCCTGCCGTGAGCGAGGACGGCGGCCGACGCGGTGAAGTCGAGGCGGTAGTCGCCGATCGGATTCGCATCCGGCGGGAACGGAGGGTCGACCGGGAAGGGCATCTGCACGTTCGAATAGGCGGGCGAACCGTACCCCTGCAGGTTCCAGTGCCCGGGAACCTCGACCGTGCCCCATCGTGCGGTGTCGCCATCCCGCCAGTCGGCGGGCGCGCTTCGGAGGGAGGGTGAGACCCGGAAACGCCAGTTCCCGTCGAGCGACTGCTCCGGGGCGTCCGAACGCAGGCGGGCCCGGGGGGCGATGGTGCCGGAGCCGGGGCGGGTGGTGGCGATCCTCATATGTTCCTCGTCGGCGAGTGGTGAAGAGGGCGGTGCACGTCGCGATGGAAGACGCTTTCCCATTGGATCACAGGGAGTGGGAAGGCGCTTGCCCGATGGCGCAGTTTGCATTAATGTCCTAACATCGTATCAGCGATGGACTCCGAGCCCCCAGCTTCGGAGTCGCACAGAGGACGCGAAATCCCGCGCCCGATCGACAACGATGTTGGCCCCTGGTTCCCCAGGGCGAAAGGGAATTCCAATGAAGCATTCAGTCACCGCCCGCATGCGGGTGACTCTCGCCTTCGCTGCCGCGGCCGTCACCGCCGTCGCCCTCACCGGGTGCAGCGGCTCGGACGACGCCGGCCAGTCCGACGAGCCCCTCCAGTTCTTCCTCTCGGGCGACGCCAACCAGGGCGGCGGCTACGCGCACATGGCGGAGAAGTACGAGGAGGAGACGGGCGTCAAGGTCGAGATCGTCGACATCGCGAACGACGACCTCGCGACCAAGCTCCGAAACGCGGCTCAGGCGAACGACCTCCCGGCGCTGGCTCGTGTGGGCGCGGTCGACCCGGTCTGGCGCAGCGAGGCCACCGACCTCTCCGACATCACCGACGGCAGCCAGATCCGCACGGAGCTGTCCGACAAGGACGACGACGGCAACGTCATCTCCCTCCCGTCCGACATCACCGCGGTCGGCATGTTCATCAACAAGACGCTGTTCGACCAGGCCGGTGTCGCGTACCCGACCACCGAGGACGACATCTGGACCTGGGACGAGTACGTCGCGGCCGTCAAGCAGGTGCAGGCGGCCACGGGCACCAGCTACGGCATGGTGATGGACAAGTCCTCGCACCGCCTGAAGGCGTTCCTGTACGAGTTCGGCTCGGACTACTTCCAGCCCGACGACTCGGGTGAGTTCAGCACCAACGACCGCACGAAGGTGGCGCTGGAGTACTTCAACTCGCTCAACGACGACTCGTTCATGCCCCGCTCCGTGTGGCTGTCGGACGCCGACGGCAACGCCCTCTTCAAGAGCGGCGACGTGGTCTCCTACCTCTCGGGCTCGTGGCAGATCGCCGACTTCGCCGTCAACATCGCCGACTTCGAGTGGGCCTCCGTGTACCTGCCCCAGGAGGAGGAGCGCGCGACGAACTTCGGCAACGCCGCATCCATCGTCGTCTTCGACGGTCCTCAGCAGGAGGCCGCGCACGACTTCATCAAGTGGCTGTACGAGCCCGAGAACTACACCGAGCTCTCGGAGACGTCGTCGTTCATCCCGGCGATCGACGGCCTCGACATCACCTACGCCTCGCACGCCGAAGCGTTCGACATCTACAACCAGGACATCGCGGCGTCGCCGGACATCGTGGGCGAGATCAAGGAGATGGAGCTCCAGTACGGCGCGCAGAACGTGACGACCGACGGCGACCCGGTGCGCGACGAGACGGTCAAGTACCTGAACGGCGAGCAGGACGTCGACACCACGATCGAGAACATCAACGCACTGTTCACGGACCAGCTGGGTGCGCTGGAGTGACGATGTCCACCACCAAGTCCGTCGATGGTCGCAGCGCAGAGACGTCAGCGGTCATCACCGTGGAGCGGCGCGCGAAGCGCGCGCGCCGCTCCCGGCGGAGCTCGACGACCTTCGTCCTGGCGCCGCTGTCGTTCATCGCGGTCGCGGTGGTGCTGTTCGGGCTGTTCTTCCTGTGGCCGGGCGCCCTCGGCCTCTGGTACTCCTTCACCGACTACAGCGGTGTCGGCACCCCCGATTTCATCGGAGCCGAGAACTACATCGACCTGGCCCAGGACCCGGTGTTCTACTCGGTGCTCGGCCGCACCTTCCTCTACACGTTCCTGTCGGTGCCACTGCACTACGCGGCGGCGCTCGGTATCGCAATGCTGCTGACGAGCTCGCTCGCCAAGGGCAAGGCGACGGCCCGGATCATCTTCTTCCTGCCGTGGCTCATCTCGCCGATCGTCGCCGGTGTCATCTGGAAGTGGCTGTTCGGCGAGAACTTCGGTCTCGTGAACTACATCATCGAGCTGCTGGGCGGCAACGGCCTGCAGTGGGAGACCAACCCCAACCTCGCGCTGGTGCTCATCCTCATCGTGAGCACGTGGGGCGGCACCGCCTTCAACATGCTGCTGTTCATCGCGGCCATCCGGAACATCCCGCAGTCCTATCTGGAGGCGGCCCAGCTGGACGGTGCGAGCGGGTGGCAGCGCTTCTCCCGCATCATCCTGCCGCTCTTGCGCCCGACGTCGTTCATGGTGATCCTGCTCACCACGATCGGGTCGATGAAGGAGTTCGCCATGGTGCAGGCGCTCAACGGCGGTGGACCGGGCACCTCGAACATGTTCATCGTGCAGTACATCTACCGCACCGGCTTCGAGCGCGCCGACGTCGGCTACGCCAGCGCCGCGTCCATGGTCCTCATGGTGATCCTCATCATCATCGCGCTGATCCAGATGCGCTTCGACAAGAGGAACGATCTCGCATGACAAACCTTCGATCCGCGAAGCGCTCGCGTCCTCGTGCCGCCGGACCGCTGCGCTCGCTTCCCAGCACCCTTCTGCTCTGGGTCCTCGCCCTGGGATTCTTCATCCCGGTCGCGTGGTTCATCCTCAGCTCCTTCAAGCCCGGCTCGGAGCTGTTCAGTCTTCCTTTGACGCTCTTCCCGAAGGACTGGACGATCAGCGGCTACTCCACCGCGTGGAACCGCTTCAACTTCGCGCAGTACTTCCTCAACACGTCGATCGTCGCGATCGTGACCACCGTGCTGACGGTGCTGGTCAGCGCGATGACGGGTTACGCGTTCGCGAAGTACAAGGCGTGGTGGCTGAAGGTCTTCTTCATCTGCATGCTCGCGACGACGATGCTGCCGACGGAGGTCATCATGCCGAGTTCGTTCGCGGTGGTCCGCGACCTCGGTCTGTACAACAGCCTGGCGGGCATCATCGTGCCGTCGATCATCACGGCGACCGGCATCTTCATGTTCCGTCAGTACTTCAGGACGGTCCCGGACGAGCTGCTCGAGGCGGCGCGCATCGACGGTGTCTCGGAGTTCGGCGCGTTCTGGCGCATCATGCTGCCCCTTGCGAAGCCGATCGCGGTCGTCCTGGCGATCTTCTCGTTCCAGTGGCGCTGGAACGACTACATCTGGCCGCTCATCGTGCTGCGCGACCCCGACCGGTACACGCTCCAGGTGGCGCTGCGCTCGATCGTCGGCGCCGACAACGTCGACTGGTCGGTGCTGCTGTCGGCCTCGGTGATCTCGCTGGTCCCGATGGTGATCCTGTTCGCGGTCTTCCAGCGGCAGATCATGAACGCCGACATCAACTCGGGGCTGAAGGACTGATCCGTGACGGACTCGGAATTCGAGGCGGCGCTCCAGGCGGCGGTCGCCGACGAGGTCCGCCGCGAGCTGGCATCGGGCATCGGGCCTCACGAGCGGCACCGCCACCTGATGGAGCGCGCCCGGCTCTTCGTCGCGGCGTACCTGTGGCCGCGGTCGGCTCACGCTGGCGAGGGCGCGCTGATCGACGCCGCCGCGGAGAGCGTCGGCGCGGTGCATGCGCTGCAGGGCCCGAGCGGGCTGTTCGTCGGCGGCGACAACGTCGACTCCCCACCGGACTCCGCCTTCACGGTCAACGACCTGTGTGACGCGCTCCATCTCATCGCGCAGGCGCCGGCCGACGAGCGGGTGGCGCTGGCCGCCCTCGAGGCCGAGCTCACGGCCATCGCGGATGCGGCCGAGCCTGCGCTCCTCGTGGGCGGCGTGCACACGCCCAACCACCGCTGGGAGATCTCGGCCGCGCTCGCGCGGCTTCACCGCCGGCGCCCGTCGCGGGCGCTGCGCGACCGCGCCGAGCAGTGGCTCGCCGAGGGCGTCGACATCACGCCCGACGGCGTCTACTCCGAGCGCAGCGCCAACTACGCGGCCTACGTCTCGAACCCGTCGCTCACCGTGATCGCCGACGTGTTCGACCGCACGGACGCACGGCAGGCCGTCATCCGCAATCTCGAGAGCACGCTCGGGCTGATCCACCCCGACGACTCCGTCGAGACGGTGCACTCGCGACGCCAGGACCAGCTCACGCGATTCCCGCTCGCGCCGTATCTGGCGGCGTACCGGCGCTACGCCATCGACCTCGGCCGGGGCGACTTCGCCTGGGCCGCGCGTCGCGCGCTGGGCGGCGGCATCCCTCACGCCTCGGCGGTGCTGACCGAGCTTCTGGTCGCGCCCCGGATCGGGCAGGAGCTTCCGGATGCTGCGCCCCCGGCGCCGCAGCGCGCGTGGGAGCAGTCCGGGCTCGTGGTCGACGACACGGCGCGCCGGCGCCTCGTGGTGTTCGGCGGCAGCGACTACCCGCGGTTCCGCCGCGTGCGGTCGGGCCTGTCGGCGAACCCCACGTTCCTGCGCATGTTCGCGGGCGACGTGGTGCTCGACTCGGTGCGGCTGTCGCGCGACTTCTTCGGTCTCGGGCCGTTCCGCGCGGACCGCTTCACGACACGACCCGACGCGCTGGGCTACGAGCTCGCCGAGACGGTCTGCGCTCACTACTACCAGCCGCTCGATGCCGATCGCCGCTCGCCCTCGGGCCAGTACGCGCTGACCGACGACGGACGCTTCTACGGCTCGATGTCGTTCGGCGACCGCACCACCGACGACGTGAGCCTGCAGACGGTCATCGATGTCGAGCCCACGGCCGACGGCGCCGTCGTGTCGATCGCGGTGGACGGCCCCGACAGTGCCTGGGCCCTCGAGCTCGCGTTCGGCGACGGGGGCGTGTTCGAAGGGGTCGCCGAGAACGGGGCCGGCACCCGGCTGCTCGAGTCCGGCGCCGGGCGCTACCGCGTCGGCGACACCGCCATCGCCTTCGACGCCGGCGACGGCTATCGCGCTTGCGGCGCCGGTCGCTACGAGCCGGGCGAGGACTACGCGTTCCTCGGCGCGAGCGATGCCGCCGCCGGCTGTCGCGTGTACCTGACCGCGCGCGCCCCGGGCCGGCTCGTCCTCAGGCTCCGCGCAGAAGGGGTCGCCGAATGAGCGCCGTCATCGACGCCATCGGCTTCGACACGCTGCGGGCGCTGCGCGCCGAGCGCCCGGACGCCGTGCAGGAGGCGCTGTCGCGCCGTGTGCGGCGCGATGTGGTCCGCGGTGACGGCCGGCTGTTCATCGTCGCGGCCGACCACCCCGCGCGGGGTGCGCTGGCGGTGGGCGACCGCGACGACGCGATGGCAAGCCGCTATCTGCTGCTGGAGCGTCTCGCCGTCGCGCTCGGTCACCCCGGCGTCGACGGCGTCCTCTCCACGCCCGACATCATCGACGATCTCGCGGTGCTCGGCCTCCTCGACGACAAGGTCGTGGTGGGCTCGATGAACCGCGGCGGCCTGCGCGGCTCGGCGTTCGAGATGGACGACCGCTTCACCGGGTACGACATGCCGTCGATGGTGCGCTCGGGGATCGACTTCGCCAAGGTGCTGCTGCGGGTGAACCTCGCCGACACCGGCACGGCGTCGACCCTCGAGGCGACCGCACACGCGGTGACCGCCGCGGCCGAGGCGCGGATTCCGATCATGGTCGAGCCGTTCCTGAGCCGGTGGGTCGATGGCCGCATCGTCAACGACCTGACCCCGGACGCCGTGGTGCTCTCGATCGCGATCGCCGCAGGACTCGGTGCCAGCAGCGCCTACACCTGGATGAAGCTGCCCGTCGTGCCCGACATGGCTCGCGTCATGGAGGCGACGACCCTCCCCACGCTCCTGCTCGGCGGCGACTCGGGCACCGACCCCGACGAGACCTTCTCCTCGTGGGAGGATGCTCTCGCGCTCCCGGGCGTTCGCGGCCTGACCGCCGGACGCGCGCTGCTGTACCCGCCGGACGGCGACGTCGCCGGCGCCGTCGACGCGGCCGCGCGTCTCGTCCACACCGATCTCTGACCCGATGGGGGACCGCATGAGCAGTGCCGAGGCGAACCGATGAAGGCCACCGTCGCAGGGGCGCCGGTGAGCTTCGGCGTGTTCGAGATGACCCCCGAGGGAGCGGCGACTGTTTCGGCCGACCAGCTTCTCGAGGTGCTGGCCGACGCCGGGTACGGCGGGGTCGACCTCGGCCCCGTCGGCTTCCTCGGTCGTGACGCCGATCTGCGGGCGCGGCTGTCGCGCTTCGGACTCGAGCTCGCCGGCGGGTGGGTGCAGCTGCCCTTCTCGGACGACGAGGCGTTCGAGGCCTCCCTGCCGTCGCTGCACGATGCGCTGCGCGTCTTCTCCGACGCCGCGGAGGCAGGACCCGGCCGCCTGCCGCTGCCGACGCTCGCCGACGACGGATCCGTCGCGCGCCGCGCGCGCCCTGGCCGCGGCGACGACGTCGACCCGCTCCCCGACCCCGCCTGGGAGCGGCTGTTCGCGAACACCGAGCGCGCGGCCGGCATCGTGCGCGCCGCCGGCTTCGAGCCGACCTTCCACCACCACGCCGGCACCTTCGTGGAGTCGCCCGAAGAGATCGACCGCTTCCTCGCTCACGTCGACGTCGACCTCACGCTCGACACCGGGCACCTGCTCATCGCCGACGGCGACCCGCTCGACGCGGTAGCCCGGTGGGGCGACCGCATCAACCACCTGCACCTGAAGGACGTCGACCTGGCGGAGCTCGGGCGTGTGCTCTCGTCCGGCGGCGGGATGACCGAGGTGTGGTCGTCGGGCTCGTTCGTGGCATTCGGCCAGGGCGACCTCGACCTGGCCGGCGTCATGGACGCCATCGAGGCGCGCGGCTTCGACGGGTGGGTGGTCGTCGAGCAGGACGTCCTGAACGCGCCCGACGTCGCGATCGACGCCTTCCGCACGGCGCGTGGCGACGACCAGCGCGTCAACCGCGCAGCACTCCGCCCCTGGGTTTGAGCGCGACATCCATCCCCACCCCACGAGAAGGACACGCCGTGACCCACGCCCCCCTCCGCTTCGGCCTCATCGGCACCGGCCGCATCGGCCAGGTGCACGCCGCCAACATCGCCGCGAACTCCGACACGACACTGTCGTGGGTCGCGGATCCGTTCGTCGACGGCGCCACCGCCGTGGCCGACAGCTTCGGCGGGCGGGTGACGGCGGACGCCGGCGAGCTGTTCGCCGCCGACGACGTGGACGCCGTGCTCATCGCCTCGCCGACCCCGACGCACGTCGACCTCATCGAGCGCGCGGTGGACCGTGGCATCCCGGTGCTCTGCGAGAAGCCGATCGACCTCGACATCGCGCGCGTGGAGGCTCTGCGCCCGAAGGTCGCCGCCGCAGGCGTTCCCGTGGCGCTGGGCTTCAACCGCCGCTTCGACCCCGCCTTCGCGGAGGTGCGCGCCCGTGTCGCGGCAGGCGAGATCGGAGCCCTCGAGCAGCTGACCATCATCAGCCGTGACCCCGCCGCCCCGCCCGCCGACTACGTCGCGGTCTCGGGCGGGATCTTCCGCGACATGACGATCCACGACTTCGACATGGCGCGCTTCTTCCTCCCCGACATCGTCGAGGTCAGTGCCATGGGATCGACCACCTTCGACGAGGGCGCCCGCCGGCACGGCGACTACGACACGGCGGTCGTGACGCTCCGCGCCGCATCGGGCGCGATAGTCACGATCATCAACTCGCGCCACAGTGCCGTCGGCTACGACCAGCGCCTGGAGGCGTTCGGCCCCCTGGGCACGCTCCAGGTCGCGAACCGCTCGACGAGCCTCGTGAGCCTCTCCACCGCCGAGCGGGTCGAGGCCACCGCCCCCTACGAGGACTTCTTCCTGCAACGCTACGCCGAGGCCTACGCGGCCGAGCTGCGCGCATTCGTCGCGCTCGTGC
This sequence comes from Microbacterium ureisolvens, assembly GCF_019511645.1. GTDB lineage: Bacteria > Actinomycetota > Actinomycetes > Actinomycetales > Microbacteriaceae > Microbacterium > Microbacterium ureisolvens_A. Next base: position 108,781 of record NZ_JAEUAX010000002.1, on the reverse strand, counting down.
GGGACGGCGCGTCGGAGAGCCCCACGTTCGACGACGGCCGCGCGGCCCTGCTCCTCGCCGACGCCGCCCAGCGCTCCGCGACCGAGCGGGTCGCGGTCGCCGTCGGACTTCACTGACCCGCGATACCCGGCGGACACACGGATGCCGCGGCCTCGTGCCGCGGCATCCGTATGCGCGATTCGGACGCGGATCAGCCGAGGATGGCGTCCGCCTCGGCGAAGAACTGCGTCACGGCGTCGTCCACCGAGATCGCGCCGAGACCGATCGACTTGCCGAGGTCCCAGAAGGTCTGCTCGAGCGAGCCGTAGCCGACGACCGGGACCGGCGGCGCGTCGCCGATGCGGTCGGCGGCCGACTCGATGTAATCGGCGACCTGCTTGTCGGCACCCTCGAGGGGCGTGCCCTCGAGCTTCGACGAGGACGCGGGGAAGCCGAGCGTCGTGCCGAAGATCTCGCCCGCTTCCGGGCTGTTCACGACGAAGTCGAGGAACAGTGCCGCGGCCTCGGGGTGCTCGGTGTTCGCCGCGATCGCGACCTGGAGGCCCGCCTGGCGGTAGAGGTCCTTCGAGCCTTCCTTCGCGGTGGGCGGCGCGATGAGCGAGATCGACGAGGCGCCGGAGTCGGCGAGGTAGCCGCCCAGGAAGTTGCTCCAGCTCATCTCGCTCGCGGTGATGCCGGCGCCGAAGCCGGACTTGGGCGAGAGCTCCTCGAGCGTCTGCTGCGGCACGGTGACGCCGTCGCGGATCTCGGAGCCGGACTCCCAGAACTCGCGCAGATCGTCCTCGGTGAACCCGAGCTCGCCGTCCTCGGTGTAGAGGTTGTCGCCGTTCGCGCGCAGCTGCAGCTCGAAGACCTGGATCCGCTGCGTGTAGTCGGTGCCGCCGTACACGGCCCCGCCGGTGGCGTCGGTGACCGAGGCCATCCACTCGTCGAAGTCGGCGAAGCTCGTGCCGCCCTCGGGCGCCTCGACGAGGGCCTCGGCAACGAGGTCGTCATTGACGAAGTTCGCCCACAGGCTGTAACCCGTCGGCAGCGAGTACTGCACGCCGTTCAGAGCGCCCGTGCCGAGCAGCGACTCCTCGAACGTCGTCATGTCGATGTAGTCCGACACGTCGGCGAGATCCAGCAGGTTGCCCGACTCCGCGTACTGGCGCAGGTAGCTGTCGGAGAACTGGAACACGTCGGGCAGGCCCCCGCCGGCCGCCTCCGTCTGGCGCTTCTCCCAGAAGCTCGGGAAGTCGGTGAACGACGTGTTGATCGTGATGTTCGGGTACTCCTCGTTGAACGCCGCGATCAGCTCGTTGTAGCGGGTCGCGCGGTCGTCGTTGCCCCAGAACGCGAAGTCGAGGGTGACCTTCTCGTCGGGGTCGAACGCCGTGGCGTCGCCCTGGGCGCCGCCGGAGCAGCCCGAGAGGACGAGCGCGGCGCCTGCCGTCAGGGCGGCGGTCGCGAGCAGGGTGCGATGTGCGGGCATTCGGATGCTCCAGTCTTCTCTTCTGGTGGGGTGTCAGGGGGTGCTGGCGGCGCGGGCGGCCGAGGCGAAGGTGCCGGCGCGGGCGGGTGCGGTCACGAACGCGACGCCCTGGGGGTCGAGCACCACGCGCTCGACGGCGACACCGGTCTCGGCATCCGTCCCGTCGATCGTGATCTCGACGCGCTGGTCGCTGTGGTTGATGAGGGTGACGAGGTCCCCCCGGCGCGCCGCCTCGACACCGGCGGGCAGATCCGCCACGACCGGGCCGACACCGGATGCCGCGACCACCACCCCGACGACGGCGTTGAGCGCGTCGGGGGTGGGCTGCGTGGCGGTGTACCAGGCCTCGCCCGAGCCGAAGCGGTGGCGGGTGAGTGCGGGGGCCCCCGCATGCGGGCCCGACGTGAACGCGGCGATCGTGGTCGCGCCGGTCGCGTGGACCGCCTCGGCGACCAGGCGGCCGGACCGCGCGGCCCCGTCGAGGTCGAACGTCACGGCGCCGCGGCCTGCGGCCTCGCGCGCTGCCTGGACGGCGTCGGAACTGAGCCCGCCGACCCCTGCGCCGCCCGAGGACGGGCCCGCGAGAGCGCCGAAGTCCTCGAAGCGCAGGCCCAGCACCGGGCCGAGCTGCGTCAGGAATCCGCCGTCGCGGAAATGGTCGTGCGCGTCGACGATGTCGGTGAAGGGACCGGTGAGGAGCGTCCCCCCGTCGTCGACGAAGCGGGCGAGCGCCGAGGCGCCCTCGTCACGCAGCAGATACAGCGCCGGCGCGACCACGAGCGCGTAGGTGTGGTCGACCTCCTCGGGGCCGACGATGTCGACCTGGATATTCCGTGCGTGGAAGGCGCCGTACCACTCGAGCACGATCGCGAGGTAGTCGATCTCGGTGGGGTGGTCGCGCTCCTCGACGGCCCACCAGTTCTCCCAGTCGAAGACGAGGGCGACCTGCGCGTCGCGGCCCGGCGCGGGAAGTTCGGGCAGCGCGGCGAGGCGCGCGCCCAGTTCGGTCACCGCGTCCCACGTGCGGGTCCCGGTGCCGGCATGGGGGAGCATCGCCGAGTGGAACTTCTCGCTGCCGGCGCGGGACTGGCGCCACTGGAAGAACATGATCCCGTCGGCGCCCCGCGCGATCGACTGCGCGGTCTCCGCCACCAGCGCGCCCGGGCGCTTGCCCGGATTCGCGGGACGCCAGTTGACGGCATCCGTCGCCTGCTCCCACAGCAGCCACGCAGCGCCGGGCTTCAGCGAGCGCACGAGATCACGCTGGAATGCGGCGTCGCGCACACGGTTCGGGTTCGCGGGATCCGGGTAGCAGTCGTCGGCGATGACGTCCATGTGCGGCGCCCAGCGGCGGTAGTCGGCCGGCTTGAACGGGCCCATGAAGTTCGTCGTGATCGGCTGCGTGGCGCCCGCCGCGAGCAGGATCTCGCGCTCCATGAGGTAGCACTCGAGCAGCATGTCGCTCGTGAACCGGCGCCAGTCGAGCATCGACGACGGGTTATGGCTGTAGGGAGCGAGCCGGGGCGGGAAGATCTCGTCGAACGAGCCGTAGCGCTGCGACCAGAAGCTCGTGCCCCACGCCTGGTTGAGCCGCTCGACGGTGGCGTACCGGGCGGCGAGCCAGCCGCGGTACGCGTCGCGCGCAGCATCCGAGAAGTCCATCCAGAGGTGGCAGCCGAACTCGTTGCCGACATGCCACATCACCACGGCGGGGTGGTGGACGTACCGCTCGGCGAGCCGGCGCACCAGCTCGCCCGCCAGCCGCCGGTAGGTCGGCGACGACGGCGCGAAATGCTGACGGCTGCCCGGCCAGTACGACGCGCCCGACTCGTCCGCGGGGAGCGTCTCGGGGTAGGTCGCGCTGACCCACGGCGGCGGAGAGGCGGTCGCCGTCGCCAGGTTCACCGCGATGCCGCCGGCGTGGAGCTTGTCGATCACGGTGTCGAGCCATGCGAAGTCCCACACGTCCTCGGCAGGTTGGATCCTCGACCACGCGAAGATGCCCAGGCTCACGATGTTGACGCCGGCCTCCTGCATCAGGCGGACGTCCTCATCCCACACCTCCTCCGGCCACTGGTCGGGGTTGTAATCGGCGCCGTACAGCACGTCGAGCGGGCTCCTTCTGGCTGGTCTTGCTTCGAGAGGGGAGTGGTGATCAGCGGCGGCCGCGGCGCGCCGGCAGGGCGACGACGGCGAAGGCGGCGCAGCCGAGTCCGGCGATGATGAGCGGTGCGAGCATCCAGGTCATGACGCCGACAAGCACCGTCGCTGCCGCGACATACACGGCGGCGATCGGATCGGTGGCGATCGACGATGGGATGCTGCGCACCGCCGCGCGCCAGCCGCGCTCAGGCGTCCACGTGCCCGCGGCGAGGAGCAGCGCGACACCTGCTCCGACCAGCCCGGCCCAGCCGACGATCGAGACGAGGCCGCCTCCGGGGAGTGCGCCCGAGTCCGCGAGGAAGATGTCGAGCGTGAGGACGAACGCGAGGACGACGGCCGCGGCGCCGACGACCAGGCCCCCGGGAAGCGCCTGCTTCCAGTCCTGCCAGTACGTCCTCACGTGGGACTGCTCGGCGTCCACATAGCGGCGGAGGTGACGGATTCCGGCCGCCAGCGCCGCCGGCAGCGTCACGATGAGCACGCCTCCCGCGGCCACGAGCAGTCCGGTCAGCAGCACCTCGCCGAAGAGGGCGAAGGCTCCCTTGGCGCCCGGGTAGCGGGCCGGCTCGCGCTCCTCGAGCGTGGGCCCGGCACCCGACGCGTCGGCGCGACGCGCGGCGCGCAGTTCTCGGCGGTCCATGGCGGTCCTATCCCTTGAGTCCCTGGGTGGCGACACCGTCGACGAGGAAGCGCTGGAACACGAGGAAGAAGAGCAGCACCGGGATCAGCGCGATGAACGAGGCGGTGACGGTGGCGCCGTAGTCGCTCACCGAGGTCTGATCGTTGTAGAGGCGCAGCGCGATGGGCAGCGGGTAGTTCTCGGGGCTGGTGAGGTAGAGCAGGGGTCCGAGGAAGTCGTTCCACGCCCAGATGAACGCGAAGATCGAGCAGGTGATCAGGGCGGGCTTGATCAGCGGCAGGATGATCGACCAGAAGATGCGCACGTGTCCGGCGCCGTCGATGCGGGCGGCTTCGTCCATGTCGCGGGGCATCTGGCGGATGAACTGCACGAGCAGGAACACGAAGAACGCCTCGGTGGCGAGGAATTTCGGCAGCAGCAGCGGGATGAACGTGTCGATCATGTCCAGGCGCTGGAAGATGATGTACTGCGGGATGATCACGACGTGGAACGGCAGCAGCAGCGTGCCGATCATCGCGGCGAACAGGATGCCCAGGCCCTTGAACTGGATGCGGGCGAACGCGTAGGCGGCCAGCGACGACGACAGCAGCACGCCGATCACGGAGCCGGCGGCGATGATGAACGAGTTCAGGAAGAACCGCCACATCGGGACGCCCGCGATGCCCTCCATCACCTTCGCGTAGTTGTCGATGGTGGGGTTGTTCGGAAGCAGGCCCATGTTCGAGCCGAACTCGCTGTTGGGCTTGAACGTGGAGAACAGCAGCCACACCAGCGGGTAGAGCACGACCGCGGTGACGGCGATGAGGACGACGAACCAGATCACGGTCTGCCAGGTGCCGCGCTTGACCTTGCGGCGGGGCTGCTCAGGGGTGGCGTCGAGCTGGTTCTCGAGGGTGGCGATGGCGGGTTCGCCGAAGCTGGTGGTGCTCATCGGTTGTCTCCGGCGTAGTGGACCCAGCTGCGCTGAGTGCGGAAGAGGATGAAGGCGATGATCGCGACGACGATCAGAAGGACCCACGCGATGGCGGCGGCGTAGCCCATCTGGCCGTCCGAGAAGCCGCGCTTGTAGAGGTACAGGGTGATGAAGTTCGTCATGCCGGCGGGGCCGCCCGTGCCGTTGGAGATGATGTAGGCGGACGAGAACACCTGGAACGCGCCGATGAGACCGAGCAGCAGGTTGAAGAAGATCACCGGCGACAGCATCGGCAGGGTCACGGCGCGGAAGCGGTGCCAGGGTCCGGCTCCATCCATCTCGGCGGCCTCGTAGAGCTCCTTGGGGATCTGCTTGAGGCCGGCCAGGAAGATCACCATGGTCGCGCCGAACTGCCAGATCGCCAGCAGGATCATCGCGGGCAGCACCAGCGCGGGGTTGCCGATCCACCCGCCCAGGTCGATGCCGATCGCCGACAGCGAGTTGTCGACGGGGCCGTCGTTGGCGAACATCGCCCGCCACACGATCGCGACCGAGACCGACCCGCCGATCAGCGACGGGGCGTAGAAGGCGGAGCGGAAGAACCCGGCGCCCTTGTCGCGGTAGTTCAGCAGCATCGCCACGCCCAGCGCGGCCGCGAGCGTGATGGGGGTGCCCACCAGCACGTAGATCAGGGTGATCTGCGCGGATTGGATGAACGCCGGGTCGGACGTGAACATGCGGACGTAGTTGTCCAAGCCGATCCACTGCGGCGGCGTGAAGATGTTGTACTTCGTGAACGACAGGTACAGCGAGTACGCCATCGGGATCAGCGTGAGGCCGAAGAACCCGACCAGCCAGGGGATCAGGAACCCGTACCCCGCCAGCGTCTCCTTCATGACGCGCCGGCGCTGACCCGCCCGGTTCACGTGCTCAGGGCTGCTCCGGCGGAACAGGGACCGGCGTGAGGACTTCTCACCGGTCACGATGACTCTGGTCGCTGTGGTGCTCACGAGACTCTCCGATACGGGTTTGTGGAGTAGTGGTGTCCGGGTCCGGGCGCATCGTACGCCCGGACCCGGAGGCTGTCACTGGTTGAGGACGACGTCCATCTCGGAGAAGAACTGCGAGACCGCATCTTCCACGGTGACGGTGCCGAAGCCCAGCTCGGTGCCGAGCTGGCGGAACTTCTCCTCGAGCGTGCCGTACCCGACGATCGGCACCGGCGGAGCGTCGCCCAGGCGGTCGGCGATCGACGCCTCGTAGTCCTTGACCTGCTGGCTCAGCGGGTCGAGCTCGGCCGCGTCGAGGGCGGTCTCCGAAGCCGGGAGGCCGCGGTTCGTGCCGAAGATCTCACCGGACTCGGGCGAGTTCACGAGGAAGTTGACGAGGGTCGCCGCCGCCTCGGGGTGCTCGGTCTGGGACGAGATGGTGTGCAGCATCGAGGGCTTGAGATACAGGTCCTTCGCGCCCTCCTCCGTGACCGGGGGAGCGATGAGGCCGAGCTCGGTGTAGCCCTCGCCGAGGCCCGCGAGGTAGCCGGCGCCGAAGTTGTCCCACGTGAGCTCGCTCGCCGTCAGCGCGCTGTCGAAGGCGCCCTTCGGGGCGACCTCCTCGACGCGCTGCTGGGGGACGCCGATGCCGTCCTCCCGGATGGGCGCGCCGGACTCCCAGAACTCGGTGAGGCGCTCCTCGTCGAAGCCGGGCGTGCCGTCCTCGTCGAAGAGGTTCTTGCCCTCCGAGCGCAGCTGCAGCTCGAAGTTCTGGATGCGGCCCGTGTAGTCGCCGCCGCCCCAGAATGCGCCGCCCGCGCCGTCGGTGACTTCGCCCATCCAGTCGGTGTAGTCCTCCCAGCTGCCGCCTTCGAACTGCTCGACGCCGGCCTGCTCGAGCAGGACCGGGTTGGTGAACAGCCCCCATGCGTTCGTCGAGGTGGTGATGCCGTAGGTGGTGTCGTTCACGACACCGATGTCGAGGATGTTCTGGGGCAGCGGGTCGGTCTCGATGATGCTGCCGAGGTACGGGTCGAGGTCGAGCAGGAGGCCGTTCTCGGAGTACTGGCGCAGGTACGAGTAGTCGAACTGCATCACGTCGGGAAGGTTGCCGCCGGCCGCCTCCGTCTGACGCTTCTCCCAGAACTCCGGGAAGGTGAGGAAGGTGGAGTTCACCGTGATGTTCGGGTACTCCTCGTTGAACGCGGCGATCGCCTCGTTGTAGAGCTCTGCGCGCACGTCGTTGCCCCAGAAGGCGAGGTCGAGCGTCACCTCTTGATCGGGGTCGAATGTGGGCGCGGCGTCGGGGGTCTCGCCGCTGCCGCCGGCGCAGCCGGCGAGCACCAGGGCTGCGCCCGCTGCGATCGCGGCTGCGGCAGAAGCCCTCTTCTTGCTGAACATCCTTGTCCTCCTTGTGAACGTCTGCGTTCTGTTGTGCCCGCGGGACGTTCGTCGTCTGTGTGCGGGGTGGGCGCTCCGGGTGCGAGGTGCTGGAAAGCGCTTGCCGGCTACGGTACCTCGTCAAAAAACGTTTCGCAAGACATCCGGCCGAGAAATTAGAACGATTCAGTAACGGCCGCCACTGATCGGCGCGAACGTCCTGCGCACGATCCCCGTGGGGCCCGCGGGGCGGGCGGGAGATCCGGGCGGTTCAGCGCTCGGGGGCCCGCTCTCGGGTCGGATCGACCCTCATCCGGCCGGCCGCAGATCGATCACGGCGCTGGCGAAGCCTTTGCGGTGCGTCGGGTGCGCAGCGAGGTCGTCCGGCGTCACGACCGCGCCGTCGGCGTCCGCCGAGGCGTAGATGGCAGCCACCAATTCGATGGAGCGCGCCGGCGCTTCGGCCGTCGGCGGCAAGGGTGCGCCCGCGCGGAGGGCGTCGAACACGTCGCGCAGCAGGTACACATGGTCGCTGCGCTCCTCGGGGCCGGTGATCTCCCACGTCGCGGCCTCGTCGGCGTCGACGAACGGTGCCGGCGTGATGCGCCAGTTCTCGTGGCCGTGGCCGTACAGGTGGTCGACGGTGATCGTGGCCTTCTCGGTGTCGATGCGGATCGAGCTCGTCTCGCGCGGCGACAGCGTGCTCGAGACGACCTGCGCGACGACGCCGCCCTCGAACACGACGGTCGCGGTGGAGACGTCTTCGGTGTTCGTCTCCCGGTCCAGGCGCCAGAGACGCCCCTCGACCCGCGTCCAGTCGCCGAGCAGGAACGCCAGCAGGTCCAGCTGGTGGATGGCGTGGCCCAGCGTCGTCCCGCCGCCCTCGGTCTCCCACTTCCCGCGCCACGGCACCGCGAAGTATGCGGCGTCGCGGTACCAGAGCGTCTGGCACTGCGCGACCAGCGGCCTTCCGAGCGCGCCGGAGTCGAGCAGGCGCTTCACATGGGCAGGTGCGGTGCCGGTGCGCTGCTGGAAGACCACCGCGAGTTGCCGGCCGGCGGCGGCCGCAGCATCCGTCATCTCCTGGAGCTCGTCGAGGGAGGGTGCAGGGGGCTTCTCCACCACGACGTGCGCCCCCGCGGCGAACGCGGCGAGCGCCTGCGCCGCATGGGCGCCCGGGGGAGTGCAGATGTGCACGACATCGGGGTGCTCGGCGGCGAGCAGGGTGTCGAGGTCGTCGTACACGGCGGGCGCGCCGTACGCGGCGGCGAAAGCCTCGGCCGACGCGCGGCTGAGATCGGTGACCGCGACGAGCTCCGCGTGCGGATACGCGTCGATGGCCCTGATGTGGGAGTGCGCGATGGCGCCGGTGCCCACGATGGCGCAGCGGAGGGTGTCGGTCACGATGGCTCCTTCGGGTGATCGCGAACGGATGCTGCCACCCGCGGCATCCGTTCCTTCCAGGGTAGGCGGTGGTGACGGAAAGCGCTATCCGGGACGATCCGGTCAGCGGGGGAGGCCGGTCTGCGTCGCGTGCAGGCGGGCGTAGCGGCCATGTGCGGCGACGAGCGCGTCATGCGCGCCGATCTCGACGACCTGGCCGTGCTCGAGCACGACGATGCGGTCCGCCTGGCGGATCGTCGACAGGCGATGGGCGACGACGAGCGTGGTCCTGCCCTTCATGAGCCGGTTGAGCGCCTCCTTCACGAGCTCCTCCGACTCGGGGTCGAGGGCCGACGTCGCCTCGTCGAGCAACAGGATGCGGGGGTCGCGCACCAGCGCCCGCGCGATCGCGAGCCGCTGGCGCTGCCCGCCCGACAGGCGGGCGCCGCGCTCGCCCACCACGGTGTCCCATCCGTCGGGGAGGCGCTCGACGAACTCGGCGGCGTTCGCGTCGCGCAAGGCCGCGTGGAGGCGCTCGTCCGACACGTCGTCGAGGCCGTACGCGATGTTCTCGCGGATCGTGCCCTCGAAGAGCACCGACTCCTGCGGCACGACCGACACCGACTGGCGCACGGTGCGCAGATCGAGGTCCTGCATGTCGACGCCGTCGAGCAGGATGCGGCCCGCTGTCGGGCGCACGAAGCCGAGCACGAGATTGAGCATCGTCGACTTGCCAGAGCCCGACGAGCCGACGAAGGCCACGGTCTCACCCGGCGTGATGTCGAGCGAGATGTCGTGCACGGCGTCCCGGTCCGCCCCGTCGTATCGGTGGGAAACGTGCTGCAGCTCGAGGCGGCCGCCGACCCGCCCGACGGCGCGCTTGCCCTCGTTCTGCTCGAGGTCGGGCTCCTGCAGCACCTCCGAGATCGACCGCATCGACTCCATCCCCCGCGCGCCGACGGGGATCAGCATCAGCAGCTGGGTCAGGCCGCCGGTCAGCAGCGTGAAATAGGTCGACAGCAGCACGACCTCGCCCGGGCTGATGGGGAGGAATCCGGTGAGCGAGAAGATCGCGGCGAGCACGAGGCATCCGACTCCCAACAGCTGCATCGCGACCCACGAGATGGAGGCCACATGGCCGTTGAGCATGTCGAGGTGCAGGCCCGCGCGACGCACGCCGTCGGCGCCGGAGGCCACGCGGGTCACGGCCGTCTGCTCCAGCCCGTGCGCGCGCGTGACCGGGATGAGTGAGGCCATCTCGCCGACCCGCGCCGAGAGCGTCTCGACTTCGCGGCGGAACACCTCGTTGCGCTCACGCGAGCGGTTGCGCAGTCCGTACCGGATGCCGATGGCGATCGGGACCGCGAGCGCATAGACCGGAAGGAACTGCGGCACGGCGATCGCTGTCATCGAGATGGCGCCGATCATGACCATGGTCGCCGACAGCAGCGGGTGGGTCACCTGCTGGAGCATGAGCTCGATGTTCTCGACGTCGCGCACGACCTTCGTCTGCACGATCGATGAACTCACCCTGGTGTGGTAGCCGATCGAGAGGCTCTGCAGCCGCGCCGCGAGCGCGTTGCGCAGGTCGGCGCCGGTGTCGCGCACGACCGTCATGAAATTGCGCGTGTAGACGATGTGCATCGGGTAGTTCTGGATGAGCAGGACGGCGGCCACCGCGAACCAGATCAGCACCGTCGAGACCTCGCCCCCGGTCGCGACGATGTCGATGATCCGTGCCGTGACGACCGGCAGGAACCACAGCGGGATCTCCTTGCAGGCGAACGCGAGGATCGCCACCGTCATGCGGCCGGGCCGGCGGGCGAGCAGCTTCAGGACGGAGCGGCCGGGACGCGGATTCTGCGCGATCGAGATGATGCGGATGGGTCCGGTAAACGCTTTCTGCGTCATGCCGACATGGTACTGGCGCGAACGATCAGGTCGGGCCGGTAGACCACACTTGCGAGGTCGGAGCCTCGGGCGCCGTTGATCCGCGCCAGGAGCATCTCGGCCGCGGTGCGGCCCATCTCGCGGGCCGGCTGGCGCACGGATGTCAGCGGCACGCCGGCGATCGCGGCGAACTCGATGTCGTCGTAGCCGACCACGGCGACATCCTCGGGCACCCTCACCCCGCGGGAGATGAGGCCGTGCACGAGTCCGATGGCGAGATGGTCGTTCGAGGCGACCACCCCGTCGGGGCGGTCGGCGGCGGAGCGGGCGGCGAGCTGCTCCCCGAAGGCCACGCCGAGATCAGACGTGGTGCGCTGGGTCCAGATCGGCTCGAGGGTCGCGCCCGGAAGCTCCGTGACGGCATGGCGAGCGCCCTGCAGTCGCTCCCGCACCTGGCGCACCTCTGCGCGCGCGCCGACGAAGGCGAGCCGCCGTCGCCCCGTCGCGAGCAGGTGCTCAGCGGCGAGCCGGCCGCCGGCTACGTCGTCGAACGAGACCGAGGGCAGCTCGCCCGTGTCGTCGATCGCGTCGACCAGGACCACCGGGATGCCGCGACCGCGCAGTCGCCGCAGCCAGGGTTCGAGCGGGCCGAACGGGCTCACCAGCGCCCCCTCGACCTGCACGCGCTCGAACAGCTCGAGGTGATCGCGCTCCTTGGCGAGGTCGTCGCTCGAGTTGCCGACCAGTACGCGCAGACCTGCGGCGGAGGCGGCGTCCTCGGCGCCGGCGACCATGTCGGCGAAGAAGGGGTTCGCGATGTTGATGACGGTCATGCCGACGAGACCCGACCGCCCCGCGCGCAGCTGCTGCGCCGCCTGCAGCGGCACGTAGCCGAGCTGGTCGGCGGCGGAGCGCACGCGGTCGACGAGCCGCCCGCTGACCATGTGGGGACGGTTCAGGGCGTTCGAGACGGTGCTGATCGAGACGCCCGCACGCTCGGCAACATCGCGGATGCCGACTCGCTTCATGTCGTTCGTCCCGTCATGCTGATCCGGCGTGCGGCCGGAGCGGACGCCTCGGTGCGTCCGATCCGACTATGGTAGGCGCTTTCCCGCCCGTGACGGGCGCGCCCGAGCGGTGCCGATCGTTGTGGCGGTGTTACCAGAAGACATTTGACGAATCGCGCGGTGCCGCCTACTCTCAATCGAAGCGGTTCGAAATCGAAGCGGTTCGACGAACGAACCTCGGATCCCGCCCTCGATGGAGCGGCACCCACGTACACGAAGGAGTGACATGGAACGGCATGCTCAGCCGACGGCCCCCTCGGCGGATGCCGCGGACGAGGGCGCCCTCCGATGACCACTCAGGCGCAGTCGCAGGTCGTCTTCCAGGAGGCGGCCGTCCACAACCTGGATCAGAACGCGAAGAAGGGCCGCGGCCGCAGGCTCCGCCCCGCGGGCAGCCGCACGTCGTTCACGCTGTTCCTCTGCATCCTCCCCTTCCTGGTCCTCGCGTTCCTGTTCTCATATCTCCCGCTGTACGGCTGGATCTACTCCCTGTACGACTACAAACCGGCGCTCGGGCTCGAGGGAAGCGAGTTCGTGGGCCTGCAGTGGTTCCAGATGCTGGTGTCTTCTCCCACCCAGATGGCGCAGATCGGCCAGGTGCTGCTGAACACGCTGGCGATCAGCTTCCTCGGGATCGCGACATCCCTCCTGCCGCTCTTCTTCGCGATCCTCCTCAACGAGATCAAGGCCCCCTGGTTCCGCAACTCCGTGCAGACGCTCACGGCCCTCCCGAACTTCATCTCGTGGGTGCTCGTGTACATGATCGCGTTCTCCCTGTTCTCGAGTTCGGGCCTCGTCAACGACGTCCTGACCGACGCCGGGCTCATCACGGCACCGATCAAGTTCCTCGACACCGACCAGAACGTCTGGATCACCATGACGCTCTGGAGCATCTGGAAGGGGCTCGGCTGGGGCGCCATCATCTACCTCGCCGCGATCGCGGGCATCGACCAGTCGCTGTACGAGTCGGCCAGAATCGACGGCGCCGGCCGGTTCCAGCTGATGCGGTACATCACCGTGCCGCAGCTCATGCCGACCTACCTCGTGCTCCTGCTGCTGTCGATCGCGAACATCCTCAACAACGGCATGGAGCAGTACTACGTGTTCCAGAACGCCTTCAACAAGCAGTGGATCCAGGTTCTGGACCTGTACGTCTACAACATCGGCATGACCGGCAACAGCCTGTCGATGGCCACCGCGATCGGCATGCTCAAGAGCCTCATCTCGGTCGCGCTGCTGCTCACCGTCAACGCGGTCTCCAAGCGCGTCCGCGGCGAATCGATCGTCTGAGAGGCCACGACATGACCACGACCATGACGAAGACGCTCACCACGACGCGCAAGGGCGACACCTCGGCCCGCTATCGCGGGACGGTCGGCGATGCAGTGTTCCGCCTGGCGAACTACGCGCTGTTCTTCCTATTCGCACTCATCTGCGCGTACCCGTTCTACTACCTGATCATCAACTCCGTCAGCGCCAACGACGTCTCGGCCCTCGGCGATGTGCGCCTGTGGCCGGTCGGGTTCCACCTCTCCAACTACACCCAGGTGTTCCAGCTGCCGGGCCTGCCGATGGCGACCGTGGTCAGCATCGGCCGCACGGTGATCGGGACGGCGCTGACCGTGCTGGCCTCCGCGTTCCTCGGGTTCATGTTCACGCAGACCCGCATGTGGGGCCGCAAGTTCTGGTACCGCTTCCTCATCATCACGATGTACTTCAGCGCGGGCCTCATCCCGGTGTTCATCATCATGAAGACGCTGGGCCTCACCAACAACTTCTGGGTGTACGTGCTGCCGTTCGTCGTGCAGCCGTTCAACGTCATCCTCGCGAAGACCTACGTCGAGTCGATGCCGAAGGAGCTGCAGGAGGCGGCCGAGGTCGACGGCGCCAACATCCTGCAGGTCTTCTTCCGGGTCTACCTGCCCAACATGACGCCGATCCTCGCGACCATCGCCATCTTCAGCGCCGTGACGCAGTGGAACAGCTTCCAGGACACGCTGATCTACATCACCGACCAGAGCCTGTACACGCTCCAGTACCTGCTCTACATGTTCATCAACCAGGCCTCGAGCCTCGCCCAGGCCGCACAGAACGCCGGCGGCAACATCGGCCAGATCGCCGGCCTCGCCACCGAGCAGACGCCGACCTCGATCCGCATGACCGTCTCGGTGCTCGTCGTCCTGCCGATCATCTTCATCTATCCGCTGTTCCAGCGCTTCTTCGTGAAGGGCATCATGCTGGGCGCCGTCAAGGGTTGACGGCGGCCACGAACCACCAAGAAAGGAAAGCAATGACGCTTCGAAAGAAGGTGTCCCTGGCTCTCGTGGCGCTGCTCGCCGCGGGCTCGCTCGCCTCGTGCAGCGCGGGCGGCGACGACCAGGGCGCGATCGAGCAGTTCCCCGAGAAGTGGGACGAGGAGATCACGATCGACGTGTTCGACGGTCTCGCGAACTACATGGGCGTCCAGCAGGGCTGGTTCGCCAAGATCGTCGAAGACAAGTTCAACATGAAGCTGAACATCATCGCCCCGAACGTCGCGGGCGGCGGTGACACCCTCTACAACACGCGCGTCGCGGCCGGCGACCTCGGCGACCTCATCATCACCGACAAGGGCGAGAAGCTCGACGAGCTCATCGAAGGCGGCCTGGTCAAGGACTCCGCGAACTACTACGGCGCGATGGACAACCTCGCGAAGTTCGACGCGGCGGTCGAGCACCTCAACGACGGCAAGGACGGCGTGTACGGCTTCCCGTCGGCGGTCTCGTCGCTCAAGCCCACCGAGCCGTCGGAGGGTCTCAACCCCACCTTCGGCCCTTACCTCCGCTGGGATTACTACAAGGAGGCCGGCTACCCCGAGATCGGCACCCTCGAAGACCTCCTGCCCGTGCTCGCCGACATGCAGGCCGCCCACCCCACCGCCGACAACGGCCAGCCCACCTACGCCTTCTCGCTGTTCAAGGACTGGGACGGCAACATGATGGTCACCGCCAAGCAGCCCGCCTGCTTCTACGGGTACGACGAGATCGGGTTCGTGCTGGCCAAGGCCGACGGCTCGGACTATCAGAGCATCCTTGACCCCGATAGCGAGTACATCCGCAACCTGAGGCTCTACTTCGACGCCAACCAGCTCGGCCTCGTCGACCCGGAGTCGACGACGCAGAACTACGACACGCTCTTCTCGAAGTTCCAGAACGGCCAGGTCCTGTTCTCGTGGTGGCCGTGGCTGGGTCAGTCCGCCTACAACACCGAGCAGAACATGGCCGCCGGCAAGGGCTTCGAGATGGTGCCCCTGGCGGACCAGAACATCTTCTCCTACGGTGCCGAGGCGTACGGCGGCAAGCAGGTGTTCGCGATCGGCTCGAAGGCGGAGGACCCCGAGCGCATCGCCGCGTTCATCGACTGGCTCTACTCGCCGGAGGGCGCGTACGCAAACAGCAGCCAGACGGGTGCGTCCGCGGGCCCGAAGGGCCTCACGTGGGACGTCAACGACGCCGGTGAGCCCGAGCTCACCGAGTTCGGCAACGAGGTGTTCCTCCAGGGCGGCGCCACCGTCCCCGAGGAGTGGGGCGGCGGCGAGTACGCCGACGGCGTGTCGGCGCTGAACCTCAGCGCGGTGCTCCCGATCGACACCGACCCCGAGACGGGCCTGCCGTACAGCTACACGTTCTGGCCCACCTACCAGGCCTCGATCGCCAACCCGCTGACCGTCGACTGGTCGGCGAAGATGGGCGGCGCGACGTCCACCATGGAGTACCTGCAGACCAACGACCAGGTGCTGGTCGCCCCGGGTGCGAGCTACGCGGCGCCGGCCGACGACTCCGAGATCGAGACCCTGCGCAACCAGGTCAAGGAGATCATCAAGCAGTACTCGTGGCAGATGGTGTTCGCCGAGAACGAGGCGCAGTTCGAGTCGCTCCGCGACGAGCTCATCGAGACCGCGAACGGCCTCGGCTATGAGAAGGTGCTCGACGTCGACATGAGCAACGCGAAGTCCCAGAACGACGCACGCGTCGCCGTCGCGGAGGAGTTCGCCGGCTGACCACGCCGCACGGCACGAAGGGCTCGGGATGCAGCATCCCGAGCCCTTCGTCGTCGCTGTCCGCGCCTCCTCGTCCTCATTCGAGGCGATCTGCCGAGATGAGGACCCCGGCGTCGTCATCGGTCCGCAGCTCGGCTCTCGTCCTCAGCTGAGGATCATGGCGTCGGGATCCGGTCCGCCGCTCGGCTCTCGCCCTCAGCTGAGGATCATGGCGTCGGGATCCGGTCCGCCGCTCGGCTCTCGTCCTCAGTTGAGGATCACGGATGCTGCGGGGCCGGGGCATCCGTCACCGCCGGGGTCCGAGGGGTCAGGCCTCGTGGCGGGCGAAGACGCTGCGGAAGATGAAGGCCGTGGCGTAGGCGCCGACGGAGAAGCCGATCGTGGCGACGAGGATCGCGACGGGCGGGAACAGGATCGTCAGGGCGACCGCCGTCACGGGGATCACGAGGGCGCCCAGGGTGCGCACCGGCTCGGCGGCGGGCAACAGCAGCGCGTTCCTGAGGGTCTGGCGCACGCTGTTCTTGAAGCACGCGACCTGGGCCATCGCGAACAGGAAGGCGGCGAAGAGGTAGACCGCGCCGATCACGGCGAGGGTCCCGGCCACTCCCGCGAAGAGGGCCGGGTGCGAGAACCAGAACACGCTCGAGAAGCCGAGCAGCACCGCGGGAAGCAGCAGGCAGAGCATCAGCAGCGTCGCGCGGCCGAAGTTCGCGCGGAAGGCGGGGAGGAAGTCTGTGAGGGGGCGTCCGCTCTCGTCGTCGGAGTAGCGGATCGTCACCTCGTACAGCGCGCTCGTCGCGGCGCCGATCGTGACGATCGGCAGGCACACGACGATGTAGAGCAGGTTGAGCACGACGAACGTCAGGAACGTCGAGAAGCCGCCGATCGTGCGGCTGTCGGGGTCGATCCTCATGCGGTGGTCACCGCGCCGCGGGCGCCGCTCCGGTCAGCGCCGGCGGAAGCAGCCGCACAGCCGGCTTGGCGCCGCTCGCGAGGATCTCGCAGATCATGTCGGTGGCCGCCGCGCCGATCGCCTCCGCGGGCACAGCGATGCTGTCGGCCAGTCCCGGCACCGAGCGCGCCACATCGTCCGGGCACAGTGCCAAGATGGCAGGCTCGTCGCCCCGCTGACGGCCGCGCTGGGCGATCGTCGTCGCGACGTGGGGGAGTGCGCCCTCGTTGTGCACGAAGAAGCCCGTGATGCCCGGGTCCTCCATCATGACGGCGTCGACCGTGGCGATGGACTCGGCCGAGCTCGGGCAGGCGTGCACCGTGCCGTGAACACCGTTCGCCTCGCACGCCGCGAGAAAGCCGCGCGCCAGGCGATCGGCATAGGCGGTGTGGCGTGCCATGACCTCCGGAGGCGAGCCGATGAGGGCGAGCCGGCGATGGCCGAGTGCGACGAGCCGGTCGACCGCCAGCCAGCCGGCGGCCTCGAAGTCGAAGTCGACGCACGGCACGGCGCGACGGCCCTCCGGCAGGCCGATGAGCACGCTGGGGTGGTCGAGGCCCGACAGCGTCTCGATGCGGGGGTCATCCGACTCGACGTCCATGACCAGCAGTGCGTCGACCATCGACCCCTTCGCCGCGCGCAGCAGCGCCTTGGAGTCATCGCTCGCGATCAGCAGGATGTCGTAGCCGTGCTTGCGCGCCTGGGTGACGACGCCCGTGACGACCTGCATGACGACGTGCACGTCGACGCCGGTGCGCAGCGGCGCCTGCAGGCCGATGACGTTCGTCGAGCGGGACGCCAGCGAGCGCGCGCCGGCGTGCGGGCTGAAGCCCAGGCTGTCGATCGCCTTCTCGACGCGGTCCCGCGTCTCCTGCGAGATGGCCCGCTTGCCGCTCATGACGTACGACACCGTCGAGATCGACACGCCGGCCTTCTGCGCGACGTCCGCGATCGTCACCATGAGATCCCCCGCTCTCCTCGTTCGATCACCCGTGTGGTTCCGGGTGCGAGCTCGTATGTTCCGATCGAACCGTCCGGCCCGTGCACACTCATTGTGACCGCTCCGGCCCCCGCGCGAAGACGCGCCCGCACGAGTTCTCCGCCGGACCACTCGACGTCGACCGCGACGTCGCCACGGGAACGGATGCCGCGCACCCGGCCGTCCGGCCACTCCGGCGGCAGCGCAGGCAGCAGTCGCAGGGTGATGCGGGCCGGCCCGGTGTCTGACGCCGCAGTCTCGTCGAACGACTGCACGAGGGCCTCGGCGATGGCCGCCGTCACGCCGAGGTTGCCGTCGATCTGGTACGGAGGGTGCGCGCTGAAGAGGTTCGGGTAGACGCCTCCGCGGTGTTCGTCCGAGCTCTCCTCCGCCGGACGCAGCGCGAGCCGCAGCTGCGCGTGCACGGCCGCACCGTCGCCCAGGCGAGCCTGCATGGCGGAGCGCCACGCGAGCGCCCAGCCGGTCGACTCAGGGCCGCGCAGACGGATGGACTCGGATGCTGCGCGCGCGAGGCCGGGCGTCGCCTCCGGGGTGATCTGCGCCAGTGGGAACAGGCCGACGAGGTGTGAGAGGTGGCGGTGCTCGGGCTCGGCCTCGACGCGCTCGCGGTCCCACTCGAGCAGGTCGCCGCGGGCCGAGACCCGGGGATCGGGGAGGGCGTCGGTGAGGTGGGTGAGGTCCGAGATCCATGGCTCGTCGAGGTCGAGCACATCTGCAGCCGAGCGGCAGACGGCGGCGAGCTCGCGCAGCAGGGCGATGTCCATGGTCGCCGACACGGCGACGCCGCGCTCGCGCCCCTCGTCGTCGAGGTAGCGGTTCTCGGGCGATGTGGACGGGCTCGTCCAGGCGCGCTCGCCGTCGGTCTGGATCCACGACCGCGCGAACTCGGCGGCCGACGCCAGCACCGGCCATGCCTCCTCGCGGAGATACGTGCGGTCGCGGCCGAACGCGTAGTGCTCCCACAGATGCAGCGCGAGCCACACGCCCCCGAGCGACCAGTTCGCCCATGCCGGGTCGCCGTGACCGGCGCCCACGGGCGCGGCGAACGCCCACGCGTCCGAGTTGTGGTGCGCGACCCAGCCGTTCGCACCGTAGAGCTCCCGGGCGACCAGCGGGCCCGTCGTCTCGGAGAGCCGCCGGGTGAACCGCAGCAGCGGCTCGTGACACTCGGCGAGACCGGTGGTCTCGGCAGGCCAGTAGGCCATCTGCGTGTTGATGTTCAGGGTGTAGGCGCTCGACCAGGGTCCGGGAAGCTCCGCGTTCCACAGCCCCTGGAGGGTGACCGGCAGCCCGCCCGGCTGCGACGACGCGATCAGCAGGTAGCGGCCGTAGTGGAACATGAGGGCGGCGAGAGCGGGGTCGTCACGCTCCTGCGCGCGGACGACGCGGGTCACGGTGTCGACCGCCTCGACGTCGTCCGCCACCGGAAGCTCCAGCGCGCAGCGCGCGTAGAGCTCGCCGTGGGCCGCTTCGTGGGCGGCGCGCAGATCGGTCGCAGTCGCGTGCACATCGACGGATCCACGGATGCCGCGCAGCAGCGCGGCCGCGTGCCCTTCCGCGTCGCGGGCGTCGACCTCGTCGCCGGGCAGCGAGGGCGCGGTGGCGGTGGCGATCGCGAACAGATGCGTGGTCGCGGGTGCGCCGACGAGCACGTCGTCCACGACCTCGGACACGCCGCGGGCCTGCACCACGATCGCGCCGTGGCGGCCATGCT
The DNA here is from genome assembly GCF_019511645.1 of Microbacterium ureisolvens. Taxonomy (GTDB): domain Bacteria; phylum Actinomycetota; class Actinomycetes; order Actinomycetales; family Microbacteriaceae; genus Microbacterium; species Microbacterium ureisolvens_A. The sequence goes on along the minus strand of NZ_JAEUAX010000002.1, from coordinate 89,177 downwards.
CCTCGTCGTAGCGGATGGGCTCGGCGGGGCTCTCGTGGCCTGGCGCGACGTCGACGGGAAGCCACCACTCGGTGGCGAGGTCGCCGCCCGCCGACCGCGGCGCCGAGCGCGGGTGCAGCAGCGACCCGACCTCGAGCCGCACCCGCACCGGCTCGTTCGCGGTGACCTCGTGCATGAGGGCGCCGGTCACGAGATCGGCCCAGGTGCGGTGGCGCACATCCACGCCGTCGATCGCGTACTCGTGCGTCGCGACGCCGGTGGAGAGATCCAGACGCCGCCGGTAGGGAGCCGGGGTCGCCGCCGGCGCGGCAGCATCCGTCTCCACCGTCAGGTCGACCCAGCCCAACGGGAGGTAGGCCTGCACCCAGGACGCTTGCATGCGCTGCAGAAGCTCCTCGGCGGCGTCGAGATCGTCGGCGTCGATGGCGGCTCGCACCGCGGCCAGCACTGCGGGCCCGCGGTCGGTGACGCCCTCGAGCGGGTCCGCGCCGGCATGGCCCGACCAGGCCGTGATGTCGTTGAGCCACAGCCGCTCGCCGCCGGCGAGGCCCGCGCACATCGCGCCCCGCACCCCGTTGCCGACCGGGTACGCCTCGAGCCAGCGCGACGCGGGCGACGAGGCGCGCAGGACGTGGAGAGCCTCGGCAGGGGGCTGGGGAGTCGCATCATCGCGGCGCGTGGACAACGTCACAGTCGTAGTATACCGTCTCAGTGTTGAAGCGCTTCGAAAGCCCGATGTGCTTCTTGCCAACAATCACGTGACCGTCCGATCGAAACTCAGCGAAGAGGTTCCCCGCTCCATGGCCACCATCCACGACCCGCGCCGCGTCGAGGCGTTCGCCGAGATCACGCGCGACCTCGGCATCTGCTTCGGCGGTGATTACAACCCCGAGCAGTGGCCGCGCCCGGTGTGGAAGGAGGACGCCGAACTCATGGTGCGCGCGGGTGTCAACCTCGTGACGGTCGGGGTGTTCAGCTGGGCGCGCATCGAGCCGTCGCCGGGAGAGTACGACTTCGCGTGGCTGGACGAGGTGCTCGACCTCCTGCATGCGCACGGGATCGCGGTGGATCTGGCCACGCCGACCGCGTCGCCGCCGCCGTGGCTCGGCATCCTTCACCCCGACACCCTTCCGGTGAACGCCGACGGCGTCCGCCTCGCGGCCGGGTCGCGCAACCAGTTCACGGCGGCGTCCCGTGTCTACCGCGAGCACGCGCTGGCGATCGCGACTGCCCTCGCCGAGCGCTACGCGGCGCACCCCGCGGTGCGGATGTGGCACGTCGGCAACGAATTCGGCCAGATCGACTTCGGCGACGAGGCGGCGCGCGAGTTCCGGCTCTGGCTGCGCGAGCGCTACGACACGATCGACGCGCTCAACGAAGCCTGGGGAACGCTCGTGTGGTCGCAGCGCTACCGCGACTTCGACGAGATCCTGCCGCCGCGCCGCATGCCGTACCTCGTGAATCCCGCGCAGTCGCTCGACTTCCGCCGGTACACGTCGTGGGCGCTGCAGCGCGTGTTCACCGAGCAGCGCGATGCGATCCGGGCGACCGGTGCCACCCAGCCGATCACCACCAACTTCATGGGCTTCGAGCCGCTCACCGACCTGTGGGAGTGGGCCGGCGACGTCGACGTCGTCGCGGACGACCAGTACCCCGATCACGCCGCGGCGACGTCATCGTCCGACATCGCGCTCGTGCAGGACCTCATGCGCTCGCTCGGGCACGGCCGGCCCTGGGTGCTCATGGAGCAGGCGGTGAGCGCGACCTCGTGGCGCGCCCACAACCTGCCCAAGAACCGAGACCGCGCCCGCCTCGACTCGCTGCAGGCCATCGCGCGCGGTGCCGATGCCATCTGCTTCTTCCAGTGGCGGCAGGCGCGCACCGGCGCCGAGCGCTTCCACTCCGCGCTGCTGCCGCACGCCGGCGCCGACTCCGAGGTGTTCGCCACCACCTGTGACCTCGGCGCCGACATGCGCCGACTTCGGCCCGTGGTCGGGGCGGCGGTCGAGGCATCCGTCGCCCTGCTCTTCGACTGGCCCTCGCGATGGGCCGCCGACGAGCCGGGCCGCCCTACGCACCGGCTCGACACGCTCGAGCAGGTGCAGCGTTGGCACCGGGCGCTCTGGCGCCGTGGCATCGCGGTCGACCTCGTGCGTCCGGGAGCCGACCTCTCGGCGTATCGCACGGTGCTCGTGCCGCACACCTACATCATCGAGACGGATGCCGCCGCCACCCTCCGCGCGGCGGTCGAGCGCGGTGCGAGCCTCGTGGTGGGGCCGTTCTCCGGCGTCGCCGACGTGCACGCCGGCATCCTGACCGGGCGCTCGCCGGTGCTGCTGCGCGACCTGCTCGGCATCAGCGGCGAGGAGTGGGTCGGCCTCCCGGACGAGCCCACGCCGGTCGCGGTGGAGCGGGCCTGGGCGACGGCGCCGGCTCGCGTCGAGGCATCGATCCTCGGGGAGCGCCTGCGTGCCGACGGCGCCGACGTGCTCGCGCGGTTCGGCGCCGGCCACCTGCAGGGCGCTCCGGCGATCACGCGCCACCGCGTCGGCGACGGCACGGCGTGGTACCTCGGCGCCGTCATGTCGGACGAGGCGCTCGCCGCCGTCCTCGACGACGCGCTCGACGCCGCCGGTGTCGCGGGCGTCCTGCCCGACCGCGTGCTGCCCGACGACGTCGAGGCCGTGCAGCGCGGCGAGGCCCTCTTCCTCCTCAACCACGGCGAGGCGATGCGGCACATCACCGTGCCCGGACCCCGCCGGGACCTCTTGTCCGACGCGGATGTCGACGGGCTGCTGACGCTCGCTCCCGGCGCCGCCATGGTGCTCATCGAAAGGCACGCAGAGTGAAGTTCACCGACGGCTACTGGCTCACCAGGCCCGGCCTCGCCCCGCTGTACGCGGTCGAGGTCGACGACATCCGCGTCGACGAGGCGGCAGGCACGATGACCGTGTACGCGCCGACCGCCGCGATCCGCGACAGGGGCGACACCCTCAACCGCGCGATGCTCACCGTCACGTTCTCGGCGCCCGCGCCGGGCGTCGTCAAGGTGCGGGTCGAGCATCACGCGGGCGCCGTTCACCGCGGCCCGGACTTCGAGATCTTCGGCGCGGAGGGCTTCCGCCCGGGCATCACGGTCGACGAGAGCGAGGGCGTCCTCGATGCCGGTCCCGTCAAGGTGCGGGTCGCGCGCGCGGCAGGCCAGTGGCGCGCCGACTTCATCGATGCCGACGGGCGCGTGCTCACGAGCTCCCTCCCTCGGTCCATCGGCCACGTCACCGACACGACCGGCAAGAACGGCACCGCCCCCACAGCGGGCACCGCGGGCACCGCGGGCACGGCTGCCGGAGGCACCAAGCCCACGTGGGTGCACCAGCAGCTGAGCATCGAGCCCGGCGAGCGGGTCTACGGGCTCGGTGAGCGCTTCGGCGCGTTCGTCAAGAACGGCCAGGTCGTCGACACATGGAACGCCGACGGCGGGACGTCGAGCGAGCAGGCGTATAAGAATGTGCCGTTCTATCTCACCTCACGCGGCTACGGTGTGTTCGTCGACCATCCCGAGAACGTCTCGTTCGAGGTCGGCAGCGAGGTGAACTCCCGCGTGCAGTTCTCGGTCGGCGGCGAGTCCCTGGACTACTACGTCATCGCCGGTCCCGAGCCGAAGGACGTGCTGCGCCGCTACACGGCGCTCACCGGGCGGCCCGCGCGCGTGCCCGCGTGGTCGTTCGGCCTGTGGCTCACGACATCCTTCACGGCCAGCTACGACGAGGACACCGTCAGCGCGTTCGTCGACGGCATGGCCGAGCGCGACATCCCGCTGTCGGTCTTCCACTACGACTGCTTCTGGATGCGCGAGTACCAGTGGAGCGATTTCGAGTGGGACTCGCGCGCATTCCACGACCCCGTCGGGCAGATCGCCCGCATGCACGAGCGCGACGTGCACGTGTCGCTGTGGATCAACCCGTACATCGCGCAGCGCTCGGCGCTGTTCCGCGAGGCGGCCGACAACGGCTACCTCCTCAAGCGCACCGACGGCAGTGTGTGGCAGTGGGACATGTGGCAGGCAGGCATGGGTCTCGTCGACTTCACGAACCCGGATGCCGCGGACTGGTACGTCGACAAGCTCCAGGGTCTGCTCGACCAGGGCGTCGACGCGTTCAAGACGGACTTCGGCGAGCGGATCCCAGTCGAAGGTGTCGCGTGGCACGACGGTTCCGACCCGCACCGCATGCACAACTACTACGCAAAGCTCTACAACGAGGTCGTGTTCCGCGCGCTCGAGCGGCACCACGGCGTCGGCGACGCCGTCGTGTTCGCCCGTTCCGCGACGGCCGGCTCGCAGCAGTTCCCGGTGCACTGGGGCGGCGACAACGACTCGACGTTCCTGTCGATGGCGGAGTCGCTGCGCGGCGGCCTGTCGCTCGCGATGTCGGGATTCGGGTACTGGAGCCACGACATCGGCGGCTTCGAGGGCACCCCCGACCCCGGCCTCTTCAAGCGCTGGCTCGCCTTCGGCCTGCTCTCATCGCACTCGCGGCTGCACGGCTCGTCGTCGGTGCGGGTGCCGTGGGCTTTCGACGACGAGGCGGTCGACATCGCCCGCGCGTTCACGAAGCTCAAGATGCGGCTCATGCCCTACCTCGCGGGCGCGGCCGAGCAGGCCCATCGCTGCGGGACGCCGATGATGCGCCCGATGGCCCTCGAATTCCCCGGCGACCGCTCGGGCTTCGACGCCGACACCCAGTACATGCTGGGCGACGCCCTGCTGGTCGCGCCGATCTTCACGGCGGACGGCAGCGTGGAGTACTACGTGCCCGAGGGTCAGTGGACCTCGCTCCTCGACGGAACCGTCGTCGACGGGCGCCGCTGGATCTCGGAGACCCACGGGTACGACTCGGTGCCCCTGCGGGTGCGCCCGGGAACGGTGCTCCCGTTCGGCAGCGACGACAGCCGCCCCGACTACGACTGGTCCGACGGCGTGACGCTGCGCTGCTTCGAGCTGCCCGACGGCTACGACCGCGAGACGAGGGTGCCGGGCCATGACGCCAGGGGGTCCATCGACGGTGTCGGCGCCACCACGTTCCGCGTGCGCCGCGAGGGCTCGGCGATCATCGCGTCGTCGCATGACGCGCACGCCCCGTGGGCACTGCAGGTGGGGGACCGGATAGCCCGCGCCGCAGCATCCGGAGAGATCCGCATCACAGTGCCGGTTCAAGAGACAGAGGAAGAGGGCGCACGATGACCGACACGGCGACGGATGCTGCGACCACGACGGTCGCCGACGGCCAGACGACCGACCGGCCGCTGTTCCGGCGGGTCGACCAGCCCCTGCGAGCGCGCGCCCGCGACCTGCTCGGCCGGCTGACGCCCGGCGAGCGCATCGCGATGCTGCACCAGGCGGCGCCGGCGATCGAGCGCCTCGGGGTGTCGGCGTGGCACACGGGATGCGAGGCGCTGCACGGCGTCGCATGGCTCGGCCGTGCGACGGTATTCCCGCAGCCCGTGGGACTCGCCGCCACCTGGGACACCGAACTCGTCGAGAGGGTGGGCGAGGTCGCCGCGATCGAGGTGCGCGCCAAGCGCGCCGGAGACCCGCTGGTGAGCCTCAACGTGTGGGCGCCGGTCGTCAACACGCTGCGCCACCCCGCCTGGGGACGCAACGAGGAGGGCTACTCCGAGGATCCCCACATCACCGCGGTGTTCGGCACGGCGTACTCGCGCGGCCTGCGTGGCGACCACCCGCGCGTGTGGCGCACGGTGCCCGCGCTCAAGCACTTCCTCGCGTACAACAACGAGACCGACCGGTCCACGACGTCGTCCGAGATGTCGCTGCGCACCCTCCACGAGGAGGAGCTCCCGGCCTTCCGCGGCGCGATCGAAGAGGGCGTCGCGGGCGGCATGATGCTCGCATACAACCGCGTGAACGGCGTCCCGGCCCACACGCAGCCCGAGCTCGTCGCGGAGGCTCGAAGCTGGTCGGACGAGTCGATCGCGGTGGTGTCGGATGCCGGCGCCCCGACCTTCCTCGTCACCACGCAGCGTGCCCAGCCCGACCACGTGCACGCCGCGGCCGCGCTCGTGGCCTCGGGTCTCGACTCGTTCACCGACAACGAGGCCGACGCCGCGCCCACCATCCGGTACGTGGAAGAAGCGCTCGCCGCAGGGCTGCTCACCGCGGACGACGTCGATCAGGCCGTGCTGCGGCTGCTCGAGCTGCGCATCCGGACCGGGGAGTTCGACGGCGACGCCGACCCCTACGCGGGGATCGGGGTCGATGCGATCGATGCGCCCGGGGCCCGTGAACTCGCCCGGGAGGCGGTGGCGCGCTCGGTCGTCGTGCTGCGGAACGACGCCGGCGTGCTGCCCCTCTCGGACGCGACGCGCGTGGCGGTCGTCGGCCCGCTCGCCGACCTCGTGCTCACCGACTGGTACGCGGGCACCCCGCCGTACGCGGTCGGCATCGGCCGAGCGGCGGCGGAGCGTTTCAGCGAGGCCGAGGTCGTGACCGGGGCGGACACGATCGCGCTCCGGGCTGCGTCGAACGGCCGCTACGTGGTGGCGAACGCCGACGGCTCCGTGGTCGAAGCGGCCGGCGACGCCGCCGTCGACGGTGCCCTGTTCGATGTGACGGACTGGGGCGACGGCATCCTGACCCTTCGCTCCCACGCGAGCGGACTGCTCCTGACCGGCGGCACGTGGCCGATGCGCGCCGACGCCGCGCGCGTCGGCGGGTGGGTCGTGCAGGAGAGCTACCGGGCGCACGTCCACGCGGACGGCACCTGGTCGCTCCTGCACCTGGGCTCGGGCCGGTGGCTGCGCGTGTTCCGCGACTCGGGGCTGCTCGCCGCCGAAGCGGTGACCCTCGACGAGGCCGAACGCTTCGGTGTGCGCGTGGTGCGGTCGGGCGCCGAGGCGGTGGCCGAGGCGGCCGCGCGTGCGGACGCCGTCATCGTCGCCGTCGGCAACGACCCGCACCTCAACGGCCGCGAGACGCAGGACCGTCCGCACCTGGAGCTGCCCGCCGTGTGGGCCGAGCTGTGGCGCGCCGCACGCGAGGCGAACCCGCGCGCCGTGCTCACGATCGTGTCGAGCTACCCGTACGTGCTCGAGGGCGTCGACGCCGAGACCGTCGTCTGGTCGAGCCACGGCGGCCAGGAACTCGGCCACGGCGTGATCGATGTGCTCTCGGGCGACCGCGAGCCGTCGGGCCGCCTCTCGCAGAGCTGGCCGGCGACCGAGGCGCAGGCGGGCGATCTGTTCGATTACGACACCCTCCGCCAAGGCGCGACCTACCGCCATCAGCCCGCCGAGCCGATGTTCGCGTTCGGCCACGGACTGACGTACACGTCGGTCGCCTACGAGTCGGTGACGCTGACGGATGCTACGATCCCCGCGCCCGAGCCGACGCACCGGCACGCCGGCTTCGCCCCGCGGGCCGGCGAATCCGTGGTGGACGCGGTGGTGCGGGTGCGCAACACCGGCGACCGCGATGCCGAGGAGCTGGTGCAGCTGTATGCGCTGCCGTGGCCGGATCTTGCGCTCCCCGCACCGCGCCGGCTGCTCGTCGCCTACCGTCGCGTGCGACTCGCCCCGGGCGAGACCCGCGACGTCGAGCTCTCGTTCTCGCCCGCGCGCCTCGCGGTGTGGGACGACGCCGTGCGCCTGCCAGGGGCGGTCGACGACTGGGTCCACGCCGGCGCGCTGCGGGTGCAGCCGGGCACGTACGCGCTCGCGGCGGGTCCGTCGGCGTGGGAGCTGCCCGTGCGGGTGGAGCTCGAGGTCACCGCGGGCTGACGACTCCGCTCCCGCCGGCCCTCATCCCTCACTCTCCTCTTCGACAGGTCGACCGGGCTTCCACAGGACGATCGGGCGTCCGTGCGTCCTGGAGAACGGCGGTTGACCTGCTGGGGGCTACGGTGAGGGCCGGTGGCGCCCCCTCGCTTCGGCTAGGGCGCGAGCTCCTCGGCCAGCGCACGCGTTTCGGACGGGGTCCACACCCGGTCGCCGAAGACATGGCGGTGCGTGAGCGACAGCTCGTCGCCCGGGGCCAGCACCACGTACTCGTCGAACGAGGGCGACGGCGCCAGCACCGGTGTCGGCTCGCTGCGCACGAACCAGCGGATGGGCGGAGCGCCCGTAGAGGAGCCCGCGAAGGCGAGGATCGTGGCTCCGCCGTCGACCTCATCATGCTCGCCCGAGAAGGCGACCCACGGCGCGACACGACCCATGACGCCGACGTCGCCGGCGTCGTCGGGCAGGCCGCCCGCCAGGACGCGGCCGCCGGTCCAGGAACGAGGCATCCGGATCATGAAGCCGGTGTAACCGGCGCCGGGTCGTCCCTCGGTCGTCGGGCTGCCGAGTTCGAGCCGGCGCCCCGACACGTTGCGCAGCGTCGTCGAGAAGTCGAGCATCCAGAGGCCGCGGTCGGCGTCGACCCCGTGGAAGCGGTGCGTGCGAGTCTCGGCGAGCCACCCGTCGCCACCCTGCGTGATCCACGTGAGGTCCTCGGTGAACGAGACCTCGGGCCCGGCGTCGATCACCGAGGTGAAGCGGTCATGGCGGATGGAGCCGACGTTGTCGAGGAGCGCGTAGTCGCCGTGTTCCGGCCGGAAGGTGTTGCCGCCCCAGAAGTTCTGGCCCGACACGTAAGTCCAGGTCATCTGGAGGCCCTTGTGCCACCGGTGATCCCACGGACGGAAGCCCGTCAGCAGCGCACCGTCGAGGGTTCGCAGCGGGTGCAGGAAGGGCTTCGGGCCCTCCGAGATCGGCCCGCCGGGGTCGAACGCGTAGCGCGCGATGTCGACGCCGGCCGGGCCCACGCGGCCGGAGGCTCCGCGCGACGCGCCAACGGCGCGTGGACGGGCCGTGGGGACGGTGACGGTCAGGTCGGCCTGGTCGAGGCGGAGGGTGAGGTCGGTCACCGTCCCATTGTGTCCCAGATCTCAGGAAAACGCTTGCCGAACCTTGCGGATGCATAATGTACCGCCCGCAGGCCCTGAGCGGTAGAGGCCTCCCCGCGCGCAAAGGCGGCGATAGCGTCTTCGACATCTCACACGAGACCCCGCACCCCCCAGTCCACGAGACAGAAGGAGAGAGACATGCTCTGGACCATCCTCGGCCTCATCATCATCGGCCTCATCGCCGGCCTCATCGCTCGCGCCATCATCCCCGGCAAGCAGAGCATGGGCATCCTGCTGACGATCGTCCTCGGAATCGTCGGCTCGTTCGTCGGCGGATTCCTCGGCTTCCTGCTGTTCGGAAGCGACCCCAACGGCGGCTTCCTGCAGCCGTCCGGCATCATCGGCTCGATCCTCGGCTCGATCATCGTGCTGGGTCTCTACGTGCTCTTCACGCGCCGCCGCGGCGTCAACCGCGCCTGATACCCACCACACTCCGCCCGGGCCCGTGCGCTCCCTCGCACGGGCCCGGGCGTTGTCGTTGCGGCGCAAGGTGAGCGAAACCACGCCGAAAAGCGCGAACCCACACGCGTTGTCGTGTGGGTTCGCGCTTTCAGTGAGGGCTCGGTTCTCCGGATCCCCCGATCAGGCGCCCGCGAGCGCCTGCGACACCACCTCGCGGGCCTCTGCCTGTACCTGCGCCAGATGCTCGGGGCCGCGCAGCGACTCGGCGTACAGCTTGTAGACGTCCTCGGTGCCGGACGGACGTGCGGCGAACCACGCGTGCTCGGTCTGCACCTTGAGGCCGCCGATCGCCGCACCGTTGCCTGGCGCGTGCGAGAGCTTCGCGGTGATCGGCTCGCCGGCGAGCTCGGTCGCCGTCACCGCTTCGGGTGCGAGCTTGCCCAGCGCCGCCTTCTGCGCGGGGGATGCCGGTGCGTCGACACGCTGATACGCCGAGGCTCCGAACTCGGCCTCGAGCTCCGCGTACCGCTGCGACGGCGTCTTGCCGGTGACGGCGAGGATCTCGGCTGCCAGGAGGCACAGCAGGATGCCGTCCTTGTCGGTGGTCCACACCGAACCGTCCTTGCGGAGGAAGGAAGCGCCCGCGGACTCCTCGCCGCCGAAGGCGACCGATCCGTCCAGCAGTCCGGGCACGAACCACTTGAACCCGACGGGAACCTCGAGCAGCGCCCGCCCGAGCGATTCGGCGACGCGGTCGATGATCATCGAGCTGACGAGGGTCTTGCCGATCGCGGCATCCGTCGGCCATTGCGGCCGGTGCGAGTAGAGGTAGTCGATCGCGACGGCGAGGTAGTGGTTCGGATTCATCAGCCCGGCGTCGGGGGTGACGATGCCGTGACGGTCGGCGTCGGCGTCGTTGCCGGTGAGGATGTCGTACTCCTCGCGGCGGCCGATGAGGCCGGCCATCGCCGACGGCGACGACGGGTCCATGCGGATCTTCTCGTCCCAGTCGAGCGTCATGAAGCGCCACGTCGGGTCGACATCGGGGTTCACCACCGTGAGGTCGAGGCCGTGCACCTCGGCGATGAGCGCCCAGTACTCCACGGACGCACCGCCCAACGGGTCGGCGCCGATGCGCACGCCGGCGTTGCGGATCGCCTCGACGTCGATGATGTCCGCGAGGTCGCGCACGTAGGCGTCGCGGAAGTCGTACTGGCCCAGGGTGTCGGCGTCGAGATCCTTGAACGGTGTGCGGGCGACGCCCTCGAGGTTCGCCGCGATGAGCTCGTTCGCGCGGTTCGCGATCCAGCCTGTCGCGTCGGTGTCGGCGGGGCCGCCGTTCGGCGGGTTGTACTTGAAGCCACCGTCGCGCGGCGGGTTGTGGCTGGGCGTCACGACGATGCCGTCGGCGCGGCCCGGGTCCGCCGCATCCTTCCCGCGGTTGTAGGTCAGGATCGCGTGGCTGAGCGCGGGGGTGGGCACCCACGAATCCCGCGAGTCGACCCGCACGTCGACGCCGTTCGCGACGAGCACTTCGATGGCGCTGCGCTCGGCCGGCAGCGACAGGCCGTGCGTGTCGCGGCCGAGGAAGAGCGGTCCTCGGATGCCCTGCGCTCTGCGGTAGTCGACGATCGCCTGCGTCGTGGCGAGGATGTGGGTCTCATTGAAGCTGGCCGACAGCGACGAGCCGCGGTGACCGCTCGTCCCGAACGCGACGCGCTGCTCGGGGACGGAGGGGTCGGGCGTGACGTCGTAATAAGCGGCGATCAGCTCATCGATGTCGATGAGGTCGGATGCTTCGGCGGGTTGTCCTGCGCGAGTCATGCGTCCCAGTCTGCCTGTCCGCGGCCCGCCATGCACGGTCCATGACACCGGCCTCCCGTTCGCAATTCAGGATGAGCGCGGTGTGCGATCGGCACCGCCCCCGGATTTCCGCGGGTCGAGTCGATGTCGCACCGCGTCCATCCTGAATTACGCACGGAATCGGGTGGACATGGCCCGGGCTAGGCTGGCACGCGTGACTTCCGAGGTCGCCTCTGCCGAGGCATCCGTTCCCCGCCGCCGCACGTACAGCTACCTGGGGCCTGCGGGCACGTTCACCGAGGCGGCGCTGGCACAGGTGCCGGAGGCGCGCGGCCAGGAGTGGCGGCCGGTGCGCAACGTGGGCGAAGCGCTCGCCGACGTCGTGGAAGGCCGCTCCGACGCCGCGATGATCGCGATCGAGAACTCCGTCGACGGCGGCGTGTCGACCGCGCAGGACGCCCTCGCGACGGTGCCGGGACTGCGCATCGTCGGGGAGTACCTCGTGCCGGTCGAGTTCGTCCTCGTCGGCCGCCCCGGCGCACGGCTCGAGGACGTCTCGCTCATCGCCGCGCACCCCGTCGCCTACGCGCAGTGCCTGCAGTGGCTCTCGGAGACGCTCCCCGCCCACGCGCACGTCCCGGCGGCGAGCAACGTCGCGAGCGCGATGGGCCTTCTCGACGGGTCGAGCGACGCGGATGCCGCGATCGCCCCTCCCGGGATCCTCGAGCACCACGAGCTCGAGCTCTTGGCCTCGAACATCGGCGACAACCCCAACGCGGTGACCCGTTTCGTGCTCGTGAGCCGCACCGTGGTGCCGCCGCCCCCCACGGGCGCCGACAAGACCTCGCTCATCGTCGAGCTGCCCGACGACCACCCCGGCGCACTGCTCGAGATGCTCGAGCAGTTCGCCACCCGCGGCATCAACCTGTCGCTGCTGGCCTCGCGCCCGATCGGCGACGAGCTCGGCCGCTACCGCTTCGTCGTCGACGCCGACGGGCACCTCGAGGACGAGCGCATGGCCGACGCCCTGATGGGCCTGCGCCGCTTCAGCCCGCGCGTGACGTTCCTCGGGTCGTACCCCCGCGCCGACCGCGCCGTCGTCCGCTACCCCGAGCGCTACGCCGATGACGTCTTCGTCGAGGCGCGCGACTGGCTGCGAGGGCTCATCTCCGGCGAGCCGGAAGCACAGGACTGACGGCTCAGAGCGCCGGCTGAAGCTCCGCGGCGAGCAGCTCGAGGGTCTGCAGGCGCCCGGGCGCGGCATCCATCGGCTCCGCCTCGTACGAGCCGGCGATGGGCGAGATCATGACCTCGTCGACGCCGTGCCTGGCCGCGAACGAGCGAAGATCGGATGCTACGGCCGACGCCGTGCCGACGAACCACTTCGCGCGGGCCGAGGCCATGAACGTGTCGCCGAGACCGGCGAAGTCCGCGGCGTTCGCAAGGGCGTGCTCCACCGTCTCGAGCGGCACCAGCGGCTGGTTGGTGCGCAGCCGAGCGGTCATGCGCAGGTTGGGAAGCGCCCGGGCCTCGGCCTCGTCCTGACTCGGCGCGACGAGGACGTTCGCCGTCAGGAAGGTGCGCGGCGCCGCGAGCGTCTCGGAGGGCACGAACGCCGAGCGGTAGAGCTCGAGCGCGCGCTCCAGGCCCTCGCCCGAGAAGTGGTTGGCGAACACGTACGGCAGTCCGAGCGACGCCGCAAGCTGCGCCGAGTAGTCGCTCGAGCCGAGCAGCCACACCTCGGGGGTGCTCGTCGCGGCGGGGGTCGCGTGCACGTCGTAGGTGCCGCCCGAGGTGAACCGCAGCGACGCGCCGTCGGGAGCGACGAGGGAGAGGATGTCGCGCACGTGGTCGGGGAACCGCTCGACGTCGCTCGTGGTGCCGCTCTGACGCAGCAGCTGTGTGATGACGGGGTCGGAGCCCGGCGCACGGCCGAGCCCCAGGTCGATGCGTCCGGGAGCGAGCGCCTCGAGGGCAGCGAACTGCTCGGCGACCACCAGCGGGGAGTGGTTCGGCAGCATGACCCCGCCCGACCCGAGCCGGATGCGCGACGTGCGGACGGCGGCCGCGGCCGCCAGCACCGGCGGGGTCGTCGAGGCGACGGCCGGCATGTTGTGATGCTCGGCGAACCAGTAGCGGCGATAGCCGAGCCGATCCGCCGCGTCCACGAGGGAGAGGGATGCCGCGACCGCCTGTGCGCTCGTCTGGCCGGTGCGCACCGGGACGAGGTCGAGAACGGACAGGGCCGGGGCGTGCCTCGCAGTGCTCATCGTCGTCTGCAACCACGCACCCCGGCATCCGCATTCCGGATCCGCGGTCCGAGCGCGTCAGGGCAGGCGGTTCGCCTTCGCGAGGTTGTCGCGCAGCTCGTCGGCGGTCTGGGCGACGACGTAGGCGGGACGGTCGCGCTCGAGGCGCCAGGATTCGCTGAGCGGACCCGCGCTCACGGTGTCGAAGCCGAGTGCGTCGTAGATTCCGGTCACGAACTCGATGGCGTCGGCGTCGTCGCTCGCGGTGCCCAGCGCACGGCGCTGGGGGTCGCCTGCGGGCAGACCGGCCGCGTTGATGTCGGAGGCGTAGAGGTGGTTGAAGGCCTTCACGACCTTCGACGCCGGCAGGTGCTGCTGGAGGAGCCCGGAGGTCGTCGCCTCGCCCCGATCCAGGGCGTCGATGTGACCGTCGCGCTCGAAGTAGTAGTTGTTGGTGTCGAGGACGATCTTGCCGGCCAGAGGCTCGACCGGGACGTCCTTCAGCGCCTTGAGCGGCACCGTCACGACGGCGATGTCAGCCGCCGCGGCGGCGTCGACGGCCGTCGCCGCGCTCACCTTGGGTCCCAGGTCCTCGACGAGCCCTGCGAGGCTCTCGGGTCCGCGGGAATTCGAGATCACGACGTCGTAGCCGAGTCCCGAGAAGGCGCGTGCGAGCGCGCTGCCGATGTGTCCTGCACCGATGATTCCGATCGTGGTCATGTCGAGCCGCAACCGCGGGGCGCGGCATCCCATTCCGTGTGTCGGTCACACGGCGAGATCGGCGCGCCGCCGTCAGGAGCGCGCGGCGCGCTTGACGTGCTCGTACGCGTCGAGCGCGGCCGTGCGCGACGCGGCGAGATCGACGAGAGGCTCCGGAGCGTCATCGCCGAGTGCGTCGGGCGCCCACTCGCGCACGTAGTGACCGTCGGCGTCGAACTTCTTCGCCTGCAGCTCGGGGTTGAAGATCCGGAAGTACGGCGCCGCATCGGCGCCCGAGCCTGCGACCCACTGCCAGTTGAACGGGTTGCTGGCCCCGTCGGCGTCGACGAGCGTGTCCCAGAACCACTCCTCGCCGCGCCGCCAGTCGATGAGCAGGTTCTTGATGAGAAAGGATGCCGCGACCATGCGCACGCGATTGTGCATGTAGCCGGTCGTCCAGAGCTCGCGCATGCCCGCGTCGACGAGCGGGACGCCGGTGCGCCCCCGCTGCCATGCCTCGAGGTGCGAGGGCCTCAGCCGCGGCCACGGGAACGCGTCGAACTCGGGCCGCAGGTTCTTCGTCGCGAGCTCCGGGAAATGGAACAGCGTGTGCCACGCGAACTCGCGCCACCCGAGCTCCGAGAGGAACCGCCCGCCGTGCCCGGCCTCGACCGTCTCGTGCCACACGGTGTGCGGGCTCACCTCGCCCCATCGCAGTCGGGGTGACAGGAGGGACGTGGCACCGGCCGCCGGCTCGTCCCGCGCCCGGTCGTAGGCCGCGAGATCCTGCTCGAGGAACTCCCGCAGACGCCGTCGCGCAGCCGGCTCGCCCGGCTCCCACCTCTCGCGCAGCCCGCCCGCCCAGTCCGGCTCGCGGGGGAGAAGACCCCAATCATCGAGGGAATCGGATGCTGCGCCCCGGCGCACGCCGTCGAGCACGCGCGGCTCGGGCAGTGGTGCCCGAGGCGACGGCAGCGCGAGGCACGCGCGCCAGAAGGGGGTGAACACCGAGAAGTGGGTGCCGGCGCCGGTCTTCACGGTCCACGGCTCGAAGAGGAGGGAGCCCGCGAACGACGCGACCTCGACGCCCTCGTCCCGCAGGCCCGCCTTCAGCGCCGCATCGAGGTCGCGCTCGGGCCCGCCGTAGCGTCGATTCCAGAAGACGGCGCCGGCCGCAGCATCCGTCACGAGATCGCGCACCACGCGCTCGGCCGGTCCGCGCCGCAGAACGAGGGGCGCGCCGCGCTCCCGCAGTCGCGTGTCCAGCGAGGCGAGCGAGTGGTGCAGCCACCACCGTGCGGCGCCGCCGAGCGCGCGGACTCCCGGCGACTCCTCATCGAGCACATACAGCGCGATGATCGGCTCGCCGCGATCGATCGCGGCGCGCAGCGCGGGGTTGTCAGCGAGGCGGAGGTCATCGCGGAACCACACGATCGAGGGGCCGGCCATGGGCCCATCCTGCCGGTCGGCGGGTGAGGGCGCCGAGCCTTGACTTCCGCGGGAAAGTCGCTCGACGGGATCGTCAGAGACCGTCGGTGGTGTGTCCTCTGGGGACGACGACCAGGAGCGCCGAGGGCTCGACCCGGGTCTTTACCGACAGCGCCTCACCGAACTCGTCGCCGTCGAGCTGCACAGGCTGCGCCTCGTGCGCCGCGAGCTCGATTCCGGCGCCGCGCGAGTAGACCACTGCGTTGTCCTTCGTGCGCAGCGACAGCACGCGGCGGCCGGCGCGGAAGCGGCGGAGGAAGCTGTTGTCCCACGCGACGCGGCGCCACACGAACAGCCAGCCGAAAATGCCCTTGGGCTGGAAGATGACGATGTCGAGCGCGCCATCGGCGACGGATGCCTCGGGGATGAGGTCGAGGCCCGCCGGGAGCTTGCCGCAGTTGGCGAACAGCACGCTCTGCACACGTGACGAGTGCAGACGGTGGCCCGGCAGCTCGTACACGACGCGGAACGGCTTGGCGCTCGGCAACGCGCGCGCCGCGCCGTCGACATAGGCCACCCAGCCCACGGTCTTCTTCAGCTGCGGGCTGGTGTTCGCGATCATCGCCGCGTCGAGCCCGATACCGCCCATCACGACGAACGCGTGCTCGGCGGTGGTGCCGTCGGGCCGGGCGAGTTCTGTCCAGCCCACATCCATCGCCAGGGTGTCGCCGTCGAATACGGCGCGCACCATCGCGTCGGGTTCCGTCAGCGGCAGCTTCAGATTGCGGGCCAGCAGGTTGCCGGTGCCGCTGGGCACGATCGCCATCGGCACGCCGCTGCCGCTCATCGCCTCCGAAACCGCGCGCACGGTGCCGTCGCCGCCGGCGACCAGCACCGTGTTCACGCCCTCATCGAGCGCCTGGCGCGTGACGTCGTCGCCGAGGTCGTCGACGGTCGTCTCATAGAACAGCGGCTCCGACCAGCCGGCTTCCGACGCGAGGCGGGTGACGGTGGCGCGAAGCGCATCGGCGTCGACCTTGATCGGGTTGTAGACCAGCGCCGCCTTCGGGGTGGGGCGGCCGGTGCTGCCCATGGGGCGCGTCTCGCCGCCGGGGCCGACGCGGCGGGCCTCGCCGCCGTCGTCGTCCGTGGTGTCGGAGCCGACGTCCCCCGGCTCGCGGATGACCTCGTCGGGTGCGGCCGCGGACTCGGGGTCGGGTCGGCTCTGGCCTTCCTTCACGCGCGTCTCGCCGTCGGGACCCTTGCCCTCGCCGGCGCCGGGTGCGGGGGACGCCGGGACTTCCGACGCCTGCGCGGCGGACGCCGGGGCTTCGGCGGAGGCCGGCGCCGCGGCATCCGTCCCCTCGGCTGTCACTTCAGCGAGGTCGAGCTCGGAGGTCGACGGACCGTCGGCGTAGATGGCGTCGGCCGGATGCGGAGCGAGGTCGGTAGGGATCTCACCGGTCGCAACGTCGTCGACGGGAGCGTCGGCGACGGGTGCGTCGTCGCTGGGAAGGTCTTCGCCCGATCCGGATGCCGCCGCCATGAGGTACAGATTAGGACCCGAATCGCCGCGCGGGGGCATCCGGGGTGGGGGTTGACAGTCCGGGTGTCCGCTTGCGGGCGCCGACTAAGCTTGCAGGGTGATCGATCCCGTGCTGCTTCGCGACAATCCCGAGCTGGTCAAGCGCTCGCAGGAAGCGCGGGGCGAGTCACCCGAGACCGTCGACGCCGCTGTGGACGCCGACCGCGCACGACGCGCCGCCATCACCGCCTTCGAAGAGCTCCGCGCGGCGCAGAACGCCCACGGCAAGAAGGTCGCGCAGGCGCCGAAAGAGGAGAAGGCGGCCCTCGTCGCAGAGGCCAAGGAGCTCAGCGAGCGGGTGAAGCAGGCCCAGCACGCGGTGGCGGCGGCGGAAGAGGCATCCGCCGAGGCATTCGGCGCCCTCGAGAACATCGTGATCGAGGGCGTGCCCGCCGGCGGCGAAGACGACTTCATCACGCTGCGCACCCACGGCGAGATCCCGGCGTTCGGCTTCGAGCCCCGCGACCACCTCGAGCTCGGCGAGAAGCTCGGCGCCATCGACATGGAGCGCGGCACCAAGGTGTCGGGCAGCCGCTTCTACTTCCTCACCGGCATCGGCGCCCGGCTCGAGATCGCGCTCATGAACCTCGCCCTCGACCGGGCGCTGCAGGCCGGCTTCACGCCGATCATCCCGCCGACCCTGGTGCGTCCGGAGGTCATGCAGGGCACCGGCTTCCTCGGCAAGCACTCGGCGGAGGTCTATCACCTCGAAGACGACGACCTCTATCTCGTCGGCACGAGCGAGGTGCCGCTCGCCGGCTACCACATGAACGAGATCCTCGACCTGACGCGCGGCGCGAAGCGCTACGCCGGCTGGTCGACCTGCTACCGCAGCGAGGCGGGCTCCTACGGCAAGGACACCCGCGGCATCATCCGCGTGCACCAGTTCAACAAGCTCGAGATGTTCGTCTACACGACTCCGGAGGAGGCGGAGGCGGAGCACCTGCGCCTGGTCGCGATGCAGGAAGGGATGCTGCAGGACCTCGGCCTCTCGTACCGTGTGATCGACGTCGCGGCCGGCGACCTGGGCTCGAGCGCCGCCCGCAAGTACGACGTCGAGGCGTGGGTCCCGACGCAGAACGCCTACCGCGAGCTCACCTCTACCTCGAACTGCACGACGTACCAGGCGCGCCGGCTCGACATCCGCTACCGGCCCGAGAGTGGAAGGACGCAGCCGGTCGCGACGCTCAACGGCACCCTGGCGACCACCCGCTGGATCGTCGCGCTGCTGGAGACCCACCAGCGAGAGGACGGTTCGGTCACGGTCCCCGAGGTTCTCCGACCGTTCCTCGGCGGGCTCGAGGTGATGGAGCCGATCGCGTGAGCGAAGCGCACCTGCCGAAGACCGGATCGATCAAGGTCGTCGCGCCGAAGAAGGCCGCGAAGCTCGTCGAGCAGGTGGCGCGCGACACCGAGAACCCCGCCGTCGCGACCGAGCAGCTGCTCATCGCCCTCGACATCGACGGCACCGTGCTCCTCGAGGACGAATCGCTGAGCCCCGGCGTCGTCGACGCCGTGGAGCACGCCCACCGCGCCGGCCACGAGGTGATGGTCGCCACCGGACGCAGCTGGGAGGGCACCCGCGGCATTGTGCGCGTGCTCGGCATCGCGCCCGAGTTCGTCGTGTGCTCGAACGGCGCCGTCGTGCTCAAGCGCGTCGAGGCCGACGAGCTGCGATACGACCGCTGGCATGTCGAGACCTTCGATCCGCGTGAGGTGCTCGAGCAGCTGCGGGTGCACCTTCCCGACGCGCGGTACCTCGTCGAGCTCGCCGACGGGCAGCGCCTGTACACCGAGTACCTCGAGGACTGGAACCTCACCCACGCGCGGCGGGTGCCGTTCGAGGAGCTCGGCGCCCAGCCCGTGTGCCGCGTGGTCGTCGTCTCGCCCGACAAGGTCGAGCAGGACTTCGTCGACCTCGTGAAGCGCATCGGCCTCAACCACGTCTCGTACGCGGTGGGCTGGACGGCGTGGCTCGACATCGCCCCGAAGGGCGTCGACAAGAGCACCGGCCTCGAACTCGTGCGCACCGAGCTGGGCATCGATCCCGCGCACGTGCTCGTGATGGGCGACGGCCGCAACGACGTCGGCATGTTCCGCTGGGCCCTCGACAACGGCGGCCGCGCGGTCGCGATGGCGCAGGGACCGCAGGAAGTACGCGACGCCGCCGGTGAGGTCACCGACTCGGTGCACGAGGGCGGCGTGGCCGCGGTGCTGCGCCGCCTCTGACCGCTTCGGCAGCCGCCGGCCCGGCACACGAGGGAAAGCGCGCGTCCCTCAGATGATTGCCAGGCGTCGTTGGAAGAATGAGGCGACAGTGCTGTCGGCTAGACTCGACGCCTGTTCGACGGATGCCTCCCCTCGGGGCGGCATCGGTCGGGAGGGTTGTCCGAGCGGCCGATGGACCTGGTCTTGAAAACCAGTGGGCAGCAATGTCCCGTGGGTTCGAATCCCACACCCTCCGCAGAAGATGTGCCGGTGGGCGAACGGTGAGAAGCTGTCCCCGAAAGGAACCGAGTGAGCTCGACGCACAAGCCCACGAGGCGCGGCCGCCGCACGGTGGCCCGCCACGGTGAGCTGCCGTCGCCGAGCCCGTTCGGATTCGTCCTGAAGCTCGTCGGCATCATCGCCGCCGTCGTGCTGGTGTCGGGTGCCGGCGTCGCCGCGTATGCCGCCACGGACTTGACGACGAGCTTCACCGAGGACGCCGTCGAGCTCGAGGGCCAGGGAGCGGTCCCGCCCGACATCGGCGCGATCGAGGGCGGCGTCGACGTGCTCCTGGTCGGCACCGATGAGTGCGAACCGGAGTTCGCCCACATCTTCGGTGACCGCTG
The DNA here is from genome assembly GCF_019511645.1 of Microbacterium ureisolvens. Taxonomy (GTDB): domain Bacteria; phylum Actinomycetota; class Actinomycetes; order Actinomycetales; family Microbacteriaceae; genus Microbacterium; species Microbacterium ureisolvens_A. Next base: position 69,217 of record NZ_JAEUAX010000002.1, on the reverse strand, counting down.
CACCGGCGCCGACGCCGACGGGCAGCTCAACGACGTCAACATGCTCGTGCACATCTCCGACAACCCGCGCCGGGTGACGGTGGTGTCGTTCCCCCGCGATCTCATGGTGCCGATCCCGTCGTGCACGCGCGAAGACGGCTCGACCACGTCGGCCACGAGCAAGACGCAGATCAACGAGGCGTGGAGCTTCGGCGGACTCTCCTGCGTCGCGAAGACGATCAAGGAGCTCAGCGGGCAGAACATCCCGTTCGCCGCGAAGGTCAGCTTCGGCAACGTCATCAACATCACCGACGCGATCGGCGGTGTGGATGTCTGCATCGGCAACGGCGGCATCAAAGACAAGTACACCGCCATCAACTGGCCGGCCGGGCCCCGAACGATCCAGGGCGTCGAGGCGCTGCAGTTCCTGCGCACCCGCCACGGCCTGCAGAACGGCAGCGACCTGGCCCGCATCAGCAACCAGCAGCAGTACATGTCGAGCCTCGCGCGAAAGCTCGTGAGCGACGAGGTGCTGTCGAACCCTGCCACGCTGTACAAGCTCGCGGCGACGGCGGTCGACAACATCACGCCGAGCGAGTCGCTGACCAACCCGATGACGCTCGTGCAGATCGCGCTCGCGGTCAAGGACGTGCCGTTCGAAGACATCGTGTTCGTGCAGTACCCGGTGCTGACCGACCCTGCTGACGTCAATCGCGTCGTGCCCGACTACGATTCGGCGACGGAGCTGTGGGCGGCGCTCGCGGCGAACGAGCCGATCGAGGTCACCCACGACCAGGAGCTCACCGGAGGAGTGATCGTGGCCGACCCGCAGCCCACCGAGGCGCCCGCCGACCCCGCACCGACGGCGACCGCCGATCCCTCGGCGACGCCTGCGCCCAGCGAGACCGCGGTCGCCCTCCCCGACAACATCCCCGGGCAGAACGCCGCCCAGCAGACCTGCTCCGCCGGCAACGTCAGGTCCAACGGCTGATGGCGTCGCCGAAGCGGCCCTCGAGAGAGGGCCAGACGCCCCTTGCGCGCCACGGGGCGCTGAAGTCGCGGCATCCGTTCATGACCGTCGTCGCCATGCTCGGAGTCGTGCTCGGTGTCTTCGGTGTGAGCGCGGCCGGCATCGCGGCCTACAACGTGTGGGATGCGACGCAGGCGATCACGGCGAACGCCGTCGTGCTCGACGAGGACAAGCCCCTGCCGCCGTCGCTCGGCGCGATCGAGGGCGGCGTGAACATCCTCATGGTCGGCACCGACTCGTGCGAGGGTGCGAACGCCGCGCTCTCGGGCGCGTGCCAGGCCAAGGCGACGGAGGGTGAGCGCAACGACGTCACGATGCTCGTGCACATCTCGGACGAGCCGCGCCGGGTGACGGTCGTGTCGTTCCCGCGAGACATGCTCGTGCCCATCCCGTCGTGCCCGAAGGAAGACGGCAGCGGGAGCTACTCCGCCATGTCGTCGCAGATGGTCAACGCCTCGTACCAGTACGGCGGGCTCGCCTGCACGGTGCTCACGATCGAGTCCCTCATCGAGGACGAGATCGATTTCGCCGCGGCGATCCGCTGGACCGGAGTCATCAACATGTCCGACGCGATCGGCGGGGTGGACGTCTGCGTCGCGGGCGACATCGACGACTCGCACACGGGCCTCCATCTCACGGCCGGCACGCACACGCTCCAGGGCGCGGAGGCTCTGCAGTTCCTGCGCATCCGTCACGGCATCGGCGACGGATCCGACCTCGGCCGCATCTCGAACCAGCAGCAGTTCATGTCGTCGATGGTGCGCAAGCTCCAGTCCGACTCGGTGCTCGCGAATCCCGCGACGCTGCTGAACCTCGCGACCACCGCCATCAACCAGGTTCAGCAGGAGCAGCTCGTGCTGAGCTCGGGGCTCACGAACCCGACGCTCATGGTGCAGATCGCGATGGCCGTCAAGGATGTGCCGTACGAGGACATCGTCTTCGTGCAGTACCCGACGCGCTATGCCTCGGGCGACGGTGCCAGCCGGGTGATACCGGTGAAGGATGCTGCGAAGGTGCTCTTCGACGCGCTCAAGGCCAACCAGCCTCTGACGCTCACCGGCGACGCCAGCCAGGGCTACGGCGTCGAGGTGACCGGCGAGGCCGTCAAGCCCGAGCCGGCGTCGACGCCCGCGGCGACCGAAGCCGCCGGCGAGACCCCCGCCGCTGAGACGCCCGCAGCTGAAGCACCCGTCACCGAGACACCGGCGGCTGAGACGCGCGTCGAGCTGCCGTCGGACATCGCCGGGCAGACTGCCGCTCAGACCACCTGCACCGTGCCCGAGGGCAGGTAGCGCGGCGGTGCCGATCGCACCGATCGCCGACCGTGCCGGCTGTCTTGCGCGGCGGCGCGCCCGGGAGTGGCACTGATATTCGCAATCTGTACAGTTGCCGTCGCTTGCGGATCGGAGTCGGCTAGATTCGTCACGCGCCCTGCGCGCCCGACGCGGGGGAGGAGCCGATGATCGTGCCTGATGTCGACGCCCTTCCGGCCGCCGTCTTCCAGCTGGATGCCGACGATCGCGTCATCGAGGCGAACGGGTGGTTCCGCCGGTGGATCGGCGTGGATCCGGTCGGCCGCGTCCTGGATGAGCTGCTGGTCGTCGTGCCCGACTTCCTCGACGACACGAACACCGTTCTCATGGCGAGCGTGGCGGATCCCGAGCGCGTGCTGATCGTCGTGCGCGAGCCGCAGGACCACGGATCCGTGGTCACCGGCATCGAGGCATCGGACCGCTACGCGTCAGGCAAGCGGCTGCGGCGACTTCACGGGCTCGCGGATCGTACGCAGACCCGGCTGCAGCTCATCATGGACGCCTCCATCGCGTTCGCCACGGCGACGACCGAGGAGGGGCTGAGCCAGGTCCTCGCCATCACCGCCGCCCAGGCCTATCAGGCGGAGGAGTCGGCGGTGGCGCTCTTCGGTGAGGACGGCGTGCTGCGCCGCACCGCGGGCACCAACCCCTTCCAGGACCTCACGCCCGAGTCGCTCGTGTCGGCGGCGCCGGTGCAACTCCGCCAAGTTGTGAAGGTCAGCGGCGAGGCCGACGCGGAGCGGCTCTCCCCGCTCGTCGCCTCCGCCATGCGGCACGCCGGAGTGGATGCGTTCATCGCAGCGCCCTTGCATCTGGACGGCACGGCCGCCGGGGTGTTCGCCTGCTTCTTCCGGCATCCTCGAATCTTCGACGACGAGGCGACGCCGCTGGCGGAGGCCCTCGCGGGTCAGGCCGCCCAGAAGCTCGCGGCGGTGCGGCTGCAGCGCCGCCTGGAGCATGCCGCCATGCACGACGAGACGACGGACCTCCCGAACCGGCGCAGTCTCGAGGAGCTCGGCGCCCTGACCGATCTGTCGCACGCCTCGGTGATCTTCATCGACCTGGACGGCTTCAAGGCCGTCAACGACCGCCTCGGGCACGAGGTCGGCGACGAGGTGCTGCGCGAGGTGGGGCGGCGTCTGCAGGCCAACCTTCGGGAAGGCGATGTCGTCGCCCGGTATGGAGGAGACGAGTTCGTCGTCGTCTGCACCGCCGAAGCAGGCGCCGCCGTCGAGATCGCCGAACGCCTTCGCCGGGCCGTGGAGGCGGCCTACGAGTTCCTGCCTGAATCGCTCCCGATCGGGGCGAGCATGGGAATCGCCCATCCGAACGGGCCATCGGACGCCGGCAGCGTCGATCAGCTCATCCGTCGTGCCGACCAGGCGATGTACCTCGCCAAGGCGCGTGGCGGCAACCAGGTGGCCTCCGCCGGCTGAGCCGCTCGAGCGTCAGGGGTTGGCCGTGCAAGAAGGGGTGCCGGTGTCGGTTATGATTGCTGGGTGCATCTGCGCTCTCGCGGCTGGATGCCTGGAGACGTCGCATAGTCAGGCCTAGTGCACCACCCTGCTAAGGTGGAGTCCCCTTACGGGGACCGAGGGTTCAAATCCCTCCGTCTCCGCAGAAAATCCCCGGTCATCGAGCTAGTTTAGAGGGCTGGTATCGGCCTCGCCGAGGTCCTCTCGAGCGGCGGCCGGTCGCGCGGTGCGCCGTATCGATGTACGGCGTGGTCAGAGCGGGTGCCCGTTCCCGGTCCGTCTGAGGGTGTCGGAAGGGTTCTCCCCGTACTGGCTGCGGTAGGTCGCAGCGAACCGGGCGGGGTGGGCGAACCCGCAGGAGCGGGCGATCGCGGCGACCGTGTCGCCGGCCGACGGGTTCCCCGTCAACAGTGCGGTCCGCGCCTGGGTCAGCCGGACGCGGCGCAGGTATTCCGCGGGTGTCATCTGGAGTTCACGGGCGAACGCGTATTGGATGCCGCGGACGCTCATCCGAGCCGCCTGGGCGATGTCGGTCATCGCGATCGGGGTGTGCGCGTTGTCGTCGATGAACGCGCGGGCGCGCCTCACCGCGGCAGGAAGCGTCGGGAGCGTCTCGGCGGACGCATCGTCCCAGGTGTGGGTGAAGCACGCCAGGCTGGAGGTGACGACGAGGTCGAGGAGACTCGACGCGACCAGTGGATCGTCGACCGCTCCGGTGCGGATCGCGTGCGCGACGGTGACGACGACCGCGTCCCAATACTTCCCGTACTCGGGGGTGCGCGGGCCGATCCCGGTGAATTGGAAGCTGCCGGAGCCCCGTGTGACGCGTTCCCCCAGTCGGCTGAGGAAGGCGTCGGAATCTATGGCGAGCACCTGGGCGTGGGCGACGTCGTACCGGCTGTGCAACCCGGGATGGATGATGTACGGCTGGGCGGCGTCCACGTCTGCGCGCCCCAGCGTCATATCGCCGTCGAACTGCACCGCTCGAGCGAACATGAACCCGCCGGTGTCGTTGACCCGGGTGGTCAGCGGCCGTCCGCCGATCGTGAAATCGAGGACGCTGACGCCCTGCGGCAGGGACGACGCGGTCATCGAGAACTGCAGCGGCGTGCCCTGATCGGATCCGACCTGCACCCCGGGGAAGTAGGTCTCGAGGGCGGCGACCGCCGCGTCCGCCTGGTCGCCACTGCTGTGAGTGGTCGGCATCGTGAGCTCCTCCGCCGGGTCACACGTCCAACTCGGGCAGATCGCCGGTGTCGGCGGTGTGGGCCGGCGGTTCCGGCTCGGCGACGACGTGGCGGCCCTCTGGCGAGTCGGCGGTGAACATCAAGGCATCGACCCATGCCGGGTTCAGCGCGGGCATGCGGGACCAGCCGGTCGTTGCCACACCGCACACGCTACGACTGATCCACATCACGCAACACCCCATCCTCTTCGTGCACTACCCCTCCCCCCGAAACGAGCACGGAGTTACCCTGCCGGTGAGAACGGAGGCGTGAATCATGGGCACCGTGGAAGTCGTGTACGGCGGCGAGTCGTACCGCATCTCCGGACGCACCCTCGAAGACGTCCAACATCAGATCGACGACATCCTCGCGCTGGGTACCTCCGGTTGGATCGAAGCCCTCGACGGCCACGGCACACGTTCCCCCTACCGACTCCTCATCACCCCGGGCGTCCCCGTCTGCATCGCCGCACTCCCCACCGAATGATCGCGAAGATGGTTGCGGTCCGACGACAGATCGCGCTGATCGTTGCGTCGGTCCCGATGCCGCCGTGGCGGTCTACGTAGGGGGCACCGGCTCGGGCGCCCATCAGCATGCGAGGAGCAAGCTGATGAGCGACGCCCAACCAGCCGCTCACGGTGGGCGCATCGGCGCAAGAGCCGACTAGCGTGGATTGCGGATCAGCGACGGTCCGTGCGCTGAGGTGCGAGAGCAGAGGGACGAACAGATGTCGGTTGGGTTACTCGCGGTCGTTGACGACATACTGTCCGCCGCCCTGAAAGCCAGCGCCAAGACGGCCGGCGTGGTCGTCGATGACGCGGCCGTGACCCCGCAGTATGTGCAGGGACTGACCCCGGCACGCGAACTGCCGGTGATCGCGAAGATCGCGATCGGCAGCCTGCTGAACAAGTTCGTCATCATCATCCCGCTGGCGTTGCTGCTGACCGCATTCGCTCCCTGGCTGCTGCCGTGGCTGCTCATTCTCGGCGGTTCCTATTTGTGCTTCGAGGGCGCCGAGAAGGTGATGGAGTGGTTCGGAGTCCACCACGGCCCCGGTCAGGACGAGCCGAGGGATGAGCGGCGCCTTGTTTTCGGGGCGGTTCGCACCGACCTCATCCTGAGCGCGGAGATCATGCTGATCTCCCTGGCCAGTCTGAACAAGGACTTCGGGATCTGGCTGACTCTGGGGGCTCTGTCGGTGATCGCTCTCGGCATGACGCTGCTCGTGTACGGTGCCGTTGCGCTTCTGGTCAAGATCGACGACATCGGCATGGGCATGGCCGAGAGCTCGGTGCGCCGCGTCCGTGTCGCCGGGGAGCGGATCGTGCGGTCGATGCCGACGGTCTTCCGCATCATCAGCGTCGTCGGCACGGTGGCAATGCTCTGGGTCGGTGGCCATCTGGTGATCGCAAACCTGGCCGAGACGATCTGGCATGGCCCTTACGATCTGCTTCACGCCGTCACCCACGCGGTCGAGTCGCTGGGGCCGGTGGTGGTGTGGCTCGTCGACACGGCGGTGTCCGCCGTGTTCGGCCTCGTATTGGGCCTGATCATCGCAGGAATCGTGATGGCGCTGATGAGAGTCGTGAAGCGGGGAGCGCCGGTCGAGCCCTCCCACTGACGGACCCCGCCAAACCCGGCGTCGGATCCGGACCGGGTCGGCGGCGAGACTCGAGTGTTCAGGAACCGTTGTGCGTGCGCATCTCCCGCCTGCCACCGAGCCTGCCGCGTTCTGAACTCGACGCGGCCGCCGCCTACGCGCCCTCCTTCTCCGACGCCCGGTACCGGGCAGGCTCCGGCTCCCGCGCGAACCACCGGCCCGTGACCTGGGTGGGTACGATGCGGACCCAGCGGTACTTGAGGGTGGGGATCCACGGGGTGAGCGGAAGCGCGTCCGCTTCGTCGATCTCGCGCTGCACCTCGAGGCGCTCCGCCACGCCCTTGACGATCACGCTCGACGCGAAGGTGTCGTCGTACTCGTCCACTTCGAACGCGACCCGAGGATGCTGGGTGAGCTCCGCCAGCTTGGAGCCCGGCGCGGTGCGGAAGTACACGCGCGGTCCGTCGATCACATAGTTCACGGGGAAGATGTCGGGGTCGCCGTCCGCGTCCAGGGCGAGGTGACCCAGCTCGCCGCGCGCGAGGAGGTTCCAGCACTGCTCCTCGCTGAGGCTTACGACCGCATCGTTCGTGTCTTCCATGACGCCATCTCCGTCGATCTCGTCCGCCGCACACCGCCCCTGCGCACACCATAGTTCCGCCGCGACCAAAAGGGCACCGGGTCGCTTGCACTTCGAAGATGACGGATGCTGCGGGCCGCAGCATCCGCGTCTTCCCCCTAGTCTCGTCACCATGGGCGCGACGGCGAATGCCTATCTGACCGGGTTCGGCCGGTACCTGCCGGGGGAGGTGGTCGACAACGACGGCATCGCGGCGCGCCTCGGGGGTGTCGACGCGGTCACGGAGCGCATCCGCCGCCGCATCCTCGACTCGAACGGCATCCGGCAGCGGCACTACGCGCTCGACGAGCACGGCGAGCCGACCGAGCTCAACGAAGAGCTCGCGGTCAAGGCCCTCCGTGCGGCGTTCGACGATCGCGGCATCGACGCCCACGACATCCGCATGCTCGCGTGCGCGACCACGATGGGCGACGTGCTCGTGCCCGGGTTCGCGTCGATGGTGCACGGGCGACTCGGTGGTGGGCCGATGCAGCTGCTCTCGGCGTCCGGCGTGTGCGCGTCCAGCCTCGCGGCCCTCGACGCCGTCGTCAGCAAGATCCGGCTCGGCGACCACCCGCGCGCGGCAGTGGTCGGCTCGGAACTGGCGAGCCGGAGTCTCCGCCAGCGCCGGTATGACGGCATCCGCGCCGGAATGGACGCCCATTTCCTCCGCTGGATGCTTTCGGACGGGGCGGGGGCCGTGGTGGTCGAGTTCCAGCCGCACCCTGACAAGCCGTCGCTACGGGTCGACTGGGTGCGTCACGTGTCGCTCGCGCACGAGCACGACGTCTGCATGCGCGCCGGCATGGGGGGAGCCGAGCCGGTGGTCGGCGGAACATGGCAGGACGCCGGCATCGCCGACGCGGACGCTGCCGGCATGTTCCTCCTCCGGCAGGACGTCAGCATGCTCGACGACCTCGCCGATGCCGGGATCCGCCAGTTCGAGGAACTCGTCGACATCGGACTGGTCGACGTGCGCCATCTCGACCACGTCGTCTGCCACTACAGCACCAACATGTTCCGCGACGTCGCGTTCGAGGCCCTGCGCCGCCGCATCCCGACGCTCGACACCGACCGCTGGTTCTCGAACCTCGAGACTCGTGGCAACACAGGCTCGGCGAGCATCTTCATCGCCCTGGAGGAGGCATGGCACACGGGCCGCTTCGCGCCCGGCGAGACCGTGCTGCTCGCGGTACCCGAATCCGGGCGGTTCTCGTTCGCCTTCGCCCATCTCACCGTGGTCGCACCCCGTGACCAGCAAGGAGCACCGACATGAGCAGCACGACGTCCGCCTCCGCCGACACCGCCCCCGATGAGGCGGCGAGCCTGTTCGACCGCCTCGCCGAGGTCTGGGTCGAGCTCGAGGATCGGCTGGACCGGGTGCCCATACTGCAGCGTCTCGCCGACGGCACGGTGACGCTCGAGGACTACCGGCGTCTGCTGTTCAACCTGCGTCAGCAGGTCGTGGACGGGTCGCCGTGGATCTCGCGGGCCGCGTCGAGCTTCGACATCGATCATTTCGAGCTGCGCACGGCGGCGATCCGTCATGCGGAAGAGGAGCACCGCGACTACCTGATGCTCGAGCGGGACTACGTCGCGATCGGGGGCTCGCTCGACGAGCTGCGGCGCGGGCGCAAGAACATCGGCTCGGAGGCGCTGTCGGGCTACATGTTCCATTACGCGGCCCAGCCCAACCCCGTCGGCCTCCTGGGTGCGATGTTCATCATCGAAGGGCTGGGTGCCAAACGCGCGGCGGGGTGGGCGGCGCGGTTCCAGGAGGTGCTGGGCCTCGCCGACAACCAGGTGCACTTCATGCGCTACCACCAGGATGCCGACGCCGCGCACACCGGCGACATGGAGGCGATCCTCACCTCGGGCATCATCGATGACCGCGACGCCGACGACATCGTGCGCTGCGCGCAGGTGGTGGCGCGCCTGTACGCGTTGCAGCTCGAGGAACTGGACCGCTGACGTGGCGGCGCCGCGACCGAGCATGCCGGAGTTCGTGCGCTCCGACCCGAGCATGTGGGAGGCGGTCTACGCCGATCCCTCCGTCCCGCTCGACCGCGCGCTCGTGCGTCAGATCATCAACGACCAGCGGCGCCTGTCACGGCGATGGCTCTACCCGATCGCGCGGATCGTCTCGCGCGTGCTCGTCGCCATCATCTCGATCGTGAAGCGCGTCCTGCCGTTCCGGTGGATGCCGCTGGGCACGATGGACGCGCTGTGCGTCTGGTTCCTGCGCCGGTTCGTCTCGCCCGGTGCGGTCGAGCTGCTGATCCGGCACTTCGTGGTCGAGACCAACCTCGTGAACTTCATCATCCGCAACACCGCGGTAGACATGGCCCCGGTGACGCTCCGGCCCGAGACCCTCGCCGGACTCGGCGACTCCGCCGTCGTCGAGCACGACGTCAACGTGTACGACGTGCTCATCGCGCTGGACGGCGTCGCACTCACGCAGCCGGAGACGCTCGACTTCCGGCACCTCGACATCCCTCCGCTCGACGCCGAACGGGGAAGGCGGCGCTACCTGCGGCTCGACATCCAGACGGCGCTGTGCTTCATGAACATCCCGTTCTCGATGGCGCTCACCGTCGAGGAGTACCGCCGGGCCGTGCACTCGATCCGGTTCGATGACTCGTTCCTGGAGATCCTCGCGCTCGTCAGCGGAGACGACACGTTTCGCCACTGGAAGCTCGCCGGCATGAGCCTCTGGATGGACTCGAACGTCGACGTCCCGCGCATGGTCTACCGTCACGCGCTGGTCTGCGAGTACGCCCACGCGCACCTCGTGAAGCTCGCGGGCGGTGCCTATCCTCGCGACACGGCAGTCGGACTCGACTGACCCCCGACGAAGACGACGATCCCCCCGCGTCGAACGGACGCGAGGGGATCGTCGTGTGCGGTGTCAGGAGCCGCCAGGCCCCGGGCAGTAGATGATGTGGCTGATGTCCTTGCCGTTGAGCGCCGACACGTCGCCACCGCCGAAGAACTCGTACACGGTGTTGGTGTTCCCCGCCTTCACGACGACGACCGTGTAGGTGTCGGGAAGCGTGTACGACGTGACCCCGTCATAGTCGAACTCGATCTTCTCGCAGTTGTCCCCCCATGTCGCCTCGTGATTGCCCTGCGAGGTGGCGGGCATCTCGTACACCCAACCGTTCGCCTGCGCTGCGGCCGCACCGCCGAGCGTGGCACAGAGGACGAGCGCCGCCGCGGCGGCACTCTTCATGATCGGATTCTTCATCGGACCCTCCCCAGGTTCCGGGCGCAGGAGAATCGACTCGGGCGCACGAATCCCCCTTGCTGCGCCATTTCCTGGCGCGATCCTATGACCGAGGCACCCACCTGTCGATATGGAGCGCATTGCCGAAACCCCTTAAGGCGACGGATGCTGAGCCCGCAGTGTCGAGGAACGCCCGGCGGCTCACGAGCCCCGCGCGGCGACCATGGCTGTGAGGCGCGCGAACTCCTCCGGCATCCCCGGGTTCGCCAGGCGGGCGTCGGTCGGCACGCGCCCGGCGAGGACGTCGTCGAGGTAGCGGCGATCGGCGTCCAGGCGCCGGTCCGCGTCGGAGCCGGGCGATCCGTGGCCGGGGATCACGACGGCGGCGTGGGCGGCGTACGGCGCGAGCAGGTCGAGCGCCGCGAGATACGACGGCAGGTCGTCTGGATCGAAGGGGAGGGGCAGCTCCTGATCGCTCAGCATGTCCCCGGCGATCAGCACCCGTTGTTCCGGCAGCCACACGGCGGTGTGGCCCGGCGCGTGACCGTCGTGCACCACCAGCTCGGGGGCGAAACCCCGAGGAACCGACGCGGGCGGGAGCGCAGCATCCGTCCCTTCCACACGCCCCATGAGCTCGACCAGCGCCTGCGGAAAACCGGCGCCGAGCGCGGCGACGAGGGCTTCCCGCTCGTCGTGGGCCAGCGCTGATGTCGCGGGTGACGCCCAGCGCGGGGCGTCCCCGAATCGCGGGTGCCACAGCAGATGATCGTGGTGTGCGTGCGTGGCGAAGCCGCCGACGACGCGGAGGCCGCGTGCGTCGAGCTCGTCCGCGAGGGCGTCGAGCTCGTCGGGCATCCAGGCCGGATCGACGAGCAGCGTCTCGCCGTCGCGGAATAGCACGGTCGACGTCGTCGACATCACGCGGCTCGTCGCGACGAGCACTCCGTCGGCGACCTCGATCATCGCGGCCGTGGGAACCGGCCCCGCTTCGCCTCCATCGCATTAGCATCTCATCGACGGAACGCGTGCGACGAGAGGCAGGCGCATGAGCCTGAGCGAGATCGACCCCACCGTGCCGCCCTCGGGCGAGGGCTGCGCCGACTGCGACGCGGTGGGCGGGTGGTGGGTGCATCTGCGGCGCTGCGCGGTGTGCGGCGACATCCGCTGCTGCGACACCTCGCCCGCGCAGCACGCCACCGCGCACTTCCGTGCCACCGGCCATCGCTATGTCCGCAGCTTCGAGCCGGGCGAGGAGTGGTTCTGGGACTACGTGGCCGAGGACTATGTCGAGGGCCCCCGGCTCTCACCGCCAGAGTCACGCCCGACGGCGCAGCCGTCGCCGGGGCCGGAAGGCCGGGTTCCGGCCGACTGGCGCGAACTGATCCACCGCTGAGAAAGGGAGCCGCGATGGGCAAGGCGAAGACGACGCAGCGCGAGTTCGAGCGCATGATGAAGCCCGCGCTCACCGACGCGCAGTGGGAGCGCCTGCTGTCGTTCGGTGAACCCCAGGACGTCGTGCCGGGGGAGTACCTGTTCCAGGCCGGCGATCTCGACTACGACCTGATCCTCGTCGACACCGGCGAGGTCGAGATCGTCCGCGTCGCCTTCGGCTGGGTGGGTGAGACCCACGTCGGCACGATGGGCCCGCGCAGCTTCGTCGGCGAACTCGGTCTGCTCAACGGGCAGGGTGCGTTCCTGTCGGCACGGGCGACGAAAGCCGGACGGATGCTGCGGGTCAGCCGTGCGCGCTTGCGCACGCTGATGGCCGAAGACGACGAACTGTGCGACATCATCCTGCACGCGCTGTGGGCGCGCCGCGAGATCCTCCGCACCGGACCGGCGGCGCTTACGCTCAAGCTCGTCGGACCGCGCTCCTCGCGCGACTTCCTGGCGCTGCGGCGCTTCGCCGAGCGGGTCGACCTCGTGCACACGGCGATCGAGCTCGCCCCGGGCGACCTGTGGACCCTCGGCGAGCACGGCATCGGGCTCGACGACCTGCCGGTCGCCTTCATCCAGGGCGAAGCCGTGAAGAACGCCACGCCGGGCATGGTGGCCGAGCGGCTCGGGCTGAGCTACCAGGGCCGCGCCGACGAGGTGGTCGACCTGGTCGTCGTCGGCGGCGGACCCGCCGGGCTCGCGGCGGCCATCTACGGCGCGTCAGAAGGCCTGAGCACAGTGCTGCTGGATGCTGTCGCCCCCGGCGGTCAGGCGGCGGCGACGTCGCGCATCGAGAACTTCCTGGGCTTCCCGTTCGGGGTCAGCGGCGGCGACCTCATCGGCCAGGCCTCGCTGCAGGCGCTCAAGTTCGGGGTCCGCGTGTACGCGCCCTGCGAGGCGGCCGACCTCCGGCCTGCGGGGAACGACCTCGACGTCACCCTCACCGACGGACGCGTGATCCGCGCGCGCACGGCGATCGTCACCTCCGGAGCCGCCTACCGCACGCTCGACCTCGACCGCTGGAACGAGTTCGAGGGCGCGGGCATCTACTACGCCGCCACCCCGCTGGAACTCCGGCAGGTGTTCGAATCACCGGTGGTCGTCGTGGGCGGCGCCAACTCAGCGGGGCAGGCGTCGCTGTACCTCGCCGCGAACGGATGCCCCGTGCACCTGGTCGTGCGCGGCTCCGACCTCGGCAGCCGCATGTCGTCGTACCTCGTGGACCGGCTGCTCGAAGACCCGCGGATCGACGTGCACACCCAGTCCCGCGTCACGGCGCTCGGCGGCGGCTCGGCGCTGGAGAGCGTGCGCATCGACTCGATCGGCGACGTCGCGGCGAGAGGGCTCTTCTGCTTCATCGGCGCGGAGCCCGCGACGTCGTGGCTCGCGGAGCTCGACCGCGACGCCGACGGGTTCCTGCGCACCGGCACGGACGTGTCGGTGCAGTCTCTGGAGCGCTGGCAGGGCATGGGCCGCGAGCCGCTCCCGTTCGAGACGTCGGTGCCTCGCATCTTCGCCGCGGGAGACGTGCGGCGCGGCTCGATGAAGCGCGTCGCCGCCGCGGTGGGGGAGGGGTCCAGCGCCGTGGCGTCGGTGCACCGCGCCCTCGCCGACATCCGCTGACGTCGAGGCCGCCGCGCCGTCACCAGCCGCTGCGGGTCGGAGTATGGCCCTCGCGGGCGTCGTCGGGCACCGCCATCTCGGCGCGCACGCCCAGCAGGCGGATCGGCCGGCCGGGCTCGATCTTCGCGACGAGCTCCATGGTCCGGGCGAGGACGACTTCGGGGTCGGACGTCGACGGGATCTTCTTCGTGAACGTCTTGGTGAGAAACGGCGCGTAGCGCACCTTCAGCCCGAGCCCGACGACCGGCCGGTCGTCGGCGGCCACCTCGTCGAGCACCTCGCCGAGGAGCCGCCGGGCGGCGTCCTCGATCTCGGCCGGCTCGACGATATCGACCTGGAAGGTCGTCTCCTTGCTGTGCCCTCGAGGAACCCACGGCGTGTCATCCACGACGTTCGAGCCGTCACCGCGACCGAGCTGCCGATACCAGAGGCCCATCTTCGGTCCGAACTCGCGGGTCAGAGCCTCCGGGTCGGCGACGGCGAGCTGCGCCACCGTGTCGATCCCGAGCAGCGCGAGGCGCTTCGAGATCTTCGATCCCACGCCCCACAGCGCGATCGTCGGACGGTGGCCCATGACCGCGAGCCAGTTGTCGGCGGTGAGGCGGAAGGTGCCGCGGGGTTTGCCGAAGTCGGTCGCGTTCTTGGCGCGTACGAGGTTGTCTCCGATGCCGACGCTGCAGTGCAGCCGAGTGCGGTCGAGCACGTCCTGCTGCAGCCTGCGGGCGTAGCCTTCGGGGTCGTCGGTCTCGACGCCGACGAACGCCTCGTCCCACCCGAGCACCTGCACGACGGCTCCCGGCTGGGCCCGCAGCGTCGCCATGACCTCCTCGGAGGCCGCGAGGTACAGCGGAGCGTCGACCGGCAGGATGACGGCGTCCGGGATCTTCCGCGCGGCGATGCGCAGCGGCATGCCCGACCCGACCCCGAATTCGCGCGCCTCATACGACGCCGTCGAGACGACCGCGCGCTCGGTGGGATCGCCCCGGCCTCCGACGATGACGGGCTTGCCCGCGAGGTCGGGGTTGCGGAGGATCTCGACGGCGGCGATGAACTGGTCGAGGTCGACGTGGAGCACCCAGCGCCGGGGCGCGGCGAGGTCGCTCACGATCTCGCCCCTCGTGACCGGCGCATGACACGAGACTAGGGGTCGCCGCCGACACCGTGCATTGCAGCCGACGGCCGCCGTCGCGCGTACCTGCCGCTCCGCCGCGCGTCAACCCCCGTGCGCCGGGCGGCAGTCGGTTCGTAGCGTGATTGTCCCGATGAAAGGAGCCGTCATGGCAACCAGCACGGTGACAGCAGAGATCGACGTGGACGCCCCGATCCGCGCGGTGTACGACCAGTGGACCCAGTTCGAGGAGTTCCCGCGGTTCATGTCCGCGGTCGAGCGCATCGACCAGCTCGGCGATGAGCGTCAGCACTGGGTCGTGAAGGTCGGCGGGGTCGAGCGCGAGTTCGACGCCAGGATCACGGACCAGGTGCCCGACGACCACATCTCGTGGGCCAGCCAGGGCGAGGCCGTCCACAGCGGGCGGGTCAGCTTCCGGCCCGTCGGCGACCGTACGCAGGTCGCGCTCGAGATGACCTGGACGCCGGAGTCCTTCACCGAGAAGACCGGCGCCGCGCTGGGCATCGACGAGCACGCGGTGAAGAAGGATCTCGAGCGGTTCAAGGACTTCATCGAGGAGCGCGGCCGCGAGACCGGCGGCTGGCGCGGCGAGATCCACGGCGGCACGACGACGCCCTGAGCGCCGGACTGCTCGAGAGATCGACGAGAGGAAGCCCGATGTCCGACAACCTGCCGGCCGACATCCCGCCGGCGCCCGACGGCCAGGTCGGGATCCAGCCGATCCGCGACCGCGACACGTCGATCGAGCCCGACCCGGCGCTGGATCCCGCGCAGGCCGAATGGGACCGCACGACCGCGCGCGATGCGGGCGTCCCCCTGGACGACGCGGCGACCGCCACCGGCGACGACCCGGCGCATCTGCCGTCCGACGACGAAGATGTGCCGCGTTCCGACCTGCCGCCGGAGGGTGCTCAGCCCGAGACGCAGGGGCTTGCGCCGGAGCTCGCGGATCAGGGAGACACCGGCCAGGGAGACCTCGCTCCCGAGGACTACTGAGTTCCGCACTTCGCGCTGCGGGGGAAGACGCGCGAAGGGGTGGGGGGAGGATGCCTCGGCCCGGCCGTCCGGCCGAGCCGAGGCATCCGTGTCTAGACGAAGCCGAAGACCGGCGGAAAGACGACCACGACGATCGCCGCCCACGCGAGGTAGACGGGCACGAAGCCGGTCTGCCAGCGCTCGAGGCGTTCGTACGGAGCGCGATGCATCGCGAAGCGCAGCTGCAGCCAGGCGGCGCCCGCGAGGTTCGCGAGCAGGATCACGTTCAGACCGAGCGAAGCCAGCTTGTTGGGGCTCGCGCCCCACTCGGCTATGCGTCCGATCATCGCGACGAGCACCATGACGTCGACCACGAGGGCGGCGGCCACCATGACCAGCTGCATCCGGTCGAACCAGGAGGGCGGCGCGAGCGGATCGCGCGCCGAGAGGGCGTAGAGCAGCAGTCCGACCACCACGACGAGCACGATGTCGAAGAGGATGAGCAGGTCGCGCTGACCGAACACCTCCGTCGTGCTGTCGTCGATCAGGTTCCCCTGGATGAGGCCCGCGACGATGAAGGCGAGCAGCAGCAGGGTGAACAGCGGCGTGAACAGCTTCGTGAGCACGGGGGCGATGTTCTCGATGACGCTCTGCTTCGCCTCTACCAGCCATGCCGCGATGATGATGGCGCCGGCGAGGCCGCACGGGACCATGATCTCCTCGACGAACCACGTGGCGTCGAGGTCGATCGCGGCGAAGACGCCCATCGTCAGAGCGATGAGCACGCCGCCGCCCAGGGCGATGAGCGCCAGGTAGACGACCCACTCCCCGGTGAAGCGGATGAAGTCCATGCGGGCGCGGCTCGACCTCACCCGCCCGTCGACATAGGCGATGCCGGTGACCAGCCACAGAACCACGACGAGGTGGGTCGCCGCCAGCATCAGTGTCGCGCCGCCCGGGGCGAAGGGGTAGACCGCCATCACGACGGCCGCCGCCACGAACGGCACCGCCACCACGGCGATCGTCGACAGGGTCGCCTTGCGCCGCGTCAAGAGGTACGCCGCGAGGAAGGGCAGCACGAGCAGCGCGTACCAGCGACCGTAGAAGTCGCCGTTCTCGGCGAACGCGATCCCGAACAGTGCGGGGATCTTCACCGCCAGGGCCGCGCCCACCGCGAGGCCGATCGCCGGCAGCAGCCCGCCGCCCGAACGCTGTGCGCGCGGCTCGTCCTGGAACATCAGCTGCTTCCAGAGCCGCTCGGAATGCTCCCGCGCGAACTCGCGTGAGAGGTCGTCGAGGCCCCCGAGCCGCTTGACCGCGACGAGGAATGCCTCGTCGCCGTCGAGCCCGGATGCCTCGAGCCGGTCGATCTGGCCGCGCAGGTGGTCTTCGAGCTCGTCGACGTCGCGACCGTCGATCGCCTCGGGGCGCGAGACGTACGCTCGCCACGTCGAGATCTGGTCTTCGATGCGGGGGTCGAGGTCTTCGGCCATGTCAGACCCCTCCGAACGCCGGGAGTCCGGCGAAGTCGGTGCCGCCGTCGCGATCCGACCACACGCGTTGGAGGGCGCGGCTCACCACGGCCCACTGCTGCCGCTGCTCGGCGAACGCCGCGCGACCGGCGGCGCTCAGCCGGTAGTGCTTGCGCGGTCGGCCGCTCGGTGACGCACCCCACGAGGACTCCACGTGCCCGAGTCGCTCGAGCCGGTGCAGCAGCGGGTACAGCATGCCGTCGCTCCACTCGAGCTCTCCACCCGACAGCTCGCCCACCCGCTGCAGGATCGCGTAGCCGTACGACTCGCCTTCCGCGAGGATGCCCAGCACCATCGGCGTCGCCGCAGCGGCGACCAGGTCTTTGCCGATCTTCACGTCGTCCTCCATGCCTAGAAGCTCTAGGTACATAGAAGTACAAGTTACCTGGAACTGCAAGGTACCTCCGATGTCCGCCCCGTGACATCGGCGTCGGCTCGCAAGCGGGGCGGGATATGAGCACAATGGGCACAGCCGGACGCATCCGGCGCCGCCCGACCCGAGGAGCCTCGCCATGGCCCGTTCCCTCTCCGAGATCCGCGAGCGCTCCCGCGCACGTGCGAAGGCCCGCGCCGAGGCGCGTGCCGAGCTGAAGAACACCGCGTACGAGATCTTCATCGGCGCGCTGTCGATCCTGTCGATCTTCAACCTCGTCCTCGTGTACGCGGTGCGCGGCGACAGCGCGCTCGAGCTCGTGCTGTCGGTCATGAACGCCCTGTTCAGCGCCATCTTCCTCGGCGACTTCATCTACCGGATCTCGACGGCCCCGAAGGCGTCGCGGTACTTCTTCCGCGGCTTCGGCTGGGCGGACCTGCTGGCCAGCCTGCCGTTCCCGCAGTTCAAGATCCTGCGACTGTTCCGCCTGCTGAGGGTGTTCCGCCTGCTGCGCGAGCTCGGCCCGCGGACCGTGTGGACCACCCTCGTCCACGACCGCGCGAACAGTGCCCTGATGACGCTGCTGCTGATGGGCATCCTCGTGCTGCAGTTCGGCAGCATCTCGATCCTCTACGTGGAGGAGAACGCCGACGGTGCCAACATCACAACCGCGTCGGACGCGCTCTGGTACACGCTCGTCACGATCTCGACCGTCGGTTACGGCGACCAGTACCCGGTGACCAACGTCGGCCGCATGATCGGCACGCTCATCATCATCGTGGGCGTCGGCATCTTCGGCACGTTCACCGGTTACCTCGCGAACCTGTTCCTCGGCCCTCGCAAGACTGCAGAGGACGCGGAGACGGATGCTGCCACCCCGCCCCCGGCCGACGACGCGGCCGCCGCACCCGCCGTCGAGGCCGAGCCGACCCTCGCCGATCACGCGGCGAAGGGCGTGGCCGCGGGGGCGGTCGCCGGTGCCGTCAAGGCAGGCGCCACCGCAGGCTCCGGGCCAGGGACGCCGGTCGCCGGCGCCCTGGAGTCACCCGGGCTCGAACCCGAAGCCCGGGAGGTCGAGCCCGAGGAGACGGTCGAGCGCCTGCGGGCGCTGCTCGCACAGTCCGAGTTGGCGTTGGCCGAGATGCGCCGACTTCTCGCCGATGCGACCAGGTAGGGCGCACCCGAGCGAGCAGGCCGGCCGAGGGGTCAATGGCGAGAGGCGAACGCGTTCCAGATGCCCGCGCCGAGCACGACGGACGCGGCGAGCAACGGGGCGATGAGGGCCATGCCGGCTCCGGCCGTGTCGGCCACGACTCCCGTGACGGCGGATGCTGCGGACTGGCCCACGACGACGGCCGAGCCGAGCATCGTCATGACGGTGGCGGAGCGGCCCCGCGGGCTGAACGCCGCCGCGAGGCTGTACTGCGTGACGAGGGTGGGGCCGATGCCGACGCCGATCACGAGCAGGCAGATGGCTATCGCGCCGACGCTGCCGACGAACGGGAGGGCGACCGTTCCCGCGACGAGCACGGAGGCGAACGTCAACCAGCGGGCGCGCAGCGTGAAGCGAGCCGGGAACAGCGCGACGCCGAGCGCCAGGGCCGCGGAGCCGATGCCCATCGCGCCGTAGACGAGCCCGGCCTGCTCCGGCACGCCGCGCTCAGCCATGAAGGCGGTGAGCGAGGTGAGCATCGCGCCGAAGAACAGGCCCATGCCGAGTGCGCCGGCCACCGGCGCGAGCACGCGTGGGCGGACCAGTTCCCGGGCGGGCGCCTGCTCCGGTCGCGCGGCGCCGGCGGGCGCCGTGACGGTCTGCGCGGTGGGGTGCAGGGCGAACGCGCTCACGAAGACCAGCCCGAGCGCGGCGGCTCCGATCACCGGGGCCGCAGGGCTGAGGGTCGTCGCGAGCAGGCCGACGATCACCGGGCCGAAGACGAACACGATCTCGTCCGCCGCGGATTCGTACGCCATCGCTGCGTTCACGACCGGCGTCCGGCGTTGTTTCGGGTATGCGCGGCCGATGATGCCGACGAGGCGGCTGCGCGAGAGCGGCGCGACCTGAGGCATGGTCGCGCCGATGACGAACGCGACGGCGAGGAGCGCAGCATCCGGAACCGGCGCGAAAGCCAGCCATGCCAGCGTCGCGAGCATTGCGCTGTTGGCCGTGCCGGTGATCAGCAGAACGCGGCGCTGACCGAAGCGGTCGGCCGCGGCGCCGAGGAGCGGACCGACCAGGGCCGTGCCGAGACCCGTCATGGCGCTGGTCGCGCCGCCCAGCGCGAGCGATCCGCGCGCCGAGACGACGAGGGTCAGGATGCCGACCACCATCATCGCGAACGGCAGGCGCGCGATGAGGGCGATGGGGAAGTACGAGTAGCCGGCCTCGCGGATGAGGCTCGGGCGCCGCACGTCGGCGCGCGCAGCGGTGTCGGTCTCGACGAGAGTCGTGTGCATCTTGCTCCTGGCCATGCGCCGAGGGTCGGCGGCTCCTGGTGCCGCCTTGTGCGCAGCCGGAAGCCGCAGACAGGTAGATGCACATCGAAATGGGCACGGCCAGTCTACCGGTGCTCACCTGGGCAGGACCTGTCCGGCTGATGTCCTGGCTCCTCCAGGTTCCGGGCCCGCCGCGTGCGTTCGGGGCGCGCCGCGTGCGTTCGGGGCGCACACCGTACGCCCCGAACGCGCGGGTCGCGCCCCAAACGGGGGGTGCCGGGTCAGAGGACGGCGCCGACCATCGCCTCGCCGAGAGGCGTGCGGCGGTGCAGCACGCGGGCGCCGTCGCGCGTGCTGGCGACCAGGCCTGCGTCGCGCAGCACGGTGAGGTGGTGCGACGCCGTCGAGAGCGCGAGGGCGGTGTCGACCGCGACCTGTGAAGTCGTGCGCGGCTCGTGGGCGTCGAGCAGGATGCGGGCACGCGCGGGGCCCAGCAGCGCGCCGAGTGCGGACATCACATCGGCGGGATCGCGTGCCCACGCCGCCGTCACACCCTGCGCCGGGTAGAAGAGCGTCGGCTGGGCGGGCGGTTCAGTGAGGACGAAGCATCCCGTCGCGCCCATCACCGATGGCACGAGCACGAGGCCGCTGCCTCGGCAGTCGACCACCTCGCTCCAGATGCGCATCGTGACGCGCACCGCGCCGTGCGACCACTCGACGCGGTCGTGCAGCGTCTGGATCATCGCGCCGATACCGCTCTCGGCGATGCGGCGCGAGCGCACCGCGATGTCGGCGCGCAGCAGCCGTTCGAGCTGCGTCCACACCGGGGCGACGCCGGCGTTCCACACCGACAGCCATGCCCCGGCGATCATCGCCCGGGCCCTGTCGGGGTGCTCGAGCATGCGCTGCACGGCGGCGCGGCGCGCGCCGTCGGTGCGTACGAGCACCTTGGTCATGTCGACCTCGAAGCGCGCGTCGTCGATATGCCGCAAGCGCTCGGCCTCGCCCTCGGGCGTGAGGTCCCACGTCGGGGTGGTGGTGAGGAAGTCGGGGAAGTAGCCCTCGTCGCGGATCAGCAGCGCGAGCACCTCGAAGTCGTCGCGCGGGATCGCACCGCGGGTCGCCCGCATCCATCCCCATTGCAGTGGGTATTCGTCGGGCCGGAGCATCGCGCGGACCGCGTGGCAGAGCTCGTGGCCGGGCGAGATCCCGAACCGGATCGCGGTGAGGTCGTCCGGTGCGAGCTGGAAGTCGACGAACTTTCGATCCACGTCGAAACTATAGGGTCCGCGTGCGCCGGGGACGAGGGTGGGAGCATCACAGACCGACAGGACGGAGCACCTCATGACCACCGCGATCCCGGACATCGTCCACGCCGACGACACCCGCGTCGGCACGGGCACCCTGCGCCGCTTCATCGGCGCCGAGCACGGCGCCGGCGTGTCGTACTTCTTCGTCGACAATGAGCCCGGGCAGGGCCCTGACATCCACCGCCACCCCTACCCCGAGACGTGGGTGCTCCTCGAGGGCGAGGCGCGCATCACGATCGACGGCGAGACGCTCCACGCAGTGGCGGGCGATACGGCGACCGCACCCGCTGGAGCGTGGCACGGCTTCAAGAACTGCGGCGCCGGACGCCTGCGGGTGCTCTGCATCCACGCCTCGGACCGCATCATCCAGGAGTGGCAGGATGCTCCTGGAGTGCTCGACATCCCGTCCACCGGGAACTGAGGAGAACCGCATGTCGTTCCAGGCATATCTCGACAACATCGAGACGAAGACCGGCCTCACGCCGCGTCAGCTCATCGAGAAGGCGCACGAGAAGGGCTTCGATGAGACCACCAAGGCGGCCCCGATCGTCGAGTGGCTCGCGGCCGACTACGGCCTCGGCCGCGGCCACGCGATGGCGATGGTGCACGTCATCACGAAGGGTCCTCAGATCAGCGACAAGCACGTCGGTAGCGATACGACCCACGCCGACCCGTCGAACACGCTGTGGCTCGACGGCAAGGCGACGAACCCGAACCCCTGACTCCGCCCACGCAGGGGTTTGGGGCGCGGGGCTCGCGTCCGGGGCGCGCGCAGCACGCCCCGAACGCACGCCGTGCGCCCCGAACCCGCAAGCGGCCTAGCGCGGACGCCGCCACCACGGGCGGGGCCTGGGGGCAGCATCCGTCTGCACCGGAGACGGAGACGCTGCGGTACGCGCGTCGCGCCGCTCGCGCCACGCGGCGAGCTCGGCCTCGATGTCACGGGTGGGCGTCACGACCGGGGGCCCGCCGAGCAGCTGCCGCCGGGCCTCGATCACGCGGCGGTTGAAATCCTCGAGGGCCTCCCGCACGTCGGCCTCGCGGGAGAGCTCGTCGAGCTTCGCGTCGAGCTCGACGTTCTCGACCCGCAGCATGAGCGCCGGCGGGCCGAGGCCGGTGAGCTGCTCCGTCTCGATCTTGCGGCGGATCCACCAGTCCGGGTCGTGGGTCTCGCCGAGTCCGGGGATGGGCTTGCCCGCGCCCGGCAGGTCGTCGAACTCGCCGCGACGGATCGCCTGCTGGATCGCCGTCTCGACGACCGCCGCGCGATCGGCCGCCGAATACGCCTGCGCGGCCCGCGAGCCCTCGGGCGCAGCATCCGTCTCGCCCTCGCCCTCGCCCTCGCCCTCGCCCTCGGCGTCGTCGCGGTGCGCCGCGCGGTAGCGGGCGGCGGCCAGGCGCGGATCCTCGGTCATGAGCCCGAGATGTGGTCCCGCCACGAATGCTGCGGGTCGTAGCCCAAGAGGCGGCGGGCCTTGTCGATCGAGAGGAGCGTGTCGTGCTCGCCGAACGCGCGGGTCTCGACGCCCGGGAAGACCTCGGCGACGAGCTCCGCGTTCGGGCGCGACATCACGGTGTCAGCGGCGGCGATGATGTAGGTCTCGAAGCCGGGCGGCGCGACCTCGAGCGCGCGCTGCACCGCCTGCGCGCCGTCGCGCGCGTCGATGTAGCCCCAGAGGTTCCACTTGCGCTGCAGCGCGTCGGCGTCGTAGGAGGGGAAGGCCTCGTAGTCCTCGGGAACCATCACGTTCGAGAACCGCAGGCCCGTGATCGAGAGGTCGGGGTGCCAGCGCACGAGCTCGACGGCCATGCGCTCCTCGAGCGTCTTGACCAGCGAGTACACCGACTCGGGACGCGGGGGGTACTCCTCGTCGACCGGGATGTACGGCGGCGGCGCGTCGAAGGGCAGTCCCAGCACCGTCTCGCTGGACGCGTAGACGATGCGACGGATGCCGAGCCCCACCGCCGCCCAGAACACATTGAACGTCGCGTTCATGTTGTTGTGGAAGGTGGCGACGTCGGAACGGATGCCGGGGGCCGGGATCGCGCCGAGATGGACGACCGCGTCGAACCCGTCGTGGCGGTCGTTCACCGCCGTGAGGGCGTCGACGACCTGGCCGTAATCGGTGAGGTCGACCTGCACGAAGTCGGGCCCACGCGTGCCGACGACGTCGATGCCGATGACGTCGTAGCCGGCTGCGCGCAGTTCGCGGGCGACGACGGTGCCGAGCTTTCCGGAGGAGCCGGTGAGGGCGATGCGCATGACTCCAGCCTGCCACTGCGCCGGACTCCGCCGGGCCGGCCGGGCCGGATCGGCATGCCGGCCGGGGATCACATCCGCGGCGCGCTCGTGGACTCGCGGACGATCAGGTGCGTCGGCAGCGGCGTGTCCTCGGTGACGCTGTCGGGTTCCTCGACCGAGATCAGCACCTTCTGCATGATGAGCTCGCCCAGGGTGCCGAAGTCCTGACGCACGGTGGTGAGCGGCGGGTAGAGGAATCCTGCTTCGGGCACGTCGTCGAAGCCCACGACACTGACGTCCTCCGGAACCCGCAGACCCCGCTCGCGCAGCGCGGACAGCAGGCCGATCGACATGTGGTCGTTCCCGGCGAACACGGCGCTGCCGGGCTCGATGTCGAGCTCGAGTCCCACCTGGTGACCGCTCGCCGCCGACCAGTCGCCATGATGGGGTTCCAGGATCTCGAGCCGGCGCTCGGCGAGCTCGTCCCGCCACCCCCGGATGCGCTCGACCGCATCGGGCGCGCGCGTCGGCCCGGCGAGGTGGAGGATGCGCGTGTGGCCGAGCTCGGCCAGATGGCGCACCGCCGACCGGGCACCGCGGTACTGGTCGATCGACACGATGTGCGGGCCTCTCCGCGCCGCCGAGGTCGCGGCGACGAGCGGGACGCTGAGATCCAGCCCGCGCACCACCTCCAGCACGCCGATGTCGACGACGATGAGGACGACGGCATCCACCCGCTGGCGCAGCAGCCCCTCGACCACGCCCTTGATCGCGGCAGGATCCGGGTCGACGGCGCTGACCGTGTCCACGCTGTAGCGTGCGGCGCGCGCCGCGATGTTGAAGTGCGTGGCGATCGACGTCGGGCCGTAGTCGGGCACGCCCGGTGTGACCAGGCCGATGGTGCGCGTGCGCCGGGTGACCAGCGCCCGGGCCGCGGGGGAGGGGCTGTACCGCAGCTGCGCGATCGCCTGCTCGACGCGGGCGCGGGTTGCGGGGCGCACGTTCGGCAGATCGTTGATGACGCGCGAGACCGTCTGGTGCGACACCCCTGCGAGACGGGCGACGTCGAAGATGTTCGCGGCCCGCGTCGATCCGTCGTCGGCCGTCACACGCGAGTCACTCATCGAGCTCTTCCGGTCGGGCGACGAGGGCCAGCAGCGAGTCCACGGTCAGCGACTCCGAGGGGAGCGTGTCGACGATCCGTCCGTCCCGCAGAATCGCCACGCGATGCCCCACACGGAGCACCTCTTCCAGTTCTGCCGAGATGAACATCACCGAGAGGCCGTTCGCGGCCATCTCGCCCACCAGGTTCTGGATCTCGACCTTCGCGCCGACGTCGATTCCACGCGTCGGCTCGTCGAGGACGAGCACGCGTGGCGACAGGGCGAGCAGCCGCGCGAGCAGCACCTTCTGCTGGTTGCCGCCGGAGAGTGTGCCTGCGGGGCGATCGAGGTCGGGAGGACGGATGTCGAGTGCCTCCACCCAGCTCGCCGCGAGCTCGCGCTGTCGAGCGGGCGGGATGCGCCGCAGCATGCCCCTGTCGGCCTGGAGCGCGAGAGTGATGTTCTCGAGCACGCTGAGCTCGCTGATGATCCCCTCGGTGCGGCGGTTCTCGGAGGAGTACACGACGCCCAGGGAGATCGCCGAGCGAGGACCGGAGGGTGTCGTACCGGTCCCCTCGATGCGGATCACGCCGCTGTCGACCCGATCGATGCCGGCGAGCGCGCGGGCGAGCTCGGTGCGGCCCGAGCCGAGGAGCCCGGCGACACCGAGCACCTCGCCCTCGTTGAGATCGAGATCCGCGTCACGGATGCCGGGGCTCGCGGTGACGCCTCGCGCGGTGAGCGCCGGACGGGGCGTCTCGGAGGGGTCATCCGCCCGCGCCGTCGTGGCGAGGGCGGTCGCCGTGCGACCGAGCATGGCCTGCACGAGGTCGATGCGCAGCAGCTCGCGGGTGAGGTATTCACCGATGAACCTGCCGTCGCGCAGCACCGTCACGCGGTCGCAGATCTCGTAGACCTGGTCGAGGAAATGCGAGACGAAGAGGATCGCGACGCCGCGCTGCTTCAGATCGCGGATGACGCGGAAGAGCTCGGCGACCTCGTCCAGGTCGAGACTCGACGTCGGCTCGTCGAGCACGAGGACGCGCACGTCGGTCGAGATCGCGCGGGCGATCGCCACCAGCTGCTGGACCGCGAGCGAATGGGTGCCCAGTCGCGACCCGGGGTCGATGTCGAGCCCGAGGTCGCTGAGCACCTCGTGGGCCTCGCGCCGCATCCGGCGCCAGTCGATCATGCCGGCCACTCGCGGCTCCCGGCCCAGCGCGATGTTTTCGGCGACGGAGACGTTCGGAAGGAGGTCGATCTCCTGGTACACCGTGCTGATCCCGGCCGCCTGGGCATCGTGCGGCGAGGTGAAGCGGACCACCTCACCCGCGAGCGTGAGGACCCCTGCGTCCAAGGGGAGCGCCCCCGTGATCGCCTTGATGAGCGTGGACTTGCCCGCTCCGTTCTCGCCCATGAGCGAGTGCACCTCGCCGGGGAACAGCCGGAAGTCCACGCCGTCGATGGCGGCATCGACCCCGAAGCGCACCGTCGCCCCGGAGAGCTGCAGCAGCGGCCGCGCCTCGTCCATCAGGCCATTATCCCGGCGGAATGAGGTGCGGCCGCTGCGCGCAGACGTGGTGTCGCCGTCCTATCTGCGACGCTGCGACCGTGCGACGATGACCCGCTGGACGACGATGAAGACGAGCAGCAGCGCTCCGATGATGATCTGGGTCCACGACTGTTCGGCGCCCATGAACGAGATCAGCTTCTTGATGGTGCCGTAGACCAGGACGCCGATGAGCGAGCCCAGCACGTACCCGGTGCCGCCCGTGAGCAGCGTGCCGCCGATGACCACCGCCGCGATCGCATCGAGTTCCGTGCCGATCCCGTTGCGAGGATAGCCGGCGCCCGAGTACGCGGTGAGCAGCAGCCCGGCCAGCCCGCCGCACAGTCCGCTGATCACGTACACCGCGATCTTGGTGCGCGCGACGCTGAGTCCCATCAGCCGGGCGGACTGCTCGTTGCCGCCGATGGCGTACACCGTGCGGCCGAACCGCGACCACACGAGCACGACGAACGCGATCGCCACGACCAGCAGGGCGATGATCCCCGTCGGCGTGATGTACCAGCCGCCGGCGCCCCAGCGCGTCCGCTGCAGCCACAGCACCACCGGGTCCTCGACCCTGATCGACGACAGGCTCACCACGAACGCCAGGCCCCGCGCGAGGAAGAGCCCCGCGAGAGAGGCGATGAAGGGCTGGACGTCGAAATACTGGACGAGGATGCCGACCAGCAGGCCGATCGCGGCTCCGGCGACCAGCATCACGGGGATGGCCACGGCCGCCGGTACGCCCTGCGAGAGCAGGCTCGCCCCCAGGATGCCGGTGAACGCCATGACCGATCCGACCGACAGGTCGATGCCTCCGGTGAGGATGACGAACGTCAGCCCCACCGCGAGCACGACGAGGTAGGCGTTGTCCAGGAGCAGCGCGGAGAGGTTCCCCGGGCTCAGGAACCGGGGGAATCGCGCCTGAGCGCCGATCAGGAGCACGATCAGGATCGCGACCGCGGCGAACGTCGGCATCAGCGACGCGTGCCTGCTCATGAATGTCGCGTAGCGCGAGGAGGGTGCGGTGCGAAGGCTCGTCGCTTCCATGCTCTTGGTCACGATGCCACCCCCGTCCGGGTGTCGACGTCGGACCGGCTTCGCGCTCGCGCCGCGCCGACGGCACTCCGGGCCCAGCGGTGCAGCCGAGGCGACTGGACGAGCACCACGACGACGACGACGATCGCGAAGAACACGGGACTCTGCGCTGAAGGCACGCCGAGGAACAGGATGGTCGCCTCCAGGGTCTGGATCGTGAGCACGCCGATGACCGTGCCGGCGATGGTGAACTTCCCTCCCATGAGGGAGGTGCCGCCCAGGACGACGGCGAGGATCGCGTAGAGCTCGATGAACAGGCCGGCGGCGTTCGCGTCGGCGGCGCGGATGTTGGAGCTGTAGATGATGCCCGCTATCCCGGCGAGCAGTCCGCTCGCGGCGTAGGCCCCGAAGACGATGCCTCGGGCCCGCACCCCGGCGAGGCGGCTGGCCTCCGGGTTGATGCCGACGGCCTCGGTGAGCATTCCCAGCGCCGTGCGCCGTTCGAGCAGGGCGATCACGACGGCAGCGATCACCCAGATGAGCAGGGCGAAGGGCAGCGCGATCAGGTATCCCGTGGCGATGAATTCATACGGCTCGCTGTTGACCGTCGTGATGAAGCCCTCGGTGATCAGCAGGGCCACGCCGCGACCGGCGAGCATGAGCACGAGTGTCGCGATGATCGGCTGGATCCCCACCACGGCGACCAGGAAGCCGTTCCAGACGCCGAGCACGAGCGACACCGCGAGAGCCACCAGCAGAGCGACGCCGACCGTGCCGAGATTGCCGGGGTCGGGTGAGCCGTCGATGATGGTGAGCGCGACGGCACCCGAGACGGCCATGATCGCCCCGACCGAGAGGTCGATGCCGCGGGTGGCGATGACGATCGTCATGCCGAGGGCGACGAGCATGAGCGGGGCGCTGTTGCGGAGGATGTCGATGAGCGCCCCGTACAGCTCGCCGTTGCGCAGCGTCACGACGATGAACTGCGGACGGGCGATGGTGTTGATCGCGATCAGAGCGAGCAGGGCGACGACCGGCCAGAACAGCCGATGCCTCATGAGCGCTTTCATGCCGCACTCTCCTCGGGTTGGTTGGCGATGTAGTCGATGAGGCCGTCGAGATCGACGTCGCTCGAGTCCAGTTCACCGATCTTGCGGCGGTCGCGCATCACCACGATCCGCTGCGCGATCCGCAGCACCTCCTCCAGCTCGGATGAGATGAAGATGACGGAGAGGCCCTGGGCGCTCAGTTCGGCGACCTTTCGCTGGATGTCCGCCTTCGCGCCGACATCGATCCCGCGAGTCGGCTCGTCGAGCACGATCAGCTCGGGAGCGGTGGCGAGCCACCGGGCGAGCAGAACCTTCTGCTGGTTGCCGCCCGAGAGGTTCCCGGCGAGCATCGTCGGGTCGGCGGGGCGGACTCCGAGCGCCGCGATGTATTCGGCGACGAGGGCGTCCGCCTCGGCCTTGGCGATGCGGCGCATGGCGCCGCGGCGGGCCTGGATGCCGAGCACGATGTTCTCGGCGACGGTCAGGTCGGCGATGATGCCCTCGGCACGGCGGTTCTCGGACGAGAAGGCGATCCTGTTCTCGATCGCCCGCCGCGGGGAGGAGTGCCTGGCCGGCCGGCCGGACACCTCGATGTCGCCCGTCTCAGCGCGGTCGGCGCCGTACAGCAGGCGGACCAGCTCGGTGCGACCCGAGCCGAGCAGTCCGGCGACGCCGACGACTTCGCCGTCGTAGACCTCGAGATCGACCGGCTCGAGCATGCCGCGTCTGCCGACGCCGCTCGCGCGCAGCACCGGTACGCCGCTGCGATCGATGGATCGGTCGGCGACGGAGGCGAGGGCCGTGAGCTCATCCAGCTCGCGACCGATCATCTTCGTGACGAGCTCGCCGCGCGGAAGATCGCGCACCAGGTACTCGCCGACGAGCCGGCCGTTGCGCAGCACCGTGATGCGGTCGGATATCTCGTAGATCTGGTCGAGGAAGTGGCTCACGAAGAGGATGGCGACCCCCTTGTCGCGCAGGTCGCGCACGACGCCGAAGAGCTGCTCGACCTCGCCGCGATCGAGGCTCGACGTGGGCTCGTCGAGGATCAGCACCTTCGCGTCGAGGACCATGGCCCGCCCGATCGCGATGAGCTGCTGGATCGCGATCGAATGGCTCGAGAGCATGGACCGCGTGTCGATGGCGAGGCCGAGGCTCTGCAGGTGCGCGTCGGCCAGTCGGTGCGCTTCCTTCCAATCGATCCCCCTGGCGGTGCGGGGCTCGTGGCCGAGCATGACGTTCTCCCCGACCGAGAGGTTTCCGCAGAGGTTGACCTCCTGGTACACGGTCGAGATGCCGGCGGCCTGCGCGTCGGCCGTGCCGGCGAAGCGCCGCGCGCTCCCGCTCACGACGATCTGCCCGGCGTCGATCGGGTACACGCCGGTGAGCGCCTTGATGAGGGTGGACTTTCCGGCACCGTTCTCGCCCATGAGCGAGTGGACCTCGCCGGGGCGGAGGGTGAAATCGACGTGGTCGAGGGCGAGCACGCCGGGGAATCGGATGGTGATCCCGGTCATCTCGACGACCGGCGGGACTGCGGTGTCCGCGGACATGGTGACTCAGCTGCCTTTCCGGGCTTCATCGTCGGCACATCCGCCGGGAGACCTCGGCGGTCTCCCGGCGGTGTGCTTTCGACCTACCTTGATACAGGATCGGTTGCGTGACGATCAGTACGGGCGGCTGTCGATGACCTCTGCGGCCTGCTCCTGGGTGAAGGTCTGGTCCTCGACGTAGACCTCCTTCTCCACGTCCTTGCCGGCGAGGACGTCGGTGACGAGGCCCGCAGCCAGCTCGCCCAGCAGCGGGTTGCACTCGACGATGAAGTTGATCTTGCCGTCGACGAGCGCCTGCATTCCGTCCTTGACCGCGTCGATCGACACGATCTGGATGTCGACGCCCGGCTCGGCGCCGGCGGCCTCGATCGCCTCGATCGCTCCGAGCGCCATGTCGTCGTTGTGGGCATAGACCAGGTCGATCCCGTCGACCCCGTACTTCTGCAGGAAGCCCTCCATGACGGTCTTGCCGCCGTCGCGGGTGAAGTCGCCCGTCTGGGAGTCGATCTTCTCGATCGCGGTGCCCTCGATGGCCTCGTCGAAGCCCTCGGCGCGGTCGTTCGCCGGCGCGGAGCCGGTCGTTCCCTCGAGCACCACCATCTTGGTCGGGGTGTCGGCGAAGGTCTCGGCCGCCCACTCGCCGGCCATCACACCCTCCTTCTTGAAGTCCAGGCCCACCCAGCTGGCGTAGAGGTCGTCCGACGCCGACACGGTGCGGTCTTCGAGGATGACCGGGATGCCGGCATCCGCTGCCTCCTGGAGCACGTCGTCCCAGCCGTCTTCGACGATGGGAGCGATGACGATCGCGTCGACGCCCTGGTTGATGAAGTCGCGCACGGCGGCGATCTGGGCCGCGGTGTCGTTGTCGGCCGCGTTGAAGATCAGGTCGAACCCGTTCTCGGCCGAGAACGCCTCCTTCATCGACTCGGTGTTCGCCGAGCGCCACCCCGACTCCGACCCGGTCTGTGCGAACCCGACGGTGACGACGTCGTCGCCCCCATCGCCGTCGCCGGCGTCGGTGCTCGTTCCGGCGCAGCCGGTCGCGGTGAGGGCGAGGGCCCCCAGGAGCGCGAACCCGGCGAGAAGCGTCTTCTTCTGCATTTCCAAAACCTCCTCGTTCTGGTCCGGCATCGCTGCCGGCTCGGTGTATCCGGCCGCTGCGGTACGACCGGACGATGGAATGTTAGCCCTCACATTCCGTGCTCAGGCAAGATGTTAGCGGTAACAGTTCTGTAACGCGAGGCGTTCCAAGGATCGGTGATGCACCATTTCGGCCGCGAATGCGCCAATAGTGAGGGATCACAATCGGCCGCATGACCGATATGGGCGCGGGCGGACGCCGGTCGGTGACGCCGGCTGTTGGTGGATAGGGTGAGCGCGATGAGCGAGCCGCAGCACCGTGCCGCGTCCCGTGTCGGGGTGCGCGACGTCGCGCGCGCGGCGGGCGTGTCCACGCAGACCGTGTCGCGGGTGATCAACGAGCACCCGAACATCCGACCCGAGACCCGTGACCGCGTGCTGCGCGCCATCGCCGATCTCGGCTACCGCGTCAACAACGCCGCGCGCACGCTCGGCACCCGCACGACCCGCACGCTCGGTGTCATCGCCTCCGACGCGACGCTGTACGGCCCTGCGGTCGGCATCGCGGCCCTGGAGGCCGCGGCGCGCGACGCCGGGCGGTGGATCGCGACGGCGTACGCGGATGCCTCGGCCGAGGCATCCGTCCACGACGCGGCCGACCGGCTCCTCGGCCAGGGCGTCGACGGGCTCATCGTTCTCGCGCCGCACGCGACGACGCTCCCGGCGCTCATGGAGGCGCATCCGGGCATCGCCATCACGGCGTTGCACACGGGTCCCGGTGCGCAGCGGCAGGAGGCGGGGGCTGCGCTGGCGGTCGCGCACCTCATCGAGCTCGGGCACCGTCGCATCGGCCGGGTCGCCGGACCCGAGGAGTGGCTCGAGGCGCAGTCCCGGGAGCGCGGGATGCTGCGGGCGCTCGCCGAGGGCGGCATCGAGTCCGCCCCGCATTGGGCCGGAGACTGGACCGCCGCTGCCGGCGCGGCCCTCGCGCCCGACATCGCGGCCGCCGTGCGTGCCTCGGACGGGCCCACTGCCGTGGCCGTCGCCAACGATCAGATGGCGCTGGGTCTCATCGCGGGCCTGCGCGAGGGGGGACTCGACGTGCCGGGCGACGTCAGCATCGTGGGCTTCGACGACAACCCGGATGCCGCGTACTACCGGCCCGCGCTCACCACGGTGGGTCTCGACCTCGGGGGCGAGGCGCGCCGAGCGGTCGCCGAGGTGCTCGGGGAAGCGGCATCCGTCCCGGCACCGCCACGGCTCGTCGTGCGGGCCTCTACCGCGCCCCCGGACTGACGGCAACTGAGAAACCCGCGGTGCGAACCGATGTTGTTACCGGTAACATGGTCGCGCCGAGGCCTGATTCGCCCGACCTTTTCACACGAGACCCGACGGAGGACCCCGTGACCAGCCCCGAACCGGCGACGCCGGCTCCGACGTTCAGCCCCGAGGTCGAGGCATCCATCGCCGCCGTCCGCGCCGATGTCGCCAAGCTCCACGCCGAGCTCGTCCGCTACAACCTGATCGTCTGGACCGGCGGCAACGTCTCAGGACGCGTGCCCGGTGCCGACCTCTTCGTGATCAAGCCGAGCGGCGTGAGCTACGACGACCTCGCTGCCGAGAACATGATCCTCTGCGACCTGGACGGCAACGTGATCCCCGGGAGCCTCGGCAGCGAGCGGAGCCCGTCGAGCGACACCGCGGCGCACGCCTACGTGTACCGGAACATGCCCGAGGTCGGGGGAGTGGTGCACACCCACTCCACCTTCGCCGTCGCGTGGGCCGCGCGCGGCGAGGAGATCCCGTGCGTCATCACGGCGATGGCCGACGAGTTCGGCGGGCCGATCCCGGTGGGTCCGTTCGCGATCATCGGCGACGACTCGATCGGCCGCGGCATCGTCGAGACGCTCACGGGTCACCGCTCCCGCGCCGTGCTGATGCAGAATCACGGCCCCTTCACGATCGGCGTCTCCGCCAAGGACGCGGTGAAGGCCGCCGTCATGGTCGAGGACGTCGCCCGCACCGTGCATTACGCGCGTGAGGCCGGTCCTCTCATCCCGATCCCGCAGCATGCGATCGACAGCCTCTACGACCGGTACCAGAACGTGTACGGGCAGTCGACCGACGAGCGCCGCGACGAGGAGAACGGGCGATGATGGCGGATGCTGCGGCCCGGGCGGTCCGCGAAGGCCGCACCGCGCTCGGCATCGAGCTGGGGTCGACGCGCATCAAGGCGTGCCTCGTCGACGCCGACGACCCGGCGACCGTGCTCGCCGTCGGCTCGCACGCGTGGGAGAACCGGTTCGAGGGCGGCCTGTGGACCTACGCGCTCGACGACGTGTGGTCGGGGCTGCAGGCCGCGTACGCCGACCTCATCGCCGACGCGCAGCAGCGCCACGGCGTGACGCCCGACACGTTCGGGGTGATCGGCGTCTCGGCGATGATGCACGGCTATCTCGCCTTCGACGAGGCGGGCGAGCTGCTCGCGCCCTTCCGCACGTGGCGCAACACCAACACGGGCGCCGCCGCGGCAGAGCTCACCGAGGCGTTCGGGGTGAACATCCCGCTGCGCTGGTCGATCGCGCACCTGCACCAGGTCGTGCTCGACGGCGAGGCCCACGTGCCCGGCCTCCGCTTCGTCACGACGCTCGCCGGCTACGTCCACTGGAAGCTGACAGGCGAGAAGGTGCTCGGCGTCGGCGACGCGTCGGGTATGTTCCCGATCGACCCGACCACGCACGACTACGACGCCGACCTCCTCGCGCGCTACGACGCGCTGGCCGCCGGCCGGCTGCCGGTCGCGCACGTGGCCGACCTCCTGCCCGAATCGCTCGTCGCGGGTGCGTCCGCGGGCGTGCTCACGGCTGAGGGCGCAGCGCTGCTCGACGGCTCCGGCGCTCTGCGGCCCGGCATCCCGTTCTGCGCTCCCGAGGGCGACGCGGGCACCGGCATGGTCGCGACCAACGCCGTCGCACCCCGCACCGGCAACGTCAGCGCCGGCACCAGCATCTTCGCGATGGTCGTGCTCGAGCGCCCGCTCGCCGAGGTGCACCACGAGCTCGACCTCGTCACGACCCCGGTAGGCGACACGGTCGCAATGGTGCACTGCAACAACGGCGCGAGCGAGCTCGCGGCGTGGACCGGCATGTTCGCGCGGTTCGCCGAGGCGTCCGGAACCCCGCTCTCCGACGACGCCGTCTACGAGACCCTGTTCCGCGAGGCGCTCGACGGCGAGGCCGACGGCGGCGGGCTGCTCGCCTACAACCACCTCGCCGGCGAGCCGATCGCCGGGCTCACCGAGGGACGGCCGCTCTTCGTGCGCACGCCCGACAGCCGCCTCACGCTCGCGAACGCGATGCGCGCACAGCTCTACGGTGTGTTCGGCACGCTCGCCCTCGGCATGAGCGTGCTCGACGAGGAGGGCGTGGGGCTCGACCGCATGTTCGCGCACGGCGGCATGTTCCGCACCGCGGGGGTCGCGCAGCGTTTCCTCGCCGGCGCGCTCGGCGCACCGGTCTCGGTCGGAGACACCGCCTCCGAAGGCGGTGCGTGGGGCATCGCGGTGCTCGCCGCGTACGCGCGGAGTGTCGCGGAGACGGATGCGTCGGCCGCAGCATCCGTGATCCCCCTCGCCGCCTATCTCGACGAACGTGTCTTCGCCGGAGCGGCCGTCGCGACCGCCGAGCCCGACCCCGCCGATGTCGCGGGCTTCGCCGCCTACCTCGACCGCTATCGCGCCGGCCTCGCCGTCGAAGCCGCCGCCGTCTCCGCCCTCTGACTCACGAAGGACCCACAATGACCCGCACACCTCTGTCCACCTCGCTCGACGCCTACGAGATCTGGTTCGTCACCGGCAGCCAGACGCTGTACGGCGAGGAGACCCTCCGCCAGGTCGCCGAGCAGTCCCAGGCCGTCGCGGCCGGACTGGAAGGCCTTCCCGTCAAGGTCGTGTGGAAGCCGGTCCTCAAGGACTCCGACTCGATCCGCCGTCTGGCCCTCGACGTGAACGCCCGCGACGACGTGATCGGCGTCGTCGCCTGGATGCACACGTTCAGCCCCGCGAAGATGTGGATCGCGGGCCTCGATGCGCTTCAGAAGCCGCTGCTGCACCTGCACACGCAGGCGAACGTCGAGCTGCCGTGGGCCGACATCGACTTCGACTTCATGAACCTGAACCAGGCGGCGCACGGCGACCGCGAGTTCGGGTACATCCAGACCCGCCTGGGCGTCGCCCGCAAGACGGTCGTCGGTCACGTGTCGAACCCCGCGGTGCGGCAGCAGGTCGAGGACTGGCAGCGCGCGGCCGCGGGGTGGGCGGCATCCCGTTCGCTCAAGCTCGCGCGCTTCGGCGACAACATGCGCTACGTCGCGGTCACCGAGGGCGACAAGACCGAGGCCGAGCTGCGGTTCGGCGTGCAGGTCAACACGTGGGGCGTGAACGAGCTCGTCGCCGCCGTGGAGGCGGCATCCGAGGAAGACGTCGACGCGCTCGTGCAGGTGTACCTCGACTCGTACGACGTGGCGCCCGAGCTGCTGCCCGACGGCGACCGCCACCAGTCGCTGCGCGACGGCGCGGCGATCGAGCTCGGCCTGCGCTCCTTCCTCGAGGAGGGCGGCTTCGGCGCCTTCACGACCTCGTTCGAGGACCTCGGCGCGCTGAAGCAGCTGCCGGGCCTCGCCGTGCAGCGCCTGATGGCGGAGGGTTACGGCTTCGGTGCCGAGGGCGACTGGAAGACCGCGATCCTCGTCCGCGTCGCCAACGTGATGGGCGCGGGCCTGCCCGGCGGCGCGAGCCTCATGGAGGACTACACCTACGACCTGGTCGCGGGCGACGAGAAGATCCTCGGTGCGCACATGCTCGAGGTATCGCCGTCGCTGACCACGGCCAAGCCGCGCCTCGAGGTCCACCCGCTCGGCATCGGCGGCAAGGACGACCCGGTGCGCCTGGTCTTCACCGCCGACCCCGGCCCCGCGCTGGTCGTCGCGATGAGCGACATGCGCGACCGCTTCCGCCTGGTCGCCAACGTCGTCGAGAACATCGACGCGCCCGATCTGCCGAAGCTGCCCGTCGGCCGCGCGGTGTGGAAGCCGGCGCCCGACTTCGCGACCAGCGCCGCGTGCTGGCTCGCCGCAGGTGCGGCGCACCACACCGTGATGACGACGGCTGTCGGCATCGAGGTGTTCCGCGACTTCGCCGACATCGCCGGCACCGAGCTCGTCGTGATCGACGACGACACCACGGTGCGCGGCTTCCAGAGGGAGCTGCGCTGGAACCAGGCCTACTACCGCCTCGCGCAGGGCCTGTAGCCCCAGCCGGATTCCCCGGTCTCGGCGAGACCGGGGAATTCCGCCGAAACCCGGGTCATCGCCCTCGGTCTCGGTCCGAATCCGTTGGTTCGAGGCGCCCCGAACCGCGCCGCTACTCTGGTTGGCGGCATCCCCGATCCCCCAAGGAGCCTCACATGGCACGTCCCCCCGCATCCGGAACCCAGCACGCCCTGCGCGCCGGCGACTACGAGGCCGTCATCGCGAGCGTCGGCGCGACGCTCCGCTCGCTCACCTATCGGGGCCGCAACCTCGTCGTGCCGTTCGAGGCCGACGAGGTGCGCCCCGCGCACCGCGGCGCGACCCTCGCTCCTTGGCCGAACCGCGTCGTCGACGGGCGCTACTCGTTCGGCGGCCGGGACTTCCAGCTGCCGCTCACGGAGCCCGCGCGCTCGCACGCGCTGCATGGCCTGGCGACCTGGCTCGACTTCGAGGCGATCGACAAGGGCCCCGACCACGTGACGCTCGCCGCCGTCATCCAGCCGCAGACGTTCTTCCCGTGGCGCCTCGTGGTCACGACGACGTTCTCGCTCGGCCCGGACGGCCTCACGCAGTCGGTGACGGCGCACAACGATTCGGGCGAGCCCACCCCCTGGGGCACCGGCCCGCACCCGTACCTCGTCGCCGGCGAGGGCCGCGTCGACGGCTGGACGCTCGAGCTGCCCGCCGCCCAGGTGCTCGCGGTCACGCCCGACCGCCTCATCCCGACCGGTCTCGTAGCGGTGGACGCCGACGACCCGCAGCGCTTCGACTTCCGCTCGCCGCGCGCGATCGGCGCCGCCGAGATCGACCACGCGTACTCGGGGCTGCTGCGCGACGCCGACGGCGTCGCGACGGTGCGGGTGACCGATAGCGCCGGTTCCGGTGTGGAGATGTCGTGGGATGCCGCGTGCCCGTGGGTCCAGATCCACACGGCCGACAAGCCCGACGCCGCCCAGAGCCGCCTGGGCCTCGCCGTCGAGCCCATGACGTGTGCGCCCGACGCATTCAACGCCGCGTCGTACGACTACGACACGGGGCTCATCGTCATCGAGCCCGAGGCATCCGTCACCGCCTCCTGGCGCATCGCCGCGATCGGCTGAGTCTTCCGCACCAGCACAGCGAAAGCGGAGCCGGCCCCCCGGTCGGCTCCGCTTTCATCGTTCTGCGGATCAGCTGTCGCGCAGGTCTTCTTTGATGTCGTTGCGCGTCTTCACCGAGTCGCGCTCCGCTTCGGCCTTCTTGACTTCGGCATCGGCCTTCATCTCGTCGACCTTGTCCCCGACCCGATCGGTGGTGTCTTCCCACGCGTCCTGGATCTTCTCGCCGACGGCCTTGGCCGTCTCCTTCGCGTCGTCCATGAATCCCATCGATCTCTCCTCTCATGAGGGATGACACCGACGGTACGCGCGAGGCGCAGACCGGTGCAGTGGCTTGATTCGGTCCGCGACGCTTGGTATACGGATGCTGCCGCCCGCGGTACAGGGACCCGCCCGGGCCGGGCGCTGCGCATGAAGAGGGCGCCCTCCGCGGGCGCGGGGGCGTCAGCGCACCGGGGTGGTGGTGTCGATGGCGTCGCGGAGCGGACGGCGCATCGGCGCCCAGTAGTGCGTCGGCGTGACGCGCGCGAGCAGATCGACCACGCGCGCCTCGCGGCCGATCATCGTGCGCGGGCGACGGCGGACGGTCGCTTCGACGATGCGCGCCGCGGCGTCGGCGGGCTCCGTGTGGTACATCGCGGCCTGCGCGGCCGCCGCGCGCTGCGCGACCGCCGGGTCGATGGCTGCCGCGTACCGGCCGTGCAGGATGATTCCGGTCTTCACGCCCGCGGGGTACACCGCGCCGACGGTGATCGTCGAGCGCTCGAGCTCGTGCCGCAGTGACTCGGTGAATCCGCGCACCGCGAACTTGCTCATCGCATAGGGGATGCGTCCGGCCGGGGCCGCGAGCCCGTAGATCGACACGAGGTGGGTGATGTGCGCGGCCGGCTCGCGCCGCAGCGCCGGCAGCAGCGCTCGCGTGACGTTCACGGTGCCCCACAGGTTCACGTCCATGAGCCAGCGCATCTCCGCCATCGTCACCTGGTCGATGTCGCCGAGCATGGAAGATCCGGCGCAGGTCACCAGCGCCTGGATGTGGCCATGGGATGCCTCGACCTCCGCCACGACTCCAGTGACGGCGTCGTCATCGGTGAGGTCGATCACGTGCGTGGTGTGCCCGGTGCCCTGGAGGGTCGCAGCCACGGCGGCGAGCCCCTCGGCGTTGCGGTCGAGGAGGGCGATGCGCGCCCCGCGCGCGGCGAGCTGCCGGGCGACGTCAGCGCCCATCCCCGCGGCCGCTCCGGTGATGACGGTGGTGCGCCCGCGCACATCCAGGGGCCGCTGCTTCACCATGTGATGCCTCTCGATCCGGCCGTCGCCATCGACGAGCCGCGCATACGATTCTGGCTGACTCGGGAGTGCTCGACGGACGCTAGCCTTTGAGGGGAGGTTCGATGGGCAAGACCGCAGAGGCGATCGCCGAAGGAGTGTCCATCGCGTCCGCCGCAGCGCGCCTCGCGATCCGCAACCGCATCCTCGTCGAGACGATCGCGCACGACGAGCACTTCGATGTGGTCGCCTTCACGCCGTTCGCCCGTGAGACGCTCCTGGCGCTCGCGGACGAGCAGGAGCAGGCCGCTGCGCTCGTCAAGCGTCAGCGCAAGAAGGCCTGGGGCAAGTTCACCGACCCCGACGGCACGCACGACTACCGCGACCGTGACACCCGCAATCTCCGTCGGCGCGGACGCCAGTACGCCGGCGTGGCGACGGCCCTGAGGCGCATGGCGGACGACCCGCACGTCGTGCGCACCTTCATCGAGCAGTCCCGCGACGCCGCATGGGGCGACGTCGAGGCGAACCTGCAGCGCCGCCTGCGCGTCGAGGGCATGCGCCCCGAGCTCGATCCCGATTATGACCGCATGCGCGCCGCCCGCATGCAGTCGATCCGCCTCGTCGACCTCCCGCGCCTCGCCGCACATAAGCGCCATCACGATGATGTCGAGACGGATGCTGCGCCCCCGGCCGCGCCCGCAGCGCACTCGCCGCGCGTCTCCGGCATCGACATCAGCGAGCTCGAGTCCTGACGACGGCACCCGTCGGGAGGCGTAGCCTCGAGCCGTGGTCGACGACGCTGCACCGCATCCGATGCGCTTCCCGGTGGATCACCCGCTGACCAGGCGGGTGCGGGAGATCTGCCTGCCGTACCCCGAGGCCACCGAGGTCCTCGCGCACGGGCGTTCCACCTTTCGCGCGGGCAGGCGCCAGTTCGCGATCGTCGGCGCCGCCCACGACGACATCGGTGCGGTCGAGTTCATCCCCGACGAGCTGGAGCGTCCGGCGCTTCTCGAACGCGACGACGTCTTCGTGCCGGCCTACGAGGGGGCGTACGGCTGGCTTGCGCTACGCGTGGAACCGGATGCCGGTGACTGGGAGCTCCTCGCCGAGCTCATCGACACCTCGTACCGGCAGGTCGCGCTGCAACGGCAGCTGCGTGCTCTCGACGGCGCATAGGAGAGCCCGCCGAGTGCGGACACGCCCGGGAATCCAGCATCCGTCCGCCGATTCGCGCGGCGCGCATCCGTCAGGTATTCTTGACGACGTTGTGCGCGAGAGCGAGCAACATGCGCCCGTAGCTCAATGGATAGAGCATCTGACTACGGATCAGAAGGTTAGGGGTTCGAGTCCCTTCGGGCGCGCACTGTGTTGAGACAGTAACCTTGAGAAAAGCGCCGGTTTACCGGCGCTTTTCTTGTTTCTGCGCCTGACGGCCGGAGTGGCGAGGACGCCACATGGCGTCACAGCACACCACACGTATGTGTGCACCTATGTGTGCACTAGATCGAGGCCGCGGAACCGTCGTGCGGGGATGTATCAGGACAGGACTGACAGTTCTGCATCGGGACATCTCTGACAGCTCGTTTGGCGGAGACACGCCTGTGCGGCGGAAGCGAAGCGCTCTACGTCCGCACAGGTGGTGTGCAGCGGGGATTCAGTCGCGAGTGTCGGGCCGG
This sequence comes from Microbacterium ureisolvens, assembly GCF_019511645.1. Classification (GTDB taxonomy): domain Bacteria; phylum Actinomycetota; class Actinomycetes; order Actinomycetales; family Microbacteriaceae; genus Microbacterium; species Microbacterium ureisolvens_A. The sequence continues at coordinate 28,968 of NZ_JAEUAX010000002.1, read as the reverse complement.
GGCGGGTTCAGGTAGCTGGCGAGTGTTGCGATGCCGGCGCGTGCTTCTTGCTCGAGTTGGTGCGTGTACTTCCGCGAGATGTCCTCGGACCCGTGACCGGAGATGCCGGCGTACACGACCCAGGGGATGCCCGCGTGCTCAGCCATGGTCGTGTAGGTGTGTCGGAGCCAGTGTGTGGTCGCGGGACGCTTGATCCCGGCAGCGGCAAGCGCGGCTCGGAATGCGGCGTTGCTGTCCTCGTTCGTCAGTGGCTTCCCGGTAGGGCGATGCCACACGAGGTGGTGAGGGTTCGGGTTGCCGTCCTTCTCGAGGTGTTCCCGCAGCGCCGAGGAGACCTCCGGGGTGAGCGGCGCGACGCGAGGCTTGTAGGACTTGGGGCGTACGAGCGCCCAGCGACCTTCGAGCAACTCGTATTCGAGGCTGGGGGCGATGTCGAGGATGCGCTGCGGGCATCGTCCTGCGACCTTGAAGCCGCAGGTTCCGCCGCAGCCGTGCAGTGACGTGACTTCGACGAGGTTCCAGGAGACGTGGGCGAGGTTGTGGTCCAGGTCGAGGTCGTTGTGTCGAAGGCCGCGCATCTCGCCGTCGCGTGCACCGGAGAGAAGGGGAAGATTCCACCTCGGATCTCCGAGAGCGATGAGTGCCGCTGCCTCATGCCGGGTGAGTGAGTCTCGCGCGGCGGGCGCTTGTTTGGGCAGGTCGACGGCCTCCGCGACATTGCGGTTGATCATCCCGTTCTCGACGGCGTAGCCGAGCATCGCGGAGAGTGTCCGGTGTGCGCCGGCGACGGAGGCGGGGCCGACCCCGCGGGCGAAGATCGCGCTGTGCAGTCGCCGTACGTCGGTGGGAAGGAGCTCGGCGACGACCCGCTTTCCGAGGATGGGGATGATGCTGGTGGCCAGGTGGGAGCGGTAACCCTGCATCGTCTTCGGCTTCAGCCGGTCGCCGGCTTCTTCGAGCCAGCTGTCGGCGAGGTCGGTGACGCGGGTGCGGTGGTCGAGCGGTTGGCCGTGCTCGGCGAGCTGCTGCATGAGCTTGCGGAGTTTCTTGACGCACTCTTCGCGGGTCTTGGCGTGGACGTACCGCTGTCGTCTGCTGCCGTCGGGCTTGAATCCGTCATCGACGACGCCGCGCCAGAGGTCGCGACTCTTCAGGTAGTACAGGCCGCCCTGCCCGTGGTCTCTGCGCTTGGGCATCTGGGGTTACGCCGACGGAAGATGCTCCGGGTGGGTGGGGAGTTGCTCGATGAAGCGTTCGAGGTCGGTGACCAGATAGAGCGGTTTGCTGCCGGAGAAATGCGGGGTGATGTCGCCGAGGCGAACATGGTGGCGCAGCCGGGACGGGCTCAGTCCGAGCGCGGCGGCCGCGGTGACGTGGTCAACGGCGACGACAGTCTGCCCGGTCGCCGTGACGGTGGTCACGTGCGCGGTCGACCCACATTCGATTCCAGCCCTTCCAGGCGCCCTGCCGCACGGGCGCTGCGGATCCAGTCCTGCGCGGTGCGTTCGGGCACATCCAGCTCCAAGGAGATCAGCTTCACCGGCGACCCGTCCGCAAGCGCGGCCGTGCCATACAGGATCTCGATGACGTCCCACCGTTCGTCCTTGACGCCGCGCTTGACGACGGCCGCGGCCATCCATGGCGGGATGATGCGTCCGTCCGCGGATGACGTCAGGTCTGACACGGTGAGCCAGCGCTCGTTCGGTCCGTCCTCGAGCTTGACCGTGATGCAGCGCGGGATCGCCGTCTGCAGGATCGCCTGCGGGGCGGTGTGGCGTAGCCGGTAGTCGCTGAACTCGTCGCTGATCGCCCGATTGAGGATCGTGGTGATCACGTAGCGACCTCGGTCAGCGCTATACATCGCCTCGATGGTGGTCTCGACGCCGGCGTGCTCATCGCGTGTCGTCGCGACGAACGCCGGGGCAATGCGCAATGCGGACCCGATTGGCTGCGTGGCTGCGCGCCCCGTCATTTCTTCGCCATCGAGTGTCTTCACGTCGACCTTCACCCCCTTAGTTTGCCTAACCGCATCGGCATTCCACGAAGCCTCTTGCTAACTATACGACTAAGCGGTCTACTAATGCCAAAGGAATTTTGAATTCCACGGTTTCGAAGCTCGGAGGTCCGTCATGCGGGTGATCGCGATAGCGAATCAGAAGGGCGGGGTCGGGAAGACCACCGTTGCGATGCAGGTGGGCGCGGAGCTGTCGCGGCGGCATCGGGTGCTGGTGGTGGATGTGGACCGGCAGCAGTCGACCGTGTGGTGGGCGGAGAACGTCCGGGATGGGCTGCCGTTCGATTTCGCGGGCAGCCAGCACCCGAACATGCTGAGCCGACTGCGGGAACTGGGCGCGGACTACGAGGTGGTGCTGGTGGATACCCCCGGCAGCCTCGAGGACACCGCCGTGTTGGAGACGGTGCTGGATGCTGCTGACTTCGCGCTCATACCCGTGACCCCTGAGCCGCTCGCGGTCGAGCCCACCCTCCGCACGCTCAGCCGGCTGATCGAACCGCGCCACCTGCGTCACGGGGTGCTGCTGAACCGGATCGACCCGCGCGTGCCGAACCAATTGGAGACGTGGCAGCGGCTGCTGGACTGTGAGCTGGGTGTCCCGCGGCTGGAGGCGCACCTGCGGCAGTACAAGGTGCAGTTGGATGCCCCGGTGCTGGGTCAGCTGGTCACGAGCCTGCGGCGAAACCGGCGCACCGAAGGGCCGATCGCGGACATCGCCGCCATCGCCCGGGAGCTCGAGCAACTGCTGGCACCGGCACCCGCGGGAGCGTGGTGACGATGGCCAGAGTCGATCTCGCCGACAGGCTGAGCGACGCCCGCGCCCGCGTCGCCGCGGAGACCCCGCCTGGCAAGGGTCCGGTCCCGATGTTCGCCCAACTGACCCGCAAGGACGCCCGAATCCGTGACGATCAGGCCACCGCGCTGTCGACCCTGGCGGATGCGGTGATGCGGCGCCGGCGGTTCAAGGCGGAGCGGATCACGGAGAACACGCTGATTCGTGTCGCGATCGATCTGCTCCTCGCCCACGCTGATCGGCTGCGTGGCTCGACCGAGGACGAACTCCGCAACTCCGTGACTTCGGCGCTTCCGAACTCTGCGGCTCCGGTACTCCCGGACTCCGGACCTTCCGGACGGGGCGCCGCTGTGGCGTCGACGGCGGTGACCGGCGGCGGTGCGGGAGTGCTCACGGGCGGTGCACCGGCGCCTGCGGACTTCGGGCGTTCGGAGGTTCCTGACTTCGGCAGTTCGGGGCCCGCTGTCCTCGCTCGGACGGAGGACTCCGCATGAGCGCCGGGCTCGATGGTGAGGAGGATCGCTCCGCCGCGGAACGAAAGAAGGAGGCACGTCGCGTCTATCGGGAGCGCAACGCGGAGCGGATCAGTGCGGGGAAGCGGGCGTGGCGGGAGCGGAATCAGGAGCACATCCGCGCGTACCGGGCCGCTTATGACGCGGAGCATCGCGAGGAGATGCTCGCGCAGAAGCGCGAGTACAGCAGGCGAGACACCGCCCGGAAGGCTGCCGAGCGGCGCCGGAAGGAGTCGAGAAAGGTCTCGTCCAAGAAGTACTACCAGGCGCACAAGGCCGAGCATCGCGAGTACACCCGGCAGTGGCAGGCGCGCAAGAGAGCCGAGGACCCGGAGGCGTATCGGGCGATGCGCGCGAAGGCGCAGCGGCGCTGGTGGGAGACGCACAAGGACGAGTACAACGCGAAGCTCCGGGCCCAGCACCGAGAGAACCCGGAACCGAAACGCGCCCAGGCGCGCGCCTACTACGCCGCCCACTCCGAGGAGCTCAAGGCGAAGAAGCGCGCCTACTACGCCGCCAACCGGGAGAAAGTGCTCGCGGGCAACCGGGCGTGGAAGGAGCGCGAGAAGCGCCGCGTCGCCGCAGGACTTCCACCCCGCCGGATCCGGACCACCCCAGCTGCGGAGCGCCGCGCGAACACCGCCGCGGCCGACGCGTTCTTCGCCCGGGCACGGACACCGGAGGAGATCGCCGCGATGCGCCGAAAGCCGGGCCCGGCCGTTGACGAATTGCAGGGGACGCCGCCGGAGTTGGTGGCGGCGTTCGAACGGGACAGCAAACGCACGCGGATCGAACACGCCCTCGCCACCGACGGCAGCCTTGCGAGCCGCCAACTACTCGCCGAAGCCCGCCGGCACCTCGCCGCCCAGGAACGAGCGGCACGCCGCGAGCAACGGGACGCCGTAGAGAACGCCCGGTTGGACGCGATCGGAAAACAGGTCAACGACCAGTTGCGACATCGCGACCCCCCGCGGCGGCGCCATCACCTCGACCCCGACCCCGCCGCGCCGCACCCGATGCTGAACCCGAACACCACGATGGGAATGAACCGATGACCACCACCCCGACCGGAGAACCGCTCATGCTCGACCCTGCCGCCGCCGAGGCCGCCCTGTACCGGGTCGCGATCTGCACCTTCACCTGGCACCCCAACAAGGAGGCGGACGAACCCGGCTGGACCATCGCCGAAGACCTCGACTGGTGCCTCGCCCCCCTTGCCGGGCTCCCCAACGACCAGCTCACCGACCTGCGCGCCACCGTTCAGACGCTGATCACCACCCCGACCGCGGACCGACGGGCCTTCATCCGCCACCTCGCCGCCCTCAGCGGCGACAACTCCTTCGACAACCTCTAACCACCGGTGCACCTCGGAAGGGAACCGCCATGAACATCCCCACCCCCCTCATCCCACTGCTCGCGACCACCGCGATCGGCTCCACCCTCGTCGTGCTGCTGCTCCCCGCCGCCGCCGCCCAACTCATCCGCGGGCATCCGCTCCGCGCCGCGCGGACCGTCGGCGCCGCCGTGGTCTGTGCTGCGGTCGTCGCCGTGCTCGCGGCCGGACTGGCCGCATCCCCCTCCCTGCCGCCCTGGCCTGACGAAGTCACGAACGAGGCAACCATCATGAACACGACAACGACATCCCCGAGCCGCACTGCGGGACCGCAGCCGGACCGCATCGTCGCGTGGGACCGGCTCGAAGAGACCATCGACCGGCTCGCCGACATCCTCGATCAGCGACTCGCCGGCCACGACGACCAGCTGGTCTGCAGCCTGCAATTCCCCGAAGCCGAAGCTCTCGCGGAGGTGCTCGACGCTGGCAGGCACACCCGCACCGCGGCAAGGCTGATGCACCGCGGGGCGCTGACCGACCCTGACTGGGACGACGACCACGCCCACGGGGAGACAGTCCGGAGCTGGCTCAACCGCGACCGCCACGCCCGCCTGCCGGGCGTGGGCCGCTAACCCGCAGGGTCGAAGTGCCGGGGGAGTGGAGCGAGGGCGCGCTGCACCGAGTTGGCGCTCACCCCCAGCACCCTCGCGATGTGAGTGATCGGCCGATCCAGATTGCGCAGCTCGACCGCCATCGCCACCTTCTCCGGCGTCATCACCGTCGGCCGGCCGGGTCGCTTCCCGGCGGCGGCCGCGGACGCCATCCCCGCCCGGGTGCGCAGACTCACCAGCCGGCGCCGCAACCCTTCCTCCGCCGCGACCACCTCGGCGGGATCCACCGCATTGCCCACACCCGTGCACAGCGCCGGCTCGGTCAACGACCGGAACTCGACACCTCGCGCCGTCAGCGCGGCCACGGTGCTGACGAAGTGGGTGACGGCATGCGACAGGTGTGCCGCACTCGGGACCACCAGCACATCGCCGGCCTCGAGGAACGCCAGGCATGCGGTCAATGCGGGCCGTTTGCGGGGGTCCGTGGTCTGGTCGTCCACGAACACCTGCACCACCCCGACCGCGGTCAACGCGGCGACGTCGGGGGCGGGGTCCAGGTCGGGGGCAAGCTGGCGGGTATACCCAACCAGACGAGTCACCGTGACACGCCCCCACGCTCCGGACCCCCCGGTGCCGCGATCACCGGCGCGGCGATGTCGATCGGCCCCACGGTCGGGGTGAGGGTCGGGCGGAGGGCGACGAGAGCGGCGACGGTCTTCTGTTCGATCGCGGTCGCGAACTTCCCGCCCGCGGGGATGTGCAGCTGCGGGATCACGTCCCGCAGCGCCGTCTCATGCAGGTCCACGAGCAGCTCACCCACTCCGTCTGGCATCGCCCTCAACCCGGTGGCGTAGTCGGTGACGTGGTGCAGTTCACTCAACCACTGCGTTGCATCGAACCGAGCCATCCGGGCCGACTGTGCCCCCACTAGTGCCGCCTGCGCCCCCGCGAGCCCGGTCTCGGTGCGGGCCCCGTCGAACACCGTGCGGCCGTCGCGGGCGACGACGGTCACCCGGTCCACCCACCCGGACTCTTCCACCGACGCCACCAGCCGGCGGGTGGCGGCGAACGCCTCATCATGCGCCGCCCGGTCGGTCACCACCCCCGGGCGCCGCGCCTGCATATCCCGCAGATATCCGGATGTCACCGACAGGAGGCTCTGCGCGCGCGTCGAACCCACCACGACCAGCCGGGTGGTGAACCCCTCCGCGGTGAACCGTTGTGCGGTGCCGGCCGCGGCGGCCACATTGCCGAACGACCCTTCCAGCACCAGCGACCGATGATGCTCACGGGCGTGCCGGATGCTCCCGGCCACCCACCCCGCCACCGCCTGCGCGACCTCCGCCGACGCCGCACTCCCTTGGGCAAGGAAACCGGGGTGGAAAGCGCGCAGGTCATCGGCGTTCACGACCGCGGCGTCGCCGTCGCCTCCCTCACGTCGCGCGACGCGACCTCGACCGGCGCCGGGCTGCCCGGCGAGCAGCGTGAACGTCGGAGCCGCGCTCGAAGCGTTCCCGGGGAAGTACAGCGGCAGGATGTCGCGTCGCAGGATCTCGTCGCGAACCGCGTTGTCCACGATCGGGGTGCTCACTGCGGCCCCTCAAGCTCACGGATCCGACGGTCGATGCGGTCCGCGAGCGCGATCACTCCGGCCCGGTCGAACCCGTCCACCATCTCCACCTCGCGACGCCACTCCGCCAACTCGACCCGGGCCTGCTCCGCCTCGTCGCCACCGGCGCGGGCAATAGCGATCAGCAGTGCGGTGAGTGCGGTGGCGTTGTGGCGCATCCAGTCGTATGTGACCACATCGTTGACTCGCCATGGCGAGGTCGCTCCGGGCATCGACCCTCCTCGCGGCCCATCGTACCGAGTCCCCAAAAAGGGTGTGACACCTCTTTTCGCGAACCGCTCGGAACTCCATTGGTCAGCCGCGGGCGGCTGGCAGTACCTGTCAGCCCGCTGCCGCGGGCGTTGTTCGCCGTGAAGCCTGCGGCAGTCTACGGTCGGCGCCGCTGCGCGCAAGCAGCTTCGCTGCCGGCTCCTCTGAGACTTTCGGCACGCGGTCGCTGCGCTCCCTTATTTCGCGCCGAAACTCTCTCCCCCTCCGCCCTCCGGGTTGCACTCCACGTCGCGCTCCCTGACAGGCACTTCGTGCCTTCACCGGCAAACAACACGAAGGAAGGAAATGTCATGAACACCGTGACCGTCTACACCACCGGACCCGGCTGCCAACGCTGCAAGCTCACCAAAGACATCCTGACCCGCAGAGGCGTGGCCTTCGTCGAGGTCGACATCCGTGAACAGCCCACCGCACGCGAGTACGTGGTCGACGAACTCGGCTACACCGAGGCTCCCGTGGTGGTCGTTGACGAACACGACCACTGGAGCGGGTTCCGCCCCGACCACATCGACCGGATCGCCCGATCATGACCACGCTCATCGACCTTTGGCTTGAAGCCGCACACGAAGCCCACTCGCTGCACGCACAGCTCGCCTACCTCGAGGAAGCCTGGCTCCGCGCCGAAGCCGACGCGGACTACTGGTACTTCCAGGCCTGCAACCGCCATCTGCCGGAAGCGCCAGGTTAACCACAACAACCCCGACGCGGTGACCAAGGCAGGTTCCATACCAAGGTGCGGCGGATTGCTGGGGCGCAACCGAACGTCATCCACGAAGATCGGTCAAGGGCTGGTGAAGCGCGCGGCGAGGGCGCATTGTTGGTTCGGAGGTTCAGATGATCACTGTCGATCAACAGAATCTGGTGTTCGAACCGCTCGACGAATCAGCGTGGCGACTGTGCGACACCAACATTGACGAGCACGACGCGGCACGTCTGGTTGCCTACGTCGAACGAGTCGACGGCGGCTACGAGGCAATCTGGCTAGGGCTCGGCATGCGCCCCAGCTGGTATGCATCGCGGGACGATGTGCTCCGCACCGCTCAAGGCCTGCGGCGACCGGACGCGACCACGACTCGGTCTATACCGGACCCGATTTCCCTGGTCACTCCGGTGTGAACCGTGCAGCCCGGGCGGGCCATCCCCCGGAGTGATGCACACCGTGCGTAGCGAGCTTTCCCGGAATCTCCTCGTCTCCTGGCGTTAACAACGGTCTCCTAGCATCGCATCAGCACCGCGACCACTCCTGAGAGTCAGACCCGGGATGAGGTGAATGCATCGTGACGGCACCGGGGTATGAGGTGAGCGTCTGGGAACGCTACGCCACCGAGTTCACACTTGCTTTCGGTGACAACCCGTCGCGCATCCGGGCGGTGCGGGTGGCCTACTTCGAGCACGAGTTCGACGTCGACCTGATTGCGCAGCTCAGCGGCTTCCCTGTCTGGAGGATCCGACAGGCGTTATCCCAGGGACCTCCACAGGCGAGCTGAAGTGTCGTCGATCAGAGTCCCGAACTGCTCACCCATCGCCCACCACAAGCGGGCGGTGCTCACTGAGGTGACGCACCCGTGCAGCCGCGATCCGCAAGCTTGCTTGGTGCGACAATTGCGCGATGAGCGGCAATGCTTCACTCGACGACGGCCCGTTCTTTCACGGCACGCGTGCCAATCTCGCCGCCGGAGACCGGCTCGTCGCTGGGCGCCGATCGAACTACAGGCCCGAGGTCATCATGAACCACGTGTACTTCACCGCCCTTCGGGACGGCGCGGGCCTGGCCGCCGAGATCGCGGCGATGCTGGGACCCGCCGAAGCGGAGCCGCACGTCTATCTCGTCGAGCCGACCGGAGCCTTCGAGAACGACCCGAACGTCACGGACAAGAGGTTCCCGGGCAACCCCACGCGTTCCTACCGGACCAGCGCACCCATGATCGTCGTCGAGGAAATCACGGAATGGACCCGGCTGACACCCGAGGCCCTCGCGTCGTGGCGCGTTCGGCTGGCTGCGCTGCGCGACAGCGGGGCCGAGATCATCAATTAGCACCGCGCGTTTTCAATGGCTGGTCGGCGTTCCGCGCTCGGAGCGGGATCGTCGGGGTCGACACGCTCGAACGGCATCTGCGGGCGGCCGGGATCGTTTTCAAGACCGTATCGGTAGCTCGAGAGGCGGCGGGCCGGTCCTGACGTGCCGTCGCGCTCGGGGCGCTGGCCCGCACATCGGTCCGCGGCGTGCCAAGTGGTCTGTCGACAGGTCCACACGCAGGAGGCACGATCAGGAGATGGATGCGGTTGTGCGACGCGTGTTCCGGCAGGTCGATGTCTTCGGACTGGGCTCCAACGACGGCAATCCCATGGCTGTGGTGCTCGACGCGGATGGCTTGACGGTTGAGGCGATGCGACGGTTCTCGGTGTGGACGAACCTGTCGGAATGCACCTTCGTGCTCCCTTCGACCGTGCCCGATGCGGACTACCGGGTACGGATCTTCAGCCTCAACACCGAGCTCCCCTTCGCGGGTCACCCCACGTTGGGAACGGCGCGCGCGTGGCCGATGCCGGTGGTATCCCAGCCACGCCAGGTGTAGTCATGCAGCAATGCGGTGCCGGTGTCGTTCCCGTGCGCCTCGACGGTGACATCCTCGCCTTCGCCGCCCCGCCCCGACTCCGCTCCGGCGCGGTCGACGCCGATCTGCTCACGGCGGTCGCCGAGATCCTCGGCATCGAAAACGGGGAGATCCTGGATGCCGAGTGGCTCGACAACGGCCCCGGCTGGTGGGAGTGCTACTCGCAGACGCGGCGACTGTTCTGAGCCTGCGTCCGGATGCCTCCGGCACCCCGGCCGCTGGGACATCGGCGTTCTCGGACTGCACGAAGCCGACTCGCTGCCGGCTGTCGAGGTGCGGGCATTCTTCACGGACGGCGCCGGGCCGCTCCGCGAGGACCCCGTCACGGGCAGCCTCAACGCCGCCGCCGCGGAATGGCTCATCGCGACCGGACGAATAGGAGCGCCGTACCTCGCGGCTCAGGGTGGCGCGATCGGCCGACGCGGACGCGTGCACATCAACAGCGAAGATGGTCACATCTGGGTCGGTGGGCGCGCAGACGTAGTCATCTCCGGAACCGCCGACCTCTGACGACCCCGTCAGAGCGGATCCGCATCCGCGCATTGCTCGTAACCGGTGCGTTGCGAGCGGGCACAAGCACGTTCGATAGGCATCCCCAAACGGGCGTCGAGCGATCGAGGGACCACCTCGTGCATTCCGGATCATTGAGGGGGCGCGAAACGATCGGGAACCGCCCGCGGGCATTCGAACCCGATCGCGAGTGCCAGGATCGGATCGATCCCGGCGGCGACGATGACCGGATTCGGGTCCTGGCTGGTGCCACGATCTAGCGGATGAGTGAGTGCTCGCCGAGTCTGTGCCATTCACGGTTGTGATACACCAGTGCGTTTGCCGAAGCGCCCACATCGACCGTCCTTCCGACGCTGGCTCGGATGGCCTGCGCGGCGATGACCGTGGAGCCGCCGGCATCCATCCGGCTGACGACGGCACAACGCGCCCACGCGCGCACGCCGTGGTACACGGGTTCACCGGTGGAGAGGGATGTCCACGCGTCACGATCCGCGAAACGGTCGACGCCACTGGTCGCACCGAGTCGGGCGAGCTCGACGTCCTCCGCGTCGAGCAGGTGGACGACGAGCGTGCCGGCGGCCGTAATGGCAGCGGACGCGGAGGAGTGGGCCGACACCGAGAAGATGAGCAGCGGCGGGTCCACGCTGACGGACGACACGGATGAGGCGGTGAGGGCGACCGGTCCGTCGGGACCGTTGGCGGTGATGACGGCGACCCCGCCGGGATGACCGCGGAAGAGTGCCTTGAAGGTGTCCGCGGAGAGGGCGGGCCCGAAGCTGCGCGACGGCCGGCGGTTCGATGTGCCGTTATCGTCGGAGGTTACCTGGATTCCGCTCATGGGCTCGACGCTAAGCTTGATCGGAGACGGTCGCGAGATTGTGAACCTCGTTGTCGACACGTTGCGCTGCGTGTCGGATCGAGTCGCTTCCCGCCTCGCGGAGCAGCCTCTGGAAGGCGCGCGCCACACGGCGTGTGGCAGGCTCTGCTGCTGCGTGCTCCACGGCGGGGTTGTAGTTGGTGTTCGTGTTGACGTCGTACGTGACCACGCGTCCGTCGAGCGTCTCGACGAACTCGATCCCGGCGATCTCGATACGGTGAGCGGCCAAGAAGCGCTCGTAGGCCCTCACCAGCGGATGTGTCGACCCGATGTCGTGCCGCAATGTGAACTGCTCAGCCGGTGTACCGGGCACGTCGCATGCCTCTGCCGGACAGAGCTCAAACCCGCCGCTCGTGTCCACGCGAACGGCGTACACGAAGCGTCCGTCGACGAACTCGGCCCGCGTGATGGACCCGTCACGCGAGGTGAGATATTCCTGCACGAGCGTGATGCCATCGGGGGACGGGTCGATCCCTCCCGTCTCGATTTCGACGGCGAGCTCCTCCACGCCGTCGAATCGCCGGACGCCGAGCCCCTTGCCGCCCTGGTTGTGTTTGACGATGAACGGCGCCGCGAACCCGGCGGCGGCCGGGACGAGCTGTGTGGGATCGGCGACGGCGACGGTGCGGGGCACGTCGAGTCCCGCGCGGCGAAGCGCCGCGTGCTGGGCGGCCTTGCTGACTTCGAGCTCGGCCACCTGTGAGCCGCCCACGACCCGCCGATCCCACGACTCGAGCCAGCCGAGCAGTGCGCGGGCGCTGTCCTTGGCGTGCGGCCTGCCGCGCGTGTGCGCGGAGGCGCTGAGCCGGGACCAGTACACGCCTGGGGGCGGTGCCTGATCGAGCGTCAGCGGGAACTCGTGCCACTCCCACGTGCGCAGGGGCACTCCGGCGTCGGCGAACGCCAGCTCGAAGACGCGGAGCCACTCGGGATTGTCGTGCAGTAGATGCACGACGGGGCCGCTGTGGTCGACCGGCACGGTTACGCCTTCGCCGACGCCGCGCTCAGCGGCGCTCGCAGTCGCGGCCACTCTCGCTCCAGCCAGGCGCCGAGGATCTCTCTGCGCTGCTCGACGTCGGCGGCCGGGAACGCGATGCCCGCGGTGGGGGTGGACGCTCCGAGCTCGACGAGCAGCGGCCGCAGGCCGTGCTCGACGGCCAGGGCGTGGCTTGGCCCTCCGATCGTCAGTAGGGGGATGGCGGTGACGTCGGCGAGGCCGCCGGCGGGGTAGCGGTCGACGAACGCCTTCAGTAAGCCGGTGTAGGTCGCCTTGTAGGTCGGGCTCGCGACGATGAGGACATCGGCGGCGGCCACCTGTTCGAGCAGGCGGTCGATCGTGGCATCCGGGAATCGGAACAGCGTGTCGGCGACATCCGCAAGTTCGATGGTGGCCGTCACCTTCGCCCCGCTGCGGGCGGCGAGCTGGGCCGCGAGTTCCTCGGCGACGAGGCTGGTGCGCGAGCGCGGTTGCGGGTTACCCATGAGGACGACGATGGACACCAGGACTCCGATGCTCAGAAGGCGGAAAGGTTGGGGCGCAGTCCGCCGTCGACGAACTCGGATCGCAGGATGCCTCGCCGGCGGAGGATCGGGACGAGGTCGTCGAGCGCGCGGTGGAGCGTGACGGGGTGGAGGTCGCCGGAGAAGATCAGGCCGTCGTTGCCGGCGTCGTCGCCGAGCGCTTCGATGAGGTCGGCGAGCTCATCGGCGGTACCGACGGTGCCGCTGATGCCGTCTCCGATGCGGCCCAGTCGCGCTTTGCCCGCGAGGATCTCGCGCAGCGGAACACCGTCGAACGAATCGAACCGGCCGCGGAGGCCTTTGATGGTGCCCTGGGACACGTGCTGCCCGAAGACCTCGTCGGGGTTGAGGGGTCGGTCGAGGTCGAGGGCGGTGAGGTCGGTCTCCAGGTCACTTGACCACGCCTCGGCGACCTCGAGGAGCGCTGCGTCGGTCGGGTGAGCGGACGCTTCGACGATGCGGTCGGCTTCCTCCCGACTCGCCGCGACGATGGGCTTGAACACGAAAAGCACCTTGATGTCGGACACATCGCGCCCGTGCGCAGCGGCCGCCGTCTGCACCTTGGTGCGGTACGAACGCACGCTCTCCACATCGAGGTTGGACAGGGCGAGTTGGATCTGCGAGTTGCGACCCGCGAAGTCGATACCGCGCGGGGAGCCGCCCGGTGATGCGACGACGGGGTCGCCGTGGGGGAGTGGTTCGGCATTGAGCGGGCCGTCGAACGAGAAGTAGCGGCCTCGGTGCTGCACGGCCGTGATCTTGGTGCCGTCGGCGTATACCTGAGTGCGGGGGTTGGCGATGAGAGCCTCATCGCCCCAGCTGTGCCACAGCAGGTTCAAGGCGTCCAGCCACTCCTGCGCGCGGTCGTAGGCTTCGTCGTGTGGGAGTCGCTCCGCCCCGAAGTGGTGGGCGCTGCCGACGTCGGTGACCACATTGAGCCCCAGCCGGCTCGAGCTCAGGTGCTGCAGCGATGCGAACTGGCGCGCGGCGAGGTACGGCGGGTAGGCGCCGGCGTTCACGGTCGGGATCACGCCGAGGTGCCGGGTCGCGGCGAAGAGGTACGGAGCGAGCGTCCACGGGTCGTGCTTGGGCCCGCCGTACGCCTTGCGCACGCGGAGGTTCAGGGTCTCCGGGGTGATGCCCACCGAGAGCGCGTCCTCGATGAGCACGAAGTCGAAGCCGGCCTGCTCGAGCTCCCGCGCCGACTGCTGGTACAGATCCGGCTTCTGCCACGCGTAGTTCCACTCGTGGTAAGAGCGTGCCCAGCCCTGCGGGCCGAAGCCGCGGGAGAGGAACCAGCCGAAGTGCTGTTGACGGGTCATACGATTCCTGCCTCGCGGAGAAGGCTTGCGGCGGTCACGGACGCGAGCGCTTGGTCGAGATCGGCGATGAGGTCGTCGGGATCCTCCAGCCCGATGGACAGTCGCAGCAGACCCTCGCCGATGCCGCTGGCGGCCAGCTGCTGCGAGTCCCGGAGCACATGCGTGGTGGTTGCGGGATGAAGGACGAGGGAGCGGACATCGCCGAGGTGAGTCATACGCGTGAAGATGCGCAGCGCATCGGTGAACGTGCGTGCCGCGGTCCGGCCACCGCGCACCGTCACCGCGAACACCGACCCCTGCCCTCGAGGCAGATACCGCCGAGCGAGGTCATGGTGGAGGCTGGATTCCAGACCGCTGTAATCGACCGACTCGACGGCAGAATGCTGCTCCAGCCAGCGCGCGAGTTTCAGCGCCGTCTCCGACTGCCGCTGCACGCGCAGCGAAAGCGTCTCGATCCCCTGCAGGATCAGGAAGGCGTTCAGCGGCGAGGGGGCAGGGCCGTACCGCATGGCCGTCCGGCGGGCGAAGTCGAGAAACGCGCTGCGTCCCGAGCGCTCGACGACCGTGAGCCCGTCGGGCCCGCGTTCCTGCGACAGCTGCGGGTAGGCATCCGTCCGCTCCGCCCAGTCGAACCGCCCGTTGTCGACGATGACTCCGCCCAAGACCGTGCCGTGACCGGCGAGGAATTTGCTGGCCGAGTGGACGACGACGTCGGCGCCGTGCTCGAGCGGACGCACGAGGTAGGGCGTCGCGAGCGTGTTGTCCACGACCAGCGGGAGGCCGTGAGCGTGCGCGAGCGCCGCAATCGCGGCGATATCGAGCACGTCGTTCTTGGGGTTGGGGATGGACTCCGCGAAGAGGAGGCGGGTGCGGGGACGGATCCCCGCTTCCCACGCGTCGGGTGAGTTCGGTTCTTCGACGAAGTCGACGTCCACGCCGAGACGGGCGAGGTCGTCGCGCAGGAGTTCACGGGTGCCTTCGTAGATGCTCGACGATGACAGGACGTGGTCGCCGGCGCGGACCAGTGAGAGCAGAGTGGTGGCGACGGCCGCCTGGCCGCTGCCGACGAGGACGGCACCGATGCCGGACTCCAGATCGGCGATGCGGCGCTCGGCGGCGGCGTTGGTGGGATTGCCCACACGCGTGTAGCTGAAACCGTCGTCGGTGCCCGCGAATCGCGCGTGGCCCTGGTCGAAGTCATCGAACTCGAAGCCTGCGGTGAGATAGATGGGAGTCGCGCGGGGGCGGTGCGGACCGTGGGCCTCCGCGCCCGCGTGGAGTTGGCGGGTCGAGAACCCGAGGCGCCCGGCGGATTCGGTGATCGTCACGCGGACACCACCGTCGGGGTGACGCGGGCGGGGCGGGTGAGACCGAGCCGCTCGCGCAGCGTGGTCTCCTCGTAGGCGGTGCGCGTCAGTCCGCGGCGCTGCAGCTCGGGAACGACAAGGTCGACGAAACTCTCGAACCCGTATGGCTGGGTGAGGGCCTGGACGACGAACCCGTCCGCCGCACCGGACTCGAACCGCTCCTGCACGTCGTCGGCGATGGACGTCGCCGTGCCGACGGACACAGACTCCCAGAACGACTCGGCGTACAGGTCGCGTGGGGTGAGGCGCTCGCCCGAGAGCAGCCGCGCGACGCGGCGGTTCGGCGACTGCGACTCGTTCGCGATGTCGGTGTCGGGGACGAAGGCGATGGCGGCGTCCGGGTCGGCGGGAAGCGTCTGGCCGATGGAGTGTGCCACGTCCTCCACGATGATCGCCGGGGGGGTGGACGCGAGGATCTCCTCGGCCAACTCCCGCGCATCCCGTTCGGTCTCGGCGACGACGGGACGCAGCGACGGCAGGATCGCGACATCCTCGGGTCGGCGGCCGTGCGCCACGACGCGCTCCTTCAACCCGGCGTAGAACGCCTGCGCGTCGGCGAGTGGAAGCGGGCGTGCGAAGACGGCGTCGGCGGTCGCGGCAGCCAGCTCCTGTCCGGCGGCCGACCCGCCCGCCTGGAACAGCACCGGGTAGCCTTGCGGCGGCCGGGTGACGTTGAGCGGGCCGCGGACGGTGAAGTGCGTGCCGCGGTGGTCCGCGACGTGCAGCTTCTTGGCATCCGCGAACAGGCCGCTCTCCCGGTCGGCGAGGATCGCGTCATCGGCCCAGCTGTCCCACAGCTGCTGCACCACCCGCACGAACTCCTCTCCGCGCTCGTAGCGCAGCGAGTGGTCGAGGTGGTCGTCGCCGCCGAAGTTGCGGGCCTCCTCGTCGTACCGGGAGGTCACCAGGTTCCACGCCGCGCGACCCCGGCTGATGTGGTCGAGCGAGGCAATGGCACGGGCGACATGGAACGGCTCGTTGTAGGTCGTCGAGATGGTCGCGGCCAGCCCGATCCGGCTGGTCCGGACGGCGAGGGCCGACAGCAAGGTCAGCGGCTCGAGGCGGGTCTGCCCGTAGTGGTCCACGCCCGAGGGGAACCGGTCCCAGAGGTACAGTCCGTCGGCGAGGAAGATCGTGTCGAAGACGCCACGCTCGGCCGTCTCGGCGAAGCGCGCGTAGTAGTCGATGTCGACATGCCGGTGCGGCTCGGCGGTGCGGTGTCGCCACCCCGAGACATGGGATCCGCCGGGGTGGAAGAGGAATGCTCCGAGAAGCAGTCGACGGGTCATGCGGCAGTCCTCCGTGCGGGTCGGGCGAGGCCGAGGTTCTCGCGGAGGGTGTCGCCGGCGTACTCGGCCGGGTAGACACCGGCGTCGGTCAGGCGGGGCACGATGTCGGCCACGAAGCGGTCGAGGGTGTCGGGCAGGGTGGGGGACATCAGGATGAACCCGTCCGCGGCGCCGCGCTCATACCGATCGACGAGGTGCGCCGCGAGCGTGTCGGGAGTGCCTAGTGTGAAGCGGCGTCGCAGCACATCCCACGCCAGTTCGCGGATCGTGTAGGGACGTTGTGCGAGGAGCGCGGCGATCGACTGGTAGCCCGACTTGGACTGATTGAATCCGTCGAGGTCGAAATCGAACGTGAACGGCTCGTCGACGTCGCGCTCGCCGAGATCGGTCCCGAGGTAGTGGGCGAGAAGGTCGACCTGGACCTGCCCGGGGGTGAGGTCCGCAAGCTCGCGGAATCGTTCCTCAGCTTCGGCTTCGGTGCTGCCGATGATGGGTGAGAACCAAGGCAGCACCTTCAGGTCGTCCTCGGCGCGTCCTGCCGAGACCGCGCGCTTCTTGTAGTCGCGGTACAGAGCCAGTCCGGAGTCGAGGTCGCCACCGCCGAGAGTGAAGACGGCGTCCGCGGTGCGTCCGGCCAAGTCACGGCCGGCTTCGGAGGCGCCGGCCTGGAAAAGCGGTGGATGCCCCTGCACCGGTCGTGGGATGTTGAGAGGCCCGCGGACGGCGAAGTGCTCTCCGTGGTGGTTCAGAACAGACAGCTTGGCGCGGTCGGCGTACAGGCCGGACTGTTTGTCGAATAGGAACGCGTCATCGTCCCAGCCGTCCCACAGTCCGTTGACGACATCGACGAATTCGGCGCCGCGCCGGTAGCGCAGACCATGCTCCAGGTGCACGTCACGGCCGAAGTTGCGTGCTTCCTCGTCGCTCGCGCTGGTGACAAGATTCCAGGCCGCACGGCCGCCGCTGATGTGGTCGAGGGAGGCGAGCTTGCGGGCGACGTGGTACGGCTCGTTGTAGGTGGTCGACACGGTCGCGGCCAGGCCGATGCGGTCGGTGACCTGCGACAACGCGCTCAGCAGCGTGAACGGCTCGAGGCGCACGTTGACGCCATGGTCGATGCCCGAGCGGAACCGGTCCCAGACATACAGTTCGTCCGCGAGGAACAGTGTGGCGAATCGGCCGGCTTCGGCGGTCTGCGCGAAGCGCGTGTAGTAGTCGAGGTCGAGGTACGCCTCGGGTTCGGAGCCCCGCGCGCGCCACCCGGTGATGTGCTCGCCGCCCGGGTAGAAGATACCGGCGGCGAAGACCAGAGGTGCCCGGCTCACGCGGCGACCGCCGTGCGACGGGCGCGGGCGAGTTCCGGGGCGACCTCACCGGCGAAGAGTGCGAGGGCCGCTTTCTGCTGGTCCACGTCCCGGTATAGACCATCGAGCTGCAGCTGGATCTGCGTCGTATGCGGGAACGCGGGGTGGCCCGCGATGGAGGCGGCGATGTCCGCCGCGGTGCCGTAGTGCAGGTTGAGCCGATCCGCGATATCCCCGGTGGAGTCGGCCCTCGGCAGGAAGTCTTTGGCCCACTCCCATTTGGCGACGAGGCCCGGCTCGGCCAGGCGCAGTGCCTCGTCGCGGTCGCGGGCCGGGAAGATCCACGTCGACAGGCCGACGCGGGGTGCTGCGCCTTCTCTCAGCCCCCGGTGGTAGGCGGCCGCCGAGACTTCACCGGGCACCACCTGCGTGGTGCCGATGAGGACGCCTTCGCCGCGGCGTCCGGTTTCGAACGCGCTCTGTTCGGTCAGCGTCGCGTGCCAGATCCGGTCGGCGAGACCTGGCCGTGCGGGCGCGAGCACTTCGCCGTCGGGGGTGAGCGTCTCGCCCCGGAGTGCGGCGATCAGGTGGTCGACGGACGTGAGGTAGGCGCGACGGCTCCCCTCCCGGTCGTCGATGCGACGGATGCCGAAAGCCTCCGCGATCTGCGGCTGCCCGCCGTTGGCCAGACCCAGCTCGACGCGTCCGCCGCTCACTGCGTCCAGCACGGCTGCGTCCTCCGCAACCCGGAGCACCTGTTCGAGTGGCAGTGTCACCGCAGCAGTTCCCAGGCGGAGCGTGGTGGTGCGGGCGGCGAGGGCCCCGAGGAAGACGAAGGGCGACGGCAGGCCTCCCAGTCGGCCGGCAGTGGGGCGCGCGAGGTGGAACTGGCGCACCCAGGCGGACTCGACGCCCACGCTCTCCGAGTACTCGAACAGGTCGAGGTAGTCGAGGTATGTCTGCTCGACGCTGCCGCGGTGTTCGGCCAGGTGCGCGAACAGCCCGACGGGCAGCGTGGAACGCGCCGCAGCGAGGTGGTCGTTCGAGGTCATGCCGGTCACGGTAGGACGGCCGCGCGACCGTGCGGTGGTCCGTTCGTCATGCAAGGTCATGCGCAGTCATCGCCAGCAATCCAGGTGCGGGGCACCCGGCGGGGGTCTTTCCTGGATCGGTCGACCCACCGCAGCATCCCGGAGGAGCCATGTCCGCGAAGAACACCGCCGTCCATCCGCGATCCAGCGACGCCTTGGTGCGCCGCCCGCCCGCCACGTCTCCGACATGGGCGTGGGAACCCAGCCAGCGGTGGCTCCGCGGTTATCTGGGTGACACCGCGGTCGTCGAGAGCCGACGCGCCATCCTGGTGTGGGAGCCCGGCGCCAAGGTGCCCGAGTACGGCTTCCCGCTCGACGACGTGCGCACCGACCTGCTCGTCCCGGGTGATGCTCCTGCCTCCGACTACTACCGTCCGAGGCTGCCCGCCCGCCACTGGTTCGACTTGGTGGACGGAGAACGCCGGGTGCCGGCGGCGGCGTGGACGTGGGATCTCGACGAGCTCGACGGCTTCATCGCGGTCACATGGTTCCCCGACGTGCTCGACGGGTGGACCGAGGAGGACGAGCCCGTCTTCGCCCACCCTCGCGATCCGCGCAACCGCGTCGACGCTCTCACGTCCAGTCGGCACGTCGTCGTGCGCGAAGGCGACCGGGTCCTCGCGGACTCGCATGCGCCGGTCATCGTCTACGAGACGGGGCTGCCGCCTCGGTACTACCTCCCGCGGACCGACATCGTGTGGTCCGCGCTGCGCGCAATCTCCTCGTGGAGCGAGTGCCCGTACAAAGGGCGAGCCACCGACTACTGGGCTTCCGCGTCAGGCCCGGACCGCGAGATCGCATGGTCGTACCCGGCTCCGCTGCCGGTCGTCGCGCCCATTGCGGGGCTCGTCGCCTTCTACTCCGAGCGCGTCACGGTCGAGGTGGACGGGGTCATTGCGGGCCGTGTGAACGTGCATGACGCCTCGTGACATCCAGTGACTCTCGGCGTCACCGGCGCTTGGCCGCCGCCTCCGCGCCGTTCCACTATCGCTGACCACAGCTTCACGTGCGGTCGATCCCTCGCCCGCACGTCCACCCGAGAGGAACCACATGTCCCACGTCACTGACCGCCGCGTCCCACGGGGCGCTCTCGCCGCGCTCGCGGTCGGCGCCCTCGCCCTGGGCCTGACGGCGTGCGCCACGTCCGAGGCGGGCGGCTCCGCCACCGACTCCGGCGCCGAAGCGGTCTACCGCCTGCCCATCTCCGACCCGGGCACCGAGATCGACCCGCTGACCGTCGCGGACTACAACGCCCAGATCATCACCGGCCTGGTCACCGAGCCCCTGGTGAGCCTGGACGCCGCCGGCGACCTCAACCCCAGGCTGGCCACGGACTGGTTCGCATCCGAGGACGGGCTCACCTGGACGGTGACCCTGCGGGACAGTGCCGAGTTCAACGACGGCGACCCGGTGACGTCGGAGGACGTCGTGGCGACCTTCGACTCGATCACCGGCGAGGACAGCCTGTCTCCGGGTCGCAGCGCGTTCGACGGCATCCTCGCCTCCGTGTCCGCGGCCGACGAGCAGACCGTGGAATTCACGCTCGAGCGGCCGTTCTCGGACTTCCCGCTTCTTCTCACCGGAACCAACACGGGAATCCTCCCCGCGGACTACGAGCCGGGGACCTGGTTGGACGAACCGGTCGGCGCGGGACAGTTCCTGCTCGAGGACTACACGGTCGGGCAGGGTGCGACCTATGTGAAGAACCCGGACTACTGGAACGCCGACAACATCCTGCTGGACGGTGTGGAGCTCAAGGTCTACGGCGACACGCAGGCGCAGCTCCTCGCCTTCCAGGCGGGAGAGATCGATCGGATCGCGCTCACCTCCGATGTCGCCTCCACCGTCGACAAGGCTGACTACAGCGTCATCTCGTCCGGCTACAACAAGATCGACGGCATCTTCCTCGACGTCACCACGGCGCCGTTCGACGACCCGTCGGTGCGTGAAGCGCTCGCGTGGGCCATCGACCGCCAGGGCCTCATCGACGACGTGTACGAGGGCAACGCGGATATCGCGAACGACACCACGTTCTTCCCCGACTACGACCCGCAGCCGGCCGGCCTCAAGCAGCGCGAGCAGGACCTCGACCGGGTGGCCGAGCTGCTGGACGGCCGCACTGTCGCTTTCACCATCACCACCGCGAACCAGCTGTTCGGTGAGGTGCTGCAGCAACAGCTGAACGCCATCCCCGGCTTCCAGGTCGAGCTGGAAGTGCTCACCAGCGAGCAGTACTACGCCGACGGTGACAGCACCCCGTGGCTGAACGCACCGGTGACGGTCACGAACTGGGCGAAGCGCGTGCCGTCGCAGTATGTCTCGCTCATCTACGCCGCCGACGCCGCGTGGAACGCGTCGCATTACGCCAACCCCGAGATCGAGCAGCTCACGGCCGAGTTCGACGCCACCACCGACGAGGCGAAGCGGCAGGATCTCGCCGATCAGATCGCCGAGATCCAGTGGACCGACCTGCCGGTCATCGTTCCTGCGTTCTCGAAGGCACAGTCGCTGCAGGACCCGCGGGTGGAGGGCGAGTTCGCCGGCGCGCTCGACTTCTACACCGGGTTCGACTTCTCCGGTATCTCGATCTCGGAGTGACCCCGATGTCCGTCAGCCCTCGCCTCGACAGCGGTCCCCGCCTCGGGCGGGGGCTGGCGGTGCTCGGAGCGAGACACCGCGGTACCCCGGCGTTGGTCGGGCGACGCCTTCTGCAGATCCCCGCCGTTCTCTTCGTGGTGTCCGTCCTCGTGTTCTGGCTCATCCAGATCGTGCCGGGCGATCCGGGCCGCAACGCGCTCGGGCCCTACGCAAGCGCGGAGCAGGTTGCCGAGTGGAACGCCGCCCGTGGCCTGGACGGCAGCGTCATCGAGCGGTATCTGTCGTGGATCGGCGGCTTCTTCGTGGGGCAGTGGGGCACCAGCATCGTTTACGGGGAGTCGGTGCGAGAGCTGATCCTGGAGCGCTTGGGTAACTCCGTCGCGCTGGGCGTGTTCGCGTTCCTCATCCTGGTGCCGCTGGCGATCGGCATCGGGGTGGTACAGGCGCGCCGGGAGGGATCGCGCACGGACCGGGCGTTCACGGTGGGCCTCATGTCGCTGGCGTCCGTGCCGGAGTTCGTCATGGGCGTCGTGCTGCTGATCGTGTTCGGGTTGATCTTCCCGATTCTGCCGATTCAGTCCGGCGATGCCGTCGGCGCCGGGTTCCTGCCCCAGCTGCGCGCCATGACGCTGCCGGCGCTGACGCTGGCCTTCGGATACCTGTCCGTACTCGCACGGATGACCCGCAGCGGGGTCATCGAGACCACCGGTTCGCAGTTCTACCGGACCGCGGTCATCAAGGGTCTCCGGGGCGGCGACCTGTTCCGCCGTCACGTCGCGCGCAACGCTCTCATCCCCACCATCTCTCTGCTCGGTGTCTACCTCGGCGCGCTCCTGGGAGGCAGCGCGGTCGTCGAGACCCTGTTCGGCTACCCCGGCCTGGGGGAGCTGCTGGTCACCGCCACCCAGAAGAAGGACGTCTTCGTGCTGGTCGCGGGCGTCATGGTCACCGGTCTCATCTCGCTCATCGCCCTGCTGGTCACCGACCTGGTCTTCACCATCGTGGATCCGCGGGTCCGCTTCACAGGAAAGGGCTGACGTGGCCGCAGACGTCCTCGCCTCCGATCACATCGCCGTCGCCGCTGCCGACCGCGCCACGCCTGGTGCGGGCATCCCGAGCGGGTGGGCTGCGCTGCTGCGGCGCCCGACGTTCGTCCTCAGCGCGCTCGTCATCGTGTGGTGGGTCGTCGTCGCCATCGGCTGGCGCTGGTTCGGCATCGACCCCTTCGCCAACACGGGCGTGAAGCTCGCGCCGCCCAGCCCGGAGCACTGGCTCGGCACCGACCGCATCGGACGTGACGTTCTCGCCCGGGTGCTCGCCGGCGCAGAATCCGCGCTCATCGTCGCACCCCTGGGCACGGCACTGGCGACCGTGCTCGGCGCGACCCTCGGATTGGTCGCCGGATACCGCCGCGGCTGGGTCGACCAGCTGTTCATGCGCTCGTTCGACGTGTTCCTCGCCCTCCCCACACTCATCTTCCTGCTCGTCGTCGTCGGTGCCTTCGGCAGCAGCCCGCTCGTCCTCGCGCTCGCCATAGGAGTGCTGTTCGCGCCCGGCATCGCGCGCATCATCCGCGCCGAGGTCCTCGTCGAGATGGGGAAGGACTACGTGACCAGCGCGCAGGTGCAAGGCGAGCGGACCGGGCGCATCCTCGGCCGCGAGCTGCTTCCCAACGTGTGGCCGCAGGTCGTGGTACAGGCGACACTGAGCATCGGCGGGGCGGTCTTCGTCGCATCGTCTCTCTCGTTTCTCGGCCTGGCCGCCGCGCCACCATCCCCCGACTGGGGGCTGGCGGTCAGCGAGAACCGCGCGTATCTGCAGGGCGCCTGGTGGACGCTCGTCTTCCCGACCCTCGCCATCGCGTCTCTCGTCGTCTCGGTGAACCTTCTCGCCGACAACCTCAAGGAGGTGCTGCGCCGATGACGGAGGTCGTCACCGCCCGCGGACTGACCATCGACTACCGGGTCGAGGGCAGGTTGCGCCGCGCCGTCGAAGGAGTGGACTTCGAGATCCACGAGGGCGAGTCCTACGGGCTGGTCGGTGAGTCCGGCTCGGGCAAGAGCACCATCGCCCTCGCCCTGACGCGCTACCTTCCGGCGGGCGCACGCGTCGACGCGCAACGCCTGGACGTCGCGGGCAAAGACCTCCGACTGCTCGCAGGCTCCGACCTCCGCCGGTTCCGCCGAAATCACATCGGGGTGGTCTACCAAGAGCCGTCCCGCGCCCTCAACCCCACCTCGACCGTGGGCGCCCAGGTCGCGGAAGCGTACGCGCTCCGCGGGCCCGACGACCGGGCGGCCGTCCGTGCAGCGACGCTCCGGTCATTCGAAGAGGTCGGGCTACCCGACCCCGCCGCGCTCGCCGCGCGCTATCCGCACGAACTCTCCGGCGGACAGCAGCAACGAGTCATGATCGCGATGGCGCTCGCCGCCCGACCGCGGCTGCTCATTCTGGATGAGCCGACCACCGGCCTCGACAGCCAGGTGCAGGCCGGCGTGCTCGCTCTCGTCCGTGGGCTTCAGTCCGAGCTGGGATTCGCGAGCCTGTTCATCAGTCACGACCTGCCGCTCGTCGCCTCGCATTGCGACCGGGTCGGAGTCCTCGAACGCGGCCGGCTCGTCGAGACCGCACAGTCCGATGATCTGCTCGCTCAGCCCGCCCACGCCTACACCCGCTCACTCATTCGAGCGATTCCACACCTCGACGGCTCAGCCCGGACTCCGCTGGTCGGGGCCCCGCCGCTGCTTCGCGCGACCGGGCTGACCAAGAGCTACGGCGCCCACCTCGCCCTCGACGGCGTCGACCTGCACATCGGAAGGGGAGAGACGCTCGGGGTCGTGGGGGAGTCCGGCAGCGGCAAGACCACCCTCGGGCGAGTCGTCGCGGGACTGACGTCCTTCCACGGCGACGTCACGATCGACGCGCCCACGGCGCCCCCACCGGTGCAGATCGTCTTCCAAAGTCCCGACGCGTCACTCAATCCTCGCCGGACCGTCCGGCAGACCCTGCGCCGGGCGATACAGCTGCTCGGCGGGGACACCACACTCGAGGAGCTCCTCGCTTCCACAGGACTCAGCACCGATACCCTCGACAAGCTCCCCAAGGAGCTCTCCGGTGGTCAGAAGCAGCGCGTCGCAATCGCTCGCGCCTTCGCCGGACAGGCGTCCCTCATCATCTGCGACGAACCCACCTCCGCCCTCGACGTCAGCGTCCAATCCACCGTCCTCGACCTGCTCACCGACCTTCAAGAGCGAACGGGCGTCTCGTACCTCTTCATCTCGCACGACCTCGCAGTCGTCCGTCGGATCTCCCACCGGATCGCCGTCATGCGACACGGACGCGTGCTTGAGACAGCACCCGCCGACGACATCTTCGGTCTCGCACAGCATCCGTACACTCGCGCGCTCGTCGCCGCCGCGCGGCACGACCGACCGGCACCCGAGGTCGACGGCGCGAACACGACTGCCCAGGAACTTGCCGGCGCGGCGCGATGACCGACACCAGACCCGCCGGCGAGCCGGGTCGAGCCCTGCCCGCGGTCGCGGTCGCCGTCTCGGTGCTCCTGTGGTCCACAACCTACGTGCTCAGCGACCTCGTTCTGGTCACCGCGTCGCCCGCGGTGCTGTCGGAGCTGCGGCTCGTGCTCGCGTTGCCGCTCATGTGGGTGTTGCTCCGGCTTCGTCGGCGCAGCGCAGGGCGCGAGCTGTGGGCGGCCCTCCGTAGGCCGACGACGCTCATCCTCGGCCTCACGGGCGTCGCCCTCTTCTACCTGCCCAGCAATCTGGGGCTTTCCATCTCCACCCCGGGAACTGCTTCGGTCATGTCGGCGACGCTGCCGGTGCTCACGGCCCTGTTCGCCTGGACCTTCATCGGTGAACGCCCCACCCCACCAGTCATCTGCGGACTCGCGCTCACGACCGTCGGCATCGTCTTGGCCAGCGCGGGATCAATTCAGCCGGGGTTCGGCGCTGTGCTGCTGGTCGCAGGACTCGCGTCCTACGCCGCCTACACCGTTCTCCTTCGCTGGCTCGGCTCCGCGCCCGCAGCTCCTGCGCGACCGACGACCGATGCGCTGACCCTGGCAACAGCGACCGCTGTATGGGGATCACTGCTCCTCATGCCGTGGGTGGGATGGGAAGTCGCCAGCGGCGTCGCCACGTTCCCCGTGGGCGTGGCGAGCTGGTCGAGCATGCTGTTCCTCGCGCTGGTCGTGACCGGTCCGACCATGGCCCTGTACAACTACGGGGCGGAGCGGGTGCCCGCTGCGGTGGCGGGCACCGCGACGGCCGTGGTCCCCGTTCTCGGGTACGCCTACGCGCTGCTCCTCGGGGAGCCCCTCGTCCTCGTCAACGTCACGGGGGCAGGGCTGGCATTCCTCGGCGTCGCGCTCGCAACCGTTCCCTGGCGTTCTCGTTCGCGCGGGTCCGCAGACTCAAGCCTGCCGGCGCCGCCGGTCGTCACCGCCGCGGGTTCGCGGCCCCACTATGAAGGAGCAAGACAATGAGTCAGATCGCTGACATCGAGCGCTCGGAGCGAGCGGTCGAAGAAGGGCTCGTGCGACTGGTCCCGTCCGACAAGACGCTCGAAGTGCGTCACGGCGACACGGTGGTGGCATCGTCGTCGCGCGTGGTCGAACTGCACGAGGTCGACGTGCCGGTGCGCTACTACTTCCCCCGCGAGGACGTGCGGCTGGATGTGCTCACGCCCGTCGAGTCGGTCACGTACTGCCCGTTCAAGGGCGTCGCCAGCGACTACTGGCGTCTCGCCGGTGCCGACAGCGACGGGGAACCCGTCGCCTGGTCGTACCCTGAGCCGTTCCCCGCTTTCGCCGACATCGCCGGTCACGTCGCCTTCTACGACGTCCTCCCCGTCACCGTCGTCTCATGACCGGCACCGCGACGCGGGTGCCCCGTGGCCTGGACGCGGGCGCCGGCGTCGCGGTCCGGATCCGCCACTCCGAAGGCGGGGGCGCACACGGCTACTTCGAGGTCACCCACGACGTCAGCGGTTTCACCCGTGCCTCCGTCTTCCAGCCGGGCGTGCGCGTCCCGACGCTGGTGCGATTCTCGAGCACCCTCGGCTTCCACTCGTCACCCGACGTCTGGCGCGACATCCGCGGCTTCGCGGTCAAGTTCTTCACCGAAGCCGGCGAATACGACCTCGTCGGCAAGAACTCACCCATCTTCTTCCTCAACGACGACCGCGCCTTCTCTCACCTGGTTGTCGCGCAGAAGCTGTATCCGGCCGACGGACGGCGGGCGCGGTTCGACCTCGACAGGCTGTGGAAATTCTGGCTGCAGCATCCCGAATCCGCCCACCAAGTGACCTGGCTGCTGGGCGACCGCGGCATCCCACGGTCGTGGCGGCACCAGGACGGCTTCGGCACCCACACGTTTCGGTGGGAGAACGCGGACGGCGAAGCCTTCTGGGTGAAGTGCCACTTTCGCTCTGAGCAAGGAACTGCTCACCTCACCGCGGAGGACATCGCGGAGCTCGACGTCGCCGAGGCCACGTACTACCGCGGCGACCTCCGCGCCGCCATCGACCGCGGCGACCACCCGGCCTGGCGACTTCATGTTCAGGTGATGTGGGAGGCAGACGCCGCCGCCCACCGATTCAACCCGTTCGACATCACGAAGCTCTGGCCCACGTCCGACGTCCCGCCGGTTCCCGTCGGACGGCTCGTCCTCGACAGCAACCCACGCGACGAGGTCGCCGAGATCGAACAGGCCGCCTTCGCGCCGGGGCGGTTCGTCCCCGGCGTCGGACCCAGCCCTGACCGTCTGCTTCACGCGCGCATGGTGGGCTACCCGACGTTCCACCGTCACCGCGTCACGACCCCCAACGCACCCGCACCAATGACGGATCCGGCCCCGGAGTTCGACGAGCTCGCATTATCGGAGGCGGCGCGACCACATCGCGACGATGACGACTTCGTGCAGGCGGGCACGCTCGTGCGGACGGTGCTCGACGACCCGGCTCGGCAGCGGCTGGCGGTGACAGCGGCTCAGCACATCCGCCCCCTCGTCGACCCCGACCTGCGCCTGCAGGTGCTCGACTACTGGCGCCGCGTCGACGGGACGCTCTCCAACCAGATTGCGGCACTTGCATGACGGGGCGTTTCGTCGTGTTGCGCCGGCGCGTGCGTGAAACCCGCCCGGCGGCGACCATTGACGCAGTCGCCAGGACGGAGCCGTGATGATTCAGTCGCTCGCAATCGCGCATGCTCTTTTTCTCGCCCATGACCCTCGGTACCTGCGAGAACGAGCCGAGGACGAGGCCCACCCCTCGCCCGTCGATCCCACCGATACCCCGGAGGCGTCGGCTCAGCTCATCACCCGCGTCTCCTGAGGGGAGCGCGCCGACTCCCGCTACGGAGTTCTCCAGCTGCTGCTCCCGCTGCAGCTCGTTGGAGTCGGCCGGCGGAATACGGCCCGGTCCTGCGCTGAACGTGCATTCCCCCGCGTGGCATCGATTGGTATGAACCCTGCCGCTACCTCTCTGTGCGGTTGGCACGTGACTGACTTGGCACCGATGACGCCGGTCGGGCAGTCGCGTTGAGATCGCCGAGGACTCACGTCGGACGCCGCGGTGCTACTCGCCGTCGCCGCGAGCGCCGCCGGGACCTCATTGCCGCTGCATTCCCTTGCGACGTGGTGGGTGCAACCAACTCGATCGACGGCATTGTTCTCGTGTTGCCGGCCGCCGGAGGTGTGCTCGCAGCCGGCGTCGCTGCAGTTGTCGCGATCAGAGCCATTGTGATGATGCGCACGGAACGGGGGGTCCTGTGCCGCGCTGTGACGACCGCTGCGAGTGGTCTGCCTGGCCCCGCGCCTGGTTTTCCCTGTAGTCCTTCTCATCGGGAGCCTTTGCTGACATCTGATGATCCCCATGCGGGCGACGAACGGAAGCCGCACCGTCGCCGCGCATCTCGGCGCATTGGCGATCCGCGGGCGCATGGACTCGGCCGTTCATCCGTCGACGACCAGTCGGATGACACAGCGAGGGCTGCGCGGATAGGTACGTTTGCGAGCGGCTGAGGCAGCGGTTGAGCCGGCTTCGACCCAGCCCGCCAGATGTTCGATCCGGAACAACGCGATCGGCGGTGTTCGCCTTAGTAGGGTTCGCAGGCGAGTCCGTCGCCGTCGCGGTCGAGGTCGTAGATGTCGCTGCCGACCACGCGTGCGATGCCGTTGAAGTAGGAGGGACCGTTGCCGCTGCCGCCGGCGCAGTCGACGTCGCTGTCGATCGGGACGCAGGCGTCGGCATAGTTGGAGTCACAGTTCCCGGCCGGGGCCGCAGGGGCGGGGG
>NZ_JAEUAX010000019.1 GCF_019511645.1 Microbacterium ureisolvens | reverse complement strand
TCCGCGGTCGAGGGATCGACAGCCTCCCAAGCATCCGCACCACCACCGCCGAAACCCCTGACTAGACTGCCCGCAACCGTTCACTTTTCAAGCGCCGGAATCGACCAGTTCTGCAGCGCCGCCGACATCGAGCGTCGCCGACACCCCCATGGATCGGTGGCGGGTCGAGCTCACCCCGGTAATTGTCCCATCTGCGCGGATCACCCTCGATGCGATGACTTGCGGAATAGAAGCCCTGGTCGAAAGGCAGCCAGCTATCGGGGCGCGCACCGCGTTCCTGCTCGACGCGGCGCCGAGACATCACCAGGCGTACGCTTCGGGAGCGACGCCCGGGCCTGGCCATAACGCCTCCAGCCGCGCCAGGACATCGTCGGCTAGTTCGATGTCGGGCACTCCCGCGAAGGCGCGAAGCTGCTCGGTTGTCCGCGGCCCGACGATCGGCGCCACCACACCTTCCTGAGCCAGCAGCCAGGAGAGCGCCAATGCGGCAGGCTCGACGCCCACTTCTGCGGCCAATTGCTGCGTGCCCTCGAGCGACGCCTGGTGTTCTTCGGATGCGGCGCGGGTTGCAGCATCCGTTCGCCGTACGCCGTCGCCGCGACCGGCGAGCAATCCGCCCGCCAGGGGGCTCCAGGGCACGAGGCCGACTCCGAGTGCGCGGGCGGCGGGGAGGACCTCGCGCTCGATGTCTCGGCGGGCGAGGCTGTATACGGACTGCTCGCTGATCAGACGCCAGTGGTGTTCTTTCGCGGATGCCTGCGCGAGCGCGAGATGCCACCCGGCGAAGTTCGATGAGCCGGCGTAGAGGATCTTGCCCTGGGCGCGCAGGGTGTCGAAGGCCTCCCAGATCTCGTCCCACGGCGCCAGCCGATCCACGTGATGCATCTGGTAGACGTCGATGTGCTCGGTCTTCAGACGTCGTAGCGATGCGTCGCACGCGCGGCGGATGTTGAGCGCTGAGAGACCGCCGTTGTTGGGCCACGGGTCGGTCTGCTCGAAGACCTTCGTCGCCAGCACCGTGCGCTCGCGGCGCCCTCCGCCCTTCGCGAACCACGCGCCGATGATCTCCTCGGACGCGTGCGGACGACTCGGGGTGCCGTACCGGTTGGCGGTGTCGATGTAGTTGATGCCGATCTCGTGGGCCTCGTCGAGGATCTCGTGCGAGGCATCCGTGTCGGCGTGCCGGCCGAAGTTCATGGTGCCCAGGCACAGCCGTGACACCTCGAGCCGGCTCGCGCCCAGAGTCGTGTATCTCACCGGGCGACCTCGCGCGCGATGGTGTCGGCGAGCTCGCGCACCAGCGCGTCGTCGACGTCCGCTTCGCGCCAGCGAGACCGCGATGACCACCCCAGCCCGGTGCGCCGCCCCACGAGAGCCTTCGCGGAGCCGGGATAGGTCGGGCCCATCCGCTGCTCGATGTCGGCGAGCAGCTGCTGCAGCCCATGCACCCGCGGGGTGACTCCCTCGGCGGCGGCGAGCTCGCCGAGCCGTGCGACGAGGTCGGGTGCCACGTTGACCACCCAGCCGGAGAGGCCCGCGACGCCGACCTGGAGCGACTCGGCATAGTTCTCGATGCCGGCGTTGAAGACCTTGAGCGGAGTTCCCTCCGCATCGGCAACGCGCGTCGCCATGCGCGACACGTCGTGACTCGTCTCTTTGAAGAACACGAACCTCTCGGTGCGGGCCAGCGCCGCGACCACCCCTTCCGACAGCACGCGGTGATACGGGATCGGGCACTCGTAGATGCCGAGGGCGACGTCGGGGAGGTCGGCGGCGAGCGCCTGCGCGAGCGCGACGATCCGCTCCTCGTCGTCGTGGGGCGCGAGCACCGCCGACGCGACGAGCACGACGATGTCGACGCCGGCGGCAACGAGGTCATTCGCCTCCGCGACGATCTCACCGACGCCCTCCCCTCCCACGACGGATGCCGCGACCGGCACCCGTCCTGCGGCGCGCCGCGCCACGCAGCGGGCGACCTCCACGCGCTCGGCCGGATCGAGGTGGTACATCTCGCCCGAGAGGGCGACCGCGAACAGCCCATCGGCGCCGTGGTCGATGAGCCAGTCGACGTAGCCGGCGAGCGCCGCGTAGTCGACCTCGTCGGTCTCGGTGAAGGGGGTCAGGACGACAGGCCACACGCCCGGGGTTTCGGTCACGGTATCTCTCTCAGGTCGGTGTTCATCGGGCGGCGTGCAGGTCGGCTCGTCCGAGGTCGAGCTCCCGCACGAGCTGGGCGATCTGGCGCAGCGGCTCGCCTTCGTGGTCGCCGATCGACTCGGGCTTCCAGCGGCTGCGAGCGCGCCAATGCAGCCGGGACGAGGCATCCAACAGGAACTTCGCCGAACTCGGGTAGCGCAGGTTGATGCTGTGCTCGACCATTGTCAAGACGCGTTGCACCCGCAGCACGTCGGTCTGGTCGGCGTCGTTCGCGTGGCGACACACCCATGAGACGAGGTCGGGGTAGACGTTGGCCGCGTAGCCCGAGAGACCCGCGGCGCCCGCCTGCATCGACGGCACCAGCGACGCGATCGCCGCGTTGTACAGGCGCATGCGGGTGTCGCCGATGACGTTCAGGCGCTCCGTCATCGTCGCGAGCGAGTGACTCGTGTCTTTGTAGAGGGTGAACCTGCCGGTCTGGGCCAGCCAGCGGACCGTCTGCACGGGCAGCAGTCTCTTGTAGGGCAGCGGGCACTCGTAGACGCCGAGGTCGACACCGGGGACCGCATCCAGGATCCGCTCGACGGTGTCGATCCATGCGGAGTCGGTCGCATCCGGCGGTGTGACGAGCGACGAGATCAGGACGACGGCCTCTACGCCTGTCGTCGCGATCTTGGCGACGCGATCAGCCTGCGCGCGCCAGTCGCCGCGAGCGGTCGTCGAGGCGACAACCGGC
The DNA here is from genome assembly GCF_019511645.1 of Microbacterium ureisolvens. Lineage (GTDB taxonomy): Bacteria > Actinomycetota > Actinomycetes > Actinomycetales > Microbacteriaceae > Microbacterium > Microbacterium ureisolvens_A. The sequence goes on along the minus strand of NZ_JAEUAX010000019.1, from coordinate 31,781 downwards.
ACGCGGCCGGCGGCGCGCTCCCGCACGTGGCGGGCGAGCACGAGCTGCTCGTCACCGCTGAGGTCGTACATCTCGCTCGAAAGCGAGACGGTGAATAGCCCCGCGGCGCCGAGCTCGATGAGCCAGTCGGTGTACTCGTCGACGGCGTCGAAGTCGATGGACAGATCGTCGCGGTAGGGGGTGAGCATGACGGGCCAGGCGCCGTCGGGCAGGCGGTGCATCATCCCTTCAGCGATCCGCTCACGAGGTCCAGGCGCCAGTAGCGCTGGAGGAAGAGGAACAAGAGGATGAGCGGGATGATCGCGAGAAGACACCCGACGATCACGAGGTTGTACACGTTCAGCTGGTCGCTGCCCTGGTTCATCATCGAGTAGAACCCGACCGTGAGCGGGAAGGTCTCCTCGCGGCTGAGCATGATGAACGGCAGCAGGAAGTTGTTCCAGATCGCGACGAACTGCAGAAGGAAGATCGTGATGAGCCCGGGCACCATGGCGGGCAGCGCGACCGACCGGAACAGCCGCCACTCGCTCGCGCCGTCGAGCCGGCCGGCCTCGAGCAGCTCGGTCGGCACCACCGCGCCCGCGTAGATGCGGGCGAGGTAGATCGAGAACGGGCTGATCGCGAACGGCAGGAGGACTGACCAATAGGTGCCCGCGATGCCCATCTTCGCCAGCAGCAGGTACTGCGGGATCGCGAGGACGACGCCGGGGATGAGCACGCCGATGAGCAGGAACGTGAAGACGAGGTTCTTGCCGCGGAAGTCGTACTTCGCCAGTGCGTACCCGGCGGCTGCCGCAACGGCGGTCGCCGCGAGTCCGCCGCCGACCGAGAACAGGATGCTGTTGCCGCTCCACACCAGGAACGCGCCGTCGCCGAACGCCAGCAGCTCACCGAGGTTCTCGAAGAAGCCGCCTGTGAAGCTCGGCACCAGCGTGGAGGTTGTGAAGAGCTCGCCCGCGCTCTTGGTCGATGCGGCGACCAGCCAGTACACGGGGAAGAGCGAGTAGGCCGCGCCGACGAGCAGGGTCACGGTGGGCCAGAACCCACCCTTCGGCTTCCGCGGCCGGGGGTCGCGCGTGGGAGGGGACGCCGGCGGAGTCGGCACGACGGACGTGCGGCGGGTGGCGGTCGGGGCGCTCATGACTCTCCTCCGAATGCGCGGGTGCGCAGCAGCCGCAGAAGCCCGAGGCTCGCGACCATGGTGATGACGGTGATGACGATGGCCGTCGCGGACGCTCCGTAAAGGTCGTTGGTGACGAACGCGTCGCGGTAAACGAGCATCATGGGCACCCAGTCCGACGTGATGGAGTTCGTGAGCGTCATCATCATGTTCGGCTCGCTGAAGATCTGGAGCGCCCCGATGATGGTGAACAGCCCCGTGAGGATCACACCCGGGAGGATGAGCGGCAGCTTGATCTTCAGTGCGAGCTGCGCCTCGCTGCAGCCGTCCAGCCGCGCAGAGTCGTAGATCTCCTGCGGCAACCCACGCAGCGAGGTATAGAGGATGACCATGTTGAAGCCGATCGCACCCCAGATGCAGACGTTCGCGACGGCGAAGAAGACGGAAGGGCCCTCGAGCGGGTCGGGGACGGGAAGTCCGAATGCCGTGAACAGCTCGCCGACCGGGCTGACACCGGGCAGGTACATGAAGCCCCACATCAGCGCCGCGATGACACCCGGCACGGCGTAGGGGATGAAGATCGAGATGCGCGAGAAACGCGTGAAGCGGCTTGAGAGATGGTCGAGCAGGAGCGCGAACAGCAGCGCCAGGCCCATCGTGAGCGGGACGGCGATGAGGGCGAGGATCACCATTCGTCCGAAAGACGCGAGCAACGCGGGGTTCGTCAGCGTGCGCAGGTAGTTGTCGAAGCCGACGAAGGCGTCGGTGGCGACGCCGATTCCGGATGCCGGAACCCGGCGCCCCTGAAGGCTCAGCACGACGGTGTAGACGAGCGGCGCCAACAGCAGGCCGGCCGAGAGGACGATCGCCGGCGCCAAGAACAGCCAGGGCGCGACGGTGGGCCGGAGGCGGGAGGTGCGAAGGAGAGTCATAGTCTTCCTTTCGGGTGGGCCCGGCAGCCGGGCCCACCCGTCGGATCGATAGGTGCGATCGAGCAGGTCAGTCGACCGTGAAGCCGAGCTTGCCCATGTCGGAGACGACCGCCTTCTGGACCGTCGTCAGGGCGTCCGAGAACGATCCGTTCGAACTGATGGCCGTGCCGAAGGCATCACCGAAGGTGCTGTACGCGGTGGCCACGTTCGGTCCCCACGTCACCGGCACCGACTCCTCGTCGGTCTTGGCTGCGACATCCCAGTAGTCGGTCTGCGTCGGCACGAGCGCTGCGGGGATGGTGTCCTTCAGACCGGGCAGCTCGCGGCCCGCGAGGTTGGCGGGCCAGATGCTCGCGTTCTCGATGTAGGCGGTGAGCGCCTCCTCGGAGTTGTTCAGCCAGATCGCGAACTCCTCCGCCTCCTTCGCGTGCTTCGAACCGGTCGTCACGACCGTCGCAGATCCACCCAGTGCTGCAGAGACCGAGTCGCCCTCGTTCCACTGCGGTATCTGGACGGCGGCCCACTTGCCTTCCGTGTCGGGCGCGTTCTGCAGGATCAGCGGCGGCGCCCACACGGCGCTCAGCCAGCTCGCGAGCGTGCCGTCGGCGAGAGCGGCCTGCCACTCGGGGGTCCACGTCTTCAGGGTCGTCACGACGCCCTCGTCGACCAGGCCCTGCCAGTAGTCCGCGACCTTCTGGCTCGGCCCGCTGTCGATGCCGACGCTCCACTCGCCGTCGGACTGCGACCACCACTCGGCGCCGGCCTGCGCGCTGAGCGCGGCGAACAGCTGCGCGTCGTTCGCGGGGAAGGTCGCCAGGTACTTCGACGGGTCGGCCGCATGGATCGTGCGCGCCGCCTCCGCGTACTCGTCCCACGTCGACGGCGCGTGGAGTCCCAGCGACTCGAAGATGTCCGCCCGGTAGAAGAGGAACTGGGGACCGGTACCTTGCGGGACGGCATAGCTCTTGTCGTCGAAGGTCGTGAGATTCCACGCAGCCGGGGCGATCTGGTCCTCGTATTCGCCGAACGCCTCGGTGATGTCGGACGCGATCCCGTTGACGATCAGGTTCGGCAAGTTCTCGTACGTCGTGTTCGAGACGTCGGGAAGGGTTCCCGCCTCTTTCGCCGCCGCCAACTTGGCCACGATGTCGGCGGCGCCGACCGAGGTGTTGACCTCGACCTGCACATCGGGGTGGGTCTCGTTCCAGACGTCGACGATCTTGCCGACGTTGGGCGCCCAGGACCAGTACCTCAGGACGATCGGACCGTCCGATTCCTCAGGCGCATCCGATGCGCCGGCAGCGCAGCCGGCGAGGGTTGTCGCAGCGAGAACGGCGGCGAGCGCGCCCCCGACCAGGCGGATCGCAGTTCTATTCATTGTCAACTTCCTTGTCGTGAATGAAGGCGGCGGCGGCGCACGGCTTCGAGTTGGTTTACCGCTCACCCGATTCGGATTACCGGTAAACTTAGCGACGCTGCGTCCTCAGCGCAAGCGGCTCACGCAAATTCAGGCGCGAACGGCCGAGGCGCGCGAGATGAAGCGGCTGCGCGGGTAGGCCGGCATGGGCTCGCCTGGACGCTCGATCAGTGTGAGCAGACTCTGCGCGGCGACATGGCCCGCCTGGGTGAAGTCGATATGCACCGTCGACAGCGGCGGAGAGAAGTACGCCGCCTCGGGGATGTCGTCGATCCCGACCACGCTAAGATCCTCGGGAACGCGCAGGCCGCGCTCACTCAGGGCGCGGAGCACGCCGAGCGCCATCCGGTCATTCGCGACGAAGACGGCCGTGGAGTCCCCCAGATCCGCGTCCTTGACGACCTCGTATCCGGATGCGGCGGACCAGTCGCCGCGTCCGACGATGCGTGGGTCGACCGAGCGAGCGGCCATGCGCTCCACATACACCGCCTCGCGGCTGGTGGCGGAATCCCAGCCTCGCGGGCCGCCGACGAACGCGACGCGCTCATGCCCGAGATCGCCGAGATGGTCCATCACCATCCCCGCCGAGATACTGCGGTGCGTGCCCGCGGAGCCCGCCTCCATGTCGCCGTTGACATCCAAGAACACCGGCATCCGGAAGCGGATCCGCTCGAGGGCCTCGCGGACGTTGCTCGTCGGTGAGGTCGCCAGCACGCCGGCCACATCCGTACCATTGATCTGCTCGAGCGCGGTGGCGATCTCATCGACAGCACCCAGAGGATTCACGGTGACGATGTCCAGAACGTACCCTGCACCTTCCGCAACCTCGGAGATCCCGCGCAGCACCTTGCTGGTGCTGGACTCGAACGTCTCGTAGCCGACGACACCGATGCGCCGCCGCTGGGAACGGGCCAGCGCACGCGCTCCAACGTTCGGCCGGTAATTGAGGCGCCGGATCTCCTCCTCGACGCGCTCGCGCGTCTCATCTCGCATGCCACCAAGCCCTCGCAGCACCTTTGACACCGTCTGGTGCGAGACACCAGCGGCCTTCGCGACGTCATAGATGGTTGCAGGACGATCGGGGCGCGCACGAGACATGATTCCGCCAGATTACCGGTAACTCGACCTACGCTGGCGAGGCGCCTTCGGAACTACCGACTCACCGGCGTGGCAAATCGCGGAGAGTCGGCGGGCCGGGGTAAAGTCGCGGACGCCGACTCATCGGCGTGAGGCTGATCGCGGAGAGTCCGCGGGCCGGGGTAGAGCCGAGGACGGGTCACGGGCTGAGGGTCTGCACCCGCCGCCGATGTGCACAGCAGACTCCAGACGCCGCCATGGGCTCTGGCGGACCACGATTCGCTTCACGCGTGGCAGCCCGACCTCAGCCCCCGACCGCGCTTTGTTGCGTGAGTCGGCGGGCTTTCAACACTGCGGTGAGGTCAAAGGCGCCCATCGGTGTTCTCCAGTTCTCGCCGAGGACCGAGTCGATCCGCGTCAGACGCTGACGCAGCGTGTTGACATGGAGGTGCATCGCGTCCGCGGTCTCCTGCAGGCGCTGACCGCTGTCGAGGTACCTCTCTAGCGTCTCCACGAGAGAGGTCCCACGGCTTTTGTCGTACTCGAGCAACCGCCCAAGCGCCGTGTCGATCACGACGCGGATGAGGGCGGAAGTGTCAACTCCGATGAGCGCCCCAAGCACGCCCATCGACGCCTGTGTGGCCCCCGCCGGCACCCGGCCGAGGTTGATGAGTGCGTCGCTGACCGCCCGCGCGAGCTCGTGCTGACCCGGGAGTCGGTCGGGAAGCGGTTCGGGTCCTGCCATGCCGACGGCCGCGTCGACTCCTTCCGCGCTCAGCGCTTCGGAGATCGCCTGAGGGTTCGCGGAGGCCCCGCGCGGGAGGAGAGCGCAGACGTGGTCACCGTGCTCGGAGAGCAATGTCGGGGGGTTCACCACCCGTCGAAGTGCGGATGCGATGCGGGCGGTGGAGGCATGGTTGCTGCGGATCACTGTCACATGAAGCGGTAGGCCTACGTCCACACCAAAATGAGCCAGTCGGGTGCGTGCGGACAGACGGTCGATGGTTTGGTCGGAACGGGTGAGGTAATCGATCAGCTCCCGCACATCCCTGGTGGCCTGTTCAGCGGCGTGTTGCTCGGCGAGCGCGAGGTTTGCTACTGCGTCGGCGGCGCGCGTGAGAGCTTCACGCTTCCACTCGGGCACGTCGCCGTGAAGCACGAGAACCGCGGTGGCATGTGGATCGACCTCCACGCGAGCCATCACCCCCTCGCCCCCCTCCAACGCTGGGTTGGTCACGGTAACGATGGCCTCGGCGGATGTTGCCAGCACATCGAGCATCCCTTCGGCGGACGCGACCAATGCGGGCTGCCAACCGTCGATCCCCAGCAGATCGATCTTCTGCTCGAAGTGCGCCCCGAGCGCGCGCACGTACTCAGCGACGGTGATCTTCCGAGCCATGGCGTCGCCCGCGAGGCGACTGACAGTGGCTTCCAGGCGTGCAGCACGAAGCTCGACGGTGAGGCTGTCGATGCGCTCGGAGGCGGACGTGTGATCCGCCCGCATCGTCGCGAACGAGTCTTCAACGGCCAGGTACGCGCTGAGCTGGCCCGCCAAGGAGCGGAGAAGGTCTACTTGGAACGCCGTGAACTCGTGTGCGTAGCGGTCGGCGACCACCAATGCGCCGATCGTGATGTTTTCGCAACGCAACGGGACGCCCATGATGGCGTGGACGTGCTCGCCACCGACTTTGGCGTCGTTCTCCGGGTAGGGCACGAGGCTGCTGTCGGCGAGGTAGTCCCGAGTCTGCATCGGGTGGTCGGACTCGGCGACCTGGCCAAGGAGGCCGGTGCCTAGCGGCATCGAGATGTGACGGAACTGGGGTGTGAGGACGCCGTCCACGGCTTGGATGCTGGTGGTGCGGGCATCGCCGTCGTTGAGGCTCACATACGACAGGTCGGCACCCAGCAGCGCTCGCGCCTGTTTGAGGACTGTCGAAAAGGCCAGGGCACGGTCGCCGAGCGTGGCCAAATAGATGCCGTGGTCCACGACGGCCTGAAGTTGCGCCAAACGGGCGCTCTTCTCATCGCTGCTGCTTGGCGTGGATTTCATCTACATGTGCCAATCCATTTGGTGTGTCTACCCAATATATCTTCAAGTTCTTCTGCATGCAAAGGTCTTTCTAGCCATTCAACCAGGAGGATCTGATGACCGAACACACCTACGACGCCGTCGTTCTGGGTGCGGGCTACGGCGGGGTCGGTCAGGCCGCGCAACTGCTGCGAAACGGCATCGATAACTTCGTGATCCTGGAGCGCGCTCCGCGCATCGGCGGGGTTTGGCGTGACAACACGTACCCGGGCGCGGCCTGCGACACGCAATCCGTCATCTATTGCTTCTCGTACTTCCTCCCGCTTCGCGTATCGAAGATGTACATTGACCAGCCCGAGCTTCTGGGTTACCTCGAGGCGTTGGCGGCCGAGTACGACATCCCGCGCTACATCCGTTTCGGCGAGGAGATCGTCCGGGCCGTGTGGGACGACGCGGACCTGGTCTGGAGGATCACCACGGCGGCGGGTGTCATCTATCGCACCCGCGCGTTCATCCCGGCGTGGGGGCAGCTGAGCGTTCCGATGATCCCGGACTTCCCGGGTCTGCACGACTTCCGAGGTACCTCGTTCCATTCGGCACGCTGGGACCACTCCGTCGACATGAAAGGCAAGAAGGTGGCCTCCATCGGTGCCGCCGCCAGTGCCGTTCAGTACATTCCTCATCTGGCCGAGGCCGCCGAGCACCTGAGCGTCTTTCAGCGCTCCGCCAACTACATCCTCCCCCGCAATCAGCACGAGTTCACGCCTGAGGAAACGGCCGAGTTCCTGGCCGACCCCGACAAGTTCCGCGCCCTGCGCCAGGCAGTGCATCAGTTCCGCGAATCCGGTTTCGAGCGCATCCGCCACAACACCGAGGGGCAGGAGGAGGGAGTGCGGGAGGCCCGAGCCCACCTGGAGGCTCAGGTTGCCGATCCCGAACTGCGCCGCAAGCTCACCCCCGACTACGAGTTCGGGTGCAAGCGCATCCTGCGCAGCGACAATTACTATCCGGCTCTCACGCGGAAGAACGTGTCGCTCATCACCGACCGCATCGAGCGGTTCACGGCAACCGGCATCATCACCGCGGACGGGACGCATCACGAGTTCGACGTTGTGGTCTTCGGCACCGGATTTCACAGCCAGAGCTTCCAGGGCGATGTCGAAGTCATCGGACGAGGCGGCGCGCGACTGGCTGACCGGTGGGCTGACGCGGCAGAGGCCTACCTCGGAATCGTCGTGGACGACTTCCCGAACATGTTCCTCAACTATGGGCCGAACACCAATCTGAACCACAATACGATCGCCACGATGCTCGAGCTCCAGCACGAGTACATCGTGCAGGCCATCCGGGTGCTTCTGCAGGACCCGAACTATGCGTTCGATGTTCGGTCGGACGTGCTGCGGGCGTTCAACGACAGGGTGCAGGTCGAACTGGAGAAGTCGTCGTACTCTTCCGATTGCTCCTCGTGGTACAAGAACGCGGCGGGCCGTGTGGTCAACAACTGGTCTGGGACCGTGGAGGAGTACCGCCTGCTCACCGAGTCGGTGAACCTTGACGACTACCGGCACGCCCCCAAGTTGACGTCGGTGAACGCGTGAGCACCGGGACCACGGAGTACATCGCCCCAGAGGCAAGGGACACGGTCGCTGCCTTTCGTGCAGCCGGCGCGACCTCTCATCACCTTCTCTCGCTCGAGGACGCGCGTGCGTCGTATGAGCAGGTCTGCGCGGCCAACGCAGTCGAGGTGCCCGGCCCGGTCGAGCGCGACTGGTTGGCGCTCGGACCGCGGCAAGTAGCCGTCCGCCGGTACCGCCGCCCGGACACTGGGCGAGGCGGAGCGGCTGTCGTGTTCATCCACGGGGGCGGGTGGGTGATGGGCTCGGTGCAGACGCACGACGCCGTGTGCGCGTACCTTGCCCACGCTGCCCGCGTCACCGTCTTTTCCGTCGACTACCGGCTCGCACCGGAACACCGCTATCCCGCTGCTGAGAACGACTGCGCCGACGTGCTCGAGGCGGTCTTGGTCGGTGCGCACTCGCTGGGCGTCGACCCTCGACGAGTCATCCTCGCCGGGGACAGTGCGGGCGGACAAATCGCGGCAAACCTTGCCCGCGTGCCGCAAGCGGGGAGCCTCGCCGGTCTCGCCTTGGTCTACCCCGTCACCGATCTGACAGCTAGCGGCGCCAGCCACCGAGAGGTAGCCGGGTTCCCGCTCGTCACCGAAACAGTCGGGTGGTTCATCGACCAGTACCTTCCCGCCGAGGCAGACCGTGCCTCCGATGCCGTCAGCCCGGGTCCGGCCCCGGTGTGGGGGTGGCATGCCCCAACCTTCATCGCCACCGTCCACAACGACCCGCTCCGCAGCGAGGGCATCGCCTACGCCGAAGCACTCGCCGAGGCGGGTGTTCTCGACACCCACATCCACTACGAGGGCCACCATCACGGCCTCCTCACCAACGCCGGCGTCATCCCGACAGGACGCGAACTCCTGGACGAGATCGCTGCATTCATCACCCGCCGCACCAGCAAGGACAACACGCGATGAGACGAGACGTTTCCGACGCGAAGGCGCTGGCGGCTGCGGCGCTCCAGCGGGCAGGCGTCGACGCCGAACACGCCGACACCCAGGCCACTCACCTCATCGATGCCGAGCTGCGCGGACACCCATCCCACGGGCTGCTGCGGCTGCCCCGAATCATCGCTCGCATCCGCAACGGGGTGTCTGCACCGAACGAAACCGGCACGCATACCTGGGTCGCGGACGCTCTGCTCCAGGTGGACGGACAAGACGGGCTCGGCCCGGTCGTGGGCTACCGCGCGTTGGACACACTCGAGCAGCGCGTCGCACGCACCGGGATTGCCGCAGCAGTGATCTCTCGCACCAACCACCTCGGAATGCTCGCCCAATACGCCGAACGCTCCGCGCAACACGGCTGGGTGGCCATCGCCCTCACGACCAGTGAAGCACTCGTACATCCCTGGGGCGGGCGTCGCGCCCTGATCGGAACCAATCCGGTCGCCGCCGCCGTCCCGGCCCTGCCGAAGCCGTTCGTGCTGGACATGGCCACCGGGCTCATCTCCATGGGCAAAGTGCACGCGTACGCCGCCGCGGGTCGGCCGTTGGAGCCGGGGTGGGCGGTGGACGCAGCCGGCGAGCCAACCACGGACGCCGCCGCCGCCAGCACGGGCGCGATCGCACCCTTCGGCGGCCCGAAAGGGTACGCCCTCGGTCTCGCTTTCGAACTGATCGTCGCCTCTCTCACCGACACGGCTCTGGGCACCGACGTCGCGGGCACCCTGGATGATGACCGCTTCGCCACTAAGGGCGATGTATTCATCCTCGCAACCCCGCAGCCGGGCACGACCGAACGCGTGAGCGCATACCTCGACCTCCTCCGCGCCGAGAAGCCACAACCCGGGATGCCTCCCGTCACCATCCCCGGCGACCGGGCGCGCTCCTCCCACGCCACACGTCTCGCGGACGGCATTGACGTCGACGACGGCCTCTGGGAGCAGCTCACACACCTGGCGGCGCTCCCGCTCACGAAAGGACAATCCTCATGACCTCCCCGTCACTGTTCGGCCTGATCCGCAGCCCCCACACCGTTCTCCTCGGCCGGGGACAGAGCGCCACCGTGGGCGCCCACCTCCCCGCCGGGACCCGAAACGTTCTCATCGTCACCGACGAGCGCATGGCGCAGTTGCCCGCCTTCAGCGCCACCCGAGAATCGATCGCCGAGCGCGCCCGCACCCACGTCTTCACCGGCGTTGAGCCAGAACTACCGACCGGTCCGCTGCAAAGCGCCGCCACCCAGTTCCACGCCGAACAGCTCGACGTTATCGTCGCAGTCGGCGGCGGAAGCTGCATCGACTTCGCGAAAGTGCTGGCGCTCCTGCTCACCCACGGTGGGCAACTGTCCGACTACTACGGCGAATTCGCCGTCCCCGGGCCCACCTTGCCGGTAATCGCTATACCCACCACCAGCGGAACCGGCTCGGAAGTCACACCCGTCGCCGTCGTCAGCGATCCCACGCGCGAGATGAAGGTGGGTATCTCCAGCCCCCATCTCATCCCGTCCGTCGCGATCTGCGACCCTGCACTGACCGATCGCAGTCCCGCCACGCTCACCGCGAACGTCGGCATCGACGCTCTCGCACATTGCATCGAGTCCTACACCTCGATCGTTCGGCCCCCGACGCTCACGCTCAGCACCGAACGCGTATTCATCGGGAACGCACGCCTCACCGAGCACTACGCTCTCGCAGGCATCCAAGCCATCGGCGCCAACCTCGTCGAGACCCTCCGCAAAGACGCGGCCGGTGAGAATGCCTCCTCCGCCCGTGACGAACTCATGCTCGGGTCCCTCTGCGGCGGGTTCGCGCTTGGCACGGGCGGCACCGCGGCCGCGCACGCCCTCCAATATCCCGTCGGCGGCCTCACCCACACTCCTCACGGCCTTGGAATCGGAGTGCTGCTGCCCTTCGTGATGGAGTTCAACCGTCCAGCCCGAGTGACCGAGTTCGCGCAGATCGCGCGACTGTTGGGCGAGAACGGACGCGACGACGAAGAACTCTCTCACCTCGCCGTCGACGCCGTCGACCGCATCGCCTCCGACATCGGCATCCCACGCTCTCTGTCGGAGATCGGCGTCGACCGCTCGGACATCGGCTGGATTGCCGAGCAGTCGCTGCTGTCCAAGCGCCTCATCGACAACAACCCCCGAGAACTCGCCTTCCCCGCCCTCGAGGAGATCAGCGTCGCCGCGTTCGAGGGGCGCCGAGCACGCCTTCTCACCGCCGTCTGATCGGAGTAGCCGCCATGCCAATCGCAACCGTCAACCCTGCCACCGGGCAGACCATCCGCACGTTCGAGGAGCTCACCGACGGCGAACTCGAGACCCGGCTGCAGCGTGCGCAGTCCGCGTTCCAAGTCGTCCGCAGGCTGCCGTTGGAAATACGCACGCGTGCGCTTCTGCAGGCCGCTGACATCCTGGACGCCGACGAGGACCGGCTGGCCGACCTTCTGACACTGGAGATGGGCAAGATCCGCACCCAGGCGCTGGCGGAGGTGCGGAAGTCGGCATACGGGCTGCGCTACTACGCCGAGCACGCCGCGCAGTTCCTCGCCGCACGCCACCTGGAACGGCCCGCTGACGTCAACGCCGACCAGGCGTACGCTGTCCACCAGCCGCTCGGGCCGGTGCTTGCGGTCATGCCGTGGAACTTTCCGCTGTGGCAGGTGATCCGCTTCGCCGCACCCGCGTTGGCGGCCGGCAACGTCGGGCTGCTCAAGCACGCGTCGAACGTGCCGCAGTCCGCGCTGTACCTCGAGGAGCTCTTCTCCCGCACCGACCTGCCCGATGGCGCCTTCCAGACGCTGCTGATCTCCGCAGGCCGGGTGGAGAAGGTCCTCCGAGACGACCGAGTCGTTGCCGTCACCCTCACCGGCTCGGAGCCGGCGGGACGCTCCGTCGCCGCGATCGCCGGTGACGAGGTCAAGAAGTCCGTCCTCGAGCTCGGCGGTTCGGACCCGTTCCTCGTGCAGCCCTCCGCCGACCTTGACCGCGCAGCGGACATCGCAGTGATCGCCCGGACGTCGAACAACGGCCAGGCCTGCATCAACGCCAAGCGCTTCATCGTCCACACAGCGGTCTACGACGACTTCCTTGCAAAATTGACCGAACGCTTCACCGCGCTCGTGGTCGGCGACCCTGCAGACGAGGGCACGGACATCGGACCGCTCGCGCTTGAGTCCGGCCGCACCGACGTCGATGAGCTGGTGCAGGACGCTGTGCGTGCCGGCGCCCGCGTCATCACCGGTGGGGCTATACCCGAGGGCGCCGGCTGGTTCTACCCGCCGACCATCATCGCCGACGTCCCAGAAAGCGCGCGTCTGTACCGGGAGGAGGTCTTCGGGCCGGTCGCCATCGTCCTCCGCGCGGAAAATCTCGATGAAGCCATCGACATCGCCAATGACGTGCCTTTCGGTCTCGGCGCTGCGGCCTGGACGCGAGACGCGGACGAACAGCGAGAGCTCATCGAGCGCCTCGATTCAGCCAGCGTAACCCTGAACGACTACACCATCTCATTTCCCGAACTGCCGTTCGGAGGCGTCAAACGCTCCGGTTACGGACGCGAACTGTCCGAGGAGGGGATGCACGAGTTCACCAACCTAAAGTCCGTGCGTGTGCGCGCCTGACCTCATGGCACAACCTCATTGCTCGTTCCACTAATCACCAAATCTGAAGCAGTCAAAGGAGACACGTTCATGACAGAAACGCAGACAAGAGAGAAGTCCACGCGCAAGATCGCGTTGGCCAGCCTCATCGGCACCACCATCGAGTGGTACGACCTATTCATCTACACGACCGCCGCCGCGGTCGCGTTCAACTTCCTGTTCTTCCCCGAGTTCGACCCCATCGTCGGAACCCTCGCGGCGTTCGCGACCTACGCGACCGCGTACATCGCGCGTCCCGTGGGAGCGATCATCTTCGGCCACATCGGCGACCGCGCCGGCCGTAAGAAGACGCTGACCATCACCCTCACCATCATGGGCGTGGCGACCTTCCTCATCGGCCTGCTACCCACTTACGCCGCGATCGGAATCGCCGCACCGATCCTGCTCGTCACCCTCCGGTTCTTTCAGGGACTGGGACTCGGCGGCGAATGGGGCGGCGCGGTCCTGCTGGCCGTCGAGCACGCACCCGCGCACCGCCGTGGCTTCTTCGGAAGCTGGGTGCAGATGGGGGTGCCCGCCGGGGTGATCCTCTCCAACTTGGTTTGGCTCGGTATCGTCCTGCTTCCCGAGGAGGAGCTGCTCGCCTGGGGGTGGCGGATCCCGTTCCTACTGAGCGTGGTGCTCATCTTCGTCGGGCTGTGGATCCGCTCAAAAGTGGAGGAGACGCCCACCTTCGAGAACGTCGCCAATGAGGACGAGAAGGCGAAGATCCCGTTCTTCGAGCTGGTGCGCGACTACTGGGGCCAGATCCTGCTGATCGCCGGATCTTACTTCGCCACCGGTGTCGTCTTCACCGTCCTCATCGCCTTCGCGCTGAACTACGCCACCACCGCGTTGGCTCTGCCGCGCGCGGAGGTGCTCACCGCCATCATCATCGCGTCCGTCCTGAACTTCTTCCTTCTGCCGTTGTTCGGCGCCGTCTCCGACCGTCTCGGACGCAAGGCCACCTATCTCTCGGGCCTCGTAGGCATGGCAATTCTGGCGTTCCCGTTCTTCTGGCTCCTCAACCTCGCGCAGTTCTGGTCCGTCATCCTCGGGTTCGTCCTCATGGTCATCCCATTCAGCGCCGCATATGGGCCGCAGGCGACTCTGTTCGCGGAGGTCTTCCGAGGCAACATCCGGTATTCCGGACTGTCGGTCGGTTACCAGCTCGGCGCCATCCTCGGCTCCGCGCTGACCCCCCTGGTGACCACGACCCTGTTCGCTGTCACGGGAGAAGTGAGCGTCGTCGCCTGGTACATGATCGGCACGTGCGCGATCTCGTTCGTCTGCACCGTTGTGCTCCGGTCGCGGCATTGGGGTGCAGATGCGCTTCAAGCGCCGACGGACCTGACCGCCTCGGTGTACACGCAGCGTCCGCGCACGGGCCGCGCGGCACGCTGACCACCGCCCCCGCGAGGGGCTCGGACAAGGGATGCAAAATGCCCCGTTTCGAAAAGAAGACCGCTCTCGTCACGGGAGCCGGCAGCGGGATCGGCCTAGCCATCGCGCGGCAACTCGCCGCGGAAGGAGCTCGGGTGATCCTCGCCGACATAGATGACGAAGCGACCGACACGGCGGCGGAGGAGATCTCCGCCGCCGGCGGTCACGCCGTCGGCCACCACCTCGACGCCCGCGACCCGAATGCGGCGGCAGCAGTCGTGGAGTTCGCCTTCTCGGCGTTCGACGGGCTGCACCTTGCGGTCAACAACGCCGGGATCGGAACCGTCATCGCGCCAACCGGCGAGTACCCGCTGGACGCATGGAACCGCGTCATGGACACCAACCTGAACGGTGTCTTCTACGGCCTTAGAGCCCAGCTGCCCGCCATCGTCCAAGCCGGCGGCGGTGCGGTGGTCAACATCGCCAGCGTCCTGGGAAGCGTCGCCCGCGCCGGAAATCCTGCCTACGTCGCCGCAAAGCACGCCGTCATCGGACTGACGAAAGTAGCGGCGCTGGACTACGCGAACGCCGGCGTGCGGGTCAACGCCGTCGCGCCCGCGTACATCGATACCCCGCTGCTGTCCCGCTTCGACGCCGTCACCCGCGCCGAGCTCGTCGACCGCCACCCGGCCGGCCGTCTGGGAGAGCCGGACGAGGTGTCCCGACTCGTGTGCTTCCTGCTGTCGGCAGAGGCTTCATTCATCACCGGCAGCACCCACCTCGTCGACGGGGGCTACACCATCCAGTAAGCCCAAGCGTCCGCCATGGGACCGGCCACGCAACCGTCACCGGCGCGGCAGCTGCGTCGTTCGCGTCGCGACGCCCTTTCGCACCCGTTGGATGCTCCGGCAGGCGCCAGCCCGCCGACGTGTCTGCCAGATCCCGGAGCCGTCCGCTGCGAGTGGTCATGGCTAGGCCGATCGCGTTGACCCTGGCTCGAAATCCGCCCACGGTTCGCGACTCCAAACACTTCGATGAGCAGTGGTGTCCGCCGCCACGGGTCAACGCGGGACGCGGTTGACGTTTCCGCAAGCGGCACCGCTACATCTTGCCCGTGGGACGACTGACAGCGGGCGCCCTCCTCGCTGGCCAGCCACCCAACCTCTCTTCGGCTGGACGCGCGCCGCGTGTTGGCGCGGACGCGCACTGGGAGACGTCAGAGAATCTTCGACAGGGTGATCGCCATAGCCCCGAGCACGTGGGAACGCGCCAGTTCCGCGGCCCGCGTCGAATCGCGACGCTTGAGGGCCTCCAGGATCTGGGCGTGCTCG
Organism: Microbacterium ureisolvens; assembly: GCF_019511645.1. Lineage (GTDB taxonomy): Bacteria > Actinomycetota > Actinomycetes > Actinomycetales > Microbacteriaceae > Microbacterium > Microbacterium ureisolvens_A. The sequence continues at coordinate 16,275 of NZ_JAEUAX010000019.1, read as the reverse complement.
TCGATGGCGGCTGCGGCCTCGTGTCGGGTATACAGTTGCGCGACCCGGTATGTGAAGAACTGCTCGGAGTTGGCGCGGTTGAGTTCCGCGAGTCGGCTATTGCCGGACGCTTGGAGGATGGCTTCGTGGAAGGCGTCGTTGCGATCCACGATGACGGTTCGGTCGTCATCCAGCGCACCGCTCTGGTGCGCGCCGATGTCCTCGATGGCTCGGAGCTGATCCGGGGTGGCGCGCTGTGCAGCGAGACGTGCGGCGAGTTCTTCGAGTGCGCTCCGGATCTCGTAGATCTCGGCGATCTCCTCCGGTGTGTGCTCGCGGACGACGTACCCGCGCTTCACGGGGACGACAAGTCCTTGGGACGCCAGCAACTGGAGGGCTTCCCGAACCGGTGTCCGTGACACCTGGAGTCGTTCAGCGAGCTCCAGAGCGACGAGCCGCTCGTTGGGGCGGATGCGGCCCTGGATGATGTCGTTACGTAGCCGTAGGTGCGTCTCGGCCGTCAGCGAAGGCGTGCTCATGACGCATCCCACCTTTCTGGTCATGCAGGTTCAGACTACGCCGGGGACTGTGGCCGTGAACGGCAGATGAGCCGCGCGCCTCGCCTGCGGCGCGCGGCTCACCTACGCGCGGCTTAGCTTGTCTGACGGAGGACGGCGGTGGACTGCACCTCGACGACGAGGCCGTCGATAAGCAGACCTGCGACCACCGTGGCGCGGGCGGGTCGATGATCACCAAACACTTCCTGCCACGCGCGGTTGAACTCGGGAAGGTGATCCAGCGAGGGGACGAAGACCGTGGCGGTGACGATGTCCTCGAGTGTGCCGTCGACCTCCGCAAGGACGCGCGAGATGCGGTCAAGGGTCACCTTCGTCTGCTCATAAGCGTCTCCTGGACTGACCACGTTGTTGTCGTCGTCCAACGCCACTTGCCCCGCGATGTAGACGAACCCGCCGGCGACAGTGGCTTGGGAGTAGGGAAAGAGGGCGGGGCCGAAGGTGGACGGGTTGATGGTACGGATATTGGTCATGATTTTCTCCTTCGCGGGGTTAGAACGGGCCGGTAAACGTGCGGGGCGCGATCGCGCGGTGGACATAGTCGATGAAGGACGCCCACTCGAACACCGGCAAGCTCGTGGCGCGGTGAACGGCTTCCGCGTACGGAGGAAGATCACTGCATTCCAGCAAGATGGCACCGAGCGACGGCTCGTCCTTTTGAAGCTGCAGGGCGGCGGAAACGACCTCATCGCTCATCCGGTCCAGATCGAGAGTGCCGGACTCCTGGAGGATCACATCGTTGAAGTGCGGGTACCCCTGGAGCCCCTGTACCGCGAGACGGTCCATGTCGGTGACACCGGCCGCCGCGAGAATCTCCGGCGTGATGGCGGCGGAGTTCGCTGCCATCACACCAAGCTTCCGGTTGGGGCCAATCACCGTGCTAAGCATCGGAATCTGGACGAGGCTCGACAGGAGCACCGGGATGTTCACGGCCGCGGCGACGTCGTCCTGGTACACCGCCATGAACCCACAGTTTCCGGTGATGGCCTGCACCCCTTCGGCTTCGAGGCGGCGGGCGGCTTCAACCATCAGGGAAGTGAACTGTGCGCCGTCGCCGCGCAGCACAGCGGCGCCGGAGACTCCTGCCACTTCGACGTACCGTATCGGGTAGTCGAACGTGGAGGCATTGTTGAGGTCGCCGGGAACGAACGGGATGTTCCACTGGGCGCACAGCATGCCGACTTGGTAGCCGTAGGCCACCTGTCCCGTGCGTGCGCGGAAGACCCGCGGTGTGGGCGCGGTGGTTGAGGCGATCTGAGGGATGCTCATAGGTCTGAATCAGGCGAATGTGAAAGACCGAACGCGCATGGGCTCCGGTTCCAAGGTGGGCGTCCGGCCTCGCAGCAGATCCCTCAGCATGAGGCTGGAGCCTACGGCCATCGTCCAACCCATGTGTCCGTGGCCGGTGTTGTAGTAGACGTTCTCGACACTGGAGCGCCCGATGATGGGAGGGCCGTCGGGGGTCATCGGGCGCAGGCAGGACCGCATCCGCGCCTCGTCCCAGCGGACTCCTTCAGGGAACATCTCTTTGCCGGTGCTGAGGATGTTGGAGAAGTCGCTGGGCTTCCACTGACGGTCATAGCCGACGAACTCGGCCGTGGACGACATCCGCAGCTCGTCGCCCATGCGAGACCAGGCGACCAGTGTCTTCTCGTCTACGCCTGGCACCGAGGGCGCCTTGTCAGGGTCCGCGACGGGCGCCGTCAGGGAGTAACCTTTCGCGGGATAGACCGGAAGGCGCTGCCCGAGCGAGGAAGCGAGGAACGGCGCATTGATGCCGTTGGCGACGATGAACTGGTCGGCGCGATAGTCACCCACGTTTGTGCTCAGCGACACCGCCCGCAACCGTTCGCGCTGGAAGCGCAACGCCGTCACTCCGACATCGAATGTGACGCCGAGGTCGCGGCATCGCTCAGCCAGGATGTCGGTGAACAGCTTCGAGTTGCCCGCCGCGTCCGTCGGGGCATACAGGCCGCCGGCGATTATGCGGTGAGCGGGCGCGAAGGCCGGATCCAGATCAACGATGTCATCGAACCCCAAGGTGCGGATGTCCTGCCCGTTGTCCTGCATGAACTGCATCTTCGCCGCCCCCGCCGCCAACTCCTCCGCGCTGCGGTAGAGATAGACCGCGCCGCCTCGGGCCTGCTGGTAGTCGATGCTCTCCGCCTCGGCGAGCTCATCCATCTTCTGCTGGCTGTACTGGGCAAGGCGCAGCTTCACCAGGGTGTTCTGCTTCGCCCTTCCCGGCGTGCACTCGCGCAGGAACTGCACGCCCCACAGCATCAGCTGGCGGTCGATAGGGAACCTCATCCGAATGGACGTCTTCTCCCCGAGCAGAGAACTCACCAGAAGCTTTGGGGCGGCCGGTGATGCCCACGCGAAGGAATGCCCCGGAGCGATGAGACCGGCGTTGCCGCCAGTGGCATCGTTTCCTATGACGGTGGACTGGTCGAGGACGGTGACCTCATGGCCATCCTTCGCCAGATAGTACGCGGAAGTGACGCCAATGACGCCGGCTCCGATGACGACGACCTTCATGAGAACTCCAACCGTGCCTCACCAACTAGAAGACTGCCCGGAGCGGCCGCAGCCGATCCGTGCGCTACATTCAGAATTGCATGCATAGACGAATCCGGATATGGTTTTCGGCTACACAGGACACATCGCGTTCTGTGGTCGCCCGACATCATGAGCAGTTCCGGGCTCTGCCGCCGATCGGTGTGTGTTTGCCCGGACCTGACCACTCAGCCGCTAACAGGAGGAACGATGAACGACGACATCTTCGCGCTCGACGGGTTGTCAACCGTCATAACCGGAGCCTCACGCGGGATCGGGTTCGCGATTGCGAGGACGCTGCTGTCGCGAGGGGCGGCCGTTCTCATCAATGGGCTCAGTGTTGAGGAGACCACTGCGGCGGCGGCAAGGCTGAAGGGAGAGTTCGGCGAGCATTCTGTCGCCGCGCTCGCGGGAGACGTTTCCGACGAGGGGTTCGCCTCAGAGCTGGTTTCCGCCGCTGTCGATCACCTTGGACGCCTCGACCATATTGTGGCAAACGCTGGCATCGACATCATCAAACCGGCCGTCGACTATACCGCCGCCGACTGGGACCATGTCATCGGCGTCAATCTGCGCGGGAGCTTTCTTCCCGCGCAGGCCGCAGCGCGGCACTGGATCGCTCGAGACCAGCAAGGGTCCATTACTATCACCTCGTCGATCGCCGGCAGTGTTGGCATTCCCACGCTCGCCCCCTATGCCGCCAGCAAGGGCGGCGTAAATCAGCTCGTACGCACGCTTGCAGCGGAATGGGCGCCTGTGGGTATTCGGGTCAACGCCGTAGCCCCGGGATATGTATCCAACATTATGGAGAGCGTCACCGCTCATGATGCGCCAGAGTCAGACGCTCGAATCAACACCTTCACACCACTGGGCCGGCGCGCAAGCGTCGACGAGATCGCCGCACCGTACGCCTTCCTCGCCTCGCGCGCAGCGACCTACGTCACCGGATCCATCCTCGCCGTCGATGGCGGCTACACCGCGGTGTGACAGCGGCGGAAATCGCAGGTCCGGTCCCGCCAGTGCATGCAGGCTGGACGCGGTGGCCGAGTTCCCGGCCGGCAACGGACGCGGCCTTCTTTCTTTTTGAGCCTTTCCATCATCTGTGGCTTCCTATGCGCGTCGCTGCAGGGCATTCCGCGTCGTTTCGACCTGCCACGCGTCACTCGCCATTTGATTGTGCTGACGATCTCGCCGCCCCCGCGCGCCGAGATGAGTGGAGGCTTGAGCTCCCTCGGTGACGGACAGGGGTGCCGACCACCGCGAACAATGAATGACGCCAGGGCGAAGGCGGCGACGAACCCCCACGATCGACGACTACAGCCGAGCTCGATCACTGATGTCCATGGCAAGAACCCTCGATTGACCTGCAACGCCGTCGCTGGCTCTTGGAGCCATGGGCGCGGAGTGCGCGAGCGGCCGGGAAGATTGGCGGGCTCGGACGCCGGGGTCAGGGTTGCCCGTTCAGGGCGTGGAGGGGGACGTCAGGGTGCGCGGCCTCGAGCCGACGACGCTTGGTCCTCAAGCCGACGAGGCTCAATGAGGCGCCGAGGGCGCCTCGGCAAGTCGTTCCGCCTTGCTCGGGCCGTACGTCACCAGCGAGCGGCGAGAGCGTCGTCGAGCTGGAGCGGCTCGGCCACGATCGCCTCATCGATTTGCACCGTGCGCGATGCGCAGATGACGGCTGAGGTCACACCGCCGGGTTGCGGAGCACCCAGGACAGCGTGAGCGTCGGGACGGAGTGGCCGGCGTCCTTCGCGATCAGTTCGATGGCGCGGATCCGCTCGAGGTAGTGGGCGCTGAGTGCGTTGGCGTCGAGGAGACGGCTGTCCTCCAGCCCGACGACGTCGAAGCGGTCTTCGTGGCGGTCGCGCAGCGCATCCTCGACCTTCATCCCGACATTTGCGCTTGGCCTGTCAGATGCGTAGGTTCGTCGCGAAAGTGCACGCATCGATGGGACTAGACGCTCAGCGCCCGGAAACCTCAGCGATCTCCTCGGGCGTATACCCGAGGAAGTTCTTCAGCACCGTCGCGGTGTGCTCGCCCAGGTACGGCGCAGGCCGGTCCAGCGAGGTGTCACTCCCCGACATCAAGATCGGGACGCCGGCGCCGTAGACATCTCGCTGCACGCCGTGGACGGGGTGCTCGAGCGGTACGACTTCACCACGAGCAAGCACACGCGGGTCGCGCACGGCGTCAGCGGTCTTACGAACGGGGCCAGCCGGGACGCCATGAGTCTTGAAGGAGACGAGCGCTTCTTCGACGGTCCGGCCAGCCGTCCACTCCGCGATGAGCTCGTGCAGTTCCTCCGCGTTGGCGACGCGCTGGTCACGGCGGGAAAACCGGGGATCCTCGGCCAGATCCAGGCGCTCGATAGCAGCGAGCACCGTATTGGCCAAAGCATCGGTCGGGGCGCAGACAGCAACCCATCCGTCCTTCGCTTCGAACAGACCGAACGGTGCGAGCCGCGGCACGGTCTGGCCCGTGCGAAGCGGAATGCCCACTTCCTCGAGCGCGTCGAACGGCTCGCTGGCCACCAGGGAGGTCAGCGTGCCGAGCATCGAGACGTCCACGTGCTGGCCCACTCCGGTGCGGTCCGTCTGCACAACGGCAGCCAGGGTGCCGATGACGGCGTACAGCGGAGCGGCAAGGTCAGCAATCGGGACGCCGAAGCGGACAGGCGGGTCGCCGGGGAGCCCGGCGGTCATCATCACGTTGCTTATCTCGCTCATCGAGACCGGACCGGATAAGCGGTCCGAAGCGATCTGCGAGTCCTTCGGCCTCGTCTACCGAGAGCGGGACTCCACTCGCAACGCGGCGCGCTGAGGCCACCCGCCGGAAGGCCGCCGCGCAGCCGCTCCTCGGCGGCTTCGTCAGGAGGGTGGATTCTCGCAGGAGCCGCTCGCCTATCAAGCCGGAATCACATAGAACCACGTACAACTCATCGAGGCGGGCTGTGCCACGGGCTGAAGAGATGACGGCGGCCCCTCGAACCCTCTACTGGCGACGTTGTGCGGTCTCGCAAACACTCTTGAAGCGTCCAGCGCCGGTGTACCAGGCTCCGAAGTTCTACTTCGCCAATCCGAAAATGATCTCGGCCCCGGCAACACCCTCGGCCCGACCATCAGCGAACCGCATGACTTCGAGCTGGAGGTCGCTGTCGCCCTAGGCGGAGCGCGGCTCCCAGGGCGTCGCCGGCGACATCGGCCACGTGCGGGTCGCCCGGGGCTCGTCAGTGCCCTGCCATTGCGGCAACCAGGGATGCCTCGAAGCCATCGCGTCCGGGCCGGCCATCGCGCGCGCGCTGCGGGCGCAGGGGGTGGCCGCCGAGAGCGGCGACGACGTCGTCACGCTGGTGCAGCGGGGCAACCTCGACGCGATCCGGGCGGTGCGCCAGGCGGGGCGCGACATCGGCGAGGTGATGACCGCCTGCGTCAGCCTCATGAACCCGTCGGTCATCGCGGTCGGCGGCTCCATGTCACGTGTGGGCGAGCACCTCATCGCGGGCGTGCGCGAGGTGGTCTACACGCGATCCATGCCGCTGGCCACCGAGCACCTCGCGATCGTTCCGTCGGCCGCGGCCGAGACCGCCGCGGTGATCGGGGCCGGGATGCTGGCGATCGAGCACGCCCTGTCGCCCGAGGCCTTCCACTCCCTCGCCGGCTGACACCTCGGGGCGGGCCGGCGCACCGCCGCACCCCCGCACCCGCGCACCCGCGCACCCGCACCCGCGCACCGCAGCGTCGGAGATCCTCGCCTCGTCGGAGGATTCAGAGCCTCCGCTCCGACCTGGTGGAGATCTCCGACGTTGTGGTGGCCGGGCAGTCGTCCCATCAAGGAACTTCTTACGAAATCTAACCAAAGCGTGTAACTTCTAGTCGGAAGCAGAGCCGTCGGTCGCCCACGCGGACCACCACATGACGATCCTGCTGAGTCCCGACGGGCCGTTCGCCCGTGCGCGAGTACCTCCGCTACATGTACACCCGCCCCGTCGGCGGCGGCAACGCACGCTACCGCTGGGCAGGGGACTGGTGGCGACACCCCGAGGCCGTCGCGCGTTTTGAAGGATTGTGGCGGTCCTGGGAACACCTGCGACGAGGAGGAATCACTCACGCTTCCGCCTCCGCTCGCGCGGACTCGACGGTCAGGCTCTCGGAGGCAACGACCGGCGATGATGCCGCCGGAGCCACAACCGCGTGGGACGGATCGTGTGCGGCGATCGAGGCGCGCAGCTCGGCCGCATGCGGGCCGCTCATCCACGGCACCGTTTCGACAAGGGTGGCCGGTGCGCCGAGGCGAACACCACGGCGCGGCCGCGAGGCAGCGCGCCCAGGTCGGCGACGTCCAAGGTCCGCTCACGCTGGGTCCCGTGCGAGGTGGATCGGGAGCCGCGGCCGACGCTGGTCGACGTGGTGCGGCGGTCGTAGTCGCCGATCATCTGCGACAGCTCGCCCAGGAACTCCGGCTCCTTCACTCCCCCGCCGTAGACGGCGACGTTCGACGCGCTCCACATCTTCCGCATTCCGTCGCGGCCCCACACCTGCACGCCTTGCGACCAGGACTGCAGGATCGTCATCAGCACGATCCCGCGGGAGCCGTAATGGCTGTACAGGTCGGGGAGATCGTGCCAGCGACAGACGTTCGCCGCCTCATCCAGGACGCCCAGCAGGGGCGTCTGCAGCCGGCCTCCAGGTTGCGTGGTGGCGTACTCTTCGGCAGCTTCCACGGCCGCCGCGGTGAGTGCCGTGACCAGCGGCCCGGCGGTGGCGCGCCCCTCCTTGGAGAAGCTGTACAGCGTGTCCGTGCTGCGCACGAACGCGTGCGGGTCGAACTGCGGCCGCGGATCCTGGGCGCCGCCGTGCGGGGTCACCCACTCGGCGATCGCGCGAACCTTCAAGCACGACGCCATCTGGACGGCCGTGCGATACACGCTGTCGCGGCGGCGGGACTCGCCGTTGACCTGTCCCGACACCGCATCGGCCATCTGGTCGTAGCCATGGCGCCGAAGGATGCGCACCGGCTCGTCGTCGCCCGGGGTGGTGGTCCAGGTAGACGCCTGCGTGATCGTCCGGTTCTCGAGAGCCGCGGCGAGGAAGAAGCCTGCGAGAAGGTCCTGGCCCGCGTCGTCGAAGTACGCATCCCCGCGACTGTCGCCCGCACGGGAGCCGGACGCGAAATGCGCTGCGAGCTTCGCGGCCTTCACATCGCCGGTGACGTAGCTGAGCGGGTTCCACTACCAGGTGGGCTGCTCGAGCGCGATGCTCTGCGGGTCGAAGGCCCACACCCGCCCCTTGGTGGCGCGGAGCTGTCGGGTCGCGTCGAGCACGTCGCGTATGTTCCTGGTGGTGAGGACGGCGCCGGGAGCGTCGGCGATGGCGGGGATGACGTACACGGTCGACTTGCCGACACGTGGGCCGGCGATGAGCGTGATCATGTCCTCCGGGGAGGCGTAGATCTTTTGGCGGCCTGCGACCGTGATGCCGATGAGCACCCGTACCCAGTTCCGCACTCCGAGCCGCTGGGCGGTCTGACGGGCACCTGCCGCCGACAGTGAGCGCAGCTGCTTGCCCGTGCCCATGTGCATCGCGGCCGAATCGACGGCCGTGCGGCGCCGTCGAGTTCGCGCGATCGCCACGGCCGAGAAGACGGCCGCCCAACTTCCCGAGTGAAACGCCGCCTGGGCAGGGTCGTCGGGAATGAACCCGTGCCAGCCGGGTGGATCGGCACAGCCACAGCCCCGCGAGAATACAGACAGAGCTCTACGCGATCCGCCCGAGGACGCCCGCACCTCACGGTTGCGCCTCAGAACTCCCCAATCGCCGCCCCGAGCCGGAGATACAGGTCGGTGACGGCTTCATTGTTGACCCGGTACCTCACCCACACGCCCCCGCGCGGCTGCCCGTCAGCCATGGGCGGGTCGGCGATGATGAGGCCGGCGCTCTCGAGTTCAACCAGACGCGGATGGATGGTGGTGGGGCCGAGTGCAAGCGCATCGCAGATGGGCTTCATCGTGGTCTCGGGATTGGCCCTCACGTAGCGGAGGATCGAAGCCTTGACAAGGTTTCCGAGCAAGGCGACAGGCTCTTCAGCGTCCTCAGAGCCGGCCGGTTGCGCTAGACGGGGCATGATCCAAGTGTGTCGCACGCGGGAGTGGCGAGTCCAGGACACCATCCCATTTAGTTGTGTACTCTTGGACCATCTTGCTATACCGTGTGGACCATGTTCGGAACCGTCGCACCCAGTTGGCCCGCTCTGGCCGCCAGGGGACGCGGCATGTCCCCCGAACGGTGGACAGACCTCTACGGCGTTGAAGGTCTAAGATCCGGCCTGCCCGCGCTCAATCTCGGCGCCTCCTCCCCAGTCACGTCGGTCGCGATAGTTCTCCACAACCTTCCGATTCTGGAGTCCAGACTGGACGGGCTCGTGCGTAGACTGCGTGCACGGCGACCGTCCCCCAGCGCGTCCCGTATGCGCACGGTTGCCGTCCTGAAAGACCAGGAGGGCTGACCGGTGACGACGAACCAGACGTCAGGACGCCGCGGACTCGTGTGGGCCATCGTCGGCGGTCTGGTTCTCATCGCCGGGATCGTGGCGATCGTTGTCAGTTCGCTGCTTGCGCAATCCGCACCAGCTCCGACCGAGAGCGCCGCACCCCAGCCGACTGCCTCGCCGTCGACCGGGGAGCCACCGGCGGGTGACGTCGTCGACGCGTCGGTCATCGATCACGGCTGGCTCCCGGAGCCGATCACGACGGATCGGGAGGTGTACATCCGAGCCGCCCTCGAAGCAGCCGCGACTTTCGACACGCAGAAGAGCACGCGCAAGGAGTGGCTCGGCTATCTCGACAGTTGGTTCACTCCCGACACCCGATACGCCGAAGCGGATCGAGCCGACCGCCTGAGAGCCGCGCAACTCGAGCTACGCCAGGGGGTGGTGCTGCCTCAGGAGGAGTGGGACTCACTGGCGAATGAGGATGGCCGGGTCGTCGCCACGGCCACGGGTGAGCCCGTCTATGTGCCGGTGACGGATGACGCGTCGGGTGACATGTCGATCGGCACGTCGGATGTGACGTTGACGTTCACCCGGTCGGATGGCAGCGGCGGGGAGACGTCGTATGAGGAGCAGGTGCGGGTGAGCGTGCAGGTGCTGTGCGGTCCCGGGTCGGTGCCAACGCCGGATTCCGCGCAGCGGGCGGGCGATTGCAAGGTGGTCCGCTACTTCACGGAGCCGTTGGAGCCCTGACATGGCAGCCCCGGTGATCGCCGCCGCAGCCCTCAACTCGAGGACTGGCCGAAAGATCCTGGCAGGGGCGCTGGTCGTCGTCGCGCTCGTCGCCGCACTGGCGCTGACACCGCTGGTGTCGATCCCGTTCGCGGTCGCCGGCAGCGCCGCGAGCTCGGTGCCGACGAAGGTCGAAGCCATACCGGTTGCGAGCGGGGAATGGGGTTTCCCGTTGAGCGGCGGGTATTCGAAGGGGCGCGGGTTCGGCTACAACCCCGTGCAGGGGTGCGGCTACTGCTCCACGAACCACCAGGGCTACGACATGGCCCAGGGCTGCGGCGCCACCATCTATGCCGCCGGTCCCGGCCGCGTCATCACCGCGGGTTCGTGGCAGGGCTACGGCAACACCGTGCGGATCGATCACGGCGGGGAACTCGTCACGCTCTACGGGCACATGCAATGGGGATCACTCCGCGTCTCCGTCGGCGACCAGATCGCCGCAGGGACACCGCTGGGGGCGGAGGGCAACACCGGCCAGTCGTTCGGCTGCCATCTGCATTTCGAAGTTCAGAAGTCCGGAACTCCGGTAGCTCCGGAACCGTTCATGGCCGGCCTCGGCCTCCCCCTGAAGTAGCAACCAGCAAGGAGCACCCCCATGCGAACCCACATCGTCCCGGCGGATGTCGACGTTCCCGACATTCAACCTGACTTCTCGGCACCGTTCTTCCAAGGCTTCCAAGTCATCGCGTCCTACATTCTCGCCGGGGCGATGCTCGTGGTGCTCATCATGCTGATCATTGCCGGCGCGGCGCTCGCATTCCGCGGCCTCGCGAACGACCGCGTGCGCACCTGGGCGGGCGAGAACATCCTGTGGATCTTCATCGCCGCCGCCGTGCTGGGCGCCGCATCCGGCCTGTTCGCCTGGTTCGTGAACTTCGACTTCGGCTTCTGATGAACATCCGCTGGCTGCTCCGGCTCGGCCTCGTCATAGGCCTCGCGATCATGCTCGGATCAGGCACCGCCGCACATGCAAGCCCCGTCGAGGCCTCGGCGCCGGTGTCCATGAACACGGTGGCCGGCGAATCCTGGTCAGCTCCCGCCTTTCCGGTTGCCTGCCAGAGCGCCGGTGGACAGGTGAGTTGCACCCCGACCGATCCGGGCGAGGTCACCGAACAGCAGTGCTTCATGGGTGTGCTGTACCAAGGGATGTCGACGACGGTGTGCACAACCTTCGATGGGCACGCCCAGGCACTGCAAAGCGCGGGTGGCACGCCTCTACTCGTGAAGTACGGGTGCAGTCTCGGCGACGCGGTGTGCCTGACGTTCGAGAACGCGGGCCGGGGGATGGCTTTGACGGCGACCGGGGTGATGTTTCTGGTGGCGGACAATATGCGGTTCGATACGTCGACGTTGTTGTGGTCGGCGGCGGTGGATCAGTGGTCGTTCTGGCAGTGGGCGATCCTGATCATCACGTTCGGGGCGATGGTGTGGGCGATCGCCGCCGCCGTCGTCTCCGGCGACCGAGACGAGCTGGTCGGCGCGCTGGTCCGCTCGTTCATCGCGATCCCAGCGGTGCCGCTCACGTTCTGGCTGACCGGGCATCTGTTGAACGCGGTCGATGACATGACCTGGTACATCCTCAACGGGGACGGGCCGCCGTCGCTGTACTCGACGTTGCAGTCGGTGATGTGGGCGGGCGGGCAGGCGAATTACTTCTTCGCGTTCCTGATCCACGGGCTGCTGATGCTCGGGATGTTCTTACTGATGCTGGTGTTCGCATTCCGCAACATCGCGCTCGCCGCGCTGATCATGGTGGGCCCGGTCGCGTGGATGCTGTTCCCGGTGCGGCGCATCGGCCCGCAGTGGGTCGTCGGATACCTCTCCGCGGTGATGGTGCTGCTGCTGACCGCGCCGCTCACGATCGGATTCGTCACGCTCATCGTCCAGGGACTGGCGTCGGTGAAGACGATCTGGAACCCGCAGTCGTGGCCGCTGCTGATCGGTTTGGTGCTAGTCGCGTTCGCGCCGTTCGCGATCTTCGGGCTGTTCAGCTTCACCGGCGCGGTCGCCGCCGACAGCATCGGCTCCCGGCTCGGCTCCCACGGTGGCCGGATGGCCGCGAACGGCGCACGCGGGGTCGCGGCCATCCCCACCCGCCTCGGCGGCCTCCCCTCCGGCGTCCGCCCCTCCGGCACCGGACCGTCGTCGAGCGGACCGGCGGCGAAGCCGACGTCCCCGCGGTCGGGGCCGACGAACGCGCCCCGCGGTGCGACCGCCCCCGCGCAGGCCCGCACCCCGGCGCCGGGTGGTGGTCGTCCTTCGAGCCCGTCCTCGACAGGGTCCGCGTCCCCACGGCCGTCGTCGTCACCGTCACCGTCACCGTCACCGCAACCGCCTCGCTCTGAGGGGAGCCCGTCATGAGCACCACACCCGAGTATCTTCGTCCGGTGCGGTTGCCGCGCCGGTCTCGGCAGGGCGTCGTCATGGGCATGGACGGGTGGCAGATCGCCTTCCTCACCGCCGCCGCCCTGGTCGTGTTGATTTTCGTGAACCGGTTCGGGCCGCTCGGTCTGCTCTACGGTGCGCCACTGTATCTGCTGTTCGGGATCACCGCGGTCACCAGCATCCACGGCGTCTCCACCCCGCGGATGGCGGGACTGTGGCTGATGAAGCAGGTCCGACACACCGCCGGCGCCACCACCCAGACGTTCCGCCCGGAACAGCCCCGGCTGACCGGGACGCTGAACCTGCCCGGCACCCGGGCGTCGATCCAACTATGGGACGGCAACCGCACGGCCGCCGCGTACAACCCGCACGATCGCTCCGTGAGTGTGATTGCGGAGCTCGAGGTGCAGGGCTTCCTGATGCACGACCTGCCGGAACGATTCGACCTCGCCGAGCAATTCGACCGGGTGCTCGGCCCATTCACACAACGGCCCGGAGTGAAGCGAGTGACGCTGCAGGAACGCACCCTGCCCACCACGATCCGCGCCGCCCGGGAGCATTACGAGACGGTGCGGCGGGTGCGAGACCTGAACCCGGAATCCCCGGTGGCCCGCAACTACCAGGACGTGATGGACCACGCCGAACAGTTCGAGGTCGCCCACCGCAACTACCTCATCCTCACCCTCGACCTGGTCACCCTCGGCTCCCAGCTGAAGGCACTCGGCGGCGGCAAGGACGCGATCGTCGCCCTCGCGCAGATCGAATCCGGCAACCTCGCCGACGCACTGTCGGCGGCGAAGATCAAAGTGCGCCGCTGGCTGTCGCCCCGCGAGGTGGCGGCACTGGGGCGGTTGGCGTTCGATCCTGAGTTCGCCGCGACCGTGCAGAACCGGCCCGACACGCTCACCGGGGTGGACCCACTCGCGATCGGCCCGATGTACCTGGACGAGCCGAAGGGCCGCAACGGGATCGTGGTCACCGACTCCGCGGTGCACACCACGATGTGGGTGCACGAATGGCCCCGCTCCGACAGCCCGGTCGGGTTTCTCGCCCCGGTGGTGTTCGCCCGTCACCCGCACACCGGGGAGGCGATCACCCACATCTTCTCCATCGTCCTCACTCCCGTCCCGGTCAGTAAGGCGTTGAAGCGGATCCGGGATGAGAAGAAGGTGTGGCGCGGCAACGAGAAGCTGCGCGCCAAGCGCGGGGCGGATGGGTCGGCGGCGGATGCGGCGGACTGGAAGGCGCTCGAGCAGCAGGAGCAGGAGATCGCCAACGGGCACGGCGAGTTCCAATACGGCGCCTACCTCACCGTCACCGCCCCCGACGAGGAACGCCTCGACCAGGCCATCGCGGGCATGCGGAACGCGCTGTCGCGGGCGGGCATGGAGGCGCAGATCCTGTACTGCCAGCAGGCCGAAGCGCTGATGGTGAACGCGATCCCGGTCGGGCTGGGGATGAAGTGATGACCCGCCACGCCGCCACCTTCACCCCCACCGGCCTCACCCGCAAGGAACGCCGCGACCTACAGAAACAGATCGCCGAGGCTCAGCTGGCGGAGAAGCCGGTGCGTTCGTCGCGGCGGGATCGGAACCTGCCGGAGCCGGCGGTGCCGGGGCCGATCGGGCCCGCGATCACGCAGGGCGGGTACTGGAATCTGGCGAAGGCATGGATCCCGCCGCATCAGGCGACGTCGCAGCACATCGCCGGCATCTACCCGTTCGTCGCCGACTCCGGTCTGGGACACCGCGGACCCATCCTCGGTGTCGACCTGAACGCCGACGCCCTCTGGCACTTCTCCCCATGGGAGGCGTACGTCGACGCCACCGAACGCGGCACCTTCTCCACCAACATCCTCGTGCTCGGCGCCTACCGGGGCGGGAAATCCGCCACCGTGAAGACCCTCGTCACCCGCTCCATCGCCTTCGGCCACCAAGTCGTCGTGCCCTCCGACCCGAAGGGCGAATGGGTGACGGTCGCGGAGGCGGTCCCGGGCGGTCGGGTGATCCGGCTCGGCGGCGGCACCGGCACCCGCCTCAACCCCCTCGACCGCGGCCCACGCCGCACCGGGGCCTCGGATGAGCAGCACGAGCAGATGGTGAAGCAGCGCCGCATCGGCACCCTCATCGCGCTCATCGAGATGACCCTCGGCAACCGGCTCACCGCGGTCGAGCACGCCGCCATCCTCGACGCCCTCGAGTCCTGCATCGCCCGCACCGGCGACCGGCCCACCCTCCGCGGCGTGTACGAGGAGCTCGGCCACCTCGCCGGCGACACGAACGCCGCGTTCCGGGCCGCCGAGGGCGCGATCCAGCCCCGATTCGTGCTCCGCCGCTTCGTCGAGGGCGACCTGAGCGGGCTGTTCGAGGACGAGTCCACGGTCGAGTTCGACCAGGACGCCCCCATCGTCGTCACCGACACCAGCGAACTCTTCGCCCGCGGCGACCTCGCCGCACAGCTCACCCAGGTGTGCTCCACGGCATGGATCCAGGCCGTGATCTCGGATCGCGCGGCGCGGCGCACCCGGTACGTGGTGCGGGAGGAGGGGTGGCGGGACATGACCTCGTTGGCGTCGCTGCGGATGTTCCAGCAGTGGCTGAAACTGTCCCGGCACTACGGGATCAGCAACATCGTCATCCTGCACAAGATGGGCGACCTCGACGCCGTCGGCGACGCCGACTCCCTGGAACGCTCCCTCGCGTACTCGATCGTGGGGGACATCGAGAACAAGTTCATCTTCCGGATCAACCACCAAGAGCAAGCCGCGCTCCGCACCCGGCTCAACCTGCCCGCCCCGCACGTGGAAATGGCGCGGCAGCTGCGCAAGGGCGAGTTCCTGGCCTACGTCGGTCAGTACTCCTACCTGGTGGACTGCTTCGCCACCTCCACGCCGTGGGAGTACGACCTGTTCGCCACCGACGACGCCGTGAACCCCGCAGACCGGGACGACGCCACCGTCCGGGTCATCGACACCGGCGCACTCGACGACTACTGGCCCCAACCCACCGACACCGCCGACAACACCGTGGATGGCTGGCTGACCGCCGAGACCCGCGACCTGACCGAGGAGCTGTGACCATGACCACCATCGCTCACCCCCGCACCTACGCGACCGTCACCGGCCCAACCGCGACCTTCATCGCAACCGACGGGCACACCGAACCGGTCACCGCCACCGCCGATGAGGACATCCGGCACGCCGTGATCCGACGGGCCAGCGACGAGGCCCGCCGCACCGGCACCCCGGTCGAGCTCGTCACCTCCGGTGACCGCGGCCAGCACCACCTGCTCGTCGACCCCACCGGCGACCTCACCCTCCTCCCCACAACCGAGCCCGAGATCGGTGAGGACGAGGACCTCGAGTTGGGGCCGTATCAGGACATCGACGACACCATCATGACGACACGTGGAGAGGAGGTGAGGGAACAGGCTTCGCAGCCGGACGCTCTCCGCGCAGGTTCCGCTCCGGCTGCGGAGTCCACCCGCCCCACCTTCCTCACCC
>NZ_JAEUAX010000018.1 GCF_019511645.1 Microbacterium ureisolvens | reverse complement strand
CCCGCCCGGCCCTCAGCCGGCCGTTCCCCCGAAGCCGCCGCTGCCCCAGGCCTGACCGGCGCGTCCGTCGTCCCGCGGTGCGGGATGATGGAGGGAGGCTTACGAGAGGGAATGGCATGGCGCTGCGAGTCGGAGTCGTCGGGGGTGGGCAGCTGGCCCGCATGATGATCGCGCCGGCGGTCGAGCTCGGAGTCGAGATCAGGGTGCTCGCCGAAGACGAGGGGATGTCGGCATCCCTCGCCGCGACCGCCGTCGGCGACTACCGCGACGCCGACACCGTGCTCGCCTTCGCGCGCGACGTCGACGTCCTCACCTTCGACCACGAGCACGTGCCACAGGATGTGCTCGCCACCCTCGTCGGCGAGGGCATCTCCGTGCACCCCGGCCCCGACGCCCTGAAGTTCGCGCAAGACAAGTTGGTCATGCGCGCGCGCCTGCAGGAGCTCGGGATGCCGCAGCCCGACTGGGCGGCCGTCACCGACGCCGAGGAGCTCCAAGCCTTCATCGACGACCACGGCGGTCGCGCCGTCGTGAAGACGCCGCGCGGCGGCTACGACGGCAAGGGCGTGCGCGTCGTGTCGGCCGGCACCGAGGCAGACGACTGGTTCGCGACCCTCGCCGAGGACGCCCACGGCGGCGCCCTCCTCGTCGAGGAGCTCGTCGACTTCACGCGCGAGCTCGCCCAGCAGGTCGCCCGCCGGCCCTCGGGCGCGGTGCGTGCGTACCCGGTCGTCGAGACCGTGCAGCGTGAGGGCGTGTGCGCCGAGGTCATCGCGCCGGCACCTCACTCGAGCGATCGCCTGCAGCAGGTGGCGGCCGGGATCGGCGTCTCCATCGCCGAGGGTCTCGGCGTGACCGGGATGCTGGCGGTCGAGCTCTTCGAGACGACCGACGAGCGTCTCCTCGTCAACGAGCTCGCCATGCGTCCGCACAACAGCGGGCACTGGAGCCAGGACGGCGCCGTGACGAGCCAGTTCGAGCAGCATCTGCGCGCCGTGCTCGACCTGCCGCTCGGCGACACCGACCCGGTCGCCGGGTGGGCCGTCATGGTCAACATCCTCGGCGGACCTGCGGAGGAGTCCCTCGACGCGCGCTTCGCCGCCGCGATGGACGAGCACCCCCAGGCGAAGGTCCACACCTACGGCAAGGCGCCGCGCCCGGGCCGCAAGGTCGGGCACGTCAACGTCGTCGGCGACGAACTCGACGACGTGGCGTACCAGGCGCGGGCCGCAGCATCCTTCTTCCTGGACTGAACAGCCCGGAAGCGCGCCGTTGCGGGGAGTTTCCAGCCTCGCCCCCTAGCCTTGACGAGTGACTGCGCCCCTTCATTCCTCCGAGGCGCCGCTCGTCGGCGTCGTCATGGGCTCCGACTCCGACTGGCGGGTCATGAGCGACGCCTCTCAGGCGCTCACCGATTTCGGCATCCCGCACGAGGTCGAGGTCGTCTCGGCGCACCGCACGGTCGACAAGCTCGTGCGCTACGGACGTGAAGCCCGCGAGCGAGGCCTCAAGGTCATCATCGCGGGCGCCGGGGGCGCGGCGCACCTGCCCGGCATGCTCGCATCCCTCACAGCCCTCCCCGTCGTCGGCGTACCTGTGCAGCTGGCGACCCTGGACGGCCTGGACTCGCTCCTGAGCATCGTGCAGATGCCCGCCGGCATCCCGGTCGCCACCGTCTCCATCAACGGCGCGAAGAACGCCGGGCTCCTCGCCGCCCGCATCCTCGGGGCGTCCGATCCCGAGGTGGCCGACCGCGTCGAGGCGTACGCCCGGGATCTCGAAGCGCAGGTCGAGCAGAAGAACCGGCGGCTCAAGGAGTCGCTGTGAGCGTCATGAGCGCGCCTCGCACCACCGCCCGCCCGGTTCGTCCGGGGGTGGTCGAGGAGCGTCCGATGAGGAATCCGGATGCCTCGTCCCGTGCCGTGATGACGCGTCGCGGGTGGTGGCTGGTCGGGCTCAACTTCCTCATTCCGGGCTCCGCGCAGGTGCTCGCGGGCAACCGCAGGCTGGGCCGTTTCGGCATCGCGGCGACCCTGGTGATGTGGGCGTTGCTCGTCGTCACGCTGCTGTTCGCGCTGCTGGCACCCACCGTAGGGCTGAGCATCGTGACGAGCGCGTGGCTTCCCGACTGGCTCGGGCTGCTGCGCCCGCTCCCGCTCCTGATCGCGCAGGGGCTGCTGATCGCGTACGCGGTGCTGTGGGTCGTGCTCACGATCGACACGCTGCGTCTCGTGCGGCTCGTCAAGACCGGGGGCGTCGCGCGGTTCGCCATCGCTCTGGTGGCCGTCGGGCTTCTCGTGGTCGCGAGCGGAACCGCGGTGTACGCGTCGAATGCCGTCGGCGCAGTGCGCAGCACGATCAGCACGATCTTCGGGGCGAGCGGCCCGACCGTGCCGCCGTCGGAGGGCTACTACAACATCCTGTTGCTGGGCGCCGACAGCGGCGAGGGCCGCGACTCGATGAGGTTCGACAGCATCTCGGTGGTCTCGGTGAATGCCACGACGGGCGCGACGACGATCACCGGCATCCCTCGCGACATGCCCAACTTCCCCTTCGCCGAAGGGCCGATGCAGAACGAGTACCCGAATGGCTTCGAAGGCCACGGCGACCCGAACTGCGGCTGGGGGAGCGGGATCAACCAGCTCACCAACGCCGTCGAGCAGTGTCGCGAGGATCGCGGGACGGGCATCTATCCGGATGCTGCCGCTCAGGGTTCGACGCCCGCGATCGAGGCGACGAAGGACGCGGCGGCGGGAATCCTGGGCATCGAGATCCCGTACTACGTCTTCGTCGACATGCACGGCTTCGCATCGCTCGTCGATGCGCTGGGCGGCGTCGACATCAACGTCGTCGAGCGCCTGCCCAAGGGCGGGCCGCCGGAGGGCGTCGATCCGCACGACGTCGACGCATGGGCGATCGGCTGGATCGAGGCCGGCCAGCAGCACATGGACGGCGACACCGCCCAGTGGTACGCGCGCTCGCGGTACACGACCAGCGACTTCGACCGCATGCGGCGCCAGCGGGAGCTGCAGGAGGCGATCCTGGCCCAGTTCACGCCCCAGGTGGTGCTTACGCGCTTCCAGGATGTCGCGGCCGCAGGCGCCGACATCGTGGAGACAGATCTGCCTCAGTCGCTCATCCCGGCCCTCGTCGACCTCGCGGTGAAGGCGAAGGAGCAGCAGGTGCAGACGCTCGAGCTGACGCCCGAGAGCGGCATCGACGAGTTCGCACCGGATT
Organism: Microbacterium ureisolvens; assembly: GCF_019511645.1. Classification (GTDB taxonomy): domain Bacteria; phylum Actinomycetota; class Actinomycetes; order Actinomycetales; family Microbacteriaceae; genus Microbacterium; species Microbacterium ureisolvens_A. The sequence continues at coordinate 33,182 of NZ_JAEUAX010000018.1, read as the reverse complement.
ACGCGTACATCGCCGATCTCGTGCAGACGACGCTTCACCCGCCGACCCCGACGCCGGCGGGCTGACGCGTGGTGGCCACGTTGCGCGTCATGCTGGATCAGCTGGTTGCGCCCACCGAGCCCGAGTTGGTCGAGGCATCGCGCGAGCTCGCGCGGGCGCTGGTGCTGGGCGCGCCGTCGGGTTGCGAGGTGGAGGCGATTGCGCCCGCCGGCGGCGTCGAGGGGGCATTGGATGCGGTGCCCGGGCTGGCGGCGGTTCGCCGGACTGCGCTGCCGCGACGCGAGCTCGCTGCCGCGCTGCAGCTCGGCGTCGGGACAGGGATCGGTGGCGGGATGATCCACTCGCCGTCGCTGTTCGCTCCCTTGGTCCGCCACGACCGCGTGCACGACCACGATCAGACGGTGGTGACGGTGTGGGATCTGCGGCCGTGGGAGTCGCCCTCGGAACTGCCCCGGGCGGTCGGGGCGTGGCACAAGGCGATGCTGAAGCGTGCGGTGAAGCATGCGGACGCGGTGGTGGTGCCGACGCACTCGCTGGCTGCGCGACTGCTCGAGATCGCGCCGGCCCTTCGCGACCGGGTACGGGTGATCGCCGGGGCGTCGCCACTCGGGTTCGCGGTGCCGACGGATGAGGTCGGGCGTCGTCGATCGCTGGGTGTGCCCGAGGGCTATGTGCTTCTCGCGGGTAACCCGCTGGCGTCGGAGGGCTTGGATGCCGGACTCGCAGCGGTCGTAGCGTCGGGTGTCGATCTGCCGGTAGTCGTGATCGACGTCGAGGTGGGCCATGAGCCCGCGGTGGCAGACCTCGCCTCTGCGGCAGGGCTGCCTGAGCGGGCGCTTCACGTACGCGGGGTGCTGTCTCCGGAGGATCGCGCGGCGGTGTTCGGCGCAGCCGTGGCGTTTGTGGCGCCTTCGCGTCGCGCGGCGTTTCCGTGGCGCGTCGTGGATGCCCTCACACTGGGGGTTCCGGTGGTTGCGGCCGCGTCGGCCGTGCACGACGAGGTCGTGTTCGACGGGGGAGCCCTGGTGCCGGCGACCGGTGCTTCTGAGTTGTCCGATGGCCTCGGTGCGGCGCTCTCGGCCGGCGTAGGGTCGACGGCGGCGGCTGAGCGACTCGGCGTGCTCGCGGGCGACCGCGGGCGCGCGTTCTCATGGCGCGAGGCCGCCGACAAGGTGTGGGCGCTGCACGCCGAGCTGTGAGCGGAACGTAGGCGCTCCCTCCGAGTCCCGTGTGAACGACATGTCGATGCATGCGGGCCGATGGCTAATGTTGTACTCATACGTCACATCCGCCACACTGGTCCCATGGCGGGGGCTATGGGAAAGGGCGCTGCGGCGGCGCATGCGTCGAGGATCGTTCTGCTCGGGGCGGTGATTGCCCTCGTCGTCGGTCTGCTCTCACCTACTGCCGCCGTGGCATCTGCCACATCCGGGTCAGCACCCTCCGCGGTGGGCGCCGCCATTCAGCCGGCGGCGGACCTCAGCAAGTTCCAGCCTGGCAACATCGTCAGCGACGTGGTGTTCTTCCACAAGGACTCCATGAGCGAGGCTCAGATCCAGGCCTTCCTCGAGCAGAAGGTGCCGCGCTGCCAGTCGGGATACACCTGTCTCCGGGACTGGTATGACACGTCGCGCACGACGGGTGCGGATGCAATGTGCGGCGCCTACTCCGGGGGAGTTCGCGAGCGGGCGTCCCGAATCATCTACAAGGTCGCCCAGGCGTGCGGGATCAACCCCCAGGTCATTCTCGTCATGCTGCAGAAGGAGCAGGGGCTCGTCACGCACGTCTGGCCGAGCGACTGGCGATACACGATCGCCATGGGTCAGGGATGCCCGGATACCGCGGCGTGTGACACCCGCTACTACGGCTTCTTCAACCAGGTCTACGGGGCGGCGTGGCAGCTGAAGCGGTACGCCAACCCGCCGGGAACCAGTCAGTACTTCACGTGGTATGCACCGGGAAAGACCTGGAACGTGCGGTGGCATCCGAACGCCGCTTGCGGATCTGGGGCGGTCTACATCCAGAACCAGGCGACCGCCAATCTCTACTACTACACGCCGTATCAGCCGAACGCAGCCGCGTTGCGAGCGGGCTACGGCGAGGGTGATGCCTGCTCGAGCTACGGCAACCGCAACTTCTACCAGTACTTCACCGACTGGTTCGGCTCGACCCAGACACCCGCGAACGCGTGCGCCCAGCCGGCTTCGGTCACCCCGGCAGACGGTGAGTTCGTGGTCACCGTCGCATCGCTCAATGCCCGACTGGCACCCACCACGGCGTGCGATCCGCCCGCCGGCTCGTTGAGCCAGGGATCGGTCGTGACGCGTACGGGAACAGCGGGCGACTGGTCGCGCATCCGCATTGACGGAGCCACGTTCTGGGTGAGCAGCCAATACCTCTCTCCCGCGCCCGTGGCGGCCTACAGCTCGACACGGCTGTCGGGTGTGAACCGCTACGACACGGCCGTCGCCGTCTCCAAGACGGCCTACCCCGCCGGGACGCGAAAGGTCTACATCGCCTCGGGGACCGAGTTCCCCGACGCCCTGGCCGCCGGAGCCGCTGCGGCGAAAACGGGCGCATCCTTGCTGCTGACCGAGCGTGATCTGGTTCCGGGCAGCGTCCTGGCCGAAATGCAGCGCCTGGCACCGACATCCGTGGTCATCCTGGGTGGACCGGACCGCATCTCGCAGGCAGCCCAGACGTCCATCGCAGCCGCCGTTCCCGCTGCCACCGTGACGCGGATCGCCGGAGGCGACCGATACGAGACGAGCCGGCTGATCGCCGCCGAGGCGTTCCCACAAGCGACCGCGGCCTACATTGTGACGGGCACGCGCTATCAGGATGCGGTGGCTGCGGCGGCTCTGGGCGGCGCAGTCGGCGCCCCGGTGATTCTGGTCCAAGGCTCGGACGCAACGCTCGACTCGGGGACCGCGGCCACGCTCCGTGCGCGAGGCGTGAAGTCGGTGACGGTCGCGGGCGACGGCTCGGCGGTGAGCGCCGGGATCGAGGCCGGGCTGCAGGCGGCGGGGATCACCGTGACCCGGATCGGCGGCGCCAACCGGTACGCCACGAGCCTGCTGCTCAACCAGGCGGTATACCCCACGGGCGCGCCGACGGTGTACATCGCGACGGGAACGGACTTCCCGGACGCGCTCAGCGGCTCGGTGCTCGCGGCCATCACCAAGTCGCCGCTGGTGACGACGCCTGGCAACTGCCTGTCGGGTCCGGCGAAGTCATGGTTCATCGCCAACAACGTGCAGAGGATCACGCTCGTCGGTGGCGAGCCGACGCTCAACGCCGACGTCGCCCGGTCGACTCGCTGCTGACGCGCTGTGGCCGCCGGCAGCAGCCGACCGCCACGGCCGCCGTCAGCAGGCCGAGGTCCCCGGGGGGGGCTCAGCGACGCAGGTACGCCCTGAGCGACGCGTCCGCATCGGCGGGCGCGAAGCCCGTCGCGATGATCTTCGACAGGTCAAGCAGGCTATTCGCAGGACGCGGTGCGACCGGCCCTACGGCGGCGGAGAAGTACTCCGTCGTCGAGACTCCGGTGACGCGCTGAGGGTCGTGGCCCGACAGCTCGAATACGCGGCGGGCGATCGCCGCCCAGGACTGGGGCTCCCCGGAGCCGGTGAGGTTGTACACGCCGGACGGTGAGTCGCTGTCGATCAGGTGGCGGATCCCTCGGGCGATCTCGTCGGTGAAGGTCAGGCGGCCGAACTGGTCGTCCACCACCTTCGGATCCACTCCCCGATCCGCGAGCGACGCCATCGTGCGGACGAAGTTCTTCCCCTCGCCGATGACCCACGACGTGCGGATTATGTAGTGACGGGGCACGGTCGCCACAGCGGCGTCCCCCGCGGCCTTCGTCTGGCCGTAGACCCCGAGCGGCGAGTAGGCCTCGTCTTCGGAGTGCTCGCCGTCGTACGTGCCGTCGAAGACGTAATCGCTCGAGACGTGCACGAGGGTGATGCCGTGGTCCGCCGCGATCCGGCTGAGGGCGGCGACGCCCGTGACGTTGGCCGCCCACGCGTCGCGGCGGCCCTCCGGCGTCTCGGCGAGGTCGACTGCGGTGTACGCGCCGGCGTTGATGACAACGCCGTAGTCGCGCCACCTTCGTGCGGAGGCCAGCTCGGGGGAGGAGAGGTCCAGTTCATCGCGCGATGCGAACTCGACATGCCCCGCGTCAGCGAACTCCGCACGCAGCGCGCGGCCTAGCTGACCGTTCGCGCCCAGCACGAGGGTCTTGCGCGGCTGCATCGGCGCGACGTCCGCCAGGCGCGGATGGGCGAGGTCCTTCGCCGAGATCTCCACCTGGTCCAGAGGGATCGGCCAGTCGATGGCAGCCGTCTCGTCGGCGAGGTTTAGGAACGTGTACGTGGCGGCCGGCGACCAGTGGTCGTTCACGAGGTAGACGTAGGCCGTGTCGGCCTCCAGGGTCTGGTAGGCGTTGCCGACGCCACGGGGGACGAAGATCGCGCGCGAGGGATCGATCTCTGCGGTGAACACCTTCCCGAACGTCGGGCCTTCGCGCAGATCGACCCATGCCCCGAAGATGCGACCGGACGCGATCGACACCCACTTGTCCCAGGGTTCCGCGTGGATTCCGCGGGTGGTTCCGACCGCGTCGTTGAACGAGATGTTGTTCTGCACCGGCCCGAAGTCGTCGAGTCCGAGTGCCGTCATCTTCTCGCGTTGCCAGTTCTCCTTGAACCAGCCGCGGCTGTCGCCGTGGACGGGTAGCTCCCACAGCACGAGCCCGGGGATGCCGGTTTCGATCGACCCGAGCTGTTTGCCGAACTCCGTCATCACTGGCCCTTCGTGGCGTAGAAGGCCTCGGTGGCGTCCTTGGCCGGCGCCCACCAATCCTCGTTCGCGCGGTACCAGTCGATCGTGGCTGCCAGTCCCGCTTCGAAGTCGCGGTAGGCCGGCTGCCAGCCGAGCTCCTCGCGCAGCCGGGTCGAGTCAATCGCGTAGCGCAGGTCGTGGCCCGCGCGGTCGGTCACGTGGTCGTAGGCGGCGGCATCCTGTCCCATGAGCGTCAGGATCAGCTCGACGACATCTTTGTTGTTCTTCTCGCCGTCGGCGCCGATCAGATAGGTCTCGCCGATCCGCCCCTTGTCGAGGATTGTCAGCACTGCGGACGAGTGGTCGTCGGCGTGGATCCAATCGCGCACGTTCTCGCCCTTGCCGTACAGCTTCGGACGGATGCCGCGCAGCACGTTCGTGATCTGGCGGGGGATGAACTTCTCGACGTGCTGGTAGGGGCCGTAGTTATTCGAGCAGTTCGAGATCGTCGCCTGGACGCCGAACGAGCGCACCCACGCACGGACGAGGAGGTCGCTACCTGCCTTGGTTGACGAGTAGGGGCTGGAAGGGTTGTACGGCGTGCTCTCGGTGAAGCGCTCGGGGTCGTCCAGCTCGAGGTCGCCGTAGACCTCATCGGTCGAGATGTGGTGGAAGCGGGTGTCGTGGCGTCGTGCGGCTTCTAGCAGCGTGTACGTGCCGATGATGTTCGTGTCGAGGAACGGGCGCGGGTCGTCGAGCGAATTGTCGTTGTGCGATTCGGCGGCGTAGTGGACCACGGCGTCGGCAGCGGCGACGAGGCCGTCCACCAGAGCGGAATCCGCGATGTCGCCCTTCACGAACGTCACCCGCTCTTCGGGGAGCCCGTCGAGAGAGGCCAGGTTGCCGGCGTACGTGAGCTTGTCGAGCACGGTCACATGGTGGTCGGTGTGGGCGACGACGTGGTGGACGAAGTTCGAGCCGATGAACCCGGCTCCGCCGGTAACGAGGAGTTTCCGCATCCCACAAGGTTACTGGTAGCCCGCTCGGCGACCTGTGCTCCCGCTCGGCCGCGCTCAGGGGTTTGTCGGGCGTCGGTCGCATAAGGTGGGAGGCAGTTCGCGCCTCGACACGAGTTTGCGGCAAGGGTCATGCGATGCACAGGGCGTCGCAGAGAGTCACCGAAAGGCACGGAATGGTCGAGGGGCGAGTGTCTGTCGATGATGCATCGACGGTGGACGAAGCGGTCGATGCGGAACACAGCGCCGGCGCAGGTCCTGCGGCGACCCCGACATGGATGCAGCTCAACAGTCGCCTCGTGGACTGGATCGTCGCCGTCGTCCTCGTGATCGCGAGCGTGGTGCTCGTGGTGTGGCACGTGCCGCAGCACAAGATGGTCTCGCCGATCGACGAGTACGTCTACATCGACTACCTGGCCAAGGTGCCCACGCAGTTCGTCGTCCACCGCGGCGAGGAGACGGGCGAATACGCGCGCCTCTACCTCTCGTGCAACGGCGTCAGGACGCTGGGGTACTACCCCGCCGACTTCTGTACCGATTGGCAGGAGGCCGACGAGCAGACGATGCCCAACGGCGGGAAGACCACCGCCGATATCTACACCCCTGTGTACTTCGGCGCGACCTGGCTTCTCGCCCAGCCGCTCGTCCTGCTTGGCATGGACGACATCACCGAGGCAGGTCGCTACACCGGCGCCGTCTGGTTGGCTGCTGCCGCGGTTCTGCTGTATCTGACTCTGCGACGGCTGCGGGTCGACGTGGTGACGGCGGGTTCGCTCGGGCTGCTGATGGTGGGCTCGCTCTCGGCGTACTGGTCGAACACATACATCAGCACCGATGCGATGTCGTTGCTCGCAGGCGCGCTGATGGCGTTCTGTCTCACAATGTTTCTTCGCGGATCGCGGTGGGTACCGTGGCTGTTCGTCGGGTCGGCTGTTGTGCTCACTCTCGCGAAGATGCAGAACCTCATGGGCGTCGCGGCCGCCGCCGTCACGCTGATCTTCTGGGCGCTCGCCGACGCGATCCGCCGGGGACGCGGAGCCGAGGGGCGCTGGAGCTCGCTCGTGCGCGATCGACGCGTGATCTCGGCGTTCGCCGCCGTCATCGTCTCCATCGTCGCGCAGGGCGTCTGGGCGGTGATCCGCAACCTGATCGTCGCCGACACACGAGCGGACCAGGGCGTCGAGGCACCGCTGAGCAAGCGTGCGCTGGTCGAAGAGGTCTTGCGCTTCTTCCCCGGAGTCTCGAAGGGCGCGATCGATCCGGGGCTGCTCGGAATCGCCGCGCAGATCGCTTCGGCGGTCATGGCGTGGATCATCGTCGCCGGTGTGATCGGTTTGATCGCCGCATCGCGTCGAGGATCGCGCTCCGAATCGCTGGCGCTCGCTACGTTCTTCGTCGCACTCGTGTCGGGCCCGCTTCTCGCCATCGCGACCGTTGTGATGGCCGGCTATTACTTCTACCTCCCGGCGCGATACGGCATGTCGCTCCTGGCGTTCTTCCTCGTGTGCGCCGGCCTGCTGTTCACGCGCTCAGTGTGGACTCGCTGGTTCTCCGTGGTCGCGGCGGTGGTGAGCTACGTCGCCGTGATGACGCTCACCGGGTGACGCCCCCGGGGCGGCGGACGGTTTGGACCGCGTCAGCGGATAGCCCAGACTAGAGGAATGCGTGGCATCATCCTCGCCGGCGGCACGGGCTCGCGGCTCCACCCGATCACCCTCGGCATCTCGAAGCAGCTGGTCCCGGTATACGACAAGCCGATGATCTACTACCCGCTGTCCACGCTGATCCTCGCGGGCATCCAGGACATCCTGATCATCACGACGCCCCAGGACTCGGAACAGTTCCAGCGACTCCTCGGAGATGGTTCGCGGTTCGGCGTCTCCCTCACGTACAAGACGCAACCGTCGCCGGACGGCCTCGCGCAGGCGTTCATCCTCGGCGAGGAGCACGTCGGCGGCGAGAGCGCGGCACTCGTCCTGGGCGACAACATCTTCTACGGCCAGGGCATGGGCACGCGCCTTCGTCAGTACACCGATCTCGATGGCGGTGTGGTCTTCGGGTACTGGGTGGACGACCCTACGGCCTACGGGGTCGTGGAGTTCGACGCGGATGGACGAGTCGTCTCGCTGGAGGAGAAGCCGACGGCGCCCAAGAGCAATTACGCCGTGCCCGGCCTCTACTTCTACGACAACGATGTCGTCGAGATCGCCAAAAACCTCACCCCGTCGCCTCGTGGCGAGCTCGAGATCACTGACGTGAACAAGGCGTACCTCGAGAGAGGAGCCCTCCAGGTCGAGCTCCTGCCCCGCGGGACGGCATGGCTCGACACCGGCACCTTCGACTCGCTCAGCGAGGCCACAGACTTCATCCGTACGGTCGAGAAGCGTCAGGGTCTCTCGATCGGCTGCCCTGAGGAAGTCGCCTGGCGCATGGGCTTCCTCTCCGATGACGAACTGCGGAGGCGCGCAGAGCCCCTCGTGAAGAGCGGTTACGGCGCGTACCTCCTCAAGGCGCTCGAACAGGGGCGACACTGACCGGGAAGAGCGTTTCGTTGCATTCCAGCACCGTGAGTCCGCCATCATCACGTCCGGGTGACTGTCGGCGCCTCATCGTCTACGTCGTCTGGGACAGGCGAGGCGAAGTCGAGCCGTACATACCGCACGCACTGGGCGCCCTTCGGGAGCATGCTGCACAGATCGTCGTCGTCGTGAACGGCGAGCTGAGTGACGAAGGGCGGGCGGCGCTCGAGCCGGTGTCGGACGACATCCTCGTGCGCGAAAACGCGGGCTTCGACATCTGGGGCCACAAGGCAGGGCTCGACCATGTCGGCGCTGCGATCGCGGACTATGACGAAGTCGTGCTGACCAACGACACCTGGTTCGGGCCGGTGCGACCTTACGGACCGGTCTTCGAACGGATGGCGCAGCAGGACGTCGACTTCTGGGGTATGACGGATCACGCACGGGAGGAGCCGAACCCCTTCACCGGCGAGGGCGTGCTCCACTACCACCTGCAGTCCTTTTGGATCGCCATCCGCCGCGCGATGTTCGACACCGAGGCATGGCGCGAGTACTGGCGCGAGCTTCCCGTGATGCCGGGCTATTTCGACGCGGTGTTGAAGCACGAAGCGGTCTTTACCGAGCACTTCGCGAGTCGCGGATACACGCATGCGGCTGCCTTCCCCTCGTCCCACTATCCGACCGATCATCCGGCGCTCTTCAACGCTGATCTGCTGATCGCCGACGGCTGCCCGCTGCTCAAACGGAGGCCGTTCTTCCATTACCCGCCGTTCCTCGACCGGCATGCCGTCATCGGTCGTGAGATCCTGCAGGCGGTCGAGGGGCACGGGTACCCCATGCCGCTCATCTGGCACGACCTCGCCCGCAATGTGGCGCCGCGCACGCTCAACACCGACGCCGCGATGCTGGAGGTGCTCTCCGATTTCAACGAAACATTCGACCACGACCACGCGAGGCCGATGCGGATCGCCGCCGTCGTCAACGTCGTGCACCCGGACATGACCGATGCGCTTCTCGATCACGTAGAACGACTGCCGGGCGAAGTCGACGTCTTCGTGACGACGAACGAGCGAGACCGGGCCAATGCGATCCGCGAGATCCTGCAGGAGCGAGGCCGGGAGGACGTTGAGCTGCGGATCGTGCCGTCGAAGGCCGGCAAGCACATGAGCGCTTTCTTCATCGGATGCCGGGACGTGTTCGAGCCAGGTCGGTACGACCTGATCGTCAAGCTCCACTCGAAGCGATCGGCCAAGAAGTCCTATAACGCGAGCAGATACTTCACGCGCCATCAGCTCGACAACCTGCTCGGATCCCCGGGCTACGCCGCGAACGTCATCAGCCTGTTCCAACGCGAACCCGGTCTCGGCATGGTGTTCCCGGCGACCATCCATACGGGCGTTGCGACGATGGGCAATGGCTGGGGAGCGTACCGGAAACGGGCCGAGGCACTGGCACATGACCTGCGCATCGAAGTCCCCATCGACGAAATCACGCCCCTCGCGCCGTTCGGCGGCATGTGGATCGCCCGGCCAGAGGCGCTGCGACGCCTAACAGAGCGGGAATGGACTTATGAGGAGTTCGAGCCGGACGCGCGGTTCCCCGACGCACTGCTTGGCCCGACGATAGAGCGCCTGATCGCCAACGCGGCCGGCGAGCTGGGCTTCCACGTTCGCACCGTCCTCAACACGGAGCATGCCGAACTGAGCCACACATCCCTGGAGTTCAAGCTCGACCAGCTCTCCTCGACGACTCCCGGATACCCGGTCGAGCAGATCCAGTTCCTCCATCGAGCCGGGCCGACCGGTCACGGTGGAGCGGCTGGCCTCGCGCGGATGTACCTTCAGCTGAATCATCCGTCGGTGGCACGCGCGATCTCGCCGGTTTACCAGGTGGTGCGCAGGGTCGCAGGCGCCGGTCGCCGGTTCCTCAATGGGATCGGAGTCCTGCGATGATCGACGAAGCGACGCCCCTGGCCCCAGCTGACACGCGTCGGCTGATCATCTACGCGGTCTGGGATCGGCGTGGCGAGATCGAGGACTATGTCCTCTTCGCGCTCGAAGCGCTGCGGCCGCACGCGACGCGGATCGTCGTCGTTGCCAACGGCACGCTGACTCCCGCCGCTCGGGCGAGCCTGGACGGGCGCGCCGAGGTCGTGATCGTCCGCGACAACGTGGGATTCGACATCGGCGCTCACAAGGCTGGTCTCGAGCACGTCGGCGACGGCGTCTCCGACTTCGACGAGATCATCCTCACCAATGACACGTGGTTCGGCCCGGTTCGGCCCTTCGCGCCGGTTTTTGAGCGGATGGGAGAGGCCGCGGTCGCGTTCTGGGGAATGACTGATCATGCCGAGCTGGAGCCGAACCCGTTCACGGGGACGGGTGTGCTGCCGTACCACCTGCAGTCATTCTGGATCGCTGTGCGTCCGCAGCTGTTCCTGTCGCAGGCATGGCGGGACTACTGGCGCGCGCTCCCCGAGATGGCCACCGTCCAGGATGCGGTGCTGCTGCACGAAGCGAGCTTCACGCGCCATTTCGCAGAGCAGGGCTTCCAGCACGCCGTCGCCTTCCCGTCCAGCGAATATCCGAGCGAGCATCCGGCGCTGTTCAATGCGGACCTGCTCATCGAAGCGGGTTGCCCACTGCTGAAGCGACGGCCGTTCCTGCATTGGCCGCCATTCCTGGATCGTCACGCCGTCATCGGGCGCTGGGTCATGGAGACGGCCGAACGTCATGGATATCCGGTAGACCTCGCATGGCGGAGCCTGGCGCGCAACGTCGAGCCGCGCGTGCTGTACACGGATGCCGCAATGCACAACGTCCTTCCCCACCGGGACGTCGGGTACGACTCTTCGCGCCCGTTCCGGGTGGCGGCGCTGCTGCACATCTTCTACGTCGAGATGACCGAGGAGATGCTCGACCTCGTAGACGCGCTGCCCGGAACCTACGATCTGTTCGTCACGACGCCCGACGTTGACAGGGCCGCCGCCATCGCTGCTCTGATCGATCAGCGTCCGCGTGAGGGCCGCGCCGTCGAGGTGCGGGTGGTCGAGAACGCGGGCCGGGACCAGAGCGCATTCCTGATTGGGTGCAGAGACGTCGTCCTCGACGGCGGTTACGACCTCGTCGTCAAGCTCCACTCGAAGAAGACCCCGCAAGATGGCTACAATGTCGGGCGCCACTTCAAGGCACAGCAGTTCGGCAACCTGCTTCCGAGTCCGGGATACGCTGCAAACGTCCTGGCGATGTTCCAGAAGGAGCCTGGACTGGGCCTCGTCTACCCGCCGATGATCCATCTCGGCTACCCGACGATGGGGCGCGGCTGGTGGTCGAACAAACCGGGATTCGAGGAGTACTGCCGAGAACTCGGCATCCGTGTCCCGCTCGATGAAATCTCGCCGATGGCCCCGTACGGGTCTATGTACATCGCCCGCCCCGAGGCCTTGCGTCTGCTCGTCGAGCACCCCTGGACCTACGACGAGTTCGGGGGAGAGGAGTCGTACCGCGACGGTGGGCTGGCGCACATCCTTGAGCGGATGCCCTCGTACGCGGCGGCGGAGCTCGGTTACCACACCCGGACCGTGTCGACGCCGGAGTACATGTCGATTAGCCACACGTCGATGGAGTTCAACTTCGACCAGATGTCGGCGACGATCCCCGGCGACAGCGTGGACCGGATCATGTTCATCAAGCGGGCCGGTTACGTCGGGCAGGGACGCGTCCGCGATTTCGTCCGGATGTATTTCGGACTTCACCCCGGGGTCGGCCGCCGACTCGGGTGGATGATCGACCCGTCCAATCGCCTCGCCAGGCTCGCCTCGCGCCTCACTCGACGCCGATGACCTTCCAACGCCGCTGTCGCGGCGGGAGTTGGCCCACGCGGCATCTGGGAGAATAGACCACGTGAAGGATGCGGACGATGATCAGAACGTCGGTGCCGTCGTGCTGGCCTATCATCCCGATGCATCTCTCGTAGGCAATGTCCTCGCGCTCGTTCCTCAGGTGTCCGCGATCGTCGTGGTCAACAACTCGCCCGGCGCCGAACCCGAAGTGTTCGAGCAGCTACGAGGCATCGCGGCCGTCGAGGTGATCGATCTGCCCGGCAACCTCGGTGTCGCCGCCGGGTTCAACGCCGGCATGCGGAGGGTCTTCGAGACCGGGCACCGGTACGCGGTGATCTTCGACCAAGACAGCACCGCGCCGCCCGGACTCGTGCAGGGGCTCGTTGATGCGTACCGGTCGTTCGGAGCGGGGGCCGGGATCGTCGGCCCGGCACTGCGCTCGGGGGTCACCGGTCACGAGTTCCGGCGCGAACGCGGCTCCGGAATCGGCGTGCGCGCGACGCTCATCAGCTCAGGGGCGCTGTTCTCCCGGGAGGTGGTCGAGCGGATCGGGCTCCACGACGAGGGCCTGTTCATCGACTATGTCGACCACGACATCAGCTTGCGTGCGCGGCGCCGTGGTCTCAAGAACCTGAAGGCGTTCGACGTCGTGCTCGACCATCGGTTCGGCGGAGCGGTACCGCGCCGCCTCTTCGGACGGGATTTCTTCGTGGCCGACTACTCGCCCATGCGGCAGTACTACATGTCCAGGAACCGCCTGGTCCTCATCCGACGATACGGCTTCGGCGCCTGGTTCTGGGAGGACCTGTCGTACATGGGCAAGGCATGGGCGAAGGTGCTCTTGTTCGAGGGCGACCGCCCACGCAAGGTGGGCGCGTTCTTCCGTGGCGCGCGAGACGGTCTCCGGTACGACGCGAAGCGGCGGGATCAGGCTTCGGGAACGACGTCGTAGACGTACTGGATCCGACCCGACCAGGTGAGCCGGTCTGTCTCGATGAGGCACGATGCGTCGAGCGGTCGGATCGATACGATGTGACGGAGCTCGGTGATCCGCTCCTGGACCGCACACGGTGACGCTCTCACGACGACCGTGTCAGCGTAGGGCTGTTCGAACTCGATTCCTGAATCGGCCCACTCGAATTCGATGTGGGTGCCTCCGCGATTCCACATCGACTCGTGGGCGCGCGTGGGATCAAGCAGCTCCCATCGCCCCGGGTTGGGGCCAATCTGCTGGCGATAGCTGAGCGACGGCACAGCAGTGGCTGTCATGAGCGACACCATCTCAGCGGAGTCCGCTGCCCACAGGGTGCCGTCCTGTCGACTCGATTCACCCCATGAGAGCATCTGGCGCGCCGATGGGCTCTCGCGGAGGTCGCCGAGTCCGAGAGTCACCGGTTGCGCAGTGATGGTCACGGCGGCCGCGGCCGCGCCGCCCACCAGCATGGACCACGCTCGTCCCGGCCAGCGGACCAGGACAAAGACAGCGAGCCCCGAGACGACGGCCGACAGCGTGATCATCCAGGGAGCGAGCTCGGCGATGAGCCCCGAGGTGACCAGCGAGATCCCGCCCCAGGCCGACAGCGCTGCAACCGAGGCGCCGGAGACCGCCGCCGTGACGAAGTGCCGGCGCGGAGTGGTGACGCGGTACAGCGACATCGTGATGCAGAACGCCACGACGGCGAGGTAGCCCACCCCCATGGCTGCCCGGTTCGCGGGCACTCGGTTGATCACCGGGATCGTGGCGCTCCACTCGCCCCAGCTCAGGAGTGCCCAGGCGGCCCAGAACAGCGTCGGAATCGTCACCGCGAGGATGATCCAGCGCGAGCGCGCGCCGCCCCGGATCCGTCCCATCAGGAGGACGACGATGACGGCCGCGGCGAGTGCGAGATAGGACGTGGTGATCTCCGACTGATTGGAACTCGCGCCGACGGTCTGGAATCGCAGCCAGCCGAGATTTGTCGCGCCGAAGACGAAACCCGGGTCCAGTGCCTGCCCGCCGCTCTGCCGCAGTCCGGGATACACGGTCGACAAACCGGAGGCGATCGCGTCGCGGCTCTCCCAGAACAGGCCTGCCGTCCACGCGAGGCCTGAAGCGGTCACCGCGGCGATGGCGGCGATCCGTGTTCGGAGCCGAGATCGGTCCGTCAGGATCAGCACCGCGGTCGCGAGCACGATGGGCAGACCGACCACGATCGCCGTCGGCTGGTAGTACGTCGGTGTGCGCGCCAGGAGTATGCCTGCGGCGACGAACGCGCCCGCGCTCACCAGCCAATTGCGCGACGACAGGGAGCGTGCGCCGTACACCGCGAGGGCGCATCCCGCCGTCACGAAGCCCAATGTGTTGACCGGGATCCCTGACCACCACGCGGTCGCGGGAGATGCCGCGATGACGACCGCTGCGAGGTACCCCCACCGGAGCCGTCCTGAGACCTGTCGGAGGAGCACCGGAACGCCGAGAAACAGCAGGTAAGTCGGGAGCCACCATTTCAGTGCGAAGAGCATCTCCGCGGGCACCAGCGGCGCGAGGTGGAACAGTGTGCTCTCAAAGAAGACCGCGCCGGAGACCGGTCCCGTGGGCAGCTGTGCGAATAGGTCACCCGAAGCGCTCAGTGGAAGTTCCGCCGGGTTCCCGTTGCGGGTGATCTGGCCCAGCCAGATCGGAGATCCCGTACCGAATTCGTCCGCGCGAACGCTCTGATAGCCCCCCAGGTGGAGACCGAGAGGATGCTGCGGATCCTCTCGCAGAGCGCTGATCCCGATGTTCGACGTCGTCGCCCCGAGCAGGATGAGAACGAGGTAGAGCAAGGTGGGGACGACGAAGACCAGAAGGCCCACTCGCCGACGCCGCCGGGCTGAGAGATCCTCGGGAGGCGAGGGGGCACGCGACGCGGGGTCGGTGACGACGGGGGGTGCTGACACAGCGGTCCTCTGGGGCGAGCAGGGAGCCCGGGCGTGCGGGACAAGACAAGCTAACACGAGGGTTTCGGACGGCTGGGCTAGACTCGTGCGGCGTGACTGCGGAGATCTTCGTGCCCTTCTGGGGCGACCCGGCCCTCTTGTTCGAGACCGTCGACTCGGTGCGGGCGATGAACGACCAGGACTGGCGTCTCGTCATCCTGGATGACTGCTACCCGGATGACTCCGTTCCGGCCTATTTTGAACGGCTAGCGGACGATCGGGTGGAGTACGTCCGCAACGAGCGGAACCTGGGGATCACCGACAACTATCGCGAAGCGATCCGGCGAGCCACGGCCGACCACATCACGATCCTGGGCTGCGACGATCTCGTCCACCCGAACTACCTGTCGGTGGTGCGTCGCACGCTGCATGCCGTGCCGCATGCCGATGTCGTCCAGCCTGGGGTCGCGGTCATCGACGAGACCGGCCGGAACATCCGTCCGCTGGTCGACCGCGTCAAGTCCGGCCTCCTCGCACCCCGGGGCGGGCCGGGGATCGCTGTCCTGACCGGCGAAGCCATGGCGACGAGTCTCATCCGCGGCGACTGGCTGTACTGGCCATCGTTGACGTTCCGCACCGAGACGCTGAGACGCACCGACTTCCGTGACGGACTCCCGATCATCCAGGACCTCGCGCTGCTCATGGACATCGCGTTCGAAGGCGGCACGCTCGCCTTCAACCCCGAGGTCGCCTTCTCGTATCGACGACACGGCGGCAGCGCCTCTCAGAAGACGCTGCTCGACGGCCGGCGCTTCCGGGACGAGCGGACCTATTATGCCGAGGCCCACCGGCTGGCGCAGTCGCAGCGCTGGAAGCGCACGGCACGCGCCGCCCGGTTCCGTGCGATGTCGCGCCTGCACGGCGTCGCGGAGCTTCCGTCCGTCATCCGGCACGGGAACATGGCCGGGGTAGAATCGACCATCGCCCATATTTTCGCCGTCTAGCGCCGCGTCCGCGCATCCCCGACGGCGGGACGAGCACCCAAGGAACTTCGCCATGCCCAAGAACGTCCTGATCACGGGAGGCGCCGGCTTCATCGGCACGCGCCTTGCCGCGCGTTTCGCTGCCGACGGTCACCGCGTGACGGTACTCGACTCGCTGATCGCCCAGGTGCACGGCGACGATCCGGAGCGCACGTCTCCGTTGCTGCGCAGCCTAGACGGTGTCGCCACTGTCGTCCGCGGCACGGTCACCTCGGCCGATGACATCCGCAGCGCGCTCGACGGCGCCCAGATCGTCGTTCATCTGGCCGCGGAGACCGGGACCGGGCAGTCGATGTACGAGATCGACCGTTACACCGAGGCGAACGTCGGTGGAACCGCGAAGCTCCTGGACATCCTCGCGAACGAGCCGCACTCGGTCGGTCGCGTCGTCATCGCGTCGTCGCGCTCCATCTACGGCGAAGGAGCCTATCGGACCGAGGATGGACGGATCGTCTACCCGCCGCATCGAGCCGACGCGGAGATGGCGGCCGGTGACTTCGCCGTGCACATGCCGGGGGAGGGGGCGCTCGAGATGGTACCCACCACCGAGGAGGCGAAGCTGCACCCGTCGAGCGTCTATGGCATCACGAAGCAAATGCAGGAGTCGCTCATCATGACCGTCTGCCCGACGCTGGGCATCGAGCCGGTTTCGCTCCGATACCAGAACGTGTACGGCCCAGGGCAGTCGCTCAAGAATCCGTACACCGGCATTCTGTCGATCTTCTCGACCCTCATCAGGCAGAACAAGCAGATCAACATCTTCGAGGATGGTCTCGAGAGCCGTGACTTCGTCTACATCGACGATGTGGTCGAGGCAACCTTCCTCGCCGCCGTCACACCCGCTGCCGCCGGACAGGTGATGAATGTGGGCTCGGGTGTCGCTACCACGGTGAACGACGTGGTCGAGGCTCTGGCCGCAGCGTACGGCCGGAGCGTCTCGTCGCGGATCTCAGGAAACTACCGGCTCGGCGACATCCGCCACAACGTGGCCGACGTGTCTCGCCTCGCGGACGTTCTCGGCTACCGGCCGCGGGTGTCGTTCGAAGACGGCGTGAAGAGATTCGCGAACTGGGTGCTGACCGAGCCGGTGGAGGGTGAGTCCTACGAGCGCTCGCTCAGCGAGATGGCCGCACGAAACCTGCTGAAATGACGGTCGCCGAGGCCGTCTCCACCCGCAGAGTCGATCGACAGAACCGAACGCGTACTTTCCTGCCTGAGGTGCAGGCGCTGCGCGCCGTCGCGGTTCTCCTCGTGGTGGTCTACCACCTCTACCCCGGGCGGTTGCCCGGAGGTTTCGTCGGCGTCGATGTCTTCTTCGCCATCTCCGGCTTCCTGATCACTTCGCATCTGGTCGCATCGCTGCTGCCGAGCGGCGCCATGCGACCGGCTCGGTTCTGGGCGAATCGGATCTGGCGGCTGCTGCCCGCATCGCTCCTCGTGCTAGCCGTGTGCTGGGTCTTCACGTTGCTCTACGCGCCGACCACTGTCGCAACCGACACCTTCAAACAGATCGGAGCGGCTTCGGCTTACGTCGAGAACTGGGTCCTGGCAAACGACGCGGTCGACTATCTCGCCCGAGACAATGCACCGACTCTGGTCCAGCACTACTGGTCGCTGTCCGTCGAGGAGCAGTTCTATATCCTCTGGCCACTCTTGCTCATGGGTACAACGGTGATCGCGGGGGTGCTGGCGATTCGGCGCGGGCAGGCAAGACGCAGTCGTGTGAGCATCCGTGCGCTGTGGATCGTGATGGCCTCCGTCGTTATCGGGTCGGGAATCTACTCGGTGGCCGCCACCCGCTTCGCCCCCGCGCACGCCTACTTCGACACATTCACGCGGGCGTGGGAGTTTGCGTTGGGTGGCGTGCTCGCTCTCGCAGTCGCGACGTTCCCGCAGGTAATCGAGAAGTTCCGTTCACATCCATTGGTCGAGCGACTCGGCGTTCCACTGATCCTGGGCTTGCTCATGATCTTGGCGTCCGGCCTTTTGATGGATTCGTCGACACCGTTCCCGAGCGGATGGGCGGCCGTGCCCGTCGTAGGCACGCTGCTGGTGATCGCGGGTGGTCTCCCCCGTCTTCGTCCCATCGCGCAAGCGGTGCAATGGCGCCCTGTCCAGGTCTTGGGAGATATTTCGTACTCGCTGTACCTCTGGCACTGGCCGCTCATCATCGGGTTCGCGATGGTGACGGCGCGACGCCACACCTCTCTTGAAGGGATCATCATCTTCGCGATCGCGGTCGCGCTCGCGTGGATCACCAAGCTGTCAGTCGAGGATCCCATTCGGCGCCTCGGGCGACGCGCTCGACCCGTATGGCCCGCTTTCGCACTCGCACTCATCGGCGCGGTTGTACTGATTTCGCTTTCGGTGGCTGTGGTGAGCCATAGGGAGGGCACAGCAGCAGAGGAGGCAGCAGCACGCGAACAAGCCGTCACAGACCAGAGCGGCTGTCTTGGCGCGAACGCGGTTCTAGGGGCGAGCGATTGTCCGGAGCCCTACCAGTTGACGCCCGGAGTCGACCCGGTATTGCCATACACGGATCTCGACCCCGAGTGGTGCTTGACGTGGTTCGACGAAGATTGGCGATCGTGCGCCCTCGGTGACGAGGCCGCTACGAATGGCACAGTGGCGATCGTCGGCGACTCGCACGCGGCCGCGCTGACCAACCCGCTCGGCGAGTACCTCGCCTCGGCCGGAATGAGGCTGGAGACATTCACGCGGTTCGGGTGTCCCGCAATGAGTGAGCAGGCGATAGGACTCCACCAGCAGACTCCAGAGATGGAGCAAGCCTGCGCGGACTGGACCCGGCGCGTAACGGATCACCTCATCTCGCGCGACGATATCTCCACGGTCGTCTACACCTCGTACGAGTGGGGCTACACCGAACTAACCAAACCTGACATGCCCGCGTTGACCAGCGACGACATCGTCTCTACGCTCAGCCGAGTTGCGGACTCCGGGAAACAGGTGGTGCTCATGCACGATTTTCCCGCGACTGGTCAGCGGGAGGTGCCCACCTGCGTAGCGCAATCGGCCGATCCCGCTGTCGAGTGCAGCCAGCCCCTCTCGGTGGCGTACGTCAAGGGGCCCTACACCGAGGCGGCGGCCGCTCTCGGGCCGCGCATCCGGGTGGTCAGTCCGCAGGAGGCGACATGCGATGCCGACCGCTGCTACGGGCTCGTCGGTGATGTCGTGGTCTACGCGGACGACAACCATGTATCGGAGACGTTCGCGCGCTCGCTCATGCGCTACCTCGGCCCGGCTCTTATGGACGGCAAGCCTTTGACTGATCCCCATTCCGGTGGTTGATGGACGCTTCACCAACAAAGTGCTTCACACGCTCGACCGTTACGATTGTTCGACCCCTCCCCGCGCCTCATGACGTGCTGCGGACCGATCTTGGAAGGACCTACCTTGGATGACTCTGTGCTGACGCCGGCTGCCGCACAAGCACTCGTGCGCAATGCGGCGCGACGAGGTGCGTACGCGGCGCTGGCCGTTGCCGAGCTCAGTGGCGAGATCGCCGCGATTGCGCAGACGATTTCCGACAGATTGGGCGCGGGGGGGAAGCTCCTCGTGTTTGGGAACGGTGGCAGTGCGGCATGCGCGCAACACTTCGCCGCGGAGTTCACGGGCAAGCTGGCTTCTGATCGCGTACCGTTCCCTGCGATCTCCCTCACCGTAGACACGTCCGCGATGACGGCGATCGCCAACGATTACGGTTACGAGCATGTCTTTTCCCGACAGGTCCGTGCGCTTGCAACCTCCGCAGACGTGGTAGTGGGGATCTCTACGAGCGGAACGAGTAAGAACGTTGCTGTCGCCATCGCCGCGGGGCGCGACAAGGGAGCCTTTACGATCGCATTGACAGGATCCCGCAATGAGCTCGCAGCTGACGCCTCGCTTTCTGTGCCTCTGCGCGAGACTGCACGTGTTCAGGAGGCGCACGACCTGATCCTCCACGAGCTCGCACAACTGAGCGAGCGCCATCTCGTCCCGGAGATCGACGATGACGCCAGCGCGGACAGGTTTCCGTTCATCCTGACCGAGGCGGAGCTAGAGGCTTATCGTGCGTGGCTAAGGTCGTCCGGGCAGACGCTGAGCACCACGAACGGCGTCTTCGATCTGCTCCACGCCGGGCACCGGGCGAGCCTCTCAGCCGCCCGCGCGACAGGCGACCAGCTCTGCGTGCTTGTTAACTCCGACGAGTCCGTCCGCCGTATCAAGGGCGAGTCGCGCCCTGTTCGTCCGCTCGCGGATCGCCTTGCCGACCTTTCGCACGTAGTCGCCGTGGACCATGTAGTGGTGATGGACGACGACGACCCACGCCGCCTCCTGTCGCACCTCGCGCCCGACGTCCACGCGAAGGGCGCTGACTACCGCGGCCTGGATCTGCTGGAGGCATCGACCGTTGAAGCGGCGGGCGGGGAAGTACGTTACCTCGAGCTGTTGGACGGCTACTCCACGACCGCGCAGATCACGTCGGCTGGGGAGTCCCGTCGATGACGCGCGCACGGGTCGTCGCCGTCCTCGGCGACCTCATGCTTGACGTGTTCGAGCACGGCACAGCTAGCCGCCTGAGCCCGGAGGCGCCAGTCGTCGTTTTACTCAACCCAAAGACGACCACGGTGCTGGGCGGCGCAGCCAACACCGCTGCGAACGCGCGATCGCTTGGGGCCGAGGTCCGCTTAGGCGGCTTCGCAGGGCTGGACGCGCACGGCGACACTCTGGTCTCGCTTATTGACGACGGCGGGATGGTGTCGTCGGTCGCTCGACTGCCTGAGATTCCGACCACGGTCAAGCGCCGCTTCCTTGCTGGAACTCATCAGATCATGCGGCTCGACGTGGAAGCGCAAGAGCTGTCCGACGACGCGGCTGATCGGATTGTCGCGGCATTTGGAGATGTCGCGGATGCCGACAGCGTGGTCCTGTCCGACTACGCGAAGGGAGCCGTGAGCGCGTCGGTGGCCCAGACGGTGATCGCGTCCGCGCGCGTGCACGGACGGCCGGTCGTGGTCGACTCAAAGCGGCTGGACCCATCGTGCTTCCGCGGCTGTGCGATCATCGCGCCCAATCATCACGAAGCAGCCGCGATGACGAGGACGACCGACCCGGTCCGTGCGGCAGAGATTATCTCGGAAGCGACCGAAAGCGCGGTCCTGGTGACCCTCGGTGCCCAGGGCATGCTCATCCACGACGACTCGGGCTTTGAGCGGATCCCGAGTCACGCAATCGAGGTATCGGATGTAACCGGCGCTGGAGATACGGTCACCGCAGCGCTCGCCGTGGCACTCGCCGAGGGTGCGACCGCACGGGAAGCGGCTCGCTGGGCGAATCACGCTGCGGCGGTGGCTGTCGCTCACGCGGGCACCTACGCGGTACCCCGCTCCGCGCTGCGACCCATCTCGGAGAGTGAAGTCGGAGCGGCAATGTGAACGTCCGCCATGTGATCCTGCTCCGGCATGGGGCTACTGCGCACAGCGCCTCGGGTCGCTACTCGGGCAGGGTTGACTATCCTCTCTCAGAGCTTGGCTGGCGTCAGGCAGAGCGGTGGCGGTCTACGTTGGCGAGTGCAGAGAACCTACGTGTGAGGACATCCCCGCTGAGCCGCGCAGCCGACACGGCAACAGCCGCCGGGTTCGCTCGAGCGCTGCGGGACGAGCGTCTCCTTGAGTGGGATCTTGGCTGCCTCGAGGGGGTGGAGGCAGATCGATTCCGTAGGGAGAATCCTGAGTGGAATCTCTTCCTCGACGGTCCACCGGCACGCTCAGGCGAATCTCCTGCTGCTGTGCAGGTGCGCGCGCGCACTGTAGTGGAGTCTGCAGCGACCGAAGCGGGGCAGATCGTCGTTCTGGTGTCGCACGGCCAGTTCCTCCGCGCGCTAGCGTTGGAGTTCTTAGGTCTGCCGATTGCAGATGGCCGCGCGCTTTCGTTGGGACCCGCCCGCGCGGGTCTGCTCACCAGGAGGGGCGCTCGGTGGTCTCTTACCGGGTGGAACATTCTGCCCGTAGAAGGCATGTTCGATGACCTCACGTAGCGTGCATCAGTCTGCGGGCGTTGCCGTTCAGGCGCTATCGCTTCTACGTGCGCGAGCGGCTCGAACGATCCCACAGGATCTTCCCCCCGGTCGCGTGCTCGAGCACTTGGCGCGCGCCTCCGCATCCGGTGGCATCCGTGTCGCGGTAGTTCGAAACGATGGCATCGGCGACTGGTTGCTGACCATTCCGCTTCTGGCGGCACTGCGTGGGTCTCAATTCGTGCGGGACGTGACGGTAGTCGCTCCTCGCGGATATCGGGCCCTGCTCAACAGGTCGGGTGCAGTCGGTTATGTCGACTTCCTCGCAGGGACCATCGTCGCTCCGCCGCCGCCCGGAGGGACGTTGGGCAAGATCCGAGCGGCGTCGTGGCTCACCGGGCGCCGCGCAGCAGCGCTCGGACGCCGCCTGCGCGATGAGTTCGACCTGGTTATCCTCCCTCGTTGGGATACGGATCTTGGCTTCAATGCCCGGCTCCTCGCCGCCGCCCAGCAAGCTCCCATCGTGGGGCATGACCCGCGCCTCGTTCCCGCGTTGACGTCGCGAGAGCGCAGGGAAGGTCGCCTGCTGAGCGTCGCCGTCGCCAGCCCTGATGCGTCGAAGCACGAGGTTGAGCATCTACGAGCGCTGATGGCGTCGATCGGCCTCGGCGGCACCATCGACGCTGGATTCGGTCTCGACTTCTTCGGTGTCGATCGTGAGCTCAGCCCTGGGGCCCCCGTCGTCATCCACCCCACTTCCGTGGAGCCGAAGCGGCAATGGCCGATTGAGTCCTGGAGGAAGCTGATCACCGCGCTCGAGAGCTTCACCTCCGTCGTGGTGATTGGGGCGGCGAGTGAACGCGAGACCCTGGAACGCATCGTTAGTGGATTCGGAGCTCACGTTACGGCGGCACCGGGCACGATCCAGCTCGGCGAGCTACCCGGATTCCTTGCGGGTGCTCGAGCGTTCGTCGGCAATGATAGCGGGCCGGCCCATATCGCCGCGTCCGTCGCGTGCCCCGTGGTCGTGGTCTCCCCGCATCCGGCCGACGGCGATCCGACGCACCGGAACAGTCCGGACAGGTTTCGCCCGTGGGGTCGTGACGTCGAGGTGGTGAGGCCTGCGCGTGGTTTGGCGCCCTGCACCAGCGCATGCGTCGCCCTCGAGCCGCATTGCATCGCCACGGTGTCGGTCCGCGATGTGCTGGCAGCTCTCGACAAGCTCGCCGTTCATTAGGTCGTCTGTGCTCGCACCCTGCGTCCAAGTGCGAAGGTGTGGACGGCCAGACCGACGGTTACCGGGGCGATCAGCGCGATCGATATACGAACATCCTGAGGTGACGGCACCACCAGCGCGCCCAGCGTCAGCAGGGCCGCAATGACCCATCCGGCGAGGTTCGCGCGGTGGCGTCGCAATGCGATGAGCGCTGGTCCGGTGATGCACATGGTCGCGGTGAGGCCGGCGCTGAGGACGATCACGCCGACGAGCCATCCGTCGATCGTGAAGCGGCTCCCGGAGATGAAGGACACGACGAATGGGCCGATGATCCAGCCACCCGCCACCAGAATGGCCATTGCCGACGCCCCGATGGCGACGATCCGCTTCAGGCTGCCGCGGCTGAGTTTGGTGTCTTTGAAGACTGCGGCGATAAGGAAGCTCTGCAGAGCGATGACCGGGATGACGATCGGCGCTCGCGTGAGAGTGATCGTCAAAATCAGCGCTCCTGTCACCGATGCACTCACCTGCGCTGAGGTCGCACCGATCAGCATGGGGAGACCACTGATCATCAACCCCGACGCGGTAGCGGCGATGACCGTGCTCGAAGAGTTGACGAAGAGACCTCGGATGCCAACATCGAGCGCGAACCGACCGATGACCTGCCGGCGGAAGACGAGCCAAGTGAGGGTGAACGCAATGCCGAAGGGAAGCGCCACCAGCAGGGCGAGCAACGGGACGCTGACATGTGCTGCCAGAGCCGGGAGAACCAGTATCGCTCGTAGCAACGCGTCGAGGATCGTCGTGAAGGCTACCGCGGTCCACAGCCTCAACCCATACAGCACTCCTCCGAGGGCGGCTGAGAGCACATAACCTGCCACGCCGAGCGGTAGCGCCACAGCGAGCCACATCGCGGCGCCGGGAATGATGACGTTGCCCAGCAGCAGGCCGAACGCGACCGCGCCAGTGGCTACGATCACGGCCGCGAACCCGGCGAACCGTCGAAGGGGGCTCGCGTGCTGTCGGGCGCCGTCGGCGGGATGCGTGGCGCGAGACACCTCCTGCTGGATGCCGGCCAATGCGGCGACCCACAGATAGAGCGTCGACCAGAAGACGGAAAATGAGACATACGTGGACTGCGATGGCAGGAGCGCGGGCGCGGCGACCTGGATCGCATAACCCACGATTCCCGCGACCACCGTCGAAATGAGTACCGCACGCAGCCCGCTTGCGGTGGAGCCCGCCACCATATCAGCCGACGGGGTCGGTCCGCCGCTCATCGCCGTCGGGGCCCGGGAGCCCCGGGTCCTGTCGCGGAGCGAGCGACTCGTACTGATCGCGGAGAATCGCGACCTCTTCGGCCAGTCGGCGGGTTTCGTCTTCGACCTGGGACAGTTCCCATGAGAGGTGCAGGGCGACCCCGATCAGCAGCACCGTCGAGAGTGCGAACAGGAGGTTCGCTGGGACAGCGACGCCGAGCAAATGCGTCAGGCCGAGCAGCAACCCAGGGAAGACACCGAGTATCAGGACAGCAAGTGCGATGACCAGCCAAAGCGCCGCGTACTTCTCTCGCAAGCGGCGCGTGAGGAGCATCCATAGGACGATCCCGATGATGAAGAGCGCGAAGATGATTCCATAGAAAGCGATCACGCCACAGACTCCGGATCGACTGAGGCCCGGTGGTCCGGGCGGCGCATGACCGCGAGCATGAGGGCGAACACGGCCCGGGCGAGATACACGATCGAGCCGACGGTGCCCTGGCTCGGGTTGCCATGTGCACGAGGTCTCATCGCGACGGGCACCTGGGTGACACTGAGACCGGCGTGGCATGCGGCGACCAGAGAATCCAGCGTGTCGCCGAAGTATTCCGCCGGGTAGTAGCGCACGTACTGCGCGATGGCGCGAGGGCCTGCCGCGCGAAACCCGCTCGTCACGTCAGTGAGGCGCGTCTTGGCCACGCGGGACAGCACAGACGCGAGAAAACGCATCGCCCACCGCCGCGGGCCCCGGACGTCGTAGTCGCCGACGCCGTCGAACCTAGCGCCGATCGAGATGTCCGCGGACTTGAGGCCAGCCAGGACGCGCTCGATGTCTGTGGGGTTGTGCTGCCCGTCGGCGTCGACCTGGATCGCGCGCCGATAGCCGCGTCGCTGCGCGTAGGTGAAACCGGTCCGCATCGCGCCGCCGACTCCGAGGTTGTACGGCAGCGAGAGCACTGTCGCGCCTGCGGCACGCGCGACTGCAGCGGTGGCGTCAGTGGAACCGTCGTCGACCACCGCGATGTCGTACTCGGGATGGGCTCGCGCGATCTCTCGCACCGTATTGCCGACGTTGCGCTCCTCGTTCCACGCGGGAACGATGATGAGCGTCGGCTCGGGGGACGTGTGCATGGCCGTTACAGCCTACTAGGCGCCGGTGACTACTCTGAGAGGGCCCATGTCTTCAAAGGAAGGGACACCCGCGTGGGATCTGACCTCCTCGTCGTCGGCTCGGGTCTGTTCGGTCTCACGATCGCGGAGCGCGCCGCTGCTTCAGGGCGCAAGGTCACGGTGATCGATCGCCGCTCTCACATCGGCGGGAACGCCTACAGCGAGAACGAGCCGACGACCGGCATTGAGGTGCATCGTTACGGCGCGCACCTGTTCCATACTTCGAACCAGAAGGTATGGGAGTACGTCAACCGCTTCACATCGTTCACGAGCTATGTGCACCGCGTCTATACGAACCACAATGGCGTGGTTTTTCCACTGCCCATCAACCTCGGGACGATAAATCAGTTCTTCGAGGCCGCGTACTCGCCGGATGAGGCTCGAGCTCTAGTGCACGAGTTGGCGGGGGAATTCGAAGCTGACGATGCTGCGAATCTGGAGGAGAAGGGCATCGCCCTGATCGGCCGCCCTCTCTACGAGGCCTTCATCCGCGACTACACGGCAAAGCAGTGGCAGACCGATCCGAAGGTGCTACCCGCCGAGGTGATAAGTCGGCTACCGGTGCGCTACAACTACGACAACCGGTACTTCAACGACACGTGGGAGGGGCTGCCGACCGACGGCTACACCGCGTGGCTCGAACGCATGGCCGACCACGCGAACATCGATGTGAAGCTGAACACCGACTTCTTCGACGAGTCGCAGCCCCTGAACCGGCAAGCCACGGTGGGCCAGGTGCCGGTCGTCTACACGGGGCCGGTCGACAGGTACTTCGACTACGCCGAAGGGGCGCTCTCGTGGCGGACGCTGGATTTCGAGCAGGAGGTCCTCTCGGTGGGGGACTTCCAGGGAACCTCGGTGATGAACTACGCCGATGCGGACGTCCCCTACACGCGAATCCATGAATTCAAGCACTTCCATCCGGAGCGCGCTGACCGGTACCCGTCCGACAAGACCGTCATCATGCGGGAGTACTCGCGGTTCGCGACACGTGACGATGAGCCGTACTACCCGGTGAATACCCCCGAGGACCGGGCCGGACTGCTCGCCTACCGCGAACTCGCCAAGGGCGAGACGGGTGTGCTGTTCGGCGGCCGACTCGGCACATATCAGTATCTCGATATGCACATGGCGATCGGCTCAGCGCTCTCCATGTGGAACAACCAGCTCGCGTGACTGCGCCAGCCTAGACTCGACATCGTGAGCACTGCCGCCGTCGGCGCCCCCGGATCGCCCCGGCGCTATATACACTCGCTGTGGCTGTTGTCGGCGCGCGATCTCAAGGTGCGCTACTCGACCAGCGCCCTCGGGTACGTTTGGTCGATCCTCGACCCGCTGGTCATGAGCGCGATCTACTGGTTCGTCTTCACCCAGGTGTTCAAGCGCACGGTCGGGCATGAGCCCTACATCGTGTTCCTGATCACGGCGCTGCTGCCATGGGTGTGGTTCAACTCAGCGGTGTCGGACTTCACACGCGCGTTCAACAAGGACGCGCGCCTCGTGCGGTCGACCGCGATCCCGCGCTCCATCTGGGTGAACCGCATCGTCCTCAGCAAGGGCATCGAGTTCCTCTGCTCGCTGCCCGTCCTGGCGCTGTTCGTCGTGATATCGGAGTTCTCGGACTACCCGGCCGAGCTGAACTGGGGGCTCCTGTGGATCCCCGTGGCGGTCCTCCTCCAGGCAGTGCTCCTCGTGGGGCTCGGGCTGCTCGTCGCACCGCTGTGTGTGCTGTGGACGGACCTGGAGCGCACCACGAAGCTGATCCTGCGCGCTCTGTTCTATGCCTCGCCGGTGATCTACGGAGTCGAGGACCTTCCGGGCGTTTTCGAAACGCTCGCTGCCTTCAATCCGCTCTCGGGGATCTTCGCCCTGTACCGCGTCGGATTCTTCCCGGAGGAGTGGGATCCGTGGGTCATCGGCATGGGGGCGATCATGTCCTTCCTCTTCCTCACCCTCGGGATCTTCGTCTTCCGCCGGCTCGAACGTCCCGTGCTGAAGGAGCTGTGATGACGGCATCTGATCTCGCGATCGAGGTGCAGGGCCTCGGCGTGCGCTTCCGCCGCAACAGGCGGGGGAGGCGCAGCATCAAAGACCTCTTCTCGGACTCGACGCGTCGCTCGAAGCCGGGGGAGTTCTGGGCCCTGCGCGACGTCAGCTTCGACGTGAAGCCCGGTGAGTCGATCGGCGTGGTCGGCCGCAACGGCCAGGGCAAGTCCACTCTTCTCAAGCTCGTCGCCGGCGTGCTTCTGGCCGACGAGGGGTCGGTGGCCGTCAACGGCGGTGTGGCTCCTCTCATCGAGATCACGGGTGGCTTCGTCGGCGACCTCACCGTCCGTGAGAACGTCCGGCTGACATCGGGACTGCATGGGATGTCGAAGACGGAGGTCGCGCGCCGTTTCGAGGGCATCATCGACTTTGCGGAGCTCGACGACTTCGTCGACACCCCCTACAAGCATCTGAGCAACGGCATGAAGGTGCGTCTGGCGTTCTCGGTCGTGTCCCAGCTCGAGGAGCCAATCCTCCTCGTGGACGAGGTGCTCGCCGTCGGCGACAAGGCTTTCCGCGAGAAGTGCTATAACCGCATCGACGAGCTGCTCGCCGAGCAGCGCACGCTGTTCTTCGTTTCTCACAGCGAGCGGGACCTGCGCCGCTTCTGCACGCGCGGCCTCTATCTCGACAAGCATCGCCTGGCAATGGATGCTCCGATCGACGAGGTGCTCGACCGCTACAACGCCGACTATCCGGTCGGCTGAGCGAGCCCGGGCTGGGGCGGAGCTCACAGGCACGCGCAGGTATAGTTGTGGGCTGTTGTCGAAAGGGAGTGCGGAGCTATCGTGACTGACAGTGCTCTCGTTCGGTTCGAGCGCCTCCGCGACGAGCCCATGATCTTCACGGGTGGAGCGGGCCGAGGTACCTGGGCATCGCTGCGCGCCGTCCTGTCGCACCGCCAGCTGCTCGGTCTGCTCGTCCGCCGCGACATCAAGGCGCGCTACAAGGACAGCGCGCTCGGGCTGCTGTGGACGCTGATCAACCCGATCGTGCAGCTCCTCATCTACTACCTGGTGATGGGTCAGATTCTCGGCGCTGCCCGCGGCATCGACAACTTCGCGATCTACGTCTTTTCGGGCCTGACGATCTTCGGCCTGTTCTCCGAGACTCTGACCGGCATGACCGCCTCAATCGTCGCGAATTCCGGGCTGGTCAAGAAGGTCTATGTGCCGCGGGAGGTCTTCCCGCTCGCGTCGATCGGCTCCGGCCTGTTCACATTCAGTATGCAGGTCGTCGTGCTGACTGCCGCCTGCTTCGTTCTGCTCACGCCGCCATCGCTCGGCGGGCTGGTCTACTTCATCCCGTCGGTGCTGCTCATCGTCGTCTATGCGGCGGCCCTCGGCATCCTGCTGTCATCGCTGAACGTCTACCTGCGTGACATCCAGTACCTCACGCAGATCCTCCTCATGCTCGCGCTCTGGGCCTCTCCGATCGTCTATGGCTGGACGATGGTGAAGGACGTCTTCGCCCAGTTCGGCCTGCCGCAGTGGCTGCTCGAGGTGTATACGAACAACCCCATCACACTGGCGGTGCTGGGCTTCCACCGGACGTTCTGGGCGGCCGGCACAGCCGCCGACTACCCGCCCCACCTCGAGCTGAGGATGCTCGTCGCCTTCGTCGTCGGCCTGGTCCTGTTCTGGATCTGCCAGCGAGCCTTCGCACGTCTGCAGGGCAACTTCGCGCAGGAGCTCTGATCGTGTCCTCTGTCAACGCTGCCACCGCTTCCGCACCGGATATCGTCGTCGTCGACTCTGTGTCCAAGACGTTCGTCATCCGAAAGGACAACTCTCTGAAAGAGCGGGTCGTCACGCTCGGCAGAAGGGGGCGGGCCCATCAGGAGCAGTTCCGTGCCCTGAACGACGTGTCGTTCTCGATCCAAGCCGGGCGCACGATCGGCCTGATCGGGACCAACGGGTCGGGCAAGAGCACCCTGCTGAAGGTCATCGGCGGCATCATCGATCCCTCGTCTGGAAGCGTCCGTCGCCGCGGTCGCCTCGCCGCGCTGCTCGAGCTCGGCGCCGGCTTCCACCCGGACCTGTCCGGGCGCGACAACATCTACCTCAACGCCGCGGTCCTCGGGCTGTCGCGGGAGCAGACGGACGCCGCGTTCGAGAGCATCGTCGCCTTCTCCGAGATCGGCCCCTTCATTGACACGCAGGTGAAGTTCTACTCCTCGGGCATGTATGTGCGCCTGGCGTTCGCGGTGGCCGTGCACACCGATCCGGATCTGCTGCTCGTAGACGAAGTCCTGGCGGTGGGCGACGAAGCGTTCCAGCGCAAATGCATGGACAAGATCCGCCAGTTCCAGAAGGAAGGGCGCACCATCGTCCTCGTATCCCATTCGGCCGCACAGGTCATGGAGGTCTGCGACGAGGGAATCGTGTTGCGCGACGGTCAGATCGCTTTCATGGGATCCGCCGCGGACGCGACTCGAGTCCATCGAGAGATCCTCGAGGGCAAGCGCAAGCAGACCGTCGAGCGGGAGGAGTCCGAGCACGCGGCGCAGACGGTGGGGGAGCCGGCGGCGCACGGGGAGGTCCTCGGGGTGTTCGTCGAGAACGAGGACGGCGAGGTCGTCCGCGACGTCGCACCTGGTGAGACCGTCACGCTGCGCGTGAAGGTGAGGCACTCGCGTCCCGTCGAGGCGTGGAACACGAGCGTGAGCATAGACACGTCCAACGGACAGCAGGTGTTCGGCACCGGCAGCCGCCGACTCGGCACGAACCATCCCGCGGTGCCCGCCGGGGAGGCCGAGATCACCTATCGCCTCAGCGACGTCCGCTTCGCGGGCGGGCAGTACTTCGTCAACGTCGACCTCCAAGACGCCGACGGACGCTCACTCGATGTCGCATGGCAGGCCGCTGCTTTCTATGTGCCCGTCGACGAGCGTCAGACCGGCACCATCCACACCGACGTCTCGCTCAGCTGATCGCCGCGACCTCGGCCCAGATCCGGCGCCGGGTCTCGGGCGAATGCGTCGCGGCAATTTGACGGTCGTTCTCACCGCCCGCGACGTTGACGGTATTGAGACCGGTCTGCTGGGAGCCGGGGATGAACCACCAATGCTGCTGCCGATCGAGCACCTGGCGCGTGGGAAAACCGTGCTTGACCGCTTCGTAGTGGAGCCAGACGTCGTCCGCGGTGGGTGCGCTGCGGAGGAACCCCTGGCCGTCGTCGCGGATCGCTTTCTGCAGGGCGGGGGGCAGCAACTGCCCCGATACGGATGTCGCGAAGTGGGCGTAGTTCGGCGCGTCCGACTCGCAGGGGCGCCAGGAGGCGTAGGGAGTGAATTCGGACTCGGATGACATCCCGATGACATGCGCACGATGAGCGATGACGCACCTGGGAGAGCTCTGGTATGCGCCCCGCAACTCCTCTAGCCACGTCTCGGGATAGACGATGTCGTCGTCGCTCATCACGAGCGGACGGTCGAGGGATTCCGAGGACAGCAGCGGCCAGTACTTGGTGTGCACGCCGAGCCCAGGAGGGGTGAAACGGACCTCTAGGCCACGGTGCTGCAGGCGGCGAAGGCGCCAGGGGACGCGCGGCAGCGGGCGATCGAGCCACAGCACCAGACGATGCGGCTTCACGGTGCCGCGCCCGATCGACTCGATGGCGAGCCAGACGTCGCGCAGCCGCTCTCCGTGCGTCGTCATAGTGACGATCTCGGTCGAGGCGGTGTCGACGACGGATTCCTGGGAGCGGGAGTTGCGCAACCACAGGCGGGTAATGTCGCCGGCGACGTGGGGCGGCGGGCTGTCGACGGTGCCGACCGAATGGGGAAGCCCGCCGAACGCGACGGCGAGAGACCGGGCGATTCCTCGTGCGCGAGCGGTCGCCGGAGTCCGAGTCCCCCTGTCCATCCATCTACGGTACCTCGACGGCAGTCGTGTGCTTTCGTCGTCCACAGCCGTCAGGGGACCCCCGGTGCGACGCGGTACGGTGGAGGTGCGCGGATCGTATAGGGGCGAACTGCGTCACAACGAGTCCCCTCCGCCTACCCGAAGCGCGCAGGGCCACGACCGAGAGGGGCCACTTTCGATGAGAATCTGCGTGTACACCGCGCTGATCGGACAGTATGACGGGCTCATCGAGCAACCGGTCGCAGCGACGAGCACCGCGGATTTCATCTGCTTCACTGACGACCCCGACCTGACGAGTGAGACCTGGGAGATCCGTCGTGTCGAGCGCGCGTTCCCGCAGGACCCGGTTCGCAGCGCGCGGATGTACAAGATCCTCGGGCACGACTCGCTCGATGAATACGACGTGACCCTGTACATCGACGCGTCGGTCCTGCTGCGCAGGTCGCCGGAGCAGATCGTCGAGGATTGGCTCACCGACGGCCTCGACATCGCCCTGTCGAGCCACGGCTATCGCGAGCAGCTCGTCGACGAGTTCGACGAGGTGGTGCGACTCCAGTACGACGATCGCAGCCGCGTGTACGAGCAGCTCATGGACTACTCGGTCGAGTATCCGGAAGTGCTGGAAGCGCGTCCGCTCTGGACGGGGATGCTCGTCCGCCGCCGGACGCCTGCCGTTGCGTCGGCGATGCGCGTGTGGGCCGACCATGTACTCCGCTACTCGCGGCGCGATCAGCTCTCGGTGCTCGTTGCCCTTCGCTCGAAGGACGTTGCCGTGCGCGTGCTCGACATCGACAACTTCGACTCGCCCGACCACGAGTGGCCGGTCATCCCGAAGCGTCGGATCCTCCAGGGCAAGGCGCCCGCTCTGCCCTCCGGTCCGCTCCTCGCTGAACTCCGGCGCGCGAATCGGCAGATCGAAGGGCTGATCGCTGACTTCGGCGGGCGCGCGGCGAGCGACGTACTCGAGTCCGAACGCAACGAGCGCGACCGTGCTGACGCTGCAGAGGAGCGACTAGAAGCGGTAACACGACAGCTTGAGTCGACAGCCTGGGACTTGAAGCAGACCACAGGGATTCTCGGCGCGACCCGCAACTTCGGAAGAGCGGTTGCAGGCAAGTTTCGTATCGGTTTCTGAGCGCCGACGTAGCGTCGGCCGGAGGCTGCAACTAGCCTCGGAAGCTCAGAGAGCCCCTTCCTTCAGGGCTGACTGCCTGGCCGCGGACGTAGCCGATGAGGCGCGCCGCAAGCGCCGGCCGTCCGCTTGCAGCCAAAGCTCCTGGGTCCTCGTGGCCCTCGGTGTGTCGTAAGCCTTCTAACGCGTTGCGAATTCATCAGGCTCCCGAGTCCGAGGCGGCAGTTGTGGTCAGGGCACCAAGGCTCTTGCTTGGGTGAGGACGTTGTCGGTGATGGAGGCGTCGGATCCGAGGACGATGATCTTGTCGGGGTGGAGTCGCTTGAGCTCTTGGGCGACGAGTCCGGGGATCTCGTTCTCCTGGGTGAGGAGGAC
>NZ_JAEUAX010000017.1 GCF_019511645.1 Microbacterium ureisolvens | reverse complement strand
TATAAGAGACACCCCTGGCATCGCCCCATCACCTCCCCGGCGGTGTGGACGCGCGAATGGGGTCAGGGGCGCGTCTTCGTCGCGACCCCCGGCCACAGTCTGTCCGTCCTCCGCGACGTCAGTGTTCGCACCATCATCGAAAGAGGATTGCTGTGGGCGACGCGCGGTCTGGAGCGCGGCGGCGTGGGCGTGATCGGAGACGAGGCGACGCGAGCGGTGGTGCGTGACACCGTCGGCGCCCTGTGATGCCCATGCCTCCGCAGAGACGGCGGAACTCCTGGGTGGGTCCCACAGGGTGGCGTCTCTGCCCGCGGGGTCCTCGAAAAGACGAAACCCCCGCGATGTAGAAGCTACGCGAGGGTTCCTGGGGTGACTGTAACGATCACCCTTGTGGCTCCGACCGGCATCGATCCGGTGACCTTTCGATTTTCAGTCGAACGCTCTACCAACTGAGCTACAGAGCCTTGCGGCAACTCTCATACAAGACCTGCCGCGTCCTAGACGAAAGGCCCTCTTCAAGAAAAGGGCCCGTCGCTCGGAGCGACCCTGACGGGACTTGAACCCGCGACCTCCGCCGTGACAGGGCGGCACGCTAACCAACTGCGCTACAGGGCCATGCTTATTGAATTGTGGAGTGACCCCAACGGGATTCGAACCCGTGCTACCGCCGTGAAAGGGCGGCGTCCTAGGCCGCTAAACGATGGGGCCGGGTGAACCTTTTGGGGCTCACTGCCGAGGACCAAGCATACGTAACTCCTCCCGAAAACGCGAATCGAGGGCGCGCCGCCCTTGTGCAACGGCTTCCCGAGGCGCACACTGACCGGGTGACCGCTTCCCGAGGCGGCGGTCGCTGTGCACCACTGGGGGTTGCACATGTTACTGATGTTGCTAGTGTGAAACGAGTTGACGCCGCGAGGGGAGGACCCGGTGCAGCCCGAGAACACCACCGAGAAGGCCCTGGCCGGCGACGCCTCCGTGGACTGCGGATGCGCTCCGTCTCCTCGTGAGCAGCGGCGGCTCTGGCCCTCGATGAACCGGCGCACCGCGCTCGGACTCGGCATCCTCGGCGTCGCGGCTCTCGGCGCGGGCGGAACGCTCGGACCCCTGGTCGCTCCCGCGTTCGCCGCCGATTACCCGTCGTGGGATGACGTCGTCGCCGCGAAGAACAACGAGGCGGCCAAGGCCGCCGAGATCACCAAGATCCAGGAGCTCATCGCGGGCCTCGAGGCCGATGTCGCTGCGAAGCAGCAGGTCGCGCAGCAGATGGCCGACGAGTTCTATGTCGCGCAGCAGGAGTACTTCGACGCGGCCGTGCGCGCCGACCAGCTGCAGCAGCAGGCCGACGAGCAGGCCTCCGCCGCGATCGACGCCGCGAACAAGGCCGGGCGCGTCGCGGCGCAGCTGTACCGCAACGGCGGGGACGACACGTCTCTCGAACTGTTCTTCGCGGGCTCGGCCTCCGGCGCCGACGACCTGCTGGCCCGCCTGGGCACGATGGACAAGCTCGTCCAGCGCAACCAGGACGTCTACGCGCAGGCGGTCACCGCGCGCGACTCCGCACAGAGCCTGAGCGACCAGGCGGCCGTGCAACGCGCCGAGCGCGACCGGCTGCAGAAGATCGCCGAAGAGAAGATGATCGCCGCGCAGAAGGCCGCCGAGGAGGCGCAGGCCGCGCTCGACGCGCAGAACGCCAAGCGCGGCGAGCTCGAGGCGCAGCTCGCGGCCCTGCAGGACGCCACCGCGAAGACCGTCGCCGACTATCAGGAGGGTGAGCGCGTCCGTGCGGAGCAGGAGCGCCTGCGTCGCGAGGAGGAAGCCCGCCGCGCAAAGGAGGAGGCCGATCGTCTCGCCCAGCAGGGCGGCGGCGGTGGTGGAGGCGGCGGAGGCGGCAGCGGCGGCGGAGGAGCCGTCGTCGGTTCCGGCTGGGCTCGTCCCTCATCCGGCTGGCGCAGCTCGGGCTACGGGCCGCGGACTGTGCAGTGCGGCAACAGCTACTGCTCCAGTGGCTTCCATTACGGCGTCGACCTCGCAGCGGGCTGCGGCTCGGGCATCTACGCCGCATCGGCGGGGCGTGTCGTCTACGCCGGCTGGAACGGCGGCTACGGCAACTACATCAAGATCGACCACGGCGGCGGCATCGGCACCGGGTACGGCCACATCCGCTCTGGCGGCATCTTCGTCGGCGTGGGCCAGTGGGTCAGCGCCGGCCAGCTCATCGCCAGCGAGGGCAACACCGGCAACTCCTTCGGCTGCCACCTCCACTTCGAGACCTACGTCAACGGCTCGCCCGTGAATCCGATCTACTTCATGGCCGATCGAGGCGTCTCCGTCTGACGCGACCGACGCCTGAAACGACGAGAACCGGATGCCGCGGCATCCGGTTCTCGCATGTGAAGACAGGTCAGAGCGTGCTCGGCGCGACGCCCTCACCCTGCGTCTTGGTCTGGGCGTCGTGCTCCTTGAATCGGTCGAAGGCCTCGCCGACGAGGCGCTCGGCCTCTGCGGCGTCGGCCCACTCGTCGACCTTGACCCACTTGTTCGGCTCGAGGTCCTTGTAGTGCTCGAAGAAGTGGGCGATCTCCTTCTGGAGGTACTCGGGGATGTCGCCGACGTCCTGGATGTGGGCCCAGCGCGGGTCCTTGGCGAGCACCGCGACGACCTTGTCGTCGCCGCCGGCCTCGTCGCTCATCTTGAGCACGCCGACCGGGCGAACGCTCGCGAGGATGCCGGGGGCCAGGTCGACGTCGAGGATCACGAGCACGTCCAGCGGGTCGCCGTCCTCGCCGAGGGTGTTCTCGAAGAACCCGTAGTTGGTGGGGTAGCCCATCGGCGTGTAGAGGATGCGGTCGAGGAACACGCGGCCGGTGCCGTGGTCGACCTCGTACTTCACGCGGCTGTTGCGCGGGATCTCGATGACGGCGTCGTACGCGCCCATAGTGGTGCTCCTTCGAAGACTGTGGATGGCCGCGACCAGCCTAGTCGCGCTGCTGTGCGCGATTCTCGGGGCGGTGCCAGGCTCCCCACCGTTCGCAATTCAGGATCGCCGGGCGTTCGTGTGCTCTATCCGGCCTCGCGCGCGCATCCATCCTGAGTTGCGAACCGGGGCGGCCGGTACCGTGGGTGCGTGACCGACCGCCGACCCGGACTCGACCCCGCCGTCGCCGAGGTGCGGCTCGCCGTGCGCCGGGCGCTCACCGGCCTGCAGCAGGGCAGCACCGTCGTCGTCGCGCTGTCGGGCGGTGCCGATTCGCTCGCGCTGGCGGCGGCGACGGCCTTCGAGGCGGCGAAGCTCGGCCTCCGCGCCGCCTCTCTCACCGTCGACCACGGCCTGCAGGACGGATCGACGGATGCTGCCGCCGCCGCCTCGGCGAAAGCCGAGGCGCTCGGGCTCGAGGCCCGCGTCGTGCGTGTCGAGGTGGGCGCGGCGGGCGGTCCCGAGGCCGCCGCACGCGAGGCGCGCTACCGCGCCCTCGCCGAGGCCGCGCGCGCCATCGGCGCCACCGCGATCCTCACCGGCCACACGCTCGACGATCAGGCCGAGACCGTTCTTCTCGGCCTCGCCCGCGGCGCGGGTGCCACCAGCCTGCAGGGCATGGCCGAGGCATCCGTTCTCGAAGGTGTCCGGATGCTGCGCCCGCTGCTCGGCGTGCGCCGCGCCACCACCCGCGCCGCCTGCACGGCCGAAGGGATCGAACCGTGGGACGACCCCCACAACTCCGAGCCCCGCTTCGCGCGCGTGCGCGTGCGCGAGACGGTGCTGCCGACGCTCGAGGCGCAACTCGGGCCGGGCATCGCCGAGGCGCTGGCGCGCACGGCCGCCCAGCTGCGTGAAGACGCCGAGGCGTTCGACGAGATGATCGACGAGACGATCGAAGACATCGTCGAGCACGCCGAGGCCGGCATCTCGGTGTCGGCGGCCGCGCTCGCCGCCAACCCCGCGGCCCTGCGCAACCGCATCATCCGCCACGTCGTGGCCAGCGAGTTCCACGAGAGCCTCACCCGGACTCAGACGCTCGAGGTGGTGCGCCTGGCCACCGATTGGTCGGGCCAGGGGCCCATCGATCTTCCCGGATGCCGCGCCCGCCGCGTCGGCGGGCGAATCGAGTTCTCAGCCCGCGTCTGAATAGACTCGTCTGCATGCGCGCGGCCGACGTCTCCAGCGACATCACCGAAGTCCTCGTCACCGAGGAGGAGATCCGAGCCAAGCTCGATGAGATCGCGGCGCAGGTCGCCACGGACTACGCCGACCAGGACCTTCTGCTGGTGGGGGTCCTCAAGGGCGCGATCATGGTCATGGCGGACTTCTCGCGGGCGCTGAAGAAGCACGTGACGATGGACTGGATGGCGGTCTCGTCCTACGGCGCCGGCACGAAGTCCAGCGGTGTCGTGCAGATCCGCAAGGACCTCGACACCGACATCCTCGGCAAGCACGTGCTCATCGTCGAGGACATCATCGACTCGGGCCTGACCCTCAGCTGGCTGCTGGAAAACTTCGCCGCCCGAGGCGCGGCATCCGTCGAGGTCTTCGCGCTGCTGCGCAAGCCCGAGGCCGCAAAGGTCGAGGTGCAATGCAGGTACGTCGGATTCGACATCCCGACCGAGTTCGTCGTCGGGTACGGCCTGGATTACGCCGAGAAGTACCGCAACCTCCGCGACGTGGCGGTGCTCGCGCCTCACGTCTACAGCTGAGCACCGCAGCGGCGGACTGTGATTACGCCCGGGGCGAATGCACAGACGACGCCTAGGAATCGCGCGATACCCTGATTCAACCGTCGACGGGGGTTCTCCCGTCCGCGGCGGCACGTCGACGAAAGGGGTCGGGCTCGCGCCCGCGCCATGGACTTCAAGAAGATCACCCGCAACCCGCTCTTCTACGTCCTGCTGATCGGGGTCTTCCTCATCGTGGGGTTCTCGCTCATCTCGAGCCTGGGCGGCGCGAAGCAGATCTCCACGCAGGAGGGCCTCGAGCTGCTCTCGGGCGACACGGTCACCGAGGTGGTCAACACCGACGGCGACCAGCGCGTCGACATGAAGCTCTCGAAGGAGTACGAGGGCGCCACCGACGTGCAGTTCTACTACGTCTCGGCCCGTGCCGCCGAGGTCGTCGACGCGGTCAACGAGGCCAACCCGAAGGACGGCTTCAACGACGCGGTGCCGCGCGCGACGTGGTTCGACGGCTTCATCTCGCTGCTCCTGCCGATCCTGCTGCTGGGTCTGCTGTTCTGGTTCCTGCTGTCGAGTGCCCAGGGCGGCGGCAGCAAGGTCATGCAGTTCGGCAAGTCGCGCGCGAAGCTCGTGACCAAGGAGATGCCGCAGGTCACCTTCCAGGATGTCGCGGGCTCCGACGAGGCGATCGAAGAGCTCGAAGAGATCAAGGACTTCCTGAAGGACCCGTCCAAGTTCCAGGCCGTCGGCGCCCGCATCCCGAAGGGCGTGCTGCTGTACGGCCCTCCCGGAACGGGCAAGACGCTCCTCGCCCGCGCGGTCGCGGGTGAGGCGGGCGTGCCGTTCTACTCGATCTCGGGTTCGGACTTCGTCGAGATGTTCGTCGGCGTCGGCGCGAGCCGCGTGCGCGACCTCTTCAACAACGCCAAGGACAACGCCCCGGCCATCATCTTCATCGACGAGATCGACGCCGTGGGTCGTCACCGTGGCGCCGGAATGGGCGGCGGCCACGACGAGCGCGAGCAGACGCTCAACCAGATGCTCGTCGAGATGGACGGCTTCGACCCCAAGGCGAACGTCATCGTGATCGCGGCGACCAACCGCCCCGACATCCTCGACCCGGCGCTGCTGCGCCCCGGCCGCTTCGACCGCCAGATCGGCGTCGACGCGCCCGATCTCAAGGGCCGCACCAAGATCCTCGAGGTGCACGGCCGCGGCAAGCCGCTCGCCGACGGCGTCGACCTCGAGGTCGTCGCCCGCAAGACCCCCGGCTTCACCGGCGCCGACCTCGCGAACGTGCTGAACGAGGCAGCGCTGCTCACCGCCCGCTCGAACGCGCAGCTGATCGACAACCGCGCCCTCGACGAGGCCATCGACCGCGTGATCGCCGGGCCGCAGCGGCGCACGCGCGTGATGAAGGACAAGGAGAAGCTCATCACGGCGTACCACGAGGGTGGCCATGCCCTCGCCGCGGCGGCGATGAACCACACCGACCCGGTCACGAAGGTCACGATCCTCCCGCGCGGCAAAGCCCTCGGCTACACGATGGTGCTGCCGCTGGACGACAAGTACTCCGTCACGCGCAACGAGCTGCAGGACCAGCTCACCTACGCGATGGGCGGCCGCGTCGCCGAAGAGATCGTGTTCCACGACCCGACCACCGGCGCCTCCAACGACATCGAGAAGGCGACCAGCATCGCCCGCAAGATGGTGACCGAGTACGGCATGACAGGCGACATCGGCCCGGTCAAGCTCGGCCAGTCCTCCGGCGAGGTCTTCATGGGCCGCGACATGGGCCACGGCCGCGAGTTCTCGGAGCGCGTCGCCGAGCGCGTCGACGTCCAGGTGCGCGACCTCATCGAGCAGGCGCACAACGAGGCCTACGAGGTGATCAACGCCAACCGCGCTGTGCTCGACAAGCTCGCGCTGGCGCTGCTCGAGAAGGAGACGCTCGACCACCTGGAGCTCGCCGAGATCTTCAAGGACGTCAAGCGCCTGCCCCCGCGCCCGCAGTGGCTCTCGAGCGAGCAGCGCCCCGTCTCGGAGCTGCCGCCCGTCGAGGTTCCGCAGCGCCGCGACGAGGCGGGCCTCGCCGCGAGCGTCGAGGCCGACGAGCAGCCGGCTGCCGAGAAGGCGACCAAGCGCCGTCCCACCGGACAGGCGCGCCCGGCGACCGCGTAGGCTCGGCCTATGGCCGTCGATCGTGAGCGCGTCGCCCAGCTCGTGCGCGAACTGCTCGCGGCGATCGGCGAAGACCCGGAACGCCCCGGGCTGAAGCAGACGCCCGAGCGCGTCGCCGACGCGTACGCCGAGTTCTTCGCGGGGGTGGGGACGGATGCCGCGGCCCCCCTCGCGCACACCATCTCGGTGTCGCGCGGCCCGGCGCCCGACACGCTGCCGTCGGGAGCGGTGATCCTGCGAGACATCATCTTCCGCTCGGTGTGCGAGCATCACCTCCTGCCCTTCCGGGGTCACGCGCACCTCGCGTACCTCCCCGGTGAGCAGGTCGTCGGCCTCGGCGCGCTGCCGAAGGTCGTCGACATCCTGTCGTCGCGTCCTCAGGTGCAGGAGCGCCTGGGCGAGCAGATCGCCGACGTGATCGCCGGGTCCCTCGACGCCCGCGGCGTGCTGGTGGTGCTCGACGCGACGCACGAGTGCGTCACGATGCGGGGCGGTCGCCAGCCGGATGCCTCGACCGTGACGATCGCGGCGCGGGGCGAGTTCGCCGACCCCGCCGCGCGGGCCGAGCTGGTGGCACTGATCGGAGCCGGCCGCTCATGACCCTGATCATGGGCGTCGTCAACGTGACGCCCGATTCCTTCAGCGATGGCGGACGCTACGTGGACGCCGACGCGGCGGTCGCCCACGCGATGGGTCTGCGAGCGCAGGGCGCCGACATCGTCGATGTCGGCGGCGAATCCACCCGGCCCGGTGCAGAGCGGGTGAGCCCCGAGGTCGAGCGGGCGCGGGTACTCCCGGTGGTGCGGGCGCTGGCGGACGCCGGGGTCGTGGTGAGCATCGACACGATGAACGCCTCGACCGCCGTCGCCGCCGTCGAGGCCGGCGCGCGGATCGTGAACGACGTCTCGGGCGGCATGGCCGATCCCGGGATGCTGGGGGCCGTCGCGTCCACCGATGCGGACGTGGTGCTGCAGCACTGGCGCGGCCACTCCGCCGACATGTACGCGGGCGCCGTGTACGACGACGTCGTCGCCGAAGTGGCCGGCGAGCTCACTGCCCGTGTGGAGGCCGCCGTCCTGGCCGGCATCGATCCCGCGCGCGTGATCGTCGACCCCGGTATCGGATTCGGCAAGCAGGGCGAGCAGAACTGGCAGACGCTGCGCGGACTCGACCGGTTCGTCGCGATGGGGCACCGCGTGCTGATCGGAACGAGTCGCAAGCGGTTCCTCGCCGACGCGCTCGCGGACGACCCCGCCCAGGCGTCCGAGGCCCGGCGCGACCTCGCCACCGCGGTGACGAGCGCCCTTGCGGCGCAGGCCGGGGTGTGGGCGGTGCGCGTCCACGATGTCGCCGCCACGCGAGATGCTCTGGTGGTCGCGCAGCGGTGGGCGGGCGTGGATCGATCGGGCGGCCAGGAGGGCTGATGGACTTCATCGACGAGATCACGCTCACGGGCGTGCGCGCCTACGGGTACCACGGGGTATTCGCGGACGAGCGCCGCGAGGGACAGGAGTTCGTGGTCGACGCGACTCTGTACCTCAGCACCGCAGAGGCCGCAGAGACCGATGACGTCGCCGACACCGTGCACTACGGCGAGGTCGCCGAGCGCATCGTCGAACTCGTCGGCGGCGAGCCGCTGAACCTCATCGAGGGCGTCGCGGCGCGCATCGCCGACGACCTCCTCACGTACGACCTCGTGAGGATGGTCGCCGTCACCGTCCACAAGCCCCAGGCTCCGATCACGGTCCCGTTCACCGACGTGTCGGTGACGATCCGCCGTGGCCGCCCCGGGAGCCCGATGCGGACGGTCGGGTCGTGAACCGGCGTCTGGCCCAGGGATTCGACGGCGAGGCGGAGGGTCACCCGCGTGAGGCGGTCGAAGCGGTCGTCGCGCTCGGCGCCAACCTGGGCGATCGGGCTGCGACGATGTCGGCGGCGATCAAGGACCTCGCGCGGGTTCCCCTCGTCGACGCGGTGCGGGTGTCCGAGCCGATCGAGTCGGTCGCGCTGAAGCCGGAGGGACCGGATGCCTCGGCCCCGGCATACCTGAACGCCGTCGCGGTCCTCACCACGCGGCTGGCGCCGTCTGTGCTGCTCGGCTACCTCCACGCCATCGAGCAGCGCCATGGCCGGGTGCGCTCCGCCTCCCGTTCCGCGCGCGAGGGAGGCTGGGAGGACCGCACGCTTGATCTCGACCTGATCGCCTACGGAGATCTGGTCAGCGACGATCCGCGGCTTCTCCTCCCGCACCCGCGTGCGGCCGAGCGCGACTTCGTGCTGGCGCCGTGGCTGGCCGTAGACCCCGACGCCGTGCTCCCCGGTGTCGGCCGGGTGGACGAGGCGCTGCGCCGGCTGCGGTCGGAGGGTCGATGAAGCGCACAGGGGCGGGAGTGCTGATCATCGCGGCGGTCCTCGGGGTCGCGGCGGGGTTCCTCGTGGATCAGCTCTTGACCTCGGCGGGCCGCCCCACCTTCACCCCCGCCGTGACGCTGCCGATCCTTCTCGTGCTGCTCGGCGCGGTCGTGATCGGGCTCGCGATCCCGATCCGCCGGGCCACGCGAGGCACGTCGAAGACGAAGGTCGACCCGTTCCGCGCGGTGCGCGTCGCGATGCTCGCGAAGGCGTCGAGCATCGTCGGCGCCGCGCTCGGCGGACTGGGCGCGGGGCTGTGGATCTTCCTCGCGACCCGGCCGGTGACGCCCTCGCTAGGCTCGTTGGCAACGGTCATCGCGACGACCGTGTGCGGCGCCCTGCTGGTCGCTGCAGGTCTGGTCGCGGAGCACCTGTGCACCATCCGGAAGGACGACGATGACGAACAGCCCGGAGGCGACGCACCCGGACTCGAACCCCGCATCCACGACCACTGACGCGGCGGCGGCACCCGATGTCGCCCCGGAGTTCGAGCGGTTGGTCGAGCCGCGGTCCGAGAACAGGCTCGCCCTCGAGAGCGGCGTGTGGCACCAGATCTCGCCGAAGTACGTGACGGTCCAGTTCATCTCGACGGGATCGTTCCTGCTGGTCGTCATCGCGGCCACCCTCGTGCTGACGCTGCTGATGCACCAGCTGTGGGCGTGGATCCCCGGCGGCATCATGACCGTGATCCTCGCGTGGACGCTCGCCATCCTGCCTCGGCAGGCGCGCGCGATCGGGTACCAGCTGCGCGACGACGACCTCGTCTTCCGCCGCGGCATCCTGTGGCAGCGCTTCGTCACCGTGCCCTATGGTCGCATGCAGCTCATCGACATCACGCACGGCCCGCTCGACCGCGGCTTCGGCATCGCGCAGCTGAAGTTCGTGACGGCCGCCGCGGCGACCGGCGTCGTGATCCCCGGCCTCGCCCAGTCCACCGCAGAGACGCTCCGCGACCACCTGGTCGAGGTCGCCGAGAGCCGGCGCACGGGGCTATGAGCTCGGTGCCCCCTCCCGAGCCGGCGCCCGCGGGCGGGCCCGGCGCG
The DNA here is from genome assembly GCF_019511645.1 of Microbacterium ureisolvens. Classification (GTDB taxonomy): domain Bacteria; phylum Actinomycetota; class Actinomycetes; order Actinomycetales; family Microbacteriaceae; genus Microbacterium; species Microbacterium ureisolvens_A. Next base: position 41,876 of record NZ_JAEUAX010000017.1, on the reverse strand, counting down.
CCGCCGCCCGCGCCTGCGGGCGGGCCCGGCGCGCCGCCGCCACAGCTCGTGCGCTCGCCGCTGAGCGACGGCGAGTGGCACCGTCTGCACCCGTTGACACCGCTTCTTCGCGGCGGTCTGTTCCTCATCGTCGTCATCGGCATCGTCTTCGCGAACCTGCGGGACCGCCTGCTGTACGTCTTCCTGCCGTGGCTCGCGCCGGGCGTGGGGGACGAGGTCGTCGAATGGGAGCAGGTCGGCGGTGACCCGATCGACTTCATCATCGCGAACAACCTCTACGTGCTCGCCGGCGTCGCGGTGCTCGCGGTGCTCATCGTGCTCGTCACCGTGTTCTACACCTCGTGGCGCTTCCACACGTTCCGCATCACCGATGACGACGTCGAGGTGCGCAGCGGGATCCTGTTCCGCACGCAGCGGCGTGCACCGCTGGACCGCGTGCAGGGCGTCAATCTCACCCGGCCGATGATCGCGCGGCTGCTCGGCATGGCCAAGCTCGAGGTGGTCGGGGCAGGCATCGACGCCAACGTCAAGCTCGAGTACCTCTCGACCGCCAACGCCGAGGCCGTCCGGTCCGACATCCTGCGCCTCGCGTCGGGGCGCCGGCTCGCGATGTCGGCGGGCCCAGCCGGTGCGACCGCGACGCGGCAGCCCGGCAGGGTCGCATCCCTGAGCCAGACCGTCGGCCGCGAGATCACCGGACTCATCGAGGGGCCCGAGGCCCCCGTCGCCGAGCTCGAATCGGTCGTGCACATCCCGCTCGGCCGGCTCGTCGCATCCCATGTCCTCAGCACCTCGACGCTGGCTCTGCTGTTCGCGATCGTCGCGATCGTGATCGGCGTCAGCCAGGGCGTGACGTGGCTGCTGTTCGGCTTCGTCCCGGCGATCATCGGTTTCGGCGCGTACTGGGTGCGCTCGATCGTCCGCTCGCTGCGCTACTCGATCGCACCGACCCCCGACGGCGTGCGCATCACGTTCGGGCTCTTCACGACCATCACCGAGATCGTCCCGCCCGGCCGGGTGCACGCCGTGGAGGTGACGCAGGGGATCCTCTGGCGCCCGGCGGGCTGGTGGACGATCCGCATCAACCGTCTCACCGGCCGCAGCGCGGCCGACAGCTCGACCGATCAGTTCACGACGGTGCTGCCGGTGGGCACCGCGGCGGACGTCGAGCGGGTGCTGCGCCTGCTGCAGCCGTCGCTGCCCGACGACGAGCGGGCGCTCATCGTCCAGGAGGGGATGTTCGGGCCGACCGAGGGCGACACCTTCACGAACACGCCGAAGCGCGCGTGGTGGATCCGGCCCTTCTCCTACCGCCGCAACGGCTTCCGTCTCACTGAGGACGTGCTGCTGATGCGGCGCGGCGTGGTGTGGCGCAAGCTCGTGATCCTGCCCCTCGCGCGCCTGCAGAGCTTCGGGCTCTACCAGGGCCCGCTCGACCGCGCGTCACGCGTGACCAATGTGCGCGCCCACGTCGTGACGGGTCCCGTCTCGCCCTTCCTCGCGGCCGTCGATCGCGACCGCGCGCTCGCCCTGTTCGACGACGTCGCCACCGGGTCGGTGCGCGCGGCTCTGGCCGACCGCACGCATCGCTGGGCAGAGGGCGAGACGGATGCTGCGGCCCCCGCCGTCCCGCTGCCCGCTGTCTCCGTTCCCGCTGCGACGGCGCCGGTCCCCCCGGATGCCGGCGCAGGCGCTCAGTCCGCAGCATCCGTGCCGCCGCCGCCGGGCTACACCGTCGTCACCCGGCCGGGGGAGGAGCCCGCATGAGCCGGGATGGGCGTCTGGGCGTCGGCATCATCGGCGCCGGCCGGGTCGGGCCCGTTCTGGGTGCGGCGCTCGCCGGCGCCGGGCACGCGCTCGTGGGGATCACCCAGGGCTCCGACCCCGAGCGGGTGGAGGCGATCCTGCCCGGCGTCCCGGTTCTCGACGCCACCGAGGTCGTCCGCCGCAGCGAGCTTGTGATCGTCGCCGTGCCGCACGACCAGCTGGAGGGGCTCGTCGGCGGTCTGGCCGAGATCGGTGCGTGGCAGCCCGGCCAGCTCGTGCTGCACACCGACCCGGCCTGGGGCACCGGCATCCTGTCGGCCGCCGTCGCGAAGGGCGCGATCCCGCTCGCCGTGCACCCGGCGATCGAGTTCAGCGGGACGTCGATGGATCTGCGGGCGCTCTCGAGCGCGTACGCCGCCGTCACCGCCCCCGGTCCCGTGCTGCCGATCGCGCAGGCGCTCGCCGTCGAGCTCGGCTGCGAGCCGGTCGTCGTCGACGAGTCGGCCCGGCCGGCGTACGCCGAGGCGATCGCGACCGCACGCGATTTCTCCCGATCGATCGTGCGTCAGGCGACCGCGCTGCTCGCCGAGGCGGGCGTGCCGCAACCCGGCTCATTCCTGTCGGCACTGGCGCACACGACGATCGACCACGCGCTCGCGGAGGCGGGCTCCGGTCCTGGAGCCGAGCCCCCCGCTACGATCCAAGGATGATCAGCACCGTCGACGAGCTGCGGGCTCGGCTCGCCGAGATCCGCGCCGCCGCCCCCGGAGCGCGCATCGCACTCATCTCCACCATCGGCTCGCTTCACGACGGGCACATCGACCTCGTGCACCGTGCCCGTGAAGTGGCCGACGTGGTGGTCGTCTCGATCTTCGTGAACCCGCTGCGCTTCGCAACCCCGGCGGAGTTCGCGGCGTATCCGAGGACGCCGGACGACGACGAGCGCCTGCTCGAGTCGCTGGGCGTCGAGGTGGTGTTCGCCCCGGAGTCGAGCGAGCTGCTCCCCGACGGCTCCGCGACGACGAAGGTCACCGCGGGCGATCTCGGCCTTCGCTACGAGGGGCGTGCGCGCCCGTTCTACTTCGACGGACTCCTCACGGTGGAGGCGAAGCTCTTCCACCTCGTCCAACCGGACGTCGCCGTGTACGGCGAGCGCGATCCGCAGCGGGTGTTCCTCGTGCGCCGCATGATCCGCGACCTGTTCTTCAACGTCGAGGTCGCGACGGTCGAGACCGTGCGCGGGGACGACGGGCTGCCGGTGTCGACGCGCGTCGGACTGCTCGAGGACCGCGACCTCACGGCCGCCGCACTCCTCCCGGCCGCGCTGGACGCCGCCGCCGCGAACGCGGATCGAGGCGTCGACGCGTGCATCGCCGCCGCACAGTCGGCCCTCATGGGAGAGCCGCGCATCCGGCTGGAGTACCTGAGCGTCGTCGACCCGGCGACCTTCCTGCCGGTCGACGAGGGCAGCAGCGGACCGGCACTGGCGCTCATCGCCGCCTCGGTGGCGGGGCACCGCTTCATCGACAACGCCGAGATCTACCTGGGCTGAACCGGGCACGAGGGCTGGGAGGCGACATGCGCGTCCCGGCGGTCGGACCGCCCTGCCGGTGCGACTTCCGCGCCCGGCTCAGCGTGTTCCGCCGTCGTGCGCGGCCGCGTCCGGCGAGCGCCGCCGCATCGCGATGCCCGCGCCGAGCGTCGCGACGAGCACCACTGCGGAGAAGACGAGCAGGACGGTGGTCTCGCCCACCAGGGGAAGGCTGAGCCCCACGAGGAGCACCGGCGCGACAAGGCCCGCATACGCGATGAGGAAGAGGAGGGCCAGAGTCTCGCCCCGGCGGTCGGGTGCCGCGAGCGCGCTCGCCGCGGCGAGCGCCGAAGCGGAACATGATGCCGGCCCCCGCCCCGGCCACGATGCCGCCTACGACGAAGAGCCCCAGGATCGGAATCAGTGCGCCTGCGGCGATGGAGACCAGCCCGATCGCGAAGCACAGGATCGCGACGAGCAGCTGCGCCCGCTGCGCGACGCGGACCAGCAGCACCTGGGCGACCGCTGCCGCGCCGAAGACCGCGAAGACGGTTGCGCCGTCCACCAGGTGGTCCGAGACCTGGAACGTGTCGTGGAGAAAGGTGGGGGCCAGTGATGTGAATAGCGCGAAGAGCGCGAACGAGGCGGCCGCTCCGGTGCTGGCCGCCGTGAAAGCCGCCGCGGACCCGGCGGGCAGCGCCAGCCGCTGTGGTCGATATGCCGGATGCGACGCCGAGGTGTCGACCGTCTCGGGCACGTGACGGAGAACGACCGCCGCGCCGACGAAGAGCACCAGGAACACCGCGTGCGGCAGCTCCAGCGGGTCGGGAGCGAACTCGGCGAACAGGCCGCCCACGAGAGGTCCGAGGGCGAGTCCGCCGAGATTGGCGGCCCCGGCCACCGAAGCCGCGACGACCGGTGTCTCCGCGGGTCGTGCGTTCGAGCGCAGCTCCGCGAGGTGGGCCGTCGCCGCGGCGCTGAGCGTGCCGACACTGACTTCGTCGACGAATCGCGCGACGACGAGGCCCGGAACGGAGTTCCAGACGATGAACACGACCGCGGCGATCGCCGACACCAGCATCGCGATGACCGCCATCCGGCGTCGTCCTGCCCAGTCGCTGATGTGGCCGATCAGGAACAGGCTGACCACGACTCCGACCGCGAAAGCGGCGAAGATGAAGGTCACGACCGGGACGGGGAAGTCGTCGGCCGCCTGGTAGAGCGGATACAGAGGCGTCGGGACCGTGGCGTAGGCGGTGACCGTGGTGAAGGCGGCCGCGACGACCCAGAACCCGGTGAGATCCGACATCGTGCGACGAGCTTGCGACATCGCATCGTCCGATCGTGTCGAGGTGGGCGTTCCAGGAGCCGCCCCCGACCTTACTCGCGCCGTGGAGCACCTCGGTAGACTTGGGGGTCCGCGTTCTGCGGAGAACCCCCACCGAGGAGCACACCCCGTGACCGACACGACCTCGCCCGCCGAGACCGCCGAGCCGACCGACCCCTCGGTTGCCGAGCTTGTCGAAGCCTCCGAGCAGAAGGCCGTGCGGCTGGCGAAGCGCGAGCGTCTGATCGCCGAGCGAGCGGACGCCGCCGGCGGGGCGTACCCGGTCGGCGTGCCCATCACCGACACGATCCCGGCGCTGCGCGAGCGGTACGCCGACCTCGAGGCGGGCGCTGAGACCGGTGTCACCGCCGCTGTCGCAGGCCGCGTGGTCTTCAGCCGCAACACCGGAAAGCTCTGCTTCGCCTCGCTGCAGGCCGGCGACGGCAGCCGCATCCAGGCGATGGTGTCGCTCGCGGCGGTCGGCGACGAGTCGCTCCAGGCGTGGAAGGAACTCGTCGACCTCGGCGACCACGTGTTCGTCTCGGGTGAGGTCATCTCGAGTCGTCGCGGCGAGCTGTCGATCATGGTGTCCGACTGGCGCATCGCATCGAAGGCCGTGCTTCCGCTGCCCAACCTCCACTCCGAGCTCAGCGAGGAGAGCCGCGTCCGCAGCCGCTTCCTCGACCTCATCGTGCGCGACCGCGCCCGCGAGACCGTCCTCGCGCGCGCGAAGGTCAACGCGAGCCTGCGAAACACCTTCGCGTCGCACGACTTCATCGAGGTCGAGACCCCGATGCTGCAGGTGCAGCACGGCGGTGCGTCCGCGCGCCCGTTCATCACCCACTCCAACGCCTTCGACACCGACCTGTACCTGCGCATCGCGCCCGAGCTGTTCCTCAAGCGTGCGGTGGTCGGCGGCATCGACCGGGTCTTCGAGATCAACCGCAACTTCCGCAACGAGGGCGCCGACTCCACGCACAGCCCCGAGTTCGCGATGCTGGAGGCCTACCAGGCGTACAGCGACTACAACGGCATCGCCGACCTCACGCAGGAGCTGATCCAGAACGCGGCGATCGCGATCTCGGGTTCGACCACGGTGACGTGGGCGGACGGCACCGAGTACGACCTGGGCGGCCAGTGGGACCGCCTCTCGATGTACGAGTCGCTGTCGGAGGCGGCCGGCCGCTCGATCACGCCCCAGACGCCGTTCGAGGATCTCGTCGCGCTCGCCGAGGCCGAAGGCCTCGATCTGCCGCCGCACGCCATCCACGGCAAGCTCGTCGAGGAGCTGTGGGAGCACTTCGTGAAGCCGGGCCTGGTGCGCCCGACCTTCGTGATGGACTTCCCCGTCGACACGAGCCCGCTTGTCCGCGAGCACCGCTCGATCGCCGGCGTCGTGGAGAAGTGGGACCTGTACGTGCGCGGCTTCGAGCTCGCCACCGGCTACTCCGAGCTCGTCGACCCGGTGATCCAGCGCGAGCGGTTCGTCGAGCAGGCCAAGCTCGCCGCCAAGGGAGACCTGGAGGCCATGCGCATCGACGAGGAGTTCCTCCGCGCACTCGAGCACGGCATGCCGCCGACCGGGGGCATGGGCATGGGCATCGATCGTCTGCTGATGGCGGTGACCGGGCTCGGCATCCGCGAGACGATCCTGTTCCCGCTCGTCAAGTAGTCCGCCCGCGGGATCGCACCCAGCGCGGATCACCGCGCCCCCGCGCGCTGGAACGCCCAGTCGGGCAGATGCCCGGCGCTCACGAACGAGAGCACGATCTGCGACAGCCCGTGCTCCGGCTCGATCTCGCACGCGCGCTCCGCGTAGGCGGCGGCGTGCGTCGAGCGGCCGAGGGCCCATGACAGCCACGCGCACATCGCGAGCGACCCGGGCCGCGCGTCGCGGGGCGCGGCCGCGGCCGTGTGCCGCGCCAGCTCGAGCGCGGTCTCGAGGCGCGACACCTGCGGGCTGTCGCCCTCGCCCCACATGCGCATCGCCAGGTGCGGCGGGTACTCTTCGCCCGACTCCCACCGCAGCTGCGCGTCGAGGGCCTCGTCGCCCTGGGCGAGGTTGCCGCTCCACTGCACGAGCGCCACGTCCCGCAGCGACGGGCGTGCCAGGCACCACACGAGGGCGGCGACGTCGTACGGGTCCGCCGCGTCGACCGGTCGTGCCAGGGCATCCTCGAAGAACCCGGGCAGATCGTCGAACCGGCACACCGCGGCGAGCGCCCGCGGGTCGACCCGCGCCGCCTCGTCGGTGACGGATGCCTCGTCCTCCGCCACGCCCGATACCGGCGCGGGAACGGGGCCGAGGTCGCTCGTCCCGTCGCCGCGTCCGGCTCCGTCGGGGGGAGCACCCCCACCGCGCGCCTCACCCGTGATCCCGTCCTTGCACTCGGTGCGAGCCGACCGTGCGGCGCCCTCGGCGGTGCCGCCCCCGGCCGGCGGTCCGCACAGCACGGCGATCGCGGTGTCGAGCGCGGTCATCGCCTGCGCCACCCGAACGCGCTCCTCTGCCGAGCACCCCGGCAGCTCCGCCCCGGTCGCCTGATCGCCGTCGGGCTCCGGGATGTCCCCGGCGCCGATCCACTCCAGGTCGCCGAGCGGCCGGCCCGCGGCCGGACACCCGGCGTCGAAGACCGACCCCCACCCATCCGCGGCGACGCACAGCAGATCGGTCACCCGCAGTCCGCACGCATCGGCGCGGCGCTCGAGCGCGGTGAGGAGGTCGTGATGCGGCATCCGCTCCTCGTCCGAGAACTTCGCACCGGTGTACGCGATGGCGGCGACCGCGTCGGCCTCGGCGAGCCGGCACACCATGCCGGTGACGGTCGCGGCGACGCGGTCGACGGCGTCCTCGTCGCCGCCGGGGAGGTCGAACCGCATCGCGCCGAGGCTGCGGGCGCCGTGGAACGGGATCACGACGAGGCTCTGCGACGGGTGATAGCCCAGCATGCGGGGCAGGAAGGAGAGGAACTGCGCGGCGTCCGCGGCTTTGACGACGGTGGGAGTCATGGGACGAGTGTCGTGACGCCGGAGCCCTCCGCCCGAGTCTCCACAGACACCGGATCGGCCGGGCGGCGACAGGCGCCCTGGGGAGGAAGGGGCTCACGCCTGTGGACAGGCCGGCGGAAAGAGTCCGCGCAGGCCCCTGGGGAGGAGGCGATACCCGCACGGCGTATCCTTGAAGGCATGGATTACTGGGTCGCGGCGCTCTGGACGCTCCTGCCGACCGTCCTCGTCTCGCTGATCTTCTTCTTCGTGCTGCGCAGCATCATCCGGGCGGACCGCACCGAGCGTCGCGTGTACGCGAAGATCGAGGCCGAAGAGCGCGCCAAGCGCGGGCTGCCGCCGGTCGGGCCCGGCGCCGCCTCCACCGACGCCTGACCCGCGCCGCATGTCGGGCTGAGCGCGCGCCCGGCAGCCGCCGACCTCGGATGCGAGGCCGCGTCCTCCGCCCCCGATAGTGTGGGCACACCGCCCGTCGGCGCGTCCGATCGGGCGGATCCGCCCGACGGCCGGGGAGAGGCTCCGCTCGATGATCACCATCACGTTCGACGCGACGTGGTGGGTGGTGCTCGTCTTCATCCTCGACATCGTCATCCGCATCACGGCGATCATCGTGGTGCCGCGCAACCGCCGCCCCACCGCCGCGATGGCGTGGCTGCTGGCGATCTACTTCATCCCGATCATCGGCGTGTTCCTGTTCCTGCTCATCGGGAACCCCCGGCTTCCGCGCAAGCGACGTCGCAAGCAGGAGCGCATCAACGACTACATCCACGACACCAGCGCCTCACTGGACTTCGGCACGCTTCGTCCGCACGCTCCCAGCTGGTTCACGTCGCTCGTGACGCTCAACCGCAATCTCGGAGCGATGCCGCTGGCGGGCGACAACTCCGCGCACCTGATCCCCGGCTATCAGGAGAGCCTCGATTCGATGGCTGCCGCCATCCGTGAGGCGGAGCGGTTCGTGCACGTCGAGTTCTACATCCTGCAGGCGGATGCCGCGACCGACAACTTCTTCCGCGCCCTCGAAGAGGCGGCGGCTCGGGGCGTGACCGTGCGCGTGCTCCTCGACCACTGGGCGAACCGCGGCAAGCCGTTCTACAAGCGAACCCTCAAGCGCCTGACGGCCATGGGCGCGCAATGGCACCTCATGCTCCCGGTGCAGCCGCTGCGCGGCAAGTATCAGCGCCCCGACCTGCGCAATCACCGCAAGCTGCTCGTCGTCGACGGCCGGGTCGCGTTCACCGGGTCGCAGAACGTCACGGATTCGACGTACAACCTGCGCAAGAACATCAAGCGCGGCCTGCACTGGGTCGACCTGATGGCGCGCATCGAGGGCCCGGTCGTAGCATCCGTCAATGCCGTCTTCTTGAGCGACTGGTACAGCGAGACCGACGAGGTGCTCACCGATCAGATCGACCTCTTCGACGTGCGCAGCGGGCCGGGCGATCTCGACTGCCAGATCGTGCCGTCGGGGCCGGGGTTCGAGTTCCAGAACAACCTCAAGCTCTTCGCCGGCCTGCTCTACGCGGCGCAGCGCAAGATCATCGTGGTGAGCCCGTATTTCGTACCCGACGAGGCGATGCTCCTCGCGATCACGACGGCGTGCCAGCGCGGCATCCATGTCGAGCTCTTCGTGTCGGAGGAGGGGGATCAGGCGATCGTCTACCACGCCCAGCGCAGCTATTACGAGGCGCTGCTTCGAGCGGGTGTGAAGATCTGGATGTACAAGAAGCCGTTCATCCTGCACACGAAGAGCCTCACCATCGACGACGAGGTCGCCATCGTCGGCTCGAGCAACATGGACATGCGCTCGTTCGGTCTCAACATGGAGATCTCGATGCTCGTGCGCGGTGAGGAGTTCGTGCGCGAGATGCGCGCGGTCGAAGACATGTACCGGTCCCTCTCACGGGAACTCACGCTCGAGGAGTGGGAGAAGCAGCCGCTGCGCTCGACGGTGCTCGACAATCTCGCGCGTCTCACATCGGCGCTGCAGTAATGGCGGGTTCCCGCTCATCGTGACCTTCATGTGATCGAGATGCTGAGATTTCAGGATGATCTGCGACACGATATGGGGGACGGATGCCGGGGGCATCCGCGGAACTCCAGGAGGCCTCGCATGCCTGTTCGCTCCCGTTCACTGCTCGCCGGGCTCGGCCTGGCGCTCCTCGCCGCAGGCCTTCTGACCGCCTGCGCCGCGCCCGCCGGCACGGGCGGCACCACGCCGTCGCCGGTGACCACCAGCACGGACGACGATGGCGACGAGCAGGAAGTCAGCGCGGCCTGGCTCGATGGCGGTCGCATGATCGGCATCCTCACGCAGGGCAGCTCCACGTGCATCCCCGTCGCTGAGGAGGCGACCTACGACGACGGAGTGATGATGGTCACCCTCGTCGACGCCGAGACCGACAAGGCGTGCACCGCCGACCTCGTTCCGCGCGTGACCCTCGTGGGCACGCCCACCGACGTCGACCCGGTCAACGGCGTCGAGATCGAGGTGACCGGTGACGGATGGCACGGCGACACCGACCTCGAGGGCGTCGCAGGCCTCGAAGTCGGCGGTGAGGCCGACTACCTGCCGAGCGCGGGCTGGACGGATGTCGACGGTCAGTTCGTGATCCTCACGTGGGGCTCTTCCTCGTGCGCGCCGCAGGTCGAGAACACTGAGGCGACGAGCGCGACCGAGGTCACCGTGACCTTCGTCACCCCGCCCGCCGACCAGGTCTGCACGATGGACATGGCCCCGCGCGGTGTCGTGACCGCCGTTAACGGCCTCGAGGACGAGGACGCCGAGACCTTCGCGATCCTCACCGGCGGCGAGTTCGACAACATCCGCATCCCCATCTACCCCAACTGACGCCGGTGATCACGGATGCCGCGGCTCGCGGCATCCGTGATCCACGGGGTCGTCGGCGGGGCCGAGCGCTGCAGTCGCCTGCAACTGCTGCGTCGCGACACGGCAGTTGCAGGAAACTGCAGCAGTCGCGGGCGGGCCCGCGGTTCAGTCCGCCCGCACGAGCAGGTCGCCGATCTCGCAGTCGAGCGCCCGGCAGATGGCCGACAGCGTCGAGTAGCGGATGGCGCGCGCCCGGTCGTTCTTGAGGATCGAGAGGTTCACGACCGAGACCCCGACCAGCTCCGCCAGGCGGGTGAGGGTCATGCCGCGCGCTTCGAGCAGCTCGTCGAGCCGGCAGTGGACGCCGCTCGGGCCCTCGTCGTCGGCGGGGGTCACACGAGTCCTTCCGTGTCGCGCTGCAGGCGTGATCCGATCTGGAACGCCCCCGCCACGAGCGCGAGAGCGAAGCCCCAGCCGATCGGCGTCAGGTCCAGCGGCAGCAGGAAGATCCAGAAGACGTCGGTGACCGCTTCGTCGGTCGCCGCCAGGTGCTCCACGAGCATCGCGCGACCCCAGGCCCCCGCGAACTGCCCGAACAGTCCGCCCGCGATCACGAGGCACGCGACGACGCCGATCGCCGCCGGCATCGACGCGCGGAACGGCCGTCCGCGGATCAGCGAGACGCCGAGCCACCAGGCGACGGCGCAGACGCCGATCGTGGCGAGAGCGGGCAGTGCGACTTCGAGCAGCAGGAGCCAGCTCACCGCGGTCGGCAGCGACGCGAAGGTGACGTCGGCCGAGGTGTAGACGGCGGCGGTGATGTCGGTGACCCCGTCGAGGGCTTCGACGTCGCCGCCGGTGACGGGCATCGCGACGGTGGGGTCGGTGCCGAAGACCTCGAACGCCGCCCGGACGCCGGCGACGAGGGCGGCTACCGCCACGCTGACCGCGCCGGTGGCTATGATCCCGAGAGCGACGGCGTCGCCGGTGCTCACGGTAGTTCGGTGCGTGGCGTACATCCTGTGACCCCGATCCATATCGATAAACGTTATTATCGAAAAACGATAACCCGAAGGGATGCCGCGGCGCAAGGCGTCCCCCTCATGTCAAGGCCCGGACCGCCGCGCTATGCCCACGGCGAACACGGCCGTGCGCTCACGAGGCGCTGGCTACCCTCGATGTAAGGCGCAGTGGGCAGGCCGTCCCGAGGCGCCCCGGAGGAGTGAACGATGTTCGAGAGATTCACCGACCGTGCCCGTCGTGTGGTCGTCCTCGCCCAGGAAGAGGCGAAGATGCTGAACCACAACTACATCGGCACCGAGCACATCCTGCTCGGTCTCATCCACGAGGGTGAGGGCGTCGCCGCCAAGGCGCTCGAGAGCCTGGGCATCTCGCTCGATGCCGTGCGCGAGCAGGTGCAGGACATCATCGGGCAGGGCCAGCAGCAGCCGACCGGCCACATCCCGTTCACCCCCCGCGCCAAGAAGGTGCTCGAGCTCAGCCTCCGCGAGGCACTGCAGCTCGGTCACAACTACATCGGCACCGAGCACATCCTCCTGGGCCTCATCCGCGAGGGCGAGGGCGTCGCCGCCCAGGTGCTCGTCAAGCTCGGCGCCGACCTCAACAAGGTGCGCCAGCAGGTCATCCAGCTGCTCTCGGGCTACCAGGGCAAGGAGCCGGCGGGCGTCGCGAGCGGTCAGGGCGAGCAGACCCAGGGCACCACGCAGGGAGGCTCGCAAGTGCTCGACCAGTTCGGCCGCAACCTCACGCAGGCCGCACGCGACAACAAGCTCGACCCGGTCATCGGGCGCGAGAAGGAGATCGAGCGCGTGATGCAGATCCTGTCGCGCCGCTCCAAGAACAACCCCGTCCTCATCGGCGAGCCGGGCGTCGGCAAGACGGCGGTCGTCGAGGGCCTCGCGCAGGCCATCGTCAAGGGCGATGTGCCCGAGACGCTCAAGGACAAGCAGCTCTACTCGCTCGACCTCGGCTCGCTCATCGCCGGATCCCGCTACCGCGGTGACTTCGAGGAGCGCCTGAAGAAGGTCACCAAGGAGATCCGCACGCGTGGCGACATCATCGTCTTCATCGACGAGATCCACACCCTCGTGGGTGCGGGTGCCGCCGAGGGCGCGATCGACGCCGCGTCGATCCTGAAGCCGCTCCTCGCCCGTGGCGAGCTCCAGACGATCGGTGCCACCACGCTCGACGAGTACCGCAAGCACTTCGAGAAGGACGCTGCGCTCGAGCGTCGTTTCCAGCCGATCCAGGTCGCCGAGCCGAGCCTGCCCCACGCGATCAACATCCTGAAGGGGCTGCGCGACCGCTACGAGGCGCACCACAAGGTGCAGATCACGGACGGCGCGATCGTCGCTGCCGCGAACCTCGCCGACCGTTACATCTCGGACCGGTTCCTTCCCGACAAGGCCATCGACCTGATCGACGAGGCCGGCGCCCGCCTGCGTCTGTCGATCCTCTCGAGCCCGCCCGAGCTGCGGGAGTTCGACGAGAAGATCGCCAAGGTGCGCGAAGACAAGGAGCGCGCCTCCGAGGACCAGGACTTCGAGAAGGCCGCGTCGCTGCGCGACGAGGAGAAGTCCCTCCTCGCCGAGCGGCTGCGCCTCGAGAAGCAGTGGCGCTCGGGCGACGTCGCCAGCCACGCCGTCGTCGACGAGGGTCTGATCGCCGAGGTGCTCGCGCAGGCGACCGGCATCCCGGTGTTCAAGCTCACCGAGGAGGAGTCGAGCCGCCTCGTCTTCATGGAGAAGGCGCTGCACCAGCGCGTCATCGGCCAGGAGGAGGCGATCGCCGCCCTCTCGAAGACGATCCGCCGCCAGCGTGCGGGCCTCAAGGACCCGAAGCGCCCCTCCGGCTCGTTCATCTTCGCCGGCCCCACGGGCGTCGGAAAGACCGAGCTTGCCAAGGCTCTCGCCGAGTTCCTCTTCGACGACGAGCACGCGCTCATCTCGCTCGACATGTCGGAGTTCGGCGAGAAGCACACCGTCTCTCGCCTGTTCGGTGCTCCTCCCGGCTTCGTCGGATTCGAGGAGGGCGGCCAGCTCACGGAGAAGGTGCGCCGCAAGCCGTTCTCGGTGGTGCTCTTCGACGAGATCGAGAAGGCCCACCCCGACATCTTCAACTCGCTCCTGCAGATCCTCGAAGAGGGTCGCCTGACCGACGGTCAGGGTCGCGTGATCGACTTCAAGAACACGGTGATCATCATGACGACGAACCTCGGTTCGTCGGCGATCGCCGGCGGCCCGGTGGGCTTCCAGGTCGAGGGCAACAGCGGCACCACGTACGAGCGGATGAAGGGCAAGGTCAACGAGGAGCTGAAGCGCAACTTCAAGCCCGAGTTCCTGAACCGCGTCGACGACATCATCGTCTTCCCGCAGCTCGACAAGGACGAGCTGCGCCAGATCGTGGGCCTGTTCACCAAGCGCCTCGGCGAGCGCCTGCTCGACCGCGACATGACGGTGGAGCTGACGGATGCTGCGAAGGACAAGCTGATCGAGATCGGCTTCGATCCCGCACTCGGCGCCCGGCCGCTGCGTCGCGCGATGCAGCGTGAGATCGAGGACCGCCTGTCGGAGAAGATCCTGCACGGTGAGCTCGACGCGGGCGACCACGTGAAGGTGGACGCGCAGAACGGCGAGTTCGTGTTCGAGCACGGCCCGCGCGGCGAGAAGGTCGCGGTGGGCGTCGTCCACAACGGCGAGATCACCGCCACGCCCGACCTCGCAGCCAACTCCTGACCTGATTCGAACGAAGAGCGGATGCCTCGGCATCCGCTCTTCGTCATTCCCGGGCGCGGACGGCTCTACGCTGGACGGGTGGCAGAGTTCACCGTCAGGCCGGCGCGCACGAGCGACGTCCGCCGCATCCAGGCGCTCCTCGAGCCGTTCGTGCAGCGGCGGATCCTGCTCGGCAAGGACCTCGTGGTGCTCTATGAGGCCACGCAGCAGTTCCTCGTCGCCGAGGACGCGAACGGCGACCTCATCGGCTGCGGTGCCCTGCACGTCATGTGGGAGGACCTCGGCGAGGTCCGCACCCTGATCGTCGCCGACGGCTGGCTGCACCACGGCGTGGGTCGCGCGATCGTCGAGGGCCTCGAGGCGAACGCCCGCACCCTCGGCCTCACCCGCCTGTTCTGCCTCACCTTCGAGGTCGACTTCTTCACGCGCCGCGGATTCGAGCAGATCGGCGAGCAGGTCGTCGATCCCGACGTCTATTCGCAGCTCATCCGCTCGCCCGACGAGGGCGTCGCGGAGTTCCTCGACCTTGCGCACGTGAAGCCCAACACCCTCGGCAACACCCGCATGCTGAAGCGCCTCTGACCAGCCCGCGACGGGAACCGGCTCGTGTGGTCGGTCGTCGCCTCGCGAGGCGACCGATCGCGTCGGCGCGCGACGGACGAACGCCCACCGCCGGCCGTCGGGTCGCGGCATCCGGGGCGCGCCGACGGGAGAAGGCGACGCGCGCCGTTAGCCTGTTGAGCATGACCGGCACCACCCCCCGACGCCGCCCCTCGAAGGCGGTGTATCGCCGCCGGCGGCTCGTGCTGATCGTCGGGCTGCTCGTGATCGCCGGGATCGTGTGGCTGCTCATCGCACAGCCCTGGGCGGGCGCGGCGACGACGTCGCCGGACGACAAGCCGCAGAGCAAGAACGCGGCCGAGTCGCTGCCGGTGCCGTCGTCACAGGCGACGAGCGGCGGAACCGATACCGGCGCGGTCGAAGGAGCGGTCGTCGAGGGCCAGACCCCGACGCCCGGGGCCACTCCCGCCGCGCAGCCCTGTGTCGCCAGCGAGATCACTGTCGAGCCCGTCACCAGCGCCGACACGTACGCGGGTGATCAGCAGCCGCAGTTCACCATCAAGCTCACCAACAACGGCCCAGACTGCACGATGAACGTAGGCACCAGCGCCCAGTCCTTCACCGTCACCAGCGGCGACGACATCTGGTGGCGGTCGACCGACTGCCAGAGCGAGCCCAGCGACATGGTCGTGCTGATCGCCGCCGGTCAGACGGTGTCGAGCGCGACGGCCCTGTCGTGGGATCGCACCCGCTCGGCCGTCGGCACCTGCGCCGACGGCAACCGCCCGATGGCCCCCGGCGGCGGCGCCTCGTATCACCTGTCGGTCGAGATCGGCGGCATCCCCTCGACCGAGCCGAAGCAGTTCCTCCTCTACTGACGTGCACCTCGGGCCGGGCGGGTGGGTCGGGGCGCAGCATCCGTGCCCGTGGCGTCCGCGTCGTGACGCAGTGGAGCGGGGCGTCCCCCAGGCCGCCCCGCTCCGCCTCCCTGCACAGGTGTCTTGGCCGAACACCTAGGACTTGTCGTCGAAGACCTCTTTCTCCATCGCGTCGTAGCCCTCCGCCTGCGGGTCGCCGTGCGCCCCGCCCGAGATCGCGTACTCCTCCTCGGGCGAGAGCACGAGGCGGTGACGGAAGTACAGCGCGAAGCCGATGAGGATCACGACGTACACGATCGCGATCGCGACGATCGCCGGACGAGCGGGCTCGTTGATGAAGAATCCGAAGAAGATGAGCACCGAGACGGCGCCCGCGATGACCGCTCCGGGGATGCCCCAGGGGCTCCGGTAGGGGCGGTTCGCGTTCGGGAACTTCCTGCGGAGGATCACGTAAGACACCATCTGCAGCGTGTATGCGATCACCGCACCCCAGATCGCGATGTTGAGCACGATCGCACCGGCGACGCCGCTCGCGCCACCGAGCGAATCGACCAGCACCAGCGCGATGAAGCCGATCACCGCGCCGACCACGAGCGCCACCCATGGCGTCGCGCGCTTTCCGGTGAGGGACAGGAACTTCGGGTAGTAGCCGGCCCGCGACAGCGAGTACATGTTGCGCCCGTAGGCGAACATGATGCCCTGCAGCGACGCGAGCAGGCCGATGAGGGCGAACAGCGCGAGCACGGCGGCGAGCTCGTCGCCGACGATCGCGCGGAAGCCGTCGAGCAGCGGCTCGCTCGCGACGCCGGTGGCGGCGGCGCCCACGACACCCGTGTTGAGGAACAGCACGAGCAGGCCCGTGATGATGAGCGTGGTGCGGGCGATGAAGCCCGCGCGGGGGATGTCGCGGACCGGGTTGTGCGACTCCTCCGCGGCGAGCGGGAGCTCCTCGATGCCGAGGAAGAACCACATCGCGTACGGCAGGGCGAACAGGATCGGGATCACGCCGTGCGGCAGGAACTCCGACTGGCCGGGGTCGGGCGGGATGTCGAAGAGGTTGTCCCAGCTGAACTGGCCGGAGAAGATCGCCATCACCGAGAACACCAGGATGATCGCGATGGAGATGATCGACACGACGATCGCGAACCTGAAGGAGATGCTCGCGCCCGCGGCGTTGAGCGCGATGAACGCCGCGTACAGGATGATCCACCACACCCACGTCGGCATCGAGAAGTCGAGCAGCTGGCTGGTGATCGCGTCGGCGTAGCTGGCCGAGAAGTAGACGATGACCGCGGTCGTCGCGACGTACTCGATCGTCTCGGCGGCTCCGGTGACAAGACCGCCCCACGGTCCCATCGCCGAGCGGGCGAACGAGTAGGCACCGCCGGTGTGCGGCATGGCGGCCGCCATCTCGCCGATCGAGAAGATCATGCCGTAGTACATGACCACGAGGATGGCGAAGGCGATCAGCATGCCGCCGAAGCCGGCGAAGTCGATGCCGAAGTTCCATCCCGAGAAGTCGCCCGAGATGACCGCGGCGACGGCGAGGCCCCACAGACCCCAGACTCCCGCGCTGCGTTTCAGGCCGCGCTTCTGAAAGTACTCCTGGCCCGCGCGTGTATAGGTCGCCCCCGCGACCTTCGCAGAGCTGTCGGTGGACGATGCCGGGGATTCCGGCGGAGTGGCACTGCTCGCTTGGGACATCGGCTCTCCAAGGATTCGCGAAGGAAGGTGCGCTCGGGTCGCGCTCATGCGCTTTTCGCCGATTGTGGCGCCTAATGGTCGGCTGTGTCTACCTTTGAAACGGATTTTGGTTAGAGTGTGCGGGTGAACGCGGTCCGGAGGACCGCGCTCAGGAGTCTCGTCGCACGTCGACACCGCAGGAGGAACGGATGCCGGGCAACCTCACGGTCGAGCAGTTGAACGCCGGGATCGCCGCGGGTGACATCGACACCGTGGTCGTCGCCTTCGCCGATGCGCAGGGGCGCCTGGTCGGCAAACGGGTCTCTGCGCGGCTCTTCCAGGAGGAGGTGCTGCCGCACGGTGCCGAGGCCTGCAACTACCTGCTCTCGGTCGACGTCGACATGAATACGGTCGACGGCTACGCGATGTCGAGCTGGGAGACCGGCTACGGCGACATGATGCTGCGACCCGACGTCTCCACCCTCCGGTGCATCCCGTGGCTTCCCGGATCGGCGCTCGTCATGGCCGACCTCACGTGGGAGGGTGGCGAGCCCGTCGTGCAGTCGCCCCGCGCCATCCTGGACCGCCAGCGTCAGCGCCTCGCGGACCGCGGCCTGGTCGCCTTCTCGGGAACCGAGCTCGAATTCATCGTCTTCGACGACACGTACCGGGATGCCTGGGCCAAGGGCTACCGCGACCTCACGCCGTCGACCGACTACAACGTCGATTACGACCTCCTGGCCTCGGGCCGCCTGGAGCCGCTGCTGCGCGACATCCGCCTGTCGATGGACAGGGCCGGGCTGTACACCGAGGGCGTCAAGGGCGAGTGCAACCTCGGTCAGCAGGAGATCGCGTTCCGCTACGCGGAAGCGCAGGAGACCGCCGATCAGCACGCGATCTACAAGAACGGCGCGAAGGCCATCGCCGAGCAACACGGCAAGTCGCTGACCTTCATGGCGAAGTTCAATGAGCGCGAGGGCAACAGCTGTCACATCCACCTGTCGGTGCGCTCGGCGACGGGCGACCCGGTGATGGCGGGTGAGGGCGAGCACGGGTTCAGCCCGCTCATGGAGCACTGGATCGCCGGAATCCTGGCCACGCTGCGCGAGTTCACGCTGCTCTACGCCCCCAACATCAACTCCTACAAGCGGTTCGCCAAGGGCTCGTTCGCCCCGACCGGCATCGCGTGGGGTCTCGACAACCGCACATGCGCGTTGCGCGTCATCGGCCACGGCTCGTCGCTCCGGGTCGAGAATCGGGTGCCCGGCGGCGACGTCAACCCGTACCTCGGCATCGCCGCGATCATCGCGGGAGGCCTGCACGGCATCGAGCACGAATTGCCGCTGCCAGACCGTCTCGAGGGCAATGCCTACACCGCCGGCGTCGACCACCTGCCGACGACGCTGCGCGAGGCGGCGCGGCTGTTCGACGAGTCGGCGATCGCCCGCGCGGCGTTCGGCGAGGACATGGTCGACCACTACCTGAACCAGGCGCGCATCGAGGTCGAGGCCTACGACGCCGCCGTGACCGACTGGGAGAGGGTCCGTGGCTTCGAACGCCTCTAGGAAGCCCGTCATCGGCCTGACGACGTATCTCGAGCAGGCGAGGCAGGGAGTCTGGGACGTCCCCGCGGCCTTCCTGCCGCAGCAGTACTTCGACTCGGTGACCACCTCGGGCGGCGTCGCCGTCCTGCTGCCGCCGCAGCCTGAGCCCCAGGCGGCGGCGGATGCCGTGCTCGACGGGCTCGACGGACTCATCCTCACCGGAGGGGTGGACGTCGAGCCGTCGCTGTACGGCGCACAGCGGCATCCGCTCACCGATCCTGCGCGTCCCGACCGCGATGCCTGGGAGCTCGCCCTCTTCCGGGGTGCGGAGAGGCGACGGACGCCGGTGCTGGCGATCTGCCGCGGGCTCCAGCTCGTCAACGTCTCGCGCGGCGGCACGCTCCATCAGCACCTGCCCGAGGCGCTCGGCACCGAGCGGTATCGCGTCGGCGGCGGCGTGTTCGCGACCAACGAGGTCACGGTCGACGAGGGCTCCCGGCTGGCCGAGCTCGTCGGTGCCGGCAGCCTCGAGGTGCACAGCTACCACCACCAGGGCATCGACCGGCTCGGGGCGGGACTCGTGGCGACCGCGCGCACCGACGACGGGCTGGTGCAGGCGTTCGAGTCCGAGGGTGAGGGATACGTCGTCGGCGTCCAGTGGCACCCCGAGGAGAACCGCGAGGATCGCCGCCTGTTCGCAGGGCTCGTGGCCGAGGCATCCGTGTTCGCGTCCCGCTCGAGCGGTCAGGAGGTGACCGCGTGAGAGCGTCAGGCCTCCTCCAACGGCGAGCTCGTCCCGCTTGCGGCCGCTCCCGGTCGCTGGTGCGGCCCGAATCGAGACACAACGGCGAGAAAGCAGGACGCGCATGAGCGCCGTGTTCACCGTCATCAACCCGGCGACCGCGCTGCCGATCCGCGAGATCCCACGGGCGAGCGTGGACGACACGGATGCTGCGATCTCCCGCGCGGTCGTCGCACAGCGTTCGTGGGCGGCACTGCCGCCGGTCGCGCGCGCCGACGCGCTGCGGTCGTTCGCGCGCGTCGTCGAGGCCCACGTGGAGGAGCTGGCGCAACTGGAGGTGCTGAACTCGGGGCACCCGATCGGCTCGGCACGCTGGGAGGCGTCGCACGTCGCGCAGGTGCTGAACTTCTACGCGGGTGCGCCCGAGAGGCTCTCGGGACAGCAGATCCCGGTCGCGGGTGGTCTCGACGTGACCTTCCACGAGCCGTACGGCGTGGTCGGGATCATCGTGCCCTGGAACTTCCCGATGACGATCGCGTCGTGGGGCTTCGCGCCGGCGCTCGCCGCCGGCAATGCGGTCGTGCTGAAACCGGCGGAGCTCACGCCCTTGACGGCGCTGCGCCTGGGGGAGCTGGCGCTTCACGCGGGACTGCCCGAGGGGCTGTTCGAAGTCGTGACGGGCTCGGGCTCGGTGGTCGGGCAGCGCTTCGTCTCGCATCCCGACGTGCGCAAGGTCGTCTTCACGGGCTCGACGTCGGTGGGGACGGATGTCGCGGCCGGATGTGCGCGCGAGCTGAAGCCCGTGACCCTGGAGCTCGGCGGCAAGAGCGCCAACATCGTGTTCGCCGACGCCGACCTCGAGAAGGCCGCGGCCTCGGCACCCGGCGCCGTGTTCGACAACGCGGGGCAGGACTGCTGCGCCCGCAGCCGCATCCTCGTCGAGCGGTCGGCCTACGACCGCTTCCTCGAACTGCTCGAGCCGGCGGTGCAGTCCTGGCGGGTCGGAGATCCTGCGGACGAGGGGACGGAGATGGGGCCGTTGATCTCGGCCTCCCATCGGTCCAGTGTCGAAGGGTTCCTCGACGGCGCGAACGTGGCCTTCCGCGGCTCGGCCCCCTCCGGCGACGGGTTCTGGTTCGCCCCGACCGTGGTCCTGGCCGATCGGGGCGACCGGCTTGCGCGGGAAGAGGTCTTCGGGCCCGTGGTCGCCGTCCTGCCCTTCGACGACGAGGCCGACGCGATCCAGCTGGCGAACGACACGATCTACGGGCTGGCGGGCTCCATCTGGACCGAGAACCTCGGCCGCGCCGTGCGCGTCTCGCGGGGTGTGAAGAGCGGCGTGCTGTCGGTCAACTCGCACTCCTCGGTGCGGTATTGGACCCCCTTCGGCGGCATGAAGGCCTCGGGTCTCGGCCGCGAGCTCGGTCCCGACGCCGCCGAGCACTTCACCGAGACCAAGAACGTCTTCTTCGCGACGGACGCCTCGTGACCGGCCCCCACGACGGTGGCGATGTCCGGATCTCGCGGGGTTCGGGGCGCGGAACCCGGCGAAGTCCGGACTTCGCACGGCAGAAACGGAAGGGAAGAGGAACAGCATGGATCTGACCCAGCGACTCAAGGACCGGGTGGCCGTCATCACCGGTGGCGCCTCCGGGATCGGCCTGGCGACCGCTCGGCGCTTCGCGGCCGAGGGCGCGCGCGTCGTCATCGCCGACCTCGACCCCGCCGCCGGCGAGCGTGCCGCCGCCGAGGTGGACGGCCTGTTCCGTCCGGTGGACGTCGCGGACGAGGCATCCGTCAATATGCTGTTCGACTCGGTCGCGGGCGATCTGGGGAGTGTGGACATCGCGTTCAACAACGCCGGCATCTCACCCGCCGACGACGACTCGATCGAGACGACGGAGCTGCCCGCGTGGGATCGCGTGCAGGATGTCAACCTGAAGAGCGTCTACCTGTGCTCGCGCGCGGCGCTGCGCCACATGGTTCCGGCCGGCAGGGGCTCGATCATCAACACGGCGTCGTTCGTGGCGCTGCTCGGCTCGGCGACCTCGCAGATCTCCTACACAGCGTCGAAGGGGGGCGTGCTCGCGATGACCCGCGAGCTCGGCGTGCAGTTCGCGCGACAGGGCATTCGGGTGAACGCGCTCTGTCCGGGGCCGGTCAACACGCCGCTTCTGCAGGAGCTCTTCGCGAAGGACCCGGAGCGGGCGCAGCGTCGGCTCGTCCACGTGCCGATGGGCCGCTTCGCCGAGCCCGAGGAACTCGCCGCCGCGGTCGCCTTCCTCGCCTCGGACGACGCGTCGTTCATCACCGCCACCGCGTTCGTCGTGGACGGCGGCATCACCAACGCCTACGTCACGCCGCTGTAAGGTCTCGCCATGCTCGCAATTCAGGCAGAACGACGGGGGTGGATGCCGCACCCCCGCGCTTGCGGGGGTGCGCCGTCGTGCAGCCTGGGCCAGGAGCCAGATCGCGCGGCTCAGTCATGACGGACTCCCCGCTGCAGGAGGTGCGCAAGGCCGTGTATCGGCCGGTGCGCGAGGGCAACGCGCTCGAAGACACGGTCGCCCGCCTGGTGCAGACGATCCGGCTCGGCGTCGTCGCGCCGGGGGAGTCTCTCCCGTCGGAACGAGAGCTCGCGGTCCTCTACGCCGTAAGTCGCGACACCGTGCGCGAGGCGATCCGCGAGCTCGCCGACACCGGCTACCTCGTGCGCCGCCGCGGCCGGTACGGCGGCACCTTCGTCGCGGATCCGCTGCCGCAGCCGCCGCATCCGCGCGACGTCACCCCGGCCGAGCTCGAAGACGTCCTCGGCCTTCGCCGCGTGCTCGAGGCGGGCGCGGCCCGCGCCGCCGCCGGTCGCACGCTCGACGCCGCTGCCCGCGACGAGCTGTGGGCGCGGTACGAGGTCGTGGCCGAGGCGTCCGCATCGGACTACCGGCGGCTCGACACGCTGCTGCACCTGACGATCGCCGAGCTCGCCGGCATCCCGTCGCTCGTCGCGCTCGCCGCCGAGAACCGTGCGCGCGTGAACGAGTGGCTCGACACGTTCCCCCTGCTGCCGCGCAACATCGAGCACTCCAATCTTCAGCACGAGCGCATCGTGACCGCGATCCTCGCGGGGCGACCGGATGCTGCGGAAGCCGCCATCCTCGAACACCTCGCCGGTTCGGAGGCCCTGCTGCGCGGCTTCCTCGCCTGACGATCCCGCCGCGTCCTCGTTCTGCGGGCGATTACGCTGGACGGGTGGCAGGCAAGAAGCGTGTGAAGAAAGCGAAGGAACCGCTCGAGTTCCGCAACACGCAGCTCGGCGACGCGCTCCAGACGCAGGACATGGCCGCGGTCGCCTTCGCGCTCAGGCACGGTCCGACCGTCGTGCCGCTGATGCGACCCGGCCACCGCGACAACCCCCTCGACGTCGGCGAGGTGTGGACCTACCGCGACGCGAAGACCGGCGACGTCGCCCTGCTGCTCTTCAGCGATGCCGCGCACAAGCCCGAGACGCTGCCGCCGGGCGTAGCGCTGCAGTCGCCGGCCTGGCTGCGCGCCTTCCTCGGTGCGCACGAGGACGAGATCACCACGGTCTTCTTCGATATCGCCGGTCCTCATCCGCTGCAGGCGTCACCGTCCGACCTCATCGCCGCGCTCGACGCCTGACGGCAGCCCTCGACCCGGCGGACCTTCCCGGGTTTGGGGCGCGTCGCTGCCATTCGGGGCGCGTCCGGCGCGCCCCGAATGACACGCATGCGCCCCAAACCCGAGTGGCGCCCCAAACCCGAGTGGCGTCCCACGGTGGCGGCCGCGGCGGAACCGGACACCCCGGGCGAGGGGTTTGCGTCCGCGGGGACGACGGGGCAGACTCGCCGGGTGGAATTCCTGCTCGTCGGAATCGTGTGCGCGACCGGACTGGTGATCCCCGTCGTGCTCGGGTACGTCGACCCCGCGCGCCGGCGCCGGCCTCGCGGCCGCTGAACGGACCGGCCGAACCTCAGAACTCGGGGACGTCTTCCCCGGGCCGGCCCTTGGACCGCACCCGCACGTCACTGACGGCGCCGCCCAGCGATCCCGACCGGTGGTCGATCACATCTCGGTAGCCGAGACGCGCCCCTTCGGTGCGGCGCTGCGCCGCCTGCGTGACCGGGCGCACCTCGCCCGCCAGGCTCAGTTCGCCGACCACGGCGATGTGGCGAGGAATCGTCCATCCCTCGACCGCGCTGGCCACGGCGAGTGCGATCGCGAGGTCGGCCGCCGGTTCGGCGAACCGCACGCCGCCGACCGTCGAGACGTAGACGTCTTGATCGGAGGTCTTGATCTTCATCCGCTTCTCGAGCACCGCCAGCACGGTCGCGACCCGTGCCGCATCGACACCGTTCACGATGCGCCGAGGGTTGCCCGACTTGCTGTCGATCGTGAGGGCCTGCACCTCCACCGGCAGCGCCCGCCGGCCTTCGAGCGCGATCGACACGCAGGTGCCGGGCTCCGTGCTGCCGTGCCCGAGGAACAGGGCGCTGGGGTCGGGCACCTCGGCGATGCCGGCACCGGTCATGTCGAAGCATCCGACTTCGTCCGTCGGCCCGAAGCGGTTCTTGAGTGCCCGCACGAACCGCAGGGAGGTCTGCCGGTCGCCCTCGAACTGGCACACCACGTCGACGAGGTGCTCCAGGATGCGGGGCCCCGCGATCGAGCCGTCCTTCGTGACGTGACCCACGATGATCGTCGGGAGTCCGCGCTCTTTGGCGACGCGGATGAGCGTCGCCGCGACCTCGCGCACCTGCGAGGGGTGCCCTGCCATGCCTTCCGACAGGGCAGACGACACCGTCTGCACCGAGTCGACGATGAGAAGTTCGGGCGCCACGTCGTCGACGTGGCCGAGGATGGTCGCGAGGTCCGTCTCGCTCGCGAGGTACAGCTCCTCGTGGAGGGCGCCGGTGCGCTCGGCGCGCAACCTCACCTGCGCGGTCGACTCCTCGGCGCTCGCGTAGAGCACGCGGCGTCCGGCCTTCGCGGACTGCGCGGCGACCTCGAGCAGCAGGGTGGACTTGCCGACCCCTGGCTCGCCCGACAGCAGGATCGCGGCGCCGGGCACGAGCCCGCCGCCGAGGACGCGATCGAATTCGGCGACGCCCGTCGTACGCCGCGGGGCATCCGCCGTGTCGATGCGCGTGATCGGCTGCGCAGCGCGCCCCGCTCCGGGCGACACCGGCGTGACCGACCGGAGAATCCCCGTCTGCTCGGCGGCCTCGACCACCGTGCCCCACTGCTGGCACTCGCCGCAGCGCCCGACCCACTTGAGCGTGGTCCAGCCGCACTCGGTGCACCGATACGGGGCGGTCTGCGTCGGGCGTCGGGCAGCGGGCATGCGATGAGCCTACGTCCGGCCCGCGACATCGTCCGCGAGCCCCGCGCGGGATCGGTCGAGGCGTAGGTTGACATCATGCGTGTGGACTCGGCATCCCGTCTCATCGCCGCCGCCCCGGAGCGCGTCTTCGCCGCTTTCACGGATGGGGAACAGCTCCTCGCCTGGCTGCCGCCGTCCGGGATGAGCGGCCGCTTCGATCGGTTTGATCCGGTCGCCGGGTACCGCATGGTGCTGACCTACGACGAGGCACCCGAAGGCGGCGGAAAGGCGAGCGCGGACGCCGACGTCGCCGAAGTGCGCCGCGTCGAGCTCGCGCCGCCGCACCGGATCGTCGAGGCGATCGACTTCCCCTCGGACGATCCCGCCTTCGCCGGCACGATGACGATGACGTGGAGCTTCGAGCCCCGCCGCGGCGGGACCCTCGTCACCGTCGAGGCGACCGACGTCCCCGCCGGCATCTCTCCCGAAGACCACGCCGAGGGACTCGCCTCGTCGCTTTCGAACCTCGCCCGCCTTCTCGAGTGAGGCAACGGATGCCACGGGCCGCAGCATCCGCCTTCGTACGACGTCAGCTGCGCATCGAGTCGGCCACCTTCTTCAGCGCGTCGGCCGAGGCGTGCAAGAGCTCGAGCTCGTCAGGGGCGAACTGGGTCTCGCGGATCGGCTCGGCGCCCGCCGCACTCACGATGGACGGCACCGAGAGCGCCACGCCGTCGACGCCGTGGAAGTCGCGCAGCACGGGGGAGACCGGCATCACGGCGCGCTCGTCGTTCAGGATCGCCTCGATGATGCGGGCGCTCGACAGGCCGATCGCATAGTTCGTCGCGCCCTTGCCCTGGATCACCTTGTAGGCGGCGTCGCGGACGTCGATGGCGATCTGGTCGAGCTCCTCGGCCGTCATGCGGTCGCCGGCGGGCGTGACCCACTCGAGGATCGGCACGGTGCCGATGGTCGCCTTCGACCACAGCGGGAACTCGGTGTCGCCGTGCTCGCCGACGATGTACGCGTGCACGCTCGAGGTCGAGACGCCGGCGCGCTCGGCGAGCTTCCAGCGCAGACGCGAGGTGTCGAGCACGGTGCCCGAGGCGAAGATGCGCTCGCGCGGGAGGCCGGTCTCCTCCTGCGCGAGCACGGTGAGCACATCGCAGGGGTTCGTGACGATGACGTACACGGCGTCGGGTGCCACGCTGAGCAGCTGCGGCATCATCGTCTTCATGATCCCGGCGTTCACCCCGGCGAGCTCGATGCGCGTCTGACCCGGATTCTGCTTCGCTCCTGCCGTGATCACGACGACGTGTGAGCCCTCCACCACCGAGAGGTCGCTGCCGCCGATGATGTCGCTGGTTCCCGTGAACTGCGTGCCGTGGGCGAGGTCGAGCACCTCGGCCTCCACCTTCTGGGTGGCGATGTCGTAGAGGGCGACGTGGCGGGCGGAGCCGCGGATGAGCGCGGCATACGCGGCGCTCGAGCCGACGCTGCCGGCTCCGACGATGGTGACTTTCGAATTCTCGATGACGGCCATGCCGCCAGTCTTGCAGTCGGCGGATGCTGCGAGCCACCGTTTACCGCCGGGTCTATGCCGGCTCGGCCGGCGGGTAGAGGGCGCGATCCGGATTGCGGATGCCGACGAACGATGTGATCCCGCCGGCGATCATGAGCACCGCTGTGACGATCGCAGCGCGGTGGAAGCCTTCGAGGTCGAGCGTGCCGCCCACGATGCTGGCGAGCAGCGCGATCGCGATCAGCCCCGCCACGCGCGCCACCGCGTTGTTCACCGCGGAGGCGATGCCCGAGCGCTCCGGCTCGATCGCGCCGAGGATCGCCGAGGTGAGGGGCGCGACGGTGAGCGCGAGGCCGGCTCCCATCACGATCATGCTCGGCAGCACCTGCCACCAATAGGAGAAGTCGCTGCCGACCGTCAGGAGCAGCAGCGCGCCGACGCCCATCGTGATCGGCCCGATCGTCATGAAGAATCGTGGCCCCCACCTCCCGCTGAGTGCGCCGACGCGGGAGCTGAAGAGGATCATCAGGATCGTCATCGGCAGACTCGCGAGTCCGGCGAGGGTCGCCGGAAGCCCCGCCCCCTCCTGCAGGTACACGACGACAACGAGTCCGTTGAGCGCGAGCGCTCCGTAGATGAACGTGGTCGCGATGTTGCCCATTCGGAAGTTGCGCGCGCGGAACAGGTCGAGCGGCAGGATCGGGTGCCGCACCGTGCGCTGACGCATCACGAACGTGAGAAACAGCAGCGCGCCGAGGACGAGCGGAATCCAGATCCCGGGGGAGGCCCACCCTTGATTCGGCTGCTCGATGAGTGCGTAGACCATCCCGCCGAGGCCGAGGGTGCACAGCACCGCGCCGAGCCAGTCGATCGATGCATCCTGATGCCGCGTGTCGCGGAAGCCGCCGCGTGCGAGCAGCACGAGGGTGACGCCGATCGGCACGACATTGATGAGGAACGCCCACCGCCACGATGCGAAGTCGACGAGGATCCCGCCGAGCAGTGGCCCGACGATCATGGCCGACGTCGTCATCGCCGTCCAGATGCCGATCGCGCGACTCTGCGCCGGACCGCTGAAGTTGGAGGTGATGAGAGCCAGCGAGCTCGGCACGAGGAACGCGCCCGCCGCCCCCTGCACAGCGCGCGCGACGATGAGGAACTCCGCCGTCGGAGCCGCGGCGATCGCGAGGGACGCGACGGCGAACCCGATGAGCCCGATGCGCAGCACCAGCACCCGCCCGTAGGCATCGCTCACCGATCCCGCGACGAGGATCAGCGCGCCGAGCGTGATGAGGTAGGCGTCGACGACCCACTGCTGCGTCCTGATGCCGCCGCCGAGCTCGTCGCTGATCGCCGGCAGCGCGACGTTCACGATCGTGCCGTCGAGGAACGCCACGAACGACGCGAGCACGGCGATCCACAGCACGTACCGCTGCGTCGTGGCCATTCGGCCGGGGACGGATGCGGGCGCCTCCGCCGGATGATCGTCGGTCACGATCCCACGCTAGACCCGCCCGGCGACACCGGGGCCGGCGGTTCCGAGTCGCGGGCGGACGACCCTGGACCGAGGGGAACGGCGCCGATTCGCGGCATCCGTTTTCGTGTCGTAAGCTTGTCCGCGGTGACGTGTCCGAGCGGCCGAAGGTGCAACTCTCGAAAAGTTGTGTAGGGTAACCCCCTACCGTGGGTTCAAATCCCACCGTCACCGCCATGAAAACCCCTGTTCAGCAGGGGTTTTCGTTTTGCGCAGGCCATCGTTTGCCCACAATGGTCCACGCTCCAGGAGCGGTTCGCGCTTCGATCATGCCGTCGACGGGATCGAGGAGCACGCGAACGACGAATGACCCAGCCGCGTGCACATCCCTTGACGGCAACGACCGCGGACCATGGCGCATGCGCCGGACACCCACGCTGTCCTCGCCTCGTGAAGGGGTGAGGTCTGACCGGCGTCAGGGCTGGTCGGCGAGCATGCCTCGCCAGGCGATGTCGAACGCAGCCTGGCAACGCTGCCAGACGACCGGATCGCTCATCTGGTCACCGCGGACCACGAGTTGGTAGTAGACGACGCCGGCGAGCAGATCGAAGCAGGTGGCCGGGTCGAGGTCGGGACGAAGGATGCCGCGGTCGATGCCGGCGCCGATGGCACGCTCGAGCGGCTCACGGCGGCGGGACACGTGGGAGGCCCAATACGCGGTCTGCAAGTCGCGGTCGGTCATGGCGAGCCGGATCCGGTGCCGGAACCGTTCCTCCGAGTAGCCCACGACGCTCACGCTCTGGCCCCCCACGAGCGCCCCCATCACCGCCGCGCGGAGGTCGCCGTCGAGCGGAAGGTCGGGCGGCACAGTGCGGCCGACGTCCAGTGCGGCGGCCACGAGCGTGGTCATCGACGGCCAGCGGCGGTAGATCGCCGCGCGGCTGACACCACTGCGGTGCACCAGCTGGCGAACAGTGACGGTCTCGCCTTCGTCGATGAGCGCGAGCGCGGCGGTGAGGATCTGCTGGTCGAGGTCATCGACCCGGGGCCGGCCGGGGCCACGGCGTACCGCGGCCCCGGTCTGCTCTGCGGGCGGAGCGATGCTCACACGGCCACCGCGCGAGCGCGCAGCCGTGCCACGATGTCGTCCGTCAGGCCCGCCGCACGGACCGGGGCGAGGGCGTCGCCGTGCCGCTCGCGGAGCCGGGCGAGCAGGGTGCGCATCGAGATGTCCATGGGTTCAGCATCCGTCGTCGATGCGGTCATCTCGTCGAGGTCGAAACCGAGCCGCTCGAGCAGCACGCCCATGACGGGCTTCATGCGTGCCTGGATGGCGGCCATGTTGGCGTCGGTGCGGGCGTAGTCGGCGACGATGTCGTCGTCGGCGGCGCCGAGGGCGAGCAGCAGCATCGCGGCGAGCACACCGGTGCGGTCGCGGCCGGCGGCGCAGTGGAACGCCGTTGCGCCGGGGGCGAGCGCGATGATCGACAGCGCGGTCGCGAGCTGCGGCGCGGAGGTCTCGACCATGTGCACGTACATCTCGCCCATCGACACGTGGTCGAAGGCGACGCGGCCACCCTGCGGCATGCCCGCTCCGATGCTCGCCATGAGCGGCAGGTGGTGGTACGCGACGGCCTGGTCGGCCAGCGGGCCGCGGCCGGTGAGGGTCACCTCGTCGCTGGTGCGCAGGTCGATCACTGCCACGAGCCCGCGGTCGACCAGGTCGTCGGCGTCCTGCGGGGTGACGACGGCGAGGTCGTCGGCGCGGAGGGCGATGCCTTCGCGCAGCACTCCGCCGGCCACCGGGATGCCGCCGAGGTCGCGGAGGTTGACGGGAGCGCTGAGCTCCAGGTCGATGAGGGCGGCGGTCATGTGATTCTCCTTCTGACGAATGCGCTGACCTGGTCGATCGCGGTGACCAGGACGATGATGCAGATGACGATCGCGCACAGGTGCCCGTAGTCGTACATGCGCATCGCGGTGGTGAGCTCGAGGCCGATGCCGCCGGCACCGACGAGCCCGAGGATGGTCGCGCCGCGCACGTTGCCCTCGAACAGCAGCAGCGTGTACGACACGAGAAGCGGCGCCGCTTGCGGCAGCACGCCGTACTGGATGATCTGTCGCTTCGAGGCGCCGACGGCCTCCATCGCGACGAGCGGTCCGCGGTCGACGGATTCCATCGCCTCGGCGAAGACCTTGCCGATGGAGCCGACCGAGCCGAGCGTCATCGCGAGGATGCCCGCGAACGGTCCGAGCCCGACGGCCGACACGAACATCAGCGCGAACACCAGGTCGGGTACCGACCGGATGATGTTCATCAGCCATCGGCACGGGTAGTAGACCCATTTCGGAGCGATGTTGGATGCTGCGCCGAAAGCGATCAGGAGGGCGAAGACTGCGCCGAGCACGGTGCCGACGATCGCCATCTGCAGCGTCTCGATGAGCAGGGCGACGATGGTGCCGAAGTCGGAGAAGTCCGGCGGAAACAGCCGACCTAGGAACTCGGTCATGTTCACCGCGCCTTCGGCGAGCTTGGCGAAGTTGAACTCGGCGCCTTGGAAGGACCAGACCAGCACCGCGAACGCGGCGAGCAGGCCGAGTCCGAACCGGGCGCGTGGGATTCGGAAGGCGTGCTCGAGGCGGTCCCGCTCCTGCGGGTCCAGCTGCGGTGCGTTCGCCTTCTGGTGGCGCGGGCGCTCAGTGGTGGTGCTCACCGGCGTCCTCCTCGTCGTCGTAGACGACCGCGAGGGCGGTGGCGTCGAGCTCGGCGGTAGGTGCCGACACCACGACCTCGCCGTGCTTCAGGCCGACGATCCGGTCGCTGTGCGCGAGCGCGAGCGGCAGCACGTGCAGGCTGACCAGCACGGGGATGCCGTCGTGGCGGGCGATGTCGCGCAACAGGCTCAGTACCGAGTCGGCGAGCTTCGGATCGAGCGAGGCGACCGGCTCGTCGGCCAGGATCACCCGCGGCCGCTGCATCAGGGCGCGAGCGATGGCGACACGCTGCTGCTGCCCGCCGCTGAGCGACCGGGCCGGTGCGGTGGCTTTGTGGGCGATGCCGACCCGGTCGAGCAGGTCGAGGGCGCGGGTGCGCTGCTCCCGTGTGAAGCCGCCGACGAGGTTGAACGGCCCTGCGTGGTGCAGGGCACCCGTCAGCACGTTGGTCAGCACGCTGAGCCGGGGGATCAGGTTGAACTGCTGGAACACCTGCCCCACCTGCGCGCGCAGAGCCCGCAGTTCACGCGGGCGCATCGCGGCGACCTCCTGCCCTGCGACCTGGGCGCTGCCCCCGGTGATCGGGGCGAACCCGGTGAGGCTGCGCATCAGCGTGGACTTGCCCGATCCGGACGCACCGAGCAGCGCCACGGTCTCGCCGGGTCGCAGGTCGAGGTCGACACCTGTGAGCACCGGGGTGCGGTCGTAGGCCACCGCGAGGTCGCGCACCGACACCACAGGGGACACGGATGCTGCGACCGCCGCAGCATCCGTCGTTGCGGTCAGCGTCATCAGCGCAGATCCTCGAGCTTCACGCCGGCGACGGCGGCGATGTCCACGAAGCCCTGGAACAGCTCAGGCTTCGGCGCGATCACCGTCTCGCGGCCGATGAAGCCCTCACCCAGCGCGCCGAGTGCCTCGGCGTTCTCCTCTGAGAACACCGCCGGCAGCGCCTCTTCGAGGAGCGCGCGGGTCTCGTCGTCCAGCGACTGCCGTGCCAGCACCGTGCCCGCGACCGGCATCGACGGGCTCTCGCCAACACCCCGCCACTCGCCGTCAGCGAACGGGAAGTACGGCTCACCCATCTGCGTCAGCATGATCGCCGTGCAGGCGGCATCCACCTGTCCCTGCTCCAGCGCGGCGAAGCTGCCCTCGTGGCCGCCGGCGAAGATCGCCTCATAGTCCTCGCCCTGCTCGAGGCCCGCCTCGTGGAGCATGTAGACCGGCATGAAGTAGCCGGAGCTGGACGCCTGGTCCGCGAACGCGACCGTCTTGCCCTCCAGGTCTTCCACGTCCTGAATAGGGGAGTCCTGCAAGACGACGCAGGTCGAGACGGGGGTGTCGTCGCCCTTCCAGGCGAGCAGTGCGTCGACCTCTCCGGTGTTGACCGCGAGCGCCGAGGGGAACCCGCTCATGATGCCGATGTCGACGTGGTCGGCGCGGATCGCCTCGACCACGCTCAGGTAGTCGGGCACGTCGGTGACCTCGACGGTGCGGCCGGTCTCCTCCTCCAGCAGTGCAGCGAACGCCTCGATCGGGTTCTCGGCCGACGGGTCGTCGCCGAGCGGGATGGTGGCGATGGTGATCGGGACGTCGGCGACAGCATCCGTGTCAGACGCGGATGCCGCACCACCGCAGCCGGTGAGGGCGAGCGCGGCGATGCCGAGGAGACCGAGGGCGGGGATTGCGGGGGAGCGCATGTGGGTGTCCTTCCAGAAGTTCGGGGATTTCGAGAACACCGGTATGCAAACTCCGTGAGGTGACCGCGAATTACGAGACCGCTGGACCGCGAATGAAACGGAAGATGAACAACTCGCACCCCACCCCGTCTCGGCGACACCGCCAGCTTCGAGTCCCGTGCCAGTGTGATTCACTCAGCTGAGACGGGACTCGTTTCGTTTGGTTCGGCTGGGCTTCGCCCGCAGCGGCCGGCCCATCGGACGGACATTCCGACGGGCCGGCCGGGGTGGTCACTTGGCCGCTTGCTTGATGAGGGCGATCACGGCGGCCGGTTTGCTGATCATCGGCACGTGTGACGTGTTGACCTCCACGGTGGTGGCGCCGGCGCGTTCGGCCATCACGCGCTCCGCCTCAGGCGGGATGATGCGGTCCTGCGTCGCGACCATGTACCAGCTCGGGATGCTCTGCCACGCCGGCGGCCCCGACGGGGTGATCAGCGAGGCGTACGATCCCGGACGCTGCGAGGCGGCCATGGTCCGTGCGAGCGTCTTCGGCACGTCCTGGGCGAAGAGGTCAGGGAAGAACGCGGGGTCGATGTACGCGTCGGCATCGCCCTCGCTCGCGCCGGGGAACGGGCGGATGACGAGGTGATCCGTCACCTCCGTGTGCCCGCCGCCGAGGGAGTTCGCGGCAGCGACGGACTCGCCCTCGTCGAGGGCGTAGGCGGCGATGTAGACGAGTGACGTGACGTCGGGGTCGTCGACCGCTGCGTTGGTGATCACCGCACCGCCGTAGGAGTGCCCCACGAGCACGATCGGGCCGTCGATGGTCCCGAGGAAATCTCGCAGGTACTGACTGTCGTAGTCGATTCCACGGAGCGGGTTGGAGAACGCGATGACGGGGTAGCCGCCGGCTTCGAGGGTCGGGGCGATGAGGTTCCAGCCGCTGGAGTCGGCGAACGCGCCGTGAACCAGCACGATCGTCGGCTTGGGACCGGTGGGTCGCGCCGCCGTAGTGGGTTCGGCCGTGGCCGGCGCAGCGACACCGGCCATGGCCGTGAGGGCCGCGATCGCGACGGCAGCGAGCCCGAGAAGGCCCCGGCGCTTTCGAGTGTTCATCAGTCGTTCCTTTCAGCGTGTGCGGTGGTGGGGTCGGTGAGGTCGACGGCGGTGCCGTCAGGGAGCCAACGGATCCGGTCTCGGACGGCGGAGGGGGCGGCGCGGATGCCGTCGCGCATCCCCGTCTCGCCGTCCCGGAAATGCGACCAGCCGTCGAAATGCGCCGGGATCGCCACGCGCGGTCTCAGCTCGCCGATGAGGGTCACGGCGTCGGCGCCGGTCATCGTGTATCGGATCGGCCCGGTCAGCGGGAACCCGACTCCGCCGGCGTTCACGATCGCCGTGTCGACGTCGAGGCCGCGAGCGAACGCTCGCAGGCGACGGGTGAGGACCGTGTCTCCCGTGGCCCACAGGTCGTACCGCGGCCGTGGCGGGCGGCGGATCAGGAAGCCGATGACTGCGCCGACGATCGCGCGGCTCAGAGGAGGCCCGTGTCGCGCGGGTGTGGCGGTGACCTCGAGGGCATCCTTGCCCGCCGACTCGAGAAGGATGCTCTCGCCGGGTCGCAGACCGCGCGCATTCGGCAGCCCGAGCCGGCCGGCCCCGGGCGCCGTGGTGACCACGGTTCCTGCTGTCGGCAGCAGTGCCCTGCCGCGATCGTCGAGGTTGTCGGCGTGGTGGTCGTGGCTGACCAGCACGACATCGATGGGCCCGAGAGCCTCCGGCTCGATCGCGGGTGGGAGTGTCTTGACGCTCGAGGTCCCCAGTGCGAAGGCGTAGCGGCGCCCTGGCGGATCGAAGGTGGGATCGATGAGGATGCGCCAGCCCGCGTGTTCGACCAGCACACTGGGGCCTCCGATCCGAGTGAGCTTCATCAGCGGGCCTTTCGCCTCGGACAGCTCAGACGGATGCTTCGCGAGTGGTGTTGCGGGCGTGGCTCAGGGCCCAGTCCAGTGCGTAGTCCGCGACCTCTTCCCAACCGTCCTGGCTGACGATGCGGTGGGTGCGACCAGGGAACTCGATCTGCTCCACGAGAGCAGAGCCCTGCGCGTACTTCCGCAGCGTCGCCCTCTGGATGGCGGGCGGTGCGACGTGATCGATTCCCCCCGAGATGAGCAGGAGGGGTGCGCGGTCGGGTTTGTGGAAGTCGACGCGCGTGATCCCCGTCTTCTGCCTCGGCAACGACAGCACACCTTCGAAGAACACGCGGTTCACGGAGTTCACCGCGCTGCCCTCCCACTCGCGGTCCGACTCCTGCCGGGTCAGGTCGTTGCCGAAGGTGTAGTGGAAGTGTCGCTTGGTGAACCGGTTCGCCTTGCGCATGCGGAACGGGTTGGAGAGAATCGGCAACCCGGTCCGCAGGGTGGAGAACGGGAGGGAGAGCACCCCCGCCGGCTGCCCGGGTTCCACTCCGACGCCGGCCACCCCCAGACCGCGGTCGAGCAGCATCTGGATGAAGATCCCGCCGAACGAGTGGCCCATGATGATCGGAGCCTCGGGCAGCGCCCGGATGATCCGATCGTACGAGTCGACGATCTCGGTGATCGAGACGTCCTCCAGCGCGCTGGGATCGCGGCGGACATCCGCGGGGGTTCGATCGTCGATCCCCGGCCACCCGGGGGTGAGGACTTCGTGGCCCCGGGCGCGGAACCGCTCAGCCCAGGTGTCCCAGCTGGAGGGCGTCATCCACAGTCCATGCACCAGCACGATCGGCGGGAGACCTGGTGTCATGCCGGGTTGGCTCATGTTCGTGTTCTCCGTTTCGTGCGGTCAGCGTTCGACGAACGCGAGGATGTCGGCGTGGAGTCGGTCCCGATCGGTATCGGGAAGCCCATGGGGCCGCCCTTCGTAGACGAGCAGTTCGGCGCCGGAGATCTTTTCGGCCGAGAGCTTGCCGCTGATCTCGAAGGGGACGATCTGGTCGTCGTCGCCGTGGATCACGAGCGTCGGGACGTCGACCTCTGCGAGGTCGGGGCGGAAGTCTGTGGCAGAGAACGCGGCGATGCACTCGTAGGCGTTGCGGGTGCCGGATGCCAGACCCTGCAGCCAGAAGGCGTCGCGGGTCCCCTGCGGCACATCGCCGGCGCGGTTGTTGCCGAAGAACGGCCCGTCGGCGAGGTCGCGGTACAGCTGTGAACGGTTCGCGGCTTCGCCGGCGCGGATGCCGTCGAACACGTCCATCGGCAGTCCGTTCGGATTGTCGTCGGTCCTCACCATGAGTGGCGGCACCGCCGAGACGAGAATGAGCTTCGCGACACGTGCCGAGCCGTGGCGCGCCACGTAGTGGAGAACCTCTCCGCCGCCGGTGGAGTGACCCACCAGCGTCAGGCCCTGCAGATCCAGGTGGTCGATGAGACAGGCGAGGTCGTCGGCATACGTGTCCATCTCGTTGCCGGTCCAGGTCTGCGTGGACTTGCCGTGCCCCCGTCGATCATGTGCGATCGCGCGGTGGCCGTGGCTCGCGAGGAAGAGTGCTGCCGACTCCCACGCGTCCGAGTTCAGTGGCCACCCGTGGCTGAGGAGCACCGGGGTGCCGTCGCCGCCCCAATCCTTGTAGAAGATCTCGGTTCCGTCGTCGGTCGTAACGTAGGGCATGGCGCCTCCTTCGCGGTTGCTGCCATCCCACCGACTCGGCGAACGTCGCGCACCACGTGAAGCACGTAGTCCTTCGGGCCGGTCGCCTCCGACCTCGCGGGACGGCGCTCTTCCATTCGTTGTCGTCTCGTCGATAATGTGCATCCATCGACGATGGGCCGGAGCTTCTAGGGCGGAACGCGGAGACCGAACGGCTCCGCGTTCTGTTCGCGGGTGCGAGGAATCAGAGCGGTGGCGCCCTGCTCATCACCGGCGACCCGGGAATCGGGAAGACGACCCTCGTGGAAGCCGCACTACGCGACCAGCCCGGTCTTCGTGTGCTGCGCACGCAGGGCGTCGAAGTGGAGTCCACGATCGCGTACGGTGCACTCCAGCGGCTCGGCCGACCCCTCATCGAGTACGTCGACGAGCTGCCCCCGGCTCAGCAGACGGCGCTGCGCATCGCCGCCGGCGTGCAACAAGGACCTCCGCCCCAGCCGGCGCTCGTCGGACTCGGGTTCCTCAACCTCCTGGCACGCGCTGGTATGGATCAGCCGACTGCCTGCGTGGTCGACGATGCACAGCATGCCGACGCCGAGTCGCTGCTCGCGCTCGGTTTCGTCGCCCGACGGATCGCCGCCGAACGCGCGTGCGTCGTCATCGCCGCGCGGTCGGACGAGACCGTCCAGAGCGGGCTCGCAGGTGTTGCGCGTCTGGAACTGGGCGGACTCGATCGCGACGCCGGATCAGCGTTGCTCAGGGGAGCGGCAAGGGGGCTCCTCGACCCCACGGTTGCTGCGGACTACGTCTCGTACACCGCCGGGAATCCCCTCGCTCTCCGAGAGCTCGCCATCGAATGGTCTGCGGCGGAACTCACCTCCACGGCGATCGCCCACTCGCCGATCCCGATCGGCCGTCGGCTCGAGCAGATCTATGCGCGCCGGTTGCGGGAGCTGCCCGAAGCCAGCAGGCGATGGCTGCTCATCGCGGCGGTCGAATCCAGCGGAGATGTGGCGGCCGTGAACGCCGCCGCCGAAGCCCTCGGTGTTCCGCTGGACGCTTCGGGCGACGCCGAGCGCATCGACTTCGTGCACGTGCGCGACACGATTCGTTTCCGGCATCCACTCATCCGCTCGGCGGTCTACGCCGCAGCTATCGGGGCCGATCGCCGGAGCGTGCACCGCGCCCTCAGTGATCATGCGCGAGCCCGGAACCAGCTCGAGGTCGCGGCATACCACGCGGCTGCGTCGGTCGATCGGCCGGACGACGACGTTGCGGCGGAACTGGTCGCCGCGGCCGACGCCGCCGGCGCGCGCGGCGGCATGCTGTCTCGCGCGCATCTGCTCGCGCGAGCGTCCGGGCTCTCCACGGCGGTCGCCGACCGCAGCGAACGGTCTGTCGGGGCCGCCGAGGCGGCCCTGAGCGCGGGGGCTGCCCAACTCGCTCTTCAACAGCTCGACCGCGTCGACGACTCGACTTTGAACGACGTCAGCCGGGGACGCAAGCTCATTGTCGAAGCGATGGCGGGCCTGTTCCTCTCCGATCCGGAAGGGCTGCGCGGTGGACTGGCGAAGCTGATCCAGGCGGCCGATCTGATGAGCGAGCTGGCACCGGAACACGCTCGGCGAACGCTGCTGCTTGCGCTCAACTCGGCCACGGTCACCGAGGAGCAAGCGGTCGGGGCGGACGTCCGCGAGCTCGCTGTGCGGATGCGGGCCGCGTCTGAGGGCGAAGACCTCACCTCTGTCCTGCTGCGCGCCGTCAGTTCCTTCATCCTCGACGACTACGGTGACGCGGCGCCGCTGCTGCGTGAGGCCGTCGTTGCGTTGCGCGGCGCGGCCGGCGAAGAACTCCCGGACTTCGGCTTCTATGTGACGGTCCCGTGCGTCGCGCTCTGGGACTGGGATGCTGCGGCCGAACTTCTCCGGCGCGCAGTAAGGGAGAGCAGGGATGCCGGCGCGCTGCGCGACGTGGATGCCTGCCTGTGGATCCTCAGCGCGGTCGAGATGAGCAGGATGAATCCGCGCGCCGCCGCCGAATACGTCGATCAGTCGGCGGAGCTGCGCCGGGCTTTGGGTGCCATAGACGAGCAGGCGGTCAACGCGGGGCTGCTCGCGTGGCAGGGCACGCCCCCCGCGATCGTGGAGCAGATCACCCATGCTGTCCACGAGGGAGGGTGGGGCGGGATCTCACGCATGGCCACCGGCGCGATTGCGATCAACGAGATCGCCTCCGGAGCCTACGAGGCGGCGTTCGAACGACTCTCACCGCTCGTCCGGCACCCGTTCCTTCAGGCGAGCTTCCACCACATCCCCGAATACATCGAAGCGGCCGCCCGCAGCGGCAACCGATCATCTGCGCAGTGGGGACTGGCGAAGCTCGAGTCCTACGCCGAGGCGAGCGGTTCAGGAGCCGCGCGTGGTCTGCGAGACCGGTCCCGCGCCCTTCTTGCCGAAGATGAGGATGCCGAGCGGCACTACCTCTCTGCGATCGACGCGCTCGTGGGTGCCCACCGTGGCGACGGCGCGCGCGCACGTCTGCTCTACGGAGAGTGGCTGCGCCGTGTACGGCGTCGCGCCGACGCGCGGGTGCAGCTGCAGAAGGCGTACGACACCTTCGTCGACCTCGGTGCAGTCACGTTCGCCGAACGCGCGCGCCGAGAGATCCAGGCCACGGGGATCGATGTCATCAGCGGAGCGAAACCCCAGGACACCCTCACCAGCCAGGAACGAGAGGTTGCCCTCCTCGCGGCCCGTGGTGCCACGAACGGCGAGATCGCCGCATCCATGTTCATCAGTGCGAACACCGTCGACTACCACCTGCGCAAGGTCTTCCGGAAACTGGAGATCAACTCACGACGCCAGCTCACCGATCACTTCACCGACCTGTCATCGTGAGCGCGGGTCTGCCGCGCACCGGCTGCGGTAGCTGGACATCGAGGTGCGCGAGCCGGCCGACAGCGCCTGGACGAGATGCTTCATCGCCGACAAGTGACCCGTGAGGGCGAGAACGTCGTTCTCGCCCTCACGGGCGTCATCCTGGCGGGAGTGACCGCTGAGGCCTCAGCCCTGGAACAGGCGCGGAAGCAAGTCGATCAGCGACTTCTGCCACACGTCCCAGCTGTGCGGACCAGGGATGATCGGAGCGAACTCGTGTTCGATCCCGCGGCTGTTCAGCGCGCTGACCAGGCTCAACGTGTTCGGGTAGGTGAAGTCCTGGATGTCGCCCGAGTAGATGCGCAGGAGCTTCGTGCCCTCGTTGATCGCCGAGACGTTCGCATTGGCCGGAGGGTTGGTGAACGCCGACATGGCCCCGATGTAGGCGAACTCGCCGGGCACCTGGTACAAGGTGCTCAATGCCGCAGCCGACCCCATGGAGAGGCCCGCGAGGGCGCGGTCCGCGGGCTCGCTGCTGACGTTGTACTGCGCCTCGGCGGCCACGGTGATGCGCTGCGTGATCTCCGTGGGGAAGTTCACGCCGTTGCCGTTGGCCATCACCACCACCATGGGAACGATGTTCCCCTTGGCGTAGTGATTGTCCAGGATCTGGGCGGCGAAGCCGACCTCGATCCAGTCGGTCCACGTCTGCCCGCCACCGTGCTGGAGGTAGAAGACGGGGTAGGCCTCAGCGCGATCGGGGTCGTAGCCCGGGGGCGTCCACACATAGGCGGAGCGAGTGGGGTTGCCGCTCGCGCTGCTCGTGTAGTTCATGACCTGGACGTCGCCGCGAGCCTCGGGTGCGACCGGTGTCGTGTACTCGCCACGGAGCGTCTCGTCGCCGGGTACCTGGAATGTGCTCCAGTTGCGCTCAGAGAGCACGGTCGTCGGGTTGGCGGTGTCCTTGCGATCTGACCCCTCCACCACGAACTTGTAATAGTACGAACCGGCCTCGACCGGCATCGTCAGACGCCAGCGTCCGTCCTCCTGCTTGGTCATGGGCGTGCGCGGCCAGCTGCCCGCAGGTCCGAAGTTGCCCCACACGGTGACGTTGTTCGCGCCGGCGAACTCGGTGCCGGTCTCGAAGGTCACGACGCCGTTCTCGTCGATCCAGGGCGTCGGCGTGGTGCCGGCAGCCGGGAGCGCGTGCGGCTCCAGCGGAAGATGCCCCTCACTCGGTCCGGTGTCGTCCGAAGCCTGGAAGACGCGCTGCGCGAAGTCGTGGAGGCTCTTCTGCCACGTGTCCCACGTGCCGCCGGTCTCGGGGTCGGAGCCGTCTGACTGGAACTCGACGCCCGCGGCGCTGAGCTTGTCGGCGAGACTCACCGTTGCGTTGTAGCTCGGGTCGGTGACGTTGCCGACGTAGAGACGGATGAGGTCGGTCGCGTCGTTGATCTCGCGTGCCTTGCCCTTGCCGACGTTCTGCTCGAGGTCACCCGAGAACGAGCCGACGTTCGAGAACTCTCCCGTGGCGCTGACCAGAAGGCTGAGGGCCTGCTCAGCTCCTCGCCCGATACCGGCGATCGCGCGATCGCCGGCGTCGCTGGAGACGTTGAAGGCCCCCTCCGCGGCGGGAAGGAGGTTCTTGACGACCTCGCCGCGGATCTCATCCGACTCGCCGTCGCCCATCACGACGACCATCGGTTCGGCCTCGCCTTCGACCGTCAGGTTGTCGAGGATCTGCTTCAACCGCCCGAGCTCGACCCATTCGCGATAGCTCTGCCCCTCATCCTGCAGGAGGTAGAGCACGGGGTAAGGCTCGGCACGGTTCTGGTCGTAGCCCGGCGGCGTCCATACCAGCGCGGAGCGCTCTGCGCCTGTGACAGAGCTCTGGTAGGTGAGATCCTCCAGCGCCCCTCCGTTGGGGACGTCGGCGAGCCATTCGGCGCCCGGGCCGTCGACGAACAGGGTGTTCCACGCGGGCTTCGAGGTCACCTCCTGCGGACTGGCGGGGTTGCGGAACGCAATCGCATCCTGGTTCCAGGCCGGACGAGCCGAGTACTGGTAGTAGTAAAGTCCCGGCTCGAGCGGGCCGATGGTCGAGGTCCAGTTGCCTCCGCTGGCCCCCATGTTCAGGGTCGTCCACGTCTTGCCCGGCGCGAAGTTTCCTTCGACGGCCACGACCGAGCCTGTGATGCCGGTCGCCGGCTGGATCGCCGAGTTGGGAACCGCGAAGCGATAGACGTCAGGGACGACGTTATCGACCTCGGTCACCCAGGGATCCTCAGCGGCTGCGGCCGGCTGCGCCGCGAGGAGTGAGGACACTCCCAGCGCGGCCGCAGTAGCGAAGGCCACCAGTACACGACGGGGGCGCTTCTGCGTGCGCCGCCCTTGATCTGTCCACATCACCATCGAGTTCCTCTCGTGTGCAGCCCGCACCGCGTCATGCGGGAGCGTCGACACCGGAGGGATCACAACCTCCGGCGGAGCGGCGACGAAGCTCCGATCACACGGTTTACAACGTCGTAATTTCCGTTCCCGCCCATCGTGGGGTCTCGGGCAGGTGAAGGTCAAGGAAAAATTCTAACGTTGTACATATGCGGAGCGAGAGGGCTCGTTCGCCCCTCCCCGGGAGGGCATCGCAACCCGATCCGGCCATCGATCGCCAACGGGAATCGCGGTCGCGCGCACCACACGGACGCCCACCCGGGTCCCGATTGGACGAACGCGGCTTCGGCAGGTAGAGTTCTTGTTGTTCGCCCCAAAGGGTAGAGCGGAAGGCCTCTGGGTCTGGCTCCCCTCAAGTAGTGGACAGCCTCCCGCATATGAGATCTGGTTTCCGGGTCGTCCGCTTGTCGGTTGTGTGGGGGGACTCGCCTGGGGGGCATCGGTCAGTTTGACGGAGTCGCTCCCGCGAGGTAGGATAGTGAAGTTGCCCAGCCGGGGCGCGGGTCGTGGGATTCGTTGCTGGTTGGTGCGTCCGATCTTTGAGAACTCAACAGCGTGCACTTGTCA
>NZ_JAEUAX010000016.1 GCF_019511645.1 Microbacterium ureisolvens | reverse complement strand
GACGAGGCCGTAGGTGACCGCCTCCTCCGCGGAGAGGATCTTGTCGCGGTGCGCGAGGATCTGGTTGACCTCGACCTGGTCGACGAGCGCCTCGTGCACGAGTTCGGCGCTCGGGATGTTCGCGAGCCTCAGCGGCTCGTCGATGCCGTTCGTCAGCGTGATCGTGCCGGCGCCCCACATGCGCTGCAGCAGGCCCCGGTGCACCTTGAGGGTGTAACCGCGAACGTGGGCGAGCTCACGGCGCTTGACGGAGAACACTCCGCGACGCTCCATCACCCGCCGCGTCGTGATCGTGTAGACGTGGGCCGCCCATGCGAGATACGGCAGCACCACGAGCAGCAGCACCACGACCGCGGCGCCGGCGAGCAGCATCCAGTTCTCGAAAGGAGCGGGCAGGTTGCCGTAGAAGTAGCCGCAGGCACCGGCCACCCCGATCAGCACCAGCGCCGACCAGGCGAGCCGCCGCGCATGGGCCCGGAAGCGCGCGACGAGCATCTCCGGCGTGGGCGCGCCGGGGGCCGGCGTCAGAGGCCTGCCGCCGTAGCTCGTCGGCTGCGTCA
The DNA here is from genome assembly GCF_019511645.1 of Microbacterium ureisolvens. GTDB lineage: Bacteria > Actinomycetota > Actinomycetes > Actinomycetales > Microbacteriaceae > Microbacterium > Microbacterium ureisolvens_A. The sequence goes on along the minus strand of NZ_JAEUAX010000016.1, from coordinate 69,170 downwards.
TATCCCCATTGTGCGGTGCAGGGCCGACAGTCCGATGCGCACCCGCCGTTTTGCGTCATGCGCCGCGTCTCGCATGCGCGTTTCGACTCGCACGCTCGCTCAACGACCGGAAGAACGAGGTCACACGGCCGGGAGTCAGGTCACACGGCCGGACGGCTCCGTACGTGCTCCACGTCGCCGGCCGACACGACGCTCTCGAACTCCGCGTCCTGCACGATCACCAGCCGCCCGTCGGGGTCGATGCGCTGTGCACGGCCCCAGATCGTCTCGCCGTTCGGCAGCGACACGGCGACGTCGCTTCCCAGTGTGCTGCACAGCGACTCGACCTCGCCGAGCACGCCCGACGCGGCGGCATCGCCCCCTGCCGCCGCCAGCGCCGTCAGCTGCTCATCGAGGGCGCGAAGGTAGTCGGCGAGCAGACGGTCGTCGTCGCACGTCAGCCCCGCCGCGGCGAACGACGTCGCGGTCGCGACGGGAAGGTCGGCGGGCAGCATCCGTGTGTTCACTCCCGATCCGATCACGACCACGTCGGGATGCCCCGGCACCACCTCCGCGAGGATGCCGCAGATCTTCGACCCGTCGAGCAGCACGTCGTTGGGCCACTTGAGGGTGGCGTTGTGCGGCGATCCCGCCAGCTGCGCGGCGACCGCGCGCGTCATCGCCGCGCCCGCGATGAGCGGCAGCCACCCGCGCGCGTCCACCGGAAGGGCCGACGCGTCGACCGCGACCGACACCGCGAGCGCCGAGCCGGGCGGGGTCACCCACGTCCGGTCGAGCCGCCCCCGACCGGCGCGTTGATCGTCGGTCAAGAGCAGCGACAGGTGCGGCCACTCGTGCGGCGCGTCGATGACGTGCCGGATCACGTCGGCATTGGTGGAGTCCGTGGCCTCGATGACCTGGACGCGCGGGCTGACGGCGGCGGTGAGCGGGAATCCCTCGGACGAGAACGTCATGCCGCTCACGCTACGCCTCTCGCTCGGCTCCTGTCCGCCCGCTCCTCCCAGACGACGAACAGCGCAAGCCGCAACCCCTTGTGCGAACCCTCCAACAGATCGACGAGGCCCGCCGATAGGGTGGAATCCGTGACTCAAGCGCCAGATCAGCCCGACCTGTCGACGACCGCCGGCAAGATCGCCGACCTCCGCGCCCGCTTCCAGGAGGCCGTCCTCGATCCCGAGGAGGTCGCGAAGCAGAAGCAGCACGCGAAGGGCAAGGGCACGGCGCGCGAGCGCATCGACATGCTCCTCGACACCGGCAGCTTCGTCGAGCTCGATGAGTACGTGCGCCATCGCACCACCGCTTTCGGCATGGACCGTTCCCGTCCCTACGGCGACTCCGTCGTCACCGGGGTCGGCACGATCCACGGCCGCACGGTCGCGGTCTACTCCCAGGACTTCTCGACGTTCGGCGGCTCCCTCGGCGAGGTCGCCGGCGAGAAGATCATCAAGGTCATGGAGTTCGCCCTCCGCAGCGGCATCCCGATCGTGGGAATCCTCGATTCCGGCGGCGCGCGCATCCAGGAGGGCGTCGTCGCCCTCGGCAAGTACGGCGAGATCTTCCGCCTCAACACCCGCGCCTCAGGCGTCATCCCGCAGATCTCGATCATCATGGGCCCGGCCGCGGGCGGCGCGGTCTACTCCCCCGCCCTCACCGACTTCGTCGTCATGGTCGACAAGACCAGCCAGATGTTCGTGACCGGCCCCGACGTCATCAAGACCGTGACCGGCGAGGACGTCGGCATGGAGGAGCTCGGCGGGGCGCACACGCACAACACGCGCTCGGGCGTCGCGCACTACCTCGCCGAAGACGAGGACGACGCGATCGACTACGTCCGCACCATGCTGGGGTTCCTGCCCGACAACAACATGGCAGAGCTGCCGGTCTACGAGTCCGGCTTCGAGTTCGAGACGACGGACGCCGACCGCGCGCTGAACGCGATCATCCCCGACTCCCCCAACCAGCCCTACGACATCCACCAGGTCATCCGCGGCATCGTCGACGCCGAGGACTTCCTCGAGGTGCAGCCGCTGTTCGCGCCCAACATCGTCATCGGCTTCGGTCGCATCGAGGGCCGCTCGGTGGGCATCATCGCCAACCAGCCCTCGCAGATGGCCGGCACGCTGAACATCGAGGCGGGCGAGAAGGCGAGCCGCTTCGTGCGCTTCTGCGATGCGTTCTCGATCCCGATCGTGACCCTCGTCGACGTCCCCGGCTACCTCCCCGGCACCGACCAGGAGTGGACCGGCGTCATCCGCCGAGGCGCCAAGCTGCTCTATGCCTACGCCGAGGCGACCGTGCCGCTGGTCACGGTGATCCTGCGCAAGGCCTACGGCGGCGCGTACATCGTCATGGGCTCGAAGCAGCTCGGCGCCGACGTCAACCTCGCGTGGCCGACTGCTGAGATCGCCGTGATGGGCGGTCAGGGCGCGGTCAACATCCTCTACCGCGGTGAGATCAAGAAGGCCGAGGAGAACGGCGAGGATGTCGCCGCCGTCCGCACGCGCCTCGCGAACGAGTACACCTACAACGTCGCCTCCCCGTTCCTCGCCGCCGAGCGCGGCGAGCTCGACGGCATCATCGAGCCCGCGGCCACCCGCGTGTCGATCGCCAAGGCGCTGCGGGCCCTCCGCGGCAAGCGCGCGAGCCTGCCGCCCAAGAAGCACGGGAACATCCCGCTGTGAGCACCGCAGACGGCGGCATCGACACGGATACGGATGCTGCGCCCCAGGGTCCGACCATCGAGGTGCGCCGTGGTGCGCCCACGGAGGAAGAGCTCGCAGCGCTCATCGCCGTGGTGAGCGAGGCGTACACGGGTGAGGCCGCCGAGGCTGTCGCGGACGAGCGGGTGAACCGCACGGGGTGGGAACTGTCACAGCGCGCGCTCCGGCAGCCGCTGAACCGCGACCTCGGCTGGGGCCGATTCGGGAGCGCCTGACGGCGGACACCGTCGGTGCGGTTTGTGGACCCGGTCCACGCCGGGGGCCGATTTGTCCCCCGAAATACCTACAGACACACCCGTTGCAACCCCGAGATACTTGACTCGCTGGAACGCTTCTGCGTTCGGTCGATCCGACACCGCTTAGCGGATGCCCCGGGTCCGGCCATGCGGACGGTTTTCGGGTAACCGTCCGCGCAGGCGAGGGGCGGGCGGCTTCGCCGCCCCTCGCCTCCTTCATCTCCCGCTCTCCGCCAGAATCCCCTCCCCCTTTCCGGCGGGGAGCGAGACTGCCCTCTGACAGGCGTTCGCGCCCACCGCCGCGTGAGCGCCGGGCATCCGAGCGCGCGCCGAACGGCAGCATCCGTCTCGATCGGGACGCGAGCCTCAGGCTCTGCCGGGGTGCGGGATCTCGCGCCACAGGTCGACGGAGTCCTCGTCGCTGGGTCCGCCCATCGACGGCGACCGACCGACGACCGTGACCGCGACGCGCTCGTCGGGCGATGTGCGGATGTAGAGACGGTCCGAGCTCGCCGAGCGCAGCGCCTCGGCCAGCTGGGCGCGGATGATCCCGAGTGTCTCGTCGTCGACGTCGTCGAGGCCGCCCTCGTCGAGGACGGTGACGTTGGCGCCGCGTCGCCGCGCGCGTTCGAGCTCGGCGCGCACTTCGTCGTCGAGGAGGCGGGGTCCGCGCATCTCGTCGCGCAGCCGGCCCTCCGCGATGCGGGCTTCGAGGCGGTCGGCGTCGGTCAGCACGCCCGCGTGGGCGACCGTGCGGGTGAGCACCGGGCCTGCGACGGCGAGCGCGCGCTGCACCTGGACGCGTCGCTCCCGCTGGCGCACGACCTGGGACGTCTGCCAGCCGGTGGCGGCACGCTGCAGCCTCGTGAGGCGAGAGGTGTCGCGGGCGGCGCGGTCCATCGAGAACACCAGCAGCTGGGCGCACGTCACCCACACGATCGACCCGACGAGGCCCAGCCTGAGCGCGGTGAACGGCCCCATCCACAGCGAGGATGCGATCGCGAGAAGCACGATTCCGGCCCACGCCGTCCACGGGCGGCGCCGCACCATGACGATCGTCATGAGCGCGCCGATCCCGCCGAGATACCAGGTCGCGAAGGAGGCCGTGCGCGCTGTCTCGCCGACGGCGATCGGAATCGCGTTCGGCACGATCACCGCACAGGCGAGCGCGATCACTTGGGCTGTGGCGGGCAGTGGGAGTGGTCCGCGGATGCCTTCGCCGGCCGGATGCGGCGCCGCCTGCGCCTCGAGGCTCTCGGGGGATTCCGCATCCGTCGAGCCGCCCGCGCCGGGCGCGGAGTCGGATTGCGGCGATGCGGGCTGCCAGAAGATGCACAGCCACGTCGTCGCGAGGTACATGCCCACCGCCACCACGATGACCAGCGGATAAGGGATGGGCTGTCCGGTCCACAGCAGACCTCGCGCGGCGAAGTATGCCGTGAATGCGACACCGAGCACGGTGAGGACGTTCTTGACGCTGATCACGACGACGGCTCCTGCCAGGTGAGCCGCACGACCGTGCCGTGGGGTCCCGATTCCAAGTCGGCGCGTCCGCCCACCGCGGCGACGCGCGCGATGATCGATGCCCGGATGCCGAGGCGGTCGTCCGGGACGGCGTCGAGGTCGAATCCCTCGCCGGCGTCGTGGACCTCGACGCGGACCGTCCCATAGGCGGCGCGCAGCACGACGCCCAGCCCCGCGCCGCCGGCATGCTGCAACGCGTTCGCGATCGCCTGCGTCGCGGCGAGCGCGATGGCGCGAGCCACGCGCCCGGGAATGGGCGGGGCGTCGGGGTCGATCTCGCGCTGCACATCGACGTCGACACCGAGCTCGCGGGCGGCCTGGGCGATCTCCTCGGCCAGGGCGACGGGCAACCAGGGTTCGTCGGGCCCCTCGTGCTCGTCCTGCTCGGTGTTGGCCAGTCGGGTCAGCGCCTCGCGGGCCATGGTCGCCGCCAAGGTGCGCTCGCGAGGAGTGGTGGCGCGCTCGGCGGCGATCAGCGCCGCGAGGACGCTGTCGTGCATCAACGCCGCCACCGCGACGCGCTCCTGCTCCGCGGCATCGGCCGCGGCGGCCTGCGCATAGGAGGAGACCGCCTGCGCACGGGTCTTGTCCACATTCACCGCCACCGACCGGAACAGCCACCCGAGAGTCAGGATGACCCCGCCCAGGAGGAGCGCGAAGGTCACGTCCAGGATCACGACCGGCCAGTACTCCGGCGCGAACCCGACCTGGATCATCCGCACGACACCGAAGAGGAGCGGCAGCGCGATCGTGAACGCGATCTGCAGCGGGAACGGGAAGGCGAGGACGGCGGCCAGTGTGGCGAGATTGAGCAGGTACCAGATCCACGGCTCGTCCGTCGTCGGGGGCTGCACGCCCGCCGTCGCTATCGGCCACACCATCAGGACGAGGACGTAGACGATCGCGAACACGCCGGCCGCGGGGCGCACCGCACGGCCGATGACGCACGCGAGCACCATCACCCCGAGGGCTCCGAAGACGACGACCATCAGCGGCAGGTGCCATCCCGGTCGCTCGGGGGCGGGCCCGAGGGCGCTCAGAAACGATTGGAGACCGAGGATCAGCGACCCGAAGCCGCCCGCGACGAGCGAGATGATGCGCTCGACGCGGGAGCGCGTGAACGATCCGATCCCGGCAGTCGTCTGTTGCGAGTGCGGGATCTGCCCCCACGCCGTGTCGAGCACGCCGGTCTGCGCGTCACCGGCCACGCGTGAGGTCTCCCGGGTCGGCCGATGGCTCGACGAGGATCCCGTCCTCGACGGCGCGGTGCAGCAGATCGATCTTCGTCGGCGCGGGCCTTCCGACCTCGACGTACTTGACGCGGATGCGCGTGATGTTCTCCTTCGCCGTGGAGTACGCCACCCCGAGGCGATCGGCGACGACCTTGAGCGGCAGGCCCGCGGCGTAGAGGCGGAGCACATCGCGCTCGCGCGCCGAGAGCTGCGCATCGGCGAAGGCGCGGTCGCCCTCGACGGCACTGGCCCATTCCACGTTGTTGAGGGGCTCGCCCCGGGCGACCGTACGCACCGCCGCGATCACGTCGCCGATGGGCGAGGACTTGCTCACGACGCCGGCCGCACCGGCGGCGAGCGCCTCGCGCACGGCCGCGGGCCGGTCGGCGACGCTGTGGATGATCACGCTCGAGCCGTCGAGCACGAGACGGCGCACGTTCTCGGTCACCGTGGTGCCGTCGCCGAGCGTCAGGTCGAGCACGACCACGTCAGCGGGGGCCTGTCGCGACATCGCACGCCAGTCCACGTACTCGGTGACCGTGTTGCCGGAGAACGCCACGTTCATGGTCTCTGCGCGCGCACACGCCGCCTCGAGGCCGAGCCGGACCGACTCGTGATCGTCGATGAAGGCCACCCGCGTCATGCCGCCAGCCTAGCGACGAGACTCAGGCGCGGGTGAGAACCGCCACGGCTTCGACGTGATGCGAATTGGGAAAAAGATCCAGGCCATCGACACTTGCGACCTCGTAGCCGCCGGCACGGAACGTCGCGATGTCGCGCGCGAGCGCGACCGGGTCGCAGGCGACGTAGACGATTGTCGAGGGCGCGAGCGCAGCGAGGTGATCCACCACGTCACGGCCCGCTCCGGAACGGGGCGGGTCGAGCAGGACGACGCCTCGCGACAGCCGTTCGCGTTCGGGAGCGGATGCCTCGGCCGCGAGTCGCGCGAGCCATCGGTCGACGCGGCCGGTCTCGGCTCGTGCGCCGACCCACTCCGCGAGGTTCTCCCCCGCGTGCTCGGTGGCGCGGGGATCGGACTCGACGCTCGTCACCCGCGTCGAGGAGCCGCCGATGTCGCCGAGCGTCGCGGCGAAGAGGCCCACACCGCCGTAGAGGTCGAGGTGCCACGCGTCGGGGTCCACGGGCGCGTCACCCGGGAGAGCGCGGAGCGCCGCGGACACGGTCGTGGTGAGGGTGTGCGCCGCGAGGCGGTGGACCTGCCAGAACCCACCGGCGTCGACCCGGAAGTCCCGGCCGCCGACGCGCTCGAGGACGACCTCGGGCGCGGGAGCCTTGCGGGGCTTGCTGGAGGACGCTCGTGCGCCGCGGCCACGGCGGGGCGCAGCATCCGTCTTCCTGTCCGGCCGCGGCAGTACGCGCACGCGACCGTCCGCCGGCTGGACGAGATCGATCCTGCCGGGCTCGCCGCCGCGCAGCGCGAGCGCGGCGGTCTCGACGGCAGACGTCGCGAGGGGCAGGTCTTCGAGGGGGACGACCCGGTGGCTGCGCGCGGCGTACTGGCCGACGTTGCCGTCCGCGTCGACGTGCAGGCTCACGCGGGTGCGCCACCCCGTGCCGTCGACGGTCTCCCCGTCGGCGTCGGCGCCATCCTCGGCGGGCGACGGCGTGACGCCGCTCATCGTGGCGACGGGCTCGGAGATGCCCCCGAACCGGTGGAGGGCGTCGAGGAGCACCTCGAGCTTGAGCGCGCGCTGGTGCTCCAAGGCGATGTGGCCGAAGTCCGCGCCGCCGGGGCGCTGCTCGGGCGGCACATCGACGTCGGCCTGCCGCCACACGTGCAGCTGCCGGTGGGGTGAAGCCTCGAGCACCTCGAGGGTCTCGCCGCGCCAGAACGACTTCTTCGTGGTGTCGGTGAGCCGCACGCGCACGCGCTCACCGGGGATCGCGTCGGGCACGAACACGACGCGTCCCTCGTACCGGGCGACGAACACGCCGCCGTGGGCGACGCCCGTGATGTCGAGATCGAGGAGGTCGCCGGTTTCGCTCACCTGTCGAGCCTAAGGCCGCGCCGGCGTTCAGAACTCAGGATGGACGTTCTCCGCACACGTGCGCATCCGCGGAATTCCGCGGTGCGCTTCCGCGCGCGGCGGGATCCGTCCTGAATGTGAACCGCGTGCATCCCCTCCCCGTACTGTGAGGGGATGCGCGTCTGCCTCGCCTCTACCTCGCCCGCCCGGCTCATGCTGCTCGGGCAGTTCGGCATCCGCCCGCTGACCGTCGCCCCCGACGTCGACGAAGAGGCCGTCATCGCCGCGGTCGAGGCGGCCGAGGCGCGCACGCTGGCGCCCGACGAGCACGTCCTGCTCCTCGCGCGCCGCAAGGCGGCGGACGTCGCGGCGCGGCTGCGCGACGACATCCCGGATTTCGACGGCATCGTGATCGGCGGCGACTCGATGTTCGAGCTCGACGGCGAGGTGCTCGGCAAGCCGTACACCCCCGAGAACGCCGCCGCTCGATGGCGCGCGATGCGCGGGCGCACCGGCGTGCTGCACTCCGGCCACGCGGTGGTGCGCATCCAGCCGGGCGAACCCCCGCGCGAGGTGCACGCGACGGCCGCAGCATCCGTCTCCTTCGTCGCGGACGTGACGGATGCGGAGATCGACGCGTACGTCGGGACCGGTGAGCCCCTGCACGTGGCGGGCGCGTTCACGGTCGACAGCCTCGGCGGCGCGTTCATCGAGCGGGTCGACGGCGACCCGTCCACGGTGGTGGGGATGTCGGTGTCGACGCTGCGCCGGCTGGTGCGGGAGGTGGGCGTGGACTGGACGGCACTCTGGAACACCTCCGACCCGTCGCTCGAGCGGCCCGAGATCGGTGAGAACACGTTCGCGGAAGAGGGAGCGGAGTAAGGCGCCCCCTTTCACGAGGGCCGCGTGAGGGCGCACCCGTTGTAGTAGGAATCCCACGTTTCTGGTCGGTTCTTGTACGAACCGCTCAAAAGCCCTCGGGATGCCGTCGGTAGGCTGGCACTCATGCCTCGTATCGCCAAGGTTCTCGTTGCCAACCGCGGCGAGATCGCCGTCCGCGTCATCCGCGCCGCCCGCGACGCCGGGAAGTCGTCGGTCGCCGTCTACGCCGACCAGGACCGCGACGCCATGCACGCCCGCCTCGCCGACGAGGCGTACGCGCTCGAGGGCGCCACGAGCGCCGAGACCTACCTGTCGATCGACAAGATCCTCTCCGTCGCGCGCCGCTCCGGCGCCGACGCAGTGCACCCCGGCTACGGGTTCCTCGCCGAGAACGCCGACTTCGCCCGCGCCGTGATCGCGGCGGGCCTCGTCTGGATCGGCCCGTCGCCCGAGGCGATCGAGGCCCTCGGCGACAAGGTGACCGCGCGCGCGGTCGCCGAGAAGGTGGGCGCACCACTGGCTCCCGGCACCCCCGGCCCCGTGGCCGGCGCCGACGAGGTCGTCGCGTTCGCCGAAGAGGTCGGCCTCCCCATCGCGATCAAGGCCGCGTACGGCGGCGGCGGACGCGGCCTCAAGGTCGCCCGCACCATCGACGAGGTGCCCGAGCTGTTCGAGTCCGCCACGCGCGAGGCGATCACCGCCTTCGGCCGCGGCGAGTGCTTCGTCGAGAAGTACCTCGACAAGCCGCGTCACGTCGAGACGCAGTGCCTCGCGGATGCCGCGGGCAACGTCGTCGTGATCTCGACGCGCGACTGCTCGCTGCAGCGCCGTCACCAGAAGCTGGTCGAAGAGGCGCCGGCGCCCTTCCTCAGCGACGAGCAGAACCAGACCCTCTACGACGCGTCGAAGGCCATCCTCAAGGAGGTCGGCTACGTCGGCGCGGGCACGTGCGAGTTCCTCATCGGCGCCGACGGCACGATCTCGTTCCTCGAGGTGAACACGCGCCTGCAGGTCGAGCACCCGGTCTCGGAAGAGGTGACGGGGATCGACCTGGTCCGCGAGCAGTTCCGTCTCGCGGAGGGCGAGGAGCTCGGCTACGACGACCCGGAGCCCGAGGGTCACTCGATCGAGTTCCGCATCAACGGGGAGGACCCCGGCCGCGGCTTCCTGCCTCAGCCCGGTCCGATCCACGTGTTCAAGACGTTCGGCGGACCCGGCATCCGTCTCGACTCCGGCGTCACCGCCGGCGACAGCGTGTCGGGCGCGTTCGACTCCCTGCTCGCGAAGATCATCGTCACCGGCCGCGACCGCGCCGAGGCGCTCGAGCGCTCGCGCCGCGCGCTGGACGAGTTCGAGGTCTCGGGCCTGCCGACGGTGCTGCCCTTCCACCGCGCCGTCGTGCGCGACCCCGCGTTCACCGCGGAGGACGGCCGGTTCGGCGTCTACACGCGCTGGATCGAGACCGAGTTCGTCAATGACATCGCGCCGTGGGACGGCGAGCTCAGCGAGCCCACCCCCGCCGAAGCGCGACACACGGTCGTGGTGGAGGTCGCGGGCCGACGCCTCGAGGTGAGCCTGCCCGACCGTGTCGTCGCCCCCGTGGGCGTCGCCGGACGCCCGGCGGCCGTGCCGCCGTCGCGCCGATCGCACTCCCCCTCGGTCGTCGCCGGCGCCTCGGGTGACGCGGTGAAGTCGCCGATGCAGGCCACGGTCGTCAAGGTCGCCGTCGAGGAGGGCCAGCAGGTCGTGAAGGGCGAGCTCGTCATCGTGCTGGAGGCGATGAAGATGGAGCAGCCCATCCAGGCCCACAAGGACGGCGTCATCGGCGCCATCAACGCCGACCCCGGCACGACCGTGTCGGCCGGTCACCAGCTCCTCACCATCTCCTGATCCCCTCGCCCGCGGTTTCCCGACCTCATCGGCGGAAACACGGGTGCGTCACGAGACGCTCCGGGACGCAGCATCCGTCCCTCGGCATGCTGTCATGACGTGCCCCTGATCCGGAATGAGGAGAACCCGAGGCGGACGACGGATGCCGCGCGCCGCAGCATCCGTTCGCATCACGTGATCCCGCCGAGGGCACCCGTCGTGCGCGCGCGTGACGTGTGCCCTCGGTGAGTGCGCACGATCTGAACCGACGCGTCAGCCGCCGTAGATGTTGTGGTCGACGACGTGCATCGCGCGGGCGGCATCGGTGATGCTGCCCGACAGCGACGGGTAGACCGCGAAGACGCGCGACACCTGGTCGACGGTGAGGCGGCGCTCGACCGCGATGGCGATCGGGTAGATGAGCTCCGACGCGCGCGGGGCGACGATGACACCGCCGATCACGGTCCCGCTGCCCTCGCGGGCGATGAGCTTGACGAAACCGTCCTTGATGCCCATCATCTTCGCGCGCGCGTTGGCGGCGAGCGGCAGCTTGTGCACGACGCCCTGGATGTGGCCGTCGGCGATGTCGTTCTCCTGCCAGCCGATCGTCGCGATCTCGGGCGCGGTGAAGATGTTCGAGGTGATGCGGCGGCGCTCGAGGGGGATCACGATGTCGCCGAGGGCATGGAAGATCGCGGTGCGTCCCTGCATCGAGGCGACCGACGCGAGCGGGACGAAGGTGGTGCAGTCGCCGGCGGCGTAGATGTTGGGCACCGAGGTGCGCGCCACGCGGTTCACCTGGATGTGACCGGACTCGGTCATCTGGATGCCGGCCTCCTCGAGGCCGATGCCCGCGGTGTTGGGGATCGAGCCCACCGCCACGAGGCAGTGGCTCCCCTCGACGGTCTGCCCGTCCGACAGCGTCACCACCACGCCGTCGCCGGTGTTCTCGACCTTGGCCGCCCGCGACTTCGACAGCAGGTTCATGCCGCCGCGCTTGAACACGCGCTCGAGGACGGCGGCAGCGTCCTTGTCTTCACCGGGCAGCACCTGGTCGCGGCTGGAGACCAGCGTGACCTTCGAGCCGAGGTTCATGTAGGCGCCGGCGAACTCGGCGCCGGTGACCCCGGAGCCGACCACGATGAGGTGCTCGGGGAGCGCCGTCATGTTGTACAGCTGCGTCCACGTGAGGATCCGCTCGCCGTCGGGCTTCGCGGTGGGCAGCTCACGAGGAGACGATCCGGTCGAGACGACGAGGGTGTCGGCCTCGATGCGGTCGAAGTCGGTGCCGCCCGGGCCGGTCGAGACGACGACGGCGTTGCCGCCCTCGAGGCGCCCGTGGCCCGAGATGATGCGGACGCCCGCCTCGGCCAGCGACGCGCGCATGTCGTCGGACTGCTGCCGGGCGAGGGTGAGCAGGCGCTTGTTGACCGCGGTGAGGTTGATGGCGATCTCGGGCTTGAGGGGCTTGCCCTCCTTGCCCTTGGCGAAGAGCTGGACGCCCAGATCCCCGGCGCCGGCGATGGCGACGGCCGCGTCGGCGGTCGCGATGAGCGACTTCGACGGGACCACGTCGGTGATCACGGCCGAGCCGCCGATGCCGGCGCGCTCGACCACTGTCACCTCCGCTCCGAGCTGGGCGGCGGCCAGCGCCGCTTCGTAGCCTCCGGGTCCGCCGCCGAGGATGGCGACGCTCTGGGTGGTCTCGAAGCTGATCGACATGAATTCCATTCTCCCCTGCCGACAGGCCTGGCAACGACACGGCGACACTCCCGGGCGCGTGCGAAGGCGGCTTCGCTGGCTCTCGTCGCCGTCCGTTCCTAAAGTGGTCCCATGTCAGACACCACCGGCAATCCTCTCGACGACCCCACGGCAGACCCCTTCGCGGTCGCCGCCGCCGCCGCGGAGGACATCGCCCGCATCACCGGCGTCGAGCGTCACGACATCGCGCTCACGCTCGGCAGCGGCTGGGGCAGGGCGGCGGAACTCCTGGGCGAGACCACCTCGACGTTCCCCGCCACGCAGGTGACCGGCTTCAGCGCACCGGCCCTCACCGGCCACGTCGGAACCCTTCGCAGCATCGTCACGCCGAAGGGCCGCCGCGTGCTGGTGATCGGCGCCCGCACCCACTACTACGAGGGGTACGGCGTGCGCCGCGTCGTGCACAGCGTGCGCACGGCAGCCGCCGCGGGCGCGCGCACGATGGTGCTCACGAACGGGGCCGGCGGCATCAAGCACACCTGGACGCCCGGGCGTCCGGTGCTGATCAGCGACCACATCAACATGACCGGTGACACGCCACTCGAGGGCGCGACCTTCATCGACCTCACCGACCTGTACTCGCTGCGGCTGCGTGACCTCGCCCGCTCGATCGACCCGAGCCTCGACGAGGGCGTGTACACGCAGTTCCGCGGACCTCAGTACGAGACCCCCGCCGAGGTCCAGATGGTCAAGTCGTTCGGGGGTCACATCGTCGGCATGTCGACCGCGCTCGAGGCGATCGCCGCGCGGCAGGCGGGCATGGAGATCCTCGGCTTCTCCCTCATCACGAACATGGCGGCGGGCATCCAGAAGACCCCGCTCAGCCACCAGGAGGTGCTCGACGCCGGCCGCGAGGCCGAGCCGGTCATCTCGTCGCTGCTGGCGCGCGTGATCGGGGCGCTGTGAACGGCGGGGACCCGAACGGCGGGACGGATGCTGCCGCCGACGTCCTCGCGAAAGCCCACGCGTGGCTCGCACAGGACCCCGACGGCGAGACCCGCGCCGAGCTTCGTGCGCTGATCGAGGCCGCGGAATCGGGGAACCCCGCGGCGGTCGAAGACCTCCAGGACCGCTTCTCGACACGCCTCGCCTTCGGTACTGCGGGACTTCGCGGCGCCCTGGGCGCCGGCAGCAACCGCATGAACCGCGTACTCGTCGCGCAGGCCGCCGCGGGGCTCGCGGCGTATGTGCGCGAGCAGGCCGGGCTCCCACCGGTCGGCGTCGAGGCCGCCTCGGGCGCGCGGGAGGGCGACACGGATGCTGCGGCCGCCGCCCATGACAGCGCGACGAACGACGACGTCGTGGTCGCATCCGCGGGGTCCGCCGGCGAGGCGTCGAGCGATGACACGCCGGTGGAGCCGGGCGACGAGCCCGCGAACCGGGACGCCGAGACACCGGCTCACGGCGATGCCGGCGCCGCTCACGAAGAGGCCGGAGATCGCTCGGGCGACGCGGAGGCAGGGAAGCGCGGCAACGGCGCGGACGCCGGCGAGACGGCGGATGCCGCGCCGGACGATGACGGCGCAGCATCCGTTTCCGAGGCACTCGCGGAGCCGTCGGCGCCCGAGCTGACCGAGACCCCGTCGCCGGACGCGCTCGAGGCCGAAGGGCCCGAGGTGCCCGGAATCCTGGACGATGCGCCGATCGTCGTGATCGGGTACGACGGGCGCCGCAACTCGGACGTGTTCGCGCGTGACTCCGCCGAGATCTTCGCGGGCGCGGGACTGCGCGCGATCCTGATGCCGCGGCTGCTGCCGACGCCCGTGCTCGCCTTCGCGGTGCGGCACTTCGGCGCCGCCGCCGGCGTCATGGTCACGGCGAGCCACAACCCGCCCGACGACAACGGCTACAAGGTGTACCTCGGCGGCGCCGACGACGGCTCGCAGATCGTTTCGCCCGCCGATGCCGAGATCGCCGCGCACATCGAGCGCGTGGCCGAGGCGGGCGATATCAGCACGGTCCCGCGCTCGCTCGGGTTCGAGCTCGCCACCGAGAACGTCGTCGACGCGTACATCGCCGCGACCGCCGCGGTCGCTCCCGCGCCCCCCGGGGCCGAGGGCCTCACGTGGGTGTACACCGCGATGCACGGGGTGGGCTGGGAGACGCTGTCGCGAATCCTCGAGACGGCGGGCTACCCCGCCCCGGTGCCCGTCGCGGCTCAGCTCGAGCCCGACGGAGCCTTCCCGACGGTGGCGTTCCCGAACCCGGAGGAGCCGGGCGCGATGGACCTCGCCTTCGAGGCCGCGCGCGAGGCCGGGGCGGAGCTCGTCATCGCGAACGACCCCGACGCCGACCGGCTCGCCGTCGCCGTTCCGGACGAGTCCGCCGAGGGCGGCTGGCGCCGCCTCACCGGCAACGAGATCGGCCTGCTGCTCGGCTGGCGCGCGGGGCGGCTCGCCACGGCCGACGGCCCCGCCGAGGGAGCCTCGCTCGCGTGCTCGCTGGTGTCGTCCCCCGGTCTCGAGGTCGTCGCCGAGCACTACGGGCTCGACTTCCATGCGACGCTCACGGGCTTCAAGTGGATCTCGAGGGCGCCGGGCATCGTGTTCGGCTTCGAGGAGGCGCTCGGCTACCTCGTCAACCCGGCCACCGTCCGTGACAAGGACGGCGTCTCGGCCGCGGTCGCGATGCTCGGCATGGTGGCGGAGGCCCGCGGCCGCGGCGCGACGCTGGCGGATCTGCTGACCGAGTTCGACGAGCAGTTCGGCGCGTTCGCGAGCGACCAGGTCTCGATCCGCGTCGACGACGTGTCGCAGATCGCCCGGATCATGGCGGCGCTGCGGGAGCGGCATCCGTCCGCCGTCGGCGAGGTCGCGGTCGATCGCATCGACGATCTGCTCGACGGCGTCGACGACCTGCCGCCCGGGGACGTGCTGCGCCTGTGGCTCGCGGACGGCTCGAGGGTCATCGTGCGCCCGAGCGGCACCGAGCCCAAGCTCAAGCTGTACCTCGACGTGCGAGGCGAGTCCCGCGACGACGCGGCCGCGCGCATCGCGGCCCTCGCCGACGGCGCTCGCGCGCTGCTCGCCGAGTACGGCGGCTGACGCTCAGTCCTGGTCCCGGTGTTCGGGGCGCGCCGCGTGCGTTCGGGGCGCGCAGCGTGCGTTCGGGGCGCGCCGCGTGCGCCCCGAGGGTGCGCCGTGCGCCCCGAACCCGGGGGCGCACGGGGGCACGGACCACGGGAGGACGACGGATGCCGCGGGCCGCAGCATCCGTCATCCTCCGAGACCCGCGCCAGGAACCCAGCGCGAGCGGCGTCGGCTCGGTTCTACGCTCGAAGCATGCTCCTCACCGCGCCGATCATCCTCGAGAACGCGTACGTCCGCCTCGAACCGCTCTCCCCCGACCACGAAGCCGACCTGGCCGCCGCGGCGGTGGGTCTGGAGCACACCTGGTACACGTCGGTGCCGCGCGCGGAGGGCATCGCGGCGGATGTCGCACAGCGCCTGGCCTGGCGGGACGAGGGTCACATGAACCCGTGGGCGGTGCGACGGCTCGACACGGGGAGGGTCGTCGGCGAGACCACGTTCTGCAACATCGACCAGGCGAACCGGCACGTCGAGATCGGGCACACGTGGATCGGGATCGAGGCGCAGCGCACCTTCGTGAACACGGCGTCGAAGCTGCTGCTGCTCACGCACGCGTTCGAGGAGTGCCACGCCATCGCGGTCGAGTTCCGCACGCATTGGCACAACCGCCAGTCCCGGGCGGCGATCGCCCGCCTCGGCGCCAAGCAGGACGGCGTCCTCCGCAACCACCGCCTCGGTCCCGGCGGCACCCTCCGCGA
Source organism: Microbacterium ureisolvens (assembly GCF_019511645.1). Classification (GTDB taxonomy): domain Bacteria; phylum Actinomycetota; class Actinomycetes; order Actinomycetales; family Microbacteriaceae; genus Microbacterium; species Microbacterium ureisolvens_A. Next base: position 53,171 of record NZ_JAEUAX010000016.1, on the reverse strand, counting down.
CACCGTGGTCTTCTCGATTCTCCCGACCGAATGGCCCGCGGTGCGCCTCGACCTCACGGAGCGCCTCGCCCGCGGCTGACCTCCGGGCGCACGGCGTAGCCGGGGCGTCCTCCGGGTTGGGGCGCACCGCGTGCAGTCGGGGCGCGCGGCGCACGCCCCGAACGATCGCCGCGCGCCCCGAACGCAGGATGCAGGTACGGGAGAACGGATGCTGTGACCGCGGGCAGGCCTCCTCCACAGGGTGGTCTTGTCCACAGACTGGGGCTGAAGCGTCACGCGCACGGACGATTCGTCGGAGACTCGGGCATGTGACCTCCCTCACCCTGCTCAGCCGCGGCGAACTCCTCGACGCGATGACGCCTCGGCGTCTCACCGCGGCGATCGCAGCCGGCGAGCTCACGCGGCTGCGGATCGGGGTGTACGTGGATAAGGCGGCGTGGGACGCCGCGAAGCCGGAGGCCCGCGTCGTCGCACGCGCGCGCGCCCTTACGCTGAGCTCCCCCGCACCGCCCGTGGTCTCGCACGAAACGGCCGCGGCCGCACACGGGCTGGCGCTCTATCGCGCGGATCGACGCCGGGTGCACGTGATCGCGCCGGAGGCACGGCCGGGCCCTGCCGGTGGCGTGATCCGCCACCGTGGCGAGCTCCAGGACGCTGACGTGGTCGAAATCGACGGACTGCAGGCCACCTCGCTCACGCGCACTGTTTCTGATGTCGCCCGAACCGCCTCGTTCGAGCAGGCGGTCACTATCGCCGACGCCGCGCTGCGCCAGCAGTTCGTCACCGCTCCCGGTGAGTACGACGTCGACGGGGCGGCGGGGTTTCGACAGGAGGTGCTGATGATCGCGAGGCGATCCGCTCATGGCCTCACCCGGGCGCGTCGCGTCCTCGACTTCGCAGACGGACGCGCCCAACTGCCGGGCGAGAGCATCAGCCGGATTCGGCTGCGCGAGATCGGCTTCCGCAGCATCGAGCTTCAGGTTGCGGTGCCGGGGCGCGGCATCCATCCGTACTACGTCGACTTCGGCCTCGAAGATTCGAACGCCTTCGGCGAGTTCGACGGCGCGATCAAGTACGTCGACGGGAAGATGCTCGACGGCCGCACGTCATCGCAGGCCCTCGACGACGAGAAGCAGCGGGAGGACTGGATCCGCGGAACGACCCGGCGCCGCTACGCCCGGTGGGGGTGGCCGCATATCGCGACCGCCGCCGACCTGCGGACCCGGCTCGATGCCTTCAGCATCCGTCCGCCGCGCTGAGCCAGTCCGCGTCTGGGGCGCAGCGCGTGCGTTCGGGGCGCACGACGCGCGCCCCGAACGTCCCCCGCGCGCCCCAAACCCCCGCGCAAACCAACCGCAGCGACCCGCACTGCCCGCGGCGAGACAGCGGCGCGCAGCATCCGTCCACCGCGCCGTCCCGATTGGGGCGCACCGCGTGTGTTCGGGGCGCGCGACGCGCGCCCCGAACGTTCCCCGCGCGCCCCAAACCGGCGCGCAAACCCAACCGCGAAGCATCGCCGGGGATGGAGGACGGATGCTGCGGCTCAGCCGTCGATCACCGCGACGAGCTCGTCGAGGAAGGCGTTGAAGTCGGTGCCGCGGCGCACGATGCGCTGCACGCTGTCACGCTCGCTGAACACCTCGACGAACTGCTCGAACACGGTCTGGAACGCCTCACGGTCGGTCTCGGAGAACGCCACCAGCGCCACGACCTGCACGCGGCCGTCGCCCCACGGGATCGACGGGTCGGCGATGCCGATCGCGATGGCGGTGCGGGATGCCGTCATCTCGAGGGCGTGCGGCACAGCCAGCGCGTCGGTGAACGCGGTCGACGACAGGCGCTCGCGCTCGATGGTGCGCTCGATGTACTCGGCGTCGATGACGCCGCGCGCCTCCAGCAGCGCGCCGAGGCCGCGGATCACGCCCTCCTCGCCCTCGCCCTCGGCGAGGCCGCGCACGAATGCGGACGGCTCGAAGTAGCGCTCGAGCTCCGCGCGCAGCCGGGCGAGGCGGCGCGAGCGCCGGATGCGGCCGGCGGCGGACTGCACGCGCTCGACGTCGGCGTCGGTGAGGAAGGGCTGGATCCGCACGATCCGGTCGGTCGTCGTCGGCGGGTCGATCGTCGTCAGCACGAGGTCGGTGTCGATCGACGCCCAGTCGGGATCGACGCGCGTCTCGACGCCGACCACCTCGACCAGCTGCCCGAGAGAACGGTCGACGCTCGAGCGCAGCAGCTCGTGCAGGTCGTAGTAGCCCGGGCACACGATGGTCGCGGTGAGCAGCTGGTCGGCGCGGCGGCTGCGCTCGAGCCGACCCCCGACGTGCATGGCGATGTACGCGATCTCATCGTCGGGCAGCGGAATGCCGAGCCGCTGCTGCAGCCGGCTCGCGATGAACACCGCGACCTCGAAGATCATCGGGTACGTCGACTTCAGCGACCGCGTGAGGGGGTTGCGGGACCACGCCTGCTCGCGTGCGCGGTGCAGCAGGTTCTGGACGTGCAGCGCGAGCCTCGCGACGAAGTCGTCGTGCGCGATGTCGACGAGGAACTCGTCGGCCGCCGCCGTGACGACTTCGCGCACGACGGCCTCGACCTCGGGATCGAGGGACGACGGCGCAGTGGCGGATGCTGCGTCCTCGTGCCCGTCGGGTGCGACCACGCGCGTCAGCACCAGCGTCGCGAGGTGCTGCAGGTCCGCGCTGCCGAGGCTCACGCCGAGGTGGCGCTCGGAGAGCTCCGCGATGATCCCGGCGACCTGGTTCTGCGTCGGTCGCTCCCGCACGGCGCCGCCCACGGCGTCGAGCGGGCGGTCGCGCGAGGTGCGGTCGGCCGCGATCGCGATGTGCATCACGACATCCGCGATGCCGAACTCGTTGACGAACCACCCCAGGTCACCGAGGCGCGCCACGAGCTCGGTCTTGAACGGGCCGAACGCCTGCGCGCCGACCGACCCTTCGCCGAGCGTGCGGCGCAGCGCTGCAAGGTCGAACGACCCCGCGTCCATCTCGTCGTGCGCGAGCCTCGAGAGCAGGCGTCGCTGGGCGCCCTCGGTGCCGCGCAGCCGCGCGCGGGACGCGGAGCGTTCCAGGGTCAGCTCGGTGCCGCCGAGCAGCCCGCGGACGCGGGCGAGGTCGGCGTCGAGGGTCGCGGGCGACACGTGCAGGGCGTCGGCGGTCTCGAACACGTCGATGCCGTCGGGGGCGTCGAGGAGCGTCCGCACGAGGGTGTGCAGCCGGTCCCGCGGTGTGCCGGTGTCACCGCCCGCCCGCAGCGCCGCAGCGGCGTCGGATCCGGCACGGTAGCCCTGTGGTCCGGACTCGACCGCCACGCCCGGCGCCACGCGCGCGTTGGCGGCGGTGACGTACGACCGGATGCTGCGCGGAGTCACCCCCAGCGCGTCGGCGAGAGCGGATGCCGTGACCCAGTCGCCGTCGCGCAGGAGCAGTCCGAGCACACGATCTTGCCGGGCTCGGGTCACACGCCCAGTCAACCACGCGCGCCGGTGCCCGAGGCCGTCGGCCGCTCTCCGCGTTTCCGCCCCTGCGGAAGGAGGAGTGGTTGTCCCCTCCCAGCGTTCTCACAAGAATGGGCAGACGAGGAGGCGGGTCGATGAGGATCCTGGTGGTCTGCGGAGCGGGTGCCTCGAGCACCTTCGTCGCTCAGCGCGTGCGTCATGCGGCCCACGCCGAGGGACTCGACTATTCCGCCTTCGCGGGCACCGAGCAGTCGCTTCCGATCGATCTCGATGCCGCGGACGTCGTCCTCGTCGGTCCGCACCTGCTCCATGCGCTCGAGCGCATTGAGCGGGACGCCGCCGCGCGAGGCACGACGGTGGTGCTGCTGCCCCCCGACATCTTCGGAGACCGGGACGGCACGCGGACACTCGCCCTGGTCCGCGCCGCGATCGGGAGCCCCGGGGGGCCGCTCCCGGCCGCGGATGCGGCGCCGCCTCCCACCCCCTGAACTTCACCACGACGAATCACGACCAGACAGAGAGGTCACGACATGCCACCCATCTCCCGCACCGTCCGCATCGGATCGGCGCACGGTCTGCACGCGCGTCCCGCGAAGCTGTTCGCGCAGGCGGCCAAGGATGCCGGCATCCCGATCACCATCGCGAAGGATGCGGGGAGCCCCGTCAACGCGGCGAGCATCCTCGGCGTGATCGCGCTCGGCATCGAGCAGGGAGACTACGTGACCCTCACCGCCGACGGCGACGGCGCCGAGTCGACGCTGGACACGCTCGCGGAACTGCTCACCACCGACCACGACGCGGAGGCCTGAACCATGACCGAGCAGATCGTCTCGCGAGAGCTGAGGGGTGTGGGGATCGGACTGGGCGTCGCCCAGGGACCCGTCGCACGCATGGCAGAGCCCGCGCCGGCGCCGTCCGACGCACCGAGCACGCTGGGCGCCGACGAGGAGCAGGCGCGGGTGACGGATGCTGTCGCCGCGGTCGCGCGCGAACTCGAGGCCCGCGGGTTGCAGGCCGGCGGAGCGGCGCAGGAGGTGCTCGAGGCGCAGGCCATGATGGCCGAGGACCCGACGCTCGCCGACGAGATCGCCGCCCGGCTGGCGCAGGGCAAGACGGGCGAGTTCGCGGTGTTCGACGCGTTCGCATCGTTCCGCGATCAGCTCACCGCGATGGGAGGCTACCTCGGCGAGCGCGCGGCCGACCTCGACGACGTCGCGCAGCGGGTCATCGCGCGCCTCCGCGGCGTGCCGGCTCCCGGGGTGCCCGACCCTGGGCATCCCTTCGTGCTCGTCGCGAAGGATCTCGCCCCGGCCGACACGGCGCTGCTCGACCTCGACAAGGTTCTCGCGCTCGTCACGACCGAGGGCGGCCCCACCTCGCACACCGCGATCCTCGCGCGCGAGAAGTCGATCGTCGCGATCGTCGGCGCGACCTCGGCGACCGGCCTGCGCGAGGGCGAGATGGTGATCGTGGATGCCGCAGCCGGCGTCGTGACCACCGAGCCGACCGCCGCGGAGCTCGAGCGGGCGCAGAATCGCGCCGACGCGCGTGCGGCCGCAGCATCCGCTCCCCTCACCGATGGAGCCCTCGCGGACGGGACCAAGGTGCCGTTGCTGGCGAATCTCGGCAACCCGGAGGGCGCGACGGACGCGGTCGCGCTGGGCGCCGAGGGCGTGGGTCTGTTCCGCACCGAGTTCCTGTTCCTCAGCTCCAACCAGGCTCCCACCGTCGAGCAGCAGCGCGAGGCGTACACGAAGCTCCTCGCCGCGTTCCCGGGCAAGAAGGTCGTCGTTCGCGTGCTGGATGCCGGCGCCGACAAGCCGCTCGCGTTCCTGAACGACGCGCACGAGGAGAACCCCGCACTCGGGCTCCGCGGCATCCGTGCCCTCCGCGCCAGCGAGGACATCCTGCGCGAGCAGCTCACCGCTCTTGCCGAAGCGGATGCCGCCACCGAGGCCGATCTGTGGGTCATGGCGCCCATGATCGCCACCGTCGAGGAGACCCACTACTTCACGGGCCTCGCACGCGACTACGGCATCAAGACCGCCGGAGTCATGGTGGAGGTGCCGTCCTCGGCGCTGCTGGCCGACCGCATCCTGGTGGACGCGGACTTCGCGTCCATCGGCACCAACGACCTCACGCAGTACACGCTCGCCGCAGACCGCCTCCTCGGGTCGGTCGCGTCGTTCCAGGACCCGTGGCACCCTGCGGTGCTGCGCCTGATCCGCGAGGTCGGCGACGCCGGCGCCGCGAACGGCAAGCCGGTGGGCATCTGCGGAGAGGCGGCGGCAGATCCCCTGCTCGCCGTCGTGCTCGTCGGCCTGGGCGCCACGAGCCTGTCCATGGCACCCACGGCCCTCGCCGACGTGCGTGCCGCCCTTCTCCAACACACCATCGCCGAGGCGCGCGACATCGCCTCCGCAGCCCTCGCCGCGAACGACGCGGCATCCGCCCGGTCCGCAGCCCAGCAAGCGGCCACCCGCTAGGCCGCCGATGCGGCCCGGACACCCACACACAAGGGAGACAGCAAAATGACAACGGCGTCTGTGCCCGCATCGGGCACCAGCAGGGCGCGGGTCGGAGTCCAGCGCTTCGGCACGTTCCTGTCCGGCATGATCATGCCGAACATCCCCGCGCTGATCGCGTGGGGCATCTTCACCGCGTTCTTCATCGCGGTCGGCTGGACCCCGGTCCCGGCGCTCGCGACGCTGGTGGGGCCCTTCATCCACTACCTCCTGCCGATCCTGATCGCCTACACCGGCGGAAACATCATCTACGGCGTGCGCGGCGGTGTGGTGGCCTCGATCGGCACGTTCGGCGCGATCGCCGGGTCGGACTATCTGATCGCCCAGATCAACGCCGGCCTGCCGGCCGACAACCAGCTCGGCCAGGTGCACATGTTCATCGGCGCGATGATCATGGCGCCGATCTGCGCCTATTCGATGAGGTGGCTCGACAACCTCTGGGAGGGCAAGATCCGCGCCGGCTTCGAGATGCTCGTGAACATGTTCTCGGCCGGCATCTGGGGCTTCGTGCTGGCGATCATCGGCTTCTACCCCATCGCGTGGCTGGTCAACGGCATCATGCAGGCGCTGAGCACCGCGGTCGACTGGCTCGTCTCGATGAACCTGCTGCCGCTCACGAGCATCATCATCGAGCCGGCGAAGGTGTTCTTCCTGAACAACGCCATCAACCACGGCGTGCTGACTCCGCTCGGCATCCAGCAGTCCGCCGAGACCGGGTCGTCTATCCTGTTCCTGCTCGAGGCCAACCCCGGCCCCGGCGTGGGTCTGCTGCTGGCGTTCACGTTCTTCGGCATCGGCGCCGCGCGCGCCTCCGCCCCGGGCGCCGCGGTGATCCAGTTCTTCGGCGGCATCCACGAGGTGTACTTCCCGTACGCGCTGATGAAGCCCATGCTGATCCTCGCGCTGATCGCGGGCGGCATGACCGGCGTCACGACGAACATGCTCCTGGGCGGCGCTCTGCGAGCGCCGGCCGCACCGGGCAGCATCTTCGCGGTGATCGCGCAAGTCGCGAACAACTCCTATGTCGCGGTCCTGCTCTCGGTGGTGCTGGCCGCCACCGTGACGTTCGTGATCTCGTGGGTCATCCTCCGCGCCTCGCGCAAGCGCGACCTCGAGGCCATGGCGGCGACCGACGACGCCTTCGGCGCGGCGATCACGCAGACCGCGGCGGCCAAGGGCAAGTCGTCGGCGGCTCTGGACGGCCTGCGCAGCGGCGCCGCCACGAGCGCGGACGGCGGCATCGAGCCGGCCACGATGACCGAGCGCGAGATCAAGAACATCGTGTTCGCGTGCGACGCGGGCATGGGTTCGTCGGCGATGGGCGCGAGCGTGCTGCGCAACAAGATCAAGAAGGCGGGCATCGAGGACGTCACTGTCACCAACAAGGCGATCGCGGCCCTGGACGCCTCGGCCGACCTGGTGATCACGCAGAACCAGCTCACCGACCGCGCACGGCAGAAGACGCCGGGCTCGGTCCACGTGTCGGTCGACAACTTCATGAACTCTCCGCGCTACGACGAGGTCGTGGACCTCGTCCGCGCCCAGCACGAGGATGGAAGCGCGTAGCTGAGACCGCGGTGGGGCCGGGCGGGCGCGAGCCCTCGGTCCCACCGCTCTCGGCACGGCCGCGCCCTGCTGCCCGGAACGGGCGGCGGGTCGCGGCATCCGTATCTCCACCGACGACATCTTCAGACGAACGACTTCAGACGGACGACGAGAAAGGCGAGAACATGGCACGCGAGGTTCTGAGCATCGGCCAGGTGCGCATCCACTCCGGCGGCGCGACGCGCGACGAGGCGATGCGGGAGGCGGCGGACATCCTGCAGTCGGCGGGCGCCGTCACGGGTGCCTACTACGACGCGATGCTCCAGCGCGAGCAGACCGTGTCGACCTACATGGGCAACGAGCTCGCGATCCCTCACGGCACCAACGAGACCAAGGGAGAGATCCTCGACTCCGCGCTCTCGGTCGTGCGCTACGACGGCGGTGTGGATTGGGACGGCAACCCCGTGACGTTCGTGGTCGGCATCGCGGGCAAGGGCGACGAGCACCTCGAGATCCTGTCGCAGATCGCGATCCTGTTCTCGGACGAGGACGAGGTCGAACGTCTCAAGACCGCGCAGACGCCGGAGGAGCTGTTCGGCCTGGTGTCGGCGGCGGGCGTGTGATGAAGGCCGTCCACTTCGGGGCCGGCAACATCGGGCGAGGGTTCGTCGGGCTGCTCCTGCACGAGGGCGGGTACGAGCTCGTCTTCTCGGACGTCGCCGCACCGCTCGTCGACGCGATCAACCGCGTGTCCCGGTACACGGTGCACGAGGTGGGCGAGGGCGGTCGCGACACGGTGGTGACGGGCTTCAAGGCCATCAACAGCGCCGAGCACCCCGACAAGGTGATCGACGAGATCGCTGTGGCGAACGTCGTCACGACGGCAGTGGGGCCGACCATCCTGAAGTTCGTCGCACCGCACATCGTCGCAGGACTGGCGCTGCGCGACCCGTCGAGCCCGCCGCTTCAGATCATGGCGTGCGAGAACGCGATCAACGCCACCGACCTGCTCCGCGACGAGATCAGGGCGCTCGCGGGCGACGCGTGGGACGCGATCTCGTCGCGCGCGGTGTTCGCCAACACCGCCGTCGACCGCATCGTGCCGGCCCAGCCGGAGGGCGCGGGCGTCGACGTCACGGTCGAGCCCTTCTTCGAGTGGGCGATCGAGCGGCCGCCGTTCGGCGACGACCCACCGAGCATCCCGGGCGCGCACTTCGTCGACGACCTCGCGCCCTACATCGAGCGCAAGCTCTTCACGGTCAACACGGGGCACGCGGCGACGGCGTACTTCGGCGCTCAGGCCGGCGTCGAGGCGATCGCCGGAGCGCTCGCCGACCCGAGCATCGCGTCGCGGGTCGAGGCTGCCCTCGAAGAGACGTCGGCGCTGCTGGAGGCCAAGCACGGACTCGACGCCGCGTCGCTGGCGGACTACCGCGCGACGATCCTGGGTCGCTTCCGCAACAAGGCTCTGCCCGACACGGTGTGGCGCGTGGGCCGTCAGCCACTGCGCAAGCTCTCGCGGCACGAGCGGTTCGTGGGACCCGCGGCCGAGGCCGCCGAGCGGGGGCTCGAGGTCGACGCGCTGGTCGCCGCGATGGGTGCGGCGCTCGCCTTCGACGACACCGAGGATGCCCAGTCGGTGGACCTGCAGCGGATGCTCCGGGAACAGGATGCTGCGTCCTTCACCGCGTCGGTCACGGGCCTCGAGCCGCAGCATCCGCTCTTCCCGAAGGTGGAGGCCGTCGTCGCCGCCCGGCAGGCGGAGCTCGGGGTCTGAACGCCCCGGGCATGCCGCGCTCGGGGCGCACCGGGATCGTTCGGGGCGCACCTCGCGCGCCCCGAACGCACGTCGTGCGCCCCGAACCCGCGGTTCGCTGCGGCCACCGCGTACGCTGAGTCGGTGAACCAGCCCGGACCGGACTCCGCGACCTCGCCCGACACCACCTCCGACTCGGCGACCAAGCCGCGCCGGCGTGGGCTGCGCGTCCTGTGGTGGGTGCTCGGCTCGATCGGGGCGCTCATCGTGCTCGCGGTCGCCGGCATCCTGATCTGGAGCCAGGTCGGCGTGATGGGCGCCGAGGCCGAGCCGCTCGCGGAGGTGACGGCGAACCCGGCGATCGAGATCACCGACACGGACGCGGGCATCGTGCTCTCCCCCGCCGGGGAGTCCGCCGATGTGGGGCTGGTCTACATCCCTGGCGCCAAGGTCGACCCGTGGGCCTACGCGTACAAGGTGTCGGGTCTCGTCGAGGACGGGGTCACCGTCGTCATCACCAAGCCCTGGCTCAACCTCGCGTTCTTCGACGTCAGGCCGCTGTCGACGTTCACCGGCCTCGCACCCGACGTCGACAGGTGGCTGGTGGGCGGGCACTCGCTCGGCGGCGTGCGGGCATGCCAGCTCGCGACGGATGCCGACGGCCTGGCGCTGTTCGGCTCGTACTGCTCGACCGACCTGTCGCAGTCCGGCCTCCCGGTGATCAGCGTCTCGGGCAGCGAGGACGGGCTCTCGACACCGCAGAAGATCGCGGACGCGCGGCACCTCCTCCCCGCAGACGCCGAGATGCACGAGATCGCGGGCGCGAGCCACTCCTCGTTCGGCGACTACGGCCTGCAGGCCGGCGACAACACGCCGACGATCTCGGACGAGGACATGCGCGACCAGCTCACCGAGCTCGTCGGATCGTTCGCCCTCGCCCAGGGCTAGCACGTGGCTCTCACCCTGGTGCTCGCGGGGATCGCGACCTTCGTCGCGGCGGTGATCCAGCGCATCACCGGACTCGGGTTCGTGCTGGTGCTGGTGGGGCCGATCGTGCTGCTCTACGGCCCCGTCGAAGGCGTCACCATCGCCGTGCTGCTCGCGCTCGTAGCAGCGTGCACCGCAGTTCCGTTCGTGTGGAAGCACGTCGAATGGCGTCGCACCTGGTGGCTGATCTGGCCGGGCCTGGTGGCGTCGCCGTTCGGCGTGCTCCTCGTGCACCTGCTGCCCGAGTCCGCATTGCTGCTGCTGATCGCCGCCATGGCGTACTTCGCACTCGTCGCGAGCCGCATCCCCGCGCTCTCGGCATCGCTGTCGGGCCGCCCGGGCGCTATCGTCGCCGGCTCGGCGGCCGGATTCATGAACGCCGCGAGCGGCCTTTCCGGCCCGGCGCTGGCCTCGTACGCGGTGGGCGACAAGTGGCCGCAGCGGCGCTTCGCGGCCAGCGTGCAGGTGATCTTCCTCGCGTTCGGCATCGCATCGGTCGTGCTGCGCGGGCTGCCGGTCTCCCCCATCGAAGACGTGGGCACTCTCGTGGTCGCCACGATCGCCGGCATCGCGATCGGCACGATCCTGTCGCGCAATGTCTCGCCGCGGATCGCCCGGGCGGCGATGCTCGCCATCGCGTGGGCCGGTGCGACGGTGGTGCTCGTACGGGGCATCCTGGCAGTCTTCGTGTGAGGCGAGCGGGAAATTTCGGTTAATTCCGACTAACGCTTAGGGTTGCTCTCGAACCTGGGGTCGGCATCGTCGCGCCGACGACACGACGACGTGTGGAGACGGAATGAAGGACGCATCAGCGCACCGCTATGCCATCATCGGCGCTGGTCCGTCGGGCCTCGCCGCAGCGCGCGCACTCCAGAAGGCCGGCATCGCCTTCGACGGCTACGAGGCTTCGCGCGGCGTCGGCGGCCTCTGGGACATCGAGAACCCGCGCTCCACGATGTACGAGTCGGCGCACCTCATCTCGTCGCGCACCACGACGGAGTTCACCGAGTTCCCCATGCGCACGAAGGCCGATTATCCCGGCCACCGCGAGCTCATCACCTACTTCCGCGACTTCGCCGACCACTTCGGGCTGACCGAGCACTTCCGGTTCGACACGAAGGTCACCTCCCTCGAGCCCACGGACGACGGCGGGTGGATGCTGCGCGCCGACGCCTCCGACGACACCGTCGAGCGGCGCTACGCCGGGGTGATCCTCGCGAACGGCACCCTCGCCGAGCCGAACATCCCGGTCTTCCGGGGAACGTTCACCGGCGAACTCCTCCACACCGCCGTCTACAAGTCCGCGACGCAGCTCACCGGCAGGCGGGTGCTCATCATCGGAGCCGGCAACTCGGGCTGCGACATCGCGGTCGACGCCGTGCACCACGCGGCCTCCGTCGAGATGAGCGTGCGCCGCGGCTACTACTTCGTGCCGCGGTACCTGTTCGGAAAGCCGTCCGACACGCTCAACCAGGGCAGGCCGCTGCCGGCGCGCATCAAGCAGTTCGTCGACACGCGCGTGCTGCGGGCATTCACCGGCGACCCGGTGCGGTTCGGCTTCCCCAAGCCCGACTACAAGATCTACGAGTCGCACCCGATCGTCAACACGCTGATCCTGGGCCACCTCGGCCAAGGGGATCTGCGGATCGTCCCCGACGTCGATCGCTTCGACGGCCGCACGGTGCACTTTCGAGACGGATCGTCGGGCGAGTACGACACGGTCGTCCTCGCGACGGGCTACAAGCTCGACTACCCGTTCGTCGATCGGGCCGCACTGGAGTGGTCGGGAATGGCACCGCGCCTCTTCCTCAACACCTTCACCCCCACGTTCAACGGGCTCTACGTGATGGGCATGATCGAGGCATCCGGAATCGGCTGGCAGGGCCGCTACGAGCAGGCCGAGCTCATCGCCGCCTACCTCACGGCGCTCGAGCACCACCCCGAACGCGCCGCCGCCTTCCGCGCGCGGGTGACCGGTGAGCCCTGGCCCGACCTCACGGGCGGGTACAACTACCTCGGCCTCGAGCGCATGGCGTACTACGTCAACAAGGACGCGTACCGCGGCGCCGTTCGCACCGCCACGCGGGCATTGCTGACGGATGCTGCTCCCCGCCGTCCGCGACGCAGGCGCAGCGCCGCGCGGAAGAAGGCGACGGCATGAACCCCGACGACGTCCTGCTCAACTTCAACCCCGGCACGCTCGTGATCCTCAACGTCGTGCTCGGGCTGATCATGTTCGGCATCGCGCTCGACACGACCCTGGAGGACTTCAAGGTCGTCGCGCGCAAGCCGAAGCCGTTCGTCATCGCGATCCTCGCGCAGCTCATCGTGCTGCCCGCTGTGACGTTCGCGCTGACGCTCATCCTGCCGGTGACGCCGTCGATGGCGCTCGGCATGATCCTCGTCGCGTGCTGCCCACCCGGCAACATCTCGCAGGTGCTCACGCACCGCTCCGGGGGCAACGTGGCGCTCTCGGTCTCGATGACGGCAGTGTCGAACGTCATCTACATCTTCGTGCTGCCGCTGTCGGTCGCCTTCTGGGGGTCGCTGCACCCGACGGCGCGTGAGCTGCTGGTCACCGTCGAGCTCAACCCCTGGACGATGTTCGCCGACATCCTGCTCATCATCGGCGTGCCGTTCGCCCTGGGCCTGTTCATCCGCCACCGCTTCCCCGTTTTCGCCAAGCGCGTGCAGCCGTTCGTCAAGTGGTTCTCGCTGCTCGCGCTCGTCGGCTTCATCGTCGCCGCGCTCGCGGGCAACTGGGCGTACTTCGTCGCTTTCCTCGGCATCATCGTGCTGGTCGTGACGATCCACGACGCGGTCGCCCTGGCGATCGGCTACAGCACCGCCGTCGTCGGGGGCCTCGGAACCCGCGAGCGCAAGGCGATGACCTTCGAGGTCGGCATCCGCAACGCGGGCCTCGGCCTCGGTCTGGTCTTCGCGTTCTTCGGCGGCCTCGGCGGCATGGCGATCGTCGCCGGCTGGTGGGGCATCTGGGACATCATCGCGGGCCTCATCGTCGCCGCTCTCTGGGCGCGGCACACGAAGGGACGCACGGGCTCGGCCAAGGGAGATGCCTCGCGCCACGCCCTTCGCGCCGCCCCCGCCGAGGGCGCGGCAGGCCCGGCGACCGACCCGGCAGGTCCCGCGGAGCCGCCCGCATGAGCCGGCGCGTCCTGGTCACCGGCGGCTCCGGCTTCCTCGGATCCCACGTCGCCGCCGCGCTCGCGGGCCACCCCGATGTCGAGCTGGTCGTGGCCGGCGACGTGCGGCGGCCGCAGCATCCCATCGACGGAATCGTCTACGACGACTGCGACGTGACCCGCCCCGAGGGGCTCGTGCCGCTCCTGCGACGGCACGACATCGACGTGGTCGTCCACCTCGCCGCGATCGTCAACCCCGGCCGCGACCACGGCCTGGAGTACCGCGTCGACGTCGACGGCTCGCGCCATGTGCTCGAGGCGTGCGTCGAAGCCGGCGTGAGGCGGATCGTCGTGTCGTCGTCGGGCGCCGCCTATGGCTACCACCCCGACAACCCCGAGTGGCTGCGGGAGAGCGATCCGGTGCGCGGCAACGACGAGTTCCCGTACTCGAAGCACAAGCGCCTCGTCGAGCAGCTTCTCGCAAGCTACCGCACCGCGCACCCCGAGCTCGAGCAGGTGGTGTTCCGCATCGGGACCATCCTCGGGCCTACCGTGCAGAACCAGATCACGGCCCTGTGGAACGGTCCGGCGTTGCTGAAGGTCCGCGGCTCGGAGTCGCCGTTCGTCTTCGTGTGGGTCGACGACGTCGCCGCCGCGATGGCGCGCGCCGCGACCGACGGTCCGCCCGGGGTGTACAACGTCGCCGGCGACGGCCGAGTCACGATCCCCGAGATCGCCCGGCGCCTCGGCAAGCCGGTCGTGACCGTGCCAGCCGGCATGCTCGGCTTCGGACTGAAGATCGGACGGATGCTGCGCCTCACCGTCCACGGACCCGAACAGGTCGGCTTCCTCCGCTACCGCCCCGTGCTCGCGAACACGAAGCTGAAGGAGGAGTTCGGCTTCACCCCGTCGAAGACGTCGTCCGAGGCCTTGGACGCATACCTCGCGTCCCACCCCGGCGTCGCCCGCCGCTGACCTCTGCTTCGCCCAGCGCCCCCGCCCCCGCCCGCGCTGCGAAGTCCGGACTTCGCAGCGCGAAGGCATCGCCGACCTGCGAAGTCCGGACTTCGCAGAGCGTTCTGGGAGGCAACGGCAGCCCGCGGTCCAGGAAACTCGGGCGGACCAGCGTCCCAGACCTGCGAAGTCCGGACTTGAGGACCGTCGTCAGGGGCGCCAACCGGCTCGAAGGAGGGCGCGGCGCACGATGTCCAGCGCAACCGAAGGGTCGGGTTCGAGGTGGTGGTTCAAGATTCGGACGAGATGCCATCCCTCGTCACCTATCGCGCGCCATCGATCCGCGTCCCGTTGGAACTGCACCATGTCCTCGGCGTGCTGGCGGCCGTCGAACTCCACGGCGACCCGGTACCGCGGATAGGCCTGATCGAGCCGAGCAACGAAGGTCCCGGATGACGTGAAGAGCTCACGGGCGAGATCTGGTTCGGGGAGGCCGCCGTCGACCAGTCGGATCCGCAGTTCCGTCTCCTTGGCAGACTCCGCGCCATCGCGTACGCGGTCGATCAAGCCTTGAAGCCGGGGGCGGCGCATCCGAGCCGCCTCGATCCGAAGCTCCTCGATGGTGGCGATCCGTCGCCGCCGCGCGACCAGGAAGTCGGCCGCGACGATGAGGTCGAGGTCGGAGAGTTGAGCCGATGCCTGAACCCACGCGCGTACCGGATTCTCAACCCGTAGTCCGCCGCGTACCGTGAATGCCGCCTCCCGCGGCGCGAAGCGATGGGAAACCACCCCGCGCGTGCGGACGGGATTGCGCGGCCGAATTCCGGAGATGTGAATGGCCTGGTCCCAGTCACGCGGAGTCGGAGCCCCGCGCAGCACGAGTGCAGAGGTGTGGCTGAAGAAGTCGTCGGCTCCCATGCGCACGGCGAGCTGAGCGCATCGCTTCTTGAACGCGCGAAGCTCGACGACTTTGCGGGGTGGATTCGCGGAGTCCGACGGTACCTCCTTCTCCTTGAGCTGCCGGACACCGTGGAACGGTCGCTCGAAGAGCGGGCCGTCGAGGGTTCCACGGCCGATTCCGTCCTCGAGTCCCTCGGCAACCGTGAACGGCTGACTTCCGAATGAAGGGCGCTTCTTCGTCACCTGCCCATCTCACGTTGCCTGGGCTCCTCGACCTCGTCACGCGGGCAGCCTCGTGCACAACCCACGCGGTATGCCCGCTGTGGAGGAGGCTGTGGGGTCCGGACACCGCCGGGAACCCGGCATCCCGAACCGGCGAAGTTCGGACATCGCACACAGCCAGCTGCGCGCACTCAGGATCCGCGAGGTCCGGACAACGCAGCAATCCCGGGCCCGAAACCGGTGAAGTCCGGATTTCGCAGAACATCAGATCGGACGGTCGAGGCGCAGAGACCCCGGCACGGTCGCGGGCACAGGAGGGCGTGGTCGACGTACGAAGAGGAGAACGGATGCCGCGGGCCGCGGCATCCGTTCTCCTCAGTCCGAAACGACCTAGGCGTCGAAGCCGTCGGCGATGAGGTCGATGAGCTCCTCGCGCTCCTCGACCGGGAGGAAGGCGCCGGCGGCGGCGTTGAGCTGGAAGGCCTCCAGGTCGTCGAGGCCGTACTCGAAGGTCTCGGCGAGGAGAGCCAGCTCACGCGTGAGCGAGGTGCGGCTCATCGTGCGGTTGTCGACGTTCACCGTGACCGAGAAGCCGAGCTGGTACAGCAGGTCGAAGGGGTGGTCCTCGAGGGTGGTGCCCCAACGCTCGATCGCCCCGGTCTGCAGGTTCGACGACGGCGACAGCTCGAGCGGGATCTCGCGGTCGCGCACCCAGCGCGCCAGGTCGCCGAACTGCACCAGCACCTCTTCGCCCGCGCGCGAGACGACCTCGAGGTCCTCGGCGAGGCGCACGCCGTGGCCGAGGCGCAGCGCGCGTCCGTCGATGAGCGCCGAACGGATGGAATCGAGGCCGGCCGCCTCGCCGGCGTGCACGGTGACCGGGAAGAACTCCGAAGCGAGGTAGTCGAACGCGTCGCGGTGGTTCGAGGCAGGAAAGCCGTCCTCGGCGCCGGCGATGTCGAAGCCCACGGCGCCGCGGTTGCGCCACTGCACCGCGAGTCGCGCGATCTCGAGCGAGCGGTCGGCGTGGCGCATCGCGGTGATGAGCTGGCCGACGCGGATGTCATGGCCCCGGCTCTCGGCGGCGTCCTCGCCCTCCTCGATGCCCTCCTGCACCGCGGCGACGACCTCGTCGAGAGACAACCCGCGGCCGAGGTGCTGCTCGGGCGCCCAGCGCACCTCGCCGTAGATCACGCCGTCGGCCGCGAGGTCTTCGACGAACTCTCGCGCGACGCGCGTCAGCCCCTCACGGGTCTGCATGACGGCGGTCGTCAGGTCGAACGTCTTCAGATACTCGACGAGCGAACCCGAGTCGCTCTTCTCGGCGAACCAGTCCGCGAGGTCGTCGGGGTCGGACTCGGGAACCTCGAGCCCGATCGCGTCGGCCAGGTCGATGATCGTCGCGGGGCGCACGCCGCCGTCGAGGTGATCGTGCAGCGAGACCTTGGGCAGGCTCCGCAGTGACACTCCGTCGAGGATGGCGTCGCCGTGCTGGTCGATGGGCATGGGGTTCTCCTCGGTTGCGATCGCAAGTGGGGATGTGGACGGATGCTGCGGCCCGGAGGGCGCGTCGGGGTCCGGCGCGGGACTGCCCCAGCCTAGGCCGTGATGCGTTCCAGGACGAGAGGAGTGCGCTCCGGTGCGTCGGGGCCGATCGTCCACGCGCCGTCGAGGGCTTCGAGGGCGCGGTCGAACCGGGAGTCATCCTCGCCGAGCAACGTGAACAGGGGCTGACCGGCCGCCACCTGATCACCGGGCTTCACGTGAAGGTCGATCCCCGCGGCGTGAAGCACCGGGTCCTGCGCCCGCGCTCGTCCGGCGCCCAGGCGCCACGCGGCGATCCCGAACGGGAGCGCCTCCATGCCGGTGACGAAGCCGTCCTCGGTCGCGGTGACGGTGTGCGTCTCGTTCGGGGCCGGGAGCGCAGCATCCGGATCGCCGTCCTGCGCGATGATCATCGCGCGCCAGGCGTCCATTGCGCGGCCGTCCTGCAGCGCCGCCTCCACGTCGGCGTCGGGCTGACCCGCGAGCGCCAGCATCTCGCGAGCGAGGGCCACCGTCAGCTCGACGACGTCGGCGGGGCCGCCGCCGGCGAGCACCTCGACCGATTCGCGCACCTCGTTGGCGTTGCCGATGGCGAGGCCCAGCGGGGTGTTCATGTCGGTGAGCAGCGCCGTCGTCGAGACGCCCGAGTCGGTGCCGAGCGCGACCATCGTGCGGGCGAGCTCGCGCGCGCGGTCGACGTCCTGCATGAAGGCGCCGGAGCCGAACTTCACGTCGAGCACGAGCGCATCGGTGCCCTCGGCGATCTTCTTCGACATGATGCTCGACGCGATGAGCGGGATCGCCTCGACGGTGCCGGTGACATCCCGCAGCGCGTAGAGCTTCTTGTCGGCCGGCGCGAGGCCGGAGCCGGCGGCGCAGATGACCGCGCCCATGTCGCGCAGCTGTGCGAACATCTCGTCGTTCGACAGCGCGGCCCGCCAGCCCGGGATCGACTCGAGCTTGTCGAGCGTGCCACCGGTGTGGCCGAGCCCGCGGCCCGACAGCTGAGGCACGGCGACGCCGAAACTCGCCACGAGGGGCGCGAGGGGAAGCGTGATCTTGTCGCCGACGCCACCGGTGGAGTGCTTGTCGACCGTCGGCTTGCCGAGGCCCGCGAAGCTCATCCGCTCCCCCGACGCGATCATCGCGTCGGTCATGACGCGGATCTCGTCGCGCGTCATCCCGTTGAGCAGTACCGCCATCGCGAACGCCGCCATCTGCGAGTCGGCGACGTAGCCGCGCGTGTACGCGTCGACCATCCAGCGCAGGGCCGGCTCGGCGACCGCACCCCCGTCGCGCTTGGCGCGGATGACGTCGACCGCGTCGAAGGCCTCGACCGCGGTCATCGCGCCGCCTCCTCGAGATCGCGCGGCCCGAACGCATCGGGCAGCACCTCGTCGATGGTGCGGATGCCCGACACCGTCTCGAGCAGCATGCCCGGGATCGCGAACTCGAAGAGCAGCTGACGGCAGCGGCCGCACGGCATGATCGTGTCGCCGTGGCCGTTGACGCACACGAACGCCACGAGGCTCCCGCCTCCCGAGTTCGCGAGCTCGCTGACCAGCCCGCACTCGGCGCACAGGCTGATGCCGTACGACGCGTTCTCGACGTTGCACCCGGTGACGATGCGCCCGTCGGTCACGAGCGCTGCAGCACCGACCTTGTACCGCGAGTACGGGGCGTACGCGCGCTCCATCGCGTCCGTTGCCGCGGCGCGCAGCTCATCCCAGTCGATATCGGTCATGAGCGCGCTCCGTTCGCGTCGGTTCGGGTATCAGGAGGGTCGACGGATGCTGCTTCCCGGCATCCGTCGCCCTTCACACGCACGGGAGGCACCGTGTCATCCCTTGATGTACGGCTTGCCGGCGGCGGCCGGACCGCGGATCTGGCCCGCGAAGCCGGCGACGGCGATGATGGTCACGACGTAGGGCAGCATGAGCATGAACTCGCTCGGGATCGGCGTCCGCAGCACCGTGAGGAGGTTCTGCAGGTTCGTCGCGAAGCCGAACAGCAACGCCGCCAGAGTCGCGCGGATCGGGTCCCAGCGACCGAAGATGACCGCCGCGAGAGCGATGAAGCCGAGGCCCGCCGTCATCTCCTTGGTGAACTGGCCCACCGAGACCAAGGTGAAGTACGCGCCGCCGATGCCGGCGATCGCGCCGGCGAGCGACACGTTCCAGAACCGGCTGGTGTTCACCTTGATGCCGACGGTGTCCGCCGCCTGGGGGTGCTCGCCGACGGCGCGCAGCCGCAGGCCCCAGCGGGTGCGGTACAGGCCCCAGGCGACGAGGGCGACCGTGATGTACATGAGGTAGACGATGAACGTCTGGTTGAACAGCACGGGCCCGATGATCGGGATGTCACTCAGCAGCGGGATCTCCCACCGCGTGAAGCGCACCGGCCGGTTGAGCTCCGACTCGTTCGGCACGAGCAGCGCGCCGTAGAGGAACCCGGTCAGGCCGGTGACGAGGACGTTCAGCACGACACCGACGATGACCTGGTCGACGAGGTACTTGATCGAGAACGCGGCCAGCACGAACGCGACGAGGACGCCGCCCACCATCGCGCCGACGAGACCGACGAACGGGTTGTGCGTGATGCTGGCCAGCAGGGCTGCGCTGAACGCGCCGAAGAGGAACTGACCCTCGATCGCGACGTTGACCACGCCGACCCGCTCGCCGATGACGCCGCCCAGCGCACCGAAGATGAGCGGGACCGACAGCGACAGCGCGCCGAACAGGAGCCCGGTGACGGGGACGAGCCCACCGGCGGATGCCCACACGAGGAATGCGAACACGGCGAGGAGGCTGAACACGATCGGCAGCCAGAGCCCGGTGCGGCGGTAGCTCGCGGAATCCCAGAATGCCCAGAGCGTGAGGAGCACGAGGAAGCCGACGAGGACCCAGCAGGTCACGGCGGTCGGGAAGCTCACGTTCGGCAGGGCGATGGTCGAGCTCGGGTCGCTCAGCCGGAAGGTGCTGATGCCGTTGCGGGGCACGAACAGGAACAGCAGCGCCAGCAGCGCCGTCGCGATCGCGAGCGTCACCGGCAGCTTGAGGTGGCGCACCTTCACGGTGGCGAGCTGGATCGTCCCGTCGGGAGCAGGAGCGAGCGCGGTCATGCGGACACCGCCTTCTTCGCAGCCTTGGCTCTCGCCTTGGCGGCCTTCTCGGCATCGGTCTTCGGCAGGAAGAAGATCGTGCGGATGAGCGGCGGGGCCGCGATGAACAGGACGATGAGGGACTGCACGACGAGCACGATGTCGACGGGGATGCCCTGCGAGGCCTGCATGGTGAAGGAGCCGGCCTTCAGCGCCCCGAACAGGATGCCGGCGGCGAAGACGCCCCATGCGCGGCTGCGGCCGAGGAGGGCCACGGTGATGGCGTCGAAGCCGATGCCCGCATCGATGAAGCCGTCGAAGCCGGTGGTCACGGAGCCCTGGATCTGGTTCATGCCGGCGAGCCCGGCGAGCCCGCCGGCGAAGAGCATCGCGTAGATGTACATCCGCTGCACCGAGATGCCCGACGCCCGGGCCGCGTGCGGGTTCTCGCCGACGGCGCGGAGGCGGAAGCCGAGGCTCGAGCGCTCGACCAGCCACCACACGAAGACGGTGGCCGCGATCACGAGCACGAAGCCCCAGTCGAGCAAGGGGAAGCGGGGGCCGAGCAGATCGGGGAACTGCGCGTTCGCCGGCGTCGCCGACGAGATCGGCTGGTCGCCCGCGGGGCGCTGCAGGATGCCGGGAGTGCGGACCATCCACGTCACGAGATAGAACGCGACGTAGTTGAGCATGATCGTGAGGATCACCTCGTGGGCGCCGGTGCGCGCCTTCAGCACGCCGACGATGCCACCCCAGATCGCACCGCCCGCGATACCGGCCGCGAGCGTGAGCGGCAGCTGGAGGAACATCGGAAGATCCAGGTTGAACGTGAACAGCGCCGCCGTCGCGCAGGCGATGAGGATCTGGCCGCGGCCACCGATGTTGAACAGGCCCACCCGGAACGCCAGCGCCACACCGAGGCCTGCGGCGATGAGCGGCGCGGCGAAGCCGAGCGTGTTGGTCAGCGGCCGGATCTGCGTCGCGAAGTCGTTCGCCCGGGGGTTGTAGATCGCCCCGCGGAAGAGTGCCTCGTAGCCGCCGTAGACCGCGTTCCAGACGGCGCCGATGGTGTCGCCGGGTCGCGCGAAGAAGTAGCCGGATGCCGCCTGGACGTCCTCGTCGGTGAGCGCCATGAGGATGCCGCCGACGACCATCGCGACGACGATCGCGAGCACCGTCGTCACCCAGTTGCTGCGCAGCAGCTCCTTGATGAAGACGTTCTGGCGCGGAGGCGGGGGCACCTCGCCGTCGACGGCACCGGGCGCCTCGGGCGTGGGGGCCGGAAGGTCGGGCGAGCCCGTGAGCGGACCCGATACGGGCGGGAGCTGTTCTGCGGGCAGGCCCTTGAGCGGGTCCGCGCCGGCGGCGGGATTCTCGTCGTTCACGCGACGGCCTCCTCTGGCTTCTCGCCGGCCATCATGAGGCCGAGAACGTCACGGGGGGTGTCGCCGGGCACGATGCCGACGATCGCGCCGCGGTACATCACGGCGATGCGGTCGGCGAGCGCGGCGACCTCGTCGAGCTCGGTGGAGACGACGACGACCGGGATGCCGGCATCCCTCGTCTCGACGATGCGCTTGTGAATGAACTCGATCGATCCGACGTCGACGCCGCGTGTCGGCTGCGCGGCCACGAGCAGTTTGAGCTCGCGGCTCATCTCGCGGGCGATCACGACCTTCTGCTGGTTTCCGCCGGAGAGCGTGCCGGCCGGCACGTCGGCACCCTGAGTGCGGATGTCGTACTCCGTGATGCGCGCCTTGGCGAAGTCGTCGAGCACGCCTCGACGGATGGTCCCGCCGGAGACGAAGGCCTTGTCGCCTGATCGGTCGAGGATGAGGTTCTCGGCGACCGTGAAGGTGCCGACGAGGCCGTCCTCGGTGCGATCCTCGGGCACGAAGCCGACCCCCTCGTCGAGGATGCCGCGCACGCTCTTGCCCACGAGCTCGACGCCGCCGAGCTCGATGGAGCCGCTCACCCGCTCACCCAGGCCCACCATCGCCTCGATGAGCTCGGTCTGACCGTTGCCCTGGACGCCCGCGACCGCGAGGATCTCGCCGGGGCGCACGTCGAAGCTCACGTCGTCCACGACGACGGTGCCGTTCGCGGTGACGACCCGGAGGTCGCGCACCTCGAGGCCACCCTCTCCGCGCTTCGGCGGGTCCTTGTGGACCGTGAGCTCGACCGCGCGGCCCACCATGAGAGAGGCGAGCTCCGCGTTGGACGCGGTCGGCGAGGCCTCGCCGACGACCTTGCCGAGCCGGATGACGGTGATGCGATCGGCGACGGCGCGCACCTCGCGCAGCTTGTGGGTGATGAAGACGATCGACGTGCCCTCGTCGCGCAGCTGCTTCATGATGGTCATCAGCTCGTCGGTCTCCTGCGGCGTGAGCACCGCAGTGGGCTCGTCGAACACGAGCACCTTCGCGTCGCGCGACAGGGCCTTGATGATCTCGACCCGCTGCTGCACGCCCACGGGAAGGTCGCCGACGATGGCGTCGGGATCGACTTCGAACCCGAAGCGGTCGGCGACGGAGCGCACGTGCTGGCGGGCCTTGGCGAGGTCGAGGGCGCCGAGCGCCTTCGTGTTCTCGTGGCCGAGCATGACGTTCTCGGCGACGGTGAAGACCGGGATGAGCATGAAGTGCTGGTGCACCATGCCGATTCCCGCGTTCATCGCGTCGCCCGGGCCGCGGAAGTGCTGGACGGCGTCGTCCAGGAGGATGTCGCCCTCGTCGGCCTGATAGAGGCCGTAGAGCACGTTCATGAGTGTGGATTTGCCGGCGCCGTTCTCGCCGAGAAGAGCGTGGATCTCACCCGGCTGGACCACGAGATCGATGTGGTCGTTCGCGACGAGGGACCCGAAACGCTTCGTGATCCCACGGAGCTCGAGCTTCATATGTGCACCCTATATATGCGGTCGGCCGCGGCGCCATCCATCTGATGGCGCCGGGGAAGAACGCGGCCGGGTGGAGTGGTCCACCCGGCCGCGTTCCGCTGATTCGTCTTGCCTTACGGCGAGCTGGGAGAGGTGACCTCGAGCTCGCCCGAGATGATCTGCTCCTCGAGCGCGGCGAGCTCGTCGAGCAGGCCCTCCGGCAGCTGCGACTCGAACGAGCCGAAGCCCGAGAGGCCCACGCCCCCGTTCTCGAGCGTTCCGATGTACGTGGTGACGTCGAAGTCGCCCGTCGACGCCTCCATGGTCGCCGCGTAGACGGCCTCGTCGATGCGCTTCATGATCGAGACCAGCACCATGTCGGCGACCGAGGGGTCGGCGGCGGCGAGGTCGGAGTCGACACCCAGCATGACGGTGCCGCTGCCCGCGTCGGTGATCGCGTCGCGCGCGCTCTGGTAGATCGGGCCGCCGACCGGGAGGATCACGTCGACGCCCTGGTCGAGGATGCCCTGCGCGGTCTGCTTGGCGGTGTCGTTGGCGGCGAAGCCACCCGTCATCGAGCCCTCTTGCGCGTCGACGTCCCAGCCATAGGTCTCGACCGAGGCGCCCTTGTCTTCGTTGTACTTCTCGACGCCGTCGATGAAGCCGTCCATGAAGATCGTCACCGGCGGGATCGGGATGCCGCCGAACGTGCCGACCTTGTTGACGCCGGCCTGCGCGGACCACGCGGCCGCGGCGTAACCGCCGAGGTACGCGGCCTGGACCGTGTCGAACAGCAGGGGCTTGATGTTCGGCGCGTCGGTGGTGCCGTCGCCGGTCTCCTTGCCGTCATCGCCCGTCGCGCCGCTGTTGTCGGCCCGGTCGTCGATGATGGCGAAGTCCACGTCGGGGTTCGCGAGTGCGGAGGCGACCGTGTCGGCCGAGAGCTTGAAGCCGACCGAGACGATGAAGGTGCAGCCCTCTGCGATGAGGTTCTCGAGGTTCGGGGCGTAGTCATTGGCCGAGCTCGACTCGACTTCGATGGCCTCGACGCCGAGCTCGTCGGCGGCGCGCTCCATGCCCTCCAGCGCGGACTGGTTGAACGACTTGTCGTTGAAGCCGCCGTCATCCGACACGAGGCAGGGGGTGAAACCCTCGACGACGTTCCCGGCGTCTCCGGTGGATTCCGTCTCCTCGGGGGCGGAGCCGCAGCCGGCGAGGGCGATCAGCATGCCCGCGGCGACCGTGACGCCGACGAGCTTCTTGGTGCGTGAGATGGTCAACTCAGCCTCCACTACGTTCCCCCGCGTCCTTCACGGGGACTGCACAAAGTTACCCACTGTGACGGCGCAGTTGCATGCTTCGCGAGGCCCCGTGCGCGAAAGGTTACAAAGACGCAATATCCCGCTCAGATGAGCAGACGATCAGGGGAAACGGATGCCGTGGGCCGCAGCATCCGTTTTCACAGAACCTCGCCGCGCCCGCTGAGCTTGAGGGCGTCGACGACCCCCTTCACACGCTGCGCGTGCTCGCTCGTGGTGACCAGCAGCGCGTCTTCGGTGTCGACCACCACGATGTCGCGCACGCCGATGAGGCTGATGACGCGGCGCGTCTGGCTGACGACGATGCCGCTGGCGGCGTCGGAGAGGATGCGGGCGTTCTCGCCGAGGATCGCGAGGTCGTTCTTGCGGCCGTGGGAGTTGAGCTTGGCGAGGCTCGCGAAGTCCCCCACGTCGTCCCAGTCGAAGTGGCCGGGGATGACGGCGAGGCGGCCCTTCGCCGCGGCGGGCTCGGCGACGGTGTAGTCGATCGCGATCTTCTTGAGCGTCGGCCACACCCGGTCGACGACCGGTCCGCGCTGGTCGCGGTCGTCCCATGCCTCGGCCAGCTCCATGAGACCCGCGTAGAGCTCAGGCTCGTTCTCGGCGATCTCGCCGAGCAGGATGTCGGCTCGCGAGATGAACATTCCCGCGTTCCACAGGTAGTTGCGGTCCGCGAAGTACTCCTTCGCCGTCTCGAGGTCGGGCTTCTCGACGAAGCTCTCGACCAGTGCCGCCTCGGGGGCGCCCTCGATCTTCAGCGCGTCGCTCTTCTTGATGTAGCCGAACCCCACGGACGGCTCGGACGGCTGGATCCCGATGGTGCAGATGTAGCCGTCGCGCGCGGTGGCGACGGCCTGGTTCACGGCCCACTCGAACAGCTGCGGCACGCGGATGACGTGGTCGGCGGCGAACGAGCCGATGATCACGTCGGGCTCGCGGCGCGAGAGGATCGCCGCGGCCAGTCCGATGGCGGCCGTCGAGTCGCGGGGCTCGGACTCGAGGATCACGTTCTTGTCGGCGATGCCGGGCAGCTCCTTCTCGACCGCGGCGCGGTGCGCCCGCCCGGTCACGACCGCGATGCGGTCGGGGCCGGCCAGCGGCTCGAGGCGGTCCCACGTGTCGCGCAGCAGCGTGCGGCCCGAACCGGTGAGGTCGTGGAGGAACTTCGGCGCGTCGGCGCGAGACAGCGGCCACAGCCGGCTGCCGATGCCGCCGGCGGGGATCACGGCGTAGAAGTCGTCGATGGGTCCGGACATGGCACCAGGCTACCGGGCGGGTTTTCCCACAGATGGCAGGCATGTGGCGGGGACATGACGACGGCGGCGGGCCTTTCGGCCCACCGCCGTCGCGGTTGCGCTCAGCCCTGTCGGGGCGAGGTGCCCGGGGTCGCCTCGCGCAGCGACTCGAGCATCGCGTCGAAGGCGGGCTTCGGCGAGAAGTCGTCTTCGAAGATGGTCGCCCAGCCCTCACCGGGGAAGACGGCCGGAACCCACGAGTTCGCGTCCGGGAAGCCCCATACGGTGAAGGAGGAGCAGGCGGGCACGTTGAGGCACGCCTCGAGCATCGCGTCGTAGCGCTCGGTCTGAAGGGCGACCTGCTCGGGCGTGGGTCCGGTCTCGCCCTCCTGCAGCGGGATGCGCACGTCCGCCTCGGTCACGGCCACGTTCAGTCCCAGCGCGGCGAAGCGCTCGAAGTTCGCCTGGATGGAGGTGTCGAATCCGTACAGCAGGCTGAGGTGGCCCTGCGCACCGAACCCGCCGAGCGGAACGCCGTCGGCGAGCATGCGCTGCGCCAGCTCGTAGTACGCGTCGGTCTTCTGGTTGATCCCCTCCGCGTTGTAGTCGTTCAGGAACAGGGTGGCGTCAGGGTCGGCCTCGTGGGCCCACCGGAAGGCGTCTTCGAGGAGAGCGACCGGGTCGGCGGCGCAGGCCCTGAGGAAGGGATTGGCCTGCGTGCGCAGCCGAACGCCGCCCGCGTCCCACGTGTCTTGGAAGATCTCGTTCGCGACATCCCACTCGTAGATCTTGCCCTTGAAGTGGCCGACCACGGTGCGGATGTGATCCTCGAGGACGGCGCGCGCCTCGTCGCAGGTCCACGTCTGGCTCGCCTCGTTGACCCACGCGGGGTTCTGGCTGTGCCAGAGCAGCGTGTGGCCGCGGACCTGCTGGTGATTCGCCTCGGCGAAGGCGACCAGCGCGTCGGCGGACGAGAAGTCGTAGACGCCGGGAGCGGGGTGGACGGCGTCCCACTTCATGTCGTTCTCGGGCGTCAGCGACGAGAACTGGTCGCCCAGAACCTGCTGCAGCTCGGTGGGCGACGCGGGGTCGTAGACGACGAGATCCCGCTCGCCCCAGACGGCGCTGCCGATGGCGAGGTCGCGCGGCGCCTGGTTACGCAGGGCGTCCTTGTCGGCGTTGCTGAATCCCGGGGGCGCGGCGTTCGCTGCGGTGGCCGCGCAGAGCGGCAGAACCAGGGCTGCGGCGGCGGTGGCCACCAAGAGCGATCGGATCGATCGGCGCATGGAGTACTCCTGACATCGTCGTCGTGCATATGCCTCATCAGCGAGGCATATGTTTCGTTGCCCAACAAAAGCTAGGCGCGTCGATCGGAGGGAGCAAAAGGTTTCGAGGGGTTTTCCATGATCGCCGTGTTTCGGCGCGTCCCGCGGTCCGGGCCAGCCGTTGCGCTGCATCGCGGAGCCGTATGGAGCGCAAGAACGCCGGTTCTTTCCGGACGCGAAGATCCCTCCGGATGGAGGGGTCGTAAGGGCCGCCTTCGTCGCCTGTCCGCGAAATGCGGGAATAGGATGTTTGCAGCGCCCGCGTGACGCCGACGGCCCGAAGCCCACCGTTCCGGGCCCTCTTCGGGGGCCGTCCTCGCCGTCCGAGGCCAGCCCCATCGTGTTTCGATCCAAGGAGGACGCACGTGTCTGCACCAGCACGCGTCACACCGTCGGTATCCGAGACCACCTCCCGAGTCCCCCGCGGCACCCTGTACCGCGGGAACGAGGGCATGTGGTCGTGGGTGCTGCACCGCATCACCGGCGTCGCCATCTTCTTCTTCCTGCTCGTCCACATCCTCGACACGGCGCTCATCCGGGTGTCGCCCGAGGCGTACGACGCGGTCATCGGCACGTACAAGAACCCGGTGATGGCTCTGGGCGAGGTCGCCCTGGTCGGCGCCATCGCGTACCACGCGTACAACGGCCTGCGCATCATCCTGGTCGACATGTGGTCGTGGGCGACCCGCCACCAGCGCCAGCTGTGGTGGGGCGTGCTGGGCCTCTGGGCGGTGACGATGCTCGGCTTCGTCCCGCGCCACCTCATGCTCGCCTTCGCTCCGGGAGGGGGCCACTGATGACCGCCATCGCCGATCCGCGCGCACCGCGCGCCGCCGTCCGCCGCCGAGGCGCCAACCTCGAGAAGTGGGGCTGGGTCTACATGCGCGCCTCGGGCGTGCTCCTCGTGGTCCTCATCTTCGGCCACCTCTTCGTCAACCTGATGGTCGGCGAGGGCATCCACGGCATCGACTTCGCCTTCGTCGCCGGCAAGTACGCCTCGCCGTTCTGGCAGTGGTGGGACGTCCTCATGCTGTGGCTCGCCCTGATCCACGGCGCGAACGGCATGCGCACGATCGTCAACGACTACGTGACCCACGCCGGCACCCGCCGCGTGCTGGTCTGGGCGCTCGGGCTCGCCGCCGCGTTCCTCATCGTGCTCGGCACGCTCGTCGTCTTCACGTTCGACCCGTGCATCGGCTTCGACCCCGACACCGCGTCCGACGTCATCATCGGAATCTGCGCCTAAGCGTTCGGGCGACCCCCGAGCATCGACCATCGAAAGCACACAGCGTGAGCACTGAGACCACCGACAGCTACGTCAAGGACGGCGTCCACTACCACCAGTTCGACATCGTCATCGTGGGAGCCGGCGGCGCCGGCATGCGCGCCGCCATCGAGGCGGGCCCCGGGGCGAAAACGGCCGTCATCACGAAGCTGTACCCCACCCGCTCGCACACCGGCGCGGCGCAGGGCGGCATGGCTGCGGCCCTGGCCAACGTCGAAGAGGACTCCTGGGAGTGGCACACCTTTGACACCGTCAAGGGGGGCGACTACCTGGTCGACCAGGACGCGGCCGAGATCCTCGCCAAGGAGGCCATCGACGCGGTCATCGACCTCGAGAACATGGGCCTGCCGTTCAACCGGACGCCCGACGGCAAGATCGACCAGCGCCGCTTCGGCGGTCACACTGCCGACCACGGCAAGACGCCGGTGCGTCGCGCCTGCTACGCCGCCGACCGCACCGGCCACATGATCCTGCAGACGCTGTTCCAGAACTGCGTCAAGCTCGGAATCAACTTCTTCAACGAGTTCTACGTGCTCGACCTGATCACTGTCGGCGAGGGCAAGGACAAGCAGATCGCGGGCGTCGTCGCGTACGAGCTCGCCACGGGCGACCTGCACGTGTTCCAGTCGAAGGCCGTCATCTTCGCGACCGGCGGCTTCGGCAAGATCTTCAAGACGACGTCGAACGCGCACACCCTCACCGGTGACGGCGTCGGCATCATCTGGCGCAAGGGCCTGCCGCTGGAGGACATGGAGTTCTTCCAGTTCCACCCGACCGGTCTCGCCGGGCTCGGCATCCTTCTCACCGAAGGCGCCCGCGGTGAAGGCGCGATCCTGCGCAATGTCAGCGGCGAGCGGTTCATGGAGCGCTACGCGCCGACCATCAAGGACCTCGCGCCCCGCGACATCGTCAGCCGCTGCATGGTGCAGGAGGTGGCCGAGGGCCGCGGCGCCGGCCCGCACCGCGACTACGTGCTGCTGGACTGCACGCACCTGGGCGCCGAGGTGCTCGAGACGAAGCTCCCCGACATCACCGAGTTCGCCCGCACGTACCTCGGCGTCGACCCGGTCGTCGAGCCGGTGCCGGTCATGCCGACCGCGCACTATGCGATGGGCGGCATCCCGACGAACAACGACGCGCAGGTGCTCTCCGACAACACGACCGTCGTCCCGGGCCTCTACGCCGCCGGCGAGTGCGCGTGCGTGTCGGTGCACGGCTCGAACCGCCTGGGCACCAACTCGCTGCTCGACATCAACGTCTTCGGCAAGCGCGCCGGCCGCAACGCGGTCGAGTACGTCAAGACCGCCGACTTCGTGCCGCTTCCCGAGGACCCCGCGGCGGAGGTGCGGAACCTCATCGAGGGCCTCCGCGGCAACCAGGGCACCGAGCGCATCGCCGTCCTCCGCAAGACGCTGCAGGACGAGATGGACCGCAAGGCCCAGGTGTTCCGCACCGACGAGTCGCTGAGCGAGGTGCTCCTCACGATCGAGGAGCTGCGCGAGCGCTACAAGAACGTGCACGTCGACGACAAGGGCAAGCGGTTCAACACCGACCTGCTCGAGGCCGTCGAGCTCGGCTTCCTCCTCGACATCGCCGAGGTCGTCGTCGTCGCTGCGAAGAATCGCCAGGAGAGCCGCGGCGGTCACATGCGGGACGACTTCCCCCAGCGCGACGACGAGAACTACATGCAGCACACCATGGCGTATCTGTCGGGCGACCCGCACTCGTCGAACGCCGAGGACCACATCCGCCTTGGCTGGAAGCCGGTCGTCTTCACCAAGAACGAAAAGGGCGAGTTGAACTACCCGCCGATGGAGAGGAAGTACTGATGGCGACCTCGGTCACCGACGTCATCGAGCGCACCGACGCCGACGCTCCCGCCAAGGCCGAGGAGGCCCAGAACGACACCGGCATCCAGTCGTTCCTCGTCACCTTCATCATCCGGCGCTTCGACCCGGAGGTCGACGAGGAGCCGCGCTGGGTCGACTACGACGTGGAGCTGTACTCGACCGACCGGGTGCTCGACGCGCTCCACAAGATCAAGTGGGAGGTCGACGGCTCGCTGACGTTCCGCCGTTCCTGCGCCCACGGCATCTGCGGGTCCGACGCGATGCGCATCAACGGCCGCAACCGGCTCGCGTGCAAGACGCTCATCAAGGACCTCGACATCTCGCAGCCGATCTACGTCGAGGCCATCAAGGGCCTGCCGCTCGAGAAGGACCTCGTCGTCGACATGGAGCCCTTCTTCGCGTCGTACCGCGAGGTGCAGCCCTTCCTCATCGCGAACTCGACGCCCGAGAAGGGCAAGGAGCGCATCCAGTCGATCGTCGACCGCGAGGTCTTCGACGACACGACCAAGTGCATCCTCTGCGCCGCGTGCACGTCCTCGTGCCCGGTCTTCTGGACCGATGGCCAGTACTTCGGCCCCGCTGCGATCGTCAACGCGCACCGCTTCATCTTCGACTCGCGCGACGACGCGGGCGACGTGCGCCTCGACATCCTCAATGACAAGGAAGGCGTCTGGCGCTGCCGCACGACCTTCAACTGCACCGAGGCGTGCCCGCGTGGCATCGAGGTCACCAAGGCGATCGCCGAGGTCAAGCAGGCGGTCCTCCGCGGGCGCCCCTGACCCGGTTCTCCTTCAGGCAGACGGATGCCGCATCGCTGGGCGATGCGGCATCCGTCTGTCGCTAATCTGATCACCGTGACGCACACTCCCCCGCCCGACGCCCGCGCAGCGGCGGACGCCGCGCAGCGCGAGGAGGAGTCGCTCCGCGAGCGCTGGGAGGCGACCGAGCACAGCCTGCGCCAGCGGTTCGACGCACCGATCAGTCGGGCGACGCGCCTCACCGAGGCGACGCTGGCCTGGTTCCCGGTGCGGGTGTGGCGTCACTTCCTCATCGAGAACGGGTTCCTGCTGGCCGCGGGAGTCAGCTACGTCGCGCTCTTCGCCTGCTTTGCGGCGATCTATCTCGTGTTCGCGATCGTCGGGATCTGGCTGGGTGGGAGCCCGGACGCCGTCAACGCGCTCATCGACCTGATCAACGTCTACATTCCCGGCCTGATCGCGGACTCCGGCGGTCTCGCCACGCCGGAGCAGGTGCAGGCGATCGCGTCGGAGAACTCGGGCGTGCTCGGGTGGACGGGTGTGATCGCACTCGGCACCCTCATCTGGACCGCGATCGACTGGGTCACCTACTCGCGGCGCGCGGTGCGCGAGCTGTTCGCCATCCCACCGGACCGCCGCAGCTACTTCCTCCTGAAGGCGCGTGACTTCGTCGCCGCCCTCATCTTCGGCGCCGCGCTCATCCTGGGCGCCGCGCTGAGCACCGTCGGCGCATACGCCGTCGATTGGATCTTCTCGCTGATCGGGTTCAAGAGCACCAGCGACCTCACCGACATCACCGTGAGCATCGGCTCGGTCCTCATCGGCTTCGTGGTGACCTCGACCGCACTGGTGGGTCTGTTCCGGTTCCTGACCGGCACCAAGCTGCCGTGGCGCCGGATCTGGCCGGGCGCGATGCTCGGCGGCCTCGGGATCTCGGTGCTGCAGCTCGGCGCCGGCCTGCTGCTGAGCTACACGCCCTCCAACCCGCTGCTCGCGACCTTTGCGATCTTCATCGGGATGCTGCTGTGGTTCCGGCTGCTCGGGATCGTCTTGCTGGTCGCGGCCGCATGGATCGCCGTCGCGGCGAAGGATCACGACGTCGTGATGCTGCCGCCGACCGAGGCCGAGCGCGTCGCCGCCGAGCACGCGGCCCTCCTGGTCGCCGCGCGGGTGCGGCTGCGCACCGCGCAGGATGCCCGCGACCAGGCGCCCTGGTACCGCGCGTGGATCGCCGACCGCGCGGTGCGCGACGCCGAGGAGGAGCTGCGGCAGGTCGAGGCGGCGACGCCCGCGACACCGGGTCACGGCCCAGCGGCGGTGGCGGCGCCGAAGGCCACGGTCGCGGCCAGGCCCAGACGTCCGCGCGCACCGAAGGACACCCCGCGCAACGGCACCGACCACCTGTGACGGTCCCGGGTGTCGGTGGCCCCGGATAGTCTTGCCGTCGTGTCTCCCCGTGTTCGCATCGCCTCTGTCAACGTCAATGGAATCCGCGCGGCGACGCGCAAGGGCATGCTCGAGTGGCTCGACGCCGCCGACATCGACGTGATGGCCCTGCAAGAGGTGCGGGCGACCGAGGACGAACTGCGCGCCGCTCTGCCCGGCTGGGAGATCGTGAACGACGAGGCCCTCGCGAAGGGCCGGGCCGGCGTGGCGGTGGCGAGCCGCATCCCGTCCGTCGAGGTGCGCCGCGTGTTGGGCCCCGCCGCCGAGGACGCGGCGGAGGTGCTCGACAGTGCCGGCCGCTGGATCGAGGCCGACTTCGACATCGACGGCGAACGCCTGATCGTCGTGAGCGCCTACGTGCACACCGGCGAAGCCGACACTCCCAAGCAGGATGCGAAATGGGCCTTCCTCGATGCGATGGAGAAGCGGATGCCGCAGCTCGAGGCCGCATCCCCGCTCGCGCTCGTCATGGGCGACCTCAACGTCGGTCACCGCGAATTCGACATCCGCAACTGGAAGGGCAACGTCAAGAAGGCGGGCTTCCTGCCGCGCGAGCGGGCGTACTTCGACCGCTTCTTCGGCGAGGAGGGCACGGAGGTCGTCGGTGTCGACGGCTCGACCGGCCCCGGCCTCGGCTGGGTAGACATCGGCCGCCGCTTCCACGGCGACGTCGACGGCCCCTACACGTGGTGGTCCATGCGCGGGCGGGCGTTCGACAACGACACCGGGTGGCGCATCGACTACCACCTCGCGACGCCCGAGCTCGGCGACCGGGTCGTCGACTACCGAGTGGTGCGCGCACCCTCGTGGGACACGCGCTGGAGCGACCACTCCCCCGTCGTCGCCGACTACTCGATCGGGCGCTGAGGCGCAGCATCCGCTTTATAGACTTGTCGGATGAGTAGATCGCGCCTGTACTCCGGCATGCAGCCCTCCGCCGACTCGCTTCAGATCGGCAACTACATCGGGGCTCTCATGCAGTGGCGCGACCTGCAGGAGTCGTACGACGCGTTCTTCTCGGTGGTCGACCTGCACGCGATCACGGTCGCCCAGGACCCCGAGCACCTGCGCGAGAAGACCCGCCGCACCGCCGCGCAGTACATCGCCGCCGGCATCGAGCCGTCGAAGTCGACTCTCTACGTGCAGTCGCACGTGCCCGCGCACGCCGAGCTGGCGTGGATCCTGTCGACCATCACGGGCTTCGGCGAGGCCGGGCGCATGACGCAGTTCAAAGACAAGTCGTCGCGCTACGGTTCCGACGCCACCTCGGTCGGCCTCTTCACCTACCCGGTGCTGATGGCGGCCGACATCCTGCTGTACCAGACCGACATCGTGCCGGTCGGGGACGACCAGAAGCAGCACGTCGAGCTGACCCGCGACCTGGCTGAGCGGTTCAACAGCCGCTTCGGTGAGGCGTTCCGGGTGCCGATGCCGGTCATCCAGCAGGAGACCGCGCGCATCTACGACCTGCAGAACCCCACCGCGAAGATGTCGAAGTCGGCGGAGACGGACGCCGGCGTGCTGTGGCTGCTCGACGACCCGGCGGTCTCGGCGAAGAAGATCATGCGTGCCGTGACCGACTCCGAGGGCTCGGTGCGCTATGACCGCGAGACCAAGCCCGGGGTCTCGAACCTGCTCGTGATCTACGCGGCCCTGACCGGCCGCCAGATCCCGTCCATCGAGGACGAGTACGCGGGCCGCGGCTACGGCGATTTCAAGAAGGGCCTCGCCGAGGTCGTCGTGAACGAGTTCGGGCCGGTGCGCTCCCGCGCGCTCGAGCTGCTCGACGACACGGCCGAGCTCGACCGTGTGCTGGCGGTCAACGCCGAGAAGGCGTCCGCAGTCGCCGAGCGCACCCTCGCCGACGTCTACGACAAGGTCGGCCTCCTCCGCCGCTCCCGCTGACCCCGGACGGATGCCGCGACCTGGGCCGCGGCATCCGTCCTTCGTTTCTGGTACCCGTGTTTCTGGTACCCGCCGCCGCTATGGCCGCTTCCGGGCGCCACCTGCCAGCCCTCGACTGTGCCCAACTCAGAATCGATGCTCGCCACGGCTCATCCGCGGCGCCAGCTGGGCGGGCGAACTGCATCGCACGTGGGTGATCCGCGACGGCGCGACGCTCGTCGGTACCATCGGGTTCTACCGCCTTGATGGTCAGGGCAACGGCGAGATCGGGTACTGGATCGCCCCGGATCAGCGCGGCGGCGGGCGCCTCCGCGAAGCGGCGAACGCAGTGATCGACTGGGCGTTCTCGTCCGAAGGAGCGGCTCTCACGCGCATCGAGTGGCGTGCCGTCGTGGGCAACGAGGCCTCGGCGCGGGTCGCGCGCGCCTTGGGCTTCCGCTTCGAGGGCACCCTGCGCCAGGCGCTCGTCAGCGCGAAGCACCGTGACGACGGATGGATCGCAGCACTCCTGAAAATAGATGAACGGATGCCGCAGCCCTGGCCTGTCCTCGAGGATTGACGACCGACCCGCTCAGGGTGCGCGACCTCCTCCTCCCGACCGTCGACGACCGGCCCGCGTGTCGCCGCGGCATGGCAGGATGAGCCCATGCCCGAGATGCCCGAGGTGCAGGGACTCGTCGACTTCCTCGGCGAGCGGCTCGCCGGCGTGCAGATCACGCGGGCGACCGTCGCGAACATCGCCGCGCTGAAGACGTACGACCCGCCGATCGACGCCCTCCACGGGCAGGAGATCACGGGCGCGGCGCGCCACGGCAAGTTCATCGACCTCGCCACGACCGGCCCTCACCTGGTCTTCCACCTCGCCAAGGCCGGGTGGCTGCGCTGGTACGACGAGCTGCCGAAGACGATCATCCGCCCCGGCAAGACACCCATCGCGCTGCGAGTGGCGCTCTCCGACGGTGCGGGGTTCGACCTCACCGAGGCCGGCACGAAGAAGTCGCTCGCGGTGTACGTCGTGCGTGACCCCGCCGAGGTGCCCGGCATCGCGCGGCTCGGTCCGGACCCGCTCGACGCCTCCTTCACGCGCGACACCTTCGCCGACCTGCTCGCCGGCAGACGCACACAGATCAAGGGCGTGCTGCGCGACCAGACGATCATCGCGGGCGTCGGCAACGCCTACTCCGACGAGATCCTCCACGCGGCGAAGATGTCGCCGTACGCGCTGGCCTCGTCGCTCTCCGACGACGACATCACGCGCCTGTTCGACGCGATGACGGAGACCCTGACGGATGCTGTCGCCGAGGCATCCGGCAAACCGCCGGCCGAGCTGAAAGACGCCAAACGCCGAGGCATGCAGGTCCACGGTCGCCGGGGCGAGAAATGTCCGGTATGCGGCGACGAGGTGCGGAGCGTCTTCTTCGCCGACAACTCGCTGGAGTACTGCCCGACGTGTCAGACCGGCGGCAAGATCCTCGCCGACCGGCGCCTCTCGCGCCTGCTGAAGTAAGCGGGCTCCTCGCTCGACGCCCCAGGAAGGTCAGCCGCCGGTCGTCCCCATGAGCGCCCGCGCGTCGTCGTCCACCCAGTCCAGCGACTTCGACACCGCCTTGCGCCACTGCCGGTAGCGGCGTTCGCGCTCGTCTTCGGGCATCCGCGGCTCGAAGCGGACGTCTTCCTGCCAGTGCGTGCGCAGCTCGTCGAGGCCGTTCCACACGCCGGTCGCGAGACCGGCGGCGTACGCGGCGCCCAGTGCGGTGGTCTCGACGACCTTGGGGCGCACGACCGGGATGCCGAGGATGTCGGCCTGGAACTGCATCAGCAGGTCGTCGCGAGTCATGCCGCCGTCGACGCGCAGTTCCTCGAGCATGCGGCCGGTGTCGGCCACGACCGCGTCGATGACGTCTCGCGTCTGGAACGCCGTCGACTCGAGCGCCGCGCGCGCGATGTGCGCCTTGTTGACATAGCGGGTGAGGCCGACCAGCGCGCCGCGCGCGTCAGGACGCCAGTACGGCGCGAACAGCCCCGAGAATGCGGGCACGAAGTACGCGCCGCCGTTGTCGTCGACGCTCGAAGCGAGGGTCTCGACATCCTCCGAGCGCTGGATGATGCCGAGGTTGTCGCGCAGCCACTGCACCAGTGATCCGGTGACGGCGATCGAACCCTCCAGAGCGTAGCGCGCGGGCTCGTCGCCGATCCGGTAGCCGACGGTGGTGATCAGGCCGCTGCCGGAGCGCACGATCTCGGCACCGGTGTTCACGAGCAGGAAGTTGCCGGTGCCATAGGTGTTCTTCGACTCTCCCGCGTCGAAGGCCGCCTGACCGAAGGTCGCCGCCTGCTGATCGCCCAGGATCCCGGCGATCGGAACCCCGTCGAGCACCGACGGCAGCGAGGAGTGCCCGACCACCTCCGACGAGGAGCGGATCTCGGGCATCATCGCGCGCGGGATGCCCCATAGTGCGAGCAGTTCGTCCGACCAGTCGAGGGTGCGCAGATCCATCAGCAGCGTGCGCGATGCGTTGGTGACGTCGGTGACGTGGATGCCGCCGCGCGCACCCCCCGTGAGGTTCCACACGACCCACGTGTCGGGGGTGCCGAACACCAGCTCCCCGGCCTCGGCGGCCGCGCGCGCGCCGGCCACGTTGTCGAGGATCCACGCGACCTTCGAGGCCGAGAAGTACGTCGCCAGCGGCAGCCCCGTCGTCTCGGCGAAGCGGTCGGCCCCGCCCTCGCCCGCCAGCTCGTCGATGCGCGGCTGCGTGCGGGTGTCCTGCCAGACGATCGCGTTGTGCACAGGGCGCCCGGTGCGCTTCTCCCAGACGATCGCCGTCTCGCGCTGGTTCGTCACGCCGATGGCGGCGACATCGGATGCTGCAAGCCCCGCGCGCGAGAGACACGAGGCGATGACCCACTCGGTGTTGGTCCAGATCTCGACAGGGTCGTGCTCCACGCGTCCGGCCCGCGGGAAGATCTGCTCGTGCTCCCGCTGGGACACCGCGACCACGGCGCCGGCGGCGTCGAACACGATGGCACGCGTCGAGGTCGTGCCCTGGTCGATGGACAGCACGTGATGGGGCAACGTCGTCTCCTTGGTCGGCGGGCGACATCGCCCGCGCGCTCGGCGCGCGCCGAGCGCGCGTGCGGTCAGGCTATCGCGCGGCGGCGGGGATCCAGGACGGGTCCGCGGCGTGGACACGGTCCAGGGCACGCCCGACCTCGAGTGCGGTGCGCGCGGCGTCCCAGTCGAGCACGGGAGCGACCGCGGCGGCCGCCTCTGCCACCGCCTCCGGCGTCGCCTGACCGATGAAAGCGATGCTGGTGCGGCGCAGGAGCAGGTCGTCCAGATGCGTGACGTCCTCGGTGGCCGCGAGGTGACGCAGCTCGCCCGAGCTGTAGCCCGGCAGGTGCTCGAGCAGCACGTCGTCCGTGTCTGCCGCGATCGCGTCCACGACGGCCGCGGCGACCGTGCCGTAGCGGTCGAGCAGCGTCGCCACGCGGACGGCCGGCACCGCCCCCGCACGGGCGGCGATCCACTGCCGCCGTGCGCGCTCCGTCATCGGGTAGCCACGGCCGCCGCCGATCGGCAACCCTCGGGTCGAGCCGCGGCGCGGGCGGGCCAGCAGCTCGAGAGCGCGGTCGGCGAGATGCTCGGCCGACGCGCGGAAGGTGGTCCATTTACCGCCGATGAGGCTCAGGACCGTGGCATCCCCGCCGACCAGCGGTGCGGACTCGACGCGGTAGTCACGCGAGACGAACCCCGGCGAGACCTCGTCGTGGCCGGGTAGCGGCCTGACGCCGGCGAACCGGTAGACGATCTGAGAGCGCTCGACCGGGATCGTCGGGAGCACCTGCGCGATGAGCTCGATGAAGTAGTCGACCTCGGCCTCGGTGCACACGATCGGGTCCGCCATGTCGTGCTCGAGGTCGGTGGTGCCGACGAGGACGCGGCCCTTCAGCGGGTAGATGAGGACGATGCGTCCGTCCTCGTTCTCGAAGAACAGCTCGCGTCCGCCGGTCGCCGCGAGCAGCTCGGGGTGTTCGAGCACGACGTGCGAGCCCTTGGTGCCGCCCATGTACCGGGTCGGGTCGCCGAGAGCGAGGTTGGTGAGGTCCGTCCAGGGGCCACTGGCGTTCACGACCACGGATGCTGTGAACCGCACCTCGTCGCCGGTCATCGCGTCGCGCAGCACAACACGCCCCGCGTCGACACCGACCGCGGCCGTATAGTTCGCGGCCCGGGCGCGCGACCCGCCGGCCGCCCGGCCGTCTCGCAGCACATCGATCGCGAGGCGCTCGGGATCGTGCAGCGATGCGTCCCAGTACGTCGCGGTGTACTTCACGTCGGGGTTCAGCTTCGGAAGCTGCGCCAGGGAGCGTTTGCGCCCGTGGAAGCTGTGCCCCGGCACCGTGCTCTTGCCGAACATGCCGCCGCCGCGTGAGAACGAGTCGTAGATCACGAGCCCGATCTTGATGAGCGCAGCGCCACGCTCATGGTGCTTTCCGCCGCCGTGGCGCAGGAATCGCAGCGGCGCGGACAGCACGCCCGAGAACGTCGAGAAGATGGGGATGGTCGTCTGCAGCGGCCTCACGTAGTGGGGCGCCGTGCGCAGCAGTGCGTTGCGCTCGGTCACGGCCTCGTGGACGAGCCGGAACTCGCCGTTCTCGAGGTAGCGGATCCCGCCGTGGATCATGTGCGACGACGCCGCGGAAGCGCCGCTGACGAAGTCGTCGCGCTCGACGAGCGCGACATCCACCCCCTGCATCGCAAGATCGCGGAAGGTGGCGAGGCCGTTGATGCCGCCACCGATGATGAGCACGTCGGCATAGGGTCGCTCCGCGAGGGCAGTCCATCCTCGTTCCGCCGCCGGCGCCGTCATCGTATCCCCCATCGTCGTGCTGTCCGCACTCCCATCATGACACCGCTGGACGTCCTTGCAGGCGATATGCACATACGTGCACGATGGAGCGATGGATCAGATCGGCGACGCCCGGACGATGCAGCGCGCGCTGACGGCCGCACACCTCTATTACGTGCAGGACCGCACCATGGATGCGATCGCCCGCGAGCTCGGCACGTCGCGTTCCACGGTGTCGCGGCTGCTCACGCACGCCCGCGCGACAGGCATCGTCGACATCCGCATCCGGTCCCCCTTCGCCGCGCCCCAGCGACTCGAGGAGCGGCTGGCCGAGCGCTTCGGCATCCTCCCGCAAGTGGTTCCCGTTCCCGATGACGCCACCGAGGTCGACAGGCTCCAGCGCGTCGCGATCGCGGCCGCGCATGCGCTCCTCGACCTCGTGCAGGACGACATGACGGTGGGAGTGGCGTGGGGATCCACGACCGCGGCGGTGAGCCGCCACCTGGTTCCGAAGCCGGTGCACGGCGCGACATTCGTGCAGCTGAACGGCTCCGGCAACACCCACTCGACGGGCCTCCTCTACGCGAGCGAGATCCTCAGCCGGTTCGCCGCCGCGTACGACGGGAGCGCGCAGCAGTTCCCCGTGCCGGCGTTCTTCGACGACCCCGCCACGAAGGACGCGATGTGGCGCGAGCGCAGCACCCGGCGCATCCTCGACATGCTGCCCGCCATGGACCTGGTCCTCTTCAGCACGGGGTCCGCCGGGTCGCGCGTGCCGAGCCACGTCTACAGCGGCGGCTATCTCGAGCCTGCCGAACTCGACCAGCTGGACGAGGAGGGCGTCGTCGGCGACGTGGCGACGGTCTTCTACCGCGCCGACGGCTCGAGCGACAACATCGCCCTGAACGACCGTGCCACCGGGCCGAGCCTCGACCTGCTGCGCGGCATCCCCCGACGCGTGTGCATCGTGTCGGGGGTGTCGAAGCTCGCGAGCCTGAAGGGCGCCCTCGCCGCGCGCATCGCGACGGACCTGATCGTCGACGAGGCCACCGCGCGAGCGCTCCTGGAGTGAGGCTCCGGCGGCACGGGTCCCGCGCGCGGGCTTCATGCGAAGACATGGAATGAATGGACGGATGCCGCGTTGACTACACTCGAGAGCAGCAACGTGCTCCGGGGTCGGTGCGAATCCGAACCGGCGGTGACAGTCCGCGAGCCAAGGCATCGGCATCCATTCGGATGCGGCCGATCCGGTGGAATTCCGGAACCGACGGTGATGCGACAGGTTTCTTCAGGGAAACCGGTCGCTAGTCCGGATGGGAGGCAGCACTACGGCGTCGCCATGCGCGCCTTCGCTTCCCATGCCCCGGGGCGTCGAGAACGACGAGACGAGGGGCCGAATGGCGAGCACAGCGGAACGCGACGCGATGCGTCGGGCGCTGGCGATCGCGCGACGCGGCCCCCGCGGCGTGAACCCCCAGGTCGGCGCGGTCCTCCTCTCCCCTGACGGGGAGGTGCTCGCTGAGGGCTGGCACCGCGGCGCCGGCACCCCGCATGCCGAGGTCGACGCGCTCTCGAGGCTCGCGCCCGGCGCCGCGCGGGACGCGACCGCGATCGTGACCCTCGAGCCGTGCAACCACACGGGTCGCACCGGCCCCTGCTCCGAGGCGCTCATCGCCGCCGGCGTCACGCGCGTGGTCTATGCGATCGCCGATCCCGGCGACCACTCCTCCGGCGGCGGCGCCCGGCTCCGGGCGGCCGGTGTCGAGGTCGAGGCCGGTCTGCTCGCCGACGAGGCGACCGCCCTGCTCGACTCCTGGCTGACCGTCCAGCGCCTCCGGCGCCCGCACGTCACCGTCAAGTGGGCACAGAGCCTCGACGGCCGGGCCGCAGCATCCGATGGCAGCAGCAAGTGGATCACCGGCGCGCAGGCGCGCGCCGATGTCCACCTCCGACGCGCCATGGCGGATGCGATCGTGGCGGGCACCGGCACGGTGCTCGCCGACGACCCCGCGCTGACCGCCCGCGCCGAGGACGGCTCGCTGCTGCCCCATCAGCCCGTGCCGGTCGTCGTCGGTGCGCGCGAGGTACCCGAGGCGGCGGCCGTGCGGCGGCATCCCCGCGAGTTCCTCCAGTACCGCGGCGACGACGCCTCGGGCGGGCTGCAAGCCATGCTGGAGGACCTGCGCCACCGCGGAGTGCAGCGCGTCTTCGTCGAGGGCGGTCCCGCTGTGGCGGCGTCGTTCCTGCGCGAGCGGCTCGCCGACGAACTGCTCGTCTACGTGGCGCCGGTGCTCCTCGGAGGCGACCGCCTGGCGCTTCACGACATCGGCGTGACCACGATCGGCGAAGCGCGGCGCCTGGCCGTGGCATCCGTCACCCCTCTCGGCGACGATCTGCTGTTCGTCGCCCACCCCGCTTCGGAAGGAGACGCCTGATGTTCACCGGAATCATCGAGGAGATCGGCGAGGTCACCGCTGTCGAACCGTCGGGAGACGGTGTGCGCGTCACGGTGCGCGGACCGAAGGCGGTGTCGGATGCCTCGCACGGCGACTCCATCTCGGTCAGCGGCGTGTGTCTCACCGTCGTCGAGCAGGGCCCGGACTGGTTCACCGCCGACGTGATGAAGCAGACGCTCGGCATGTCGACGCTGGAGGGCGTCGCCTCCGGCCGCGCGGTCAACCTCGAGCGCGCGACGGCCGCGCACGGCCGCCTCGGCGGGCACATCGTGCAGGGCCATATCGACGGCACCGGCGAGGTGCTCGAGGTCCGCCCGGGCGCCCAGTGGCGGGTGCTGCGCATCTCCGTCCCGGCCGAGCTCGCCCCG
Organism: Microbacterium ureisolvens; assembly: GCF_019511645.1. Taxonomy (GTDB): domain Bacteria; phylum Actinomycetota; class Actinomycetes; order Actinomycetales; family Microbacteriaceae; genus Microbacterium; species Microbacterium ureisolvens_A. The sequence continues at coordinate 11,344 of NZ_JAEUAX010000016.1, read as the reverse complement.
CTCGTCGTCGACAAGGGCTCGATCGCCGTCGACGGCGTCTCGCTCACCGTGAGCGATGCGAGCCCCGCCGCCCCCGGCGACGGCTGGTTCGAGGTGTCCCTCATCCCCGAGACCCTCGTCGCCACGACCCTCGGCGACCGCAAGCCGGGCGACCGCGTCAACCTCGAGACCGACATCCTCGCGCGCCACGTCCAGCGTCTGCTGTCCTTCGCACCTGTCGGCGCCCACCCTGAACTGCCCGCGGACGCGTCCGCACCCACGGAAGGAGGCTCGAAATGAGCCTTGCCACCATCCCCGAGGCCCTGGAGGCGCTGCGCGCCGGCCGTCCGGTCATCGTCGCCGACGATGAGAACCGCGAGAACGAGGGCGACGTCATCCTCTCGGCCCAGCTCGCCACCCCCGAGTGGGTCGCGTGGACGGTCCGCTGGACGAGCGGCTTCCTGTGCGCGCCGATGCCGGCCGACTGGGCCGATCGCCTCGACCTGCCGCCGATGGTCGAGAACAACGAGGACGCCCGCGGCACCGCGTACACGGTGAGCGTGGATGCCGCCGACCGCGTCTCCACGGGGATCAGCGCCGCCGACCGCGCGCACACGCTCAACGTGCTCGCCGACCCGAAGTCGACGCCGACCAGCGTGATCCGGCCCGGCCACATCCTCCCGCTGCGCGCCGTCGACGGCGGTGTGCGCGAGCGCGCGGGCCACACCGAGGCCGCGGTGGAGCTCATGAAGCTCGCCGACCTCGCACCGGTCGGCGTCATCGGCGAGGTCGTCGCCGAGGACGGCAGCATGATGCGGCTGCCCGGGCTGCAGGAGCTGGGGGCGGAGTACGGGATCCCGGTCATCACGATCGAGCAGCTCACCGCCTATCTCGACGAGAACGTGCCGTGCGACCCGGCGGTACGAGGCGCCCACCGGCGCCGCGTGAGCCTGCGGGCGGAGGCGCATGTGCCCACCGCCCACGGCGAGTTCCGCTTCCTCGCGTACAAGGACCGCGTCACCGGCACCGATCACATCGCGGTCGTGTCGGGCGAGCTCGGCGACGCGCCTCTCGTGCGCGTGCACTCGGAGTGCCTGACCGGCGAGGCGTTCGGCTCGCTCAAGTGCGAGTGCGGCCCGCAGCTCGAGGCCGCCCTCGATGCCATCGAACAGGACGGCGGCGTGGTCATCTACATGCGCGGCCACGAGGGTCGCGGCATCGGGCTCATCAACAAGCTCCGGGCATACTCGCTGCAGGAGCGCGGCCTCGACACCGTCGATGCCAACCTCGCGCTGGGCCTTCCCGCCGACGCGCGCGACTACGCGGCAGCTGCCGGCATCCTCACCGACCTCGGTGTGGAGAAGGTGCGTCTGCTCACGAACAACACCGACAAGGTGAACCAGCTGCGCGGTCTGGGCCTCGACATCGTCGAGCAGGTGCCGCTGCTGGTCGGCGTCGGCCCGAACAACCACCAGTACCTGGCGACGAAGCGCGATCGGATGGGACACCTGATCGACGAGGCGGACCTGGCGGATGCCATCGCCCACATGCACGAAGGAGCAGAACGATGAGCGGCAAGGGCGCACCCGAGGCCACGGCACCCGTCGACGGCAGCGGACTCGACGTGGTCGTCGTCGCGGGCACCTGGCACGAGACGATCACCGACGGCCTGATCGCCGGCGCGGCTCGCGCGGCCGACGCGGCCGGCGCTTCGCACCGCCTCGTGCGGGTTCCGGGCTCCTTCGAGCTTCCCGTGGTGGCGAAGGCGGCGCTGGATGCCGGAGCCGACGCGGTCGTGGCCCTGGGCGTCATCATCCGCGGCGGCACCCCCCACTTCGAGTTCGTCTCGAATGCGGCGACCGACGGGCTGACGCGCGTCGCGCTCGACACCGGCAAGCCGGTCGGGTTCGGTGTGCTCACGCTCGACGATGAGGCCCAGGGCATCGCCCGCGCGGGCCTCGAGGGCTCCGTGGAGGACAAGGGGTTCGAGGCGGCGGACGCGGCCATCCGCACCGCCCTGGTGCTTCGCGACCTGCGCGCCTGACCCGGCGATTCCGCACTGGCGGCGGAGCAACCTTCAGCTAGACTGATGGCATGGAAATCCTCCGCCACGTCGTCGTGCTCGTCCACCTCGTGGGCTTCGCCATCCTCTTCGGCGCCTGGGTCGTCGAAGCGGTGAACGGAAAGCACCAGATCACGCGCCTCATGAACTGGGGCCTCGCGATCGCCGGTCTCGCCGGCCTCATCCTCGCCGCCCCGTGGGGCATCGACTATGACCTCAACTACGCCAAGATCGGCGTGAAGCTGGTCATCCTCGTGATCATCGGCGCGCTGCTCGGCATCGGCGCCGGCCGTCAGCGCAAGACCGGCTCGGTGCCCGGCGCCATCTTCTGGTCGATCGGCGTGCTGACCTTCGCGAACGCCGCGATCGCCGTGCTCTGGCGCTGACCGACGGACACGCGAAACGGATGCTGCGGCCCTGGGCCGCAGCATCCGTTTTCCGTCTCTGGAGCCTGAGCGCGATCCCGGGAGTAGGGTGGATGTTCGTGCCGGGCGACACCGCCCGACCCACGGTGACCCAGTGCAGTGCCGCCCGACGCGCCACCCTGCGCCTGGCGTCCGCCCACCGCCGCATCCCATCCGGATGCCCCGCTCCGCGCATGCCCAGGTGAATATGTCCTCCCCCACCACCGCCACCACGGCGGCCCCAGCCAATCCCCGTTCCCGCGTCATCCTGGCGAGCCTCGTCGGCACGACGATCGAGTTCTACGACTTCTACGTCTACGCGACCGCCGCCGTCCTGGTCTTCCCGATCCTCTTCTTCCCGACAGGCAACGACACCACGTCCCTCCTGCTGTCGTTCAGCGTCTTCGGCGCCGCGATGGTCGCGCGCCCGCTCGGCGCCATCGTCTTCGGCCACTTCGGCGACCGGTTCGGGCGCAAGGCGACGCTCGTGGCATCACTGCTGACGATGGGTATCGCCACGTTCCTCATCGGGTGCCTGCCGACGTTCAACGAGATCGGCGTGTGGGCCGCGGTGCTGCTGCTCGTGCTGCGCCTCGCGCAAGGCTTCGCGCTCGGTGGTGAATGGTCTGGTGCTGCCCTCGTCGCGACCGAGAACGCGCCCAAGGGCAAGCGTGCGTGGTACGGCACGTTCCCCCAGCTCGGCGCGCCCCTCGGCTTCATCATCGCCAACTCGGTGTTCCTCGCGATCAACTACCTGCTCCCCCACCCGGACGGCGCTGGCCAGCGCTCGGCCGACTTCCTCGCGTGGGGCTGGCGCGTGCCGTTCCTGTTCTCGGCCGTCATGGTGATCATCGGCCTCTGGGTGCGTCTGCGCCTCGTCGAGTCCGAGACGTTCGTCAAGGCAGAGGAGAAGGGCGCGATCCGCAAGTTCCCGCTCGGCACCGTCATCCGGCACCACTGGTGGCACCTGATCCTCGGCACGTTCATCATGCTGGCGACGTACGTGCTGTTCTACCTGATGACGAACTTCACGCTCTCGTACGGCACCAAGGCCGCCGACCTCGAGACCGCATCGGCGGCCGCGCAGAAGGCGGCGGAGGCGGCCGGCACCGCGTTCGACCCTGCAGCCTTCGCGGCGCAGTTCTACCCTGGCCTGGGCTTCGCCTACACCGACTTCGTGCTGATGCAGATCATCGGCGTGGTGTTCTTCGGCATCTTCACGCTGCTCTCGGGCCCGATCGCCGACGCGATCGGCCGCCGACGCCTGCTGCTGTGGGTCACGGGTCTCATCATCGTGTTCGGCCTCACGTTCAACCTGTTCCTGTCGCCGCAGCTGGACCCGAAGTTCACCGGAGCCCTGACGCAGGCCTTCCTCATCTTCGGGTTCATGCTGATGGGCTCGACGTTCGGGCCGATGGGAGCCGTGCTGCCGGAGCTCTTCCCGACGAACGTCCGCTATTCCGGCTCGGCCATCTCGTACAACGTGTCGTCGATCCTCGGCGCCGCCCTCGCCCCGATCGTCGCGGTCGCACTGTGGGCCTCGGCCGACGGCAGCCCCTGGCTCGTCGGCGTCTACCTCTCGGCGATGGGCGTGCTGACCTTCATTGCGCTCCTCCTCTCGCCGGAGACGAAGGACGTCGACTACAACGCCGACCTGGGCGTCGGAGCCACCGGCTCGCTGTAGCCCCCGTTCTCGAGGACGACGGATGCCGCGACCCGGCCGGGGTCGCGGCATCCGTCGTCCTCGGGGCTCTAGTCCAGGAACAGTGCGCGGAGGCGCTTCGTGGTGAACACCAGACCGATCGCGATCATGACGACGTAATAGAGGACGTGCCACCACATCTCGGGGGTGAGGATCCCGGTGGTGAGTCCGCGGACGAGCTCGACGCCATGCCACAGCGGGAACGCCATGATGATGCGCTGGATCCACTCGGGGTAGATCGTGATCGGGTACAGCGTCGCCGAGAACAGGAACATCGGCAGCAGCACGAAGTTGATCCAATCCATCTGCTGGAAGGTCTTCATGTAGCTCGTGACGGCCATGCCGAGGCTCGCGAACCCGAAGGCGATGAGCAGCACTGCAGGAAGCGCGAGGATCGCCGTCCACGCGAGGTTGAGCCCCAGGATCTGCATGATGATCATGAAGCCGGTCGCGTACAGCAGGCCGCGCAGCAGTGCATAGAGGATCTCGCCCAGGGCGACGTCGAGCGGGCCGAGCGACGTCGCGAGCATGCCCTCGTAGAGCTTGCCGTAGTTGAGCTTGAAGAAGACGTTCCACGTCGAGTCGTAGATCGCGCCGTTCATCGCCGAGACAGCGAGGAGCGCGGGGGCGATGAAGGCCGCGTAGGGCACCTCGACGCCGCTGGAGGTCTGCACGTCGCCGATGAGGGCGCCCAGGCCGATGCCCATCGAGGCGAGATAGAAGACGGGCTCGAAGAAGCCCGACAGCACGACCGCCCAGCTCGACGATCGGGCGGCGATGAGGCCGCGCTGGACGACGGACTGCGGGTTGCCCGCCCACAGCGCGCGCACGCCGCCGGCACGGATCGCGGCGGCCTCGGTGCCGGTCGCGACGGTCATGCGCCGAGCCTCCTCTGGAAGATGCGACGGCCGATGACGTAGCCGCCGATCGACAGCAGAAGCAGGTACCCGACGTGCACGACGATCGCGAACGGATCCATCGGCAGCCCGTAGGTGACGACGCGGCCGAGCTCGGTCGCGTGCCACAGCGGCGACACCCAGCCGATCCACTGCAGCCACAGCGGCAGGGTCGCCAGCGGGTAGAACGTGCCCGAGAACAGGAACATCGGCATGAAGATGAAGCGCTGCACGAGGGCGACCTGGCCCTTGTCGTCGGTGATCGACGCGGCGTAGGCCATATACGGGATGCCGAAAGCGAGGCCCGCGAGCAGGCCGATGGGGATGGTCAACCACCCCGTCTGCGGGTCGGGCACCGCCTGGAACAGCCACAGGAACAGGTAGTACGCGACCGTGACCACCATGATGCGCGCGGAGGCGCCGGCGATGACCCCGCCGGCGATCTGCCCCGGCGACAGCCCGGTCGCACTGAACCCGAAGAAGTACCGGCGCCACTTGAAGCCGGCCATGACCGGATACGAGAACTCCTCCGAGGCGACCGAGATCGCGGCCGTCATCAGCAGGGCCGGCGCGACGAACACGAGATACGAGACCTCGACGCCGTTCTGGGTGATCGGAGCGTCGATGAGCGCGGCGAGGCCGACGGCGAGGCCCAGCAGGTAGAGGATCGGCTGGCCCAGCGCGCCGACGATGATGGTCCATCCGTACGCGCGCATCGCGCGCACCATGTGCTCGGTGACGTACCAGGTGCCCAGCGCGCGCGGCTTGCGACCCCACTGCATCGCCTCTTCGCGCAGCTCGTCGAGCGTGGGCTGCACGCGAGTCGTGGCGTCTTCGGAAGGGAGGCTCATTCGATCAGCGACCTTCCGGTGAGCCGGAGGAAGACGTCCTCGAGGCTCGAGCGGCGCACGAGCGAGGTCAGCGGCGTGAGCCCGCGATGCGTCACCGTCTCGAGTGCGGCCTCGCCGTTGCCGGCGTATACGAGGATGCGGTCGGGCAGCACTTCGACGCGGTCGCCGATGCCCTCGAGCTGCGGCGCCACCTGCTCATTGCGGTCGGAGCCGAAGCGCACCTCGAGCACCTCGCGGCTGGAGTGCTCGCGGATGAGCGAGGCCGGCGTGCCCTCGGCCATGATGCGGCCCTTGTCGACGACGATCAGCCGATCGCAGAGCTGCTCGGCCTCGTCCATGTAGTGCGTGGTCAGCACGAGCGTCGTGCCGCGCTCCTTGAGACGGAACAGGCGGTCCCACAGCACATGGCGCGCCTGCGGGTCGAGACCGGTCGTCGGCTCGTCGAGCAGCAGGATGCGGGGATCGTTGATGAGTCCGCGCGCGATGGTGAGCCGCCGCTTCATGCCGCCGGAGAGCTGCTCGACCTTGCTCTTCGCCTTGTCTTCGAGCTGGGCGAACGCGAGCAGCTCGTCGGCCTTCTGGTGGCACACCTTGCCGGGAAGGCCGAAGTAGCGGCCGTAGATGTAGAGGTTCTCGCGCGCGTTGAGCTCGCCGTCGAGGTTGTCCTGCTGAGGCACGACGCCCAGGCGCGAGCGGATCTCCGGGCCGTAGCGATCGGGGTCGAGCCCGAGGATCTCGAGCTGACCCGACGTGCGCGTCGAGACCGCGCCCACCATCTTCATGGTCGTGGACTTGCCCGCACCGTTCGGGCCGAGCAGGCCGAACGATTCGCCCGGCGCCACCTCGAACGACAGACCGTCGACCGCGAGGAAGTCCGGCTTGCCTTTGACCTTGTAGGCCTTGACGAGGTTCTCAGCGGTGATCACGGGGGCGGGCACCGGACTACCCTAACGCCCGGCTCCGACACGGCCCAGTGGGTGGACGAGCGCGCCTCCGTCAACGTGAGTTGACACACCTGCGACCGTCAACTACGGTTGACACGGATGCCGCGGCCGGCGGCATCCGTCACCGAGACGAGGGGCTCCGCGATGAGCGGCGACGAACTGACCACCCTGATCGGGGCGGCAGGCGGTCGCGAGCCGATCGCGGAGCTGCACCGCCTCGCCGAGGTGCGCCGCGAGCTCGCACGTGCCGAAGAGGTCCAGGTGCGCAGAGCCCGCAACCTCGGCTTCTCCTGGCAGGCGATCGCGGGCGCGCTCGGTGTGAGCCGACAGGCCGTCCACAAGAAGTACGGTCGAAGGTGAGCCCCCTTCACGAACGAGGTACACCCATGCCCTCCGCCGATCTCGACGAAGCCCCCGCCGCCACCGAGGCGACCCCGCGCCCCCGCCGCGGGCGCAGCCGGCGCGGCAAGGCGGAGGAGGGGCCGCGCGCCACCTTCGCCCAGCTGCTGCCGTACCTCTTCGAGCACAAGCGCACGCTCGCCGTCGTCATCGTGCTCAGCATCCTGAGCGCGGGCGCGTCCCTTGTCCAGCCGCTCCTCGTCGGGCAGGTCATCACGCGCGTGCAGGCCGGGCTCGATCTCGGTCTGCTCATCTGGGCCCTCGTCGGCTTCGTGATCCTGGCCTCGCTCATCTCGGGCTGGCAGCACTACCTCCTGCAGCGCACCGGCACCGCCGTCGTGTACTCGAGCCGGCGCCGGCTCATCGCGCGCATCCTGCACCTGCCGATCAGCGAGTTCGATGCGCGCCGCACCGGAGACCTCGTCTCGCGCGTCGGCAGCGACACCACCCTCCTCTACGCCGCCCTCACGCAGGGTCTCGCCGACTCGGTCGGCAACGCGCTGCTGTTCGTCGGCGCGCTCGTCGCGATGGCGATCATCGACCCGCTGCTGCTCGGCATCATCGTGCTCGTCATCGGCATCTCGGTGCTCGGCGTCGTGACGCTGAGCGGCCGCATCCGCACCGCCTCGACGGAACAGCAGGAGAAGGTCGGCGTCCTCGCGTCCGGCGTCGAGCGCGCCGTCGGCTCGATCCGCACCGTCCGCGCCTCGGGCGCCACGCAGCGCGAGATCGACGCGGTCACGACGCAGGCGACGGATGCGTACACCGTGGGGGTGCGTATCGCCAAGGTGTCGGCGCTCGTGGTGCCGATCGCGGGTATCGCGCTGCAGGTGTCGCTGCTGGTCGTGATCGGCCTGGGCGGCTTCCGCGTCGCGACCGGCGCGCTGTCGATCGCGGCTCTCGTGACCTTCATCATGTTCCTCTTCATGCTCATCGCGCCGCTCGGCTCGTTCTTCGGCGCGATCACCTCGGTGAGCCAGGCGCTCGGCGCCCTCGGCCGCATCCAGGAGGTGCTCGACCTGCCGACGGAGTCGCAGGACGACGCCGCGACCGCCGCGCGGGTGGCTGCGCGCCCGGCTGCAGAAGCCAGGGCATCGGCAGATCAGAGGACGCGCCCGGCCGATTCCCTCCTCGATTCGGCGGATCTCCTCGGATCCGCGGGCCTCGCGCCGGCGATCGAGTTCCGCGACGTGCGGTTCCGCTACCCCGAGAACGTCGTGGCGGCCCGCCGCAAGGCCGAGTCCGAGGCGCTCGCGGTGCTCGAGAGCGCGCACGTCGACACGTCGACGATCGTGCTCGGCGACGGGGCGGGTGACAGCGGCCTCGACGGACTGGCGGATGCCGCAGCATCCGTCTCCGCAGACTCCGATGTGCTGCGCGGCGTGTCGTTCTCCGTTCCACGGGGGACGCGGGTCGCGCTCGTCGGGCCGTCGGGTGCGGGCAAGAGCACGACCCTCGCGCTCATCGAGCGGTTCTACGACCCGACCGACGGGGCGATCCTGCTCGACGGCACCGACGTGCGCACCCTCGACCGCGACGATCTGCGCGCGCAGCTCGGCTACGTCGAACAGGACGCCCCGACCCTCGCCGGGACGATCGGCGACAACCTGCGACTGGCGTCGCCCGAGGCGACCGACGCGGAGTGCGAGGCCGTCCTGCGCGCCGTGAACCTCGGGGAGGTGCTCGACCGGAACCCGCTCGGTGTCGACGCACCGGTGGGCGAGTCGGGCGTGATGCTCTCGGGCGGCGAGCGCCAGCGCCTCGCGATCGCCCGGGCTCTGCTCGCCGCTCCCCCGATCCTGCTCCTCGACGAGTCGACGTCGTCGCTCGACGGCCTGAACGAGCAGCGCATGCGCGAGGCGATCGACGCGGTCGCCGCGGGGCGCACGCTCGTGGTGATCGCGCACCGGCTGTCGACGGTGGTCGACAGCGACCACATCGTGGTGATGGAGCACGGGCGCGTCGTCGGCCAGGGCACGCACTCCGAGCTCGTGCAGACGACCCCGCTCTATCGAGATCTCGCGAAGCACCAGCTGCTCGTCTGACGCAGCCGTCTCCGAGATCAGGAGATCCGACCGGAACAGGACGAACGCCGCCGCATCGTCCTGCGTCTGGCAGATCTCCTGATCTGCGAAAGGTCAGAAGGCATAAGGATGCCCCGGCCCCCCGCACAGATGGGGCCGGGGCATCCGCGTCGACCGGCACGGTCCGAAGACCGCAGGTCGCTCAGGCACCCTGCCCCTCTGCCAAGAAGAGGGCCGGGCGCCGGTCTGGGTCAGGCGCGCTGAAGGCGGTACCGGAGCGCGGCGAGCTCTGCCCACAGCGGGGCAGGGACACGGCCGTCGAAGGTGCGGTAGAACTCCTCGGTGAGCTCCGCCTCGCGCAGCCACAGCTGCGGGTCGACGGCGAACAGCTCGTCGAGGTCGGCCTGGGGCACGTCGATGCCCTCGAGGTCGAGGTCCTCAGCGCGGGGCAGGCGGCCGATGGGGCTCTCGACGGCGCCGACCTCGCCCTCGATGCGACGGATGATCCAGTCGATGACGCGCGAGTTGTCGCCGAAGCCCGGCCACAGGAAGCGGCCGTCCGTGCCCTTGCGGAACCAGTTCACCTGGAACACGCGGGGCGCGCGGTCGAAGCGCAGCTTCTGCCCCACGCTCAGCCAGTGCCCGAAGTAGTCGGCCATGTTGTAGCCGCAGAACGGCAGCATCGCGAACGGGTCGCGGCGCAGCTCGCCGACCGTGCCCTCCTGCGCCGCCGTCTTCTCGGACGAGATGTTCGAGCCCATGAACACACCGTGCGTCCAGTCGGTGGCCTCGACCACGAGCGGGACGTTGGTGGCGCGGCGTCCGCCGAACAGGATCGCGTCCAGCGGCACGCCCTGCGGGGCGTCCCAGTCGTCGGCGATCTGCGGGCACTGGGCCGCGGCGACGGTGAAGCGCGAGTTCGGGTGAGCGGCGGGGCGACCGGATGCCGGGGTCCACGGCTTGCCCTCCCAGTCGGTGAGCTCCGCCGGCGGCTCGTCGGTGAGACCCTCCCACCACACGTCGCCGTCGGGCCGCAGCGCCACGTTGGTGAAGATCGTGTTGCCCCACAGCGTCTCGACCGCGGTGACGTTGGTGGACTCGCCGGTGCCCGGCGCGACGCCGAAGAAGCCCGCCTCGGGGTTGATCGCCCACAGGCGCCCGTCCTCGCCGGGACGCAGCCACGCGATGTCGTCGCCGAGCGTCTCGACGCGCCAGCCCGGGATCGTCGGGCGGAGCATCGCGAGGTTCGTCTTGCCGCAGGCCGACGGGAACGCCGCCGCCAGGTGGTAGGCGCGTCCGGCCGGATCGATCACGCGGATGAGGAGCATGTGCTCGGCGAGCCATCCCTCGTTGCGGCCGATGACCGAGGCGATGCGCAGCGCGAAGCACTTCTTGGCAAGGATCGCATTGCCGCCGTAACCCGAGCCGTACGACCAGACCTCGAGCGTGTCGGGGAAGTGGACGATGTACTTCTCGTCGTTGCACGGCCACGCGACATCCTGCTCGCCCGGCTGCAGGGGGGCGCCGACCGAGTGCACGGTCTTGACCCAGTGCGCGCCGCCGGCGATCTCGCGCAGCACGTCGGTGCCGACCCGCGTCATGATGCCGATCGACGTGACGGCGTACGCACTGTCGGTGACCTGCACCCCGATGTGCGACAGCGGGCCGCCGACCGGGCCCATCGAGAACGGCACGACGTACATCGTGCGGCCCTTCATCGACCCCTCGAACAGCGGCCTGATGGTGGCGCGGATCTCGTCCGGAGCGACCCAGTTGTTCGTGGGGCCGGCGTCCTCTTCGCGCTCCGACGCGATGAAGGTGCGCGCCTCGGTGCGCGCGACGTCACTCGGGTGCGAGCGGGCGAGGTAGGAACCCGGCCGCCACTCCGGGTTGAGCTTGATGAGCTTGCCCTCTTCGACCTGCTCGCGCAGAAGCGCGTCGTTCTCGGCGCGCGAGCCGTCGACCCAGTGGATGCGTGCCGGCTGGGTGAGCTCGGCGATCTCGTCGACCCACGCGCGCAGTGCGGCCATGCCTTCGCCCTGAACGGTCGGCACTTCGCCGTACGTCCGGGTGAGGGTGGGAC
>NZ_JAEUAX010000015.1 GCF_019511645.1 Microbacterium ureisolvens | reverse complement strand
CGGCCCCGCCCCGCGCGCCCCGCCTCCGAGGTGGCGGCGCCGCCCGGGTCAGCGGTTCTGCTCGAGCTGGCGCTTCTCGATCTCGGCGTCCAGCACGTCGCCGGGCGTCGCGGCGTCTTCCAGCAGCACGGCCTCGTACGCCTCCGCGGCGGCCGGGGCCGCGGCATCCTCCGCGCCCGACTCCGTCTCCTCGGCACGCGCCTTGGGCTTGCGCATCTGCTTCACGAACCCCATGATCTGCGCCACGTCTCGTCGGTAGGCGGGAATCAGCAGCAGCGGCCCCATCACAATCGCCCCCGCAACGCCGCCGACCAGAATCTCCAAGATCGGCACCAGATCCACGGCGCGCGTCGCGGCGAACGCCGCCCCGAACGCGAGCAGGGCGAACACGAGCGGGCGCAGCACCGGGAAGACGATGTCGCTGCCGCGCACGAAGGTGCCACGGATCGCGAACGCGAAGCCCGGGATGAGAAGCAGGGCCGACAGGATGCCGTAGGTCAGGGCGAGCCCGTAGATCCCGCCCCACCAGATCCCGACGAAGAAACCGACCACCACGAGCGGCCGGGCGACGAGGTCGTAGAGCAGCTGCTGGTGCGAGCGGCCCATCGTGATGAACAGCCAGCCGCGCACCTTGCCGATGCCCTGGGCGATGCCGGCGATGGCGAGGATGCTGAACAGCACCGCCGCCTGCTCCCAGCCGGGTCCGAGGAGGATCGCGAACAGCGGCTCCGACACCGTCGCGAGGATCGCGTACGTCGGCAGCGTGAGGTACCCGATGACGAGCAACGCGCCACGGATGTAGCGCCGGTAGCGGTCGCCGTCGTCCTGCAGCTTGCTGAGGACGGGCAGGGCGACGCGCCCGATGGGCCCGTTCAGCTGCTGAAGCGGCATGAGGAACAGCGCGTACGCCCGTGAGTACTGGCCGAGCACGGACGGTCCGAGCTGCTGGCCGATGATGACGGTGTCGGCGTTGCGCTCGACGTAGTTGAGCAGCTCGGCGCCGAAGATGCTGCCGCCGCGCGACACGAGCGGCACGACGTCGCGGTGGATCCGCGGCCAGCCCGGTCGCGGGCGAAGCGCCACCCACAGCATCACGAGCCGCACCACGAGCCCGGTGCCGACCAGCAGGATGAGCGACCAATAGCCCCACCCGAGCAGCCCGCCGGTGATCGCCGCCGCGACCCCGCCCACCATCGACACGACGTCGATGCGGGCGAGCAGCGCGAACTTCAGCTCGCGGGTCGCACGGGCCTGCAGCGGCATGGTGAGCCCGTTGACGATGAGGCTCGGCGCGATCACGAGCGTGATGAGCACGAGCTGGGGCTCGTTGTACAGGTCGGCGATGAGCGGCGCGCACGCCGCGAGGATGCCGCCCAGCAGCACGCCGAGCCCGAGCGCCAGCCAGAAGAGACTTCGCCAGGCGCGCTCCGAGATCTCGCGCGCCTGGATGATCGCCCCGGTGAGCCCGAAGTCGCGGACGAGGTCGATGATGCCCGAGATGGCGGTGACCATCGCGACGAGACCGAAGTCCTCGGGGCTGAGCAGCCGCCCGAGCAGCATGATCGCGGCCAGCTGGATGAGGGTCTTGCCCCACATCCCGCCCATGGTCACGACGATGCCGCGCGAGGCGCGGTGGGCGAGGTTCGCGTCCACGTTCACGGCGTCACGACCAGATCTGCGCCAGGTACGCGTCGGTGGGTGCCGGCGTCAGCACGTCGAACTGGGCAGCACCCCACTGCTCGAGCGACGGATCGGCCGTGAAGGCGCCGTCGTTCGCGGGGCGCACCGTCGACGACACGCGCGTGTTGCGCACGGTGCCCCACGTGGAGTCGTAGATCGAGCCGAACACGTAGGAGTCATAGGCATGCAGCTGCCCGGGCTCGCCGGAGCCGTTGATCGCCTGGTTGATCGTCGGCGGCTCGGTGCCGTCAGGCTGCGGGTATCGCACGCGCACCGCGGTCGCCTGCGAGGTGAGCACGCTGTGATCGACAGTCACGAAGGGGGTTCCCTTGCGGGGATCGGATGCTGGGGACCCGCCGATCTGCAGAGCGCAGTTGCGCGAGCCGAAGAAGGTGGAATCTCGCACCGTGAGACCGCGGTACCAGCCGCTGCCGTACATCTGGAGCGTGTCGAGGTGATCGGTCGCCCCCACGGGCCGGAAGACGGGTGCGACGTAGCAGCCTTCGAACACGCTCTTGTCGAGCGTGGAGCCCGCGCCGGCGGCGTAGCCGAGCGGGTCGGTGATGCCGGTCCTCGGCTCGAGCACCACGATCTCGTACGCCCCGCAGTTCTCGGTCACGGCGTTGTACGACGAGGCGATGCTGAAGCCCGTCGTGAAGCGCGACTGGGCCCAGGCGCTGCGGGTGCCGTTGGTGAGCAGCATCCGGTCGCCGTTGATTCGCGCGAAAGTGACGCCGTATACGTCACGCAGCCGCGCCGGGTCTGAGATGGTGACGCTGCCCCAGCCCTCGAGCGGCGAGACGAGCACGTTCTGGCCCCAGTTCGCGTTGCCCATGCCGCGCAGCACCGGGGTCGAGCCGCTCGACGACCCATTGCCGGGAAGCGTTCCCGGCCGCACCCGGATGTGCATACCCGCCGCCGCCTGCTCCGCCGTGACCGCGCGAATGGCCGCGCCGATCGCGGCCCACGTGCAATCGACATCGACCGTGTGCGGCGCGACGGCCCCGATCCACGGGGTGTGCGGGGGCCAGTGCGTGCCGTTGGGGCCGAACGAGCGCACGACCGCCGGCCGCGTCTGCCCGTATCCCTCGATCACCGTCGTCTTAACGTCGACCGCAGTGCCCGATTCGAACACCGTCGCGGTCGCCACGCTGCCGTTCGGCAGAGGCTGCACGTTCGCCCGCACGCGGATGTTCGCCGATGCCCCGGGCGCCAGCACGCCGATGGCGGTGGCCGTGCCGGTGGGGCTGACCGTGATCGTCCAGCCGTCGAGCGCCTCGGCGTCGGTGAAGGTGGTAGAACCGGTCGCCGTCACCACGAGCATCACCTGCGTCGCGATGTTGGGAGTGGAGTTCTTCACCCCGAAAGCGAGCCACTGCTCGCCGCTCGCCGCCACGGGTTGGGCGTCGAGCGTCAGCTGCACCGGCTCCTCACTCGCCGCCGCGAGCGGCGTCTGCGCGGCGACCATGATCACCGGCGTCGCCCATGCTCCCGCCCTCAAGACCGTTCGCCTGTTCAGCTCCATCCCCAGTCCCATCCCCAGTGTCCTCCCCAGGTCACTTCCAGATCGACTTCAGGTACTCAACAGTGGGGCTGGGCGTCAGCGAGTCGAACTTGGACGCGCCCCACGAGTTCATCGAGCTGTCGTAGGTCCACTTGCCGGAGGCGACCGGGTTGCGGGTGAGCGCCTGGTCGTACGAGACCTTCGTGTTCGAGACGGCGCCCCACTTGCTGCGGTACATCGAGCCGAAGATGTACGAGTCGTTGGCGTACAGCTGGAAGTCCTCGCCGATGCCGTTGATGGCCTGCGCGAGCGACGGCGTGTCGGCGCCCGCCGGCTTGGGGTAGCGCGCGCGGATCGCGGTGGCCTGCGAGGTGATGATGCTGTGGTCGACCGTGAGGAACCGCGTGCCCTTGTTGGGGTCGTCGGCGCGCATGCCGCCGATCTGCAGGGCGCAGTTGAGGGACCCGAAGAACGTCGTGTCGCGCACCGTGAGCCCGCGGTACCAGCCCGACCCGTACATCTGCAGGGTGTCGACGTGGTCGGTGGCGCCGGTGGGGCGGAACACCGGGGCTGAGTAGCATCCGTCCCACACGCAGTCGGTCATGACCGAGTCGGCGCCGGCGGCGTAGCCGAGCGGGTCGGAGATGTCGGACTTGACGTTGCTCATGACGATCTCGTACGCGCCGACCTCGCGCGTGGTCGCACCGTACGACGAGGCCATGCTGAGGCCGTCCGACATGACGGACTGCGCCCAGGCGCTGCGCGTGCAGTTGGTCAGCAGCACGTCGACGCCGTTGATGCGGGCGAAGGTCACGCCGTACACCTCTCGCAGGCGCGCGGGCTCGGTGATGATGACCGAGCCCCAGCCGTCACGGGGGGAGACGAGCACGTTCTTGCTCCACTGCGCGCTGCCGAGGCCCTGCAGCACGGCCTTCGACCCCGACGAGGCGCCCAGGCCGGGAAGGGTGCCGGGCTGCACCTTGATGTGCACGCCGGCGGCGGCCTGTGATGCGGTCACTGCGAGCAGCGCGGTGCGGATCGCGGCCCACGAGCACGGCACCTCGACGGTCGTGACCGCGTCGTTGATCCACGGCGTGTGGGCAGGCCAGTGGGTGCCGTTGGGTCCGAACGAGCGCACCACGGCGGGCCGGGCTCCGCCGACGATGGCCGCGGGCGCACCAGTCGGTGCGACGGCGCTCGCCGAGGAGGAGGGAGTGGATGCTGTCGCCGAAGGCCCGCCCGTCGTCTGGGCCGGCGAGCACATGGCGGTGGCCGCCGCGGGTGCGGCGACGGCGAGAAGGCGGACGAAGGATCGGCGGCTGAACGGGCTGGTGGTCATGGTGCGGGCCTTCCGTCGGTGGTGGAGAGCGTTCCGGGGGAGTGCGCAACGGTTCCCGAATGGCGGGCGGGCCACGCGAACAGCAGGTCGAGGGCGGGCAGGACGCGCAGCAGGTGCACCATGACGACGCCGGCGCCGAGTCCGAACACGAACCCGACGGCGAGGGCGATCCAGGCGTTCCCCGTGAGGGCGCCGAGGGCGACGCCGGCGCTCGCCGGCCACCAGTGCACGATGTAGTAGACGAGCGAGTCGCGTCCGACGGCGCGGAGGGGACGCAGCATCCGTGCCGATCCGAACCGGCGCGCGATGACGATGGCGATGCCGATACCGCCGGCCGCGAACGGCGCCGACAGGGCGGTGTAGCGCAGGCCCACTCCCACTGCCGCGGCGGCCACGGTGGCGAGTGCGAGTGCCGCGCACGCCCAGACCACCCAGCGGCGGGCGAGTGTGCGCTCGAGGGCGCCGACGTGCTGCGAGAACCACACGCCGATCATGAAGAACACGAGCAGCAGGAAGAACCGCCGCACGCCGAAGTCGGGCACGAGGGCCGCGGCGACGAGTGCGCCCGCGGCGATCCAGACCGGCGGCACGCGCGGCGTGACGAGCGCGACCATATAGAAGAGGAACAGGTCGTAGAGGAACCACAGGTGCTCGACCGGGTCGTACAGCGGCAGGAGCAGATCCCACGGGGTGACGACGTGCGCGGTGACGCCACCTACGACACCTTCACGGATGCCGAAGCCGTAGAGGAGTGCGAGCGCGATGATCGACCACACGATGTAGGGCCAGAGTACGCGGCGCACTTTGCCGGTGACGTAGGCGCGCGGCCCGCGGCGGAGCGATCCGGCGACCAGCAGGCCCGACAGGAACACCATGAGCGGCATGCGCACGGGGGAGAAGATCGTGTTGAGCACCCACGCGACCTCGGGGGCGCCGAGCGGGGAGGAGCTCGCGAACAGGATGGCGTGGTTGAACACCACGAGGATGATGGACGTCCCGCGGAGGACGTCCATCCACTCGATGCGCGACTTCTCGACCGCTGCCATCAGAGTTCCTCGAGCTGCCGCCCGCTCACGTTCTCCGGCGCCGGCTCAGCGCGATTCCGATGACGATGGCTGCCCCGGCGGCGATGGTCGCGGCGACGGTCCAGCCGATGGCTGCGCCGGTCGAGGCGAGCGCACCGTCGGCAGCGGCTGACGTGGGGGTCGCCGCTGCCGACGGCACTGGCGTCGCCGAGGCCGTCGGCACAGGGGTCGTCGGAGAGGGAGTCGGCGACGCCGTCGGGGAGGGTGTGGGGGTCGGAGTGGGTGTCGGCGTCGGCGTGGGAGTCGGCGTCGGGGTTGGCGTGGGAGTCGGGGTGGGCCCGCAGCCGATGACCGTGACGAGCGGGCTCGGGTAGGTGATGAGTCCGGTGCTCCACGAGGGCTCGTCATCGCCGCGGGCGGCGTAGCCGTAGGCGATCGCCGACGTGTCGTGGAGGTCTTCGCAGGGGTGCCCGGTGATGGTCACCTCGTGGGTGCGCACTTCGCCCGGCTCGAAGCGGGTCGGCCCAAAGGTGTAGACCCTGCCGTCGGGACCGTTGACGCGCGCGACGCCCCAGGCGGGAACCGATGACGCGTTGCGGGTGGACACCGAGATCTCTGCCACTTTGGGCGAGGTGAACTCGATGACGACGCTGACGTCGCCGACCACCGCGCTGCTTTCGGCCGATGCCGCGACCGCCGCCAAGGTTCCGCCGCCGAGGCCGAGGGTGATCGCGGCCGCCAGGATTGTGACTCGTCTGCCTCTGTACATGTGCTCCCCAAGCCCAAAGAGAGAAAGCCCGGGGCCGTTCCCTTCCGGCTCCGGGCGGCAGTGCCCCATCTGGGTGCCACGCTACGGCGATTCGACCCGCGGGGGGTTACTTGCGCGTTTCGTCTCGGTTAAGCCCGGTGTTCAGGCGTTTGGTGCGCAGGGGTGTCGCCGTAGTAGTGCCGGACGGACTCCCGCGAGTCGATGACGAGGAGCGCGTAGAGCGTGACGGCCGCGGTGGCGACGAGGGCGAAGAGCGCGAGCGCGACGGTGGTGAGGACTCGGATCACGGTGGGGGCGAAGCTCCGGGGGCGAACTGTGGCGAGAGAGGGGACCGGGTCAAGCTTAGGTGCCGGGGCGCCCCTTCTCGGGTACCGCGTCCTGTCGTGCTGCGGGAAGGCGCTGAGAGCACGCTAGGACGCAGGGGTTGATCGGTGGAGTATTCGCTGGCAGGAGTGCACGGCGCCTGGCACTCGCACACGAGGCAACCTGATGCACCTCCTGCCCAACATCCAAGCGCTGGGGGTTGAGCTGGCCGGCGGGGGCTGTGCCGGATCCAGATTGGGCATCCAGTCGTTTCACCGAGGACCACTACACCGGGACGGCTTTGCATGTGAATGAGCGTCGTCACAGCCCCTCGGTCCGTTCCTGGCGGAACGCGATCAACGAGGAGCCACCAAGCGGATCACTGGCTATCGTCCACGCTGCGACGACATAAGCTTCGCACCGCTGATAGCGTGGGTCATCGTCCAAGACACCGGCGTGAAGACGACGCCTGGTGGCGACGGCACGCACGGACTCTGGACCCCACGACCAGTGACCAGGATGGAATCGGCAAGTGCGCGATCGTAGGAGCATCGGACAAGGCAGGATCCCGGATCCACTCGGCAGCTCGCTGCGGTGCCGGGCAGGTGAGCGTGACTGACAGGGTCCTCCGGCTCGCCCGAAGCTTGCTGCTAGAGGCCAGATTCCGCCTGCGAAACAGGTTCTCCCGCGCGTCTGTGTTGGGGACCTGCGAAGCCGTCGTGTCGATCGCTACATACGGTCGCCGTACGGAGCGGGCCTACCTCGCGATCGAGTCGATTGGCAGTGGGTATGCTCGACCCGCTCGGATGATCTTGTGGGTGAGCGACCAACATGTGGTGGATAATCCCCCCAAGTCGCTTAGCCGCCTCGCGAAACGAGGACTTGAGATCCGCCTCTGTGAGGATCTTGGGCCGCATAAGAAATACTTCGCTGCACTTGATCTCGACCGAGTACGGGAGGGTGCAGCCCTCGTAACCGCAGACGACGATACTTTTTACCCGAGAGGTTGGCTGCTCGCACTCGCTGTCAATGCAGCGAGATATCCCGGGCACGTCGTCGCGCACCGAGCCTATCGCGTCAGCTTCGACGAGGACGGTCTCGCGCCGTACGCTACGTGGCCGCACGCGCGCCAACTCGACACCGGCCCGCAGGTTTTTCCCACCGGCATGGGCGGTGTGCTATATCCCGCGGTCGCTACCGACAAGCTTCGCGCCGCGGGTCGTGGCTTCACCACCCAGGCGCCGCGAGCGGACGACGTGTGGATTCATTCGGTGACCAGCCGCGCGGGCATCCCCGGATTGAAGATCGGCGCAGATGGCGACGCGGGCGCGTTCTTGCCTGTGCGGGCCGCAGGGGAACCCGCGCTTGCCGTGGAGAACGTCCAGCACTCGGGCAACGACAGTCAGATCAGAGCATGCTATTCCCCAGCAGACGTGAGCATGCTGCGTGCGGAAACCGCGAGTGTGGACCCGCATCTCCTAGTCGCCGTACTGGCAGAGAGCAAAGGCACCGGTGGCGCGGAGAAATTCATCACACGGCTAGCCTCAAGCGTCCACGCCGAGGGTGTGGCGAGCATATTGGTTGGTGAGATTGCGGGCTGGCGCGGTGCTCTCGAGGTGCCCGCGCACCTCGGACCTAAGTGGCAGACTCTGAACCTCCCGCACGGGTTCGCCAGGCTTCCGCTCCAACGGCATCGGGTGCGGAGAATTCTTGCCAGTGTGCGCCCGGACGTGGTGCACTGTCACTTCAAGCGAGAGCAGGTGGGCTTCACTGGAGCTGCCGCGAGAATCGCTCCGGTAGTTTGGACTGAGCACGGGCGCTTTCCGCGCCGAGTTTTTGGCGCCGCGCTTCGCCCCTTGTACCACAGAGCTTCCCGAAATGTGGCCGCCGTTGCGTCGGTATCCAAGATCGTCGATGAAGACCTGCGCGCGCTCGTCAAGAACGAGCAGCGACTGGTAATTGAAAATGGCATCGACCTCTCTCACTTTCGAACACCGACAGTTAAAGAGCGCTCCGCTGCTAGGCGGCGAATCGGGGTCTCCGATCAGTTCGCGGTCGCTGTGGTTGGGCGGCTCGACGAAAGCAAGCGCCCCGCGCTGGCTATGGAGGCTTCTGTTCGCGCCGACGCCAGCGTAATCGTCGCTGGAACTGGACCCCTTGGGCGCGAGCTTCGCGAGCGCTTCGATGCGCCGAGGACGCACTTTCTCGGGCAGGTTGACGACCCTCGAGACGTCTACTGGGCGGCGGACGCGCTCATCTTTGCGTCGGATGGCGATGGAGAAGGTGCCCCGACGGTGATCCTTGAGGCGGCCGCATGCGGCTTGCCAATAGTCGCAACGACGGACTCCGGATTCGCAGACTGGGCCACCGAGTTGGGCGGTGTAGGTGCCTCCGCCACTGTTGATGCGATCGCCAACGCTCTCGTCGCCCTGCTTCGTGCGAATCGGCCGGTCGATCGTGCTACTCCCGCCGGGGACTCGGAGCAGCTGCTCGACATTTCGGGCTGGGCCAAGAAATATTCCGGTCTATATCGCCGAGTTGCCGAGCGGGGCTCCAGTGTTTAGCGCCTATGGGGGCGACACCACTCGTCTGCTTGATGGTGCTGCGCGGCTCCCCGCGGCGGGTCGAGCGAGCGGCAGGCGAGAGCGCATGATCGTCTGTGGGGTGCATGCGTGAGGATCACAGTTATCAACCCCCTTCGCGGCACCATGACGCATTACTCGCGAGAGATTCAGCAAACGCTGGAGGCGGCGACCGGCGCGGACCGTGTCCACGTCGTCTCACTGTCGGAGCCGTCGACGGGCGAGGTGAGCCGCATCCGATGGGTGGCAAACTATCTCGGTGCCCTCGGCAAGTACGGTCGGTGGTCGAGATCCGATCGAGTGATAGTGACTTGGCCGGTCCTCGGGCTTCTGGATCTGATATTGATTCGCTTGCTTGCCGGCCCGCGGGGGGTTCTGATCATCCACGATGGATCGCCGCTGGTGCGTTCTGTGGGATACGGGCGCGTCGCCAGGCGCCTGATCGGAATCATTCGGCCGCGCGTGGCGGTGGTCGTCCATACTGAATTCGCGAGGTCACACATCCAATCGGCGTTCGTTCGCCAACAGGCCAGATTGGCTTTACACCCGATCTCGATTGGAGAGGCCATAGTAGCCGACGCTCGATCAACGGTTGTGCGCGTCCTCGGTCAGTACAAGCGGGATCGCGATGTGGACCTACTTCGCGATCTTGGGGCGACTGGTTCTTTCGAGATCGAGGTTCGCGGACGAGGCTGGCCGTCGATCCCGGGCATCGACGTTGAAGAAGGTTTCTTGGACGAGAGGACACTTGTTGATCTACTTCGTTCGTCCAGTGTCGTGCTGATCCCGTACAAGCGCTTCTACCAGTCGGGAATCGCGATACGAGCGGTTGAAGTAGGAACGCCCGTAGTGGCGGCGTCGTCCGAGTTCATGGAGTTGCTCGCGCCGACTCGCGATTGGAGCCCGCGTGACCCATCACGAGTTGAGTCTTGGGAGCGTGCCATTCGAAACGCGGGCCTCGACGCCGGCGCTGGTACGGTCGAAGTTCGCGACCACTACTTCCATCGGGCAGTCGCAAGCTGGCGGAAGGTGCTGTTGGAGGGTGGGGATGATGGCAACGCTGCAAGTAGTTCCTGAACTTCGCAACTACCATGTCGACCTGCTCACGGATGACGTTGCGGCGCTTCTGTACTTCGATGAAAAGTATGATCTTGAGCAGAGAACATCGCGCGATGAACGCATCCGTCAGGTCTCAGTCATGGGCGCTGTCGTCGAGGCTTTTTCATCTGACTGCGACACTCTTGACATATTCGAACCCCTTTGGGTGCGCAACCTCCACAAGTGGGCGGTTATCGCTTTCGCGTGGAAAATAGGGCACGTCATGAGGCGTTCCCGCGTCGTTTCCTACTGTATGGAGAATAATTCGATCTCTGCTCTCGTAGCCGGACGCGGTCGAAACAGGCGTCTCGTCACGTGGGTGTTTACGCGAGTATTGGGTCTCGCCATGTCGATCGTGTATACACGTCTCGCCTTTGCCTCCTCCGGAGCGGCAGCTACATATCAGCGATTGAGACTTTCCCCGCGGGTGCGCTCCCAAGTGTTCACCAGCCTCCCCTCGCCTGATCCGCTGGCGGTGACTTCAGGGGACCGCAGCGGTGTTGTCTTCGTGGGGCGACTAGAGGAGCGCAAGGGCATCGAGTCGCTTATGCGCGCCTGGAGCGTAGTCGAAGAGCAGCTGCCCGACGCCCGACTAGACATCATCGGCGACGGACCGATGGCTCCGGAGGTGCGCGCCTGGGCCACGACAGAACGGCGCGCATTTCATTCGTCGATGGCGCACTCGCTAGTGAAGAGCCTTCTCCTCGAACGCTCTGTCCTCGTCCTGCCCTCTATCCGCTCGGGTCGCTGGCGAGAGCAGATTGGTTTGCCGATTCTGGAAGGACTGTCGGCGGGGTGCACAATTGTGGCCAGCGACGAGACCGGCCTCGCCGAGTGGCTAGCAGATCAAGGACATCGCGTGTATGACTCTTCGTCGTCGACGGGCCTAGTAGGAGCGTTGTTGGCTGCGCTCAATCAGCCGTTGCAAGTGCGAGAGGTGGTCGCATCGTTGCCTTCGGTGCCAACTCGAAAGACCGCGGTTGAATGGCTGAGACGCGCCTAGGGTCAGAGGTCGTGCCGCGAGTGGACGGCAAAGTGGTCTCGGCCCTCTTCGTGTTGATTGGGTTCACGAGCATGTTTCGTGATCTGCAAATCTCGAGCCTGCACGTAGCCAATCTTCTGACCTTCCTCGGCTTCGCTGCGACTTTCGCACGAGGGTCGACCCTACGCACCGCTACGCGGGACGTGTTGCTGCTCATTTTCGCGGTGGCTGCGTTATGCCTCTCGATGGTCGGTAGCGTCTATTACGTGAACGGGCTGCTTTGGGTCCAGTTATGCATTCAAGCTCTTTCCGCAGTTCTCGTAGCCGCAATGGTTGACTGGCGCCGACTCAAACTGATTTCTGCAGGCGTCATAGCAGGTGCGACTGTATCAAGCGCTACCGCCATCCTGCAGGAATTTCGGATCCTGCCGAGCGAGCTTTTCATCGACTCAAGTGGGCTGATCCGCCCAACGGGACTTGTAGGTGAACCGGACTGGGTTGGTCTTTACGCCGCATTTGCACTCGTGGTACTCCTTCGTTGGCAGACCGCTCGGACGAAGCTCCGGGGTTGGCTGATCGTGATAAACGCGCTTGCGCTACTTTTCAGTTTCGCGAGGGCTGCCTGGCTCGCGTTGGTGGTTTCACTGATCATCGCTCTCGTAATGACGCGTGCGCGCGGACGCCCGCAGTATTTCGACCTCCGCCTGGGTTGGAAGCCAGTCGTTGCTACATTAGCGGTCGGCAGCCTCGCTGCCCTGATATTCCCTGATGTGGCCAACACCGCCTGGACGCGAGTGTTAAGCATTTTTTTCCTCGAGCATCGAGATGACAACGCGCAGTACCGAGGGCAACAGTTGGACGGTCTGATTGCGCTCGCCCAGAGCGCCCCGTGGAACGGGTACGGGCTAAGTGCAAGCGCACGGGTGACGATCATCGGGCAAATCGAGACAGCCGCGTCTGTAACGACGCAAAATTCTGTAGCAACAAACTGGGTCCTGGCCTTGGCTGCTGACGCGAAGGTGCTCGCGGTGCCGTTCATATTGTTAATTGGTCTGCTGTCTGTTTTCCGGGCGAATACATTGGGTGGACAGTTGACGCTCGTCGTCGCCATCAACTCACTATTTTCGAACGTCATGTATAACCCGGTCTGGTGGTTGGCGGTAGCGATCCTTGTGGCCGCTGAAAAGACGGGCGGCCTGGGAGAGAGGACCAGCAAGGTTCGAAGGGCGCGGCAGAAGAAATGAATACCTCGCGTTCCGTTGCGATCACGTCACTGGCGAACCTTGTACCGCCCCTAGTAGGTCTGGCGGTCGCGCCAATCCTGGCGAGTTCGCTCGGCGCCGCCGGCCGCGGAGAAGTTGCGGCGGCATCGGCCCCTCTCCTGTTGGTGATTGGTGTATTCACGTTGGGCCTTCCCGAGGCCTTCACTTACTACTACGCCAAGCATCTTGCACTGAGCAATCGGACGTTCCTCTACGCAGTGTGCTCAGTGTTTGGCGCTGGATTGGCCTCAGCCGTACTGATCTCCCTCTTCGCCGGTTGGTTGGCCGCCGGGGATGCCGACCTGGCACGCCTCATTGCAACCTTGGGATGGTTGACGCCGTTTGCTCTGCTCGTCGCCCTCCTCCGAGGTCGAGCAATGGGCCGCGGCAACTGGGGCCTGGTGTTCTGGGAGCGCCTAATCGGTTCTGCGAGCCGGTTGGCCTTGATCGCGGCGCTGGCAGCGACTGGGCATTTGTCGGTCTGGAGCGCGTCGATCACGATTGGAATCACTTCCTTTGCGGGCGGTGTGGCTTATCTAATCCCGCGGCGGATCGCCGCAGCTGCGGTGCCAGCGCCAGTGGGCTATGCAGAGTTGTCGAGCTTCGGTCTTCGCGTGTGGGGCGGCTCCGTGGGCGGGATTCTACTTTCGCGGGTCGACCAGTTGATCATGCTGCCGCTTGCGGGCGCTTACGAACTGGGTATCTATGCAGTTGCAGTTTCTATCGTCGACGTTGTGCTGGTCTTCAACGCGGCGGTGGGTAACGTGGTCTTTTCGCTGGAATCACGCGAATCTAACGACGCGCGACTGACTCGCGCAGCACGAATCTCGACCATCGGCACGCTGCTGATCGCGGGCGCATGCGCGATCGTTGCGATCTGGCTCGTGCCTCTGCTCTTCGGAGCGGACTTTGCGCAGTCAGTGCCGGTGTTTGCCATCCTTGCACTTGGTGTCGTCCTCGGGAATCCGGGTTCGGTTGCGGGGGCTGGTCTAAACTCTCGCGGCCATCCCGGGCTACGGAGCGTAAGCCTCCTAGCGGCAACGGCCGTCAACATCGCAGCTTTGTTCGTGCTTGCGCCGGTGCTGGGAGCTCAGGGCGCTGCACTAGCGACTCTCGCTGGCAATTGTGTGGCGGGATTCCTCAACATCTTGTGGTTGCGTCACTTCCGGGTCGCGCGCGCGCGCGACTTCATCCTTATTCGTCGCTCCGATGCTCGGGCAGCTTGGAGCGCGTGTATCAAAGTTGCGCGCGGGGAAAGATGAGGACTTGGCGGTGTTCGTCGACATCTCTCGGATCGGTGGCAGAGTCGATGTGACGGACACCATCGCAGATGGCGGCAGTGGCAAACCTCGGGATCCTCGGCGGTTCCGAGGTGGCGGACGGCGCGGCCCTCTCGCTGCAAAAGTCGGCGAACGGTGGTAATGCCTCGTTCACTCTGAGCAAAGCAAACGCGAGCCTCACCGTCTATGACGGGACGAACCAGACCGCTTGCGAATTGCACAAGGGCCCGCATCCTGCTACGTCGTCGTCCACGACGCTCTGGACGCTCAAGGCGCCGTGTAGGTGGCAGTCGCGGGGAAGTAGCTGCTGAACGTGATGTTCCATCAGGTCGACGGAACGACCGGCATCTCGTTTGCCACGTTCAAGTCGTTCATGGACTACCTCGTGACGGTCAAAGCAAACGTCATCACTGCGGCGACCGCGCTTGAAATGACCGCTACCTAATCGCGTTCAAGCTTCTGCCGTGCCCACTCGCGGCTCCGGTACACACCGACCGCGGCGATAGCGATGAGCGCGCTTGCAATGAGGGCCGTGAGTCCTCCAAGCATGTCGCCGAGCGTATCGCACGGCCCAGGACGTGCCGCTATCCAGCGCAGATTGCGGCTCTCGCGACCTGGCCGCGCATCCTGGATGATGCGGGGATCACGACTGTGGTTAGCGCCACGCAATCGCCTTACGGCGTAGCCTGACGCACCCGCTGTTGCCGCGGCGCTCCGATGAGGAGCGGCGACAGCGGCGTCCTCGCCACAACGAGGGCGGCAGCCCACGGCAGCACCAACGCCAGCGCGAAGTCAAGCAACGATCCGTCTGCGGGTGTGTCGAGCACCCACAAGATCACCGCGTGGGTGAGGATCACCATCGTCCCGCACGACGCCAGAGCGATGAGTGCGCGGCCTGGCGCCGCGCCAAGCTTCGGTACTAGTGTCTCGGAGAGCACCACTAGGCCGCCCGAGATCATGACGGCGACCAAGACGCTGAGCCCCGCCGTGCCAAAGTCGGCTCGCTTCATGTCGAGGGGCGCAGACAGACCTGTCGCGACGAGCACCGCTGCTACCGCCAATGCGGCAGCAGCGAGGACGGTCGGTGCCGGAATCCGGTCGCGCAATGCCTTCAGCGCGTATCCGGCGATCATGAAGATGAGGGCCGGGACCGCGACGCCGATCGAGAGAGGGATGCCCGCGACGAGATCCGGCCTCAACCCCGCCGCAATGAGTCCAGCGGTGCCCACCGCGACGATCGCCAACGGCCAACGGTCCAGTAGGCGGAACAGGATGCAGGCTGCAAACAGGGCGCTCATGAACCAGAAGGCCGAGAGCGGCCGTCCGATGTATTCGCCCCCGGCAAGGATGCGAAGCGGGACTTCGATGGTCAGCTGGCCGTTGTAAGCAAGCCACCCCATGTACAGCGTGCCGATGACGACCAGCCAGAAGGCGTACGGCACGCCCAGGGTGCGCCAGCGGTTCCGAGCCTCGCTCGCGAGCGTGCGGCCGGTGCTCCACAGGTACCCGCTGAGGAAGAAGAAGACCGGGACCTGCCACGTGTAGATCAGGTCACGCGCAAGCTCGCCGCTCCACACGTGACCAGCTACGACAGCCGTGATTCCGAGCACACGGATGGCGTCGATTGCTGCGGATCGCTCTTTGGGCATGACCGGCAGAATAGCGCCCCCGCGTTTCCATCTATCGCACGCACAATGCTCTAGCCCCCCGGCCCCGAGGCCGAGGGGCTCAGTGGCGCCCGCAATGGCGCTCAGAGCATGTCGAGCGCCAACGGAACCACGTCGGCGCGGATCCCCGGCGGAGCACTCACTGTCGACGGATCTTGACGGCATGGGTTGGGGTTGCGCCTCGACTCCTATCCCGCGAAGGGTGCCAACCCATGGGTCCACGCCGTTCAGCTCGAGGAGTCTGATGCGCCTCTCGGTGATCGCTTTGTTGCGTGTACCGAGCTCGCGCGGCGCAAGGTCCTCCAGCTTTTTGCGCTCGGCGTTATAGCGCGCCCGACGCGGGCCGCTTCCCGAGCTGGCGAGGGCGAGGCTCGCGATGATCGGTACGACGGCGGCGAGGATGGCGAGCACAGGTCGAGGGCGTGGGAGCGTCTGTAACGTGAAGGATCAGCCACAGTCGTCGACGCCGGCGGCGGGTGACTGCTTTTCGCCATACGACGGTGTCGATCGCACCGCAGACGCCGTCCGAGTGACGACAAGGACGCGGTCGCTTCCGGGCCTCGGCGAACGTGGGACTGCGTTTGCCGGCGGGTCACGCAAGGAGACCCCTGCGAAGCAAGCTGACATCGGTGATCGGCCATGGCGGTGTAGGTCTATCCGTGGTCGGCATGATGAACGAGCCCATCGAGCCGGCCGCCGACGCCCCACGCGGCCATGTCCAACACTTGCAGCGGCAGGAAGTCCGAGCGCAACGTCGACGCGACGTTCCGCCCGACGATGCGCCGCGAGCAGACGTCGGTGACGAACGCAACGCACGCGAACCGGACCGCGTCGGGACAACCGTGATGTCGCAGACCCAAAGCCGCCTGGCCGCGGGAGCGCCGAATCGACGGTTGACGAGGTTGCGGGCAGAATGGTCGTCTTGTCGAGGCGGGTAGTCAACACCCGATTTCGACGTGCGGACATCTGCACCCTGGCGAGGCGCGTAAGCCGCCCGGCCTGGTCGGGGCCGACGTCCCAACCTGGCCGACGCATCAGCGCATGCATCTTCCAGCGCCCGGTACCGCCGTAGTTCTCCGCACGTTGCCGCGACCCCCGGCACCAGCAGGTTGTGCCGCAGCTGCCTGCCGCCGGGGCGACGGCGGCGGCGCGGTGGCCACGGGGTGCGAGGAGGCCTGACTTGCCGGTCGGAGGACACGGCAGATTAGCTCGACCTTGAAACGATCCCGGTACCCATCGATAAACCGGATCATTTCGGTCACGGCTGGTCGAGTTCCTTCCCAAAGACCGTTCGCGGCCTTGGGGGCCTCGTTGGTCTGCGCAACTCGGCGTTCTCCTTCTGCAGTCGCTTGATCTCCGCCGTCGACCCCTTAAAGCGACGCCGCCACGACCGCACCGTGCCCGTGCTCATCCCGAGCAGCCCGGCCACGCCCCGGGTGGCGGCCATCAACGTCGGGTGCTCCGGCCGCGCCCGCCAGCACCAGCATCGTGCGCTGCCGCATCTCCGGCGAGAGCCATACGCCGTGGACCGTCGACCCCGCACAACGCTTGGCTGCCCTGCAAACGACGGTCAAGTTACCGCGAGTGCGGAAAACTCGCCGAGAGCGTCCGCCATCTCAGGGGTGAAGCAGTTCCGAGGCGTCTTCGAAGTCCTTCTCGGGTACTTCCGCACTGACACTGATCAAGGCTGAGAGTGCGGCAGTGTACGAGCTGTTGACACCGTCCCACGAGTACCGCTGCCGCGCACGTCGTTTGTTAGCTTGGCCCTGGATCTCAAGTCCTGCTTCGTCGGCCAGTGCCTTGATAATCGTTTCGGCAATGTCCTCCGCTTTCGGTTCGACGAACTCGCCAGTCCCCAGGACTTCGCGGTTGTAAGCGGTGTCCCTCGCAACGACAGGGGCCCCAAGTGCCATCGCCTGCACGAGAGCTGGATTCGTACCGCCGACGCTGTGTCCGTGAAAGTACACACCGGCATGTTGCCAAAGGCTGTGGAGCCGGCGATCGTCGCTAACATGGCCCAGCCAGCGCACGCGCTCGTACCTGTCCGCGAGCGCTTGCGCCCGCTCATCAAGATCGCCTCCATACCCTGACGAGCCAACGATGACGACATCTGCGGACTCGGCGATGCGCGGGGCCGCCTCGAGGAACTCGGCCACCGTATTCTCGGGCACGAAGCGGGCCACCATCAGGGCATATTGGCGATGTCTGAGGCCAGGCTCGAGCGGCAACTCTTCGTCGATGAAGTCTCCGCCATAGGGAATGAACTCGCCATCGAGACCAAACTCGTCATGCCAACGTCGCCCGATCTCGTTGGCGTCGAAGACCAAGCGCGTGGCATGTCTGGCTGTCCACTTTGCTCCGTTGTGGAACACCCATTTCGCCAGGCGACCCCACTTGGCTCTGTCCCACTCGATTCCGTCGACGTTGACCAGCGTAGGGATCCCCGCGGCTTTGAGGAGCGGCAGCCAGTAGCCGTTCGCTACGTTCATCACAAGCGCCACATCGGGGCGTTGCGAAACGGCGTGACGGACAGCTGTATACCCGTAGCTGAGCGTGCTGAAGGACTTCGTCTCGAGTCCGTTTGTCTCCACCACCCGAACGCGGGGATCGCGGCTCGGGTCGTCGGGGCGCGTTGCGCCCGGACGGCTGTACACAGTTACATCCCACCCCTCGTCCGCAAGGAAGGGGGCCAGCTTGCGAACCGCTGTTTCGAAGCCGCCGTAATAGCTCGGATAGCCGCGGGTACCGATGATCGCCACAGAAGGCAAGATTGATCCCTTCGATAGTCAGGAACGGTCAGTGAGCAGAATCGCCGGGAGAGAGCGCGGCACGCGCAGTCTTGACGAGAATTACGAAGTCTCCCATCAGAGACCAGTTCTCGACATAGGCGAGATCGAGCCGGACGGAGTCCCCCCATGACAGTGACGAACGACCGCCCACCTGCCATGCACCCGTGATGCCCGGCTTCATGAGGAAGCGCCGGTGAACGTGCGTGTCGTACATTGCGACCTCGCTCGCTAGGGGCGGGCGGGGCCCAACAAGCGACATGTTGCCCGCGAGGACGTTGAACAGCTGGGGCAACTCGTCGAGGCTGTACTTGCGCATGATTTTGCCGACCGGCGTGACACGCGGGTCGTCAGCCATCTTGAAGAGAACCTCATTGCCTGAGTTCTGCTTCTCGCGCAGGTCGACCAAGAGCTCTTCCGCGTTTACTACCATCGAGCGGAACTTCAGCATCTCGAACTCACGGCCCTTCAGGCCGACTCGCTTCTGACGGAAGAGCACAGGGCCTTCGGAAGTCAAACGGACGCTGATGGCCAGGAAGGCCATCAGCGGGCTGATGAGGATCAGTCCGATGACAGAGATCAGGAGGTCCATCGTGCGCTTCGCAATGCGTTGCCCGCGGCTGAACTTCGGGGTCTCGACGTGAATCAGTGGAAGACCGGCGACCGGGCGGGTGTGAATGCGTGGGCCGGCGATGTCGGCGATGCTCGGGGCGAGCACCAGGTGCTGGCGGCCCGCCTCGAGTGCCCAGGAGATCTGCTTCACCTTCATGGTTGGCAGATCGTCGGTGCTGGTCACGGCGACAGTGTCGGCCCCCGTTGCGGCGATGGCTCGCTCGACATTGTCGACAGTGCCCATAACGGGAACCGACGTACCGGGAATCGTCGCGGCGATCTTGCCGGAGGGGACACATGCGCCGACCACGTGGTACCCCGCGGTAGGCGAGCGCTGGAGCTCACGTGCGATTGCGGCGACTGATTCCTCAGAGCCGACGAGCAGGACCTTCGCGGAGTACTGCCCGACCCACCGCTGAGCGATGAGCCACTGACGCCAGAGCCAGCGTTCGAGCAGCAGAACGAAGATGCCGAGCGGGAGTGCGATGAGCAGATACCCGCGGGCGACGTCGACACGGAACAGGAAGGCGAGGATCGCGATGGCGCCGAAGAACGTAAAGCTCGCTCGGGCCACGCGTACATATTCGGTCGGGCCGTTGCCGATGACGCGGTGGTCGCGGGAGTCAATGAGGGAGAGGGCCCACATCCAGGCGACGACGAGGACTGCCGAGAAGATCCAGTAGGAGAACTCGTTGAATCGGGAGTCCTGGCGGATGGCGACCTGCGCGTTGCCCCAGCCGAACCACAGCAGTTGCGTGCCATAGACGGCCCAGATGAGGACGAAGGCATCGCTCAGCCACAGGCGAGTGGCGTAGGCGCGGCGCCACGAAGAGGGACCGGAAGCGGATTGCTCGGGTGCCTGGGGCGTTCCGACTCGCTCGTTCGTCGCTCGCTCAACGACCGAAACCGAGGAGGTTTCGGCTGCCGCGTCCGGGCTCGCCGAAGGAGCGGCTGCCCGTGCCTGGGGATGGGCTGGCGACTCCGTTGGCGCGTCGATCTGGGGATTCGACGACACAGTGCCTTCTCGCTTTGTGGTGGTGTTCCCGGCCACCACGGGAAGAGTATCAGTAGGCGGGCGCGGAGGAATGTACGAGGTCGGCATGGAATTCCTTGGGGGAGGAAAGGGCTCTCTCATTATGAGAGAACCCTCATCATGCCCGGGTTCATGTTTCGTGCGAAGACACGGAATCTCAAGATTCGCTCAAGGAGAGGTGGCGCGCCGCGCTTCAGGCGTTTCGACTCGCTCGTTCCTCCTCGCTCAACGAACGGGTCGCGAAGCGAGAACTGAACCGGACAGAAGGAGCCCGCCGCGGCTGTCGGGAAGTCGCGGCGGACTCGGTGTGGGCCTGCTACTCGAAGGCGATCACCAGGAGGCTCGCGCCCGTCCCCCTGAGCGGGGCAAAGCCCACGCGCTCAGCGCGACCCGCATTCGGTGTCGCTGTCTCGGCATATCGACCTCGGCTCTCGTCCTGCGCTCCGGGTGGCGCAAAACCGGACGGCCCCGTCCGACAGCCCCAGTGTGCCGGACGCGAGACATGTTCCTCGCCGACGGCTCCTGCGTCAAGGGCAACCCTGCGACGTCACGGGATGCCGACGAGCGCGTCGCCGATCCACGCCACGACGCCATCACCTCGCGTGGCGATCGCGACCGGGGCGGCAGCATCCGCTCCCTCAGCACAGCCCACCGGCGACGCGACGTCGGGAGTGCCGGCGGCCACTCGGGCGATCGCCACACCGGCGCACTCGTCGGAACGATGGGCGACGAGAACGTCTGATCCGTCGATGGTGACGGCCAGCGCGTTCTCCGGGGCCAGTGCGACCCACTCCCCGGCCGACCAGGACCACGCGCGGCCGTCGCAGACCAGCGCGATCACGTCGCCGAAGGCGTGGAGCCCGAAGGCGGCGGGGCACGGCGCCGGCACCGGGCCAGACGGAAGGTTCACCGAACCCGGATCGCTCGGGTCGACGTAGCGCGAGGCGGCGAGCACGTCGGGGTAGGGGTCCCAGAACTCGCCGCGCGTGTACGTGCGCAGCGCCTGCGGCTCGCAGTCGGCCACGGCGGCGACGATCTCGGCGTCGCGGGCCGAGAAGGCCTCGAGCGTCTGCACCTGGGCGATGCCCCGGTAGGTGGGGGTCACGTCGGTCCAGGTCGCGCCCTGGTCGTACGAGCGCTCGATCAGCGGCGCCGGGCCGGTGCAGGAGCCGGCCGTGGCGCGCCACCACACCTCGGAGCCGAGCCCGAGCATGCGGGTCTGCTCGAGGCTCGGGGCGGCGGCCTGCGTGGGGGTCGGGGTCGGCGTCGGCGTCTGCACGCCGAGCGTGAACGTCGGCACCGGTTCCGCCTCGCCGCTCACGGCGTCCGGGCGCGCGTGCTGGAGCGCGGCGAGCACGAGCACGCCGACGATGGCGACGAGCACGGCGATTCCCGCGACCGCGACCCATTTCGCGGCGCCCTCACGTTGCATGGCGTTCCCGGGGTCAGGGGAGGGGGTCGTTGCGGCCGGGCGCGTTCGCCGCGCCGCCCGCCTGCCGGATGATGTCGTCGAGCGTCAGCTTCGCGTCGGCCGCACCGGCCTGCGACGGTGCGCTCGCCGGATCGGTGACGGCGGGGATCGAACGCACCTGGTTCGGCGCGGCCGCGGGAGCGGCAGCGGGTGCCGAGCCGCCTGCCGGGCGCGCGGCCGGAGCCGTGGCCGCCGCTGGGGCGGCCGCAGGGGCGGGGGACGCGGTGCGGGCGGGCCCGGTCGACGTCCGTGCCGGAGGCGCGGCGGGCTTGGGGTCTTTGCCGCGCTTGCGCTTCTTGGCGGCCGGAGCATCGGCGACGTAGCCGTACGAGCCGTAGCCGTAGCCGTACCCGTAGGCGTACGAGTCGGGGCCGCGCGTCGGCACCATCGTCATCGCCACACCGGCGATGCGCGCGCCGGCGACGTTCAGCGCATCGACCGCGCCCGTGAGCTGGTGGCGGTTGGTGTGACCGGCGCGCACCACGAGGATCGCCCCGCTGGTCGCGTTCGCCAGGATCGCAGCATCCGTCACCGGAAGCAGGGGAGGAGCATCGCAGAGCACGACGTCGAAGTCGCGCTCGAGAGCCTCGAGCAGCTGGTGCATGCTCTTCGAGCCCAAGAGCTCGCTCGGGTTCGGCGGGATCTTGCCCGCCGGCAGCACGTAGAGGCTGCGGTTGCCCCACGGCAGCATGACGTCGGCCAGGCGCGCGCGGCCGATCAGCACGTCGGTGAGGCCGGCGCCGCCCTCGACGCCGAGGTACTCGGCCACCTTGGGCTTGCGCAGGTCGGTGTCGAGCAGCGCCACGCGCTTGCCGGCATCGGCCAGCGCGATGGCCAGGTTGATGGTCGTGGTCGACTTGCCCTCGCTCGGCACGCTCGAGGTGATCACGTACGAGGCGTGCCCCTCGGTGTCGAGGAACTGCAGGTTCGTGCGCATCGCGCGGAACGACTCGGCTCGCGGGCTGAGCGGGTCGGCGTGCACGATGAGCGGGCGCTCCTTCGCCTTCGGGTCGAAGGCGATCGCACCCAGCAGCGGCCGGTCGGTGACCTGCTCCACATCGCGCGGGGTGCGGATGCGCGTGTCGAGCACGGCCCGCAGCACCGCCACGCCGATGCCCAGCGCGAGACCCACCAGCGCGCCGAGCGCGAGGTTGAGCGGGACGTTCGGGCTCGACGGCTTGAGCGGCGGCAGCGCGTCTTTCACACGCTCGACGCGCACGGGGCTCGTGTCGGTGCCGTTCGGCGTCTCGAGCCGCTCGACGACGGACTTCAGCGAAGCACCCAGGGCGTTGGCGATATCGGCCGCCTGCACCGGATCGGGGCCGGTCACCGTGATGGTGATCAGGGTCGTGTTCAGGGCAGCGGATGCCTCGACCGTGGCCGAGAGCTCGTTCGCAGTCATGCCGAGGTCGAGCTCGGCGATCACCGGATTCATCACGATCGGCGTCGTGACGAGGTTCGTGTACGTCTGCACGCGGGACTGCGTGAAGTTGGATCCCTGCTGCAGATCCTGGATGGTCGAACCCGACTGGGTCGACACGAAGACCGTGCTCTGCGCTTCGTACTGGGGCGTACGGGTGAGCGACCAGGCCGCTGCGACGCCGATCCCGACCAGGGTGGCGACAACGATGATCACCCAGTTCTTGCGCAGGATCCGGATGTAGTCGGTGAGCTCCATGTCGCCTCTCGTGGGGGTTGGGCGGTGCTCCGTGAATTGTTGCACAGGGCCCGGTGAGCACCCGGAAAGCGTTACGTCAGCGCAGTGCGCACGGTGGCCGCGACGGCCGTGACGGCGGGCTCGAGCTGCCGGGCCGACAGCAGGTACGTCTCCCACGGCTGGCGGTACGGGTCGATCACGTCGTCGTCCTCGGGATCCTCCGGCTGCGGCACGAGACCCCGGTAAGACGCGATCACGGATGCCGCGGCCCTGAGCTTCTCGGAGGGGTAGTCCGCAGCATCCGCCGCCGCTTTGATCTCGGATTCGGGCACCACGGCGGCGATGCGCGCGAACTCGCGGATCGTGAACGTGGAACGCAGCCGCGACGGTGCCAGCTCGGCGATCGCGCGGCGGTGTACGCGGGTCATCGCGAGGATGAGGTCGGGCGACACGAGGTGCTGTTCGGTGAGGAACCGCGACCGATGCTCGACCGTCTCGGACTCCGGAACGCCGAGCGCCACGGCGATGTGCGCCGCCTCGGGAGTCATCGGCGCGGCGGGCAGTCCCCGCGTGCCGGCGCTCGAGACGTGGGGCGCCAGATCGGCGAGGCGATCGCGCAGCAGCTGCTCGGCGAGGGGCGAGCGGCAGATGTTGCCCGTGCACACCGTCAGGATGTCGAACAAGAGAGGGCCTCCACACGGCGGGGTAGCGTAGGCGCGTGCCCGATCAGCCTAGCGACGCTGCACCCGTGGTCGACCTGTGGTCGCTCGAGCCGCCGGCGGCTGCGCCCGCGGCTGGCCCCGCCGATGCTCTTGCGGAGGGGGCGCCGGTCGAAGAGGTCGCTGCTCCGCGGCGGTCGCGGCGGAGCGCGCACGAGGCCCGCACGGACTGGCGGCTCGGCGGGCGCACGGTCTACCGGTGGCGCGAAGGCCTGCTCGCGGTCGCGCTGATCTCGCTCGGCGCCGGCGTGCTGCTCGGGGCGCTCGTCGCCGCGGTCTGGGATTCACCGTGGGCCGCAGCATCCGCCACCGTCATCGTCTGGATCGGGATGCTGCTGCCCATCGCGTGGGCCTTCACCCGGTCGCGCCCGATCGGCCTGCTGCGCATTCGCGCGCTGGACGTGCTCTACGGGCTCGTGCTGGGCGCGCTGCTGCGCACGACGCAGGGGTGGCTCGAGGGGCTCGATGGGACGCCCGCCCTGCTCCCGACGCTGGTGCAGGTGGACGGGGTCGTGCCGTTGTCGACGGTGGTGTTCGACGTCGTCGCGCCGGTCGTCGTCGCGCCGGTGGTGGAGGAGTTCTTCTTCCGGGGCGTGCTGCTCGTCGCGCTGTACACGGTGCTGCGGCGGCCCTTCGGCAAGTTCGCCGCGGGGCTCGCGGCGGCGCTCGTGTCGACGGCGCTCTTCGTGCTGATGCACGGGATCTCGTCGGTCGGCGACGTGAGCGGAGTGGTGTCGCTCTCGCTCCTCGGGATGGTGTGCGCGATGCTCGTGCTGCTCACCGGACGCATCTGGGCAGCAGTGCTCGTGCACGCGGTCTACAACGCCTCATACGTGGCGTTGGGGCTGCTCGCGGGCGCAATGACCTAGGTCATTGGGCAATCTGCGCTCTTTTGTCCCCCAAAGGGGGGACAACAGCGGCAATTTGTTACTTTCTGGAAACCCTGGGCCTCTCATCGAACTCTCAGAATGCTGTAGCGTGTGACGGGTCGGGCAACCGGGGAGCGCTTGCCCGACACAAATCCCCCCAGCCGATGACGCGCAAAAACCTCGGGAGATCTCTGCCATGTTCAAGAAGACTTTCGCCGCGATCGCTGTCGCCGGCCTGCTGGTTCTCGGCGGCGCCGGTGCGGCTTCCGCCGACTACACCCCTGACCCGCCGACCGTCGTGGTGAGTGACACCACGCCCGCCGTGGGTCAGACCATCACCATCACGTTCAACAACCTGAACGTCCCCTTCGTGCGCATCACCGTCACCCCCGGCCAGGGCGTCACGCTCGCATCGCTGGTGCACGCCGCCGGCTCGGGCGGAGTCGAGAAGCAGGTCGTCAACGGCTCGGCTTCGGTGCAGTTCACCGCCAGCCAGACCGGCACCTACACGGTCACCGCCGCGGACGGCGAGGGCAACGTCGTCGGCACGCAGACCCTCACCGTCGGCACGGCCGCTTCGAGCGGTGGCTCGGGCCAGCTGCCCGCCACGGGTGGCGAGGTTCCCGGCGCGATCATCTGGCTCGGCGTCGGCGCCATCGGCCTCGGCGGCATCGCGGTCGCGGCAGCGGTCGCCCGTCGTCGCGCGGCAGCCAACCGCTGACCTACGACATCACGAAGACCCCGGGCTCAGGCCCGGGGTCTTCGCCTTATCCAGAGGTCGGGGGGCCAATGGTGAACAACGGTGCCGAGGTGTCGGCAGGTTCGACGATCGGCGGGCGAGCCTGGCGGCATCCGTGGGTGGCTTTGGCGGTCGCGGCCGTGGGGGCGCTGCTCGCCGCGGCCGTGATCCTGTGGCTGCCGTCTCTGCACTTCGCGCTCTCCGGCTGGCCGCTGGTGGTGGTCGCGCTCGTCGACCTGCTGCTGCTGTCGGCTCCGCTGCTGGGTGCGGTGATGGTGGCCGCGCGGGTCACGCAGGAGCGGTTCGCGGCCGCCACCGGACTCCGCGGATTCTCGTGGATCGACCTGGTCGCCGGGCTCGGCGTCGGGCTCATCGCGCGAGCGCTGGTGGAGCTTGTCGCGCCGTCCGCCGGCGGGCTCGGGGGCGGGTTGGTCATGGACTCCGGCTTCGTGGCCGCGACGATCGTCGGCCTGGTCGGCGCCGTGCTGGTGACTCCTCTGGTCGAGGAGCTGTTCTTCCGTGGCCTGCTCCAGCGCGCGCTGGGCGATGCGCTCGCCGGGGCGGGCCGGTGGGTCGCGGGTGCGGTCGCCGTGCTGTTCTCGACGGCACTGTTCGCCGGACTGCACGCGCTGGCCGCAGGAGCGTTCGTGCCGACGGGGCTGCTGCTCGGAACCTTGGCCGTGGGGCTGGGATGCGGCGTGCTGACGCTGCTCAGCGGAAGGCTCGCGGGGGCCTTGATCGCGCACGTCACCTTCAACGCGATCGGGGCGGCGCTGCTGATCTGGTGAGGCGGCGGGGGACGCGGCATCCGTTCCTCTTATATAGGGGAGGGTGCGGGGCGGATGTGGTGCGGTGGCGTGCGTCTTGTACGGCCCGGCGTCTGCCTCCTATATAGGGGAGGGTGCGGGCGCGGGGTCCGTTCCTCTCTTATGGGGCAGAGTAGGCGTTGCGGCTTTGTCGTGGCGCGGTCGCGGTGCCTATATGTACGCGGTCTGGGTGCCCCTCATACACGCGGTCTGGGTGCCGCTGATTTAGCGGTAGGTGGGCACGGGGTGAGCCGGCGTCCGCCTCCATGGGATGGGGATTGCCAGCACCACGGAGGGGCGGGGGCGCGGCAGCCGTTCCCCTTTATATAGGGGAGGGTGCGAGGGCGCGGGATCCGTTCCTCTATTGGGGAGGGTGCGGGGGCGGATGTGGTGCGGTGGCGTGCCTCTTGTAGGGCCCGGCGTCTGCCTCCTATATAGGGGAGGGGTTGCTGGTGCCGAGGATCGGTCGGGTACCTCTTTATATGCGGCGGTTTTCGGCGCCTCTCATGCGGCGGTCGGTGGGCATCGGGTGAGCTGACGTTCGGACGTCTGCGATTTGCGCCCGAAGGCGGAGAACCTTATGTAGGGGAGGGCGCGGGGGCGGATGTGGTGCCGTGACGTGCTCTTGTATGGCCCGGCGCCTGCCTTCTATATAGGGGGGTGCTGGCGCCAACGATCGGTCGGGTACCTCTTTATTTGGGTCGGCTTTCGGTGTCTCATGCGGCGGTCGGTGGGCATCGGGCGAGTCGATGTTCGGAAGTCTGCGATCTGCGCTGAAGGTCGAGAACATAGGTTCGAATGTCGGAGGCTCATGAGATGCTTCAGGTATGAACTTCCTTTCCGACATGCGGGGCCGGCTCGACCGGCTCGTGGCATGGTCGGAGCTGGATGTCGACACTGAGGCACTCCCGTCTAGTGTGTCGCGGCTGAGCGATGCGTCGGTGCTCCAGATCCTCGCCGAGGTCGGCGCGATCGCGAACGACGCGGACCGGCTGCAGGCGGTGATCGTCGGAGTGGCGGCCACCCGGTCCTCGCGCGACCGCGGCCAGGGCGGACTCGCCGCCGGGCAGGGCTTCTCCACGCCCGAGAAGCTGATCCAATCGATCACCGGTGGCACGAGGGCCGACGCCGTGCGTCAGGTGCGCGTCGGCAAGTCGCTGGTGGAGGGGATGGATGCTGCGTCCCCGCCGCTCGACCCAGGGGCCGGCGTTTCGGGGGCGCCGGGGCCCGCGGGCGAGGAGCTGCCGGGGTTCGGTGCCGACGAGGGCGTCGGCGGCGGGGTGGAGGCGCAGGTCGAGGCCCCGACGCGGGTGGTGCCGTGGGATGAGCCGCTGCGGCGGGGAATCCTCGAAGGGCGGCTGACGACGGCGCAGCATGACGCGATCCGGCGCGGGCTCGGCGAGCCTCGAGTGGCGACCGCCGACCGCGGCGACGTCGACCCGGCGGAGGTGGCCGCCCGCGAGGCGGGGGCCCGCCAGGCGGCGGGCGCGGAAGGCGACCCGGAGTCGATTGTCTTCGATCCGATGGATCCGGCCGCGCAGGACGCCCGCGAAGCCATAGTGCGTGAGGCGTGGACGCTCGCTGCCGAAGCGCTCGCGGCCGAAGCATCGGGGCTGCCGGTGGAGGAATTGGCCAAGCGCGCGCGGACCATGCGAGACATGCTCGACCCGGTCGGGGCGGAGGAACGGTACGGCCGACGGTTCGAGAACCGCGGATTCCGGATGTGGACCGACGGGGACGGACAGGACCGCAGCACCATCGCCTTCGACGATGAGATGGGGGCGTTCGTCCGCGCCATGCTGGCTGCGGGATTGCGTCCGCGCCGCGGTGGCCCGCGCTTCATGACCGACGACGAGCGTGCACAAGCGGAGGACCTGATCGACGACCCGCGCACGAACGACCAGCTCGCGTACGACCTGCTGATGGACATCATCCGAGCCGGCGCGCTCGCCCAGGCCAAGAGCGTGTTCGGATCGAGGCAGCCGGGCGTGCGGATGGTCGTTGTCAAAGACGCCGGCCCCCGCGATGCCTTCGGCCGCCTTCTCGCCGTCGGGCACGACATGGACGGTGGTTGCGCTCTGCCGGGTTCGGTGATCGACCGGAACGCGTGCGCGAACGGGTTCATCGAGATCATCGTCGATCCTGAGGGCAACCCGTTCGACCTAGGACGCGAGGCCCGCATGTATTCAGCGGCACAGCGACTCGCGCTCGCCGTTCGTGACGGGGGCTGTGTGTGGCCCGGCTGCGATCGGCCCCCGTCATACTGCGAAGCGCACCACTGCGACCACTTCTCCGAGGGCGGCAACACCGACGTCGATCGCGGCGTACTGCTCTGTCGGTTTCACCACATGAAGCTGCACAACACGGGATGGCGCATCACCAGGGACGGGAAAGGGCCGTTCGTGCTCCGCCCGCCCGCCGGCGAGGGTGCCCCGATCGTGCTGGTGTCGAAGTCGGCGTGGAGCTGGGCGTGGGATCCGCCCCGACCACCCGACCGAACCGAGTGGCGACAACCCCCGGACCTACCACCCAGACCCGGCAGCCCGGGTGCGCGGGCGCCCGAACCGCACAGCTCGGCCGAGCGTGCCCGAGGCGCCGGGACGAGAACCGGTACCTGAATCCCAGCGGGCGGGCGCCCTCCACCGGGGGACCGGCGAGATATAGAGATGTGTGCGCCTATATAGAGAGGTCTGTCCCTCTGTAGAGGTCTGTCCGCCGGTAGAGGTCTGTCCGCCGGGAGAGGTCTGTCGGCCTGGAGAGGTCTGTCCGCCGGGAGATGTCTGTCGGCCTGGAGAGGTCTGTCGGCCTGGAGATGTCTGTCGGCCTGGAGATGTCTGTCGGCCTGGAGAGGTCTGTCGGCCTGGAGAGGTCTGTCGGCCTGGAGAGGTCTGTCGGCCTGGAGAGGTCTGTCGGCCTGGAGAGGTCTGTCGGCCTGGAGAGGTCTGTCGGCCTGGAGAGGTCTGTCCGCCTGGAGAGGTCTGCCCGCCTGTAGAGGTCTGTCCCCCTATATAGAGGAGCGTGTCTCCATAAAGAGATGCGTGCCGGGATGAAGAAGGGTGCGCTCGGCGTGGCGGCGCCGAACCGGAGAGACCTGACGGTAGGGCGTCGGTTTGGTCGAAGCATCCGTGTCGCGTACTATTGATCTTTGGTGTCCGGCTCAGCTGACCCGGCACCGCGAACGTGAGCCCTCCACTGGCGTGTTCGGTCTCTCATCGAGAGACAGAACCACCCCGGAGTGGGATTCACGAACCTCTCCGTTCGAATCAAGAAAGCAGCACTACTGTGACGCGCACTTACACCCCCAAGGCTGGCGAAGCCCAGCGCGAGTGGCTGGTCATCGACGCGACTGACGTCGTCCTCGGCCGCCTCGCCTCGCACGCTGCCGCGCTCCTGCGTGGCAAGCACAAGGCGACCTTCGCCCCCCACGTCGACATGGGCGACTTCGTCATCATCATCAACGCCGACAAGGTCGCGCTGACGGGCCAGAAGCTCGAGCAGAAGAAGGCCTACCGTCACTCGGGCTACCCGGGGGGCCTCAAGTCGGTCACCTACGCGGAGCTTCTCGAGAAGAACCCGGTCCGTGCCGTGGAGAAGGCCGTCCGCGGCATGCTCCCCAAGAACACCCTCGGCGCCAACCAGCTGTCGAAGCTCAAGGTGTACCGCGGTGCCGAGCACCCGCACGCCGCGCAGAAGCCCACCGCGTACGTTTTCGACCAGGTCGCCCAGTAAGCGCCGCACAGAACAGGACACACTGATGGCGAACATCGAAGAAACCCCCACGAGCTACTCCACCGAGACCGCGATCGACGAGACCGTCGTCGCCGCCGAGCGCCCCGTGCTCTCGGTCTCGGGCGCCGCAGTCGGTCGCCGCAAGCAGGCCATCGCCCGCGTGCGCGTCATCCCCGGCTCGGGCACCATCACGGTCAACGGCCGTGCGTTCGAGGACTACTTCCCGAACAAGCTCCACCAGCAGCTCATCACCGACCCGTTCACGGTCCTCAACCTCACGGGTGCGTACGACGTCATCGTTCGCATCTCGGGTGGCGGCCCCTCGGGCCAGGCCGGTGCGCTCCGCCTCGGCATCGCCCGTGCGCTGAACGAGATCGACGTCGAGAACAACCGCCCGACCCTCAAGAAGGCCGGCTTCCTCTCGCGCGACGCTCGCGTCATCGAGCGCAAGAAGGCCGGTCTCAAGAAGGCCCGCAAGGCGCCGCAGTACTCGAAGCGCTGATCGGCTTCCACTCCGTATGCCGATCTTTGGCACGGACGGGGTGAGGGGGCTGGCCAACGGCCCCCTCACCGCCGATCTCGCACTGTCCCTGGCCCAGGCGACCGCCGTCGTCCTGGGCCAGGGCCGTTCCGCCGAGGCGCGCCGCGCCGCGGGCAAGCGGCTCACCGCCGTCGTCGCCCGCGACCCGCGCGTCTCCGGTGAGTTCCTCTCCGCCGCGGTCGAAGCCGGCCTGGCCTCATCCGGCGTCGACGTCTATGACGCCGGCGTGCTGCCGACCCCCGCAGCGGCGTTCCTGATCGCCGACATCGATGCCGACTTCGGCGTCATGGTCTCGGCATCCCACAATCCCGCACCCGACAACGGCATCAAGATCTTCGCCCGCGGCGGCGTGAAGCTGCCCGACGTCGTCGAAGAGCGCATCGAAGCCGCGATGTCGGGTCCCAAGCTGCAGCCCACGGGCGCCGAGGTCGGTCGCATCCGCCGATTCGCCGACGCCGAAGACCGCTACGTCGTGCACCTGCTCGGCTCGCTGCCGCACCGCCTCGACGGGATCCACGTCGTGCTCGACTGCGCGCACGGCGCCGCATCGGGCGTCTCGCCCGAGACGTTCGCCGACGCCGGCGCACAGGTCACCGTCATCGGTGCCGATCCCGACGGCTGGAACATCAACGACGGCGTGGGCTCGACCCACCTCGACCAGCTCGCCGAACACGTCGTGCGCGTCGGTGCCGACGTCGGCATCGCGCACGACGGCGACGCCGACCGCTGCCTCGCGGTCGACGCGAACGGCAAGGTCGTCGACGGCGACCAGATCATGGCGATCCTCGCGGTCTCGATGAAGAGCCGGGGCCAGCTGAAGGACGACACCCTCGTCGCCACGGTGATGAGCAACCTCGGACTCCACCGCGCCATGTCGGCCCACGGCATCCACGTCGAGACCACGGCGGTCGGCGACCGCTACGTGCTCGAGCGCATGAACGAGCGGGCCTTCTCGCTCGGCGGCGAACAGTCGGGCCACGTCATCATGAGCGACTACGCCACGACCGGCGACGGACTCCTCACCGGCCTGCACCTGGTCGCCGAGATGGCCCGCACCGGCAAGACGCTCGAAGAGCTCGCGTCGATCATGACCGTGTACCCGCAGGTGCTCGTGAACGTGAAGGACGTCGATCGTTCCCGCGCCGCCACCGACGAGGGCGTTCAGGATGCCGTCGCCCGCGCTTCCGCCCAGCTCGGCCTCTCGGGCCGCGTGCTGCTGCGCCCGTCGGGCACCGAGCAGCTCGTGCGGGTGATGGTCGAGGCATCCTCCGAGGACGAAGCCAGACGGCACGCCGACGAGCTCGCCGGCGTCGTCCGCGAGCGCCTCTCGCTGTAATCAGCCTCGGCTCCGGGTCCGCGCCCGGAGTCGCGAAGGGTGGATCCCGGCACGCCACGCGTGCGGGATCCACCCTTTTTCGCGGTTCTTGAGGCCCGGGCGCTCTGAACGGGTGCGTATGCCGTGAAGGGAATGGATGCTGCGGCGCGGCGCGTCGCGACCGGGTTGGTCGAACGGTCGTAGCGCGGTGACGACAGACAGATGCGGCCGTTCAGGCCGGGTGCCGCGCCCTGCCGACGGTGCTGGATGCCGTCACGGGCGGCGGCTCGCAGACCCCTATGGCCGAGGCAGGGGATCAGGGGAAAACCCCCATGTGAGCGCGTTGACGCCGACATACACTGGCGTCCTTCTCAGCGATGAGAGGGGGGATCGAGCATGGGCGTTCGGAGCCACTACCGCGTGCCGCAGAGCGATCGACCGCGAGATGCCGCGGATGAGAGCGACCTCGAGGCCGAACGCTCGCGCGAAGCGGCGCTGGCCGGTCTCTTCGGCCCCCTCGCCGCCGAGGAGCGCCAGCAGCCGATCGCCATGGCGGCGGCCAGCGCGCGCCTGATGGCTCGCCACGGTGCGGCAGCTGTCACACTGCCGGGGTCGGCCCCGACGGTAGGCGGATTGGTCTCTGTTCCGGCAGCGGCGGTGACCGTGCGGACGGATGTGCCGATCGTGGCGGTCGCGCCGGGAACGGGGCGGGCACCCGCGTCGACGAACGCGGCGCCCGTCGCGAACGGTGCCGCCGGACCCTCTGCGCCCGCGCCGGTGATGCCCGCGACCGGGGCTCCCGATGCGCGTGCGGAGGAGAAGGAAGGGGTGTCACTCCCACCGCCCGATGCCCGCCACACGCGTGCCGCACCCGATCCTCAGGGCGCATCGGCTGCGATCGGGGAATTTCCCGCCGCCGAGGTTGCCGCGGCGATTCCGCTCGCGACGATCGAGCCCGCGCCGCTCGACGTCGCTGTTCGGACTGCGGCGGCCGGGCCTG
This sequence comes from Microbacterium ureisolvens, assembly GCF_019511645.1. Taxonomy (GTDB): domain Bacteria; phylum Actinomycetota; class Actinomycetes; order Actinomycetales; family Microbacteriaceae; genus Microbacterium; species Microbacterium ureisolvens_A. Next base: position 45,321 of record NZ_JAEUAX010000015.1, on the reverse strand, counting down.
GGGACCCGGCCGCCGCTTCTGCGTTGGAGAGGGCTGGGGATCCGGCTCGGGCGTTGGGGGCGGCGCCCGGATTGCCTGGCGCGGACGGTGCCGGGGATCGGGCTTGGGCGTTGGGGACGGCGCCCGAGCTGCCTGGCGCGGCTGGGGCTGAGGAACCGGCGGCCGCTTCCGAGTTGTCTGGGTTGGCGGGGACTGGGGATCCGGCTCGGGCGTTGGGCACGGCGCCCGGGCTTCCCGACGTGGCTGGGGCCGGAGATCCGGCTCAAGCGTTGCGGACGGCGCCCGAGCTGCCTGGCGCGGCCGGGGCCGGGGATCCGGCGGCCGCTTCCGAGTTGTCTGGGTTGGCGGTAACTGGGGATCCGGCTCGGGCGTTGGGCACGGCGCCCGGGCTGCCCGACGTGGCTGGGGCCGGAGATCCGGCTCAAGCGTTGCGGACGGCGCCCGAGCTGCCTGGCGCGGCCGGGGCCGGGGATCCGGCGGCCGCTTCCGAGTTGTCTGGGTTGGCGGGGACTGGGGATCCGGCTCGGGCGTTGGGGACAGCGCCCGGGCTGCCTGGCGTGGCCAGGGCTGGGGATCGGGCTTGGGCGTTGGGGACGGCGCCTGAACTGCCTGGCGTGACCGGGGCCGGGGGTGTGGTCGCTCCGCCATTGCCGGACCCGGTGAAGCCGGGTCTGATGACAGAGCCCACGAATCTCTCGGAGCGACCCGCGCATGCGGCGCCGGCTGCACCCGCGCCCCGTCCTTCTCGCCGGGCACGGCGGAGCGGAATGGTGAAGTGGGGGGTGGCTGCAGCATCCGTCATCGTCGTCGCCGGCGTCGCCATCGCCGGAACCCTCACGGTGCAATCCGCGCAAGCTCGCGATCGCCTCGCGGCGGCGGTCGCTCTGTGGGACGCGGCCGACCAGACGGCCGCCGCGGCACAGAGCAACCTGGACGCCGCGATGCGCGACTACAGCGCGCTGGCCGCACAGGGAGCAGATGCGGTTGCCGCCGCCGCTTCGGTGATCGCCCAGCTCGGCGGCATGAGCGACGAAACCGCGCGGCTCGCGGCGCAGGCGACACTCGACGCGTTGACGGCGCAGAGCGCTGTCGACCCCGTGGCCGAGCCGGCCGCCTACGGAGCCGCCGAGATCGACACCACCGATCTCGAAGCGCTCGCGGCGGCGGCGGACGCTGCGCAAGCCCACGGCAAGGAGCTCGACGCCGCGGCGTCAGACGTGCGCGATGCGGCGGCGACATTCGAGGGACGAATCGACGACGCGCGCGCGGCGCTGTTCGCCCTCGGCGCCTCGCTGCCCTCATCGGCCGACCGGATCGTGGCAGAGAACCCGCTGCCCGCTGCGCCCCTGCATGACGCCGTCCGCGCCGCGGCGGGTGCAGCTGCGGCGGCCACGGAAGAGGCCGCCGCGCTCGAGGCGATGGGAACGTACGCGGGCGCCGTGGCGGCGCTGCGCGACGAGCAGACCCGGATCGCCGCGGAGCAGCAGCGGATGCGCGAACTGCAGGAGCAGCGCTCGCAGACACCGCGCACCCCGCGGACGGAAGACCCGGTGCCCGCTCCCGCACCCGCGCCCCAGCCGGCGCCCGGGGCGGAAGAACCCACGGTTCCCGAACCGGCGCCCCAGCCCGAACCGCAACCGCAGCCCGAACCGGAGCCCGAGCCCCCGGCCGAGCCGAACCCCGGCGACGAATGGCCGTGGCCGTGGCCCTGGCCCGACGAGTCCTGATCAGCGAGCGGATTTCTCACGGGCCGGCATGCACCGCTGCGGGGTCCGGTCGGGCTAACGTGGGGGCATCCGAGAGGAGCCAACGTGGGTGAACCTATCGTCGTCGGAGTCACGGACGCCCCTGCCGCCCAGCGCGCGGTGGAGTGGGCGGTGAAGCGCGCATCGGCCCATCGCCTGCCGCTCAAGCTCATCGAAGTCGTCGGCGGAGCCGTCGGCGCGGTGGGCGAGGACGAAGTGCTGGATGCCGCCGTCGCCGCCGCTCGCGAGCGGGTCGAGGCCACAGCATCCGCTCTTCCTCGTCTCGGGCTGAAGGTGTACATGCGCGTCGAACGCGGCAACCCTGTCGCCGTATTGACGGAGGCGTCGGCCCGCGCATCGCTCCTGGTGATCGGCAGCGATCACACCGGCGGGGCGGCGCATCGCCGTGGCGCGCACGGCCTGCGCATCGCCGCGGGAGCGCACTGCCCCGTCGTGGTGGTGCCCGACGTCGACGTGTCGGACCGCAGCGGAGTCGTGGTCGGCGTCGACGGATCGCCTGTGTCGGAGAAGGCCGTGGCCTTCGCCGCGGCCGAGGCCGACCGCCTCGGCGAACCGCTGATCGCCGTCGCGGTGTGGACGCCGCTCGAGGTGCCGCGCAACATGGGCGCCTACCCCGTGCAGTACCTCGAGAACATGGAGAAGCTCACGGCCGAAGCCCTTAGGCTCTCGCTCGCGGGCCTCGCCTCGCGCTACCCCGACCTCGAGATCGTGCGCCGCGTCGAGCGCGGCTACCCGTCGCACGTCATCAACGAGCTCGCGGCCTCGGCACGTCTCGCCGTGGTCGGCTCACACGGCCGCGGCGCGCTCGCCCGGTTCCTGCTCGGCTCGATCAGCCAGGAAGTGCTCGCACGACTCGCCACCGTGACCGCCGTGGTGCGCTGAGAACTCAACGGAGGGAGGCTCGGCCCATAGGCTGGGCGTATGTCTGGGAAGACCGGCGGACGCGCGCGCGTCAGCGATGTGGCCGCGGCCGCCGGCGTCTCGGCGACGACGGTCTCGCACGCGCTGAGCGGCGCACGGGCGGTGAACGCCGAGACGCGTGAGCGCATCCTCGCTGTCGCGCGTGAGCTCGGCTACGTCCCCGACCGCGTGGCGAGCGGCCTGCGCCGCCGCCGCACCGGCGTCGTCGGACTGATCGGCGACGATCTCGCGGCGACCCCGTTCGCCGGTCGCATCATCGAGGGAGCCCGACGCGCAGGGCTCGAGCGCGACGTGCTGCTGATGGTCGCCGAGAGCGGGGGCGACCCCGACGCGGAACGCGACCTGGTCGCGCGGTTCCTCGCTCAGCGGGTCGACGGCCTGCTGATCGCCCGCATGTATCACCAGCGCGTCGCACAGCCCGAGGTGCCCGACAGCGTGCCCGTCGTGCTCGTCGACGCCGCACCGGAGCCGGGCTGGGAGGTCGACGCCGTCGTGCCCGACGAGGCGCAGATCGCCGCCCTCGCGTGCGAGCGCCTCACGCGCGAGGGGCACCGCGACATCGCCTACGTCGGGACCACCGACGAGTCCCGCGCGGCCCGAGGCCGCCTGATCGGCGTGCGATCCGCCCTGGGGGACTCGGGCATCGCCCTGGGCGACGGGCGCCTCGACTTCTGCGCATCCGATGCCGCCGGAGGTCGCGAGGCGGGCGGGCGACTGCTCGACCAGCCCGTCCCGCCCACGGCGGTGATCTGCTTCAACGACCAGATCGCGATGGGAGTGATGCAGGCGGCCGCCCGCCGAAGCATTCCCGTCCCGCAGGGCCTCTCCGTCGTCGGGATCGACGACCTGCATCCCGTCGCCGACGCGCTCGACCCCGGGCTCACCACGATCGCGCTGCCCCACGACGAGATGGGGCGGTGGGGGATGACGCGCCTCCTCGACCGGATCGAGGGCACCGCGCCCCCGCTCGGCGACGGCGTGCACCTGCTGCGGGGCTGGCTCGTCGAACGGCAGTCCGTCGCGGTGCCGGCGCCCCTCGCAGGTTGACCGCTAACCGTGCGGCGTCTCCCGCCCGAGGCGGAACCTCAGAGCGGGATGAGGCTCGCGCCGGCGACCGTCAACCGCGCGGCGACTCCCGCTCGACCGGCGCGACGCGCAGCGGAGTCAGGCTCGCGCCGTCGACCGCTAACCGCGCGGCGACTCCCGCTCGACCGGGGCGACGCGCAGCGGAGTGAGGCTCGCCCCCGTGACGGCGACCTCCTCGCGGGCACCCTCGAGCTGCAGACCCCGCGCGCCCGTCGTGCCGAACGTCGCCATCGTCAGCGCGGCGCGCCCGTCGCCCGCGAAGACCTCGATCGAGGCGGCGTCCACCACGATGTCGAGCGCGATGCGCCCATCCGTCGATTCCACCGCCGCCGTGCGCACCTCGCGGTAGGCGTCGGGCATCGTGCCCGCGACGGCGTCCGCATCGCGTGCGACGAACACCGACTGAGCCTCGAAGTCGTAGCCGACCGTGGCGAAGCTGCCGTCGCCCGTCAGCACCTTCACCCGGAGCTCGCCGGCCGGGCTCGCAGCATCCAATCGCAATCGATACGCACCCGATCGCGGCACCGCGACGTCCACGATCTCGCCGTCGCCCAGCCGCGCATCGTCGAGGCGCTCCGGGTCACCCGAGACCGCGTCGAGCGCCGGCGCCGGCGTCGAGTGCAGCGTCGCGCGCCCGTCGTCGTCCCGCAGCGTGATCTGCCGCACGAGCGAATCCGATCCGCCGTGCCAGTCCTCGGTCGGGAACCGGCCCGCGTAGGCCCAGTTGTTCATCCAGCCGATGCCGTACCGCGACGCGAGGCGGTCGGTCTCGTCGAGGCGCGGGTCGTCCCACGTGACGGCCGCGTAGTAGTCGGGGCCGTGATCCAGCCACTGGTGGCCGGTGCCGTCGGCGGTGAAGCGCTCGCCGTCCCATTCGCCCACCCAGTACGCGGTTCCCGTCGCCTTGCCCTCCGCGGCGCCGTTCGCGCCCGCGACGAGCACCCAGCGCACGTCGTCGGGGTCGCCGTCGACCGCCATGGGGAACAGGTCGGGGCATTCGAGAACGCCGAGATCCGTCGTGACGAAGTCGGACGTGTACGTCCAGTCGCGCAGGTTCGGCGAGGTGTAGAACCCGATGCGGTCGTGCTCGGCGAGGGCCATCACCCAGTGGCCGGCCGCGTCGTCCCAGAAGACGCGGGGGTCGCGCCAGTCGGCGACGCCGGGATTGTCCATCACCGGATTGCCCTCGAACGACTCGAAGCGGTAGCCCCCGTCGCGCGAGACGAACAGCGACTGGCGCTGCACGCCGTCGACCTGCTGCGTCACGAGCGCGATGACGGCGCCCTCGCCGAAGCCGGCGGTGTTCTTCTCGTCGACGACCGCGGTGCCGGTCCAGATGTCGCCGAGCCCGTTCGTGTACTTGTCGATCGCGACGCCCTCGTCCTTCCAGTGCACGAGGTCGGTCGAGGTCGCGTGGTACCACGCGGTGCCGTTGCCGTCGGGATAGTCGGCGTTGTAGAGGTAGTAGTAGTGCCACACGCCTTCGAGGAGGAACGGCTTCTGCGGGTCGTTCATCCAGTTCTCGCCGGGCGTGAGGTGGATCCCTGGCCGATGCGGTGACCAATCGGCGGGCCGCGCGGAGTCGTCGGCCGACGGCGCGGTCGGCGTAGGGCGCGCCTCGGGGCTGTCGCCCGATGGCCGCAGCAGGGCGATCGCCGTTCCGAGCACGAGAGCGACCACCGCGATGGCCGCCGCCGCCCAGACGAGGGCGCGCCGCCAGGGGAATGCGGTGGGGGCGTCAGGAGCGGGCATCACGGATCCTTTCCGGTGGGCGGTCGGAGTGTGTCGGCGGGGCGTTTCAGGAACGGTCTGCCGGGTCGGGGTCGGGGTCGGGGTCGGACTCGGTCCTCAATCGAGGAGACGGGCCGAGATGCGGAGCCGAACGCCGAAGGTCTCCCTCATCCCGGCTCCGGACCTCGAATGAGGATCCGGAAACCCAGGACGGACGGAGTGGATGCCTCGGCACGAGGCCGTGCCGAGGCATCCACCGTCCGATCAGGTCACGGCAGCGGGGTGACCTTGCCGCCCGAATTGACGTTGATGTTCGCCGGGATGTCGGCGTAGCCGCCGAGTCCGCCGTCGCCGTACGAGTAGTCGACCGCGGACGACGCGCCGTCGATGTCGATCTTCACGGTCGGGGCGAGCGTGCCGCCGCGGCGGAAGTCACCCTCGGTGCCGACCGTGTCGATGAACGACTGCACCAGTCCGCCGGGCATCACGTAGTGCGAGTACGCCTGGAAGTGCCCGATCGGCTGGTTGTAGTCCGGCGCGAACGGCTGCCCACCCGCGAAGTTCAGGTTCGTCGGGTTGCCCAGGGCCAGGCCCGAACCGGAGTTCATGGGCTGGTAGTCGCTGCGGATGCCGTCGCCGACGAAGCCGTAGACGCCCTCGGGGCCATCGATGCCGTTCGCGAACGTGCCACGGTGGCTGATGGTGAAGAGGTAGTACTTGCCGTCCTTCATGTAGATCTGCGGACGCTCGGTCTGGTCGGTGACGCAGTTGGCCGACAGGATGGGCGGCAGGAACTCCCACTCGGTGAGCTCCTTGTTCTTCGCCTTCGCGAGACCGACGTTGCCGATCTGGTAGGTGGCGCCCGAGGCGTTCACCTGGTCGACCGTCTCGGCGAAGGGGTCGCCCTCGCGGTAGCCGAGGTCCTCTTCGTCGCACTTCGCAGACTCGCGGGGCATGGCGGAGTTGCCCTCGAAGACCATGTAGGTCTCACCGGGGTGGGCCGGGTCCTCGAACGTGAACGGGTCGCGGAAGTTGAAGAACTCGTTCTGGGCACCGGTCTGGTAGTACGTGCCGTCAGCCTGCAGCAGGTCGGTGACCTTGTCGAATCCGGTCAGCTTCACGCCGTCCTTGTTGGCGTGCACCTTGCCGACGCTCAGCGCGATGCGCGGGTCGTAGGGCTTGCGGTTGGTGCCGTCCTCGTTGCGGTAGAACGCGACGTCAGTGAAGAACAGCTTGATCTCGCCGCCCTTCGAGATGCGCGCCGAACCCGACCACTGGGTCTGGTGGCTGTACGACTGGTCGGGGAAGATCTTGCCGGTCACGCCTTCGTCGAAGACGAGGCCGCCGTACGTCCAGCCGCCGTTCTCGGGACGCTCGTCGGCGGGGACGCCGGCGGGGCGATAGAAGTAGCCGATCTTCGCGAACACGTGGCGCTCGTCGAAGACGAGGTTGCGGTCGGCCACGAGCGAGAAGATGATCTCCTGGCCGTTCACGCTGTACTGGTTCGCGTGCTCATCGGTCAGCGGCCACGAGTCCCAGACCCACACCTGCTCGTTGCTCATGTCGGGGAAGTCCTGCGGAACCGCCGGCATGGTGAGCTCGGCCGGCATCGAGTTCTCCTTCGAGCCCGCGGTGGGGTCCGAAAGGCGCTTGAGCTGGCGGGCGTCGGCGCGGGTCCACTTGGCGGTGAAGTCGTCTTCGGGGGCGTACGCCTGCTGCGTGTGCTCGGTCGGCTGGGGGCCGTCCTGCAGGTCGGGAACCGCCGCTGCGACGGGGGCGGCGAGGGCGGCGGCGGGGAGGCCGACGAGGGCGGAGGCGGACACGGCGACCGCCGCAAGCCCCCCTGTCAGGAGACGCCTGACGCGCTTCGGGGGAGTGTTCATGAGTGTTGCTCCTTCGGTGGGGAACGCCGATGCAAATCGATTTGCATGGCATATCCATATAAACATGTCAGCTTCCAACGCGCATGTCGTCCTTTCGGGGGACACGACTTCGCGATCTCGCACTTGACGCCGAACGCGATCGCGGTTCATAATCAGTTCGGTCGATAAATCGATTTATCACAAGGGAGTGTTACAGATGGCACGGGCGCGGATCTCAGACGTTGCGGCGGCAGCCGGCGTCTCGGTGACCACCGTGTCGCTCGTGATGAACGACGTGGAGTCCCGTATCTCCGACGAGACGCGCCGACGCGTGCGCGACGCCGCGCGGGCCGTCGGCTACGCGCCGAGCTCGGTGGCACGCGGGCTGCGCACGCAGCGGACCCGCACCGTCGGACTCATCTCCGACCAGATCGCGACCACCCCCTTCGCCGGGCGCATGCTCGCCGGCGCACAGGATGCGGCCCGCGACAACGGGCACCTCGTCTACCTCCTCGACACCGGCGGAGATGTCGAGATCGAACGCGCGGCGATCGACGCGCTGTCCGCGCAGCAGGTCGACGCGATGATCTACGCCTGCATGTGGCACCGGGTGGTCGACGTCCCGCAGGGCGTGCTGGCCAAGACGGTGCTTCTCGACTGCCGTCCCGCCGGCGGCGGGTACCGCAGCGTCGTGCCTGACGACCGCGCCGGGGGAGCAGCCGCCGTACGCGAGCTGGTCGCCGCCGGCCACCGCCGCATCGCCTACCTCGATACCGACGACCCGCTCCCGATCGCGTCGCGACTGCGCCACGAGGGGTACCTCGAGGCGCTCACCGAGGCCGGCATTCCCGCCGACCCGGCACTGCACGTCACCGCCGAGACGTCCGCCCACGGCGGCCGGGCGGCGGCCGAGCTCCTGCTCGACCTGCCCGAGGAACAGCGGCCCACCGGCATCTTCTGCTTCAACGACCGCATGGCGGCCGGCGTGTACATCGCCGCCCACCGCCGCGGCCTCGACATCCCGCGGGATCTGTCTGTCGTCGGCTACGACGACCAGCAGCTGATCGCCGCGGAACAGGATCCCCCACTCACCACCGTCGCCCTGCCCCATTACGCCATGGGCCGCTGGGCGATGGAGGTCGCGCTCGGCGTCCGCGCAGAAGGGGATGAGGACGCCACGCACCTGATGGAGTGTCCCGTCATCCGACGAGACTCCGTTGGCCCGCCGCCGGCGCAAGTCGCCAAACCGAACCGGCGACGGGCTTCACACACCGAGCGGCCGCTCCAGGCGGCCCCCGACCGGTGACCCACGCGGGCGTGGATCACCAAGAAAAGGAAACCACAACAATGCGCACAAGGACCCCGATCCTCGTGTCCGCGGGCCTGGTCACGGCGATCGCCCTGACCGGATGCGGGCAGGCCGGCCAAGGTGACAGCACCACCGCGGACGGCCGCACCCAGTTGACGATGTGGACCCACTCGGCGGGCAACCCGGCCGAGCTCGAGGTCTACGAGCAGATCATCTCCGACTTCAACGCGTCGCAGGACGACTACGAGGTCGTGCACGAGTCGTTCCCGCAGGGCGCCTACAACGACGCGATCGTCGCGGCCGCAGCCTCCGGTGATCTTCCCTGTCTTCTCGACCTCGACGGCCCGATCATGCCCAACTGGGCCTGGGCCGGCTACCTGCAGCCGCTCGGCATCTCCACCGACATCACCGACGCCCTCCTTCCCACCGCCGTCGGCGTGTGGGAGGACGAGATCTACTCGGCCGGATACTGGGATGCGGCGCTCAGCATCTTCGCCCGCAAGTCGGTGCTCGAGGCGAACGGCATCCGCATCCCGACGGTCGCCGAGCCGTGGACGAAGGACGAGTTCGCCGACGTTCTGGCCACGCTGAAGTCCGCCGGTTACGACACGCCGATCGACATCGGCGCCGAGGACAAGGGCGAGTGGTGGCCCTACGCCTACTCGCCGTTCCTGCAGAGCTTCGGCGGCGACCTGATCGACCGTTCCACGATGCTCACGGCCGACGGCGCCCTGAACGGCCCCGACGCGGTCGCGTGGGGCGAGTGGTTCCAGGGCCTCTTCGCCGACGGCTACGCGAACAACAGCGGCACGATCGGCAACCAGGAGTTCATCGACGACGAGGTGGCGCTCAGCTACACCGGCGTCTGGAACGCTGTGACCGCGCTCGACGAGGTGGGCGACGACCTGCTGATCCTGCCCCCGCCGGACCTGGGCAACGGCCCGAAGATCGGCGGCGGCTCGTGGCAGTGGGGGATCTCCTCGTCGTGCAACGACGCGGACGGTGCCCGCGCCTACCTCGAGTTCAGCTTCCAGGACAAGTACCTCACCGAGTTCGCCGACAAGCAGGTCGTGATCCCCGCAACGGAGGCCGCGGCCGAGGCGTCGAAGTACTTCGGCCAGGACGGCGCCCTGCGTCCGTTCGTCGAGTTCTCGCAGGAGTACGCGGTGCTGCGCCCCGAGACGCCCGCGTACGCGGTCATCTCGACGACGTTCGAGACGGCGGCGAAAGACATCATGAACGGCGCCGACGTGCAGCAGACGCTCGATCAGGCGGTGTCGGAGATTGACGCCAACATCGAGTCGAACGACGGCTACGGCTTCCAGTGATCCATCGCGCCGGCGAGGGCACACGCCCTCGCCGGCGCACTCCCCGAGAGATCTGTCATGACTGTCACTCCTCCGACGGTCGCCGCCGAAGAGCCTCGGCGCGCCTACCGTCGCTTCCGCTCCATCAAGGGCCGCGAGACGTGGGCCGGCCTGGGGATGATCGCCCCCGCGGGCATCCTCCTCGTGCTGTTCCTCATCATCCCGGTGATCCTCGCGTTCACGCTGTCGTTCACGAACGCGCGGCTCATCTCGCCGAACCCGCCGCGCTTCGTCGGCTTCGACAACTTCATCCGGGCCTTCACCGCCGACCCGGTCTTCCTGCAGTCGGTCGGGAACACCGCCGTCTTCGCTCTCGTGGTCGTGCCGGTGCAGGCGGGTATCGGGCTGCTGCTGGCCGTGCTCGTCAACCGCCGGATGCGCGGCATCACGGCCTTCCGCGTGATCTTCTTCATCCCGGTCGTGACCTCGATCGTCGTGGTCTCGATCCTGTGGAAGTTCATGTATCAGAACGACGGCCTCATCAACTCGATGATCGACACCCTCACCTTCGGAGCATGGCAGGGCGCCGACTGGCTCAACGACCCGAACACGGCGCTCGGCGCGATCATCGTGATGTCGATCTGGCAGGCCGTCGGCTTCCACATGATCATCTGGCTCGCGGGGCTCCAGACGATCCCCGAGGAGCTCTACGAGGCCGCGAAGATGGACGGCGCGAGCCCGTGGCGTCAGTTCACGAGCGTGACCTGGCCGGGCCTTCGGCCCACCATGGTCTTCGTCCTCGTCACCATCACCATCGCCGCGCTCGGACTGTTCGTGCAGATCAGCGTCATGACCCAGGGCGGACCGGTGAACTCGACCTCCACCATCGTCTTCCACGCCGTGCGCAAGGGGTATGCGCAGCAGGAGATCGGCTACGCCGCGGCGATCTCCCTGATCTTCTTCGTCGCGGTCCTCGTCATCGCGCTCATCCAGCGCCGGCTCACACGAGAGAAGGACTGACGTGACCGCCACCAGAACCCTCACCACGGCACCGAGCGAATCCCGCCGCGCGGCGCCCTCACTGCCTCCTGCGCGCAGTGCCCGCGCCCAGCGCCGCTGGGGCCGCGTCTTCCTCTACCTCGCCCTGTCGCTGTTCGGGATCGTCTTCCTGTTCCCGCTGGTCTTCATGTTCGTGTCGAGCCTCAAGCCCGACAGCCAGATCCTGCAGGACATCGACTCCGCCGCGGCGTTCCTCCCCGTCGGCGACATCAGCCTCGACAACTACTTCGGGGTGTTCGACCGCGTGCCTGTCGCGCAGTTCATGTTCAACTCCGTGCTCGTGACGGTGCTCACCGTCGGGCTCGGGCTGATCGTGAACTCGATGGCGGGCTTCGCCCTCTCGCGTCTCGCATGGAAGGGCCGCATCATCGTGCTCGCGATCATCATCGCGACCCTGATCGTGCCCTTCGAGACGATCGCGGTGCCGATGGTGTACTGGGTCGCGCAGCTGCCGACGCTGGTGATGGAAGGCGGCGTGCTGAAGTACGACTTCGGCTGGCTCAACACCTACCAGGTGCAGATCGTGCCGTTCATCGCGAACGCGTTCTCGATCTTCCTCTTCACGCAGTACTTCTCCACGATCCCCAAGTCGCTCGACGAGGCCGCCCGCATCGACGGGGCGAGCTGGTTCACGATCTACCGGCGCATCCTCGTGCCGCTCTCGGGCCCCGCCTTCGCGACCGTGGCGATCCTCACCTTCCTGCCGGCGTGGAACCAGTACCTCTGGCCGCTCATGGTCGTGCAGAAGGAGGAGCTGCGCCCGGTCATGGTGGGTGTGCAGTACTTCTTCCAGCTGAACACCGCGTGGGGCGAGGTGATGGCCTACACCTCTCTCATCACGATCCCGGTGCTCATCGTCTTCCTGATCTTCCAACGGGCGTTCGTCAGCAGCATCGCCGCGAGCGGGGTGAAGGGATGAGCGAACGGATGCTGCGCCTCGTCGTCGTGGGAGAGTCCCTCGTCGACATCGTCCACCGTGCGGACGGCGTCGTCGAGGAGACTCCCGGCGGCAGTCCGGCGAACACCGCCCTGACGTTGGGGAGGCTCGGTCGGCACCCGACGCTGATCACCCGCCTGGCCGGGGACGACCGGGGCGGCCGTGTGCGACGGTGGCTCGAGGAGTCCGGCGTCGAGGTGGTGGCCGTCGCGTCGCCACGCACGTCGACGGCCGCCGCCCACCTGGATGCGAGCGGCGCCGCGTCGTACGAGTTCGATCTCGAATGGGACCTCGGAGAAGGCATCGCCCGCCTCGAGCGCCTCGTGAGCGGCGCCGACGTCGTGCACATCGGCTCGGTCGGTGCGGTGCTCGAACCGGGCGCGGCCGACGTCGCGCATCTCGTGCGATCCGTGCGCGGGCGCGCGATCGTGACGTACGACCCCAACATCCGGCCGTCGCTCGTGGATGACCCGGACCGTGTCCGGCGACGCATCGCCGAGCTGGTCGAGCTCGCCGACGTGGTGAAGGCGAGCGACGAAGACCTCCGGTGGCTGCACCCGGGGCGCGATGTCGTAGAGACGGCCCGGGAGTGGGCCACGCGCGGGCCTCGGCTCGTCGTGGTCACCCTCGGTTCGGACGGTGCGATCGGCGTGACCGCCGACGGCGAGGTCGCCGTGCCAGCCGTCGTGGTCGACGTGGTCGACACGGTCGGCGCCGGCGACACGTTCATGGGGGTGCTCATCGACAGCATCGTCGGCAGCGACGGACTGCGGGCGTGGCTCGAGGGGTCGGGGCGCAGCATCCGTTCCTCCGATATCGAAGCGCTCCTCGAGCGATCGGCGCTCGCCGCGGCGATCACCGTGTCGCGGCCCGGCGCCGATCCGCCGCGTCGTGTCGAGCTCGCCGCACCGCCGGTGACGCACGCCGCCGCCTGGTAGCCACCGCAGCTCAGATCCGCACCCTCCGCCCGCCGGGCGAAGGGGCACACCTCGCGCGATCCACCGCGCTCGACCCTTGAAGGAACTCTCGTGTTCGACCTCCCCGACTCCTGGGTATGGGACTACTGGTTCGCCGACGACGGCGAGCGCTACCACCTCTTCTTCCTCTACGCCTCGCGTGCCCTGCACGATCCCGAAGCGCGCCACTACCGAGCCTCCGTCGGGCACGCGGTCTCGACCGACCTCGTCGAGTGGACGCAGGTCGCCGATGCGCTGGTGCGCAGCGACGCCCCCGCCTTCGACGAGCTCGCCACGTGGACCGGGTCGGTGGTGCGCCACCCGGACGGGACGTGGTTCATGTTCTACACCGGCGCGACGCTCGCCGCCGACGGGAAGAACGTCCAGCGGATCGGCTACGCCACCTCGACGGATCTGTTCACATGGACGAAGGCGGGCGCGCCGGTGCTCGAAGCCACTGGGCCCTGGTACGAGAAGCTCTCGAGCGGTGCATGGCACGACGAGGCGTTCCGCGACCCGTGGGTGTTCGCCGACCCGGACGGGAACGGCTGGCACATGCTCATCACCGCCCGGGCGCCGGAGGGCCCGGTCGACGGCCGGGGCGTCGTCGGTCACGCCTGGTCGGCCGACCTGCGCACCTGGGAGCTGCGAGAACCGCTCAGTGCGCCGACCGCCGACGGGTTCGGGCAGCTGGAGGTGCTGCAGGCCGAGATCGTCGACGGGCGCCCGGTGCTCCTCTTCTCCTGCCTCAAGGAGCAGAGCACCGCATCCCGGCGCGCCGCGGCCGCCGGTACGTGGGCCGTGCCGGCGGAGAGCCTCCTCGGACCGTTCGACATCGACACCGCGTACCCGCTGACCGACGAGCGCCTCTACGTCGGGCGCCTGCTGCAGCGCAGGTCGGACGGCGAGTGGCTGCTCTTCGCCTTCCGCAACATCGGCGAGGACGGCCGGTTCCAGGGCGGTGTCACCGATCCGATGCCGGTGCGGTGGGAAGGCGATCGGCTCGTCCGCCGTGAGAGGGTCGGCGCCTCCGCCTGATCCTCGAGGCCGGGGCTTCGCGGACGAGCCCCGGCCTCCTCCCGCTTCGGCGTGCCAGGTCCGCGCGAAAGAAGGATGACGACGATGTCAGTTTCGAAGCGACGCCCTGCGCGTCTGACGGCGGTGGCGCTTGTGATCGCGGTGGGGGTCGGGACAGGTGCGGCGGTGGGCGTCGGGGATGACCCGGCGGCCGCCGATTCCGCCGACGATTACCGGGCCCAATACCACTTCACGGTGCCCGACCATTGGAAGAACAACCCGCAGCGGCCCATCTTCGTGGACGGCAAGTTCCACTACTACTACCTCTACAACAGCGACTACAACGCGGACCCGACGGCGAACTTCGGCACCGAGTGGCGGCTCGCGACCTCGTACGACGGCGTCGTGTTCGCCGATCAGGGGATCGCCGCGCCGAAGAAGACCAATGCGAACTACGACCTCTGGTCGGGGTCGACCGTGGTCGATGAGGCGAACACCGCGGGCTTCGGTGCCGGCGCCGTGGTGATGCTCGTCACGCAGATGGACCATCCCACGCTCGCCCAGCAGGCGAACGCCTCCGGCCCGCAGGCGCAGTTCCTGTGGTACTCGACCGACGGTGGCCGCAACTTCCGTCCCTACGGCGACCAGCCGGTGATCGAGAACGGCGGCCGCGCGGATTTCCGCGATCCGAAAGTCGTATGGGATGCCGAGCGCGGCCGATGGGTGGCACTGATCGCGGAGCGCGACCGCGTGAGCTTCTACACCTCGCCCGACCTGAAGACGTGGACGCGCACCTGGGAGTACGTGAACGCCGGCATCGGCACGATCGAGTGCCCTGACCTGTTCCGGATCCGTGCCGACGACGGCACCACGAAGTGGGTGTTCGGCGTCAGCGCGAACGGCTACGCGACCGGGGAGCCCGCGACCTTCGCGTATTGGACGGGCGCGTTCGACGGCACGTCGTTCACGTTCGACCAGAGCGCCCCGCAGTGGCTCGACCACGGGTTCGACTGGTACGGCGCGGTGACGTGGGAGGATCCCGCCGCGCCGTTGGACCGCCGCTACGCCGTGGGCTGGATGAACAACTGGGACTACGCGCACTCGACCCCCACATGGCCGGCCGACGGCTTCAACGGCACGGACTCGATCACCCGCGAGATCCGTCTCAAGAGATATGGCGCGACGTACGGCCTGGTGTCGCAGCCGGTGGCGGCCCTCGCCGACATCGCGACGGCGCGGACAGAGCTCGGCGACGTGGCCGTGGACGGAGTCCTGCCGCTCGCCTACGAGGGCGACGCATACCAGGTCGAGGCGGACGTGACATGGGAGGCCGCTACCAACATCGGGCTGCAGCTGCGACGCTCCGCTGACGGGACACGTCACGCCGACGTCGGCGTGACCGGCACGTACGCCTACCTGAACCGCGGTCAGACCGGCTACCCGGCCGGCACCTGGAAGACCGAGAGCCGCACGCCCTTCGACGGCGGTGCCGACACGGTGCATCTGCGCATCCTCGTCGACCGCACCACGGTCGAGGTGTTCGTCGACGACGGGAAATTCGTCCACTCGAGCCAGGTCTTCGCGCCCCCCGGTGACCAGGGCGTCGCTCTGTACTCCTCGGGCGGCCCGGCTGTGTTCCACGATCTCACGATCACCGAGTTCGGCAGCGTCGTGCAGCGGCCCGCGCGCGTGATCGCGGACTTCGAGGGCGACTCGTGGGGGCAGGGCTGGACCGCGACAGGCAGCTTCATCGGCGGGGGACCGACCGCGACCGACCTGCCCGGACAGGTGGGCGCGCGACTCGCCGACACGTTCGTGGGCGGGGGAGACCCGGCCACGGGCACGATCACCTCACCGTCGTTCACGATCGACAGGAACTTCCTCCACTTCCTCATCGGCGGCGGCGATCACCCGCTCGGCGCGGAACCCGCCACCTCGGTGCAGCTGCTCGTCGACGGGCAGCCGGTCCGCACCACGACCGGCGCGGACTCGGCGGATCTGCGCCACCTGCAGTGGGATCTGCGCGACCTCGCCGGACGCACGGCGCAGTTCCAGATCCTCGATGACGCGACCGGACAATGGGGCCACCTCATGGTCGATCAGGTCGTGCTTTCGGATTGACGTGGGCCGCATGACGGACGACTCTCACCCGGACTTGAGATATGAGACTTCGAGTCTCTAGGGTGGAATGCGTGCACGAGTCGGGGGGCTTGTGCACAACGATCTTGCCGGCGGCCCCATGC
This sequence comes from Microbacterium ureisolvens, assembly GCF_019511645.1. Taxonomy (GTDB): domain Bacteria; phylum Actinomycetota; class Actinomycetes; order Actinomycetales; family Microbacteriaceae; genus Microbacterium; species Microbacterium ureisolvens_A. The sequence continues at coordinate 29,127 of NZ_JAEUAX010000015.1, read as the reverse complement.
CGTCGCGTTCGATCTGGTCGGTGCCGGGTTCTGGGGACCCGGCACCGCGAGTTTCTGCCGGGGGCGAGGGGGCCTACCGGACAGCGCGCAGGGGGCGATAATCAAGGGGTGGAGCAACCCGAATCCCGATCGCGGCGGCCCGCGGCACAAACCCGCGCGCTCATGCTCGCGGTCGCCGTCGAGCGCGTCAAAGAAGAGGGTCTGCTGCTCGACTACGCCAACATCGAGCTCGAGGATCTGATCCGCACCGCCGGAGTGCCGCGCTCGACCGTGTTCCGCATCTGGCCCGACCGCGTGGCCTTCGTCGCCGACCTCGTGCGCACACTGTTCGAAGCCGACCCGGGCTTCGACAGCGGGTTCGACGGCGAGACGCTCCAGCACCTGGAGCAGGCGGTGGCCGGCGACCCGCAGGCGATGAGCACTCCGGAGGGGCGGCAGATGGCGCTCCGCGAGGCGCTCCGCGTCACCGTGGCGCACAACATGACCGCCGTCGAGCACACCGTGGCGTTCCGGGCCTACCGGGCGATGTCGGCCGCGCTCTCCAGCGGCGATGCCGTGCCCGGCGGCGAGGAGGTGCGTGCGCTGCTGTCGGAGATCGAGGACCGGTACCTGAGCCGCATGGCCGAGACGTACCGGGCGCTCAACGGAGCGTTCGGGCTGCGCATGCGAGAGGGCGTGGACGAGCGTGACCTTGCCGTGGCCATCATGGCGATGGTCGACGGCATGAGCGACCACCGTCGCATCAACCCGGCGATGGTCGACGCGCCCCGCGTCGCCGCCCTCGGTCCGGAAGGACCCCGCGAGTGGCATCTCGCCGGGATCGCGGTCTACGGCATCTACACCGCGTACACCGAGGCGATCGACACGTGACGCCGCCGAGGCGATCGAGGCGCGGCGCTCGCCGAAGCGCGGCCGGGGTCAGGCGCTCGGCGCGCTCCAGCTGAGCGACTCGATGTAGCGCAGCAGCACCCCTTCGCGCAGGGCCCACGGCGAGACCTCGAGCTCGTCCACGTCCATCGCGCGCATCGCCTCGTGCAGCACGACGGCGCCGGCGACGATCTGGAACGTGCGGTCGGGAGTGATGCCGGGCAGCTCCTGCCGCGCCGACGCGGGAATGCGGGCCAGGCGCGGGATCCACGAGCCGAGGGAGGCGCGGGGAAGCAGCATCCGTTCGATCCCCGACCAACCCGGAACCGGATAGCCGACCAGCTTCGCGAGCGACCGGATCGCCTTCGACGAGCCGACGACGTGGTCGGGCGACGGCAGCTTGCCGAACGACTTGGCGACCGGGGCGAGGGTCTTGCGCGCGTGGTCGCGCAGCTTCTCGACCGCCGCTTCACCGGGCGGGTCGTCGGGAAGGAACTGCACCGTCATGCGCCCCGCGCCGAGGGGGACGGATGCTGCCTGCTCGGGCAGTTCGTCGGCTCCGGCCGCGATCTCGAGCGACCCGCCCCCGATGTCGAAGAGCAGGATCTGCCCCGCCGCCCACCCGAACCAGCGACGCACAGCGAGAAACGTGTACCGCGCCTCGGTCTCGCCGCCCAGCACCTGGAGCGGCTGCCCGAGCGCCTCCTCGATGAGCGCGATGACTTCGGGACCGTTCTTCGCCTCGCGCACGGCGCTCGTGGCCGTCGCGAGGAGCTCGTCGACCCGCTCGGACGCCGCGATCTTGCGCGCCTCCGCCACCGCGGCGACGAGCGCCGTGACGCCCTCCTCGGTGATCGAGCCGTCGGGCGCGAGGTAGCGCATGAGGCGCAGCACCGTGCGCTGGCTCGTCGTGGCGAGAGGCCGGCCGCCGGGACGGACGTCGGCGACCAGCAGGTGGACGGTGTTCGAGCCGATGTCGAGAACTCCGAGGCGCACGGGTTCAGGTTAGCGGGGCGCGTAGAGGGTGCTCGGGCGGCCCGCCGTCGCATAGTCCAGCCGCCGGGCGGCGGCGCCCGTCTGCGCGAGGTGCTCCAGATACCGGCGACTGGTGACGCGCGAGATGCCGACCGCCGCGGCGATGTCGGCGGCCGACGACCAGGGCGCGGACGAGAGGGCGTCCCGCACCGCGGCGAGGGTCTCGACGCTCAGGCCCTTGGGGAGGACCGTCGAGGCCGGCCCGCCGCCGATGAGCGAGTCGATGTCGTCCTGATCGAGGGCGGTGGCCGGGGCGGTCGCCGCCGCGAAGTCCCTCACGACGTCGTCGATGCGCGTGTAGAGGTCTTGCGCGGAGAACGGCTTCACGAGGTAGTGGCGAACGCCGGCGAGGCGCGCGACCCGCACGCTGTCGAAGTCCCTCGCGGCGGTCACGGCGATGAACTCGGGCTGATGACCGCTTCCGGCGCGCACGGCCCGCAGGACGTCCAGCCCGGAGCAGCCGGGCAGGTGCAGGTCGAGGAGCACGAGGTCGGGCTCCAGTTCCTGCACGGTGGCGATGGCCTCGGGGCCGGTGCTCGCGACGGCGACCACCTCGCACCCGTCGTAAGCCGACACGAATCGGGTGTGCAGCCGGGCGACGGCCGGCTCGTCGTCGACGACGACCACTCTCATCGCCGCGCTCACGCCGGCACCGCCTCGTGTGCGCTCGTCGTGGGGGAGGGGGCATCGATCGGCAGGCGCACGACGAAGCGCGCGCCGCCGAGCGGCGAATCCGTGACGGAGACGTCGCCGCGCCGGCGTCGCACCACGCGGCGCACGAGTGCGAGCCCGATTCCGCGGCGATGAGGACCCCGCGCGCCGGCCGGTGCCTTCGAGCTCACGCCCTCCACGAAGATGCGGGCGCGCTCATCCTCGGGAACCCCCGGGCCGCTGTCGTCGACGGCGACCACGATCATGCCGTCGTCCATCCGCGCGCACACCTCGACGCGGTCGCCGAGGCCGCAGGCCTCGACGGCGTTGTCCACGAGGTTGCCGACGATCGTGACGAGGTCGTGGCCGACGTCCTCCGAGAGGCGCGGGACATCGTCGGCGTCTCCGGGGCGCCGCCGCACCTCGAGCGTGATGCCGACCTCGCGTGCCTGGGCGGTCTTCACCGCGAGCAGGGCCGACAACTCGAACTGGCCGAGGACGGGCCTCGTCTCTCCGTCGCCCATGGCGCCGCCGGGGCTGGATCCGGCGATGAACTCGCGGGCGTCATCGACGAGTCCGAGCTCCAGCAGACCCGACAGCACGTGCATGGTGTTGGCGAACTCGTGCGCCTGCGCCCGCAGCCCGTCGGTCAGCGACTGCGCGCCGTCCATCTCGCGCAGCGCCTGATGCAGTTCCGTGTGGTCGCGCAGCAGGAGCGTCGCGGCCGTCGCCTCGCCATCGACGACGGTGCCGGTGCTGCGCGCGATCAGCACCCGTTCGCCCACGAGCACGAGGGCGCCGTCGGGTTCGCCGCGCCGCAGAACGTCGGCGACGGCGGGCTCCAGTGCCTCGTCGGCGGTGCGGCCGACCAGGTCGTCGTCACCGAGCAGTCGCGCGGCCGCGTCGTTGGCTGTCGTGATCACGCCGTGCTCATCCACGGTGATGATGCCCTCGCCGATGCGGTGCAGCACCGTCTCGCGCTGTTCGACCAGTGTCGCGATCTCGCCCGGCTCCAGCCGGAAGATGCGCTTTCGCACCACCGAGGTCACCCACGCCGCACCGAACACGCCGATCACCGCCGAGGCGCCCATCGCCACGAGCAGCCACGGCACCTGCGAGAGGAACTGGGCGCTGATCTCGGATTCCAGGATGCCGACCGACACGGTTCCCACGACATCGCCGCCGTCGACGTCCGCGAAGATCGGCACCTTCACCCGCCACGAGACACCGAGGGTGCCCTCCTGCGTGCCCACGAAGGTCTCGCCCGACAAGGGGACCGACGGATCGGTCGACACCGGTTCGCCGATCCGATCCGGATCCGGGTGCGACAAGCGGATCCCATCGGCATCCGTCACCACGACGTAGGTGACATCGGACGCCTGACGGATGAGCTCGGCGACCGGTTGAATCACCGCCGCGGGGTCTGCGTCGTCGAGAGCGTCAAGGATCACCTGCTGCCGCGCGACCGACTGCGCGACCGCGATCATGCGGTCCTGGTACGAGGTGCGGATCGCGCGCTCCTGGAGCGTCACCGCGATGACGCCGGTGATCAAGGTCGCCAGGCACACGATGACCGCCTGCAGAAGCAGGAGCTGCACCTTGAGCGACATCGGCGTCACGGGGCCAGTGTAGGTCGGGCGTCCGGGTGGGGGCAGGGCCGCGGCATCCGTCGCCCGCGACCAATAGTTACCGAACCTCCGCATTACTTACGCAACCTCGATCTCCCCGCCCGACGCTTCTAACGTCGGGGCCACACAGCTCGGGGCGGCGTCGCCCCGTACGCACTCGAGGAGGAGTGGAATGCGCAGATTCGCGATCCCCACGGTCATCGCCGCGGGAGTCCTCGCACTGGCCGGCTGCTCGGCGTCCGGAACGGACGCCGGCGACGGCGGCGGCGAGGAGGAAGCCGCCGCCATCGAAGAGGTCGGCATCCTGGTGCCGGCCGACCCCGGCGGAGGATGGGACCAGACCGGCCGCGCCATGAGCGGCGTCCTGGTGGACGAGGAGCTCGTCTCCGCCGCACCCGTCACCAACGAGGGAGGCGCCGGCGGAACGGTCGGCCTCGCGTCGTTCGCCAACGAGCGCGACCCCTACTCGCTCATGGTCACGGGTCTGGTGATGGTCGGCGCCGTCGAGACGAACGCGTCGGCGACGCGCATCGAGGACACGACCCCCATCGCCCGCCTCACCGACGAGCCGCTCGTCGTGGTCGTGCCGGCCGACTCGCCCTACGACACGCTCGAAGACCTGGTCGACGACATTGCCGAGAACGGACAGGACGTGGTGGTCACCGGCGGCTCCGCGGGCGGTGCCGACCACATCCTCGCGGGCCTCCTCCTCACCGAGGCGGGCCTGGACTCCGACGAGATCATCGAGAAGCTCAACTACGTGCCCAACGCCGGTGGCGGTGAGGCCGTGACGATGCTGCTCGGCGGCAACGCGGATGCCGGCATCTCGGGCGTCGGCGAGTTCGCCGAGTTCGTCGAGGACGGCTCGATGCGCGCCCTCGGCGTGAGCTCCGAGGAGCCGGCCGCGCTGCTGCCTGATGTCCCCACCCTCGTCGACGAGGGTTACGACGTCGTGCTGACGAACTGGCGGGGCGTGCTCGCGCCGGGAGACATCACGGATGCCGAGGCTCAGGCGCTCACCGATCTCATGACCGAGATGCACGACAGCGGCGAGTGGACCGCGGTCCTCGAGGAGAACGGCTGGACCGACGCGTTCCTCGTCGGCGAGGAGTTCGACGCCTTCCTCGACGAGAACGTCGCTTCGGTCTCCGACACGCTGAAGAGCATCGGGCTCGTGGAATGAGCACCTCGGCCTCGAGCGGGCTCCCTTCCGGATCGGAAGGGGGCCCGCCCCCGATCACCAAGCCGTCGCTCGCTGTCACGACCCGGTCGCGTTCGTCGCGGCGCGTGGGCGAGCTCGTCTTCGCCCTCCTCGTGATCGGGCTCGGCGTGTTCGCGCTCGTCGGCGCCTTCATGATCCGCGTGCCCGCCGGGGCCCGGGTCGGGCCGACGGTCTTCCCGATCTTCGTCTCGCTGATTCTCCTGGTGGCCGGCACGGCCGTGCTGGTGAGCGTGCTTCGCGGACACCTGGGCACACCGGAGGAGTCGGAGGACACCGACCCGAACGCGCGCACGGACTGGCGGACGCTGGCGATCATCGCCGCGCTGGTCGTGGCCCAGCTCCTGCTGCTCGAGTACATCGGCTGGACGCTGTCGGCGACCCTCCTCTTCGGTGGCGTCGCGTGGGCACTCGGCGCGAAACGGTGGTGGCTCGGATTCGTGATCGGATTCGTCCTCGGCCTCGCCGTGCAGATCCTCTTCGGGGAGCTGCTCGGACTCTCTCTGCCGCTCGGTCCCGTGCTGAACTGGCTCGGCCCCCTCATCTGAGGCGACGGATACGGACATGGACAACATCTCGCTCCTGCTGGAGGGGTTCGCGACGGCGCTCCAGCCGCAGTACCTCCTCTTCGCCTTCCTCGGCGTGCTCGTCGGTACCGCGGTGGGCGTGCTCCCCGGTATCGGACCGGCTATGACGGTCGCCCTCCTGCTGCCTCTCACCTACACGCTCGATCCGACGGCCGCCCTCATCACCTTCGCGGGCATCTACTACGGCGGTATGTACGGCGGCTCGACGACCTCGATCCTGCTCAACACACCCGGTGAATCGGCATCCATCATCACCGCCATCGAGGGCAACAAGATGGCGCGGCTCGGACGAGCCGCCACCGCCCTCGCAACCGCCGCGATCGGATCGTTCATCGCCGGCACGATCGCGACCGTCGGGCTGACGCTCCTCGCCCCCGTGCTGGCACAGTTCGCCGTGAGCCTCGGGCCGGCCGACTACGTCGCGCTGATCGTGGTCGCCTTCATCACGGTGGGGGCGCTGCTGGGGTCGTCGGTCGCCCGCGGCATGTCGTCGCTCGGCATCGGCCTGTTCATCGGCCTCATCGGCACCGATCTGCTGTCGGGCCAGGCGCGCTACACCCTCGGTCTCCTGCCCCTCGCCGACGGCATCGACGTCGTGCTCGTCGCGGTCGGGCTCTTCGCCGTCGGAGAGACGCTGTACGTCGCGGCGCGGCTGCGCCACGGCTCCATCCCGGTGACCCCGGTCGGAGGCTCGTGGCGGCACTCCATGAAGCGCGACGACTGGCGCCGATCGTGGGCGCCCTGGCTCCGGGGAACCGCCATCGGCTTCCCGATCGGCACGATCCCCGCCGGCGGCGCCGACGTCGCGACATTCCTCTCGTATGCGACGGAGAAGAAGCTGTCGAAGCACAAGAGCGAGTTCGGCCACGGCGCGATCGAGGGCGTGGCGGGGCCTGAGTCGGCGAACAACGCTGCCGCCGCGGGGGTGCTCGTGCCCCTGCTGACGCTGGGCCTGCCGACGACAGCGACGGCCGCGATCATTCTCACCGCCTTCCAGTCCTACGGCATCCAGCCCGGTCCAAGGCTCTTCGAGAACCAGCCCGAGCTCGTGTGGGCGCTCATCGCGAGCCTCTACATCGGCAATGTGATGCTCATCGTGCTCAACCTGCCGCTCGTCGGCATGTGGGCGAAGGTGCTGCGCATCCCACGCCCGTACCTGTACGCGGGCATCATGACGTTCGCCGCGCTCGGTGCCTACGCCGTGAACTTCCAGACGGTGGATGTCTTCATCCTCCTGGTGATCGGCGTGCTCGGCTTCTTCATGCGACGGTACGGATACCCCGTCGCGCCCCTCGTGGTCGGCATGATCCTCGGCCCGATGGGCGAGGAGTATCTCCGCAAGGCGCTGCAGCAGAGCCAGGGGGACGTCGTGTCGCTGTTCCTCCACCCCTTCGCCGCGGTCGCCTACGGCGTGCTGGCCGTGCTGATCATCGGCGGCCTGTGGCTCAAGCGCCGTCGGCGGCGGTACGAGGCGGCGCTGGAGCAGGCGCTCACGTCGGAGATCGCGGTGCAGGCCGCGGCCGAGACGGCGGGACTCGTGCCCGGCAGCGCCGCCGCGCACGAACTCGACCATCGCGATGACGCGGACGGTCCGACGCGACGATGACTCGGCGCGCGGTGGTCACCCCGTTCTGACGCCGCGGCCCCCACCGCAATGCCCCGATCCGTTCTCCCGACGGGTCGGGGCATCGGCTCGCCAGGGCCGGCCGCATCGATCGCTCTCACGGTACCGACTACGATGGGCGCGATGTCCGCCGACGAAGCGACCGCTGTCGCCCCCGCACTCTCGCTGTACCGCGAGATCGACCGCGCCGACTGGGCCCGCCTCGCGTCGGGCATGACGCAGCCGCTCACCGAGACCGAGATCGTGCAGATCCGCGGGCTCGGCGACCGCCTCGACATGGCAGAGGTCGCACAGGTGTACGTGCCGCTGTCGCGCCTGCTGTCGCTGTACGCGGAGTCCACGAAGCGCCTCGGCGAAGAGGAGTCCGCGTTCCTCGGCGAGGCGGACTCCACCACCCCATTCATCGTCGGCGTCGCGGGCTCGGTGGCCGTGGGCAAGTCGACGATCGCGCGCCTGCTGCGCGAGCTCACCTCGCGCTGGCCGGGAACGCCGCGCGTCGAGCTCATCACGACCGACGGCTTCCTCTATCCCAACGCCGAGCTCGAGCGCCGCGGCCTCATGGAGCGCAAGGGCTTCCCCGAGTCGTACGACCGCCGCGCGCTCGTCTCGTTCCTCACCGAGGTCAAGAGCGGGGCGCCCGAGGTGAGGGCGCCGTTCTACTCGCACATGCGGTACGACATCGTGCCCGACGCCGTGGTCACCGTGCGCCGCCCCGACATCGTCATCGTCGAGGGCCTCAACGTGCTGCAGCCGCCGCCCACCCCGAACGACGTCGCCGTCAGCGACCTGTTCGACTTCTCGATCTACGTCGACGCGGATGCTGCGCACATCGCGCAGTGGTACGTCGACCGCTTCCTCGCCCTGCGCCGGGCCGCGTTCAGCAACCCGAGCTCATTCTTCAACGTCTTCGCACAGCTGTCGGACGAGGAGGCGGTGGAGCGCGCCCTCGGGTTCTGGAACTCGATCAACCTCCCGAACCTCGAGGAGAACGTGCTGCCCACCCGCCATCGCGCGAACCTCGTGCTGCAGAAGGCGGCCGACCACACCGTGGAGACGGTGCTGCTGCGCAAGCTCTGACCCGCCGGAGCGGCGCCCTCTTGACAGCGCCGGGGTGCGCGGCCATTTTGGTGCGTGACGGTGTCGCCACGTGCGCGCCCTCACTGCCTCTCGCACCGCCGCGGGTCGACCTCCGCGACGGTCGTGCTTCGCACGCCTGCAGTTCCTCGCGTTCCGTCGCCATGACCGCTGGAGGTCAGGATGGACGAACTTCCCCGCCGGCTGCTGCGCGCGGCGATCGACTACGTGCTCGCGCGCCTGCGCGCGATGGACACGCCCGACAAGATGCGTCAGGAGCTCGGCGTCGCCCCGCCGCCGGACCCGGCGGCGGTGAAGTCGCGCATCGACGCCGGACTTCTGGAGGCGGATGCTGCCGCCACAGCTCTCGCCGCGAACGACGTCGCGAACGGTGCACGCCACGCGTGGTCGGCGGTGCAGAGGTTCCTGGAGGCGGCCGCGCTGCTGCCCGGTGTGGCGAATGGCGCCGACGCGGTGCAGCGGGCCGTGAACAAAGCGCCGCCCGGCGCCCTCGTGAGCCAGCTCCAGTTGACGTCGCCCACGGCGACGCCGCGCGCCGACGCCGTCGACCTCACGTGGTCGAAGAATGACGCCCAGGTGTCGCTTCTGCGGGCCGGCACGATCGAGCTCATCGTCACACTCGGCACGAAGGGTCTGGCCATGACCGTGCGCGGGCGGCAGGTGCGCATCGAGCTCGGGCACGCAGCGCCCGGCGTCGTGAGGCTGCTGATCGGCGCGGGGGGCAGCGCTGCCGTGGATCTCGAGCTCACCGTCGACGACCGTGGCGTGACGAGCGCCGGAAGCCTCGGGCCGATCGCGCTGCCGGCCCGGCTGGACGCGAAGGTGGTCGACCTCGAGGGACTGGATCTCACGCTGAAGCCCGACGGCGCGCGGTTCGCCCTGCTCATCCGCAGCCGGATCTCCACCGACATCGCGGGCGTGCTCGGCGCGCGCATCGACGGGTACGGCGTGCGGCTGCCTCTCGACGCCGACCGGGTGCTGCAGGGAGGTCCTCCGTTCGGCGGCCTCGACGCGATCACGCCGGTGGCCCCGAACGGCATCGGCCTGTCGCTGAGCGCTGGACCGGTGTCGGGGTCGGGGTACCTGCTGTCGATGGACGACGGCTTCGGCGGTGTGCTCGATCTGCGGCTCGGACCGGTGAAGGTCACAGCCTTCGGGCTGCTGCGCTCGGTGCCCGGCGAGGGTCTGTCGTTCGTCGCGGTGATGGCCGTGCACTTCCCTGTGCCGGTCGAGCTAGGGTTCCTCTTCACGCTCAACGCGGTGGGCGGCATCGTGGGGCTGGGCGTGACCATCGACCCGGCCGCGATCTCGAGCGGACTGAAGGACGGCGTGCTCGACCGCCTGCTCTTCCCCGACGACGTGCGCAAGGCCGCGCCGAAGATCCTGCAGACGCTCGCGGCGGTCTTCCCCCGCGAGCCCGGCGGATTCGTCATCGGCCCGATGGTGCGGCTCGCATGGGGGCGCCCGGTCAGCCTCGTGACGCTCGACGTCGCCGTCCTCCTCGCCGTGCCCGACCCCCTCATCCTCGTGCTCGGTAGGGCGCGCGCGGCGATCCCGAACGAGCAGGCAGCGATCATCGACCTGCGGGCTGCGGTGCTGGTGCAGATCGGCCGGGGCATCGTGCTCCTGCGCGCCGAGCTCTTCTCGTCGCGGGTCGGGTTCGTCTCCGTGTACGGCGGCATCGGGATGCTGATCCGGTTCGAGGGCGAGCGCACCGTGGTGATCAGTGCCGGGGGCTTCCACCCGACGTACAGCCACAAGCCCGCCGAGCTGGCCGATCTCAGCCGCATCGGCGCGGAGATGTCGCCGCCCATCGGCCTGCAGCTGCGCCTGCAGGGCTACGTCGCGCTCACGCCCAACACCGTCCAGTTCGGCGGCTCGATCGAGCTGGGACTGTCGGTCGGGGTCGCGGCGGTGCGCGGGTCGCTCACGCTCGACGCGATCATCCAGTTCGATCCGTTCGGGTTCGTCGTAGACGCGACCGCGAGCGCGCACGTCGAGGTGCTCGGCTTCTCGCTGGTGGGCGTGCGGCTCTCGCTGCACCTGGCGGGACCGAGTCCCTGGCGCGTGAGCGGCACCGGCAGGGTGAGCCTGCCCTGGCCGCTCCCCGACCCGAGCCTCGACTTCGGGCCCATCGAGATCGGCGACGGCGCACCGCCCGATCCGGCGCCGCCGCCGGTGCGCCCGCTCGAGCGCGTGCGCGACGCGATGCGCGAGCGCGACGCCTGGCAGCGCGTCGACCGTCAGCGTCAGCGCGTGCCGGTCCGGCTCCGCCCGATCGCGGCCGGCGAACTGGTCATCGAGCCCTGGGGCCTGGTGGAGGTGAGCCAGAAGGCGTTCCCGCTGGAGATGACCCTCGATCGCCACGGCCGCGCGGTGGTCGAGCCGGCCGGATGCCGGATCTCGGTGAACGGTGCCGTCACGCTCGGACCGGGGGCCGAGGCATCCCATTCCGCGGTGAATCAGTCGTTCCCCGTCGGCCAGTTCCTGAAGCTGACCAAGGACGAGCAGCTCGCCGCGCCCGAGTTCGAGGACCGGCAGAGCGGTATCGCGATCGACCCCGCAGGCGCCGAGACGGCGGTGTCGCAGCTCGTCGGCTTCGCGGCCGAGGCGACCATGTCGTACGAGGACTCCTGGCACGAGCGACCCGATGTCGAGCCGCAGCGCGGCCGACGCATGTTGCTGTTCACCGGGTGGGCCGCGCTCCTCCTCGACGCGGGTCCGGCCGGCGCGGCGTCGCTGCGCAGCGCAGACCGGTATCTCGAGGGCGAACCGGTACGGGTGATCGGGGTCCGCCCCGTCAGCGAGGTGCGCCTGACCGACGTCGACACCGGCGCCGAGATGCGCGGGTTCGCGCCGTGGAGCGATGCGGTGCGGTCGGCGAGGGTCGCTCCGGGCGGGCTCGCCGCGATGACGAAGGTGGCGATGCCGTGAAGGTCCTCGACGTGACAGCGCTCGCGGCCGCGATCACGCCCGAGGCGGTGAAGGCCGAGAGCTTCACATTCGTGCCGTACTTCCGCACCGGAGCGGCGGCCGGCATCCGTCTACCGCTCTTCGCGCCCACGGAGAGCTCTCGCGCCGTCATCGAGGTGACCTTCACCCTCGGCGACGGCGCCGGCGGTACCGAGACCGTGTCGCAGAAGGTCGGAGTGCGCGGGCCGGGCGACGTCGTGGCGATCGATCCCGCGCAGATCATCCGACGCCATCCCGTCGCGGGGACCGGGAACGCTCCCACCGGCGACCTCGTGCACATCGAGTTCGACGCGCCCGACCTGCCGTGGATGTTCACCCCGGCGGCGCCTCGCCAGGGCATGCTGCCCCCATGGGTGCGGCTCGTGGTCGTCCGCACGCGCAGCCTGCTCGAGCCGCCGCAGCCGCCTGCCGGCCCCGACCTGCCGCCGTCGCAGAAGATCCCGCGGTCGGAGCTGCCCCCGCCGGAGGAGGCGTGGGCGTGGGCGCACGCACAGGTCGCGGGAAAGGGCCTGTCGGCCGCACAGCTCGCCGACAGCCTCGGGGCGGGCTCGCCGAGGCTCAACCTCTCGCGGCTGCTGAGTCCGCGGAGGCTGACGCCGAACGAGCAGTGGACGGCGCTGGTCGTGCCGACGTTCGAGGCCGGCCGCCTCGCCGGTCTCGGGCAGACGCCGGTCGACACGCTGGCGTGGTCGTGGGGCGAGGGCGATACCGCACTGCTTCCGGTCTACGACCGGTGGGAGTTCGCGACCGGGCCCGCGCTCGGCTTCGAGGAGCTCGCCCGCCAGATCGTGCCGGTGCCCGCAGCGCGGGGGCTGGGGCGGCGGTGGGTCGACACGTCGCAGCCGGGCGCCGGCGTCGACGCTTCCGCCACCGACGGGCCGCGCGGCGTGCTGGGCGCGCTGATCGCCCCGACTCTGTCGGGCCGGCCGGAACCGGGGGACGAAGGACGATGGGATGCCGCGGCCACGGCCGCACTGCGAGCGCTGGTGAATCCGAGCCCCACCGCGGACGACCCCGAGGTGGGGCCGCCGCTGTACGGCGGAGCTCACCTCGAGCTCGAGGTGCTCCCCGAGCAGGCACAGGAACCGGAGTGGCTGTCGGAGCTCAGCCTCGACCCGGCCCAGCGCATCGCGGCCGCGCTGGGCGCGGCCGTCGTGCGGATGGACCAGGAGCACCTGATGGCCGGGGCCTGGGCGCAGCTGCCGAACGTGCGGCAGGTCGACGCCGTGCTGCGCGCCGCCCAGTTCGCCCGGTTCACGGCGACCGCCCTGCATCGGCGCACGATCGAGCGCATGCTGCCGGGCGCGATGCTGGGGGCCACGGCCCGGGCGCATGCGCGCACGATGGCGGGCGAGGTCACCGCGCGCGGCCAGATCGCGCGCAGCGCGCTCCCGCCGGCGGCGACGAGCGCCGCGGCGCGGCGTCTCGTGCGTCCGCTGGGTCACGCCGCCCGGTTCGCCGCCGACGACGAGAAGGCACTGATCGCCTCCGGAGTCCTCGCCGACGGCGATGCCGGCGCCGATTGGGTGCTGCCGATCCCGGAGCCGCCGACCTCCGGGGAGGGGCGGCCGATGCGCGCGCTCGAGGAGGGCGGCGACGCATCGCTCCTGCAGCACGTGGCGCCCGACGACGAGGCGACGGCGACTCTCCGCGAGGTGATCGACGAGCTTCCGGTGCCGCTCGAGGTCGAGGCCTTCCCTGACGGCCCGGAGCTCGAGGTGCTGTTCGACGAGACCGCGACGCTCCTCGCGCTCGGCTGGCGCCTCGCGCTCAGCCGCCCCGTATGGGAGCTGCCCGCAGTGTCGGTGGCGCGGTTCCCCGACACCGGCGCCGGTCCCGACGACCCGCCGGAGTTCGACAGCGGCCGACTCAACGAGGGGATCTTCGAAGCGGTGTTCCACGCGCTGGAGCGGCGGGGCTTCGGCGGCGCGCATCCCCTGGAGGTCGGCCCGGGCGAGGAGGAGATCCGCGGGCTGTTCGGCGATCACGATCCGGGCATCGTGGAGACGCTGGTCGACGGATTCTTCGGCGACCTGCCCGAGCCGGTCGAGCCGCCGCGGCCGCGGCTGGATCTCGTCGCACTCGACCTGCCCCGGCTTCTCCTGCCGGTCTTCACCGTCCCGCGGCGTGTCGCGACTCGCCTGCCCGGTTTCGCGGCGATGTTCGGTCGCGACCCCGACGACTTGGCCACCGTCATGGCGGCCCCGGAGTTCCGGCATCCGCTCTACGAAGCCCTGAGCCGCTACGACCAGGAGTGGCTCATGCCGGGCGTCGCCGCGATTCCCGAGCCCGACATGGTCACCGCGATGCAGACGAATCCCGAATTCGTCGAGGCGTTCCTCGTCGGGGCGAATCACGAGTTCGCGCGCGAACTCGTGTGGCGCGAGTACCCGACCGACGGCCGCGCGACCAGTCTCCGCCGGTTCTGGACGCGCGACCCGGACCTCGAGAGCGGCATCCACGCGATGCGTACCGGCGCACTGGGCTCCCATCTCGACGACGCCCGGTCCGGGAAGCTCGTGTTCGTCGTGCGTGGCGAGTTGGTGCGGCGGTTCCCCCACGTGCTGGCGAACGCCGCGGCGTCCGCCACCGACGACGGCTTCGTCGTGACGTACGAGCCGGCACCGGTGACCCCGCTGTTCCGCATCGCACTCTCGCCGAACCTCCTGATCGTCGCGGTCGACCTGACCTCGGCGGAGGTCACAGGGGTGGATTCCGACCCCCTGGTGGCACCGCCGCCAGGCGCCTACTGGTTCACGCTCGCCGAGCACGTCGCCGCTCCCCGCTTCGGGCTCGACGAGGGGCCGGCCGCCGGCGGGGTGCCGGAGCGGGACGACCTCAACTGGGCGCACTGGACCCTCGCCCCCGGTGACACGCACCTGAAGGCCGATGTGCCGACGGTCTCGGACGCCGCGCAGCCCGCCGTCGAGACCGCCGCGAAGGTCGCCTGGGCGCTGTTCCAGCGGCCGGCGCGGGTCGGCTTCCGCGTGCGCACCCTTCTCGACAAGATCGGAGAGGAGCGCGACGATGGCTGACCCGTGGTCCGACCTCGACACCTCGGTGCCCCTGCTGCTCGTTCCCGTGCGGGTCGAGACACAGTCGCGTGAATCCGCCGCCGGCGATGGGAGCATCGAGCTGCTCGTGCGCATCTACCCGGACGACGTGGCGATCGACGACACGGCGTCGCACGCGCTGCTGATGCCGGACTTCTTCCGGGTCATCGCGGCGCAGGGCGGCGACGTCTCGATCGAAGACGGCGCGCCGATCGGCCGGAACGACGACCTGGGTCTCGGGCTCGGCCACATCGGCGAGGAGGCCGGCGACACCGAGTTCGAAGCGGGCGCCCAGCGCCTCGGCGCGCTCGCGAGCGGGGCGCCGGGAGGCGACGCCGCCTGGCTCACCGACTACGGAGCCGCGCGCGACCGCGGGTTCGCGGTCACGCTGACCCTCAACGGGGGACGGGCGCGCATCGACCGCCTGTACGTGATCGGCGCGCGCAGCGGCACGCCGGACGACAGCGCGGACGACGTCGTCGACGCGCTCAAGGGGCACGCACGCGCGGAGCTGGTCGGCGCAGGCACGCCGACGAACAACACCGAGGCGGCGCGCGCCGCGACGCCGCCGACGGAGGACACATCGGATGCTGCGTCGCTCGCGCTCGCCCGGGCGCTCGGCGTCGCCGACCTCCAGGCGTTCGACGACTGGCCGCGCACCGCCGCGGACCCGGACCTCGCCGGTGCCATGGCGATGGCGCTGTGGCCCGTCACCTGGGGCCGCTGGCTGCGGGACGCCTGGCGCCCACGGCGGCGCGGGCTCACCGTGTTCGACCGGATCGATCTGCGCGATCACGTCGAGCGGTTCGTGCGGCCGGAGGGCCCGCTGCCAGTCCTCCGCATCGACCGGCAGCCCTACGGCATGCTGCCGACCTGCCTCACCGAGGAGCTCGTGCCCGACGACCGGAGCGAGCAGCTGCTGATCCGGGTGGCGCGGGCCGTGTGGCCGTTGTGGGCGTCGGCCCCCCTTCCGCCCTCGGTCCACGACGGCGACCTCGCTGACACCCTCCCGCGCATCCTCGGGCTGGCCCCGGCGAGTCGGAACGTGCGCGCACGGCGCGCCCTGCGGACCGACGGCCCGCTGGGGGCGTCGATCCGCCGCACCGACCCCGACAGCGAGGAGGAGCGCCGCCGCGCGACGCGCGAGCTCGAGGAGCGGCTCCGCGTGGAGCCCGGCTCGCTTCGGCAGGTGCCGCATCTCGGCGGCGTCCGCATGCTCGGCCTCCCGCTCGTGCACGACAGCGACGCCGACGCGCTGGCGCGGCTGGTAGAGGGGACCGGCGACGTCGGCGAGGAGAGCGTGCTGCAGATGCTGCTCACCGCCGCCCGTGAGAACGCACGCGCCGAGGCCCGCGCCGCGCGGGCCGCGATCGTGCGCCACCTGGACATCGGACCGGAGCTGCTCGACATCCTCGACCGTGACCCCACCGGGCGGGAGGCCGCCGGGATCCGCGACGAGATCGTCGGCCAGCTCACCTTCTGGTGGGAGCAGTTCGCGGCCCCCCAGCAGCCCGGCGGACCGCCGCGGCTCGGCGACGACGGCGTGCGTCTCGCGGACCTGCTCGTCTCCGCCGTCGGCCCGGATCTGTTCGACATCGACACTGCAACGCTCGACACGCTCGCCCGCGACATCCTCGACCGGTTGCGCTTCGACCACGCGCGCCTCGTCGACGCGGTGCGCGGGTCGCCGCTCCTGGACCGCTTCCGCATCCCCGGGCCGGACCTGCTCACCCAGGCCCGCGAGCTGCTCGCCCTCCTTCTCGAATACCTCGACGCCCTCGACACCGCTCACCGCACGCGCACCGGCATCGCCCGACTGGCCCAGATCCACGGCGATGCGCATCGGCAGCGACTTCTCGCGGGCGCGCTGGACGCAGCATCCCATCGCCTCGATGCGTGGGTGACCGCGCTCGCAAGCCGGCGGCTGGCGCGCCTGCGGCGCGACCAACCGAGGGGTATCGCCCTGGGGGCGTACGCGTGGCTCGAGGACATCACGCTGGATCCGCGGTCGGCCGATCCCGACACGGCGGTCGAGTCGCGCGGGGTGGGCTGGATCCAGGCGCCGTCGCCGACGCACGCCGCCACCGCGGCGCTGCTGCGCAGCGCGCGGCTCACGCACGCGCCGCACGAAGGAGCCGAGAGCCCATTCGAGATCGACCTCAGCAGCACCCGCACACGGGAAGCGGTCGACATCGTGCGGGGCATGGCGCAGGGCCAGGAGCTGGGCGCGCTGCTGGGCTACCGATTCGAACGCTGGCTTCACGAGCACGACAAGGTGCTCAACCGGCTCGTGCCGGCGCTGCGCGCGCACGCACCGCTCGTGGTCGGGCGGGAGACGCCCCCCTCGCCGGCCGACGGGGCGGCGTTCGCCCTCACGGGGGCGGTCGTCGACGGACTCGTGCTCCTGCAGAAGCGCGCCGGACTCAGGACGGCACTGCAGAAGGAGCAGACGTACGAGGGCTGGAGCCTGCCGACGGAAGACGAGCTGAGAGCAGTCGACACGCTCGTCGAGCGGCTCGAGCGCCTCGCAGACGCCGTGTCGGACCTCATGCTCGCCGAGGGCGTGCACCAGCTGGCCGCGGGCGCCACCGCCCGCGCGGCCGCGGCCATGGATGCGCTGTCAGGAGACGTGCTGCCCGAGGAACCCGACGTGCCCCGCTCGCCGGCCGAGCGTCAGGGCATCACCCAGCGACTGGCGGTGCTCTCCGCCGCGGCGGGCACGGCGCCGGGGCCCGCGGGAGGCTGGGCGCACAGCATCCGTTCCCGTGCGCACCCGTTCTGGGAGGCCTGGTGCCGCGCCGTGCTCGGGCGGGCCGACCTGATCGCGCTCCGGGTGCGGCCTGACGGCGGCACCGTCAACCTCTCGGCCGTGGACATCAGCGCGCTGGACTTCGTGCTCGCCGCCGACGGCAGCGAAACCGGACTCGAGCGCTTCTGGCAGCGCTGCCGGCGCCGCCGCGGCGGTCTGCCCGATACGCCTGTGCGCTCGCACGCGCAGCTGGGCGCGCGACGCATCACGCTGCACGACGCCTGGCAGCTGGCGGCGGCCGCGAGGGCGGTGCTCGAGAACGCGCGCGCGCTCGAACCCGACGACCTGGTCGCCGCCGGATCCGGAAACGACATCGCACGCCACGAGCCGGAGACCGCGGCGCTCGCCACGCGACGCATCGCTGTGATCGAGGAGCTGGAGGAGCTCGCCGGCCTGCCGCTGCCCACGCGGACGGCCCAGCTGCTGCGCCGCGCCGACGACCTCGCCCTGGTCGGCCTCGGGGGTGAGACGGACCCGGGTTCGCTGGGGGGTGAGCCGACGGTATTGACCGACTTCGTGGCGGGCCTGATCGCCGCGCTTCGCGCGCGCATCGCCGCGGCGCAGGCCGCCGAAGACCCCGCTGTGGCACTCGCCGAAGTCGTGGGCCGGGTGCCGGTGGTGCCCGATCTGCGCCCGCCCCCGGACCCCGCGCTCCCGGGAGCGCTCGTCGACGCAGACGCGCTGCCGACCGTGAGGCGATGGCTCGCCCGCATGACGCACGTGCGCCCCGCCGTCGCGCGATTCAGCACGCTCTCGGCCCTGCGCGTCGCGACGGAGCGGGCTGCGGGGCTCGGCATCGCGGTATTCGGAGCCGACCGCTGGGTGGGCGACGGCGAGGCGCCCGACGGCGCGGCGACACAGCTCGTCTTCGAACGGATGCCCGGGTTCGACGCGACGGGCGTGGTCGCCGGGTTCGTCGTGGACCAGTGGGCGGAGCACCGGCCGGCCCTGCGGCGGGTCGGCGAGGGACGCGAGCCGAGGCAGCTGGTGTCGACGGGGCTCGCAATACACGCCGACGCACCCGCCGCGCGCGCCCCGCATGCCCTTCTCCTGGGCGTCAGCCCCGACGGCGGCGCCTGGAGCGAGGCGCGGATCCTCGCTCTGCTCGACGAGGTGCGCGCGCTGGCGCTCATGCGCCTGGCGACTCCCGGCGACCTCGGCCGGCTCGGCGAGCTGCTGCCCGCGATCGCGGTCACGCACTGGTCGCTGATCGACGAGAACGTCATCGATCCCCGCGGCCTCGCCGGAGCCGACCGCATCGTCTCGACCTACACGAAGGCACGGTGACGCGATGGCCGGTATCTTCCGCGCGCAGGCGTTCTCGAAGCTCACATTCATCCGCCCTTACGAAACCCGCATCGAACCGAATCCCGTCAGCGGCGACCCGCTCGTCGGGCTCATGGCGGAGGTCTGGGATCCGTTGTGGATGCTCGGCAGGCAGTGGCAGGTCGGAGAGTTCGCCGGGGAGGACACCGGAACACCGATCCGCGTCGACGTGCACGCCGAGTTCGACCCGCTGGTGGCGTGGCATCCCGGCCCGTTCGGTCCGGACCGGGACTGGCTCCCGCTCGCGCCGGGGGAGCTCCTCGAACCCCTGGTCGAGCGTGAGGCCGGGCGCGATGCCGAAGGAGGGGCGGGAGGGGCCGCGCCCGCCGCATCCGCTCGCCTCGCCGCATCGGCTGGAGCGGCCCTGCAGCAGACGCTTCTCGAGCTGGGGGAGCGGACGCTCGTGGCGGCCCTGCTCGAGCATTGCCCGGCCCCTACGCCGGAGCCGGGTCCCGACGGGAAGCCGCCCAGCGGATGGGCCGCGGTGCAAGGCGTGCTCGCAGGCCGCGCCGTCGATCCGTTCGAGGTGGCGCGGCAGTTCGCGGGTGAGCGTCCGGACTGGTTCACCGCCGCCCTGCGCGGCAGCCTTGAACGACGCCGGCGCGCGGAGGGCGCCGTCGACGACTGGCTGGTGTGGTTCGACGCGGAGGTCGATCGCGAGGTCGCACCCTCGAGCTGGCTCGGCGACCGGCTCGAGTACGAGTTCGCGGTCGCGACGACGAGTGCTGTGCTCCACGCGCCGCAGCACGGCGCCGGCGAGATCGGATGGGCGACGTTCGACTCCGATCCTTCGCGCACGCCTCCGCCGGCCGACGGCGTCGAACCCGAGCAGATCGACCGCGCACTGCTCGCCTCGCAGCTGTCGTTCCCCGGCATGCCGGTGTCGCGGTTCTGGGAGTTCGAGGACGCCGACATCGACCTCGGCGCCGCGTTCGCCGATCCGCACGAGCTCGCCCGGCTCGCCGTGGTCGAGGCGGCGATCATGGCGGGCGACGACTGGCTCGTCGTGCCCGTCGACTCGCCGCCGGGCGGAGTGCTGAGGGTCACCTCGGTGCAGTGGCGCGACACGTTCGGGGCCCGGTGGCACGCCGACGAGAAGGCGCCGGCCGTCCCCGCGGGACGGTTCACCCCGACGTGGCGGATGTACTCGACGAGCGAGCGGGCGTGGGAAGGCGCGACAGGCGAAGTGCGTCGCGATCTGGCCGGCCTGTTCGTGCCGCCCGCCATCGCGGCACGCCTCGAGGGGGCCGCGATCGAGGACGTGCGCTTCGTCCGCGACGAGACGGCGAACCTGGTGTGGGCGATCGAGCAGACGGTCCCGGCGGACTCCGGCGACCCCCGCATCGTCGCCGCGCTGCCCGCGCCGCCCGTGCCCGCGATCGACCCGGGCACGCAGCCCGCCGATCAGGTGCTCGGCTACGAGCTCATGACGTACGTGCCGACGAACTGGTTCCCCTACCTGGCCCGCATCTCGGATCGTGGCGTCACGCTCGAACGCGCCGACGTCGACCGCGGCGGGAAGGGTGTGGAGCCGGCCGGGCGCCTGCTCGACGAGGAGGAGCAGCGGCGGCTCCTGGCGGCCGAGGTCCCGCGCCAGGGGGTGCGCGTGCAGCGCGTCCCTCAGGCCGCGCGCCGGGCCGACGGGTCATGGGTCCTGTGGACCGGCCGTCGCGTGCGCCCCGCCGCCGGCGAGGCGGAGAGCGGACTCGAGTTCGACCGCACCCGGCGGCCCTCACCGCCGCCGCGCTGAGTGAGGCGGCCGTATTCGTAAGGGTTCCTTGCGAAACCGCCCGCCTACCATTGAGCCCATGTGTGGAATCGTCGGATACGTGGGCCCGCGCCCGAGCCAGGCCGTACTGATCTCGGGTCTTTCGCGCCTCGAGTACCGGGGCTACGACTCCGCGGGCATCGCCGTCATCGACGGCGACGGCGGACTGGGGATGCGCAAGCGCGCGGGCAAACTGAAGGTGCTGCGCGACGACCTCGCCGCCCACCCGCTCGCCGACGGCACCACCGGCATCGGCCACACCCGGTGGGCGACGCACGGCGGCCCGACCGACGGCAACGCGCACCCGCACCTCGCCGACGACGACAAGCTCGCCGTGATCCACAACGGCATCATCGAGAACTTCTTCGAGCTCAAGTCCGAGCTCGTCGCCGACGGGTTCACGTTCCGCAGCGAGACCGACACCGAGGTCGCCGCGGTGCTCCTCGGTCGCGAGTACACCCGCACCGGCGACCTCGTCAGCGCGTTCCGCGCCGTCGTGTCACGCCTCGAAGGAGCGTTCACGCTCCTCGCCGTGCACGAGGACCAGCCCGGTCTGGTGGTCGGCGCCCGTCGCAACTCGCCGCTCGTGATCGGCCTCGGCGAGGGCGAGAACTTCCTCGGCTCGGACGTCGCCGCGTTCGTCGAGCACACGCGCAACGCCCTCGCCATCGGGCAGGACCAGATCGTCGCGATCACCCCGGAGGCCGTGACCGTCACCGACTTCGACGGCAACCCCGTCGAGGTCGAGCCGTTCGAGGTCACCTGGGACGCCGCCGCCGCCGAGAAGGGGGGATGGTCGTCGTTCATGGCCAAGGAGATCTCGGAGGAGCCCGACGCCGTCGCCAACACGATCCGCGGGCGCGTCCGCGACGGTCAGGTCGTGATCCCCGAGCTCGACGGTCTCGACGAGCTCTTCGCCGACGTCTCGCGCATCATCGTGATCGCCTGCGGCACCGCCGCGTACGCGGGCCAGGTCGGCAAGTACGCGATCGAACAGTGGACCCGCATCCCGGTCGACGTCGAGCTCGCCCACGAGTTCCGCTACCGCGACCCGGTGATCGGGCCCGACACCCTCGTCGTGTCGATCAGCCAGTCGGGCGAGACCATGGACACCCTCATGGCCGTCAAGTACGCGCGCGAGCACGGCGCGAAGACGCTGTCGGTCTGCAACACGCAGGGGGCGACGATCCCGCGGGAGTCCGACGCGATCGTCTACACGCACGCCGGGCCCGAGGTCGCGGTCGCCTCGACCAAGGCCTTCGTCGCGCAGATCACGGCCCTCTACCTGATGGCCCTGCACATCGGCCGCGTCCGCGGCGCGATCACGCCGGAGGCCGCCGCCGACCACGTGCGCGAGCTCGAGGCGATCCCGGGCAAGATCGCGCAGATCCTCGAGCGCGAGCAGCCCCGCATCGAGCAGTTCGCCCACTGGATGGCCGACACCCGCTCGGTGCTGTTCCTCGGTCGTCACGTCGGCTTCCCGATCGCGCTGGAGGGTGCGCTCAAGCTCAAGGAGCTCGCGTACATCCACGCCGAGGGCTTCGCCGCCGGCGAGCTCAAGCACGGCCCGATCGCGCTCATCGAGCCCGGCCAGCCGGTCTTCGTGATCGTGCCGTCGCCGCGCAAGTCGTCCGAGATGCACAAGAAGGTCATCTCCTCGATCGAGGAGATCCGGGCGCGCGGTGCCCGCGTCATCGCGATCGCCGAAGAGGGCGACGCCGCCGTGCTGCCGAAGGCCGACGAGGTGCTCCGCATCCCTCTGGCCGGCCCGTTCTTCGAGCCGCTCCTCGCGGTGGTCCCGCTGCACGTCTTCGCGATGGGTCTCGCGACGGCCAAGGGCCTCGACGTCGACCAGCCCCGCAACCTCGCGAAGTCGGTGACGGTCGAGTAGCAGCATCCATCGCCGACTCAACGGGGAGGTCGGGCGACGGAGGGCCGCGATAGGGTGGCGGATGCTGCGGCTGCAGCATGCAGGAGGACCACATGATCGTCGGTATCGGCGTCGACATCGTCGACATCCCTCGGTTCGAGCGGACGATCGAGCGCACCCCGCAGCTGCTCCCGCGGCTCTTCTCGGAGGCGGAGCAGCAGCTCAAGCCGCACTCGCAGGCCGCGCGGTACGCCGCGAAGGAGGCGCTCATCAAGGCGCTCGGCGGCTCGGACGGGGTGCACTGGACAGAGATCGAGATCGCGTCGGAGGCGTCAGGTCGTCCGCTGTTCTCGCTGCGCGGCTCGACGGCTGATGTCATCGCCGAGCGGGGAATCACGGCGCTGCACCTGTCCCTCTCGCACGACGCCGGCCTCGCGACCGCGTTCGTGATTCTCGAGGCCGTGCCGGAGGCGCCGACCCAGGGGATTCTCCGCGAGACCGAGGGCAACGTCCCCGGTCTCGCTGCGAACCCCCTGTCTCGCGGATCGCGGGGCGCCGAAGGAGCCGGCGCGTGAGCCGCCTGCCCGCCGGTGCCCTCCGCGAGGCACTCGTCGACGTGGGCGCCATCGAAGACAACGTGCGGCACCTGCGGCGGCTCACGGGGTCGGAGATCATCGCGGTCGTCAAGGCCGACGGGTACGGGCACGGGGCCGTTCGCTCGGCGCTCGCCGCGCTCGCCGGTGGCGCATCGCGGCTCGGGGTCTCCGACATCACCGAGGCGCTGGCCCTGCGCCGCGCGGGCATCGATGCTCCGATCGTCGCGTGGCTGCACGCGCCCGGGGCGGATTTCGCCGAGGCCGCCGCACTCGGGATCGAGCTCGGTATCTCGAGCCTCGAGCAGCTGCAGAAGGCTGCGGCCGCAGCATCCGCCGATCGTCCCGTCGGTGTGCACCTGAAACTCGAGACCGGGCTCTCCCGCAACGGCATCGCCCCGGCCGACTACCGCGTCGTGTTCGCCGAGGCCGCGCGCCTCGAGCGGATCGGGCGGGTGCGCGTCATCGCGCTGTTCAGCCACCTCTCGAACGCGTCGACCCAGGACGACCGCGCCGCCCTGCGGGCGTTCGAGGACGCGGTGGCCGTCGCCGCCTCGCTCGGCCTCGCGCCGCCGCTGCGGCACATCGCGGCGACGCACGCCGCGATCGACCTGCCCGAGGCGCGCCTCGGGTGCGTCCGCATCGGCATCGGCATCTACGGACTCTCGCCGTTCGACGACCGCACCTCGGCCGACCTGGGCCTGCGCCCCGCGATGACCCTGCGCGGATCGGTCGCGGCCGTCCGCCGCGTGCCCGCGGGCACGGGCGTGTCGTACGGCTACGACTACCGCGCCGAGCGCGACACGACGCTCGCCCTCGTGCCCCTGGGGTACGCCGACGGCGTGCCGCGCCAGGCGTCGGGTGCGGGGCCCGTGGTGATCGGCGGACGCCGGTTCGCCGTCGCCGGCCGCATCGCGATGGACCAGTTCGTCGTCGACGTGGGCGATGCACCCGTCGCCGTGGGCGACGCGGCGGTGCTGTTCGGCGACCCGACCCTGGGCGTGCCGTCGGCCGCCGACTGGGCGGACGCCGCCGGCACCATCAACTACGAGATCGTCACCCGCATCGGCCCCCGCGTACCCCGCCGGCAGGTGTCGGAATGAGCGGGCGCCGCGTTCCTTACTCACGACCGTTGTGGGCGAGCGTCCGCGGGAACCGCGGAGATTCGCGGGTTCTGCATTCCGGCCCGCGCAGCCATCCTGAGTTACGGACGAGGGAGCGGCGATGAGCGGGAACGCGGAGGACGCCGCGGGCGTTGCACCCGGCGTGAACACGCAGACCCAGGGACTCGACGCCCTTGTCGGCACGCGCGAGATCACCTCGCCCGCGTCGATGGAGGCACTCGGCGAAGAGATGGGACGAATGCTGCGCCCCGGCGACATAGTGGTGCTCACCGGTCCGCTCGGCGCGGGCAAGACAACGCTCACCCGCGGCATCGGCCGGGGGCTCGACGTGCGGGGGCCGATCCAGAGCCCGACGTTCGTGCTGGCCCGGACGCATCCGTCGCTGTCGGACGGCGCACCGCTCGTGCACGTCGACGCATACCGCCTGGGCTCCGCCGCGGAGCTCGACGACCTCGATATCGACTTCGACGGCTCCGTCGTCATCGTCGAGTGGGGACGGGGTCTCGTCGACGGCCTGCGCGACCGGTGGTGGGAGGTCGAGCTGGAGCGCGAGTGGCACGGCCACGGCGTCGACGACGCGTGCGGCACCGTCGCCCACGAGGCCGAGCTCGACGCCGACACCCCCCGCCTCGTGAAGATCACCCGGCACGGCTGAGCGTCCGGCGGCCGCGGCATCCATCCTCCGTCTGCGCCTCGGGTGACGCGTCCTCAATCGAGGGTTACGCCCGAGATGAGGACGGAAACCCGGCGAGAGGCTCCTCACCTCTGCCCTGGTCCTCGATTGAGGAGCGGAAGCGCCCGAGCCGCTCGGATCTCCCGGCACGGGGCGCCGACTACCCTGGAAGGGTGATTCTCGGCATCGACACGTCGCTCGGCTCCGCGGTGGCGGTGGTCGAGCCGGACGGCGTCATCCGTTCGCAGGTCGAGAGCGCAGACCCCCGCGGCCACGCCGAGGTGATCGGCACGCTGATCGAGCAGGCGCTGGCGGAGGCATCCCTTTCTCCGTCCGAGATCACGCATGTCGCTGCGGGCATGGGACCCGGCCCGTTCACCGGGCTGCGCGTGGGCATCGCCGCGGCCCGCACGTTCGCTCTCGGGCGCGGTGTGCCGGTCGTGCCGGTCCCGAGCCACGACGCCGTCGCCCTCGAGCTGCTCATCCACGATGCGCTCACGGGCGGATACGAGGAGTCGTCCGACGAGACGTTCGCCGTCGTCACCGACGCGCGCCGCCGCGAGTTCGCGTACACGCTGTACCGCGGGCTCGACGACGATGGCCTGCCCGTGCGCGTGACGGAGTCCGCCCTCGCTCCCCGCGACGACCTCGACGGCGTGCTCGCGAGCGCCGGGGCCGCGCGCCGCGACGCCGACCGCATCCCCGCGGCCATGCTCGCGCTCGCCGCGGCCCGCGCGCTCGCCGCCGGACGCACCATCGGGCCCGCCGACGCGCTCTACCTCCGCTCGCCCGACGTGACGCTGCCGCACGCGCCGAAGCGGGTGAACCTGTGACGCTGCGCCCCGCGACCGCCGACGACCTCGCCGCCATCATGACGCTCGAGCGCACGTCGTTCCCGACCGACGCGTGGTCCGAGGCGATGATGCGCGAAGAGCTCTCGTCGCCGCACGGCTGGTACGTCGTCGACGATGAAGCCGGCCGCCTCGTCGGGTACGGGGGCCTTCGGGCAGTCGCCGGGGCGAAGGATGCCGACATCCAGACCATCACGATCGCCGAGGTGTCGCGGGGCCGCGGCCGCGGCCGCGCGATGCTCAGGGCGCTGCTCGAGGAGGCCGCGCGGCGCGGCGTCACGGACGTGTTCCTCGAGGTGCGCGCCGACAACCCCGTCGCCCAGTCCCTGTACGCGTCGGAGGGCTTCGCCGAGATCGGCCGCAAGCCGCGGTACTACCAGCCGGACGACGTCGACGCGGTGGTGATGAAGCTTGACCTGCGCGGGTGGGCCCGGCGGGACGAGGACGGAGGGGTGTGCACGTGAACCGCGCCGAACCGCTGGTGCTCGGCATCGAGACGAGCTGCGACGAGACGGGGATCGGGATCGTGCGCGGCCGCACGCTGCTGTCCAACACGATCGCGAGCTCGATGGACGAGCACGCCCGCTACGGCGGCGTCGTGCCCGAGGTGGCCGCCCGTGCGCACCTCGAGGCGCTGCAGCCGTCGATCGAGGCCGCGCTCGCCGAGTCGGGGGTGACGCTCGCCGACCTCGACGCGGTCGCGGTGACCTCCGGCCCGGGACTCGCCGGCGCGCTCATGGTCGGCGTCGGCGCCGCGAAGGCCCTCTCCGTCTCGCTCGAGAAGCCGCTGTACGCCGTCAACCACCTCGTCGGGCACATCGCCGCCGACATCCTCGACGCCGACGCGCCACCCCTCGAGTACCCGACCGTCGCGCTCCTCGTCAGCGGTGGGCACACGTCGCTGCTCCTCGTCCGCGACCTCACGACCGACGTCGAGCTGCTCGGCGAGACGATGGACGATGCCGCGGGCGAGGCCTTCGACAAGGTCGCGCGACTGCTCGGGCTGCCGTATCCCGGAGGTCCCGAGATCGACCGGGCCGCAGCATCCGGCGATCCGAAGGCGATCGCGTTCCCCCGGGGACTGTCGCGCGCGAGCGACATGGCGAAGCACCGCTACGACTTCTCGTTCTCGGGCCTCAAGACCGCGGTCGCGCGGTGGGTCGAGCAGCGCGAGGCTCAAGGGGAGACCGTGCCCGTGGCCGACGTGGCCGCGAGCTTCCGCGAGGCCGTCGTCGACGTGCTCGTCACGAAGGCCCTCGCCGCGTGCCGCGACCACGGTGTGCCGCGCCTGCTGCTGGGCGGCGGCGTCATCGCCAACCGGCGGCTGCGCGACGTGGCGATCGAGCGCGCCGCGGCCGAGGGCGTGACCGTGCGCATCCCGCCGCTGTCGCTGTGCACCGACAACGGCGCGATGATCGCGGCCTTGACCTCGGAGCTCATCATGTCGGGCCGTGCGCCCTCGACCCTCGAATTCGGCGCCGATTCGACGCTGCCCGTCACCGAGATCCAGGTCGCGGAGTCGGCATGACGGACGAACGGATGCTGCCACCCGCCGAGGACGAGACGCCCGGGGCCGATCCGGGTGACCTCGAGCCGGCGCCTGAGGATGCGGACAGCGCATCGCTCGTGGGCGCGGATGCGACAGACGAAGCGCCGGACGGCGCGAAGGGCCCGGTGGAGCCGACGGTGACTCCGGTGTCGCCCGATGTCGATCTCGCGCAGGACGCGTCCCCCCTGCCGGGGGCGCATCGCGGCGGGTTCCATCGTCTTCCCACGGCGCCTGTCGCCGTCACCGTGGAGACGGCTCCGGCGGAGCCGGGCGGCGACTTCACGCCTGACGACACCTCGTGGACGGCGACCGACTCGGCGTTTCACCGCGGCCTCGCGGGCTGGGCGCTCGCGTTCGCGATCGTCGGCCTCATCGTGTCGATGTTCGTCGGCTGGGGCTTCCCGATCGGCCTCGTCGCCGTCGTGTCGGCCGTCATCGCTCTTCGTCGACCACTGGAGAGCCGCGCGATGGCGATCTGGGCGATCGTGCTCGGCACGCTGTCGTTCATCTACAGCGCCGGCTGGCTTCTCTTCGCCGCGGCGCAAGCCCACATCATCGGCTGATCGAGGTCAGACCCGGTCGGCGAGGATCGCCGTGCGCCGCGTGCCGATGCGCGTCAGGAAGAGCGTCGCCGAAGCCGACCCGCGCAGTTTCAGGCGGGTGCGCAGGGCCGCGGGGTCGATGTCCACTCCGCGCTTCTTGATCTCGAGGCGGCCGATGTCGCGCTCGCGGAGCGCCTTCGCGAGGGCCTTCTCGTCGGCGGGCAGCACCTCGCGCACGCGGAACGTCGAGACGAACGGCGACGTGAGGGCGGCGTCCGACGTGAGGTAGGCGATGTGCTCGTCGAGCATCCCGGCCTCGAGCGTGCGGGCGACGTCGCCGATGAGGCGCGCGCGGATGACGGCGCCGTCGGGCTCGTGGAGGAACGCGCCGAGGGATCGGGTGGGCTGGTCCGCAGCATCCGTCTGCGCCGTCAGCTCATGCGCCTGATCGCCGCGGATGACGAGCGCGGCGCGGCGCACGCCCGGGCGGGCCAGCGCTCCCGACCACAGCACCAGCTCGACGGTCGACCCGTCGGCGCTCACCCACTGGGCCTCGGCGTCGGCGGGGATGAGGCCGCGGTCGAGCCCGGGGCCGAGCTTTACGCCGACGGGCATGCGCTGCGCGAGGTCGAACACCCAGTCGAGCGACGGGGACCAGTCCTCGGGACGGGTGCGGGAGGTCTCGGAGTGTCCCGTGGTGCGGCGCGCCGGGTCGAGCCACACGGCATCGACGCCGTCGAGGTCGGTCTCTTCGGCGGTGCCGAGACGCACCTCGGCGTCGGCTCCGAAGGGGGCGAGGTTGTAGGCCGCGATGCCGGCGGTCACCGGGTCGGCATCGACCGCCGTGACGCGCAGGCCGAGTCCGGCGAGTCCGAGGGCATCACCGCCGATGCCGCAGCCGAGGTCGGCGACGCGCGTGAACCCTGCGTCACGGAACCGGGCCGCGTGCCGGGCCGCGATGGGCAGCCGCGTCGCCTGTTCGAGACCCGCGCGGGTGTACAGCATCCGTTGCGCCAGGTCGCCGAACTTCGCCCGCGCGCGTGTGCGCAGCCGCGCCTGGCCCACGACGGCCGAGACGAGGTCGGGGGAGTGGCCGTCGCGGCGGAGCCGGGTCACGGTGCGCGCGACATCGTCGGACGACTCCACCGGCCCCATCGCGTCGAGCAGGCGCAGGCCCTCGGGCGTCAGGAGCGCTTCCAGTTCGGACAGTTCCACCCGCCGAGCCTACGGCGTGCGGCCCGGCGGTATCCCGGACCGCATCCCGAAACCCCCCACCGGAACCCCCTATTC
>NZ_JAEUAX010000014.1 GCF_019511645.1 Microbacterium ureisolvens | reverse complement strand
GCGGGGCGGGGTGGGTGGTGGTGGCCAGCACGTCGTTGAGGTCGTCGGTGAGCACCCAGTACTGCTCGGTGCGAAGGGTGAAGTCCTCGACGCCGGCCATGATCTCGTGAGAGCGGCCGAGGTCCGTGAGATCGACCGTGTAGCAGACGAAGTTGTCGCTCTCGGTGCCTTCGCACGCGTCGGGATGCTTGGACGGGTGGGTGGCGAACTGACCGCCGATCAGCTGCAGGTAGTCGGAGCTGTTGCGGTACGAGTCCGCGATGCCGCCGTGCCAGCCGGCCAGGCCCGTGCCCCGCTCGACGGCGCCGCGGAGGCCCGCAAGCGCATCGGGCGAGATCTCCGACATCGTCACGCACTGCAGGATCAGGTCTGTGCGGTCCATCACGTCGCGGTCGGCGTAGACCTCGTTGGACTCCTCGATGCGCACGTCGAAGCCCTGCTGCTCCAGGAACGGCAGGAACATCTCCGTGGCCTCGACGGGTCGGTGGCCCTCCCATCCACCGCGCACGATCAGGGCGCGGCGTCCTTCGTATGTCGTCGTCATCGACTTCATCCTCTGCATAGGCGGGTGCTACGCCGTCACACTGCCACCGTGCGGAAGCGAAGCGTATGAACTTTGCGCAAAAATGGCTGCATGACCGACGGTGCACGTGTGACGCTCAGCGCGGTGGCCGAACGCGCCGGGGTGAGCGTCGCCACGGCGTCGCGGGCGCTC
This sequence comes from Microbacterium ureisolvens, assembly GCF_019511645.1. GTDB lineage: Bacteria > Actinomycetota > Actinomycetes > Actinomycetales > Microbacteriaceae > Microbacterium > Microbacterium ureisolvens_A. The sequence goes on along the minus strand of NZ_JAEUAX010000014.1, from coordinate 90,701 downwards.
CGCGCGCGGGGCGAGATGGCCGCTGAAACGCGAGCCGCGGTCCTTCGCGCCGCGGCCGAACTCGGCTACCCCGGCGCCGGCGCGGGGCGGGGCCGCCCGCGCCGTGGCACCGCATTGATGTTCGACCTCGTTCTCGGGCACTTCCACGACCCGTACACCGAGGAGATCACCGCGGGCGCCCGCACCACCGCGTCGTCGCTCGGCTACGACCTCGTGCTGACGGCCGAGCGCGACGACCCGGCCCACGACTGGCCGGAACGCATCCGCTCCCGCGGCTCCGCCGGTGTCGTCGTCGGACTGATCACCCCCACGAGCGCCCAGATCCTCGCGATGCATCGCGCCGGCATCCCCCTCGTGCTGATGGAGCCGCCGTCGGAGGCGTCCAGGCCACTGCCGAGCATCCGCACGACCGATCGGGCGGGCGGTGCGGCGGCCGCCGAGCATCTCATCGCACGCGGAGCCCGCCGCTTCATCGTCATCGGCGGCGCGCCCTCGTACCGATATGGACGTGCGCGCGTCGACGGATTCACCGCCACCGTCAACGAGCTCGCCCCCGAGGCGCCGTGCAGCAGGACCAGCGCGGACTGGAGCGCGTGGGATGCGCGCCGTGCGTGCGCCCGGGCGCTGTCGGAGCTCGGCGGCGAGGGCCCGGTCGGAATCTTCGCCTGCTCCGACGAGATGGCCGCCGGCGCATACCGGGCGGTCGCCGACAGCAGGCTCGGCATCCCCCGTGATGTGCTCGTGGTCGGATTCGACGACGTCCGAGGTGCACGGTGGCTGCAGCCGTCGCTGACGACGATCCGCCAGCCCATCCGCGAGATGGCCGCGACCGCGGTGCGCCTTCTGGCGCGCTCCGCAGCCGGCGACGAGGTGTCACCCGAGGCGATCGTCATGCCGACCGAGCTCGTCGAACGCGGCTCGACCCGCACCGGGGTCTAGATGGGCGAGGCTACGCCGGGCGCACCGGGAAGTACACCGAATAGCGCTCGTCGACCACCTCGTGCAGCGGCAGGAACCGGATCGCCTGCGGCTGCCCCACACTGCGATATCGCGTGAGCCACTGCGTCCACTGCCTCTCGTCGTCGGGCGCGAGCATCGTGGCCGCATCGTGCCGATCGCCGATGAGCGACACCTCGCGATCGACCAGGCCCGCCAAAACCGTCGGGCCCTCCACGAAGGCGACCGTCGCCGGCTCGTCGGGGATCGGCACCGTCCGCACCGTGAACGGGAACTCCATTGCGATCTCCGTCTCACCCCCGCGGTGATCGACGGCGAGCCACCGGTCGGCGCGCTGCCACGACGCCTCGGTGTGCACGCGGGGCTCGGCCGAGATCCACGCCGGCACGCGCAGACGCACCTGGCTGGCCCTTCCTGTGACGGTGACGCGCACGCGAAGCGCGCGTGGACGATGCCGGTCGCCGCCGGGACCGGCATTGGCGTCGGGACCGACGTACCGCGCATCGTCGAGGAGGGCGATCTCGATGCGGGCGTCCTGGTCGGGGAAGTCGGCCCGGACCGGCACATACTGCGCCACCATCAAGGCGCCGGGTGCGGCGTAGACAGCCGACTGAGCATGGCGGGTGTGCGCCTGGACGAGGGTGCCGTGGCAGCACCAGAAATCCTCGGTGGGGCTGCCCCATTCCTTGCGTGCGCCGCCCTCGAGCGGGAGGAAGTACGCGACCATTCCGGTGCGCGGGTTCTGCTGTGCGAGCAGGCCGTTGTGCAGATTGGTCTCGATGTAGTCCAGCGCCTCGACGTCGCCGGTCCAGCGGAAGACCACATCCGCCAGCCGGATCATGTTGTACACCGAGCAGTGCTCCTGCGTCTTCGGCCCCCGGCGGGCGGCGAACGCGAAGGGCGGCGTCCAGATCTCTCCCGAGGTCTGCCCGCCCGTGCAGAAGGTGCCGCGCTCGACGACCGCTGACCGCCAGTACGCCGTCACGACCTCGCGCCACCGTTCCTGCCCGGTGACCTCGTAGGCGCGGGCCGCCCCGAGCACCTCGGGGATCGTGGTGTTGGCGTGCATGTTCGTGAGCACGTCCTCGCCCGCCCGCAGCGGATCGAAGAGGGCGCCGTGCCAGTAGAGGTCGAGCAGGTCGCGATACTGCTCGTCACCGGTGGCCTCGAGCAGATCAGCCCACACCTCCAGCATTCCGCCCGTCTCCACGTCCAGGATCTGCTGGAACCGCGCCGTGTCGAAACCGCGCGCCCACCGGGCGATCGCCGCCGCCGCGCGGTGCGCGATCGCGAGGGCGCGCTGGTCGCCCAGGTCGCGCCACACGTCCACGAGTCCCATGAAGGTCTTGTGGATCGCGTACTGGGGCGCCCACGTCTCGCGGCCCTCGCCCAGCCGCCGCAGGAACGACTCGGGGGTGGCGAACACCCATTCACCGCCGTTCTCGTCCTGGCAGCGCTCCAGCGCCGCCACCACGTTCTCGAGGCGGCCTCGCAGCACCGGGTCCCCGGTGGTGGCCACCTCGCGCGCCGCGGCCGACAACCAGTGACCGAGGAAATGCCCGCGCAGCAGCGACCCGGGGGTCTCCCAGCCCCAGTGCCGATCGAGTCCACGGTCGGCGATGTCGGAACGCGAAGGGTGCAGGTGCCAAGCCTGGTCGGTCATCCCGGCCTCGAGAAGGTGGTTCTGCAGCAGATTGCGCTCCGTGAGCGAGGCGAGGTACTCGCGGTTGAGACGTCGGCGGTTCTCGAACGTCCCTGCCGTGAGCCGGACCTGTTCGGGCGGGAGGGCTGTTGCGGCCCAGGCGGGCGCGGCGGGGATGGCAGTCACGTTTCTCCTCGGTGAGATCGATCTCCGACTGTACTCCCCTCCCCTCCGGCCACCAAGATGGTGTGTATGAGTGAGCTCCGCGTCGTCCACCTGTCGTCCGCCGACGTGTCGTTGGTGGTGACGCAGCAGGGCGACGAGCTGCCGGCCATCGTGCATTGGGGTGCGCGCCTGGATGTCTCCGATGACGACCTGCGCACCCTTGCCACCATGGATCATCGGCCCGGATTATCCGCCGATTCGGATGTCCCGTACCGACCGAGCGTGCTTCCGGAGCATTCGCGCGGCTGGTTCGGCCGCCCAGGGCTGAGCGTGCACCGGGGCGGTCGCGCATGGTCGCCGCGCTTCCGCGCGGAGCCGCTGCTGGTGGCAGGGAAGCCGGCACCCGCCGGTGCGACTTCACTCGGAGCCGGGAGCATCGTCGTAGAGGCGAGCGACGACTGGGCGGGAATCGGTGTCGTGCTGGAGATCGATCTCACCGTCGCCGGCCTGCTGCGCACCCGGTTCGGCGTGCGCAATCTCGGCACCGCGGGGGATGACGTGGACGTCGTCGAAGCCTTGCCGTCCCTGCCGGTGCCCGTGCGCGCGAGCGAGATCCTCGACTTCAGCGGCAGATGGGCGCACGAGCGGATCCCGCAGCGTCACCCGGTCGTCCGCGGCACCCACGCTCGCGTCTCGCGCCGCGGTCGCACGGGTCTGGACGCCACCACCGTCCTCGCCCTCGGTGTTCCGGGTTTCGCCGCCGACGCCGGTGAGACGTGGCTGTGTCACGTGGGTTTCAGCGGTGATCACGAGCACACCGTGGAGCGCACCGACGGGTTCCTGGCTTTCCGGGGCGGCGAGCTGCTCCTTCCAGGAGAGGTGCGTCTGAAGGCCGGCGACGAGTACGTGACGCCGTGGATCTTCGGCGCGTACGGCGAGGGGTGGGACGCAGCATCCGCGCGATTCCATGCGTATCTGCGCGACCGCAACCGCGCCGGCATGCGCCCACGGCCGGTCACCTTGAACGTGTGGGAGGCGGTGTACTTCGATCAGGATGCTGCGACCCTCACCGAGCTGGCCGAACAAGGTGCAGCTCTCGGCGTGGAGCGATTCGTGCTCGATGACGGCTGGTTCCGCGGCCGACGGGACGACCGCGCCGGTCTCGGAGACTGGGAGCCGGATCCTCGGGCGTGGCCCGACGGGCTGCGCCCCCTGGCCGATCGGGTGCGCTCGCTGGGGATGGAGTTCGGACTCTGGGTCGAGCCCGAGATGATCAACGAGGATTCCGACCTCGCCCGGGCGCACCCCGACTGGATCCTTCGAGCCCGCGACGCCCTGCCCGCGCGCTACCGCTTCCAGCAGGTGCTCGACCTGACCAACCCCGACGCGTACGCGCACATCCGGGACCGACTGGACGCCCTTGTCAGCGAGATCGGCGTGAGCTACCTGAAATGGGACCACAACCGCGACCTCGTCGACGCCGGCCATCCAGCCACCGGCTCCCCCGCGGTCCACGACCAGACCATGGCGGTGTATCGGCTCCTCGACGACCTCCGACGCCGGCATCCCGATCTCGAGATCGAGAGCTGCGCGTCGGGCGGCGGCCGGGTCGACCTCGGCATCCTGGAGCGCACCGACCGCATCCACCCGTCCGACAGTCACGACCCCGTCGACCGCTTCCACAATCTCCGCTGGACGGGCCTGCTGGTACCGCCGGAGATGATGGGCTCGCATGTGGCCTCGGCGGTCTCGAGCACCACCGGACGCACCTCGACGCTCGCATATCGCTGCGCCGTGGCGTTCCTCGGGCATTTCGGCATCGAGTGGGACATCCGCGGACTGAGCGGCGACGAGCGGGAGGTCCTCTCGACCTGGATCGCGCGCTGGCGTCGCCAGCGCGGCCTGATCTCCACAGGCCGAGCCGTGTCGGGCTCGAGCGACCCCGCCGATCCGTCGCTGCGAGGCGTCGTCTCGCCCACACGCGACGAGGCGATCTACGTGGTGGTGACGCCGGCCACCAGCGCCGACGCGATGGCGCACATCCGTCTTCCGGGCCTGGACCCCCGTCGCCGCTACCGGCTGACGGCGAGCGCGCCGGAGTCGCTCGGTCCGCCCTGGCAGGTTCCCGGGTGGCTGAACGCGGCGACGCTCCCCGGCGAGGACGAGGGTGGCGCCCCCGTGCTCAGCGGCGCTGCGCTCGGGATCTTGGGGCTCGACTTCCCCGTGTTCCACCCGGAACGCGCCGCCGTCCTGCACGCGGAGGCGGTCTCGTGACCGTTTCGGCGACTGAGGGCGGTCAGCGCGGCGGCGCACCGTCCCAGGCCGCGATCGCCTCGGCGACGGCGTGGTCGCCGATCGCGCGCGCCGCCCGGGTCGCGTGTGCGGATGCCGCGGCGAAGACGTCGTCCAGGCGCACTGCCTGGCCCGTCCGTGCCGAGGCGAGGGCGGCCTCGACCATCGCGAGGCTCCAGATGTTGGCCCGCACCTCGCCGGAGGGGGCTGGACCCCCGTCGAGGGCGGCGACGAACTCGGCCAGCGCGGCAGCGAGCCCCTCCTCCCCGCCTCCGACCGGCACTGTGCGCGGATCGCCGTCTCGGTACTGCGCGCGCACCTCCGCTTCGCCGTCCCAGCTCACCGAACCGCTGGCGGTGCTCGCCCGCCACGATCCGTTCCAGGAGGTCGTCAGGCCATCGGCGCACCAGCTGCCCGAATAGGCGAATCGGGCGCCGTCTTCGAAGCGGAAGACCGCTTCCGCCGCGGCATCCCCGCGGTACCAGCTCCACGGCGGCGAGAACTCGTCGCAGTACACCGAGACGGGGTCCGCGCCGAGCACGTACCTCGCCTGATCGAAGGTGTGGATGGCCATGTCGATGAGGAGGGGAGATTCCATCTCGTCCCGGAATCCGCCGAAGCGCGGGTTCTGGAAGAACATCGCGGTCAGCTGCGCCGCGCCGCCCGCGCCGGCCACCTCCTCGCGGAAGGAGCGGATGCCGGCGGAGTACCGCCGTGACTGGCTGGTGGCCAGCAGCACGCCGGTGAGCTCGCTCACTGCGGCGAGCGCGAGCGCATCCGACACGGTCGGGGTGACGGGCTTCTCGCTCAGCACCGGCACCCCGTGCCGCAAGGCGGCTTCGCTCACCGTGCGGTGCGCCTCGGGGATGGTGACGTTCAGGAGCATCCCCGGCCGCCCTGCCGCGACGAAGGCCTCGTCGACCGACGAGACGCAGGGGATGTCCCACCCGCGCTCGGCGGCGGCGCCGCGAGCGGTCTCGACCGACACATCGACGATCGCGCTCACGCGGAGGTCGTCACGGCGCGCGACGGTGTCGAGCCACGCGCGTCCCATTCCGCCGGCGCCGACGACGACGACGTCCCTCACGCGAGCACCTCGCCGTTCCACTCGCGCGGCGTGTCGAACTCGCCGGCGCGGTGCATCGCGAGGCGGGGGACGATGCGAGGGCGGTCCTGCCTGGCCCACCCCGCGGCGTTGGCGAGGACCCGCTGGATCTCGGGCTGGTGATACACGGGGTAGTCCTGGTCACCGGGTGAGAAGTAGAAGATCCGGCCGTGACCGCGCGAGAAGGTCATGCCCGAGCGGAAGACCTCTCCGCCGCTGAAGCTGGACACGAACACCAGCTCATCCGGGGCCGGCACGTCGAAGAACTCGCCGTACATCTCCTGCGAGCCGATCACGATCGGATGCGGCACACCGACCGCGATCGGATGCGTCGGGGCGACCGTCCACACCAGTTCGCGGTCGTCCGCCTGTCGCCACCGGAGCGAACACGTCGTGCCCATGAGCCGGATGAAGATCTTCGAGAAGTGGCCCGAGTGCAGCACCACGAGCCCCATCCCCGCAAGTACGTGACGGTGCACGCGCTCGACGACCGCGTCATCGACGGCATCGTGGCGCAGATGCCCCCACCAGAAGAGCACGTCGGTCTCGGCGAGTCGCTCCTCGGTCAGCCCGTGCTCGGGGTCGTCGAGGGTCGCCGTCCCGACGGCCGCGTCGTCGGGCAGCAGCCGGCGCAGCCCCGCCGCGATCGTGCCGTGCATGGTGTCGGGGTACAGCCGCTGCGTCGTCGCATCCGTCTTCTCGTGATGGTTCTCGCCCCACACGAGCACGCGGATCCCTGCGGCCTGTGCTGATGTCGCCGGTGCTGATGTCACTGGTCTGGTGCTCCTTCCGTCTTGTCCACATCCCACGCGGTCCTGCCCGCCCGAGCCAGGAGGATGCGCCGGTCTCCCGACAGATGCACGCGGGCCTCGACAGGACGGTCGGCTGCGGACGGCCCCGCCGAGAGTACGACGACACCCGGGTCGACGGCGAGCCGGCCATCGGCCCCGGTGGCGGCCAGCCGCGCCGCCTCGAGTGTGAAGCGCACGGTGCGGCGTTCGCCGGCGGGCACGCGGATGCGCGCGAAGCCGACCAGCTGCACGTCGGGGCGCACCACGGACGCCGATGGGAACGATGCGTAGAGCTGCACGACCTCGACGCAGTCCGCCCCGCTGTTGCCGACGGTCACGGTCACCTCGGCGGCGCCCGTGGTCGGGACGATGACCGGTGCGGAGAGGTCCTCGTACGCGATCCGCCCCGGAGTGAGGCCGAAGCCGAACGGATACAGCGGAGTGGGATCGGCCACGGTGATCCCCGCGTTGTGCAGTCCCAGAGGCGGCTGCAGATACGTGCCGCCTCCGGCGGGCGTCCGTGGGATCTGCACCGGCAGGCGTCCGCTCGAGGCCACCCGTCCTGACAGGATCCCGGCGACGGCTGCGGCGCCCTCGGCCCCGGGGAAGAACGCCTGCACGATCATCGCCGCCGCGCCGTAGGCGCCCAGGGCGTACGGCCGTCCCGACACCACGACGAGGGTGGTCGGTGTGCCGGTCGCGAGGACCGCGCGCACGAGTTCGTCCTGGCGGCCCGGCAGTCGCAGGTCGTCGGCGTCGCAGCCCTCGCCCGACGTGCCGGCGCCGAACAGTCCCGCGACGTCGCCGACGACGAGGATGACCGCGTCGCTGTCGCGCGCCAGGTCCGCCGCCTCCGAGATCCGGGCATGCTCGTCGCCCACGATCGCACACCCGCGCTCGGCGCGCACGACGGATGCCTCGAACTCGGCGCGCACCGCCTCCTCGATCGTCGGGATGGCGATACCCGGATCATGCCCGGGGTACTTGGTCAGGACGTGGTTGGGGAAGGCGTAGCAGCCGAGAAGGCTGCGGTACTCCGCGGCGGCCGGCCCGATCAGCCCGATCCGCGCACCGGGGCGCAGCGCCGCCGTGCCGTCGTCCTTGAGCACGACGATCGATTCCTCCGCCAGCCGGGAGGACAGCGCACGATTGCGCTTTCCGTCCAGGCACACCTGTTCCGCGCCGTCGGGGACGACCGCCCCGCCGTCGAGGAGTCCCGCCTCGATCTTGTGGCGCAGGTGCCGCACCGCGGCGCGGTCGATGTCGCTCTCGTCCACCAGCCCGGCGCGCACCAGCCGGGGCAGGGCGGCGTAGGCGACCGTCGAGGGCAGCTCGACGTCGACTCCCGCCCGCAGTGCCAGCGCGCCGGCGGCGGCGGAGTCGCCGGCCACCCGATGCATCGACACCAGGAACGGCACCGCCCAGTAGTCGGCGACGACCGTGCCGTCGAAGCCCCACTCGGTGCGCAGCACGCCGTCCAGCAGGTGCCGGTTGGCCGTGCTCGGGATGCCGTCGACATCGGTGTACGAGGTCATGACGCTGCGGGCCCCGCCCTGCCGGAGCGCCGTCTCGAACGGGGGCAGCACCGTGTCCGCGAATTCGCGCGGACCCATGCTCACGGGAGCGTGGTTGCGGGCTCCTCGCGAGGCGGCATATCCCGCGAAGTGCTTGAGGGTCGCGATGACGCCGGCGCTCTCGAGCCCTGCGACGTAGGCCGCGCCGAGCTGGCCGACGACATAGGGGTCTTCGCCGAGCGTCTCTTCGACGCGGCCCCAGCGGTAGTCGCGGACGACGTCGAGGACCGGGGCGAGTCCCTGATGCACGCCGATCGCGCGCATGTCCTCGCCGATCGCTCGGGCCATCTCGCGCACGAGGTCCTCGTCGAAGCTCGCTGCCCATGCCAGCGGGGTGGGAAAGGCCGTGGCACCGAAAGCCGCGAGACCCGTCAGGCACTCCTCGTGCACCAGCGCGGGGATGCCGAGCCGCTGCTGAGCCATCACCTTCCGCTGCAGCTCACGAAGCCGGGTGACACCCTCGGGCACCGTCACGGGAGCCGTGCCGAACACGCGGGTCAGCTGGCCGAGGCCGTGAGCGAACGGGTCACCGGCCTCGGCAGCATCCGCGTCGCCCTCGAGCTTGGGGGCGAACGCGTCAGCCGCATCGGTGAGCCACACCGACCCCAGCTGCGCGACCTTCTCCTCCAGGGTCAGCTCGTCGACCAGGGCCTGAGCGCGCTCGCGCGCGCTCAGCGTCGTATCGCGCCACCGACCCTCGTCGACGACGCCTGCATTCGTGCTCATCAGCCCTTGAACGCTCCGTCCATGATCCCGGCGACCATGCGCTTGCCGACGAAGAAGAAGACGATGAGCAACGGCAGGGTGGCCATGAACGACCCGCCCATCGTCAACGCGAGGTCGATCGTGCGGTTGGCCTGCAGCTGCTTGAGGACGATCTGGACGGTGAACAGTTCGGGCGACTTCAAGACGATGAACGGCCACATGAAGTCGTTCCACACCGCCGTGAAGGTGATGAGCCCGAGGACGAACGCCGCGGGTCGCACCACCGGGAAGCCGATGCGCCAGAAGATCTGCCAGCTGTTGGCCCCGTCGATCCGCGCGGCCTGCATGAGCTCGTCGCTCAGCGTCGTGGCCATGTGCTGACGCATCCAGAAGATGCCGAAGGCGCTCGCCAGCCCCGGGACGATGATCGCCTGGAGCGTGTCGACCCAATCGAGCCACGAGATGATGAGGTACTGCGGGATCACGCTGAGCTGCGCCGGCACCGTCATGGTCAGCAGCACGATCAGGAACAGCGCGTTGCGGCCGGGAAACTGCAGCTTGGCGAAGGCGAAGCCGGCCAGAGCGCACAGCAGCGAAGCGATGACCGCGATGGCCAGCGACACGATCACGCTGTTGACCAGCGACTGGAAGAACGGCACGGTGTCGAAGACCTTGCCGGCGATCTCGAAGAAGTTGAGCCCCGGGTACAGCCGCGGGGGCATCGAGGTGACCGCTGACGCACCCACCGATGCGATGACGAACATGTAATACAGCGGGAAGACGCTGATGAGCACGGCGATGATCAGCATCAGGTAGACCGGCCACGGCACGCGGCCCGCTCGACCTCTGCGCTTGGGGCGAGGCTTCTGCGGACGCGCGAGCGCCTCCTGGCCGACCTGTGGGACCGCCTGGTCGATGACGTCGGACATCAGCGCGCCTTCCGGGTGCGAGTGGTCAGGTAGAAGTTGATGAGCGAGACGACGACGACGATGACGAAAAGCGCCACGCCGATCGCCGAGCCGTATCCGAACTCGAACTGCCCGAAGCCCTGCTCGTAGAGGAACAGCGCGAGGGTCTGGCACTGTCGTCCACCACCGCACGTGAGGCCGGATTCGGGGGCGACCAGCAGCGGCTCGGTGAAGATCTGCAGTCCGCCGATCGTCGACATGATGACGGTGAAGATGATGATCGGGCGCAGCGACGGGATGCTGAGGTGGATGAACTGCTGCCATCCGGATGCCCCGTCCACCGATGCCGCCTCGTACATCTCCCGCGGGACCGCCTGGAGCCCGGCGAGGTAGAGCAGCGTGTTGTAGCCGAACCACCGCCACATCACCATCGACGAGATGACGACCCACGAACCGACCTGTGAGGCCAGGAAGTTGACGTCGGGGATGCCGAAGATGTTGAGCACCCAGTTGATGAGGCCGAAGTTGCGGTCGAAGATCTGGGCGAACACGAGAGCGGTGGCGGCCACCGAGGTGATGTAGGGCACCAGAAGCGCCATGCGGAAGAAGTTCGCCCACTTGAGAGTGGCCTGGTTGAGGAGGTGGGCCAGTCCCAGGGCCAGCGCGAGCTGCGGGATCGTGGAGAGGAGGAAGATGCCGAACGTGTTCACGAACGCGTTCCAGAAGCGGGGGTCCTGGAACAGCCGCTCGAAGTTGGCGAGTCCGACGAAGGTCTGCTCGCCGATGGGGTTCCAGTCGAAGAGCGCCACGTAGAAGGTGAAGACGAGCGGGAAGAGCCCGAAGACGGCGAAGATGACGAAGAACGGCGCGATGTAGACGTACGGCGCGATGCGCTCGCCGAAGCTCTGGCGGATGCGCGACGGTGGTCGGTCACGACGGCGCGTCTTGCGTACGGAGATGATGGTGGCGGTCGCGGTGGTGGTCGCGGGAGCGGTGACGGTCATGGTCCTCGGCCTCGGTCGGGACGGCGGCCCGGGCTGGCCCGGGCCACCGTCTGTCGAAGGGGTCAGCCCCCGATGGCTGCTTTCGCGCTGTCGAGACCCTGCTGCCAGGCGTCCTCGGGTGCGATGTTGCCCGCCTGCATGTCGACGAGCGCGTTCAGCAGCGCAGCGCCGATCGCACTGGTGTCGGGCCCGTTGTAGAACGACTGGAAGTTCAAGACCGAATCGCTCATGATCTGACCGATCGGGGAGTCGCCGTAGAACGGGTCGGTGTAGCTCTTGACCTCATCGCTTTCCAGGGCGTCCTCGGCCGCGGGGAAGGTGCCCGTCGTGGCGAAGTGCTCGGTCTGCCCCTCGGGCGAGAGCATCGTCTCGATGTACTGCCAAGCCGCCTCTTTGTTCTCGGCGCGGGCGGGGATGGCGATGACGCTGCCACCCCAGTTGCCGCCGACTCCCGGGATGGAGGCGATGCGCCACTTGCCCTCGGTGTCGGGAGCGTCGTTCTTGAGACCCGAGAGGATCCACGACGGCGCCGTGGTGACGGCGAACGCGCCGTTGGCCTTGCCCGGCGCCCAGCCCGACGACCACGCGGGGATGTCGGCGCTGATGCCCGCTTCGTAGGCGCGCACCGCGACGTCGAACGCCTCCTCGACCTCGGGGTTGGTGTCGTAGATCAGCTCGCCCTCGGGGGTGTAGTACTTCTGGCTCACCTGGTTGACCGTCGAGAAGAAGACCGACGTCTCGACGTTGTCGATGAACGGCTCGCCGGTGGCCTCGGTGTACTGCTGGCCCATGGCGATGAAGTCGTCCCATGTCGACCACATCTGCGCCACCTCTGCGGGGTCGGTGGGCAGGCCCGCCTTCTCGAACAGGTCTGCGCGGTAGGCGAAAGCCAGGCCGCCGACGTCGGTGGGGATGCCGATCAGGGAACCATCCTCAGCGGTGGCTCCGTCGATGGCCCAGTCCAGGTAGCCGTCGCCGATGTCGTCCCCGCCCAGCGTGCGCAGGTCGACGAAGTTGCCGGGATTCTCGACGAACTTGGGCAGGTCGTCGTTCTGGATCATGACCAGGTCGGGCACGCGGCCGCCGGCCAGGGCGGCCGTCAGCGCGGTGGCCGTCTCGGTGGTGCTGCCGACCTCCGAGAGCTTGACCTTCGCATCGGGGTTCTTCTCGAGGTACCGGTCGACCGAGTCCTTCTGGCCGATTCCGGTGAACGACCAGAACTCGAATTCGGCGTTCGGGTCTCCGGACTCGGAGCCGGAGCCGGAGCCTCCCGAGCATCCGGAGATCAGCAGCGCGAGAGCGCCGAGGGCGGCGATGGGCAGGGCCAGTGTGCGACGTTTCACAACTGCTCCTCTTCTTCGGGGGACATGTGAGAGCGGGAAATGACGGGATGTCATCGCCTGAGAGATCGTTCTCTCATCCGCGAGACACAGTAACCATGGAGCGCTCGAAAGCACAAGCCCCCCATTGGAAAGCGCTTGGCGTTGAGAACCTGCGCGACCTGGCAAAGATCCACCGGTCGGAATGGGTACATGGCGCATCGGCGCGTGCAATGATCGACGTGGCCGTGAGATCGATCTACGGCCCGCGTGCATTCTCGGAGGAGCACCATGGCCCGACCCACGATCGTCGACGTCGCCCAGGCGGCGGGCGTCTCGCGCGCCACCGCCGCGCGGGTGCTCGCGGGCGCGACGAACGTCGACCCCGCGATGACGGCGGCCGTGGGACGCGAGGCCCGGCGGCTCGGCTATGAGACCAATTTCGCCGCCCGCGTGCTGCGAGGCGGAAAGGCCGGGTCCATCGGGCTGGTCATCGCCTTCGACGAGCTGGGCAGCCTCAGCGGCACGTTCTTCACCGCCGTTCTCAAGGGCGCGGCGAAGGGCCTGTCCGCCGGCGAGGTGCAGCCGGTCCTGCTTCCCGCCGATCATGAGGACCTCGACCGCATCCCGCGGTTTCTGCGCTCGGGAGCGCTCGATGGGGTGATCGTCATCCTGCAGCACGAGATCACCCACCTTGTGGAGAGCCTCGCGGACTCCCCCATTCCGGTCGCATGGGTGGGCAGGCCGCACGCCGACATCGGTCCGGAGCCCATCGTGATCGACTCCGACAACTACGGCGGCGGCGTCCTGGCGGCCCGTGCACTCTTCGAGCGCGGTCGGCGCTCGATCGGGATCATCACCGGTCCGCTCGATCTCGAGCAGGCTCGAGAGCGCACACGCGGATGGACCGACGAACTGGCCCGTCACGGCATCCCGCCGGGCCCGATCGTCCACGGCGACTTCACCCTCGACAGCGGCACGGCGGCGATGGCGCGTCTGCTTCAGCGCGCGCCCGAGCTCGACGGGGTCTTCGCGTCGTCGGACCTCATGGCCGCCGGGGCGATCCGCGTGCTGCAGGCGGCCGGGCGTCGCGTGCCCACGGACGTGTCGGTGGTCGGCTTCGACGACGTGCTCATCGCCAGCACGTCCGACCCTCCGCTGACCACCGTCCGACAGCCCCTGGAGGAGATGGGCCGGGCCGCGGCTGACACGCTCCTCGCGACGATCCGGGGACTGCCCGCCGAGAAGGAGCAGCTGCTGCCCACGTCGCTCGTTCGCCGCGAGTCGCTCTGACCGCACCATCCCGCCGCACGGTGTCTCGTCGGTGATTTCAAAGATTCAATGAATAGGCACCATCGCGGCCAAATTTCAAGCTGTTTTCGGGCTTGCCTTCTGACGTGAAGTAAGCATCGGCGCGTCATTCATTGGATGATTGCGCGATATGGTGGGAGTCGCAGTCGGTCAGATGCCGTGCGGAAGGAGACAGCGCCGTGTCCCACAGAACAGGGTTCTGGAGTTCGTCGACCGGCCTCGATTGGGAGCACGGTCTCATCGCGGGGACGGGTTCCCTGGGCGCGGTGCTCTCCGGCACACCCGAGCGTCACGTCGTCCACGTGTGCCACGAGGAGTTCTTCGCCCCGGTGAACTCCGCCATCCCCGCCCCGCGCGTCGGCTCCGCGATCGACGAGGTCCGCTCCGCCGTCCTCGCCGGCGACACAGACGCGGCAGCCGCGATCACCTCTCGGCTCGCCAGGGACGACGGGTACGACGGACAGCTGATCTGGACCGACCCGTTCGTGCCCGTCGCAGCCCTGTCCTGGGTTCCGGATGAATCGTCCCCCGAGTCGACCTACCGCAGATCCGGCGACTTCGTGACGGGGCGGGTGGAGGTCGAATGGTCCGCCGCCGACAGCGCCCGCCGCGGCATCGCGGTCGTGCCCGATCGCGCCGCCGGAACCCTGTTCCTGGAGTTGTCGTCGAGTCGCGACATTCGAGGTGTGCTGTCTCTCGACCCGGGAGACGGCGAACGCGGAATCGGCGACTATCCCTCGACGGACTACGGCGTCTTCCTCACCGAGACGAGCACGCTGGAGCCGGGACGATGGGTGGTCGACGTCCGCGTCGACGCCGCCGCCCTGCCGCCCTTCGTGCGGGAGCACCCGCCGAGCCCGTGGCCCCCGACCCGTGCCCGGCTCAGCGTCGAGCTGCCGGCGGGTGTCGACCCGCAACCGGTGGACGGGGGTGTGCGGATCCTCGTGGCGGGAGGCACCCCGACACGCCTCCCGATCCGCGTCGAGCTGTTGGGCGGGCTCGCAGAACCAGCCGAACCGGCAGGAGTGACGCACGCATCGCTGTTCTCCGCGTGCTCGCTCGACCTGCACAGCGACATCGGCGACGACCACTCGTATGAGCACGTGCTCGAACGTGCGCGTGAAGGAGACGTGCCGGCCATGCTCGCGGCGATCGAGCTCGCCTTCGCCTCGGGACGCCACACGATCCTGTCGGCGACGGGTGTGCTGCCGCCGACCCTCGTCGGCATCTGGCAAGGCACCCGGCGACCTGCCTGGTCGGGCGACTGGACCCAGAACGGCAACGTCCAGCACGGCGGCGTGGCGTCGCTGGTGGTCTCCGGCACCCCGGAACTGCTCACCTCGTATCTGCGCGCCGTCTTCCGTCACACCGACCACTATGCGGAGAACGCCGAACGCGTCTTCGGCGCTCCGGGCTGGCTGCTGCCGGCGCGCTTCGACTCGCACGGCCGGAGCAACCACTTCGCCACGTCTTACCCCCACCTCTACTGGGTCGCGGGCGGCGCCTGGATCCTCCGGCTCGCCTGGGACCAATTCAGTGCGACCGGCGACCTCGCGACACTTCGCGAGTATGCGTGGCCGCTTGCCCAGAACGTCATGGCGTTCGCAACCGCCATCGGCGTCCCCGACGACGCCGGGACCCTTCACCTCGTGCCGTCTTACTCCCCCGAGAACACGCCGGGCAATCGCACCAATCCGATCGCCGTCGACGCGACCATGGATGTCGCCGCCCTTCGCGATGCCGCGCGGATAGCGATCCGGATCGCGGATCTCCTCGGCGAGGACGCCGATCGCACCACGTGGAGATCCTTCGCGGACCGCCTTCCTCCGTATCGCGTCGCCGACGATGGCACCTTCGCCGAATGGCTCGACCCCGGTCTCGCCGAGGAACTCGGACACCGGCACGCGTCGCAGCTCTATCCGTTCTGGTACGAAGAGGACGACGCCGCACAGGCCCCTGAGCTGCGTCGGGCGGCGATCGAAACCATCCGCCGGAAGCTGGCATGGCGGGACGAGCGCCCCTGGGCCGGTGAAGACGGGCGCATGGAGATGGCGTTCGGGCTGGTCGGGCTCGGGCTGGCGGCCGCGCGGCTCGGAGACGCGGACGCCGCCCTCCGCTGTGTCGAGTCCCTCGCCCGCGATTTCTGGAGATCCAACGCGGTGTCGACGCACGACGGCGACTCGATCTTCAACGTGGATGCGAGCGGTGGGCTGCCGGCCCTCGTGATCGAGATGCTCGTGCAGTCCCAGCCGGGATCACTGATGCTCCTCCCCGCGTTGCCGGCCGCCTGGGCCTCGGGATCGCTCCGAGGCGTGCGCGCCCGCGGCGGCGTGCTGGTCGAGGAGCTGCGGTGGGATGGCGACGGTGCGACCGCCGTCATCCGGGCCGTGCCCGGGTCCGATGCGGCGCGCGCCGGCGACATTCTGGACGTCAGCGGACTCGGCTCGTCCGTCATGGTGGACCTCTCGCGCGGACCCCAGACCATCCGGCTCGAGCGCCGCACCGCGGCAGAGCCCGCACCGCCCCGCTGAGCGGAGGACGCGCGCCCCGGGGGAATCGTCCCGGGGGAGTCGTGAGGGAGCGGGTGGCGCCGCCGCGGTGCGAGTCTGCGGGAGCTGCCGGTCAGCCGACCTCGAGCTCGACCGACGCGGCCTGCAGTCCCGCGGATGCCGCCGTCACGGTGATGCGGCCCTTGCCCGACGGCCGGATGACCGCCAGCGCGCGTCCGTCGTACAGGCGGTGGCGCAGGTCGGTGAACGACTCCTCGGTCGCGGGGATGGCGCTCCCGAAGCCCTGGAGCGCGCCGGGACCATCGATCGTCAGCTCCACCTCGACGTCGCTGTCGGTCGCCCGCACGCCGTCGTCGTCCACGAGCTCGACCACGACGAACGCCATGTCTCGACCGTCGGCGCGGACCAGCGGGCGCTCCGCCGTCAGGGCGAGCCGACGGCGCTCGCCGGCGGTGTGGACTGCGGTCCGCTCGGCGGGGGCCCCGCCGCGAATGGCGACGGCCTCGAGGCGCCCCGGCCGGTAGGGAACCGAGAACACGGTGCGGTAGCGGTTCGCGCTGCCGGTCGGCTGCCGTCCGAGCGACACGTCGCCGAAGAGCAGCTCCACCTCGGGTGCGTCGCTGTACACCTCCACCTCCAGCGGCGCCGTGCCGGCGTCGCTCCACGTCCAGGACGGGATGCTGTCGGTCCACGACCACGGCGCGGCCTTCATCACGCGACCCCGGGTGTGCGGTCGTCGTACTGCGATGAAGGGCTCGGCACGCAACCCGTAGACGATCTCGCGGTAATAGGACGCAGGGCGGCGCTCACCGGTGATGTCGATGTCGCCGGCGAACGAGACGAGGAACGGGTACCCTCCGAGCGCCTGGTTGCCCGGCGGGTCATCCTGGTAGTGCATCCGGCCGAGCCCGGGTTCGCCGAGGTAGTCCCAGCCTGTCCAGGTGAAATCGCCGATGACGTGCACGTTCGACGTCACGAGTCGCCACAGGCGGTCGATCTGCGTGGGGAAGGTCTCCGATCCGACGATCACCCGGTTCGGGTAGCGCGTGCGATCGAGCTCGTACCGCGCGTCCTGGTAGTTCATTCCGGCGATGTCCAGCGCGCCGTATGCCTCTTCGGTCAGTTCAGCGACGACGTCGGTCACCGCCAGAGCGCTCATCCGCTCTTCGAGGCTCAGTGTGCGGCGGTTGATCTCGTGGACGGGATCCAGCGACGAATCCCCGAGCAGCTCGGGTTCGAGCTCGGTCGCACCGTCCATGACGAACAGCGCGCCGTTGACGGCCGCGGTCACATATCGTGTCGGATCCAGCGCCCGCGTGGCTGCTGCGAGGTCCCTGGTCAGCGCGTTCCCCGAGCGGGTGGCCGCCTCCGGGATCTCGTTGCCGATGGAGTAGATGATGACACTGGGATGATTGCGGTCCTTCGTCACCATCGCGGCGAGATCGGACCGCCAGTGCTCGGAAAAGTGCTCGGCGCCGTCCTGCGGTGACTTCGCCCGGGTCCACACATCCGTGAGCTCGTCCATGACGAGCATGCCGAGCCGGTCGCAGGCATCCAGCATCGCCGTGCTCATGGGCTGGTGTGCGCTGCGGATCGCGTTGAACCCCGAGGACTTGAGGATCGCGACCCGGCGCTCCTCAGCTGCGGCGAACGTCGCTGCGCCGATCACGCCGTTGTCCGCGTGAACGCATGCGCCACGCAGCTTCACCGCCTGCCCGTTCACCCGCAGTCCACGCTCGGCGTCCAGATGCAGCGATCGGATGCCGAAGCCGACCTCGCTCACATCCGTCTGGCCATCGGCACCCGACGCCTGGGGCATGAGCTGCAGCCGCGCCCGGTACAGGTCGGGCGTGTCGACCGACCATCGCTGCGGCGACCGCACAAGGATGCGTTGACTGACTTCGGCGGATCCGTCGGCGGGCAGACTGACCCGAGTCCGGTCCATCCCCACGACGTCCCCGGCTGGGCCGAGGAGCATGGTCTCGAGCCGCCGCACGACAGGCCCGGATTCGAGGTTGCGGACCGTGGTGAGGACCTGCACGACGGCCGCCTCCGCGTCGTGTTCGGGCGTCGTCACGACGACGCCGTCGAGCGGCACGTGCACCTTCGGTCCGACGGCGAGATGCACCGGGCGGATGATGCCGCCGCCGGTGTACCACCGGGCGTCGCGGTCGGCTCGGGCCTCGACGGTGATCTCGTTCTCAGCGCCGTAGCGCAAAAGCCCGTCCAGCTCCACCGTGACCGCAGTGCTCCCCGACCTCTGTCGCGCAGCGAGGTTGCCGTTCACGAAGACGGCTGCCGATCGATGGACGGCCTCGAACTCGAGGACGACATGGCGATCCCGCCATTCCGGCGGTGCGAAAAGGCGCGTGCGGTACTCCCACATGCCGCCCGGAAAATACCCCGAGGCCATCTGGCGCACATCATCCACTCGGGTCGTGCCGAGCACGGCGTCGTGGGGGACGACGACCGTCTCGAATCCTCCGGGGTCCCCCGCCGATCGGTCTCGGAACTCCCACGTTCCCGGGTACGTCTCACGTCGCATCTTCGCGTGCTCCTCGTCGAGTCCACGTCCGGCGGCTGTCGCGGCATTTCGATCTATACATCTGATCTATCTAACGTGGTGTAAGACTAAGTATGTGACTTTAGGCGAAGTATACGTGCGGGACGCGGCGATACATCGAATGATCGAAGGCTTGTAGATGCGACGGAGGAATGGTTCATGGCGATCATCAGCGGCATCCGTGTGCACGACATACGCTTTCCCACATCGCTGCAGGCAGACGGCTCCGACGCGATGAACAAAGACGGCGATTACTCCGCCGCCTATCTCGTCCTCGAGACCGACAGCGGCCTGCGCGGCCACGGCTTCACCTTCACGATCGGCCGCGGCAACGACCTCTGCGCCGCTGCCGCCCGGCAACGGGCCGAGCCGCTCATCGGGCGGGACGTGGACTCGCTGCTCGACGACTTGGGGGCAATCTACCGCGAACTCGCCGACGACTCGCAGCTGCGCTGGCTCGGCCCGGAGAAGGGCGTCGTCCACCTCGCCATGGCCGCCGTGATGAACGCGCTCTGGGACATGGCCGCCCGCCGCGCCGGAGTGCCTCTCTGGCGACTGCTCGTGGACATGACGCCGGACCAGCTCGCCGATGCGGCGGATCTGCGGTACCTCTCGGATGCGCTCACCCGGGAGGAGGCTGTCGGCATCCTCCGCGCTGCGGAACCGGGGCGCGAACGCAGGATCGCGGAGCTGACGGCACGGGGCGGCTACCCCTGCTACACGACGAGCGCCGGATGGCTCGGATACTCAGACGACAAGCTGCGGGCACTCCTGCAGGAGGCGAAGGACGATGGCCATCGCCACTTCAAGATCAAGGTGGGCGCCGACCTCGAAGAGGACCGCCGACGCCTCCGCATCGCGCGCGAGGTCGTCGGATGGGACGCTGAGCTCATGATCGACGCCAATCAGGTGTGGGACGTGCCGCAGGCGATCGACTGGGTCAACGAACTCGCCGAATTCCGCCCCCTGTGGATCGAGGAGCCGACCAGCCCGGACGACGTGCTGGGACACGCCGCGATTCGCAGGGCGGTCAGCCCGATCGGCGTGGCGAGCGGCGAACACGGCATGAACCGCGTGCTGTTCAAGCAGATGTTCCAGGCCGAGGCGATCGACTTCTGCCAACTCGACTCCGCACGCCTGGCGAGCGTCAACGAGATTCTGTCGGTCTACCTGATGGCGCAGAAGTTCGGAGTCCCGGTGTGTCCGCACGCGGGTGGCGTCGGCCTGTGCGAGCTCGTGCAGCACCTGTCGATCTTCGACTTCGTCGCCGTGTCCGCATCGCTGGACAAGCGACTCACCGAATACGTCGACAACCTGCACGAGCACTTCACCGATCCGGTCGTCGTCTCGAACGGGCACTACGTGCTGCCGTCCCATCCGGGCTACAGCGCCGAACTGCACGAAGAGAGCATCGAGCGGTACGAGTTCCCCACCGGCACCTACTGGCTCGAACGCAGCGCCGAGGGGGTGCTCGTCAGCCGTTAGACGACCCCGGTGGCCGGTCGTCGCCCTCGACCGGATGCTGCGCCGCGAAGACCTCGACGCCCAGGAGGTGGGCGGCCATCCGGATGCGCGCTCGTTCGGCGTCCCGCGTGCGGAGCGCGGCGAGGATGGCCCGATGGTCGGCGTGCGCCTCGCCGACCGAATCGCGTTCTGTGATGGCACGCCACAGGCGGCCGCGCAGTGTGCGTGTCATGAGGGTGTCGATCAGCGCGGCGAGCGCGGGGTTGCCGCTGGCGACGGCGATCCGCCGGTGGAAGGCGGCGTCCGCGTCGATGAACGTCTCCGGCTCGAGATTTCCGGAGGCCAGTTCGGAATCGATGTCGGACAGGATCTTCTCCAGCTCGTCGAACTCGGCGTCCGTCAGCCTCACTGCCGCGAGCCCGGCGGACTCCGTCTCGAGCACGCGTCGCACGGCGAGCAGATCGACCGGCTGAGTCGCCTCCTGCAAGCCCGCCCAGAATTCCAGGGGTCGCAGCAGCGAACTCGGGTCGAGCTGGGTCACATACGTGCCATCGCCCTGACGCGTCTCGAGAACCCCGAGCGTCGCGAGCGATCTCACGGCTTCTCGCAGTGAGCCCCGCGACACCCCGAGCTGGGCCGCGAGCTCCTTCTCGATCGGCAGCCTGTCGCCGGCCTTCAGCTCGCCCGAGGCGATCATCCGCTTGACCTGGTCGATGACGTGGTTCGACCTCGAGACCGGACCTGATGAAAGGCTTTCAGTCTTAGCTGCCACGCGATCAGTGTATGCGGCGTGACCCCCGCGATTCGGCTCGGCGCACGCCGACCCGACGAGGGTGCGCCCTGGATCCGCCGAGGCGAGGATGCGCGGACCTGCCCGGATGAGCCGCGCGACAGACCTGCCCTAAACATTCAATCAATCTTCGACGCCCCCGCCTCGCCCTTCGGGACCGCCGCTTCGGGCGGACGTCGGCCGGGCGCGAGCGTCACCATAGCGGAATCCCTTCTGGGTCGCGCATTCTTCCGGCTACTCCAGACTTCGCATCAGCGATCAGGCTGCTGGGCGAGAGCGGCGGACCGCGCAACTCCGCCGGGCAATGCGATCCGATTGACACGCATTGATCTGACGTTTAGCTTGGGACGTGGCTTCTGCACCGACGCAGAGAGGAGACGCCATGATCGCCGACGTACGACTGCTCGAGCGCTTGCCTCGCTCGCCCAGCGGATCGGGACGGCATCGTGGGAGGTGCGCATGGTGACGCCCCCGGGCGGCGTCGGCCTCGAGGTCGGCGGCGTCACCCGAGAACTGCGTGGGCGAAAGGGCTCCCGCGGACTGCGCGGCCTGAAGCGCAGCTGGCGCAGGCACTGGCAGCTGTACCTGCTGATCCTCGTGCCGATCGCGTACTTCGTGGTCTTCAAGTACGTGCCGATGACCAACGCCATCATTGCGTTCAAAGATTACAACGTAGTAGATGGTGTCTGGGGCAGTGACTGGGCAGGCACCAAGCACTTCGCGCGCTTCTTCGACAACCCGGTCTTCTGGCCCGTCCTGCGCAACACCTTCCTGTTGTCGGCCTACGTCGTTCTGGCGAGTTTCCCGATTCCGATCATCCTGGCGCTCGCACTGAACGAGGTCCGCCTCCGGTTCTTCAAGAACACCGTGCAGATGGTCACCTACGCGCCGTACTTCATCTCGACGGTCGTCGTGGTCTCGATGACCATCCTGTTCCTCTCTCCGCGCCTGGGCATCGCCGGTCACGTGACGCAGTTCTTCGGCTTGGGATCCATCGACTTCCTGAGCGATCCCGACTACTTCCGGCATATCTACGTGGTCAGCGACGTCTGGCAGACGATGGGGTACTCCGCCGTCATCTACCTCGCCGCCCTCGCAGGGATCGACCCGGCACTGTACGAAGCGGCGCGCGTCGACGGTGCCAGCCGCTGGCAGAAGATCCTCAACGTCGACCTTCCGGGCATCCTGCCCACAGCGATGATCGTGCTGGTGCTCGGCGTGGGAAACGTCATGGCGATCGGCTTCGAGAAGGCCTACCTCCTCCAGAACAGCCTCAACATCTCGCAGTCGGAGATCATCCCGACATACACGTACAAGGTCGGCCTCCTGAATGCGGACTTCAGTCAGGCCGCGGCGATCGGGCTGTTCAACGGCGCCATCAACCTTTGTCTGCTTCTCGGCGTGAACGCGATCGTGAAGCGACTGACGGGAAACGGACTGTGGTGACCTCGACACTGGAAGAACATCCGCCGAAGACCCGCGGTGCGCGTCCCGCGAAGACGCGTGACGGGCGCAAGCCGACGCGGATCAAGGAGTCGTCGATCGACCGGTGGTTCATGGCCGGCGTCTACATCCTGCTGACCACGTTCCTGCTCGCGGTTCTGCTGCCGCTGATCTACATCGTCGCCAGCTCGTTCAGCGACCCGCTCGCAGTGTCGTCCGGGCAGGTCACGTTCTGGCCCATCGACTTCACGCTCGAGGGCTACGTCCGCGCCCTCAGCGACAACTCGATCCTCAGCGGATTCGGCAACTCCCTCTTCTACACGATCGTGGGCACGGCCATCAGCCTGGCGCTCACCGTGGCGATCGCCTATCCGCTGTCACGGAGCGACTTCTGGGGACGCCGTGGCATCACCGTGTTCGTGGTCTTCACGATGCTCTTCGCCGGCGGCATCATCCCGACCTACCTCGTCGTGCAGAACCTCGGGCTCCTCGACACGAGGTGGGCGCTCATCCTGCCTCAGGCCATCGGCGTCTGGCAGGTGATCATCGCCGTCGCCTTCTTCCGGACCTCGATCCCCGATGAGCTGTACGAGGCCGCGCAGCTCGACGGTGCGAGCGATATGCGCTTCCTCCTCAAGGTGGTGCTGCCGCTTTCCAAGCCGCTGCTCGCCGTGATCGCCCTGATGTACGCCATCTCTCAGTGGAACTCCTACTTCGATGCCCTCCTTTATCTGCGGGATCCGGGTCTGTATCCGCTCCAGCTGGTCCTGCGCAACGTGCTGATCCTCAACCAGGCCGCGCCGGGACTCGATGCCGCCGCCGCCCTCGAGCGGCAGCAGCTGGCGGATCTCATGAAGTACTCCCTGATCGTCATCTCGACGGTGCCCGTCATGCTCGTCTACCCCTTCGTCGCCCGGTTCTTCAACAAGGGAATCCTGATCGGCGCGGTGAAGGGCTGACCCCGCGGCGCCTCCACCCGGCTTCTCGCTCCACTCCCCGACACCACCTCGCCCCAGAGAAAGGCACGATCATGACAGGACAATCGACGTCCCAGAGAGTCTTCCGACGCCCTCGGCTGCTCGCAGGCCTTGCGGTGGCGGCCGCGGTGGGCATCACGCTCACCGGGTGCACCGCCAGCGCCGAAGACGACCAGAAGGTCATCACCATCTTCGGCGAGCAGGGCGGCCAGATGGATCTCAACACCAACTCGTTCACCAGGCTGCTGGAAGAGAAGTTCGACGTGGACATCGACTTCCAGACCACGGGCTACGACTCGGGAGCAGCGACCGAAGCGCGACAGGTCTCCCTCGCGGGCGGCGAGCTTCCCGAGGCGTACATGCTCGTCCCCTGGGCATCGCAGTTCACGCAGGCGGAGCTGCAGCGTTACGGTGACCAAGGTGTGATCCTCCCGCTGAACGATCTCATCGACGAGCACGCGCCGAACATCGCCGACGCGCTCGCTTCCGAGCCGGGCTTCGAGACTCTCGCGACGGCTCCGGACGGGAAGATCTGGGGCCTTCCGCAGTGGAACGACTGCTATCACTGCTCGTACCCGTACAAGTTCTGGATCAACACCCAGTGGCTCGAGACGCTCGGGCTTCAGATGCCCACGACCACGGACGAGTTCTTCGACGTGATGATGGCGTTCAAGACCGGCGACCCGAACGGCAATGGTGTCGCCGACGAGATCCCGATCACCGGCAGCGCGCAGTGGTCGATCGTGCCGTTCATCATGAACGCCTTCATCTCGAACTCGTTCAACACCGGCGCAGGCGCGAACAACCAGCCGATCTCGCTGGGACTGGATGGCGACACCGTCCAGATGCAGACGATGCAGGACGGCTGGCGGGAGGGCCTGAAGTTCCTGAACAAGATGTGGGCGGCGGGCCTCATCGACCCCGCGTCGTTCTCCCAGGGCGGTGACACCATGCAAGCCACCGGCAACTCCGCCCAGGCGGTCCTCGTGGGCGGCTTCACGGCGATCCATCCGGGCATCGGGGTGAGCATCGGCCAAGAGGACGGCCGTGACAACCAGTACAACCCCGTGCCGCCGCTCGACGGCGCCGCGGGTCCGATCACGACCTACCAGCTGCCCAGCGTGCCCGGCGCCACTTTCGTGATCACGAAGGCGGCCGACGAGACGGAGCAGAAGATCATCATGGAGATGATGGACTACATCTTCAGCCCGGAGGGTCACCTCCGCGGCCAGCAGGGTGAGGAGAACATCGGATGGCGCGCCCCGGAGCCTGGCGACGTCGCCCTCGACCCGGATCTCGAGCCGAGCTTCTTCGACCTGCCGCTCGACGAAGAGAACGAGGCCGACTACAACGGCAACTGGGGGCCGATGGCCCAGGTCTTCGACACCGCCGAGTGGCGCAACTCCCAGGTGCAGCCTCTGGACATCTACACGCAGGAAGGGTTCGAGCGGCGCCTGTTCGAAGCGACGGATCTCTACGACGGCAAGGAGTCCGACGCCATGTTCCCGTACTGGAACCTCTGGATCCCTGCCGAGGAGGCGAGCGAACTCTCCACGCTCACGACGAACGTCGAGAGCAACGTCGCCACGGCGACCGCCGAGTTCGTCACCGGGGTGCGCGACCCGAACAGCGACGCCGATTGGGACGCATATCTGCAGGGGCTCGACGGCCTGGGCGTCACCCGGTACGTCGAGATCTGGCAGACCGCGTTCGACGCGAGCTGACCGACCGCCACCGGGGGCGATCATCCGGATCGCCCCCGGTCCCCACCACCCGCCACCATTCCAGGAGCACTCTTGCCGCAGACCGAAACGCTCGCCTGGCGCCCCGGTCCCATCGAGATGGACATCGCTCGAGGACGGGACGCGGCTCCCGCCGTACGGCGCCTGGCGCGAGCGGGCGACGGGACCGCCGCTGACCCCGCATCCGCACTTCCCGTCGCCGAAGTCCATATCGACGGTGAGGGTTCGGGCACCTCGTCTTCGGAGCGGCTCATGGGCAGTGCGGTCGGCCGTCGGCTGCGTTTCCTGGAGCATCGCGAGTGGGATGAGGACGGGATGTCTCGCCTCGAGGTCACGGCGCGCGATCCCGAGTCCGGGATCCTGGTGATCTCGCGCTGGTCATGCTGGGACGACCTGCCGGTCGTGCGGTGCGAGTCCGAGGTCGTCGCCGGGGATCGGCCCGTCGATCTCCGGGCAGTGTCCTCGATCTCGCTCGGCGGCATCTCCGAGCCCGGTGCCGCGTGGTGGCACGACCACGAAGTGGGTTTCGCGCACAACACCTGGTTCCGGGAGATGGTCTGGCAACGGCGGACGCCCGCGGAACTCGGCCTCGACGATGCCGGGCTCGACACGTGGGGCATCCCGAGCTCGCGTGCGTCGTTCGCGCTCGGTCAGCGGGGAAGCTGGTCTACAGGTGGACACCTTCCGATGGGCATCCTCCGCTCTCGCGACAGCGCCCGGTCGCTCCTCTGGCAGATCGAGCACAACGGAGCCTGGCGCTGGGAGCTCGGCGATCAGGGGGGCGCGGTCTACCTCGTGGCGAGCGGGCCGACCGATCAGAGCCACGCCTGGATGCGCCGACTCCTGCCCGGAGAGCGGTTCCGCTCCGTGCCGGCGACCCTCGTGCTGGGCGGCGACGACGACGCGCTGTTCGCTGCCCTCACCCGAACACGCCGCCGAGTGCGACGCCCGCACCCCGACCACGACGCGCTGCCCGTCATCGTGAACGACTACATGAACGCCCTCATGGGCGATCCGACGAGCGAGAACATCCCCCCGTTCGTCGACGCCGCCCGGCGCGCCGGCGCCGAGATCTACTGCATGGATTCGGGCTGGTACACCGACGGGGCAACCTGGTGGGACGACCTCGGCTCGTGGGAGCCGTCGAGTCGGCGTTTCCCTGACGGCCTCGATGCCATGACGCGCCGCATGCGTGACGCCGGCTTGGTTCCCGGACTCTGGCTCGAGCCGGAGGTCGTCTCGGTCGCAAGTCCTGTGGCCGCTCGCCTCCCCGCGGATGCGTTCTTCCAGCGGGACGGGCGACCGGTGATGGAGTCCGGCAGGCTGCAGCTGGACTTCCGGCATCCGGCGGCGCTCGCGCACATCGACACCGCCGTCGAGAGACTCATCGCCGACCTCGGGCTCGGATATCTGAAGTTCGACTACAACATGGACGTCACGCAGGGCACCGACGTCGACGCCGACAGCCCCGGCGATGGCCAGCTCGGTCATCAGCGCGCGCTGCTCGCCTGGGTGCGTGATCTCATGGATCGCCACCCCGAGCTCGTGATCGAGAGTTGCGCGAGCGGTGGACAGCGGATGGATGCGGCGACGCTCGCCGTGCATCCCGTTCAGTCGACGAGCGACAACCAAGACCCGCTGTTCACTGCCTGCATCGCCGCTGCCGCGCCGACGGCGGTCACCCCCGAACAGGGTGCGGTGTGGGCGTACCCCGACCCGTCGTGGCCGGACGAGCGGATCGCATTCTCCCTCGCGAACAGCCTGCTCGGGCGCGTCCACCTCGGCGGGCGCATCGACCTCCTCACGAGGGAGCAGATGGAACTCGTGCAAGAGAGCCTCGCGGCGTACCGCGAGACGCGCAAGCGGATCAGGACCGCCGTGCCCTTCTGGCCTCTCGGGCTGCCGGGCTGGCATGACGCGGTCCTCGCGCTGGGCATGAGCGACGACGAGGGCGAGCTGCTCACGGTGTGGAGACGATCCGGGCCGGCCGAGGTGCGGATACCGCTCGCGCGGTACGCGGGCCGCGAGCTCGACGTGGATGTCGTCTTTCCGAAGAGCCTGCCGACGGAGGTGGCATGGGATGCCGCGGCGGGCGAGCTGGTGCTCGGCCTTCCCGACGAGC
This sequence comes from Microbacterium ureisolvens, assembly GCF_019511645.1. GTDB lineage: Bacteria > Actinomycetota > Actinomycetes > Actinomycetales > Microbacteriaceae > Microbacterium > Microbacterium ureisolvens_A. Next base: position 63,317 of record NZ_JAEUAX010000014.1, on the reverse strand, counting down.
CCGCCGCGCGCACACTCACGCTCCGCGGCGGAGGGGGCACACGGCTGTAGGCGCCGCCGGGGACGCTGCACCAGTCAGCCGGGCAGTTACGGGGCAGGCCTCTCGGGGGGCTCGGGGCGGAGCCCGTCGAGCATCGCATCGACGAAGAAGTCGGCGTCCGCGCCCCCGCCGATACGGACGGCATGTTCGATGCCGCACACCAGGCGCTGCAGCCGCACCGTCGTGAGATCGGTACGGACGACGCCGGCCTCACGTGCGGCGCTCACCACGGATTCGGCGACGTCCTCCAGCTCCCGCTTCAGCATCGCGACGTCATCACTGGTGTCTCGGGGCGCGAGGAGCACCGTCTGCAGCCCACCGTCGGCGAGCTGGAGCGCGAGCCCTTCGCGAACGAGCAGATCGAGTGCCGCGGCCGGGTCGCGTTCGGCGGCGGCGCGCAGGGCGAGTCCTCGATAGCGCTCGAGGTCGCTGGCGACCACCGCCTCCACGAGGGCGTGCGCCGTCGGGAAATGGCGGTAGACGGTGCCGACGCCGACGCCGGCGAGGCGGGCGACGTCGTTGAGGCGAAGGTCTGCCGGATCGCACTCGCGGGCGACCGCGAGGATGCGCGCGCGGCTGCGGGCGGCATCGGCGCGTTGAGGGCTCACGCGTCGATCCTACCTCCGAAAGCGGATGAGCCATCCGGTTATGCTACGGTCTAAGCGGATAGCTCATCCGTATAGTGAGAACCTCGAGGAGCCCCCCATGCCCTGGAACCCCGTCGACCTGCCCGATCAGCGCGGCCGTGTCCACGTCATCACCGGTGCGACCGCCGGCATCGGCTATTTCGCCGCGGAGCAACTGGCGGGGGCAGGCGCCCACGTGGTGCTCGCCTCGCGCTCCGCCTCCAAGCGGGAGAGCGCGCGCGACGCCATCCGTGCCCAGGTCCCCGGCGCGTCCGTCTCGACCGTCGCGCTCGATCTGGCCTCCCTCGATTCGGTCCGGAGTGCGGCCACCGAACTCGCGGCGCTCGAACGCGTCGACGGCCTGTTCCTCAACGGCGGCACGATGGAGCGCGCGGGCGGCGTCACGACCGTCGATGGCCTGCCGCTGATGCTGGGCACGCATGCGGTCGCCGGCCTGGCCCTGTCGGCCGAGCTGCTTCCGAAGCTTGCCGAAACCGGACGGCACGCCGGCGTCGACGCGCGCATCGTCCATGCCTCGACGGGTTTCGTGCGCCGGTTCCGGCTCGATGTCGACGACATCACCGCCCGGCAGCGCGGATTCCTCCGTGACTACACGCACGCGAAGACGGTGACCGAGCTGGTGGCGTACGAACTGGACCGGCGACTGCGCGCCGGCGGGCTCCCCGTCGCGTCGATCGTGACGCATCCGGGCGTCGGTGTCGACGCCCGCACCCCCGCCCGACCCGGCGTCTATGATCCGCGGACGCAGCGACGCCGCAATCCCTTCACCCCGTGGGCGCAGGGCAAGGACGCCGCGGCTTGGTCGGGCGTCCGGGCACTGACCGATCCGTCCGCCATCGGCGGCCAGTTCTTCGGCCCGGAGAGCGGGACACGCGGCACGCCCGTGCGACTCGACCCGAACCCGCACACCGCGCACGCCGACCCTGAGCGGGTCGCGCGGGTGTGGTCGCAGATGGAGGAGTTGGCCGGCGCGTCCATCGCCGTGTGAAGGAGTCGCCGGCCCGACTCGCCCGGCTTTCCTTCGCTCGACTCGGACGAGAGCGACCGCCGCGACTACTACTCCTTCTCCTTCTTGGCAACCACCTCGCCGACTTCTCGAACCACTGCTTCTCTTCCCGGACGGAGAAGCGGATGAGGGAGGGCGGAGATGGACGCGAGAAGGACACCTCAGCACGCGGCAGAGCGCCTCGGGCGGCGGCGGTGGACGGACGCGCGGCTGCGTGAGCTGCCGGACCTGAGCGGCGGCAGACGGCGCGCGGCCGAGGACGCCATCGTCCTCGGGAACCTCGACGTCGTCGCGGGGATCGCCCGGCGCGTCGCTCCCGGGTACCGCGAGCAGGAGGACCTGCGGCAGGTGGGCTGCATCGGCCTGGTGCTCGCCGTGCGGCGGTTCGATCCGCACGTCGGCGACAGCTTCCTCGCGTTCGCGGTGCCGACGGTGGCCGGTGAGATCAAGCGCTACCTGCGCGACACCGGCTGGGTGATCCGCCCGCCCCGCGGGGTGCAGGAGCTCTCGGGGCGGCTGGACGGGGCGCAGTCGGAACTCGCGCAGATGCTCGGACGCACCCCGACCACGGCCGAGGTCGCGCGGCATCTGCACAGCTCCGCGCTTCGCGTCGGCGAAGCGGCCCGCGCCCGTGAGAACCTGCGGCCCGGCTCGCTCGACGCCCCCGTGAACAGCAGCGTCGACGCCGAGTCGGTGGCCGACACCCTCGGCGTCATCGACGAGGCGCTCGAGCGCGCCGAGCTGCGCATCACGCTGCGCGCCGCGATGTCGGATCTGACGCCGCGCGAGCGGCTCATCATGGACCTGCGGTTCGTCCAGCAGTGCACGCAGACCGAGATCGCCGCCCGGATCGGGGTGACCCAGATGCAGGTCTCGCGGTTGCTGGCCGGCATCCTCGGGCGCCTGCGCGCCCGGCTCGAACAACCCCAGGGCACCGGTGCGTCAGCTGCCCGGGTCGCGGCGTCGCCTGCGGCCGCACGCAGGCGCCGACCCGCCGCAGACGCGCGCATCGCCGCTCCACTCGCGGCCTGAATCGCCGTTCTTCACACCCGAACACTCGCCGCCTTCATCGTGCGGGTCCTCCGCCCGCCAGCAGCTCCTCACCCGCGGCGATCACCGCTCGGGCGCCGACCGCGAGGAGGGCGGGGTCCGGGTCGTCGGCGAACACGTCGCCCCTGCGCAGCGCCGCCTCCGTCAGCACGATGTGCGGGCCTGCGGGCGGCGGTCCCCACTCCTCGGGCGGTGCCGGGCCGAACAGCACCACCGACGGCCGCCGGTACGCCGACGCGAGGTGCGCGGCTCCCGTGTCGGCCGTGATCACGAGCCGGCTCGCGGCGATGAGCGCGGCGAACCCGGTGAGATCGAGCCGCCCCGCGAGCACGCTGTCTTCCGGCAGACCGGCCGCCTCGGCGACGGCCTCCGCCCTGGGTCGCTCCTCGCCGCCTGCGGTCACGACGATGTCGTGGCCTCGCTCAGAGAGGGTGCGCGCGACGCGGGCGAACCGGTCGACGGGCCAGCGCCGCGCGCCGTAGAAGGCACCCACGTGCACGACCACGGCGCCGTCGGCGGCCGGAGCGATCGACGGGCGCGTGATCGCGACATCCGTCTCCGCCGCCGGCGCACCCCAGGCGCGAACCAGCCGCACCCACCGCGTGCGCTCGTGGATGCCGTCCACCCACTCGGGACCATCTGGCGCGTCGGGCCGGTGGGCGACGAGGAGCCGCGGCTCGAGGCGGTCCAGCAGATCGCCGCTCTCCGGCCCCCGCCCGTGCAGGTTCACTGCCACGTCGACCGCTCGCCCTCCGACGTCCAGCGGGGCGTCGAGACCCTGCGCGGGCAGCAGCTCGTCGACGGCGGGCACCAGGTCCACGATCGGCCGCAGCCACGCGCTCGTCGCCAGCACGATGCGGTGATCCGGGAAGCCGCGGCGGAGCCCGCGCAGCGCGGGAACCGCCACGAGGAGGTCGCCGAGCTTGAGCGCGCGCAGCGCCAGGAGCACGTCGCGCGGATCGCCGGGGTCTGGCATCGGCACAGGATGCCACCTCCGGTCGCCGGTGGGAAGCCCCTGCCGCGGCCGTTTAGAGCCGAAGGCAATGGGTAAGGCGAGGGCATGGGCCGCCGCATCCCGCACGCCGTGCTGTTCGACCGCGACGGCACGCTCATCCGAGACGTGCCGTACAACGGCGACCCGTCGCGCGTCGAGCCGCTGCCGACGGCGGCGGAGGCACTCGCGCTGCTGCGCGCGCACGGCGTCCGCATCGGAGTGGTGACGAACCAGTCCGGGATCGAACGCGGGCTCGTGACGCGGGCGCAGGTGGAGGCCGTCAACGCCCGGGTCGAGGCCGTCCTCGGTCCGTTCGACGTGTGGCGGATGTGCCCGCATGTCCCGGATGCGGGCTGCCTGTGCCGCAAGCCCGCGCCGGGCATGCTGACCTCGGCGTGTGCGGCGCTGCGTGTCCCGCCTGGCGCCGCCGCGATGATCGGCGACATCGGATCGGACATGGATGCCGCGGACGCGGCCGGCGTGCGCGGCATCCTGGTCCCCACCGAAGCCACTCGTGCCGAGGAGATCCGCGCTGCGCACGAGGTCGCCGAGACCGCGGTCGACGCCGTCCGCGTCCTTCTGGCGGAGGGGGCCGACGGATGACGGCCGTCCCCACCCGGCCGCGGGTGCTCGTCGCCCGGCTCGACAGCCTGGGCGACATGCTGCTGAGCGGACCCGCGATCCGCGCGATCGCCGCCGCCGCCGAAGTGCATGTGCTCTGCGGTGCGCGAGGCGAGGCGGCGGCCCGGCTCCTGCCGGGCGTGAAGCGCGTGCACGTGTGGGACGCGCCCTGGATCGCCGACCCGCCGCCGCAGGCCACGCGGCGTCATATCGACGCCGTGGGGCGGATCGTCGGCGACGTGCGGCCGGAGGCCGCGGTGATCCTGACCTCCTTTCATCAGAGCCCGCTGCCGCTGGCGCTGCTGCTCCGGCTGGCCGGTGTGCCGCGGATCGCCGGCGCATCCGTCGACTACGCCGGTGCGCTGCTCGACGTGCGGCTGAAACCGGGGGAGGACTTCCCCGAGTCCCAGTCCGAGGTGGTCCGGGCGCTCACGATCGCCCGGGCGGCGGGGTTCGACCTGCCGAAGGGCGACGACGCGCGCCCCGCGGTGCAGCTCGGGCCGGAACCCCCCACCGGGCTGCCGGCCCGATACATCGCCGTCCACCCGGGGGCGGCCGTCCCGGCGCGCGCCTGGCCGCGCGCGAGTCATCGGGAACTCGTGCGGGAACTGACCGATGCCGGAGCCGCTGTCGTCGTGACCGGCGGGCGCGAGGAGGCGGCGCTCACTCGAAGCGTCGCCGCCGGTCGCGCCGTGGACCTCGGCGGACGCACCTCGCTGCCCGAGCTCGCGCGCGTGCTGCGCGCCGCCGACGTCGTGGTGGCCGGCAACACCGGCGCCGCCCACCTGGCGGCGGCGGTGCGCACCCCGGTGGTGAGCCTCTTCTCGCCGGTGGTCGACGAGCGCTGCTGGCGGCCTTTCGGCTCTGCCGTGGTGATGTTCGGGGCGACGGATGCCGCGTGCGCGGGCACGCGCGCACGCCAATGCCCCGTCCCCGGGCATCCGTGCCTCTCGGAGGTTCCGGCGTCCGTCGTCGCCGAGGCCGCGCTCGCCCTGCGGCGGCCGCCCGGCGCGGTGCGCGACCGGCGGGCGGAAGGGGTGCCGGCATGAGGGTCCTCGCGTGGCACGTGCACGGCGGCTGGATGGACGCGTTCGTCCGCGGGCCGCACGACTACCTCATCCCGCGCGACCCGTACGCCGGGGAATGGGGACGGGGGCTGGCTGGCCGGAGCTGGCCGGCAGCGCGCGAGGTCGCACTGCACGACCTGCACGGGGAAGATGTCGACATCGTCGTGCTGCAGCGCACCGAGGAGCTGGTGCTCGCCGAGGCGCTGCTCGGCCGGCGGCCCGGCCGCGACGTGCCGGCCGTCTTCGTCGAGCACAACGCCCCGAAACCGGCGGCGGCCACGACGAGGCATCCGCTGGCCGACCAGGACGACATCGCCATCGTCCACGTGACGCACTTCAACCGGCTCATGTGGGATGCCGGCCGAGCGCGCTGCGTGGTCATCGAGCACGGCATCCCGGATCCCGGCGAGCAGTACCTCGGCGACCTCCCGAGCATGGCGCTCGTCGTCAACGAGCCGGTGCGCCGCGGACGGATCACCGGGACCGACCTGCTGCCGCTGTTCGCAGAGGCCGGTCCGATCGACGCCTTCGGCATGGGCGCCGACCAGCTCCCGGCAGCCCTGGGGATGTCGCCCCATGCGCTGCGTCCGAGCGGGGATCTGCCCGCCGCGCAGCTGCACCCCGCGATGGCGCGTCGCCGGCTCTACATCCACCCGATGCGCTGGACCTCACTCGGGCTGTCGCTCCTGGAGGCGATGCACCTCGGCATGCCGGTGGTCGCGGTGCAGAGCACCGAGGCGCCCCGCGCGATCCCGCCGGGTGCCGGATTCGTCTCGGCCGATGTCGGGGAGCTGGTCGCCGCGGCGCGGTGGCTGCTGGCCGAGCCGGAGGAAGCCGCCCGGCTGGGCGCCGTCGGCCGGCAGGCGGCGCTGGAGCGGTACGGATTGGGCCGGTTCCTGGCCGACTGGAACACGGTCATCGAGGAAGAAGCGCAACGCCGACCCGGGCCGGGAGCCGTCGAGTTCGACGGACGCGACCGGCCGGACCGATGGAAGGAGACATGATGCGCATCGCGATGGTCTCGGAACACGCCAGCCCTCTCGCCACCCTCGGAGGTGAGGACGCCGGCGGTCAGAACGTACACGTCGCGGCTCTCGCCGCGGCCCTCGGCCGACGCGGGCATCAGGTCCGCGTCTATACGCGGCGCGACGACCCTGACCTGCCGCGCAGCGTCGTCTTCGCGCGCGGCGTGCGGGTCGTGCACGTGGATGCGGGTCCGCCCGAGCACGTGCCGAAGGACGATCTGCTCCCGCACATCCCTGCGCTCGCCGACGGGATCGCCGCGGATTGGCGGACCTGGGCCCCCGATGTGGTCCACGGCCACTTCTGGATGTCGGGCGTCGCCGCGCTCGCGGCGGCGAAGGCCAGCAGCCCTTCCCCCGTGGTGCTGCAGACCTTCCATGCGCTCGGCGTCGTGAAGCGCCGGCATCAGGGCGCCGCCGACACCAGTCCCCCCGAGCGCGAGTGGCTCGAGCCCGAGGTCGGGCGATCGGCGGATCGCGTCATCGCCACGTGCTCCGACGAGGCGTTCGAGCTCAAGAAGCTCGGTGTGCCGCAGGAACGGATCTCGGTGATCCCGTGCGGAGTCGACGTCGAGCACTTCCAGCCCGACGGCCCGGTGGCCGAGCGCTCCGCGCGGCCCCGTGTGCTGGTCGTCGGGCGGATGGTGCCGCGCAAGGGCGTCGGCACCGTCATCGAGGCGCTGTCGATGCTCGACACCGACGCCGAGCTGGTGATCGTCGGCGGCGGGGCACCCCCCGGCGGCAGCGACCCCGAGCTCGATCGGCTCGCGGGCCTCGCCGAGCGGTTCGGCGTGAGCGACCGCGTGCAGCTGCGCGGGCAGCTCCCGCAGGCGGAGCTGCCGCCCATCTACCGGTCGGCCGATGTCGTCGTGTGCGCGCCGTGGTACGAGCCCTTCGGGATCGTGCCGCTCGAGGCGATGGCCTGCGGGCGGCCCGTCGTCGCCAGCGGCGTCGGCGGCCTCATCGACACCGTGGTGCACGGGCGCACCGGCCTGCACGTCCCGCCCCGGGACGCCGGTGCCGTCGCCGACGCCATCGCCGAACTGCTGGCCGATCCCGCTCGCGGCGCGCGGCTCGGCGCGGCGGGACGACGCCGCGTGGTCTCCGGTTACGCGTGGGAGCGCGTGGCCGCCGACACCGAGCGGGCGTATGCGGCGACGATGGCCGACGCCGCCGCGCCCGACGCCCGCTCCCTGGAGGTCAGGCGATGAGCACGCACTCCCCTGCGCGACGGGGATCACCGATGAGGACGACGGATGCCGCGACCCCTGCCGCCGGCATGCTCACGCTCGACCGTCACCTCGGCGGCGCAGCCGAGGTAATCCGGGCACTGCAAGGCGAGCGGGCGCGACTGGACCGCTGGGGACGCGAACTGGCGGTCCGGCTGGGCAGCGGGGCCAGGCTGCTGGTGGCGGGAAACGGGGGCTCCGCCGCGGAGGCCCAGCATCTGGCCGCGGAGCTCACCGGCCGCTTCCGGGACGACCGTCGCCCGTACTCCGCGATCGCGCTGAACACCGACACCTCGGCGATCACCGCAATCGGCAACGACTACGGGTTCGACGAGGTGTTCGCCCGCCAGGTCCGGGCGCACGGGCGTCACGGTGACGTGCTCCTGCTGCTGTCCACCAGCGGGGCGAGCGCGAACCTGCTGAGGGCCGCCGCAGCGGCCGCGCCGATCGGCATGCTCCGCTGGAGCATGACGGGTCCCGCACCCAACCCGCTGCACACCGCATGCGACGACGGCATCGCTTTGCCCGGCATCGCCGCGAATGTGCAGGAGGCGGAGCTCGTCGCCGTGCACGCCCTCTGCGTCGTGTTCGAGCACGAGATCACGAGGGCGCCATGAATGCCCGCATCGTCGTGGTCGGCGACACCCTGCTCGACGTGGACCTCTCGGGCGCCTCCACCCGGATCTCACCCGACGGGCCCGTCCCCGTCGTCGACGTGAGCGATCGGCGCGAGCGGGCCGGCGGCGCCGGACTGGTCGCTGCGCTGCTCGCGACCGACGGAGTGCGCCCGACTCTCGCGACAGCACTGTCGGGCGACGCCGGCGCCGCGCGGATCCGCGCGGCGTTGAGCGGAGTCCACCTCGTCGCTGCGGCGCTGGAGGGTCCCACCCCGACGAAGACCCGCCTCCACGCGAACGGCCATCCCGTCGCCCGGATCGACGAAGGCTGCGGCGCGGTCGCTCCCGTGCGGCGCGCAGCATCCGTCGTCGAAGCGATCGGCGCGGCCGACATCGTGATCGCCGCCGACTACGGCCGCGGCCTGCTCGCGAACGCCGAGGTCCGTGCCGCGCTCGGCGTTCGCGCCCGCGAGATCCCGGTCGTCTGGGACCCGCATCCCCGCGGGGCGGAGCCCGTGGACGGATGCCGCATCGTGACCCCCAATCGGAGCGAGGCCGCGGGACTGTGCGGGCGTGCGCTGACGAGCCCCGAGGACGCGATGCGTGCCGCCGACCAGCTCCGTCGGCGATGGGCCGCCGCCTGCGTCGTCGTGACCCTCGACGCCGATGGGGCGGCCGCCGCTCTCGAAGACGGCGGCTCGGTGCGCCTGCCCGCGCAGCAGGTGACTGTCGCGGATGCGTGCGGAGCCGGCGACAGGTTCTCCTCGGCGGTCGCGCTCGCACTGGCGCGACGGGAGTCCGTCGTGGGTGCCCTGGCGGAGGCGGTCGCCGCATGCAGCGCGTTCCTGGCCGCCGGCGGAGTCGCCGCGCTGGCCCCGGATGCCGCATCTGCCTCCCTCATCCGTTCCCTTCAGGCGGTGAGCTGACGCTCCAACCTGACCGGCCGGGCGGCCCTCCCGGACCCACGCGCCGCACCCGCGGCGGGAAGGACAGCGACATGACCATCACCTCGACAGCCGGCGCGGACCCCGCTACGCGAAGCGCGCGACGCGACGACCGCACGCCCGGCAGGACCCTGATCACGGGCGGAGCCTCGGGGCTGGGCGCCGCCGTCGCCGACGCCGTGGCCGAGGCGGGCGGCACTCCCATCGTGCTCGACCTCGCGGCCTCGCCTGCCGGCCACGAGAGCCACCGGGCGGACGTCTCGGCCACGCGCGAGATCGAACGGACGATCACCGAGATCGCCGCCCGTCACGGCGGGATCGACTCTGTCGTGACCGCCGCCGGCATCGACAGATGCGGTCCGCTCGACGGCGTCGATCCCATCGAGTGGGAGCGTGTCATCGCCGTGAACCTCCTGGGCACGGCGGCCACGGTGCGCGCCGCCCTCCCCTCCCTGCTCGAATCCCACGGACGGGTCGTCACCGTGGCCTCCACGCTCGCACTGCGCGGTGCCGGAGACGCGACGGCCTACTGCGCGTCGAAGTTCGGAGTGCTCGGGTTCACGCGGGCGCTGGCGGCCGAGACCGCCGGCAGGGTCGGCGTGACGACGCTCATCCCGGGCGGGATGCGCACCCCGTTCTTCGACGACCGCGACGAGCAGTACCGTCCCGGCCCGGACGCGAGCCTCAACGATCCGGCCGAGGTGGCAGCGGCGGTCCTGTTCGCGCTCACCCGGCCGCAGGGGGTCGAGGTGCGGGAACTGCTGGTGACGCCGTCCGGAGAGAGCTCGTGGCCGTGAGGCTGCGGGCGTCGGCGAGAACGGCTACGGGATCGACGTCGGCGACGAACGACACGTCGTGGTCGCACCGCTCGGCGGTCCACCCCACCTGCGTGACGTCCCTGCCGCAGACGGGGCAGGCGGTGACATAGGAGAGGTGCACGCGATGGCGCTCGCGATCGAACGGCGCCGCATTCACGACGTTGCCGAACCAGAAGATGCCGACCGTGGGCGCACCGACGGCCTGCGCGAGGTGACGCGGGCCGCTGTCATCGGCCACGACGACCGCGGCCCGCTCGAGCACCGCCGCCGTCTCACCCAGGCGAAGGCGTCCCGAGAGCCTGAGAACGCGGCCGTCCCGCTCGCCGACGGCCGCAGCCAGTGCGGCCTCGATGGGCTGGTCCGAGGCGGCCCCGATGATCACGAGCCGCAGGCCGTCGTCCAGAAGACCCCGCGCCACGTGCGCGAACCGGTCCACCGGCCAGCGACGGCGGACGTCCGAGGCGCCGGGGTGGACGACGGCGAAGGGCTCCGCCTCGGCCGGGACATGGTGGTGCGAGCGCGCGCGTTCGTCCGCGCGGACCGCGAGGGACGGCTGGAGCTCTACGGGACCGGCACCGGCCAAGCCCACGACCTCGAGGGCGCGGACGACCTCGTGCTGGTAGTAGACGTACGGCAGCGTGCGCTCGAGACGTACGGCGTCCGGCGTCGCGGCGCCGACGCTGTGCCGCGGGCCGAGCGCCAGCAGGAAAGGATTCGAGTGCCGGCCGCCGCCGTGCAGCTGCACGGCGAGATCGAACTGCTCGCGGCGGAGGCGCTCGAGGAAGCGGTCGGCGTCCTCATGGGCGCCGGCGCCGTCATGGACGCCCGGCGCATGGGGAAGCGGCTCGACCCGATCGACCCCGCCGGGCCGCCCGTCGAGGAGCTCGGCATGCCCCCGCGTCCCGAGCAGGACGATCTCCGCGCCCGGGTAGGCGGCGTGCAGAGCACTCACCGCCGGCATGGCGAAGAGCAGATCGCCGAGGCCTCCGCCGCGCAGCACGGCGATGCGGGAGACGTCGGCGAAGCGCGGACGCAGCGGTGCGTAGCCCTGCATGTCTTCCTCTCTCGCGACGGACGCCGCTTCCCTCGTCCTTCCCCGGCGGGACCGGATCCAAACGGCGGACGCATACCCGGCCGCCCGGATGGGTAGGTCGGGGGCCATGGACACGACAGCCGCAGCCGATCTCATCCGCCGCACCCACCCCCGTGTGGTCGTCGTCGGCGATGCGATCCTCGACCGGTGGTGGCGCGGCACCAGCCACCGGCTCAGCCGCGAGGCGCCGGCGCCGGTGGTGGAACTGCGCGACGCCGTGGAAGCACCGGGCGGGGCGGGCAACACCGCGGCTAACCTCGCCGCGCTCGGCGCCCACTGCGAGCTGGTTGCGGTCATCGGCGGCGACGAGACCGGGGCCACACTGGTCACCGCACTCGAGACCTGGGGCGTCGGGGTCGGCGGCGTGAGCCGCGATCCGCGCCGCCGCACGATCTCCAAGACCCGCGTCGTCGCGGACGATCAGGTGCTCGCGCGGGTGGACGACTGCCGCGATGCCGCGGACGGGCGGGCGGCCCTCGACCCCGGCATGCGGCACGGGATGATCCGGGCCCTCCGCGCGGCGCTGCAGGGCGCGTCGGCGCTCGTCGTGAGCGATTACGGCTCACGGGATCTGCCCGGCCTCGTCGGCGAGGCCCTCGATGGCGTCGAGCGCCCCGCGCTCGTCGTGGACGCCCACGATCTCGCACGCTGGCGCGACCTGCGACCCGATGTCGCCGTCCCCAACGCCGACGAGGCGGAGCGACTGCTCGGCCTCTCACTGGGCGAAGGTCACGATCGGCGTTCGGCGGCGGTGCGGCGCACGCACCAGCTCCTCACCCGCTCGGGCGCCCGCCACGTGATCGTCACGCTGGATCGCGATGGCGCCGTGCTCCTGCGCGCCGAAGCCGGGCCTGTCGTCACGATGGCCCACCCTGTCGCCGAGCGGTTCGCATCCGGTGCGGGCGACACCTTCACCGCGGGCATAGCGGCGTCATTGGCCGCCGGTATCCCGCTCGAGACGGGCGTGCGCCTCGCGCAGGGCGCGGCCGACGTGGCGGTGTCCCACGAGGGCACATCGGTGTGCGACGGGGAGGAGCTCGCCCACCGGCTCGCCCACCGGCCGGCCGCGGTGCTGGACGCCGCCGAGCTCGCTGAGCGTGTCGCCCGCCACCGGGCGGACGGACGCCGCATCGTCTTCACCAACGGGTGCTTCGACGTGCTCCACGTGGGCCATACCGCCTACCTGAAGCAGGCCCGTGAGCTCGGCGATGTGCTGATCGTGGCGATCAACAGCGACGCGTCCGTGCGTCGGCTGAAGGGCCCTGACCGGCCTCTGAACGGCGCCGACGACCGCGCCGGGCTCCTCGCGGCCCTGGAATGGGTGGACCACGTCACGGTCTTCGAGGAAGACACCCCGATCGCGCTCCTCGAGCGCCTGCAGCCCGACGTATACGTCAAGGGCGGCGACTACAGCCCCGACATGCTGCGGGAGGCGCCGGTGGTCGAGGCCTATGGCGGCGAGGTGCGCGTGGTGGACTATGTCCCGGATCACTCCACGACGTCGCTCGTCGAACGCATCCGCTCGGCAGGACGCACGGCAGAGCCCGCACCGTGACCGCCTGGCGCCGGCAGGCGGCGAACAGGTCGGCGAGCGCGAGGACAGCACCTTCGGCGTCGGCGCTTCTCGGCGCCGGGCGAAGCTCAGGGCTCGAACGTGACGTCGACCTGGATCTCGGTCGCGAGCCGCTCGAGCTCCTGGGTGAGGGAGGCGAGGTCGACGGATGCCGGGATCCGGGCTTTCACGGTCGCCTCGAAGAGGCGGCCGCCGTACATGGCCGCCTCACGTGTCTCGGTGGTCATGCGGTCGATGCTGATGTCGTGCGAACGCAGGACGGTCGTCATCTCCCTGACGATGCCCGGATGATCATTGCCGATCACCTGCAGCGCGAGCTGACGCATGGTGGCGTCCTCCGGCGAAGGCTCGGATCCCGTGCTGACCGTCACGGAGAGCAGCCCGTCGAGCACCGACAGCGACTCGCGCAGCTCGTCCGCCCGCGCCGGCGCGACGGACACTTCGACGACGCCCGCGAACACGCCTGACAGCTCGGCGAGCTGGCTGTTCTCCCAGTTGCCGCCGTGGCGGTCGACCACATCGGCGACGGCCGCGACGAGACCGGCCCGATCGCCTCCGACAAGGGTGAGCACGAGGATCGTCATGGCTCACAGCGTACCCACGTCGCAGACACGGGTTCAGCGCGGTGCGAGCTCGGCCGTCACCGGGAACGGCAGGCGGAAGCGCTCGGGATCGGCCCCGACGGCGGAGGCGGCGCCGTACTCGTCCGCGACGACGGTGACGCCGCGCGCACTGACCTCCGCGATCCGCACCGGACGCTCGGTGCCGTCGGGGAGGCGCAGGAGCCAGGGTTCGGCGAGATAGCCGATGCCGAGCGCCTCGAGGAGCTCCTCGGCGGCGAGCCACTCGACGGCGCCGTGGGTCGTGCGCTCACGGCCGAGCAGGTCGAAGGCGCGGAAGCCGTCGCCGGAGGCGAGCATCCATCCGAGGATCTCGCCGTCGGCGCGGCGGTGCTCGATCCAGTCGGCAGGCAGCATGGGTCCCGAGCGTAGCGAATGCACCGCAAGAGACGCGGATCATCCACAACCCGCGCCGCGGTTCGGCGGCGGGCCGCAGCATCCGGGTAGCATCCCCTCAGAGATCGCACGTGGGGATGCGCGGTCCGGACGCGGGGAGTCGCATGGCCACCTTCGGCACACCTCCCGCCCGACGACCGTCGGCGCGGGTGCGTCGCCGGCGCCTGTTCGCCGGCATCGCGGGCGCCGTCGTGGTGCTCGCCGTGATCGGCGGCACGGTCGCGGCGATCGGCTTCGCGCGCGCGGGCGCACAGGACCCGGACACGGATGCCGCGCCCGCGGCCACCGAGCCGGCCGCACCGACTCCCACCCCCACGCCGCCGACGCCCGAGGAGCAGCTGCTCGCGTCGACCGCCGACCCCGCGGCGTGCGCGGTGAGCTTCGCCGGCGACGGCATCGCCGACGCGCCCATGCTGCAGACGCAGGGGGCGCTGTACGCGGGGCTTCCCATTCCCTCACGCGACGGGCTGGTGTTCGCAGGCTGGTACGCGACCCCGGCCGATGCCGCTGCCTTCGCGATCCCCGGGCGCGTCAACGGCTCCGAGCCTGTGGTGTGCACGGACCAGCGCGTGACGCTGCACGGGGCGTGGATGAGCCCCGAGCAGAACGCGGCCGAGGACGCCCGGGTGCCGATCCTGATGTACCACCAGTTCACCGCCAACCCCCAGGGCGAGAGCGGGTGGCTGCGCGGGAACTACGCGTTCATCGGCGACTTCGACGCGCACATGAACCACATCGCCACGACGGGCTTCTACCTGCCGACGTGGGACGAGCTGTCGGCCTTCATCGACGGGCGCCTGTTCCTGCCGACGCACTCGGTGATCGTCACCGACGACGACGCCGACCAGACGTGGTTCGACCTGGCGGTCCCTGTCGTCGACAAGTACAAGGTGCTGTCGACGTCGTTCATGATCACGGCCTACCGCCAGGACCCGGCGCCGAGCCCCTACGTTCTGCGCCGGTCGCACACGCACGACATGCACCGCGCGGGCGCGAACGGCGACGGGCTCATCACGAACCTCTCGGTGCCCGAGATCGTGGCCGACATGCAGGCGTCGTACGGCGTCCTCGGGGTGAAGGAGATCATGGCCTACCCGTTCGGTCACTACAACGACGCTGCGAAAGAGGGCCTGCGTCAGGCCGGCTGGGAGATGGCGCGCACCATCGAGCCCGGGTACGTCACGATCGGCACCGACAAGCTCGCTCTTCCTACCGTGCGCATCAATTACGGCATGGGATTGGACGCGCTGATCAACCTGATCGGGTGACACCCGCAGCTCGAACCTGAGTCGCATTACCGGTTTCCCTTAAGGTGTGTCAAGTTTTCCGGGGAAAGCTCTTCCGGTCACCGCCTGGCAGGCGTACAGTGACAACGCGCGGGGGGCGCAGTACCCGAAACTGTGGTCCCTCACGACCCGACAACCCGGCCGGGTCTGCGCACTGGGGTTGGTCTGCTCGACGTCGTCGTCGTGCCGTCCGACGGGGAAGTACATGTCTGCTAGGGACGCGTCGTCGTGCGCGCGGTGGACCGCGGTCTGAAGCCGACCGCGATCGCCGCGGCGCCTACGGGCGCCGGAGGAGTGACCCGAACGCTCCTCCGACGTCCACCCCTGACGCGCCCGGACTTCGACACCCTTCCCGACGCGATGGCCCCTCGCGTACAGCCGTCGCTGGAGCGCCGCCACCTGTGGGAGCGGCGCTACCGGCGGCGGTTGGTCGCGACCGATGCGGCGTGCGTCACAGCGGCCGCCATCGCCGCGATGGTCTTCGAAACGGGCGTCGCGGCGCCGCTCACGGCGCTCGCGGAGCCGGCTCGCATCGGCGCCTTCGTCGTCTGCGCCTGGATGACGCTGCTGTGGCTCGCCCGCACGCGCGAACCGTCCGTGCTCGGCGCGGGAGCGGCAGAGTACATGCGCCTCGGTCACGCGACGGGCTTCGCCTTCGGCATCCTGTCGACCGTCTTCATCCTCGCCCAGCTGCCCGGTCTGCGCGCGCAGCTCATCATCGCCCTGCCCTGCGGCCTCGTCGCCCTCGTGCTCAGCCGGCGGCTGTGGCGGAAGTGGCTGATCCACGAACGCGAACGAGGTGAGTGCGTCTCACGGGTCATCGTCGCCGGCACCCGCGACGACGTGGAGTACGTCATCGACAAGCTCACGCACGACCCCCATCACGCGTACATGGTCATCGGCGCGACGACGACGGACGGCGTGTTCGATCCCATCGACATCGAGGATCACCACTACCCGGTGATCGGCTCGATCCGCCTGACGGCGAAATACGGACGCCAGGCCGGTGCAGACGCCATCGTCGTCGCCAGCACGCCGGAGAACGACCGCGACTTCGTGCGGCGACTGGGGTGGGAGCTGGAGGGCAGCGCGGCTGAGCTCGTCCTGTGCAACCGGCTCACCGACGTGGCAGGGCCTCGCCTCTCGCTGCGGCCTCTCGACGGGCTGCCCCTCGTGCAGGTCAAGATCCCCGAGTTCGAGGGCGGTGTCCATGCGATCAAGCGGGGGATGGATGTCGTCCTTTCTCTGCTCGCCCTCGTCCCGATCGTGATCATCGCGCCGTTCGTCGCGCTCGCCATAAAGCTCGACTCCCGGGGGCCGGTGCTGTTCCACCAGCTGCGTGTAGGGCGCGACGGCCGGCAGTTCTGGATGCTCAAGTTCCGCACGATGGTGGCCGACGCCGAGATGCGGCGCACCGAGCTGCTCGCCGAGAACGAGGGGGCCGGCCCGCTGTTCAAGCTGAGGAGCGATCCTCGCGTCACACGCGTCGGCGCCGTCCTGCGGAGGTTCTCCATCGACGAGCTGCCGCAGTTCGTCAACGTCCTGCGCGGCGATATGAGCATCGTCGGCCCGCGTCCGCCGCTGCCCTCGGAGGTGACGTCGTACGACGGCACGGTCTATCGACGCCTGTACATCAAGCCCGGCATCACCGGGCTCTGGCAGATCAGCGGGCGCAGCGACCTGTCGTGGGACGACAGCGTCCGTCTCGATCTGCGGTACGTCGAGAACTGGTCGATCGCGACCGACCTCATGATCATGTGGCGCACCGCGCACGTGATGATCGCACCGAAGGGGGCCTACTGATGTCCCCGGGAAAGACCTGGCCGGCGACAACGGCGTCGCCGGCCGCCACAGCCGGATCCGCGGTCACACGCCGCCATACCCGCCAGGTGTACGCCGGCGATCGCGTGTGACGACAGCCCGTTCCCCCAAGCGGGCGTGGCCGCGGGTCCCTGGGGCCTGAGCGGAGTAGATTCCCGAAGCGGAATACTCCTCCGCTCTACCTGAAGGCGACTCGGAGTCCCGAGAATTCGACCGCCTGGTCCGTCTTGTCGTCCTTGAACAGGCGCACCCACGGGCCGCGGAGAGCGGATGCCTCCAGGACCGCCTCGAGCGCTGTGCGCTCGCCCACCGTCACCCGCACGTGATCGTCGTCGACGTCGATCCGCAGGCGCACCGCCGAGCCTTCGGCCGGCGCCTCCACTTTGCCGGTGGACACCGGGGACCCTGTCACTCCCCGTTCGTATGGCGCGATCGCGATCGTTCCGCTGCCGTCGAGCGTCAGCTGACAGCCGGTGGCATCGCCACGCTCCCCCTGCCCGCCCGGTCCGTCGCCGCTCAAGGCGAACACCACGCCCGCGGCGCCGCTCGGGGGCACGGCATCCGGCCAGGCGATCGTCACGTCCAGACGGCGAAGCCGCTTCCCTGCGGCGGCGAGCGAGCCCATCAGATAGCTGGTCGCGCGGGCACTCTGAATGCGCAGCGACTCTCTCGACGGCACGAACGCGGGCTGCGACGACCAGCCGAGGGTGTCGATCGCCGACGGCAGGTCGCCGGCCGCTCGCCTCCCGGTGGCGAAGGCGTCGCGGTCCGAGGGCCGCCCGTCGACCAGGTAGCCGACATTGGAGCACATCATCCCCGTGACGCCGAGTCGCGCGAGCCGCTCGACCTGGTCGTGGAACCGCACCTCCCAGCACATCACCGGAAGGCCGGTGCCCACGACCTGCTGGATCAGCTCATCGGACGCCCCCGTGGGCACCCCGAGGATGTCGAACGTCGCCGCGAAGTCGTCCAGGCGATCGAGCTGTTCCTCGTCGAAATAGCCCCAGGCACGGTAGCCCCTCTCCTTCGCAGCGCGCACCTGCGCGGCCGGCGCCCATTGCTTCCACACGAAGCGCTCGGTGGAACGGGCCTGAGCGTCCAGGACGTCGAGGATCGGCATGGTGTTGGTGCCCTGCTTGTCCTCGATGAAGACGAGCACCTCCGGGCCGAGTTCGCGGAGCACGTCCTCGAGCCTCGCCACCGGCTCCAGCGGGGTGTTGACGCCGAGCCAGCTCCTCGCGTCCACCTGGAGGGCGCTCAGCTCGCTCCACGTCATGTCGGCGATCTTCTTGTCGACGCCGAGCACCCGCTCGGCGGAGAGGTCGTGATGGCAGACGAGGACCCCGTCCGAGGTCGCGCAGACGGAGATCTCGATCGCGTCCGCACCGGCCGCTCTGGCATTCCGGTAGGCGGTGAGCGTGTGCTCCGGCCAGTTGTCGCCACTGCCGCGGTGTCCGACGTAGAACCTCTCCCGAGCGAGAAGCTCCGGTATCGAGGACGGCGCCGGCGGGCGCGAGGGGGTCGGCGAAGGCGAGAGAGTCGGCGAGGCACTCGGAGCCGCCGTGGTCGGGGCGGACCTCGAGCCCGGCACCGCCGTGCAGCCCGCCAGAAGCGCGGTCGACAGCCCGGCGATCAGGAACCCGCGACGCGAGATCGGAGACGGCGTCATGGTCTCTCCCGTTCCTCGTGGAGCCCGACCCGCCTTCACTGAGGATCACGGGCCCCGCGATCTGCGGACTTACGGCACCGCCGTGTAGGTGAGCGTCAGGGTGGGGCGGTACGCCGCGGTGGTCGCCTCCCGGGACCAGATCCGGACGTTGTCGGTCCCGGCGACGCTCGACATCCGCACCGTCACCGTCTGACCCGCCAGCCCGGCGAGATCCGTCGCGCTGAGGGTCGCCGTGTAGGCGGTGTTGACGGCGGCGGCACCGGACAGCTGGCCGATGGCGCCGGAGGCCGTCTGAGTGATCCGGTTGTTCCACGTCATCGTCGCCTCGTCCCAGGTGCCCGTCATCAGGTGGAACACGTGAGTGTCGGCCGATGCCGCCGTGGTGTCCGTCGAGGTCCGTACGGCGAGCGAGACGCCCGTCAGCTGCATCCCCGCCGGCGCTGCGGGCAGCGCGAACGACATGAAGGACTCGATCGCAGTGCTGAACCGCGACGACAGCTGGTTGGTCGTGCCGTAGAGCCCCGTGGCGTTGCTCGCGGCCACCATCGTGTCAGCGGTCGTCACCACCGTCTGCACGACCGGCGGCACCGCCGGCGGTGTGATGGTTCCCGAGGCCTCCGTCGATGCCGCACTCACGTTGCCCGCGGCATCCCGAGCGGTCACCTTGTAGTACCACGTCCCGGTGGGGCGTCCACTGTCGCCGTACGACGTGGTGGTCACATCGGCGATCCGGGACGCTGAGTCGGCGGTGAAGCCCGCAGCGCTGCCTCGGTACACCGTGTACCCGGTCACCCCGGTGTCGTCGGTGGAGGCGGACCACGTGAGGTTGACGTCGGCGTTGTTGACGACAGATGCGGCCAGCCCCGCGGGCGCCGAGGGCGCCGTGGTGTCGGGGCCGGCGACGGGTGTGAACGTGAGCCTCACCGACGGCCGGTATGTCGCGGACGTCGCTTCTGCGGACCACACCCGGACGTTGTCGGCGCCGGAGCTCGACATGCGCAGCGTCACCGTCTGGCCGAGGGCCGACGCGAGAGGCTCCGCGCTCAGCGCGACGGTGTACGGCGTATTGAGCGCGGTGGCACCGGTGAGACTGCCGAGCACGCCCGAGGTCGTGGTCTGCGGGCGGTTGTTCCAGTTGACCGCGGCCTCGGTCCAGGCTCCCGACATCAGACGGAGCTCATGGGCGTCCGCGGATGCGGCCGTGCCGTCCGTGGAGGTGCGCACCGAAAGCACCGCGCCCGTGAGCACGGTGCCGGCGGGAGCCGCCGGCAGCGGGACGGCGAGGAACGACTCGATCGTTCCTCCGGTCCCCCGAGACGACAGCTGGTTCGAGGTGCCGTAGAGAGTCGTGGGCGAGGACTGAGCGACCATCGCGTCGTCGGTGATCGGCACGGTCATCTCGACCGGCGTACCGCCGTTGGCGAGGATGGTGGCGAAGGTGCTCGCCGAGGGTGCGCTCACGTTGTTCTCCGCGTCCCTCGCGGTGACCTTGTAGTACCAGATTCCCTGCGGACGGCCGTTGTCCGTGTACGACGCCGCCGTCGCATCGGCGATCTTCGAGGCGGCGTCGGCGGTGAAGCCCGCCGTCGTCCCCCGGTAGACGCTGTAGCCGGTGACTGCGACGTTGTCCGTCGAGGGCGACCAGGTCACGGTCACGTCCGCGTTGTTCGCGACGGTCGTGGCCAGGCCCGTCGGCGCGGTCGGAGCCTGGGTGTCGGGGCCGGAGACGGGCGTGAAGGTCAGCCGCAGGGATGGGCGGTAGGAGGCCGACGACGCCTCTGCGGACCACAGTCGCACGTTGTCGCTGTTGGCGCCCGACATACGCAGGGTCACCGTCTGCCCGAGGAAGGAGGACAGTCCGTCCGCGCCCAGGCCGACGGTGTACGGCGTATTGAGGGCGGTGGCGCCGTTGAGCGTGCCGAGCACGCCCGTGGCGGTCGCCGTGGGGCGGTTGTTCCAGTTGACCGTGTCCTCGCTCCACGCACCCGTGACGAGCCGGAACTGAGGCGAGTCCGTCGTGGCGGCGGTGCTGTCGTTCGAGGTGCGGACCGACAGCACCGCGCTGGTCAGCACCGTGCCCGCCGGTGCGGCCGGAAGCTGCAGCCGGATGAACGACTCGATCGTGCCGCCCGTGCCGCGCGCGGACAGCTGGTTCGACGAGCCGTACAGCGTCGTCGGCGAGGACTGCGCCACCATCGCGTCCTCCGTGGGCGTCAGGGTCACCTCCGTCGCCTGCGACGGAGGCTGGACGGTCACCGAAGCGGATGCTGCGGCGCTGACGTTTCCCGCGGCATCCTGTGCCGTCACCTTGTAGTACCACGTGCCGGCGGCGCGTCCGGTGTCGACGTGTCCCGGCGTGGTCACCTCAGCGATGCGATTGCCCGCGCTCGGCGTGAAGTCGGAGGCGAGACTGCGGTACAGGACGTAGGAGCTCACGCCGCGGTCGTCGGTCGAGGCATCCCACGACAGCGTCACGTTGGTTCCGCTGGACAGCGTCGCGGTGAAGCTCCCCGGCGTGCTCGGCGCGGTCACGTCCGGCGGCACGATGGTCACCGCCGCGGTGTTGGACGGTGCGCTGGCGTTGCCCGCCGCATCACGCGCGACGACGCGGTAGTACTTCGCGCCCGCCGAGAGCCCGCTCTCGCTGAAGGTCGTGCCGGCGACCGTCCCCACGAGCGTCCCGTCGGCGATCGCGAAGCCCGAGGTCGGGCCGCGGTAGACCGCGTACTGCGTGACCTCGACGTTGTCGGCCGAAGGCGCCCACGTCACGGTCACGCCGTCGGCCCCGGTCTGCGTCGCGGCAGCGCTGGCCGGCGTGGTCGGTGCGTCGATGTCGGTCACATCGAGCTGCCTCGCAGACGAGGGCGCGCTCTCGTTGTCCGCCCCGTCGACCGCGGTCACCCGGTAGTAGTACGTGCCGAGCGCGGGGGATGCCTCGTGGTACGAGGTCGTCGCCGTGGTCGCGAGGAACGAGTCCGCGTCAGCGGAGAAATCGGCCGTCGTGCCTCTGAAGACCCGGTACTCGAGCACGCGGGTGTTGTCGGTGGACGCCGTCCACGAGACATCCACTCCACCGGACCCGTGCGTCGCGGCGAGGCCGGACGGCGCGCTCGGCGGGGCGACATCCTGCACCCCGAGGGCATAGTGCCGCGCGATCTCGGTGGCGCTCACACCACCGCTGTAGAGCGAGAACTCGTCGAGCGTCCCGCGGAAGTAGGAGTTCAACGGCGCCGACGGCCAGCTGGTGAGATTGCCTCCGCCGATACGCCAGTATCCGTTGCCGGTCTCGGCCCCGGTGACGGTGCTCTGAGCCACCAGCACGCCGTCGACGTAGAGCTTGCGACCCGACGAATCCAAGACCCCGACCGCCTGGTGCCAGTTGCCGTCGGCGTAGGCCAGCGGGCTGGTCACGACCACGTTGCTGGAGCCGACCCGCGAGCCGAAGACGAGATTGCCGTTCGACGTCATGTACAGGTGCTTGTCGTAGCTGGTGCCGTTGCCGGTCTGCACGTTCTCGAACCCGAACAGCTTGCCGCCGGGGGTCGTGGTGTTGAACCAGATCTCGCCCGTGAACGCCGTCGAGGGCGTGAGCGACGCCTGGGTCGCGACCGTGCCGAGGAGAGTGCCCGGGGTCGACACCGCCGTGTTGCCGGGGATGATGCCCGGCTGGCCCTTCGTGACGCCGGTCCGGTACGTCCCGGGGTAGGTGCCGAAGCGTGCGGCGTCGGCGGCGGTGTTGCTCGACGCCTCTCCGAGACGCCAGTACAACGTCGGGTCCGCAGCGAACACCCGGGTTCCGTACGCATCGGCGGGTGCCTGATTCAGGCCGAGGTCTCGACCTGCCGCCTGATAGTGGTCCGCCACCGCGCCCGCGGTCAGCGCGGTCGCGTAGACGGCCGTCTCGTCGATCGTGCCCGCGAAGAAGTTGCTCGTCGGGCGGTTCGGCCATCCGGAGAGGTTGTCACCGCCGACGTGCCACACGCCCCAGTACGCCTGGGCGACCGCGTTCGTGTTCTGCGCGACGCGGACGCCGTCGACGTAGAGCGCCATGCCGCCGGCGCCCTGCGTGCCGACGATGTGGTGCCATGATCCGTCGTTCAATGCGCCGGGCGATGTCAGCGTGACGGTCGAGCCGGTGTAGGCGCCGAAGAGCACCCGACCGGTATTGGTCATGTAGAGGTGCCGGTCGTAACTCCCGCTGAGGACCGTGGCGCCGGTGTCGGTGCGCGGGCGCCCGCTGCCGAATCCGACGATCTTGCCCCCGCGGGTGGTCGTCGTCTTGATCCACGTCTCCACGCTGTACGTCGTCGGCGCCGGAGCCAATCCCTGGTGCCAGACGTAGTCGTCGGCACCGTCGAAGACCAGCGATCCGCTGGTGTCGTTCGGGACCGGTGTGTCGGTCGAGCCTGCCGCACCGTTCTCGATGACGCCTGCCTGCCGGCTGGTGCTGGTCGTCGACGCGGAGGCGTCCTGCAGCCACGAGCCCGCGGCATCCCCCCTCCAGAAGATGGCCGGGGCACTCGCGCGAACGGATGCTGCGTAATCCGCGGTAGGAGCGACCGCCGTTGCCGTCGCGACCTGCGAGAGAACGGAGGTGTTCGTGCCGTCGGTCGCACGGACGCGGTACGTGTACGTCGCCCCCGCAGTTACACCGGCGTCGACGAACGTCACCTGCGGGCGGTTCCACCAGACGGATGAGGCCGTGCCGCTCCAGATCGGGGTGGACGAGTTGTTGCGGAACACCTGATAGGTCAGCTCGGAGTCGTCGTCGTCGAGCGAGGTGCGTATCCGCACCTCGATGGAGCCGCTGCTCTGAGCCACCGCCGCCACGGCGGGGGCCGGGGGGTTGCCGGTGTCAGTGGTTCCGAAGCGTGTCAGGTGGTCCTGAGCCGCGCCGTTGATCGTCGTGAAGTCGCCGCCGCTCCACATGTAGCGCTGCCCGGAGGATCGGCCGGCCGCGATGACCAGGGCGCGTGGTCCGATGCCCTCACCGATCCCGTCGTTGGACTTCGGATCCCAGGCGACGTGCGATCCGTCGACGGCGCTCTGCGCCAGGAAGTAGTGGCGCGTACCGTCCTGCTGGAAATGCACGGAGTCGCAGTTGTGCCCGTGGCTGACCGAGTAGAGGGTCGTCTGGTCCTGCAGCGTCATCTGCGTGGCGCCGAGACAGGTGTCGCGCCACAGCTGGTCGCCCGTGGCCCACGAGAACGCCGCACGCCCGTCGAAGACGCCGCCGCCGGTGCCCTCGTTGGAGATGTAGAACTTGCCGTCGTCCCCGCTGAAGATGTGCTTGGTCACCGACGTGTCCGCGATGAATCCCGACGGATAGGTGCGGATGTTCGCACCCGTGACGGCGTCGACGACGGCGATCGAGTGCGAGTACGCACCGTTGACGTTGAAGAAGTCCCCGCCGATCGCGACCTTCGTGCCGTCGGGCGAGACGCCGATGCCACGACCGATGTCGTCGACGTTCGCCGTCCAGGGAAGCAGCGCGCCGGTTGTCACGTCGACCGCGGCGAAGCGCTGGCGCGATTCGCCACCCACGGTGAGGAACATCCCGCCGAAGTACATCGTGGTGCCCTTCACCGCGATCGTCTGCACGATCGACGAGATTGTCGGCAGACGGAGGCTGCTCACCGTGCACGTGCGCACATCGATCTGGGCGATGCGGCCGGTCGAGACGCCGCCGACGTTGGAGAAGTTGCCGCCGATGTAGATGCTGTTGCCATCGGGCGCGGTAGTGGCCGCGTAGACCGCCGGGGTTCCGCCGATCAGCGAGAGGCTCAGCTGGCAGCTGTCGGGGTTTCCCGTCTCGGCATCGAGGATCGCAAGCCCGTTCGCGGCGATCGGCGAGCCCGATCCTCCTTCCGGCGGACGCAGCTCGCTGAACGTCCCGCCGGCCACGACCTTCCCGGCCGATTGCGCGAGCGCGTACACCGTCCCGTTGGTCTGCCACGTGGGCAGTTCGTCGGCGCTGAAGCCCACGCCGGGCGAGAGTGCCGCGGCTCGTTCGGACGGCGTGACGGCGACGAGGCCGACGACGAGTGCCAAGCATGCGACGACACCCACCCAGATACGTGAGACCACAGGTCACGCTCCCCAATGCCCACGGTCGGGTCCGCGGGCCTCCCAGAAGCACCGTCGGGTTCCCAGTCGCGGGCTCGAACACTCTCCCCTGAGTGTGGCGCTCGGCATTCGGGACGATGCTACGCACACTGTACATCTCGGTCCGCGCTTTGTCTCCCCAGGATTTGCTCAGCGACACCCGCCTGTGCTATGCGCCCTGTTTCCCTGATGAGGGGGTGAACGCCCCTCGTGTCATCGGCGTATTCCGCGTGACGCCGCCGCGATGTATGGTGTGCCGGAAGACATGCACCTCGCCGGCAGGCGGGGCGCTGCCGGTCGATGAACCCGAAACCGTCGACCGGTGTACCCGATGATCGTCGTACCCGAAACCGGCGGTCGTCGTACCCGAGACCGACGGTCGACGTGCCCGAAATCGAGGGGTCGAGGCAGGACTGCGCTTCGAGCGCCCTGCGGGTGATGCGTCTCGACGACGTCGTCTGGCGCATCTGGGAGGACAGATGGCTGGGCGATCGACCGGCGTGAAGCAGCGACGAGCACCGCGTGTGCTCTTCATCGGGATCAACTACGCTCCCGAACCGACGGGCATCGCGCCCTACACCGCGGGCATGGCACAGGCCCTCGCGATGCGCGGATGGCACGTCGGCGTCATCACCACCCATCCGCACTACCCGTGGTGGAGGGTCCAGGACGGCTTCGGCGGCTGGAAGCGTGTGGAGAGGCAGCAGAGCGTCGACGTCACGCGCGTGAGCCACTACGTGCCACACCACCACACCATGGTGGAGCGGGCGGTATCGGAGCTGACCTTCGGCCTGAGGGCCGACCTCGCCCACTGGCATCATCCGGACGCCTTGGTCCTCATCAGCCCGGCGATGATCGCCTCACGGCTCGCCGCCGTCCGGGCCGCGATGGCGGGCATCCCCACCGTGGTCTGGGTTCAGGACATCTACACGCTCGGGGTCCGCGAGACGGGCGCGATATCCCGCCGTGCGGAGGGGATTGCCCTGCTCGAGCGCGGGCTGGCGCGATCGGCCGACCGGGTGGTGGTCATCCACGACCGCTTCCGCCGCGTCCTGCGCGAGGAGCTCTCCGTCACCACCCCCGTCGACGTCGTGCGGAACTGGTCGCATGTGACGACCGACGGCGCCGGGCGCGACAGCGCGCTGCGTCGAGAGCTCGGCTGGAAGGACGACGACGTCGTCGTCCTGCATGCGGGGAACATCGGCGCCAAGCAGGGGCTGGAGAACGTCGTCCTTGCGTCGCGCGAAGCCGAGCGCCGTGGATCCCGCATCAAGTTCGTGCTCCTGGGCGATGGGAATCAGCGTCCTGTGCTCGAGGCGATGGGCGGCTCCTCGCGGCTGCAGTTTCTCGATCCCCTGCCGGATGGCCGGTTCGAGCGTGCCCTCGCATCCGCGGACATCCTTCTCGTCAATGAGCTTCCGGGCCTTACCGAGATGGCTGTGCCCAGCAAGCTCACGACGTATTTCGCGAGCGGGCTTCCGGTGATCGCGGCTGTCGACTCGTCGAGCATCACTCACGACGAGGTCTGCGCCGCGGGCGCCGGCATCTGTGTTCCTGCAGGCGACCCCGATGCGCTGGTAGACGCGGCCGAGCGGCTGGCGGCGGACCCCGCCGCAGCACAGGCGTTCGGCGAGTCGGCGCGAAGGTTCCGCGATCAGCATCTCGACGTCGACGCAGCGGTGTCGTCCTTCCAGGCGACGCTGACCAGGGCCATCGCCTCCGGCCGCCACGCGCCGGTCAGCGCCCTCGCGGGTTCGCTGGGCAGGGGGCTCGGCTCGGCCGTGCGCCACGCATCGGCGAGCGCCGCCGCAGCCGACCGGCCTCTCACCGGCCGGCACCGCCACCCCTGAGCCGGACCAGGCTTCATCCCCGGGCCGGCGCCGGCCCGGGGGCGGGACTCGCGGCTGATCGATCCGCTCGCCCCGCCCCCGGGCCGACTCCTGCCGTCAGGGTGTCGTGTAGACGAGGGTGAGAGTCGGCCGGTAGGCGGTCGGCGCCGCCTCACGGGACCACAGGCGCACGTTGTCGCTGCCCGCCGAACTCGACAGCCGCAGGGTGACCGAGGTGCCTGCCAGCGGCGCGAGATCCGCAGCGGAGAGGGTGGCGCTGTAGGGCGTGTCGACCGCTGTGGCCCCCATCAGCTGCCCCAGCACGGCCGCGCCGACCGTCGTCGGGCGGTTGTTCCACGTGATCGTGTTCTCCTGCCACGTCCCGCTGACCAGGCGGAACTCGTGGATGTCCGTCGATCCAGCCGTCTGATCGTTGGACGTCCGCAGCGAGATCGTCGCCGATGTGAGGACCTGCCCCGCCGGTGCGGCCGGGAGGTCGAACCGCAGGAACGACTCGATCGTGGTGTTGAAGCGCGACGAGAGCTGGTTCGTCGACCCGTAGGCGAACGTCGGATTGACGGCTGCGGCCATCGAATCGGCGGACGTCACGATCGTCTGCGTCGTGGGCGGCGCCGGCGGGTTCGTGACGACGGCGGCCACTGCGGCCGATGCCGCGCTCACGTTCGACGACGCATCTCTGGCCGCGACCCTGTAATACCAGGTGCCCTGTGGTCGGGCGCTGTCGGTGAAGGTCGTGTCCATCGCGTCGCCGATCCGAGAAGCGTCGTTCGCGGTGAACCCGGCCGTCGTTCCCCGGTACACGATGTATCCGGTGACGCCGACGTTGTCGGTCGAGGCATTCCAGTTGAGCTGCACGTTGTTGCCGCCTTCGACGACTGCCGTCAATCCGGTGGGCACGCTCGGAGCGGTGTTGTCGGGGGCGACGATCACCACGGATGCCGCGCTCGACGCACCTGAGACGTTCCCGGCTGCGTCGCGGGCGGTCACCTTGTAGTACCACGTGCCCTCGGAGAGCGGCGTGTCATGGTACGAGGTGCCGACGACGTTGGCCTGGATGAGGGTCTCCGCGCTCGGCACGAAGCCCGGATCGGAGCCTCTGTACAGCGCGTAGCCCGTCACGCCGGCGTTGTCGGTCGACGCCGTCCACGAGACATCCGCCGCCTGGCCGGCAGCCACCGCCGTCACTCCAGTCGGGACCGTCGGCGGGACCCCATCGACGACGGTGACGGGAGCGGATGCCGCGGAGGCGACGCTCGCGTTGTTCGCGCCGTCGAACGCGACCACCTTGTAGTAGAAGGTGCCCGGAGGCGGCGCCACGTCTTCGAACGTCGTCCCGCTCACCGTTCCGCGAAGCGTGTCGGTGCCGGGCGTGAACCCGGCGGTCGTCCCGCGGTAGACCCGGTACCCCGCCACGCCGATGTTGTCGGTCGAGGCGGACCAGCTGACGTCGACATTGGCGCCGTCGAACGATCCGCTCACGCCTTGCGGGGTGCTCGGCACAACGGTGTCGACGAATCCGGTCCCCACGTTGAAGTGGTTCTGGATCTGCTGCGGCGACAGCGCCTGGTAGTACACCGCGGTCTCGTCCAGCTGACCGTCGAAGTAACGGTTCACGAGCGTGTTGCCCGTCGACGGGTAGCCGTTGAGGCTGTCGCCCCCGACGTGCCACGTGCCGCTGTAGGTGCCCGCGCCGGTCGTGGCGTTCTGCGACTGAAGCACCCCATCGACGTACAGGCGCATGCCGCCCGGGCCCTGCGTGCCGACCACGTGATGCCACTGCCCGTCGTTGAACGCAGACAGGCTGCGCAGCGTCGTCGTGCCGAAGCCGGCGCGCACGCCGAATCGGAGGAAGCCGGTCCCGTTCTCCATGTACACGACCCGGTCGACGGTCCCGCTGGTGCGATCCGTTCCGTTGTCCGTACGAGGACGCCCGTTCGACGATCCGTAGTTCGCGAGCGCCCCGCCGGTGGTGGATGTCGTCCGGAACCACGTCTCTACCGAGTACACGGTGGGCCCGACGGCGATGACGTCGTTCCAGACGTACTGCGGCAGCCCGCTCGCCTGCGTATCGGTGAAGGTCGCGCTGCGGCTTGGGTCGTTGGGGATCGCACCGGCCGCATTGCGGTCTACGCCGTTCTGCGCGAGGCCGTTGAGCCCGACGACAGTCTGGCCGGCGCTGTCGAGGATCCACTGCGCGTTCGCGGTGTCGTCGTAGCGATAGTAGAGCCGCGGCTGGTCCGCGATGACGCTCGAGGCGTAGACCGACCCTGTCGCCGACGCACTCGCCGTCGCCGTCCCCGACAAGGCGCTCTGGTTGTTCGCCCGGTCGATCGCCCGCACGCGATACGTGTAACTCGTACCGGGGGTGACGTCCGTGTCGACGAATGTGGCCTGGTACCGGTACCAGTGCTTCGATTGCGCCACGCCGGTCCACACCGGGGTCGTCGTGTTGTTCCCTCGGTACACGGCATAGGTGATGTCGGAGTCGTCAGGATCATAGACACCCCGGATGTTGACCTGGATCGCATTCGGCGTGATGGCGCGCGCCGCGACGGCGGGCACCGGTGGTGCACCCGTATCGGTGGGACTGAATCGCGTGAGTCCCTGCTGATTCGCGCCGTTGACGCGAGTGAACTCCCCGCCGACCCACAGGTACGGGGTGCCGTTGGTCCCGGGTCCGATCGCGATCGAGCGCGGCCCGATGCCTTCGCCCGTGCCGTCGTTCAGCTCCGGGAGCCAGCCGATGTGCAGCTGGGTGGGATCGGCAGCATGGGTAACGGACAGGAACGTGCGCCGGCCGTCGGGGAACATCCCCATCGCCCCGCAGTCATGGTGGTGGTGGGCCTCGAACAGCAGCCCCTGGTAGGGCACAATGGCCTGGAAGGCACCGGCGCAGTTGTCGCGCCATGCCTGGCTGTAGTCGGACCAGTTGTACGCCAGCGCGCCGTCAAACCCGGCGAACCCTTCTTGCGCCACGAAGAACCGCGTGCCATCGGAGCTGATCATCTTGGTGCGGGACGTGTTCCCGACAGTGTTGGCCGGCCACGTGCGCAGCACCGCTCCCGTCGTCGAGTCCACGACGGCGAAGCTGTGGGATGCCGATCCGTTGATGTCGAACCAGTCACCGCCGATCGCCAGCCGGGTGCCGTCCGGGGATAGCTGGAGGGCATCACCACGGGCATTCTTGCCGGGCACGACGGTGGTGCTGTACAGCTCCTCCGTCGCACCGGACGCGTTTGCGACGAACGCCGTCTGCAGAGCTCCTGCGCGATTGACCTTCGCGAAGCTGCGCCTGGTTTGTCCGGCAACCGTCTGGAACACCCCGCCGAAGTAGACGAAGTCGTTGGACGGCTCGATCTCGAGCACATAGTTGGAGATGCCGGTGACACGGAACGGCGTGACGGTGCAGGTCGCGACATTGATCTCGGCCAGCCTGCTCACCGCGACGCCGCCGACGCTCGTGAACTGGCCGCCGACGAAGACGGTGTTGCCGTCGGGTGCGGCCTTGACGGCATACACCGCTGCCGTGCCGCCGTTGAAGGCGACCGGCAGCTGACACGCGTCCGGCTCACCCGTCGCGGCGTTGAGGATGGCCAGACTCGTCAGATTCCGTGCCGTTCCGGACTGCCCTGCTCCAGGCCGGATCTGACTGAAGGTCCCGCCGACGACTGCTCTGCCACGGGAGATGGCCACCTGCCAGACGACGCCGTTGGTCTGCCATGTCGGCAGTGCGTCGGCACTGAACGGCAGATCGGGCGAGAGCGCTTTCGCCGATTGTGCCGGTGGTAAGGCGATGATTCCGATGGCGAGCGCCGCAGCAGCGGCGACGCTCGCGAAAAAGCGAGTACGCACGTGAAACCCCGTTCCCAGATATTCGAGACCGGTCGTCGCACTTCCCCAGTGGATCACCGGTCGCCCACAGGCTCCCCGTCCGCGGGCACACGTGCTGTCGCTGCGCTTCGGCATCATCGTCGTCGGGTGCAACTTGCCAGTACGCTTGACGCGGAGTTTACACGACAGGGCGTCAGACGCCAGTGTGTATTCCAACACTCGCACCACGAGGTGCGGGGGCATGGGGGGACATGTCCGGTCTGACCTTTCGCGAAGCCATGGGTTCCTTGTCGAGCTCGCAGAAGAGTCGAGCGGGCGTCTCGCTGTATTCCAGGTACATCAACCGTCCGGTCGGTCGGTTCTTCGCGGCGGCAGCCGCCTCCGCCGGCGTCTCGCCGAACGGCGTGACCGCCGTCTCTGCGCTCTGCACCGCACTGGGCCTGGTCGTGCTCGTCCTCAGCCCCGCCGGCTGGCTCACCGGTCTGGCGGTCACGGTGCTCCTGGCGCTCGGGTTCGCCCTGGACTCGGCGGATGGTCAGGTCGCGCGACTGACCGGGCGCGGCAGCCTTGCCGGAGAGTGGCTGGACCACGTCGTGGATGCGGG
This sequence comes from Microbacterium ureisolvens, assembly GCF_019511645.1. Taxonomy (GTDB): domain Bacteria; phylum Actinomycetota; class Actinomycetes; order Actinomycetales; family Microbacteriaceae; genus Microbacterium; species Microbacterium ureisolvens_A. The sequence goes on along the minus strand of NZ_JAEUAX010000014.1, from coordinate 32,415 downwards.
CAAGATGGTCGCGGTCCACGCCGCGGTGCTGATCGCCGCGGCGACCCAGGGGCTCTTGGCGGGGGCATGGCTGCTGCTGCCCCTCGCCTACATGCTCGTCGCGGTCGTGCTGTTCTCGGGAATGACGATCTTCGAACTGCTCCGACGCACTCGGCCGCTTCAAGCGGACCCACCGCGGTCCCCGTCGACGATCCGGGCGCTCGGGCTGCTGCCCGCGGATTATGGTGTCCTGGCGCTCGCCTTCGTTCTGTGGGGCTCATCGCAGATCTTCTTCGCGGTCTACGCCGCGCTCGGCGGCTTGACCGCCGTCATCACGATCGCTCTGCTCCTCAAGTGGTTCCGGGTGCTGCAACGGACCGGCTGACCGTGGACGATCAGGGCGTCTCACGCGTGTCACGGCGGTAGTGGAACAGCGCGACGGGAATGAACAGGAGGGGGGCGGAGATCGCGTTCGCGCCGAATCCGAGGATCAGACTCCACTCGTCGCCGCCGGCCGCGTAGCCGATGAGGAACCCTGCCGTGGTGGCGGACGCGATGCCGATGCGGACCAGCGTGACCGCGGACTGATGATCGAGCACCCGGAGCACGATCCCGTGGATGCCCGACCAGCCCGTGAGGATGGTCGACGCCCCGACCAGGACCATACCGAGGAGGAGGTCCGCACGCTCGACTCCCGCCGGCGCCCACCCCGTCGACCAGATGACGCCGGTGAGAATCGTGACGACGGCGGTCGCCAGAAGGCCGAGCCGGATGCTGGCGCGCCAGCCGCGGGCGATGACCGCCGACGCCTGCCGGTAATCGACGTGCGTTGCGCCATCGGCGATGATGTTCGTCGTCGTCGCCGCGAAGGCCAGATTCAGCGGTCCGAGAAGCGTCTGGGCAAGGCGTACTCCGCCGATCAGATCGTTCGCGCCGGAGCCGGCGAGCAGGAAGAGGGGCAGGGAGACGATGGCCTGGCCGACGGCGAAGTCGAGAGTCTGCCAGGCCGCCGACGAACGGTAGCGGCGGTACGGGTAGGTTCCCACGCGCACCGGAACCTGGGGAAGGAGCACCGCGGCCGCGATCGCGCAGGAGACACCGATGGCGAGCATGAACGACAAGGGAGTGGCTGCCAGAAGCGGCAGGGCCGTCGCCGAGACGAACGTCAAACGCACGCCGTCCCCGGCGGCGACGGCCCAGCGCCGGCCCGAACCGATGGCGCGATACCGGACCCAGTCGTAGAAGACGGGCACGGCGCCGGCGACACCGATGAGCCCTGCCTCGGCGGGAGGCGCCCCGGTCGAGACGACCGCGATCGCGGCCACCGCGAGAGCGGACAACGACGAGACGACCAACATGTATCGCGCGGGCACCAGCGATCCCGCGTCCGTTCGCTGGAAGATCAGCGCGGGCTGGAAGAGGGCAGCCCGTGACCCTCCGACCGCGAGCACGCTGGCCAGGGTGAGGATCGAGAACGACGTGAAGGCCGGCGGATCCATCCGTACGGCGGCGATCAGCATGGGCACCGCTCCCGCGGCGCTCGAGAGGATCTGCGCGATCGTCAGCGGGCGAGGAAGCCGCAGACGACGAGGGGTCATCTCACCGCCGCCCGGATCGCGGACTCCAGGTTCGCGCCGACGACCTCGACGCTGAACCGGCCCGGTGGCACCGATGCGATCTCCAGCTGCTTCGCGAGGTGCGTGTCGTCCTGGAGGAAGCTCGCGAGAACCGCTGCCAGCGCTCGTCTCTCGACGGGATCGACCGCGACCGCAGCGGCACCCGAATCGACGATCTCCTCAGCCGCCCCGTCGCGAGTGGACAGCACGACCGGACGCCGGGCGTTCACCGCCTCGAACCCGGCGAGCGAGCGGTAGTCGCCTTGGGTCGGACAGACCACGACATGGGAGCGCGCGTAGTCGGCGGCCACCTCGTCGTGGGACCTCCGGCCATGGAAGCGGACCCTCTCCGCCAGCCCCAGCTCGACGGCCTGCCCTTCGAGCCTCGCGCGCTCAGGTCCATCCCCCACGACATCCAGCGTCCAGTCACGGGTGTGCGCGGGGAGCTCGGCCAGTGCAGCGAGGAGGAGGTGGAGACCCTTGCGGCGCTGAAGGCTGTTGAGGAACAGGAAGCGCACGCTACCGCCGTCATCGGAACCGGTCGACGGCTGCGCCGGCTGAGACGTCAGGTAAGGCCCGATACGCAACCGCTCGGCGCGGATGCCGAGGCGCTCGCGCGCGTAACGCGCCGTTCGGTCGTTGCTCACCAGCACGACGTGCGACCGTCGCGCGAACGCCCTCTTCACCGTCGTCGCGATTCGGCCGTCACGGCCGCCGCGGAACGACGGGTCGGATTCGATCAGTTGCACGACTCTGCGTCGTCGCAGGTGTGCAGCCGTCGCCGAGACCAGCGCAGTGGGGGTGAACTCGACGACGACCACGACATCCGTCGGGCGCCGGAGCATCCGCCACGCGGTCCGGAAAGTCGGGATGCGGAGGTTCCCGGTGTACGTGAACTCTCCCACCGATCGGTCGCGCCGGCGCACCCAGAAGCGGAGGTCGGGGACGAGGGGAAGCTCGGGGTAGCGGTCGACGGGATAGCCCTCCCTCACCAGGACGACGGCGTCCGGAAACCGTCGGGCGAACTGCCCGAGGACCTCCCGGAAGTAGGCGAGATCGTCCCCGAACCCGAACGCGCCGCTCACCCACACCGCTCGCAGGTGATCGGAGGCTGTCACCGGGCCCCTCCTTCGACGAAGTGCTGCTCGACCGCGACTGCAGTGAACGGTGGGGCGCGTTCGAGTGGATCATAACCGCTGACCTGCGGAAACCGCGCGTGGCTAGGATGTCGCCCATGGGCGGACGACGGAGTCTGGCCGGCTTCACCGGCGACGGTTACGACAAAGGACGCAGCATCGCGTGGCAGGCGGCGTGGCAGCTGGCCTCCAGCCTTCTCGTCATGCCCTGGTTCGTGCCTGCAGGACTTCGGATCAAGGTGCTGCGAGCTTTCGGCGCGCGCATCGGCGACGGAGTGAACTTCCGTTCCGGCGTCCGCGTCCACTGGCCCTGGAAGCTCACGATCGGTGACGACACATGGATCGGCGAACGCGCGTGGATCCTGAACCTCGAGCCCGTCACCATCGGCAGCGACGTCTGCATCTCGCAGGGCGTGCTCCTCTGCACAGGAAGCCACGACCGCCGCTCTCCCACGTTCGAGTTCGACAACGGCCCGATCACCATCGAGGACGGCGCCTGGGTCGCGGCACGAGCGACGGTCCTGCGCGGAGTGACGGTGGGCCGGGATGCCGTCGTGGGTGCGACGGCACTGGTCACATCGGACGTCGAGCCGGGAGCAATCGTCCTCGCGCCGCGCGCGTCGGTCCGCGGTGCCAGCGAGCCGGCGTCATGAAGATCCTCGGGATCGTCACGCTCGTCAGCCCGCTGGGCGAGTACGGCGGACCGACCCGAGTCGCGATCAACCAGCTGCTCGCACTCCAGCAGCGGGGGCATCAGGTCGTGCTCGCCGGGACGCAGCGAGGATTCGACGGGAACGTCCCCACCGAGCTCGACGGTGTGCCGGCCAGACTCTTCCCCGCCCGCACGATCCTGCCCGGAAGCGGATTCGCAGGGCTCGGCTCTCCCGAGCTGTGGAGAGCGGTCCACCGTCACGCCCGCGAGTTCGACGTCGTCCACGTGCATGCCGCGCGCGACCTCGTGACCCTCCCGTCGGCGCTCATCGCAGTCCTGCGAGGGGTGCCGATCGTGGTGCAGACGCACGGCATGGTCGACGAGACCAACAATCCGCTCGCCGTCCCCCTCGATCTCGCCCTTACTCGCCCGGTGCTCCATCGAGCTCGGATCGTCGCCTACCTGACCGCTCGCGAGCGTGCATCCCTGCAGGTCGTCGCCGGTGGCGAAACGCGGTTGGAAGAGCTTCCCAACGGGGTCCCGCTCCAGGCGTCGGCCCGCATCGCCGGTCCGGCGAGGGTTCTGTATCTGGCTCGCCTGGCCGCTCGGAAGCTCCCCGTCGCATTCGTCGAGGCAGCGGCGCGCGTCGCGCCGGCGTTCCCCGAAGCGACCTTCGCACTCGTCGGACCCGATGAAGGCGAGGGCCCGGCGGTCCGTGATGCGATCGCCGCCTCGGGCCACGGCGATCGCATCCGATGGGAGGGCCCCATCGGCATGAGCGGGACGGCCGAGCGGATGCGTCACGCCACCGTCTACGTGCTGCCCAGTGTCGACGAGCCCTATCCGATGTCGGTGCTGGAGGCGATGTCGGTGGGTCTGCCCGTCATCATCACCGATACATGCGGCCTCGCGTCGTTCGTGACACAGCATGAGGCCGGCCTCGTGACCGACGGCACGGTGGGAAGTCTCGAGGAGGCCCTCCGCACCTTGCTCGCCGACCCGGACCGGTCTGCCGCGATGGGCGCTCGAGGCAGGAATGCCGTGCGATCGGAGCGCAGCATGACCGCCATCGCCCAGCGCCTCGAGGCCTTCTACAGCTAGTTCGACGGTGCTCCCGCCGCGTCGGAATCGGACGCGGGGAACGGATGCTGCTCCGCACCGGGCGGCCCTGCGGCGGGGCCCCTGACAGCCATGATGCAGACGATGGTGAGGAACAGCGCTCCGGTCGCCTGCAGGAGCGACCCGCGCAGGAGGATCGTCATGAACACCGGCAGGATCCCTCCGACGATGGCCCACACCCCGCCGGCGCGGAAGGCGGGTACCGTCCGGCTGTCCATCGCGCGCAAGACGACCCCGATGAGCAGGAAGGCGATCACGACTGCGATGATGCCGCCGTTCACGAGCGCTTCGGCCCACGTCGGTGCCGAGAGATTGTCGAACGCATATCCTCGGTACTCGGCCAGCAGGATGCCCGTATCCGTCGGTTTGTTCGGCCACAGTGCGCGAGGAACCCAGAACAGGACGCTCCCGGCGAACTGACTCAACGGGGCGACGAGGCCGTCCAGCCAGTACGACAGGGCGTTGGCGACCTGCCAGAACGCGTCGTAGTCGGGGTTGGACAGGTACTCGGCGAAGAATCCGGATCGCGTGCCCACCTCCCCGCCCGCGCGGCGGAACGCGTCGGCGATCGGGAACACGAACAGGAACCCCGCGATCGCCGCCAACATGGTGATCCGCGCCCGTCTGCGCGTGGCGACGGCGCCGGCGAAGACGGCGAGCGCGAAGACGACCGTTCCGAACGAATACCTCGCGCTCGTGATCGGATTGACGATGAGCAGGAGGACGGCCGCACCCGCGACGGCGCCGATCAGAGCGAGGCGACGACTCTGCTCGTTACTGGCGGTGCGACGAAGCTGGGCCAGGGCGCCGACCGAGACGAGCAGGGGGTAGATCCCGCTCGCGAAGACCACACTGCGCACAGCGGGGTCGGGCCACACCGCCGCTCGCGCCGCGGCCGCCGCATCCCGGCTCCCGAGCAGGGCGATCGCCCCGAGCCGCGAGAGGACGTAGCCGCTCAATGCGAGCGAGATGAGGGCGAGCACGACCGTGCCCCAACTGCTGACGGAGCGGACCGCGACCCGCCGCCCCTCCCCATGCCGACGGCTTTCGCGCAGCATCCACAGCAGACGGCCGATCTCGTAGCAGAGGACTCCGAGCAGGACGACACCCGCCGTAGGCATGTCGAAACCGGTGTCGACCCCCGGCGTCGTCGTCGACGTAAGCCCCGACAGGATCTGCGCGGTGGGGGCGATGCCCATGAAGATGTAGACGAAGAGCCAGAAGAAGAAGTCGAACAGCCTCGGGGTTCCTCGCACCCACAGGAAGGAGAGCCGGATCCCGGCCCACACCAGGAGCGCGAGCGTCATGATCCAGGCATCGCTGCGCGGCAGGTCCGCGACATCCGCGACGAGGAACGCCGGAATCCCCACCGACAGCACCGCGAGAGACGTCACGAGGAAGAGGATGCGCAATCCTCGCCGCAGCTCGTCACCGGCGGTGTCGGCCGCGGGGGAGGCGACGCGTCCGGCTGCGGGTGGCCCGGGCCGCGGGCTGGGCTCTGGAAACTGATCGGTTCGCGTCATCGGGCGCCGTCCACAGGGTGTTCGCGGGGGCTGAGCGCTCAGTCCGGGTTGTAGATTTCTCTGCGGTTGGGGGGAATTATATGGGGATGGGGGAAATAGTGGTTGGGTCCTACACCTCGACGTGACGGGGCGAGGGTATGGAGACCAGAAGCATGCTGCGGCTCGTCCGGCATCACTGGGCCGTCGTCGTGGCCTGTCTGATGATCGGCGTCCTCGGGGGGTGGGCGCTCGTCGTCGCTGCCCCGCGTGAGTACACGGCGAGCGCCGACGTGTTCGTCACCGTCACCGGTGGGGCGAGCACGGGAGAGCTCGCGCAGTCGTCGAACTTCTCGCAGCTGCAGGCTCGCAACTTCAGCGCGGTCGCCACCCGCGAGGTGGTGCTGAAGCCTGTCATCACGTCGCTCGACCTCGACGTCACCATCTCCCAGCTGCGCCGTCAGGTCTCGACATCCGTTCCTCTGAACACGAGCGTCATCACCATCTCGGCGACAGACGAGTCCCCCGAACGCGCGGCGGCCATCGCCAACTCGGTGTCCACGTACCTCGCAGAGGTCGTTCCGTCGCTCACGCCCCGAGTGGATGGCCAGTCGCCCGTCCGCCTGCAGGTCATCGAGTCCGCGACAGCGCCCTCGGCGCCTTCGTCGCCGAACGTGCCGCTGCTGCTGCTCACGGGAGTGCTCGCGGGGCTCGTCGCGGCGGCTGTCGTCGTCGTGCTGCGCGGTGTCGTCGATGCCCGGGTGCGCGACAAGGACCAGGTGGCGGAGATCACCGGGCTGCCCGTGCTCGGGGTCGTCTCCTTCGACCGTCGCGCGCAGCGGGATCCCATCGCCGTCGTGAAGAGCGGGTCCCGCCGAGGTGAGGAGTACCGGCAGCTGCGCGCCAATCTCCGATTCCTCCAGCCCGGGGAACCGCACAAGGTCTTCTCCATCACATCATCGCGGCCCGGGGAGGGCAAGAGTGCGACCGCGGCGAACATCGCCGCGGCCCTGGCGGCCTCGGGCCTCGAGGTCTGCCTCGTGGAAGCCGACCTGCGCCGGCCCACACTGAGCGACGTCCTGGACCTGCCGGAGTACACCGGCTTCACCGACGTGCTCACCGGGGACATCACCCTCGACGAGGCGATCGTCAGCTGGGGACCCGACGACCTCAAGGTCGTCCTCGCCGGCTCCCGCCCGCCCAACCCCAGCGAACTCCTCGAGTCCGCGGCCGCGAGTGACGCGCTGCGGCGGATCCGCGAGCGCTTCGACGTCACCATCATCGACTGCCCGCCCCTGAACCCCGTACCGGACGGCGCCGTGCTGGCGCGCCTGCTCGGCGGCGTCATCCTCGTGATCGGCGCCCGCGTGCTCCGCGTCCGCGAACTCCGCCGCGCAATGGACCGGCTCACCGCGATGGGCGCGTCCGTCGAAGGCGCCGTCTTCAATCTGTCCCGCGCGCGAGAAGACCACCGTTACAGCTACTCACCCACGAAGGCGCCCGCTCGTCCCCCCGAGGCAGACACGGCTGACGCCGAACCCGCTGCAGCGCCCGGCGGGGGCGACCGGCACGCCGAGGCGATCGCGGACGCCGACAGCCGCGGCGACGGAGGCGTGCGAGAGGCGCTCGCAGACGAGTACGAGCGGATCGGCGCCGATGACAGCTTCGCCGACGACGATGACGGCATCGACGACATCGATTGGACGACCGATGAAGGCTCGGATGCCCGGTCGCCCCGTCGCCGCTCGGCCCGCCGCGCCAGCGTCCCGCCCATCCGCGGGGCCGACTCGGCGCGTGACGCCTAGCGATTCATCGTGACCGAGGGTCTGGGCTCGATTCTCTTCGTCTGCACGGGCAACGTCTGTCGGTCGCCCTATCTGGAGTGGGGACTGAGGGGTGCCCTCGAGTCCACAGGAGGACCCGCCATCCGATTGTCATCGGCCGGTCTCGCCCCGCTCACCGGTCACCCGATGAGCAGTCCTCTTCTCGACCGGTTGCTGGATCGCGGAATCGACGCATCGGAATTCAGGGCTCGCGGGCTGACGGAGGCGATGGTCACCCGCGCCGACGTCGTCCTCACCGCGGCGCGGGGGCATCGGCAGTTCCTCGTTCGACAGCTGCCCTCCGCGGCGACCCGGACATTCACGGTGCTGCAGTTCGCGCGTCTGTTGAGAGCGCTTCCGTCCCGTGAGGGTGCGGGCGCCGACCTTCCCACGCTGGCGCGGCTCGCCCACCAGGCACGTGGCACGGCGGGCGCGTCGACCGAGCACGACGATATAGAGGATCCGTGGAAGCGGTCGCGTCGCGTCTATGCGCGCAGTGCAGCGAAAATGGATGAGGTGCTCGAGCGTGTGCTCGAGCACCTCATCCGGCGATGACCGGCTGGCTTACCAGCTGCTGACCGCGTAGTACTGCAGGTCCTGCACGTACGGCGTCGAAACGACGGCATAGGGAGACGTGACCGACTCCGCCGTCGCGCCCGATCGGACGATCTTCGCCGAGACACTGCCCAGATTGAGCGGCACCGTGTAGGCGGAGACTCCCGCCGGAGCGGAGAAGCTGGTGGTCGTTCCGCCGACGGTGATCTGCACAGTCGCCGGCGTCGGCAGCCACACGAGCGCCTCCACCATGTCGCGAGCAGGAGTCGACGTCCCGTCGAGCGCGGGGGCACCCATGAGTGACTGGGGATACGACGGCTTGGCGCTGACGAACTGGGTGCGGTGGGTGAGCACGATGGCGTCCGCGGTGACCGCGGGCTGCGTGCCCGTGTGGAACCACGCGGTGTAGTACCGCGTCAGGTCGAGGAAGGCCGAGCCGTGGTCCTGCGACGGAGCGATCTGGGTCGACTCGCTGTAGTCGTTCCAGGTCACCAGCTGCACGTAGTCCGCCTTCTCGGCGATCGCCTTGTTCCACTGCGCTCGCACGGATGCGGTGTTGTTGGCCTCAGCCCACGACAGCGAGTTGAAGCGAACGTCCTGAACCGCCACGGGCGCCATCCAGGTCTTGCCGAGCGCGTGCGCACGTGCCACGTTGTTGGCGCTGTTCAGCGTGGTGCGCTCGGTGCGCGTGCCCCAGTTGCCGAAGCCGTCCGCGATCGGGGCGAAGGCCTTGAGGTTGGCGTCGCTGGCGTTGTTGAACACCGCCTGGAACGAGATGGGCAGCGCGTACTTGGTCTCGAGCAGGCTGATGACCTGGGTCCACCACGAGATCGAGGCACCTTCCGCCTTGAAGCTGGACAGCACGTACTCGCCGTCCTCCTTGTAGGCGGAGCCGGACTTGTAGAGCTGGCTGAGCAGGGAGGCCGCCGTCTCCGGAGTTGCAGAGGTGAACCCGGAGGATCCGTCGACCATGGGCACGACGGCGAACCCGCCGACCTGGGCTGCGGCCTTCATGACGTTGACCGAGGCGTCCCAGTTCTGGCCGCTCGTGCTCATGAGGTTGAGCGTGAAGCCGTCGATGCCCGCCGACTTCGCCTGCCGCACCTCGGTCGCGAAGTTGTTCACGCGCCAGTCGGTCGCGGTCGACACTCCAGGAGAGATGGGGCGGTCACGCAGGAGGCCACCCACGGATGCGAACTTGCCGCCCTCACCGTCCGGGCTCAGGTAGTTGCGCGTGTAGTAGTCGGTGGATTCGGTCTTGTTGTCGATCGACAGCGGGTACGGCACGAAGTAGTGCGCGAAGACGAGCGGGCCGTCGCCGGATGTGTCGGCCGGCGACGTCGGGGTCGGCGTCGGGGTCGGCGTCGGGGTCGGCGTCGGCGTGGGCGTGGGCGTCGCCGTGGAGACGGGCGCCGTGCTCACCTCGATGCGGGGCACGTCGGCGTTGAATCGCTCCAGACGGAGCTGAACATACCGCTGCGCGTAGTTCAGGGCGAGGGCGAAATCGCCGGTCGTCGGGATGGCGCGGACGTCGAGCGGGATGCGCAGCGTCTGACCCTTGACCGCGGTGGCACTCGGCTGCGACACGGCGGAGCCTGTCGTTCCCGGCTGGTTGTCGTGCGTGAGCGTGGCCGACTTCCACGAAGCAGAGGTCGGATACGCGACGAGTCCAGGAGCGGTCGCGGTCGTGCTGTTCACCTTCACGACGAGCGTCGCGGCGGTCACCGTGCGACCCGACAGCGAGTCGCCGTCGAACTTGAGGTAGGTACGGTCCGCGGTGGCCGTCGCACTCAGCAGGCCGGTCTGCGGCGTCGTGGGCTGGCGCGTCGTCGTCCAGGCGCTGTCTGTGGCGGTCAGGACCGCCGAGTCATCAGCGGCGGCGCTTTCCGCGCCAGTGCTGAGCGGAACGATGCCGCCCACGACGATCGCGGCAGCGACGAGAGCGCCGAGTGCCTTGGCACGCCGAGTGATTCGAAAGCGGGAACCGGGGGAGGTGGGGAGTTTTTCGATATGGGAATGTGTCACGAGTCAGTCATGTCCTTGTTGCGAGTGTTCGGCCAGGCCGTGCGACGACCCCCATCGGCGCACGGTGTTCCTAACGATCAGGTCACGTTAGCCGGAGACCGATTCCCTCTCCTAATCGAGGGCGGGTATGTTAGACGATTCTCAGGAATCGGGAGTGTGCAACACGGCGTGACCCGAGACATCTCGGCCGCTTGTCGCTAGCATTGCCTCGTCGGCCGGGGACCCGAACCAGGCCGGGTCTGTCTGCTGGGGACGACCATGCGAATGCTCCGTAGAGACATCGGCGGCATGCCGCTCTGGGCGATCGTGCTCGTCGCCGTTGCGGGCATCACGCTCGCCGTCTTCCTGGGCAGCGCTTCGTCCGCGGGTGGGAAGGCTCCCCGGTACACGGCTCCCAGCGACGCCTCCACTCCGACCATTCCGGCGCCGATGCCGCTCGCCGTCTTCATCGGCGACTCGTACACGCAGGGCGTGGGAGGTGGCGGTGTGCAATGGCCCGCCCTGATCGGGCAGGTGCACGGCTGGGATGTCGAGAACCTGGGCCTCGGGGGAACGGGGTACGTCCGAACGTCCGACGTGAATGGCTGCGGGCGGGCGTACTGCGGACGCTACGGAGAAGCGATCGACGAGATCGTCGGCTCGCCGACCTACATCGTCGTCTCCGGAGGCCGCAACGACTTCGGGCTGCCGACGGCCGACATCGCAGCGGCCGCCGACGCGTTGTTCGGCGAGCTGCGCACTCGCTACCCTCACGCCGAGATCTTCGCGATCAGCCCGTGGTTCGACGACGATCCGCCACCGTCCGATCCCGCGGAGTTCACCCGCGCTATCCAGACGGCGGCCCTCGACCACGAGGTCGTCTTCCTGGATGCCGGTCAGCCGCTCTTCGGACGACCCGACCTCGTTTCAGAGGACGGCCTGCACCCCAACGCAGCCGGCTACCAGGCCATCGCAGCCGCGGTCGGCGCGCTGCTCGACCCGCTTGTCACCCGATAGCCCGGACCCTCGCACATCGCTCCCGAGCGCACCGTGGGGACGCTCCCCCTCTGTCCGAGCGGTCGGGACTGCTGTAAGGTGCCGCCAACAGACCCGGTGTGTGGGACACCGAGGGATTCACATGGGGGAATCATGGCTGTACGCATCGGCTACGCCGCTGGGGCATTCGACCTGTTTCATGTCGGACACCTGAACATCCTTCGACACGCGAAGGAGAATTGCGACTTCCTGATCGCCGGCGTCGTCAGCGACGAGATGCTCCGCCTCACGAAGCACGTCGAACCCGTCATCCCGACGGCGGAGCGCGTCGAGATCGTCCGGAGCATCACGTACGTCGACGATGTCCACATCGAGGACGTCCCCGACAAGCTCGAGACGTGGCGGCAGCTGCATTTCACGCACTTCTTCAAGGGCGACGACTGGCGCGGCACAGAGAAGGGGGCGCGACTCGAGCGGGAGTTCGCGGCGGTCGGCGTCGAGGTCGTCTACTTCCCCTACACGGTGCACACGTCCTCGAGCGCACTGCGGCATGCGCTCGAAGTGATGGCGGCGTCGCACCCGCGCGATGAAGCGCTCGCCGAGGGCCTCATCGCGAACGCCTGACCGCAGCGAGCCTGCGGAAACGGATGCCGCGGGCCGACGCATCCGTCGACTAGAGCTCCCCGGGCTGCATGGCCTCGTGGTCCAGCTCCTCGACGAAGCGCCGGGCGGGGCTCGGCTCGACGTTCGCCTTGCGGGGCGCGTAGACGACGAGCGAGTGGAAGAGGAAACGCAGGAAGAACGCGACCACCAGCGTGATCGCCGTCGCCACGACCGCCGAGATGTGTCCGGTCGAGACCATCATCGCGACGATGGGGATGCGGATCACGGCCTCTGCGTTGTTGAAGCTGAACGACTTCGCGAAGCGCAGCCAGACACCCGACGCGTTCTCGCGCATGTCCTGGAAGACGAAGCGCTCCTGGAGCAGGAAGTTGCCGATGATCGTGACCTCGGCGGCGACGATCGCGGCGACGATGTAATCCACTCCCCAGTACGTGAGCGCCCAGACGATCGCGACGTTCGCGACGGCGCCCAGCCCGCCGATCACGGCGAACAGCGACATCTTGCCGAACCGCAGGGCGGTCAGCTGCGTGAGGAAATGCAGGCCCTGCCGCACCGACGCCTTGGACTCGCCCGCGTGACGGTCGGCGAAGTCGAACGGGATCTCCGCCACGCGCATGGGCCGGCGCGCGAGGATCTCGAGCAGGATCTTGAAGCCGCGCGGGCGCATCTGCTCGGAGTCGATCGTGCGCCGGTCGATGAGGAAGAACCCGGTCATCGGGTCGGAGACGTCCTTGAGCCGGATGGGGAACATCGCACGCGTCACCGCGGTCGACCCCTTCGACACCATCACGCGGGTGCGGTCGGCGAGCCCGCCGGCGGTGCCGCCGCCGGCGTAACGGGACGCGATCACGAGATCCACGTCGCCGCGCGAGTAGCGGTGCCAGAGCTCCGGGATCTCCTCGGGCGGATGCTGCAGATCGGCGTCCATGACGAGACACGCGTCCGTCTCGGCCGCCCCGAAACCCTCCATCACGGCCCCGCCGAGGCCCCCGACGGGACGATCACGATGGATCAGCCGGACCGGCAGGGAAGCGGATGCGGCGACCTCGCGAATGACCTCGGGGGTGGCGTCGGTGCTGTCGTCGACGAAGATGATCTCGGCGTCGAGACGGTTGTGGACCGCGGCGGTGACACGCCGGACGAGCTCCGCGATGTTCGGAGCCTCGTTGTACGTCGGAACCACGATCGACAACTGCATCGCGGGCTATCCTCCCACGCGGCGGTGCGTCGCCGGCTCCGAGTTCAGGGGACGCAGGTGAGACCCTCGGTCAACGCACGGCACGCGCTCCGAAGCGGGCACGGCCCCCACCCAGGATCCATCCCCGAGAATGGAAGGGTGACCTCCCCGGCATCCTCCCCCTCCTCCCTCACGATGTTCGGCGCCGACTGGTGCCGCGACTGCATCCGCACCAAGAAGCAGCTCGACGAGCTGGGCATCTCGTACACCTACGTCGACCTCGTCGCCGACCCCGCCGCGGCGGACGTCGCCCGCGACATCTCGGGGCGCACCAACATCCCGGTGGTCGTGTACCCGGACGCCTCGCACCACGTCGAGCCGTCGAACGCCGACGTCGAGGCCAAGCTGCGCGAGCTCTCCCTCATCTGAGGCTGCGCGGATCGACCCCGGGTTCACCCGCGGGCCTGACGCCGCGGCATCCGTCCGAATTAGGCTGAGGCCGTGAGCGTCGAACGCAATACCCGGGCGATCGAGGGATCCGTCGTCACCGACTTCGAGGACCGCATGAGCTACGGCGGCTACCTCGATCTGGCGACCCTGCTGTCGGCCCAGCGGCCGCTCAGCGGCAGCGGCGGCAAGCAGGAGCATCATGATGAGCTGCTGTTCATCGTGCAGCACCAGACCACGGAGCTGTGGCTGAAGCTCGTGCTGCACGAGCTGGGCGCCGCGTGCCGGCTGCTGCGCGAGGATCAGCTGGCGCCCGCCCTGAAGTGCATCGCGCGCGTCAAGCACATCCAGAAGACCCTCACCGAGCAGTGGTCGGTGCTCGCGACCCTCACCCCCGCCGAGTACGGGCAGTTCCGCGGCGTGCTGGGCAACGCCAGCGGCTTCCAGTCCGCGCAGTACCGCGCGGTCGAGTTCACCCTCGGCAACAAGAACGCCGCGATGCTGCGGGTCTTCACGTCCGACCCCGCCGCGCACGCGCTCGTCAGCGCGGCGCTCGAGGCCCCGAGCCTCTACGACGAATTCCTCGGGCTGCTCGCCCGCGCCGGCTACGCGATCCCGGCCGAGGTGCTCGAGCGGGATGTGACGCAATCGTGGACCTACGCACCGGAGCTCGTGCCGGTGTTCACCGAGATCTACCGCGACCCCGAGGCGCACTGGGCGGCCTACGAGACGTGCGAAGAGCTCGTCGATCTCGAGGACAACTTCCAGCTGTGGCGCTTCCGCCATCTCAAGACGGTCGAGCGGATCATCGGCTTCAAGACCGGCACCGGCGGCTCGAGCGGCGTGCCCTTCCTGCAGCGGGCGCTGGATCTCACCTTCTTCCCCGAGCTGTATGCCGTGCGGACGGAGCTGTGATGTCGCACGATCCCGACGCCCTGCGCGGACTCCTCGGACCGGATGCCGCCCTCTGCCACCGAGCCATCACCGGCGAGCACGGCGTCTCGCTGCCCCCGTTCACCGATCACCACGTGCACCTGCATCTCATCGACGAGAGCGGGCTGGCCGCGGGCGGCATCGCAGGCGTCGTCGATCTCGGCGGTGATCCGGTGGCGCTGGCCCGACGCGAGAACCACGGCATTCCGCGTGTGGCATATGCCGGCGCGTTCCTGACCGCGGTCGGCGGCTATCCGGTCGGGCGTTCCTGGGCGCCGGCCGAGATCGCCCGCGAGATCGCCGACCCGTCGACCCACCCCGGCGTCGCCGGCGGCGCGGCGACCGCGGTCGACGAGCAGGCGTCGTTCGGGGCATCCGTCATCAAGGCGTCCCTCAACAGCGTGGCGGGACCGGTGCTCGACGCGGCGGCGCTGTCCGCGATCGTCGAGGTCGCGCGCGAGCGCGGGCTGCCCGTCGTCGCGCATGCGGAGGGCGACGGGATGCCGCAGCTCGCCCTCGATGCGGGGGTCGACGGCTTCGCCCACACACCGTTCACCGAGTTCGTCGGCCGGACCTTCACCGCCCACGCGGTCAAAGCCGGGCAGGTATGGATCTCGACGCTCGCGATCCACCAGGCCGGGGATGAGGCCGCCGAGTTCGCCCGCGTGAACCTCGCGGGCTTCGCGGCCGCAGGCGGGCGGGTGCTCTACGGCACCGACCTGGGCAACGGCGCGCAGCCGGTGGGCGTGAATCCCGACGAGATCGCCGCGCTGGATCGCGCCGGTGTGCGCGGTGCTGCGCTGATCGCGGCGCTGGCCGACCCGTGGCCGCTGGCCGAGCGGCCCTCGGGTGTCTCGACCTTCATCCCGGGGCCGCCGCCGACGCACCTCGACGAGGTGGCCGAGTGGCTGCGCGGCGCGACCGTGGTCCCCACCGAGGAGCTCATCCATGACGACCACTGATCCCGCCGAGTCGGTGGTGACCGAGCCGCTCGAGGACGAGGCATCCATTCTCGACAGCAGCGACCCCCTCCGCAGCCACCGCGACGCGTTCGTCGGAGCCGAGACCTCGCTCGTCTACTTCGACGGCAACTCGCTCGGTCGTCCGCTGCGCGCGAGCGTCGAGCGCCTCGCCGCGTTTGCCCGCGACGAATGGGGCGGGCGGCTGATCAGAGGCTGGGACGAGTCCTGGATGCAGCTGCCGTTCGAGATCGGCGACGCCGTCGGCCGCACGGCGATCGGCGCCGCCCCCGGTCAGACCGTCATCGGCGACTCCACCACGGTGCTGCTGTACAAGCTGGTGCGGGCGGCGTTCGACGCCGCCGTCGCCGCGGATCCGGCGCGCGTCGAGATCGTCGTGGATCGCGACAACTTCCCCACCGACCGCTACCTCGTCGAGGGCATCGCCGCCGAGCGCGGCGGCCGCGTGCGCTGGGTGGACGTTGACCTCGCGGGCGGGGTGTCCGCCTCGGCACTGAGCGAGGCGGTCGGGCCCGAGACGGCGGTCGTGCTGCTGTCGCACGTCGCGTACCGATCGGGATATCTGACGGATGCCGCGACCCTCACCCGCATCGCCCACGACGCCGGCGCGCTCATCGTGTGGGACCTCTGCCACTCGGCCGGGTCGGTGCCGGTCGAGGCGGATGCGTGGGACTTCGACGTCGCGGTCGGCTGCACGTACAAGTACCTCAACGGGGGCCCGGGCTCGCCCGCGTTCGCGTACGTCGCGTCGCGGCTGCAGGATCGGCTGGCTCAGCCCATCCAGGGGTGGATGGGCACGGCTGACGTCTTCGCGATGGGGCCGTCGTACCGCCCGGCCGACGGCATGCGGCGCTTCCTGTCGGGCACACCTCCGATCGTGGGCATGCTCGCGATGCAGGACACGCTCGCCCTGCTCGAGGAGGTCGGGATCGACGCCGTGCGCGCCAAGTCGATCGCACTCACGGAGTTCGCCGTACGCGTGGCCGACCAGCTGCTCGCACCGCTCGGGGTCACCGTGGCGTCGCCCCGGGATCCCGCCGAGCGCGGCGGTCACGTGACGCTGTCGCATCCGTCGATGCGCAGGGTGACCGCGCGACTGTGGACACAGGACGTCATCCCCGACTACCGCGACCCCGGCGGCCTCCGCATCGGCCTCTCCCCGCTGTCGACGTCGTTCGCAGAGACCTTGGCGGGCTTGCGGGCGGTCGAGGCCGCGGTGCGCGCCGAGTCCTGATCGCGGGATCGGCGGTGCCTTCCCCCGCCCCTGCCGCTTCTGCGCCGACCATGCCCCTTTCACCGCGAGCATGCCCGGCATGGTCGCGACGGCACGGGCATGGTCGCGACGACACGGGCATGGTCGCGACAAGACCTACACTGGCGCGATGAGCAATGAGGCTCCGCCGGCGGCGGGTGTTCCGGCATCCGTCTCCTCCGCCCGGCTCTCGCGCGGCACCATCGCGCGCTACGCGACAGGCTCGCTCGGCACCGGTGGGTTCGCGACGCTGCCCGGGCTGGTGCTGACCTACTACCTCACCGACTCGCTCGGGGTCGCGGCGCTGGCGGCCGGGGCCGTCATCACGGTCGCGAAAGTGTGGGACGTCGTCATCGACCCGGTCATCGGGGCGCTCACCGACCGCGACCTCGCCCGCCACGGCAGCCGGCGGCGCCTGATGCTGCTCGGTGCGCTCGCGCTGCCGGTGCTGTTCGCGCTGACGTTCGCGGTGCCCCCCTCGCTCGGGCCGGTGGTCGCGGGCATCTGGGTGCTCGTCGCGTTCACGCTCACGGCGACCGCGTTCAGCCTCTTCCAGGTCCCCTACATCGCGCTTCCGGCCGAGCTCACGCCGCGCTATGACGAGCGCACGCGCCTGCTGACGTGGCGCGTGGTGGTGCTGACCCTCGCGATCCTGCTGTTCGGCGCCGGGGGTCCGGCACTGCGGCGCGTGTCGGAGGACCCGTTCGTCCAGTACCTCGTGATGGGCGTGGTGTGCGGCGTCGTGATCGGGATCGGGATGCTGGTTGCCACGGGTGTCGCGAGGCGCGCAGCATCCGCCACCCGTCAGCCGATCCGCGGGAGCGCAGCCGGCCGGCAAGAGGTGGGGAACGAACCAGCCTTCCGGCGACCGGGAGAACTCTCGCCGGAAGGGGGATCGACGGATCAGGCGGCGGCAGGCATCCGGGAGCACTTCGCGGAAGGACTCCGCGCGCTCACGCGGAGCCGGCCATTTCGGATGCTGCTCGCCACCTTCGTGCTGCAGGCCCTCGCCACGGGTCTCATGCTCGCGGGTGCGCAGTACGTCGCGACGTGGGTGCTGCACTCGCAGGCTGCGGTCGAGCTGCTGTTCGTCGCACTCATCGCGCCGGCGCTGCTCGCCGCCCCGGCGTGGGGTGCCCTCGCGCGCCGCATCGGCAAGGAGCGCGCCTTCACGATCGCGAGCATCGTGTTCGCGGTCGCCGCGCTGTCGATCCTCGGCATGCTGTGGGCGCCCGGCGACTGGATCTACGTGCCCGTCGGCGTCGCCGGCATCGCGTACGCGGGCATGCAGTCGCTGCCGATGGCGATGCTCCCCGACGTCATCTCGCACGACGAGCGCACGCACGGCGCCGGCCGGGCCGGTTCGTTCAGCGGCGTCTGGACGGCCGGCGAGACCGTGGGCTTCGCGCTCGGCGCGACGACGCTGGCGGTGATCCTGACAGTCACCGGATACGTCTCGTCCACGGGCACGCAGGTCGTGGAACAGCCGGATGCCGCGATCACCGGCATCGTCGTGAGCTTCAGCCTCGCGCCCGCCGTGCTGATCGGCGTGAGCCTTCTCACGCTTTCGCGGTACCCGCTGCGCCGCGACGACGTCGACCACGCATGACGGCGGACCGGTGCCCGACGGCCTGACATCGGGTCGCACGAATGCTGACATCGAGTGCCGAGCGGGGTGGCATAGGATGCCCCGTGACACACTCGCCCGAGCCGGTCCCGGGAAGCGAGTTCGAAGGAGAGCAGCATGGCACCCACCTCGTCGACCCCGGCGAAGGCCCCTGCGAAGCCGCGCGCCGACAAGCCGGTCGAGGATGCTGCCGCCTCCGCCCTTCCGGCCGACGAGCGTGCGGCGCTCGACGTCGACGTCGATCGGCTCGAAGCGGGCGCCAAGGTGTGGGTCGCACTGACGCTCGACCAGCGGGCGCGCCTGCTCGGCCGCGTCCGCGATGCCGTCGGCGCGGTGGCCCAGGAGTGGGCCGACACCGCGACGATGTCGAAGGGCCTGGAGCCCGGGCATCCACTGTCGGGGGAGGAATGGCTCGGCGGGCCCTATGCCGTCATCGGACTGCTCGACGCGCTGCGTGAAACGCTCGAGGCGCTCGCGCAGGGACGCAGCCCGCTCGACGGCATCGTGTTGGACGAGGCGCCGGGCGGGCGTCTGCGCGCCCACACCTACCCTGTGAACGGCACCGAGAAGTTCCTGCTGTCGGGCTTCACCGGCGAGGTGTGGTTCGAGCCGGGCGTCTCCGCGGTCGAAGCGACCCGCGCCGCGGGCCTCGCCCAGCTGACCCCCACCGAGTCGGGCGGCGTCGGGCTGGTGCTCGGCGCGGGGAACGTCACTTCGATCCCCGTCGCCGATGTGCTGTACGAGCTGTTCGCGCACAACCGCGTGGCCCTGCTGAAGGTTAACCCCACGCAGGATTCCCTCCTCCCGGTGTTCGAGCGCGCGCTGGCCCCGCTCATCGAACCCGGCTTCGTGCGCATCGTGCGCGGCGGCGCCGCGACCGGCGCGTATCTCACCTCGCACCCACGGTTCGCCCACGTGCACATCACAGGGTCGGCGCAGACGTTCGACGCGATCGTCTGGGGTGCTGCGCCAGACTCAGCAACCGATGGGGATGCTGCGTCCGCACGCGAATCCGGCACTCCGAAGCTGCAGGTGCCGATCACGGCGGAGCTGGGCGGCGTCTCGCCGATCATCGTGGTGCCGGGCCGCTGGACAGCGGCAGACCTGAAGTACCAGGCGGAGCACGTGGCGACGATGCGGCTCGTGAACGCCGGACACAACTGCATCGCGGGCCAGGTCGTGATCGTGAGCTCCGACTGGCCGCAGCGCGCGGACTTCCTCCGCGAGCTGCACACGGCGTACGCCGCGGCCCCCGAGCGCCCGGTCTGGTACCCCCGGGCCGACGAGCGGCTGGAGGCCGCAGCATCCGCCTATCCCGGCGCGGTCTGGAGCGCCGACCGCACCCGCGCGATCGTCGAGATCGGCGAGGGGGACGCCGACCCCGTCGAGACGATCGAGTACTTCGCGCCGATCCTCGGGGTCGTCGAGGTGGCCGGCACCGGACAGGAGTTCCTCGACGCGGCGGTCGCCCACGCCAACGACAGGCTCACTGGGACGCTCGGCGCCAACGTCCTGATCGACCCCGTCACCGAGAAGGCGCTCGGCGACGGGTTCGAACGCGCGATGGCCGACCTCCGCTACGGCGACATCGCGATCAACACGTGGACGGCCTTCAACTTCCTCACCGCCCGCCTCACGTGGGGCGGCTTCCCGGGGGCGACGCTCGCCGACGTGTCGAGCGGCATCGGCGTCGTGCACAACGCGCTGCTGCTCGACCGCGTCGAGCGGTCGGTGGCGCGTGGTCCGTTCCGCCCCTTCCCGCGCTCGGTCGGAAAGGGCGGTGTCTTCACCATCCTCCCGACGCCGCCGTGGTTCGTGAGTTCGCGCACCGGCGCCGAGGTCTGCGCCGGACTCACGCGGTACCTCGTCGACGGCAGGCTCCCGGGGCTCGTGAAGACGCTGACCAAAGCCATGCAGGCGTGACCGCCGATTTCGGCAGGGACGGACTCGAGGCCGACTACATCGTCGTCGGCGCGGGCTCCGCGGGGGCGGCGCTCGCGGCACGGCTGAGCGAGGACGCCCGGGTCTCGGTGCTGCTTCTCGAGGCGGGCGGTCCCGACAAGGCGCTCGAGCTGCACGTGCCCGCTGCCTTCTCGAAGCTGTTCCGCGGCGCGTACGACTGGAACTACGACACGGTTCCCCAGCCCGGCCTCGAGGGCCGCACCGTGTACTGGCCGCGCGGCAAGACGCTGGGCGGGTCGTCGTCGCTCAACGCGATGATGTGGGTGCGGGGCTTCGCCGCCGACTACGACGAGTGGGCGGATGCTGCGGGCCCGACGTGGTCGTGGGACGCGCTGGTCCCCTACTTCCGGCGTGTGGAGCGCACGTCCGATCCCGCAGATGTGACGCAGGGCACGGGCGGTCCGCAGGCGGTCGAGCACCAGCGCGACCCGCGGCCGCACACGGCTGCGTTCCTGGACGCGGCGCGGGAGGCGGGGCATCCCGTCACCCCTCCGAATCTGCCGACCGGCCAGGGCTTCTCGCAGACGATGGTGAGCGAGCACCGCGGCGCCCGTGTCTCGACCGCCGACGCGTACCTGCGACCTGCGAAGCGGCGGCGCAACCTGCGCGTCGTGACGGGGGCCCTCGCCCGGCGGGTGACGTTCGAGGCCGGCGAGGGCGGGGCCCCGCGCGCCGCCGGCGTGTACGTCGAGATCGACGGCATCACCCGGCACATGCACGCACGGCGGGAGGTCGTGCTGTCGGGCGGAGCGGTGAACACTCCCCAGCTGCTCATGCTGAGCGGCATCGGCCCGGCGGAGCACCTGTCCGAGCACGGCATCGACGTGGTGGTGGATGCACCGGGCGTCGGCGCGAACCTGCAGGACCACCTCGTCGCGGGACTCGCTCCGGCGGCGAACGCCGGCACGCTGTACGACGCCGAGAAGCCCGCCGAGCTCGCGAGGTACCTGACGGCGCAGAAGGGGATGCTCACCTCCAACGTGGCCGAGGCGTACGGGTTCGTGCGCACCGAGGTCGCCGAACGCACGGGTGCCCCCGCGGGGCTCCCCGACATCGAGATCATCTTCGCCCCGGTGCCGTACGTCGGCGAGGGCCTGGTGCCCACGCCGGCGCACGGGCTCACGGTGGGTGCGATCCTGCTCCGCCCCCGCAGCCGGGGCACGATCCGGCTCGCGTCGGCCGACCCGACGATGCCGCCGCTCATCGACCCCGCCTACCTGTCCGATGCCGACGGTGTGGACGCCGAGACGATGCTCGCGGGCCTCGCGGAGTGCGAGCGCCTCATCGACACCGACGCGCTGCGCGCGCTCACCACGGGCGGATGGGTGCAGCCCGAGGGCGGCGAGCGCATGACCCCGGCCGAGCGCGCCGAGCTGTCGCTGCGCCGCTACTCGCACACGCTCTACCACCCCGTCGGCACGGCACGGATGGGGACGGATGCTGCCTCCGTCGTCGACCCGGAGCTCCGCGTCCGCGGCGTCAGCGGCCTGCGTGTGGCCGACGCCTCCATCATGCCCACGGTGATCCGCGGCCACACGAACGCGCCGGCGATCGTCATCGGCGAGGTCGCCGCCGACCTCATCCTCGGCCGCCACGTCTGAGCTTTTCGCGTCGCCTTTCCCCGGATTGGGGCGCACTCCGCACGTTCGGGGCGCGCGGCGTGCGCCCCGAATGTGCGCGGCGCGCCCCAAACCACAGGAGGAGACGACGAACCCCCTCCTCCCGGTGAGGGTGGAGGGGGTTCGTGATCGAGCTGGAAGTCAGCGGCCGCCGCGGCGGTTGGTGCCGTTGGGTCGGACGACCGAGCCGACCATGAGCTTGCCGGTGCCGCCCGACGAGGCGCGACGGCCCGGCGTGCGGGGGTTGCCCGCAGGCTGAGCCGAGCGGGCGTGACCGGCGCTCTGGTCGTGACGCTGGTGCGAGGCCTTGTCGTGCGCGGTGGCGGCATCGCGACGCTGGCCGCTAGCGCCCTGCTGACGCCCCGCGCCGGCAGCGGCGCCCTGGGACGTGCCGCCCGACCCGGAGCCGCGACGGCGGCGACCGCCGCCCGAGCCCGAGCCGCCCGAGCGGGGGCCGGACGCAGCATCCGTCTCCCGCGCCTCACGGGCTGCGCGCTTGCGCTGCGCGTTCGCGCCCTGGCTGGTGCCGCGCGGCGTCTCGGCCACGGGGACGGGCTTGACGTACGGGGCGACCTGGCCGACGAGCTCGACGACCTCGGGCGAGGTCGCGGTCACGGCGACGGGCTCGACAGAGATGGCGGCCTTGCGCAGGAGCTGTGACACGTCGCGCTTCTGCTCGGGCAGGACGAGGGTGACCACGGCACCCTCCGCTCCCGCGCGAGCGGTGCGGCCGGAGCGGTGCAGGTAGGCCTTGTGCTCCATCGGCGGGTCGACGTGGATGACGAGCTCGACGTCGTCGACGTGCACGCCGCGGGCCGCGACATCCGTCGCCACGAGCACCTTGACGGCGCCCGACGAGAACGCGGCGAGGTTGCGATCGCGGGCCGCCTGCGAGAGGTTGCCGTGCAGGTCGACGGCGGGGATCCCCTGGCCGGTGAGCTGCTTCGCGAGCTTCTTGGCCTGGTGCTTGGTGCGCATGAACAGGATGCGGCGGCCCATGCCGGAGGCGAGGGCCTTGACGACGTCCTTCTTGGCGTCGGCGTCGGCGAGCGTGAAGACGTGGTGCGTCATGGCGGCGACGGGCGAGTGCGCCTCGTCGACCGAGTGCAGCACCTCGTTCTGCAGGAAGCGGTTCACGAGCTTGTCGACCCCGTTGTCGAGGGTCGCGCTGAACAGCAGGCGCTGGCCGCCGGCCGGCGTCGCGTTGAGGATGCGCGTGACACCCGGGAGGAACCCGAGGTCGGCCATGTGGTCGGCCTCGTCGATGACGGTGATCTCGACCGCGTCGAGGTGCACGAAGCCCTGCTTCATGAGGTCCTCGAGGCGGCCGGGGCAGGCGACGACGATGTCGACGCCCGCGTTCAGCGCGTTCACCTGACGGTTCTGGTTCACGCCGCCGAAGATGGTCGTCGTGGTGAGCCCGTAGGCCTTGGCGAGCGGGGCGAGCGTCGCGTCGATCTGCGTCGCGAGCTCGCGCGTCGGCGCCAGGACGAGGCCGAGCGGCCGGCCCTTGCGGCGGTTGCCGCCGGCCAGCTTGCCGCCCAGGCGCGCGGCCATCGGGATCGAGAACGCGAGGGTCTTGCCCGACCCGGTCTTGCCGCGGCCGAGCACGTCGCGGCCGGCGAGCGTGTCGGGGAGCGTGTCGACCTGGATCGGGAACGCGGTGGTCTTGCCGTTCGCGGCGAGCGCGTCGACGAGGGGCTGCGGCACGCCGAGCGCGCCGAACGTGGTTTCGGTCATGAGGGGAGTTCTCCGGGCACGCGGGTGCCCTGTCGGTAACCGGGGCGTATCTCGCCCGCGGGTCGCCGTACGAAAGATGTCAGCGCGGTTCTTCGGATCGGGGTCCGGGTGCCGGCGAGGGAAGCGTTCTACGACGCGAGAAGCGCATCGGAGCGCTGCAAGGTTATCCACCCTACCAGTGGCGGCTGGGCGTTCCCCGGTCAGAGGTCGGCGGTGTCCTTGCGCTTCGTGGATCGCTTGCCGTTGCGCTCACGGCGAAGCTCCGGCTCCATGGCCGGCGGATCCTTTGGATCACTCGCGCCCTCGGAGCGGAACTCGGCCTCGGGGTCGGGCTCGGCGTCGGCCTCCGGCTCGGCGCCGTCGGCTGCGGGCACGGGCCCGGGGTCGGGGTCGGCCTCCGGCTCGGCGCCGTCGGCTGCGGGCTCGTCGACGGCCCCGGCGTGGGACTGCTCGGCGGGCGCCTGCGCGAAGCGGTCGGTCGCCGCGCGCAGGGCGGCTGCGATACCCGGCTCGGACGCCGCGTGCGCAGCATCCGGGATCATGACGAAGTCGGCCTCGGGCCACGCGCGATGCAGGTCCCACGCGGTCATGGCGGGGGTGCAGACGTCGTAGCGGCCCTGCACGATGACGGCGGGAATGCTGCGGATCCGACCCACGTTCGCGATCAGCTGCTCGGGCTCGAACCAGCCGCCGTGCAGGAAGTAGTGGTTCTCGATGCGGGCGAACGCGACGGCCGCGCGCGGCTCGGTCATCGCCTCGATCAGCTCGGCGTCGGGGAGCAGCGTGAGATTCGCGGCTTCCCAGCGCGACCACGCGACAGCGGCCGGCACGTGCACGGCGGGGTCCGGGTCGGCGAGCCGTCGGTGATACGCCTCCATGAGCTGCGAGCGCTCGAGGATCGGGATCGGGGCGATGAAGTCCTCCCACAGATCCGGGACGATGGATGCTGCGCCCCCCTCGTAGAACCACTCCAGCTCGTGGCGCCGCAGCGTGAAGATCCCACGCAGCACGATCTCGGTGACGGCCTGCGGGTGGGACTCGGCATAGGCGAGGGCGAGCGCGCTCCCCCACGAGCCGCCGAAGACCTGCCACTTCTCGATCCCGAGGTTCTTGCGCAGCAGCTCGATGTCGGCGACGAGGTGCCACGTCGTGTTGTGACGCAGGTCGGCATCGGGCTCGCTCGCGTGCGGGGTGGAGCGTCCGCACCCGCGCTGGTCGAGCAGGATGATGCGGTACCGCTCGGGGTCGAAGAAGCGGCGGTGCCAGGGCGACGTGGCGGCACCCGGCCCGCCGTGCAGGAACACCACCGGCTTACCCTCGGGGTTTCCGCTCTGCTCGTACGCGATGCGGTTGCCCTCGCCGGCGATGAGCGTGCCGGTGTCGTAGGGCTCGATGGGCGGATAGAGGATGTCGTCGAGGTGTTCGTTCACAGGCTTCCCCCTGGGACGGCGAAGGTGTCGCACGCCTCGGGCCCATTCTGGTAGCCGGTCTCGAACCAGCGCTGGCGCTGTTCGCTGGAGCCGTGGGTCCAGGACTCGGGGTTCACGAAGCCCCCGGACTCCTGCTGGATGTGGTCGTCGCCCACGGCGCCGGCCGCGTTGATCGCGTCGGCGATCTGCTGCTGCGTGGGCTCCTTCAGATACGGTACGCCGTTCTCGTCGCGCTGCTCGGTCATGTCGCCCACCCAGGCGCCCGCGAAGCAGTCCGCCTGCAGCTCGGTCCTCACGCCGTTGCTGTCGGGGCCGGCGCCGTTGTTCGGGTGGTCGTCCATGACGCCGATGAGGTTCTGAACGTGATGGCCGTACTCGTGGGCGAGGACGTACAACTGCGCGAGCTCGCCCGCCGATGCGTCGAACTGCTGGCGGAGGAGCCCGAAGAACGTCGGGTCGATGTAGACCGTCTGCTCGGGCGGGCAGTAGAACGGACCGGTCTGGTTGGACGCCGTGCCGCAGGCGGACTGCGTCTGCTGGTCGACGACGATCAGCTGCGGCTTGCTGTAGCCCTGCACCTGCGTCTCCCAGTACTGGTCGAGCACGAGACTGCCCGCGGCCAGTCGGCAGTCGTCGCGCGCGTTGGCGTCGGCCCCGGTCTCGCACTGCTGGATCTCGGACTCCTCGCCCGATGCCACCTGCGGCTGCGAGGGGATGACGCTCGACAGGTCCTGCCCGGTGAAGAGCTGGAACAGGATGACCGCGATCGCCCCCAGGCCGGCGATTCCGCCGCCCGCCACCGCTATGCCACCGCCTCGACGCCGCGCCGTGTTCCCCCCGACGTTGGCGTTCTCATTGAACGTCATGCCGTCACGGTACCCCGACAGTCCGATCCACAGCAGGAACCATTCCCGAATCGGCAGGA
The DNA here is from genome assembly GCF_019511645.1 of Microbacterium ureisolvens. Classification (GTDB taxonomy): domain Bacteria; phylum Actinomycetota; class Actinomycetes; order Actinomycetales; family Microbacteriaceae; genus Microbacterium; species Microbacterium ureisolvens_A. Next base: position 6,320 of record NZ_JAEUAX010000014.1, on the reverse strand, counting down.
ATGAGTACAATGCGCCGGGCTACGCTCAGAGCATGTCGAGCGAACCCACGACCGTGACCATCACCGGCGGCGGCGGCCAGATCGGCTACGCCCTCATGTTCCGCATTGCGGCGGGAGACATGCTCGGCCCCGATCGTCCGATTCGGCTGCGGCTGCTCGAGATCCCGCAGGGCATGCGTGCGGCCGAGGGCGCGGCGCTCGAACTGCAGGACTGCGCGTTCCCGCTGCTCGCCGGCGTCGACGTCACCGACGACCCGCTCGCCGCCTTCAACGGCACCCGCATCGCGATGCTCGTCGGCGCTCGCCCGCGGTCCGCCGGCATGGAACGGGGCGACCTGCTCGCGGCGAACGCGGGCATCTTCGGGCCGCAGGGCAAGGCGATCGGCGCGGTGGCGGACGACGCCGTGCGCGTGGTCGTGGTCGGGAACCCCGCGAACACGAACGCGCTCATCGCCGCGGCATCCGCCTCTGGCGACATCCCGTCCGAGCGGTTCACGGCCCTCACGCGCCTCGACCACAACCGTGCCGTCGGCCAGCTCGCAGAGGCGCTCGATGTCGCCGCCGGCGATATCGCAGACGTCGTGATCTGGGGCAACCACTCGGCGACGCAGTTCCCCGACGTCTCGCACGCGATCCTGCCGGACGGGATGACGGTGCTCGAGGCGCTGGCCGAGCGCCTCGGCGGCGAAGCGGCGGCGACGGCATGGCTGGATGACGTCTTCATCCCGCGCGTGGCGAAGCGCGGGGCGGAGATCATCGACGTGCGCGGCTCGTCGTCGGTGGCTTCCGCCGCGAACGCCGCGATCGACCACGTGCGCGACGAGCAGCTCGGCACCCGCCGCGGCATGACCTCGGCGGCGGTCGTCTCACGGGGCGAGTACGGAGTTCCCGAGGGCCTCGTGTGCTCCTTCCCGGTGACCTCGCGCGGCCATGACGACGGATATCGCGTCGTCGAGGGACTCCACCTCGACGATCGCGCACGCGCGCGGGTCGCAGCATCCGTCGACGAACTCGTCGCCGAGCGTGACGCGGTGCGGTCGCTGGGCGTGCTGTAGCCGCCGGTCCGTTCCTGCATCGCCGATCTCACGGCCACGCCCGCTTGATCGACGCAGGAACAAGAGGGGCGATCCGAAGCCGCGCAGCGCGCCCGCAATAAGCTCTGGACCGTGGAAGCCCTGATCGTCGTCATCATCGCGATCGTGGTCATCGCGCTCGCCACGGCGGTCGCCCCGAGGCTCGGGATCGCCGGGCCGCTGATCCTCGTGCTGGTCGGCGGTGCGGTGAGCCTCTTGCCGTTCGTCGAGATCCCCGAGATCGACCCGGAGTTCATCCTGGTGGGGGTGCTGCCGCCCCTGCTCTATTCGGCGGCCGTCGCGCTGCCCGCCATCGAGTTCCGCCGCGACTTCGGCCCCATCGCGGGGCTGTCGTTCCTGCTCGTCATCATCAGCTCGGTGCTGCTCGGGCTCTTCTTCATCGCCGTCATCCCCGGCATCCATCCCGCGATAGCGGTGGCGCTCGGGGCGATCCTCAGTCCCACGGATGCGGTGGCCACCTCGATCGTCAAGCGCCTCGGCGTATCGCGCCGAGTGGTGACGATGCTCGAGGGCGAGAGCCTGCTCAACGATGCGACGGCGCTGGTGCTCCTGCGCACGATGATCGCCTCGGTGGCAATCGCGACCAGCGTCAGCGGCGACACCCGCGTCGGGTTCGGGTTCATCCCGGAGTTCGCGTGGGGCGTCGTGGTCGCGGTGGTGGTCGGTGCGGTGGTGGGCTGGCTGAACCTGCGGCTGCGCGCACTCATCAAGAACTCGGCGGCGAACACCGCGATCGGCTTCGTCGTGCCGTTCATCGCGTACATCCCCACCGAGGAGCTGGGCGGATCCGGCCTCGTCGCGGCGGTCGTGGCGGGGATCGTGACCGGCCAGGGCGCGGCCCGGTGGTTCACACCGGAGCAGCGCCGATCCGACGAGCACAACTGGCGCACGATCGAGCTCGTGCTCGAGGGCGCCGTCTTCCTCATCATGGGCCTCGAGCTGCGCGACATCGTGACGCAGAACGTGGAGCAGCACAACGGCCTCGGCACCGGCCTCGCAATCGCGCTCGGAGCGCTGGCGATCATCATCGCCTCGCGCGCGGCATACGTCTCGCTGCTGGTGTGGCTGCAGAGCCGGCGCGCCCGCGGGCGGCAGCGCACCCGTCTCGAGGCGATGAACACGCGACTCGACCAGATCGCCGAAGGTTCGGCCGTGCCGGATCCGCGCTACCGCGGCCGACGCGGCGGGGTGTCGTTCGACGACCCGCGCGCGCAACGGCGGCTCTCGTCGATGCGGGCGCGTGTGTCGCGGGCGCTCAGCGACCTCGATTACTACCAGGCCTCGCCGCTCGGCTGGAAGCACGGCGTCATCATCGTGTGGGCCGGCATGCGCGGCGTGGTGACGCTCGCCGCGGCGCAGACGATCTCGAGCGACGTCACCGACGACCGCGCCCTGCTCGTCTTCATCGCGTTCGCGGTGGCCGTCGGAAGCCTCATGCTGCAGGGCTTCACGCTGCCGTGGCTGGTCACGGCGCTGCGGATCGGGAAGTCCGGTGACGACAGCCTCGACAAGGCGGAGCAGTCTGCGCTCGACGACGAGCTGCGCGACGCCGCGATCGGTGCGCTGTCGGATCCCTCGCTGCGCCGGCGCGACGGCTCGCCGTTCGCCGAGGACCTCGTCTCCCTTGTCGGCAGCCGCATGGTCGACCCGCCGGACGACGCCGACGGCCTGCCGACCGGCGACCTCCTCGAGCTCCGGCTCGCGATGATCGAGGCGATGCGCGGGCGCCTGAACGAGCTGTCGTCGGGCGGCGAGTACAGCACACCCGCTCTGCGCCACGCCCTGGCCGAGCTCGACGCCGACCAGCTGAGCCTCGAGCTGCGGCTGGACGACGAAGACGACTGAGCGCGGTCCTGCCGCGACCGCGGCAGTTTTCTGCACCCGCGGCGTGCCGCGACGCAGAAAAGTGCAGCACTCGTCGCGGGGGGGGGCACCGCGTCGCCGCGCGTCACCGGCGTGGGGGACAATGGACGTGAGCGAGGGGGCCTCACATGAGCGAGACGACGAAGACGCCGGATGCCGCGCACACGCACGCGGCTCCGGCTGCGGGCTCGGTCGCGGCCGACACCGCGCCGCTGCATCTGCCGCACCAGGCGGCGGAGTGCCCCAAGTGCTTCACCGAGCTGCAGCAGAACCGCAACTGGTGGCTCGCCCAGCCCGCCGGATCACGCCTCGTCGGGCTCGTGATCGCGCGCGACGACATGCCTTCCGTGGTCGAGCAGCGCAGCGACCTCGCGCGCTTCGGCGTGCCGATCGAAGGCTTCCGTCACCCGGCTCCCGAGACCCTCGAGTCCTGGGAGGAGCGGCTCGTCCGTCTGTTCGGCACACTCGTCCGCGGCGACGTGCTCGTCGTGGCCAACGTGCACGCGCTCGGTCGCGACATCGATGAGGAGACCCGCACCGTCACGGAGCTGCACCGCCGAGGTGTGGTGGTGAAGGTCGTCAGCCACGGCGGCCGCCACCTCTACGACGCCGGCCGCTGACGCGACACCCCCTTCACGCGTCGTCCTCCGCGGACGCGCTCGCGCCGGCGAGCGAGCTTTCGCGTTCCACGTCCAGGAGGGGAAGGTCGTCGCGGGTGACGAGGCGTGCCGCGATCGCGTGCTCGACGAGCCGCACCCGGCGATTGGTCGCGTACGAGCGCACCCCGCCCCGCATCCCGGGCACGCCCGCGCGGTCGAGCTTGTCGCAGACGTTGTCGAGCTTGCGGTTGAAACGCGTGAGCGTCCAGCCGAGGCGCTCGGCAGCCTGCGCCGAGGTCGGCAGCTCGCTCATGCCGGTGCCCTCACGGCGCAGCACGGGCTCGGCGAGCGCGAGGATCATCACGCGCTGACTGTGCGTCAGCGGCACTTCGCCGATCGTCGACAGGCCGTCGTCGTCGGCGGGCGGCTGCGTGTCGCGGAAGGTCGGCTCGGCCGCGTGGATCGTGAGCTCGTACGTCGTGGGGCCTGCACTGAAGATGACGGATGTCGCGGCGAACACGACCGGCAGCCGCGCGCCCGGTGCGAGCCAGGCCTGCACGCGTCCGCCGGAGTCGGTGACCGTCGCCGACAGCCGCGAGCCCACGTTCGAGAGGAGCCACATACCCTCGAGGTTCTGGATCGTGAGGAAGTTGCGGTGCAGGAACAGGTTGTCGTCGATCGCTAGGTCGCCCTCGCGGCCCACCGTGAAGACCGCGCCGGGCGCGACCGAGAACTCCTCGCCCGCGAACTCGATCCTGAGCTCGTCGACCTGTGCGGATGTCACGGCGAGCACCCCCGGGTGGGCGCGTTCTGGAATTGCCCGTTCGCGCGCACCAGCTCCACGTCGACGCAGGTCGGTCCCGAGGCTGCCGCCGGCACCACGATCTCGGCGACGTCGACAGACTCCGGTGCGGGGTCGCTGTCGCTCACCGATACAGCCGTGACGAGGTAGTGGTCGCCGTCCTGCGGGTCGGGATTCGTCCACGTGAACTTCACGCCGCCCTCGACCGGCGTTCCGACGACGTCGGTGACAGCGGGGATGACCGTCGAGAGAGGGTCCTGCGGCTTCGACGACTCCGTCGGCGTGGGAGGCTCCTGGGCGGTGCCCGACAGCATGCCGGGCAGCGACACCCCCACGATGACCGCGACGATCGCGAGGGCGGCGGCGCCGAGCCCGATCCAGAGTCCGGTGCGACGGCGACGCGGGGGCGCAGCATCCGTCTCCGGCTCCGGAGGGGGTGCGTCGAACGCGGGAGGGCGGACGATCGTCTCGTCGAGCGACACCGGCAGGCCGACCGGATCGCGGCGGACCGTCTGCTCGTACGCCGACGCGTACGCCGGGGCCGGGGCCGCGGGCGCCTGGCGGGCCACGGTCGCCGTCTCGGCGAGGGGCGGGTCGAACTGCGGGGTGTGGGCCCGGCTGGGCGCGGTCGTCGCCGACGGACGGGTCATGCCGGCCGCCGGCGTCGTCTCGGGGTTGATGCTGACGACACCCCGGACCCGGGTGAGGCCGTCGTCCTCGTCCTCCTCGAGGTCGTCCAGGACGTGGTCGTCGAGGATGTCGATCGGGGTGACCGAGTGCGACAGCTCGATCTGCACGGTCTGCAGCGCGCGGGCGAAGGCCAGGGCGCTCTCGTACCGGTCGACGGGCGCCTTGGCCATCGCGCGCTCGAGCACGCGCTCGAGCGACGCCGGCACGTCGGCCCGGCCGAGGGCCGGGAGCGCCAGCGTCTCGATGCGGTGGATGAGCTCGGCGGCCCCGTTGCGCTGACCCGGCAGCTCGAATGGCGAGCGTCCGGCGAGCAGGGTGTACACCGTCGCGCCGAGCGCGTACACGTCGGAGCGCGGGTCGCTGCGCGGCACGTCGGCGAACGACTCCGGCGGCGACCACGGGATCGACAGACCCGCCGACTCGGCCGCCGCGTTCGTGGTCGACGCGATGCCGAAGTCGGTGAGCGCCGGCCGGTTGTATTCGGTGACGAGGATGTTCGCGGGCTTGATGTCGCGGTGCAGCACGCCCGCGCGGTGCGCTGTCTCGACGGCTGCCGCGACCTGCACGCCGACCCGCAGCGACTCGGCGATCGAGAAGGGCTCCCGCCGGTAGCGCACCTGCAGGTTCGGGCGCGGGCAGTACTCCATCACGAGGTAGGGGCGGCCGTCCTTCGCGACGCCGGCCTGGTAGATCGTGACGATCGCCGGGTGCGTCGACAGCATCGCCATGACGTTCGCCTCGGCGGTGAACTCCTCGACCGACCCGCTCGACATGCGATCGGTGAGCAGCACCTTGACCGCGACGCGGCGCTTCGGCAGCTGCTGCTCGTACAGGTACACGTCGGCGAAGCCGCCCGATCCGAGCAGGTCGACGTAGGTGAAGCCGGGAAGATCCGGCGGCGCCATGGGCGCGCGCTTGGGGCTCACGACAGCCCCTCGATCGCCACGGTGATCCCGTCGCCGAGGTCCAGCACGTCACCGGGAATGACGACGGTGCCCTCACCCGGGTGCAGGCGCACCGGATCCGCGCCCGGCCGCAGCAGCGTCGTGCCGTTGGTGGTGCGCAGGTCGGTCGCGACGATGCTCTCGCCTTCGACCCGCAGCTCGACGTGGCTGCGTGAGATGTCCTGCTGAGGGCTGTCGACGGCCACGAGGTGCGGCAGGTCGGTGCCGCTCACGCGCGTCGATCGCGGCCGCCGGCCGATCACGATCGTGCGGTCGAGCGGCAGCACCTGCCCGGTCGACACGCGAACGCGACCGGGGGCGGGCGGGC
>NZ_JAEUAX010000013.1 GCF_019511645.1 Microbacterium ureisolvens | reverse complement strand
GATCATGGCCGGCATCCCCGCACTGTCCGCCGTCTCCGCGCCCTCCTCACTGGCCGTCGAGCTCGCCACGGCCTCCGGACTCACCCTCGTCGGGTTCTCGCGGGGCAGCTCGTTGAACGTCTACTCGCGCCCCGACCGGGTGCGAGTACCGGCGGCGGTGCGCTGAGGCCGGACGCCGTCAGCCTCCCGCGGTGGCGAGCTGCACGACGCACTGCGTCGGGTCGCACGAGGGCGCGATGCCCTCGACGCGCAGCGGGCCGCCGGCCTGTGCCAGGACGCTGTCCATGAGTCCCACGTGCACACTGCACAGCACGCCGCGGTGCTCGGCGGCGGGCACATGCGGGCAGGGAGTCAGATCGACCGTGAGGTCGCGCGCGTCGACGAGGGGGTCGAAGCCGGCCTCCCCGAGGTCTTCGACGAGTGCGTCCAGCTGGTGCAGGGCGTCTGCGCCGAGGTCGGCATCCGTCTCGGATCCGTATACGCGACGCAGCAGGTCTCCGCGACGAGCCGCCTCTTCCGCTCGGCGTACGGCGACCGGGCTCGAGGCCTGGTCTGAGCCGGTGGCTGCGGAGTAGAGCACGCGCGGGCGGCCGCGCGTCGTGCGGTGCTCGGTCTCGGCGATCACATACCCGGCGTCGATCAGGCGCTGCACGTGCTCGCGCACCGTATTGGCGTGCAGGCCGGTCGCCTCGACGAGCTCGGAGATCGCCCGCTGCGGGCGCTCCTGCAGGAGGTGCATGATCTCGACCCGGGAGTAGCTCGAGATCGCGCTGTACCCGGTCGTCATGATCCCATTATCGCGGGACCCACGACGACCGGGTGCGCCGAGGTTCACTCGTGCCGGATCAGAAAAGCTGGCCGAAGATCAGGATCGCGATGAAGAACACCGCGACGATGCCGACGATGATCGCGAGCGTGCGGCCGGAGAGCTTCGCGACGCCCCAGCCGACCAGCACGGGGATGGCGAACAGGAACAGCGCCACGATCCACCAGAACGCCGAGTAGGCGCCGCTCGTGGCATCCTCGAGGCGCCCGCCGAAGAGCGACTGCGTCGCGGGGTGGGTCGCGAAGCGGACCGCGATGGAGATGGGGACCGCCACGAACACGAACACGACGAGTCCGATGAGCCAGCCCCAGAGGGTGGAGCTCCCGCCGCCCGAGAGGACGCCGCCGTGGAGCTCCGGTTCGGGCTGCTGCTGCTGCTTGCCTGATGCCATGCGGACGACTCTAGTGGCGCGCGGGGGCGGGGCATCGCACGATTCACACGATTCGGTCTCCGACATGGCGCTGTCCGCCGGCGGGGACGGGCGGACAGCGTCGGGGCGCCAAGGAGAATCGCCACTGGGGGAGCGGTCTCCGCGCTCACCATCCACGATCGCCGTCCGTCAGGGGGTGGAGCTTCGGGGCGCGCGGTCGCAGGGTCTGAGACCAAGCTACGCCCGTCCGTGGTCTGCACAAGGGGTATTGCCTGTGGGTCTGCTGAGTGCTACCTGGTCGTGCCGATCGCCGGGATCGGCGTGCGCTCGTGGTGGGATGGGACCGAGATGAGCCAGATGCTTCTTCCCCCCGCCTCCGCCTCCGAGATCGCCACAGCGGTCCGCCGCGGCGAGGTGACCGCGCAGGAAGTGGTCGAGGAGCATCTGGCCCTCATCGCGCGGGTCGACTCCGGCGTCAACGCGCTCACGGTCGTGTTCGCCGAGCGGGCGCGGACGACCGCTGCCGAGGTGGACGCCACGATCGCCGCGGGTCACGAGCCCGGGCCACTGGCCGGTGTGCCGATCTCGGTGAAGGAGAACATCGACCTCACCTGGTCGGCCACGACCAATGGCTGGCGAGGCCTCGCCGGCGCGGTGCCCGCCCGTGACGCGACGATCGTGCGCCGCCTCCGCGAGGCCGGGGCCGTTCCCGTCGCACGCGGCAACATGCCCGACTTCGGCATGCGATGGGACACCGACAACGACCTGTTCGGCCGCACATGCAACCCGTGGAACCCGCGCCGGAGCGCCGGCGGATCCAGCGGGGGCGACGCGGTCGCCGTCGCGACCGGCATGAGTGCCATCGGCCTCGGCAACGACTTCGGCGGCTCGCTCCGCCTCCCCGCGTATGCGACAGGCGTGGTCGGCCTCCGGCCGACGCACGGCCGCGTGCCACGTGCAGCCGTGCAGGGGCAGCCGGTCGCACTCACGTTGCAGCAGTTCTCCGTGAACGGGCCCATGGCGCGCAGTGTCGACGATGTCGCGCTCGCCCTCGGGGTCATGCAGGGATGGGATGCCGACGACCCGGTCTCGGTCGTGCCCCCTGCGGCGAGCCCCGACGGAATGCCGCGGCGGGTCGGCGTCGTGCGCGGCCTCGCGGGCCTCGCGGTGGATCCGGAAGTGGCCGCCGGGGTCGACCGGGCCGCAGCATCCCTCAGCCGTTCGGGGTGGGAGGTCGTCGACGTCGATGCTCCGCTGCTCGAGGATGCGGCCGTGCTATGGCGGCGGCTGTCGTGCACCGACATGCTCATCTCGCTCGATCCGGCTGCGCTCGGTCAGCCGCTCGGGCGTTCGGCCACGGCCTTCCTGCGTGACAGCACCGCTGCGGCGCGCCCGTACGAGTCGGCGCGCGAGTACGCGCAGGCGTGGGCGCGCCGGGCCGCGATCGCGACCGAGTGGAGACGTCTGCTGGTCGATGTGCCGGTGATCCTCGGTCCGGTGTCGACCTCGCGCATGCGGGAACCCGACTACGACCTGGGTGGGCGGGAAGCCGCTGACCGGGCGTGGCGTGACCTATGGCTGACGGTGGTCGTCAACTTCCTCGGACTGCCGGCGCTGGCGCTGCCGACCGGCCTCGGCTCCGACGGTATGCCCACCGGCGTCCAGCTCATCGGCCCGATGTTCGGCGAGGAGGTGCTGTTGGACGCAGGGCGCGCGGTGGAGGCCGGTGTTCCGAGTCTTCCTCCAGTTCCGTCGCCCTCTTGACGGAGCCCTGCTTCCCGGGGCGCCGCGCTAGGGGATGGGCGTCTCCGGCGGCTGGGGGAAGGGCGGCTCCTCCGGATGCGGCGCCAGCGGTTCTTCGGGCCACGGCGCGGTCGGCTCGTCCGGCGGCGCCGGGATGCCCGGGCCCGGACCCGGGTCAGGACTGCCGGGCCCCGGGGAGCCGGGGGCCGGCGGCATCTCACCGGGCGGGGTCTGGCCCGGAAGCGGCTCGGGGACGGTGGGGTCGGTCATGACGTCTCCTGCGGGGGATCGAGAGGCGCGCTGCGCGCCCCTGCACGTGATCCCAGCCTGCGCCGCTCGCGGCGACGCGGCGAGGCCCTTGACCGGGAAGCGGCGCGGGTCTACGGGCAGCAGCCACGTTGCGCTGCCTCCCATGCGCAGGGCGCCGCGGCGGCTCCGTAGGCTGGGAGGGTGGCATCCGTTCTCAACATCTCGGCGTACCTGTTCACGCGTATCGACGACACCGCCGAGCTGCGCCCCGTGCTCCGCGAGCGCGCGGTCGCCGCGGGGCTGAAGGGCACGGTCCTGCTCGCCGAAGAAGGGATCAACCTCTTCCTCGCAGGAGACGCCGACGCCGTGCGCGGCTTCGTCGACGAGCTGCGCCGCGATGAGCGCTTCGCCGCGCTGACCACCAAGGAGAGCTGGTCGCGGGAGCAGCCCTTCGGCAGGATGCTCGTCAAGGTCAAGCGCGAGATCATCCGCATGGACCACCCCACGATCCGTCCCGAGGGCAACCGCGCACCTTCGGTCGCCCCCGCGACGCTCCGTCGCTGGCTCGACAGCGGCCACGACGACGACGGCCGCGAGGTGGTGCTGCTCGACACCCGCAACGCGTTCGAGGTCGACTACGGGTCCTTCGACGGCGCGCTGGACTGGCGGATCGAGAGGTTCACGCAGTTCCCGGATGCTGCGGCGGGCGCCGCTGCCGACCTCGAGGGCAAGACCGTCGTGAGCTACTGCACCGGTGGTATCCGCTGCGAGAAGGCGGCGATCTACCTGCGCGAGGTCGGCGTAGACGCCTACCAGCTGGACGGCGGCATCCTCGGCTACTTCGAGCAGGTCGGCGGCGACCACTGGAGCGGCGACTGCTTCGTGTTCGACGAGCGCGAGGCGCTCACCCCGGACCTCGCACCGCGATCGGCAGCGCTCGCGTGAGCGGCTCCCCGTCGGCCGGGCAGGTGCGTCCCGCGGGTCGCGGCGCGGTTCTGATCGCACTCGCCGTAGACGCCGTGCTCGTGATCGCCTTCGCCGCGATCGGCCGCGCGAGCCACGACTCCGATGTCTGGAGCGGCCTGTGGCAGACCGCCTGGCCCTTCCTCGCTGGGCTGGGCATCGGCTGGCTCGTCATGCGAGCGTGGCGCGCGCCCGTCGCGCCGGTGCGCACCGGTCTGGGGGTCTGGGCCATCACCGTCGGCGGCGGGATGCTGCTGCGCTGGGCAGCGGGTCAGGGCACCGCACTTGCGTTCATCGTGGTCGCCTCGCTGACGCTCCTGGTCGCGCTGGTGGGATGGCGCGCCATCGTCACGGTCGTGCGGCGACTGCGGCGGCGCTGAATCCGTCGGGGCTCAGGGCGTCCGTCGGAGCCCGGTCTCTATGACGATCCGGTTCCCCTCGATCACGCCCGGGCCATCGCCCGGAAGCGGAGCGGGCGCCGGGGTGATCTGCTCGGCCTCCCACACCGCGCGGGCGTTCTCCGCCGTCGGATAGAAGAACTCCTCGACACCGAGCAGACCGCCCGACGAGTGCGAGGGCGTCTCCCCTCGTCTGCGGCGACGGTGCGTGTCGAACGCGAACCACAGGAAGTACACCGCCAGCGCGACGACCGCACAGGCGAATCCCCATACCGTCACGTCGCCGATCGTCATGACGCCCAGCGTACGTCGCGGCCGCGGCCGCGGCATCCGTGACTGGGGTGTCAACGGTGGGCGAACGCCTGCAGCGTCGCGTCGGCCGGGAGCTCGCTGAACCACACCTCGAACGGCACGGGCGTCCCGTCGCCGGGAACGTTCTCCGCCATGCTGGTGGCGGCCGCGACGATCGCACCGTCGGCGGAGCGGGCGAGCGCCGTGATGGTGACGTACCGCTGGTCTTCTGCGAACCGGCCGCTCAGCGTCCCCGTCGCGACCACCGCGCCAGGGTCGGTCGACGCTGCGGTGATGCCGTCCACGGTGAACGCCCCCGTCTCGTCCGCCGGAGAGAGGGTCGCGTCGCTCGCGCGGGGAAGGGAGACGTCGATGCGGGTGATCCGAGTGCCGCCCACACCGAAGAAGTAGCCGACGATCGCGGTCTGGCCCGTGAGCAGGGTCGCGAACGCGCTCGACGGTGCCACCGTCGAGCCGTCCTCTGTCGCGGCGCGCACCTCGACGTAGGCGTCGAAGACGTAGTCCGCATTGGGGTTGTCGACCACCACGACGTACCACCAGACGTCCTCGTACTCGTGCCCGAACGCGGCCTCCGCCAGTGTCGGCTCGACGGGCGGAGCGAACTCGACGCCGGGATCGGGCTGTCCGTCCGTGCCCGGAGCGGCGAGCCCGGGCGTGACGAAGTCGTCGTGGTACCCGTCCTCCCCGCCGGACTCGGCGTCGCCGTCCGAGGAGCCGAACGGTGCGAACACCCACGCGACGGCCAGCACGAGCGTCAGGACTGCGCCGACGATCGACGTGATCAATGCGCCGACCCCGATGCCCTTCCCGCCCTGGTTGCGGCTCGCCACTGCGACGATCGAGAGCACGAACGCCGCGAAGAGGAACAGGAACGACAGCCAGCCGAGGCCGAAGGAGCCCGCGACATACGGGACGAAGGCCAGGAGCACACCGGCAGCGGCGAGGAGCAATGCGATGATCGAGAGCGTCTTGGGTCGCTCGGCGCGGGCGCCCGGTGCCGCGGAGAGCGCGCCGGCCTGATTCGGCGGCCAACCGGGTGCGCCCGGATACCCCGGCGCACCGCCGTCGCCCGGCGCGCCGCTGTAGCCCGGCGCGCCGCTGTAGCCCGGCGCGCTGCTGTAGCCCGGCGTGACGGGGGAACCCGGCGTGCCGCTGTAGCCCGGCGGGGCGGGGAAACCCGGTGCCCGGGCCCCGGCAGGGCGTGCCGGCGGGGCGAGCGTGGAGTCGGTGGCGTCGGGTACGGCGCCGACGGCGCTTGCGGGCAGCACGTAGCCCTGCGGGGCCGCGTAGCGGAGGGGAGCGCCGGTCACGGGCGCTGCTTCTCCCGGCTCCGGAGCCGCGTATGCGGGGACGACGTACCGCGGTGCGTCGAGATCGGGGGCGCTGTAACGCCGTGCGGCGGGAGCGGCGTCGCGCGCCGCGGGAGCCGCGGGAGCGGCATCGCGCGCCGCGGAACCGGATGCGTCGGTGGCGTGCGGCTCGCTCTGTGCGCCCGCACTCACGGGATCGGACATGCGGCTCCTGTTCTCGGTCTCCCGAGTGCCCCGCCTGGCGAACGGCGGTTCTGGTCAGTGCGGCAGCGCCTCCCCGCAACTCGACCGCGGGGGCGGGGAGGCGCTGCGCGTGGCGGTGGCCGAGGTCAGCTCAGGCCGTTTGCTGCGAGCCAGTCCTTCGCGATGTCCTCGGCGGAGCGCTCGTCGACAGTCGACTCGACGTTCAGGGCGATGAGTCCCTCGGGTGTCAGCGCGGCGCTCACCGGGTTGATCACATCGGCGATCTCGTCGGCGATGTCGGCGTTCACGAGCGGGACGACGTTCGACGCCAGGAAGAGCCCCTCCGGATCTTCCAGAGTCACCAGCTTCTCTGTCTCGATACGCGGATCGGCGCTGTAGACGTTCGCGACCTGGATGTTGCCGGCCACGAGTTCGTCGACCGTCGTGTCGGCGGTCGGATTGAACGTGACAGATACGCCGTAGACCTCTTCGAGGCCCTTCGGCCCGTAGGGCCGCTCTTCGAGCTCGGGCGGGCCTCCGAGAACGAGGCCGTCGATGCCGGCGAGGTCGGCGATCGAGGTGAGGCCGTTCTCCTCGGCGAAGGCGGCGGTGACGTTGTACGAGTCCTGGTCGGTGGCGGGCGACTGGTCGAGGACCGTCAACCCGTCCGGCAGGGCGTCGGCGAGGGCGGCGTAGACGTCCTCGGGTGTGGTCGCCGTCGTGTCGGGCTCGAAGTACTGCAGCAGGTTGCCGGTGTACTCCGGGAACAGGTGGATCGAGCCGTCCTCGAGCGACGGGATGTACGCGTCACGTTGCCCGATGTTGAAGTTGCGCTCGACGGTGAAACCGGCGCCCTCGAGCGCCTGCGCATAGATCTCGGCGATGATCTCGTTGGAGTAGTAGGCCTGCGAGCCGATGATGATGGTCGACGAGTCGCCGGTGCCGCCGGCGTCTGTGCTGTCGCCGGTGAGCGGGTCGCTCGAGGCGCAGCCCGCCAGGGCCAGCGCCGCGACAGCGGTTCCGGCGAGGGCTGCAGCGAGCCGGGTTCGTGCTGTGGACATTGTCATACCTCCGATGTGGTGGTTGGGGGATCAGCGTGACAGCTGCGGGGCGCCTAAGAGCGCCGGGATTCCTCCGCGGGATCGAGGGCGGCGGGCGGACGTGCGGGGAACGGCGAAGCGGGCGAGCAGGGCGTACAGCCCGTCCAGTACGAGGGCCAGTGCGACGATGACGATGGAGGCGCCCAGGATCTGCACGAAGTCGCGGGTGCCGAGTCCTTGGATGATGTAGAAGCCGAGACCGCCCAGCCCGACATATGCGGCGATCGTCACGGTGGCGACCACCTGAAGCGTCGCGGAGCGGAGTCCGCCGATGAGAAGCGACAGGCCGAGGGGCATCTCGATCCGGAACAGGATCTGCCACTCGGTCATTCCCATCGCGCGGCCCGCGTCGATCACGGACCGGTCGATCGACTCGACGCCGGCATACGCGCCGGCCAGGATCGACGGGATCGCGAGGACGACGAACACCGTCACTGCCGCCTCGGTCTTCAGGCTGACGCCGAAGAGCATGACCAGCAGCACGACGAGGCCCAGAGCGGGCAGCGCCCGGGCCGCGCCCGACAGGAAGACGGCGACCTCACGCCCGCGGCCGGTGTGCCCGATCAGCCAGCCGATCGGGATCGCGATCACCGCGGCGATCGCCACCGAGCCGAAGGTGAAGGCGAGGTGCTGCGCGATCGCGGTCGGCAGCGGCAGCGTGCCCGTCAGGCGCGCGGGTGAGAAGATCCAGGCGAACGCCTCGGCCAGGAGGTTCATGCCGTCACGGCCCGAAGTCGAGCGCGCCGCGGCGCACTCACGCGTCGCAGCCACGGCATGAGCGCGCGCCCCGCCAGCACGAGGAGCGCATCGACGATCACCGCGATGATCACGACGGCGACGACGCCCGCGAACACTTCGGCGATGATGCGGCGCTGTGAGCCGTTCGTGAAGAGGTAGCCGAGGTTCTGCACGCCGATGAGCGTGCCGACGGTGGCGAGGGAGATCGTCGACATGGCGGTGACCCGCAATCCGGCGAGGACCACCGGGCCCGCCAGTGGGAAGTCCACCGTCCAGAACCGCCGCCATGCGCCGAAGCCGACCGCGATCGCGGCGGAGCGCGTGACGGGGTCGACGGCTGCCAGCCCGTCGGTCACCGACCTCGTCATGATGGCGATGGCGTAGATCGTGAGCGCGACGACGAGGTTCGATTCGGACAGGTAGGGAATGCCGAAGAGCGTCAGCACGGCGAAGAGCGCGAAGGACGGGATGGTGTAGAGCAGCCCGATCACCGTGAGCAGGGTGCCGCGCAGTCGCGTGTACCGGAACGCCAGCCACCCGAGCGGCACCGACAGCACGAAGCCCGCGACGATCGCGATGGCGCTCTGCCGCAGGTGATCCAGGGTCAGCGCCCAGATCAGATCGAGGTTGTCGGCGACCCAGTTCACCGGGCGTCCTCCACGAGCACGCCCTGGGTGCGCCCGGCGGAGTCCACCAGGACGGTGCCGTGCTCGGTGCGCTTGGTGCGCAGCGCGCGGGCGCCCCGCTCGACGCCGATGAAGTCGGCCACGAAGTCGCTCGCCGGGCTCTCGATGATCTCGCTCGGACTGCCGATCTGGGCGACGCGGGCGCCCTTCTCGAGGATCACGACCTGGTCGCCGAGGAGGAAGGCCTCGTCGATATCGTGCGTCACGAAGACGATGGTCTTGTCGAGCTCCTTCTGCAGGCGGAGCGTCTCGGACTGAAGCTCCCGGCGCACGATGGGATCCACCGCGCCGAACGGCTCGTCCATGAGAAGGATGTTGGGATCGACGGCGAGGGCGCGGGCGACGCCCACGCGCTGCTGTTGCCCGCCGGAGAGTTGGCTCGGGTAGCGCTTGGCGAGTCCGCGTTCGAGGCCCACCACGTCCATCAGCTCGAGCGCCCGCTCGCGCGCCTTCGCCTTGGCGACGCCGTTGAGAACCGGGACCGTCGCGATGTTGTCGACGACGGTGAAGTGGGGAAGCAGCCCGGCGTTCTGCAGCACGTACCCGATCCCGCGGCGCAGCGTCACGGGGTCGCGTTTCGAGATCGGCTGGTCGTCGATCAGGATGACCCCGCCCGTCGGATCCACGAGCCGGTTGATCATGCGCAGCAGAGTCGTTTTGCCGCTGCCGGACGAGCCGACGAGAACCGTGGTCTTGCGCGCGGGCATGAGCACGCTGAAGTCCTCGACGGCAGCCGTGCCATCGGGATACCGCTTCGAGACTCCGCGGAATTCGATCGCCATGCTGCCCTTTCGGCCGGGGTCCCAGACAACCACAGGCCGCAGACATGGCGGCCGGTCTGGACAGACGCCGTAACCTGCGCCATCCTTCCGTCTGCGAGCGCTCCCGGCAACCATCCGGCAACCGCTCGCCGGTGTCGCCCGCGGCCGCTACGTTGGGGCGCATGACTACGCGGGAGTACGACCTCATCGTGATCGGCGGCGGCCCCGTCGGCGAGAACGTCGCCGACAGGGCCACCCAGGGCGGCCTGTCGGTCGTCGTCGTCGAGAGCGAGCTCGTGGGCGGCGAGTGCTCGTACTGGGCATGCATCCCCTCGAAGGCGATGCTGCGCGCTGGTGCGGCGGTGCGGGCAGCCCGCCGCGTGAAGGGCGCCGCCGAGGCGGTGACCGGGGCCGTCGACGTGGCCAGGACCCTGATGCGCCGCGACGAGCTCGTGCACGACTGGGATGACACCTCGCAGGTCGAGTGGCTGCAGGGCGCGGGTATCGATCTCGTCCGCGGTCACGGACGCCTGACGGGCGAGCGCGAGGTCACCGTGACAGATGCCGACGGTGCCGAGAAGGTCCTCGTCGCGCGTCACGCGGTCGTGGTGTCGACCGGTTCGGCAGCGCTCCTGCCCGACATCCCGGGTCTGCGCGACGTCGACCCGTGGACGAGCCGCGAGGCGACCGGCGTGCAGGACGTCCCCGCGTCGCTCGTCATCCTCGGCGGCGGCACCGTCGGCACCGAGATGGCGACCCTCTACACGTCGTTCGGCTCCACCGTGACCCTCATCGCCCGCTCCGGCCTGCTGCGGGGTGTCGAGCCCTTCGCCGGCGAGGCCGTCGAGAAGGCGCTGACCGAAGCCGGGGCCACGGTCAAGACCGGCGTCGAGGTCGAGCGCGTCTCGCGTGAGGCCGATGGCGACATCGTGCTGGCACTGTCGGACGGGTCGGAGGTGAGAGCAGCCCAGGTGCTGGTCGCGACCGGGCGCGTGCCGCGCACCGAGGACCTCGGTCTGGAGACGGTCGGCCTCGAGCCCGGGTCGTGGCTCGATGTCGATGACACGCTGCAGGTGCGCGGCATTCGCTGGCTGTACGCCGTCGGCGATGTGAACCACCGCGCGCTGCTCACCCACCAGGGCAAGTACCAGGGCCGTGCCGCCGGCGACGTCATCGCGGCCAGGGCGAGGGCGGCAGCGGTCGACGACGCCCCGTGGGGCAGGCACGTGGCCACCGCAGATCACTCGGCGGTGCCGCAGGTGATCTTCGCGGATCCCGAGGTGGCGGCGGTCGGGCACACCGAGAAGTCTGCCCGCGAGGCAGGACTCAGCATCCGTGTCATCGATTACGACCTCTACTGGATCGCGGGCGCGAGCGAGGTCGCCGACGACTATCGGGGTCGCGCGCGGGCGATCGTCGACGAGGAGCGCCGAGTGCTCGTCGGCGCGACGTTCGTCGGGCAGGACGTCGGCGAGATGCTCCACGCCGCGACGATCGCGGTCGTCGGGGAGGTGCCGATCGAGCGCCTGTGGCACGCGGTGCCCTCGTATCCGACGATCAGCGAGGTGTGGCTGCGGTGGCTCGAGGAGTACGGCCGCTGACCGCCGCTGGTGCGGGGAGCCGGATGAGGGGATGCCGCGGCGTCGGGTCCTGTGGACTGCACAGCGAACGCTCAGGCCCAGCCCTTGTTCACCGATATATCGGTAGGTATCGTCAGGGTGTCGGCACACACTCGTTGAGGAGGTCGTCATGAGCGGTTCATTCCAGGGATTCGGTGGGCGTCCGGGAGGGCAGGGCTCGGGGCTTCCGGGCAGCTTCTGGGACGCGATGGAGCAGTTGAAAGACACGTTCGAGAAGAGCTTCTCGCCGCGCGTCGCCAAAGGTGATGTGCGAGCCGCGGTGCTCGCCATCCTCGCCGAGAAGCCCATGCACGGGTATCAGATCATCCAGGAGATCGAGACGCGCAGCGACGGGGCATGGAAGCCGAGCCCGGGCTCGGTGTATCCGACGCTGCAGCTGCTCGCGGACGAGGGGCTCGTCGCCGCCGAGGAGTCGAACGGCAAGAAGACGTACTCGCTCACCGAGGCCGGCCGCGCCGAGGCGGCGGCGGCCGAGGGCCAGTCGGCGCCCTGGGAGTCGGCCGGGACTCGCGACTCGGGGCGCACGACGGCGCTGCCGAAGGCGGGGGCGAAGCTCGCCCAGGCGGCTGCGACCGTCGGCCGCAGCGGCACGCCCGAGCAGGTGGCGAAGGCGGTCGAAGTGCTCGACGAGGCGCGGCGTAAGCTCTACTCGATCCTGGCTCAGGACTGACGGCCGCCCACGGCGCAGGGCGTCGGTCCGGGCCCACGGGGTCAGGGTGGGCGCGCACGCTCCCGGGCCACCGGGAAGGCGGGCACACCGGGATCAGCTGACCAGCACCACCGAGGAGTTCGATGGCCGACGTCGGCAACCCGCGCGCCCGCTATCGCCGCATCCTCCGGTTCGCCGGCCGGTACATCCTGCAGGCCTGGTGGTTCGAACTCGTCCTGCCCCGGTTCGGCTTCGGTGCGCTCGCCGCCCGCGGCCGCACCCGGCGTCTGCAGAACATCGCGCGCAGATTCCATGTGCTCGCCGTCCAGTACGGCGGGCTCATGATCAAGGTCGGCCAGTTCCTCTCGTCGCGGCTCGACGTGCTGCCGCCCGAGATCACCAAGGAACTGGAGGGCCTCCAGGACGAGGTCCCGCCTGTCGCCTTCCCCGCGATCCGCGAGCTCGCCGAGGCCGAGCTCGGCGTCTCCCTCGGCCGGGCGTTCGAATGGGTCGATGAGACGCCCGTGGCCGCAGCATCCCTCGGCCAAGCCCACCGCGCGCGACTCACGCCTGCCGACGCGGCCGAGACCGGGTTCGCCGACGTCGTCGTCAAGGTGCAGCGGCCGGGCATCGAGGAGATCGTCGACGTCGACCTGGCGGCGCTGCGCCGCGTGGCGGGCTGGCTCACCCGCGTCCGGGTCGTGCGCGATCACGTCGACCTGCCCGCGCTCGTCGAGGAGTTCGCCCACACCAGCCGCCAGGAGATCGACTACCTGCACGAGGCCCAGAATGCGGAGCGGTTCGCCGCCGACTTCGCCGGGGACTCCCGGGTCACGGTCCCCGAGATCGCGTGGGAGCGCACAACGCGTCGGGTGCTGACGCTCGCCGACGTCACCGCGATCAAGATCAACGACATCGATGGCCTCCGGGCGGCGGGCATCGACCCCGCCGAGGTCGCCGTCGAATTCGCAAACGTGATGTTCGACCAGTTGTTCCTCTGCGGCTTCTTCCACGCCGACCCCCACCCCGGGAACATCTTCGTGACGCCCGTGACGCGGGCCGCGGGTGACGCCCGCCACCCATGGACGCTCACCTTCATCGATTTCGGGATGATGGGCGAGGTCCCTGACGATCTCCGGCACAACCTCCAGCGGCTCATGATCGCGGTCGCCTCACGCAACAGCGCGCAGATGATCGACAGCATCCGGGCCGTCGGCGTGCTCCTGCCGTCGGCAGACACCGTCGAGCTCGAGCGCGCGATGACCGCGCTGTTCGCCCGTTTCGGCGGCATGGGCTTCGCCGAGCTGCAGCAGGTCGATCCCCGCGAGTTCCGGCAGTTCGCCAAGGAGTTCGGCGACGTGATGCGGTCGCTGCCCTTCCAGCTGCCCGAGAACTTCCTGCTCATCATCCGCGCGGTGTCGCTGACCAGCGGGATGTGCAGCTCGCTCGACCCCGCGTTCAACGTGTGGGACGCCGTCGAGCCCTACGCCGCCCGCCTGCTGCGCGACGAGCGGGGCAATGCGGCGAGGGCGCTCGCGCAGGAGGCGGCCACCACCGCCGGTGTCATGGCGCGGCTGCCCCGGCGCCTCGACGACATGGTCACGCGCATCGAGGACGGGCGCCTCGTCGCCGACGTGCCGAAGCTCGACCGCTGGCTGCGCCGGCTCGAGCGCCTGATCCGGCGCGTCGTGGCCGCCGTGCTGTTCGCAGGACTCCTCATCAGCGGCTCCGTGCTGCGCGCCGAAGACCTCACGATCGGTACCGTGCTCATGGTCGGCTCGCTCGTGCCGCTGCTCTACGCGCTGTTCGCCGGCTTCTCCGGCCGGCGCGGGCCGCACGACTGAGGTCGCTTCGAGCCCGAGAATTCGGGTGACGGATGCTGCCCTCGCGTTTCAGGGCCGGTCGAGGTCTGCGATCGCCGCCCCTTCCCGCTGGCGTGGGTGCCGGAGACCACGATCGGCATGATCGGAGCATAGGGTGCCGCACATCCGGCTCGACAGGCACCCCACCCGCTACGGTGGCACGCAGGAACTCGTCCGCGGGGGGTGCGTGTGGTCTGGGCGGTGATCGTGCGAGTCGCGGATCTGCTGGTGCAGCTCGCCCTGATCTGGCTCGGCCTCGTCGTCTTCCTGTCGGAGGAGGACGAGGGCACGGTCGATGCCCTCGCCGCGTGGTGCGCGCTCGGCGGCCTGTACTGGCTCGCGTCGGTGATCGCCGTCGGAGTGAGCGTCCGGCGATCCCGGACCGAGGCCCCTCGATGGATGGGGAAGTTCGACGCTCATCCGCTGGTCGCCGCGATCACCGTGACCGCCACCTTCCTCGCGAGCATCGTCGGGATCGTCGCCGCCACGGAACTCCTCGTGCTCCGCAACGAACCTGGCTGGCAGGGCTCGGTCGAGCCGATCGGCGTGGTTGCGATGCTGCTGTCGTGGGCGCTCTTCCACTGGGGCTTCTCGCGGATCTACGACCGCCGCTATCGGGCCTCCGACGTTCCACCGCTGAAGTTCCCGGGTACGGAGTACCCGCGGCTCGCGGACTTCGTGTACTTCTCGTTCACGAACGCGACCACCTTCTCGGTGTCGGACGTCCAGGTGATGACGACACGGATGCGGTGGACCGTTGTCTGGCACACCACGACGAGCTTCTTCCTCAACGCGCTCATCATCGTGTTGGCCTTCAGCACGATCATCAACGTGTGACCAGGGCTCCCTAGACTTTCGAGCACGGGCGCCCGCGCACGGCGCCCTCCACGGGTGAGCAGAGGAGCGGCGATGCAACTGGGAATGGTGGGCCTCGGCCGGATGGGCGGCAACATCGTCCGGCGCCTGATGCGAGACGGGCACGAGTGCGTCGTGTACGACGTCAGCCCCGACGCCGTGTCGGCCCTCGCGGGCGAGGGGGCCGTCGGATCCGACAGCCTGGCCGACTTCGTCCGCAAGCTGGAGGCGCCCCGCGCCGTCTGGCTGATGATCCCTGCGGGGCTGACGGGGAAGGTCGTCGACGAGGTGGCCGCGTTGCTCGAGCCCGGCGACATCATCATCGACGGCGGCAACTCGAACTACCGCGACGACGTCCGCCGCGCGGCCGCACTCCGCGACACCGGCATCCACTACGTGGACGTCGGGACCAGCGGCGGCGTGTTCGGCCTGGAGCGCGGGTACTGCCTCATGGTCGGCGGGCCTGACGAGGCCTTCGCACGCCTCGAGCCGATCCTGCGCACGATCGCTCCCGGCAGCGGCGAGGCCCCGCGCACGCCGGGCCGGGCCGGCGACTTCGCCCCCGAGGAACTGGGGTACCTGCACTGCGGGCCGTCCGGCGCGGGCCACTTCGTGAAGATGGTGCACAACGGCATCGAGTACGGCGTGATGGCGGCGCTCGCGGAGGGCCTCAACATCCTCGAGCACGCGGATGCGGGTGTTCAAGAGGCGCAGCACTCGGCCGAGGTGGCACCGCTGGAGGAACCCGAGTTCTACCAGTTCACGATCGACACCCCGAAGGTCGCGGAGCTGTGGCGCCGCGGCTCGGTGATCTCGTCGTGGCTGCTCGACCTGACCGCGGCGGCGCTTCAGGGCAACCCGACACTGGACGGGCTCGCGGGGCGCGTCTCCGACTCGGGTGAAGGGCGTTGGACGGTGAAGGCCGCGGTCGACACGGGTGTCCCGGCGCCGGTGCTCGCGGCCTCCCTGTTCGAACGGTTCGCCTCGCGCGACGAGGACCACTTCGCCAACCAGGTGCTCTCCGCGATGCGTCTGCAGTTCGGCGGTCATCAGGAGCTCCCCGCGGGCGACGTGCTGGAAGCGGGCTCGCGCAAGTCGGAATCGTCCAGCAGCGGCCAGTCCGAGACGGCCGACCACGCGTCGTGACCAAGCTCGACCTGAAGAAGTCGATCGCGGCGTATACCGCTCCCCGGGGGTCGTTCGAGATCGTCGACGTTCCTCCGATGCGGTACCTCATGATCGACGGTCACGGCGACCCCAACACGTCGGACGAGTACGGCGAGGCCGTGGCGGCGGTGTTCGGCGTCGCCTACAAGCTCAAGTTCCTGAGCAAGGGCGAACTCGACCGTGACTACGTCGTGATGCCGCTCGAAGGGCTCTGGTGGTCGGACGACATGGCCACCTTCACGTCTGAGCGCGACAAGTCGCGCTGGAGCTGGACGATGATGAGTCTCGTCCCCGAGTGGCTGGACGACGCCCACGTCGATCGCGCGCGGGAGACGGCTTCGGCCAGAGGCGGGTCGCCCGCCATCGGTCGACTGCGCCTGGCGGAGCTCGCAGAGGGGCGGTGCGTGCAGACCCTGCACATCGGGTCGTATGACGACGAGGCGCCGGTCCTCGCCGAGATGCACGAGCGGGTCATCCCCGCGGCCGGCCTGCGCATGCGTGGCCTGCACCACGAGATCTACCTCGCCGACCCTCGGCGTACCGCTCCTGAGAAACTGCGCACGATCCTGCGCCAGCCCGTGGAAGCCGCCGGGTAGCCCGCAGCCGCATGCCCGGCGGACGAGTGGATGCCGCGACCCGGCCGGGTCGCGGCATCCGTTTCTCGCCTGTTTCTACGCCGTCGCGTCGGCGCGCTTGGGGAGCACCCACCCGGCCCGCGGGAAGTGGCAGGTGTAGCCGTTGGGGATGCGGATCAGGTAGTCCTGGTGCTCGGGCTCCGCCTCCCAGAACGGGCCGGCGGGCTCGATCGTGGTGACGGCCTTGCCCGGCCAGAGACCCGAGGCGTCGACGTCGGCGATGGTGTCGCGGGCGACCTGCTCCTGCTCGGGGGAGAGCGGGAAGATCGCCGAGCGGTAGCTCGAGCCGATGTCATTGCCCTGGCGGTTCAGGGTCGACGGGTCGTGGATCTGGAAGAAGAACGCGAGGATGTCGCGGTACGTGGTCTTCTCGGGGTCGAAGACGATCTCCACGGCCTCGGCGTGACCGGGGTGCTTGCGGTAGGTCGCGTGCGCGTTCTCGCCGCCGGTGTAGCCGACGCGCGTGTCGAGCACGCCGGGCTGGCGGCGGATGAGGTCCTCCATGCCCCAGAAACAGCCGCCGGCGAGGACCGCCGTCTCGGTGCCCGGGGTGCGGGTGATCTCGCCGGTGTCGAAGGGACCGCTGGTCATGATGCGTGCTCCTGGTTCTCGGTGGTGAAGAGGTGTCGGTAGGCGCCGTAGCCCTCGTCCTCGAGCGACGAGGCGGGCACGAAGCGCAGCGCGGCCGAATTCATGCAGTATCTCAGGCCGCCGGCCTGCCGTGGGCCGTCGGGGAAGACGTGACCCAGATGGCTGTCGGCGCCGGACGAGCGCACCTCGGTGCGTGGCAGGATCAGCTTCCAGTCCTTCTTGGTCGAGACGGCGTCGGGCTCGATGGGCTTGGTGAAGCTCGGCCATCCGGTTCCGCTGTCGTACTTGTCGGTCGACGAGAACAGCGGCTGGCCCGAGACGACGTCGACGTAGATGCCCGGCTCGTGGTTGTTCCAGTACGCGTTCCGGAACGCCGGCTCGGTGCCGTCCTCCTGGGTCACGCGGTACTGGGTGTCGGTGAGGCGGCTCAGCGCCTCGGGGGTCTTGCGGTACTCGTTGGTCACGATTCCTCCAGTTCGACGCGGCTGGCTGCGGCGTCATAGAGGAGAACGGATGCCTCGCCGGTTTTGGTCCCGCGAACCTGGGAACGAGCCTTGAGTTGCGGCGCGGTGACCGAGGTGCGTCTGGTCGAGATCACGCCGGATCGCTCAGCAGCCTGACGCGAGAGACGACGAACCCGGCGGCGAGCGCGCCGAGGCCGCCCGCGGCCATGTCGCCGATCGTGTCTTGATACGTCACGAAGATGTCCGGTGCGATGAAGGTGCGACCCACCCACTCGACCATCTCCCACATGGCGCTGAGCGCGAGGCCCAGGACGCCGACGAGGACCACCGGCGTCGCCCGCCGGGTGCCGGCTGCGAGCGGCGCCGGCACGATATCCAGGCGCGCGAGCACCACGTAAGCCATGGCGGCAAGCAGGCCGGTGCACACGAAGTGCACGACGAGATCCCACACCGCGACGGACTCGTAGACGTCGAGGACGTTGCTCCACGCGGCGACCAGGACCGTGACGCAGAAGGCGATGTCGAAGCCCGGTCGGACGCCGGCGAAGCGTGGGACCACCAGCGCCAGCAGGGACAGCGCGAGGATGCCCGCGTCACCCGGCGCCCACCAGACGAACGCGGCGACGACGCCGAGCGCGCCCAGCAGCCGCACTCCGTCGGCCACCCACGCGCCGACGCCGCGCGGGGCCGCGAGGAACCGCTCGATCATGCGCGGCCTCTGTCGTCCGGCAGGGTCACGACCGCCTGCACCGGTACGTGGTCGGACGGCCACACCCCGCCGAAGACGCGGGTGTTGATCGCGGCGCGCTCGACCTCGATGCCGGGCGTGACCAGGATCCAGTCGATGCGGGCACGGTCGGGTCGCGGTGCGCGATAGTTCACGAACGTTCCCACGGATGCCGTCACCCGCTGCTCGGCGACGGCCCACGCGTCGCACAGTCCGCCGTCGAGCATCTCACGCAGGGTCCGTGAGCCGGGACCGGCGTTCAGATCTCCCGTCAGCACCGCCGGTCCCGAGCCGATGATGGCCTTGAGGGCGTCCGCGGAGCGCAGACGCGAGCGCGGGGAGAACGGGTCGAGGTGGGTGTTCACCACGGCGAACCGGCGTCCGGTGGCGCGGTCGCGGAAGCGGGCGGTCACCGCGATGCGTGGGATGAGGTTGCCCCAGGTCCGCGACCCGGGCTCGTGCGAGTACTCCGACAGCGCTGTCTGCTCCCACTCGAGAAGGTCGAGGCGCTCGGCGTCGTAGAAGAGCGGGCAGCCCTCGCCGGTGCCGCGGCGGCCGTGGCCCCGGCCGATGAAGCGGTAGCGGCGTCCGAGAGCCGCGAGGGCGGCGTCCGCCTGGTCGGGCAGCACCTCCTGCATCCCGGCGATCGTCGGCTGCTCCTGCCCCAGCAGAGCCCGGACCGCGGGGGTGCGGTGACGCCAGCGGTCGGCCCGCCGCCACGCCAGACCGGTCATCCTCCGGCGGATGTTGAAGGTCATGACGTGGAGGGCGGGCGGTTCCACCGGGCCGATGAGCGGTGCACCGGCGAGCTCGTCGATCATCGCCCCTCCTCGCGTCTGCTGCGTTCACCGTATGCGGATGCCGCAGCTGGGGGCAGGGGCTTGCACGGGGCGCCGTGCTGCCCCTCGCGGTCGGTCAGGCCTGGCCGAGCTCCCCGCTGAGACGGCCGTGGAAACGGGCGGCAGCATCCGTCATCCCGTGCAGCTTCACGGTCGTGCCACGGGACTCGTACTTCGTGACGATCGCGTCGAGGGCGGCGACGGTCGAGGCGTCCCACACGTGGGTTCGCGAGAGGTCGATGACGACGTTCGGCGGGTCGGCGGCGTACTCGAACTGCGTGGTGAGGTCGTTGCTCGAGGCGAAGAAGAGCTCGCCGTCCACGCGGTAGCGGGCGGTGTCACCGTCGACCTCGCGCGTGACGGTCGTGAAGTGCGCGACGCGTCGCGCGAACAGCACCATCGCGGCGAGCACGCCGAGGACCACGCCGACGGCGAGGTTGTGGGTCCAGACGGTGGCCACGACGGTGATGAGCATCACGAGGGTCTCGCTGCGCGGCATCCGTTTCAGCGTCGACGGGCGGATGCTGTGCCAATCGAATGTCATGACCGACACCACGATCATCACGGCGACCAGCGCCGCCATCGGGATGAGCCCGACGATGTCGCCGAGGGCCACGACCAGCACGAGGACCCACACTCCGGCCATGAACGTCGAGATGCGCGTGCGGCCGCCGGAGGTCTTGACGTTGATCATCGTCTGGCCGATCATCGCGCAGCCGCCGGTGCCGCCGAAGAACGCCGAAGCGAGGTTGGCGATGCCGAGTCCCCACGCTTCGCGGGTCTTGCGGGAGCGGGTGTCGGTGAGGTCGTCGACGAGCTTCGCGGTCATGAGCGACTCGAGGAGGCCCACGAGCGCGGCGGCGAACGCGTACGGAGCGACGATCTGCAGGGTCTCCCAGGTGAGGGGCACGCTCGGGACGAGCAGCTCCGGGAGGCTGCGGGGCAGCTCGCCCTGGTCGGCGACGTTCGGCACCGCCGTGAGCCCGAACACCACCACGACCACGGTCAGCACCACGATGGCGATGAGTGGTGCCGGAACCGCCCGCGTGATGCGCGGCCACACGACCAGGAGGCCGAGCCCAACCGCGACGAGGGCGTACACCGCCAACGGCACGTCGATGAGCTGCGGCACCTGCGACAGGAAGATCAGGATCGCGAGCGCGTTCACGAAGCCGACCATCACGCTGCGCGGAATGAACCGCATGAGCCTCGCGACGCCGAGCACCGCGAGGAGCACCTGCAGGATGCCCGCCAGCGCGATCGTGACGATGAGATAGTCCGAGCCGTACTCGCGCGCGACGGGGGCGATGACGAGCGCCACCGCCCCCGCGGCGGCGGTGATCATGGCCGGGCGCCCGCCGGTGAACGCGATGACGACCGCCAGCACGAAGGACGAGAACAGCCCCACTCGCGGGTCGACGCCCGCGACGACCGAGAACGCGATCGCCTCGGGGATGAGCGCGAGCGCGACGACGAGTCCGGCGATGACCTCGCGCGTGAGAAGGCGCGGCCGACGCAGCGCCTGCCGCACGGTGGGCTCGCCGCGGTGGCGATCGGCGGATTCGGTGACGGTCGACACGGCGGCTCCTCGGAACGTGCGCGCACCGTTGCGCCCGCAAGGGGAATGGGGGTGGATGCTGCGACCCGCGCGGCCCTTCGACTCTAGCCGCGCGTACCCGACGAGGCGCCCGATCTCAAGGGCCTCCCAGGCGTCCCGTGTGCTCGGAAGAATCGCGGGTGGTGTCCACGAGGCGTTCCCGTGGCGCCTGCGCGCAGCATCCGTCCCCGTCTCGAGGAGGCATGATGAAGATCACCGACACGAGCGACCTGTGGTGGAAGAGCGCCATCGTGTACTGCCTCGACGTGGAGACCTTCATGGACTCCGACGGCGACGGAACGGGCGACATGCAGGGCCTCGCACAGCGCATCGACTACCTCGCGCAGCTCGGCGTGACGTGCCTGTGGCTCATGCCCTTCTATCCGACGCCGGACCGCGACGACGGCTACGACATCACCGACTTCTACGGCGTCGATCCTCGGCTGGGCAACCACGGCGAGCTCGTCGAGGTGATCCGCACGGCGAACGACCGCGGCATGCGCGTGATCGTCGACCTCGTCGTCAACCACACGTCCGACCGGCATCCCTGGTTCCTGAAGGCGAAGCGGAGCGTGAACTCCCCCTACCGGGACTACTACGTGTGGCGTGACGACCCGCCGCCGAGGGGTCAGAAGAACACCGTGTTCCCGGGCGAGGCGAAAGGCATCTGGACCAAGGACGAGGCGTCGGGCCAGTGGTACCAGCACAGCTTCTACGAGCACCAGCCCGACCTCAACATCGCCAACCCCGCGGTGCGCGACGAGCTCGCGCGGGTCATCGGCTTCTGGCTGCAGCTCGGTGTCGCGGGCTTCCGCGTCGACGCGGTGCCCTTCTTCCTCGAGATGCCGCAGGGGGCGCGGATCCCGGACCCGCACGAGCTGCTGCGAGACTTCCGGCGGTTCCTGCAGCGGCGCTCGAGCGAGGCGATCCTGCTCGGCGAAGTGAACCTGCCGTACGACCAGCAGGTGCAGTACTTCGGCGGCCCGGAGGTGAACGAGTTGTCGATGCAGTTCGACTTCATCGGGATGCAGGCGTTCTACCTGTCGCTGGCGCGCAAGGACCCGGCGCCGCTCATCGAGGCGCTGACGTCGCGCCCCGTCCTCCCTGAGGACGTGCAGTGGGCCAACTTCCTGCGCAATCACGACGAGCTGACGCTCGACAAGCTGTCGGACGCGGAGCGCGAGGAGGTGTTCTCGGCATTCGCGCCCGACGAAGGCCAGCGCGTCTACGGCCGGGGGATCACGCGCCGCCTGCCGCCGATGCTGGGGGACCCCCGACGTATCCGCATGGCCTACAGTCTGCTGTTCACACTGCCCGGAACGCCGGTGCTGTTCTACGGCGAGGAGATCGGGATGGGCGAGAACGCCGAGATCCCCGGCCGTCTCGCCGTCCGCACGCCGATGCAGTGGACGGGCGAGAAGAACGGCGGCTTCTCGTCCGCACCGCCCTCGCGGCTGGTCGCTCGCCCACCGGGCGACGGCTACGCCCCCGAGCATGTCAACGCCGCCGACCAGATCAAGGACCGCGAGTCCCTGCTGCACTTCTTCCGCGACCTGATGTCGCGCTACCGGATCTCGCCCGAGCTCGGCTGGGGCGCCTTCCAGGCGCTCGAACAGCCGGTGCCCGCCATCCTCGTGCACTCGCTCAGCGCCGATGTCGGCAGGCTGGTGGCGATCCACAACTTCGACGAGGTACCCGCCACGACGCGGTTTGCGCTGCCCGACGAACCCGGTGGAACGTGCCTGGTCGACCTCCTGGGCTCGGAGCGCATCGAGCTCGACGAGAAGGGCGGTGTCGAGATCGAGGTGCCCGGCTACGGCTATCGCTGGCTCCGGGTTGCGCGCCCGGGCGACGGGCGCGTGTCGTAGGTCCTGCGGACCGAATGGTGGGGTGCCCGCGGCCGTGCGTCAAGGGGCTGCCAGTCGTTCACATCGCCGACCTAGAGTCACTGGAGTGGTGGACCGAGCCAGCGCCCAGCCCGACCACTCGGGTTTCCGCGCCGATATCCAAGGACTGCGTGCGATCGCGGTCGGTGCGGTGCTGCTGTATCACGCCGGCCTCCCCTTCCTGCCGGGCGGCTACGTCGGCGTGGACGTCTTCTTCGTCATCTCGGGCTTCCTCATCACGTCCCATCTCCTCGGACAGCTCGAGAGCCATGGTCGGCTGAGGTTCGGGGACTTCTATGCCCGACGGGTGCGCCGCATCCTGCCGGCGTCCTTCGTCGTGCTCGTCCTCTCGGTCGCGGCGGCGCTCATCTGGTACCCGCCGCTGCTCATGCGAGACCTGTGGGCGGCGGCCGTCGCCACGGCGCTGTACGCGCCGAACTACTTCTTCGCGTCCGCGGACTCGGACTACCTGGCCGAGTCCTCCAATCCGTCCCTGTTCCAGCACTACTGGTCGCTGGGAGTCGAAGAGCAGTTCTACCTCCTGTGGCCGGCGCTGCTCGCCCTGGTGTGGGTGCTGGTCCGCTCGCGACGAGCACTGATCGCCGTGCTCGTCGGCCTGGTCGCCGCCTCGTTCGCGCTGTGCGTGTGGCTCACGTTCGCGGCGCAGCCGTGGGCGTTCTTCTCGCTGCCGTCGCGCGCGTGGGAGCTCGGCATGGGCGGGCTCGTCGCCGTGCTGTTGCAGAGGAGAGCCGGAATCGTGCGGGAGCGGTGGGCCGCGCTCCTCGGGTGGGCGGGGATCGTCGCGGTGGCGGCATCCGTCTTCCTCTTCTCGTCCGAAACGCTCTTCCCCGGCGCGGCGGCGGCGCTGCCCGTGGTGGGCACGGCCGCCGTGATCGCGGCGGGCGAGACGCGGCGCGGACCGACACGGATGCTGTCGACCCGCAGCATGGTGTTCATCGGGACGATCTCGTACTCGCTGTATCTCGTGCACTGGCCGGCGATCGTGCTGCCCGGCACCGCGCTTCCGGGGGAGCTGCCCCTGTGGACGACGCTCGGCATCGCGGTCGCGTGCGTGCCCGTGGCGTGGCTGCTGTACCGGTTCGTCGAGGATCCGATGCGCCGGGCGCCGCTGCTCACGAGGCGGCGCGCACGCGTCACCCTGGCCGGCGCGCTCGCCGGATCGCTCGCGTGCCTGGGCCTCGCGAGCGCCGCGTACGCCGTGGTCGACACGCGCTCGCTGCACGCGGAGCGCGCGGCGTCGAGCACCGTCATCGTCGACGCCCCGCGAGGCACCGACTTCGTGCCCGACAATCTGGCGCCCGCGCTCAGGGACGCGCGCGAAAGTCTTCCTGAGCTCTACGAGGACGGCTGCATGCGCAGCGTCGCCGCTACGGATGCCGAGGGCTGCCTCTACGGGGACCCCACGGCTCCGCGCATCCTGCTCCTGGGCGATTCGCACGCGGCGCAGTGGTTCCCTGCGCTCGAGGCTTTCGCCCGGTCTGCCGGGTACTCGGTGGAGGTCCACACGAAGAGCTCGTGTCCCGCTGCCGACATCGAGTCGCTCCGTCGGGGCGCGCCTTACCCGCAGTGCCCCGATTGGCGAGACGCCGTGATCGACCGCATCAACGACTCGCCGCCCGCACTGGTGCTGCTCGCGACCTTCACCGACCCGGAGCTGGCCGCGGGCATCGATGACGATGCGAAGACCTGGGCGGCGGCCTTCGGACGCACCCTCGACGAGATCGAGGCGCCCGTCGCGATGATGGCCGACACCCCCGACATGAGGGAGGACCCGGCGCCCTGCCTGTCGGCGCATCTGTCCGACGCCGAGGCCTGTGCGCAGCCGCGCTCCGTCGCGCTCTCGGGCCCGGCACGCGAGGGCGAGGTGACGGCCACGGCCACGCGCGGCGTCCCGCTCATCGATCTCAACGAGTATCTCTGCGACGCCGACGCATGCCCGCCGATCATCGGCAACACACTCGTGTACCGAGACTCCCACCACCTGACCGCGCAGCTCAGCGCCGACATGGCCGATGTGCTCGGCCATGCGCTGCGGCCGCTGCTGCCTCCCGGCACCGGGGGCTGAACGGCAGGCAACGCGCGGCCCGCCGGCCGTTGCGCGCGAGGGGGCGCACCCGCGACGATGTGAGGCATGCGTGCGGTCGTGTACGAGCGGTACGGGTCGCCCGACCAGCTCCGTGTGCGCGACGTTCCGCAGCCTGTGCCGGGGGCCGGCGAGGTGCTCGTCGAGGTCGTCGCGACGTCGGTCAACCTCTCGGACTGGGAAGCGCTGCGCGGCACTCCCGCCTACGCCCGGCTGGGCGGGCTGTTGCGGCCGCGGCGGCGGATCCTGGGCTCGGATATCGCCGGGCGGGTCGCTGCCCTCGGTGAAGGCGCGAGGCGGTTCGCGATCGGCGACGAGGTGTTCGGCGACATCATGCCCCGGTACGGCGGGTTCGCCGAGTTCGTGGCCGTGCCCGAGTCCGCGCTGGCCGCGAAGCCGGCGCCGCTGTCGTTCGCCGAGGCATCCGCGCTTCCGCAGGCGTCCGCGATCGCGACGCACGCCGTCGCGCTGGCGGAACCCGGAACACGGATGCTGCTCAACGGCGCCGGCGGAGGCTCGGGCGCTCTCGCGCTTCAGCTCGCGGCGCACAAGGGCGTCCACGTGACGGCGGTCGACAACGCCGGCAAGCTCGACTTCCTCCGCGCGCTCGGGGCGGACGAGGTCATCGACTACCGACGTGAGGACTTCACCCGTCGCGGCCCCTACGAGCTCATCGTGGACCTGGTCGCCCGCCGTTCGGTGTTCGCCTACGCACGCGCGCTCGTGAGGGGCGGCCGGTGCGTGATGGTCGGTGGCACGGGACGAGCGCTGATACGGATGCTGACCGCCGGCGCGCTCCTCGGAGCCGTCACCGGCAGGCGGCTCGGGGTGCTGTTCGTGCGCCAGGGTCCTTCGGCGTTCGTGCCCGTCGCCGAGCGCTGCGCGGCGGGGGAGGTGCAGGTGCACATCGACCGTGTCTTCCCCCTCGAGCAGGTGCCCGAGGCGCTCAGGTGGCATGGCGAGGGCCGCGCGCTCGGCAAGGTCGTGGTCGCGGTCGGCGCGGACTGAGCGCGGGACCGCGGGCTATCAGTTGGGCGCACGCCCTGTCAACAGGCAGACGGAGGGGGATGCGCGACCTAACCTGGCGGAGCAACACACGTTGTTCAGCGCGTAGCGGTCGAGCTTCGGCGTTCGGGTCGCCGTACCGTCTCCCGCCAACGCGTGATGGTCCCGGTGGGAGGGCAACCCACCGGGACCATCTTCTTCGTCGGCGCTCGCCGACATCGCCGCCACTCGATGGCATGGGTCGAGGCATCCGTCCGGTCTTAGCGCGGGCGTCATCTGCCGCATGCGGCCGAGGAGATCGAGGATCCGCTGATGCAGAAGATCCGGTACCTCGACAAGCTCGTGGACGAGCTTGCACGTAGCAAGTCGATGGAGAAGATCCTCCGCGTCGCCTGAGTCTCGCGCGTTGCGGTCAGAAGACGACGGAGAGGGCACGTCCAGAGTCTGGACGTGCCCTCTCCGAGGCGGTCAGGCGAGCGCCATGGTGGACGGGGCGCTCGCGGCGCCGATCAGTACCAGCCGGTGGACTGCGAGTGACTCCACGCGCCACACGGGCTGCCATAGCGCCCTGAGATGTAGCCGAGGCCCCAGGCGATCTGCGTCGCGGGGTTCGTCTGCCAGTCGGCGCCGGCGCTGCCCATCTTGCTGCCGGGCAGGGCCTGCGGGATGCCGTAGGCGCCGCTCGAGCGGTTGTAGGCCTGGTAGTTCCAGCCCGACTCCTTGTTCCACAGCGACACGAGGCAGCCGAACTGGTCGTCGCCCCAGCCGTAGCCGCCGATCATCGAGCGGGCGGTCGCCTGCGCGTCGGCCGGGCTGGTGCCGCCCACGGCGCCTCCGGTCGCGAACACGGGCGCGCCGCCGCCGGACGAACGCGGCGTCGACTTCTTCGCGGCCGCGGCAGCCTCTTCGGCGGCCTTGGCGGCGGCAGCGGCCTCGGCCTCCTTGCGGGCCTTCTCCTCCGCCTCGCGCTGCGCCTTGAGGGCGATCGCGGCGTCGAGCATGCCCCGCAGGCCCTGCGCCTGCTCGGTGACCGACGCGGTGAGGGCGGTCACGGCATCGGTGACCTCCGTAGTGTACTGGGCGGGGAGCGACTGTGCGCGCTCCAGCTGCGCCACCGCGTCCTCCAGTTCGGCGGTGTCGACGGTCGTGTCGGGCGTGCCGACGTCAAGACCGGAGGCGGCGATGTCCGATGCCACCGTGGATGCCGCGGCGATCGCGGCATCGGCGTCGGCGACGGTCTTCTCGATGCCGGTCGGTGCCACGGTGGTGTCGGTCGTGACGGAGGCGGGGGAGTAGGCTGCCAGCGCGAAATTCGTCAACGGACCGGATGCTTCGGCCTGCGAGGCGGGAGTGGCCGTGCTGAACGCGGCGGTGGCCAGCACGCCGACCGCGAGCGTCGCGGCGACCAGCACCGGTCGGCGGCGGAGTCGGCGTTCGGCGCGGCGGAGAGTGCGGCGGGCGGGCGAAGACGACGTGTGGGAGCGCATGTAAGACCGGGTTCCGTATCAGCGAAATGCGCCATCGGGCGGCGCGTGGTGACCGTTCGGGCGGGCACAAGTCCCCGAGTCTCCCGGGCGTTTCTGGACGCTTCCGGTGCGTTACCTGGACGTTACGTGTGAGCGGAAAGCGTGAAAAGGCCAGATCAAGAGCTCGGATCCGGCCCCGGCGCACCGGCTGTGAAGGTCCTCCGAACTACGATCGAAGCACTCGACGGCCATCACACAGGAGGCTCATCCGTGCCCTCGTCCACCGCTCCCGCCCGCCCCGCCGCCCTTGCGCACGCCGATGATCTCGCCGCGTTCGTGGCGGCGTCGCCGTCGAGCTTCCACGCAGCCGCCGAGGTCGCGCGCCGCCTGGAGAACGCGGGGTTCGTCCGTCTCGACGAGGCGGCCGGATGGCCGGCACCGACCGGTGGGAGCTACGTGGTGGTGCGCGACGGCGCGGCGATCGCCTGGGTCGTGCCCGAGGCTGCGACCGCGTCGACCGGTGTGCGCATCTTCGGCGCGCACAGCGACTCGCCGGCATTCAAGCTCAAGCCGAAGCCGACGACCGGCAAGCTCGGCTGGCTGCAGGCGGGTGTGGAGATCTACGGCGGCCCGCTCCTGAACTCCTGGCTCGACCGCGAGCTCCGCCTGGCGGGCCGCCTCGTGCTGGACGACGGCACGAGCGTGCTCGCAGCCACCGGGCCGTTGCTGCGGCTGCCGCAGCTCGCGATCCACCTCGACCGCGAGGTGAACGACCACCTCGCCCTCGACAAGCAGTCGCAGACGCAGCCGGTGTGGGGCCTCGGCGAGGCGGAGTCCGCCGACATCCTCGGCGAGCTCGCCCGCGAGGCGGGCGTCGACGCGGCGCGCATCCGCGGCTACGACATCGTGACCGCCGACGCCGCGCGGGGGGCGGTCTTCGGCCGCGACGACGTCTTCTTCGCGTCGGGCCGCCTCGACGACCTCGCCTCGGTGCACGCCGGCGTCGTCGCGCTCGAGCGCGCCGCCGACGGCCACGACGCCGATCACATCGCGATGCTCGCCGTCTTCGATCACGAGGAGGTCGGCTCGGGCACCCGCTCGGGTGCGGCCGGTCCCTTCCTCGCCGATGTGCTCGAGCGGCTGTGGCTGTCGCTCGGTGCGGATCGCGAGCAGCAGCTGCGCGCCCTCGCCGCGTCGTGGTGCGTCTCGAGCGATGTCGGCCATTCCGTGCACCCGAACTACGCCGACAAGCACGACCCCGTCGTGCAGCCGGTGCTCGGCTCGGGCCCCATCCTCAAGATCAATGCCAACCAGCGCTACGCGACGGATGCCGCGGGCGCTGCCGCCTGGAACGGCTGGTGCGCGGCGGCCGGGGTGACCGGCCAGGAGTTCGTCTCGAACAACGCGGTGCCGTGCGGGTCGACGATCGGCCCGATCACCGCGACGCGCCTGGGCATCCGCACGGTGGACGTCGGCATCCCGATCCTCTCGATGCACTCCGCCCGCGAGCTCGCCGGCGTCAGCGACCTGTGGGACCTGGCGCGGGTCGCGGAGGCGTACTTCCGCGGCTGACGCGCTCGCCTCCCGCGTCACGCGGAACAGAATCGGAGCTCTTCGACGACACGCCGCGAACGGATGCCGCGGTCCGGCGTGTCCACCGCCACGGCCGACCCTGCGTCCGGGCGCGAGGGCGACCCGGCGCCGCACGTGCATGGCAGGTCGTCGCCTCGAGCGCAACCCCCTCCGTGATTCGGCGACGACCTCGCATGGTGTCGGGAAACACCGGGAGGCGCACATGAAGGCGATGACGTATCGCGGACCGTACAAGGTCCGTGCAGAGAGCAAGCCCGAGCCGAAGATCGAGCATCCGAATGATGCGATCGTGCGCGTCGAGCTGGCTGCGATCTGTGGATCCGACCTGCACCTGTACCACGGAATGATGCCCGATACCCGGGTGGGCCACACGTTCGGGCACGAGTTCATCGGCCGGGTGGAGCAGGTCGGGGGGTCGGTGCAGAACCTGAAGGTCGGAGACCGGGTGATGGTGCCGTTCAACATCTACTGCGGCTCGTGCTACTTCTGTGCGCGCGGTCTCTTCTCGAACTGCCACAACGTCAATCCGAATGCCACCGCGATCGGCGGCATCTACGGGTACTCCCATTCGACGGGCGGCTACGACGGCGGTCAGGCCGAGCTGGTGCGGGTGCCCTTCGCGGACGTCGGACCGGGGATCATCCCCGACGACATCCCGGATGAAGACGCACTGCTGCTGACCGACGCATTCTCAACGGGCTATTTCGGCGCCCAGCTGGCGGACATCGCGGAGGGTGACACGGCCGTCGTCTTCGGCGCCGGCCCTGTCGGCCTCGCCGCCGCCCGTTCCTGCTGGCTGATGGGCGCGGGTCGCGTGATCGTGGTCGACCACCTGGACTACCGCCTCCGGAAGGCGCAGGAGTTCGCGCTCGCCGAGACGGTCGCGTTCTCCCAGGTGGGGGACATCGTGCGCGAGTTGAAGAACATGACGGGCGGGCTTGGGGCCGATGTCGCCGTCGACGCCGTCGGCGCCGAAGCCGACGGGCACGTGATGCAGCACGTCACCTCCGCCAAGCTCAAGCTGCAGGGCGGCTCGCCGGTCGCCCTGAACTGGGCAATCGACTCGGTGCGCAAGGGCGGCACCGTGTCGGTGATGGGGGCGTACGGTCCGATGTTCAGCGCGGTCCGCTTCGGTGACGCGATGAACAAGGGCCTCACGCTGCGGATGAACCAGGCGCCCGTCAAGCGTCAGTGGCCGCGACTGTTCGAACACATCCGCGCCGGCCACCTGCGGCCCAGCGAGCTCATCACCCACCGCATCCCGCTCGACCACATCGCAGAGGGCTACCACATCTTCTCGTCGAAGCTCGACGACATCATCAAGCCGGTCATCGTACCGGCGGCCTGATCCAGGACCACGGAGGACGACATGCCCTACACCGCTGACAAGCCCGGCTCCACGCCCACCGCCGAGGAGCTGCGCGCTCGCGTCCCCGGCTGGGGCGCCGATCTGGCGGGCGCCGACCGCCCGGCCTTCCCCCGCGAGCAGCCGGGCATCGAGACGGGCGCCCACTGGGATATGCCCGAGGACCAGCCGCGCTCCGGCCCGCGGGAGAAATCCGTCGAGCACGAGCGCCTGACGCCCGTCTTCGGGACCGCCCAGCCGTTGCACGGCCTCGCGGGCGCGGTGAAGCGGTACGCGTACGACAAGTACAGCGAGGGCCAGACGGCCCATTGGCTGGTGCTCATCCTGGGGGATCGGATCGACTCGACGACCGCCCACGCGCGGTCGCTGTTCTCGCGCCGACCCGACGACCCGCTCACCCAGTCCGGAATCCTCGGTGAGCGAGGGCATCGGCCCTTCTCGTCTCGCTTCGGCCGCGGGCGCGCGGACCTGAAGCACGTGTGGCTCGACCCGCTGCTGGTCTTCGGGCCCTGGGTGGTCACTGCCGTCACGGGGTTCTTGGTGGCGCGGTGGCTCGTGCGCGCGGTCGCCGGAGCCATCGGGCGAGGTTCGACGCAGGCCTGAGCCGTGAGCCGCGGTTGCGGCGTAGCCTGAACGGATGCCGCAGTCCACGACTCCGCCGACGGGTGCCACGCGTCGCCGCGCGGTGCTGGGGGCGCGCGCCCAGCTCGCCGCGCTGGCGGAAGCCTCCGCCACGGGAACAGGTCCGCTCCTGGATCTGCCGTCGCCGGCCGATCCGCGCCCGGCCGCGGTGCTCATGCTCTTCGGGGTGCTCGACTCTCTTCCGAGCGGTCACGACGCGCAGGCCCACGCGGTGTCGCGCGATCTCGACGTGCTGCTCTTGTCGCGTGCGACGACGCTGCGTGCCCATCCGGGTCAGGTCGCCTTTCCCGGCGGTCGTCTCGACCCGGGCGACGATGGCCCTGTCGGCGCGGCGCTGCGTGAGGCTCAGGAAGAGACCGGGCTCGATCCGGCCGGTGTCGAGGTGCTGGGCGAACTCGCCCGGATACCGCTGGCGTTCTCGCAGCACGTGGTGACTCCGGTGCTGGCGTGGTGGCGGCATCCGTCACCCGTCCGCGTCGTGGACGAGGCGGAGTCCGCCGACGTGTTCCGCGCGCCCGTCGCCGACCTCCTGAACCCGGCGAATCGCGGGGTCACGGTGATCCGTCGCGGCGGTCAGGAGTGGCGCGGTCCCGGATTCCTGGTGCCACACGCGAGCGGCGAGCATCTGGTGTGGGGGTTCACCGGGATGGTCCTGGATGCGCTGTTCGATCGCCTCGGCTGGACCGAGCCGTGGGATGAGGAGCGGGAGCTCCCGCTCGCGCTGCCCGGCTGACGAACCGGCTTCAGCGGTAGCGATAGTGGTCCGCGCTGCTGTTCACCCACGTGATGAAGCGCCGGGCCTCGGCGTCGCGTGCGAGCGGGAACGGTGCCACCCACACCTGCGATCCTGCGATGACGAGGTGGGGTGCCGCGCGGTTGATCGCCCGGTTGAGGTTGCGCGGCGTGATCGCACCCGCGGGCCCGAACATGCGTCGCTCGGTCGCCGCCTTCGTGAACTCCGGCCGTCGCAGCAGCGCGTCGCCCGAGTCGGCGGATGCCGCGACCTCGCTCACCGGCTGGCTGAGGTCGCCGAAGTGGATCCATCGGCCGTCGATCACGACACCGGCGAAGTCCCGCTCCTGGCCGCTGTATCGCACCTCGCTCGTCCAGCGCCGGCCGTCCCACCAGCGGGTGCGTCCGCGTCGGTCGTCGTACCAGCCGGCGTGTGCCGGCCCGGAGGCCGCCGGTCCGGCATCGGTCCGCAGTTCGGTGTCGCGCTCGCGCAGGTCGATGTACTGGTCGGTCCAGTGCGCGCCGTCCCACCAGCGCTGCTTGCCGGAGCCGTCGTCGTACCACCCGGGTGCGGGCTGCGTCGCCATGATCCGAGGGTAGTTCGTGACGAGGATGCCGGGGACCGCCCCTCGCCCTCCGAGGTCACGGCAGACTGGAGCCATGCCTCACGTCGACGAGATCGTCCCCGCTGACCGCCGCCACCTCCTCGAGCTCCCCGTGTACGCGCACCTCGGAACCATCCGGCCGAACGACACCGTGCAGGTCAACCCGATGTGGTTCGAGTTCGACGGTGAGCACGTCCGGTTCACCCACACGAACTACCGGCAGAAGTACCGCAACCTGCAGCACAACCCGTCGATGTCGCTGTCGATCCTCGACCCCGACTCGCCGTTTCGCTACCTCGAGGTCGCGGGCAAGCTCGTCGACGTCGTTCCGGATCCCGAGGGCGCGTTCTACGTGCGCCTGCAGAACCGCTACGGCAACCCCAGCTCCACGCCGCCGCGCGACAAGGAGGACCGCGTGATCCTCGTCATGTCGATCGACCGCGCGACACGGCAGTAGGGCTCGCAGGCTAGAAAGGGGACGGATGCTGCGGCCGCAGCATCCGTCCCCTCCTGTCCGCGCACTCAGGCGTTGACGCGGGAGGCCTCCACGGCGGCGCGCAGGCCGTCGATCACCGGCGTGGTGGGTCGGCCGAGCAGGCTCGCGAGCGCCGGATCGGCGTCGGCGAGCACGCCGCGCGCGATACCGGCCTCCATCTCGGCCACGAAGCCGACGGTGCCCGCATCCAGACCCGCCTCGACGAGCGCCGCCTCGAGCTGCCCGCGGGTCACCGGCACATATACGACGTCACGAGCGACCACGTCGGCGGCGGCCGCGGCGAGGTCGGCGTACGACACGGCGGTGTCGCCCGACAGCTCGTACGTGCGGCCCAGGTGACCGTCCTCGATGAGCACGACGGCGGCGGCCTCGGCGTAGTCGGCACGGCTC
Organism: Microbacterium ureisolvens; assembly: GCF_019511645.1. Taxonomy (GTDB): domain Bacteria; phylum Actinomycetota; class Actinomycetes; order Actinomycetales; family Microbacteriaceae; genus Microbacterium; species Microbacterium ureisolvens_A. Next base: position 63,798 of record NZ_JAEUAX010000013.1, on the reverse strand, counting down.
GCGGCTGCGACCGCCGCGTCGCCGACCGACGCGGCGATGACGCCGGTCTCGGCGGCGCGCAGCACGTCGGACGTGTAGTTCTCGGTGTACCAGTTGTTGCGCAGCACGACCGCGGGAACGCCGCTCGCGGCGAGGTACTCCTCGGTGGCCTTGTGCTCGGGAGCGAGCACGAAGTCGATGGAGTCGGCGTGCGCCAGGCTCGTGTACACGACCTTCGCGATGCCCGCAGCCTTCGCCGCGTCGATCACGTTCACATGTCCCTCATAGCGTCGGCCGGGCTCGGAGCCCGAGATGAGCAGCACGGCATCGACGCCCTCCAGCGCGGCCGCGACGGACTCGGGCGCGTCGTAGTCGAGAGGGACGACACGGATGCCGCGCTCGGCCAGATCCGCCGCCTTCGAGGTCGTGCGCGCACCGGCGACGATGTCGCCCGCGGCGACACCGCGGTCGAGGAGTGCGTCGATGACGAGGTGGCCGAACTGTCCGCCGGCGGCGGTCACGAGGATGGTCATGGGTGTCCTTTCGCTGGGAAGGCGCTCGCGGCGCGCTCACCGGGGCCAACGTGTTCGGAGCACGGAAGCATTCCGATCGGACGGTACCCACTTTCAGGTAAGGTACCTACATGGCGGTGAGTTTTGCAGAAATCCGGGCAGAGATTCCCGGCGTCTTCGACGAAGCGTGCCCGACGCGGGTCGTCCTCGACCACGTCATGAGCAAGTGGGGCGTGCTGGTGCTCATCGCGCTCACCGACGGCACGATCCGGTGGGGCGAACTGCGTCGCGCCGTGGAGGGCATCAGCGAGAAGATGCTCGCGTCGACGCTGCGCACGCTCGAGAAGGACGGCTTCGTCGCGCGGACGGCGTACCCCGAGGTGCCGCCGCGCGTCGAATACTCCCTGACGCCGCTCGGCGACGAACTGATGGAACGCATGATGCCGCTGATGGCGTGGATCGGCGTCCACGCCGGCGACATCGTCGAGCGCTGACGCGCCCGCGACGTGGCTCGCCTGCCAGGATGACGACATGGCGACCGTGCTCTTCTGCCCCGTGACGTTCAACCTCGCCGAGGTCACGCGCATGATCGAGGTGGCCCGCGCCCTCGATCCGCGGCACCGGGCCGTGTTCATGGGGTATGAGCCGGACTTCGCGCACCTGATCACCGACGCGGGCTTCGACTACCGCGCGCGTGAGCCGGCGATGAGCGCCGCGCAGCGCGAGCAGCTCATGAAGTTCGACCAGGGCAAGACGTTGCGCAGTCCGCTCACCGATGACCTGGTGTCGGGGCGGGTCGACGCCGAGCGCGCGCTGATCCGGGAGACGGATGCGGCGGCCGTCGTGATCGGCTCGAACGTGACGTCGATGATCTCGGCGCGGGCCGAGAGGATCCCCCTGTTCTATGCGGTGCCGTTCGCTCTGACCCGGCCTCAGGTCGCGCAGACGGCGCGGCTCGGGTTGGTGCGCGGCAGCGGCCGCGTGGCCCACGTGCTCGACCGCGTGGCGACCAGCCTGCTGCGCCTCGCCTACAACCGCCTGCCGCTCGCGCCCCGCGCGTTCGGCCGTGTCGCACGGGCCAACGGCGTTGCACCCCTCAAGACCGTGGTGTCGCTGCTCGAGGCCGACCACAACCTCCTCACCGTGATGCCGTGGGAGCTCGAGGGCTATACGCTTCCCGAGGCGTACCGGCGCGTCGGGCCGATCTTCGCGCGCATCGACACGCCGATGCCGCCGATCGTGGCGGAGCTCGCGGCCCGGCCAGAGCCGCTCGTGTATCTGGGACTGGGATCTTCGGCCGATCGCGAGATGGTGCTCGCCGCCGCGTCGGGGCTCGCAACGCTCCCCGTGAATGTCGTCGCACCGGTCCGGCACTATCTGCGGGACGACGACGTGCTGCCGCCGAACGTCCACGCGACCGGGCTGCTGCCGGCGCACCTGCTGGGCGGGATCGTCGACGCGGCCGTGCTCCACGGCGGACAGGGCACGGTGCAGACGGCATGTGCGGCGGGCATCCCCTTCGTGGGCATGGGGCTTCAGCCCGAGCAGGTCTGGAACGTCGACCAGTGCGTCCGGCAGGGCAACGCGCTCGCGCTGTCGCCGAAGCAGGCCGGTACGCCCGCGCTCGCCGAGGCCGTGCGTCGGCTGCTGACCGACGACGGGATGCGTGTCGCCGCCGAGCGCGTGCGCGCCGCCTATGCGGACGAGGACGGGGCCGCAGCATCCGCCCGCGTCGTCGAGGCGAGCATCGCATGACGGCGCACCGGCTCACGCGCGACCAGGCGCGGCGGATCGTGGTCCGCGCGCAGCTGCTCGACGCGGAGCGGCCGGGCGACGTCGTCGAGGTCGCCGAGCAGCTCGGCTACATCAAGATCGACCCCACCGCGACGATCGCCCCGTGCGAGCACACCGTGCTGTGGTCGCGGATCGGCTGGTCGTACGAGCCCGGCCAGCTGCGCAAGGTGGTCGAGGACGACCGGCTGCTGTTCGAGTTCGACGGCGCATTCCGGCCGATGAGCCTCTTGCCGCTGATGCTGCCGGCGATGCGTCGGTGGCCGCAGCGCCAGAGCAGCCGGCGGTGGCTCGAGGCGAACGCCGGCTTCCGCGCCGATGTGCTCGCGCGGCTGCGCGCTGAGGGCCCTCTCCAGGCGAGCGAGATCCCCGACACGGCTCAGGTCAGCCGCGCCCCCGACGGCTGGTCCGGGTCGAACCAGGTGCCGCACATGCTGGACTTCCTGATGCGCCAGGGCGAGGTCGCGGTGACGCGCCGAGAGGGCCGGCACCGTGTGTGGGACCTCGCCGAGCGCGTGTACCCGCAAGACCTGCCCCAGTACGCCGACGACGAGGCGGCGGCGCTCCTGGCAGCACGGCGCCTCCAGTCCGCGGGCGTCGCCAAGCCGCACGGGTACTGGAGCGGCGTCGCGAAGGACACCGGCGAACCCGCCGTCGTGGAAGGGAGCACGACGACGTACCGCGTCGACCCTGAGGCCCTCGCCGCCCTCGCCGACGATGACGCCGAGGGTCGCGTCGCCTTCCTGAACCCGTATGACAGCCTGCTCTTCGACCGCAAGCGCCTCGAGGAGCTGTTCGAGTTCACGTATGTGCTCGAGCAGTTCAAGCCGAAGGCCCAGCGCCGGTACGGCTTCTTCGCGCACCCGATCCTGATGGGCGACCGGTTCGTGGGGATGCTGGATGCCGAGGTCGACCGCGAGCGCGAGATGCTCAAGGTCAACGCACTCCACGAGTTCCTGCCGTTCGAGCCCGACGAATCCGAGATGGTGCGCGCCGAGATCGCGGAGCTCGCCGAGTGGCTGGGGGTCGCCGTCACGGGGCTGCCCTGAGCGGGCGAAGCCGTGCCGCCCGAGCGACGGCGGCCGCGTCAGGGCACGCGGTTGGACACGGTCAGCAGCACGACGGAGTCCTCGAGCGCCGCGAGGCTGTGCCGTTGCGGCGGAACCGTGAGGTGATCACCGGATGCCCCGTCCCACGCGTCGTCGCCGGCGATCAGTCGCACGCGCCCGCGCAGCACCTGCAGGGTGGCCTCGTGGGGGCTTTCGTGCTCGGCGAGCTCGTGCCCTGCGCGCAGCGCGATCACCGTCTCGCGCAGGGCGTGCTCATGACCGCCGCGGATGGTGCGCGCGGCGCGCCCGCTCGACGCATCCCGCGCCTTCGCGGTCAGGTCGTCGATCAGGCCGGCCAGATCCGTGCTGTCCATCCGCGTCGCCTCCATCGCCTCGACAGGCCGGAGTCTACCCGCGCGGGTCGCCGTGGAGACAGGTCCCGCTCGTGCGCCGTACCCCGGTGGGATCAGCCCAGTGGTTCGGTCGAGCTTCCCTCGTCCAGCGGCTCGGGCACGACGTGCAGGCCCGCGGGGGAGTTCGCGGTGCGCATCAGCGCCTCGAGCCATGTGCGGTTCGTCCGGGCAGGCCGGCCACCGTAGAACGAGAAGACGAGGCTGGCGCCGGAGTGCACCCAGACGGTGGTTCGACCGCCCCCCGTGCTGATGTCGCCGGCCCACGTGAAGAAGAAGGGCTCGTTGCGGCGCAGCTTCGTGCCGATCGCGACCTGAAGGTGCGAGAGCACCCGATCGTCGAAGTCCGCGCGGACGCCTCCTTCGTAGATGAACTTGCCCACGTGCCTCCTTCATGGACACCATGCCCATGGGAAGACTCTCCGACAGTTCGAATCCGTGCCCGGTGCCGCGGCCCTCGGCGCGAAAGCGCGAGACCCGAAACGAAACGGCTCAGCGGCCTCTCATCGTCTGCCGCGGCGAGCGTCCGTACGCCTCGCGGTAGTGGCGCGCGAACCGCGATGCACTGGCGAATCCCCAGCGCTGGCCGATCTCGGCCACCGACACGCCCGTCGCCCCCTGGAGCTCCGCATGGGCTCCGGCCAGCCGCCGCCGGCGCAGGTACTCCATCGGAGTCTGGTCCAGGGCCCGTCTGAAGGCGTACTGCAGGCCGCGTGGGGAGATGTCGGCAGCAAGAGCGACGTCGTCGATGGTGATCGCCTCCTGCGCATGCTGCTCCATGTATGCCATCGCGCGGCGCACCGTCCGGGGAGCGGCGGTGCGCTGCGCCGAGCGCTCGAGGGCTTCCGCGAAGGCGGGGGAGAAGACCGCGAGCGTCGTATGCAACGCGTGCCGGCGCAGTTCCGCCTCGACGATCCCCGCGCCGGACCCGGGAACGAAGAGGGTGGCGGCGACGTGCTGGAAGACGCGCTCCCAGTGCGCGGCGAGGTCACGATGGACCGGTGACGATCCCACGGTCGTCGACCGGAGTGAGAACCGGTCGTCCCCGGTCATGCGGCGGGCCTCGTCCTCTGCTCGCGCCCGGTCGAAGACGAACGCGCGCACGTCGGCCTGCTCCTGCCAGCGTGCTGACGTCGGCCCGTCCAGCGCCAGCCACGGCAGGCCGGCCTTCAGGTCGCCGCGAGGGGTGCCCACCCAAGCGCCGCGAGAAGCGACGCGGCAGGCCATCATCTGGTCGTCCGGTTCGATGGCGGACTGCACGGAGGCCGCCAGTCGGTAGCTGACGATGGAGAACCCCGGTGTTGCCGCAGACGTCCACGAGAACTCGAACGTGCGCGGATCGACCCGCTGCAGCGCGGCCGACGGCACGAAGCGGCGCCACGTCTCCTCGACGTCGGCGACCTCGCGCGACGCGAACGTGAGAACCTCTCCCAACCTGCCCTCCCCGGGATCCCGCACACAGAAACGTCCTGTCCGGTCCGGACACTCTAACCCGGGCAGCGGCGAGGGGATCCGCGGGAATCCCCTCATGTCGCCCGCGGTTGGAGGATCATTGCGCTGAAGGGAGCCCTCATGAACGGACTCGAGGTCACCGTCCTGCTCGGAATCACCGTCCTCACGGGTGCGATCCTTGCTCCGAGATTCCGGGTGGCCATGCCCCTGCTGCTCCTGGTGGCGGGGCTGGCGCTCGGCTTCATCCCCGAAGTGCGCGAGATCGAGCTGCCGCCCGAGACTGTCCTGCTGCTCTTCCTCCCGGTGCTGCTGTTCTGGGAGAGCATGACGACGTCGCTGCGCTCGATCCGCCGGGACTTCCGCGGCATCTTCCTCATGAGCACGGGGCTCGTGGTGGCCAGCGCCTTCGCGGTCGCAGGCATCGCCTACGCGGTGGGCCTGCCGTGGGACGCCGCGCTGATCCTCGGCGCGGCCGTCGCGCCGACCGATGCCACGGCGGTGGCCGCCCTCGGCCGGATGCTCCCGCGGCGCAACTTCATGAACCTCAAGGCGGAGAGCCTCACGAACGACGGCACGGCGCTCGTCATCTACGGCGTGGCCGTCGGCGTCGCGGTCGGCGGACAGTACACGCCGCTCGACATCACGGGGCTGGTGCTGCTGTCGTACGTCGGCGGAGCGGCCGCCGGCGTGGCGGTGGCGGGTGTCGCATATCTGGTGATGCGGCGCTTGCGGAACACGCTGAACCTCAACATCGCGCTGCTGCTCGTGCCGTTCACGGCGTTCCTCGTGGCAGAGCTGGTCCACGCATCCGGGGTGCTCGCAGTGGTGGTCGCCGGACTCATCATCGCCTACATCAATCCGCGCATCAGCACGGCTGCCTCGCGCCGCCAGGCGGCATGGACGTGGCCGCTGGGCTCGTTCCTCCTCAACGGCTCGCTGTTCGTTCTGATCGGGTTCGAGGTCCAGGCGGTCGCCCATGAGATCCCCGGCCGCGAGATCGGCTGGCTCGCCGTCATGACAGTGGCGGTGTGGCTCGTGCTCCTCGTCGCGCGGTTCGTGTTCCAGACGACATCGGTCATGATCATCCGCCTGCTCGATCGCCGGCCCTCGCAGCGGCTGCGCCGCACGACCTATCGCGCGCGGATCGTCAGCGCCGTCGCAGGCTTCCGCGGCGCGGTGTCGCTCGCGATCGCACTGTCGGTTCCCCTGACCACGAGCGCGGGGGAAGAGCTGCCGGGCCGTGACGAGATCATCTTCGTCACCGCCGGGGTCATCGTGCTGACCCTCCTCGTGCAGGGGCCGCTCCTTCCGGTTGTCGTGCGATGGGCGCGCCTGCCCGACGACTCCGCGCTGCAGCAGGAGCTGGAGCTCGCCGAACGCGCCATCACCGGCGCCGCGCTGACCGCAGTCACGCAGCTCGCCCACGATCACGGCATCAGCGAGGAGATCCGCGATCGGCTCACGCGCGACTACTACGAGTACCTCGAACGCAACAACGAGCGGGTGCAGGCCCGCGAGCAGGCTGAGGTCGACCGTCAGATCGCCGACCTCGACAGGAGGATCGAAGGAACCGCGTCGGCGGCGGAGGCGTCTGCGACGGCCACGGCGCTCCTGGAGGTGCCTGCCCCCTTGCCCTCGCCGCGCGAGCGCGATGCGGAGTACTCACGACTTCGCATCGCGGTGCTCGACCGCAAGCGCGAGGTGCTCTATCGCCTGAGGCGGGAGGGTGCGGTGGACGACGCGGTCGTCACCCAGATCCAGACGCGTCTGGACGTCGAAGAGCTGCGCATCACGGGCGTCGAAGTGCTCGACTGAGTCCTCGGGGAGCGGTCATGCGGCGGGTTCGCGCAGGCCGGCCGAGATCAGGTCGGCGAGGGCGGGCAGGTCCGCTGGCTCGGTGGGGTCCTTCACCTCGTCTGCGCTCCCGGCAGCGGCCTGGTCTGCACCGGCGTGCTCGCGCAGCGCCGGTGTGGTGATGATCGCGACCCAGGCCGCCGCCGCTGCGCGCACGCGACGCGCCGCGATCGGGTGGAGGATGCTCGCGCCCAGAACGCGCTCGACGATCGCCTGCAGCTGAATGCGGTAGTTCTGAATCTTTTCCCGCACCTCCGGATGCGTGGGGTGCTCGCGCCACACGATGACGCGCTGCACTGCCGATTGCGCCTGCAGCTCACGCAGCCGGCCGGTCACGTTCAGCAGCGTCCGCGCCGGATCTCCGCGCGCGACCAGCCCGGACGTGTCGATGGGATCGAGGTCCAGACGCTCGCTCACCAGCGCGCGCAGCAGATCCGTCTTGGTGGGGAAGTAGTAGAAGAGCAGGCCCTTCGGAACGGCGGCGAGGTCGGCGATCGCCGTCGTCGGCGTACCGTCGAAGCCGCGCTCCGCGAACAGGCGCTCGGCAGCGTCGAGGATGAGCGTGCGGCTCTCGCGATCGCGGGTCATGTCGGTTCCTGGAGAAACGCCGCGGGGGCGTCGGTCCTGCCCGGCGCCCCCGTCTCGGCTCGCATTCAGTGCGGGAGGGTCCGGTCGTGCACGTGCATGGCGGGTCTCACCGCGAGCGCGGCGACGATCACCGCGACTGCTCCGCCGATCCAGCTGACCCAGGCGACCCCGGCCTGCATATCGGCGTACCCGCCGAGCCACGGAGCGACGAACAGCAGCGCGCCCAGCGCGAGCTGGACGTACTCCATCGCCACCATGCCCGGCATGGCGAGGTTCACGAGGCCCGCGACGATCAGCAGGACGCCGAGGGTCAGCATCCATGGCATCGACGCGCCCATCTGCGGCAAGGCGAACGCGCACACCGCCGCGACCAGGCCCACACCGACTGCGACCCAGTCCTCCCAGCGAGTCCACTTGTTCATTCGGATCTCCTCCTTCCGAGACCTGATGGCTCCCGATCGGGGGTCGATTCGAACGGTACGCCTGACTGACCGACCGGTCAAGAACTCAGGCGCGCGTGGACTGCCAGCCCAGTTCCGGAGCGACGTACTTCGCGAACGACTCGACCACCCGGAGGTTGAACTCGACTCCGAGCTGGCTCGGGATCGTGAGCATGAGCGTGTCGGCCGACGCGATCGCGGCGTCCTCTTTGAGCTGCTCGACCAGCTCGTCGGGCTCCGCCGCGTACGTCTTCCCGAAGGTGGACCGGATGCCGTCGATCACGCCGATCTGATCGCCGTCCTGCCGTCCGCCGAAGTACATGCGCTCCTCGTCGGTGGTGATGGGGAAGATCGAGCGGCTGACCGACACACGCGGCTCACCGGCGTGTCCCGCCTCGCGCCACGCGGCGCGGAACGCGTCGATCTGCTGCGCCTGCAGGAGGTCGAACGGGGTCCCGTCCGCCTCGGTGAGCAGGGTCGATGACATGAGGTTCACGCCCGTGCGGCCCGCCCATTCCGCGGAGTCGCGGTTGCCGGCGCCCCACCACACGCGCGAACGCAGACCGGGGGAGTGCGGCTCGATGCGCTGCAGCCCGGTGGCCCCGGTGCCGAACGGGGACGAAGCATCCCGTTCCGCCAGTCCTTCGCCGTCGATCGCCCGCAGGAACAGGTCGAAGTGCTCCCGCGCGATGTCGGCGCCACGGGGGTCCTCAGACCCGGTGTAGCCGAACGCCTCGTAGCCGCGCACGACGGTCTCGGGTGAGCCGCGGCTGACTCCGAGCGCGAGCCTGCCGCCCGAGATGAGATCGACGGATGCTGCTTCCTCGGCGAGATAGAGCGGGTTCTCGTAGCGCATGTCGATGACGCCGGTGCCGACCTCGATGTGCTCGGTGCGGGCGGCGATCGCGGCGAGCAGCGGCATGGGTGAGGACTGCTGACGCGCGAAGTGGTGCACGCGGAAATACGCGCCGTTGACACCGAGCTCATCCATGCCCTGGGCGAGGTCGATCGCCTGCAGCATCGAATCGGCCGCGGTGAGCTGCCGGCCGCCGCCGAGCGGGCCGTAGTGTCCGAAGGAGAGGGTTCCGAATCGCTGCATGTCGTCTGCAACCGTACGCGCGCAGCATCCATTCCGGTGAATGAATCGCCCGGGTCTTCGCGGGAGCCGCCTGCTCGCCACGCTGCCGATCCCGGGCGCGTGTCCTGCTTCGCGACGTGGCCGCGCACAACCCCCTGTCCTGGGTGTGCGCGTGGTGCCTACGATGGCCGAGAGAACACGGCGTCGACGGAGGCCGGGAATCGAGGGGGTGCGCAATGGTCCAGGTCCGCGTGGCCGGGGTGGCCCTCGACGCGTCGGGGCAGCACGTGCTGCTGCTGAAGCCGGTCGATCAGATCCCCGGCGACGGGCTCGTGCTGCCGATCTGGATCGGTCAGCTCGAGGCGACCTCGATCCTGGTCGCGGTCGAGAACGCCGAGGTTCCGCGGCCGCTCGCGCACGATCTCATGGGCCTCATCCTCGCCGCGCTCGACGCCATGGCGACGAAGGTGGAGGTCACGCGCATCGAGGACGGCACGTTCTACGCCGAGATCACGCTCTCGACCGCGCTCGGCGAGCGCGTCGTCGACGCCCGCCCGTCCGATGCCGTCGCGCTGGCGTCGCGCGTGGGCGCGCCGATCTGGGTCGCCGACGCGGTGCTCACCGAGGCGGGCGTGCCCGACGTGCTCACCGAGACGGATGCCGCCGAGCGGCTCGACGAGTTCAAGCGGTTCCTCGACGACGTCGAGCCGGAGGACTTCGAGAGCTGAGAGCGGATTCGCGGGGCCGTGTATCTGCGCGGCAGCAGGCCGCTCTTTCGTGAGGTGGCCGCGTGTGGTGCGGTCGCGCGGACGGAGTCGGTCGCGACCTTCCGTCGCCACCCGTTCACCGAAAGGCTCCCCATGTCCCTCAACGACCTCGCGCTCGACGTGCCCCACGCAGCCGTGGCCGCGGCGGCGGCCGAGCTGCGCGCGGCATTGGGCGGCCGTGCGCTGCTGCCGGGCGACGCCGGCTACGACGCCGCCCGCACGCCGTGGAACCTCGCCGTGGCGCAGCATCCGTTCGCCGTCGTTCTTGCGGAGTCCGCCCAGGATGTCGTCGATGTCGTGCGCGCCGCCACGCTCTCGGGGCTGCGCATCGCGCCGCAGTCGACCGGTCACGGTGCGGGCGCGCTCAGCGACACCGACCTCGCGCACACCGTGCTGGTCTCGCTGAGGACGCTGCGCGGCGTGACCGTCGACGTGGAGACCCGCACCGCGCGCGTCCTCGGCGGCTCGCTCTGGAATGACGTGCTCGACGCCGCCGCCCCGCACGGGCTGACGGCCCTCCACGGGAGCGCCGGCGATGTGTCGGTCGTCGGGTACTCGCTGAGCGGCGGGCTGTCGTTCTACGCGCGCCGCCACGGTCTCGCCGTCAACGCGGTGCGCGCCGTCGAGGTCGTGACGGCCGACGGCACGCTCGTGCGTGCCACAGCCGACGAGAATCGTGACCTCTTCTGGGCGCTGCGCGGCGGCTCGGGTTCGTTCGGAGTCGTCGTCGCGATCGAGATCGACCTGCTGCCGCTCGCCGACGTGTTCGCCGGCATGCTGCTGTGGGATGCCTCGCGCGCCTCGGAGGTCTCGCACGCGTGGGCGAAGTGGACGCGGTCCGCGCCTGAGACCGCGACGACTTCGCTGCGGATCCTCCACATCCCGCCCATGCCCGAGCTGCCGCCGTTCCTGTCGGGTCGCTCGGTGGTCGTGATCGACGGGGCGATCGAGGACACGGATGCCGCGGCATCGGCTCTGCTCGAACCGCTGCGCGCGCTGCGGCCCGAGGTCGACACGTTCGCCCGCATACCCGCGCCCGCCCTCGTCGGTGTGCACATGGACCCGCCCGAGCCGTCGCCGTCGGCGACGTGGCACTCGGTGCTGGGAGAGCTGCCGGCGCCTGCCGTGGACGCCTTCGTCGAGGCCGCCCAGACCCCGGGGATCTTCGTGCAGGAGCTGCGCCACCTCGGCGGCGCCGTGAACCGGCGCCCGGAGAGCGGTGGCGCGATCGCGTCGCTCGACGGCGAGTACCTCGTGCACTCGATCGCGATGGTACCGGCGCCCGAGGGGCACCCGGCCGCGACGGCGGCGGTGCGCGCGGGGGTCGCCGCCTTGTCGGCGTGGCGTGTCGATGCGCTCGCTCTGACCTTCATCGATGCGCCCGGTGCCGATCGCTCGGTCGCATTCGGATCCGCGTGGACGAAGCTTCGGCAGCTCAAGCTCGCGTACGATCCGGCCAACCTCTTCGCGGCCGCCCGGCCGGTCTGAGCGCAGGCGTCTCCGCGAGACCGGGGATCCGCGCCGAGACCAGGGGCGGCGTCCCCGGTCTCGGCGAGAATCCCGGGTCTCGGTGATCAGCGGTGGGCGCCGAGGTCAGGCCGCGCCCGCCCGGACGGCGGTCGCGATGTCGGCGGGGGATCCCTTCCAGGGCGCACCGTGCCCGGGGAGCACCCACGACGCCTGCAGGCCCGCCAGGCGATCCAGTGACGCCAGCGCTTCGGCGGGGTCGTCGGTGAAGGGCGCCGGCTGCATGCCCTCGCGGCCGGTGAGCACGTGGCGCGTCGTGAGGGCGTCGCCCACGAAGACGGCGTCGGCGACCGGGACGTGGACGGCGATGCTGCCCGGCGAGTGGCCCGGCATGCCCACGATCACGGGGGCGCCGGGCAGGTCCAGCACGTCGCCGTCGTGCACCTCGACCACCTCGGACACGTATGCGGTGGGCATCGCGCGCTTGCGCGCGGCGTACGCGAAGAACCCGAGCGTCGGCCCGAGCTTCATCGGCCCGGTCGAGACCTTCGGCTTCTCGCCGGTGCGGGCGCGCCGGGCGTCGGCCTCGTGCACGTAGACGGGCACGCCATGGTCGCGGCGCAGGCGTTCCGCGAAGCCGATGTGGTCGCTGTCGCCGTGGGTGAGCACGACGCCCTTCACGTCGGCCGGCGAAAGCCCCAGCCCTTCGAGTTCGCGCACGAGGTCCTTCCAATGGCCCGGAAGCGCCGCGTCCACGACGGTGACGCCATCGTCGGTGACGACGAGGTAGGCGGCGACGATGTCGTTGCCGATGCGGTGCAGGTGAGGTGCGAGCTTCATGGGGAATCCTTCGCGAGAGCCGTCGGTGTCTCCGACCTTGGCATGGCTACGATACGTAGCTATCATGGCTACTGTCAATAGCTATGGGAGACGCCACATGCCGACACCGGAACGCACGTCGTACGCCGAGATCGTCGCGGCGGGACGCGACATCCTGGAGGACTCCGGCCCCGCCGGCCTCACGATGCAGAGCGTCGCGCAGCGTGTGGGAGTGCGTGCGCCCTCGCTCTACAAGCGCGTGCGGGATCGCGACGCCCTGATCGAGGCCGTGGCCGCCGCGACCCTGGACGACTTGACCGGCCGGCTCGAGGCATCCGACCGCTCGCTGGACGGTCTCGCCCGCGCGTACCGGGCGCTCGCGCTCGAGCGCCCGGAGGGGTTCAGGCTGATGTTCGCGGCCGCCGCCCCGCAGGAACTGCTCGATCGCGCGGGGCTGACCATCGTCGACAGCGCTGCGGCGATCGCGGGCGAGGAGCACGCCCTCGACGCGGCACGTCTCGTGACGGCGTGGGCGACGGGGTTCATCCACATGGAGCTCGCCGGGGCCTTCCGGCTCGGCGGCGATGTCGACGGTGCGTTCGAGTACGGACTCGCGGCGCTGCGCCGGGGCATCGGCGCGTAGACCGATCAGCCGGAGTGGCCGGCGACGCGCTGGAGGGTGAGGGTCGCGGGCGTCCGTCTGCTATCCCGCGTCGATAGAATTCGGTCTATGAAAGGCGGGGCCCAGCGCGGACTCACGGTCTTGGCCGACCCGACGCGCGCCCGCATCCTTCGCCTGATCCGTGACGCGGACGGCGGGCACGCCCTGGTCGGAAAGCTCGCCGACTCGCTCGGACTTCGCCAGCCCACCGTGAGCCACCATATGAAGGCGCTGCTGGCAGAAGGTGTCGTCGTGCGCGAACGCGATGGCCGAAGGGTCTGGTATTCGATCGCGCCGGATCAGGCCGATCGCGTGAACGCCCTCATCGGCGACGCCGGCACGGCGCCGGGCGAGCCCGACCTCGAGCGGATCGTCGGCGATCTCGCGCTGAGGTTCCGCGGGACCTACAGTCTCGAGACAGTGCGCGAGGCCGTCCAGAGCAGCTACGACCTGCTCGCCGGCGGCTCGAGCTCGCCACTGCTCGCATCCCGTACCGCGGCGTTCGCGGCGACCCGGCTGGAGGCGCTCAGCCGAGCGCAGGGCGATCTGCCGGCACGACCCGAGGTGCTCTTCGTGTGCGTGCAGAACTCGGGGCGCTCGCAGCTTGCTTCGGGCATCCTGCGGCATCTCGCCGGGGACCGTGTCGGCGTGCGCAGCGCCGGCGCTGCGCCCGGGCCGGAGGTTCGCTCATCGATCGTCCAGGCGCTCGACGAGATCGGCGTCTCCGTGGGCGGGGAGTTCCCCAAGCCGCTCACCGACGACGTCGTACGGGCCGCGGACGTGGTGGTCACGATGGGATGCGGCGACGCCTGCCCCGTCTTCCCCGGTCGTCGCTATCTCGACTGGCCCCTCGAAGACCCTGTGGGCAAGCCGATGGACGCGGTCCGCGGCATCCGTGACGACATCGAGAGACGTGTGCGGCAGCTGCTGGACGAGCTCCTCCCGTACTGAACCGGTGGGGCCGGGGTTCGGGTAGCACGACCGTCGAGCCCGCACAATCCCCGCCGTTGCGCCGGCGTCGTTCCGTACGGTCGGCACATGGCCACCACGACGAAGAGTCCCACGAACAAGAACTCCACCTCGTCCGCCCCGCGCAACAAGCGGCGCCCGGCTCGAGGCGCTCAGCTCACCGAGGAGCAGAACGCGGAGAGCGGCTTCACCGCCTCCGCCACGCTCAGTGACAGCCTGCAGAAGGTGCTGGTGGATCTGCTCGAACTGGCCTCGCAGGGCAAGCAGGCCCACTGGAACGTCGTCGGCAAGAACTTCCGCGACACGCATCGCCAGCTCGACGAGATCATCGAATCGGCCCGTGAGTTCAGCGACGCCGTCGCCGAGCGGATGCGGGCGCTCCACGCCCTTCCCGACGGCCGAAGCGACACGGTTGCGGAGACCACCAGCCTGCCTGAGTTCCCGCAGGGGGAGATCGCCACGACCGAGGTGATCGACCTCGTCACGGAACGACTGGAGAACACGGTGGGCACCTGCCGGGACGTGCACGACGCGGTCGACGAAGAGGATCCGACCAGCGCGGATCTGCTCCACCAGATCATCGAGAAGCTGGAGCAGTACGCCTGGATGGTCAGCGCAGAGAACCGGGTCCCCAGCCGGGGCTGAGTTCGAGCACGAGAGACGGGGTGCAGCCTTTGCGGCTGCACCCCGTGGTGTTCAGCGGGCGAGGATGGCGACGGTGCGGTCGCCGATCCCGTCATCGATAGAAGTCGCCGTAGTAGGTGTCGAGCTGGCCACGATACGCGTCGTCCTGACCCGTCGTGGTCTGGTCCCACTCCGGAGAGTTCTTGATCTGGTCCTTCGTCAGATCGACGTAGACCTTCTCGTCTTCGTCGTCGACACGTTCGACGGTCCCGGCCGGAAGGATGACCTTCCGCCCGAAGATCCACGGCCCTGTGTCCACGACGAGCCGGCTGCTTCCGGCGTCGTTGCTCGCCTCGTCGATCTTTCCGATGTCGCCGTCCGTGGCGTGCACGCGGTAACCCACCAGGTCGCGGGAACCGGCCCCGCGATCAACCGACTGACGGTAGTTCCAGGCGTCCCAACTCGAGGACATGAGTGCTCCTTGTCTTCATGCGAGGGATCGGTTCGGAGTCGACCGGGGTGGTCGGCCCGGTATTCACGCTAGGAAATGGGGCCGAGAACCGGCGACCCCCTGGCGCATCCGCCGCAACAGGCGTAAAGGGTGCGTACCAGCTCGCTGATGTCGGCGGTCGGTGTGACGATCTACGAACGGATGTTCGATGGAGGCGAAATGCGGGACGAGGCCACCGTGCTGCACGCGGATCTCGACGCCTTCTATGCCTCCGTCGAGCAGCGCGACGCTCCTGCGCTGCGCGGACGGCCCGTCATCGTGGGCGGAGGCGTCGTGCTGGCGGCCAGTTACGAGGCGAAGGTGCGCGGGGTGCGCACGGCGATGGGCGGTCGCCAGGCGCGAGATCTCTGTCCTGATGCCGTGATCGTTCCTCCACGCATGGAGGCGTACTCGGCGGCCAGCAAGGCGGTCTTCGCGATCTTCCGCGACACGACGCCGCTCGTGGAGGGGCTCTCGATCGATGAGGCGTTCCTCGAGGTCGGCGGGCTGCGGCGCATCGGAGGGTCCCCCGAGCAGATCGCGGGCCGGCTGCGAGAGCGAGTCCGTGCGGAGGTCGGGCTGCCGATCTCGGTCGGGATCGCTCGCACCAAGTTCCTCGCCAAGGTGGCCAGTGCCGTCAGCAAACCCGACGGACTGCTCCTGGTCGAGCCCGAGCGGGAAGAGGAGTTCCTGCTCCCGTTGCCGGTGGAACGGCTGTGGGGCGTCGGTGCGGTGACCGCTGAGAAGCTCCACGGCCTCGGCATCCACACTGTCGGTCAATTGGCCGAGCTCGAGGCCGCGACCGCCGAGAGGTTGCTCGGGAGAGCCGCCGGAGCGCACCTGCACGCGCTCGCACGACTGCGGGATCCGCGCCCGGTCGACGCCACGCGGCGACGCGGGTCGATCGGCTCGCAGCGCGCGCTCGGCCAGCGCCAGCGCACCGTCGAAGAACTGGAGGTCATCCTCACGCAGATCGTCGATCGGCTCGCCCGCCGCCTGCGCGATGGCGACCGCGTCTGCCGCACCGTCGTGCTGCGCCTCCGTTACGGCGACTACACGAAAGCCACCCGATCTCGCTCGTTCCGCTCGCCCACCGACCGCACCGCACTGATCCTCGCCGTCGCGCAGGGGCTGCTGGCCGTCGCGCAGCCGGAGATCGCAGAACGGGGCATCACCCTCATCGGCGTGTCGCTGTCGCAGCTCGGCCGCGTCGACGGCGTCCCTCCCGAGCTGCCGATCGATTGGGATGACGGGGTGCGCCTCGACACCGTTCTCGATGCCGTGCGGGATCGATTCGGCGCGGCATCCGTCTCTCGCGCCGCGCAGCTCGGTCGCGACCCCGGCTGGTCGACGCCGTTGCTGCCGGAGCACGAATGAGCCGGGAGATCTTCGCACACGCCCGCCCGCGATGACGCCCCCGACGGCGGTTGTCAATCCCCTCGGCGGTCGGCGGCCCGAGTCTCTACTGTGCCTCCACCGCCCACTTCTACCGGGCGGAGGAGGCGAACATGCGTGCTACACGATGGACGGCTGCCGGAGTCCTTGCCCTGCTGACGCTCGGGGCGACCGGGTGCGCCGTCGGCACCGGCGGGGCCGGTGATGACGAGGCGGACTACGACTCGGACGCCGAGCTCAGCGGCTCGCTGTCGGTCATGGGGTTCTCCGGCGTCGACGAAGTGGCGACCAGCCGCCTCGACTATGCCGAGGAGCAGTTGGGCGATGTCGAGGTCGAACTCGCCGAGGGAGCCCTCGACCTGCAGCAATTCCTCTCTGCGGTCGCGTCCGGCAAGCCGCCGGACATCGTCTACTCGAGCAGAGACCAGATCGGCTCCCTCGCTGCCCGCGGAGCCGTGGTTCCCCTGGAGCGCTGCATCGACGGCGAGAGCATCCCGACGGACGACTTCGTCGGGCCCGCGCTCGACCAGGTGACCCTCGACGGGACCGTGTACGGCATCCCCGAGTTCAACAGCGTCCAGCTCACGATGGCGAACGCGGACCTGCTCTCGGCCGCGGGTTTGACGATCGAGGATGTCAACGGCTCCGATTGGGACGCGGTGAGCGCGGCGAACCAGGCGCTGACGGTGAACGACGGGGGTGACCTGGCGGTCATCGGTTACGACAGCAAGCTTCCCGAGTTCCTGCCGCTGTGGGCGAAGGCGAACGGCGCCGATGTCATCTCGGCCGATGGGAAGACGGCCCAGCTCGACGACCCCAAGGTGGTCGAAGCACTCGAGTGGGCAGCATCCATCTACGAAGACCAGGGTGGATTCAGCGCCGTGAAGGCCTATCGCGACTCGGCGGACTTCTTCGGGGAGGGCAACCAGTTCGCGACCAGTGTGCTCGGCGCGATGCCGATGGAGCAGTGGTACGTCAACGTGCTCAACGACGTCTCACCCGACGCGCCGATGGCCTTCGACACCGTCCACGACCGCAACGGCGACACGATCGCGTACTCGACCGGCTCGGCGTGGGCGATCCCCAGCGGCAGCGCCAACCCCGAGGCGGCCTGCCGGTTCGCCCGGGCCATGACGTCGACCGATGCCTGGCAGGCCGCCGCGGAAGCGCGGATCGAGGCTCGCGAGGCGGAAGGGAAGCCCTTCACCGGCATCCTCACCGCCAACGCGAAGGCCGACCAGATGATCCGCGACATGACGACCTCGGGCGGGGAACCGTGGGACACCGCCGTGGCCAAGATGTATGAGGCGAACGACAGCACCTTCTCGATGCCCGCCAACCCCGCCGATGCCGAGTTCAAGACCGCCATGTTCGATGCGGTGAACGCGGCGCTGGACGGCAAGGCGACCCCGGCCGATGCCCTTGCCGACGCACAGAAGGAGGCGCAGTCCGCCCTCGACGACGCCTGGTCCAAGCTCGGGAACGGTGAATGATGACCGCGCCGCCCGTCGTGGCCGCCCCGGCCGCGCCGCCTGTCGACCGCGAGCGCGGTCGCAGGCGGGCCCGGCGGCGCAACCTGGGCTCCGCGCTGCTGTTCCTCAGCCCTTGGCTGGTCGGGTTCGCCGTGTTCACGGCGTGGCCCCTGATCTACAGCGTCTACCTCTCACTCACCGACTACGACGTCATCAACGACCCGAACTTCGTCGGTGCCGACAACTACGTGGAACTGTTCAACGACCCGAAGATCGCCCTGGCTCTCGGCAACACACTGTTCTTCACGATCGTGCAGGTGCCGTTGTACGTGCTGGTCTCGCTTCTGCTCGCGCTGCTGCTCAATCGCGCCGGCCGAAGCGCCGGGTTCTTCCGCACCGTCTTCTTCCTGCCCAAGATGACCCCGCCGGTCGCGGTCGGCATCCTGTTCCTGCTGCTCTTCAACGGCCAGAACGGCCTCTTCAACACCGTGCTGGGATGGTTCGGAATCGACGGACCTTCGTGGACGACGGATGCGGCGTGGGTGAAGCCGGGTCTCATCATCATGAGTCTGTGGACGGTCGGCGCCTCGGTCATCATCCTCCTGGCTGCGCTTCAGGCGGTCCCCGACGAGCTCTACGACTCCGCGAAGCTCGACGGCGCCGGGTTCTGGCGGCAGTCCCTCTCCATCACGGTGCCCATGATCAGCCCCGCGATCTTCTTCATCGTGGTGGTCAACACGATCGCCGCCCTGCAGACCTTCGATGAGGCCTACACGGCGTTCTTCGGAGCCGGCAACACGACCTACAGCAACGATGCGGCGCTGTTCTACGTCATCTACCTGTTCCAGCAGGCGTTCGAGTTCCTCCACATGGGGTACGCCTCTGCCATGGCCTGGGTGCTGTTCGCGCTCATCATGGTGGTCACCGCGATCCAGATCCTCGTGTCCCGTCGCGTCGTCTACTACGAAGGGGATGATCGCGCATGAGCAGGGTGCTCCCTCCCGGCCTGCCGCATGACGAGGAGCTCGATGCGCAGCATCCCGCGGGATCCCTTGCGCCGTACCCGGTCGCCCGCACCGACGACCATTCGCCTCCCGGGCCCGCGGTGCGCACCGCAGCCGCCGCGCGAGCACGCCGGCGGCACCTGATCCGCCGGTCGCTGGTCATCGCGGCGCTGAGCGTGCTCGCCGTCGTCTTCGCCTACCCCTTCGTGTGGCTCGTCAGCGCGTCGTTCAAGCCCCGCGGCGAGGTGTTCGACAACCGGCTGATCCCCGAGACCTTCACCTGGGACAACTACGTCCAGGTGTGGCAGGCTGCGCCGCTGGCGTTGTGGCTCTGGAACACGGTTCTGGTCACCGTGCTCGCGGCCACGACGGTGACACTGTCGAGCGCCATGGTCGCGTGGGGATTCGCCTATTTCCGATTCCGGGGGAGGGGTGCGCTGTTCGGCCTCGTGCTGGCGACCATGATGCTGCCCGGGGCGGTCACGATGATCCCGACGTTCCTCATCTGGAACGCGCTCGGGTTCGTCGGCACCCTCGTGCCGCTGTGGGCGGGGAATCTGTTCGGCAGCGCCTTCTATGTCTTCCTGCTCCGCCAGTTCATGCTCGGGCTGCCCCGGGAATTCTTCGAGGCGGCCCGTGTCGACGGCGCCTCGAACTGGGACCTGTTCTGGCGCATCGCCCTGCCTCTCAGCAAGCCGGCGCTCGCCGTCACCTTCGTGTTCGAGGTGCAGGCCGTGTGGACCGACCTCATGCGCGCCCTGATCTACCTGCGGGATTCCGCGGACTACACCCTGCCCCGCGGGCTCAAGTCGCTGGTCGACGCCTTCGGTTTCGGTGGCGAATGGCACTGGGAGCTCATCGTGACGGCGAGCGTCATCGCCACGGTTCCCATGATCATCGTGTTCTTCGTCGCGCAGCGTCAGATCATCCACGGCATCAGCGCGGGTGGGGTGAAGGGCTGACGCTCGGTCCGTCGCGCCGGCCTAGCCGTCTGTGGTGACGAGTTCGCTGATCTCGTGCGACTCAGCGAGTGGCGCCGGTTCAGGCACGAGGTAGAGACCCGCAGGCGAATTGGCCGCTGCGACGAGGGCTTCCAGCCATGCGTGGTTCAGGCGGGGCGGACGCGATCCGTAGTACTTGAACACCAGACTGGCCTCGGGGTGGACCCACACCGAGGTGCGGCCGTTGCCGATGGTCGCGTCATCTTTCCACGTGAAGTGGAACCCTTCCCTCCGCCGCAGCTTGGTGGTGATGACGAGCTGCAGGTGGGCGAGTGCGCGGTCTTCGAAATCGACCTTGACGGCGTTCTCGTAGATCAGCTTTCCCATCGACAACACCTCCGCCCGGTTGCCTGACGCCTCTTCCTCCACGCTACGCAGATATCCGCTAGGCGCAAGGAGTATCCGAAGCCCGTCAGTGGCGACCGTGTCGAAGACCTGCCGCGCTCGCGGCCGCCCGGGAGAGGCATTGAAGGGTCGACAGAGCCGCGAGGGTCGACTCGGCGCCTCGGTTGTCGTTGCGACCGCACGACGTGAGGCCGTCGTACCCGGCACCCGTCGCCGGGTCGAAGAGCGCAATGCCGACATCATTGGCGCCCTCGAACCACTCCCACGCCGCACGCAGGGGCGTCAGCCAGCCGGTCTCGCCCGTCGTTTCGAAGGCTCGAAGACACGCTTGAGCCAGAGATGCCGCTTCGATCGGCTGCTGATCGAATCCCGGATGGACATCGTCGGGCCCACGCCCCCCGGCCGGGGTGGGTGACAGGCGCCCATCGGCCCTGCTCTCGATCGATATCAGGACCGTCAGCAGGCCCGTTCCGCGCTCGATGAGCCGGTCGTCTCCCAGGCCGCGGCCTGCGGCGAGCAGTGCTTCCGGAACCACGGCGTTCGCGTAGTGCAGCCGGGGCTCGAGCCATCGCCATCCTGACGAAGAGTCCGGCGGGTGCGCGGCCACTGCCTCGACGCTGTCGCGAAGCACGGCGACGGCGGCATCGGTTGCCGCCGACCCGACGATCTCGGCGGCGCCGAGCGCGGCGAAGCAGCGCGCCCGCAACCACGGCGAACTCGCGCGGGCCGCGCGTTCGAAGACCCCGAGGGCGCGTTCGCGGATCGACGCGCGGGAGGAGCGCCGAGCCGCCACGCCGAGGCCCCATATCGCACGCCCCCACCAATCGCCGGTGCCCGGTCGATCCGTCCATTCGCCATCCGCGTCCATGCGGTTGTGCACCCGTCCGTCTTCGGTGACGGCGGACTCCAGGAACCGCAGATATCTATCGGTCAGCACGGCGGCGGCGGCCGATCGCCCGTCCTCTCGCGCGACGAGAGCGAGCCCGCGCGCGACGTCGTCGGCGCAGTAGCCGTGCTCGCGCCGCGGCACGGCGCCGAGGGCATGCTCGAAGAGACCGTGCTCGTCGGTCATGGCTTGGAGATGCGCGAGCGGCAGGGCGGCCGGGATCACGCCGCCCACTCCGACCGCACCCGCTCGGCGAGGTCGAGATACCGTGCACCCACATCGGACCACGAGGGCCCTGAGCCGATGCGCCGCGATGCGCGGCTGCCGTCGTCGAACCGCAGTATCCGCTCCAGAGCCGCGGTCATCGCGTCGAGATCGTCGTGCGGCACCGCGACGCCTGCCGAGCCGGCGAGGGTTCGACTGCGTGCGGGAATGCTGTCGCCACAACGGGCACACCTGCGGCGAGGGCCTCGGCGAGCACGCCTGACGTCGCCTGCTCCTTCGAGTCGTAGGGCAGCAGCACGGCGTCGGCGGCGCTCAGCAGTCCTGCGAGAGACTGGGGCGAGAGGTACTCGTTGAAGAAGCGGACGGATGCCTCGACCTCGAGATCGCGCGCCAGGCTGACGAGCGACTCACGGTATGCCTCCCCGCTGTGTGCGAGTACTTTCGGGTGCGTCTGACCCGCGATGACGTATCTCGCAGGGATGCCGCGCCCGCGCAGACGTGCGAACGCTCGCAGGCCACGCTCAAGCCCCTTGCCGGGTGCGATG
The DNA here is from genome assembly GCF_019511645.1 of Microbacterium ureisolvens. GTDB lineage: Bacteria > Actinomycetota > Actinomycetes > Actinomycetales > Microbacteriaceae > Microbacterium > Microbacterium ureisolvens_A. Next base: position 41,975 of record NZ_JAEUAX010000013.1, on the reverse strand, counting down.
AGGCCCCAGGTCAGAATCATCGGCGAGGCGGCGCGACGATGCAACGAATGCCCCGGCAGGACCGCCGCGCCGTGGGGGATGACATGCACCTTTGCGCTGTCGACGCGGAAGTGCGCGAGGAGCGTCTCCCGTGCGTGCTCGGTCATGACCACGACGGCCGTGGACCGGCCCACGACGTGTTCCAGCACTCTGCGCTGACCAGGACTCGGGTGAGCCAGCACGGTGTGCAGCACCGTGATGACGGGGACGTGCAACGAGCCGAGTACCGCGAGCACCTCATCGCCGTCGATTCCGCCGTAGATGCCGTACTCGTGCTGCACGATGGCGGCGTCGCAGCGGTTCAGCACTCGCGCTGCTTCAGCCTGACTGGCCGTGTCGCCGGGCCGCAGGGCCGACGCGATCCGCACGTCGGCATCAGCCGAAAACCCCATCTCCTCACCGGGATCGAGAACCTGCACGACGATCGACCGCTCCGACGGCGGATCGGTCATGGCCACGGCGAGGGATCGTGTGAACGTCGCCAGGCCGCATCGGGTCGGCGGGTAGGTCGACAGGAATCCGAATCGCATTTCTTCCCTCCCTCACGATGCGCGGGCGCGCACCGACTGGCGAGGGTTCCCGCGGCGAGTGACGACGTCCAGGTAGACGTCGAGGTAAGCGTCGACCATCCGGCCGGCGTCGAATCGCCGGCGTGCCCGTTCGCGCACGCGCCCGCGATCCAGAGCGAGCGCGGCGTCGACCGCTGCGGCGGTCCGGGCAACGAGGTCATCGGCGTGCGGATCGACGAGGATGCCGGTCACGCCGGCGTCGACCACCTCGGGCATCGCTCCGCGAGCGTAGGCGACGACCGGTGTACCGCAGGCCATCGCCTCGACGACCGCGAGACCGAAGGGCTCGTCGAAATGCACGGGATGCAGCAGTGCCCCCGCACCCCCGAGCACATGCGATCGGTCTTGCGCCGTCACCGCGCCCAGATACACCACCCGGTCGTCGTCGATCCGAGGCAGCACGAGGTCGCGGAAGTATGCGGCGTCTTGGACGATGCCGCATAGGATGACGCGGCGACCGACCCGGGCCGCGGTGTCGATGGCGTCGACGATCCCTTTGTCAGGGTGCATGCGGCTGAAGACCACGAGATCATCACCGCCCGGTCCGAGGGGGAACGCGTCGATGTCGACGCCGTGCGGGATCGTCGCCACGTAACGCAGGCCCGGCGCACGGTCGGCATCCGAGATCGACACGAGGTCCGACCCGGACCGTTCGTACGCCGGCAGGATGCCCGGTCCGGAGAACCCGTGCACCGTCGTAAGGACGGGTGCCTCCCACAGCGCATGAAGCGCCAGCGGCAGCCAGTCGAGGTGATTGTGGATGAGGTCGAAATCCGCCGAGCGGCCGATTGCGCGAGCGACGTGCAGCGCCTCCCACACCCGACCGTCCATCCCCGGATCCTCGGAGTACCCGCGAGGGGCCACTGCATCGAGCTGCGCGGACGTGAGGGAATCGGCCGTAGCGAAGAGGGTGACCTCGACGCCGCGCCCCACCAGGCCCTCGGTGAGCATCGACGCGATCAGCTCCCATGGGCCGTAGTGGACCGGGGGCGTCCGCCAGGCGATGGGAGCCAGCATCCCGACCCGCAGACCACGTAGGTCTTGCGGAGCCGAACCTGGCGTCTGCGATGATCGCGGGTTCATGGTCTCCTCGCTTCGGGTGCGAGGGTTATCTGACGGTAGGGCGGTTCTCCGCGCCGCGCCGGGGGGTTGACAACGGATTGCTGCGCTTTGCGCCCCCTGTCCCCGGCGACGATCGAGGCTGTGCGCAATGCCGAGGGAGATCATCACCACGCCGGACGCTCCAAGCTCGCCGCTCTACAGCCAGGCAGTGCGAGCGGGCAGGCGAATCTACCTCTCGGGCACCGTAGGCATCGACACGAAGACCGGGGCGCTCGCCGGCGACACCATCCAGGAGCACACCCGCCAGGTGAACGCTCAGCGACCGTCAGCGCGCACAGGTTTCGAGACGCGCCCTAAAGTGGTCGCATGCGCCACCGCCTCGCCTTCGCCGCGTCGGTTCTGGCCGCCCTCGCCCTAACCGGATGCGCGACCGGTCAGACACCTGTGGGTGCGCCCGCCCCGGCAGCCGCAACAACGCCCGAGCCGACACCATCGCTATCTGGTGTCATCGCCTCTGGGAGCGACGACGAGCAGGCACAGGCGCAGGCCCAGGCATGGCTCGACGACATCTCCCTCCCGCCCGGTACGACTGCCGCCACCTCGACGGTCGCCTCGTTCCTGTCCTACACGGGCTGGCCGTGCGGGCCGGTATCCGAGCTCGAGGCGTTCTGGCTGGTCCCCGACGCCACACTCAGCGATACCGCCGATTGGCTCGACGAACATCCCGCCGGTGGTCTCGTCTCCGTATGGGGAGCCCACCGGCCCGACGGCATGAACAGTGACGGGATGAGCCTCGGGTATATCCCGGAGCCGGGCGCTCAGGAAGGAATCGTGTACACCCTCCGGATTGTCCCGGACGGCGTCGCTGTGCGTGCGGAGATCGCAGCCCAGACCGCTGATGCTTCTTGCCCGGAACTGCCGGATGGAGCCGAATATGGAGCACCCGGCATGGGGTGAGACCCCAGCCGGAAGCGTGGTCTGGGTGCACAGTGCATTGCGATCAGAAGTGCGCGTCGCCGTGCGCCCCCGCCAGTTTCTTGGGCCGCTTGGATCTGTGCCGTCACTTGGTCAGCTGGTCGGGCGCAGCTCCCGGATCATCTGCTTGAGTTCGACGATCTCGCTGCGCAGACCCTCGACCTGCGCCTCGGTGGCGGAGACGGTCTTGCTGGTCTGGTCTGCGACCCGCTCCACGATCCAAGATGCGAGGGTGGCGGTGACGACACCGATCAGCGCGATGCCGCCGATCATCAGCCCGACCGCGACGATCCGCCCGGCGGCCGTCACGGGGTAGTAGTCGCCGTACCCGACGGTCGTGATGGTCACGAACGCCCACCACACCGCGTCCGGGAACGTGTCGATATCACCGACGCCGCGCTCCGCGTCGAACACCGACAGCGCCGCGATGAACACGGTGAGCACGGTGGCGCCGACGGTGTACAGGACGACGCGGCCACGGAGCATGTTGCCGGTGCTGCGCCCAATCAGGGCGAGAACCGTGAGGAAGCGCATGAGGCGCAGCGGGCGCAGCATCGGCAGCACGACGATCGCGAGGTCGAGCAGGTGCCGGTAGAACCACCGCCACCGGCGCTGCGTGATTGCCAGCCGAACCACATAATCGACAACGAAGACGGCCCACGTCGCGATCAGGACGATCTCGCACAACACGTTCAGCAGACCGCCCGGTCGGGCGATGATCTGTATGGCATAGGCGGCAAGGAAGAGGACGGCGGCGAGAGTGAGCGGCCATTCCACAGCCTTCTCCCATTTGGCGATACGTTCCCCATACATGGCGCGATTATCCCAACGCTTCGCCTCAACCCACGTCACGTCGAGCACCGTATTGACGATGGATTCGCGGCAAGCTCGAGGTGCACACCGTCGCGGTGTGGCGAGCCGTACGCTGACGTGATGACGCCGACGCCGAACACGAGCCCCGTCCGCATCCGCTGGGGATGGTTCGTGACCTGCATCGTGCTAGGTCTCGCCGCGATCACGATCGGAGTGTTCGCGATACCGGCGGCTGGACGCTGGGACTACTTCGCCGGCGTGCTCGCCAACATCGGAACCACACTGCTGCTCGTCGGAGTCGTTCTGCTGCTGGAGCGTCGGATCATCGACACCGCCGTACGCGTGGTCCGCACCGCAAGCCAGCAGACGAACGAGGCGATCCGAACCCAGATCCGCGACCTCGAGGACCGGCTGGCGACCGAATGGCAATCGGCGACCGCGGCGAACGTTGCAGAGAAGAAGGCGAGGACCACGCGCCTCACCGAGGAGTTCACCACACGGATCGTGGACGAGACCAAGCGTGACGAATAGACGCATGGAACGCTGAAGGCTTCCGGAGCGGCCGGGCGTACTCCTCATGCCGACAAGATGACGCGACGCAGAGTTGGCAACACGGAGGTGAGAGTCACGTCCTTAGGCCTAAATCTGCACGGCGTGTCGCGCTCAATTGTGCCAGTAGATGTGTCACCCGCTTGGCCGGCTCAATCGGTCGGAGCGATGTCCGTCTCTGGCGGAGTGGGTTGATCGGACGGCCGCATGAGTCCGAGAAGGGTGCCGTCGAGCGGAGGCCGGAGTCCGCGTCTCTTCAGCTCCTGTTCCATCCACCGGCGCTGCCGCCTCTGTCTCTGGCGATGCAGCGCGATGCCGATTGCGAGCAGCAGCGCTCCGCCGAGGTAGTAAGCCCAGTACCACCACTGCATGCCTGGCGTGAGCAGGAGGGTGAGTGGGCCGAGGATCAGCACCAGAACACCGCCGTAGTAGGTCGCGCGGCTGGCCGCGCGCAGGCGCGGGAAGCGGGGCGCGGCTTGCTGCAGGGCCCAGAGCGTGGCGTAATCGTCGCGGAGCTGCTCGAGCAGCACACGTCGCGGTGAAGGTGAGAGGTCGCCCAGCAGGGCAGTGAGGCGTTCGGCTCGCTTGAGATCGTCGCTTCGGCCAGCAAGTCGCGGCGCCACGATCGCGGCAGTGGCCGTGAGGAGAGCGACCAGGACCGGCGCGACCGCTTCGGCGATCATCACTGTGTCGGTCTGCTGAGCGTGCAGCATCTTGGCCTCCGGTGCTCGCCAGGGTAGCGAGCGCGCAATGCGGTCGACAAGCATCCAGAGCGAGGGAATCCTTCGCCCTTCGGCATGGTTCTTGATACCCTACGGGGGTATCGAACCAATCTTCTGGCGGCGGAGAGCGCGCCAAGACATGAGGGACGAGATGAGCATCGACAACCGTGTTGACCTCGGTTTGAAGGATTCGGCGGCGGGTTGCGCCTGCTGTTCGCGCGCATCAACTTCGAGCGACGCCGAGACGCCGGCCTCCGCTGGGAGCTCCGATGTCCTGGTTTCCGGCATGACGTGTTCTCACTGTGTGGCGAGCGTCACTGAGGAGCTGAGCGGGATCGAAGGGGTTGAGGGTGTCTCGGTGGATCTGAACGCGGGTGGCACGTCTCGCGTCACCATCCGCACGTCTGGCCCGGTCGACGCCGCCGCTGTCGCCACAGCGGTCCAACAGGCCGGCTACCGCCTGGCTGCCAGCCCGTCGTAAGAACGCAGCCGCGCGGAGCCGCGCGGCGAAGGGTTCGTAATGAGCCAGCACGACCACCACCACCCGCCCGCCGAGGCCGGGGACGACGAGAACACCGCCCAAGGTATGCGGGAGGCCGTCGCCGAACCTGCGACGGCCGTCGAGCACCCCACGCACCACAGCCAACACGGTGATCCGACTGGCGGCTACGGCCGGGACCCACCACGAGCACCACGTCATGGCAGCGGCCACCGCACATCATGAGCATGGCCAAGAGGTGGCGGATACTGCTCCTTCCGCGCACGGGGCGCATGCTGGTCATGCCGGGATGCCGCACGCCGGCATGGAGCATGCCGGCCACGGTGGCGGTCACGCGGGCCAGGAAGACCATGTCGGCCGGTTCCGGCTCCTGTTCTGGATCATGCTGTTACTGGCCGTTCCGGTGGTGGCGTTCTCGATGCCGCTCGGGTACCCGCTCCCGGATGCCGCGTGGGTGGGCTGGGTCTCGCCGGCGCTGGGCACGGTCATGTACGTGTGGGGCGGAGCGCCGTTCTTGACCGGCGCGGTCAGCGAGCTGCGCGCCCGCAAGCCCGGCATGATGCTGCTGATCGGCCCGGCGATCACCGTCGCGTTCATCGCCTCCTGGGGCGCCAGCCTCGGGATCCTGCACCACGAGCTGGACTTCCGGTGGGAACTCGCCCTGGTGATCGTCATCATGCTGCTCGGCCACTGGCTCGAGATGCGGTCCCTCGCGCAGACCGCCTCGGCGCTGGACTCCCTGGCCGCGCTGTTGCCCGATGAGGCGGAGAAGGTCGAGGGCGAGATCACCGTCACGGTCGCCCCCGCGGACCTGCAGGTTGGCGACGTCGTCGTCGTCCGTTCCGGTGGGCGGGTGCCGGCGGACGGTCGGGTGGTGCAGGGCTCGGCCAGCATGGATGAGTCGATGATCACCGGCGAAGTGTCATCCTTGCCAGCGACGACCCTCGGTCGGTGCTGTCAGTGATCGAGCTGTCCCGGGCCAGCTACCGCAAGATGAAGCAGAACCTCTCGTGGGCCGCCGGGTACAACCTCATCTCGGTGCCGTTGGCGGCTGGCCTCCTGGCGCCGATCGGGATCGTGCTGCCGATGTCGGCGGGGGCGATCCTGATGTCGGTGTCCACGATCGTGGTCGCCCTCAACGCGCAGCTGCTGCGCCGGCTGGACCTGAGGCCAGAGGCGGTTACCGGCCGCTCAGCCGGAGGGCGTACCGTGGAAGGAGGGAGGTGACATGTCACTGATCGCGTTGACCGCTCGGCTACGAGCCGGCCGCTCCACGGCGCGCTGGCTGCTGCTGCTGATCGCGATCACCGGCGCCGTCATCATCGGGCTGCTGGCCATGCACTCCCTCAACAGCCACAGCGCCACCGACGCCAGCGACCGGGCCGGCACGGCGGTGGTCACGGTGGCCGACATGGGCCACACCCACTCCGCCGCCGACGACACCACCGACCTATGCGCCGACTGCGGCAGCGACCACTCGAGCATGCTCGCCATGGCCTGCGTGCTCGCCCTGCTGGCGGTCGCGCTCCTGCTTCTGCGCCCGAACCTCGGGCACCGGTGGCTGTCGACGATGCCCCGACCGCAACCGGTCCACCTGACGTTCATGAACCTCGCGGGGCTGAGACCACCCTGTCTCACCGCTCTCTGCATCAGTCGCACGTGAACCGATGTGGAGTCCGGCGTTTGCCGACTCCGCATCCTCCGCCCCTGGTCTGGGGGCGCCCTTTCACGTACCCCTGATTTGGAGAACACTGATGAAGATTCGCACCGCGGCCACCGCCGCACTGGCTCTTGCCACCGTCCTCACCCTCGCCGGCTGCGCCAGCAGCGGTGGCTCGGACTCGGGGTCCATGCCCGGCATGGACCACGGCTCGACCCGGATGCCGTCCGCCTCCTCGTCGGCCTCGGCGGACTTCAACGGCGCGGACGTGATGTTCGCGGCGATGATGATCCCGCACCATGAGCAGGCCGTGGAAATGGCCGACGTGATTCTGGCCAAGGAGGGCATCGACGAGCAGGTGGTGACGCTCGCCGAGGACATCAAGGCCGCCCAGCAGCCCGAGATCGACCAGATGGAGGGGTGGCTGGAAGAGTGGGGCACCGGCATGCCGGACATGGACGACATGGGCCACGGCGGCGGCATGATGGGCGACGACGACATGACCGCGCTGCAAGGCGCCACCGCCACCGAGGCGTCGCGGCTGTTCCTCGAGCAGATGATCACGCACCACGAGGGCGCCATCGAGATGGCGCAGGACGAGATCAACAACGGTCAGAACGCCGATGCGATCGAGATGGCGCAGAACATCGTCGACTCGCAGACCGCGGAAATCGCCATCATGCAGGACCTCCTCACACAGCTCTGACGCACCCGGCGAGGGGCGCCCTTCCCGGCGCCCCTCGCCCTCCAATCGAAAGGTGCATCATGCGCGTACCTCTGCGCGCGGCCGGAATGGTCGCGCTTTCCACCCTTGTCCTCACCGGCTGCGCTACCACCCCACCGTCCACGGGCACCGAGCACGCGAACACGGCCACGCACGTGCACGCCATCGTTGCCAACCCGGACGGCGACGGCTTCTTGCTGGGCACCCACGAGAGCATCTACACCGCCACCGACGACGGCGAACTCGGCACACGCATCGGGGTCGACTTCGACGCGATGGGTTTGACCGTCGTCGGCGAGGACCTGATCGCCTCTGGGCACCCTGGGCCGAACACCCCCGCCGAGCTCGGGAAGGGCAACCTCGGCATCATCCGCAGCCGCGACGGCGCCGGCACCTGGCAGCCGGTCGCCTTCACCAGCGAGAAGGACTTCCACGCCTTGACCGTCGGGCCCGACGGCACCCTCTACGGGCAGGCCACTGACAGCAGCGACCTTCTGGTCAGCATCGATCTCGGGGCCACCTGGACACCGACCAGCGCCAGCCTGCTCGCCTTCGGGCTCGCCGCGGACGCCGCCGGCCGCCTGATCGCCACCACCCCCAACCGACCCCAGGTCAGCACCGACGGTGGCAAGACATTCGTGCCGCTGACCGGCGCACCGAACCTGTACGTCATAGCGACGTCTGCCGACCATGAGCGGATCGTCGGGGTCGACGACGAGGACGTGATTTGGACCAACACCGTGGGCGGGCCGGCCTGGACACGGGTGGGCACCGTGCACGGGGTCGCGCAGGCGATCACCATCACCAACACCGGCGAGATTCTCGTTGCCGACGACAGCGGACTGACATTGCTGCCCGCTGACGACTAGCAGTCCGCACACCAGAGGGGTCGGCGTGCAGCCGACCCCTCTGGTCCTCTCCGCTCGCTTACGGATCGACGAAGATCCACAGGCCGGAGTCGCGGTCGCTCGCGAGGATGTACGTCCGGCCGTCACGCACGAACGTCTCCACGCCCCAGAAGTTGTTCCCATCCGGGTCGAGGTAGCCGCCGACCTCCACCAGCTCGCACGTCATCGGATCAGCGGGGTTAGTGCACTGGATCTGCACCGCCCGCAGACCGCCGCTGTAGTACGACAGGTACGCCAACGACGAGTCGAGCGGGTCTGTCGCCACCTCGTGGACCGACAGGTCACCGTATCCCTCAGCGAAGGCGGGATCCATGGCCTCGGGGATGACGAAGGTGTCCACCTCGGTGAGGCTCATGTCATCCCCTACGGAGAAGAGGTGGACGTAGCCCCAGCCGTCGAAGACCGCTCCGACGTCGGTGACGACGTCGCCGACCGTGCCGACTGAGATGGGCGCGTCGACGGTCTCATTCCCCTGGAGGCAGGCGTCGATGTCAAAGCCCGCCGTGTCGAAGAGGCCGTAACCGGCCTCACGTCCGACAAAGATCACGGGGATCGCGTCTGTGTCGTAGGACGGCACCGTCGCGGCGTTGCAGGCGTCGGCGCCCTCACGGTTCATGATGATCACCGCGTCGTACCCGCCGGCAGCCAGCACCGTCTGGATCTTCTCTTCGAAGAAGCATTCGCCACGCTCGACGACCGCGATGTAGCCGTCTTCGGCCGGCGGCGCCGGGACGGTGTCGCCCGGGCATGCCTTGCCGACGAAGACCGTGGTGCCGGTGACCTCTTGCGCCTCCTCAATGGTGGTCAGTTCCCCGGCACGCGCGTTGTAGACACCGCCGTCGTCGGTGTTGACGACGAGGCGGTACGCGTCGAAGTCCTCATCGGTGCCGATCACGAACTGGTTGTCCATCGTGAACTCCGCCTGGTGCGCGTTGCCCTCCGGAATCAGCTCATACCCCAAAACCGCGAGAACCTCTGGGTCGACAGGAGCGAAGTCGCTGTCACCGACGAACACCGGGTTGGCCGGATCGTCGACATCCAGCAGCACGTAGCCGCCGTCCCAGTACGACAGCAACATGTAGAACGTGCCGTCGATCTCCTTCACGACCATGTCGTGCAGGAAGGAGTCCGTCAGACCGAGCGCCGGCTGCGAGACGCCGAACTCGTTGAGATCGAACTCGCCGATCAGGACCGGCTTCTTCGGGTTCGTGACGTCGAAGATGTCGACATCGCTGGCTTCTTCGTCATCGGTGGCGACCAGATAGGCTCGCCCGTCGGCTTGCCACAGGAACGCGCTGTGCGTCTGGTTCACGTCGGGCGTCGCCCGGGCTGCATCGATCGTGATGTCGCCGAAGTGCTCACTGAGCTTCTTGGGCTTCAGTGGATCCGTCACGTCCCACAGCGAGACGCCGGCTTTGCCGTTCTTGCCGCACTGCTCGTGGTTGATCACCAGCACGTCACCGGTGAAGTCGGCGGTGTCGAAGCGCACGACCTGCATGCCCTCGCCGACAAGCGTGTCCTGATGCGTCGCGATGAATCCGACTTCGACGGGGTTCTCCAGGTCGGAGATGTCGATGACGTAGACGCCGCCATCCGGGGACCCTTGACCGCCGGTCTCTGGCCCGGCACAGTCCGACCCGCCCCAGCGGGCGAGGTAGGCGTAGTCGCCGTCCGGATCGACTGCGACATCGGCGATGAGGCCTTCCTCTGCGTCGTGAACGGTGACCTGGCCGACGAGCTCGACCTTGCCCCACTCGCCGGTCCCGATGAGGTGGCCCTCGTCGCCTCCATGCTGCCCCGGCCCCGCGTATGCCGCGGGGGCGGTGAGCGCTATGGAAACCGCCGCCGCTGCCGCGGCGAGGACAAAGCGCGAACTTCTCATCTCGTCTCTCTCCCTCCGGATGTCTTCTTCGACATCCCCCTCGATTGGGAATGAGCGGCGCGCGGCGACACTGCCCGCAGGACGAGTACGGTGCGGTGGGACAATGACGCCTAAGGCTGCCGGCTACCGCTTCTGACCCGCATCGTACGCCGCACCGCGCTACCCGAAAAGAGGTCATCGGAGCGGCGAAGTCAGGGGGCGGATTCGCCCCTTATGGTGCCCACGACCAGTCTCGAAAGCCGCAGTGCGGAGGACGGCGCAGGCAGCAATGCTGTCGCGCCCAGTGATGCGATGGCATAGGCGGCGAGCTCTTCGGACGATAGATCGGTGCGGGCGCGGCCGGCTCGGGCGTCGTCCGTGATGATTTCCTTCACCAGTTCGCGCAGTTCCGCTTCTGCGGGTGCGAGGCGGGACGCCTCATGCATGGCGCCGTCGTCGCCATGTCGATGGCTTCGGATCCGCGCATATCCCGCCAGAACGGCATCCAGCCGCGTCTCCGCCGCAGTTTCGGCTGCGATGGCCCTGAGCCGCTGCAGGTGGCGGGAGACCTCCCTGTGCTGCCAGGCGGACAGTGCGGAAGCGACATCAGGAACATACCGGTAGAGCGTTGCCCGCCCGACGCCGCTGGACTCGGCCAAAGCGGTCATGGTCACGCCGGTCGGCCCGTGGCGGTGCACCAACTCCGCGGTGGCGTCGAGAATGGCGTCGAAGACGACGGAGCGGTGCTCCGCGATCGTCTCACTCCACAGCTTCGGCATACGTGAATGTTAGCCCGGATCGATACACTTTGACTCAAGCCGTGCGATATGTATTAATAAACCCGTGAGCGAAAAGACACCGCCCGTTCCGCTCTGGGTCCTTGTCGTCGGGGGAGTGATGCTGGCGGCCGTGGTCGTGGTGGTGGTTCTTCATCTGACCGGCAACGGGATGGCGGGCATGCACTGATGCCCACCAGGCGGCCTCGGCTGATCGCTGTTACGCGGGCGGTCCACGTCATTGTCTCGATCGGGTGGATCGGCGCCGTCGCGGTCTTCCTTGGGATCGCGATTCTCGGGTCGAGCTCGGTAGACGCCCGCCTCTACGCGGGCATCTACGCTGCGCTGGCCGTCTCAGTGTGGACCGCCATCGTCCCCCTCGCGATCCTGGCGCTGGTGAGCGGGGTGACCCTGTCGCTCATCACGCCGTGGGGGCTCCTGCGTCATTACTGGGTGGTCTTCAAGCTGGTGCTGACGACTGGTGCGACACTGTTGCTCCTCGTTCACACGAGCGTCGTCGACGCTGCCGCGTCGTCCGCGTCGCGCGATGCCGCCCACGTGTTGCAGTTCCGGCTGCAGCTCGTCGTCGACTCCGCCTTGGCGCTGGGCGTGCTTGCCGGCATCACGGTGTTGGCGTATGTCAAGCCGCGAGGGCTGACGCCGTGGGCGAAACGGTAGCCTCTCCAACGTCACGTGCCAGTCGTCCCCAGTTCCCCGGGGTGGGCAGCGCTGGGACAGCTCGGGTCCCGCCATGATCACCACCGCGGAATCAGCCAGTTCGTGTCGCCGACAGCAGCAAGACCCGACTGAGGACCGAGAACCTCCGCGTCGCGTGGGACGAGCTCAGCGGGCAAACTCGACTACGGCCCGCACCGTACGTGGCGGGACCTTCGACCTGTCGAGTCCGCCCGCGATCGGAGCAGGATATCTGTGAGGCGTCCAGTTGTGTGACGCCCGAGGAGGTCACTCATGATGTACGGAGTTTTCGGGTGGGGGTGGATGTGGATCAGCATCGTCCTCCTGCTGCTCGTCCTAGCGGCGCTCGTCGTGGTGATTGTGCGCCTCTTCACGCTGGGGCCGTCCAGCCGATCCAGCACGGCGTCGGCTCCTTCCAGTTCTGCACGTCAGATTGCTGAAGAGCGCCTCGCGCGCGGCGAGATCAGCCCGGAGGAGTTCAGACACATCGCTGGCGCTCTTGAGCGACCCAGCTGAGGCGTCCCGCGCGTTCGCGGAAGGTTGCTGCCATAACCATGAAAGAGCCCCGCTCCCAGGTGTACGAAAAGCACGCCGAGGAAACCGCCGATATCGCCTGCTCACCGCAAGAGCTGTTTGAGTTCCTCGACGACCACCGCAACCTGTCGCTCCACATGAAGTCGGGAAACGGGTCACCGATGATGGGCGGCGGGCAGATGCAGCTCGTCTTGGGCGAAGATGCCGGCAAGGAAGTCGGTGCGCATGTCATCATGCGCGGGCGCGCGTTCGGGTTCGACCTCTATCTCGACGAAGTCGTCACCGAACGAGTCCCCGCCCAGACGAAGATCTGGCAGACCGTCGACGTAGACCTCGTCGTCATCGGAGCGTATGAGCTCGGCTTCCGGATCCATCCGCGCGATTCGGGGAGTCGACTCACGGTTTGGATCGACTACGACATGCCCGATCGGCGCAAGTGGCTGGGCCGACTTGGGGGCCCTGCCTACGCAGGATGGTGCGTACGGCAGATGATGCGCTCTGCGGTCTCCCATTGTGGTCGACCTGCCTAGAGGCCAGCGATACTCATCTCGTGATCCCCCTGTTTCCAGGCAGAACGGTGGCGGAGGATGGGGGATTCGAACCCCCGAGGGCTTGCACCCAACACGCTTTCCAAGCGTGCGCCATAGGCCACTAGGCGAATCCTCCAGGAGGCCCCGGAGGGCCGCCGACCATCCTACCCTGCTCGGCTACCTTGCCCGAACCGGGGCGCTTGCGGCGTACACGCTGCCCGGGCGGATCACCAGCGAACGTGGCGCGAGCAGCGCCAGAATACGGCGTGAAGGCGGCACCGATGCGAGCAGCGAGGTGCGGACGGATGCTGCGGCATCGGCCGCCGCGTCTCCCATCCAGTACGAGCGGGTGCCGGTGCGTGAATAGCTGGCGCGCTCGATCGCGAGCAGGACGGTGTTCATGTCGGAAGTTGAGACCCCGTGTTCGGCGACGAGCCTGCCGGCGAACGCGCGCGGAGTCTCGCTCGCCGGCGCAGGGATGCCGACATCGATCGCGGCCTCCTGGACGGACTGCCACGCGGCCGCAGCGTCGCCGCTTCGGGCGGCGGCATCCTGCTGCCGGCGGCGCAGCTCACGGATGAGGAAGGGGAGCGCGAGCAGCACGACCACGGCCGCCACCACGCCGAGGATCGGGAGTGGGTCGAGGGCGTCCTGGGCAGACGCGCCGGACGCGTTCTGGCGCTGCTCCTCCAGGTCGATCTCGGCCTGGTCACCACGGGCTGTCGGAGTGGGGCCCGACTGCGGGGTCGAGGCATCGGGATCGGTGGTCTGCCCTGGCAGCGTCAGCTCCGACGAGAAGGTGGTCGGAACCCCGAGACCGGAAGTCGGCTCGAACGGGATCCACCCGATGCCGTCGAAGAACACCTCGGGCCACGCGTGAAGCTGTGAGCTCGACACGGAGAAGACCGGCTGCCCGTCGATGGAGTCGGTGGTCGGAGTCCCCGGCAGGTACCCCACGACGATGCGCGAAGGCATGTGGAGCGTGCGTGCCATCAGTGCGAACGCCGACGCGAAATGGATGCAGTAACCCTGGCGGACATCGAGGAACCGGGCCACCGCCTCCGCGCCGCTGCCGTCGAAGTCGTCCTCGACGGGCGCTTCGAGCGAGTAGCTGAAATCGGTGCCGCGGAACCAGCGCTGCAGCGCGGTCAACCGGTCGTAGTCGGTGGTGGCGTCAGCAGTCATCTGCACGGCGAGCTCGCCGATGATGGGCGGGATGTCTTCAGGCAGCTGCGTCGTCTCGTCGCGCACCTGCGAGCCCACCGACACCGCCGCGCGCACCTGCTCAAGCGACGGCCGGGGCACGTTGTACGCCACCTCGTACGACTGACCCTGGGTCGAACCGCCGCTCGTGGCGACCGTGTGGTTGTACGGGACCGCGCCCCACAAGCCCCCGCCGAGACCTGTGATCCCCACTGCCGGGTAGGGCACCGGCGCCCACTGCGAATCGAGGTTCACGACGTCGACCTTCGCCGTGTACTCGCCGATGCGGATGTCTTCGTCGGAGTCCACGACCCCGAACGCGCGCTCGCTCTGGAGCGACACCGTCTGTGACCGATCAGGCTCCCACACGCCGCCGTCGAAGCTCGAGAGCGTCGTCGCGCGCAGGTACGGGACCGAGGGGGCGTTGGTGCGGACGCGGAGCACTTCGGTCTCCTGCGGCCGGCGCAGATCGTCGCCGAGCGCCAGCGTCGCATCGATCCCCGGACCCGGGCCGAGGCCAGACCCCGCCCGCACACCCGGCTGCGGCAGCACGGGCGTCGCGACGACGGCCACCACGATCGCGATCGCGCCGATGCCGAGTGCCGTCGCAGGCACGCCGGCAGTGCGCTCCGCCTCGCGCTCCACCGGCTTCTCGCGCGAGCGCGTCTCGGAGCGCAGCAGGAAGAGGATCGTCACCGCGAGGAACACGAACCCGATGACGTCGACCTCGCTCGGCGCGGCGATCGCCGGGATGAGCGACACGGCCACGATCCCGACGGAGGCGAGCAGCGGCATCCGTGCGGTCACCACCACGTGGTCGACGATGATCGTGAGCAGTCCCATGGACCCCACCACCACGAATGCCAGCGACAGCGTGGGCTCGAGCGGCGCGGAGCCGACGGTGATCTCCTCCATCGCGGCCTCGACCAGAAGCGGCACGGCGCGGAAGGTGTCGAGGGTCGGGATCACCCACAGCAGGGCGGTGTCGCGGAGGAAGACCAGGGTCATGAACACGACCCAAACCCCGACCTCGATGAGCGTGACTGCGACCGCCGGGAGCCGGTAGAGGCGGGCGGTGTAGCCGGCCGCGAGCACCATCGCCGACAGAGCGAGTGCGGCGACGAGCCACCACCCCGGCTCGACGACCCGGACGACCGGCAGCAGCGCCGCCAGCAGCGCCGCGAGGATCGCGAACGTCAGCAGCAGCTCGCCGCCGCGGGCGCGGACCCGGCGCACCGGTTCAGCCGAAGACATGGTGCACTCCGCGGCCGATCGCGTTCGCCCACGCCAGACCCAGGTCGCGGTCGGGGCCGACACTCGCCACGTGCCAGCCGTGATCGGCGGCGATGTCGAGCGCATCGCCCATCGGGGCCGCCGAGAGGAGGAGCGGCAGCGTGCTGTGGTGCGAGACCGGGCCGACCGCCACCGCGTCGGCGGGGTCGAGCCGCCCGACGATGAGCACGATCGGTCCCGTCGACGCGCCCGCGAACAACCGCGACAGGCGTGGGAGAGCGTCGTCGCGGTGCGCGGTGATCGTCGCGAACCGCACGAGCATCGCGTCGACCTCGGTCATGTCACCACCGTCGATGCGGTCGACGAGCACGGTGCCCTCGGTGTCGAGCACCTCGACCGCGTATCCGTCGTGAACGAGCCGCGCGACCGCAGAGACGCACGCAGAGATGCCGGCCTCGAAGCCGGGGTCGGAGCCGGGAGCGCGCAACGCCTCGGGGGACCAGCGCAGCGCGGCACGGTCGAGGACGACGGTGGCCTCAGGCGTCGACTCCTGCTCCTCCTGGCGCACCATGAGCTCGTCACGGTGTGCGGTCGCGCGCCAGTGGATGCGTCGCATGGAGTCGCCCGGGGCGTACGGGCGCGCGACGAGGTTGTCGGAGCCCTGGCCGAGCTGGTCGGTCGTGGTGTGCAGCATGCCGCCCGTGGCTCCCGCGTAGTCCACGAGTGGCGGCAGATCGATGACCGCCGGGGCCACCGTGACCGGTGTGCGCTGGCTGAACACGACGGTGCGCCGCGCGAGCCCGAACGGGTCGCACGAACGCACGGTGAGCGGTCCGATCGAGTGGATCCCGCGCCGCGCGCCGGTGATCGTGTACACGAGGTCGATGCTGCGGGCTCCGCCGCGCTCACCGCCGCGAAGCCCGGAGCCGAGCGCGGGGAAGGCCCCCTCGGCCTTGCCGCGCAGCCCCTTGGGCAGTGCGTCGCGCCAGGTTCCCGGCGCCGTGGGCAGCGCTGTCCGCACCTCGACCCTCACCGCCACGCGCGCCTCGCGGCCGACCGAGACGACGTCCGGGACGAGCGCCCGGGTGACGGCGTCGGAGCGGCGCCCGACGTACAGGGATGCGATGCTGGCGATCACGACCGCCAGCAGCAGGATGCCGAAGTACATCAGCTCCACGATGCTCGCCTCGTTCGCCACGATGAAGCACGTGATCGCGAGGACCAGCGCTCCGGTTCCCCGGACGGTCAGCGGCCACACGCTTCTCATCGTTCTGTCACTGACGTGCGGCGATCGGCACCCGCACACTCGCGGCGATGCGCTCGAGGATCGTGGCGATCGCATCTGCGGCACTCGACGCGCGGGCGCCGCCCGCGGCGCGGGTCGGAATGAGCCGGTGCGCGAACACCGGGGAGAGCAGGGCTGTGATGTCGTCGGGAATGACGAAGGCGCGCCCGTCGAGCGCGGCCCACACCTTGGCCGCCCGCACCAGCTGCAGCGTCGCGCGCGGGCTCGCGCCCAGGCGCAGATCGCTGTGCGTGCGAGTCGCCTGCGCCAGCGCCACGGCGTAATCCTCGATGGCCGGCGCAACATGCACCGCGCGAGCCCACGCGACGAGCCCGCCGACCTCGTCTGCCGACACGACCGGGGCGAGCTGCTCGAGCGGGTTGACGGTGTCGCGCTGACGCAGCATGAGGGCCTCCGACCGCGGATCGGGGTAGCCCATCGAGATGCGCATCATGAACCGGTCGCGCTGCGCCTCGGGGAGCGCATAGGTGCCCTCCATCTCGAGCGGGTTCTGCGTCGCGACGACGAGGAACGGCTCGGGCACGAAGTGCGTGCGGCCGTCCACGGTGACCTGACGCTCCTCCATCGCCTCCAGCAGCGCGGACTGCGTCTTGGGGGACGAACGGTTGATCTCGTCCGCGATCACGATGTTCGCGAAGATCGCACCCGGCTTGAACTCGAACTCGCGCTCGACCGGGTTGAAGACGCTCACGCCGGTCACGTCGCCCGGAAGCAGATCTGGGGTGAACTGGATGCGGCGGACCGTGGCGTCCACGGACGTCGCCAGCGCACGCGCCAGCATGGTCTTGCCGACGCCGGGCACGTCCTCGATGAGGAGGTGCCCCTCCGCGAGGAAGCACACCAGGGCGCTGCGCACGGCGTCCGGCTTGCCGTCGATGACGCTGCCGACCGCGTTCAGGATCGCGTCGGTGACGCGGGCGAACTCCTCGGCGGTGAGGGCGCCGAGCGCACCCGGGCCTCTCGATGCAGCATCCGTCATCGCGGTATCGACCATCGCCGGCTCCTGGTTCCGCCCTCGAACGAGAGGGTCGCGGGTGGGTGCGGGCTCCCTCGCCCACGCGACCGATCCTAATCGCGCCGTTATCGGATCGGTATCGATCGCGCTGGGAGAACACTGGGATGCCGCGGCCCGGCGTCGGCGGCTACATGGACACCCCCACCGCCATGAGCAGCACCGAGATCCCCATGCAGATCAGCTGAGCGCGGTCCAGGGGCCGATGAGACCGGAGAACGAGGAGTGCCGACAGCGCGGCGTACGCGACCGCGCCGCCCAGCAGCAGCGCGGCAAGCAGCGCCCCGCCACCGGCGCCGCCGTGGGCGTGCGCCGCCGCGGCGGTCGTGGCGGCGGACGGCGGGGTCATGCCGACCTGCAGCGCGGCCATGGCGACCAGCCCGAGCCCGGTGTGGACCGCCATCGGGCCCGGCGCCGATGCGGCGCGGCCGCCGGCCCCACGGCGCGGGCGCTGCCAGGCAGCCAGCGCCATCGCCGACCCGAGGAGCACTGCCGCCCAATACACCGGTGCCACCAGACCGGTGATCGCCGCGTCGAGCATCGCGATCAGCATGAGCGCCGATGCGACGGCGTCGGACCACCGCGCCCGGCCGCGGTCGGCTGCCACACAGCAGGCGCCGATCGCGGCCGGGGCGATGGCCCAGGCGTGGAGCAGTTCGGTCACGGATCAACCGTGGTGGTGGTGCGCGCCGTGCGCGTGACCGTGCGCGCCCGTGTCGTGCCCGTGAGCGCTCGTGTCGTGCCCGTGCGCCCCAGGCGTGGGACCGTAGCCGCCCGTCGCGCCGTGCACGTGGCCAGTTTCCGCCGAGCAGTGCGCGGCCGCAGGGGCGGGCACGTTCAGCGCGGGGTTGCGCTCGAAGAAGTTGTACGGCTTCAGCGTGAACTTGGCGTAGTCCATCGGCATGACCGGCCAGTCCTCGTTGCGGGGGAAGTGCGTGAGCCCGAACGTGTGCCACAGCACGACGTCCTCGCCGATCAGCGGCTCATCGCCCGCGATGAACGCGGGGATCCCGCCGCCGCCCGGGTGCTGGTTCACGAAGTCGCCCGCCGCGTAGCGCTCTGCGGGGTCGTACTTGGTGACGAACAGGTTCTTCGTGGCGAACGCGGCGCGCGAGGCGATGGAGGACTCGTCGTCGGCGAGCAGCACAGGGGTCTCGGTCGGGAACAGCACGTACGAGGTCGGCTGGCCCATCGACGTGGTCTTGTCGGTCGAGGCGATCTGCCACACGCGGTTGCGGGCGCCGTCGGCGACCCGGCCCGATTCCTTCTCCGACGCGATCGGCGTGACGCTCTTCGTGAAGGCGTTGCCGGCGGGATTCGCGGGTGAGATCGGCACGCGCACCGCGTCGATCTCGTTGACCACGTTCGCAACGCCGTCGACGGTCATGTCGAGCCGTGCCGAGAACAGATGCTGGTGGTACGGCGCCCCGAGGCCTGGAGCCACCTCCGATGCGAAGGGGTACGGTGATCCGTCCTCGCTCAGCCCCGGGTAGGCGGACGTGAAGAGGATGCCCGTGAGCTTCGCCTCGCACTCGATGGTGCCGTCGAGGTAGAGGTACCAGAAGAAGCCGTAGTCGTAATTGCCGACGGTCGTGAAGAACGAGATCACCAGGCGGCGCGACCGGCGCACCTCGGCGGCGCCCGTGAAGAGGTCGGTGTGCTTCCAGAGCGACCCGAAGTCCTCTTCGTGCATGCACACGCCGTTGCGCACGGTACGGGGCATCCCCAGCTCGTCCGCGAGGGTCGCATCGACGTACGTGATGTCGCCGACGCAGTCGCAGCCGAGCTCGAGCTCGTTCGTGTAGCGACCGAAGAGGTACTCGCCGGTGTCGAAGTAGTTCTGCCAGAACCGGTTCGGCTGCGGGTCGGCGTAGGGTACGACCATCTCGCTGATCGACCCCCGGTACATGACCGGGCGCCCGGCGAACGAGAGCTGACGCAGGATGAGGCCCTCGCGCGTGTCGAAGCCGATGCGGAACTCCCACTCGCCCCACGTCACGTGCTCGTCGTCGACGGTGAAGCTCGACCCCTCTGGCTGGGTGATCACGATGGGCGTGAGCCCTTCGAGCGGCGCGCCCTGCAGCTCGGGGTCGTCGTAGTTGCCGCTCGTCTGCGGGATGTCGAACCCGGGGGTGTCGACGATCCTGATGACCTGCCGGGCGGCGACGTCGATGTAGGCGGTCAGCCCGTCGACGGGGTGCGCCCAAGGGTGGTCCGCGGCGTGGAACTGCTGGAACGCGAACGTGCGCAGGATGCGGCGCCCCGCTTCATCCTCGTACCCGTAGTTGCCGGCCGACAGCGGCACGAGCACGACATCGTCGGGCGTGAGACCGCGGGCGGCGAGGGCGGCGACCCACTCCTCACTCCCGTTCGCGATCACGCCGACCTCCTCGAACTCGGCGTCGAGGATGGGCAGCTGCCCGCCGGTGCCGTCGAGCTCCACGCGCGAGAGCACGGCGCCCGTGGCAAGCGACACGACCAGGTCCAGCGACAGTGCGGTCTTCATGTCGAGCAGCTGCACGCGCGCCCGGCGCTCCGGCAGGGCGCCGGTGCCGGCCTCCCACGTGAGCACCTCGGGCTTGGGTGGCTCCTCGAGCCCGACATAGGCGAACCTGGTGGCCTCGCCGGTGGTCTCGAGCCCGAGCACGATCGCGCGCACAGCCTGGATCTCGGCGGGCGTGAGAGAGGCGAGCGGATGCTGCGGTGCCGGCGGTGCAGCGAAGCCCGGGGCGGTGGCGACGTCGGTGATGGTCATGGTTCTCCTTCTGCTGCGAGGTGATGCGGGGATCGGTCGGCCGTCAGCCGGCGATCGAGTCGGTGAGCTTGGCGTAGGCGGCAGGGCGCCGGTTCTTGATCCATGCGGCCTGGGCGTAGCCGATGGCCGGGACGACCACGACGAGAGCCAGGAGGAACCAGCTGACGGCGCCGAACACCGGGTTGCCGTCGGCGTCGACATCGCCGACCATGATCGGGAAGTACGCGACGATGAGCGCGGCCGACAGGACGAGTCCGATGAACCCGAGCGCCGGGGCGATGATCGTGTTCCACGGGCGGCGGTCCTTCCTGGTGCGCGCGAAGTAGACGATGACGGCCACCGACGTCACGGCCATCAGGATCGCGATCGCGAGCGTGGCGACGCCGGCGAACCACGTGAACACCTGGAGCACGGGGTCGAGGCCCAGCACGGCGAATACGGCGATCAGCAGGGCCGCAGTGGCGGTCTGCACGAGAGACGACACGTGGGGCGAGAGGTGGTTCGCGTGCACCGCGCCGAGCCGGTCGGGCAGCACCCCGGCGTTCGCCATCGAGTGCTGGTAGCGCGTGACGACGTTGTGGAACGACAGCACGCACGCGAACATCGCCGTGATCAGCAGGATGTTCACCGCCACCTCGCCGAACGCGCCGAGGTAGCGGGCCATCGTCGCGATGATGAACGTGCCGGGATCCTCGGCGATCTTGTCGAGGACGCCGCTCGGTCCCCACGCCATGACGAGCCCCCACGAGGCGAGCGTGTAGAACACGCCGATGCCGATGACGGCGGCGTAGGTGGCGCGGGGGATGGTGCGGTTCGGATCCTTCGCCTCGTCGCGGAAGATCGCGGTCGCTTCGAAGCCGATGAAGGCGGCGATCGCGAACATGAGTCCGACGCCGGGGGAGCCGCTCGCGATGTTGGCCGGTTCGAACGGGGCGAGGCTGAGCCCCTCGGCGCCGCCGGTGGCGACGACGACGACCAGCATGGCGAGCACGATTCCGACCTCGGCCACGAGAAGCACGCCGAGCACCTTGCTCGACAGGTCGATGTGGCGGTAACCGAGCACGCCGACGACGGCGATGGTCGCCAGCGACATGAGCCACCATGGCAGGGCCGGGCCGCCGAGGGACTGCAGCGTGATCGACAGGATGTAGCCGATATAGCCGTACACCGACACCTGGATCGTCGTGTAGGTGAGCATCGCGATCCACGCGCTCGCGAGGCCGGTCGAGCGGCCGAGCCCATAACCGACGTAGGTGAAGAATGCGCCGGGCTTCGGCACGTGGCGGGTCATCGCGGCCAGGCCCACCGAGAACAGCAGCAGGATCACGGCGCTGATGGCGTACAGGGCGGGGAAGCCGATCCCGTTGCCCAGCAGCATGCCCAGCGGCGCGCCGCCGCCGATCACGGTGAGCGGGGATGCGGCGGCGACCACCATGAAGACGATGGCGGTGACTCCGAGCGAGCCGGTGAGCGTCCGCTTGGCGGACGCCTCGACCCCCTTCGATTCGAGCTGGGTCATGGCAGGACCTCCGGGCGGGTGCGGGAACGGGATGCTGCGAGCCTGGCTCCGCCGGATTGCACCGCCGCTTCACCCCTGTGAAACCTCGCGCACCCCGAGTGAGATCGGCGGCCCGGCCTGTCTCATTCGGGCGACACACGGGCGAAACACGAGGGAAGCGGCGCGGCAACCGCGCGCGCGTATCGTCTGGCACGCACCACCGGAGGCGACATGACCGCACTCGAGCGCGCGATCGCGCGACCCGACCCCGTCCACGACTTCGGAGCGCGTTCGCCGCTCGACGGACTCGACCGCCGCAGCGTCGGCTTCTTCGACGTGCTCGCGCAGTCCGTGGCGGCGGTCGCGCCTGCCGCCGCGGCGACCACGGTCGTGCTGCTCGTGGCAGGCATCTCGCCGTCGGCGACCGTGCTGTCGATACTCCTGGCCGCGGTGCTCAGCCTCCTGGTCGCCCGGACGATCTCCCAGTTCGCTCGCCGGCTCGCCGCCGCGGGGTCGACCTACACCTACACGGCCCGTGGCCTCGGCCCCGGCGCCGGCCTCGCATCCGGTGCGGCGATCCTCGTCGGCTACGGTGCCATCGCGATGTTCGCGCTGCTGGGCGGCGCGTACTACGTCACGTTCCTGCTCGAGTCGGTGTGGCCCGCGGCGGGCGGCCCCGGGACTCTTGCCGGCGTCCTGGCGGCGGAGTCGGCGTTCGTGGCGCTCGTGCTCGTGCGCGGCATCCGCATCTCCTCTCGCATCGCGCTCATGGTCGAGGTGCTCTCGGTCGCGCTGATCTCGGTCCTGCTGGTGGTGCTGCTGGTCAGGATCGGTCCGATCGACCCCTGGCGGGTGCTCGGCGTCGGGAACGCCGACCCGGCGGCGCTCGCCGCCGGAGGGGTCATCGCCCTCACCGCGTTCGTCGGGTTCGAGAGCGCATCGACGCTCGGCGTGGAGGCGCGGGCACCGCTGCGCAACGTCCCGCGCGCGATCGTCTGGACGGTGGTCCTGTCGGGTGGCCTGTACGTGCTGGCAGCCGTGACCCAGGTCGCGGGATTCGACGCGCTCGGGGCGCCGCTCGGCGAGAGCGCCTCGCCCATCAACCAGCTCGCGGCGGCGTACGGGCTCGGCGGCTGGGGGGTCGTCGCCGACATCGGCATCGCGGCATCCTTCATCGCGTGCGCCATCGGGTCGACGACCGCCCTGACACGGGTGCTGTTCACCATGGGCCGTGACGGTGTGCTGCCGGCTCCCGCCGGTCGTGTCCATCCGCGGTTCGGAACGCCGATCGGGGCGGTGGCGCTGGCCTTCCCGGTCATCGCGGGAGTGCCGTTCCTGCTCCTCGTCTGGGGGCTCGACATCCGCGACGCCATGCACGTCACGATCGCGGTGGGCGGCGCCGGCTACATCGTCGCGTACATCCTGGTCTGCGTGGCGGCACCCGTCTTCCTCCGCCGCATCGGCGAGCAGACGCTCGGGTCGACGGTGGTGGCGACGACGTCGGCGGTGGTCCTCACCGGCGCACTGGTCACGTTCTTCGCGGTCGACGCCGCCGCGGGAGGCGTCGCGGTGTGGGTCGCGGCCGCGATCGGGGTGATCTCAGCGATCGCCGTGGTCCTTCGGCTTCGCCGCGGCCCCTCCTCTCTCGCCGGCATCGGCTCGTACGACGAGCCTGTCGCATCGCAGGTGCTCGGCGGGGTCGCCCGGGGGGAGCGGACCCGCGGTGGGTGAGCGGCCGGCGTCGGGCCCGACACTGACGGCGCGCCAGCCGAAGGCGGTGCACAGTGCGCTCACGGTGCTCGAGGCGGTGGCGCACCTCGGCGCGGGAGCCACGGCCCGCGAGATCTCGCTCGAGCTCGGACTCCCGCGTGCGACCGCCTATCGCCTGCTCAACCTCCTCGTGCAGGACGAGTACCTCGTGCGCACCCCCGATCTCGCAGGATTCGCCCTCGGTGCGAAGGTGGTGCAGCTCGCCGCCGTGGCGGCAGGACCCGCGCGGCTGACGTCGGCGGCCCGCGGCGTGGTGGCGGAGGCTCGCGCGGCCCTCCGGGGCGGCGTGCACGTGGCGCTCTTCGTGGAGGGCCGCGCCTCGCTGGTCGACGCCGACCCGGACTTCCCCTTCTCGGACGAGGTCCGGCTCGCCCGGGAGCCCGAGCGGTTCGCGCTCGGACGCCTGCTGCGGATCGAGCAGGGGAGAGGGGAGGAATCGGCGCGACAGGACTTCGCCGACCTCGGCGCCACCCGCCAGCTCGGTGAGCTCGTTCCGGGCTACGGCTGCGTCGCGGTGCCTCTCCGCGATGCCGCAGGGAGCCTCGCGGGGGCGGTGGGATTCTCCGGTCCGCGCCATCGAGCCGACGACCCCTCGCAGGTGCTGTCGGTGCTGCAGCCTCTGGCCGTGCGCCTGGGTCCGCTGGTGGTGTGACGTCGGGTCTCCGCGCGACGGGTTAGACTTGACCCAGCTCTCCGCGAGGCGGCATCCAGGCCAACTCCCCCAGGACGGAAACGTAGCAAGGGTAACCAGGCTCTGCCGGGTTCGCGGAGAGTCTTAATCTTTCCGGGCGAAGGGGCCCTCGAGCACCGACCACTGCAGCAGCATGATGGTCTTCGCGTCCTGGATCCGGCCGTCGCGGACCATCGCCAGCGCGTCGTCGATGACGAGCTCCACCAGTTCGATGTGCTCGCCCTCCTCAGCGAGGCCGCCGCGCTCGCCGATCCCCGCGGCGCCGTCATAGGGAGCGGCGAAGAAGTGCAGCCTCTCGGTGACCGAGCCGGGGCTCATGTAGACGTCCCACACGCGCTCGAGGTCGCCGATGCCGACGCCGGTCTCCTCGACCGCCTCCCGCCGGATCGCCGTGGCCGGGTCGTCCTCGTCGAGGAGTCCTGCAGCCGTCTCGATCAGCATCCCGTCGGGGTGGTCGTTGACATAGACCGGATAGCGGAACTGCCGCGTGAGCAGCACGGTGCGGCGGGCGCGGTCGTAGAGCAGAACCGTCGCACCGTTGCCGCGGTCGTACGTCTCCCGCTGCTGCGTCTCCCACCGGCCCGACGGCCCGCGGTACTCCAGGGTGGTGCGCCGCAGCACGTGCCACGCCGATGCGAGCACCTCGACGTCGGTCACCCGCACATCGGGATTGCGGTCCAGATCACGCCCCGTCCGGTCGAGGCCGATCCGGCCGCGGTGATCGGGGGCGTCTATTCCGGGGCGGGGTTCGTGCATGCCGTCGAGGGTATCCGCCGGCGGGCACCCTTCCCGCCTCCGGCTGCGTGCTGCCTGTGATCCGGTGGCACGCCTGGCCGCAGCATCCGTGCCGCCCATAGGCTGGACGCGTGGCGCAGAGCATCTACATCACGTCGGCAGAGGGTCATTCGGGGAAGTCCACGGTCGCACTCGGGGTGCTCGACGCGCTGAGTCACGCCACGCCGCGGGTGGGCGTGTTCCGGGCGATCGCGCGGTCGACGGTGGAGCGGGACTACGTGCTCGAGATGCTTCTCGACCACGACGGCGTCGACCTTCCGTACGACGACTGCATCGGTGTCACCTATGACGACGTGCGGCATGATCCGGATGCTGCGCTCGCGACGATCGTCGAGCGCTACAAGGCGGTCCAGGCCCAGTGCGACGCGGTCGTCGTGGTGGGCAGCGACTACACGGACGTCGGCAGTCCTGCGGAGCTCGCCTACAACGCCCGCATCGCCGCGAACCTCGGCGCCCCGGTGCTGCTGGTGCTCGGCGGCCGCTCGGCGCAGAACCAGACGCAGCCCGAGCAGCTCGGCTCGTCGCTGCCGCGCACCCCCGCCGAGATGGGGCAGATCGCCGACCTCGCGCTCGCCGAGCTCGCCCACGGTCGCGCGAAGCTCTTCGCGGTCGTCGCGAACCGCGCCGACCCGGAGCGCGCCGACGAGACCCTCGACGCCATCCGCCGGTCCATCCGCGCGCACCTCGAAGGCGCCGCCCCGGCCGCCCCGGTGCCGGCCTCCGGGCAGCACTCCTCGGTTCCGGTGTGGGCGATCCCCGAGGATCGCTACCTCGTGGCGCCGTCGATGCGCGGCATCATGCGCTCCGTCGACGGCGAGATGCTCGCCGGCGACCCCGACCGTCTCACGCGCGAAGCGCTGGCGGTGGTGGTCGCGGGCATGTCGATGGTGAATGTGCTGCCGCGGCTGCTCGAGGGCGCTGTGGTCATCATCCCCGCCGACCGCTCCGAGGTGCTGCTGGCCACGCTGCTCGCGAACGCGTCGGGCACGTTCCCCTCGATCTCGGGCGTCGTGCTCAACGGTGGGTTCGAGCTTCCCGAGCCGGTGACGCGTCTCATCGACGGCCTGGGCTCGAGCGTGCCCATCATCACGACCGAGCTCGGCACGTACGAGACCGCGGTGCGGATCATGGGCACGCGCGGCCGCCTCGCCGCCGACTCCCAGCGCCGCTACGACACCGCGCTCGCCCTCTTCGAGCAGAGCGTCGACACCGACGAGCTGCTCGTCGCCTTCGGCCTGGCGCGGGCGACGGTGGTCACGCCGCTCATGTTCGAGTTCCAGCTCATCGAGCGGGCGCGCGCAGAGCGCAAGCGCATCGTGCTGCCCGAGGGCGACGACGACCGTGTGCTGCGCGCCGCGGCCACCGTGCTCAAGCGCGGCATCGCCGACCTCGTGATCCTCGGCGAGCCCTTCGAGGTGCGCGCGCGGGCGATCGAGCTCGGCATCGACATCCAGGGCGCGGAGGTGCTGTCGCCGCTGGACGCGGTGCACGTCCACAAGTTCGCCGAGGAGTACGCGCGCCTGCGCGCCCACAAGGGCGTCACGGTGGGGCAGGCGGCCGACACCGTCACCGATGTCTCGTACTTCGGCACGATGATGGTGCACCTGGGTCTCGCCGACGGCATGGTGTCGGGCGCCGCCCACACCACGGCGCACACGATCCGTCCCGCATTCGAGATCATCAAGACCAGGCCGGGCGTCTCGGTCGTCTCGAGCGTGTTCCTCATGGCCCTCGCCGACCGCGTCCTGGTCTACGGCGACTGCGCCGTCATCCCCGACCCGACGAGCGAGCAGCTCGCCGACATCGCCATCTCGTCGGCGGCGACTGCGGCGCAGTTCGGCATCGATCCGCGCGTGGCGATGCTGTCGTACTCGACGGGGGAGTCGGGATCGGGTGCCGATGTCGAGAAGGTGAGGGATGCGACGGCCCTCGTCCGCTCACGGGCTCCGGAGCTGCTCGTGGAAGGGCCGATCCAGTACGACGCCGCGGCCGATGCCGCGGTGGCCGCGGCGAAGATGCCCGGGTCCGCCGTCGCCGGCCGCGCGACGGTGTTCGTCTTCCCCGACCTCAACACCGGCAACAACACGTACAAGGCCGTGCAGCGCTCCGCGGGCGCCGTCGCGATCGGGCCCGTGCTGCAGGGTCTCAACAAGCCCATCAACGATCTGTCGCGCGGCGCGCTCGTCGACGACATCGTCAACACCATCGCGATCACCGCGATCCAGGCCCAGGAGGCCGGTCGCTGAGACGGCGACCGGAAGGAGAAGGGAACGCGCGATGACCCCGGTGCTCGT
Organism: Microbacterium ureisolvens; assembly: GCF_019511645.1. GTDB lineage: Bacteria > Actinomycetota > Actinomycetes > Actinomycetales > Microbacteriaceae > Microbacterium > Microbacterium ureisolvens_A. The sequence continues at coordinate 14,501 of NZ_JAEUAX010000013.1, read as the reverse complement.
GATCAACAGCGGCTCGTCGTCGTTCAAGTACCAGCTCCTCGACATGGACACCGAGCGCACGCTCGCGTCGGGCCTCGTGGAGCGCATCGGCGACGCGATCGGCATCGCACGCCACACCGTGTATGCGACGCCGACGGACGGGCCCGCGCCGGCCTTCCTCGACGCCACGCGCACCCGCGAGCTTCCGATTCCCGACCACACCGCCGGGTTCGGCGTCATGCTCGAGGCGTTCGCCTCCGACGGACCGTCGCTCGCCGAGACGCCGCCGGTGGCCGTGGGCCATCGCGTCGTGCACGGCGGTGCGCGCTTCTTCGAGCCGACCCTCATCACACCTCTCGTCGAGATCAACATCGACGAGCTGTCGGTGCTGGCCCCGCTGCACAACCCCGCGAATCTCGCGGGGATCGTCGCGGCCCGGCAGGCGTTCCCCGACGTCCCGCACGTGGCCGTCTTCGACACCGCGTTCCATCAGACCCTGGCACCCGAGGCATACACCTACGCGATCGACGCCGAGGTCGCAGCATCCCATCGCATCCGCCGGTACGGCTTCCACGGCACGTCCCACAAGTTCGTGAGCGAGGCCGCGGCCTCGTTCCTGGGCCGACCGCTCGCCGAGCTCAAGCAGATCGTGTTCCACCTGGGCAACGGCGCGTCGGTCACGGCGGTCGACGGCGGCCGCTCGGTGGACACGTCGATGGGGTTCACCCCGCTCGAGGGTCTCGTGATGGGCACGCGCTCGGGCGACATCGACCCCGCCGTGCTCTTGCAGCTCGAGCGGCGGGCGGGCATGTCGGTGGACGACCTCGACGAGCTTCTCAACAAGCGCAGCGGCCTGCTGGGGCTCGCGGGGTCCAACGATCTGCGCGACATCCGCGCCGCCATCGAGCGAGGCGAGCAGAAGGCGATCCTGGCGTTCGAGGTGTACGTGCACCGGCTGCGCGCGTACGCCGGCGCCTACCTCGCCCAGCTGGGTGGCGCCGATGTCATCTCGTTCACGGCAGGGGTCGGTGAGAACGCCCCGCAGGTGCGCGCCCGCGCGCTCGAGACGCTCGGCTTCGCGGGCGTGGAGATCGACCCGGTGCGCAACGAGGGCCCCGAACGCGGCATCCGGGTCATCTCGACGGATGCCTCCGCGGTGACGGTGCTCGTCGTCCCGACCGACGAGGAGCTCGAGATCGCACGACAGACCCTGAGCGTCGCCAGGGATTGACCGTCACAGGGTGTCGACCGGACACCTGCCCGCATTACGCTTGCTGCACGGCCCGACCGCGTGCCGAGCATCCGTACCGCTCCCGTTCCCGGAGGTTCTGTGGCTGACGAAGCCCTGCCCGATCTGACCGCCTATGACGCCGTGCTGTTCGATCTGGACGGCGTCCTCACGCCCACCGCAGAAGTGCACATGCACGCGTGGCAGACGATGTTCGAGGAGCTCTTCGCGGCATGGGACATCACCCCGCCGTACAGCGAGCGCGACTACTTCGACCACCTGGACGGCAAGAAGCGCTACGACGGCGTGGCGAGCCTGCTGCGCTCGCGCGACGTCGAGGTGCCGTGGGGGCACCCGTCCGACCCGGTGACCGCCGACACGGTGTGCGGGATCGGCAACCGCAAGAACGCCGTCTTCGAGCGCGTGCTGCGCGCCGACGGCATCGCGCCGTATCCGGGCTCCCTGCGACTGCTCGACGTCCTCGCGGCGGCCGGGACGCCTGTCGCCGTGGTGTCGAGCTCGAAGAACGCCGAGGAGGTGCTGGCGGCAGCCGGCATCCGCGACCGGTTCGCCGTCGTCATGGACGGCGTCATCGCCGAACGCGACCACCTCGCCTCCAAGCCCGCGCCGGACGTGTTCGTCGAGGCGGCACGGATGCTGGGGGTCGAGCCCGCTCGCAGCGCCGCGGTCGAAGACGCCATCAGCGGCGTGCAGTCCGCCGCCGCCGGCGGCTTCGGGCTCGTGGTCGGAGTGGATCGGGGTGCCGGCGAGCAGGACCTCGTCGAAGCCGGCGCTCACGTCGTGGTCGAGGACCTGGAGGAGTTCGCACGATGATCGATCGCGACCGGTTCCCCGTCGACCCCTGGCGCCTCGTCGAGACGTCGTTCCAGCTCGACGACGCCGGCGTCACCGAGACGCTGTTCGCCGTGGGCAACGGCTATCTGGGCCTGCGCGGCAATCAGCCCGAAGGGCGCCACGCGCACGAGCACGGCACGTTCATCAACGGGTTCCACGAGACGTTCCCGATCCGTCATGCCGAGCAGGCCTACGGCTTCGCCGAGGTCGGCCAGACGATCATCAACGCCCCCGACGCCAAGGTCATGCGGGTCTATGTCGACGACGAGCCGCTGTCGCTCGACGTCGCCGACGTGCGCGAGTACGAGCGTGTCCTCGACATGCGCGATGGCGTGCAGCGCCGGCACATCCTGTGGGTCACGCCGTCGGGCAAGGAGGTGCGGATCGACTACGAGCGGCTGGTGTCGTTCGAGGAGAAGCACCTCGCGCTCATGACGGTGGACGTCACGGTGCTGAACGCCGACGCCCCTGTCACGGTGAGCTGCCAGATCCTCAACCGTCAGGACGGCGAGGACGTCTACGGCGGCACGCCCTCGGCGCCGCGCAAGGCCGGCTTCGACCCCCGCAAGACCGAGAAGCTCCACGAGCGCGTGCTGCAGCCGCAGGAGTACTGGCAGGACAAGGCGCGCTCGGCCCTGTCGTACCGGGCCACCGACTCGGGCATGACGATCGCCGTCGTCGCCGACCACCTGGTCGAGACGGCGAACGAGTACACCTCGCGCACGCTCATCGAGCCCGACATCGCGAAGAACGTGTTCCGGGTCGACGCGAAGGCCGGCGTCCCGATCCGGGTCACGAAGCTCGTGAGCTACCACACCTCTCGCGGCGTGCCCGCGCGCGAGCTCGTCGACCGCTGCCGCCGCACGCTCGACCGCGCCCTCGGCGAGAGCGTCGACGCCATCCGTGCACAGCAGCGCGAGTGGCTCGACGCGTTCTGGGAGCGCTCGGACGTGCGGATCGGGGGCCACGACGACCTCCAGCAGGCGACCCGCTGGTGCTTGTTCCAGCTGGCCCAGGCGGCAGCCCGCGCCGACGGCCAGGGCGTCCCCGCGAAGGGCATGACGGGCTCGGGGTACTCCGGACACTACTTCTGGGACACCGAGATCTACGTGCTCCCCTTCCTCGCATATACGACCCCGCTGTGGGCGCGCAACGCGCTGCGCATGAGGTATCTGATGTTGCCTGCCGCGCGGCGCCGGGCCTTCCAGCTCAACGAGGCCGGGGCGCTGTTCCCGTGGCGCACCATCAACGGCGAAGAGGCATCCGCCTACTACGCCGCCGGGACCGCGCAGTACCACATCAACGCGGACGTCAGCTTCGCCCTCGCGAAGTATGTGCGGGCGACGGGCGACAACGAGTTCCTCTTCCGTGAGGGCGTCGACATCGCCGTCGAGACGGCGCGCCTATGGGCGACTCTCGGCTTCTGGCGCTCGAGCGACGGTGTGCTCGACGGCGAGGGCGACACGTTCCACATCCACGGCGTCACCGGCCCCGACGAGTACACGACCGTCGTCAACGACAACCTCTTCACGAATGTCATGGCGCGGTTCAACCTCCGCTTCGCCGCCCGCACCATCCGGGAGATGGCGGAGCTCGATGGCGAGGTCTACCGCCAGATGGTCGACCGCCTCGCACTGGAGCCGGGCGAGCCCGAGGCATGGGAGCGGGCCGCCGAGGCCATGCACATCCCGTTCAGCCCGAGTCTCGGCATCCATCCGCAGGATCACGTGTTCCTCGAGCGCGAGATCTGGGATCTCGAGAACACGCCGCCCGACAAGCGGCCGCTGCTGCTGCACTTCCACCCGCTGGTGATCTACCGGTACCAGGTGCTCAAGCAGGCCGACGTCGTGCTGGCGCTCTTCCTCCAGGGCAACCACTTCTCCGACGAGGACAAGCTCGCAGACTTCGAGTACTACGACCCGCTGACCACGGGCGATTCGACGCTGTCGGCGGTAGTACAGTCGATACTCGCCGCCGAGGTCGGGTACCAGGACCTCGCGCTGGAGTACTTCCGCGAGTCGATCTTCGTCGACCTCGGCGACCTGCACCACAACGCCTCTGACGGTGTGCATGTGGCCTCGGCAGGCGGCGTGTGGACCGCGCTCGTCGCCGGCTTCGGCGGCATGCGCGACCACTTCGGCGAGCTCTCGTTCGACCCGCGCCTTCCCGCGTCGTGGCCATCGCTCGAGTTCGTCCTGCACTGGCACGGGACACGCCTGGTGATCACCGTCACCCGCGACGAGCTCCGCGTGCGGGCCGTCGAGGGCGAGCCCGTCGGCTTCAGCGTGCGAGGCGTGGGCTATGTGGTCGGCGCCGGCGAAGAGGTGGTGGCTCCGCTCGACGGGCAGGGACCCGTGATCCCGGGCCGACCGTCTCTGCGCGAGCTCGGCGACGCGCGCCGCGAAGACGGCTCGCTGCTGTCGGCGTCGGTGCCCACCGTCACCTCCACCATCCCGATCATCGTCGGCGCCCCCGCGGACATCGAGCACGGCGCAGACGTCTGACAGCAGAAGGCGTCGCCGAATCGGACTGGCGGTTTGACAACTTCACGCCCTGCTTCGACAGTGGACACATGAGCGATGGAGTCAGATGGATGCCGCGGGCCGAGGCGGTGTCGCGGACCAGCGTGGCGGACGCGGTGCTGACCGACCTGCGGGAGGCGATCTCCTCCGGCGCCATCCCCGTTGGCACACGGCTTCCCGCCGAGGCGGTGCTGTCGGAACGCTACGGCGTGAGCCGTCCGCTCGTGCGCGAGGCGCTGCGATCGCTGCAGGCGCTGGGGCTCACCCGCACCCGGACCGGGAGCGGCACGTTCGTCATCGCCGACCGCCTCAACCCTTCGACGACGTTCGGCGACTTCTCGTCGCGCGACCTCGTGGAGGCACGCCCGCACGTCGAGGTGCCCGCCGCCGGCTTCGCGGCCGAGCGGCGCTCCGAGCAGCAGCGTGACCAACTGGTGCGACTGTGCGCCGAGATGGATGCCAGCGACGACGCCGACGAATGGGTGCGACTGGACTCCCGGTTCCACGCGCTGGTGGCCGAGGCATCCGGCAACGCGGTCTTCGCCAAGACCCTCGCCGACATCCGCGACGCGCTCGCGCATCAGTCGCAGATCGTGAACCTCGTGGCTCAGCGACGCGAGGCCTCCGGCCGGGAGCATCGACGCATCGCCGAGGCGATCGCCGTCGGCTCGGCGATCGAGGCTCGAGAAGCGATGCGGGCGCACCTCAGCGAGGTGGAGAGGGTGATCACGCCGCTGGCGGCGGGCGCGGCACCAGGCGCTGCAGACTGAGCGCCTCGTCGAGCTGGGCGTCTGTGAGCAGGCCCCGGCGGCGGACGACGTCCGGCACCGTGCACCCCGTCACCAGTGCCTCGCGGGCCACCTCCGTCGTCGCCCGGTATCCCAGGAGGGGATTGAGCGCGGTGGCCAAGCCGATCGAGTTCTCCACTCGCGCCGCCATCACCTCGGGGTGCGCCTCGATGCCCGCCACGCACGCCGACGCGAGCGTGCGGCACGCGGCGGTCAGATGGGTGAAGCTCTGCGCCAGGGCGCGCACGATCACCGGTTCGAACGCGTTGAGCTGCAGCTGCCCCGACTCCGCGGCGAGGGTGACGGCCAGATCGTCGGCGATCACCGTGTAGGCGACCTGGCTCACCATCTCGGGGATCACCGGATTCACCTTGCCCGGCATGATGCTCGACCCCGCCTGCCGGGGCGGCAGCGTGATCTCGCCCAGCCCGGCACGGGGGCCGGACGACAGCAGTCGCAGGTCGTTGCACGTCTTCGACAGCTTGATAGCGATGCGCTTGAGGACACCCGACAGATGCACGAACGCACCCGGATCCTGTGTCGCCTCCACCAGATCGTGCGCGGTGGTGAACGGGCGGCCGGTGAGCTCGGCGAGGTGCGCGCACGCCGTCTCGGCGTAGCGGGCCGGCGCGTTGAGCCCTGTGCCGATGGCCGTCGCGCCGAGATTGATCTCGTAGAGCAGTGCCGCGGACTCGTCCAGCCGGGCGCGGTCCTCGCCGAGCATCACCGCGAAGGCGCGGAACTCCTGCCCGAGCGTCATGGGAACCGCGTCCTGCAGCTGCGTGCGGCCCATCTTGACCACGCCCTGGAACTCCTGCGCCTTCGCGGCGAACGCCTGTTCCAGCTCCGCCATAGCCGAGCGCAGCCCTGCGGCGGCCTCCACGAACGCGACGTCGGCAGCCGTGGGGTAGACGTCGTTCGTCGACTGGCTGAGGTTCACGTGGTCGTTCGGGTGGACGTGCGCGTAGTCGCCCTTGGTGCGGCCGAGGATCTCGAGCGCACGGTTCGCGATGACCTCGTTCGCGTTCATGTTGGTCGATGTGCCCGCGCCGCCCTGGATGAGGTCGACGACGAACTGGTCGTGGAGCGCGCCGGCACGCAGTTCGCGGCACGCCGCGGAGATCGCGGCGGCCCGGCGCTCGTCCAGCAGGCCGAGGTCGCGGTTGGCCAGGGCGGCCGCCTCCTTGACGAAGGCGAGGCCGCGGACGAGGAACGGGTATCGCCCGACCGGCACACCCGTGATCGGGAAGTTCTCGCGAGCGCGTTCGGTGTGGACTCCCCAGTACGCGTCGGCAGGAACCTCCTTCTCGCCCAGGAGGTCGTGTTCGGTGCGGGTTGCGGGCATGTTCTCTCCTTCGAGTGGCCACCTAGCGGTCAATCTACCAGACAGATTCTGCCGAAGCTGTGTTGATTTCCCGGGATCCGCCGTGCTTCAATGGCGAAGCTGTCTGACAGGCAGGCATCAGTTTCGCGGGCAGAGAGGCCTGCGACGCGAAGGGAGCAGGAGCGCATGACGACGACGTCGACGAAGACGCGGACCGACCGGCCGACGGTCGTCCAAGACGAGGAAGCCGGATTCCACAAGGCGCTGCGTCCGCGCCAGATCCAGATGATCGCCATCGGGGGCGCCATCGGCACCGGGCTGTTCATGGGTGCGGGTGGCCGCCTGGCGATCGCCGGTCCGGCTCTCGTCCTCGTCTACGCGGTCTGCGCGTTCTTCGCGTTCCTGGTGATGCGCGCACTCGGCGAACTCATCGTCCACCGCCCCACGACCGGCTCGTTCGTGTCGTACGCCCGCGAGTTCTACGGCGAGAAGATGGCCTACGCCGCGGGCTGGATGTACTGGCTCAACTGGGCGATGACGTCGGTCGCGGACGTGACCGCGGTCGCGCTCTACATGAACTTCTTCAAGCAGTACGTGCCGTGGCTGCAGGGGATCGACCAGTGGGTGTTCGCCCTCGTGGCCCTCGTCTTCGTTCTCGGCATGAACCTGCTGTCCGTGAAGGTCTTCGGTGAGCTGGAGTTCTGGTTCGCGCTGATCAAGGTGCTGGCCCTCGTGGCATTCCTCGCGGTGGGCGTCTTCTTCGTCGTGACGGGCACACCGGTGAACGGGCAGACCCCCGGGCTGCACCTCATCGCCGACAACGGAGGCATGTTCCCCAACGGGCTGCTGCCGGCCCTCATCGTGGTGCAGGGCGTCGTGTTCGCGTACGCGTCGATCGAGCTGGTGGGCACCGCCGCCGGCGAGACCGAGCACGCGCGCAAGGTGATGCCCCGCGCCATCCGCGCGGTGGTGTTCCGCCTGGCGGTGTTCTATGTCGGCTCCGTGCTCCTGTTCACGCTGCTGATGCCCTACACCGCCTACAAGGCCGGCGAGAGCCCGTTCGTGACGTTCTTCGGGTCGATCGGAGTCCAGGGCGCCGACGTCATCATGAACCTCGTCGTGCTCACGGCGGTGCTGTCCTCCCTCAACGCGGGTCTCTACTCGACGGGCCGCATCCTGCACTCCATGGCCGTCTCCGGATCCGCCCCCGCCCCGCTGGCGCGCATGAACCGAGCCGGTGTGCCCTACGTGGGCATCGCCGTGACGGCGGTGGTCACCGCGATGGGCGTCGCGCTCAACGCGATCGTCCCGGCCCAGGCGTTCGAGATCGCGCTCAATGTGTCGGCGCTCGGGATCATCAGCGCCTGGGCGGTGATCATCCTGTGCCAGCTGAAGCTGCAGTCGCTGGCACGCAAGGGGGCGGTCGATCGGCCCGCGTTCCGCATGCCCGGAGCGCCCTACACGGGATACGTGACCCTGGGCTTCCTCGCGACGGTCATCGTGCTCATGGCTCTCGACTACCCGATCGGCACGTCCACGGTCTCGTCGCTCGTGCTGATCGTGCCGGCGCTCATCGGCGGCTGGTTCCTCCTGCGCGACCGCATCCGGCGCCTCGCCGCCGAGCGCACCGGCACCGTCGCCGCCGTCCGGCTGCGAGAGCAGGCGGCCGTGGCGCAGCAGCAGCCTGTCACCGACACGGGCGGCCCGCAGGACGCAGAACGGTGACGGGGGAGTCGAGCAGCGTCGTGGTCATCGCGACGGGCGGCACGATCGCCAGTCGCCGGGTCGACGACGGCCCGAGCAGGCCGGTCGTCAGCGGCGGTGGCCTCCTCGCCGGAGTCGAACCCGGCGCGCCGGTACGAGTGGTCGACGTCATGGCGCAGGACTCGGCGACGCTGACGCTCTCGCACATGCAGCGCATCAGCGACGCGGTAGGGGAGGTGCTGGCCGAGCCCGAGACGCGCGGAGTGGTGGTGCTGCACGGCACCGACTCGCTGGAGGAGACGGCCCTCCTTCTCGCGCTGCAGCACGGCCATGCCGACCGGCGCATCGTCGTCACCGGAGCCCAGTTCACCGCCGATCATCCGGATTCCGACGGCCCGGCCAATATAGAGGCGGCCATCCGGTTCGCCGCCGCCGAGGGGCCGGCCGGCCGGCCTGCGCGCCGGAGCGCCGGAGACGCCGTCGTGGTGCTCTTCGGCGGACGACTGCTGTCGCCCTGGGGCGCCTACAAGTTCAGCGCCGACAGCACGGATGCGTTCCGCTCCGCCGGTCCGGCCGGTGCGACGGCTCCGCGTGAGACGAGTCGCGTCGACGGCGTCCGTATCGACATCGTCGCACTCCCTCCAGGCGCCGACGCCCTTCACATCCGCGCGAGCGCCGCCGCCGGCGCCGACGGCATCGTGCTGCAGGCGCTCGGGTCGGGAAACTCCACGGCCGCCGTCGTCGCCGCCGTCCGGGAGTGCGTGGCCGAGGGCATCCCGGTCGTGGTGTCCAGTCGGGTGCCGCAGGGCGCGCTGGCGCCCTCGTACGGCGGCGGTGGCGGCGGCAGCGACCTCAGGGAGGCCGGCGCGGTGCACTCCACGACGCTGCGGCCCGGGCAGGCGCGGATCCTGCTCGCGGCACTCGTCGCGCGGCGCGCGACGAGTGCCGAGCTCTGGGCCGCGTTCGGCTGACCTCCGGGCTATCCGAGAGACGTGGAGTCCGTGCGACGTCGCCGTCACGCCCGCGCGAAGAACTCGCGCTCGTGGGCCATGGACCGCGCGAACGCCTCGGTCATGCGCGCCCGCTCCACCGGACCGGCTTCCCGCGCCGCGGCGTCCGCGATCTGCGTCGCGCGGGCGGTCGCGGCGGTGAAGGCGGGGTCGCCGTACATCGCGAGCCAGTCGTCGTAGGGATGCGCGTCGTGACGCAGTGCGGCGAGACGGCTGCCGAGATCCGTGTACAGCCAGAAGCAGGGCAGCAGCGCCGCCACGAGCTCGCCGTAGGACCGCTCCGACGCGTGGAGGTGGTTCGTATAGGCGAGCGTCTGCGGCGCCGGGGTCGCAGCATCCGTCCCCAGATGCGATTCGTGCAGCCGGCGCTCCTCGGCGATCGACGACTCCGCCGCCCGTGCCCAGAACACCTGCTCGTCCGGCGTCGGGGCGAGCGCGCTCGCCTTCGCCAGCACGCGCGAGTATTCACCGAGGTAGATCGCGTCCTGCGCGAGGTAGCGCAGGAACGTCTCTCGCGACAGCGTGCCGTCGCCGAGCCCGCGCACGAACGGGAGGTCGTCGACGTCGGCGCGTACCGCGGCCGTGGCATCCCACACCTGGGCAGACCACGCGGCGGCGGGAACGGATGCTGCGCCGCGGAGAGCATGGAAATGGTCGAGCGGTCCGTTTCCCTCGCCCACCTGCAGAGCGTCGGCGTGCGCCAGCGCTCCGGTGAGCCACGTCTTCGCGCGCTGCAGGGCGTCGGGCCACGAGGCGCCCGTCGCCCGCAGCGTCGCCATCGCGGACGAGAGCGAACAGCCGGTGCCGTGGGTGTGGCGCGTATCGATGCGTGACCCGGGGACTTCGTGCACCGCGCCGTCCGCCGCCACGATGGCGTCGGGGCAGTCGGCGCCGTCGAGGTGCCCGCCCTTGAGGAGCACCGTCGTGCCCGTCTCGCGCGCGAGGCTCTGCGCGTCGTCGACGGCCAGCGCCCACGTGGTCGCGCGCGGGCTTCGGGTGAGTACGGCGAGCTCCGCGAGGTTCGGGGTCACGAGGTCCGCTTCGCGCGCGAGCGCCCGCAGGGCTTCTTCCGCCGCGGGATCGAGCAGCCGGTCGCCACTCGTGGCCACCATGACCGGGTCGAGCACCACGATCGGCGGCCGCACGCGATCCAGCCACTCCCGCACGGTGCCGATGATCTCGGCCGACTGCAGCATGCCGATCTTCACTGCGTCGATCTCGACGTCGTCCGACACGGCCGCCAGCTGCGCGGCGAGGAAGGCGACCGGTGGCACGTGCACCTCGCGCACGCCGCGCGTGTTCTGGGCCACCAGCGCGGTCACCACGGCCATGCCGTACCCGCCGAGCGCCCCGATCGACTTCAGATCCGCGTGAACGCCCGCGCCGCCCGTCGGGTCGGTGCCCGCGATGCTCAGCACCCGGGGGATCGCCGGCCGAACCGTCGTGGGCGCGGAGGGGTTCAGAGCGCTGGCGGTCTTCACGCGACGCCCTCGAGTGCAGGGGCATCGGCGGCGCTGCGGAGCGCCCGTGCCGCGGCGCCCGGATCGGCCGCGGCGCAGATCGCCGACACCACGGCGATCCCCGCCGCACCCGCGGCGCGCAGCGCTGCGACGTCCTCCACTTCCACCCCGCCGATCGCGACGCACGGGAGGTGCGTGCCCGCCGCGAACGCGGCGAAGCCGTCGACGCCGAGCACCGGCGGGTGGTCGGGCTTCGTCGACGTCGGCCGGATGACGCCGACACCGAGGTAGTCGATCGTGCCGTCTCGGGGGACGGATGCCGCGGCCCGGTGGTCCGCCGAGTCCGCGGTCCAGCCGATCACGGCGCGCGGGCCGAGCAGGCGCCGAGCGGTGTCGGGCGGCAGATCGCTCTGACCGAGATGGACGCCGTCGACGCGGGCTCCGGCATCCCGTGCGGCCACGGCCACGTCGACGCGGTCGTTGATGAGGAGCAGGCAGCGGCGGTCGATCACGTCGGACAGCGCGCTCGCCTGCCGGATGAGCTCACGAGCGCTGAGCGACTTCGCCCGCAGCTGCACGACGTCGACCCCTGCGGCCGCGGCGTCGTCGACGACCGCGAGCAGCCGGTCGAGCGGCAGGCGGTCGTCGGTCACGAGGTGAAGCGCGAGGCGTCCTGCGGGGCCGGTCATCGGATCGCGAGGGCGTCGGCGACGCGAGCGTCGAGCTCAGCGGGGTCCTGGGCGACGGCGTCGAGGGCGTCGAGGAACGCCACCGCGAACGAGCCCGGTCCGCCGGCACGGCCGGCGGCTCGCTCGGACGCGACCGCATAGAGGGCGGATGCCGCGACCGCCGCCTCGAACGGCGCACACACGCCGACGAGCGCGGCCATCACCGCGCCGAGCGAACAGCCGCCTCCGGTGACGCGGGTGAGGAGCGCGTCGCCGCCGTGGATGCGGACGACACGCTCGCCGTCGGTGACGAGGTCGACCGGGCCCGACACGGCGACGACGCCGCGCGTGCGCAGCGCGAGCGACTGTGCGGCGCCGGCGGCGGCATCCGTTCCGTCCGTCGCGTCGACTCCGCGACCGCCGCCGCCCTCTCCGGCGAGGGCGAGGATCTCGGAGGCGTTGCCGCGCACGATGGCGGGACGGTGCTCGACCAGTTCGGCGGCGAGGGCGGTCCGCACGGGGAGGACACCGACCGCGACGGGGTCGAGCACCCAGCGGGAGGTGGCGCGCACGGCCTCGCGAGCGGCGTCGCGCTGCTCTGCCGTGGGGGTCCCGAGGTTCACCAGCACGCCGTCGGCGATGCCGGCGAACATCCCCGACTCACCGGGGATGTCGCACATCGCGGGCGCGGCTCCCACCGCGAGGAGCGCGTTCGCGGTGTAGTTCGTCACCACGGAGTTGGTGATGCACTGCACGAGAGGCGAAGCCTCGCGCAGCGCTGCCAGCGCGGCAGCGGGGGAGAGGGCGGACAGGTGTGCTTCGGTGCGCGCGTTCATCGCGACATCCCTTCGCTCGCATGATCGAGATCAGGTTCGACGGGTGTGTTCTCAGCCCGCCGTGCGGGCACCCCGTGTCACTGCGGAGCAATCTAGCAGGCGATCGCGACCGGTCATCGCGGTGCGTCGACGTCCCCGCCGACCGGGTGAACCCGGAAGCCGCGATCCGAGGCGCCGAGCCTGCCGAAGTGTCGGCGGCACGCCGTAGGCTGGAGCAGTGACCACCGCCCTGTACCGCCGCTACCGGCCCGAGTCGTTCGGCGAGATGATCGGGCAGTCCCAGGTCACCGAGCCACTGATGACCGCGCTGCGCAGCGATCGTGTGGGGCACGCATACCTGTTCTCAGGACCTCGAGGATGCGGGAAGACCACTTCGGCGCGCATCCTCGCGCGGTGTCTCAACTGCGCGCAGGGTCCGACCGACACGCCGTGCGGCACGTGCGACAGCTGCGTCGAGCTCGGCCGCGGCGGCGGCGGTTCGCTCGATGTCGTCGAGATCGACGCTGCGAGCCACAACGGCGTCGACGACGCGCGCGATCTGCGCGAACGCGCCGTGTTCGCGCCGGCGCGCGACCGCTTCAAGATCTTCATCCTCGACGAGGCGCACATGGTCACGCCGCAGGGCTTCAACGCCCTCCTCAAGCTCGTCGAAGAGCCGCCCGACCACGTCAAGTTCATCTTCGCGACGACCGAGCCCGAGAAGGTCATCGGCACCATCCGCTCGCGTACCCACCACTATCCCTTCCGCCTCGTGCCGCCGGCCGCGATGCTCGAGTACGTCGACCAGCTGTGCGCGCAGGAGGGCGTCGACGTCGAACAGGGCGTGCTGCCGCTCGTCGTGCGCGCGGGTGGTGGCTCACCGCGGGACACGCTGTCGCTCCTCGACCAGCTCATCGCCGGTTCGGAAGACGCGAAGGTCACCTACGCACGCGCCGTCGCCCTCCTCGGCTACACGCATGCCGAGCTGCTCGACGAGGTGATCGACGCCTTCGCGGCCTCCGACGCGTCCGCCGCGTTCGCGGCCGTCGACCGCGTGGTGCAGACCGGGCAAGACCCGCGCCGCTTCGTCGACGACCTGCTCGAGCGCCTGCGCGACCTCATCGTCGTGGCCGCGACCGGTCAGGGCGCTGCCGCGGTGCTGCGCGGCGTCTCCGCTGAAGACCTCGCGCGCATGCAGAGCCAGGCCGACGCGTTCGGCCCTGCGCGGCTGTCGCACATCGCCGACCTGGTCATCGCGACCCTCGATGACATGACCGGCGCCACGTCGCCCCGCCTGCAGCTCGAGCTGATGGTCGCACGTGTGCTGGCGCGCGGTGCGGGGGCAGCGCCTGCTGCGGCGCCGATCGCCGGCGCTGCGCCGGCTCCGACCGCGGTCGGAGCAGCCCCGGCGGGAAGCTCCACCGCAGGGCCGGTCGCCGCAGCTCCTTCCGCCGCGGCGCCCGCGCCGACGGCCGCTCCGCCCCGCGACCCCGCACCCGCGGCGCCTCCCATTCCCACCGGACCGGTGACGCTCGACCGACTGCAGCAGGCCTGGCCGCAGGTGCTCGCCCAGCTCGAGAACGTGAGTCGCTCGTCCTGGATGCTGGCCTCGGGCGCCCGCACGGTGGCGCTCGACGGCGACGTGCTCACCCTGGCGTTCTCGAGCCAGACCGACGTCGCGAAGTTCAAACACCTCGCCGCCGGCAAGGGTCCGAGCGAAGACCTGCGCCAGGCGATCGTGGCCGTGCTGGGCATCCGCGTGAAGTACATCGCCCGTCATGAACCCGCCGGCGGATCCGCTGGTGCGGGCGGCCCGGCGGCACCAGCGCCGTCCGGGCCCGGACGCGAGGCCCCGCGCCGGGCAGCGGCTCCTGAGTCGCCCGCGGCCGGCTCCATCACTGCCGCGCCCAGCGGCTCGGGCGACGCGCGGGCAGTGTCCCCGGCGGCCGCGGCTCCGGCCGCGGCACCGAGCGCCTCAGCCCCGGCGCCGCCCCGCGCCACGTCCCCGGCCGCGCCCCGCACGACGGCTCCGGCCGCGCCCCGGGGGAGCGCACAGGCTCCGGCGCCGGCAACGGCTGCTCCCGTGACCGACTGGGCCGTCGCGCCCATCCCGTCCGACGACGACGCCCCGCCGCCCGACCCCGGCCC
>NZ_JAEUAX010000012.1 GCF_019511645.1 Microbacterium ureisolvens | reverse complement strand
GCCCATGCCCCCGCCCATCCCGCCGCCGGAGACGTTCACGCCCTCCGACACCGTGGCCGCCGTGACGCCGTTCACGGTGATCGTGTACGACCCGCCGTCGGCGACCACCGGGCCGCTGTAGAACACGGCGCTGAAGCTCTGATCGGCCTCGAAGCTCGCGATCACCGCGCCCGAGGCATCCGTCACCTCCACGGTGTCACCCGCCGAACCGCTGGCGGTCGCCGCCACCCACGGCTGGGTGCCGGTGGGCGTGACCAGCACCGACCCGGCGACGAAAAGCCCGCCGCCGTCGATGGCGATCTCGCCGTTCGCGTCGAGCGCGCCCTGCCCGCCGGCCGAACTCGGCCCGCTGACGACGGTGGTGCCGCCGGTGACCGAGATCGTGCCGTTCGAGTCGAGGCCGTCGCCGACCGCCTCGACGCGCACACTGCCGCCCGAAATCGTGAGGGTCTCACCCGTGTCCTGCTCGCCGCCGCCCCCCATGCCGCCACCCTGTGCGTCGGCCGCGGCCCCGCTCGCGGCGTTGACGCCGTCGTCGCTCGACGTGAGGTCGACGGTCCCGCCCGAGATCGCGACGTCCGTCGCTTCCAGGCCCTCGTACGACTCGGCGACGGTCACGGTGCCGTCGCGGATCTCGAGGCGCTGCTCGGCGTGGATGCCGTCGTCCCCGGCTGACACGGTCACGCTGCCGCCGCCGATCCCGATCGATCCGTCGGAGTGCACGGCGTCGTCCATGGCCTCGATCGTGACGTCGCCGCCGTCGATCGCGACCACGAGACCCGCGGTGACGCCCTTGGGCGAGTCGTCCGAGGTCGCGGCATCCGTGCCCGCCGTCAGCGTGACAGTGCCGCCCGTGATGACCGCATCGGTCGCCGCCGCGATCGCGTCGTCTCCGCTTTCGGCCGTCACGGTGCCACCGCCGATGACGACGAAGCCCTGCGTCGCGTCGTCGGTCTGGTCGCTCTTGAGCGCGTCGCCGGCGGCGGCGAGCTCGAGCGTGCCGCCTTCGACGGTGAGCGAATCCTTGCCCCGCAGTGCGTCGTCGACTGCGTCGACCGTGATCTCGCCGGACAGGATCACCAGATCGTCGGTGCTCGTGATGCCGTCGTTGCCGTTGCCCGACACCGTCAGCGCACCGGTGCCCGAGATCGTGAGGTCGGCGCCGGCGTAGATCGCAGCGTTCGCGTCGGCGTCCTCCTCGTACGACGACGCGTCCGAGACGCTGTTGTCGCTGCCGGCCGCGAGCGAGATGGCGACATCGTCCGCGCTCGTCACGGTGATGGCAGGGGAATCGGATGCTGAGATATCGGCGTCGTCGAGGATCAGCACGACCTGCGCGTCCTCGGGAGCGGCGACCACCACCTGTCCGCCGAGCGACCCGGACAGCCGGAACACTCCGGCCTCCGTGATGGTGACGGTGGAGCCGTCGACGGTCACGGCGTCGGAGTCGCTCGATGCCGTGCTGCCCGACAGCGTGATGTCCGCAGCATCCGTCTCGCTCCATTCGTCGTCCTGCACGACGGTGACGTCGGCGTTGGCGGCGAGCACCGCGGCGGCGCTGAGGTCGGAGTCGACGACGGCCGCCGTCTCGGTGGTCGAGGCGTCGGTGGTCGGGGTGGTCGTCGAGGAGGCGGTCTGCGTCGCGCAGCCGGCGAGCACGACCGCGGCGAGGGCCAGTGGCGTGGCCGCGAGGATCAGGCGGCGACGTTGCTCGATAGGGCGGTGGTGGGGCTCGATAGCGCGGCGGTGGGGCTTGCGGAGCATGATGCGTCCTCCTTGTGGGTGGCGGTGGTCGGGTGGGTCGCGGGCGCAGCGCGGTGCGACGGGTCGAAGGGACCGCGCAGCAGCCGCGCCCAGCGGTTGCGGGGGAGGGTCGGGTGGAGCGCCGCGAGGCCGGTGGCGTACTTGCTGACCGTCGCGGGCCGGTGACCGGCGCGCCAGAGCGCGCGATCGACGTCGGACGGGCGGGCTCCCGACTTCGTCTCGACGATCGCGAGGTGGGGAAGGGCGAAGCCGTGTCCGTCGGGCTCGATCCACTCGAGCGCGGTGTCGACGGTGGCGCGTCCGGCTCCGTCGGCGGCGAGCAGGGTGGCACGTCGGTAGCGGGTCAGCAGCGTCGCGTCGAGCTCGTCGGCGCGCTCCGAGGCGACCCCGATCGTCGCGAACGCATCGGCGACATCGTCGCGGGCGTCGTCGGTGAGCCGGTCGCGGGCGCTCGGGTCGTACTCGTCGCGTTCCTTGACGGTCGTGCCCCGGGCGCCGCGCGTCTTGATCTCGAGGTACGACGTACCGGTGTCGAGGTAGCTGCGCGTGCGCAGCTTGAAGCGCCGACGGCGGGGCTGGGCCGCCATCCGGAAGCTCAGCAGGTCGGGGGTGTCGAAGTACACCGACTCGTAGGCGAAATCGCGGGCGCCGTCGATCTCGAGCACGCGGGTGCCGGGGTCGAGCGTGGTGAGCACGGCCTCGAGGACCTCGCGCGGCACGACGTACTTCCTGTCGACGCGGGTGAGGAAGGATGCCTCGGCCACGAGCGCGTCGAGCGACACCGGGTCGAAGCGGTCGAAGGTCGTCATCGCGCCGCTCCCTGCATCGCCGGGGCGGCCGCGGCCCTGCCTCGGGTAGCGGCGGGGCGCGCCGCTCCTCGCGGCACCCGATAGCGCACATCGACGAGCGTCGTGTCGTTGACGAGGTCGAGCTCCTGCACGGTGGTCGAGGCGACCGTGCCGCCGAGGCGCTCCTCGAGGTCGGCCCGCAACTCGTGCTCGTCGGCGACGGCGCGGTCGAGACGCACGACCTGGTGGCGCGACCGCGAGAGCAGCGCCGGGTGATCGGCGCCCCAGAGCACCGCGAGGATCAGGGCGACGAGCGCGGCGACCGGCCACGGGTCGGTCTGGGGGAGGCCGGTCACGAGCCCGATCGCGAGCGCCGCGAAGTAGTACGCGACCTCGCGCTGCGAGATCTCGGACGAGCGCAGCCGGATGATCGACAGCACGCCGAACAGGCCGAGACCGAGCCCCAGAGCGACTTCGGCGGTGCCGAGCACGGCGGCGACGGACATCACCCCGACGTTCACCCCCAGGAACGCGACGACGAGGTCGCGGCGGTGGTGCCGGCGGTAGTAGAGGCCGAGGCTCAGCACGAGGGCGGCAGCCAGGTCGATGCCGATGAGGATCAGCGCGCTGGTGGTCATGGGTTCCTCCCGATGGGGTGTTCGCTCTGATCCATTCGAGCCGCGGCCGCTATGGGGCTCCTATGACGGGCGTCAGGGCGGCTTACGAGTTCGGCCCGGGCCTGCTGAGTGCCGAAGACGAAGGACCGCTGCACGCCGTAGCTCGTCACGAACAGCACCGCCTCGGTCGCGATCTTGGCCACGACGAGCGGGACGCCGTAGCGCGTGAGCGCATCGAGCCACACGATGTTCGACGCCAGGAGCGCGACGGCCAGCAGGGCGTAGCGAGCGCCTTGGCGCAGCATCCGTCCCCTCGGCTCCCCTCGGAAGACCACGCGACGGTTGACGGCGAAGTTCACCGAGGCGCTCACGACGCGCGCCGCCACGATCGACGGCACGAGCAGGCCCGTGAGCGCATTGAGCGCGAGGAGCACGACGGTGTCGACGGCGAACGCCAGCAGCGACGACCCCGCGAACAGCACCAGCGGCAACATGACGCGCAGCGAGTCCACGACGGGCCGGAAGTGGCTCGACGCGTTGCCATCGAGGTAGACCGTCTCGATCGGCACCTCACGGGTCGCGACGCCGTCACGGCGGCAGCGCAGCAGGACGTTCTGCTCGTACGCGAACCGCTCGCCCGGCTGTGCGCGCACCCACGCGAGCAGCTCCGAGGGGATGCCGCGCAGTCCGGTCTGCGTGTCGCTCAGCGCCCATCCCGCCGCGAGCCGGAATATCCCGCGGGCCATGGCGTTGCCGGCGCGAGAGCGCAGCGGAACGTTCCCGGTGAACGCCCGGCAGCCCAGGATGAGCATCGGGACGCCGTCGGCCGCGTCCTCGCGGAGCGCGTCGGCGACGCGGAGGATGTCGTGCACGGTGTGCTGCCCGTCGGCATCGGCGGTGACGACGTCGCCGCCGGGGTGGGCTGACATCGCGTGATCGAACCCGGTGCGAAGAGCCGCCGCCTTGCCGCGGTTCACGTCGTGGCGCAGCACCGTCGCGCCGAGCCCCGCGACGCGATCGAACGTGGCGGTGAAGGCTGGGCCGCTCCCGTCGTCGACGACGACCACCTCGACATCGGGGTCTGCCGCGAACACGCCGGCGACGACCGGTTCGAGTCGCGACCCCGGCTCGTAGGCGGGGATGAGGACGATCACGGCGTCACTCCGCGGCGGAGGCGTCGGCGATGTAGAGGATGTCGCTCGTGCCGCGCTCGCCGCCGTTGGAGGGCGAGTTGATCACCTCCCCGTCGAAGTACATCGTCGACGAGCCGCCGCCGTCGAGGTTGTACGCGGTGGTCGCGCCGAGGTCGAGCATGATGTCAGCGAGCTCGGTGAGGGTGACGCCCTCGCTGTAGCCGGGCTGGCGGCCGTCGACGACGACGAAGACGAGGTGGTTCTCGTCGATCACCCCGACGGCCGTTCGCGGCTGGTCGCCCTGGATGGAGTGGTTGCCGAAGTTGGTGTCGATCTCTTTCGTCTCGATGCCGTCGACCACCGCGCCGTCCTCCACGATCGCAGGGCCGAAGCTCAGGGTGTTCCACGCACCGTCGGCGAGCAGTTCCTCCGCGGACGTCGTCGTCTCGTCGTACACCTCGACACGTCCGTCGGTGTAGAACACGAGTCCTTCGCGGGCCGGCTCGTCGCGGAACACCACACCGTTGCGGATCACGATGCCGGTGTCACGGAACCCGTAGTAGTCGCCGTTGATCGCGAAGATCGCGCCGTTGTCGGCGGCGATCTGGCTGGTGAGCTCGGTGATGTTCTCGCCGAACTGGTCCTTCGCGAAGGCGCTTGCGAGCGCGGTCGCGTCCGACAGCGTCACGTCGGCGACGTAGTAGGTCACGGTGTCGGAGCCGGAGCCCTCGGTGACGGTGGAGATCGTGATCGACGTGGCGCCGTCCGAGTAGGAGGTGTCGGTGACCGTGGCGTCGGTGGCAGCATCCGTCGTCGAATCCGTTGTGGAGTCGACCGTCGAGTTCTGCGCCTCATACTCCGACACGTCGGCGATCTCCACGTGCTCGACGAGAAATCGGTCGGCCGCCCACACCGCGCCGGCGCCGCCCGAGAGCGCGACGACGAGACCGGAGGCGATGACGACGTTGCGTACCCGGCGCGTGCGGGTGCTCGTGTTCGCGCTGCTCTTCTTGTTCATGCCTCCATCGATATGCGTCGCACTTACGACGACCTTCGCCGTGCGCTATGAACCGCCTGGCGCGAGCGTGTGGGTTTCGCCAGAAGGGACGACCGCTGCGAAGAAGAGGGATTGTGGCGTGCTGGCAGCAAATTCTGTGATTCTTGTCATCGTGTCGGGCGCAATGCACGCGGGATCTGCGTCGCGGTCTGACATGGTGGAGGCGTCGCCGCGAGCATCGAGAATGGGCTTGCGGACGCGCCGCAGCGTCACGCTGCGCCACCCGATCCAGAGGAACGCATGACCCGCATTGGCATCGTCGCCGAAGCACCCGGAGAGACCCGGGTGGCCGCGACTCCGACCACCGTCCCGAAACTCATCGCGCTCGGCTACGACGTCGTCGTCGAGGCCGGAGCCGGTGCCGGCTCGTCGTTCCCCGACGCCGCATTCGTGCACGCGGGTGCAACGGTCGTCGACGGCGCCACGGCGTGGGCGTCGCCGATCGTGCTGAAGGTCAACGCGCCGACGCCGGCAGAGATCGACCGGCTCGCAGACGGCGCCACGATCGTCGCGATGCTGAGTCCGGCCTTGCGGCCCGACCTCGTCGAGTCGCTCGCGACGCGAGGGATCACGGCGATCGCTCTGGACGCGGTCCCGCGCATCTCGCGCGCGCAGTCGATGGACGTGCTGAGCTCGATGGCGAACATCGCCGGCTACCGCGCTGTGGTCGAGGCGGCGCACGAGTTCGGGCGCTTCTTCACCGGCCAGGTCACTGCGGCCGGGAAGGTGCCGCCCGCGAAGGTGCTGGTCGCGGGCGCGGGTGTGGCCGGGCTCGCGGCGATCGGTGCGGCGTCGAGCCTCGGTGCGATCGTGCGGGCCACCGACCCGCGGCCGGAGGTCGCCGACCAGGTCGCGTCGATCGGCGGCGAGTACCTCGCGGTCGTCGTGCCCGATGAGGCGATGCAGGTCTCCTCCGACGGCTACGCGAAGGCGACGAGCGAGGCGTACGACAGGCGCGCGGCTGAGATCTACTCGGAGCAGGCGGCCGACGTCGACATCATCATCACCACCGCGCTCATCCCGGGGCGCCCGGCGCCTCGCCTGATCACGGCGGCCGACGTCGCCTCGATGCGCTCGGGGAGCGTCATCGTCGACATGGCCGCCGGGCAGGGCGGCAACGTGGAGGGATCGGTCGCGGGCGAGAAGGTGGTGACCGACAACGGCGTCGTGATCCTCGGCTACACCGATCTCCCCGGGCGTCTGCCCCAGCAGGCCTCGCAGCTGTTCGCGACGAACCTCGTGAACCTGCTCAAGCTCCTCACCCCCGGCAAGGACGGCGAGCTGACGCTCGACTTCGACGACGTGGTGCAGCGCACCGTGACGGTCGTACGGGACGGAGCGGTCACCTGGCCGCCGCCGCCGGTGCAGGTGTCCGCCGCCCCCGCCGCGACGAAGACGACGGATGCTGCGCCCGCGGTGCCACCGAAGAAGCCCATGTCGACCGCTGCCCGGACAGGCCTGATCGTCGCCGGCATCGCCGCGCTGTTCGCGATCTGCGCGTTCGCGCCACCGCCGCTGCCGCAGCACTTCCTGGTGCTGACCCTCGCGATCGTCGTCGGCTTCTATGTCATCGGCCACGTGGCGCACGCACTGCACACGCCGCTCATGAGCGTGACGAATGCGATCTCGGGCATCATCGTGGTCGGCGCCATGGTGCAGATCACCGTCCCCGACCTCACCGTGCAGATCCTGGCCGCGGTCGCGGTGCTGCTCGCGTCCATCAACATCTTCGGCGGGTTCGCCGTCACGCGTCGCATGCTCGCGATGTTCCAGAAGGGTGAGACCCGATGAACGCGGTGGCCGGCCAGGTGGCGGGCGCCGCCTACATCGTCGCGGCGCTCCTGTTCATCCTCAGCCTCGCGGGGTTGAGCAAGCACGAGACGAGTCGTCGCGGCGTCGTGTTCGGCATCGTCGGCATGGCGATCGCGCTCGTCGCGACGGTCGTGCTGGTGGCGGCCGGCGCCTGGGGCCGGCAGTCGGGCGCGCTCGGGCTGACGCTGCTCGTCGTTGCCGTGCTCGTCGGTGCCGCGATCGGGCTGTGGCGCGCGCGGATCGTCCAGATGACCGGGATGCCCGAGCTCATCGCGCTGCTGCACTCCTTCGTCGGCCTCGCGGCCGTGCTGGTCGGCTGGAACGGCGCCCTCTACGACACCGGGCTCACAGGCGTGCTCGCCGACATCCACCACGCCGAGGTCTTCATCGGTGTCTTCATCGGCGGTGTCACCTTCACCGGGTCGATCGTCGCGTTCCTGAAGCTCTCGGCGCGCATCTCGTCGAAGCCCCTCATGCTGCCGGGCAAGAACGCCCTCAACATCAGCGCGCTCGCCCTGTTCCTCGTCCTCACGGTCTGGTACGTGATCACGCCGGAGCTGTGGCTCCTGATCGCCGTCACCCTGCTCGCGCTGGCGCTCGGCTGGCACCTGGTGGCCTCGATCGGCGGCGGCGACATGCCCGTCGTCGTATCGATGCTCAACAGCTACTCGGGATGGGCCGCAGCCGCCGCGGGCTTCCTGCTGGACAACGACCTGCTCATCGTGACCGGCGCGCTCGTGGGGTCGTCGGGTGCGTACCTCAGCTACATCATGTGCAAGGCGATGAACCGCTCATTCCTGTCGGTGATCGCCGGCGGCTTCGGCATCGAAGCGCCCAAGAGCTCCGACGAGCAGTACGGCGAGCACCGCGAGATCGACGCCGAGGCCGCCGCCGACCTCCTGGCCGGCGCGTCCCGTGTCGTCATCACCCCCGGCTACGGCATGGCTGTCGCGCAGGCCCAGCACGGCGTCGCCGACCTCGTGCAGAAGCTGCGAGAGCGCGGTGTCGACGTGCGCTTCGGCATCCACCCCGTCGCCGGGCGGCTGCCCGGCCACATGAACGTGCTCCTCGCCGAGGCGAAGGTGCCCTACGACATCGTGCTCGAGATGGACGAGATCAACGACGACCTCTCGAGCGTCGACGTCGTGCTCGTCATCGGGGCGAACGACACCGTCAATCCCGCCGCCGCGGAAGACCCCGGCAGTCCGATCGCCGGAATGCCGGTGCTCCGCGTGTGGGAGGCCGGCAACGTCATCGTCTTCAAGCGGTCGATGGCATCCGGATACGCGGGCGTGCAGAATCCGCTCTTCTACCGCGACAACGCGCAGATGCTCTTCGGAGACGCGAAAGAGAAAGTCGACGAGATTCTCTTCCAGCTCTCGCGCTCAGAAGTACCGCGATGAATCAGTATCGCGATGAATCCCCGATGAAAGGCGTCGAGGCGGCGTGCGTCAGTGCGCCGCCTCGTAGGCGTCCATGACGGATGCCGGGACCCGGCCCCGCTCCGATACCTGATAGCCGTTCTGCTTCGCCCATTCGCGGACGCCGCTGTAATCCTGCTGACCGCTGCGGCGGCGCTTGCGTCCGGCGGAGGCGGCGTTCGACGTCGCCCGAGCGGACGACACGGTGCGCGCCGCGTTGGTGTAACGCTCCAGGGCACCGCGCAACGCGGCGGCGTTCTCGTCGGTGAGGTCGATCTCGTAAGCGACGCCGTCGAGCGAGAAGAGGACGGTCTCGCCTTCGCCGGCTTCCAAAAGGGTGCCGTCGATGTCATCGACGAGCTGGTGAACGATTCTGCGGGCCATAAGGGAACAATACGCCGATTTGTCGCCACAACCTATTGATCAATTGCGTTTCCGCGGGTGAATCATCATCGAGACCGAATAAAGGGCATCCGCCGGGAATTCGGACGCCACTGTCCGGCTTTTGGCCGCGCAGGGAGAATTCCGCGCGTGCCCGCGGCGCCGCAGGTCAGGGGAGGATGCCGGCGCGACGCGCGGTGACCACCGCGGCGTGGCGGGTCGAGGCGTCCAGCTTCGCCATCGCCGCCTGCAGATACGACTTGACCGTGCCCTCTTTGAGGTCGAGGGTCGCCGCGATCTCGGCGTTGGTCGAGCCCAACGCCGCGCACGCCAGCACGTCGATCTCTCGCGGCGACAGGCGCACGTCGAGTTCGACCGACGGCTCGGACGCGTCGTCGTGCGAGAGCGCGGCCAGCCGCTGCTCGAGGCGATCGAGGCGCGCGCGCAGCGCCGGGTCGTCGATGATCGCCGCGATGCTGCGCAGCTCGGCGTACGTCTCGCGCAGCTCCTCCCGGGTCGTCGCGGGCATGGCGGCGGGGGCGGCGCGAGTGGGGGAGAGGGTCAGCCGCCGCTGCACCTCTTCGCGGATGCGCAGTTCGCTGGAGAGCTCCTCGGCGACGGCGAAGGCGGGGCGGGCGACGACGTCGCCCACCGGCGATTCGGCCCATGACCCGCAGTAGATGACGCCGCGGGCGCGCCCGCCCACCATCACCGGAACCGCGAACAGGGTCGCGATGCCCTCGCCGAGCACCGCACGGTCGTAGTCGTGCGTGATGCTGCGCGACGAGCCGTAGTCGAGCGCGAGGCGGGGGCGCTTCTCGACGAGCGCGCGCCCGCCGAGGCCACGGGAGGCCTCCACGACGAGACCCTCGAGATTGCGGGTGCGGGCACCGTGGATCGACGTGACGTGGATCGCGTCGCCGAGCGCGAGTCCGCCGAACGCAACAGGGAAGCGGGTGCGGCGCACGAGCTCCGCCACCGCGTGATCCAGCGCCTGCGCGTCGCCGGGATCACCGCCGCCGTCCACGACGATGCGGACCCCCGCGCCCACGCGATCGGGGGCCGGTGCGCGATGTGGGAGGGACGCGCCCACGGCTACCTGCTTCCGGCGTGACGGCGTCCTCGCCGCCCTTTTTCGTAGCGTCGACCTTACCACTCGGGGTTCTCCACCCGGCGGGCTGCGCTCCCGCATGACAGTCAAGGCGAGGCCCCGCGAGCCGGCCGCGAGGGCCTCGCCGCGTGCGGGCGGCCTACACGCCCGCACGCCTTGACCCCTCCGCCTCAGCGCGTCGCCGCGCCGCGGCTGCGCACAGCCGAGGGCGCCGGGGGCACGGCCGGACCCTGTTCGAGGTCGATGAGGAACCTCTTGACCTCGGGCCGCCCGCCGTACTCGCCGAGGGAGCCGTCGGCGCGCACGACGCGGTGCACGGGCACGACCACGGAGAAGGGTGTGGTCGCACACGCGGTGCCGACGGCGCGCGCGGCGCGGGGGATGCCGGCGGCGATCGCCACCTCGCCGTAGCTGGCGGTCTCGCCGTAGGGGATGTCGCACACGGCCTCCAGCGCCGCGCGAGTGAATCCGCGGACGAGTCGCCAGTCCAGCGGAAGGTCGAACTCCTCCCGATCGCCGTCGAAGTACTCGTCGAGCTGTGCGACCGCGCTCTCGAAGGCGTCGGCGGTCTCGGAGGCGGCGGTGGCGGCATCCGTGTCGTCATCAGGGACCGGGAGGGCGCGCAGCTGCAGTGCGACGCGCTCGAGCTCGGCGTGCAGGGGGCCGTCGAAGGGATGCAGGGTCACGATGCCTTCGGCGGTCGCGACGATCAGGATGTCGCCGATGGGTGACGGATGGACGCGGTAGCGGGGCGGGTCATCGGGGGTCATGCGACCATCCTGGCGCGGGCGGCGGACGCCGTGACCGGTCGCCGTCGCGATCTGTGAAGAGTCCCGTCCGGATGCCGACGGTGGAGGAAGGGGCACTGCGAGGGCGGCCCCCGGAGCCGTCCAATACCGCGAAACTCAGGTCCATTGCAAGAGCCGCGCACACGTCGCCTTTAGGGTGGCACGTGTGTGGCGAGCAGAACGCAGCGCCGTGTTGGGCACAGGAGACGCCGAGCGCGGGTACGACGTGACCCCGGGTGATC
Organism: Microbacterium ureisolvens; assembly: GCF_019511645.1. GTDB lineage: Bacteria > Actinomycetota > Actinomycetes > Actinomycetales > Microbacteriaceae > Microbacterium > Microbacterium ureisolvens_A. Next base: position 93,970 of record NZ_JAEUAX010000012.1, on the reverse strand, counting down.
TGGGTCTCGCCGAACCCGATGTCACGGTCGTCCACGTCGCCGAGACCGAACGCGACCGGCTCCGGCTGCAGTCCGCCGCATTGGGGGGCAGGTCCACTCTTCTTCACTTCGTGGACGGGCAGGACGCCGCGATCGAGATCACGAAGGCGCACCCCGGAAGCCTGCCGCAGTTCATCACGGGGCGCTCGACGCTGCTGTCGAACCTGTTCCGCGATGAGGTGGCGCTGCGCAACGCCCGCCTCGCGGCACAGAGCATCACCGCGAAAGACCAGGAGCTGCGCACGACCCGGGGCCTGGACACCGTGCGCCTCGCCGTCGGTCTCGCGACCTGGCGCGTCGCGGGGATCACGTGGAGCGCGCCGGTGCTGCTGCGGCCGCTCGCGATCCGGCGCCACCACGGCGACTTCGAGCTCAAGCTGCACGGCACGTTCGTGGTCAACCCCGAGCTGATCCGTGCGATGCGCACGCACTTCGGCATCATGATCGACGCGGGCGGCCTCGCCGCCCTCGCGTACGAGGGCGGCGTCTTCAAGCCGCAGCCGGTGATCGACCACATCCGCGCGCTGACCGCCTCGATCGACAGCTACGCCGTCAAGCCGCGCCTGCTGGTGTCCACCTTCGCCGACATCGGCGGCGACATGGCGCTGGACGCATCGGACCTCGACCACCGGGTGCTCAACGCGCTCGCCGGGCACGTCGCCGACCGGGAATCGCTCACCATCCGCCGCGACGGGCCGGAGCCGACGAGCCCCGACGATCGTGCCCCTGCCGCCGACATGCTGCTGCTCGACGCCGACTCCGAGCAGGAGCGCGTGCTCGCACGCATCGCCGACGGCCAGTCCCTCGTCATCCACACGCTGCCCGGCACCGGCGGAACGCAGACCGTCATCAACGCGGTCGGCGCGCTCGTTCGCGACGGCAAACGCGTCTTGGTGGTGAGCGCACGCCGCTCGACCCTCGACGGCGTGCGGCACCGCCTCGCGGGCATCGGACTTCCCGGCCTCGCCGTCTCGCCGGACCGCCTGCAGCGCGACCTCATCCGCGCGATCGGCCGCAACGAGAAGGCCGAGGCGCCCAAGGTCTCCGACATCGACGACGCGCTGGTGCGGCTGCGGAGCGTGCTTCGGGATTACCGCTCCGCCGTCACGGCGAAGCATCCTGATTTCGGAGTGTCGGTGCTCGACATCCTCCGTGAGCTCGCCGAACTCGCGGAGCGAGGCGTCGCCCCCACGACCGAAGCGCGTTTCGACGCCGACGCGCTGGCGAGCCTCGCCACGACCCGGGAGGAGGCGGCAGCCAAGCTCTCGGCGGCCGCGCGCCTCGGCGAGTTCCGCTTCGGACCCGACGACTCGCCCTGGTACGGCGTCACGTTCGCGACGGTGGAAGAGGCCCGCGGCGCCCACGCGCTCGCCGGCAAGCTGCACCGCAGCGATGTGCCGACGCTCCTGGAGCGCGGCTACGAGCTGATCGCGCAGACACGCATGCGGCCGTTCCAGACCGTCGCCGAGCTCGGCGTGTACCTGCGCCTGCTGCGCGGCATCCGCGACTCGCTCGACAAGTTCAGCCTCACCGTCTTCGAGCGTCCCCTCGCCGAGCTCATCCAGGCGCACGCGCCGCGTCGGGACGCGCCGGAGATGAACGGCGCGAACCGGCGGCGCCTCCGGCGCCTCTCGCGCGAGTACCTGCGACCCGGCGTCCACGTTCCCGACATGTACGAAGCGCTGGTGCGCATCCAGCAGCAGCGCACCGAGTGGCAGCGCTATGTCGACATGGGCGTCACGCCCGAGGTTCCTCTGGGTCTGGGCGACGTGCAGGTCGCCTGGCAGCGTGTCGAGGCCGAACTCGGCGAGCTGGACGCGGTGCTCGGCCGCACCGGCTCCGAACGCCTCGCGACGCTCCCGGTGAAGCAGCTCGTGCGCACGCTCGCCGGCCTCGCCGCCGATTCGGACGTGTTCGACAACCTCAAGGAGCGCGCGACGCTGCGCTCCGAGCTCGCCGCGATGGGCCTCGAGCCCCTACTGCTCGAACTGTCGGTGCGGCACGTGCCCGAAGACCAGGTGGCGGCCGAGCTCGAATACGCGTGGTGGCAGTCCGCCCTCGAACTGCTGCTGCGCACGGACCGTGCCGTGCTCGGTGCGAACACCGCCGTCGTCGACCGGCTGGAGCGCGACTTCCGGCTCGTCGACGAAGCCCATGCCGCAGCATCCGGTCCGCTTCTCGCCGCCCACCTCGCGACGCAGTGGCGGATCGGCATCGTCGACCACCGGTCCGAGGCCGACGCGCTCAAGCAGGCGCTGAAGCGCGGAGCCATCACCCCGGCGGAACTCGCGACGGTGGCCCCCACGCTCTCGCGCACGCTGGCTCCGGTATGGCTCGCCTCGCCCTACGAGGTTCCTCGCATCCCCGAGGCGGTCGCGTTCGATGTCGTGGTGGTGGCGGATGCTGCGGCCCTCTGTCTCGCCGAAGCATCACCGGCGCTCCGCCGGGCCGGGCAGGTCGTCGCCTTCGGCGACCCGGTGACGCAGAAGCCGACGCCGTTCCGCGTCTCGGCGGGGTCCGCGATGTCGGCCGCCGTGCCGCCGCCCACGATCAGCGGAAGCGCCGCACCCTCGGAGGCCGAGGAGGACGAGGTTCCGTTCGACGGGACGAGCGTGTTCGAGCGTCTTGCGGAACTGCTGCCCGTCGAGACCCTCACCCGCAGCTACCGGGCCGGTGGCGAGGACCTCGCCGCGCTGGTCAACGACGCGTTCTACGGCGGCGAGCTCGTATCGCTGCCTTGGGCGGGGTCGTACCTCGGCCGCGGCAGTCTCGCGGTCGACTACGTCGAAGGCGGCCACGGCACGCCCGACCCCGTCACGGGGGCCGTCGAAAGCCCGGACTCCGAGGTCGCCCGTGTCGTGACGCTCGTCATCGAGCACGCCGTCAACCGCGGCAGCGAGTCCCTCATGGTCGTCACCGCGAGCGTGCGGCACGCCGAGCGCATCCGCGCGGCCGTCGAGGCCGCGTTCGCCGGCAGATCCGACGTCGCCGACTTCGTCTCGCGCGACACCGCCGAGCCGTTCGCGGTGCTCACCCTCGAGGAATCGGTGGCCGAGAGCCGAGACCGCGTGATCTTCTCGCTGGGCTTCGGACTCACCAAGCACGGCCGCGTCCTGAGCGACTTTGGCGACCTGTCCTCGCCAGACGGTGAGCGGCTGCTCACCGTCGGCATGACCCGCGCCCGGCGGTCGATGGTCATCGTGTCGTCGATCCGCCCGTCGGCGTTCGACGACGGGCGCCTCGAGTACGGCGCCGCAACGCTGATGTCGATCCTGGGGAGCATCGCCGCCCGCTCCCGCGATGCGCGCCTCGAAGACCTCGCCGACCCCCTCACGCGCGCTCTGGCGCGCGAGCTGCGCCGTGCGGGGCTCTCGGTCGATGTGCACTACCGCGGCCTCCTGCCCCTTGTCGCGCAGTACGACGGCAAGGCCGTCGTGGTGGAGAGTGACCCCGAGACCATCGGCGAGTCCCTGCGGGAATCGCTGCGGCTGCGTCCGCAGATCCTGCGGCGCCTGGGCTGGCACTACGTGCGCGTGCACTCGTTCGACCTCTACCGAGACCCGGCCGACGTCGCGCAGCGCATCGCCGCGATGCTGGGCGTGCCGCCGGACGCCCCCCGGGTCGACAACGAGACCCAGCCCATCGATGTCGTCGAGTGACCGGCAGCGGATCGAGCGCGTCGCAGGCTCCCGTCGAGCGAAGCTGACCCCTGCGCCGGGAACCACGGCCGAGCCGATTCCCGCCGACGAGAAGACGACGGATGCCGCGCCCCCGGCCGGCCGCGAAGGCCAGGGGAACGCGGCATCCGATGCACCCGGTCCGAACGACGAGCGCCTGCGGCGCGACGTTCCGCCGCACTATTAGACCGGGGAACCCATTCTTCTGGCCGGTCCGAGGGCACGCGAGGCTGGGCGTCGAGTGGCGGTCAGGACCGTTGCTTCTCCAGCAGGTCGCGGATCTGCACGAGCAGCTCCTGCTCGGTGGGAAGCTTCGGCTCCTCGTCCGCCGCGCTGACGCCCGCCTTCGCGGCGGCGCGCTCCTTGATGTGGTTCATCGGGTAGACGAACACGAAGTACACGACGACCGCGACGGCGAGGAAGTTGATGATCGCGCCGAGGATCATGCCGAAGCCGAAGAAGACCTGGTCGCCGTTGTAGTTGGTGACCGTCCAGCCGACCTTGTCCAGGCTGCTGGCGTTGAAGACCAGTGCGATGAGGGGATTGATGAGTCCGTTGACGATGGCGTTCACGATCGCCGTGAATGCGGCGCCGATGACGACCGCGACCGCCAGGTCGATGACGTTGCCGCGGAGAATGAACTCTTTGAAGCCCTTGATCACGTGTACCCCCTGGGTGTCCTCCCGCGACTGGGGCGCCGGAGGATCAGGCTCCGGACGACGCGGGCGAGGCCTTCGCCTCGGTCTTCGATGATGTCGAAGTCGACGAGGACGCGCCACCCGAGGCATCCGTCCCGCCGCCCGATCCCGAGCCGGCGGACTTCTTCTCACCCGCGCGGGAATCGGTGCGGTAGAAGCCCGAGCCGTTGAAGGTCACGCCGATCGAGCCGTACTCCTTGCGCAGCGGTCCGCCGCACTCCGGGCACTCGGTCAGGGTGGGGTCGGCGAAGGACTGCACCGCGTCGAAACGGTGACCGCACTGCTTGCAGGCGTAGGCGTACGTGGGCATGGTTCTCTCGGTTTCGGACTGTCAGCGCCGCGTGGGCGCGAGGGTGATGGTACGCGTGGGCGTGACGACGCCGGTGACGGGCTGGTCGAGTTCGTCGCTCGGCAGCTCGTCCACGAACTCCGAGTCGAAGACCACCGCATAGACGGGAGGGCACCGCTCCATCGACCCGAGGGTCTTGTCGTAGAACCCGCGTCCCCAGCCGAGGCGCATCCCGGTGCGGTCGACCGAGGCGGCGGGGATGACGAGGAGGTCGACGTCGTTGACCGCGATCGGCCCGAGCAATTCCCCGACGGGCTCGGGCAGTCCGTACATGCCCTCCGCGATGTCGCCCTCGGGCGTGGCGACCGCCCAGTCGAGCAGGCCATCGGCTCGCGTGACAGGAAGGAGGACACGGATGCCGCGGGCCACGGCATCCGCCACGAAGGAGCGCGTGCCGGGCTCGGACGTGGTCGACAGGAAGCACGAGATCGAGCGGGCACCGTGCTCAGCGACGAGGGCGTCGAGCTGCGCATGGATGCCCGCCTCGGCGGTCTCGCGGGCCTGCGGCGAAAGGCACTGGCGGCGTTCGCGGAGCTCGGCGCGCAGGGCGCGCTTCGCATCGGCGATGGCGTCGGACATGGTGTCGATTGTAAGTCGTGGAGCCTCAGCCGGCGTCGAACGGTAACCTGCGTGACGCATGAGCGTGCTCCAGCCCTGGCTAGAGTGGCTTTCATGACGCACAAGCCCTTCAAGGCCGTGATCCCTGCTGCCGGACTCGGCACTCGATTCCTCCCTGCGACGAAGGCGATGCCGAAGGAGATGCTCCCCGTCGTCGACAAGCCCGCCATCCAGTACGTGGTCGAGGAGGCCACGCAGGCGGGCATCGATGATGTCCTCATCATCATCGGGCGCAACAAGAACAACCTCTCGAACCACTTCGACTCGGTGCCCGAGCTCGAGAGCAACCTGGCCAAGAAGGGCGACCAGGAGAAGCTCGAGAAGGTGCAGCGGTCGAGCGACCTCGCCGACATCCACTTCGTCCGCCAGGGCGAGCCCCGCGGCCTCGGCCACGCGGTGCTCCGCGCCAAGGCTCACGTGGGCGACCACCCGTTCGCCGTCCTGCTCGGCGACGACCTCATCGACGAGCGCGACCCGCTGCTCACGACCATGCTCGAGCAGTACGAGCGCACCGGCGCCGCCATCGTCGCCCTGCTCGAGGTGCCGGAGGATTCGATCCACCTGTACGGTGCGGCGGCGGTCGAGACGACCGAGATCGATGGCGTCGTCAAGGTCACCGGCCTGGTCGAGAAGCCGGCCAAGGAGGACGCGCCGTCGAACTACGCCGTGATCGGCCGATACGTGCTCTCGCCCGACGTCTTCGGGATCCTCGAGCGCACCGAGCCCGGCAAGGGCGGCGAGATCCAGCTCACGGACGCCCTTCAGGAGCTCGCGGCGAACCCCGACGGCCCGGGTGTCTACGGCGTCGTTTTCCGTGGCCGTCGCTACGACACCGGAGATAGGGTGGACTACATCAAGGCCATCGTGCAGCTGGCGGCCGATCGCGAAGATCTCGGTCCCGCGCTGCGTCCCTGGTTCAAGGATTTCGCGGCGAACCTCTGACGCCGCCCGTTCGAGGGGGTCTCGTGGATCTGTCGACTCCCCGCAGGCACGGCTCGGTGGCGATCCGGCTCGTCCGCCAGCGCGACGCGCGCGTGCTGCAGAACGAGCTGCTCTCCAACCGGGGCTGGCTGCGACCGTGGGAGGCGACGAGCCCCGACGGTCCCGTGTCGTTCGACATGCGCGTCGGCGTCCGCCGGCTTCTGCAGCAGTACCGTGACGGCGTCGGGGTGCCCTTCGTGATGGAGTCCGACGGCGAGATCGCCGGCCAGCTGAACGTGTGGGGGATCGCTCGCGGCTCGTTGGCCTCCGCCACGATCGGGTACTGGGTGAGCGAGCGCTTCGCGGGCCGCGGCATCACGCCGACGGCGGTCGCGCTCGCGACCGACATCTGCTTCTCGGAGCTGCGCCTGCATCGCATGGAGATCTGCATCCGTCCGGAGAACCGTGCGAGCCTGCGCGTCGTCGAGAAGCTCGGCTTCCGCTACGAGGGGCTGCGCCGCCGCTTCATCCACATCGATGGCGACTGGCGTGACCACTACGCGTTCGCCCTCGTCCGTGAGGACGTGCCCGAGGGTGTGCTGCAGCGCTGGATCTCGGGTCGTGTCCCGCAGGACGCGGCGACGGTTCCCCCCGCGGACCGGCTGCACGCGTAGGGCGTCCGGTTGCCGAATCCCACTCCCGCCGACGGGCGGCCGTGCATAGCCGTGCCTGGCCACGCCCGAAATCCGTCTTGCGTGACACGCGGACGGATACGGGGGACACCGCCGTCCGGTCGCCTACCGTGGTGACCATGGGCGGGCAGGTGTGGGGTGGGGGAGTCATCGTTCTCGTCGCCGTGGCCTTGTGGCTGGTGTACCTGCTGCCCTCCTGGCACAGCCGTCGTCAGTTCGACGCGGCCGAGCGCAACGCCGTCCGCCTCAATCAGGCCCTCCGAGTGCTCGCGGAGACGAGCGAGACGCCCGAAGAGGTGCGCCTCGAGCTCAACGCCCGCACCGCGGCGGCCCAGCAGAAGCTCGCGAAGCGCGCCCTCGCCGAGCGCGAGCAGGCGGCGCTCGAGGGCGCGCGCGTCGATCTCGAGATCGCCCGGGCCGAGCGTGAGGCGGCCGAGGCCGCCGCCCGCATCGGCGTGGAGCGTGCGCGCACCGACCGCGTCGCCGCCGAGGCTGCCGCACGCGTCGACCTGGAGCGCGCCCGTGCCGAGCGGGCCGCGGCCGCCGCGGCCGCCCGCTCCGATCTCGCCGCGGTCCGTTCTCTCCCCGCCGCGCGCCGTGCGCGCGCCCGGCGCCGGTTCCGGCTCGCCGCGACCTTCGCAGGCGTCATCGGGCTCGGTCTCGCAGCCTGGGGCGTATACGAGACGATCACCTCCGGTGCGCAGACTCTGATGTGGGCGGGTGTCGGCCTGGTCGCAGCATCCGTTCTCGTGCTTCGCCGTCTCTCACGCGTCGCCGCGCGTGCCGCAACGCGGACGACGGATGCCGCGCCCCGCCGCATCGGGGAGGTGCAGGACGTCGCCCTCGAGCGCGAGCAGCGCGAATGGGCGCCGCGCGACCTTCCCCGCCCGCTCACGGCGTCGGCGGGCTCGCGTGCGGCCGCGGTGCTGGATGGCGAGGCCGCCCGTGCGGCGTTGCGGCAGGCCGCCCTCGAAGAGGCGATGGCGGCCCGCGCCGCCGCGCAGCAGCCGCCCTCGATCGACGTCGCGCGCACCGCACGCGCGGCCGCTGCCGAGTCGGAGTACGCCCGCATGGGGTACGTCGACGACGCCGAGATCGAGGCGCACGTGAGGCAGTTGCTGACCCGCCGCGCGGCAGGCGAGTAGGCCTCTCGCGGGGCCTGCGCCGATTCGGAGCGCCTGTCCAACCGTGATAGTGTTTTCGAGGTTCAAGGGCCTGTAGCGCAGTTGGTAGCGCGCCTCGTTCGCATCGAGGAGGTCAGGGGTTCGATTCCCCTCAGGTCCACCCAGACGAGAAGAACCCCGGTCGGCTACGACCGGGGTTCTTCTCTTGCGAGCTGGTCCCCGCCGATGCGGGCGCGGGCACCGTATCGTCTGCTCTGCGTGGTCATGAGTGCTCTTCTCGTCGAGTGGGGTCTCCCCTGGATCGATCCGAGTCGATCAGGAGCCGCACGCTGCGTCTGCTCTCGGCGAGGAGGGACTCGCGCAGCACCGGATCGTCGATTGCTCGCGCAAGCTGCAGGCTGCCGATCAGCAGTGCGAGCCGGCTGAGGACGACCGCGTCCTGAGCCGTCGTGGGGAGTCCGGCGAGACAGCGGAACGCGTCGATCATCCGGCGGGCGGCACCCGTGTAGCGGCTTCGCACTCCGGGGGCCGAGCGGGCTATGTCGCTGAGCAGCGCTGCCGACACGCAGCCACCGGCCAGATCGTCGCGGTGTCGGTCGGAGAGATACCCGTCGATCACCCGCTCCAGGCCGTCGGGCAGCGCGGCGGCGTCTTCGAACACCTGCGCCTGCCGCAGCACCTGCTCGGCGACGACCTCGCCGACGAGGTCCTCCTTCGAGTCGAAATGAGCGTAGAACGCGCCGTTCGTCAGGCCCGCATCGCTCATCAGCGACGCCACCCCTGCGCCGTCCAGCCCGTCGCGGCGGAACCGCCGACCCGCCGTCTGGAGAATCCGTTCACGGGTCTGCGTCTTGTGGTTTGCCGGATACCGAGCCATGCGTCGTCACCTCCTCGTCCGTCCAGTAATAGTATTACGATCATAATTTAATCAAGAGTGCCGGTGAGATCGGCGCAGTGAAGGAGAAGCAAGCGATGGGTATTCTCGCGGGAGCGGTGGTCCTCGTCACCGGAGCGAACGGCGGGCTCGGGACGGAGTTCGTGTCCCAGGCGCTCAAGCGAGGCGCGGCCAAGGTGTATGCCACGGCGCGCACACCTCGCGCGTGGGACGACTCGCGGATAGTGCCGCTAGCGCTCGACATCACCGATCCGGCCTCGGTCGATGCGATCGCACGCGCTGCGTCCGACACGACGGTGCTGGTGAACAACGCGGGCGCATCGCCGCAGCACTCGGGGCTCTTGGTCGCGACCGATGAAGAGCTGCATCAGGTGTTCGAGACGAACTTCTTCGGCCAGGTGCGAATGATCCGAGCCTTCGCCGACACCCTCGCCACCTCGTCGACGGGCGCCGCGGTCATCGACATGCACTCCGCGCTGAGCTGGCACGCCGGGGCCGGCAGCTACTCGGCCACCAAGGCCGCGTTCTGGTCGGCCACGAACTCCCTTCGCCTGGACCTCGCTCCCCGCGGCGTTCACGTCGTCGGCGTGCACGTCGGCTGGGTCGATACCCCGATGGCTGCTGGAGTATCTGGCCCCAAGACCGACCCCGCCGAGGTCGTCACCGCCGCCTACAACGCACTCGACGACGGCACCTTCGAAGTTCTGGTTGACGGAGTCAGCGCCCGCGCGAAGGCAGGGCTTGCCGTCCCCATCGAGCAGATGTACCCGCAGTTGGGCGAGTACCGGTAAGCCAGCGGTCCTGCGTCGTTGTGCTGGACGCCGCTTGGACGGCTACGTCGCGGCGGGTGCGGCGCAGGCCCGCACGGTTTTGCTGTGATCGAGCACCGAGCTGGGGCGCATTCCGCCTAGCCGAGCCCGCCGGCCGGGCGGCCGGTGGACCTCCGTCAGTCCGGCTCCGCCTCCGCTGCCGCACGGGCGGCGGCGGGAAGCGCCTCGACGATGCGCGCGACCGCGCCGTCGTCGTGCGCGGCGGAGACGAACCACGCCTCGAACACCGACGGCGGCAGCGAGACACCCTGGGCGAGCATCGCGCGGAAGAACGGCGGGTAGCGGAAGGCCTCCTGCGCCTTCACCGTCTCGTAGTCCGTCGGCGGCTCGGCCGCGAACTGGATCGAGAACAGGTTGCCCGAGCGCTGCACGACGTGCGTGACGCCGGCTTCGGAGAGGGCGGATGCTGCGGCCTCCGCGATCGTCGCGGCCGCGCCGTCGATGCGCGCATAGGCGGCGGCGTCGAGGTGATCGAGGGTCGCGCGACCCGCGGCGACGGCGAGCGGGTTCCCGCTCAACGTGCCGGCCTGGTAGACCGGGCCGAGTGGGGCGAGCAGCTCCATGAGCGCCGCAGGGCCACCGATCGCGGCCAGCGGAAGCCCGCCGCCCACGACCTTGCCGAACGTGATGAGGTCGGGCGAGAACGGCACCGGGTCGATGCCGTACCAGCCGGCGGGACCGACCCGGAAGCCCGTCAGCACCTCGTCGAGGATGAGCAGCGCTCCGTGCTCGTGCGCGATGTCGGCGAGGGCCGCATTGAAGCCTTGCGCCGGCGGCACGATGCCCATGTTTGCGGGCGCCGCCTCGACGATCACGGCGGCGATGTCGTCGCCGCGCGCCGCGAACACCTCGCGCACGGCGTCGAGGTCGTTGTAGGGGATGACGAGCGTCTGCGCCGCGATGGGGGCGGGAACACCCGCCGAACCCGGCATCGCGAGCGTGGCGACGCCCGAGCCCGCCTCGGCCAGCAGGCCGTCGGAGTGCCCGTGGTAGTGGCCGGCGAACTTCACGATGAGGTCGCGCCCGGTCGCGCCGCGCGCGAGGCGGATCGCCGTCATCGTTGCCTCGGTGCCCGTGGAGACGAGGCGCACCCGCTCCACCGGCTTTGCCTCGCCGTCTCGCGAGACGCGGGCGGCGATCAGCTCGGCCAGCTCCGTCTCGCCCGGCGTCGACGCGCCGAAGCCGAGACCGTGGGCCGCGGCATCCTGAACCGCCTCCACGACGGCGGGGTGGGCGTGCCCGAGGATGGCAGGACCCCACGATCCGACGAGGTCGACGTACTCGCGCCCCTCCACGTCGGTGACGTACGCGCCGGCGGCCGCCACGAAGAAGCGCGGTGTCTCGTGCACCGAGCCGAAGGCACGCACCGGCGAGTTCACCCCGCCCGGCATGGCCTCCCGCGCGCGGGCGAATTCCTGTGCGTTCGTCGTCATCGGATCCACTCCGCAAGCTCCAGGGCCCAGTAGGTCAGCACGGCGTCGGCACCGGCCCGGCGGATGCCGATCACCGACTCCTCGATCGCGCGGCGGCGGTCGATCCACCCGTGAGCGGCGGCCGCCTCGATCATCGCGTACTCGCCCGACACCTGATAGGCCCACACGGGGACGGGGCTCGTCGCCGCGGCATCCGCGAGCACGTCGAGGTAGCTCATCGCCGGCTTAACCATCACGATGTCGGCACCCTCGGCGATGTCGAGATCGAGCTCGCGCGCGCCCTCGCGTCGGTTGGCCGGGTCTTGCTGGTACGTGCGGCGGTCGCCCTCGAGCGACGACTGCACGGCCTCGCGGAACGGGCCGTAGAAGGCCGAGGCGTACTTCGCCGCATAGGCCAGGATCGGGGTGTTGCCGTATCCGGAGTCGTCGAGGGCATCGCGCACCGCGGCGACCTGGCCGTCCATCATGCCCGACAGGCCCAGCAGCTGCGATCCCGCTTCGGCCTGCGCCACGCCCATGTCGCGGTAGCGCTCGAGAGTCGCGTCGTTGTCGACGTAGCCCTTCGCGTCGAGCACGCCGCAGTGGCCGTGATCGGTGAACTCGTCGAGGCACAGGTCGGTCTGCACGACGAGCGCGTCGCCGGCCTCGGCCACCGCGATCCGGGTGGCCACGTTGAGGATGCCGTCGGGGTCGGTCGCGCCGGAGCCGGTGGCGTCCTTGTGCTCAGGCACGCCGAACAGCATGATGCCGCCGATGCCGGCGGTTGCGGCATCCGTCACCGCCTTCTTCAGACTCTCGGTCGAGTGCTGGACGACACCCGGCATGGACGAGATCGGAACGGGCTCGCTCGCGCCCTCACGGACGAACAGCGGCAGGATGAGCTCTGCCGGATGCAGCCGCGTCTCGGCGACGAGTCGCCGCATGGCGGGGGTCGCGCGCAGGCGGCGCGGGCGGTCGGCCGGGGTGTAAGTCACGGGCGTTCTCCCGTCAGGCCGGCGGCACCGGCATCGAGCAGTTCACGGGCGACGGATGCCGCGACCTCGCGCGACGGGTCACCCTCGTCCGCGGGCCACACCGTGGCGTGCGACGACGTGAGGATGGTCGTGCCGTCGAGGCTGTACACGCTCGCCGAGAGCAGGAGTAGGCCGGCGTCGACGACGGCGCGCGCGCCGACCGGGGCGGAGCACCCGGCCTCGAGGAGGGCGAGCACCTCGCGCTCTGCCTCGACGGCGGCGCGGGTCTCGGTGTGGTCGAGCCGGTCCACGAGGCGTTCTTCGCCCAGGCGCACCTCGACCGCGAGAGCGCCCTGCCCGGGGGCGGTCGGCCACCGGTCGGGGTCGAGGAACTCGGTCACGACGTCGGTGCGGCCGATGCGGGTGAGTCCGGCGGCGGCGAGGATGACGGCATCCAGCTCCCCGCTCGTCACCTTGCCGAGGCGTGTGTCGACGTTGCCGCGGATGTCGACGACCTCGAGGTCGGGGCGGCGGGCGCGCAGCTGCGCCATACGGCGGGGGGAGCCGGTGCCGACGCGGGCTCCGGCGGGAAGCTCGTCGAGCGTGAGCCCGTCGCGCGCGATGAGGGCGTCGCGCGGGTCCTCGCGCGCGGGGATGGCCGCGACGACCAGCTGGTCGTGCGGGGCCGTGGGGAGATCCTTGAGCGAGTGGACGATGACGTCGCACTCGCCGGCGAGCAGCGCGTCGCGCAGCGCCCCGGTGAAGAGCCCGGTACCGCCGGCGCGTGAGAGCGGCTCGTTCGAGCGGTCTCCGTCGGTCGTGATCGTGACGAGCTCGGTCGTGACGCCGTACGCGTCGGCCAGGTCGTCGGCGACCATGCCGGTCTGCGTCAGCGCGAGCGTGCTGCCACGCGTGCCGATCCGCAAGGTGGTCACGCCAGCACCTCGGCGATCTCGTCGAGGCCGATGCGGCGGCCGGTGTAGAACGGCACCTCCTCGCGCACGTGGCGACGGGCCTCGGTCTGGCGCAGATCGCGCATGAGGTCGACGAGCTCGACGAGCTCCGGAGCCTCGAGCGCAAGGATCCACTCGTAGTCGCCGAGGGCGAAGCTTGCGACGGTGTTGCTCAGCACGGAGCGGTGCGCGGCGCCCTTGCGGCCGTGGTCGGCGAGCATCTGGCGTCGCTCGTCGTCGGGAAGGATGTACCAGTCGTACGAGCGCACGAACGGGTAGACGGTGAGCCAGGCCCCCGGGTCCTTGTCGCGCATGAACGCGGGCAGGTGGCTGGCGGTGAACTCGGCGTCGCGGTGCACGCCCATCGCGTTCCAGACGGGAACGAGGCTCGCGAGCGGCTCGCTGCGGCGCAGCGTGCGGAGCGCGGACTGCAGCACCTCGGGGGCGATGCCGACCCCGGTGAGCCAGATCATGAGGTCGGCGTCGGCGCGCAGGCCCGACACGTCGTAGAACCCGCGGACCACGACTCCGGACGCCTCGACCTCGGCGACCGCGGCGGCCAGATCGCCGGCGGGGGCCGGCGCGGAGGAATCCCGGCGGAAGACGGCCCACAGGGTGTAGCCGAGGGTTTCAGTGGGGGAGCTCGCCGCGACGTCGGTCATGCGTCTATCTTTTCACCCTGCGGGTGTGCCGTTTCCGGGTGCGCCGTTTCAATCCTCAGTCGGCGAGGAGTTCAGCGGCGGTGCGCTCGGCGTGGGCGACGATGCCGGCGAGCCCGGAGCCCGCCACCGTCTCCCCGACGACGGGGACGTCGGGAGGAACGACGGATGCTGCGGCCGGCCGCACCCAGAACACCTGTGCCGCGTCGACCACGACCGGCAGCCGCACACCGAGAAGCGTCTGCGCGTCGGCGACGGCGGCGGCGAACGGGTCGGCGGGAGTCTGGTCGTAGGAGAGCCGGACCACGTGGCGCCCGGCGGCGGCCTCGCGGAGCCACTCCCACTTGGCGGTGGCGTGGGTGAGCGCGCGGGCGCCCACCGGCGCCCCGGCGGCCACGAGCAGTCCGGTGCCGCGGGGCGCGGCATCCAGCTCGTCCTGCTCCACGACCAGGGTCACCAGGTCGATGCGGCGACCGGGAGAAGCGGGCGACGCCACCCCGGGTGCTGCGACGACCACCGTGCCCTCGAGCACGCCGAGGTCGTCGACCCTGGCGCCGAGCCGGATGTCGCCGCCGAGGCGCTCGAGGTCGTCGGCGAGAGCCGGCACGAGGCGGTTGATGCCGCCGCGGATCCCCGCGACCGCGGCACCCGGGGGAGCGGCTGCGCGCAGGCGCGCGACGCCTCCGCTGAGCGACCCCGCGCTCACGACGGCGTCGGCGAGCCCGGGGTGGGCGCGTGCGACCGGCAGCTCGTCGGGGTGCTGCGAGTGCACGCCGTGCACGACCGGGGCGACCAGCCGGTCGAGGAGCTCCGCACCGTGGCGCTCGCGCACGAGGGCGCCGAGCGTCCGCGGCACCGCGCCGACCGGGCGGGCGTCGAGCTCGGCGGCACGCTCGGCGGAGGCGACGCCGACGACCCGCACGACGTCGGCTGCGAGCGGATCCGCCGGGATGCCGAGCAGTGCGGTGGCAGGAAGCGGCACCGCATCGCCGGTCACCGGCTGCAGCCACGCCGGTCCGGGGGCGGGTGAGACGATGTCGTCGGCGAGGCCGAGCTCGGCGAGCAGTGCCTCCACCGCGCCGCCGCGCACCGCGAAGCTCTCGGCGCCGGCGTCGAGAGCGAGCCCGCCGACCTCGTGCCGCACAACCGTGCCGCCGAGGCGATCCGATGCCTCGAACACCGCCACGGAGGCGCCCGAGGCGGCCAGCCGGCGGGCGACGACGAGCCCGGCCACTCCGCCGCCCACGACGGAGAAGTCAGCCATGCGCGTGCACGAACTCCACGATGCGCGTGAGCACGGCCGGGTCGGTGTCGGGCGGGACGCCGTGTCCGAGGTTCACCACGTGCGCGCGCGCGGCGCGGCCGCGCTCGAGCACGTCGACGATGTGCGCTTCGAGCACCGGCCACGGCGCGCGCAGCAGCGCCGGGTCGATGTTGCCCTGCACTGAGACGTCGGGTCCGACCCGGCGCACGGCCTCGTCGAGCGGGAGGCGCCAGTCCACCCCGACCGTGTCGACGCCGACGTCGCGCATCGCGGCGAGCAGCTCGCCGGTGCCGACGCCGAAGTGCACGAGCGGTACGTCGAGGTTGCGCACGCCATCGAGGGCCATCGCCGAGAACCGGGCGACGTGCTGCGTGTAGTCGGCGAGGCTGAGCGAGCCCGCCCACGAGTCGAACAGCTGCCCGGCCGACGCACCCGCCTCGATCTGGGCGGCGAGGAACGCGCCGGTGATGTTCGCGCACCAGGTCAGCAGCGCGGCCCAGGTCTCGGGGTCGGAGTGCATGAGCGCGCGCGTCTTCAGCTGCTCCTTCGACGGGCCGCCTTCGACCAGGTACGACGCCAGCGTGTACGGCGCGCCGGCGAAGCCGATGAGCGGCGTCGCGCCCAGTTCGGCCACCGTGAGCGCGACGGCGTCGCGGATGGGGGCGAGCGCCGCGGGGTCGAGCGGAGGAAGGGACGCGACATCCGCCGCCGTCCGCACCGGGTTCTCGAGCACGGGACCCCGCCCTGCGACGATGCGCACGTCGACGCCCGACAGGCGCACGGGGATCACGATGTCGCTGAAGAAGATGCCCGCGTCGACGCCGTGCCGGCGCACGGGCTGCAGCGTGATCTCGCTTGCCAGCTCGGGGTTCAGGCAGGCGTCGAGCATGTCGGTGCCGACCCGCAGCTCGCGGTATTCCGGCAGCGATCGACCCGCCTGACGCATGAACCACACCGGCGTACGAGCCGGCCGTTCGCCGCGGTAAGCACGTATCAGCGCGGGGGGATCGTTTCTCTGAAGGACGGAAGGGTGAGAGTCATGCAACGACACACGTTAAGATTAGGTCTGTGCTCCTCTGTCTGACCGCGAACCATCGGAACGCGAGCCTCGACATCCTGGAGCGTCTCTCGGTGGGGGCGCCCACAGCCACGCGCGCCCTCGTGGACGACGAGATCTTCGTCTCCGGCGCCGTCGTGCTGGCCACGTGCAACCGGTTCGAGGCATATCTCGACATCGATGAGCCGCTCACGGGTGGTGAGGCGGTCGCCGCCGAATCGGTGATCGAGGCGATGGCCGACGCATCGGGCGTCGCCGTCGATCTGCTGCGCGCGTCGGTCGCGGTGCACCAGGGGGCGGATGCCGCGGCCCACCTCTTCGCGGTCACCAGCGGTCTCGAGTCGATGTCGGTCGGCGAAGACGAGATCTCGGGTCAGGTGCGTCGCGCTCTCGACGCCGCCCGCGCCGAGGGCATGACCTCGAGCGAGCTCGAGCGCCTGTTCCAGAAGGCGACCCACACCAGCCGCGGCGTGCGCAACCGCACCCAGCTGCGCGGAGCACACCGCTCGCTCGTGCGTCTCGCTCTCGAGCTGGCCTCCAGCCGCGTCGCCGAGTGGGCCGCCGTCAAGATCGTGCTCGTCGGAACCGGCAAGTACGCCGTCCGCACCGTCGAGGCGCTGCGTGCGCGCGGTGCCGGCGACATCCACGTCTTCTCGCCGTCCGGTCGGGCCGAGGCCTTCGCCGCGCAGCACAGGCTGATCCCGGTGTCGGATTTCCCGGCGGAGGTCGCCGCGGCCGACGTCGTCATCACCTGCACCGCCGCCGCGGTCGTACACGCCGACGCGTTCACGCCCGGCCACCGCGTGCTCGTCATCGACCTCGGCCTCCCGCGCAATGTCGATCCCGCCGTCGGTGCGGTCGAGGCGGTGGAGCTGCTCGATCTCGAGACCATCCGGCTGCACGCGCCGCTCGCCGAGTTCAGCGCCCACGCCGACGCGCGCGCGATCGTGGGAGATGCGGCCACGGAGTTCCACGCCGACCGCGAGGCCGGTCCCGCGATCACGGCGTTGCGCAGCGAAGTGCTGAAGACCGTCGATGCCGAGATCGCTCGGGCGCGCTCGCGTGGCGCCGGCGACGAGGTCGAGGCCGCTCTGCGCCACCTGGCCGGTGTGCTCTTGCACAAGCCGTCAGTGCGCATCAAGGAGCTCGCGGTCGAAGGACGCATCGACGAGGCCCGCGCCGCGCTCGGGCTGCTCCACGGCCTGTCGGTCGAGTCGCCCGACGCTGCGGACGACGACCTCTGGGCCACCGCGTAGGGCGTCGATCCCGATCTGCCGGGCTCAGGCGAGCTCGTGCAGCAGGAAGGCGGCCAGGAAGCCGATCGTCGCCCAGAGGCCGGTGAGCGCATGCTGCTCGTCGAACGCCTCGGGGATCATCGTGTTGCACACCATCGCGAGAAGGCCCCCGGCGGCGATCGTCGTGATGAGTGCGATCAGGCTCGGCGAGGCCGACTGGAACGCCACGTAGCCCAGCACCGAGGCCACGACGGTGACCAGGGCGATACCGACCCACAGCTTCGCGACGTAGCCCGCGCTCGAGCCGCCGCGCTTGAGCGCCGCGGTCGAGCCGAGTCCCTCGGGGAAGTTGCTGATCGCGATCGCCGCCACGATCGGGATGCTGATGCCGCCCTGCAGCACCGACAGGCCCATGACGATGGACTCCGGGATGCCGTCGATCAGCGCGCCGACCGCGATCACGAGTCCCGCTCCGCTGACCGCCTGCGCTCCCGCGCGACGGGCGACGATGCTCGCCGAGACCTGGTCGCCGTCGGAGTACTCGGTCGCCGAGGTGTCGATCTGAGGCGCAGCGGCGGCGGGCTGCTTGCTGCGTCGCGAGATCAGCTGGTCCGCGACGATGTACAGGATCGCGCCGCCCAGGAACCCGACGGTCGTCGGCACCAGCCCGCCGTCGGCCGCCGCCTCCTCGACGAGCTCGAATGCCAGCGTCGAGATCAGCACGCCCGCGCCGACGGCCATGATCCCGGCGACCACGCGCTGCGGGATCTCGACGAACCACGCGACCGCGGCCCCGACGAGCAGCGTGCCGCCGCCGATGAGGCCGCTCAGCGCCGCGAGCCACAGTCCTTCCATGGCGCCAACCTAATGCGGGAGGACACGGATGCCGCGGCGAAACGCGTTCGCCGCGGCATCCATTTCCCGTCCGAGGAGTCAGACCGCGGCGGTCTCGCGGGCCCGCAGGTCCTTGCGGAGGATCTTGCCGGAGCTGGACTTCGGAATCGCGTCGATGAACTCGACGCGGCGCACCTTCTTGTGCGGCGCGACGTGCTCGGCCACGAACGCCATGACCTCGTCCTCCGTCAGCCCGGAATCGGGAGCCGCGACGATGAACGCCTTGGGGATCTCCTGCTTGTCGTCGTCGAGTACACCGATGACCGCAGCATCCATCACCTTCGGATGGCCGAGAAGGAGAGCCTCGAGCTCGGCGGGAGCGATCTGGTAGCCCTTGTACTTGATGAGCTCCTTGACCCGGTCGACGATCGAGAAGTAGCCGCCCTCGTGGTACACCGCGATGTCGCCGGTGTGCAGGAAGCCCTCGTCGTCGAGCGTCTCAGCGGTCGCCTCGGGCTGGTTCAGATAGCCGAGCATGACGTTCGGTCCTTTGACCCACAATTCGCCCGGCTTCGTGACGCCGTCGGGGCCGACCTCGGTGATCTCCTCGCCGGTTTCGGTGTCGATGAGCTTGTTGAGCGTGTTGGGCAGCATGACGCCGACCGAGCTCACCGGGATGTCGTCGCGGTCGACCGGCATCGCGTGCGAGACGGGGCTCAGCTCGCTCATGCCGTACCCCTGCATCATGCGGGCGTTGATGCGGCGCCCGGCAGTCTCGGCGGTCTCGCCGTCGAGTGGAGCCGCGCCCGAGAACACCGTGTGCACGCTCGAGATGTCGAACTGGTCGACGATCGGGTGCTTCGCGAGGGCGACCGCGATCGGCGGCGCGATGTAGAGGTACGTGCACTGGAACTTCTGGATGTTCGTGAGGAACTCCACGAGGTCGAACTTCGGCATCGTCACGAGACTCGCGCGCTGGCGCAGCGCGAGGTTGAGCAGGACCGTCATGCCGTAGATGTGGAAGAACGGCAGCACCGCCAGCACCCGGTCGGTCTCGGCGAGGTCGAGCGCGACGCGGCACTGGGCGACGTTGGCCACGAGGTTGCGGTGCGTCAGCATGACGCCCTTCGGGACGCCGGTCGTACCCGACGAGTAGGGGAGCACCGCGATGTGCGTCGCGGGATCGAACGACACCTCGGGGGCGGGCGCGCCCTCGCCGAGCAGCGCCCGGAGGTTCGGGTGGCCGGAGGCGCCGTCGAGCACGATGACGCGGTCGTGGGGGATGCCGACGGCCTCGGCGGCGGTCGACGCCTGGGGGAGCAGGGGGCTCACGGTGACGAGCCACGTGGCCCCGGCGTCCCGCAGCTGCTTCTCGATCTCTGCAGCCGTGTACAGCGAATTGACGGTGGTGACCGTGGCGCCCGCGCGGAGGATGCCGTGGAAGACGGTGGCGAACGCCGGGACGTTCGGGCACAGCAAGCCGACCACCGTATCGATTCCGACGCCGCGCGCCGCCAGCGCTCCCGCGAACAGGTCGATCTGCGCGCGCAGCGCGCCGTACGTGGTCTCGGCCCCGGTCGCGGGATCGATGAGCGCGATGCGCCCCAGATCCTCGTCGCTCAGGCTCGCGAACAGGTAGTCGTAGATATCGAGTTCGGGGATCTCGATATCTGCTTCGGGACTGGTGAACACCGGATCTCCTTCGATCGGGCGGCATGACGGTCGTCGTCGGCGGGCCTCGGCCCTGCCGTGCGACCATCATGCCACCCTGATCGAGGAATGTGGAACCCGATCCCGCACACTGTGGAACGCAGTGTCAGGAGCGCAGCGCGCCCGGCCATCCCCTCCGCTGACCGGGCGCGTGCCGGTTCAGTGCGTCAGCGCGGGCTGACGGCCGCCGGCGGCGAGGCGTTCGGCGGCGAGCCCCTCGGCGGCCTCCAGCGGCGTCACACCGCGGGCTTCCGCCTCGTCGAAGATGCGGCGTACGGTGTCGCCGATCTGGCCGACGCGGTCCATGATCTCGGTGCGCGTGCCGAGGTGCTTCGCCTCGAGGTCGAGGTAGATGACCCCGCCCGCGTTGACGACGAAGTCGGGGGCGTAGAGGATGCCGCGACCGGCCAGGCGTGCGGCCCCGCTGTGGTCGGCGAGCGGGTTGTTCGCGGGTCCGCACACGGCCTTCGCGTCGAGGGCGTCGATGACCTCGTCCGTCAGGAGCCCGCCGATGCCGGCCGGCACGAACACGTCCGCGGGGACGAGGTGCTCCTCGCCCGGGGCGATCCACTCGGCACCGAGCTCGGTCGCGAGGTCGCGCTTGGCGGGATTGACGTCCGTCACGGTGAGGCGCGCGCCCTCGGCCGACAGGCGCACCGCGAGTCGGCTGCCCACCTGGCCGAGGCCAGAGATCGTGATGCGGCGACCCTCGACGTCGGCGGTTCCCGTGACCCGCTCCAGCGTCGCACGCAGCGACTCGTACACGCCGAGGCTCGTGGGGCCGGCAGGCTCGCCCGAGCCGCCGACGGCGTCGGGCAGGCCCACGACGTGCTCGGTGCGCTCGCTGACGACGAGCATGTCGTCGGTCGTCGAGCCCACATCCTCGGCGGTGCGGTACAGGCCGTGCAGCGACTCGACGGCGTCGCCGAGGTCGAGGAACGCGGCGCGCCGACGGTCGGGGTCGAGCGTCGTGCCGGGAGGCAGGGCGATGACGGACTTGCCGCCGCCGGCGTCGAGGCCGGCTGCGGCGTTCTTGAGCGTCATCGCGGCCGAGAGTCGCAGTGCGTCGCCGAGGGCGTCGCTCCAGTGCGGGTACGTCCACAGTCGTGCACCGCCGAGGGCGGAGCCGAGCACGGACGAGTGCAGCGCGACGGCGATGAACAGGCCGCTGCGGCGGCCGGTGATCACCTCCACCCGCTCGTGTGCGAAATCGGGCAGGGGCAGGGTGTGCGTCATCGCGGTTCTTCCTTCGGCGGGCCTCGTGGGCAGTGCGCTGCGAACGCCGCGGCGTTGCGGCATCCGTACTCATTGCACACCGATTCTGCGAATTGTTCAACTGTGTGCGCGGAGCGCGGGCAGATTGCGCTCTCGTCCGGGCGCGTTCTGCGCAGGCCTCAACAGTGTGTGCGTCGTCGATAGCATCGACGAATGCCGGACGCCTACACCCACGGACACCATGAGAGCGTTCTGCGGTCGCACCGCTGGCGCACCGCCGAGAACTCCGCGGCGTACTTGCTGCCGCACCTTCGGCCGGGCGTCTCGATCCTCGATGTGGGCAGCGGGCCCGGCACGATCACCGCGGACCTCGCCGCCCGCGTCGCACCCGCTCGTGTCGTGGGGACGGATGCCGCGGCCGACGTCGTCGCGCAGGCCGCCGCCGAGCACGCCGGCTCGAATCTGTCGTTCGAGGTGGGCGACGCCTACGCACTGCCGTACGAAGACGGCGCCTTCGACATCGTGCACGCGCACCAGGTGCTGCAGCACGTCGATCGGCCCGTCGACATGCTGCGCGAGCTCGGCCGCGTGGCCGGGCAGGATGGCCTCGTCGCTGCACGCGACGTCGATTACGAGGGCGTGATCTGGTACCCGCTCATCCCGGCGCTCGACGAGTGGCTGGCGCTCTATCTCGCGACGCACCGCAGCGTCGCGGGCGAGCCCGCCGCCGGGCGGCGCCTCAAGGCGTGGGCGCAGGAGGCGGGGCTCACCGACATCCGCGCGACCGCGTCGCTGTGGCTCTTCGAGGACGAGGCCGACCGCGCGTGGTGGGGCGGGATGTGGGCCGACCGCGTGCTGCAGTCGGCGTTCGCCGATTCGGCGCGCGGGACCGGTGCCGACGACGCGCTGCTGCAGCGCATCTCGGACGGCTGGCGCGAGTGGGCGGCGGCCGACGACGGCTGGCTCCTCATGCCCCACGGCGAGATCCTCGCGCGCGGACCGCGTCGTTAGGCTGAGCCCGTGACCATCCCTGCCTCACTTCCTGCCCGCAGCCGCCTCGTCCACGACGCGATCCGCGCCGCCGGCATCCCCGGCGACATCGTCGTGCTTCCGGATGCCGCCTCCACCGCGGTGCTCGCCGCCGAGGCGCTCGGGGTCGAGGTCGGAGCGATCGCGAACAGCCTCGTGTTCTACAGCGACGGTGCGCCGCTGCTCGTGATGACGAGCGGCGCGCATCGCGTCGACACCGCCGCGCTCGCCGAACGTCTCGGGCACGGCAAGATCCAGCGCGCGACGCCCGAGCAGGTGCGGGAGGCGACCGGCCAGGCCATCGGCGGAGTCGCTCCCACGGGGCATCCGGCTCCGCTGCGCACCATCGTCGACGAGGACCTCGCGGGCTACCCCGAGATCTGGGCCGCGGGCGGCACGCCGCACACCGTGTTCCCGATGACCTATGACGAGCTGTTGCGCCTCACCGGCGGCACCGTCATGAAGGTCGACTGACCCTCAGATCCGCAGGATCTCGCGGCACGTGACGGCCGCGGCAGCCGACCACGCCTGCGGCCTGCACGCGGCCGGGTAGGGCGCCGGAGCCACGGTCGTCGAGCGATCGTCGCCCGAGTAGAGCTCGGGCATGCGGAAAGCGAAGGTTTCGGCCGCCGCGAGCAGACCGTCGACGACGACGAGCGCCTCGTGACGGAGACCCTCGCGCGCCATGCCGCGGGCGGTGATCGCCGTGTCGTGTGCCCATACGCTGCCTCCGTGGTAGCTGAGCGGCCAGTAGCCGGCCGCGCCCGTCGACATCGTCCGCACACCGAACCCTGACATCATCGACCGACCCGTCAGGAGCCGGGCGACGTCGTGCGCCTGGTCGGGATCGAGGATGCCCGTGCCGAGAAGGTGCCCGATGTTCGATGTCAGTGTGTCGACCGGCCGGCCGTCGCGATCGAGGGCGATCGCGGGGTACCGTCCTTCGGGCGTCGTCACCCAGAACCGGTCGGCGAACCGGCGGCGGAGTGCTGTCGCCCATTCGCGAAGGGGCCGGGAGCCGTCCTCGCCGAGCGACTCCAGCAGCGCAGCCCCCGTGACGGCGGCCTCGTATGCGTAGCCCTGGACCTCGCAAAGCGCGATAGGCCCCCGCGCGAGCGTTCCATCACGCCACTGGATCGAGTCGCCGGAGTCCTTCCAGCCCTGGTTCGACAGCCCCCGCCCGCTCTCGTCGACGTAGTCGAGGAACCCGTCGTCGCCGGCGGACGTGACGATCCAGTCGAGCGCGGCGCGCAGTGCGGGAACGAGTTCCCGCACCTCGTCTTCCGCCATCCCCGCTGCCGCCGCCTCGGCGAGCAGGCATACCCACAGCGGGGTGGCGTCGACCGTGCCGTAGTACACCGGTGGCAGGAGGATGCCCTCACCGGGCATGGCCAGTTCGCCGGCGCGCAGTTCGTGGAGGATCTTGCCGGGCTCTTCGGCGGTCGCCGGGTCGGTCTTCGTCCCCTGCAGTCGGGCGAGTACGCGGAGAGTCGACGCCGCGATCGCCGGGTCAACGGGGAGCATCAGCCGAGCGGCCCACAGCGAGTCGCGTCCGAAGAGGGTGAAGAACCAGGGCGCGCCGGCGGCGAGGAACTCGTCGGGAGAATCGGGAAGCGTGAGGCGCAGCGCGTCGAGATCGGAGAGCGCGCGATCCACCCACCGGCGAACTCGAGAGTCGCTCCCCGCGAGGACGTCGATCCCTCGCCAGCGCGGCTCCGCACCCGGGGGCGCGACGACGAGGCCGGGGTCGTCGACCTCGAGGGTCCACTCAGCTGACCATGCACTGTGGGGCGCGCACTCGACCGCCCACTCGACGATGACCGCGTCATTCTCCGACGACAGGTGCGCGGCGGGCGCCGAGAGCAGCATCGACGTGGCGCCGTCTTCGAGACGGAGCGTGGACGCGTCACCCTTCGCCGTCCACGTGCCGGCGCGCGGGGCGCCCGCCTTCACCTCCTGGAGGGGCGCGAAGTCGGGCACGAGTCGCAGCCGCAGGTTCGTCGAGAGAGCAGTGCTGAGGTGCGAGCGCACGGTGAGCTGCTCGCGGATGACGCCCGGCGCGACCGTGCGGACCCGCTCGAGCCGCACCTTCGGATCGGGCCAGTCGTCGTCGATCCCGCGGAGGAGCGCCGTGAACGATACCGCCGACGCCGAGACCTCGCCGACCGAGATGGTCTCGGGGACGGATGCCTCACCTGCCGTCGAGTAGGTCAGCACCGCCTCGCGCACGAAACGCGTGTCGCCGTGATACACGCCGTCGATCGGCTGCCCGCCCACGTCGCCGTTGCGGCCCGACCAGACCTGGGTGGGCGCGCGCAGCGCCACGACCGCGTCGGACAGGAACGGCTGCAGACCGGCGCTCACTCCTTCACCGCCCCTTGGCTCGCGTTCATGATCCTCCGCTGGAAG
The DNA here is from genome assembly GCF_019511645.1 of Microbacterium ureisolvens. Taxonomy (GTDB): domain Bacteria; phylum Actinomycetota; class Actinomycetes; order Actinomycetales; family Microbacteriaceae; genus Microbacterium; species Microbacterium ureisolvens_A. Next base: position 69,376 of record NZ_JAEUAX010000012.1, on the reverse strand, counting down.
ATGAAGAAGAGCACGGCGACCGGGATCGTCATGATCAGTGCGGCGGCGAGCTTGAGGGGATACTGCGTGCCCTGGCTCAGCTGGCCGGACGCCAGCCCGGCGACCCCCTTCGTGAGCGTCGTGAGCTCAGGCGACTGCGTGGAGACGATGAAGTGCGACAGTTCGTTCCACGATCCCTGGAACGACAGGATGATGATCGTGATCAGCGCGGGACGCGCCATCGGAAGGACGACGGACCAGAAGATGCGGAAGGTGCCCGCTCCGTCGATCCGTGCCTGCTCCTCGACCGATACGGGGATCGACTCGAAGAAGTTCTTCATGATGAACACGCCGGCGGCATCGATCAGCAAGGGCAGGATCATGCCCGCATACGAGTCGTAGATGCCGAGCTGGTTGATCACGAGGAACCGCGGGATGAGGAGCACGACGCTGGGCACCGCCATGACGGCGATCACCGCCGCGAAGACGACGCCGCGTCCGCGGAAGTTCAACCGGGCGAGGGCGTAGCCGGCGAGCGACACGAAGAACACGCGCAGGACGGTGACGGTGATCGTCACTATCGCCGAGTTGCGGAACCACACGGGGAAGTCGCTGCGCAGGAACAGGCGCTCGTAGGCCGCGGTCGACCACACCTGGGGGATGAGTGACACGGGGTTGCTGGCCGCCTCGGCATCCGTCTTGAACGACGTCGACAACTGCACGAGGAACGGATAGATGTACACGAGCGAGATCGCGATGAGCACCGCGTACAGGACGATCTGCCACCCCATCCCCGAAGCCCGGCGTCGCGCCGGAGCGCCCGCCTCGGATCGAGAGGCTGCGGACGGCCGGGGAGCGGCCGTCTGGGCGTTTCGGTCGACCGTGCCGGTCATCGCTGGGCTCCGTTCTGCCAGTCGTCGGCGCCGCGCGGCGCCTGCGACGGGTCGGGAGGACTGGGTACCTGAGTGGCTGCGACGGTGGCCGGGGTCGCGGTCGCAGGGCGGGCGGGAAGTTCGTACTGCCGCGCACGGCGCCGCGACACGGGGCGCTCGCGGAGGACCCAGCGCTGGAGCAGCGTGAACAGGACGATGATCGCGAAGAGGATGAAGGCGATCGCCGCGCCTTCGCCCCAGTCCTGATCGAGGAAGCTCGCATCGTAGGACAAATAGGCTGGCGTGAGGGTGGTCTTGGCCGGCGTACCCCTCGTGCCGGTGTAGATCTGTTCGAACACCTGCCAGCAGCCGATGAGGCCGAGGGTGAGGACGGTGAACAGCGCCGGCCGCAGCTGCGGCAGTGTGACGCGCCAGAACCGCTGCCAGGCGTTGGCGCCATCCACCATGGCCGCTTCCTGGATCTCGGGGCCGATGTTCTGGAGCGCGGCGAGGAAGAGCAGCATGAACGTGCCGCTCGTCGTGAACACCGCCATCATGATGAAAGCCGACATGGCGACCGACGGGCCCGACATCCAGTTCCACCAGGAGACGGCGATGAATCCGTTCTCGGTGAGCACGGCCGGCCCTTCCCGCAGACCGAGGCCCGACAGGATCACGTGGAAGATCCCGCGCGGATCGGAGAACCAATTCGGCCCGTCGATGCCCACGACGGCGAGAATGGCGTTCACGACGCCCAACGGGTTGAAGAGGAACAGCCACAGCACCGTGATCGCCACGCTGGCCGTCACCGACGGAAAGTAGAACGCCGTCCGGAAGAATCCTCGGCCCCGGAGGATCGCCCCGTTGACGAGCAGGGCGAGAAAGAGCGACAGTGCCGTTTGCAGCGGCACGACGAGGAGCACGTACCACGCGTTGTTGCGCATCGAGATTCCGAAGTCTCGCGCCGCCAGTCCGTCACCGGTCATGACATTCGCATAGTTCTGCAGGCCGACGAAGTTCACGGCGCCCGAGAAGGGGCTCCCGCGACCGCCCCAGTCCGAGACGCTCACCCACAGCGCCATGAGCACCGGGACGAGAAGGAAGACGCCGAGGAGGACGATCACGGGCAGAGTGAACACCCAGCCCGCCAGCGTCTCGCCGCGACGGATCCCCGAGCGGGGGTCACGTGCGCGGCGAGGCGCTGAAGCGGTGGCAGTCATCGCGACGCGCCTAACCGACGATCGCCTCGAAGTTCGACTGGACCGTGTCGAGGATCTGCTGGGGATCGCCGTCCTCCAGTCCCTGAAGCTGCGAATTGAAATCGGTGATCGCGTCTGAGCTCCCGTCGTACGTCGGGAATCCCTCCGCGTAGTCGGCCCCGGCGAGGAAGGCGGCAAGAGTGGGGTTGTCGCTCGTCCACTGGTCTGCAGCCGACTTAGCCGAGGGCATGGGCCCGAACGCCTCCGAGAAGGCGAGCTGCTGGTCCGCGCTCGTCATGTACTCGACGAGGTCGAGGGCGGCCTCCTGGTTGGGGCTGTCGGCGGCCATGCCCCAGCAGTTCGTGAACTGCAGCGTGCCCTTGCCGGCCGGTCCTTCGGGCAGCTCCGCCACGATGTACTCGACGTCGGGAAAGTCGTTCTGCATGGCGCCCGTGATCCAGTTGCCTTCGATCGTCATCGCGCTCAGCTGCTTGCCGAAGGCCTCACCGCCCCAGCCTGCGCCCAGGGGTTGCGCGTAGGCGAAGTTCCCCGCAGCCATCTGCTCCTGAACGTATGTGAGGGCATCGACGTTCTCCTGGCTGTTCGCGATCACCTCACCGTCCTCGATGAGGCCACCCCCGGCCTGGACCATGAACGTCCCGAGGCGCTGCCATTCCCACCCGAAGCTGAGGCCGACGACCCCGTCCTTGGTGAGTGTCTGGGCGACCGTCGACAGCTCGTCCCACGTCGTCGGGATGTCGTCCTCGGTGAGCCCCGCGGCATCCCACAGGCCCTTGTTGATGACGAGGGCGAGCGTCGAGAAGTCCTTCGGTGCGCAGTAGAACTGGTCGTTGTACGTGAAGTTCTCGATCAGCGACGGGTAGAAGTCGTCCTTGTTCTCCAGCAGATCGCCGTAGGCGACGAGTGAGCCGTTGTCTGCGTACCCGGCCAGGAACTCGGGAGCCAGGTAGAAGAGGTCGGGCGGGTCGCCGCCCGCGAAGCCCTGCGAGAGCTCCTGTGCCTGGTCCGTGGCGACCTTCACCTCGACGTCGATGCCGGACTCCTCGGACCACGCCTCGGCCGCTTCCGTCACGGCATCGGTCTCGGCGTCGCCGCTCGAACCGAACAGGATCGTGAGGCCTTCGTCCGAGCTCGTGAGCTCGCCATCAGCGGCACCGCCGCCGGTGCCCTCCGTATCGTCGAAGCCGGAACCGCAGCCGGCGAGGACCAGCGCCCCGGTGACGAGGAATGCCCCTGCCGCGACGGTGGCCCGCGCGATGTGCCGTGTCATGTCTCTCTCCTTTGATGAGTCAGGCGTGACGGCCGGCGAGGGGTCGACTCCAGTGCTGTCGTCCGATTTGAACGATCAAAGTCCACCGTCAAGCGTCAAGCTAAGACGCGCTTCATCGGCTGTCAACCCGTTTGACGGCCCCGTAGGATAACGATTTGAACGCTCAACTGCGGCGCGGGAGGGGTCCCATGGCGAAGTCGCCGACGGTCGAAGACGTCGCCCGCGCGGCCGGCGTCTCACGCCAAACCGTGTCGAACGTGATCAACAGTCCGGACATCGTCAGAGAGGTCACCCGGGAGCGCGTCCGCGCAGCGATCGCGCAGCTCGGCTACGCCCCGTCCATGGCCGCGCGACGGCTTCGCACCCAGCGCAGCGCGACGATCGGCATCCACCTCGATCCCTACGCGGGCGGGATCTCGGGCATCGTGCTCGACCGGTTCATCCACGCCCTCACCGACCGGGCGACACCACGGGGCCTGCGCATCCTCGTGTACGCCGCGAACGACGCCGAGGAGGAGCTGCGCCGCATCCGGCAGCTGCGCGAAGGCGGAGAGATCGACCGGATCGTGCTGACCGGCACCTATTCCGGCGACCCGCGAGCCGACTGGCTCGCGGAGCACGGCATTCCGTTCGTGGCCTTCGGCCGGCCGTGGGGCGAGTTGGGCACGGGGCCGCTCATGGGGAATCCCGATCGACCGTGGGTCGATGTCGACGGCGCTGCCGGCACGCGCGCCGCCACCGCGCACGCGCTCGCCCACGGTCCGCGCGTCGCCTTCCTCGGGTGGCCGGAAGGCTCGGGAACAGGCGATGACCGCGAGCGCGGCTGGCGCGAGGCGATGGGCGACGATGCCGAGGAGGTCCGGCGACTGCGGTGGACGGCGGTCGACACCGTCTCGGCTGCGCGTGCCGTGGCGGCGCAGCGGCTCGCCGCCGGCGGCGTCGACGCCATCGTGTGCGCGAGCGACACACTGGCGGTCGGCGCCCACCTGGCCGCCTCCCACAATGGTCACCCTGACATGCTCGTCGTCGGATTCGACAACACCCCCATCGCCGAGGCGCTCGAGCTGTCGAGTGTGGAGCAGCGGCCGGAGCTCGTGGCCGAGGCGGTGCTCGACCTCCTGGTAGCCGAGACGGGGAGCTACGACGGCGCGTGGCGCCGGCTGATCGAACCCGAGCTGATCGTCCGCACCCGTGAGCAGTCTTCGTAGCGCGATGCGACCGACGGGGCGCCATCTCAGAGTTTGAGCGCCGTCGGCCGGGCGCCTCCGATGCGCCGCCCGAGTTCGGCCGCGACGGGGGTGACGAGCTCGGCGAAGGTCGCCGGCTCCCGGTCTCCCTCCGCCGGAAAGGTGACGGCGATCGCGGCGATCGGCCAGCCGACGTGATCGAGCACTGCCACCCCCACCGACCCCAGCCCGAGGGTGACTTCGCCGTCCTCGAACGCCCACCCGCGTTCCCGCACCCCGCGGAGGAGCTCGCGCAGCTCGCCGGGTCGCTGCGGGCCCCGGCCGGTGCGGTCGGCGAAGGACGCGGCATCCGGGAACAATGCCCGCACCTGCTCGCGAGGAAGCGCTGCCAGCATCGCGCGGCCGGTGGCGGTGAGATGCGCGGGCAGGCGCACCCCGACATCCGTCACGAGCGCGGGCCGGCGCGGAGCGCGTTCCTCGACGATGTACAGCACGTCGCGGCCGTGCATCACCGCCAGGTGCGCACTTTCGCCGGTGCGGTCCACGAGGTCGGCGAGCACGGGGCGCCCGAGCCGCGCAAGGGGCTCCTGGCGCGAGTACCCGCCGGCGAGCTCGAACGCGGCGATGCCGAGGCCCCAGCGGCGATCCTCGGGCAGATGCACGACGAACTGGTGCTCCTGCAGTGCTGCCAGCAGGTGATACACGGTGGAGCGCGGTATGCCCAGGCTGGTCGCGATGGTGCGTGCAGGCACCGGTCCGCGCTGGCGCGCGAGGTACGACAGGATCCGCAGCGTCTGGTCGGCCGCGGGCACCTGAGGTCTCGCCGTGCTGTCTGGAATCACAGACAGAGGATGCCACGACCCGCTGTCGCGCGCCACGGCCCGGGTGTGGAATCGGAGCATGACCATCGTCACGCCCACCTCCGCCCGCGACCTCGCCGTCGTCACCGTCGGCGCGGCGCCGCTGCGCCCCGACGAGGTCGTCGCGGTCGCTCGTCACGGCGCCCGCGTCGAGCTCGCCCCCGAGGCGCTGGCCCGCGTCGCCGCGACGCGCGCTCTCGTGGAGGGTCTCGCCGACGACCCCGAGCCGCACTACGGCATCTCGACCGGCTTCGGCGCCCTCGCCACCACCTTCATCGCCCCCGAGCGGCGCCTGCAGCTGCAGGCGAGCCTGATCCGCTCGCACGCGGCCGGCACCGGCCCGGAGGTCGAGCGCGAGGTCGTCCGCGCGCTCATGCTGCTGCGCCTGCAGACGCTGGCGACGGGGCACACCGGCGTTCGCCCGGTCGTGGTCCAGACCTACGCCGCGCTGCTCAACGCCGGCATCACGCCGATCGTGCGCGAGTACGGCTCGCTCGGCTGCTCCGGCGACCTCGCGCCGCTGGCGCACGTCGCGCTCGCCGCGATGGGCGAGGGGCGCGTGCGCACCGCGAGCGGCGACGAGGTCGACGCGGCCGAGGCGCTGGCGGCAGCATCCGTCTCTCCTCTCGTACTGCGCGAGAAGGAGGGACTCGCGCTCATCAACGGCACCGACGGCATGCTCGGGATGCTGCTGCTCGCGCTCCACGACCTCTCCGTGCTGCTCGACACCGCGGACGTCGCCGCGGGCATGTCGGTCGAGTCGCAGCTCGGCACCGACGCGGTGTTCGCCGCCGACCTGCAGGCCCTGCGGCCGCAGGTGGGCCAGGCCGTGTCGGCGGCGAACCTGCGCGCGGTGCTCGCGGGATCGGCGATCATGGCGTCGCATCGCGATCCCGCGGTCTGCACCCGTGTGCAGGACGCATACTCGCTGCGCTGCTCGCCGCAGGTGCACGGCGCCGCGCGCGACACCGCCGACCATGCGCTGCTCATCGCCTCGCGCGAGCTCGCCGCCGCCGTCGACAACCCCGTCATCACCGACGACGGACGCGTCGAGTCCAACGGCAACTTCCACGGCGCACCGGTCGCGTACGTGCTCGACTTCCTCGCGATCGCGGTCGCCGACGTCGCGTCGATCTCGGAGCGGCGCACCGATCGCGCCCTCGATCGCGCTCGCAGCAACGGTCTGCCGCCGTTCCTCGCCGACGAGGTCGGCGTCGACTCAGGCTTCATGATCGCCCAGTACGCCGCGGCGGGGATCGTCTCCGAGCTCAAGCGACTCGCGGTGCCGGCATCCGTCGACTCGATCCCGTCGTCGGCGATGCAGGAGGACCACGTGTCGATGGGGTGGGCCGCCGCGCGCAAGCTCCGCCGGGCGATCGACGGGCTCTCGCGCGTGCTCGCGATCGAGGTGCTCACCGCGTCGCGCGCGCTCGACCTCCGGGCGCCGCTAGAGCCGGCGCCGGTCACGGGCGCCGTCCGCGACCTTGTCCGCACCGTCGCCGGCGGCCCCGGCCCCGACCGCTATCTCTCGCCCGAGATGGAGGCCGTGACTGCGCTCGTGCAGTCGGGCGCCGTAGCCGGCGCGGCAGGGCTCGGCGGCGCGGCGTCCCGGGTGCCCGCTTCGCCAGATCAGGTGATCTGACGCATGCAGGACGAAATCACAGGAAAGTTCCCGTTCTCGCCGGATCTCCTGATCCGACCGACCCCCGACCACGCGAAGGAGCGTTGACATGACCATCTCGACCGACCCGAAGACCGAGACCGCCGCCCGCGGGCTCGGAGACAACGCCGTGCGCGCCCCGCGCGGCCCCGAGCGCACCGCCAAGAGCTGGGGCGCCGAGGCGGCCAAGCGCATGCTCATGAACAATCTCGATCCCGAGGTCGCGGAGCACCCCGAAGACCTCGTCGTCTACGGCGGAACCGGCCGTGCGGCACGCAGCTGGGAGGCGTTCGACGCCATCGTTCGCACCCTCGACGAGCTCGAGCCCGACGAGACCCTGCTGGTGCAGTCCGGCAAGCCGGTCGGCGTGTTCCGCACGCACGAGTGGGCGCCCCGTGTGCTGATCGCCAACTCGAACCTCGTGGGGGACTGGGCGACGTGGCCGGAGTTCCGTCGTCTCGAAGAGCTCGGCCTCACCATGTACGGCCAGATGACCGCCGGCTCCTGGATCTACATCGGCACGCAGGGGATCCTGCAGGGCACCTACGAGACGTTCGCCGCGGTCGCGCGTTCCCTCGCCGAGAAGAACGGGACGGATGCTGCGACCGCGAGCCTCGCCGGAACCCTCACGCTCACCGGCGGCGCCGGTGGCATGGGCGGCGCGCAGCCGCTCGCCGTGACCCTCAACGGGGGAGCGGTGCTCATCGTCGACGTGGACGAGTCGCGCCTGGCCCGCCGCGTCGACCACGGCTACCTCGACGAGTACACGACGGACCTCGACGCGGCCCTCGCGCGCGTCGTCGCGGCGAAGGAGGCCGGTGAGGCCCTGTCGGTCGGCGTCGTCGGCAACGCCGCCGAGGTGTTCGGCGATGTGCTGCTGCGCCACCGCGCGGGAGAGGTCACGGTCGACATCGTCACCGACCAGACGAGCGCCCACGACCCGCTCGCGTACCTGCCGGTGGGCATCGCGTTCGAGGACTGGAAGGCCGAGGCGACGCGCGACCCTGAGGGGTTCACCGCCCGCGCGCGGGGGTCGATGGCGAAGCACGTCGCGGCGATGGTGGGGTTCCAGGATGCCGGCGCCGAGGTCTTCGACTACGGCAACTCCATCCGCGCCGAGGCGCAGCTGGGCGGCTTCGACAGGGCGTTCGGGTTTCCCGGCTTCGTGCCCGCATACATCCGTCCGCAGTTCGCCGAGGGGCGTGGACCGTTCCGCTGGGTCGCGCTCTCGGGCGACCCCGACGACATCCGCAAGACCGACGAGGCCGTCAAGGCGCTGTTCCCCGACAACGCCGGCCTGGTGCGCTGGCTCGACAAGGCCGGCGACGCCGTGCACTTCGAGGGCCTGCCGGCGCGGATCTGCTGGCTCGGGTACAAGGAGCGCCACCTCGCCGGACTGAAGTTCAACGAGATGGTCGCCTCGGGCGAGCTGTCGGGTCCGATCGTGATCGGCCGCGACCACCTCGACGCCGGCTCGGTCGCCTCGCCGTACCGCGAGACGGAGGCGATGGCCGACGGCTCGGACGCGATCGCCGACTGGCCGCTGCTCAACGCCCTCCTCAACACCGCCTCGGGTGCGGCGTGGGTGTCGATCCACCACGGCGGTGGCGTGGGGATCGGCCGCAGCATCCATGCCGGTCAGGTGACCGTCGCCGACGGCACGCCGCTGGCGGCCGAGAAGCTCGAGCGCGTGCTGACCAACGACCCCGGTACCGGCGTCATGCGCCACGTCGATGCCGGATACGACCGGGCGAAGCAGGTCGCCCGCGAACGCGGCCTCGACGTGCCGATGCTCGATGAGTGACGGATGGATGCTGTGACGACGACGCTCATCACCCACATCGGCGAGCTGACGACCAACGTCGCCGCCGACGGCGATGCGCTCGGCACGCTGCGCGACGCAGCCGTGCTGATCGTCGGCGACCGGATCGCCTGGGTCGGGCCCGCGTCTGCGGCGCCCGTCGTCTCACCGGAGGGGGAGGGCATCGAGGTCGTCGACGCGGGCGGGCGCGCTGTGCTACCGGGGTTCGTCGACAGCCACACCCATCTCGTCTTCGGGGGCGATCGCGCCGACGAGTTCGAGGCGCGCATGACTGGCGCGCCGTATGCCGCAGGGGGCATACGGCGCACCGTCGCCGCGACACGGGCCGCGGGTGATGAGGAGCTGCGTGCCCGGCTCGCGGCTTTCGTCGCCGAGCTCCGCGCTCAGGGGACGACGACGTTCGAGATCAAGACGGGGTACGGGCTCACCGTGGCGGACGAGGAGCGGCTGGCACGCCTCGCGGGCGAGGTGACTCCCGAGGTCACGTTCCTCGGCGCTCACGTCGTGCCTGCCGAGTACAGCGAGCGCCGCGAGGATTACGTCGACCTGGTGTGCGACGCGATGCTCCACGCCTGCGCCCCGCACAGCCGGTGGATCGACGTGTTCTGCGAACGCGGTGCCTTCACACCGGACGAGTCGCGGCGCATCCTCGCCGCCGGGATCGCGCACGGCCTCGAGCCGCGCGTGCACGCAAACCAGCTCGGGCCCGGCGAGGGTGTGCGTCTCGCGGTGGAGCTGGGCGCAGCATCCGTCGACCACTGCACCTACCTCTCCGACGATGACGTGCACGCCCTCGCGGGTTCCGCGACGGTCGCCACGCTACTGCCAGGCGTCGAGTTCTCCACCCGCCAGCCCTACCCGGATGCGCGGCGGCTGATCGACGCCGGCGCCACGGTCGCGCTCGCGAGCGACTGCAACCCGGGATCGAGCTTCACGAGCTCGATGCCGCTCATGATCGCCCTCGCGGTGCGCGAGATGGGAATGACGCCCGCCGAGGCGGTGTGGGCGGCGACGGCCGGCGGCGCGAAGGCGCTGCGTCGCGACGACGTGGGCGCGCTCGCCCCCGGCATGCGCGCCGACCTCGTGATGCTCGACGCGCCGACCCGCGTGCATCTCGCGTATCGGCCCGGCGTGCCGCTCGTGCACACCGTGTGGGCAGGCGGCGTCCCGGTCTGAGACGCCCACCGTCGGTCAGCGTGGAGTGTCGAACGTCCAGTTGTCGGGGTCGACGCCGCTGGCGACATCCCAGTCGTCCTGCGCCCAGATGAACGTTGCGACGGCGCAGGTCGGCATGTGGGCGATGTCGCCGTCCGACAGGCTCGCCGCCAGCGAGCTCATGCCGGGATCGTGGGCGACGACCATGACGCTCGCGGCGCGGGTGGCGGCCGCCGCGGCGAGCAGGGTCTTCGCCGGCGCGCCGTACAGTTCCGGGTCGAGTGAGACCGCGACGCCGAGCTCGGCGGCGAATGCCTCGGCGGTCGTCCGCGCCCGCACAGCGGTGCTCGAGAGGATCACGTCGGGGCGGAACCCCGTGGCCGCGAGCCGCGCCGCCATGCGGGGCGCGTCGCGCATGCCGCGGTCGTTCAGCGGACGGTCGTGGTCGTCGAGGCTGGGGTCGCCCCAGTCGGACTTGGCGTGCCGCACCAATGCGAGACGGATCATGAGGTCACCTTTCCAGAGGCCTTCGCGGCGAGGAGTTCGAGCACGCACAGCGCCCCGAGGCGCACGGTGCGCCCGTCGGGGGCATCCGCGGTGGCATCCACCTCGGCGATGTCGGCGCTGTGCAGGCGAGTGTCGGCGGCGAGGGCCCGCACGAGGGCGCGCAGCTCCCATGCGGCCAGTCCGCCGGGCACGGATGCCGGGCACCCGGGTGCCACGGAACGGTCGCACACGTCGACATCGACGTCGAGATGCACGAGGCCCCCACCGGCACCCGCAATCTCGAGCGCCTCGGCCGCGACGTCGTCCGCGCCGCGGCGGCGCAGGTCGTCCATGGTCACGACGGTGATGCCGTACTCGGACGCTCGCCGGGCGTACGCGACCGAGTTGGCGAAGTCGGCGATTCCCAGCTGCACGATCCGCCGCCCGTCGAGGCCGTCCTCGACCAGACGGCGCACCGGAGAGCCGTTCGAGACGCCGTCGCGCAGGTCGAAGTGCGCGTCGATGGTGATGAGCCCGGCCGCACCGGCGCCCTGCGCCACCGCGTAGGTGAGCGAGTTGTCGCCGCCGAGCGCGATGACGAGATCGGCACGCTCGCGCAGCTGCGCGACAGTGGAGCGGACGGATGCCTCGCCCACCGGCCCGTCGGGCTCGTCGACGTCGCCCGCATCGGCGATGCGTAGCACCTCGTCGAGATCGACCGCCGGAGGGCCGAGGAGCGTCGGGCTGTAGCGGCGCAGGGCGTCGCGGATCGCCGCGGGCGTCGCGTGGGCACCGGTGGGGGACAGGGAGGTGCGGAATGCGGGAACGCCGACGATCGCGGCATCCCATCGCCCGTCTTCGGGGGGAGGCCACGCACCTGCGCGTGGCCACAGCTGATCGTGGGGAAGCGTCACGGGCCCGAGGTTACCGGAGCGCTCGCCACCGGGCCCTCACGCCGCGACGTAGACCCACGCGGAGCGACCGCTGGCCAGCACCACCGCGCAGCGTCGGTAGAGCGCCACTTCGTATTCGTCGGCCGCGTCGAGCTCGTCCTCGGTCACGAGCAGGGCCCTGCCCACGACCTTGTCGAGCGGGCTGCCGGTCTCGCGCACGATCGGGTGCACGGTCAGACCCGACAGGTCGACGACGCGGGTGTCCTCGATCTCGGCGTAGTCCACGGTGTAGCCGGGCAGCGCGTCGGGCTCGCTCTCGACCAGGCGCCCGAATGTGTCGAGCTGCACGTCGGGGTTCTGCAGCGTGCCGTAGCTGAAGAGGTACTGGGTGGGCTCATCCGCGGACACGGCATCAGGCTAGCCCTCGCCGCCGTCGATCGGCCGGGACTTCACGCACTCTTAACACTGCCCGCCGCGGCGCGTCACCCGAGGAGCGCGTGCGCGATCGAGAAGATCGCGAGGCCCGCGAGCGCGCCGACGATCGTGCCGTTCAGGCGGATGTACTGCAGGTCGCGACCGACCATGAGCTCGATCTTCTCCGTCGTCTCGGCGGGGTCCCACCGCTCGACCGTGTCGGTGATGATCGAGGCGATGTCGTGGCGGTAGCGGTCGACGAGGAACACGGCGGCGTCGGTGACCCAGGCGTCGACGCGACGCTGGAGCGCGGCATCCGTCGTCAGACGCTCGCCGATCTCGACAAGTGCCTCGGCACCGCGGCGCCGCAGCCCGCTCTCGGGGTCGGCGAGGGAGCGCAGCAGCCCTGTCTTCGCGGTCGTCCACGCCTCGCCGGCGAGTTCGCGCACGCGGGGGCTGTCGAACACGGCGAGCTTGGCGTCCTCGAAGCGCCCGATCGTCGCGGGGTCGTGCTGCAGGTTGCCGGCGAGGCGGCCGAGGTAGCCGTCGATCGCGACGCGCGCCGGATGCTGCGGGTCGGCCCGCACCGCCGCGACGAACTTGACGGCCTCGTTGTAGACGGTGTCGTCGACGAAGCGGTGGGCGACCGAGGGCACCCACGCGGGCAGCCGGCGCGACACCACGCCGGTGAACGCGGCCTTGTTGGCGGCGAGCCAGGTCGCGATGGTGTCGGCGGCGAGGTCGACCGCGCCGTGATGGCCGCCGGCGTCGATGATGCGCTCCAGCCACTCGCCCAGCGGCGGACCCCACTCCGGCGCGATGAGGTGCTCACGCGCGAGCTCCTCGATCACGTCGCGGACGTCGTCGTCGCTGAGGGCGCGCAGCACGCTTCCTGCCATCACGGATGCCTCGGCCGCGACCCGCTCGGCATGCGCCGGTACGCTCAGCCATTCGCCGAGGCGCGCGGCGATCGCCGTCTGGTCGAGCTTGGTGCGCACGACGTCCGCGCGGAGGAACTCGGTCTCGACGAACTCGCCGAGGGTGCGGCCGATCTCGTCCTTGCGGCTGGGGATGATCGCCGTGTGCGGGATGGGGATCCCGAGCGGATGCCGGAACAGTGCGGTGACGGCGAACCAGTCGGCGAGCGCACCGACCATGCCGCCCTCCGCCGCGGCGCGCACGTAGGCGAGCGCGGGAACCTCCTGCTGGAACGCGAACGAGAACGCGAACAGCACCGCCATGAACACGAGCGCGCCGAGGGCGACGCCCTTCATCGTGCGCAGCGCCTGGCGGCGTTCCTGGTCCGCCGGGCTCAGGAGGTGGGTCGGTGTCGGCGACATCGGGTCAGTCCTCGAGCGGCCCGAGCCACGCGGTCGCGACCGTGGAATGGGCTGACTCCGGATCCGAGGGATGGAACAGCCCCGCCAGCACATCGCGGTAGAGGCGGCTCAGCTCGTTCGCGGAGAAGTAGGAGGAACCGCCGGCGACGAGCACGGCCTCGTCGACGATCCGCTTCGCGGCCGTCACCGCGCGGTGCTTGAGGCCCGCGAGCAGCGAGAACCACTGCGGCCCGTGATCGGCGAGGGCGTCGACGTCGCGGGCGAGAGCGTCGATCTGCGGCGGAAGGGCGTCGTAGGCGAGGGCCATGTCGGCGATGCGCCAGCGGATGTCGGGGTCCTGGCTGTAGGCCTTGCCCGTGCGCTTCGACGTGCGCCGGCGGGCGGCGCCGACCGCGACCTCGAGTGCGCGCCGCGCGATGCCGGTGTACACCGACGCCAGGAGGATCTCGAACACGCTGAAGATGCCGAACACCAGCGGGTCCGGGTTGGGTCCGGGCGCGAGCCGTCGCACGATCCGGTCCGCCGGCGCGACGGCGTCGCGCAGCACCGTCGTGCGGGACTGCGTGCCCCGCATGCCGAGCGTGTCCCAGTCGTCGCGCACGACGACGCGTCCGGCCTGCACCTCCGAGCGCGGCACGAAGGCGTAGACCATGCGCGGCGCATCCTCCGACGAGGTGTCCAGGCCGTGCAGGCCCAGCTGCGTCCACACCGGCGCGAGCGACGTGAAGATCTTGGTGCCGGTGAACGAGTATCCGCCGTCGGGCAGGGGCGCAGCATCCGTTCCGCTTCCGAAGAGCACCAGATCGTTGCCCGCCTCGCTGATCCCGAAGGCGAACACCTCGCCCGACGCGGCGCCCTCCTGCACGAATCGCAGCGCGTCGATGCCGCGGTCGGCGAGAACTTTCGCGACGCCCGTCCACACCAGGTGCATGTTGATCGCGAGCGCCGTCGCCGGGGCGGCTCCCGCCAGTCGCTGCTGGAGGACGGATGCCTCGGCCAGGCCCAGACCTGATCCGCCGAGCTCCTGCGGCACGAGGATCGCCAGGTAGCCGGCGTCCTTCAGATCCGCGAGGTCGTCGTCGGGGAAGGTGTTCTCGCGATCGTGCACGCCCGCACGGGCGCGGAAGCGCTCCAGCAGTTCGTCGGTCAGGATCTCACTCGGTTCGAAGGACGCCACCACGCCATTCTTACGCGATGATGTGCGCATGGCGACGCTCTCGGAGATGCTCCAGGCGCTCATCCCGCCGACGCAGCGGCAGACCGCGGCGGAGGTGACCGAGGCGCTCGACATCGGCTCCGGCGACCGCGCCGGCAAACGCAGCGGATTCCTGATCATGCTGACCCTGGCGGGCGTCATCGCGATCGCCGGGGTGCTCACCGACTCCACCGCGACCGTCATCGGCGCGATGATCATCGCGCCCCTCGGCACTCCCATCCTCGCGATCGGGCTCGGCATCGTCACCGGGCACCTCAGCCTGGTGCTGCGCTCGATCGTGTGGGTGCTGCTCGGGCTCGTCATCGTGATCGTGCTCGGCCTGGCGTTCTCGCTGTTCGTCGCGACCCCCGAGAGCCTCGAGACCAACTCGCAGGTGCTCGGCCGCACCTCCCCGAGCTTCATGGACCTCATCGCGGCGCTGGCCACCGGCTTCGCGGGCGGCTTCGCGATGTGCCGCAGGGACCTGAGCGCCATCCTCCCGGGCGTCGCGATCGCGATCTCGCTCGTGCCGCCGCTGGGCGTGGTCGGCGTGTGCGCCGGGCAGGGGCTGTGGGCCGACGCCCTCGGCGCCCTGTGGCTGTTCCTCTCCAACGTGGTCGCCCTCGTGATCGCCGGCAGCGTCGTCTTCACCCTGGCGGGGTATGCGCGCGACCCCGGGTCGTCGCCCGTCGCCAACCGGCGCCGCGCGTACATCATCGTCACGGTCCTCGCGGTCGTCATCGCCATCCCGCTCGCGGTGAACTCCGTCGTGTCGGTGGCGCTGGCGCGGTGGTCGGTCGCGATCCAGGACGCTGCGACCGAGTGGCTCGCCGCCGACGACGGCGCGCGGGTCTACGGGGTGCAGTGGTCGGGTGCGACCGCGACGGTCGCGATCACGACCGACGACGGCGACACTCCCGCGGTGGACGATCTGCGCGAGTCGCTCGCCGCGACGCTGCCGACGTTCGTCGGCGTGGTCATCGACGTCGGTCAGGGCGTCGAGATCACGGTCCAGTAGACGCCGCCGCGGTCGCGGGTTCAGGCGAGGGCGGCGAACAGCGCGTCGATCGTCGCCTCCGGCTTGTCGCGGTGCGGGGAGTGTCCGGCGTCGGCGACCACGGAGACCGAGAAGTGCGGGTGAGGTGCGACAGTGGCCTCGGCGGGCTTGCCACGGAAGATCGAGTACACCTGGGGATCGGACGCGATCACGTGGGTCGGCACGGCGATCTGGAGCGCAGCATCCGTCACGTCCCAGTCCGGATTCTGCGCGCTGGTCTGCTCGACCGCCCAACGGCTGGCCTGCTGTGCCGACAGCGCCTTCAACTCGATGTCCTGCGGGTGCCAGTGAGGGTGCTCGGCCAGTACGGCCGCCTGCGACGGATCGTCGAAGGAGCGGGTCTGGCTGTCGCGCACGACCTCGCGGTCGTGGTCGGTGAGGGAGATCGCGGGGTCGATCAGGATGAGCCGGCGCGTCCACTCCGGGTCGGCTGCGGCGGCGAGGACGGATGCTGCGCCCCCGAGCGAGTGCCCGATCACGAGGTCCCACGTGCCGGCGTCGCCCGGGCGGGTCGCCGAGACGTCGGCGGCGTAGGCGGTCAGCGTGTAGTCGAGCGCGCGCGGTGCCGTGCCGTGCCCGCGCAGGTCGACGGCATCCGCCCGCCAGCCGGCGTCTGCGAGCGCGACGCCGTAGCGCCACATCAGCGCCCCGTTCGAGCCGAGACCGTGGATGAGGAGGGCGCGGCGGTCCGCCGCGGCGGCGCCCCACGACAGGCGGGGGAGGGTGACGGGCGTGGGCATGCGTTTCAGCCTACGAGAGCGGCCCGGTGCGTCCGTGCAGGCGGCAGGATGGGAGCGGAGGTTGGCATGATCTCGACGGAACTGGCGATGGCGCTGCGCGAAGCCGGGTTGGTGTGGCACCCGCGCTCGGGCGACCGCTTCCAGCTCGACGAGCCGGAGTTCGAGGCCGACGTCTTCACGGTCAGCGAGATGACCATCGAGCCGCGCGAGTACCCGACGGGCCGCATCCTCGCCTTCAACGGCACGACCGAGTGGGCGCTGGATTCCGTGGCTCTCGAGGACGCGCTGTGGCTGCCCTACGAGCATCAACTGCGCGAACTCCTCCGCGGCGCCTTCCGGGCGCTTCGGCGGCTGCCCGACAACCACGAGGTCGAGATCGTGGTGGGCGGCGAGAGGCGGGTCTTCGAACACCCCGAGCCTGCCGATGCTTACGCCCTCGCCTTGCTCGAGCTGCTGCGCCGCCTCGGGTGACGGGGGCTCAACCGATCGTCGTCACCGGCTCGGTGTCGGGGATCGGGCTCGCGCCGCGCACGCGCAGGTCGGGCAGACCCCGCGCGAACACGATGGCCACGACGAGGCCCAGCGCGCAGAACGCCGCAGCGGCCGTGTAGGCCGCCGTCACGCCGCCCGGGCCGTCGATGAGGATGCCGGCGACGGCCGAGCCGGCCGCAGCGCCGATGAGCTGGCCGGTCCCGACCCACCCGAACGCCTCGGCGGTGTCGCTGAACTTCACGCTGGCGGTCGTGACCGCGGAGAGCACCGCGAGGGCGGGAGCGATGCCGATTCCGGCGAGGAACAGGGTTGCGCCTATCCACCAGACATTGACCCACAGTGCGGTCAGCGCGAGCCCGAACGCGACGACGGTGAGGCGCCGCGCCATGGCCCATCGGCTCATCGGCAGGTGCCCGAAGGTGAGGCCTCCGGCGAGGCTGCCGATCGAGAAGACGGCGAGCACGATCCCCGCCTCGAGTCCGCCGTGGTCGAACGTCGCGACCACGCTCGCTTCGACGGCGGCGAAGGAGCCGATGAGAAGGAAGCCGATGACCGTCGCCAGGAGGATCGGCGGGCGGGTGAGCACCTTTCCGAAGGAGCGCTTGCTGCGCGGGATGCGCACGCGCCCGACCTCGGGGGAGAGGATGAACCAGGCGCCGCCGGCCACGAGGATCACCACGACCAGCATCAGGCCCGCCACGGTGCCGGCCTGGGTCGCGACGAAGGTGATGAGCACGGGCGCGAGGATCCAGATGAACTCCTGCAGCGAGGCGTCCAGCGAGTACAGCGCCGTCAGTTGAGTGGAGTTGACCATCTTGGCGTAGATGGTGCGCACCGCCGCGACGATGGGCGGTGTCGCGGCGCCCGCGATGAAGCCGAGGACGATGTACACCGCAACAGGCGCGACGAGGAATGCGATCGCGGTCAGGGACGCGGCGGCGACGATGGTGGTGAGAGTGAGGACCCTCCGCATGCCCCAGCGGCCCATCCAGCGGCTGGTGACCGGGCCGGCGAGCGCCTGACCGATCGACACCGCCGCGAGCACGACGCCCGCGGCGCCGTACGAGCCGGTGATCCCCTCGATGTGGAGGAGGATCACGAGGCTGATCATGCCGTTGGGGAAGCGCGCGGTCAGCTGCGCCGCGATGATACGGGCGACCCCGGGGGTGCGCAGAAGTTCCCGGTAGCCGGCCACCAGACAACGTTACGGTACGCCCAGCGGTGTGCCGGCACCGCCGGGCGCCGCCTCGCCACCCCGGACCACGCGCGACACGCCCGCGACACGCCGGGCGGGCTCTCGAGGGCGGAATCCGATGTCGGGGGCCGTGACTAGCCTCTCGCCTGTGGATGGACGCGGCCGTGGCGTTCGAAAGCCCCGTGATCCCGCCGTTTTCCAGACGCTGGCGGCTGTGGATGGATCCGTGGACAACCTGTGTTGTACATGGGGAGAACGGTGGAAAATCACACCGATGTAACTACTAGCTCTTGTGGTGCTATCGAATGTCGGTACCCATATGTAGTATTGGACTCCCGGTGGGGGGACTGCCGGGAAGAGCACCGGATGCCACCGGGGGAAGCACTGAGGAGACGGAATCGACATGGCGATCACGGTTTACACGAAGCCCGCGTGCGTGCAGTGCACGGCGACGTATCGAGCACTCGACTCCAAGGGGATCGAGTACGAAATCCACGACCTCTCCGAGGACCCTGCGGCCCTCGAGCAGGTCAAGGCGCTGGGCTACCTCCAGGCGCCGGTCGTCATCACCGATGAGGACCACTGGTCGGGCTTCCGTCCCGACAAGATCGACGAGCTCGCTTCACGTCTGGCCTGAAATGTCTGCTCTCGCGGCGCCAGGCGTCGCGACGAGCGCGCCATTGCTGGTCTACTTCTCGAGCGTGTCGGGCAACACGGCGCGTTTCATCGAGAAGCTCGGCGCGCGAGCGGTCCGGATCCCGCTTCATTCGACGGATCCGGCGCTCGTGGTCGACGAGCCGTACGTCCTCGTGACACCCACCTATGGCGGAGGCCAGGGCAGGGGAGTCGAGAAGGGCGCCGTTCCGAAGCAGGTCATCCGGTTCCTCAACGACGAGCGCAACCGCAGCCTCATCCGCGGGGTCATCTCCGCGGGGAACACCAACTTCGGCGAGCACTTCTGCATCGCCGGCGACATCATCAGCCGTAAGTGCCACGTGCCGCACTTGTACCGGCTAGAGGTATTCGGCACGCCTGAAGATGTGGAACGCGTGAACGCGGGATTGGAACGATGGTGGGAACTCTGACGCAGACCGACTTCAAGACACAGGCACGCTTCGAGGGCATGGACTACCACGCCCTGAACGCGATGCTCAACCTGTACGACGCCGAGGGCAAGATCCAGTTCGACGCCGACAAGCGCGCGGCGCGGGAGTACTTCCTGCAGCACGTGAACCAGAACACGGTGTTCTTCCACTCGCTCAAGGAGCGGCTCGACTACCTCGTCGAGAAGGAGTACTACGAGGGCGCCGTGCTCGAGAAGTACTCGTTCGAGTACATCCAGAAGCTCAACGACCTCGCCTACTCGAAGAAGTTCCGCTTCGAGACGTTCCTCGGGGCGTTCAAGTACTACACGAGCTACACGCTCAAGACCTTCGACGGCAAGCGCTACCTCGAGCGCTTCGAGGACCGCGTCGTCATGACCGCGCTCGCGCTGGCCGACGGCGACGAGAAGCTCGCCGCCGCGCTCGTGGAAGAGATCATCTCGGGTCGGTTCCAGCCGGCGACCCCGACGTTCCTCAACGCCGGCAAGGCGCAGCGCGGCGAGCTCGTCTCCTGCTTCCTGCTGCGCATCGAAGACAACATGGAGTCGATCGCCCGCGGCATCAACTCCGCCCTGCAGCTGTCCAAGCGCGGCGGCGGCGTGGCCCTGCTGCTGTCGAACATCCGCGAGTCGGGTGCGCCGATCAAGCAGATCGAGAACCAGTCCTCGGGCATCATCCCCGTGATGAAGCTCCTCGAGGACTCCTTCTCGTACGCCAACCAGCTCGGCGCGCGTCAGGGCGCCGGTGCGGTGTACCTCAACGCGCACCACCCCGACATCATGCGCTTCCTCGACACCAAGCGCGAGAACGCCGACGAGAAGATCCGCATCAAGACCCTGTCGCTGGGCGTCGTCGTCCCCGACATCACGTTCGAGCTCGCCAAGAACGGCGAGGACATGTACCTGTTCTCTCCGTACGACGTCGAGCGCGTCTACGGCGTGCCGTTCGGCGACATCTCGGTAACCGAGAAGTACCGCGAGATGGTCGACGACCCGCGCATCAAGAAGACGAAGATCAACGCGCGCGAGTTCTTCCAGACCCTCGCCGAGATCCAGTTCGAGTCGGGCTACCCGTACATCATGTTCGAGGACACGGTGAACAAGGCCAACCCGATCAAGGGCCGGATCAACATGTCCAACCTGTGCTCCGAGATCCTTCAGGTCAACACCCCCACCACGTTCAACGAAGACCTGTCGTACGACCAGATCGGCAAGGACATCTCGTGCAATCTCGGCTCGCTCAACATCGCCCTGGCGATGGACGGCGGCGACCTCGCGAAGACGGTGGAGACCAGCATCCGTGCCCTCACCGCGGTGAGCGACCAGAGCCACATCCGCTCGGTCCGCTCGATCGAGGACGGCAACGACCGCTCGCACGCGATCGGCCTGGGCCAGATGAACCTGCACGGCTACCTCGCCCGCGAGCACGTCTACTACGGGTCGGAGGAGGGTGTCGACTTCACGAACATCTACTTCTACTCGGTGCTGTTCCACGCGCTGACGGCGTCGAACAAGATCGCCATCGAGCGCGGTGAGACCTTCGACGGGTTCGCCGACTCGACGTACGCGTCGGGCGAGTTCTTCGACAAGTACATCGACCAGGAGTGGGTGCCGGCGACGGCCAAGGTCGCCGAGATGTTCGAGGGCCACCACATCCCCACGCAGGACGACTGGCGCGCGCTGAAGGCCTCGATCCAGCAGCACGGCATCTACAACCAGAACCTGCAGGCGGTGCCGCCGACCGGCTCCATCTCGTACATCAACAACTCGACGTCGTCGATCCACCCGATCGCGGCGAAGATCGAGATCCGCAAGGAAGGCAAGCTCGGCCGCGTCTACTACCCGGCGGCGTTCATGACGAACGACAACCTGGAGTACTACCAGGACGCGTACGAGATCGGCTACGAGAAGGTCATCGACACGTATGCCGCCGCCACCCAGCACGTCGACCAGGGCCTGTCGCTCACGCTGTTCTTCAAGGACACTGCGACCACGCGCGACATCAACAAGGCCCAGATCTACGCCTGGCGCAAGGGCATCAAGACGATCTACTACATCCGCCTCCGCCAGATGGCCCTCGAGGGCACCGACATGACCGAGTGCGTCTCGTGCACGCTCTGACGGTCGGCCGCTGAGCGAGCCTGCGAGACGAAACGTTTTCGGAGAAGAAGGAAAGATGAGCGAGAAGCTCCAGCTCCTGGACCACGTCCAGGCCATCAACTGGAACCGCATCCAGGACGACAAGGACCTCGAGGTGTGGAACCGCCTCGTGAACAACTTCTGGCTGCCAGAGAAGGTGCCGCTGTCGAACGACATCCAGTCGTGGAACACGCTCACCCCCGAGGAGCAGACCCTGACGATGCGCGTGTTCACGGGGCTCACGCTCCTCGACACGATCCAGGGCACGGTGGGCGCGGTGTCGCTCATCCCGGACGCGATCACCCCTCACGAGGAGGCCGTCTACACGAACATCGCGTTCATGGAGTCGGTGCACGCCAAGTCGTACTCATCGATCTTCTCGACGCTGTGCTCCACGAAGGAGATCGACGAGGCGTTCCGCTGGTCGGTCGAGAACGAGAACCTTCAGAAGAAGGCTCAGATCGTCATGGAGTACTACCGCGGCGACGAGCCCCTCAAGCGCAAGGTCGCCTCGACCCTGCTCGAGTCGTTCCTCTTCTACTCGGGCTTCTACCTGCCGATGCACTGGTCGAGCCGTGCGAAGCTCACCAACACGGCCGACCTCATCCGCCTGATCATCCGCGACGAGGCCGTGCACGGCTACTACATCGGCTACAAGTTCCAGCGCGGGCTCGAGACGGTCGATCAGGCCAAGCGCGACGAGATCAAGGACTACACGTTCTCGCTGCTCTACGAGCTCTACGACAACGAGGTGCAGTACACGCAGGACCTCTACGACGGCGTCGGCCTCACCGAGGACGTCAAGAAGTTCCTGCACTACAACGCCAATAAGGCCCTCATGAACCTGGGCTACGAGGCGATGTTCCCCTCGACCGTCACCAACGTGAACCCGGCCATCCTGTCGGCGCTGTCTCCGAACGCCGACGAGAACCACGACTTCTTCTCGGGGTCGGGCTCGTCGTACGTCATCGGCAAGGCCGAGGCGACGGAGGACGAGGACTGGGACTTCTAGAACAAACCGCTGGTCAAATAGTAGAAATTCTGCACCCGGTGGCGCATGAGTGAGGGGCCGCGGTCATCCCCACCGCGGCCCCTCTGGCCGACCCGGGAGTCATTCGGGCCGGACGATTTTCAGCGGCTGATGACCTTGGGGGCGGCGACGGCTTTGAGGCCGGCGACGCCGAACTCCTGCCCGTAGCCGGACTGCTTGGTGCCGCCGAACGGGACGACCGGGTTGAGGCCGCCGTGCCCGTTGATCCAGACGGTGCCGGCCTGGATGCGCTTGGCGACTTCGACGGCCGCGTCGACGTCGTCCGACCAGACCGACGCGCCGAGGCCCTGCTCGGACGCGTTGGCGCGGCGGACCGCGTCGTCGACGTCGCTGTACTTGATGACCGGGATGACGGGGCCGAACTGCTCCTCGTCGACCAGGCGGGCACCGTCGTCGATGTCGGCCACCACGGTGGTGCGGTAGAACAGCGGGCCGAGGTCGGCGGCCGGCTCGCCGCCGGCGACGATGCGGGCGCCGCGGGCGCGGGCGTCGTCGACGAGGTCCTTGACGATGTCGAACTGGCCCTGGTTCTGCAGCGGGCCCAGCACGTTGCCCTCGTCGAGGCCACGTCCCATCGGCATCGCCCGCGCCATCCCGGCGAGGCTGTCGACGACCTCGTCGTAGACGGACTCGTGCACGTAGAGCCGCTTGAGGGCGGCGCAGGTCTGCCCGGTGTTGATGAAGCATCCCCAGAACAGGTTCTCGGCGATCTGGGACACGTCGGTGCCGGGCAGCACGATGCCGGGGTCGTTGCCGCCCAGCTCGAGGGTGAGCCGGGCGAGGTTCTTCGCCGAGGACTCCACGATGCGGCGGCCGGCCTCGGTGGAACCGGTGAACATGATCTTGTCGAAGCCGGGGTGCGACGCCATCACCGCACCGACCTCGCGGTTGCCGGAGACGACGGTGAGCACGCCTTCAGGCAGGTGCCGGTTGAACACCTCCGCGAGCGCGAGCACCGACAGCGGTGTGTAGCTGCTGGGCTTGGCGATGACGGTGTTGCCCATCCGCAGCGAGGGGGCGATCTGCCAGACGGTGATCATCATGGGCCAGTTCCACGGGCCGATCGCCCCGACGACCCCGAGTGCGTCGTAGTGCACCTCGGCGCGGGCCGGGCCGTCCTCGAAGACGACCTCCGGCTCCAGCACGGTGTCGGCGGCGTTGCGGGTCCACGCTGCGCACGCACCCACCTCGAAGCGGGCGTTCGGGCCGTCCAGCGGCTTGCCCTGCTCCCGGGAAAGGATCTGCGCGAGCTCCTCCAGGTTCGCCTCCAGGTCGTCGGCGATCGCGTTCAAGATGCGGGACCGCTCGGCGTGGCCCAGCGCGTTCCACGCCGTCTGCGCGGCCCGCGCGGCGGCGATCGCGTCCTCGAGGTCTTGCACGGTGTGAACCGGGACGTGTCCGATCGTCTCCCGGGTCGCAGCATCCGGAATCGCCCGGCCCTCCGTCTCGGCAACGGTGATGGCGTCCAGAATTGACGTCGTGACGGTCATGGGATCCTCCTCGATCGGGTCTGACTCGATTGTCGGAGGAGGCCGCGGCGCGGGTTTGCCCCGGAGCGCAGGTCGGTTGACGCCCCGCGCAACACCCGTTCAGGCTCAGGCGGCGCCGCGTGTCACGTCGTGCGAACGCCGCTCGGCGGAACGCCGAAGTGTGCGCGGAAGGTGCGGCTGAAGTGCGCGGCGTCGACGAAGCCGTTGGCGAGGGCGACGTCGGTGATCGAGCGGTGCGCCTGCTGCGGGTCGACGAGGATGTCGTAGCAGCGCTCGAGGCGGCGGGTGCGGATCACTGTCGAGACCGTCGTGCCCTGCTCGTTGAACAGGGCGTGCAGGTGGCGCACCGAGATGAAGTGCGCGGCCGCGATCTGGCCGGGGGAGAGCTCGCTGTCGGA
This sequence comes from Microbacterium ureisolvens, assembly GCF_019511645.1. GTDB lineage: Bacteria > Actinomycetota > Actinomycetes > Actinomycetales > Microbacteriaceae > Microbacterium > Microbacterium ureisolvens_A. The sequence continues at coordinate 45,359 of NZ_JAEUAX010000012.1, read as the reverse complement.
GAGGTGCTCGTCGATGTGGTCGAGCACGCGCCGCAGAAGTGCGCCGTGCACGTCGGTCGATGTCGCCGCCGGGCCGAGGTTGGCCTCGAGGAGCGTGCTGACCATGTCGACGGCGGTGCGGAACATCCGCCGCGCCAGATGGGCGTCGAGGTCGGCCGCGCCGCGCGCGAGAGAGGCGACGTAGGGGCCGATCATTGCTCCGACGCCGCCGGCTCCATCCAGGCGGGTCGCCGTCAGGCGTCCGATCGTCTCAGCCGGGATGTCGAGCATCACCTTCGGGAACATCACCACCGACATGCGCATGGTGTCGTCGAACAGCAGCGAGTAGGGACGGTCGGTGTCGTAGATCGCCATGTCGCCGGCGCGGAGTGAGATCTCGCGGCCGTCCTGCACGATCAGGCCCGAGCCCCGCTCGATGAGGGAGAACTTGAAGTACTGCTGCGGCGCACGGGAGATCTGGCCCGGTGTGCGGTGGACGCTGTGTCCGTCGGCCGCGATGCCGAACACGTGGATGTCACCGGCGACGGAGGCGTCCAGTGCCCCGCGGAACCGCTCGTCATGCTCGGCGTGCACGTCGAGAGCGACGACCGCGTGGGAGACGGCGTGTCGGTACGCCGTGAAGGAAAGAGGCGCCTTCGTCGTCGAAGCTTCGAGAAGAGTTGCGGCGAAATCGTCGTCGGGCCGACGTGCGGCTCTGCCGTTCGGGTTGCGGCTGTCTGACATGGGCTCACCTCACTGTGGCCGATCGTATACGATGCGCCAGTCTAGCACGGGCCGCTGGTGTGCCCCCTCAGGCAAGGACTCTGCCCGCGGCGTCAACCCGGCGATCGGGGGGCTCGACACGATGAGCTGAACCCGACACGTGCACCGAAGGAGCTGCCCATGGCCACCGCAGGCCCGACGACATCGACCACCCGGACGGCGGCGCACCGCCGCCTCGGGGTGCTCGCCGTCGCATTCATGATCATCGCCGCTTCGGCACCGCTGACGGTCGTCGCCGGGGGCGTCACCAGCGCCTACTCGGTCACCCACGTCGACGGCATCCCGTTCGGCTACCTCGTGCTGGCGGCGGCGCTGGCGATCTTCGCAATCGGCTACGCCGCCATGAGCCGGTTCATCACGAACGCGGGCGCGTTCTACTCCTACGTCTCGCAGGGCATCGGCCGCCCGACCGGCGTCGGCGCGTCGGTGCTCGCCCTCATCGCCTACAACGCCATGCAGATCGGCATCTGGGGCATGTTCGGCTTCCAGATCTCATCGTTCATCGAGTCGAAGACCGGATGGGCCAGCCCGTGGTGGCTGTGGGTTGTGCTGGGGATCGTCGTCGTCGGCATCCTCGGCGTGAACCGCGTCGACCTTTCGGCGAAGGTGCTGGGAGTGCTCGTCGCGCTGGAGTTCCTCGCCGTCATCGTGTTCGACGCGGTGTCGTTCGCCAATCCGGCCGAGGGCTTCACCGTCGCACCCATGACACCGTCGGCACTGTTCGTTCCCGGCGTGGGAGCCGTGCTGGCGTTCGGTATCGCGGCCTTCATGGGCTTCGAGTCGGCGGCGATCTACGGCGAGGAGTCGAAGGACCCCAAGCGCACGATCCCGCGTGCGACGTTCCTCGCGGTCGCCGTCATCGGCGTCTTCTACGCGATCTCGTCGTGGGCGCTGGCACTCGCCGTGGGACCGGCGAAGATCACCGACCCGACCGGCATCGCGCCGGAAGAGGCCGGACCGCCGCTGTTCTTCAACTTCGTCGCCGAGCACCTGGGCGTGCTGTGGGTCGATCTCATGTCGATCCTCTTCATCACAAGCCTGTTCGCGGCGCTTGTGAGCTTCCACAACGCCGTGTCGCGCTACGCGTTCTCGCTGGGCCGGGAGGGCGTGCTGCCCCGTCAGCTCGGCACCGTGCGCACCTCGAGCGGTGCGCCGTGGGCGGGTTCGCTGGCCCAGTCGGTGCTCGCCCTCGTCGTCATCATCGGCTTCGCGATCGCCGAGACCGGGTGGAACCCGGCGAACGGCCCGTACCCGGTGCTGACGCTCTTCACGTGGCTCACGAACCTCGGCGCCTTCGGCCTCGTGCTGCTCATGGTGCTCGTCTCGGCGGCGGTCATCGGATTCTTCCGCCGCGACACACGTGACGTCGGCGCCGGCTCGCGGCTGGTCGCACCGATCGTCGCGCTCGTCGCCCTCGTGATCGTCTGGATCCTCATCCTCGTCAACTGGGACGTGCTCCTCGGCCAGACCGAGTCCACCCCGACGACCTTCATACTCCCGGCGATCCTCCTCGTGCCGTCGATCGCGGCGGTGGTATGGGCGTACTGGCTCCGCAAGGCCAAGCCCGATGTCTACCGCCAGATCGGCCACGGCGCCGACGAGGCCGACGCGCCCCACCTCGGGAGCGAACCCGTCGGCGTCTGACCCGCTGACCTCGAGGAAAGGGCGACGGATGCTGCGGCATCCGTCGCCCTTCGGTATCTCGGCGAGCGCGCTCGAGGTTGAAACGCTAGGTGTATGGCCGCATCGTGGGCGCTGGGCGACCACAGCCGCCACGTTCGTCAGGCTGTTGCGCACCGCAGTGGCGGATGGTGCCGCGTGGTGCGCCGGAGGCGGCCCGAGCTGCCCAACTCCGCAGGCGCGAACGGGCGCGCGCTGGGTCGGCCGCCGAAGTTGCAAGAGCCGGGGACGGATGCCGCAGCATCCGTCCCCGTATCGCTCGATGTGCTTCTCCTCAGTGGCCGCAGCTGCACTCCGCGCCCATGCCGCAGCCCCCGTCGGCGATCGTCCCGGCGGCGCGGGGGCCCGTCGCGCCCGCGGGCCGGTGGTCGCCGGCGTGCGCCTGCGAGGACTCCGGGATGTTCATTGCGGGGTTCACGTCGAGGAACCCATAGGGCTTGAACCAGAACCCGGCGTAGTCGACGGGCATGATGGGCCAGTCCTCGGGGCGGGGGATGTGGGTGAGGCCGAAGGTGTGCCAGAGCACGAGGTCTTCGCCGTCGATAGACCGGTCATCGGCCGTGTAGGCGGGAAGTCCGGCGCCGCCCTGGTGCGCGTTGGGGTAACGTCCGGCGGGCCAGCGCTCCTCGTGGTCGTAGGCGGTTCCCCACAGGTGCTTCGTGGCGAACGCGGCGCGGGCCGCGACAGAGGATGCGGGGTCGGCCATGAGCAGCGCGGTCGGCTGGGGGATCAGGTGGTACGCGGTGGGCTTGCCGACGTAGTTCCTCTTCGAGGAGCTCCGCACCTCCCACACGCGCGCGACGGACGTGTCGGCGACGCGCTGTGCCTCGGTCTCGGTGCGCAGCGGCGTCTCGGTCCACGTGAAGGCGTTGCCGAACGGGTTCGCGTCACCCATCGGGATGCGCGCCGCGTCGATCTCGACCAGCTGGTTGTCCTCGCCGTCGATGGCGACGTCGAGTCGCGCTGAGAAGAGGTGCTGGTGCACCGGCGCGAAGACACCGGGTGCGATCTCGGACGCGTGCCGGTTCTCCGAGCCCGGGTGCCCGCCGCCGACGAACACGATCCCGGTTGCCTTCGCCTCGAGCTGGATCGAGCCGTCGAGGTAGAAGTACCAGTAGAAGCCGTAGTCGTAGTTGCCGATCGTTGAGAAGTACGACACGACCAGGCGGCGCGAGCGGCGCACGTGCGAGCCGACCGGCCCCTGCTCCGTGTGCTTCCAGAGGATGCCGTAGTCCTCCTCGTGCATGCACACCACGTTGGGGATCTTCACCGGATGACCGTGGTCGTCGGCGACGTATCCGTCGAAGTAGCGGATGACGCCCAGGCAGTCGCATCCGAGTTCCAGGTGGTTCGCGTTCTTGCCGAGCAGGTACTCGCCGGCATCGAAGTAGCTGATCCAGAACCGGGTATTCGAGGTGTCGCCGTAGGGCACGACCATCTCGGGCACGCTCGCGCGCGTGAGCACCGGGCGGTCATCGAACCGCACGTCGTGCAGCACGAGGCCCTCGCGCGCGTTGAAGTCGACGCGCATCGACCAGTTCTCCCACTCCACGAGCGAGCCGCTCACGGCGAAGCTCGGGCCCTCGGGCTGCGTGATCTCGATGGGCTTGAGACTCGTGCGGGCAGGGCCGACGGCATCCGGCGTGTACTTGCCGCTGCCGGACGGAACCGGCACATCCCCCTCGTCCTCGATGCCGATCACGGTGTTCGACACCAGATCGACGTGGACGATGAGGCCTTCGACGGGGTGAGCCCACGGGATGTCGTCCTCGCTGTCGCGCAGGAACGTCAGAGAACGGATGACGCGTCGCCCGACTTCGCTTTCGCGTCCCACGAAGCCGGGCGCCAGGGGCGAGCAGAACGCCAGGTCGACGCGGTCTCCGAGACCGCGGCGCTTCATGGCCGCCTGCCACTCCGGCGAGGCTTTCACGATCTCGGCCGCCCGCTCGTACTCTTCGAAGAGGTACTGCGGCTGACCGTAGGGCGCCTGCGCCGGGTCGAGCTCGCGCGTCGACACCACCACCTCGCGCGTCACCGACACGATGGCCTCGGTCACTGCGCCGGTGGTGGCATCCATCAGCGTCACGTCCACGCGGCGATCGATCGGGTCGCCCGGTGTCCACGTGGCGAGCTCGGCCTTCGCGGGCTCGTCGGGCAGCAGCATCGGCACCCGCACGGTCTCGCCGAGCAGGCCCGCCCGCACCAGGACTTCGCGCGCCGCCTCGATCTCGGCGGCGGTCAAAGGGTCGAGCGGATGCCGCGGCCCGGCACCGCGCACCCCGGTAACCGGAATCAGATCCGGGTTGTCGTGCGGCTGAGTGGCCGCGTCGTGCGTGTGCGCAGGCATGGGACCTCCTTCATAGTCCCCACCACTCTCGCCCGGAGAACCACCGTCGACTAGCTCTTCGGTGCTGGAGACGTGACTGTCCGTGCGAGAAGTTCTCGATCTCCCGCCGATGCCGTGCCCCTGCTTACACCATGGCACCGACGGCGATGAGCAGCACCGAGGCGCTCATGCGCACAACTTGCGCGCTCGAGCGTGCGATGGGCGCGCGTCAGGAGGAACGCCGACATGCAAGGAGGTGCGTGAACGCCGAATCGAGCATTGCGATCAGCATGAAGGCTGACGCGACTCCGTCCGGCCACCGCGTCCAGTCACGCCTCGATGAGCGTTGCGGCGACGGTCGCGAACCGGTGGTCGTCGGCCGGGGCGCCGCCTCCGACGCCGATCGCGCCGATGAGGTGGCCGTCGCGGTGAAGCGGCACCCCGCCGGCGATGAACAGCAGCGGTCGGTCGAGCGCGGTCTGCAGGGAATGGAATGGCCCGTCGGGCTTCACGGCGTCGACCACGTCGGCGGTGGCGGCGTTCAGCTGGAGAGCCGTGTAAGCCTTGCGTGTGCTGGTTTCGCCGGAGATGAGCACCGCGTTGTCGTCCCTGCGGAAGGCGAGCAGGTGGCCCCCGGCGTCGAGAACGGTGATGCTGACGGTTGCTCCGGCGTGCTCGGCGGCCTCGCGGGCGGCGTCGATGAGGCGTTCGGCGTCGTCGGTCGTGAGCTTGCTGATGGTGGTGGGCATGAGGATTCTCCTTCTGGGTGATTCGTTGGTGAGGCCGGGCCGGGTCACCGGGTGGGGGCGTCGGCAGTCGCCTTCCGAGGCGCGCTCGGCGCGTTCGACGAGTTCGTCGCGGTTACGGCGGCTGCGGCATCCGTCCTCGTGTTGCGGGCGGCCGCGGCGGCGATGATCATGACGACGAGGGCGGCGAGGGTGATGACCGCGCCGATCCAGATCGGGGAGGTGTAGCCGAGACCCGCGGCGATGCCGACGCCGCCTGCCCAGGCGCCGATGGCGTTGCCGACGTTGAACGCACCGATGTTGGCGCCCGAGGCGAGGGTGGGGGCTTGGCCGGCGTAGATCATGATGCGGCTCTGCAGGCCGGGTACGGTGCCGAAGCCGAATCCGCCCATCAGGAACAGGGCGATGACGGTGGCGACCTGGGATCCCGCGGACAGCGCGAACAGGGCGAGGATCACCACGAGCGCCGCGATGAAGCCGATCAGGGTAGCGTCGATGGAGCGGTCGGCGAGCTTGCCGCCGAGCCAGTTGCCCACCACGAGACCGGCGCCGAACAGCACGAGCAACCACGGCACGGCGGTGGTGGGGAACCCGGAGACCTCGGTGAGCGTGTAGGCGATGTAGGTGAAGGCGCCGAACATGCCGCCGTAGGCGAGAACGGTCACGAGGAGCGAGAGCCAGACCTGGCCGGAGCGGAACGCCCGAAGTTCGCCGCGGAGGCTGATCCGCTCTTCCGGGCTGTGAAGGGTCGGTACGAGGGCGGCGATGCCGATGAACGCCAGGACGCCGATGGCGGCGATCGCCCAGAACGTCGACCGCCACCCCAGCTGCTGACCGAGGAACGTTCCGAACGGCACGCCCAGGACGTTGGCCGCGGTGAGGCCGGTGAACATGATCGCGATCGCGCCGGCCTTCTTGTCGGGGGCCACCAGGCTCGCGGCGACGACAGAGCCGATGCCGAAGAACGCGCCGTGACACAGTGCCGCGAGGATGCGCCCGATCATCGCCAGGCTGTAGTCCTCGGCGATGGCGGTGAGCACGTTGCCCACGATGAACAGCACGATCAATCCCAGCAGGACGGGCTTACGGGGCAGCTGAGTGGTCGCCGCTGTGAGCACCAGGGCCCCGACGACCACCGCGAGGGCGTAGCCGGAGATCAGCCATCCGGCGGCGGCCTCTGAGACGCCGAAATCGGCGGCGACCTCGGGCAGCAGCCCCATGATGACGAACTCGGTCAACCCGATGCCGAAAGCGCCGATAGCCAGCGCCACGAGACCCAAAGGCATGACAATCTCCTCGTGAGACGATAAAGTAGTTGCAAGCGCGGGATAATGCACAAGCAAGGAAGATCATTGCACACGCAAACAACCCGCGCAAGCAACTATCTATTCAGGAGTGTCACATGGGCATCGGCGACGACGCTGTTGAGGTGCGCGCGCAAGGGTGGCGTACGCTCGCGGCGCTGCACGGACTGATCGAGTCGGAGCTCGAGCGCGGCCTCGCCGCGGTCGAACTCTCCGTGGTGGAGTTCACGGTCCTGGACGCGCTCAGCCGGCAGGACGGCTGGCACATGCGGATGCAGCAGCTCGCACGTGCCGCCGCGCTCAGCCCCAGCGCCACCACGCGCCTGGTCACCCGCCTCGAAGACAGGGGGCTGCTCACGCGCATCCTGTGCGCCGACGACCGCCGCGGCATCTACACCGAGCTCACCCCCAGCGGGCGCGCGCTCTATGACCGTGCGCTGCCTGTGCATGACGAGGCTCTCGAGCGTGCGCTCGCTGACGCGGCCGACCGGCCGGAGCTCGCTCCGGTCGTGGATGCGCTGCATGGCGTCGCGCTGCCATCGCCCGCACTGGCAGGCGCACGCACCGAAACGCCCTGAGCGAGCCCGCCGTGCGATAGACCGCTCGCGCGACTGCTTCCGCGTTGCCGGCGGTCCGCGCAGCCTCCAGGCTTCACTTCCGCGGCGAACCATCGGGATCCCTCGCACCGGATTCCGCGCGAGTCGTCTGCGATCTGCGTACTCAGGGGTTGTCGGACCGGTTCGCTCTGGTCGTCAGGGGCGATAAGTGATTCTTGACTCCCTTCGTGAGGATCGCTATCGTCGTGCCAAGACGTTTTGGCAAATCGTATTGGCACAGCGTCCCGACCGGAGTCTGCACCCTCCTGTACATCAATGAATGGAGTCGAAGTGATGAAGCTTCGCATGCCGGCGGACGCACGTCTCAGCCGGGGACTGGTTGCCGCGGCAGCCGTGACCACCGCCGCCATCGCTCTGAGCGGTTGCGGCGCCGGAGGCGGTGGCGCCGAACCCGCGGCTGACACCGGTGCGCTCACCGTCGTGGTCGAGGGTGGCGGGAAGGCTGAACTGCAGCCGATCGCCGATCTGTACAAGGAGGAGACGGGGACCGAGGTGACTCTCGTGGAGCTTCCGTATGCGGGGCTCTACGACCGCATCTCGTCTGAACTCCAGGCAGGAAAGCCCTCCTTCGACATCGCCGCGCTCGACGCGATCTGGCTTCCCGCCTTCGCGCCGGGGCTGGCGCCGCTGGACGACCTGTTCACCGACGACGTCGAGTCCGACCTGTTCGGCGGCCTGGTGAGCGAGTCGCAGGTGGATGGCACGTTCGTCGGAATGCCGGTCTGGACGAACTCCGAGATCCTCTTCTACCGAACGGACCTCTTCGAGGACCCGAAGAACATGGCCGACTTCGAGGCGAAGTACGGCTATCCCTTGACCGCGCCCACCACGTGGGAGCAGTACCGCGATATCGCGGAGTTCTTCACCCGCGATACCGACGGCGACGGTGCGATCGATCTGTACGGCACTGATGTGAAGGGTGCCGTCGAGACGGAGTGGCTGGCCACCGTGTCGCAGGCCGGTGAAGAGGACATGGTGCTCGACACCGACAGCGGCGAGGTGACGATCGACGACGCCGCGCACAAGGAAGCGCTCGACTACTACGTCAGCCTGCTCCCGTACGCTCCGTCCGGCGCCGCGCAGCTGGACTGGGCGGGGGCGCAGAACCTCTTCTACCAGGGCAAGCTCGCGATGATGCGATTCTGGGGCCACGCCTATCGGCAGACGCCGGAGGATTCGGCCGTGAAGGATGCCATCGGTGTCGCCCCGATGATCGGCGGCCCCGGTGGGGTGGCGGGAGTGCCCGGCGCGTGGTACCTGTCCGTCCCGGCGTCGGGAGCCAAGCAGGACGAGGCGAAGGACTTCATCGCGTTCGCGTACGAGCACAACGACCTCGCTGCCGATACCTCGTTGGGTCTGGTCGCCCGCAAGACCGCGTTCGAGAGCAAGCAAGGCGAAGCCGGATTCGAGAACTATCCCGCGTTGGTGTCGACGCTGGAGTCGTCGCAGTCGCTGCCTCGGCCCGCGACCCCGCAGTGGCAGGAGATCGTCGACTCCGTGCTCGTGCCGATGATCCAGAAGGCCGTCGAGCCGGGAGCTGACACCGCGCAGCTCCTGTCGGACGCCAAGTCCCAGATCGAGTCGATCGTCCAGTAGACGATCCATCCAAAAGGCATTCCGTGGAGACTCTCGCTCCTTCAACCCGCGGTGGGGCGGCCCAGACCGTCCCGCCGCGGGCTCCCCACCTCGGCTCACCCGCGCACCAGGGCTCACATCCGCACCCGCGCAAGCACCGCAGCAAGGACAGCGGCGACCGCCGATTCGCGCTCCTGCTCATGGCGCCGGCCGCCCTGTTCCTCGCCGGGTTCGTGCTGTGGCCCCTCGTCCGGTTCATCTACGACAGCTTCTTCGAGATCTCACCGTTCGCCGGTGCGCCGCGGACGTTCGTCGGCTTCGCCAACTATGCGACCGCCTTCGCCTCGGATGCCTTCCAGTCCGCATCCGTCCGCACGATCGTGTACACCGTCTTCGTGGTGAGTGCCGAGTTCGTCCTCGGTCTCGCGGTGGCGCTGCTGTTCACCGCCCTCGGCCGACGCTCGGCCGCTTTCCGCACCGTGTTCATGTACCCGCTGATGATCGCACCGGTGGTGGCGGGCCTGCTGTGGCGATTCCTCCTCATCGACAACTTCGGCATCGTCAACCAGTTGCTCTACGAGGCGCACATCCTGTCCAGCCCCGACCAGATCCAGTGGCTGAGCAACCCCGACATCGCGCTGTTCTCGGTTGCGCTGCCGGATATCTGGCTGACGACCTCGTTCATCACGCTCGTCCTGTTCGCCGGTCTGCAGAACGTCCCCGGCGACGTGATCGAAGCCGCCCGAATCGACGGCGCCCGATACCCGCGGATCCTGTTCAGCATCATCATCCCGCTGCTGCGACCCGTGATCGCGGTCGCACTCATCGTGCGCGGCATCGACGCGGCCCGAGCATTCGACATCATCCTCATCCAGACGGACGGCGGCCCTCAGGGCAGCACCACGACGCTGAGCCTTCTCATCTACCGCACGATGACCCGATTCGGGGATCCGGGATTGGCCAGCGCCATGGGAACGGTGTATCTCATCGTCATGCTGGCCGTGGCCATCGTCGCGATCCTGCTGATCTGGCGTCCAGGGAGCAGACGATGAATCCTCTTGAGACCCGCGGCAAGAGCCGCATCCTCCTGTGGGTCCTGCTCGCCGCCGCCATCATCATGTACGGGTTCCCGTTCCTCTACCTGCTGCTGACGTCGTTCAAGCCCCCATTGGACGCGATCGCCGTCCCGCCATCGGTGTGGCCCGAGACGTGGACGCTCGACAACTACGTATCCGCACTCACCCGCGAGGGCGTGCCGGCGGCGCTCATCAACAGCGTCGTCACCGCGGTCACCTCGACCGTGCTGTCGCTGGTGCTCGCCGTGCCCGCCGCATACGCGATCACTCGGTTTCGCACCCCCAGCGGACGCGTCTTCATCGTCGCGGCGCTGGTCACCCGAATGGTGCCGACCATCGCCGTGGGGGCGCCTCTCATCGAGGTGATGCGCAACCTCGGATTGACCGACACCTCTTTCGGGCTCGCCCTCGCGCACACCACGATCTCGCTTCCCCTCTCCATCTGGCTCATGGCGAGCTTCTTCGAGGCCGTCCCGGACGAGTTGAGCGAAGCGGCCGAGGTCGACGGCTGCAACCGGCTCCAGGCGATGTGGCGTGTCGTGCTGCCCGTGGTGTCGGGCGGCCTCGCGGTGACCGCGATCTTCGCGTTCCTCGCGTCGTGGAACGAGTTCCTCTTCGCGCTCCTGCTCACCTCTGTCAGGGCCCAGACGACCCCGGTGGTGATCGCCAACTTCCAGAGCCAGTTCGGCCTGGACTGGGGAGGGATGACGGCGCTGGCCGCGGTGTACTCGATCCCCGTCATCCTGCTCACGCTCTTCCTCCAGCGGCAGATCGTCGCCGGCCTCACCCTCGGCGCGGTCAAGGGCTGAGAAGCCGGGACACGATTGGACATCAATGTCGAGTGACAACACTTACGACGTGACGGCGTGGCCTCACGGCGACGCCCACCAGGACATCGGAGAGGTGATCAACAGCATCATCGCGGACGTCAAGGCCCGCCAAGCAGCGCCCGACATCGGGGACGGGGGAAAGCCGGGCGCCGTGATCCACATCCCGCCGGGGGACTACCGACTTCGCACCCAGGTGCTGATCGACGTCAGCTTCCTGCGGATCGAAGGCGCGGGGCACGGCTTCAGCTCGTCCAGCATCCGGTTCAACGTCCCGGAAGACGAATGGCCCGGGTTGCACGAGCTGTGGCCCGGAGGCAGCCGCATCCTCGTCGACATCGCTGCCGGAGGCGCGCAGGACGAATCCGCCGGCGCCGCATTCCTGGTGGCACGCAGCGGCAGCCCGAGAATCAGCTCTGTCGAGTTCTCAGGCTTCTGCATCGACGGGCTGCACTTCGTCGGCGACCAGCCGGGGGAGAACCCGGAGAACTCGTACGCCAACGGGAAGACGGGCATTCATGTCAGGGATGCCAACGACTCATTCCGGATCACGGGCATGGGGTTCGTCTACCTCGAGCGCGCGATGACGATCCACAAAGCGGACGCGCTCTCGATTCACGACAACTTCATCGCGGAATGCGGTTCGTGCATCGAACTGCGCAGCTGGGGTCAGGCGTCGAAGATCACCGACAACCTCATCGGAGCCGGCCCGCACGGCCACTCGATCTACGCCGAGAACCACGGTGGGCTTCTGATCACCGCGAACAACGTGTTTCCGCGCGGCGCGAGCAGCGTGCACCTTCACGGTGTCACCCGGTCGAGCGTGACCAACAACCGCCTTCACTCGTTCTACCCGGGGATGATGGTTCTCGCCGCGAACAGCTCGGAGAATCTGGTGGGCTCGAATCACTTCCTCCGCGATCACGAGCCCTGGACGCCCTTCCTCGCGGTGGACAACGGACTGGACGACGTCTTCGGGCTGCTGGCCATCGCCGGCAGCAACAACTCGATCATCGGCAATCATTTCTCCGAGGTCATCGACTCCGAGAGCGTCCGGCCGTCAGGTGCCACCCCTGTGATCATCCGGCTGGTAGCCGGCAGCGGCAACTACATCGCGAGCAACCACGTGGTGGGGTTGGACGTCGCGACCTCAGCGAGCGACTCGTGCTTCGAAGCGCAGGTCGACGCCCTGCTCGCGACCCACGCCTCGCGAAGTCTCGCCGTCACCGCGGTCCTGGTCGATCCCACAGCCAGCGGAAACATCATCCTCGATTCGGGTCGCGATGGCGAGGTCGTCATCGATCGCGCGGCGAACGCCTTCCGGCCGACCCCATCGATCGGATCCGGCGGGCACGCCGAGCACACCCCGCTGCCTGCCGGCGTGGTGGCGCTGGGGGACCGCCGCGCGGACCGTCGTTGACCGAAAAGGTGGTACGAACGTGAGGGGACAACGATGACGGAGAGCCGAGTGACAGAGAAGACCGCTGGCATCCGGGACGTCGCGGCACACGCGGGCGTCTCACAGACCACCGTTTCTCACGTGCTCAACGCCACACCGCATACGCGGGTCAGCGAAGACACCGCAGCGCGCGTCCGCGCTGCCGCTGAGGAACTGGGCTATCGGCCGAACCGCCTCGCTCGCGGGTTGCGAACGCAGGCGTCGGACATGATCGGCCTGGTCACCGAGGAGATCGCCACCACGCCCCACGCCGGCCGGATCATCCTCGGCGCCCAGGAAGAGGCGAGTCGGCGAAACCTCACCCTCGCCATCATCAACTCCGTACTGAATCCGGAGCCAGAGGTCGACGCGGCCCAGATCCAGGCCTTCCTCGATCGGCAAGTCGACGGCATCATCTACGCCACGGTGTATCACGACGTGATCGTCGCTCCGGAGAATCTGCGGTCCCGGCCCGCAGCGCTGATCGGTGCACGCGACTCCGCGGGGGCGATACCTGCAGTGCTGCCCGACGAACGTGCGGGTGCCGCCGCGGTCGTGGAGATGCTCGCGCGTGCGGGGCATCGGCGGATCGCATTCGCCGCGAGCGCCGAGGACGTCCCCGCCACGCGAGGACGCCTCCTCGGTTATCTCGACGGGATGCAGGCGGCAGGTCTGCCGAGCGATGACCTCGTTGCAGCGGGCACCGCGGACGCGCGCGGCGGATACCGCGCCAGCCTGGAGCTGCTCGACCGCTTTCCCACGGCGGTGTTCTGCTACAACGACCGAATGGCAGTCGGCGCGTACCGGGCGGCAGGCGAGCGGGGACTCGTCATCCCCGCCGACCTCTCGATCGTCGGCTTCGACGATCAGGCGCCGATACCCGACAGCTTGTTTCCGACGCTCACCACAGTCTCGCTCCCGCACTACGAAATGGGGGCCTGGGCGGTTTCCAAGCTCGCCGATCTCATTCACGGCAAAGACGAGGAGACGCTGCTCGCCGAGCATCCGACCGTGTTGGCCTGTCCCGTGGTGGAGCGCGAGTCGGTCGCCCCACCGCGCCTGGGCTCACCCGAGTAGTCGGCCGCCCGCACACGTCTCTGCCACTCCCGTCGAGTGGCGACATCGACCGACGGCATCGTCGCACCACGTGGAGGGGTTCGCATCGCGCCCCGCAGACTCCGCTTTCGAGCCCCTCCACCTCCACGGGCGGCACGCCGCACGAGTGCGACGTGCCTCCCGTCGGCGGCTACTTCTTCACGGTGACCGTCATCGGGGCGCTGGATGTCGCCCCCGCCGCATTGATGAACTCCACACGGTACGTGTGCTTCCCGATGGCCGCACCCTCGACAGTGGTCGTCGCGGACTGCGGGCCCGGCGTCGCCGCGACGAGGCTGCCCTCGGCGATCATCGTGCTCGCTTCGTAGAACCGGTACGACGTCGCGTTGGTGCCCCACCACATGTTCGCGGTGAGCGTGAATCGGCCGTCGCCGTCGGTGTTGTCGTGCGAGAGCACCGGTTTTCCCGGAGTGGCCTGGGTGACCTTGACGGTCACCGAGGTCGTCGCGGTGACGCCCTTCGTGTTCACCAGCTCACCCGTGTACACGTAGACGCCGTTCTGCTTCCCGGTGATCGGCACCTTCGCCTGCTGCGCCGCGGTGCCCCCGTAGGCGAGCGGCACCGTCGCGACCAGCGCTCCGTTCTCGAACAGCCGGAAGGTGGAGCCGTTCTCTCCGCGGTATAAGTTCATCGTGACGTTGTAGTCACCGTCCGCGAGTCCGGTGTCCCAGCCGTTGTCGTGCGACAGGGTGCCTCGACTGGGCACGGCGGTGGCCCCGTCCGGGACCATCAGCGGCGCAGACCACGCCGAGCGCTCGCTCTCGCCCGCTGCGTTCACCGCGGTCGCGGCGAATCGCACGGTGGATCCCGGGGTGAGGCCCGTGACCGTGTGGGCAGTCGTCGCCGACGTGGCGATCTGACCCTGAAGGCCCTCCTGGTAGAGGCGGTACTCCGTCACGGGCGCACCGCCGTCGTCGGTCGGAGCCATCCATGAGACCTCGACTCCTGCACCGCCGGCAGTGGCGACGATGGATGTCGGGGCCCCTGGCGCCACGACGGGCTCCGGTTCCTGCCACATCGTGGGCGCGATGGGCGTGACGGTGATCCGCTCGATCGTCGCCTCGCCTCCCTCCGACCACGCAGTGATGGCGTCGGCGCCCGCGTCGGGGAACACCTGGTCCGTGATCGCCAGCGGCCCGTCGGCGGCGAACAGCTCCACCGAGGCACGGTCCAGGTACGCCTCGAAGGCGACGGTGCCGTCGGCTCCGAGCGCGAGAGGGGCGTCCTCGATCGACGCGAACGCCGGGTGGAACGCGATGTTGCCCGAGTCGCGCCGGTCGATGAACACGCGCCCGGCCTCGGTGTCGTACCCGATGAGCGTGCCCGAGTCCTCGTCGCCGAAGACGCGCACGCCCGCCCGCTCGGCGTCGCCGGGACGGAGCACGACCTCCAGCTTGACGACCTCGCCCGCGAGGCCGAGATCGGTGTCGCCGTCCACGGCGACCGATGTGAGCGACTCCGCCCGCGTGGTCTGGAGCTGGCCGGCCACTTGCGGCACGACGCGCTGCGAGAGGCGCGGTCCCGCCGCCGTCGAGACGAGCGTCACCTCGCGCGGGAGCGTCATGGAGCTGCGCCACGTGCTGGTCGGGATGTCATTGGCGTAGTCCCAGTTGTTCATCCAGCCCTGCATGACCCGCGATCCGGGCGGCGTGCCGAAGTACGACACGGCCGCGTAGTAGTCGCGACCCCAGTCGAGCCAGTCATAGCTCTCCATCCGCGTCGGGGCGGCGGCATCCGCCATCATCACCTGATCGAGCAGGATGTGACCCCAGCCGAAGCGGTTGTTGTCGATCACGCGGATCGACGCCTCACGCCCCTCGAACTCCTTGACGTTCCAGCTCGCCCAGTCCAGGGTCTCGCTGTCTGCGCCGGTCGCTGTGCGCACGATCTCGCCGTCGACGACGAGATTGACGGATGTCTCGTCCGAGCGCGGCTTCGCGGGTGCATCGCCCACCACCACGTGGTCGAAGGTGAGATGGCCCCACCCGCCGGTGGCTTCGTCGCGGATGCGCAGCTGTGCGTCCTGTCCGCGGTACTCCGCGACATCCCAGGAACGCCAGTTCAGCTGTCCGGCCTCGGGGCCGGTCTGGGTACGCACCACGGCGCCGCCGACCACGAGCTCGGCCTGAAGCGAGCCGTCGGTGCGCTTGCCGCCGCCGATGAGGAACGAGACGTAGTCGCCGTCGAGAGCGAAGGCCGGCGAGGTGTAGGTGCCGACGTTGTCGTCTCCGCGCGGACCTCCCTCCCACGTGTTCAGGCGCTTGGCGCCGAGGTAGTAGTCGCCGCCGGCGGTGGACGGGTTACGCGACGGCTCGGTCGCGAAGTCGCCGGTGATCTCCCACCCGGCGTCGGCGAGCACCTGTCCGTCGGCCAGCTCGAAGTCGAACACGGTGGTGCCGGCGGGCGGCTCGTTGGTCAGCTGCGCGCCGGAGACGTGCGGATGCCGCCCCCCGCCGACGAGGAAGTTGATGTAGTCGCTCTGGACGGTGAACGCGGGTGATTCCAACGTGCCCACCGGCCAGTCGCCGTCGTTGAACCCGTTGACGAGTCCTGCGCCGATGTAGCCGGCCACCGGGTTCTGTCCCGGCAGCGTCCCCGTGGCCGGCGCGGGCCCCCACGGCCCTTCCCTCCAGTTGCCGGGCTCGTTCGCGACCGTCCAGCCGTTGTAGGTGCCGTCGTCGAAACCCGCGAACACCTCGCCTGCGGGCAGGGCCTGCGGGCCTTCGCTGGTCTCGCTGGTGAACGTGACGCCGTCGAAGTCGCCGACGAAGTACTGTCCGCCACTGCCCCCGGCGACCGCGCCGGGATTGAGGTTCACCACCATCACCCAACGGGTGTCGTCGGGGTTGCCGTCCACCGGCAGCTCGAACAGGTCGGGGCACTCCCAGATGCCACCGGTCGAGTTCGCGGGGCCGAAGTCGGAGAGGTGCTCCCAGGTCTTGAGGTCGTGGCTCTTGTACAGCACCACCTTGCGGTCGAGCGCCTCGACGGCGGTCATCACCCAGTAGCTGCCGGCAGGGCCGTCGTACCAGAACACCTTGGGGTCTCGGAAGTTCGCCGAATCCCTATCGAGGACAGGATTGCCGGCGTACTTCGTCCAGGTGTATCCGCCGTCGATGCTGTACGCCAGCGATTGCGCCTGCTTCCCGGCGCGAGTGGGATGGGCCGGCTCGTATGCGCTGGTGTAGATCGCCACGAGCGGCGCTCGCGTCCCGTCGCCGAAGCCGGAGGTGTTGTCTTCGTCGACGACCACGGAGCCGGAGAAGATGCTCTCGATCGGACGGCCCTCGTCGTCGAAGGTCTGCGGGATCGCCAGGGGCTGCTCCTCCCAGTGCAGCAGATCGTCCGACGTCGCATGGCCCCAGCTCATGTTGCCCCAGCGGGTGCCGTGCGGGTTGTGCTGGAAGTAGAGGTGGTACGTGCCGTCGACGTACACCATCCCGTTCGGGTCGTTCATCCAGTTCTGCTCGGGCGTGAAGTGCACGGCGGGGCGATACGGCTCATCCCCGACCGCGATCTCCTCCGCGCCGGCGGGCGGCGGGGCCGCGAGCCCGGCCGCGATCATCCCCGCCGCGAGTCCCGCCGCTGCGACGGCTCGCGCACGGGCAGCTCGGGGTGCCCGCGCCGCGCCAGGCAGTGACATCCATCGTGTTCGCACCATCGGTCGTTCGCCCTCCTTGGCGATCATCGGGTCTGATCGACCCGTCTGACATCGATGTCAGATCATCAGGGCGAGATGTTATGGCTTGTCCGCTGGACAACGCAACGACGTGATCCGCCACGTCGCCGCCTCCGCTGAACCGCCCGGCTACGCGTTCGAGGTGTCGGGCAGCCGCGACGGCGGGGGGATCTCTCCGCTTCCGCGAGGAATGAAGCTCGTCGGCACGATGTGGTGGTGGGGCGGCGAGGCGTCGCCTTCCAGCCGATCGAAGATGCGCTCGACGGCGATGCGCCCGATCTCCTGCGGATCCTGAGCGATAACGGTGATGCCCGGGTCGAGGAGATCTGCCAGCGGCACATCGTCGAAGCCGACCAGCGCGACGGAGTGCTCCAGTGCGGCATCGCGCAGCGCATGGATCGCGCCGATGGTGATGAGGTTCTGGGCGCTGAGCACAGCGGTCGGCGGTTGATCCGACTCGAGCAGCGCTCTCAGCGCCTGATGGGCGGCCTCGGCATCGCGCAGTCCGGCGACGACCGGGGTCTGTGCGCTGGGGATCCCGGCATCCCTCGTGGCGTCCAGGAATCCTCGCTCGCGCTCGGCCGCGGTGGGAATCTCGCGGCGGTCGGCGAGCAGGGCGATTCGGCGGTGGCCGTGGGAGATGAGCCATTCGGTCCCCGCCCGCGCAGCGGCACGGTTGTCGCTGGTGACGGAGTCCGCCTCCGTGTCAGCGGGCTCACGGTCGACGTAGACGACAGGGATGCCGCGATCCTGCAGCAGTGCGACGTAGTTCTGCCGGCGCCCCGCCGTGGTCAGGATCAGGCCGTCGACCCGGCGCTGCAGGAACGCGGTCACCGCACGCTCCTCTCGGTCGGCGTCATCATCGAGGCTGGAAGCGAAGACGGCCACCCCGCGCTCCGTCGCGGCATCCTCGACCGCGCGGTGGATCGCGCCGGCGAACGGGTTGTCGACGCTGCTGATGAGCAGGCCGAGAGTGCGCGTGCGCCCGTCGGTGCGTCGGAGGCTCCCGGCCTGGAGGTCGACGTGGTAATCCAGCGCGCGGACCGCGTCCCACACGCGCTGGGCCGTCCCGGGGGCGACATTCGGCTCGTCGTTGACGACCCTGGAGACCGTCTTGGTGCCGACGCCCGCCAGCGCGGCGACCTGCTTCATCGTGGCGCGCGGCTTCTGCCCACGTGCCGGGTTGGCGATTGACATCGGTGTCACAGTCCCATCACGAAATTGAAGATTCCAGTTGACCCTAGCCGAGTGCTGCGCTACAAACGTGTCTGACATCGTTGTCAGTCCGGCAACGTCGGCCGAGAGGAACTCAATGAAGAACCACATGCACAAGGGACGCACCGCCCTGTTCGCAGCGCTCACCATGTCAGCGGCTGCGGCGCTCACGCTCACCGGCTGCGCCGGCACCAGCGGCGCAACTCCGACCGAGGGCGGCTCCGAAGAGATCGGCGTCTCGCTCATCGTCAAGACGAACTCGAACCCGTTCTTCATCGCGATGCAGGACGGCGCGAAGGCCGCAGCGGAGGAGAACGGCGTCAATCTCACCGTTGCCGCGGGCAAGGAGGACGGTGACGAAGACACTCAGATCCAGGCGATCGAGGCCGCCATCTCGAAGGGCGACGCCGGCATCCTCATCACCCCCAACGGCCCCGCGGTCCTGGACGCCGTCGAGAAGGCGCGCGACGCCGGCCTGTTCGTGATCGCGCTGGACACGGTGCCCGACCCGGCGGACGCCGTGGACATCACGTTCGCGACCGACAACTTCCTCGCGGGCCAGTACATCGGTCAGTGGACGGCAGCGACGCTCGCCGGCGGGGAAGCGGTGATCGGCCTCATCGACCTGTTCGACGACAAGGCCGTGACTGTCGACTACAACCGCGACCAGGGCTTCCTCGACGGCATGGGCATCGAGCTGAATGACGACAAGGTGAACGGCGACGAGGAGCCGACCGGTACGTACACCGGCGGCGACGGCGGTGACTACACGATCGTCGGCAACGAGGCCTCGCAGGGCGCCGAGGACGGCGGTCGCACGGCGATGGAGAACCTCCTCGCGAAGAACCCCGACATCAACGTCGTCTACACGATCAACGAGCCCGCCGCCTACGGCGCCTACCAGGCGCTCGAGGCAGCCGGCAAGACGAAGGACGACGTGCTCATCGTCTCCGTCGACGGCGGCTGCGCCGGTGTCGGCCAGGTCGCCGACGGCATCATCGACGCGACGAGCCAGCAGTACCCGGTGAAGATGGCCGAGCTCGGCGTCGAGGCGATCGTCAAGCTCGTCGAGACCGGCGAAGCCCCGGAGACCAGCGATGGTCTCGACTTCTTCAACACGGGCGTGGCGCTCGTCACCGACCAGCCCGCCGAGGGCGTCGACTCGATCGACACCACCGAGGCCGCAGAGATCTGCTGGGGCACCGAGTAATCCGATCCATGACGGATGCTGCGACCGTCACGCCCGCGGCGGTCGCAGCATCCTTCCCACCCCCACGGAAGTGACACTGTGACCCAGCCAGCTCCACCCACCTCGACGCTCGACCTCGCAGCCGAATTCCTCGACCGGCGCACCCCGCTCGACCGGATCCGCGGCGTGCTGCACAAGTACCCGGCGATCAGCCCGGCGATCGTGCTCGTTCTCGCGATCATCGTCTTCGGCAGCCTCAACCCGCGGTTCTTCGCGCCGGCGAACCTCTCGCTCGTGCTCGACCAGGTCTCCGTCGTCGGCACGGTGGCCATCGCACAGACCCTCATCATCCTCACCGCGGGAATCGACCTCTCTGTCGGCGCCGCCATGATCCTCGCCTCGATGGTGATGGCTCAGACCGCGTTCCACAACGGATTCCCCGCGCCTCTCGCCTTGTTCGCCGGGCTCGTGGCGGCTCTCGCCACCGGTGCGCTGAACGGTTTCCTCGTCACGCGGGTGAAGCTCCCACCCTTCATCGCGACGCTCGGCACCCTGAACGTGTTCATCGCCCTCACCCTCCTGTACAGCGGCGGGCAGACCGTCCGCAAGGCGGAGATGCCCGCGCTGCTGACGTGGACGGCGACTCCCATCCCGATCGGCGATGTCCGGCTGACTGTCGGCGTGCTCATCATGCTCGCCCTCTACGTCCTCGTCGCGTACGTCCTGGGACGAACGGCATGGGGCCGACACGTCTACGCCGTCGGTGATGATGCTGAGGCCGCGCGCCTCGCGGGCATCTCGACGAGCCGGGTGCTGATGGGCGTCTACATCGCCGCAGGCGCCGTCCTCGCCGTCGCGGCGTGGATCCAGATCGGCAGGTCGGGTGCCGCGAGCCCCAACGCCGGTGCCGACCTCAACCTCGACTCCATCACCGCCGTGGTGATCGGCGGCACCTCGCTGTTCGGCGGGCGCGGTGTGATCTGGGGCACCCTGCTGGGTGCGGTCATCGTCGGCGTCTTCCGCAACGGCCTCTTCCTGGCCGGCGTCGACGGCCTCTATCAGACCCTCGCCATCGGAATCCTCGTCATCGTGGCCGTCGCCGTGGACCAGTGGATCAGAAAGGTACGCAAGTGAGCCTCATCGAAGACGCCGTGGAGCCCACCCCGACACCCCAAGGTGTCCCGGTGCTCGAGGCAAAGCGACTCGTCAAGACCTTCGGCCGGGTCGTGGGACTCGATGGCGTGAGCCTGCAGCTGTTCCCCGGCGAGGTCCTCGCCGTGATCGGCGACAACGGCGCCGGGAAGTCGACGCTCATCAAGTGCCTGACCGGCGCCTACGTGCCCGACGAGGGCGAGCTGCGGCTCGATGGCGAACTGGTGCACTTCAAGCGCCCGCAGGACGCACGAGCCGCAGGCATCGAGACCGTCTATCAGAATCTGGCGGTCTCACCGGCGCTCGACGTGGCCGCGAACCTCTTTCTCGGGCGCGAGCGGCGCAAGCCGGGACTGGCCGGAACGCTCTTCCGTGCGCTCGACAGGTCCGGCATGCGCAAAGAAGCACGCGAGCAGGTGCAGAAGCTCGGGATCTCGACCCTTCAGGACGTGACCGTCGCGGTCGAGAACCTGTCGGGAGGGCAGCGCCAGGCCGTGGCGGTCGCGCGCGCCGCGGCCTTCGGCTCGAAGGTCGTCATCCTCGACGAGCCGACTGCGGCGCTCGGCGTGCGCGAATCCAACCAGGTCCTGGAGCTGATCGAGCGACTGCGCGAACACAACGTCCCGGTCATTCTGATCTCGCACAACATGCCGCACGTCTTCCAGGTCGCCGACCGGATCCACGTGCAGCGACTCGGCAAGCGCGCTGCCACGATCACTCCGCAGTCGCATTCGATGACGGATGCCGTCGCCATCATGACCGGAGCCGCACAGGCCTGAGACCTCGCTCGGCCGGGGAGCCCGCGGCCCCCGGCCGGGCAGAGCAGAACAGAAGGGAGACGACATGGAGCACATCGTGCTCTATGCCGAGTTCACGGCACGACCGGGCGCCCGCGCCGAGGTCGAGGGACTGATTCGCGGATACGCCGAGGCTGTGCGCCAGGAGCCGGGAAACGTCGTGTTCGACGTCTACACACGCGCCGAGGCGGAAGACCGATTCGTCGTCTTCGAGGTGTACCGCGATCAGACGGCGTTCGATGCCCACATCGGCGCCGACAAGGGTGCGGCATTCAACCACGTGCTCGGCCCGCTCGTCGTCGGGGGCGAGAGCGAACTCAGCTTCCTTCGGCCGCTCGAGGCCCGGCTTTGACCACGCGGGCGACCACCGACATCGAGGTGCTCGTGATCGGTGAGGCCCTGGTCGACATCACGGCCACCGGATCAGAGGTGGTCGAGATGCCGGGGGGAGGTCCTGCGAATGTGGCGCTCGGCCTCGGCCGTCAGGGCATCGCGGTGGCCCTGCTCACCCGGCTGGGGTCCGACGCGCGGGGGAGTGCGGTCACCCGGCACCTCGAGCGGTCCGGTGTGTGGGTGCTTGCCGAGTCGTTCGGCCAAGGCCCGACGTCAACGGCCCACGCCCACATCCTCGACGACGGCTCGGCCCGCTACGAGTTCAGCATCCACTGGACCGTGTCCCGAGAGAGCCTGCCGGTGAGACCGCGCACCATTCACGCGGGATCCGTCGCGGCCTTCCTCCCGCCCGGCGACGAGGTCGTCCTCGAGCAGATCGACCGGCTCGCCCCCGAGATCGTGACGTTCGATCCGAACATCCGGCCGGCGCTGGTGGGCGAACCGCGCCGAGCGCGGGCCAGATTCGAGGAGTTCGCCCGACGCTCGACCGTGGTGAAGCTCTCCGACGAGGACGCGGAGTATCTGTATCCCGGGCTCGATGAGGCCGGTCTGCTGGCCCTGGTCGGCGGCCTCGGCCCGCGACTGGTCGCTCTCACCCGAGGAGCGAGGGGCGCTGTCCTCGCCGCCGAGGGAATGGTCGTGGAAGTGACGGGGCGCCGGGTCGCCGTGGCTGACACCATCGGTGCCGGCGACACATTCATGGCCTCGCTCGTCGTGGACTACCCGGCACTGCACGACACGGCCTTCACCGAACAGAAGCTGCAGGATCTGGCGATTCGTGCAGTGGATGCGGCGGCGATCACGGTCGGCAGACCGGGGGCCGATCTGCCGTGGTCGGTGGAACTCCACCCCGCTTCGTGAGGCGAACACGACCGCGTCACGTGAATTGTTCGCGGTGGAAACGGCTCCGAAACAGTGGATGGCCACCATGAAGACATGGATCACTTGTCGGACAGCTGGACAGCGCCGCCGAGCGGTGGCCGAGTCGGTGCGGTGGAGTACGTGTTGCGCGACCTCAGTGAGGCGATCGCCGCGGGCGTTGCGCGTGTCGGAGACCGGCTGCCGTCCGAGCAGGCGCTGGCCGCGCGGTACGGGGTCTCGCGCGCCGTGGTCCGTGAGGTGCTGCGCATCCTGGAGACGCGCGGACTGACCGTGACGAGAACGGGGCGGGGCACCTTCGTCACCGCCACGGAACCGGCCAGGGACATGCGATTCGGAAGCTACTCGGCCGGGCACCTCATGGAGGCACGTCCTCATATCGAGGTCGCTGCGGCGGGTCTGGCTGCGGTACGTCGCAGCGAAGACCAGGTCACGGCGTTGCAGGAGCTGCAGGAGCAGATGGAGGCGGAGGAGGACCCCCAGAGGTGGGTCGATCTCGACGCCCGGCTTCATGCCGCGATCGCATCTGCGTCTGGGAACCCGTTGTTCGCCGACGCTCTCGAGAACATCCGGTTGGCCCTCGCGCATCAGTCCAGTGTGATCAACCTCACGCCTGGTCGCCGTCAGCAGAGTGACGCCGAGCACCGGGCGATCATCGCCGCGATCGCCCGTGGGTCGGTGGAAGAGGCAGAAGACAGCATGGGCTACCACCTCGACCAGGTGAAGGAGGTTCTGCTCAGCATCACGATGCTCGACGAGCGGCGCTGACGGAGTCGCCCTTTGCCGAGTGGTCCCCTCGTGCACCACCCTCAGAAAGGCAAATGCCATGACCGACAATCACCCCGTCCCCCAGATGGATCCAGAGGACGCGCTCGAGAACGATCGCGAACTCACCGGTGACCGCGCTGAAGCCGTCCAGGACTTCTCCAGTGAGGACGCCGGCTATCACAAGGCCCTGCGGCCCCGCCAGATCCAGATGATCGCGATCGGCGGCGCCATCGGCACCGGCCTGTTCATGGGCGCCGGCGGTCGCCTCGCATCCAGCGGACCGGCGCTGATCCTGGTATACGCCGTCTGCGGCTTCTTCGCCTTCCTCATCCTCCGCGCCCTCGGCGAGCTGGTCCTGCATCGGCCGTCGTCCGGGTCGTTCGTCTCGTACGCGCGTGAGTTCTACGGGGAGAAGCTCGCGTTCGGGGCAGGCTGGATGTATTTCCTCAACTGGGCGATGACCTCGATCGTCGATGTCACCGCCGCGGCTCTGTACGTGAACTTCTGGGTCCAGTACTGGGAACCTCTGCAGCAGATCCCGCAATGGGTGATCGCGCTGGTCGCCCTG
Organism: Microbacterium ureisolvens; assembly: GCF_019511645.1. Classification (GTDB taxonomy): domain Bacteria; phylum Actinomycetota; class Actinomycetes; order Actinomycetales; family Microbacteriaceae; genus Microbacterium; species Microbacterium ureisolvens_A. Next base: position 21,252 of record NZ_JAEUAX010000012.1, on the reverse strand, counting down.
GTCGTGGTGCTGTCGCTCAACCTCGTGAGCGTCAAGCTGTTCGGCGAGATGGAGTTCTGGTTCGCGCTCATCAAGGTCGTCGCGCTCGTGATCTTCCTCATCGTGGGCACGTGCTTCATCGTCTTCAACGGGTCGACCGACGTCGGCCCCACGGGGTTCACCGTGATCGCCGAGAACGGCGGCATGTTCCCGATGGGATTCATCGCACCTCTCCTCGCGATCTCCGGGGTGGTGTTCGCCTACGCGGGCATCGAACTGGTCGGGACGGCGGCCGGCGAGACGGCGAATCCCGCGAAGGTGATGCCGAAGGCGATCAACACCGTCGTGCTGCGGATCGCCGTCTTCTACGTCGGATCGATCCTGCTCCTGTCGCTGCTGCTGCCCTTCGACGTGTACCAGGCGGGTCAGTCCCCGTTCGTGACGTTCTTCTCCCACATCGGTTCCCCCGAGGCCGGGGCGATCGCGGGATCGGTGATGAACTTCGTCGTGCTCACGGCGGCGCTGTCGAGCCTGAACGCGGGGTTGTACTCGACCGGCCGCATCCTGCGGTCCATGTCGGTCAACGGCTCCGCGCCGGCGTTCACCGCCGCGATGAGCAAGAACGGCGTGCCCTACGGCGGCATCCTGCTCACCGCGGTGATCACGTTCGCCGGCGTCGGCATCAACGCGCTCTGGCCCTCGCAGGCGTTCGAGATCGTGCTCGAGATCTCCGCGCTCGGGATCATCGGCGGCTGGGCCACCATCATCCTCTGCCAGCTGAAACTGCATCGATGGGCGAAGCAAGGGAAGGTCACCCGTCCCGCATTCCGGCTCTTCGGGGCGCCGTTCACCTCCTACCTCACGCTCGCGTTCCTCGCGTTCGTACTGGTCACCATGGCCTTCTCGGAAACGGGGCGCTGGGTGCTCGCGTCTCTGGTCGTGCTGATCCCCGCGCTCATCGTCGGCTGGTTCGCCGCACGCGGCAAGATCCAGGCCGCAGCTCGCGCACGCGAGGGGTACACCGGCACCCACCCTGTCATCGCCACCCGACCTGCTACCGACGCGCTGCAACGGCGGGAGTGAGCGACTCCCCGGGCGGGCGGCTTCACGTCCGGGCTGCCCGCCCGGGAACCCCACGGGATACCCGTTCGGGTAGGGGAGTCCCCGTCGAATGGGCAGGCTCAGCCGCGAGCGAGTGCCACCAGCTCGGTGCGGGAGCTCGCGCCCGACTTGCGCAGCAGGTTCGAGACGTGGAACTTCACGGTGTTCTCGCTCACGCCGAGGGTCTGCGCGATGTCGCGGTTCCGGCGGCCCGCGACCACGAGCCGCAGCACGTCGCGCTCGCGTGGGCTGGCGTCCACGGCATCGGGCAGATCCCCCGGTTCCGTGGGCGGATCCAGCGGGAGACGGATGCCGATCTCCGAGCCCCAGCCGGGGGTCGAAGCGACCGTGAGATGACCGCCGTGGGCGGCCACCTGTTCGGCCACCGGGCGCAGCGTGTCGTCGTGGAGCGTGAGCTCGCCGCGGCCGTCGTCGCGGATCGCGATGAGCAGGTGAAGGCCGTCGCAGTCCCATTGGATGCGCGCCCGAGTGGTCTCGCCGCGGTCGACGATCGCGAGCACGGCGGTGCGCACGATCGCGCGGGCGGCGTGCGCGATGTCGCCGGGGAGGGCCCGGCCGTTCAACGGCGGTTCGACGAACTGGACATCCAGATCGCTGTAGCGGACGAGGGGGCGCAAGTCGCTTCGCAGCCGTTCGAACGCCCCGGCCACCGGTTCCAGCGCGGCGCTCTGCTGGTCGGTCTGCACCCGCAGCCCTACCAGGGCGCCCGCCGCGACGTCGAGGGCCATGGTCCGCGCGGCGCGGTCGTCGAGCCGCGGCGAACGCAGCGTGGCCAGCAGTGATTCAAGCGTCAGGGCGTAGCGATCGCGCTGCTCGGCGAGGGCGCGGGCATGGTCGGCCGCGGCACGGCGCGAGGCCACCGTGCGGCTGAGAGAGTCGGTCACGGGCACCTATCCTACGAGCGCCCCTCCTTTCGGGTAGTCAGGTCCGTTCTCGGGGAGGATCGCACACGCACCAGGTGGTGACGACGCTGGAAGGCATGCCCAGCACCACCGCCATCGCCGCCATCTCGCCCTCCGCGGCGATCTCGCTCGTCGCCAACGAAGCGCTGCGGGCCGCAGAGCGAGCCGCAGTCGCGAGCTCCGAGCAGCTCGACGCCCTCGCGGACCTGCTCGGGTCAGCCGACCGCGTGTTCGTCGGCGCCGCCGGACGCTCCGGCATTGCGCTGCGGATGACCGCGATGCGTCTGATGCATCTGGGCCTCGACGTGCATGTCATCGGCGACGTCACCACGCCCGCCATCGGCGTCGGTGACGTCCTCCTCACCGCGAGCGGTTCGGGGACGACGGAGTCGGTCGTGCGCACGGCGCAGAAGGCGGCCGCTGCAGGCGCCGGCGTCGCCGCGATCACCACGGTCGCCGCCTCGGCCCTGGCGGATATCACCGATGTCCTCGTCGTCGTCCCCGCCGCGCAGAAACTCGACCGCACCGCCGCGGCCTCCGACCAGTACGCCGGAAGCCTGTTCGAGCAGGTCGTGGTGCTCCTCGGCGACGGTCTCTTCCACGCGCTGTGGCAGCGTCAGGGCTCGAGCGCCGACGACCTCTGGCCCCGCCACTCCAATCTCGAGTGACCCAAGACCTCCGTCGCCGGCCGGCGACAGCATCCACCCCACCACTGAATGGAGCACCCATGAAGCTGCAGTTCGCCATCGACACCCTGACCACCGAGAAGGCGCTCGAGCTCGCCGCCGCCGCGGCCGCGCACGTCGACATCCTGGAGCTCGGCACCCCGCTCATCAAGAGCGAGGGCCTCGCCGCCGTCACCGCGCTCAAGGAGGCGCACCCTGACAAGGTCATCTTCGCCGACCTGAAGACGATGGATGCCGGCGAGCTCGAGGCCGACATCGCCTTCGGTGCCGGCGCCGACCTCGTCACAGTGCTCGGCTCGGCCGACGACAGCACCATCGCGGGCGCCGTCAAGGCGGCCAAGAAGCACGGCAAGGGCGTGGTCGTCGACCTGATCGGCGTCGCCGACAAGCCGGCCCGTGCGAAGGAGGTCGTCGCCCTCGGCGCCGAGTTCGTCGAGGTGCACGCGGGTCTCGACGAGCAGGCGCAGGAGGGCTACTCGCTCGACGCGCTGCTGCGCGCCGGCGAGGCCTCGGGCGTGCCCTTCTCCATCGCCGGCGGCGTGAACGCCTCGACCATCGGCTCGGTGCGCGACGCCGGCGCCCGCATCGCCGTCGTCGGCGGAGCCCTCTACGGCGCGCCCGACGTCACGGCCGCCGCCGCGCAGCTGCGGGCGGCCATCGTCTGACTGTCCACCTGCACGGGTCGCCGCCTCTCGCTCGTCAGCGAGCGGCGGCGGCCCTGCGGCGTATCCTCCGTGCACGCCGACCCGCTGATCATGGCGCCTTGCTGATGCGCGGATTCGTGGCTGACGGTCGCCGCAGTGAGACGGCTGCGGTCACGCGTCTTTCGTGCGGCGTCAGATCACCGACCGGATCAGCCCCTCGAAGCCCGTGACGTGGGTGAGTGCGAGATCCGCCGCCCGTTCGGCGTTCCCGTCGACGATGGCGTTCAACAGCTCGACGTGTTCGCTCACATGCGCTGCCACATCGGGGAGTCGATCGAGAACGAGGCACCAGATGCGGGTGGCGAGGTTGTCGTACTTGATCAGATCTTCTTCGAGGTGGGAGTTCCCGTTCGCGGCATAGATGCTGCGGTGCACCTCCAGGTCGTGGCGCATGAGGGCGATGGGGGAGACGGCCCTCGTGTCGAGCGCCGTGAGCCTGGCGGCGAGGTCGCGCATGCTCTCGCGCTTGGGCGTCGATGCGAACCGCGCGGCTCGTGACGCGGCGAGCGGCTCCAGAAGAGCACGCATCTCGGTGATCGAGGCGAGGTCGGTGATGTCGACGGGCGCCGCGAAGGTGCCCCGGCGGGGATACACGGCGACGAGATGCTCGGCCTCGAGCCGCTTGAGCGCCTCGCGCACGGGTGTGCGCCCGATGCCCAGTTCCCGCCCGATCTGCTCGTCGTTGATGGGGGCTCCCGGCGGGATGTTCAGCACGATGAGGCGATCGCGCAGCATCGCCGTGGCGTATTCCGCGTATGAGCGACCCGCGAGCTCCTCGGCATCCGGCGCGGCACGCTCCGTCACGGATTCGGCGAGTGTGTTCATCCGATCCCCCTTTCCGCGAGCCGCGCTTCTCGAAGGAAATCCGAGTTGACGTCTCGACGCAGACCTCATACTATCGGCTCAGCAATAGATATATCAGTTGTTCATGAGTAGGAGAACAGATGTCGCCGACTGCTGCCACCGCCGCGACCATCCTGAGCGCCTCGTTGCGCAACGTCGACAGTGAAGTCTTCGAAGCGATCCAGTCCGAGCTGGGTCGTCAGCGCGGAACGCTCGAGATGATCGCGAGCGAGAACTTCGCACCCCTCGCCGTGATCGAGGCGCAGGGCTCCGTGCTCACGAACAAGTACGCGGAGGGCTACCCGGGCCGGCGCTATTACGGCGGCTGCGAGAACGTCGACGTCATCGAGCAGCTCGCGATCGACCGCCTGAAGACGCTGTTCGGCGCCGAGTACGCGAACGTCCAGCCGCACTCCGGCGCGCAGGCCAACGCCGCCGCCATGTTCGCGCTCATCAAGCCGGGCGACACGATCCTCGGCCTCGACCTCGCGCACGGCGGGCACCTCACCCACGGCATGCACCTGAACTTCTCGGGCAAGCTCTACAACGCCGTCGCCTACCACGTCCGGGAGGACGACCACCTCATCGACTACGACGAGATCGAGCGACTGGCCCTCGAGCACCGCCCGCAGCTCATCGTCGCCGGCTGGTCGGCCTACCCGCGCCAGCTCGACTTCGCGCGTTTCCGGCAGATCGCCGACCTCGTCGGCGCGTACCTCATGGTCGACATGGCGCACTTCGCAGGCCTTGTCGCGACCGGCCTGCACCCGAACCCCGTGCCGCACGCGCACGTCGTCACCTCGACGACGCACAAGACGCTCGGCGGTCCTCGCGGCGGCGTGATCCTCGCCACCGCCGACCTCGGCAAGAAGTTCAACAGCTCGGTGTTCCCCGGCCAGCAGGGCGGTCCGCTCGAGCACGTCATCGCGGCCAAGGCGGTGGCTTTCAAGCTCGCCGCAGAGCCGGAGTTCCGCGAGCGTCAGGAGCGCACGCTGCGCGGCGCCGCCATCATCGCAGACCGCCTGCTCCAGGACGACGCCGCAGCCGCCGGCATCGGCGTCGTGAGCGGCGGCACCGACGTCCACCTGGTGCTGGTGGACCTGCGCAACTCGGAGCTCGACGGCCAGCAGGCCGAGGACCGCCTGCACGAGATCGGGATCACGGTCAACCGCAACGCCGTCCCGTTCGACCCGCGGCCCCCGATGATCAGCTCGGGCGTCCGCATCGGCACCCCCGCCCTCGCCGCCCGCGGCTTCGGCGACGAGGAGTTCCGCATCGTCGCCGACGTCATCCCCCGCGTGCTGCAGCCCGACACCGACGAGGCCGTGCTGGCCGAGCTCGGCGCCACCGTCAGCGAGCTGGCGGACCGCTTCCCGCTGTACCCCGGCTACGGAGAGTGAGCCACCGCATGACCGACAAGAAGCAGCCCCGCACGCCGGGTGCCGAGCTCCCCGACCACCCGAAGTTCCTCTGGGACTCGCCTGAGCCGAAGCGCTCGTACGACGTCGTGATCGTCGGCGGCGGCGGACACGGCCTGGCCACCGCGCACTACCTGGTGAAGAACCACGGCATCACGAACGTCGCGGTCGTCGAGCGCGGCTGGCTCGCCGGCGGCAACATGGCCCGCAACACCACGATCATCCGCTCCAACTACCTGTGGGACGAGAGCGCGGGTATCTACGAGCACGCGCTCAAGCTGTGGGAGGGTCTCGAAGACGACCTCGAGTACCCGATCCTGTTCAGCCAGCGCGGAGTGCTGAACCTCGCCCACACGCTGCAGGACGTCCGCGACTCCCGCCGTCGCGTCGAGGCGAACAAGCTCAACGGCGTCGACGCGGAGTGGGTGGATGCTGCGACGGTCAAGGAGATCTGCCCGCTCGTCAACATCTCGGCCGACATCCGATATCCGGTGCTCGGCGCGACCTATCAGCCCCGCGCCGGCATCGCCAAGCACGACTACGTCGCGTGGGGCTTCGCCCGCAAGGCGGCCGAGGCCGGGGTGCACCTCATCCAGGACACGGAGGTCACCGGGTTCCTCACCGATGGCGACCGCGTCACCGGAATCCGCACCAACCGCGGCGACATCGCCGCCGGGCGCGTCGCGCTCGCCGCGGCGGGGCACACGTCGGTGCTCACCGACAGCCTCGGCATCCGGGTCCCGATCCAGAGCCACCCGCTGCAAGCGCTCGTCTCCGAGCTCCTCGAGCCGGTGCACCCGACGGTCGTGATGTCCAACGCCGTGCACGTGTACGTCTCGCAGGCGCACAAGGGCGAGCTGGTGATGGGCGCGGGCGTCGACTCGTACAACGGGTACGGTCAGCGCGGAGCGTTCCACATCATCGAGCGGCAGATGGCCGCCGCGGTGGAGCTTTTCCCCGTGTTCGCCCGTGCGCACCTGCTCCGCACGTGGGCGGGCATCGTCGATGTCACGCCCGACGCATCGCCGATCGTCGGCGTCACGCCGTACGAGAACCTCTTCCTCAACTGCGGCTGGGGAACCGGCGGGTTCAAGGCCACGCCGGGCCTCGGTGAGGCCTACGCGCACACCGTCGCCACCGGCGAGCCCCACCCGCTCATCGCCCCCTTCAGCCTGGACCGCTTCGTCACCGGCCGACTCGTCGACGAGCACGGTGCCGCGGCCGTCGCCCACTAGCGCTCGCAGAACGGAAAGACCATGCAACTCATCGAATGCCCCTGGTGCGGTCCCCGCGAAGAGATCGAGTTCTCCTACGGCGGCGAGGCACACGTGCCCTACCCGGCCGAGCCGGCCGCGCTCGACGACACGGAATGGGCGCACTACGTGTTCTTCCGCAGCAACCCCAAGGGCCTGTTCGCCGAGCGCTGGGTGCACAGTGTCGGCTGCCGGCGCTGGTTCAACGCCGTGCGTGACACGGTGACCTACCGCTTCGCGGCGGTGTACCCCATCGGCGGAGCCGTCCCGGCTCTCGCCACCGGCGAGGCCGCGGCCTCCGACGCTCCCGACTCCACCCCGGTCCCCGCGGCCGAACTCGAAAGCGCAGCACGATGACCCAGCGACACCGCACCGAGACCGGCGGCCTCATCGACCGCCGCACGCCGCTCTCCTTCGACTTCGAGGGAATCGCCGTCGACGGCTACGCGGGCGACACCCTCGCCTCCGCACTGCTGGCGAACGGCATCCACGAGGTCACCACCAGCATCAAGCTCGGCCGGCCGCGCGGCATCGCCGCGGCGGGCGCGGAAGACCCGAGCGGGCTGCTGCAGATCACCACGCCGTTCCCCGACCCCATGCAGCTCGCCACGACCATCGAACTGGCTCCCGGGATCGCCGCCCACGGCGTGCCCGGTCAGGGCGTGCTCCCGACCGAGCCCGACCCGGCGCGTTACGATTCCGCCCACCTGCATGTGGACGTCCTGGTGGTCGGCTCCGGCCCCGCCGGCCTCGTCGCCGCATCCGAGGCGGCACGCGCAGGTGCGCGGGTCGCGCTCGTCGACGAGAAGCTGACGCCGGGCGGTTCACTGCCCGCCACGCCGCGCACGATCGATGGCGCCGACGCCCTGGAGTGGGTGTCCCGCACGGTCGAAGAGCTCCGATCACTCGGCGTCACGCTGCTGCAGCGCACGACGGTGTTCGGCGTCTACGACGACGGGCTGGCGCTGGCGCTGGAGCGGCGCACCGACCACCTCGGCAGCGACGCACCCGCCGACGCGCTGCGGCAGCGCATCTGGCGCATCCGCGCCCGGCGCACGATCGTGGCCGCGGGCTCTCACGAGCGCCCTGTGGTGTTCGCCGACAACGACCGGCCCGGCATCATGCTGGCCGGCGCCGCGCGCACCTATCTGCACCGCTACGGTGTCGCCGTCGGTGAGCGGGTCGTCGTCTTCACCACCAACGACAGCGCCTACAGCGCCGCGTTCGATCTCCACGACGCCGGAATCGCCGTCTCGGCCATCATCGACGCGCGCTCCGTCATCGGCACCCACTGGACCGACGGTTCGGCGGCCCGCGGCATCCCGCTTCATCACGGCAGCGTGGTCACCGCGACGGCGGGCGAGAGCCGCGTCGCCTCGGTCTCGTTCGCGCGCTTCAACGGCACGGCGTTCGGCATCACGGAGGAGATCGCGGCCGACACGCTGCTGGTCAGTGGGGGCTGGAACCCCGCCGTGCACCTCTACAGCCAGGCGGGCGGATCGCTCCGCTACGACGAGCGGCTCGGGGCCTTCGTGCCCGACAGCGTCGTCCCCGGCATCGCCGTCGCAGGTTCGGCGGCGGGCCGCTTCGGGTTGCGCGACGTCCTGGAGGACGCGCACCGCGTCACCTCGGAGGTGCTCGCGGAGCTCGACTTCGTCGCTGAGCCGGGCGACCTGCCCGCCGCCGATGAGGACGTCGACCACGGTCCGGGTGCGGTGCTCTGGTACGTGCCCACAGGCGAGCCGGAGGACCTCGCGACGCACTTCGTCGACCTGCAGCGCGATGCGACGGTCGCCGACATCGCGCATGCGATCGGCGCGGGCCTTCGCTCGGTCGAGCACATCAAGCGCTACACGACGATCGGCACGGCGCACGACCAGGGCAAGACGTCGGGCATCATCGCGTCCGGCATCGCCGCGGCGATCTCGGGCGAGAAGATCGCCGGAGTCGGCACGACGCGGTTCCGTCCGCCGTACACGCCGGTCGCCTTCGCCGCCCTGGCCGGGCGGGCGCGCGGCGACCTCTTCGACCCCGTCCGGATCACGCCCGTGCACGACTGGCACGTCGCGCACGGCGCCGAGTTCGAAGACGTCGGGCAGTGGAAGCGGCCGTGGTACTACCCGCAGGACGGTGAGGACATCCACGCCGCGGTCGCCCGCGAGACGATCGCGGCCCGCAACGCCGTCGGCATCCTCGACGGCTCGACGCTCGGCAAGATCGACGTGCAGGGTCCCGACGCGGGCGAGTTCCTCGACCGCGTCTACACGAACCTGATGAGCACGCTGAAGGTGGGCTCGGTCCGCTATGGCGTGATGTGCGGCGTCGACGGCATGGTCATCGACGACGGCACCGTGCTGCGCCTGGGCGAGGAGCGGTTCCTGGTTTACACGACGACCGGCGGTGCCGCGAAGATCCTCGACTGGCTGGAAGAGTGGCTTCAGACGGAGTGGCCGGAACTGCGCGTCTACCTGACGTCGGTCACCGAGCACCTCGTCACGTTCCCCGTGGTGGGCCCGCTCTCGCGCTCGGTCATCGGAGACCTGTTCCCCGGCGTCGACGTCACCAACGAGGCGTTCCCCTTCATGACCTGGCGCGACACCGACCTCGGCGGCGTGCCGGTGCGGCTGGCGCGCGTCAGCTTCTCGGGCGAGCTCGCCTACGAGGTCAGCGCCGCGAGCTGGTACGGGCGCGACCTGTGGGAGCGGCTGATCGCTGCGGGTGAGCAGTACGGCATCACCCCCTACGGCACCGAGACCATGCACGTGCTGCGCGCCGAGAAGGGCTACCCGATCGTCGGGCAGGACACCGACGGCACGGTGACGCCTCAGGACCTCGGCATGTCGTGGGTCGTCTCGAAGAAGAAGGCCGATTTCATCGGCAAGCGCTCCTTCGATCGCCCGGCCAACCACGAGCCGAACCGCCGCCAGCTCGTCGGGCTCCTTCCGGACGACCCCCGGTCGTTCATCCCCGAGGGCTCGCAGCTGGTCTCCGTCGATGACCTCGAGTCGCTTCCCGTGCCGATGGAGGGCTTCGTCACCTCGAGCTACGACAGCGAGGCGCTCGCCAGCACGTTCGCCCTCGCCCTCCTCGACGGCGGTCACAGCCGCATCGGCGAGAAGGTCAACGCGGTCGTCGACGGCCGCACCGTGCCGGTCACCATCACCAGCCATGTGCTGCTCGACCCGGAAGGAGCCCGCCGTGATGGCTGAGGCGAAGACCACCGCACCGCTTGCCGCACGCGGCATCCTGGACTCCCGCATCGAATCGCTGGCGAACGCGTCGGATGCCGTCCGCATCGAGGTGCTGCCTCCCGCGGTGCAGCTGAACCTGCGGCTCGACACGGCGCGCGCCTCGCTCGATGCCGTGCGCGACGTGCTCGGAGGGGACCTTCCGGGCCCCCTGTCGTCGGCGACGACGCCCGCAGGACGCACGCTCGTCTGGCTGGGCCCGGACGAGTGGCTCGTGATCGACCCGATGCGGACGGCTGAGCTGGAGGCGTCGCTGCGTGCAGCCGTCGCGGGCGCCGGCGCGGTCGTCGAGCAGTCCGGCCAGCGCATCTCGATCCTTCTCGAGGGAGATGTGCCGGCGCTGCTCGCGAAGGGAACCGCGATCGATCTGCACCCGGACGAGTTCCCGCGCGGCGCGGCCGTTCAGGCCATGCTCGGGCAGGCGGTCGTGGTCTTCGTGTCGCGCTCGGACGATGCGTCGCGCGTCGAGCTGATCGCGCGCACATCGTTCGCGCCGTACGTGGCCGACTGGCTCCTCGACGCGCTGGCCGACCCTCTCGCGTACCCCGCGCCGCACGGAGGCTGATGTGTCGCTGAGCGTGTTCGACCTGTTCAAGATCGGAATCGGTCCGTCGAGCTCGCACACGGTGGGTCCGATGCGCGCCGCCGTCAGGTACGTGGAACGGCTCCGGGCGGCCGGACAGCTGGAGCGCGTCGCGCGCATCGAGACCCAGCTGTTCGGCTCCCTGGGGCTGACCGGCCACGGCCACGGGACCGTCAAGGCGGTCATCCTGGGACTCCAGGGCGAGCAGCCGCACCTCATCGACCCTGCGGAGGCCGAGCTGCGCTTCGAGGCGTCGCAGGCCGTCGGCTCGCTGGAGCTCGGCGGCACGCATGCCATCGCCTTCGACGTCAAGCGCGACGTCGTGCTGCACCTGCGCGAGAGGCTGGCGTTCCACTCCAACGGCATGCGGTTCGACGTATTCGACGAAGCCGGCGCGCTGTTCGACAGCCGCGAGTACTACTCGATCGGCGGTGGGTTCGTCGTCGACGAGGACGAGGCGCGGGGTCCCGCCACGGCGGTCGCCGAGGTCGAGGTGCCGTACCCGTTCGACAGCGGCGACGAGCTCCTGGCCATCGCGCGCCGCACGGGCCTGTGCATCAGCGACATCGTGCTCGCCAACGAGCTCGTGACGCGCACCGAAGAGGAGGTGCGCGGGGGCATCCTCGAGATCTGGTCGGTGATGCAGCAGTGCATCCACAACGGCACGCACTCCTCGGGCATCCTGCCCGGCGGCCTCAACGTGCGCCGTCGAGGTGAAATGCAGCGCGAACAGCTGGAGGCGGCCGGGCACACGGCAGACCCGCTGCACGCGATGGAGTGGGTCACGCTGGCCGCCCTCGCCGTGAACGAGGAGAACGCGGCCGGCGGCCGCGTCGTCACCGCGCCGACCAACGGCGCCGCCGGGATCATCCCCGCCGTGGTCGACTACTACACGCGATTCGTGCCGGGTGCCGACGACGAGGGCGTCGTGCGCTTCTTCCTCACGGCTACCGCGATCGGCACGCTCTTCAAGAAGAACGCCTCCATCTCGGGCGCCGAGGTCGGCTGCCAGGGCGAGGTGGGCTCGGCGTGCTCGATGGCGGCCGGCGGTCTCGCGGAGGTGCTGGGGGGCACACCCGAGCAGATCGAGTACGCCGCAGAGATCGGCATCGAGCACAACCTCGGGCTGACGTGCGACCCCGTGGGCGGCCTGGTGCAGATCCCGTGCATCGAGCGCAACGCGATCGCGTCCGTCAAGGCCATCACCGCGGCCCGCATGGCCGTGCGCTCCGACGGCGAGCACCTCGTATCGCTCGACACGGCGATCAAGACGATGCGCGACACGGGCGTCGACATGAGTCACAAATACAAGGAGACCGCCGAGGGCGGGCTCGCGCTGAACGTGAGCATGGTCGAATGCTGACCGCCGACCGGATCGAGATCATCCCTGTTCCGGGGATCGTCGAGCAGGTGCGACGTCACCTGCCGGCGGGATCGAGCGTGAGCGTGACGGCGCTGCCCGGGCATGACCTCGGCGACACCGTCGACGTCACGCTCGAGCTCGTCGCAGCGGGCTACGACGCGATCCCGCATCTGGCCGCGGCGCGCATCGCGCGGGCGGGTGAGCTCGATGAGATCGTGCGCCGGTTGTCGGACTCACGCGTCGCGGCACTCTTCGTCGTCGGGGGCGACGGCGTGCAGTCGGGCCCCTACCGGGACGGATCCGCGCTGCTGAGCGCGCTCCGCGACGACGCCGGCGAGCGGTTCCGCCTGGGCGTGGCGGCCTACCCGGAGGGCCACCCGGCGTTCGGGATCGTCGAAGGGCTCGACATCCTCCGCGCGAAGGCGGCGGAGGCGGACTATGCCGTCACGCAGCTGTGCTTCGACGGCGCGGTGGTCGGCGAGTTCATCCGCAGGGCGGCGGGTGACGGCATCCGTCTCCCGTTCTGGATCGGCGTGCCCGGACGCGTGGGCATGACCCAGCTGCTGCGCATCGCCGCCCGGATCGGGGTGGGCCCGTCGCTCGCGTTCGCGCGCAAGGGCTCGAACAGGCGTCTGCTCGCCGGCTTCGACTCGACCCAGCTGCGCCACGACGCCGTCCGCGGCCTCGGTGAGGCGGCCTCTGCCATCGCCGGCTTCCACGTCTACAGCTTCAACGCGCTCGAGCGCATCGATCCCCGCGACGGGCTCGACGTGCGGGTGCGTGCCCGCGCAGGGACGTCCGGGCCATGAGAGCCTTCCCGCCGGCTCTCCACGCAACGACCCTCGAGCGCCGCCCGCCCGGCGTCGACCGCGATCGCGTCGCCGACCTCGTGCGCGAGCTGCTGATCGCGGTCGGCGAGGACCCCGACCGCGAGGGTCTGCGGCGCACACCCGAACGCGTGGCCGACAACTGGGTCGAGCTGCTGTCGGGGACGCAACAGGATGCCGCGTCCGCCCTGGACGCCGCGATCGCGGTGGGGGACCCTGCAGGCGATGTACCGGCCGCGTGCGGCATGGTGCTGCTGCGCGACATCCGCTTCCGCTCCGTCTGCGAGCACCACCTCCTGCCGTTCGCTGGGCGCGCGCACATCGCGTACCTTCCGGGTGACGCGGTCGTCGGCTTCGGCGCGCTCGTGCGGGTCGTCGACATCCTGGCCGCGCGTGCGCAGGTGCAGGAGCGCCTGGGCGAGGAGATCGCCTCGACGATCGTCGGAGCCCTTGCGCCACGAGGGGTGCTCGTGGTGCTCGACGCCGTCCACCAGTGCGTCACGATGCGCAGCTCCCTGCAGACGCGTTCGTCGACGCTGACGATCGCCGCGCGCGGCGGCTGCGCCGAGCCCGCCGCCCGCGCCGAGATCATCTCGTTGATCGGGGGCTCGCTCGACGCCCACTGATGCTCGGCGGCCGACAGCGACCGCTTGCACAGCGAAGGTGCCGTCCCCCTCGGGAGACGGCACCTTCGCTCTCGATGTGTCAGAACGCCGCCGCACCGGCCTCGGCCACGGTCTGGTCCTGCTCGCCCGAGCCGCCGGACACGCCCACCGCGCCGACGACCCTGCCGTCGCGGCTGAGCGGCACGCCGCCGGCGAATATCGCGACGCCGCGGCCGTGGGCGTTGGTGGTGTGGATGCCGAAGAACTGCTGCGTCGGCTGCGAGTTGTCGCCCAGGTCCTTCGTCGAGATGTCGAAGGCCCTCGACGTCCAGGCCTTGCTGATCGAGATCTCGATGCTGCCGATCCATGCGCCGTCCTGTCGCACGTGCGACACCAGGTTGCCGCCCGCGTCCACGACCGCGATGTTCATGGGCTGGCCGATCTCGTCGGCGCGCTTCTCCGCCGCGGCGATGATGCGACGTGCGTCCTCGAGGGTGACAGACATACAGCTCTCCTTTCGATGGGCGGACGGATGCCGCGGGCCGCGGCATCCGCGATCGAATCAGGCCGCCTTGATGTAGCCGTTCGGGTTCAGCACGTACTTCTTCGCCGCGCCCTGGTCGAACTCGGCGTAGCCGCGGGGCGCGTCGCCGAGCGAGATCGGGGTGGCGTTGACGGCCTTGGCGATCTGGACCTTGTCGTGGAGGATCGCCATCATCAGCTGACGGTTGTACTTCATCACCGGGCACTGCCCGGTGGTGAACGACAGCGACTTCGCCCAGCCCAGCCCGAGCCGCAGCGACAGCGAGCCGACCTTCGCGGCCTCGTCGATGCCGCCCGGGTCGCCGGTGACGTACAGCCCCGGAATGCCGAGCGCGCCGCCGGCCGCGGTGATGTCCATCAGCGAGTTGAGCACCGTCGCGGGCGCCTCGTGCGAGGCATCCGTTCCGTGTCCGCGCGCCTCGAAGCCGACCGCGTCGACCGCGGAGTCGACCTCGGGAACGCCGAGGATCTGCTCGATCTGCTCCTTCGGGTCGCCCTGGGAGACGTCGACCGTCTCGCAGCCGAACGAGCGGGCCTGCGCGAGGCGGTCCTCGTTGAGGTCGCCGACGATCACCGCAGCGGCACCCAGCAGCTGTGCGCCGACGGCGGCGGCGATCCCGACTGGTCCGGCGCCGGCGATGTACACCGTCGAGCCCGGCCCCGACCCCGGCGGTGACGGCGCCGTGGAAGCCGGTGGGGAAGATGTCGGACAGCATCGCCAGGTCGAGGATCTTCTCCAGAGCCTGGTCGCGGTCCGGGAACTTCAGGAGGTTCCAGTCCGCATACGGCACCAGCACGTACTCGGCCTGGCCGCCGACCCAGCCGCCCATGTCGACGTAGCCGTAGGCGCTGCCGGGCCGGTCGGGGTTGACGTTCAGGCAGATGCCGGTCTTGCCCTCCTTGCAGTTGCGGCGGCGGCCGCAGGCGATGTTGAAGGGCACCGAGACGATGTCGCCCACCTTGATGAACTCCACGTCGGGGCCGACCTCGACGACCTCGCCGGTGATCTCGTGGCCCAGCACGAGCCCCTCCGGGGCAGTGGTGCGCCCGCGCACCATGTGCTGGTCAGACCCGCAGATGTTGGTCGCGACCGTGCGCAGGATCGCTCCGTGACGCACCTGCCTGCCGACGTTGGCCGGGTTCACGCCCGGCCCGTCCTTCAGCTCGAACTCGGGGTAGGCGGTGTCGATCACTTCGACGACACCGGGCCCCTTGTAGGCGACCGCCTTGTTTCCAGACATGTTCGTCCTTTCCTTGTGGCGTGGCCTGAGTACGAGGATCCTCGGTCATCCCGGGCGCGTCGACCCCCTCAGGGAGCGCGGCACCCGGATGAACCGCGGCCTCTATACCCGGCCCACGTTCTTCACCGGCTTCCTGCCGGCGCCAGTTCCGCGCGGCTCAGCACCGCCGCGTGCGTCCCGTCGAGCTCCGACAGCCCGAACCACGTCGAGACGACCGTGTCGGGATTCAGCGAGATCGACTCGATCCCGCGCGTGACCAGCCACTCGGCGAAGTCGGGATGGTCCGACGGGCCCTGGCCGCAGATGCCGACGTACTTGCCCTGCCGGCGACACGCGTCGATGGCGAAGCCCAGCAGGCGCCGCACCGCGGGATCGCGCTCGTCGAAACTCGCCGCGACCAGAGCGGAGTCGCGGTCGAGGCCGAGCGCCAGCTGCGTCATGTCGTTCGACCCGATCGAGAACCCGTCGAAGTACTCCAGGAACTGCTCGGCGAGGATCGCGTTCGACGGCAGCTCGCACATCATGACGATCTTCAGGCCGTTCTCGCCGCGTCGCAGCCCGTTCTCGGCGAGAAGGCCGATGACCCCCCGCGCCTCGTCGAGGGTCCGCACGAAGGGCACCATGATCTGCACGTTGGTGAGCCCCATGTCGTCGCGCACCCGGCGCAGCGCCTCGCACTCGAGATCGAAGCAGGCGCGGAAGTCCTCCGAGATGTACCGCGAAGCGCCGCGGTAGCCGAGCATGGGGTTCTCCTCCTCCGGCTCGAAGAGGCGCCCGCCGACCAGGTTCGCGTACTCGTTGGACTTGAAGTCGCTCAGCCGCACGATGACCGGCTCCGGCGCGAACGCGGCGGCGATCGTCGAGACGCCCTCGGCCACGCGCTGCACGAAGTACTCGCGCGGAGAGGGGTAGGCGGCGACCCGCTCCCGCACGACGCCCGCGATGTCGACCGGCAGTTCGTCGACCCCGAGCAGGGCGCGGGGGTGGATGCCGATCTGCCGGTTGATGATGAACTCGAGCCGCGCCAGGCCGACGCCGCGATGAGGCAGCTTCGAGAACGAGAACGCCTGGTCGGGCGTGCCCACGTTCATCATGATCTTGACCGGGACCTCCGGCATCCGATCCAGTTCCGTCTGCTCCTCGTCGAAGGGGAGGAGGCCGCGGTAGACCAGCCCCTCGTCGCCCTCCGCACAGGACACGGTGATGTGCTCGCCGCCGCTCAGCACGCGCGTCGCGTCGCCGGTGCCCACCACGGCCGGGATCCCCAGCTCCCGGGCGATGATCGCGGCATGGCACGTCCGCCCGCCGCGATCGGTGACGATCGCGGCGGCGCGCTTCATGATCGGCTCCCAGTCCGGGTCCGTCATGTCGGCCACGAGCACGTCGCCGGGCGCGAAGTCGTGCATCTGGTCGATCGAGGTCAGCACCCGCACCGCTCCGGCGCCGATGCGCTGGCCGATCGCGCTGCCTCGCACGAGCACCTCCCCGCGCTCACGGAGCACGAACCGGCGCAAGACGTTCTCGGTGCTGCGCGAGACCACCGTCTCGGGGCGGGCCTGGAGCACGTAGAGACGCCCGTCGACACCGTCGCGGGCCCACTCGATGTCCATCGGGCGCCCGTAGTGCTCCTCGATGACGAGAGCGATGCGCCCGAGCTCCTCCACCTCGTCGTCGGTGACGGAGAACCGGCGGCGCTCCGACGGGTCGACGTCGACGAAGGCGGTGCTGCCGCCGACGTGCCGGCCGTCGGTGTACCGCATGGCGATGGCCTTGTCT
This sequence comes from Microbacterium ureisolvens, assembly GCF_019511645.1. GTDB lineage: Bacteria > Actinomycetota > Actinomycetes > Actinomycetales > Microbacteriaceae > Microbacterium > Microbacterium ureisolvens_A. The sequence goes on along the minus strand of NZ_JAEUAX010000012.1, from coordinate 4,159 downwards.
CCCACGGCGCGCTTCAGGATCGCGGGCCGCCCCTCGCGGAGCGCCGGCTTGTAGACGTAGAACTCGTCGGGGTTGACCGCGCCCTGCACGACCGCCTCACCGAGGCCGTAGGAGCTGGTGAGGAACACCGCCTGGTCGAAGCCGGACTCGGTGTCGACGGTGAACATGACACCGGATGCCCCGACGTCGGAGCGCACCATCCGCTGCACGCCCGCCGAGAGCGCGACGTCGTGGTGGTCGAAACCGTGGTGCACCCGGTAGGCGATGGCGCGGTCGTTGTAGAGCGACGCGTACACCGACCGGACGGCCTGGAGGATGTTCTCGACCCCGCCGATGTTGAGGAACGTCTCCTGCTGCCCGGCGAACGATGCATCGGGAAGGTCTTCGGCGGTGGCGCTCGACCTCACCGCCCAGGTGACCCCGTCCGGATCGTCGTCGTTCGCGACGAGGTGCCCGTAGGCGTCGCGGATCTCCCGCTCGAGGTCGGCGGGGAACGGCTGCTGCTCGATCCAGCCGCGCACGTCCGTGCCGACGCGGACGAGCTCGGCCACGTCGTCGGGGTCGAGCCGCTCGACCGCGGCGCGGATGCGCTCGTCGAGCCCGTCGGCGGCGAGGAAGCGGCGATAGGCGTCGGCGGTCGTCGCGAATCCGCGCGGGACGCGCACGCCCGCGGAGGAGAGGTGCGAGACCATCTCTCCCAGTGACGCGTTCTTGCCGCCGACGCGGGCGACGTCGCCCATGCCGATCTGCTCGAACCAGAGGATGTCGGTCATCAGGTGGTCCTCTCATGAGGTCGTTCCCGCAGCTTCATCGACTGCAGGATCACGGCGGACATCTCCTCGACGCTCTTCGTCGCGGAGTTGAGGTAAGGGATGCGGTGGCGCTGGTAGAGCTGCTCGGCGCGCCGCAGCTCGGCGGTGCACTGCGCGAGGCTCGCGTAGCGGGAGTTCGGACGGCGCTCGTGACGGACTTGGCTCAGACGCAGCGGGTTGGTCGTCAGGCCGAAGCAGCGGCCGGCGTGCGGCGCGATCCGTCGGGGCAGCGAATCGCTGCCGAAGTCGTCGTCGGTCAGCGGGTAGTTCGCGACGAGGACGCCGTACTGCAGGGCCAGGTACATCGTGGTCGGCGTCTTGCCGCACCTCGAAGGCGCGATGATGACGACATCGGCGATGTCGAGCGCCCGATCGCTCTGGCCGTCGTCGTGCTCGATCGCATACTCGATGGCGCGCATGCGGGCGAAGTACGACTGCAGGTCACCCACGCCGTGATACTGGCCGAGCTGTTCGCTCGCGGTCGTGCGCAGCGCTGACTCGAGCTCGACGAGGTGGCCGCCGAGCAGGTCGATCGGCACGGCCCTCGCCTTCGCGAGCTCCGCCCGGACTGCAGCGGCCTTCACGGTGGTGAAGACGATGGGCGACAGGCCATCGTGCGCCGCGCGGTCGATGTCGGCCACGAGGGCGCGGGCGCCTTCCACCGTGTCGACGAAGGGGATCGTGTGCCGCTGGAAGCCGATGGTGGGAAAGTTGGCGAGCAGCGCGTTGCCCAGCGTCTCAGCGGTGATGCCCGTGCTGTCCGACACGAAGTAGACGGCGCGCGTGAGCGTCGTGGCCGCCGCCGCACCCGTGCTCACCGGCACGCTCGTGTCGATCATCGCTAGGCGCCGACCGTCGCCTCGACCAGGAGTGCCGCGTTCCGCTCGGCCGCCTCGACCACGTTGGAGACGAGGAGGGCGCGGGTCATGGGGCCCACGCCGCCGGGGTTGGGGGAGAGCCAGCCCGCAACCTCCGCGACCGCCGGGTCCACGTCTCCGGCGAGCTTCGCGCGACCGGAGGCGGTAGTGCCGACCCGGGTCACCCCGACGTCGAGCACGGCGGCTCCGGGCTTGATCCAGTCGGGCTTGACGAGGTGTGGAGCCCCAGCCGCCGCGATCACGATGTCGGCACGGCGGATCTCCGCAGCGAGATCGGGCGTGCGCGAGTGGGTGAGCGTGACAGTCGCGTCGGCGCCTCGTCGCGTGAGGAGCAGGCCGAGCGGCCGGCCGACGGTGATACCGCGCCCGACGACGGCGACGCGGGCCCCCCGGAGTTCGACGCCGTGGCGGTCCAGGAGCTCGACGATGCCGGCAGGCGTGCAGGGAAGCGGTGCCGCGGGCGCGGTGAGGGGATCCACCCCGAGCACCAGCCGACCGAGGTTCACCGGGTGGAGTCCGTCTGCATCCTTTGACGGGTCGATCAGCTCGAGGATGGCGTTCTCGTCGACGCGCGCGGGCAGCGGCAGTTGGACGATGAAGGCCGTCACGGCGGGATCCTCGTTGAGGCCGCGGACCGCATCGGCGATCTCAGCGAGGTCCGCCGTCGAGGGGAGTTCGACCGAGATCGAGGCGGCGCCGACCTCTGCGCAGTCGCGGTGCTTGCCGGTGACATAGGAGCGCGAGGCCGCGTCGTCGCCGACGAGGAGTGTTCCCAGACCCGGGACGATGCCCCGTTCCGCGAGCCGCGCGACCCGCGTGCGGAGTTCCGACTTGATCTCGGCGGCCGTCTCGATGCCGTTCAGGATGCGCGCAGTCATGGGGCGACCTCTTCGTCGGTTGCCGGCAGGGGGGGCGCCGGCGCTGCTCGCCGCAGCCGATGGACTGCGGTGCGGTCGAGCATAAACCACGTTGCTGCAGGCGCACAACGTGCGTAGCACGCAACACAACTAATCCGGGAGGTGACCTCCGGCTGTGCGGCCACGAGCGAGGGATTCGAGCTCGTCGAGCGCCTCCGCGATGAGGGGAGACGTCTGCGCTTCGCGTCGAGTCGCCGTCAGAATGGTGCGCGCCGGTTGAGGTTCTCCGCTGAGGGGTACGCGCACGATGCCGTACCCGGCGGGAAGCCGTGCCATGCGCGGTACGAGGGCGCAGCCGAACCCGGCGTCCACCAGGGCGGCGGTGGACTCCCATTCGATCGAACGGTGCCTCACATGGGGAGCGAACCCGGCAGCGGCGCAGGCGGTGAGGAGGAGTCGGTGGTAAGCGCTGCCGTCGTGGTCGGTGATCCAGTCCTCGTGCGCGGCATCCCGCAGCGCGACGGATGTCCGCGCGGCGAGTGGGTGTCCAGTGGGCACCAGTAGATCGAGCGGGTCGTCCATCAGCGAGCGCTGATCGAACCGGCCATCCGTGGGGGGCGGGATCCCCGACGTGGCGATGACCACGGCGAGATCGACCCGGTCAACGGCAAGCATCTCGAAGCACTCTTCGGGGCCTGCCTCGAGGATCTCGACGCTGGCGAGCGGGTGCGCGGCGCGGAGGTGAGCCGCGACGCGCGGAAGCAGCGCTGCGGCGGCTGTAGAGAAGCCGCAGATGCGGAGTGAATCGCTGATCTCGCCGGCGGAGCGCTTCACCTCTGCCTCGATGCGCTCCCACAGCGCGTAGAGCTCGTCGAGGCGGGAGACAAGTGCGCGACCGGCGGCCGTCAGCTGCAGGCGGCGACCGTCGGCGACGACGAGCGTCACGCCGAGCTGCTCCGAGAGCGTTCGCAGCTGCGCCGAGACCGCGGACGGGGTGTACTGCAGGGCGTGCGCGGTCGCGGTCACGGTGCCCGTGGCCGCCAGAACGCTGAGCACGCGAAGGCGACGATCGATCATGAAAGAGAATTGTACGTTCGTCGAAGAAAACTTTCGCTTTTTCTGCACGGTCGCCGGAGGTACCTTCGCTTCACGCCACACGCCCCGGTGTTCGCTGAAGAGGAGCAACGATGCCCACGACCATGATCCGACCGCAGAATGATGTCGCGATCCGCCGGCTGATCGCCGAGCGTCAGCCCGGACACAGCCTTCCGGCGTCCTTCTACACGAGCGACGAGGTGTTCAACCTCGATCTGGATGCGATTTTCGGCAAGCACTGGATCTTCGTGGCGAGTGTGGCGGAGATCCGTGAGCCGGGTGATTACGTGACCATCGAGTTCGGTAAGACGTCGGTGATCGTGATCCGCGATGACGATGAAGAGGTGCAGGTGCTGCACAACGTGTGTCGTCACCGTGGGGCGCGGATCTTGCAGCCGGGGGCGGGCTCGGTGGGGAACCTGGTGTGCGGGTATCACCAGTGGACGTATCGTCCGGATGGTGAGTTGATCTACGCGTCGGCTGCCGAGGAGGGGTTCGACAAGAACTGCTACAGCCT
>NZ_JAEUAX010000011.1 GCF_019511645.1 Microbacterium ureisolvens | reverse complement strand
GGCGGGGGTTGACACCGCTTCTGAGCATGTGCCTGGGCCGGCGGCGCCCCGGTGCACGGTCTGGGCGGGCGGCGCTACGGGGCAGTCAGCAGCGCGTCGATCTGACCGGGCGGCATGGGCCGGGCGAACAAGTACCCCTGCCCCCGGTCGCATCCCATCGTCTTGACCTTCTCCAGTTGCTGCGGAGTCTCGATGCCCTCCGCGACGACGCGGATACCGGCATCGTGAGCGACGGTGATCGCTGTACCCATCGTTCTTTCAGCCGTGGGCGACTCGTCCACCACCAGGGCGCGGTCGATCTTCAGCTCGGTGGCGTGAAGCCGCTTGAGCTGGGTGAGGGATGCCTGACCGGCGCCGAAGTCATCGATCGCGATGCCGAGCCCCATCGCCCGCAGTCGGTCGAGCCTGGCGACGACCGCCGACACGTTTCCGATGTGGCGTCCCTCGGTGATCTCGAGCGTGAGTCGCCGGGCAGGATGGCTGATTCGTTGGACGAGCCGTCCCAGCCACGTGGCGAACGCTGAGTCCTGCAGTTGCGCCGGTGAGACATTGACCGATACGTCGATGCCCCACTTGGCCATCACCGCGATCGCCTGCGTGGCCATGTACCGGCCGATCTCTCCGATCATCCCGTCTTCTTCGGCGACCGGGATGAACACGTTCGGTCCGACCAGACCCCACTCCGGATGATTCCAGCGGCACAGGGCCTCGACGGCGACCACCCGATTGCTGAGCAGGTCGATCTGGGGCTGGAACCACGCAGCGATCTCCGAGCGGTCGAGCGCATGCGTCAGCGCTCTCGATATCTCACTTCTCACAGCCACGGCTTCTCGCTTCGGTGCTGGCCGGTCACCCCGACCCGTGCCTCCCGTGCCGCCATTCTCGCACCGGGTGCACGGCCAACTTGCGTCTTGACGGCATCCGACATCGTCGGGTAGAGAGCCACTGCTTTGCGCCACGGTCCGACCACGCGTCGATCTGTCCGCCGGATCCGGCCCGTCGAGCGCGACCCGGTCCGCTGACTACGATTCCTTAGGGGCACCACTGCCTCGCCAGATAGGACGCCATGACCGACGCCCGGACGATTGCCGTTCTGCACCCGAACAATGTGACCTTTCCGGTCACCCGACCGGTCGGATGCTGATGCTGCCGATCCTTTCCGCGACGGAGGAAGTCCTCCGCGAGACACGAGAGTTCCTCATCTCATGACCGAATCGATCGCCGACGGCTGGTTCGACCACGCGCCGTGCGGGCTGATCGCGATGTCGATCGACGGCGTCATCCGCGATGTCAACGACCGGTTCCTGACATGGACCGGACACGCGCGGGGCGACCTCGTCGACCGACCGATCGCGACGCTGGTAGGTGCCGGGAGCCGGCGTGTGTGGGAAGAGCGCGTCGCACCGATGATGCACCTGCGCGATGCCGTCGATGAGGTCGCCCTCGACCTCGTCCGCGCCGACGGCACGACGATGCCCGCCCTGATCAACGCTGCACAGGACGGCGAGAGTCCGCTCATCCGCATGGCCGTGTTCAACGCCACCGAGCGCGTGCGCTACGAACGCGACCTGCTCGCGGCCCGCCGCGCGGCAGAGTCGTCCCAGCAACGCGTCCGCGTTCTTCAGGAGCTCTCCACGACGTTCGGACTGACCGCCACCGACGAGGAAGTGGCCCGGTCGTTCGCCGAGGCCGCCCGCGACGCCTTCGGTGCCCGTGAGACCGCGGTCTTGCTTGCCGGTGACGACGGCGAGCTCACATTGACAGCGGGCGTCAATCCACTGGCCGGGAGGGTCGCTCCGGTTCCGCCCCTGCGGCAGACCGAAGACGTGACCGTCGTGACCGCCGACGGTGTCGAATTCCCGGAGGTCGCCGCAGGTCTTCGCGAGGCGGGCCTGACGTCGCTGAGCGTGACCCCGCTGCTGGCGGACGGAGTGCGACAGGGCACGCTCGTGTGCTTTTTCGACGGCAGCGCCGACTTCGATGCCGAGTACTACGACCTGCAGCGGGCGCTGGGCCGCCAAGCCTCGCAGACCCTCGTGCGTGTGAGGCTGCAGCGCCGGCTCGCAGCTCTCGCCCTCCACGATCAGCTCACCGGCGTCGCCAACCGGCAACTGCTCCAACTCACCCTCGATGAGGCGCTCACCGCGGCGATCGAACGCGGCGAACCCCTGTCGGTGCTGTTCCTGGACATCGACGAGTTCAAGAGCATCAACGACGCTTTCGGTCATGCCGCGGGGGACCTCGTCCTGGTCGAGCTCGCCACCAGGCTCGCCCAGAGCGTCCGCGCCGGAGATGTCGTCGGCCGCATCGGCGGCGACGAGTTCGTCGCCGTCTGCCCGGGCGCCGACGCAGAGGCCGCGGCGATCGTCGCGGAGCGGATCCTGTCGATCTGCCGCGCGCCGATCCCCGTCGTGGAGGGCATCGTCTCGGCCTCGGTCAGTGTCGGAGTGTCGGTGTTCCGCCCAGGAAGCGATGCTCGCCCCGGCGCCGAACAGATGCTGATGCGTGCGGACGCGGCCATGTACGACGCCAAACGCGCCGGCAAAGACCGCATGACCCTGAGCGCCGCACTCTGACGGCGGCACCCGGAGATGTCGCGTGGGAGGGTGGTCTCGTGAAGAATCCGATCCAGCGCCTCAGTGAGCTCACCACAGAGCATTCGCTCACTGTGGCCGTCGCGGAATCGCTCACCTGCGGTTTGCTGGCGAGCGAGATCGGCAAGGGCGAGAATGCGAGCGAGTGGTTCTGCGGAGCGGTCGTCGCCTACCAGACGGCGGTGAAGGAGCAGGTGCTGGGCGTGACTGACGGTCTCGACCCGTGCTCCGCCGAGTGCGCCAGCCGCCTCGCGCAAGGAGTCCGCAGCCTCCTGCAGGCTGACATCGCTGTCGCCACGACCGGTGTGGGCGGGCCCGACAGCGAAGACGGGCATCCGCCCGGCACAGTGTTCCTCGGTTGGGCCGACGCCACAGGGTCGGGCGCCGAACTGTTCCACTTCGGCGGCGAACCCGAGGACGTACTCCGGGCGACGGTCGACCGGGCCATGATTCTGCTCGTCGGTCTCGCCGGCGGCCAGGGTCTAGCCGACGGCGGTCCCTCAACTTCACCGCGATGAGCACTTACGGTGCGGCTTGCTTCATGCGGCCCCGCAACCGTGGGAGCTGAAACGCTGGTCTTCTTCTCGTTCGTCGCCGCGAGAACCGTCATCGTCGCACTCGTGTCCGAACTCGTCAACCCACGCGCGGGAGCGATGACCCCGGCATACGTTCGACAGGCGAGCGATTCCGAGCACGAGGAGCGAGGTGGTCCCATGGGGGCGGTGACGTGGCAGGGCAAGCGGAGCATCAGCGTCGAGACCGTACCCGACCGGCGTGATGGATCTCGTGACTCACCGGGCGCCCCTCGATGATGCGCCGGCCCTCTACGAGACCTTCCAGAAGAGCGAGGACGGATGCTTCAAGGTCGGCCTGAAGCCCTGACGCACGGGCCTCGGCGCGGAGTCGTCTCGGCGCTGCTTCGCGACGACGCGCCTGCGCTCCTCACGAGGGGCTACGACTTCGGCGCCCGCATCTGGCGGCGGGCGCGACCCGGGGCGCGGGCCGCACCGATGCGGTTTCTGTTCCGCGACGCGATGCTCGTACGGGGCGCCGAAGGCGTCGACCTGTTCTACAACGCAGACGTCATCGCGCGACATGGCGCGATGCCCGCGATCGTGCAGGAGACGCTGTTCGGACACGGATCCGTGCACAGCCTGGACGGCCCAGCGCACCTTCGCCGCAAAGCCGCCTTCGTCGACATCGCCTACGAAGACGCACAGGTGGAACGGCTCCGTCCGTTGCTGCAGGAGGAGTGGAGCACTGAGCTCGCCGCGTGGGTCGGCGGTGGGGCACGCTCGGCGTACGACGCCGCGGTGGGGGCGTTCGGACGCTCGGCGATGCGGTGGGCGGGCCTGCCCGGCACCCCGGCAGCACAGACCCGATGGGCTGCGCGGCTGGCTCAGATCGTCGACGGCTTCGGGACGCCGTATTCGCCCGGCTACGGCATGGCGCTCATCAACCGCTGGTGGTCCGATGCCCACGCGAAGCGCCTGATCGAGGCAGCGCGCGAGGGGCGCCTCGCGGCGGCGCCCGGCACGGCGCTCGATATCTGGGCACGGCACCTCGATGTGAACGGGCGGGCTCTCGATGCACGGCTCGCCGGCGTGGAGCTGCAGAATGCGATCCGACCGATGATCGCGGTGGCCAGGTTCGTGGCGTTCGCCGCCAAGGAGCTCCACGACCGCCCCGAATGGAGGACACGCATCGCGACGGAATCCGCGGACCGGGAGACGCTCTCACCGGGCCCCCTGGCGGTGGCTTTCGCGCAAGAGGTCCGTCGAACGGCGCCCTTCGTCCCCCTGCTGCCCGCGTGGGCTACCAGCGACGTCGAACTCGACGGCGTCCGGCTGCCGAGCGGAGGCCGCGTCGTTCTGGACATTCTCGGCACCGACACCGATGAGTCCTCGTGGGATCACCCCCACCGCTTCGATCCCGGCCGCTTCGCCGGTATCGACGACTATGAGACGCTGCGTGCGTTCATCCCCCATGGTGGCGCGGACGTTCGCACCGGCCATCGATGCCCGGGTGAGAAGCTCGCCATCGCGGGTCTCGCCACCGCGATCACCGCGCTGAGCGATCCCCGACTCCGGATCTCGGGCGCCGGGCTCGACATCAATCGGCGACGCCTTCCGACCAAGCCGCGATCGGGTGGGCTCGTGCGCGCCTCGGCGACGCGGGGTCGCTGCCCGTTCCACTGACGCAGGGTCCGACCCGACGGTCCACCCGTGCCGCGCGCCCACCTGCACGCCGCTTGCACGGCTACCACGGCGAAATCGACCGCTACGCCGGGCGCAGAGCCGATCGCGACCGACCCCGCAGCGACCGTGCCCGCGCCATCCACCGCCGGGGTGGGAAGTCCTGCGGCCAGTGGACGAGCACCGTGTGGAAGCCCCGGCGAAGACGGAGCAGCCGTGCGCCGTCCACGCTCAGCGGTCGCGGCGAGATGCCGACCGCGGCGCCCCGCACGCGCAGGATGCGGTGCGTCCGGCCGATGTGGAACGAGAGGTCCATGTCGTCATGCAGCAGATCGTCGTCGCGGTGGACCTCGTCGGACACCCCCGACCAGACGTCGCGCCACATCGCCATGTTCGAGCCGAACAAGGGGGTGTGGCCGAGCGTCGGCAGGAGCACCGCACGGTACGCGCCGAGGTACGCGGCCGCGGCACGACGCCGCACCTTGCCGGATGGATCGAGGAACCAGGCATCGCCGGTGACGGCGCCGACCGACCGATCGCCCGCCAACGCAGGCAGGAGCCGCTCGAGCCAGTCGTCGGGAGGCATCGAGTCCGCGTCGAGGCGGGCGATGACCTCACCGCTTGCCATGTCGTAGCCCGAGGCGGCGGCGCTGGCGATTCCCCTCGCCGGACCCCAGACGACGGTCGCTCCGTGCTCCGCGGCCACGGCCGCGGAGCCGTCGCGAGAGCCGTCGTCCACGACGATCACCTCGTCCGGGACCCACGTCTGCCGTACCAGTGCCTCGAGGCACCGGCGCAGCAGCACCGCGTCGTCGCGGACCGGGATGACGACCGTCACCGAGGGCCTGGCGCCTCTCACAGGCGTCCGAACGTCGCTTCCATGTCGGCCATCTCCATCTCCGCGGTGGCTGCGATCAGCGCCGTCAGCTCCGCGTCCGCTCCCGGCGAGAACTCTTCGCGACGCTCGGGTGCGATGGTGATCGGTGTCCCCTCCGGCGCCTGCTGCGAGGCATCCAGCATGGTTCCATCACCTGACGGCGAGAGGCCCTGGAAGATCCTGCCGGCCTCGGACTGGTCGTCGAGATCGAACGAGTACTGCGTGCTCTGCAGGCCCAGGTCGAGCAGGCGCTTGACCTCCGGGAACCGGTCGGCGTTCGTCTTCGGAATGGGCAGCGCCGTCCTCCAGTTCACTCCGAGCGTCTCGAGCGCCTTGGCGTAGGCGTTCTCGTGCGCCTGGTCGCGCACGATCAGGTACGAGATCGTCGACCGTGCTGTCTTGTTGGCCGTCATCTCGTAGATGCGGCACTTCTGCAGGCGCCCCGTCGACTCGAGCATCAGGTTGTAGAGCAGGTCGAGCACCAGGTTGCCCGAGTTATACACGTAGCTGCCGCTCCACGGGTTGCCCGCGGCGTCCACCGGCAGCGCGCCCTGGGCGCCGACCAGGTAGTGATGGATGTTGCCCTCGGAGAGGGCGATGTTCAGCGGCACGGCACCCCCGGCGCCCGGCTCGTCGACGGGGTCGTCGGAGTCTCCCCGATAGCGAGGGGATCCATCGAGCAGACGGGCGATCGTCGTGCCGATGAGTTCGACGTGACCGATCTCCTCGGTGCCGATGCCCTGGAGGAGGTCCTTGTAGGGCTTCGCCTCGGGGCCTCGGAAGTTGATGCTCTGGAACAGGTACTGCATCATCGTGCGCATCTCGCCGAACTGGCCGCCGAGCCCCTCCTGCAGCGCATTGGCCGCCGCGGGGTCGGGCTCGTCCTGCTCGATCGGATTGATGAGCCGTTGCAGGTGGAAGTACATGATGCTCCTTCGGAATAGCGATGGAGCATCCACCATCCGCGCGGGCCGAGCGTGCGTCGTGGGGGTCGACGCAGCCGTGGTCACGCGCTACCCTGCCCCTGGCCCATCGGCGATCGGTCGATACGGATGACGGATGCTGCGGCCCACGGCATCCGTCACATTCCGGCGCTCCCATCACGCGGGCCGCATCGTCGCCTGCGATCCCGCGGCAAGCGCGGCGGCGGTGCGCACGACCGTCTGCTGCATCACCTCGGCGGCGGACGTGGGAGACATGTCGGTGACCCGCGCGACGCTGATGGTGCGTGTCAGGCTCGGCGCCGAGAGGCGCACCGACCGCAGCCCGGAACGCTCGATGAGCACCATCGCGGGCACGATCGCGACGCCGATGCCGCGCTCGACGAAGCGCAGCACGGCATCCATCTCGGCGCCTTCGATGACCGTGTGCGGCGTCAGTCCCGCCCCGGCGAAAGCGGCATCGGTGGTCGCGCGCAGATCGTAGGTCGAGCTGAAGGCGACCTGCGGCAGCGCGGCGACGTCGCCGAGGTCCATGCTCTCCTGCGTCGTGAGCGGAGGGGCGCTGCTCGAGGAGATGACGACGAGCTCTTCGACGAGAAGCGGGGTGACAGTGAATCTCTCCGCGGATGCTGCGCCCGAGGTGGTGATGAGCGCGAGATCCAGTTCGCCGCCCGCCAGGTCGTCGAGCAGACCGCGCGAGCCGCGCTCGGTGATGTGCAACTCGACTCCGGGGTGCGCGGTGTGGAACACGCTGAGCACCTCGGCGACGAGGCTGATGCAGAGAGTGGGTGTGGCGCCGAGACGGACGCGGCCGCGCCGGAGGCCGGCCAGCTCGTCGATCTCGCGACGAACCGATGCCGCGTCCGCCAGCATCCGGCGGGCAAGCGGCAGCAGCGCCTCGCCCGCTGCGGTCGGTGTGCTGCCCGCGCGAGCGCGGTTGAAGAGTTCCGCACCCAGACTCTGCTCGAGGGTGGAGATCTGGCGGCTGAGCGACGGCTGCGCGAGGTGAAGCTGCTCGGCGGCACGGGTGAAATTGCCCAGCTGGGCGACGGTCACGAAGGCGCGGAGCTGGTCGAGGTTCACATCAATAGCCTAGGCGTATCGACATTACGACAAATATGCATTGGAGTAATCCGAATAGCCCGCTTAGCGTGGCTGACGTGATCCCCGCAGAACGCCAGCTCTCCACCACCGTCCTCGTGATCGGCACCGGCGGCTCCGGCCTGCGCGCAGCCATCGAACTCGCCGAAGCGGGGGTCGACGTGGTCGCGCTGGGCAAGCGCCCGAAGTCCGACGCCCACACCTCCCTCGCCGCCGGCGGAATCAACGCCGCCCTCGGCACCATGGATGCCGACGACAGCTGGCAGCAGCACGCCGCCGACACGCTCAAGGAGAGCTACCTGCTCGCCAACCCGCACACCGTCGAGATCGTCACATCGGGCGCCGCTCGGGGGATCGAGGACCTCGAGCGGTACGGCATGCCCTTCGCCCGTGAGGACGACGGCCGCATCTCGCAGCGGTTCTTCGGCGCGCACACATACCGTCGCACTGCGTTCGCGGGCGACTACACGGGGCTCGAGATCCAGCGAACGCTGATCAACCGGGCGGCGCAGCTGCAGGTGCCCATCCTCGACACCGTCTATGTGACCCGCATCCTCGTCAACGACGACGGCGCGGTGTTCGGCGCCTACGGCTTCGACCTCGAGGACGGAACGCGCTACCTCATCCATGCCGACGCGGTGATCCTCGCCGCCGGCGGGCACAATCGCATCTGGCGGCGGACGTCGTCCCGTCGCGATGAGAACACCGGCGATTCGTTCCGTCTCGCCGTCGAGGCGGGCGGCCGGCTTCGCGACCCGGAACTCGTGCAGTTCCACCCGAGCGGCATCATCGAGCCCGAGAACGCCGCCGGCACCCTCATCTCGGAGGCGGCGCGCGGCGAGGGCGGCATCCTTCGCAACGGCCTCGGCGAGCGCTTCATGCACAGGTACGACCCCGAGCGCCTCGAGCTGTCGACGCGCGACCGTGTCGCGCTGGCCTGCTACACCGAGATCAAGGAGGGGCGCGGCACCGCGAACGGCGGAGTGTGGCTCGACGTCTCGCACCTCCCGCGCGAGACGATCATGACCCGCCTCCCCCGGGTGTACCAGACGATGCTCGAGCTGCAGATGCTCGACATCACCAAGGACCCGATCGAGATCGCGCCGACCGCGCACTACTCGATGGGCGGCGTCTGGGTGCGCTCGTCCGACCACTCCACCGACGTGCCGGGCCTCTATGCCATCGGCGAGGCGTCTTCCGGCCTTCACGGAGCCAACCGGCTCGGCGGCAACTCGCTCATCGAGCTTCTCGTGTTCGGCCGCATCGTCGGACAGGCCGCCGCCGCGTACTCCGCGGCGCTGCCCGCGCAGACGCGGTCGGCTTCGGCCGTCGCGACCGCCCGCGCGGAGATCGACGACCTGCTCGCAGCATCCGGAACCGAGAACGTCCGCGCGCTCCAGCGAGCCATCCGCGACACGATGACCGAATACGCCGGCGTCGTCCGCGACGAGCAGGGGCTTCTCGCCGGGCTCGCCGAGCTCGACGCGATCGAGGCGCGGATGTCGGATATCGGCGTGCACCCCGACATCGCGGGGTATCACGATCTCGCACACGCATTCGACCTGAAGTCGGCGGCGCTGGCCGCACGGGCGACGCTCGAGGCCGCGCTCGAGCGGCGGGAGACGCGCGGCTGCCACAACCGCAGCGACTACCCCGACATCGATCCCGACCTTCAGGTCAATCTGGTGTGGTCGCCCGCCACCAGGGTCGTACGGGAGCCGATCCCGCCGATCCCCGCTGAGATCCGCGCGCTGATGCGCGAGGTGTCCATCGCGGGCAAGCTGGTCGAGTAGTCGTCGCACCCTCGTCTCGACGTCGCAGGCCACATCGGTCGATGGCGGGTTCTAGCCCCTTCGGCGCCGGGCTGCAACCCCCGAGAGCGCCGGCGAGTCGTCAAGTAGAAAAGGATTCGTGAAGCGGGTGATCTACGCGGGAAGCGAGTTCGTGACGGGAGATGAAATCGCCGCGACACTTCTGCGCCTCGGCCAGGCGCTGGCCGAAGCGGCCGAGGCCGAGGCCGTGACGGTTCCGACCAGGGAGCCGGACGGCTCGGTGGGTGAGGTGACGGTACTCATCGGCCCCGCGAGCCAGATGGTCGCGCGTGACGCCTACGACGACAATGGGGAGCTCGTCGATGAGGGTGCGATCGAGCGGATGAGGGCCATCCAGCGCCGTCTGCACCCGATCGCCACCGTCGACCCCGCCGCATCCGCCGAGGTCGACTGGGAAGACGAGATCTGACCGGCGTCCTCAGCGGAAGTCCCTGGCACGATGCTGCACGCCGACGCGGAGGTCTTCGAACGCGTCGGCGATGAGGTTGGTCACGCCCTCGGCCGAGCGCTCGAGCATGCCGCGCGCGATGAGCGCGGGCGAGTCGCGCACGATGCGGCGGTACCGGTTCCAGACGCCGAGTGAGCACACGATGTTGACGAGACCGTGTTCGTCCTCGAGATTGAGGAACGTGATTCCGGATGCTGTGGCCGGCCTCTGCCGGTGGGTCACGAGGCCCGCGACCTCGACGCGGCGGCCGACCTCATGGCTGCGCAGTTCGCGCGACGTCAGGACCCCGCGTGCGTCGAGCCCGGAGCGGTAGTGGGTGATCGGGTGGTCGTCGGTCGAGATGCCCGTCGCCCACAGGTCGGCGGCGAGACGCTCGTAGCTGGTGGGGTCGGCGAACAGCGGCGGCTGCACGGCGATGAGCGAGTCCGGCAGGAACTCGGGGCGGTCCTGTGCCGCCGATCCGGCGAGCCAGATCGCCTCGCGCCTGCTGAGGCCGAGGCATTCGAACGCCCCCGCCGTGGCGAGCGCCTCGACCTGGACCGCGGTGATGCTGGTGCGGCGCACGAGATCGCGGAGGTCGCGGAACAGCCCTCCCGACTCGCGCGCGGCGACGATGCGCTGGGCGACCGTCGCGCCGATCCCCTTCACCCCCGCAAGCCCCAGCCGCACCGCGAACCTCCCGTCGCGGCGATGCGCGGCGGATTCGTCGGGCGCGTCGATGTCGAAGAGCCCGACGGGCGGCTGCTTGCGCTCGACGCACGAGTCGAGGCCGGTGGGCCCGTCGACCTGCTCAGGGAGCGAGGTCCCCCCGGTCGCTGAGCCTGTGGAAACGCGGGCAACGGCCTCGAGCACGGCTTCGCTGCCCGACAGATGCAGGTCAGGACGACGCACCTCGACGCCGTGGTGGCGCGCGTCGCCCACGAGGGTCGCGGGTGAATAGAAGCCCATCGGCTGCGCCCGCAGAAGGCCCGCGAGGAACGCCGCCGGATAGTGCAGCTTGATCCACGAACTGGCGTACACGAGCAGCGCGAACGACAGCGAGTGCGATTCGGCGAACCCGAAGTTCGCGAACGCCTGGATCTTGGCGTAGATCGCGTCGGCCTCCTCGCCGACCAGGTTGTTCTCGGCCATGCCGGCGTACAGCTTCTTCTTCAGCGAGTCGATGCGCTCGATCCCGCGCTTGGACCCCATGGCACGGCGGAGCAGGTCGGCGTCCTCGCCGGTGAGCCCGCCGACGGCCATGCCCATCTGCATGAGCTGCTCCTGGAACACCGGGATGCCGAGCGTGCGCTCCAGCACCGGCACGAGCTTGGGATGCGGGTAGGTCACGTCCTCTTGTCCGAGCTTGCGCTTGACGAACGGATGCACCGCGCCGCCCTGGATGGGGCCGGGGCGGATGAGCGCGATCTCGATCACGAGGTCGTAGAACCGGCGCGGCTGCAGGCGCGGGAGAAGGCCCATCTGCGCGCGCGACTCGACCTGGAACACTCCGATCGAGTCGGCACGGCACAGCATGTCGTAGACCGCCTTCTCCTCCTTCGGGAGCGTCGACAGCTCCCAGTCCTCCCCGGTCGACGCCCGGATCATGTCGAAGCAGTACTGCAGGGCGGCCAGCATCCCGAGGCCCAGCAGGTCGAACTTCACGAGGCCCATCCAGGCGGCGTCGTCCTTGTCCCACTGGATCACCGTGCGGTTCTCCATGCGGGCATGCTCGATCGGCACGACCTCGCCCACCGGGCGGTCGGTGAGCACCATGCCGCCGGAATGGATGCCGAGATGCCTCGGCGCCTTGAGCAGCTCAGACGCGAATTCCAGCACCTGGTCGGGGATGTCGTGACCGGCGCCGGTCTCGAGGAGGGCGCCCCACCCTTCGATCTGCTTCGACCACGCGTCCTGCTGCCCTGGCGAATGCCCCAGCGCCTTGGCCATGTCGCGCACGGCGTTCTTCGGCCGGTACTGGATGACGTTGGCGACCTGTGCCGCACGGTCGCGCCCGTACTCCCGGTACACCCACTGGATGACCTCTTCCCGGCGGTCGGAGTCGAAGTCGACGTCGATGTCGGGCTCCTCCTCACGCAGGCTCGACAGGAACCGCTCGAACGGCAGGTCGTACGCGATCGCGTCGACGGCGGTGATGTCGAGCAGGTAGCAGATGGCGCTGTTGGCGGCGGACCCCCGCCCCTGGCAGAGGATGCCCTGACTCCGGGCGAACTGCACGATGCCGTGGACGATCAGGAAGTACCCCGGGAAGTCCTTCATCTCGATGACCCCGAGCTCCTTCTCGATGCGCGCCCGGTCATCCTCGGTCAGGTCGGGGTACTTGCGCGGCACCGCCTCCCACACCAAGTGCCGCAGCCATGACATCGGAGTGTGTCCTTCGGGCACCTTCTGCTTCGGCAGCGCCGGCTTCGCCTTGCGCAGCGGGAAGGCGAGCTCGTCGGCGAGCGTCACGGTCCGGGCGACGGCATCCGGGAATCGCACGAAACGCTCCGCCATCTCTGCCCCCGACCGCAGGTGGGCGCCGGCGTGCGCGGGCAGCCAGCCGTCGAGCTCGTCGAGGCCGCGGTTCGCGCGTACGGCGGCCACCGCCGCGGCGAGCAGCTGCCGCTTCGGCACGGCGTAGTGGACATTGTTGGTCGCCAGGAGTGGGAGACCGCGCTCCCGCGCGAGCCCGACGAGCACGTCGTTGTCGCGGGTGTCGAGGGGATTGCCGTGGTCGATGAGTTCGACGTGGACGTTGTCTTTCCCGAACAGTCTCACGAGACGGTCGAGTTCGCCGGCCGCCGCATCGGGGCTCTCGGCGAGGGCACGCCGCACGGCGCCCTTCCGGCATCCGGTGAGCACCGCCCACTCCCCCGCCGCCTGTGCGGCGAGCTCTTCGAGATCGTAGATCGGCCTGCCCTTCTCCGCGCCCTGCAGCTGCGCGTGGGTGATCGCGCCCGCCAGCCGGTGGTAGCCCTCCTCACCCCGTGCGAGCACCAGCAGGTGCGCGCCGACGGGGTCGGCCTCGCCGTTCTGCGGCTTCGGGAGCTCGAGCGACAGCTCGGCGCCGAACACGGTCTTGAGCTGGAGCGCCTCGGCGGCCTCGGCGAACCGGACGATGCCGTAGAACCCGTCGTGATCGGTGACCGCGAGGGCGTGCAGTCCCAGGCGCTCGGCCTCCTCGGCGAGCTCCTCGGGCGAGGAGGCCCCGTCGAGGAACGAGTACGACGAGTGCGCGTGCAGCTCGGCATACGGGATCGCATCGGCCGGACGCTCGATCTCGGGTGCGACGTACGGCCCCCGCTTGTGCGACCACGCAGGGCTGTCGCCGCCGTCCGCGCCGACCGGCGGCGCATCGGGCCGGCGACGGCCGCTCAGCACGCGCTCCATCTCGGACCACGGCACACCCGGGTTGTTGAAGCCCATCAGTCCGGCCCCCTAGTCATAGGTCGCCTCTGCCGTCCAGACGTCGCCGTCGCACACCAGCAGCCACGCGGACCCGTCGGCGTCGACGACCTGGAACCGATGCGCACGGCGCGAGCGCGCAGCATCCCATCCCCGCTCCACCACCGGCCACGGCCCCGCCCATGCCTCGATCGGGCGCCGGCGCCCGCTCTCGATGAAGAGCGCGGGCACGGCCGACACGTTGCCCCGCTCGTCGACGTCGACGAGCTCGCCGCCCAGCGCCCGCACGTCTACCGGCACCGGGTCGGCGAACACCGTCGCCGGCAGCGGGTCGGGCAGGCTGCCCGGCCAGGGGCGCGCGCGCTGCGCCGCGAGGCCGCCGGCGCCCGTCGCCTTGCGATCGCGTTCGTCCTTGTCTCCCCACGGCACGAGCACCTGGCGCTCGGCCAGCCACCGGCCGCCGCCGATCGCGGGTGTCAGCACGCCGCGGTGCCCGAGCATCGCCTGCACGCGCGACAGCGCATGGTGCACCCGCTCCTCAGGACCCCCGCCGAACAGCGCAGGAGCGTGATGGGATGCCGCATCCACCGCCTCCGGCGAGATCCGCACGAGCGTGACCCCACTGCGCAGCCCGCCCCCGGCCGCGTCGCCGGCGCCGACGTCTTCCGCGAGCTGCCACCGCACGCGGTCCACGACCGCCGCGGCATCGAACGAACCGGGATGCAGCCATACCCTCTCGCTGCGCTCCCCGCGGTCGCCCATGAGTTCGACCCGCAGCTCGGTGCAGACGAGGTCCACCGCACCGAGACCCGCGACGAAGTCGTCGGCGGTCACGCGCATGGCGAACGCCACCTGGTCGGCGATCTCGAGAGGCGGCTCGAACACGACCTCGCGCTGCAGCTCGGGCGGCGGCGTGCGCGGCTGCACCGGTCGGGAATCGCGCCCCGCGGCGAGCGCGTGGAGCCGGACTCCCCGCTCGCCGAACCGCTCGCGCACGCGATCGGTCTGCATCTCGGCGAACCCGCCGAGGGTCTGCACACCCAGCCGGGCGAGCAGGCCTACGAGGTCCGTCGCCTCCTTCGCACCCGCCGCACCGGTGCCGAGCATCGCCGAGGCGTCGAGCACCGAGACCGGCAGCGGTGCGAGGAAGCCGGCCGCACCGCCCGCGGGAACGGCGAAGACCGGATCGGCGGCGCTCGTGCCGCCGCGCGCCGCCTGCTCCGCGGTGAACGGGCCGTCGGCGATTCCCACCCGCACCCCGTCGAGTCCTGCGTCGCGCAGGGTGCCGACCAGCATACGAGCGGCCTCGATCTCACCGCCGTAGTACCGCGCCGGACCGCGGGCGTGCAGCGCACACAGTCCTGGACGCACCAGCTGCACGCCGGGTGCTTTCTCCTCGATCAGCGACACGATCGGGGCGAACGCACGGTGGTCACGGGCGGCGTCCGCGGTGACCAGCGTCAGCCCGGGGCACCGCGCCTGGGCATCGCGCCGGCGCTGCCCGCGGCGCACCCCCTCCGCGCGCGCGGACGCCGAGCACGCGACCACGAGGTTGCGCTCCAAGACGGCGACCGGGGGCTTCGATGCGGACTTCTCCTGCGCCGCATGCGTTCGGGCGCCGGGCCGCTCCTCGATGGCGTCCTCCGACGTTGCCTCGGCCGCGCCCGCCTCCCGCTCCAGAGCCGTGACCGGCCAGTCGGGGAACCACAGCACGAGGCTGCGCACCGGCATGCCCGACGACATGTCACCCCACCGCCCTGATCAGCTGCGGGAAGGACTCCCGAGACTCCGCAGGCAACGCTTCGACGGGGCGCATGCGCTCTGGCGCGGCGGAGACATGCCCCGCCGCATCCGGAAGCATCACACGAGCCCGTCGCGAACGCGGCCAGCGCCGACTGGACGACGTGAGCGTCACCGCGCGGCCCGAGAGGTAGCCGTGCCCGCGGCCGACACCCTCCCACGTCGGCTCACCCACCTCGATCACGGCCTCGGCCTGCGGCCACGGCCCCTGCACGAGCAGCACCGCGCCGCGATCGCGCAGCCGTGCCGCCAGACGGGAGATCTCGCCGTCGGCCGCCCGCCCCGACGGGCGCACCGCGACCACCGGCAGCACCTCGGCGACGGTCGAGGTCACCGCGAGCCAGCGCGCGCCCGGATCGGGGATGAGCACGAGCCGCGACAGGTCGACCCCCAGCCCCTCGGCCGCCTCGGCGCCGAGCCGCGGCATGCCGATCACCCCGCACCACGAGCCTGCCTGCGACGGCTGGGCCAGCAGCGCCAGCAGCACCGACGTCGAGCGCGGCAAGGAGTAGGCGGACCCCGGGCGCAGACCGCCCCCGGGAAGCAGCGAGGCGAGCGCAGGATGCACCGGGAGCACCGGCGCATCGAGCCGCCGGCCCTGCACCCGCTCGACCTGGGCCCGCAGCTGCGCGATGGTACCCGCGGACGATGAGCCCGCGGACGATGAGCCCGCGGACGATGAGCCCGCAGACGATGAACCTGCAGGCGACGCACCGACTGCGCCGAGGGCGGCAGGCTGCGTGCCCGTCGGCGCCTGGCCGGCGGGCTCGTGCACGTGCTGTGCGGTGAGCTGCACGATCGCCCTCATTCCCACATCATAGAACGCATGTTCTAGTGTTTCAATCGCTGGGAATGAGCGTAGTACCGGCTTCCGACAGTTATGTTCGAGACTGCATCGCCAACGACGTCGCACCCAGACGCGGGGCCCGTCGCGCAGGCGTCGCACCCAGCACGATCCCGGCGAGCACGAGGCCCACCCCCACGACCTGCGGCACCCCGAACGCCTCCCCCGCCACGGCCACGCCGAGCACGACGCCGGTGACCGGGTTGAGAAGTCCGACCACACCGACCACCCCTGGCGAGAGACGCCGAAGCCCCGAGAACCACGCGGCATAGGCGAGCGCCGTGGCGATGAGTGCGAGGTAGGCGAAGCCGAGCGCCGACGACGCGGTGAGCATCGGCGGCGGGCCCTCGACGAGCAGCGCCGCCGGAAGCAGCACGACCGACCCGGCGACGAGCTGCCACGCCGTCATCGACAGCGCAGGAACATCCGAGCCCCATCGCGCGGTGAGCACGAACCCGATCGACGACGCGACCATCGCCCCGAGCGACGCGGCGACCCCCCACGGGTCGGCACCCTCCGCATCGAAGCCCAGCATCACCGCCACGCCGACAAGACCGACGGTCGCGCCCACGACGGCGGCCGGCCGAGGCCGGCGATGCAGCAGCAGCCACGCGAACAGCAGCATGCACGCGGCGGATGCCGACATCAGCGTCGCGGCAAGGCTCGACGGCAGACGCTGCCCGGCGACGTACACCAGCACGAAGAAACCGCCGACGTTCAGCGCGCCGAGCAGGAGCGAGCGCCACCACCACGACCCGCGCGGAAGACGGCGCGCGAGGATCAGCACGATGAGCCCTGCCGGCAGCGCCCGCAGCACGCCGCCCCACAGTGGGGATTCCGGCGGCAGCAGGCTGCGCGTGACGACATACCCGCTCCCCCACGCGACCGGGGCGATCGCCGTCACCAGGATCCACATCCATCGGTTATCTTCCATGGAAGATACTTTATCTTACCGGGAAGATAACATGGACCCATGGCCGTAGCCGACCTCTCCCCGCACGACGAACCCCTCGACCGCGTCGCCCAGATCCAAGATGAGTGGCGCCGCGAGCGCCCCGAACTCGATCCCTCACCGCAGGGCGTGATCGGACGCCTCCACCTCGTCGCACTCCACCTCACCGAGCGGCTCGTCGCGGTCTACGACGAGTTCGGCCTCAGCGAGGGAGAGTTCGACGTGCTCGCAACCCTCCGCCGCGCCGGCGCCCCCTTCGAGCGCGGTGCCGGCGAACTCGCCGACCACACCCTGGTCACCACCGGCGGGCTCACCAAGCGGGTCGACCGCCTCGCCGCACGAGGGCTCGTCGAACGGCGGGCCGAGGCATCCGACGCCCGAAAGCGCCTGGTGCGACTCACCCCGGAGGGCCGGAACCTGATCGATCGCGCCATCGCCGCACACCTCGCGAACGAGCGCCGCATCCTCGATGACCTCGGCACGACGGATGCTGCGGCCCTCGAGCAGATCCTCACCCGCTGGCTGCGCGTGCTCGACCAGACCTGACGGAGAAGTCCGCGAAAACGTCTTCCCGTCACGGCCCTCGACGCGCTAGCGTGAGCCCGACCGTGGGCTCGCTCCACGTGACCATGAGGAGCCCAGCCAATGGACGGTGCTGTTCACCCGACTCTGCTCGAATCGATATCGGCGTGGGTGCTGGTCGTGTCGTTCACCCTCTCACTGCTGTACGAGCTCTGGCGGGCCACCGCCAAAGCGGGCGTATCGTCGTACGACTCGATGCGGGCCTTCGTCCAGGGACTCTGGCTGTACGCGCTCGCCGCCATCGTGATCGGGCTCCTGTTCGCGGGCGTGCCGTTCGCGGCATGGATCGGGCTCGTCTTCAGCGCGCTCGTGATCCTCGTGTCGATCTTCTTCTACAACCCGAAGATGATGCCCGCGCGCAAGCCCGGGCTGTTCGATTGGTTCGAGGACCTCGTCTACACCGGGCTGGCTTTCGTGACGGTTGCCCTGCTCACCCTCGAAGTCTCGGGCTTCGCGCTGACCTGACGCCGCCGCATCCTCACGCCGCGAGCGCGAGGTACGGCTCCCACCGCGGATCGGTGCGCTCGGTGCCGCGGACGGTCCACTGCGCGCCGCGCGGCGGGTGCGGCGTGAACCGCAGCTCCCAGTGCATCTCCTGCGGGGTGCGATCGCTCTTGATGTTGTTGCAGCGCAGGCAACAGGCGACGAGGTTCTCCCACGAGTCGGCGCCGCCGCGCGAACGCGGCAGGACATGATCGATCGTCGAGGCGGCTTTGCCGCAGTACGCGCAGTGATGGTTGTCGCGACGCAGCACGCCGCGGCGGGTCACCGGCACGTGGCGACCGCCCGGCACCCGCACATAGCGGGTGAGGATGATCACGGCCGGGCGTTCGTACGATCGTCGGGTGCCCCACACCGGATCGGTCTCGGTGTGTTCCACCACGGTGGCCTTCTCGTTCATCACGAGCACGAGGGCCCGCTTGAACGACACGACGGCGAGCGGCTCATAGCCCGCATTCAGCACCAGAGTGCGCATTGATCATCCTCTCGAATGGCCGGGACGGCTTCTCGGTTATTCGACTTGCGCGACGATCAAGGGCGCAGGGGCATGAAAAAAGGCGCTGTCTACAGACAGCGCCCTGGCGCCACGGCAGTGCCGCGGCATCCGCTCGTGCAATGCCGAAGGACGAGGCGTCCAAGCGCATCCATGGTTCGGATGCGTGGTGTGCAGCCCATCGACTCCCTCCGCTCTCTCAGCGTCGAGTCCCAGGGTAACCCACCCCGACACGCCCGGGGCGCGAGGAGGCTGAACGACTGATGGCGTGTCGGGTAACGAAGAAGCGAACGGATGCCTCGATCCGAGGCATCCGTTCGCTTCTGTGATTGCAGAGGGTCTGTGTGTCAGGCGTGGGCGCGTTCAGCCCGCGTTGGCCTGCAGCCATGCCCACGGGTCGACGACGGACCCGTTGATGTGGATCTCGAAGTGCAGGTGGCACGCCGTCGAGCTGCCGGTACTGCCGACGAGGCCGATGAGCTGACCCGCCGAGACGCTCTGGCCGACCGAGACCTGCCGGCTGCCGTACGTCATGTGGCCGTAGAGGGAGTTGACCTGCTGGCCGCCGATGACATGGTCGATCGAGATCGCGACGCCGTAGCCGCCGTAGCTCTCCTGCGAGACCTTGACCACACCGGCAGCGGTCGCGTAGATCGGCGTGCCGCACGACGTGAGGAGGTCGACGCCCTGGTGGTAGCCCGAGTCCCACAGGCCGCGGCCCTTGGTGAAGTTGAGCAGCGGCCAGCGCACCTCGCCCGTGCCGGGCGACGTGAGGGCGATGTTCGTGGGGACCGAGGACCGCGACTTCGCCGCGGACGCCGCAGCAGCCGCGATCTGGCGCGCGCGCTCGGCGGCCGCCTCTTCCGCCTTCTTCTTCTCGATCTCTTCCGCGGTGGTGGCCGCGTAGCTCTCGCGCGACAGCTCGCTGGCATTCGCGTCGGATGCCGCGACGAACGTCTGCGCATCGTCGACGGCCAGCTGCTGGATCGTCTTGGAATCCTCGGTTACGGCGGTGGCGCCGGCGGCGAACGCGGGGATCGCGACGGTGGCGACGAGGCCGCCCACCATCGTCAGCACCACGAGGCTGCGCAGCGGCTTGACCACACGCCCCTTCTTCGACGAACTCGGCGACGCGGCGGGACGGGTCTCGGCCCGGGCCGGCGTCGGCTTCGCGGGCGCGGCGGCGCGGGAGCGGCGCACGGGGGTCTTCCGATTGCGCACACGACGGTTCTGGTCCGCCGCAGCGTGCTCGGGCACGTTCGCGTGCGACTCGATCTCTTCAGCCAAACTGTTCCTCCGGCGCCTCTGCGCCGGGGCGCCTGGCTCGTCAGCACTCGATGTCGGGGCACGATGTGCGGGCTTCACCACGTGTGGACGACGAGCCGGAGAGGCAATCCACGCGGGGTCCGGTCGGCGGGCTTCTCGCCTGCTGGACTGTTCGAGGCTACCCGAAGGTCACGTTTATGTCACGCTCCGCGCCTGGCAATCCCCACACAGTGCGCGACCGGGTTCCTTGGAGTGCGGCATCCGGTGTCGTGGAACGGCCTTCCCGCGGGAGCCCCGTGGGTACCGTCCCGTCCGTGGAACGCGCGCCTCAGCGGACGTCGTCGACGAGGAAGATGTGCGATGCGATCTCGACCGGAAGCTCGAGGCCCTCGTCGCTTCCCTGCATCTGCACGAGCACGTAGCCCTCGTTGTAGCGATAGTCGCCGACGGCACCGGGCACGACGCCCGCGCCCTTCAGCTGCTGAAGCAGCTCGGGATCGACCTGCGCGGGCTCGGCGAGCCGGCGGACGGTGCCGGTGATGGGCTCGCCCGCGTCGTTGAGCCGGCGCACCAGACCCACCACGCCTTTCTCGAAGCCGTTGGTCGGCACGTCGCCGAGCTGGTCGAGCCCCGGGATCGGGTTGCCGTACGGCGACTCGGTGGGGTGGCCGAGCAGCTCGACGAGGCGGCGCTCGACCTGCTCGCTCATCACGTGCTCCCAGCGGCACGCCTCTTCGTGCACGTACGCCCAGTCCAGACCGATGACGTCCGACAGCAGACGCTCGGCCAGCCGGTGCTTGCGCATGACGTCGACGGCCTTCTGCCGGCCGGCGTCGGTGAGTTCGAGGGTGCGGTCCTCCGAGACGACGACGAGCCCGTCGCGCTCCATGCGCCCGATCGTCTGCGACACCGTGGGGCCTGAGTGGCCCAGGCGCTCCGAGATGCGGGCCCGCAGCGGCACGATGTTCTCCTCCTCGAGCTCGAGGATCGTGCGCAGGTACATCTCAGTGGTGTCGATCAGGTCGGTCATCGCGGTGTCCTCAGTGTCTCAAGGGGCTGAGGACAGCCTATCCTCTGCGCCTGACGCCGAGGCCGCGCCTGCGGCGGACGCGGCACCGCGTCACGACGTGTCACGCGAGCGGGGCGGCAGTGCGCGCTTCTCTAGAATCGACGCATGGCACACGTCCTCCTGCCCCGTGAGATCCTGCCCGCTGACGGACGGTTCGGCTGCGGCCCGTCGAAGATCGCGCCCGCGCACATCGAAGCGCTCGCGGGCCCCGGATCGGCGCTCCTGGGCACCTCGCACCGCCAGGCCCCAGTGAAGGACCTCGTCGGCCAGGTGCGCGCGGAACTCGGCCAGCTGTTCCGTCTGCCGCACGGCTATGAGGTCATCCTCGGCAACGGCGGGTCGACGGCGTTCTGGGATGCCGCGGCCTTCGGTCTGATCGAGAGGCGCAGCCAGAACCTCGTGTTCGGCGAGTTCGGCGGCAAGTTCGCCGCGGCAGCCAAGACCCCGTGGCTCGAGGCCCCCGACGTCCGCAAGGCCGAGCCCGGCACCCGCACCGCCGCCGAGGCGGTCGAAGGCGTCGACGTGTACGCCTGGACGCACAACGAGACCTCGACCGGTGTCGCGACCCCGATCACGCGCGTGCACGGCGACGACGGCGCACTGACCGTCATCGACGCGACGAGCGCGGCGGGCGGCATCGACTTCTCGATCCACGAGGCCGACGTCTACTACTTCGCGCCGCAGAAGAACCTCGGCTCGGACGGCGGACTGTGGTTCGCCCTCGTATCGCCGGCCGCGATCGAGCGCATCGAGCGCGTCGCGGCCTCGGGCCGCTACATCCCCGAGTTCCTCAGCCTCAAGAACGCGCTCGACAACTCGCGCCTGAACCAGACCCTCAACACCCCGGCGCTGGCCACGCTTTTCCTCCTCGACAAGCAGCTCGACTGGATCCTCTCGTCGGGCGGCCTGCAGTGGGCCGACGCCCGCACGCGCGAGTCGTCGCAGGCCCTCTACGACTGGGCCGAGGCATCCGCCTTCGCGACGCCGTTCGTCGCCGACGCCGCCGACCGGTCCCCCGTCGTCGTCACGATCGACTTCGACGAGTCGGTGGATGCTGCGGCCGTGGCGAAGAGCCTCCGCGCCAACGGCATCGTCGACACCGAGCCTTATCGCAAGCTCGGACGCAACCAGCTGCGTATCGCGACGTTCGTCTCCATCGACCCGGAGGACGTGCGTCAGCTCATCCGCTGCATCGACTACACGGTCGAGCGACTGGGCTGAGCCCCGTCGTCGGCCCCGTCCGTCAGCGGTGACGGGGTCGGCGACAGCACGGACGACACGATCGCCTCGATCGCGAACTCCGATGCCCGCGCGAGGTCGACCGCGGTCGGGTCGAGCAGCCACTGCACCTGCAGGCCGTCCATGACGGCGAGGATGCTCGTGGACGCGTAGCCGACCGTCTCGGGTGCGGTGATGCCGCGCTCGGCGCACACCACCTCGAAGGCGTGGGCGACCTCCGATCGCAGCGTCCGGTAGCGCTTCTCGAAGAAGTCGCGGCCTGGATGGCCGTCGGTGACCGATTCGGCCGAGAGCACCACGTACGCCTGCACGATGCCGGCGCGGTGCGCGTTCACGAACGCCGTGCGCACGAGGTGACGGAAGAGCGGCATGCCGTCGGGAATGTGCTGCTCCTCCAGATCGGCGACGTCGGTCTCGTCGCGGTGCTGGAGCACCTCGATCAGCAGCTGGTCCTTCGAGCCGAAGTGGTGCAGGATCCCGGCGTGGGTCATGCCGACCTGGTCGGCGATCTCCTGCAGCGTGCCTCCGGCGAAGCCCTTGCTGCCGAAGATCTCGACCGCGGCGTCGAGGATCTCGCGCCTGCGGGCGAGCGTCTCGGGCCGCGAACGCGGCTGCCGACGCGGTGCGGTCATCGCTCGGCGCCCCCTTCTTCACCGGCCCCTCGGTGGTCATCGCCGGCGCCTGTGAGTCTACGCACGGCCTGCCCGTGCCCTCCGGAACACCATACTTGCAAAAGTTACTTACTTGATTGTAAGTTGATGCGGCAATCACCCTGACGCCGTCGTCATCCCCCGGGACACGATGTCGTGCTCACACATCTAGGAGAAGCAATGAGGCTCAGAACATCCCTCGCCGCCGTCGGTGTCGCCGCGGCGCTGGTGCTCACCGGCTGCGCCGGCAGCAGCAGCGATGACTCCGCCGGCGCGGCGCTCACCATCGCGAAGCCCGACGGCGCCATCACCACCGAGTCGAACAACCCGTACCTCGGCGACTCGTCGGCCTCGAAGTACGGCTACGGCAAGGTCATCTTCGAGTCGCTCGCCCTCGTCAACCCCACCGGCGACCTCGGGACCACGCCCTGGCTCGCCGAGTCCGTGGAGTGGAACGACGACTACACGCAGCTCACGGCCGTCGCGCGCAGCGGTGTGAAGTGGAGCGACGGCGAGGACTTCACGGCCGACGACATCGCGTTCTCGTTCAACCAGGTGCTCGACGGCAAGCTCAATGACACCAACGCGCTCGATCTCAAGAGCGTCGCCGTCGACGGCGACACCGTCACCATCGACTTCAACAGCTCCAAGTACACCCAGCAGGCGCGGGTGCTCCACTTCCAGATCGTGCCCGAGCACATCTGGAAGGACATCGAGGACCCGAACACCGACCCTGTCACCGGTGAGGGCCAGGCGGTCGGCACCGGCCCGTACACGCTCGACTCCTGGACGACCGAGTCAGTGACCCTCGCCGCGAACCCCGACTACTGGGGCGGCGAGCTGGCCGTGCCCGAACTGCACTACGTCTCGTACGGCGACAACGCGGCGCTGACGACGGCTCTTGCGACCGGCGAGGCCGACTGGGCGCAGGCGTTCATCCCGCAGATCGAGGACAGCTACCTGTCGGCCGATCCCGACAACAAGTTCCTCGCGTCGCCCACTGCGGGCGCGGGCACGCTCTTCATGAATCTGCAGACCAAGCCGTTCAACGACCCGGCCCTGCGTCAGGCGCTGGCCTGGACGATCGACCGTCAGGCCTACGTCGACATCGCCCGCGAAGGCGCGAGCGAGGCGATCTGGAGCGTGACCGGCCTCGGGTCGCTCCTCGAGGACGAGATCATCCCCGAGTACGCCGGCCAGAACTACGAGGTCGACATCGACAAGGCGCGCCAGATCCTGACGGACGCCGGCTACACCTGGGAGGGTGAGAACCTCGTCGACCCTGACGGTGAGGCCGTCACGTTCTCGATCTCGGTCCCCGCGGGCTGGAGCGACTGGAACACCGAGCAGGCCCTCATCGCCGAGGAGCTCAAGGAAGGCCTCGGCATCGAGGTCAAGGTCGACCAGCCGGACTGGGGCGGCTGGGACGCCGCGCGCCAGGAGGGCACCTTCCAGGCGATCATCCACTGGCTCGAGGACACCGGCAACGCGTACGGCCTGTACACGTCGGCGATGGACCCGAAGTGGATCGTGGACGGCAAGGCGGCGTTCAACTTCGGTCGCTTCGACGACCCCGCCGTCACCGAGGCGCTGAACACCTACGCGAATGCGTCGTCGGACGCCGACCGTGACGCCGCCATCGCGGTGATCGAGAAGGCGTTCGTCGAGAACGTCCCCGTCATTCCGCTGGGCGCGCACCCGCTCCTGGGCGAGTTCAATACCCGCAACTACGTCGGATGGCCGTCGGAGGACGACCAGTACGCCTCGGCGGACCCGACGCAGCCGGCGATCGTGCAGATCCTGACCAAGCTGCAGCCCGCCGAATGACACACCGCGGCGGGGCGGATGCGCACGCGTCCGCCCCGCCCGCACGTCGCCCCTCACGAAAGCGAACCAGTACCGATGAGAGATTCGCTGCTCTCCGTCCACGACTTCTCGATCGTCTACGACGTCGATCCCCCCGTGAAGGCGGTCAAGAACGTCACCCTCGAACTCCAGCGCGGTGAGATCCTCGGACTCGCCGGCGAGAGCGGGTGCGGCAAGACCACCCTCGCCTACGGCGTCCAGCGCCTCCTCAAGCCCCCTGCCGTCATCACGAGCGGCTCGGTCGTCTTCCACGACGCGAACGGCGAGGACGTCGACATCAACGCTCTCGAGGCCGAAGAGATGCGGCGCTTCCGCTGGGACAAGATCTCGATGGTCTTCCAGGGCGCCATGAACTCGCTGAACCCGGTCGCCACGATCGGCTCTCAGCTGGAGGACGTCTTCGAGGTCCACCGCCCCGACATGTCCAGCCGGCAGCGTCGCGCGGCCGTCGTCGAGCTCCTCGAGATCGTCAAGGTCGGCGCGCAGCGCTACCGCTCGTACCCGCACGAGCTGTCGGGCGGCATGCGCCAGCGCGTGATGATCGCCATGGCGCTCGCTCTGCGACCGCAGCTGATGGTGATGGACGAGCCGACGACCGCCCTCGACGTGCTCGTGCAGCGCGAGATCCTCCGTCAGATCTCCCACCTGCGCCACGAGTTCGGATTCTCCGTGATCTTCATCACGCACGACCTGCCGCTGCTGCTCGAGATCAGCGACCGCATCGCGATCATGCGCGAGGGCGAGATCGTCGAGCTGGGCACGGCCGAGCAGGTCTGGACCGATCCGCAGGACGAGTACACGCGGACGCTGCTGGCCTCGTTCCCCAGACTCACCGGATCCAGAGGGGTGGTCCACCGATGACCGTCCTGGAATTCGACGCCGTCACCAAGGTGTACTCCGTGCGCGGCGCCGGCCAGATCAAGGCGCTCGACGACGTGAGCTTCACGCTCCGCTCGGGCCAGACGATCGGCCTGGTCGGCCAGTCGGGCAGCGGCAAGTCGACCATCGCCAAGATCCTCACCCAGCTCGAGTCGCCCACGACCGGCGAGGTCCGCCTCGACGGTCAGCCGATCCCCCGCCGCGGCAAGGGACTGCGCGCCTACCGCCAGCAGCTGCGCATGGTCTTCCAGGACCCGTTCGCCTCGCTGAACCCGTACCACACCATCCGCTACGCCATCCAGCGGCCGCTCCAGCTCGACAAGGTCGTGCCGAAGGACCAGCTGGACGACGAGGTGCGCCGCCTTCTCGGCCGCGTCCGCCTGGACGCCGACGCCGTCATCGACCGCAGGCCGCACGAGCTCTCGGGAGGCCAGCGCCAGCGCGTCGCGATCGCGCGCGCCCTCGCATCCCGCCCGAAGCTGCTCGTGGCGGACGAGCCGGTCTCGATGCTCGACGTGTCGATCCGCCTCGGCGTGCTGAACCTGCTCGCCGACCTGCAGCGCGAACACGGCCTGGGCGTGCTCTACATCACGCACGATCTCGCCACCGCGCGCCACTTCAGTGATGAGGTCCTCGTGCTCAATCAGGGGCGCGTCGTCGAGCGCGGTCCCGCCGACGATGTGATCCTTCGTCCCCAGAACCCCTACACCCAAGAGCTGCGGGCGGCATCCCCCGATCCCGACTCCTACTTCGCGCACGCAGCCGGCATCCTCGGAGGTGAGAAGTGAGCGCCGTCGCCCCCCAGCTTCCGGCCCCGGACTTCGACGCGATCGAGGCGGGTACGACCGCCACCGGCGTGGTCAAGGCCCGCGCGCGCGTGCCGTGGCGCTTCCTCGGCAACCGCGCGCTGTTCTACCTGTTCACGCTGTGGGCGGCCATCACGATCAACTTCTTCCTGCCGCGCCTGATGAAGGGCGACGCCGTCGACGCATACCTCGCCCGCAACCGCAACGTCAGCCCCGAGGCGGCCGACGCGCTGCGCGCCCTGCTCGGCCTCGACACCGACGCCTCCCTGTGGGAGCAGTACGTCGACTACTGGGCCCACCTCCTGCGCGGCGACCTCGGCATCTCGCTGCTGCACGGCATGCGGCCCGTGACGGAGGTCGTCGGCCAGTCCCTGATCTGGACCGTCGCCCTCGTGGGCTTCGCGACCCTCATCGCATTCGCCGTCGGCACGATCGGGGGCGCCATCGTGGGCTGGCGCCGCGGCAGCCGGCTCGACGTGCTCATCCCGATCACCACGTTCTTCAGCACCATCCCGTACTTCTGGCTGGGCCTCTTGGCGATCGCCGTGTTCTCGGTCGCGCTCGGCTGGTTCCCGATCGGCAAGGCCTACGGCGTCGGAGTCTCGCCGGAATGGTCGTGGGAGTTCATCGGCGACGTGATCCACCACGGCTTCCTCCCCGCGGCGACGATCGTGATCGCCTCCCTCGGCGGCTGGATGCTGGGCATGCGCAACATGATGCTCACGGTGCTCGACGAGGACTACGTCACCGTCGCGCAGGCCAAGGGCATGCCGAACGACCGCGTGCTCTGGCGCTATGCCGCGCGCAATGCCGTGCTCCCCCAGATCCAGAGCTTCGCGCTGGCGCTCGGCTTCATCGTCGGCGGCACGATCGTGATGGAGGTGGTCTTCAGCTACCCGGGCGTCGGCAAGCTCCTGCTCGATGCCACCAACGCGAAGGACTACGCCCTCATGCAGGGGGTGTTCCTCGTGATCACCATCTCGGTACTCCTGGCGAACCTCCTCGCCGACGTCGCCTACGCGTTCCTCGACCCGCGCACGCGCCAGACGGAGGCCTGAGCATGAACATGATCGTCAACGACACGACGGCGAAGCGGCCGGCGAACGCCCCCGCGACCGCCACCGTCCGAAGCGCAGCGCCCGTCGGCAGGGCGCCCAGGAAGCCGGCCTTCTGGTCGAAGCTCGGCGCCGCGTTCGCGATGTTCCGCAACAAGAAGTCGATCACGGGGCTGTCGATCCTCGGGTTCTTCGTGCTCGTCGCGATCTTCGCCGACGTGCTGGCCCCGTACTCCCCCACGAAGGTGGACAACACCGCGCGCTTCCAGCCCCCCTCGGCGGAGCACTGGCTGGGCACGACGCACATCGGCGAGGACGTGCTGAGCCAGGTCATCCACGGCACGCGCGGCGTCATCGTCGTGGGCTTCCTGGCTGCGATCATCGCGACGGTCATCGCCATCGTCGTCGGCGTGCTGTCGGGCTACCTGCGCGGGTGGCGCAGCGAGGGCCTGTCGGCGCTCACGAACGTCTTCCTCGTGATCCCGGGCATCCCGCTGATCATCATCGTGGCGTCGATGTTCGAGGATCCGCCCCTCATCCTCGTCGCCGGCGTGCTGGGCCTGATCGGCTGGGCGTGGGGCGCGCGCGTGCTGCGCGCCCAGACGATGTCGCTGCGCAGCCGCGACTTCGTGCAGGCGGCGCGGGCCAATGGCGAGCCCCTGCGCCGGATCATCACGGTCGAGATGCTCCCGAATCTCATGGCGCTCATCGCCGCGAGCTTCGTGGGCACCGTGACGGCGGCGATCATCGGCCTCACGACCCTGTCGTACATCGGCATCATCCCGGTCACGACGTACAACTGGGGCACGATCCTCAACTGGGCGAGCGCGCAGGGCGCGTTCCGCCAGGGCCAGTGGTGGTGGTTCCTGCCTCCGGGGCTGTGCATCGCCGCGATCGGCGTGGCCCTCTCCCTGATCAACTTCGGCATCGACGAGTACGTCAACCCGCGTCTGCGATCGGCCGGTGAGCGCGCCCGCGCCATGAAGAAGAAGGGCATGAACGTGAACGACACCGTCACGGTCGTGCGCACCAGCACCCAGACACAGGAGACCCCGTGACCGCCGCCCCCCGCCCCGACGAAGGGCTGCCGGCCTACCTCGACGTCTCGCTCCCGGTCGCCGACCGCATCGCCGACCTGCTCGGCCGCATGACGGTCGAGGAGAAGATCGGGCAGATGCTGCAGCTCGACGCGCGCGACGACCTCGAGGACCAGGTGCTGCGCATGCACGCCGGCTCGATCCTGCACGCGTCACCCGAGAAGGTGCTCCGCGCCCGCGAGCTGACGCTGCAGACGCGCCTGCGGATCCCGCTGCTCGTCGGCGAGGACTGCATCCACGGCCACTCCTTCTGGGAGGGTGCGACGATCTACCCGACCCAGCTCGGCATGGCGGCGACCTGGGATGCGGATCTCGCCGAGCGCGTCGCGCGTGCGACCGCCGTGGAGGTCTCGGCCACGGGCATCCACTGGACCTTCTCGCCGGTGCTCTGCATCACGCGGGACCTGCGCTGGGGCCGTGTCGACGAGACCTTCGGCGAGGACCCCTTCCTCATCGGCGAGCTCGCCTCGGCGATGGTGCGCGGCTACCAGGGCGGCGGCCTCGACGACCCCACCGCCATCCTCGCGACGGCGAAGCACTTCGCCGGCTATTCCGAGACGCAGGGCGGCCGCGACGCCAGCGAGGCCGACATCTCGCGACGCAAGCTGCGCTCGTGGTTCCTGCCGCCGTTCGAGCGCGTGGCGAAGGAGGGATGCCGCACCTTCATGCTCGGCTACCAGACCACCGACGGCGTGCCGATCACGGTCAACGACTGGCTCCTGAACGATGTGCTGCGCGGCGAGTGGGGCTACACCGGAACCCTCATCACCGACTGGGACAACGTCGGCCGCATGGTGTGGGAGCAGAAGGTGCAGCCGGACTACGCCCACGCCGCCGCGGCTGCGGTGCTCGCGGGCAACGACATGATCATGACGACGCCGGGCTTCTTCCAGGGCGCCCAGGACGCGCTCGCCCAGGGGCTGATGACCGAAGAGGCCCTCGACCGGGCCGTCGCGCGCATCCTGCTCCTCAAGTTCGAGTTCGGCCTCTTCGAGGACCCACGGCTCCCCGACCGCGAGCGCATCGCCACCGCAGTGGGCTCCGCCGAGCACACGGCGCTGAACCTCGAGGTCGCCCGCCGATCCCTCGTGCTGCTGCGCAACGACGGCACGCTTCCTCTCGCCGGCGGGCTCACCGCCGACGCGTCCGGACGGGCCATGGGCGCAGCATCCGGTTCCCGTCGGATCGCCGTGGTCGGCCCACTCGCCGACGACGCGCAGACGCAGCTGGGCGACTGGGCCGGCTCGTCCGGGCAGGTCGACTGGATCCCCGACGGGCACCCGCGCGAGATGATCGCGACGGTGCTCGACGGTGTGCGCGCGCACGCCCCTGCGGACTGGGAGATCACACACGCGCGCGGAGCCGACATCCTCACGCTCGAAGAGGACCCGGAGGGCGCGTTCTTCCCCGACGGTCAGCCCCGGCCCCAGGTGGTCGTGCCGAGCGCAGCCGATGCGGACCTCATCGCCGAGGCGGTGGCCGCCGCCGAGGCGGCGGACTACGTCGTCGCCGTGGTAGGCGATCGCATCGAGCTCGTCGGCGAGGGCCGCTCGACCGCGACGCTCGAGCTCGTGGGCGGGCAGCTCGCGCTGCTCGAGGCGCTGGCCGCGACGGGCACTCCCCTCGTGGTGGTGCTGCTGGCGTCCAAGCCGCACGTGCTTCCGAAGACGGTGACGGATGCCGCGGCCCTGGTGTGGGCGGCGAACCCCGGGATGCGCGGGGGCCAGGCCGTCGCCGAACTGCTGCTCGGCCTGATCGAGCCGAGCGGCCGCCTGCCGCTCTCGTTCGCCCGCCACGCCGGTCAGCTGCCGATCTACTACAACCAGATCCGGGGGCAGCACGGCGACCGCTACGCCGACCTGACGCAGAGCCCCGCGTTCGCCTTCGGCGAGGGCCTGTCGTACACGACGGTCGAGTACTCCGGCTTGCGCGTCGTGGACGCCGACCTGGGACGCGAAGACACGGTGCGCGCGCTCGTCGAACTGCACAACACAGGCGACCGGCCCGCCCACGAGATCGTGCAGGTGTACGTGCGCGACAGCATCACCTCGGTCAGCTGGGCCGACAAGGAGCTGAAGGCGTACCGCCACGTCGACCTGCAGCCGGGCGAGACCGCGACGGTCGAGCTGTCGCTTCCCGTCGCGGAGTGCACGATCGTGGATGCTGCGGGCCGCCGCCTCGTCGAAGCCGGCGAGTTCGAGGTGCTGGTGGGGCCGTCGTCCCGTGACGAGGTGCTGCTCAGCGCACGCTTCCACGTCGCCGACGCGACGGCGCTGCCGGCGGCGCCCGCGGAACACGCGGTCGAGCGCCGCTGAGGGAACGCGAAAGGGTGGATCCCACCGCGCTGCGGGCGGCGGGATCCACCCTTTCGTCATGTCCGGAGGACGTCAGGCGTCTTCGGGTTCGAAGTCCTCGTCTGAGTCGTCTTCCTCGCCGGAGTCATCCTCGTCGTCGGAGTCCTCGTCCGAGTCGTCCTCGTCGGCGTACTCGTCGTCAGAGTCCTCGTCCTCGTCCTCGTCCTCGTCCTCGTCGAAGTCGTCGTGCTCGTCCGGCTCGTCGTCATCCTCGCCGGAGTCGTCGTTCCCGGCAGCGGCGTCCGCGAGCTCGTCGATGTCGACGCCGTCGACGTCCCCCGCGTGGAGGATGGGCGAGCCGTCGTCGTCGAAGTCGGACGCGTCGAGATCGTCGACGTCTTCGAGCTCGTCATCGTCGTCCTCCTCGCCGTCGTCCGCGTGCGCGGCCTCCGCCAGTGCCGCCTGCGCGGCGTGGTAGTCGGCGAGGCGCACGGCCCACGGCACCCAGTCGGGGGCGAGCAGCGCGCCGTCGCCGGGGAGGAGCTCGACTTCGAGCACGGTGGGCTCGGCGTCCTCGACGCGCGCGAGGCTCACGGTCCAGAACCAGCCGGGATAGCCCGCGAGTCGATTGGCGAAGCGCAGCGAGACGACGCCGTCGGCTTCGACGCGGTAGCCCGCGGGGTCGCCGATCGTGGCCTCAGGTGTGATCTCGCGGAGCGCGGCCAGCGCCAGGTCGTGCGCCGCCAGAAGCTGGGGGTCGGGTTCGGCAGGAACGACGACCTCGACGATCTCGACGACCTCAGCGGTCTCCGAGCTCTCCGGGGGCTCGAGGGCCTCGGCGGGAGCGCCCTCGCCGGGAGCGCCCTCGCCGGGCGCGCCATCGGTCTGCTCGGCGGCGTCGTCCTCGACGACCGGCGCCTTCTCCGCAGCGGCGGCGGCAGCATCCGTGACGGGTTCGTCCGAAGCCGCCTCGGCGTCGATCACGACGTCGACGACAGGGTCGGTCGGCTCAGGCGTCGAGCTCATCGGCGACCTTGCGCAGGACCGCGGCGACCTTCTTGCCGTGCGCGCCGCTCGGGTAGCGGCCGTGACGGAGGTCTCCGCCGATGCCGTCGAGGAGCTTCACGAGGTCCTCGATGATGATCGCCATGTCGTCGGCGGGCTTGCGCGCGCGCTTGGCCAGGCTGACGGGAGCCTCGAGCACCCGTACCGACAGGGCCTGCGGACCGCGCTTGCCGTCGGCGATGCCGTACTCGAGGCGGGTGCCCGCCTTGGGCGCGGGCGTGCCGGGAGGCAGGGCAGTGGCGTGCAGGAAGACGTCCTGACCGTCTTCGGAGGAGATGAAGCCGAACCCCTTCTCCTCGTCGTAGAACCTGACCTTGCCGGTGGGCATCGGAACCTCGCTGGATCGGCGCCCGCGAACAATCGCGGACGAAACAGAGCATGACAAAAGCGGGGTCTTCCAACCCCGCCTACCAGCCTAACGGCATGGCGTCCGCCACGACCCCCCGGCGCAGCATCCGTGATCCACGATCGCCGACGCGCGCCGACTGACCGCCGGGCAGGCGCCAGCGAGTAGGCTGGTGCGGATGAGCACGAACCCCTCCGGCGACGTTCCCGTCCGCCGCATCGACCGCATCCTGGCCTTCATGTCGCTGGGCCTGCTCGTGCTCTCGATCGTGAGCTTCTTCGCGATCATGATCGCGTCGGCCTCCGGCGCCGACATGAGCACCGGCGTCTGGCCGATCGTCGGTGTGCTGGTGTACATCGCCCCCATCGTCGCGTTCGCGCTGCTGCTCGCGGTCCTCATCATGAGCTTCGTGCGGAGGGCCCGGGCGAATCGAGGGGGCTGACCCGGTTGGTCTCCGACGCGCGCGCCCTGGCGACGCGGCTCGCCGAGCTCGGTGACGCCGCGCTCGCCACGACGCTCGCGGCGCGCGGGGTCTCGCCGCAGGCGGGCTGGCACGACTTCTTCGACGCCGCCGAGGGCCTGCTCGACCCCGCATCCGTCGACCGCGCCCTGACGCGGCTCGACCGCGACGACCTCCGGGCCCTCGAACTCGGCAACGCGGGCCCCGACGGCGAACCCGCGCGGCTCGCCCTCACCGACGCCGGGGGAACGCCCTACTCCGCTGTGGCAGAGCGGGTGGCCGCTGCCGTCGCGGCATCGCCGGACGCCTTCACCGCCACGCCGGCGGCCGTCGAGCCGGGCCCCGCCGACGCCCGGGTCGCGGCCGCGGCCGCCGAGCGCGCCTTCACCACCGCCGGCTCGCTCGCCGACGTCCTGCTGCTCTGCTCGCACACGCCGCTCGCGCGCACCGGCGCGGGCCCCGTGAGCGCCGTGGACCGGCGGCGACTGATCGACGCCGGCGCCCTCGAGTTCGCCGACGACCTCGAGGATCTGCTCTCCTGCGCGGCCGACGCGGGCCTTGCGACCGCGCACGAGCGCGAGTGGACCGTCACCGAGGCCGGCGAGAGGTGGCTGAAGGCTCCCACCGCGGATCGCTGGGAGGCGATCGCCGCGGGGTTCCGCGCGAGCCTTCCCCGCGGACTGCGCACGTCGTCGCATGGATTCCTGTCGCCGGACGTGTGGCCGGGCATCTACCCGCTCGACCCGGAGTGGCCCGACCGCGCAGAGCGGCTGCGCCGCATCGGCGTGCGCTGGGGGCTGTTCGCAGCCGACGGCTCCGCTGCCGAGTTCCCGTGGACGGCCGCACTCCGGGCGGGAGAGCGACCGGATGCCGCCACCATGGCACCGTACCTGCCCGCCGAGATCGACCGGGTCTACCTGCAGGCCGATCTCACCGCGATCGCGCCGGGCCCGCTCGCGCCCGCCCTCGACCTGCGCCTGCGCTCCATCGCGGTGCGGGAATCACGTGCCCAGGCATCGACCTACCGCTTCACGGCGGAGTCGATCGGCGCCGGCATGACCGAGGGCGAGACGGCCGAGTCGATCCGCGACTTCCTCGCGGGCCTGTCGCTCACCGGCATCCCCCAGCCCCTCGCCTACCTCATCGAGAGCACGGCGGCCCGCCACGGCCTGGTGCGCGTGCGCGCCGACGAGGCCACCGGACGCACCCGGGTCGAGAGCCCCGACGCGGGTCTGCTCGACGCGATCACCGTCGACCAGGCGCTGCGGCCACTGGGTCTGCTCGTGCTCGACGGCGACGACGCGCTCTCGTCGCGCGTGGCGCGCGACGCCGTGTACTGGACGCTCGCCGACGCCCGCTACCCGGTCGTCGCGCTCGACGCCCGCGGCCTTCCCGAGTCGATCCACCGCCGGACCACCGCCACGGCGTCGGAGCCCGTCGCCACCCCGCAGGAGGCGTACGCCCGCCTCATCGGAACGCTCCGGGGCGGGCACGGCACCGATGGCGACTCCGGCTGGCTCGAACGCGAACTGGAGCAGGCGGTGCGCACCCGCGCCGAGATCGTCGTCGTGGTGCGCATGCCCGACGGCTCGGAGCGCTCCTTCACTCTCGAGGCCGCGGGCTTGGGTGGCGGGCGCCTGCGCGGGCGCGACCGCGCCGCCGACATCGAGCGCACCCTGCCCGTGTCGAGCATCGTGAGCGTCCACGGAGGCTGAGGCCGCAGCATCCGTCCGCCGTCAGCGCCGGTAGACTGATCCGTTATGGCTGACGGCCCCCTCATCGTCCAGAGCGACCGCACCGTGCTTCTCGAGGTCGCACACCCCGAGGCCGAGAGTGCGCGGCACGAGCTCGCGATCTTCGCCGAGCTCGAGCGCGCGCCCGAGCACATCCACACGTACCGCATCACGCGGCTCGGACTGTGGAACGCGCGCGCCGCGGGCCACGACGCCGAAGACATGCTGGCGACCCTCGACCGCTGGTCCCGCTTCCCCGTGCCGCCGTCGGTGTCGATCGACATCGCCGAGACGGTGGGCCGCTACGGCCGACTCGTCATCGAGCGCGATCAGGAGGGCGCGCTGATCCTGCGGTCGACGGATGCCGCGGTCCTCGCGGAGGTGTCGAAGAACAAGCGCATCCAGCCGCTGCTGATCGGCCACCCCTCTCCCGACTCGTACGTCATCGACGCCTGGGCCCGCGGCCAGATCAAGCAGGAGCTGCTGAAGATCGGCTGGCCCGCCGAGGACCTCGCCGGCTACACGCCCGGAACCCCGCACCCGATCGACCTCGCAGAGGACGGGTGGCACCTGCGGCCATACCAGCGCCAGGCCGTCGACATCTTCACCCAGGGCGGGTCGGGCGTGGTCGTACTCCCCTGTGGAGCCGGCAAGACGCTCGTCGGTGCGGCCGCGATGGCCGACACGAAGACCACGACGCTCATCCTCGTGACCAACACCGTCAGCGCCCGGCAGTGGCGCGACGAACTGCTCAAGCGCACCTCGCTCACGCCCGAGGAGATCGGCGAGTACTCGGGTCAGAGCAAGGAGATCAAGCCGGTCACGATCGCGACCTACCAGATCCTCACGGCGAAGCGGAAGGGCCAGTACGCGCACCTCGCGCTGCTCGACGCCCTCGACTGGGGCCTCATCGTGTACGACGAGGTCCACCTTCTTCCGGCGCCGGTCTTCAAGCTCACCGCCGATCTGCAGGCGCGCCGCCGCCTCGGCCTCACCGCCACCCTGGTGCGCGAGGACGGCCGGGAGGGCGACGTGTTCAGCCTCATCGGCCCCAAGCGGTTCGACGCGCCCTGGAAGGAGATCGAGGCTCAGGGCTTCATCTCCCCCGCCGTCTGCTACGAGGTGCGCGTCGATCTGCCGGCCGGCGACCGCCTCGAGTACGCCGCCGCGGCGGACGACGAGCGCTACCGCCTCGCCGCGACCGCGCCGGCGAAGATCGGCGTCGTGCGCCAGCTCGTCGAGCGCCATGAGGGCGAGCGCATCCTGATCATCGGCCAGTATCTCGACCAGATCGACGTGCTCTCCGAGGCGCTGAACGCCCCCAAGATCACCGGGCAGACCCCGGTGGATGAGCGGGAGGAGCTGTACCAGGCGTTCCGGGTCGGCGAGATCTCGGTGCTCGTGGTGTCGAAGGTCGCGAACTTCTCGATCGACCTGCCCGAGGCATCCGTCGCCATCCAGGTCTCGGGATCGTTCGGCTCGCGCCAGGAGGAGGCCCAGCGGCTCGGACGCCTGCTGCGGCCCAAGCAGTCGAACCACACCGCGAGCTTCTACACGCTCATCGCGCGCGACACCGTCGACCAGGATTTCGCGCAGAACCGCCAGCGCTTCCTCGCCGAACAGGGCTACGCGTACACCATCCTCGACGCGCACTCGCTCGCGGCCTGACAGACGGAGATGCCCGGCGCTGCAGTGCAGCGCCGGGCATCTCCGTCCGTCGGACTAGTTCTTGATGATGCGGTCGAGCGCCGTCGGGGCGTAGGGGCTGTGCGCCGAGAGGTACGCCGCGAACGCGTCGATGTCGAGACCGCCGTAGTAGACGTTCCCCGCCTCCGTGAACGTCGGGAAACCGTCGCCGCCTCCCGCGAGGAAGTTGTTCGTCACCACGCGGTAGACGGTCGCGTCGTCGATGAGCTGGCCGTTCAGCCGCACCTCGCCCAGGGTCGTGCCCGTGTAGGTGTACTGGAACCCCGCGCTCACCTGCAGGATCTTCGGCGACGCTGCGTTTGCCCCGCTCCACTGCTGGTTGAGCAGCTGTTTGATCTGCAGGCCGGTCAGGTCCAGCGAGACGAGGTAGTTGTTGAACGGCTGGACGTTGAACGCCTCCTCATAGGTGATGTCACCCACGGGCTCCCCCCACGGCGAGGCGGTGTAGGTGAGGTCCGTGCGGATGCCGCCCGGGTTCATCAGCGCGATCACAGGCGCTCCGTAGGGGCCGATGACGCTGGGATCCGCCAGCTGCGCGTCGGCGATGAGGTTGCCGAGCGCGCTCTCGCCTCCCGGGTTGATCGTGCGGTCGATGTTGGCGGTGACGGAGCCGATCACCTCGCTCGCGATCGGCTTCACCAGTTCCTTGTACTTGGCGATCAGGTCGGTCTCGGCCGGGTCCCTGTCGACGTTGCGCGTGACGAGCATGTTCGCGCTCGTGACGGAGGCGCGCACGATGTCCTGCGTGCGCCGGTCGTAGGTGAGGTTGGTCTCGGTGTACAGGCGACCGAACGACGATGCCGACGTGACCAGGCGGTCCTGCCCGGCCGGGTCCGGGATGTTGCAGATGTACGGCGCGTGCGTGTGGCCCGACACGATCAGGTCGATCGCGGGATCGAGGTTCTTCGCGATCGGGATGATCGGGCTCTTCGGGTCGATGTCCGCCCCGTTGCCGCACGCGGCGTTATAAGCGGCGTTCGAGGGAGGCGTGCCGCCCTGGTGGATCAGCACCACGATGGCGTTGACGCCCTGCGCCTTGAGCACGGGAACGAGCGCGTTCGCCGTCTCGACCTCGTCCTTGAATTCGAGCCCCGCGACGCCGGAGGCGGTGACGATGTCCGGCGTCTCCTCGAGGGTCATCCCGATGAAGCCGATCTTGGCGCCCTTGATGTTCTCGATGGAGTAGGCGGGAAGGATCGTCTCGTTCGTCCCCTCGTACACGACGTTCGCGGCGAGGTAATCGAAGTCAGCGCCGGCGAAGCTGCCGGCCGGGCACGAGTTCTGGTTGTTCGCGCCGTCACCGTCGTCGAGGCATCCGCCGTCCGCCATGCGCTGCAGCTCGACGAACCCTTCGTCGAACTCGTGGTTGCCGACGGCCGAGACGTCGAGATGGAGGGCGTTCAGCGCCTCGATCGACGGTTCGTCGTGGAAGGCCCCTGACAGCAGCGGAGATGCGCCGATGAGATCACCGGCTGCGACGGTGAGCGAGTACTCGTGGCCCTCGCGCGCCTGCGCGAGATGCGTAGCGAGGTACTCCACGCCCCCCACGCCAGGAGGGGTGAGGCTGTCGGTGTTCTTGCCGCCCGGGAGGTTGAGGCGGCCGCTCGAGCCGGCGGGCGGTTCGAGGTTGCCGTGGAAGTCGTTGAACGACAGAAGCTGGATGTCCATCGTCGGACCGTTCGGCGTGTTGCCGCCGTTGTTCGGTCCTGTCGGCGGTGCCGCTGTCGCAGCTCCCGACCCGACCAGGGCGAGCGCGACCGCGGCAGCGGTGATGACCGCGCCTCCTGCGAGCCGAGCCGTCGACGTCTTGCGCATGTGCACAGAACCCTCCCGTTTCTTCTGGCAGGCTGTGTCGCCCGCCGCATGGCGTTGACGCGTCCTCGTGGGCGCGATCACGAGAAACCTAGTACAGGCCCTGCGGATACGACAGGGGCGCTCGGCGAACGTCACGAAACCGGAACGGACGCGCACGGGCGAAGGGTTCGACGTCGCTCCCGCGCCCTGTCACTACTTCTGCAGTAGTCGCGCTTTCGCCTAATGTCGAGGCATGGCATCCACCCGCGATCGAGCGCTCGAGGCCGCGCTCGCGCTCGTGGGCGAGCAGGGCATCCGAGCCCTGACCCACGCCCGTGTCGACGAACGCGCGGGTCTGCCGAAGGGGTCGACGTCGAACTGGTTCCGCACCCGTGACGCGCTCGTCGCCGGGGTCGTGGCATGGCTCGCGGAGACGGAGCGCGCCGAGTTCTCGGCCGCCGAAGCGCCCCCGGTCGAAACGCCCGAACAGTTCGTCGAAGCACTCAGCAGCATGATCGCGTTCCAGACCGGCCCGCGCGCTTCCCGCACGAGAGCGCGCTACGCACTGTTCCTGGAGGGTGCCGGCGACCCCGAGCTGCTCGCGCCGCTTCTCGCCCAGCGCCGGCTCTTCGTCGAGTGGACCACCGCGCTGCTCGCGCGGATCGGGGCCCGGTCTCCCGACGACGCCGTGCGCGCACTGATGGCCGCGGGCGACGGGCTCGTGCTCCACCGTGTGACCGTGGATCCGGATGCCGAGATCCGGCCGGTCGTCGAGCGCGCAGTGCGCGCCGCACTGGACTGAGGCGGCGCGGGCGGTTCAGCGGGCCGTCAGGAACGACTCGATGCGGTCCAAACCGGCGGGCCACACGACCGTCTCGAAGAAGTCTCGTATCTCGACGTCGGGGAAGCCGCTCTGCTCGACGGTCATGAGCGTGCCCCACACCGTGGGCTCGAGCGTGATGTCGACGCGAGAGTGCAGCGGCGGCATCGATTGACCCTCCACGACCGACTCGGAGACCAGATCGGTGACGAGCCGATGCGGGCGATCGATCACGACGTACGTCTGCACGTCGTGCACCTCGGTCAGGTGGTTCGGACGGAAGCGCGCCTCCCATGCACCGCCGACGCGCAGATCGACGGTCGTCTCGACGGCGCCCCCTGCGCCCGGTGGTGACAGCCAGACCGCCTGCTTGTCGGGGTTGACGAGCGCGTCGAACACCTCCTCCTCGGTGGCGTGCAGCTCACGTCGCAGCTGCAGGCGCAGCTCTTCTCTCGATTCGGTGAGACTCATGGCGACTCTCCTCTCGTACGGGTGTGAGCGTCATACTACGCTTGTAGTAGCACGCGCACTAGGTACGTAGTGGGAAGGGAGTTCACGTCGCCGCGTACCGCAGGAAGACGAAGCCCTCATCGTCCGTCATGAGGCCGGTCCGTTCGAACCGACGGTCGCCCTCGGCCGCGCCCTGCACGATCCGACCGGCGTCTCCCCCGACGAACCGGGGCGCCAGCGTGACGCAGACCTCGTCGACGAGGTCGGCCTCCAGCAGGGCGCCGAAGAGGTGCGGGCCGCCTTCGCACAGCACCTGCGTCCACCCCCGTCGCGCGAACGCGGCCAGCACCGCCGCGAGGTCGATATCGTCCTCGCCGCAGGCCATCACCGTAGCCACCGATTCGAAGCGCTCAGCGGCGACGGCGGCCGCAGCATCCGTCGTCACGATCACCGGCTTTCGCACCGCGTCGGTGAAGAACGCGTCGGCCGGATCGAGATGCAGGCCTCCGCTGACCACGGCGAGCGCGGGCTGATCGTCGAGTCCGCGCGCGCGGCGCCACTCGACGTCGCCGTGATCGACCTTCAGCCCGCCGTAGCCCTCGGCGCGCACTGTTCCGGCGCCGACGAGGACGACGTCGGCCATGGCGCGCAGCACCTGCATGAGCTCGCGGTCGGTGTCGCCGCCGAGCGCGCCGCTCTGGCCCCCGAGCGTCACCGCGCCATCGGCGCTCGAGATGAAGTTCATGCGTACGCGCATGCCGTCGCGGCCGTGGAGCGCATAGGCGTCGAAGAGCTGGGAGCGGGTGGGCATCAGTCGTTCCCCTCGGGTCGGGTGTTGTGCAGCTCATACGCGGGGTCGCGCCAGCCCAGGATCGCCTCCACCATGCGCATCGCGTCGACGGTCTCGCGCACGTTGTGCGCACGCACGATGCGCGCCCCGTGCAGAGCGCAGAACACCGCCGCGGCGAGCGAGCCCGGGAGTCGGTCGTCCTTCGCGCGGTCGAGCGTCTCGCCCACGAAGTCCTTGTTCGACAGGGCCACCAGAAGCGGGGCGCCGAGCCCGGCGAGCTCGCCGAGCCGGCGCGTGAGCTCCAGGGTCTGCCGCGTGTTCTTGTTCAGGTCATGGCCCGGGTCGAGCACGATGCGCGAATCGGGCACCCCATGCTCTCTCGCCCGTTCGCGACGCGCGACGAGGAACTCGGCGATGTCACCGATCACATCGCCGTAGGACGGGAGCGGATGCTGCGTGCGCGGCGCCGCGAGGCTGTGGGCGATGACCACCCCGGCGCCGCTCTGCGCGAC
Source organism: Microbacterium ureisolvens (assembly GCF_019511645.1). Taxonomy (GTDB): domain Bacteria; phylum Actinomycetota; class Actinomycetes; order Actinomycetales; family Microbacteriaceae; genus Microbacterium; species Microbacterium ureisolvens_A. The sequence continues at coordinate 84,754 of NZ_JAEUAX010000011.1, read as the reverse complement.
GACATCGGCCATCGCCGGGTCGTGCAGGCCCGTCGTGTCGTTGATGATCGCGGCACCCGCCTCGATCGCCGCCCGTGCGACCTCGGGGTGGAACGTGTCGACGCTGACCCGCGCGACGGGCGCGAGCTGGCGGACGACGGGGACGACGCGCGCGATCTCCTCGGCGACCGGCACCGCCGGCCCGGGCGCGAACTTCACGCCGCCCACGTCGACGATCTCCGCTCCGGCCTCGACCGCGGCGAACCCCGCCGCGACCGCTGCGTCGAGCCCGAACGTCGCACCTCGGTCGTAGAACGAGTCGGGTGTGCGGTTCACGATCGCCATCACCGCGATGTGGCGCGACAGATCCAGCGCACCGCCCGGCAGGTCGAGCACCGGAGCGGCGAGGGCCGAGGCGGTGTCGGGCGCGAGGGTCACGGCAGGAGATCCTCCAGGGGCACGTCGGAGTCGCGGAGCCCGTCCGGGTCGATCCGGGCTCCCGAGCGGATGAGATCCTGCACCTTGTCGTTCACATCCCACACGTTGACGTTCATGCCCGCGACGATACGGCCGTCGTCGGTCCAGAAGGCGATGAACTCGCGCGCGTCGAGATCGCCGCGCACGACGATCTCGGCGTCCGTCATCAAGGGCGCGTACCCCGAGAGCTCCATGCCGAGGTCGTACTGGTCGGTGTAGAAGTACGGGATGCCGTCGAAAGATGCGGGCTTGCCGAGCATCGAACGCGCGACGACCTTGCCCGCGTTGAGGGCGTTCGCCCAGTGCTCGCTGCGCAGATGCTGCTGCAGCACCGGGTGGTACGCGTTCGCGACGTCGCCCGCGGCATACACGTCGGCGGCGCTCGTGCGCAGGGCCGCGTCGGTAAGGACCCCGTTCAGGATGTCGAGTCCCGCCTCTTCGGCGAGCACCGTGTTCGGCGACGCTCCGACACCGACGAGCACGAGATCCGCGGGCAGCGTCTCCCCGTCGACCACGACGCCCTCGGCGCGGCCGTCGCCGACGATCCGGTCGACGCCGACGGACGTCCGAAGGTCGACGCCGTGCTCGAGGTGGAGCGCCCGGAAGACCTCCCCCATCTCGCCGCCGAGCGCCATCGCGAGCGGTGCCGCGTCCCGCTCGAGGATCGCGACCTCGTTGCCGAATCCGCGAGCCGCGGCGGCGACCTCCATGCCGATCCAGCCCGCTCCGATCACCACGAGCCGCCGTCCGCCGTCGCGCAGCTGCGACGCCAGGGCATCGGAGTCGTCGAGACGCCGCAGAGTCATCACGCCGGGAAGATCATGACCGGGCAGTGGGACCATCCGCGGTGTGGCGCCGGTGGCGAGCAGCACGGCGTCGTAGGTCAGCCGCTCGCCGTCCTCGAGCTCCACCGCGTGCGCGGCGGGCTCGAGCGACGTGACCGCCACGCCGGTGACGAGACGGATGCCGCGCTCGACGTACCACCGGGAGGGGTGCAGGATGACGGCATCCATCCCCTCGTCCCCGGTGAGATACCCCTTCGACAGCGGGGGCCGCTGGTAGGGCGGATGCGCCTCGGCGGCGACGACGGTGATGTCGCCGTCGAAACCCTCGTCACGCAGCGCCGCGGCGGCTGTTCCTCCGGCGAGGCCGCCCCCGATGATCAGCATGTGGGTCATGACGACTCCTCTCGTCGGCGTCCCACTCCTCGCGCGAGCGCGTTCGGCTCGCCTGGGCCCGACGCTAGGCCTCTCAGATTCTTTTGTCAAGGTTTCTGCTTTTAGAGGTAGACTCGCGCCGTGACCGCACTCACACCCAACCGGGCCGAGGCGGTCGCGGCATTGGCCGACCCGCAGCGCCGCGAGCTCTACCGGCTCGCGACCGAACGGCCGATCGGCCGCGACGACGCCGCGGCCGCGCTCGGAATGCCGCGCAGCACCGCGGCGATGAACCTGGATCGTTTGGCGGATGCCGGGCTCCTGACGGTCTCGTACGCGCGGCGTTCGGGTCGTACCGGCCCCGGCGCCGGGCGTCCGGCGAAGCTGTATCGGGCCGCAGACGCGGAGCTCGCCGCCACGATCCCCGAGCGTCACTACGAGCTCGCCGGCGCGCTGCTGGCCGCCGCCGCGGAGGACGCCGATGAGCGAGGCGTGCCCGTTCGCGAAGCGCTCGATGCCGGATCCTTCGCCGCGGGCGCGGCGATCGGCGCCGGGTGCGCCGACCTCGAGGAGGCGCTCACGCTGTGCGGCTACGCCCCGCGCGCGCAGGAGTCGGATGCGGCCGATGGCGACCGGGACGCGGCATCCCGTGATCTCGTGCTCGACAACTGCCCGTTCCACGCCCTCGCCACCCGGCACACGGCCCTCATCTGCGGGGCGAACCTCGAGCTCGTCAAGGGGCTCGCGACCGCGACCGACGACGCGCGCACGCCCGTTCTCGCCCGGACGGCGGGCCGCTGCTGCGTCGAGATCCACCGGCGCCCCGGCTGACGGATTCTCGGCCGAGTCGCCCGATATCCAGGCGCCGCATCGGTTCCGCCGACATAATGAGGGCATGACCGCACCGCGCATCCTCGTCGTGGACGACGAACCGAACATTCGCGACCTGCTGATCACGAGCCTGCGATTCGCCGGATTCCAGGTTCGGGCCGTGGCCAACGGCGCCCAGACGATCTCGGCGGTGCTCGAGGAGGAGCCGGACCTCATCATCCTCGACGTGATGCTGCCCGACATGAACGGGTTCAGCGTCACCAAGCGCCTCCGCGGCGCCGGCTACACCGCTCCGATCCTCTTCCTCACCGCCAAGGACGAGACCGAAGACAAGATCACCGGCCTCAACGCCGGCGGCGACGACTACGTCACCAAGCCCTTCAGCCTCGACGAGATCGTCGCCCGCATTCAGGCGATCCTGCGGCGCACGATGCAGGCCGACGAGGAGTCGATGATCCGCGCCGGCGAGATCACGATGGACCAGGACACCCACGACGTGCAGGTGGGCGACGCGTCCATCGATCTCAGCCCCACCGAGTTCAAGCTGCTGCGCTACCTCATGCTCAACCCCAACCGCGTCCTGTCGAAGGCCCAGATCCTCGACCACGTCTGGGAGTACGACTTCAACGGCGACGCCGGCATCGTCGAGAGCTACATCTCTTACCTGCGCCGCAAGATCGACCCGCACTCGTCCGAGCCGCTCATCCAGACCAAGCGCGGTTTCGGCTACATGCTGAAAGCCGGCAAGACCGCGTAACGCGGGCAGCGAGCGAGGGGGACGATCTGGCGCACAAGCCCGACGCGATCACCCGGTGGTGGCGCGGAACGAGTCTGCGTGCGAAAGTCACCGGGGTCACCGTCGCGCTCCTGGGGATCGGGCTCATCGCCGCCGGCGTCGGCACCGCGCTGTTCCTGCGCAACTCGCTGATCGACGGCGTCGAGACGCAGCTCATCGCCCTGGCCCGCACCGAGGCAGGCGCTCCCCTGCTCGAGTTCTCCTCCGTCGACGGACGCCTCAAGGTGGAGGAGAAGGAGGGCACCGCAGACGTCGACTACTTCGTGGCGGTCTACGAGCCGACGACGCCGGAGGACAACCTCCTCGTGCTGGTCGGCGGGCGGGGCGGCCCGCCTCCCGCGGTGCCCACGACGCTCACACCCGAGCAGGCGGTCACCCAGGAGCTGCAGATCACGCAGCTCCTGTCGGAGGACGCCGAGGCGGAGTTCCTCGCCACCGTCTCGACCCAGCCGTCCGAGGACACCGGCATCCTCTACCCTCAGCTCGTCGCGCTTCCGCTGGCGCAGGTCAACCGCACGATCGCCCAGTACATCGGCATCTACTCGATCCTCGCGCTCGTGGTCCTCATCGCGGGAGCAGTGGCGACCCGCTTCCTCGTCACCCTGACCTTCCGCAGCCTCGGCCAGGTCGAGTCCACGGCCGACGCCATCGCGGGCGGCGACTTCAGCCTCCGCATGACCGACATCGAGCCGACGACGACCGAGGTGGGCCGCCTCAAGACCGCGATCAACGCGATGCTCGACCGCGTCGACGCGGCGCTCTCCCAGCGCGACTCCACGGTCCGCCAGATGCGCCGGTTCGTCGGCGACGCGAGTCACGAGCTGCGCACACCCCTCGTCACCGTGCGCGGGTACGCCGAGCTGTACCGCATGGGCGCCATCCGCGGCGACGAAGACGTGGCGCAGTCCATGGAGCGCATCGAGAAGGAGGCGATCCGCATGGGCGTCCTCGTCGAGGACCTGCTCGCGCTCGCCCGGCTCGACGAGCGCCGCGACGTCGTGATCGGACCGGTCGATCTGCGGCCGATCGCGCGGGACGCCGCGCTCGATGTGCGCGCCGCCTCGCCCATGCGTCCGGTCACCGTCATCGACACGACGATCGACGAGCCCGCTCCGCCGCCCGAGGAAGAGGCGTCGGAGCCCGCCGAGACGAAGCGCCGCGGGGGCGCGCCGTCGGCGAGGTCGCGCGCCGGTGCGACGCTGTCGCTGCTGCGCCGCCGGCCGAAGCCGGTGCCCGCGGCGGGGGCCGCCGCGAGTGCGGCACTGCCCCCGATCCTCCCTGACGCAGAGCCGCAGCCGCCGGCCGACGGCCTCCCGCCGGTCGTGCTCGGCGACGACAACCGCATTCGTCAGGTCGTGACGAACCTGCTCGGCAACGCGCGGCGGTACTCGTCGGAGGAGTCCCCCATCGAGCTGCGCGTCGGCGTCGACCTGCGCGACCGCATGGGGTGGATCGAGGTGATCGACCACGGCGAGGGCGTGCCCGACCAGATCAAGGACAAGATCTTCCAGCGCTTCTGGCGCGCCGACACGTCGCGTACGCGCGAGACCGGGGGGTCGGGCCTGGGGCTGTCGATCGTGGCGTCGATCGTCGAGGCGCTGCACGGATCCGTCGACGTCGTCGACACACCGGGCGGTGGGGCGACCTTCCGCGTGGCCTTCCCGCTCGCCGACGCCCGCGATGCCGCCGAGCACGTCGACCTCGCGACCCGGCCGATGGCGAGGCTCACCGACGCCGCGGAGTGAGCGCCTCCTCCCCAGTCATGCCCTGCACCGATTCGTGCACAGCCGGGGACGGATGCCGCGGCCCGGTCCCGTCGGAAGACCTAGCGTGGCTTCACCGCGGGTTCGGCATCCGGCCGCCGCACGTTGATCAGGAGCCCCGAATGGCCGTCTTCACCGTCGACAGCGACACCATCCTCACCTCCACCGCGACCGTGCGCGGCACGATCGAACGGCTGCAGGCCGAGTCGAACGCGATGCTGGCACAGCTCACGCAGCTGCAGTCGTCGTGGACCGGCTCCGCATCGGCCGCCTTCGGCGGAGTCGTCGAGCAATGGCGCGCCACACAGCGCCAGGTGGAGGAGTCGCTCTCCGCCATCAACGCGTCGCTCGCCGCCGCGGGCCGCCAGTACGCCGACACGGAGCTGGCGACGACGAGCCTGTTCCGCTGAGCCGCCACCGCCGAACGCACAACGGCCCCTCCGCGAGCGGAGGGGCCGTTCTGCTGACGCTATGTCGTGGAGTTCTGGATCAGAAGTCCATGCCACCGGTCGGGTCGCCGGCCGGAGCCGCGACCTTCTCCGGCTTGTCGGCGACGACGGCCTCGGTCGTGAGGAAGAGGCCGGCGATCGACGCGGCGTTCTGCAGCGCCGAACGGGTCACCTTGGCGGGGTCGATGATGCCCTGCTGGAACAGGTCGCCGTACTCGCCCGACGCCGCGTTGAGGCCGTGGCCCGCGGGGAGCTCCGAGACCTTGTTCGCGACGACGCCCGGCTCGAGACCGGCGTTGAGGGCGATCTGCTTCAGCGGAGCCTCGATCGCGACCTTGACGATGTTCGCACCGGTCGCCTCGTCGCCCGAGAGATCGAGCGAGTCGAGAGCCTTGCGACCCGACTGGATGAGCGCGACGCCACCACCGGGGACGATGCCCTCCTCGACGGCCGCCTTCGCGTTGCGGACGGCGTCCTCGATGCGGTGCTTGCGCTCCTTGAGCTCGACCTCGGTGGCCGCGCCCGCCTTGATGACGGCCACGCCGCCGGCGAGCTTGGCGAGGCGCTCCTGGAGCTTCTCGCGGTCGTAGTCGCTGTCGGTGTTGTCGATCTCGCGGCGGATCTGGGTCACACGACCCTCGATCTGCGACGCCTCGCCGGCACCCTCGACGATCGTGGTCTCGTCCTTGGTGACGATGACCTTGCGCGCACGGCCGAGCAGGTCGAGGGTGGCGTTCTCGAGCTTGAGACCGACCTCCTCGGTGATGACCTGGCCGCCGGTGAGGATCGCGATGTCCTGCAGCTGCGCCTTGCGACGGTCGCCGAAGCCGGGGGCCTTGACGGCGACCGACTTGAAGATGCCGCGGATCTTGTTGAGCACCAGCGTGGCCAGCGCCTCACCCTCGACGTCCTCGGCGATGATGACGAGCTCCTTGCCGTCCTGGATCACCTTGTCGACGACGGGCAGAAGGTCCTTGATGTTCGAGATCTTCTGGTTCGCGATGAGGATGTACGGGTCCTCGAAGACGGCCTCCTGGCGCTCCGGGTCCGTGACGAAGTAGGGGTTGATGTAGCCCTTGTCGAAGCGCATGCCCTCGGTGAGCTCGAGCTCGGTGCCGAACGTCTGCGACTCCTCGACGGTGACGACGCCCTCCTTGCCCACCTTGTCGATGGCCTCGGCGATGAGCTGGCCGATCTCCGGGTCGGCGGCCGAGATCGACGCGGTGGCGGCGATCTGGTCCTTCGACTCGACCTCCTTGGCCGACTCGAGCAGCTCGGCGGTGATGGCCGCGACGGCCTTCTCGATGCCCTTCTTGAGCGAGATCGGGTCGGCGCCGGCCGCGACGTTGCGCAGACCCTCGCGCACGAGCGCCTGGGCGAGGACCGTGGCGGTGGTGGTGCCGTCACCGGCGACGTCGTCGGTCTTCTTGGCGACCTCCTTGACGAGCTCCGCGCCGATCTTCTCGTACGGGTCGTCCAGCTCGATCTCCTTGGCGATCGAGACACCGTCGTTCGTGATCGTGGGGGCGCCCCACTTCTTCTCGAGCACGACGTTGCGACCGCGCGGGCCGAGCGTCACCTTGACGGCGTCGGCCAGGGTGTTCAGGCCGCGCTCGAGGCCGCGGCGGGCCTCCTCGTCGAAAGCGATGATCTTTGCCATGTGTGTGTCGTCCCTCCGGAACGTTGGCTTTTGGGTATTAGCACTCAACAAACGTGAGTGCTAAAACATTCTGGCACTCGACCCTATCGAGTGCAAGCCGCCGGAACGGATGCTGAAACGCAAGGAGACGGGACGCCTTTCGGCATCCCGTCTCCGGGGTCGGATCAGCGCAACGCGCCGAACCGGACGTTCAGACGACGCGAACGGACTCGGCCTGAGGCCCCTTCTGGCCGGAGCCGACGGTGAACTCGACGGTCTGCCCCTCCTCCAGCACGCGGAAGCCCGACATGTCGATGTTCGAATAGTGGACGAAGACGTCCTGGCCGTCGGCGACGGTGATGAAGCCGAATCCCTTCTCGGCGTTGAACCATTTGACGGTGCCCTGGGTCATGCGTATCTCCTGTTGCCGGCGGTGCAGGGCTTCATCGTATGCAGGCGAAATCGCGGCATCCGGCCGTTTCGTCACTTGTTGACACGCAGGCACACAAGTGTTTACCCGCGCGAAACACGCGATCGGTCGGTCAGGGCGTAGGGGCAGGCGTCTGCCCCGCGGCGGTGCGGTCCAGGCCGATCACGACGGTGAGCTGCGGCACGCCCTCGGTGGTCGCGGGGTATGCCTCGCTCTGCTCGATCTCGGCGCCTCCGATGACCCCTGCCAGGCCCGCGGCAGCCGCCTCGTCGGCGGGATCGACGTAGAACACGGTGGTCGTCGGGAAGTCCTGCGAGCCCGCCTCTCCCGCGGTCACCTTGTCGTCGGCCCAACCCGCACCGACGACGACGTCCTTCATCTGCGTCGCGAGCCCCTGCTCGGGCGTCGCATTGAGGATCATGACGTCGTAGCTCACGTCGACGACGGGAGTCACCTCGGGGACCGGCTCGACCGTCGGAGTGGGCGTGGGAACCAGCTCGATGCGTCCCGACGCCAGCAGGGTGCCGAAGATGCCGACGGCGATGAGCACGACGGTGGCCAGTGCCGCCCACAGCAGCACGACCCATCCGCGCATGCGCGGGTTCTCGGCCCGGTGAGCGCCGACGCGGTCCGTCTCCGGCACATCGTCGAAGCGATCCCGGGGATAGCTGGTGGTCGGCACCCGTCGATGTTACCCGCCGAATCCCGGGCGTCCCGCGCGTGCCCGCCCGCGTGGCGCCGGGCGGAAGGTCAGCGCGCGTCCGCGGCGCGCCCCGCGCGCTCGTGCAGACGCGCGTCGCGCAGCCGGCGCAGCCGCTTCACCAGCATGGGGTCGTGCTCCTGCGCGTCGGCGGTGTCGATGAGACGGCCGAGCAGCTGGTAGTAGCGCGCCGGTGACAGCCCGAGGTCGGAGCGGATCGCCTCCTCCTTGGCCCCCGCGTGCCGGCGCCACTCGGCCTCGAAGTCGAGGATGGCGCGGTCGCGGTCGGTCAGAGGCACGCGTCCACGCTAGCCCGCGGCATCCGTCGCGCCCGTGCGCCACGCGCGCCAGTGCACGAACGAGCCGAGCGGGTCCACCGCGGCGAGCGCCGCGCCGTCGCGGCCGAGCACGAAGCCGCCCCACGACGCGGCGTCGACGGCGGGTTCCCACCGGTCGTGCAGCGCCGGCGGGTCGATGGTCACCCACACCGCGTCGAGGGTGCGCACCGCGTCGAGGAGGCGTTCGCGGCCCGCCCGCGGGATGTGTGGGAGCACCCCGGGCGTCGTGACGACGAGCGTCGCGCCGGCCGGCGCTTGCGACGCGGCGGCGCGCAGCACCTCCGGGTCGGACGCGTCGCCGGCGAGCAGCGTCGGAGGGTCCGCCGCCGCGACGTCGAGGGCCGCCGCGATCCGGTCGGCGCGCCCGCTCTCGCCCGGCCACACCAGGCTCGTGAGGAACCGCCGATGGGCCGTGTCGGCGGCATCGAGCGGCTCCAGGTCGATCCCGGCGCGCCAGAGAACCCGAGGCAGCCGCAGCGGCGGGTCGCCGGTGACCTCGCAGTCCAGCACGACCGTCGAGGTGCCGTCCTCGGGGTCCAGCGCCACGACGCCCCCGCTCCCCCGGTAGCGGTACGAATAGCGGTCCGGGTACAGGCACAGCCCGGCGCTCGCGCCCAGCTCGAGCAGCGCGATCGGACCGTCGATCGTGGCGAGGGCCGGGAGGAGGGCCGCGCACCGCTGCGGCTCGTTGGTCTGCAGGCGACGGACGGATGCGGCGGCCACGACCTCGTCGGCGTGCGCGCGCAGCCATGCGGCCCATGCGGGAAACGCGTCCTCGGGTGCGCCGAGCATCCGAGTGACCGCGAACACGAGCGGCGGCTGGCGGCGTGCGGCGGGGACGCGCGCGATGATCGCGGCGAGCTCCGGATGAGCGGCGACCCCATCCGCCCACTCGGCGTAGAGAGCGGAGCGTCCCGGCGCCTCGTCGCGGGCGAACCGCGCGTACCGCTCGAGGACCGCGTGGGTCTGCCCGTCACTCGTCGCATCCGCCATCCCGCCATCCTGGCGCACGCCGCGCCGCCCCACGGCACCGGCCGCTGGGGTTGAATGGAGGGGGCCGTCGTCCGCGGCCGAGGAGGAACCATGACCTACGCCGTCGACAAGAGCGACGCCCAGTGGCGCGAGGAGCTCACGCCCGACCAGTACGCCGTCCTGCGCCAGGCGGGCACCGAGCGTCCCTGGACCGGTGAGCTGCTCGACGAGAGTCGCGCCGGCCTGTACACGTGTGCGGCGTGCGGCGCCGAGCTGTTCCAGAGCGGCACGAAGTTCGACTCCCACTGCGGCTGGCCGAGCTTCTACGAGTCGATCCGTCCGGAGGCGGTCGAGCTCATCGAGGACACCAGCCACGGCATGGTGCGCACCGAGGTGCGCTGTGCGAACTGCGGCTCGCACCTGGGCCACGTGTTCCCCGACGGCTTCGGCACGCCGACCGGCGACCGCTACTGCATGAACTCGATCTCGCTGCAGTTCACGCCTGGCGAGGCAGCGGAGTGAACTCCGGCGCGCTCGACGCCGCGCTGGCGCGACGCTCGTGGTCGAAGGTCACCGACGAGGCGCCGACGCACGAGGAGCTCCTCCGTTTCGTCGCCGCCGCCGGTCGCGTCGCCGACCACAAATCGCTGCATCCCTGGCGGCTCATCGAGATCCGCGGCGCCGACCGGCAACGGCTGGGCAAGGCGATCAACAAGTCCGAGGGCGACAAGGGCTCGTCGTCGAAGCCGATGCGCGCGCCGCTGCTCATCGCGGTGGTGGCCAGCTACAGCAAGACGCACAAGGTGCCGCGCTGGGAGCAGGAGGCCGTCGCCTCTGGTGTCGCGCATCTGCTGAGCCTCCTGCTCGACGAGGCGGGCTGGGGCGTCTTCTGGCGCACCGGCGACTACACGCGGTCCAAGGCCGTCGCGAAGGCCCACGGCCTCAAGAAGAACGAGGAGCTCCTCGGCTGGCTGTACGTGGGCGGAAAGCCGCAGCGCTCGCGGCCGACCCGGCGCAAGGGCCTCGACGCCACCCGATTCGTCAGCCGCATGCCGAAGGGCTGACATGGATGCTGCGACCTGGCGTCAGCAGAAGCCTGCGATGCCCTGCCACGCCGGGTGGTCCCCGGTGACGCCCTCGCGCAGCACCGTGGCCTCGATCAGCCCGTACGGGCGATCGGCGGCGTAGAACACCTCGTTGGGGTTGTCGAGTCCGAACCCGGTGAGGTCCACGGCGAAGTGGTGGAGGTTCGGCATCGAGAACCGGATCTCGTCGATCTCGCTGCGGGCTTCGAGCACGCGCCTGCCCATCTCGTACAAGGTCTGCTGCAGCGCCAGCGAGTGGGTCTCGGCGAACGCCTCGAGCAGCAGGCGCCGCACGTCGGCGAACGCCTCGTCGAACTCGACCTCCAGGCTGCGGTAGCGCCATCGTGCGGTGACCGAGGTCGCGAGGATGCGGTCGTCCGTCTCGGCGAGAGTCGTGTACCGGTCGCGCACGAACCCGTGGAACTCCGAGCCTGCGGACTTCAGCACCGCGAGGTCACGCAGCCCCGAGATGACGGTCGGCTCGGCTCCGACGAACGTGACCACAGCCGTGCGGATCTCGGTGCCGCCCCGCACGAACGAGTGGTCGTGCCCTTCGCCGCCGACGGGGATGCGATTCCAGGTGTACTGCTCGGCTTCCCAGCGTCCGCCGGTGACCCAGTCGAACTCGCCGGTGAAGTGCCCTCCCAGTCGCAGGAGGAACTCCTCCGGCGTGCCGACGCCCTCGCGGGCGAAGGCGAACACGGTGTTCTTCTGGGTGTCGGTCGCGACGATGCGGGAGTTGTCGCCCTCCGTGTGGGCCGCAGTGAAGTCGCCCCGCAGCTGCGACGTCACGTCCAGATCGGTGACCCTGTGCCGCGGACCGTCGCGGTCGATCCTGACGAGCCGCACCTCGGCCTTGCCGTACTGGTTCGCGCCGAGCACGATGCCGGGGTCGGCCATGTCAGTTCCCCCGATAGGTCGAGTACGCGAACGGGCTGAGCAGCAGGGGCACGTGGTAGTGCTGCCCGTCGTCGGCGACCGAGAAGTCGATCGAGACCACGGGGTAGAAGGTGGCTCGCCCCGTCCGCGCGAAGTACTTCCCTGTCGCGAACGTGAGCCGGTACTCCCCCTCCTCGAGTCGGTCCGGGCCGAGGTCGGAGATCCGGCCCGCCTCGTCGGTGACCCCGGACGCGATCTCGGCGCCGCCGGCCGCGGTCAGCGCTACGCCGACGCCACGCGCAGGGCCTCCGACCGCAGCATCCAGCACGTGCGTCGTGATCTGGCTCATGAACCGATGGTCCCTTCCGATGGGAGGAGGGCGATCCGCCGCAGCAGCTCCGCCACGACCGGGATCTCCTCAGTATGGGCTGGGCTCAGGCCGCCAGCTGGGCGCGGAGGCGATCGACGTGACCGTGGGGGTCGACCCGGTACTCGGCGGACTCCACCGTGCCGTCGGCATCCAGCACGAAGGTCGATCGGATGAGGCCCACGCGCTCCTCGCCGTTCACGATCTTCGTGCCCCACGCGCCCCATGCCTCGGCGACGGAATGATCCTCGTCCGAGAGGAGCGGGAACTGCAGCTGCTCTGCCTCGGCCCATTCCGCGAGGCGCTCGACCGAGTCGGGCGAGACGCCCACCACGGCGACTCCGGCCGCCTGCAGCGACGCGAGGTTGTCGCGGAAGTCGCAGGCCTCGGTGGTGCAACCCGGCGTGAACGCGGCCGGGTAGAAGTACACGACCAGGCGGCGGCCGGCGAAGTCCTCGGGCCGTACGACCATGCCGGTGGAGTCGGGGAGGGCGAAACCGGGGTTCGCGTCGCCCGCCTGCAGGGGGGTGCCGTTCAGCCGAGTCTCGTCTGCCATGTCGTGCGTCCCTTCGATCGGTGGTCCCCAGGCGGTGCGGGTCACGAGGTCGGGTGCACCCCGAACGCGAGAGCCAGCTTCTCGATCTTCTGCGCACGACCGAGTCGCGGCAAGTCGCTGCCGTCTCGGATCACGCGACCGCGGCCCTCGAAGTCGGCGAGGAAGTCCAGCGCCCACAGCACCTCGCTCGGCGTGGGGCAGATGACCTCGTTGATGACCGGCGCCTGCTCGGCCGCGAGGCACAGCTTCCCGGTCATGCCCATCGACACCGTGATGGCGGAGTGCTCCCGCAGCGTCGGCATGCTGTTGCCCACGGTCGGGCCGTCGATCGGGCCGGGCAGGTTGCCCACGCGGCTCGCGACGACGAGTCGGGCGCGCGGGTAGGCCATCGCCTCGGCGTCCGCGCTCATGCCCGTGTCGCGGCGGAAGTCGCCGCTGCCGAACGCGAGGCGGAACGCGCCCCGGGCGCGCGCGATATGGGCGGCGTCCTCCATGCCGAGCGCCGACTCGACGAGCGCCACCACGGGCACGTTCCCGCCGAGCCGATCGAACGAGCTCGTCACCTGATCGGGGGACTCGGTCTTGGCGAGCATGATGCCCTCGAGCGACGGGATGCCGGCGAGGGCGGCGAGATCATCGGACCAGAACGGGCTCAGCGCATCGTTGATGCGGACCCACGCCCGGCCGCCGGCGCGGAGCCAGTCGGCGACATCCTGCCGGGCCTGCGGCTTGTTGCTCGGGTCGACGGCATCCTCGATGTCGAGCACGACCGCGTCGGCACGGGAGGCCGCCATGTCGTCGAACGACTCCGGGCGGGTTCCCGGAACGAGCAGCCACGAGCGGGCGATCGACGGGTCCACCGCGCGGTGGCGCGCGGGACGCGTGGCGATCAGCGACCGCAGGTCGTCCTCCGCGTCGAGGACTTCCGCACTGCTGCCATAGGGATCCGCCGACATCTCACTCTTTCCTCCGTATCGTCACGCGTCAGCGGGCCCCGCGGGGCGGCCGGACACGCCGACATCCATTCCACCACCTTCTCCCGGGAGATGCCTCCGCGCCGTGTCAGGTGAGGCGGATCTGGCGGTTGACGTCCTTGTACAGCAGGTACCGGAAAGGCTCGGGGCCGCCGGCGTAGCAGGCCTGCGGGCAGAAGGCCCTGAGCAGCATGTAGTCGCCCGCCTCGCACTCGACCCAGTCGTCGTTGAGCCGGTACACGGCCTTGCCCTGCAGCACGTAGAGCCCGTGCTCCATGACATGCGTCTCGGCGAACGGGATCGACCCGCCGGGCCGGAACGTGGCGATGTTGACGTGCATGTCGTGCGCGAGGTCGTCCGGGTCGACGAAACGGGTGGTGGCCCATGCGCCGTCGGTGTCGGGCATGGCGCTCGGTTCGACGTCCTGGTCGCGCGTGACGAACGACGTCGGCACCGGCACGCCCTCGACCCGCTCGTACGCCTTGCGGATCCAGTGGAAGCTGGTCGGCTCATCGCCCTCGTTGGCGAGCGACCATTCGGCATCCGGCGCGAGGAACGCATAGCCACCCGCCTCGAGCACGTGCCGCTCGCCCTCCAGTGTGACCGTGAGCGCGCCGGCCGTCACGAAGACGACGCCCTCGACGCCGCTCTCGGGTTCGGGCGTCTCGGCTCCGCCGCCCGGCGCGATCTCGACGATCAGCTGCGCGAACGTCGTCGCCGATCCCGCGATCGGGCGCGCGATGATCCAGGACCGCGTGTTCTCGAAGCCGGGGAGATTGCTCGTCACGATGTCGCGCAGCACGCGTTTCGGGATGAACGTATACGCCTGCTTCACGACAGCACGGTCGGTGAGCAGCGCGGTCTGCGGTGGCAGTCCGCCCTGCGGCGAGTAGTAGCTCATGCGTGCTCCTCGGTGATCGCGTGCGTCGGATGAGCAAGCGCGGCGACCGCCGCGCGGTCGAGCCCTGCGGCATCCGCGAGCTCCGCCTCGGTGATCGCGCCGCAGGCGACGCCGCGGGCCAGGAAGGCCGCGAGCGCACGGGCGGTCGCAGGCTCGTCGAGGACCGCGCCTCCTTCGGTGCCGCCGACGTAGGCGCGCAGGCGTGCGGCAGCGGGTGCGAACCCCTCGCGGTAGAACCGCACGTTCGCGACGAAGCGCGGCACGAGCTGCGCCGGGTGCAGGTCCCAGCCCTGGGAGAAGCCGCGCTCGAGCGAGCGGCGCGTGAGCCCCGCACTGAGACGCCATGCCGCGCGCACGGCGTCCGCGTCGCCGACGGGGAGCACGTTCGTCGACCCGTCCGACAGCCGCACACCGGTCTGCGCCGCCGCGACCTGCATCACGTTCTTGGCGTGGTCGGCGGCCGGGTGATCCAGCGCCTGATACGCCGGCGCGATGCCGAGCGCGGCGCTGTAGTCATAGGTGCCGTAGTGCAGCGCGCTCACCCGGCCGTCGGCGCCGTGGATCGCCCTCGCCAGCGGCGAGGTCCCGTCGGCGCCGAGCACGATCTGCGGCGTCTCGACCTGCAGCTCGAACCGCAGCCGCCCGGCCGCGAGCCGGAGGTGCTCCTCGAGGCGGTCGCAGAGCGCTGCCATGGCCTCGACCTGCGCGACGGTGGTCACCTTCGGCAAAGTCAGTCTGAGACCGCCGGGCAGGTCGCCGCCGTCGAGCAGGGTCGCCAGGAAGAGATCGAGCGAACGGATGCCGCGTCCCCGCGTCGGGCGCTCCAGCCCCTTGATGCGAACGCCGAAGAACGGCGTCGCCTCGCCATCGGCGAGGGCGTCCAGCAGCAGTTCCGCCGCCCGGCGCACGTCGGCATCCTCCGTCTCGTCGCCGCGGTCGCCATAGCCGTCCTCCAGGTCGAGGCGGAGGTCTTCGACCGGCTCCGACGTGAGCTTCGCCGCGACGAGGGCGGCGACGTCATCGGCGAGGTCCTCGGGCACATCCAGCTCGCGGACGACGGTCTCCATGCCGCCCTGCCGGGCGACGGCTTCCAGCGCCGCAGCGCCCCACTCGCGCGGGAGCGCCGGGGTGTAGCGGTCGGCGGGCACGTACACGGTATGCACGGGCTGCCGGGTGCCGTCATCGCCCGGGTAGCCGTGCGCGAGCAGCCGGTCGGTGGGTGCGAGGAGCCGATCGATGCGCGCGAGGTCTTCCGGCGTCAACGTCTGTCCGGTCGCAGCGCGTCGGTGCGGTCGGGCGCCGTCGGCGCCTGACGGGAGGCTGCGGTGCGGCGGCGACCCCTTCGGCACGGTCTCAGCATGCCACCCCGCGGTGCGACGCGGGGGGCGGACCGGCGTGGCCCGGCTCAGCGGTCGCGCCGCCGCATCCTTCCCCATGGCACGGCCGCGACGACCACCGACAGGATCGCGAGCGTCGACATGAGGAGCGAGGCACCGAGCGTCGGCGCTGCGGAAGTCGGCCAGATCGCGTCGATCAGCACCGACGTGATCACCTGGCCCACGACCGTGCCGAGGCCGAGCAGCAGCACCCCGGTCAAGGGCACGAGAGCCGCCGCGAGGAAGATGTAGGCCACCCCGATCACGCCGCCGAGGTACAGCCACGGGTCCGACGGGAACGAGGCCGGGGGCCCGGCGATCGCAGTGTGGATGAGCTCGGCCAGCCCGAGCACCGCCGTGCCGCCGATGAAGTTGACCAGGGTCGCCGTCAGCGGTGTGCCGACGCGCTGACGCAGCCTGCCGTTGACCGCCGACTGCCACGCGATCCCCGCGCCCACGAGGAACGGCAGCACGAGGAGAACCGGTGGCGCGTGCACGCCGCCGGCCAGCGACACCCCCGCGGCGAGCACCGCGAGCGCTCCCCCGACGAGGCGTGCCGGGGTCACCGCGACGATGCCCGCCGGGCCGATCCCTGCGCGGTCCAGCAGCAGGCCGCTCACCGTCTGGCCGGCGACCACGCCCACCGTGAACAACGCGACGCCGATGATGCCGACCGCCAGCGACTGGGTCGCGACCGAGAGCGCGCCGGCGACACCGCCGCACACCATCCAGATCGGGATGCTGCCGGTGCGGAGCCCGCGGACCAGAGCGCCGAATCCGCGGCGCCCTCCCGGCAGCAGAGCCGAGAGCACGACGAGGACGAGCAGCCCCGAGCCGAAAGAGATCACGGCGGCGGCGAACCCGTCGCCGATCCGGACGCCGAGCTGGCCGTTGATGCGCGCCTGCACGGCGGTGAGGACACCGATGAGGGCGGCGCCGCCGAGACCGATCCAGACGGGCAGGCGGCGTGCGGTCACCCGGTCCATCCTCTCCTGCCCAGGGCTGGAGCCGACCGCGTGGAGCGATCCGGTGGCGACGAGTCCTGGAAAACTGGAGCCGACTACGGGACTTGAACCCGTAACCCCCGTATTACAAGTACGGTGCGCTACCAATTGCGCCAAGTCGGCAGAGCGCCCAGTCTAGCGGCGCCCGCGCGCGGACCCCGTCAGGGGGCGGTCGGCGTCGGCGTCGGCGTCGGCGTCGCCTTGTAGTACGCGTCGCTCGCGATCGTGAGCACGAACTGCGCGAACTCCTTGGGGTCGCCGAGCTTGCCGACGTACTGGGTGCCGTTGACCAGCACCATCGGGGTTCCGGTGAGGGCGGCGCCGTCCGTGCCCGGCAGCTCCTTGAGCGCCTGCTCGGTCGCCGACTTCGCCCACGACGCGTAGGACTGGTCCTCGATGCACGCGCGCACGACCTTCGGGCCGTCCAGTCCCGTCGCCTGGGCGAGGTCCGCCAGCTCAGCGTCGGTCAGGCCGTCGGAGTCGACCTCCGGCTGTTGACGGAGGAGAGCGTCGTTGAACGCGAAGAAGTAGTCCGGCGCGTGCTGGGCGACGCAGGCCGCGGCGCCCGCGGCGCGCAGCGAGTACTTCGTGCCGTTCGACTTCGCCGTGAGCATGGCCACCGGGTAGTACGTCAGCGTCGCGGCACCGTCGTCGACCCACTCCGACAGCTGCTTCATGTTGGCGAGCTGGAACTCGCGCGAACCCGTCGAGAGGTAGTCCACGTACACCCGGATGTCGACCGCCGGCGCCTCGGTCGGCGTCGCGGTGGGGGTCGGCTCGGTCTCGGGGGTCGTCGACGCCTCGCCCTCGACGAGGCCGCCGGCGCCGGAGTCGGCGGCGACGCCCAATCCGGTCACGTCGGTCACGACGAAGCCGCCGTCCACGCCCTTCGCGGGGCTCATGGTCGGCTTCGAGGCGCTCGACGAGACGGTCCAGGTCACCACGACGGCGATGACGGCCACGAACGCGACGGCGACGGCGACGAGCGACGTCCGTCGGATCAAGCGGGCCCGGGACTGGCGCGCCTTCACCTGCTGCGCCTTCTCGCGCACGGCGTCGCGGCGCTCGCTGGGCGCGGCGTTCTGTGACTCGTCGCTCGACATGGAACCTCTCGGGGCGAAAGCGGGCCGGTGATCCGGCGGGGCCAGACGGGGAAAGCGGCCGTCCACGATGCTAGTCAGCCACCCTGGGAAATGCCCAGACGCAACCTCCGCACGCGCCGTGTCATACTGTTGCTTGCGCCCGATGGCGGGCGTGCGGGTAAGCCCCCGCTCATTCCTCACTACGGATCGTCCGGCACGTACCTGCCGGTGAAGGAGAAGAGAACATGGCGTCCGTCACGTTTGACAACGCAACTCGTCTGTACCCCGGGGGCACTCGCCCCGCTGTGGACAAGCTCAACCTCGAGGTCGGTGACGGGGAGTTCCTCGTTCTCGTCGGCCCGTCGGGTTGTGGAAAGTCCACGTCGCTGCGCATGCTGGCCGGCCTCGAAGAGGTCAACTCGGGCCGCATCCTCATCGGCGACCGTGACGTCACCGACGTCCCCCCGAAGGACCGCGACATCGCGATGGTCTTCCAGAACTACGCGCTGTACCCGCACATGACGGTCGCCGAGAACATGGGCTTCGCGCTCAAGATCGCCGGCGTCGGCAAGGAGGAGCGCGCCGCGCGCGTCCTCGAGGCCGCCAAGCTCCTCGACCTCGAGCAGTACCTCACGCGCAAGCCGAAGGCCCTCTCGGGTGGTCAGCGTCAGCGCGTCGCGATGGGCCGCGCGATCGTCCGCCAGCCCCAGGTCTTCCTCATGGACGAGCCGCTGTCGAACCTCGACGCGAAGCTGCGCGTCCAGACCCGTACGCAGATCGCGTCGCTGCAGCGCCGCCTCGGCGTCACCACGGTCTACGTGACGCACGACCAGACCGAGGCCCTCACCATGGGTGACCGCATCGCCGTGCTCAAGGACGGCCTCCTCCAGCAGGTGGGCACCCCCCGCGACCTGTACGAGAAGCCGAACAACGTCTTCGTCGCCGGCTTCATCGGCTCGCCGGCCATGAACCTGTTCCCGGCGCACATCGCCGAGGGCGGCGTGCAGTTCGGCGACAAGGTCGTGGGCGTCGAGGCCGACACGCTGGGCAAGGCGCACGGCTCGGAGGTCACCATCGGCGTGCGTCCGGAAGACATCCAGGTCGCCCCCGAGGACGGCAAGGGCCTCACGGTCACGGTCGACCTCGTCGAGGAGCTCGGCGCCGACGGCTACCTGTACGGTCACGCCGACGTCGCCGGAAAGCGCACCGACATCGTCGCGCGCGTCGACGGCCGCCGTCACCCGATCGCGGGCGACAAGGTCACGCTGGCCCCCGTCCCCGGACACGTCCACGTGTTCGACATCGAGTCGGGCGAGCGCCTCACCGACAAGGCGATCGCGGCGGCGTAATCGCTGATTCGTCTCGCGACGGCGCGGGTGGGAGCATATCCCCCCGCGCCGTCGCACTTTTCCAGGAGGGTATGTGCCTGACGCCCTGAGCATCACCGCCTCGAGTGTGGACCCGGGACTGCTCACGCTGCCCTGGTCGACCCCCCTCGGCGAATGGCCGTCGAGCCACATCGTGTTCCTCCCGAAGGGCATCTCGCGCCATCTGGTGCGGTTCGCCAACCTCTCGGGCCGTGTGGTCGCCATCAAAGAGACGACCCAGGCGATGGCGCAGCGCGAGTACGACATGCTCGGCAACCTCGCCCGCCTGGATGTGCCCTGCGTCGAGCGCGTCGCCGTGATCGCCGGGAGGACGGATGCCGCGGGCGAACCGCTTCCGGCAGCTCTGGTGACGGCGCACCTGAAGTTCTCCCTCCCCTACCGCGCCCTGTTCACGCAGGTGCTGCGCCCCGACACGGCCACCCGCCTCGTGGACGCGCTCGCGCTGCTGCTCGTGCGCCTGCACAACGTGGGGTTCTTCTGGGGCGACGTGTCACTGTCGAACACGCTGTTCCGTCGCGATGCCGGCGCCTTCGCCGCCTACCTCGTCGACGCCGAGACCGGCGAGCTGCACGAGGCCGGCCTGACGCCGGGCCAGCGGGCGCACGACCTCGACGTGGCCCGCACCAACATCGCCGGCGAGATCATGGACCTCGAGGCCGGCGGCCGCCTCGAGGGAGGCGTCGACGCGATCGCCATCGCCGACGGCATCGTGTCGTCGTACCACTCGCTGTGGGCCGCGCTCACCGATGAGGAGACGTTCCGCGCCGACGAGGCGTACCGGCTCACCGAGCGCGTGCAGCGGCTCAACGACCTCGGTTTCGACATCGGCGAGATGTCCATCCAGGCCACCGCCGACGGCACGCGCGTGTCGATCCAGCCGAAGGTCGTCGACGCCGGCCACCACCAGCGGCGCCTCCTGCGGCTCACAGGCCTGGATGTCGAGGAGAACCAGGCACGGCGCCTGCTCAACGACCTCGACGAGTTCCGCGTGCGCATCTCGCGCCTGGGCGACGACGAGGAGATGGTCGCCCACGAGTGGCTCACCCGCGTGTTCGAGCCCGTCGTCAAGGCGATCCCGTGGGACCTGCGCTCCAAGCTCGAGCCCGCCGAGGTCTTCCACCAGCTGCTCGAGCACCGCTGGTACCTCTCGCAGGCCAAGGGCAAGTCGGTGCCCCTCGCCGAGGCGCTGACGAGCTACATCGACAACGTGCTCCGCCACCGCCGTGACGAGGCGACCCTCATGGGTCCGCCCACAGAGACGGTGTCGCTCTCCATCATCACGTCGTCCAACCCCGTGATCGAGGACGACGAGGAGGACGACATCGACTGGCGCGACCTGGTCTGACCGCGGCGGTCAGTACCCGACGGTGAACCGCTTGCGGGGGTGCTTCGGGTTCTCGATCTCGTCGACGATCGCCACGGCGAGGTCCTCGCCGGAGATGTACGACTCGCCCTCCGCGTCGGTGACGATCACGTCTCCCCCGGTGCGGTACTCGCCGGTGCGCTCCCCCGGGTTGTACGCGCCGAAGCCGCCCGCCGGGTGGATGTAGAACCAGTCCAGCGACTCCGGCGCCTCCTTGAGGTCCTCGAGGACCCCGATCGCCTCGAGAGCCTCGGCCTTGTAGTCCTCGGAGAAGGAGGGCAGATCGACGACGCGCTCGCCGCCCTCGGTGACGAGGCTGCCGCCGGCGCCTCCGATCACGCCCAGTCGGACGCCCTCGGGAAGGAGGGAGGCGAGCGCAGCGATGTTCGGACGCACGAGGCCCTGCATCTCGCCGCGCGGTGCGACCGCCGAGACGACGACGTCGACGCCCTGGATCTGCGCGAGCAGGTCGGGGACGTCGGTCAGCGACCCCTCGATGTAGATGGCCCCCTCGTGGCGCTCGGCCGGGATGCGGCGCGCGATCGACAGGACGCTGTGACCGCGGCTCACCGCCTCGGCGACGATGTGACGCCCGGCGTAACCCGAGCCTCCGATGACGGCGATGCGTGCCATGTGCTGCCTTTCGACGGGTGGTTCGCCGGCTCGTGCCGGCTCTGCAGGAGGGAACGTGCGTTGCGGGCGGAGTCTTTCCGCCCGGCACGCACTCAGGCGGGTGCCGAGTTGCGGAGCGTCGAGACCTGATACAGAGCGACGGATGCCGCGATCCCGGCGTTGAGGGACTCCGTGGCCGACGAGATCGGGATCGACACGATCTGATCGCAGGTCTCGGTCACCAGGCGCGAGAGCCCCTTGCCCTCGGAGCCCACCACGATCACGACGGGACGGTCGGCGAGCTGAAGCTCCGGGAGGGAGACCTCTCCGCCGCCGTCGAGGCCGAGCACGAACACGCCCTGCTTCTTGAAGTCCTTGAGCATGGCCGTGAGGTTCGACGCGAGCGCGACCGGCACGCGGGCCGCCGCGCCCGCGCTCGTCTTCCACGCGGCCGAGTTGACGCTGGCCGAGCGGCGCTGCGGCACGATGACCGCCTGGCCGCCGAAGGCGGCGGTCGAGCGGAGGATCGCACCGAGGTTGCGCGGGTCGGTGATGCCGTCGAGCGCGACGAACAGCGGGGTCTGCCCCGAGTCGATGACCTGCTCGAGCAGGTCCTGCGGGTGGCCGTACTCGTACGGCGGCACCTTGAGCGCGACGCCCTGATGCACCCCGTCGAAGCCCGCCATGCGGTCGAGCTCAGGACGCGTCACCTCGAGCACCGGGATGTCACGGTGCGTCGCGATCGCCAGCATCTCCTTGACCCGGTCGTCCATCTCGACCCGCTGGGCGATGTAGAACGCTGTCGCGGGGATCTTTGCCCGCAGCGCCTCGAGCACGGAATTGCGGCCGGTGACCGTCTCGGTGTCGTCGTCCTTCTTCGCGGGGCGCGACGCGCGCGGCGCCGACTGCCCGGGCTTGCCCTTGCCGCCGGCCGCCGCGTACCGCTCAGCGGCGGCCTTGCGCTTCCCGGCGGGGTGCCACGCGCGGTCCTCCGCCTTGGGAGTCGGCCCGCGGCCCTCCAGGGACCGCTTGTTCTTGCCGCCGGTACCCTTCGTGGGGCCCTTCTTGCTGCTCTTGCTGGCGCCGGGGCGTCCTGGCTTTGCCATCAGTTCTCCTTCATGCGGGCCGCGGCCCGTCAGTTGCTCTCCGCCGGGCGAGGAGCGTCGGCGACACTCCAGTGCGTCCCGTCGGGACCGTCTTCGAGGGCGATGCCGGCCGCCGCGATCGCGTCGCGGATGCGGTCGGCGGCCGCCCAGTCCTTGGCAGCGCGCGCGTCGGCGCGCTGGGCGATCATGGTCTGCACCAGTGCATCGAGAGCGGATGCCTCGGCCGAGGCGACCGTGGAGCGCCAGTGCGGATCGAGGGGGTCGATGCCGAGCACGCCCGCCATCACCGCGACGTCGGCGAATGCGCGCAGCGCGCCGTCACGGTCGCCCGCGTCGAGAGCCGTGTTGCCGTCGCGCACGGTCTCGTGCAGCACCGCGAGCGCCTGCGGCACGCCGAGATCGTCGTCCAGGGCCGCGGCGAACGCGGCCGGGACCGCGGCATCCACCGTCACGTCCTCCGGGCCTCGCAACGTGCGGATCGCGCGCTCGAGGAAGGTGCGGATGCGCTCGAGCGCCGCCTCGGCCTCGTCGAACGTCGATGGACTGATGTCGAGGCTGGACCGGTAGTGAGCCGCGGCGAGCGCGTAGCGCACGACGAGCGGGTCGCGCTCGCGCAGGAGGTCCTCCGCGAGCACGAAGTTGAACAGCGACTTCGACATCTTCTGCGCGCCGACCGTCACGAGGCCGTTGTGCACCCAGTACCGCGCGAAGCCGTCGCCGGCCGCCGTGGACTGCGCGAGCTCGTTCTCGTGGTGGGGGAAGCGCAGGTCGAGCCCGCCGCCGTGGATGTCGAACTCGGCGCCGAGATAGCGGCGCGCCATCGCGGAGCACTCGATGTGCCACCCGGGCCGGCCATCGCCCCACGGCGACGTCCACGTGGCGGATGCCGGCTCTTCGGGCTTGGTGCCCTTCCAGAGCGCGAAGTCGCGGGGGTCGCGCTTGCCGCGCGGGTCGGCGTCGGCGGCCGGCTCCATCGCGTCGATCGACTGATTCGTGAGTGACCCGTAGTCCGCCCATGACCGGACGTCGAAGTAGACGTCGCCCGCCGCATCCGTCCCCTCCGCCGCGGGATACGCGTGTCCCGCGTCGATCAGCCGCTGAATGATCTCCTGCATCTGCGGGATCGACGCTGTCGCGCGCGGCTCGTACGTCGGCGGGAGGATCCCGATCGCGGAGTAGGCGCGGGTGAACTCGAGCTCCATGCGATACGCGAGCGCCCACCAGGGCTCGCCGTCGGTCGCGTTGGCGAGCACCTTGTCGTCGATGTCGGTGACGTTGCGCACGAAGGTGACGCGGCCGAAGCGATGGGTGAGCCAGCGGCGAAGGATGTCGAAGCTCAGCGCTCCCCGCAGGTGCCCGATGTGCGGGCCCGACTGGACGGTCGGCCCGCACACGTAGATCGTGACGTTTCCGGGGTCGAGGGGCACGAAATCGCGCAGGGCCTGCGCCTTGGTGTCGTACAGCTGAACCGTCACCGCACCAGCCTACCGGCGGGTGCCGCGACGACCCCTGAGAGACCGACCCAGGCATGCCGGCGGAGAGCGCCGATTCCGATATAAACGGGTGGTGCATGTGCTCGCCGTTCTCGCCGCCGCGCTGCTGTTCGGCACGACCGGCACCTCGCAGGCGCTGGGCCCGGAAGGCACGACGCCCCTGTCGATCGGCGTCATGCGCATGGTGATCGGCGGCACCGGGCTCGCGCTCATCGCATTCTCGCTCGCCGCCCGCCACGCCCGCCGCCAGGGCGGGGGCACGGCGCGCCCGCGGTGGGGCCCGAGGCCGGTCCTGCTCATGGTGCTGACGGGCGCCTGTCTCGCGCTGTACCAGCCGCTGTTCTTCCTCGGCACGGCGCGCAGCGGGGTCGCGGTGGGCACGGTGGTCGCCCTCGGCTCGGCCCCGATCCTCGCGGGCCTGCTGGAGTGGGCGCTCACAAGACGGATGCCGACACCGACCTGGATGGCCGCGACCGCCCTCGCGACGATCGGCGTCGTGCTGCTCGGCTTCGGCGGGGAGGCGGGCACGGGCGGCGGGGCGGATCCGCTGGGACTCGCGGGGTCGGTCGGCGCCGGTGCGTCGTTCGCCGTGATCGCCAATGCGCAGCGACGTCTCCTCGACGACGGCTGGGACCCCTTCACCGTCGTCGGCGCCATGGGCGCGAGCTCCGCGGTCATCTGCGCGTTCGCGCTCCCCTTCGTCGACCTGGGGTGGCTGGGAGCGACGTCGGGCGTGGTGATGGCGCTGTGGCTGGGCCTCGCGACGATCTCGATCGCCTACGTGCTGTTCACGTGGGGACTCAGCGGGCTCACCGCTGCCACCGCCGCGACGCTCACCCTCGGCGAGCCGCTGACCGCGAGCGTGCTCGGCATCGTGGTGCTCGGCGAGCGGCTGTCGGTGCTCGCGATCGTCGGACTCGTCGTGCTCGCCGCCGGCCTTGCGCTCCTCGCGTGGGGGTCCCGCACGCCACGCGACCCCGCTCCTTACGCCGTCGAGGCGTGAAGCCACGCCCGACCGCCGGAAACACCGCCGAAACCGGCACATGGCACACTGGGCGCGACATGCAGCGCACCATCCAGATCCGCCCCGACGACCTGACCGGCGAAGCCACCCGGCGCCTCATCGCGCGGCACCTCGCGGGGATGCACGACACGTCGCCCCCCGAGAGCGTGCATGCCCTCGACATCGATGCCCTGCAGCATCCGTCCCTGTCGGTCTGGACGGCCTGGATCGACGGCGAGCTGGCGGGCGTGGGGGCGCTGAAAGCGCTCGACGCCGACCGCGGCGAGATCAAGTCGATGCGCGCGGACGACCGGTTCCGCGGCGCCGGCGTCGGGCGCGCGCTGCTGCGCCACATCGTCGAGGACGCGCGACGGCGCGGCATGTCGAGCCTGTGGCTCGAGACCGGCACCACCGAGGACTTCGTCCCGGCGCAGCGCCTGTACGAGAGCGAGGGATTCGTGGTCTGCGGCCCGTTCGGGGACTACGAGCTCGACCCGTTCTCGGTCTTCATGACGCGCACCCTCTGACCTCCGACGCGCGCCCCCGACCGGGCTGAAGCGCGGGTGTGGAAGGTGCTGCCGGCGTCAGGCAGGCACGACGAGTGCGACGGCGAACGCCGAGACGCCCTCCCCCTGCCCGGTGAACCCGAGGCCGTCCGTGGTCGTCGCCGACACCGACACCGGCGCACCGCCGAGCGCGGCCGAGAGGGCCCGCTCGGCCTCGATCCGTCGAGCAGAGAACCGCGGACGGTTCGCCTGCACCTGCACCGAGACGTTGCCGACCCGCCAGCCCGCTTCGCCGAGCAGGCCGAGCGTGCGCGTGAGGAATGCGCCGGCATGGGCCCCGGCGTACTCGGGGTGATCGGTGCCGAAATGCGTGCCGATGTCGCCGAGTCCCGCGGCCGCGAGCAGCGCGTCGACGATCGCGTGGGCGACGGCATCCCCGTCGGAGTGTCCCGACAGCGCCGCCTCGCCGGGCCACTCCAGCCCCGCAAGCCATAGCGTGCCCTCGCCACCGAACGCGTGCACATCGGTGCCGACACCGACCCTCGGCACCGCCGGCACGCTGCCGAGGTGCGCGGAGCCATGGGGGGCGGGCTCGGTGATCAGGTGGCGGGCCCGATCGAGGTCCGCGGCGGTGGTGATCTTGAAGGCGAGCGGATGCCCCGGGACGGCCGCTACCGCATGCCCGGCATCGGCGACCAGGGCGGCGTCGTCGGTGAAGTCTGCGACGGCGGCGTCATATGCCTCGTCGAGCACGTCTCGCCGGAAGCCCTGGGGCGTCTGTGCGGCGGCCAGTTCCGCACGGTCGACGGCGGCGACGATCTCGTCGCCCGCGACGCGCTTGATCGTGTCGATCACGGGAAGCACCGGAATGGCGCCGGCCGCACCGCCGTCGACGGCGGCGATGACGCGTTCGAACACCTCGGCGGGCGTGAGGGCGCGCGCCGCGTCGTGCACGAGCACGACCTCGACGTCCGCCCAGAGGGCGGCGAGCCCCGCCGCCACCGAGCCCTGGCGTGTGTCGCCGCCCGCGACGACCGATACGAGGTCTCGGCGATCTCCTGCGGTGGCGAGCGCCTCGCTCAACGCGTCGCCCTCGCGCCCTGCCGGAGCGACGATCACGACCTGCGCGAGCGGGGCGGCGAACACGCCCTCGAGGACGTGGCGCAGGATGCTGCGGCCGTCGATGCCGACGAAGGCCTTCGGCGCTCCCGCGCCCAGGCGGGTGCCCGACCCGGCGGCCACGACGATGACGCCGACGCGCGGCACGGGAGTGATGCTCACCCGTTCACGCTATCGCGATCGCCGGGCGGTGCCGTGCGCGGCCGGTCCTGGAGAACACGGCGCGCACAGCAGAACGGCGCCCCGTGGGGCGCCGTTCCGGGAGTCTCAGCTCGCGAGGACCTCGTCGAGAAGGACGCTCGCCTTCTCCTCGTCGGTCTTCTCGGCCAGGGCGAGCTCGGAGATCAGAATCTGCTTCGCCTTGGCGAGCATGCGCTTCTCTCCGGCCGACAGACCGCGGTCCTGATCGCGGCGCCAGAGGTCGCGCACGACCTCGCTGACCTTGATGACGTCACCGGAGGCGAGCTTCTCGAGGTTCGCCTTGTAGCGGCGCGACCAGTTGGTCGGCTCCTCTGTGAAGGGAGCGCGCAGCACCTCGAAGACCTTGTCGAGGCCCTCCTTGCCGATGACGTCTCGTACGCCGACCAGGTCGACGTTCTCTGCGGGGACTTCGATGATGAGATCACCCTGCGTGACGTTCAGCTTCAGGTACTTCTTCGTCTCGCCCTTGATGATCCGGTCTTTGACCTCGATGATCGTTGCCGCCCCGTGGTGGGGGTAGACGACCGTCTCGCCAACCTCAAAAAGCATGGAGTTATGTCCTTTCGGCAACCTCCAGGATACCACAGGCGAAATACGCTAAGGTTCTCCGCCCTCGGGCCAGGGCGGTGATCCGCGCGGTCCATTGCGAGCCCCTAGAATGCTGGAGAACCGTCATCCGTCTTATGGAGGATCCGTGAACCGCCGCCTCATCGCGTCGCTGGCCATCGGGGGCGCACTCGTCCTCACGACGACCGGGTGCAGCATGATCTCGCCGCAGGCGACCACGATCTCCTACTCCGCCGCCGAGGGCACCAACGTCCACGACGCCGGTCCCATCGAGGTGCGCAACGCGCAGATCATCGCGAACGAGGACGGCTCGGAGGGCAACTTCGTCGCCGCGCTCATCAACGCGACGGAGGACTCGCACACCCTCAACGTCGAATTCGGCGAGGACGGCCCCACGCTCACCGTGCGTGTGCCCGCCAACACGACTGTGAGCCTCGGCTCCGAGGAGGACGAACCGCTGCTCGTGGAGGACCTCGACGCCCTCCCCGGCACCGATGTCACCACTTTCTTCCAGTCGGGCGACTCCGAAGGAGCGATCGCCTCCGTGCCGGTGCTGGACGGCACTCTGGACTACCTCGCCCCGCTCGCTCCCTGAGCGCGGTCGCGGACATATGAAGAGGGCGCCCCGCGAGGGCGCCCTCTTCATATGTCCGGCTCCTACCCCTCGAAGCGGTAGCCCAGCCCGCGCACGGTGACGAGCATCTCCGGCGAGCCCGGGTTCTTCTCGATGCGCGAGCGGATCCGCTTGATGTGGACGTCGAGCGTCTTCGTGTCGCCGAAGTAGTCGCTTCCCCACACCCGGTCGATGAGCTGGCCGCGCGTCAGCACACGGCCGGCGTTGCGCATGAGCACCTCGAGCAGCTCGAATTCCTTGAGCGGCATGTTGATCTCGCCGCCCTCCACCGCGACCGTGTGACGGTCGATGTCGAGCACGACGCGCCCGCCCTCCAGCACGCGGTCCTCGAGGTCGGTGTCGATCTGCGAGAACCGGCGCAGTACGGCGCGCATGCGCGCGAGCAGCTCGCGGGCCGAGTACGGCTTGGTGACATAGTCGTCTGCGCCGAGCTCGAGTCCCACCACGATGTCGACCTCGGAGTCCTTCGCGGTGAGCATGATGATCGGCACAGCGGAGTTGACCCGGATCTGGCGGCACACCTCGGTGCCCGGCATCCCGGGCAGCATCAGGTCGAGCAGCACGATGTCGGCGCCGCGCTCGCGGAACGCCGTCAGGGCCGTCGGGCCGTCCTCGGCGATCTCGACCTCGTAGCCCTCTCGGCGAAGGAGATAGGCGAGCGGGTCGGCGAGGTCCGGCTCGTCCTCGACGATCAGGACGCGGGTCATGCGGGGTCTCCATTCGCGACGGATGCGGGGGTGGTGCCGCCGGCGGGGCCGACGGGATTCTGAGCTGCGGCGGACTTGGCGGCACGTGCGGATGCGGCACGCTTCGCCACCGGTACAGCGGGCACTGCCGGCGCGCCGGGGACTGCGGGGGTCGCGGGACCCTCGGCTGCAACGGCAGGCGCGTTGACCGCGGGACCGGGCGCCCCGGCGGCACCGCCATCGGCCACTGCGGGACGCTTCTTCTTGCGCCCGCGCTTGGGCGCGGGTTCGAGGGCGGGCGCGTCGATCTGCGGCAGTCGGATCGTGAACGTCGACCCGCGGCCGGGGCGCGACCACAGGCGCACCTCGCCACCGTGCCGCTGCACCGCGTGCTTCACGATCGACAGGCCCAGCCCGCTGCCGCCGGTGCGGCGCGCACGCGCCGGGTCGGACCGGTAGAAGCGTTCGAAGACCCGGTCCTGCTCGCCCTCCGCGATGCCGATGCCGCGGTCGGTCACGGCGATCTCGACGATGCGGTCGGCCGCCTTGACGCCCACGCCGACGTTCGAGCCCCGCGGCGAGTAGGCGATGGCGTTCGCGATGAGGTTGCCGACGGCTTCGCTCAGCACCTGCGCGTCGCCGTGGACGTAGAGGCCGCGCGCCCCGCCGCGCACCACCTCGACGCCGGCCGAGTCGGCCTGGATCGCGTGAGCGTCGAGAGCCGACGCCACGACCTCGTCGATCGAGACGTCCTGCTGTGGGAGCTCGTCCGCGGCCTGCAGCCGCGACAGGTTCATGATGCGCGAAGTCAGCAGCGCGAGACGATTCGCCTCGGCCTGCAGCCGCGATGCGAAGATCCGCACCTGGGGCGGGTCGTCGGCGGCCGACTCGATCGCCTCCGCCAGCAGGCTCACGGCGCCCACGGGCGTCTTGAGCTCATGGCTCGTGTTCGCCACGAAATCGCGGCGCATCTCCTCCACCCGCTCACGCTCGGAGATGTCGCGCAGCACGAGGAGGGTGAGCCGGGGCGAGATACGCGATGCGCGCACCGCCACGAGGCGAGGCTCGGCGGGTGGCGCACCGCGGCGCAACCGCATGGTCTCGGTGGCGCTGGTCTCGGCGACCGCCGGGTCGCCGGTGCGCACACGCCGCGCAAGCGTGCGCAGCTCGGCGGTGGGCAGGGTGCCCCCCTCGAGCAGCTCGAACGCCCCCGCCGCCGCGGAAGCGGCCAGCACCGTGAACGACGCGTCGACGACGACCGCCGGATCGTCCATCCCGTGGAGGACGCCGCGTACGCCATCGGGGATCTCGATCGATGTCTGCGCGAGCGCGCGGTCGCGCGCCCGCATCGACGCGACGACGACGGCGGAGATCGAACCGCCGATGATGATCCCCGCGAGGAGGGCGAGCAGCGCGAGCTGCGTCGTGTCCATGCCTCAAGCGTAGGGGCACGCCGCCCGCCGGAACGGACCTGACGAAGCCACAGGCCGCCACGCCCGGTACTGTTCACCGCGGGAGCACCATCCGTTAACCTTCCCTGACGACAATCGGCCGGGCGCGGGCGAAAGCTCCCCCATCCATGAAAGGTGCGTCGGAATGCGCGAAGTCTTCCACCAGTCCCTCGAGGACGTGCAGGGGCGTCTCGTCGAGATCTCCGAACTGGTCACGATCGCCATCGACAAGGCGACGCGCGCGTTCGGCACGAGCGACGTGGCGCTGGCGGAGGAGGTCATCGAGGCCGACGCGGTGATCGACGAGAAGGCCGTCGAGCTCGACGAGCTCGCCATCGAGATCCTCGCCCGTCAGCAGCCCGTGGCACGCGATCTGCGCATCGTCGTGAGTGCGCTGCGCATGAGCGCCTCGCTCGAGCGCATGGGCGACATCGCCGAGCACATCGCCCAGCTCACCCGCATGCGCTTCCCCGAGCGGGCGATCCCCAAGGGCCTCAAGTCCACGTTCCTCAGAATGGGCGAGCTCGACGTCGAGGCGGCGCGCCAGCTCACCGAGCTGCTGCGCACGCAGGACGGCGACCTCATCGACGAGATCCGCAACGCCGACGACAAGCTCGACGAGCTGCACGTCTCGGTGTTCGAGAAGGTGCTCAGCGACAGCTGGCAGGGCGATCCGTCCGCCACCGTCGATGCCACGCTCGCCAGCCGGTATCACGAGCGCTTCGGCGACCACGCGGTGTCGGTCGCGAAGAAGGTCGCGTACCTCTCCACCGGAGACTGGACGAGCGCCACCGACACCATCGACGTGGTCGCGCCGTAAGACCCGTCCCGCGAGCTGCAGCTGGGGGGCTGCCGCTGCGACGGCGAAGAAAGGGAAGAGCGGATGCCTCGTGGGGAGGCATCCGCTCTTCCGTCGTCTGTGAGATCAGGCCTTGCCCTGGTTCGCGACCGCGGCGGCACCGGCGGCGGCGGCCTCGGGGTCGAGGTACTCGCCCGGCCCGATCGGCTCGAGGTTCTCGGCGAGACGGTACACCAGCGGGATGCCCGTGGGGATGTTGAGCTCGGCGATGTCGGCGTCGCTGATGCCGTCGAGGTGCTTCACGAGGCCGCGCAGCGAGTTGCCGTGCGCCGTCACGAGCACCGTCTTGCCCGCCTTGAGGTCCGGGACGATGTCGCTGTGCCAGTAGGGCAGCATGCGGTCGATGACGAGCTTGAGCGACTCGGTGTCGGGAACCTCTCCGTCGATGCCGGCGTAGCGCGGGTCGCCGATCTGGCTGTACTGGTCGTCGGCGGGAAGCGGGGGCGGCGGGACGTCGAACGAGCGGCGCCACAGCATGAACTGCTCATCGCCGAACTCTTCCAGTGTCTGCGCCTTGTCCTTGCCCTGCAGTGCGCCGTAGTGGCGCTCGTTGAGGCGCCACGAGCGCTTCACGGGGATCCAGAGACGGTCGGCCGCATCCAGTGCGATGTCGGCGGTCTGGATGGCGCGGCTGAGCACGGAGGTGTGCAGCACGTCGGGAAGGATCCCGGACTCGGCGAGCAGCTCGCCGCCGCGCTGGGCTTCGGCCTTGCCCTGGTCGGTGAGGCGGACGTCGACCCAGCCCGTGAACTGGTTGGTCTTGTTCCACTCGCTCTGGCCGTGTCGGAGGAGGATCAGCGTGTAGGGCGCGGTCATGCGCCCCATGATATCCGCGCCGGGTGACGCGCCAGGATGCTGTGACAGGCACGGCTGGCATCATGGAGACATGGCGCGGGGACCGGTCGGGCAGATCACGCGCGGCACGACCGGCACCAACCGACTGCGGCGCGTGGACCGCTGGATCGCGCGGCATCCTGCGCTCCGCCGCGCGGCGGATCCCCTCGTGGTCGACCTCGGCTACGGCGCGAGCGGCGTCACCGCGCTCGAGCTCTACTCGCGCCTGGTCCGAGCACGGCCTGATGTCGAGGTGCTGGGCCTCGAGATCGATCCCGCGCGCGTCGCGCGTGCGCGGGTCCAGCTCGAGCGGGTGCACGCGGGTGGCACCTCGTTCGCCCCCGACGCCCGCGTGTCGTTCGCGCGCGGGGGCTTCGAGGTGCCCGTGCCGGGCGGGCGGAGGCCTGCGGTCGTGCGGGCGTTCAACGTGCTGCGGCAGTACGACGAATCGGAGGTCGCTGCGGCATGGGGGACGATGTGCGCGCGGCTGGCGCCGGACGGCCTCCTCGTCGAAGGCACGTGCGACGAGATCGGGCGCATCGCCACCTGGGCGGCGATCGGCGCCGACGCCGCGCCGCGCACCCTCACGGTGTCGCTGCGGCTGGCGGGGCTGCAGCATCCGTCCGTCGCCGCGGAGCGCCTTCCGAAGGCCCTGATCCACCGCAACGTGCCCGGGGAGCGTGTGCACGCGTTCCTCGCCGCCCTCGATACGGAGTGGGAGCGCGCGGCCAGCGTGTCGCCCTTCGGTCCCGTGCACCGCTGGCGCACGGCGCTGTCGGCCCTGGTCGACGGCGGCTGGCCGGTCCTCGAACGGTCGCGGTGGCGTCTGGGCGAAGTCACGGTGCCATGGGATGCCGTGGCCCCGCGCTGAGCCGCGCCCTCGGGTCCGTCACACGCGCGGCAGCACGGCCCGCGCCGCGGCGGACGACATGCCGGTCGCGGTGAGGAGGTCGACCGCCAACGGGCGCATCGCCGTGATGAGGTTCTGCTCGCCCTGCGAAGCGTCGGGGAGGATCGCCGCCGGGTCGAGGCGCACGGCGACCGCACGGACCGCCTCGCGCGCAGCCGGCTGCAGCGCGATGTCGTCGAGACTCTCGCCCACCAGTTCGGCAGCGCGCATGAGCTCGGCGAGCACCTCGGCCTGCACGGGCCGCCGCTGACCGTCGTCGCAGAGGTACACCGCACGGCGCGCGACGACGCGGAGGTTCCGCGTGGCGAAGTCCATCGCCTGCAGCACCTCGTGATGCCGGCGCAGCTCGGCGCGCTGCGGGCGCAGCCACGGCGAGAACGCGGCGACGGCGAGTCCGGAGTCCAGTGAGGCGCGCCACTCGTCGATGCGCGGGGCGATCGCCCGCGCCTTCTCGAGACCTCGGGCGGCGCGGATCGCGTCCCCCCGGCGCAGCGCCTGCACGATGGTGCGCGCCGCTGCGTCCGCCGCCGCGAAGACGGCGTGCCCGTCGCGGGCCTCCTCTCGTCGGGGGTTGCGCGGGATGAGCGCCGTCACGGCGAGGGCCGCGATGCCGCCCACCGCGCCGTCGATGAGGCGGGAGAACGGCTCCGTCGCCGGCAAGGACATCACGATGCACGCCTGGACGCCCGCCATGATCGCGAACGGCGGATACGGCGAGAGGAACCGGGCGACCAGGAGCGTCACGCCGAGAGCCAGAGCGAGCTGCCACCAGCCTGGGCCGACGACAACGACGAAGCCCTCCGCGACGAGGATGCCGACCAGCATCCCGACGACGGTCTCGAGCACGCGCCGCGGGCGTGCGTCGCGCACGAGGCCGAGGCTGGTGATCGTCACGGTGGCCGCGAGCAGCGGCGCCGGATGCCCGAGGACGTAGTGCGCGAAGCCCCACGCAGCGGTCGCCGCCACGGTGATCTGCAGGATCGCCAGCGCCGACCCACGAACTCGCGTCAGCTGCGGCCGCAGGTCCAGCCGGGCGCGCCAGCCCGTGGGCACGACCTGGGTGATCGCGGCGGTCTCGCCGTCGCCGCTCACGGCAGACTCCCCTACTGGGCGGCCGCGCGGCGCGACAGCCGGGTGATCCGCGGCACGTTCGCCGTCGCCCCGGCATCCGGCGGCACGACGACCTCCTGCGCCGCGGCGACCGGGCCGTCGGCGGTGTCGACCGTCAGCGCGGCGTCGACCGGGGTGGTGCGGCGGACGACCGCGAGCGCGATCGGGCCTTCTTCGTAATGCAGCGCCGCCGATGTGACGATGCCGACCGCGTCGTCGCCGAGTCGCACGGCCGCGCCGTGCTCGGGCAGCACGCTGCCGGATCCGTCGAGCTGCAGCGCGACGAGGCGGCGCGGCGGGTGACCGAGGTTGTGCACCTTGGCGATGGTCTCCTGCCCGCGATAGCAGCCCTTGTCGAGGTGGACCGCGGTGCGCAGCCAGTCCAGCTCGTGGGGCAGCGCGCGCTCGTCGACGTCGGTGGTCCAGCGCGGTCGCCACGCGGCGACGCGCAGGGCTTCGGTCGCCACAAGGCCGGCGAGCTCGAGTTCACCGCGGGCCGCTGCATCCGCGATCCGCTGCTCCTCCCCCCGGGTGACGATCGCCTCGGCCCAGTCGCGATCCGCGCCCGGGTGCGGGTCGACGGGCGCGTAGGCGTGGCCTCCGGGCGTGACAGCGGGCCACGGGTCGCGCCACACGAGCGGCACCCCGGCAGGCGTCGCGGGCGAGATGCGCTCGAGTGCTGCGGCTGTGCCGCCGATCACCGCGTACTCGTCATCGGCGATGCGCGGATCGACGCGCAAGCGGAACCGCATCTTGCGGAGCCAGTCGTACAGGCCCGCCACGTCGGCGCGATCGGCGATGAGCCAGGCGGTCTCACCGTCATCGACGACGGATGCCGCGTGCTCGACGTGTCCGTGCGGGTCGAGGATCAACAGCTCGGTGCCGATGCCGGGGGCGAGGCGAGTCAGCGCCTGTGACGACAGCGAGTCGAGCCAGGACAGGCGGTCCTCGCCGGGCACGGCGATGACGGCTCGGTCGGCGCGCGGGGCGAGAGCCGCGCCCGCGGCGAGCCGGCGCTGCTCGATGAGAGGGCTTCCGACGTGCTGCAGGCCGGCGTCGTCGACGACGGCGCCGGGGACGGAGGCGAACGGGTCGGCCATCACTGCACTCCGTTCATTCGGCTCGGGCGAGGCGCGCGGACGCGTGCGCTCCCAGCTCGAAGCCGAGCGCCGCGATGTCCCACGCCCACAGCAGGTGTCCCTCGACCAGTCCGTACATGCGGGTGGCGGCCGCGTACGACTTCGCGCCGGCGGGACGCACGACCGCGTCCGTGGCGATGTCGATGCGGGGTCCTTTGATCTGGCCGAGGTACAGCTCGCTCACGCCGTCGGCGTGCACGAGGGCCGCCTCGAGGTCGAACCCGCCGTCGGCGTTGCGCAGCCGCTCGATGTCGTCGGCCGTGCGCGCAACCGGGGCGGCCAGCGCGGGCAGCAGACCCGGACCGGCGTCGGCGTCGGTGGCCGTGAGCGCGAGGCGCCAGTAGCCGAGCTCGGCCACCAGGCGGGTGCGCTTCTCGGGGTCCTCGGCGTCATGCAGCCAGGCGTCGGCCGAGTAGTTCAGGTAGTCGCCGCCGTCGTGGCTGAAGCTCACGCGGTGCGTGAACTCGCCGGTGTAGGCGTGGTCGCCGTAGTCGATGACGCCCGTGCCCTCCCACACTCCGATGAGCCACGAGAGCGGGACGAGCTCCGCGGGAAGGTCGGTCGGGATGTCGAGCACGACCGGACCCGTCAGCGCTGGCCGCGGTAGAGGTTCTTGACGACGACGGCGGAGACGAAGACGATCGCCAGAGACGCCAGACCGAGCAGGCCCACGAAGAACAGTTCGAGCGCGACGGTATCCATATGAGGGAGTCTAGCCGGGAACGAGGGCGGCCAGACCGAACCCCAGGCTGATGACGCCCATCACCAGCGCAGCACCGAGGACGCTCGCCGCCACACGCTCGGTGAAACCCTGGGACCGACCCGACCAGAGCTGGACCGCGAACGCCGCGATGAGGCATCCGCCCAGTCCGACTCCCAGCCAGGCCGCGCGCGCGTCGAGCGTCGCGAACACGCCGACGACGATCGCGATCAGCGCCGCGAGCACCCACACGGCGACGATGCCGCCGAAGGTGCGGCGAGGGGCGAGTTCAGGCACGGCCACGCGTCCATCATCGCGCATCGGTTCGCGGGGCGCATCCGCCGACGCGGGCCGTGCGCGTGTCGACGGACGACATGCGCACCGACCGGGCCTCCCCCACGCCCTACACTGGGGTTCGCGGCGCACCCCCCTGCGCCGGGAAGGCGATCCATTGGCACAGCTCCTGGTTCTCAGTTCCACGCACGGAGGCGGCCCCGTGCTGCCCTCGCTCGAACTGCTGAGCCACCGCGTGCGCCTGATCCCCGCCGAGCCCGCCCAGCTCGTCAACGCCCCGAGCGCCGACATCATCTTCGTCGATGCGCGCGTCGACCTCGTCGGCGCGAAGTCGCTGTGCAAGATCCTCAACACCACGGGGCTCGACGCGCCCCTGCTGCTGATCGTGACCGAAGGCGGTCTGACGGCGGTGTCCCCGGATTGGGGCGTCGACGACGTCATCCTCTTCACCGCCGGCCCCGCCGAGGTCGACGCCCGCATCCGCCTGGCCGTCGGCCGCCAGTCCGCCGAGCAGGTGTCGACGCGCATCCAGACGTCGGGCATCACGATCGACGAGTCGTCGTACTCGGCCAAGGTGCACGGGCGTCCGCTCGACCTCACGTACAAGGAGTTCCAGCTCCTCCACTTCTTCGCGACGCACCCGTCGCGCGTCTTCACCCGCGAGCAGCTGCTGAGCGAGGTGTGGGGGTACGACTACTTCGGCGGCACCCGCACGGTCGACGTGCACGTGCGGCGCCTTCGCGCCAAGCTCGGCGACATGGAGCAGCTCATCGGCACCGTGCGCAACGTCGGCTACCGCTTCAACGTCTACGAAGACGAACCGGAGCCCGCCCCGCGCGAGCGCACCGAGGCCTGACGCGGCGGCACGTCGCCGTCCACCTCTCCGATACGTCGTTCACACTCTCGTCACGTCACCCTGCAATGATGAGGGGATGATCGAACCCGAGGTGCTCGACGCCGGCCTGGGCGATGCGGACGACGACGACTTCGACCTCTCGGAGGTCTTCGACTCGCAGCTGCCCGACCACCGCTATCTGGATCGCGAGCTTAGCTGGCTCGCCTTCAACCAGCGCGTGCTGGAACTCGCCGAGGATCCCAACCTTCCGACCCTCGAGCGGGCGAACTTCCTGGCGATCTTCGCGAGCAACCTCGACGAGTTCTTCATGGTGCGCGTCGCCGGCCTGAAGCGCCGCATCGTCACCGGCCTCGCGCTGCCGACGAACGTCGGCCGCTCCCCCGCAGACGTGCTCGCCGACATCTCGGCCGAGGCGCACCGGCTCCAGCTGCGTCACGCCGAGGCCTGGACGTCGCTCGTGAAGCCCGCGATGGCCGCGGCGGGCATCCAGGTCGTCTCGTACGACTCGCTGGATGAGGCCGAGCGCGAGGCGCTCTACGACTACTTCCAGGCGCAGGTCTTCCCCGTCCTCATGCCGCTCGCGGTCGACCCCGCCCATCCCTTCCCGTACATCTCGGGCCTGTCGCTCAACCTCGCCATCCGCATCCGCAGCGCCCGCACCGGGCGCCAGGAGTTCGCGCGCCTCAAGGTTCCGCCGATGCTTCCGCGCTTCGTCGAGCTGCCGCCTGTCGACGGCGCCGTGCGGTACCTGCCGCTCGAGGACCTCATCTCCAACCACCTCGACGACCTCTTCCCGGGGATGGAGGTGCTCGATCACCACGCGTTCCGTCTCACCCGCAACGAGGACGTGGTGATCGAGGAGGACGAGACGGAGAACCTCATCCAGGCGCTCGAGGCCGAGCTGCTGCGGCGCCGCTTCGGCCCGCCGATCCGCCTCGAGATCACCGACGACATGGACGACGTGACGCTCGACCTCCTCATCAAGGAGCTCGACATCACCCAGCAGGAGGTCTACCGCCTCCCCGGCCCGCTCGACCTGCGGGGCCTGTTCGACCTGTCGCGGATCGACCGGCCCGACCTGCACTACAAGCCGCACCTGCCCACGACCGCACTCGCCTTCCAGCCGGGTGACAACAACGAGCGCCCCGACATCTTCGCCTCGATCCGCAAGGGCGACGTGCTCGTGCACCACCCCTACGAGTCGTTCGCGACCAGCGTGCAGGCGTTCCTCGAGCAGGCGGCGAAGGACCCGCACGTGCTCGCCATCAAGCAGACGCTGTACCGCACGTCCGGAGACAGCCCCATCGTCGAAGCGCTGATCGACGCCGCCGAGGCGGGCAAGCAGGTCCTCGCGCTCGTCGAGATCAAGGCGCGCTTCGACGAGGCGAACAACATCGTCTGGGCGCGCAAGCTCGAGAAGGCGGGCGTACACGTGGTCTACGGGCTCGTCGGGCTCAAGACCCACTGCAAGCTCGCTCTCGTCATCCGCGAGGAGAACGGCGTGCTGCGCAGCTACAGCCACGTCGGCACCGGCAACTACAACCCCAAGACGAGCCGCATCTACGAGGACTTCGGCCTCTTCACCGCCGACGACCAGGTGGGTCGCGATCTCACCCGCCTGTTCAACGAGCTGAGCGGCTACGCGATCGAGAAGAAGTTCAAGCGCCTGCTGGTCGCGCCGCTGCACCTGCGCAAGGGCCTGCTCCGCCTCATCGACAAGGAGCGCCGCAACGCTCTGGCCGGCAAGCCCGCCAGCATCCGGATCAAGGTCAACTCGATGGTCGACGAGCAGATCATCGACTCCCTCTACCGGGCGAGCCAGGCCGGCGTGAAGGTGGAGGTGTGCGTGCGCGGCATCTGCTCGCTGAAGCCGGGCGTCCAGGGCATGAGCGAGAACATCACGGTGCGCTCGATCCTCGGCCGCTACCTCGAGCACTCGCGCATCTTCGCCTTCCACAACGACGGCGACCCCGTCGTGTACATCGGCAGCGCCGACATGATGCACCGCAATCTCGACCGCCGCGTCGAGGCGCTGGTGCGCGTGGTCGCCCCCGCTCACGTGAAGGAGCTCAACGACCTGTTCACCCTGTCGATGAGCGACTCGACGAGCTCATGGCATCTGGGCCCCGACGGGGAGTGGACGCGGCACAACGTCGACGAGGAGGGCAAGCCGCTCCTGGACCTCCAGGACCGCACCATGGTCAATGTGCAGCGGCGCCGGCGGGCGCGGGCGGTGCGATGACCGAGACGGCCGTCTACGCGGCCGGGGGCGTCGTGTGGCGTGTCGTCGACGACAAGCTGCGCGTGCTCCTGATCCACCGCACGAAGTACCGCGATGTCACGCTTCCCAAGGGCAAGGTCGACCCCGGTGAGATGCTCGCCGAGACCGCGGTGCGCGAGATCCATGAGGAGACCGGCATCCGTGTCGCCCTCGGCGTTCCGGTCGGGGTGTCGCGCTACCGGCTGCCCAGCAAGCGCATCAAGATCGTCCACTACTGGGCCGCCGAGGCGACGGATGCCGCCATCCGCACCTCCGCGTTCGTGCCGAACAAAGAGATCGCGGCGATCGAATGGGTGTCGCCGAGGAAGGCGCTGAAGCGGCTCAGCTACCCCGTCGACGCCGAGATCATGGAGAACTTCCTGCGACTCGTCGATGAGGGAGTGCTGCGGACGTTCCCCCTCGTGGTGCTGCGGCACGCCAAGGCGGTCACCCGCGAGGAATGGAAGGGGAAGGATGCTGCGCGGCCGCTCTCCGCGCGAGGCCGCCGCCAGGCGGACTCGATCGTCGGGCCCCTTGTCGCCTTCGGCGTCCGGCGGATCGTGTCGAGCCCGGCCGTGCGCTGCGTCAAGACCGTCGCGCCGCTGTCGGCCGCGATCGGCCGCGGAATCGACACGAGCAAGCTCATCAGTCAGGATGCGTGGGAGGACGGCAAGTCCGACGCGCGCACGGTGATCGGCGAGCGGGTCCGTGCGCGCAGGCCCGCCGTGCTGTGCAGCCACGGCCCCCTGCTTCCCGACATCCTGAGCGAGCTCGCGCTCGCGACGGGCACGCTGCGTGGCTCGTACCTCGGCAGCGCCTCGGCCCTCGAGCCCGCCGCGTTCTCGGTGGTGCACCTGTCGGTCGAGAACCCGGGCTCGGGCATCGTCACGATCGAGACGCACGAGCCCAAGGTGTGAGGGGGGCCGCGAGGCCCGAAGTGAACGGCCGGCGGAGGGTGAGGCGGAAATCCAAGGCGGAGCGACCTCTCACGTCAATGCCCGTGCATGGATGTCGGCATCCCGTTCACCTTCCGTTCACCCGCAGAGCGCACTCTCTTAAGAGTCCGAGCCTACGTTTCAGATCGAACCCCGCACCGGGTTCGAACCCGAAGGCCTGTTCGGCCTGTATCCCTGACACGTGAAGGATTCACACAGTGAAGATCTCTCGCATCGCCCAGGTGGGCGCTGTCGCCGCAGTCGCGGCCCTCGCCCTCGCCGGCTGCGCCTCGAACGAGACCAGCCCGGGCGGCACCGCTCCCTCCGCCAGCGAGGGCCCCGCACTCACCGGCACCCTCAACGGCTCGGGCGCCACGTCGCAGCAGGTCGCCGTGTCGGCCTGGACCCAGCTCTTCCAGACCGCCAACCCCGACGTCACGGTCAACTACGACCCGCAGGGCTCGGGCACCGGTCGCGAGTCGTTCCAGTCCGGCGCCGTCCAGTTCGCCGGCTCCGACCGCGCGTTCAAGATCGAGGAGATCGAGGCCGGCCCGTTCGACGCATGCGTCGAAGGCTCGGACCTGGTCGAGATCCCCGCCTACGTCTCGCCGATCGCCATCGCGTTCAACGTCGAGGGCGTCGACGCGCTCAACCTCGACCCCGACACGATCGCGGGCATCTTCGCCGGCACGATCACCAACTGGAACGACCCGGCCATCGCCGCCACGAACTCGGGCGTGACGCTGCCGGACCTCGCCATCGCGCCGGTCCACCGCTCCGACAAGTCGGGCACCACGGCCAACTTCACCGACTACCTCGCGCAGACGGCGTCGAGCGTCTGGACCTACGGCGCCGTCGAGGAGTGGCCGATCCAGGGCGGCGAGGCCGCTCAGGGCACGTCGGGAGTCGTCGACGCGATCAAGGGCGGCAACGGCACCATCGGCTACGCCGACCACTCGCAGACCGGCGACCTCTCGGTCGTGAGCGTCCAGGTCGGCTCGGAGTGGAACGCGCCGTCGGCGGAGGGCGCTGCGGTGGCCCTGGACGCCTCGCCGCTCGAGGAGGGTCGCGCGCCGACCGACCTCGCCTTCGAGATCGACCGCACCACGGAGGAGTCGGGCGCCTACCCCGTCATGCTCGTGAGCTACCTCATCGGCTGCGTCGAGTACGCCGACGCCGACGCTGCGGCGCTCGTGAAGGGCTTCTTCACGACGGCTGTCAGCGAGGAGGGCCAGCAGTCGGCCGCTGAGAACGCGGGCAGCGCCCCGATCTCGGCCGACCTCGCCGCTCAGTCGCAGGCTGCGATCGACGAGATCAAGTAAAGACCGCAATCAGGCCCCGGACG
The DNA here is from genome assembly GCF_019511645.1 of Microbacterium ureisolvens. Classification (GTDB taxonomy): domain Bacteria; phylum Actinomycetota; class Actinomycetes; order Actinomycetales; family Microbacteriaceae; genus Microbacterium; species Microbacterium ureisolvens_A. The sequence continues at coordinate 43,628 of NZ_JAEUAX010000011.1, read as the reverse complement.
CGCCGCCAGGCGCGGCCGGGGCCGGATGCGGATCGGAAGCACCAACCCGATCAGGACGGATGACATGACAGCGGCCGCCCCCGCCCCAACCAAGATTGAGGCCAAGAAGCGCCCGGGCGACATCTGGTTCTCCGGTACGGCCCTCGCGGCCGGCTCGATGATCCTCGCCACGCTCGCGGCCGTCGCGATCTTCCTGATCGTGCAGTCGATCCCCGCGATCGGCGCGACGCCCGAAGAGGCCAGCCTCCTCTCCTCCAACTTCTGGGACTACGTCTGGCCGCTGCTGTTCGGCACCGTGTGGGCCGCACTGCTGGCGCTCGTAATGGCCGTCCCGCTCTCGCTCGGCGTCGCGCTCTTCATCACCCACTACTCGCCCCGCCGGATCGCGCAGGGTCTCGGCTACGTGGTCGACCTCCTCGCCGCCGTCCCCTCGGTGGTGTTCGGTCTGTGGGGCATCCTCGTGCTGGCCCCCGCGGTCCAGCCGGTCTACGCGTGGCTGACCACGAACATGGGCTGGTTCCCGCTCTTCGCGGGCGAGGTCTCCGCCACGGGCCGCACGATCTTCACCGCCGCGATCGTCCTGGCGGTCATGGTCGTCCCGATCATCACCGCCATCTGCCGCGAGATCTTCCTGCAGACCCCCGTCCTCCACGAGGAGGCGGCACTCGCGCTGGGTGCCACGCGCTGGGAGATGATCCGCATGGCTGTGCTGCCCTTCGGCCGCAGCGGCATCGTCTCTGCCTCGATGCTCGGTCTCGGCCGCGCGCTGGGAGAGACGATGGCCGTGGCCATGGTGCTCTCCGCCACGGGCACGGTGACGTTCCAGCTCTTCACGTCGACCAACCCCTCGACGATCGCCGCGAACATCGCCCTGACCTTCCCCGAGGCGTTCGGGACCAACATCAACGTCCTGATCGCGACGGGTCTGATCCTGTTCATCGTGACGTTCGCCGTCAACTTCATCGCGCGTTGGATCGTCAACCGCCGCAAGGAATTCTCGGGGGCCAACTGATGACCATCACCGCTACGCCTCCGAGCACGGACGTCCGTCCGTCGCGGTCGCAGCTCACCACGGGCCGGCTGCCCTCCTGGGCCGTCTGGTCGATGGTCGGCGGATCCCTCGCCGCGATGCTCGCCGTCTTCGCCATCGTGGCGGTCGGCTCGGGCGATGATCTCAACATCGCCGGCTGGCTCATCTCGACCGGCGTCGTCTACCTGATCCTGATCTTCACCGTCTCGTCGATCGTCGAGAGCCGCCGCAAGGCCGTCGACCGCCTCGTCACCGGCGTGGTCGCCTCGGCGTTCCTCATCGCGATGGTGCCGCTGATCTCGGTCGCCTGGACCGTGGTCGTCAACGGCATCGCGCGCTTCGACGCCGAGTTCTTCACGAGCTCGATGCGCAACGTGGTCGGCGAGGGCGGCGGCGTGCTGCACGCGATCGTCGGCACGCTCCTCATCACGGGCATGGCCGCGCTCATCTCGATCCCGATCGGCCTCATGGCGGCGATCTATCTCGTCGAGTACGGCGAGGGCACGCGCCTCGGGCGCGGTATCACCTTCCTCGTCGACGTCATGACGGGCATCCCGTCGATCGTCGCCGGTCTGTTCGCCTACGCGCTGTTCGCCCTGTTCTTCGGCCCCGGCATCCGCATGGGCTTCATGGGCTCGATCGCACTGTCGGTGCTCATGATCCCGGTCGTGGTGCGCTCGACCGAAGAGATGCTGCGCCTCGTCCCGAACGAGCTGCGCGAGGCCTCGTACGCGCTGGGCGTGCCGAAGTGGCTCACGGTCGTCAAGGTCGTCCTTCCCACCTCCATCGCCGGCATCACCACGGGCATCATGCTGTCGATCTCCCGCGTCATCGGCGAGACCGCCCCGCTGCTGATCACCGCCGGGTTCACGAACAGCATGAACTACGACCTGTTCGACGGCCGCATGCAGACGCTTCCCGTCTTCACCTACACCGAGTACATGAACAAGGGCATCCCGCCCGAGGCCTACATCGACCGCGCATGGGCCGGGGCACTCACGCTCATCCTGATCGTGATGCTCCTCAACCTCATCGCCCGCATCGTGGCGAAGGTGTTCTCCCCCAAGACCGGTCGCTGACCTCACCCAACCCGAAAGAACCACTGCCTTGTCCAAGAGCATCGAAGTCAACGATCTGAACGTCTACTACGGCGACTTCCTCGCCGTCGAGGGCGTCTCCCTGTCGATCGACCCGCGCAGCGTCACGGCCTTCATCGGCCCGTCGGGCTGCGGCAAGTCCACGTTCCTGCGCACCCTCAACCGCATGCACGAGGTCATCCCCGGCGCGCGCGTCGAGGGCGAGGTGCTCCTCGACGGCGACAACCTGTACGGTGCCGGCGTCGACCCCGTGCTCGTCCGCCGCCAGGTCGGCATGGTCTTCCAGCGCCCGAACCCGTTCCCGACGATGTCGATCAAGGAGAACGTCCTGGCGGGCGTCAAGCTCAACAACAAGCGCATCTCGAAGTCCGATGCCGACGCGCTCGTCGAGAAGTCCCTGCGCGGGGCGAACCTGTGGAACGAGGTCAAGGACCGCCTCGACAAGCCGGGTTCCGGCCTCTCCGGCGGTCAGCAGCAGCGCCTGTGCATCGCGCGTGCGATCGCGGTCGCGCCCGACGTGCTGCTGATGGACGAGCCCTGCTCGGCCCTCGACCCGATCTCGACGTACGCGATCGAGGAGCTCATCGGCGAACTCAAGAACGAGTACACCGTGGTCATCGTCACGCACAACATGCAGCAGGCCTCGCGTGTCAGCGACAAGACGGCGTTCTTCAACATCGCCGGCACCGGCAAGCCGGGCAAGCTCATCGAGTACAACGACACCACGGCGATCTTCACCACGCCGAGCGTGCAGGCCACCGAGGACTACGTCTCCGGCCGCTTCGGTTGAGCCCCCGGTCCCGCCTGACCCGAAGCCCTCGCCTCCGGCGGGGGCTTCGTCGATGCGGTCAGTCGCGCGCACTCAGCAGATAGCGGTTGAAGGATGCCGTGAGCTCGGCGTCCACGGGCATCTCGACGCCGTCGATCGCTGTGATCGGTGCTGCGAGCCGCACGCTGGACACCAGCCACGCGGCATCCGCTTCGCGTAGAGCACCCGTCGGCACGACCTCGTACCCCGTCTCATGCCCCTGCTCTTCGAGGTGGGCGAAGAGGCTCAGCTGCGTCGTTCCGTGGAGGATGCCGCCGTGGGGTGCCGGCGTGACGAAGCGGCCGCCGATGCGCAGGATGAGGGACGCCGTGGGCGCCTCGAGCACGAAGCCGTCGGAGGTGACGAAGATCGCGTCATCGGCGCCGCGGCGCTTCGCCTCGCGGATCGCGGCCATGTTGACCGCGTACGACAGGGTCTTCGCTCCCAGAAGCAGCCAGGGCGCCCGGGCGGGGGTGTCGATGCCGTAGCCACGGTCGAGCGTGACGACCCGGATGCCGTGCTCCCGCGCCGCCGAGTTGTCGGGTGCGGGCGCGACCGTCACCCACGCGGTGGGGGCGGGTCCGTGCTCGACGCCGCGGCTGAGGATGAGCTTGATCACGCCCTCCCCCGTGGCCGGAGCGTGCCGGGCGGCGACCCCGATGGCCTGCCGCCACTGTTCGAGATTCGGCCCGGGAAGGTCGCAGATGCGCGCCGAGTGCGCCAGTCGCTCCAGATGCGCTTGGGTCTCCTGCACGTGGCCGTCGACGACGCCGATCGATTCGAAGATGCCGTCGCCGCGCTGGGTGCTCAGCTCGCCGACGCTCAGCGCCGGCGCTGACGGGTCGATCACCCGGAAGGAGTCGGCGAAGCTCGGACGGGGATCATCGGATGCCGCGGGCTCGATCACGAGCGCGAAACGCAAGGCCATGCCCCGAGCTTAGGCGTTCGGGAATGCCGCGCCCTCGGACTCGGTTACACTGGATCGGCCGGGCCGCAGTAACCCCGGGCTCCAAAATTTGCCGCTTCGAGCGGCGCCGCGCCGAGAGGCGTTCTGCGGCCCGGCACTCTCATGCCCGGTGAATGCGCACGCACCGATCGCGACAGAACGCCTCTCCCGCGAAGCGCACGAGCACCGCGGCGTTCTGCGGCCCGGCACTCTCATGCCCGGTGAATGCGCACGCACCGATCGAGCCAGAACGCCTCTCCCGCGAAGCGCACGAGCACCGCGGCGTTCTGCGGCCCGGCACTCTCATGCCCGGTGAGCTTTTTCTGCTCAGGTGAGGGCGTCGCGGCGCCAGAGGGCGGCGCAGGCGGTGAGGTCGGCGGCGTAGTCCGACAGGCGCAGGGCACGGGTGGTGAAGGCCGAGGCGCGGTCGGGCTCGGTCGCCTCGTAGTCGTCGGCGACGTGCGTCGCACCGGAGGCCTGCACGCGGCAGAACGCTGCCGCACGGTCGAGAGCCACCGCGAAGTCGCCCTCGAAGAGTCCCCGCAGGATCGTGTCGACCAGCGAGACGAGCTCCTCCGGCCCGGCCGGCGACGGTGCGCCGGCCACCACGTCGTCGGCGGAGGCGAGCTCGGCACGGCCGCGCTCGTAGAGGAGCGCGGCCGTGCGCGGGTCGTCGTGGATCATGAGCTGCACCAGGTACAGCCGCCATAGGGCGCCGGGAAGGGTCTTCGCGGGCGAACGCGACCACAGCTCGGCGAGGTCGTCGATGCCGTGCTCGTCGGTGAAGGCGACGAGCCGGTCCACGACGGTGCCGTCGGGGTCGGCCCGCACGCGGGCGAGCAAGGCGTGCGCGGTCGTGTGCGCGACGCGGGAGACCTCCGCCGGGTCCTCGGCGGAGAACACCCGGTCGAAGAGTTCTGCCGGCCGGCGGACGGGCTTGTGGAACTCCCTGGACGAGTCGCTCATTCCGTCCAGGCTACTCGCCGCGACGAGCATGGGCTCGCGCTGCATGGCGGCGACCCACGGCAGGCACACGATCGCGCCCGTCTCAGACCTGGTTGATGCGGATGTGGTTGCCCGCCGGGTCGCGAAAGGCCGCGTCACGCGGGCCCCAGCCCTGCTCCTTGGGCTCCTGCAGCACCTCGGCGCCGAACTCGCGCAGCTTCTCGAATGTGGCATCGAGGTCGGAGGTGGTGAAGACGTAGGGTCCGGGACCGGATCCCTTGACGACCAGGCGCTGGAGCGCATCTCCGTCCTCGGGCGAGCGGCCCGCGGTCGGGTCCGACACGACGAGGGAAAGGCCGGGCTGGCCAGGGAAGCCGAAGCTCACCCAGCGGTGACCGTCGTACGCGACGTCGTTGATGACTTCCAGGCCGAGTCCGTCGCGGTAGAAGGGGATGGCGGCGTCGACGTCGTCGACGGTGATGGGGCTGTATGCCAGGGCGATGTTCGTCATGGCTGACACGCTACGGCCGCCCCGCCCCGCGCGCTTCTCCGATCCTGCTCGGTTGCGGGTCAGGCGTAGCGGGTGGGGCGCGTGAGGATCTTCGCGACGCACAGCGGCATCGCCTCGGCGGCATCGTGCGGACGCGAACGGTACGAGCTCGGGGTCTCGCCCACGATCTCGGTGAACGTCGAGCTGAACGACCCCAGCGAAGTCGCGCCGACGGCAGTGCAGGCATCCGTCACCGACATGCCTTCGCGCAGCAGAGCCATCGCGCGCTCGATGCGCCGGGTCATCAGGTACGCGTAAGGGGTCTCTCCATACGCGGCCTTGAACTCGCGCGAGAAGTGGGCGGGCGACATGAGGGCCTTCGACGCCATCGTGGGCACGTCGAGCGGCTGCGCGTAGTCACGGTCCATCAGGTCGCGGGCGCGGCGCAGGTGCGCGAGGGTCTGGGTCGTCTGCGAGACGGATGCCACGGCCTCACGCTACCGGGATCCGCGGCGTCGCAGGGGGTCAGGTGGGAATCGTCACGATGGGCTCGCTCGACGGCTCGCCCGTCGGAGAGCCGCCCTGGGGCTCGACGGTGACCGCGATCACATCGCCGGGCTGCATCGCGCCTTCGAGCAGCGCCGTGGTCGTCCCGTCGGTCGGCTCGAACACTCCGGCCGGAACCGCGGCGCCGTCACGCACGAACCAGAGCTCGAAGCTCTCGTCGTCGGCGATCTGCGGCAGCCCCTGCGACACCAGCACGACCTTGCCGAGCGACGGGGACCAGTGCGCCGTCGCGGAGCCGCCGTCGGTGATCTCGACCGTCGCCGACTGGGCGTCGGGGGCATCCTCGATCTGCTGCAGCGCGACGACCTCTTCCGGACGGTTCATGTACTCGTTGATCTGGACCGCCGCGAGGCCGAGCGCGACGAGCAGCACCATCGAGGCGGCGAGCGTCAGGATGCCGCGGGTCCAACGCCGCCGCGACACCGCCTGGATCACCGCTGTCGGCGGGGGCGGCTCGGCCGCGGGCGGGTCGTCGGACCCGTCGACAGCGGGCCCGGGCCGCGGGGTCCACCTGTCCACGGGTTCGGCGGCGGCTGCCACCGCCGCGTCCATCGCCGGCAGCTGGGGGGTCGTCGCGACACGCGCCAGCAGCGTCGACCGGAGTGTCAGCGGAGGCAGGGCATCGGAGACGGTGTCGGCGAGTGCCGCGGCGGTGGCGGCATCCGCCTCGACCCAGTGCTCCCACTCGGGGTGCTCACGACGCGCCGACTCGAACGCCTGCCGATCGGCGGGCGACAGCGCGTTCAGCGCCGCACCGGCGGCGAGCTCGGCGAACTCCTGCTCGTCCATCACGCGGTCACCCCCATCTCGCTTCTCAGGCGGGACAGGCCGTCCCGCATCCTCGTCTTGATCGTCCCCAGCGGCGCCCCCACCAGGGCAGCGATCTCGCTCTGACTGTAACCCCCGTAATACGCGAGGGTCAGCGCCTCCCGCTGGGGATCGGGAAGCCCCGACAGCGCCGCGGCGACCTTCTCCCCCTCGATGCGCAGCTCCGCCTGCTCGGAGACCCCATCGTGGGCGACGTCGAGGTCCCTGAAGCCCACCCGCACGTCGCGATCGCTCGCCGCCTGGGACGACCTCACGCGGTCGACCGCCCGGCGGTGCGCGATCGTCAGCACCCACGACCGTCCCTGTCCTCTGTTCGGAGCGAAGCGCGCAGCGGATTGCCACACCTCGAGGAACACCTCCTGCAGCACCTCCTCGCTCTGCGCGCGGTCGACGAGCACCCGCAGGATCAGGCCGAAGACCCGAGGAGACAGCAGATCGTAGAGGCGGCCGAAGGCTGTCTGGTCGCCGCCGGCGACACGCTGCAGCAGCTCTCCGATGTGATCGACCGCTTCGGTGCCGTCATCGGGCACGTCGATTCCGTCGATCACCATGTCCACCAGCATGCCTTACGCACCTCCCTCCGACCCGCCGTCGCCTCACCCGAACGTGAACGAGTACACTTCGACGCCCCGTGACACCTCGACATCGAGAACGTGCGCTCCCTCATCCCCCGCGTGCTGGGCGACGGCGTACGAGCGGGGCGTCCCCGAGACGACCACGGCCTTCTCGCTCCCGCCGTCGAGGCGCACGCGCACCTCGCCTGCGCCGGCGAGCACCATGCGCACCTCGTCGGCGCGGAAGCGCAGACGGATGCTGCCGCCACCCTCGCCCGACGGCGCGGCGTACTGCGACTCGACGCGCCACGAGCCGTCGAGCGCGAACGAGTCGTCGGGCTGGACCGCGGGCAGCGCGTAGGCGCCGTCACCCGCTCGATACGGGCCGGTGCCGCCGTAGTTCACGTCCTTCGACGAGCCCAGGAAGGTCTCCCGCGTGCGGGTGCCGCCGGCGGGCGTCTCATCGGCGACCTCGGTGGCGTCGGGCAGCGCGACACCCGGGTCGGCATCCTCGAGCAGCTCGCGGATCAGCTTCTCGGTCGCGGCGTAGTTCCCCTCGCCGAAGGCGATGTGCCGGACCGTGCCCTCGGCGTCCACCAGGTAGTGCGCCGGCCAGTAGCGGTTGCGGTAGTTCGTCCACGTCGAGAGGCTGTTGTCGAGCGCGACCGGATAGCTGATCCCGAAGTCCCGGGCACCGGCTGCGACGTTGTCGGCGTCCTTCTCGAAGGCGTACTCGGGCGAGTGGATGCCGATCACCCTGAGCCCCGCATCGCGGTAGGCGGCGTCCCACGCGACCACGTGCGGGATGCTGCGCTGGCAGTTGATGCACGAGTATGCCCAGAAGTCGATGAGCACGACCCGCCCCCGCAGATCCTCCAGATCGACGGCGGCCCCGCCCGGTGTGTTGAGCCACGCCTCGATGCCGCGGATGCCCGGGGCGGTTCCGCAGGACTCCAGCTCGGGAGCGCCGTTGGTGCACCGGTCGAGGTCCTCGTTCTCATCGGTGACGAGGCCCCCGAGGTCGAGCGCGCGCCGCGCGTCGGGGCTGTCGGTCAGTTCGCGCTGGATGCCCGCGGTGTAGTCGGGCACGAGCCGCTGCAGCACCTGCGGGGCGTTGAACACCAGGCCGACCGCCAGCGCGAGCATGGCGATCCCGGCGGCGATGCGCAGACCGCGCTCCCGCGTGCGGAACGCACGGATGCGCTCGACGAGACCGCGACCGGCGAGCGCGAAGAAGAGCAGCGGCACGGCGACGCCGACCGCGAACGACATCGTGAGCACGAGGGTGCCGGCGTCGATCCGCCCGGTGGAACCCGCCACGATGATCGCGGCGAGGACCGGCCCGGCGCACGGGACGAACACGGTGCCGAGGGCGAGGCCGACGCCGTAACCGCTTCCCCGGTTCTGCACCTCGGTGCGGCGCGCGAGCTTCTGGAACGGCTTCTCGAGCAGCTGCTCGAACCTCGGGACGAGAAGGCCGACGCCGATCAGCACGAGCACCGCGATGCCTGCCCACCTCAGCACGTCCTGCGGCAGGCCGAGCGCGCCCACCAGCAGCGAGCCGAGCAGCGTCACGAGGGTGAAGCTCGTGATCAGCCCCGCGATCACCAGATACGGGCGCCACCGCGACGCCGGGTTCGCATCGCCGTCCATCCTCGCCGACTGCGCACCCCCGGTGAGGAAGATGACCGGCAGCACCGGCAGGATGCACGGCGAGATCCCCGTGATGAGTCCGCCCAGCAGACCGATGATGACGAGCTCCATGCGTCCCCCTCGTGCGTCGCCGGTTGTTCGCGCTGGGCGACGCTTCGGATTGGACGCCCAGCCCCGCGGCCACGCTGGGGGGCCGCAACACGCGGAATGACTCGACGATGCCGCGCGTCACGGCCCCCGACGGACCGGAGGCCGCGGCAAGACGGCCGGAAGATCTCCAATCCGATGCGCACAGCCCTCCGAACAGCCCGTGTAGCCGCTCCCGTGGCTCGCACCCCGCCGGGGACCAGCAGACCGCGGTCGTCAGGACCGCACGCACTAGAGGAGGAAGACATGTCTCGCACCACTGGGAAGCGCCTGACGGCCGGGCTCGCCCTCGCCGTCGCCGCGACCTTCGCGCTGTCCGCGTGCTCGATGGGCGGGTCCGCCGCCGAGCCCTCGACCGAGCCGTCGACGCCATCCATGGAAGCCACAGAGGAGGCGATGACGGCCGACCCGGCCGCGAACCTCGTGGGCCCGGGCTGCGCCGCGTACGCCGAGGCCGTCCCGGACGGCGATGGCTCGATCGAGGGGATGTCGGCCGACCCGGTCGCGGTCGCAGCATCCAACAATCCGATGCTGACCACGCTCACCGCAGCCGTGAGCGGACAGCTCAACCCGGACGTGAACCTCGTCGACACTCTGAACGGCGATGAGTTCACGGTGTTCGCACCGGTCGACGACGCGTTCGCCAAGCTCGATCCGGCCACGATCGAGTCGCTGAAGACCGACACCGCCACGCTGACCTCGATCCTCACGTACCACGTGGTGCCCGGCCAGATCGAGCCGGCCGACATCGCGGGCACGCACACCACGGTGCAGGGCGCCGACCTCGAGGTCACCGGCGAGGGCGAGAACTGGATGGTCAACGACGCCAACGTCATCTGCGGCGGTGTGCAGACAGCCAACGCCACCGTGTACCTGATCGACGCGGTCCTGATGCCTCCGGCGCAGTGACCGACGCCGGCTTCGGCCGGCACCTGGGGGCGGCGAGACCGCCGGCGCCTGCGAGGTGGCGCCGGCGGTCTCGCCGTGCCGGTTGCACGTCGGCGAACCCTCGTCAAGCCCTCGATTCGCGGGGGCCGCAATCCGTACGGTGGATGCAGACCCGGTGCGGCGCCGGAGGGGTGCGGGCATCGGGTGGGAGGACATGTGACTGACCTGCTCGCGTCCGGAGAGCTCTCCACCGGCGAGCTCCTCGATGAGCGCTACCTGCTGCGCGAACGCATCGGCGAAGGCGGCATGGCACGCGTGTACCGCGCCGACGACACCCACCTCCAGCGCTCGGTCGCCGTGAAGGTGTTCCGTGAGCCCACGGACGGCATCGGCTCCGTCGAGCGCGCACTGTCGGAGACGACCCTCCTCGCTTCTCTCAGCCATCACTCGCTCGTCACCGTGTTCGACGCCCGCGTCGGCTCGGACGAGGTCAGCTACCTGGTGATGGAGCACGTCGACGGCATCACCTTGCGGGACCTGATCGCGCGGGGACCGGTCGACCCCCGGGTGGTCGCCTCGATCGCGATCGACATCGCGGAAGGACTGCACGTCGCACACGACCACGGGGTCGTGCATCGTGACATCAAGCCTTCGAACGTCCTGCTGTGGGCGTCACCCCGGCCCGGCTGGGAGTGGCGCGCGAAGCTGGCCGACTTCGGCATCGCCTATCTGATGGACTCGGCCCGCGCCCGCGTGACGACTCCCGGGGTCATCGTCGGGACCATGGCGTACGTCGCACCGGAGCAGGCGCGCGGCGTCGCCCCGGCACCGCCGGCCGACATCTATGCCTTCGGGCTCCTCCTGATCGAGGCGCTCACCGGCGAACGCCCGTTCGGGGAGGCTGAGGGCATCGGCACCGTCATGGCGCGGCTTTCGGCGGCGCCCAAGATCCCGGAGTCCCTCCACCCGTCGTGGCAGGGGCTGCTGCGCGGGATGACGGCGATCCGCCCCGACGACCGTCCCACCGCGCTCGAGGTCGTGACCGCTGCGTCGCGCCTGGCGGCGATGGAGAACACCATCGCCCGCGAGAAGGCCGACCCCTCGACCGCGCCGGTCGCGACTCCGGCCGCGACGCCTGTCACCGCACCTACCCAGGTCTTCTCGCCGGCCCTGCCGACGCCGGCACCCGCGGGTGAGCGCGGACCCCTCCGCCGCGACGCCCGCATGGCAGCCGCCGCGTCCGTCACTGACACCGCTGAATCCCTTGTGCCGTCGGAACCGGACGAGCAGGTTCGCCCGTCCCGTCGTGCGCTGATCATCGGGATCGTCGCTGCGGCGTTCCTCGCCGTGCTGCTCGCTCTCGGTACCCTGTGGCTGTCGAACGTCTGGTCGGCTGAGCCGGAGCCGGCACCCACGTCACCCGTGGTGGAGGAGCAGGATTCGCCCGCACCAGCCGAGGAAGCACCGGCGGAGGAGGTACCGGCGACTGTGCCCGATGAGCAGGCCCCGGCGGAGGACGTGCCGCCGGCCGAGACCGGCTCGGGCGGGAGCGACAACAGCGGTCCCGGCAACAACAACGGCAACGGCAACGGGCCCGGAAGCAACAGCGGCAAAGGCAACGGCAAGCGCTGATCCTCGGAGGCGGGCGAGAGGTCGAACGGACAGTAGGCTGGACTGCGAGGGCCTCTAGCTCAGTCGGTAGAGCATCGGACTTTTAATCCGCGGGTCGTGGGTTCGAGCCCCACGGGGCCCACTCGACAGGTGACGCAACGTTCGCGAAAGACAGCGCGCGCGTTCCGCGCGGGGTCAGCGGACGACCGCCCCCGCGATGAACCAGACGACGACGCTGAGCACGAGGGCACCGAGCGGGTACCAGAACGCGGTGCGCCGACGAGCGAGCGCCACGATCCCGGCGAACGCGCCGAGCACCGTGAGGGCGAGCGGGGCGTAGCCCCCGAGGGCGACCGCCCCGCCGTTGTCGACGGCGCCCATCGCCCACAGCAGCGCGGCGAAGAAGAAGCACACCGCGGTGCCCAGCGAGATCAGGATCAGCGCCACGGTGACGGTGATGTCGACGACGCGACCCCCGGTCGGTGCGGCGGGGGTCTCGCTCATGGCATGGGCCCGATCTCGTAGTGCACGAACCCGGTGCGGGTCGCGACGCGGTCGTAGAGCGACCGCGCGGTGGCGTTGGTCTCCTGTGTGAGCCAGTACACCTTGGCCGCGTCGTGCTCGCGCGCCCATTGGGTCACGTGGGCGATGAGTGCACGCCCCGCGCCGGTGCCGCGGGTGTCGGGTGTGACGAAGAGGTCCTCAAGGTAGACGTAGGGCGTCGCCGACCACGTGGCGGCGTGCGTGAGCCAGTGCACGAACCCGATGGCGCGGCCGCCGTCACCCGTGGCGATCGCCCCGTGAATCGGGAACTGCGGGTCGAGGAGGCGGTTCCACGTCAGTGCGGTCTGCTCGTCCGACACCTCGGACTCGTAGAACTCGATATAGCCGTGCCAGAGCGGAAGCCAGGCCTCGCGGTCGGTGGAGGTGAGGGGACGGATCTCGGTCACGACCCCGACAGTAGCGGTCGGCGTTCGTCGACGGATGCTGCGCCACGAGCGCCGCACCGACTCCCTCGGCGGTAGGCAGCGCGGCGTCGTCAGTCACCGAGTCCCGAGGGTGCGAGTTCGGCGCCCGCGTGCGCGAGCTCGGCGAGCGCCGCGTCGCTGGATTCAGCCGCGACCCCGGCCACGAGATCGGTGAGGACGCGGACGTGCCGTCCATGCTCGATGGCGTCGAGGGCCGACGCGCGCACGCAGTAGTCGGTGGCGATGCCGGCGATGTCGACGTCGACCACGCCGTGCTCCTCGAGGAGGTGCGCGACGGTGACGCCGTCATCGGTGGTGCCTTCGAACAGCGAGTACGCGGGTCTTCCCTGCCCCTTCTTGACGTGGTGGGTCACCGCCGTCGTGTCGAGGCCGGGGTCGTACTCGGCGCCCTCGGTGCCACTGACGCAGTGGACCGGCCACGTGTCGACGAAGTCGGGCTCCGGGTGGAAGTGCCCGCCGTTGTCGCCTTCGGCGTGGTGCCAGTCGCGCGAGGCGACGATCAGGGCGTACTCCTCGGCGTGCGTGACGAGGAACTCCGAGATGCGCTGCGCGACGGCGTCCCCGCCCTCAACGGCGAGCGCACCTCCCTCGGTGAAGTCGTTCTGGACGTCGACGATGAACAGTGCCTTGCTCATGGTTCGAGCGTACGCCTGTACTCCTCGCGGGTGAGGGGGTGCCCGTCGCCGGCCACGAGCTCGGGGTCGATGTCCACCGGGAGCGGCTCGTCGTGAGCCGCAGCTCCGCCCGATTGCGCCGCGGGTGCCGCGGCAGCGGGCGTGTCGGGCCGTGCCCGCGCGTTCGAAGCGGAGTTGCTGTTCGGCGCAGCGCCGGCATCACGCCGCCACAGCTTCGAGGGCCACCAGATCGCCTTGCCGATATCGTACGAGAGCGCCGGAACCAGGAGCGACCGCACGATGAACGTGTCGAGCAGCACACCGAAGGCGACGATGAACGCGATCTGCACCAGGAAGAGGATCGGGATGACGCCGAGCGCCGCGAAGGTGGCGGCGAGCACGAGCCCTGCCGACGTGATCACCCCGCCGGTGGCGACGAGGCCGCGGAGGATGCCGGGTCTCGTGCCGTGGACGAGCGACTCCTCGCGCACACGCGACATCAGGAAGATGTTGTAGTCGACGCCGAGCGCGACGAGGAACACGAAGCCGTAGAGCGGCACCGCGGGGTCGGCCCCCGGGAAGCCGAACACCTCGTTGAAGACGAGCGCGCTCACGCCGAGCGCCGTCGCGAACGACAGGATCACGGTGCCGATGAGCAGCACCGGGGCCAGCAGCGAGCGCAGCAGCAGCATCAGGATGACGAGGATCACCACGAGGATGACCGGGATGATCACCGTACGGTCGCGCGTCGACGTGTCATTCGTGTCGATGTCGGTCGCGGTCTCGCCGCCGACGATCGCCGTCCCCGCGCCCAGCGTCTCGTCCAGTTCGGCACGGAGCTCTCGCACCGTGTCTTCGGCGGCGACGGAGTCGGCAGCATCCGTCAGGGTCCCGATCACCAGCACGTCGCCGTCCGAGACCGTCGGCTCCGGTGCCGGCGTGCCCGGCGGGCCGACCACGGTGAACACCGGCTCCCCGTTCTCGATGACCACCTGCGTCTGACCCGTGGGCGAGTCCTCGGAGGCGACCGAGACCGACTCGATGCCGTCCGACTCATCGAGCACGGCGACCGTGTCGGCGAGGTCTTGCTCGGGCACGATCACGTACACCGGCGAGCCGGAACCCGCCGGGAAGTGCTCGGCGAGCACTTCCTGGCCGTCGCGGGCCTCGGATGATCCGAGCACGAGGTCGCTCGTGGGCACGCCGTCGGCTTTCAGCTGCGTGATGCCCACAGCACCGGCGAGCAGCACGATGGTGCACGCGATCCACACGATGCGGGCGTGGCGGGCGACGAACCGCGCCTGGCGCGGCCAGAAGCCCTTGACCGGCTGGGTGAGGTCGTCGGGGATCATCGCGATCGGCTCCTTCGGAATGAAGGGCCAGAACGCCGCGCGCCCGCACAACGCGAGAAGCGCCGGCAGGAACGTCAGCGCCGACAGCATCGAGAAGACGATCCCGATCGAGGCGATCGGGCCGAGGGCGCGGTTGGTGGCGAGGTCGGAGAGCAGCAGGCAGAGCAAGCCCGCGATCACCGTGCCGCCCGAGGCCAGGATCGGCTCGAAGGCTCCGCGCCACGCCGAGAGCGCAGCATCCCATCTCGATATCCCGGTCGCGATGGATTCGCGGAACCGCGCGACGTACAGCAGCGCGTAGTCGGTGGCCGCGCCGATCACGAGGATGAACAGGATTCCCTGCACCTGCCCGTTGAGCACCACGATGCCGGCGTACGCCAGCCACCACACGGCAAGGAGGGCTGCGCACAGCGCGAACATCGACGTCAGCAGCACGAGGACCGGTAGCAGCGGCGAGCGGTAGACGATCACGAGGATCAGGAAGACCGCGAGCAACGCCACGCCCAGGAGGAGCCCGTCGATCCCGAGGAAGCCCTCGACGAGGTCGGCGGTGAACCCGGCGGGGCCGGTGACCCAGCCCTCGAGCCCGGATGGCAGGTCTTCGGCGACGAGAGAGCGGATCTCGTCGACGATCGGCCCCACCTCGCCCGAGGCGTCGATCGGCACGAAGATCTGCACGGCCTCGCCGTCGTCCGAGGGGATGGGCGGCGACACGTCCTCCTGTACGCCCTCGACCTCGGCGATGTCGTCGGCCAGCGTCTGCACGTCGGCGATGTCGTCGTCGGTGAGTTCGCCGTCCCCCGTGACGACGACGACCGCGGGGATGCTGTCGCCGCCGAGGAAGTCCGCGAGGCGCTCGTTGACCTGTGTCGCGTCGGCACTCTCGGGCAGGAACGACGAGCGGTCATTGCTCGACACCTCGTCGACCTTGCCGAAGTAGGGACCGCCGATGGATCCCGCGGCCAGCCAGATGAGGACGAGGAGGGCGGGGATGCCGATCCGCAGCCACCCCGAGGGGCGCCGGTTCGCGTGGTGAGGCGAGGTCATATCGCTAGCTTATCTAGCGAAATTCCTTCCGGTTGACACTTGACACGAGGCCGTCGGAGCGGTTCGGTCCGGCGCGCTCCTATGCTGGGTCGCGATGCTCTCCGCCGCCATCGCCCTCGTGGGTGCCATCGTGTACGGCTCCGCGGACTTCCTGGGCGGACTCGCCGCCCGTCGGCTGCGATCCATCGTCGTGACGGCGGTCGCCGCACTTTCGGGACTCGCTGCGCTGCTCATCGCCCAGCCGCCGTTCGGCGGCGTGTGGTCCGCGTCCGACGTGGCGTGGGGCGTGCTCGCAGGCGTATTCAGCGTGGTGGCGATCGCGCTCTTGTACGCCTGCCTCGCGATCGGCCCGATGAGCATCCTGTCGCCGCTGACCGCCGTGGTCTCCGCCGTCGGGCCGATGCTGTGGGGGCTGCTCGTGAATGGCGATGCGCTCGCACCGATCGGGTACGCCGGACTCGGCGTGGCGCTCGTCGCGGTCGTGCTGGTGGGTTTCATCCCCGGTGAGAAGATCGTCCGGCCGAGCGCCCGGGGCCTCACAATGGCGGTCGGGGCGGGCCTCGCGATCGGCGCGTTCCTCGTCGTCCTCGATCGCACCTCCGATGACAGCGGTCTGGTGCCGCTGGTGACGAGCCGCGCGACGAGCGGGGTGGTGACGTGCGCGATCGTCGGTGCGCTCGCCCTGGCCGCGGGTCGCCGCGGCGAGCGTGCACGCTCGGTGTTCGCCATCGCAGGGCCCCCGCTCGGCGCGACGCCCAGCGGGCACGCCGACCTGGAGCACGCGACCACGGGGGTCGGGCGCGTCATCGCGACCACGCGTGAGGCATGGTGGCTGGCGATCGCGTGCGGGCTCGCGGATGCCGCCGCCAACGCTCTGGCGCTGTTCGCGCTGCGCACGGGCGACCTCGCGGTGGTGTCGGCGCTCACTGCGCTCTACCCCGCCGGCACCATCCTGCTGGCGGCGATCGTGCTGCGCGAGCGGGTTGCCGCCGTGCAGTGGGTGGGGCTCGGCCTCGCTCTCATCGCGGGCGGGATGCTGGCCGTCGCGTAGCGGTCCAGCGGGCCTGTCGAGCGGGCGTCAGCCGCGCACGAAGAGCATCACGAGCGACGTGACGAGCGCCACCACGCCGAGCGCGAGCATCCCGATCGCGAGGCGCGCGACCGCGCGCACGGCGGGAGAGCCCTGGGTCAGCCGCATCCGGTTCCGCGATCCGCGGCGCACGAAGATGTCGGCCATGTCGGCGTCGCCGATGTGGTGATCCTGCTCGTGCGTGAGGTGCGCCTCGCCGACGCCGCCCTCCTCGTCGAACCATCGGACGAGCCGGCCGTCGGGGCCGTTCTCTACGACCGCTCGCACCGGCAGCCAGGTGCCGTCGAAGAGGTACATGATGAGCGCGACGCCCGCGAGCAGAGCACCCACGCCGAACCCGATCCACGAGAAGATCTCGGCGAGGACGTCGATCGCCTGAGACACCGCATCACCGTCCTTCGGATACGGAAAACGGCCGCTGTCCGCGGCCGTTCCGGTTCTGAGCCACCTAAGGGAATCGAACCCTTGACCTAATCATTACGAGTGATTCGCTCTGCCGACTGAGCTAAGGTGGCGGGCCTCGCTTGCGCGACGCACAAGCAACGATCTTACAGGGTCAGGACGGTGCTCGCGAACCACGGCGGCCGAGGCATCCATTCCGGACTCGATCGCGTTCCAGGGCGAACTGGGTGTCGACGTGTTACGCCCCGTTCGAGATCGCGCATCGCGCCCACGTAGGTTCGAAGCCGGTCCGCGACGAAGCGTGCGCGGTCCGTGGATCGTGCGCGCGGTCACAAGCCCGAGACGGGCCTCGATCCACAGGAGCACTCACATGTCCACGTCCAAGAAGCTCACCACAGCAGCAGCGCTCGCGCTTCCCCTCGCCCTCCTCCTCGCCGGCTGCGCCGGGACCGGAACGGATGCCGCCGCCGGCGGCTCCGATGAGAACGAGGTCGTCCGCATCGGCGTCGTCGACTCCGGCGACCCGTACTGGGAGACGTACAAGGAGGCCGCCGCGGACGAGGGCATCGAGGTCGAGCTCGTCAACTTCAGCGAGTACACGCAGCCCAACCCCGCGCTCTCGGCGGGCGAGCTGGACCTCAACCAGTTCCAGCACATCATCTACCTCGCGACCTACAACGTGCAGAGCGACGACGACCTCCAGCCGATCGGCGCCACGGCGATCTACCCGCTCGGTCTGTACTCGTCGCAGTACGAGTCGACCGACGACATCCCCGAGGGCTCCACGGTCGCCGTTCCCAACGACGAGTCGAACCAGGCGCGCGGCCTCCTCGTGCTGCAGTCGGCCGGCCTCATCGAGCTGAAGGACGGCGGCTCGGTCTTCTCGACCGTGGCCGACGTGCTGCCCGAGTCGAAGGTCAAGGTCGAGGCGCTCGACGCCGCCTTCACCGCGACGTCGCTTCCCGACGTGGCGGCGGCGATCGTGAACAACGACTTCCTCGCAGACGCGAACCTCACCGCCGAGGATGCGATCGCCACAGACGACCCGAGCGACCCGAGCGCCTTCCCGTACATCAACATCTTCGCGGCGAAGGCCGAGGACGCCGATAACCCGACGTACCTCAAGCTCGTCAAGATCTACCAGGACACGCAGGACGTGCTCGATGGCGTCGTCGAGGCGTCGGGCGGCACCGCGGTGCTCGTGAAGACCCCCGTGGACGAGCTCGTCGCATCGCTCATCGACGTCGAAGACGACATCCGCGCCAACTCGTAAGACCCGCCACACCGCGGCACCCGTCTGTGCGGCCCGTCGGCGCGTCTGCGCCCGGGCCGCACACGCGCGTTCCGCCGAGGAGCACCCATGACCCTCATCCGCCTGACCGGCGTGACCAAGACCTTCCCTCCGCCCACCAAGGACGCCGCCCCCGTCGCCGCCGTCGACGACGTGTCGCTCGACGTCGCCGCAGGCGAGGTGTGCGGCATCATCGGCTACTCCGGCGCCGGCAAGAGCACCGTGCTGCGCCTGGTGAACGCGCTCGAGACGCCGACCGCCGGCACCGTCGAGATCGACGGCCGCGACATCACGCACCTGCGCGAGCGCGAGCTGCGCGAGCTGCGCGGCGACATCGGCATGATCTTCCAGCAGTTCAATCTCTTCGACTCCCGCACGGTCGCGAAGAACATCGCGTACCCGCTCGAGGTGGCGCGGCGTCCGCGTGCCGAGATCAGCGCGCGGGTCGAAGAGCTGCTGAGGTTCGTCGGTCTCGCCGACAAGGCGAAGAGCTACCCCGAGCAGCTGTCGGGCGGGCAGAAGCAGCGTGTCGGCATCGCCCGTGCGCTGGCGACGAACCCGCGCATCCTCCTCGCCGACGAGGCGACGAGCGCCCTCGACCCCGACACGACGCAGGAGGTGCTCGCGCTGCTCAAGCGCATCAACGAGGAGCTCGGGGTCACCATCCTCGTCATCACGCACGAGATGGACGTGATCCGCACCCTCGCCGACCGCGTCATCGTGATGGAGAACGGCCGCATCATCGAGAGCGGCGCCGTCTTCGACGTCCTGTCGGCGCCGCAGCACGCCGCAACGCGCCGTTTCGTCGCGAGCATCATCGAGGACGTCCCCGTGGGCGACCAGCTGCGCATCCTGCGCGAGCGCCACCCCGGGCGCATCGTGACGTTCACCATCCGCGACGGCGATGTCACGCAGGCCGACGTCTTCGCGGCGCTCTCGTCCCGCGGCGTGCGCTTCGAGCTCGTGCATGGCGGCATCAACGACATCGGCGGCCGCGTCTTCGGGCATCTCACCCTGGCACTGACCGGAGAGGCGGATGCCGTGCAGCGGGCTGTCGACGCGGCCTCGGCGTTCGCACCGCTCATCGAGGAGGACGCCCGTGGATAGGCTCGTCGACCTGCTCCCCGAGCTCTGGGCCGCCACAGCCGAGACGCTGTACGTGGTGTCCCTGAGCCTCGTCTTCGGCGGCATCGCGGGGCTCTTCGTCGGGCTCGCGCTCTACGCCACCCGGCCCGGGAGCCTGTTCCCGAACCGGTTCCTCTTCGGGACCATCAACGTCATCGTGAACTTCTTCCGGCCGATCCCCTTCGTGATCCTGCTCGCCGCCGTTCAGCCCATCGCGCGCAGCCTCGGCATCCCCGGCATCGGCCCCGAGTTCGGCATCTTCGCGATCACCATCGCGTCGCTCTTCGCGATCAGCCGCATCGTCGAGCAGAACCTTCTGACCGTCCGGCCGGGGGTGATCGAGGCTGCCCGGGCCACCGGTGCGAGCCGTTCGCGCATCCTCCTGCGCCTGCTCCCCCGCGAGGCGCTCGGCCCGCTCATCCTCGGCTACACGTTCATCGTCGTCGCGCTCGTCGACATGACCGCGATCGCGGGTGCCGTCGCGGCGGGCGGCCTCGGCGAGTTCGCGATCGTCTACGGCTTCAAGCAGTTCAACCCCGCCGTCACCTGGGCCGCGGTGCTGGTCATCATCGTCATCGTGCAGCTGGTGCAGTTCCTGGGCAACGCGCTCGCGCGCCGCGTGCTGCGCCGCTGAGCCCTGCGGCAAGAAGGCGAGCGGATGCCCCGGGTCGGGGCATCCGCTCGCCTCATGTATGGCGGGTCACTCGCACCGCAGGCCGTCCTGCGGAGGCGTGCCCTCGAGCAGGTAGGTCTCGATGGCGGAGTCGACGCAAGAATTCCCCTTGTTGTAGCCGGTGTGCCCCTCGCCGACCCGCGTCACCAGGACTCCGGATGAGAGCTGCTCGGCGAGCGACACCGACCACTCGTACGGGGTGGCGGGGTCGTTCGTGGTTCCCACGACGACGATGGGCGCTGCACCATCGGCGGTGATGCGCTCGCGCACGCCGGTGGCAGGGTAGGGCCAGACCTCGCAGGGGTCGGGCCCCTGCCAGTACGGGGCCACGGTCGGCGCCTCGGCCTCGAGGAGGGCCGTCGCGTCGGCCTGCTGCTGCTCGGTGGCGTCGACCGGATAGTCCATGCAGTTGTAGGCGCGGAACGCCTCGGTCTGGTTGTCGAGGTACGTGCCGTCCTGACGGTTGTTGTAGAAGTCGGCGAGCTGGAACGCGATCTCGGCGTTGCCCTGCAGGACATCGTCGAGCGCCATCGTCAGATAGCTCCAGCTGTCCTGCGAGTAGAGGGCAGCGACGATCGCGGTCATCAGGGAGTCCGCGCCGAGCATGCGCCCGTCGGCGTCCGGGATGGGGTCACGGTCGACGCTGGCCAGAAGGGCGCCCAAGTCGGCCATCGCCTCGTCGACCGTGCCGCGGAACGGGCACTCGTCGTCCGTCAGGCAGTCGGCCATGTACGCGCGCAGCGCCGATTCGAAGCCCACTCCCTGCGTGATGCCGACATCCAGGCCCGAGATCGACGGGTCGATCGCACCGTCGAGCACGAGGCGTCCGACCTTCTCGGGGAACAGCTTCGCGTAGGTCGCACCCAGGAACGTGCCGTACGAGTAGCCGAGGTAGTTCAGCTCGGGGTCGCCCAGCACCGCGCGCAGCAGGTCCATGTCGCGGGCGGCGTTCTCGGTCGTGATGTAGGGCAGGATGCCGTCGCTGTTCGCGTCGCACGCCTCGCCGAAAGCCCTGTGGCGTTCGAGGAGCTCATCGGTCCACGCCTCCGTTCCCCGGGCATTCTCCGGGATGTCGTAGAGGTAGGAGTCCATGTCGGCCGCGTCGTAGCAGGTCACCGACGTCGACTCGCCCACACCGCGCGGATCGAACCCGATGACGTCGAACTGCTGACGCACCGGGTCGCTCACGGCGAACGCGACCGAATCGCGGATCAACGCCACTCCGCTCGCGCCCGGGCCGCCGGGGTTGGTCAGAAGGGACCCGATGGGGTCGGCGGTGCCTTCGGCGCGGCTGCGGATGACCGACAGCTCGATGTCGCCCTTCGCCGGGTCGGCCCAGTCCAGAGGCGCGGTCACCGTCGTGCAGTCGAAGCTCTCGTTGCAGTTCGACCACTCGAGCGTCTGCTCGTAGTACGGGAGCAGGTTCTCGGCGACGCCCTCGGTATCGGCCGCCTTGCTCGAGGAGGGCCGGGGCGACGCGTCGGGGATCATCGCCGACAGGCAGCCGCTGAGGACGACGGATGCGGCGACGAGGCCGGCGACGACGGCTGCCGCGCGACGGAATCGGCGGGGGCGGGTCGGGTTCACGGGATCCTTCCGCTCGCGACGGTGACGAGCATGCTCTCGAGCGCCAGAGCCGGCGCGGCGTTCAGTTCGAGGTTCTCGCGGGTGACGCCGATGCGGTCGACGACCGTCAGCGTGCGCTCGGGCGTCCACGCCGTGGCGAGGGCGCGCAGGTCGGGCTCGAGCTCGCGGTTGATGAGGTCGGTTTCGCGCCCGAACTGCAGCAGCAGCACGTCGCGGAACATCGACTCGAGGTCGGTGAGGACGCGATCGATGCCGTCGCGCAGACTGCGCGTCGCGCGGCGCTTCTGCTCGTCCTCGAGGGCCGACAGCTGGGAGCGCACGGCGGGCGGGATCGCGCCTCCCTCGGCGATGCCGAGCGTGCGCAGGAGACCGGCGCGCTCCGCTTCGTCACGCTCCGCCGTCAGCGCCTTCGCGTCGTCGGTGGCGGCGGCGACGATCGCGCCGGCGACCTCCACGGCGTCCCCCACCCCACGCACCGCGAGCACGCCGCGCAGTGTGGCGTCGCGTCGCGCGCGGGCCGCAGCATCCGTCGCGAGTCTCTGCGCCATGCCGATGTGGCGCTGGGCGTGGCGGGCCGACTGCTCGGCGATCGAGGGGTCGACCCCGCTGCGCCGCACGATGAGATCGGCCACGTCGGCCACGTCGGGCTCGCGCAGGCGCAGCGTGCGCACGCGGGAGCGGATCGTCGGCAGGAGGTCGGCGTCGCTCGGTGCGCACAGCACCCACACGGTGCGGTCGGGCGGCTCTTCGAGCGCCTTCAGCAGCACGTTCGACGTGCGCTCGGCCATGCGGTCGGCGTCTTCCATCACGATCACGCGATAGCGTCCGAGCGACGGCGCGAAGTACGACCGCTCGACGAGGGCACGGGCGTCTTTGATGGAGATGATCACACCCTCGGTGCGCAGAGCCGTGAGGTCGGGATGGGTGCCGGCGAGCACCTGGTGCATCGTTCGCTCGTCGCCGGGCTCCGCGATGAGCGCCGCCGCGAAGGCGTGGGCGAGCGTGGACCGGCCGGAGCCGGGAGGGCCCGTGATGAGCCACGCGTGCGTCATCGAGGCGGGATCGGATGCCGCCTCCCTGAGCGCCGCGACGGCAGCGGGCTGCCCCCACACGTCGCCCCAGGGCAACTCCTGGTCGTCCGCCGCGGGAGACGCCCCAGCGACAGCGGCGACCGGCTCCATGCGGACCAGCCTAACCGGGGCGCCGGACACCGGCTGTGCGTGGGCCGAGCGTTCGCCTCATGCGAGCAGCGGCTCCACACGCGCCCGCACGGCGGCGGCGAGCGCGTCGGGCGGCAGGGCGGCGTCCAGCACGAGGAAGCGCTCCGGCTCAGCGGCGGCGAGCGCCAGGAACTCCTCCCGTACCCGGGCGTGGAAGTGCTCCTTCTCGGCCTCGAGGCGGTCGAACGGCTTCTCGTCGGCCTCGAGGCGCGCGCGCGCCGATGCGGGGTCGAGGTCGAGGAGCACCGTGACGTCGGGGAGGAGCCCGCCGGTCGCCCACAGGGAGAGCTCACGCACCTCATCGCGGCCGAGGACGCGCCCGGCGCCCTGGTAGGCGACGGACGAGTCGAGATAGCGGTCCTGGATCACGACCTCGCCGCGCGCGAGCGCGGGACGCACCAGCGTCTCGACGTGATGCGCCCGGTCGGCCGCGTACAGCAGGGCCTCGGCGCGCGGAGCGACCTCGCCACGGTGGTGGAGGACGATGTCGCGGATGAGCACGCCGACCTCGGTGCCGCCGGGCTCGCGCGTGCGCACGACGGTTCTCCCGGCATCCCTCAGCCATGCCTCGAGAAGTGCCGCCTGCGTCGTCTTGCCGACGCCGTCGCCCCCCTCGAACGTGACGAACAGCCCGTCGACGGGCTCAGGGACCGGTGCGGTGTCGCCTGTGGCCGTCACTTCTTCGCCGCGGGCTTGCGCGTCGTCGTCGTGCGGCGGGCCGGGCGCTTGGCCGGGCCCTTCGCGCGCTTGTCGGCCAGCAGCTGCACCGCGCGCTCGAACGTGACCTCCATCGCGTCCTCGCCGCGCGGGATCGTCGCGTTGGTCTCGCCGTCGGTGACGTACGGGCCGAAGCGGCCGTCCTTGAGCTTGATGGGCTTGCCGCTCGTGGGATCGGCCTCGAACTCCTTCAGCGCGGAGCTCGCACCCCGGGCCCCGTACTTCGGCTGCGCGTAGACGGCCAGCGCCTCCTCGAGCGTGATGTCGAAGATCTGCTGCTCGTTCTGCAGCGTGCGGGAATCGGTGCCCTTCTTCAGGTAGGGGCCGTACCGCCCGTTCTGCGCGGTGATCGGGGCCTGCGTCTCGGGGTCGATGCCGACCGTGCGGGGCAGGTCGAGCAGCTTGAGCGCGGTGTCGAGGTCGATCGTGTCGACCGACATCGACTTGAAGAGCGATGCCGTACGCGGCTTCGGCGCGGCTTCCTTCTTCGCGCCGCGCTTCTTCGGAGCGGGCTCCGGCTCGACGGCGACGACCTCGCCGGTCTCCTCGTCGACCTCTTCGGCCGCGGGCGGGTCGTTCTCCTGCACGTACGGACCGAACCGTCCGTCCTTGACCACCACGAGCTTGCCGTTGGCGGGGTTCTCGCCCAGCACCCGGTCACCGGCCACGGGGGCGTCGATGAGCTCCTGCGCACGAGCCGGGGTGAGCTCGTCGGGCGCGAGGTCCTCAGGGATGTTGACGCGGCGTGGCTCGGCATCCGGGTTCGCCTTGTCGACCACTTCGAGGTAGGGACCGTACTTGCCGAACCGCAGCGTCGCGACGTCGCCGATCGGCGTGGAGTTGAGCGCGCGCGCGTCGATCTCGCCCAGGTTGTCGACGATGTTGCGCAGGCCCACGTGATCGGTGGAGCCGAAGTAGAACTCCCGCAGCCAGTCCTGCCGCTTCTGCTCGCCGCGGGCGATCGCGTCGAGGTCGTCCTCGAGCGCCGCGGTGAAGTCGTAGTCGACGAGGTCGGCGAAGTGCTGCTCGAGCAGGCGCACGACACTGAATGCGAGCCAGCTCGGGATGAGCGCCTGGCCGCGCTTGGTGACGTAACCGCGATTGAGGATCACGTCGATGATGCTCGCGAACGTCGAGGGGCGGCCGATGCCCTTCTCCTCGAGCGCCTTGACGAGGCTCGCCTCGGTGTAGCGCGGCTTCGGACTGGTCGCGTGTCCCTTGGGCTCCACGTCGCGCAGGCGCAGCACGTCACCCACGGCCATAGCCGGCAGCGACTGGTCGTCGGTCCTGTCGGCGTCGCTGCGCTTCTCGTCGCGGCCCTCCTCGTAGGCCTCGAGGAAGCCCTTGAAGGTGTAGACGGTCCCGGATGCCGTGAACTCGGCGCGGCGGCCGGCCGCCGACACCTCGAGGGTCACGGTGGTGGTCTCGTACTTCGCGTCCGACATCTGGCTCGCCATCGTGCGCTTCCAGATGAGGTCGTACAGGCGCAGCTCGTCGCGGTCCAGCTGCCCCGACACCTCGGACGGCGTGCGGAACGTCTCGCCCGACGGGCGGATGGCCTCGTGCGCCTCCTGCGCGTTCTTGCTGTTGTTGCGGTAGCTGCGGGGGTTCGGCGGCACCGACTTGTCGCCGTACATCGCGACGGCCTGCTCGCGCGCGGCCTGCACGGCCTGCGTCGACAGCGCCGTCGAATCGGTGCGCATATAAGTGATGTACCCCTTCTCGTAGAGACGCTGCGCGACGCCCATGGCGTGCTTGGCGCTCATCGAGAGCTTGCGACCGGCCTCCTGCTGGAGGGTCGAGGTCGTGAACGGGGGCTTCGGGCTCCGGGTTCCCGGCTTGGACTCGAGGGCGGTGACGGATGCCTCGCCCGCGGCCTCGATCGCGGCGGCGAGCTCGCGCACCTGTGCCTCATCCAGGACCAGCACGGCCTTCTTCAGCTCACCACGGTCGTCGAAGTCGGTGCCGCGGGCGAGCACCGCGCCGTCGACGCGGGCCAGCCGCGTCGAGAACGACTCGTCCATCCCCTGCGGGCGGTTCGGCGCGGCGAGCGCCTCGATGTCCCAGTACGACGCCGACACGAACGCCATGCGCTCGCGCTCGCGGTCGACGACGAGGCGAGTGGCGGCCGACTGCACGCGGCCGGCCGACGTGCCCTGCTGCACCTTGTACCAGAGCACGGGGCTGACGTCCCAGCCGTAGAGGCGGTCGAGGATGCGACGGGTCTCCTGCGCGTCGACCAGCGCGAGGTCGAGTTCGCGCGTGTTGCCGACGGCGGCCTGGATCGCGTCCTTGGTGATCTCGTGGAACACCATGCGCTTGACGGGGACCTTCGGCTTGAGAGTCTGCAGCAGGTGCCACGCGATGGCTTCGCCTTCGCGGTCTTCATCGGTGGCGAGCAGGAGCTCGTCCGCCCCCTTCAGCGCGCGCTTGAGCTCGGCGACGGTCTTCTTGCCGCGCTCGCTCTCGACGTAATAGGGGTCGAAGCCGTTGTCGATGTCGATCGAGTACTTCCCATAGGCCTGCTTCTTGTCGGCCGGGATGTCGCGCTTGTCCGCCAGGTCGCGGATGTGCCCGACCGAGCTGAGCACCTCGTAGCCATCGCCGAGGTACCCCTGGATCGACTTCATCTTCGTCGGTGACTCGACGATGACGAGCTTCTTGCCTTCTGCCAACGGGGGCGTCCTTTCTTCGACGCAAACCATACACGCCAGTTCCCGGTGCGGGCGCTGTGAGACCGGATCAGGGCGGCGGCCCGGCACGAGCCGACGCCCGCGCGGCGAGCGGTCCGAGGCGCATCGACACGGTCACCGTTGCGATCAGCTCGTCGAGCTCGCACGCCTCGACGACGGTGCCGAAAGCACCCGCGACCTCGCCGGCCCGCTCGCACGGGACACCGGGAACCGCACCGGATGCCGCGTCCGCGGCGGCGAGCGCCCCGGCATCGGCCGCCGAGGCCAGTCGCTGGCTCGCGACGGCAGCAGCGCCGGCGCCGGCGAGCCCAGCCGTGAGCACCGCTGCGGCGGCGAGGATCCCGACGGCCGCCATCGTCCCCGCCATCAGCCCGGCCCGATCGCCGGCCGGGCGACGGCGCCACCGCGCGCGTTCACAGCCCGCCCGCCAGCGCGCACCCGGCGGCCGTGATCCGCACTCCGAAAAGCGCCGGCGCGGATGCCGACACGCACACCAGATCCCCGCGCGACGTGATCTCGACGGATGCCTCGCCCACCGTCGTGGCGACGGCCTGGCGCACGCGCTGGTCGGACTCCCCGCGAGCGCTCAGGCGTGCCGCATCCGCCACAGCATCCTGCAGCCGCACCTGCCGGGATGCTCCGGCGAGTGCTCCCACGCCGAGAACCAGCACGACGACGACAGCGGGGAGGGCGACCGCGAACTCGGCGACGACCGCACCGCGGTCGTCGCCCAGCCGCGGCCGCATCACGCCACCGTGAGAGCGCGTCGTACGAGATCGGTGAGGATCGTCCGCACCTCGTCGGACCGCATGATCACGACGAGCAGCCCAGCGAAGGCGACGGCGGCCATCGTCGCGATGGCGTACTCGGCCGTCGCAGCTCCGGTGTCATCGCCCCCGGTGAGCTCGGCCTCCCGAGGCGCGAACAGGCGTTCGGCTCGGCGGCGCGTGAGAGGAGGGACGACTCGGTCGGTTCGGGACAGGGACATGGGGTTCTCCGTTCGATGGATTCGTGGGTCGGGCACGGTCTGAGGGCGATGGCGAGTCGAGGGCGTCGCGGGCGAGCCCCTGGTTCGTCACAGCGACACCGACATGGTCGACATGACGCTGAGCAGCATCGGCGCGACGCCGAGGAGGAGGAAGGCGGGCAGCGTGCAGACGCCCAGGGGAATGAGCAGCCTCGACGAGAGCCGGGCGGCACGCAGACGGGCCTCGACCCGGGCGCGATGCCGGGCGTGGGCGGCGGAAGCCCGTAGCAGCTCGACGGCGGGCACGCCCGCCGTCCGCGACAGGGCGAGCACGGCGTCGACGTCGTCAGATTCGCCCGGCTGCTCGTCGATATCGGTGGTTTCGCGCTCGGAGCCGGCGTGCCACGCGGCACTTTCGTCCACGGTCCCCCGCCGGCGTGCCTCCTGCACGACCGCCCGCGCCCGATCGATGGACACCCCTCCGCTCAGCGCGATCGCGATCAACTCCGCGTCCAGGCCGGGCGCTTCCTCCGACGTCGCAGCCGCGCGCACCAGCCGCTTCGTCCACCTCTGTGCGGCGAGGATGAGCACCGCACCGCCGGCGAGACAGGCCAGGCCGAGCGGGCTCGCGAACAGGGTGCCGAAGGTGTCGAAACCAAGCGCTGCGCCCAGCCCCACCGCGACGAGCGGAAGCCAGCCCATGAGCCGAGCTGTTCCTGCTGGCTCGGCGAGGGCAACCCGCACATCGTCGGCCGCCTCCTGCGCGTCCCGCAGCGCGGCGGCGAGTCCGCGCAGGCACTCGGCGAGTGGTGCACCGACGACCAGCGCCACGTGGGATGCGACGGCGACCTCGCGCCACGCACCGGACCCCGCGGTCGCGATCGCTTCGGGCAGCGGCTGGCCTCGTCCGATCGCCGAGGCGACGTGCTCCGCCGCCGGGTCGCCGGCGCGGGCGAGATGCTCCCAGGCTCGCGCCGGCGCCACCCCCGCCTGCAGCAGCACCGCCAGCCGCAGCACGGTCTCCGCGACATCCGCCGACGACGCGGGGGACGGGACTGACGCCCGGCGGCGAGACGACGGCGGGCGTCGCGACCATGACGGCGATCGAGGCAGCAGGCCCTGGGCGTCAGCGCCCCGTGTCAACGAGAGCCCCATCGCTCCTCCTCGATCGCGAGACGCCCGTCGCCGCCGACGACAGGGCGACCGACTCCGGCGATGCGGCGCGAGCCGTCCGCGCTCCGCTCGACGTGCACGACGAGCCCGATCGCACTGGCCGTCTGTCTGGCGAGCGCGCGGTCGTCGAGTCCGGCCGGGGCGCCGAGCGCCTCGAGCCGGGCCGGCACGTCGTGGAGTCCGTTCGCGTGCACGGTGCCGGCTCCGCCGTCGTGGCCGGTGTTCAGCGCCGATAGAAGCTCCCGGACTTCGTCGCCGCGGCACTCCCCCACCACGAGCCGGTCGGGCCGCATGCGCAGCGCCTCCCGCACCAACCGGGCGAGACCGATACCACCGGACCCCTCGATGTTGGGCTGACGGGCCTCGAGACGCACGTGGTGCGGGTGCGCGATCCGCAGCTCCGCCACATCCTCGATCGTGACGATGCGCTCGTGCGCGGGCGCCTCGGCGAGAAGCGCCGCGAGCAGCGTGGTCTTGCCCGCCCCGGCCGCCCCCGACACCAGCAGGTTGGCGCGACCGGCGATCGCGTCGGCCAAGCGCCCGCGCACGTCCTCATCGAACATCCCGGTGCGCTGCAGGTCGTCGAGCGTGGCAGCGCCCAGACGCGGCACGCGGATCGACAGCACCGTGCCTTCGGGGGCGATCGGCGGCAGCACGGCGTGGACGCGGATGCCGCCGTCGAGGCGCACGTCCACGCACGGCGCGGCGTCGTCGATGTGGCGTCCGCCGAGGCCGATGAGCGCCACGGCGAGATCGCGCACTTCTTCTTCGGTCGCACGCCACTCTCGCGCCGGCACGACGCCGGCCCCGCGATCGACGAACAGCCCCGTCGCACCATTGACGAACAGGTCGGTGACGTCCGGGTCATCCAGGTAGGCCGCGAAGGGCTCGAGGACGGGATGCCGCTGCGCCCGACCCTTCGCGAGCGCCGCTGCCATCGCACGGCCAGGGTTCGCCGCTGGTCTCGCTGCTTCACTCGGCGCGAGGAGCGGCACCGGATTCGCCGCACCGGGCTGCCCGTCGGCACGTCCCCGGTGAGGCACCCACGCGTCCGCGGACCGCGCCACGGCCGGCGGAGCGGACGCCGGTCGGATCGACGCAGGCCGGGGCGCAGCATCCGTCCATTCCTTCGCCGTGAGCTCGGCCGAGTTCCCGGAGCGGGGACGGACGACGAACGGTGCGGACATGCTCCGACGGTACGGAGCCCCGTGCCCCTGCCGGTCGGCGGATCACGTCATCGGGGGAGAGCTGCGCCGCGAACGCCGCTGGGGAGGAGCCGGCGCCGTGCGGGCGGACCGCGGAACCGCTCCCAACAAATGGAGGCGGCATCCCATGGGGGGAATGGGATGCCGCCAAGCGCGGCCCCGAATTCGGGGGGTGACGTCGGGTGCCGCAATGCCAGAATCGATGTTCGGCCATCGGTCAGCATATGCGAGGCAAGGGTCCTGACAAAACGAAAAGGAGAGGATTCTCACTGATATATCGGTCGGGATCGATGTATGAGAGCCCCCCTACTATCGGGGGTAGTCCGTTCCGGCGGGGGTGGGTACATTTCCTGGCAGACTCGCCGACACCCCTCGGCTTCGACCCAGCCCGCAAA
The DNA here is from genome assembly GCF_019511645.1 of Microbacterium ureisolvens. Classification (GTDB taxonomy): domain Bacteria; phylum Actinomycetota; class Actinomycetes; order Actinomycetales; family Microbacteriaceae; genus Microbacterium; species Microbacterium ureisolvens_A. The sequence continues at coordinate 13,524 of NZ_JAEUAX010000011.1, read as the reverse complement.
GGAGCGCGCTCCCATGAGCGAACAGACCCCTGTCACGCAGACCAGCAGCCAGATCGACCACCTGCTGAATGAGGATCGACGCTTCGCGCCGACCGCCGAGTTCGCCGACAACGCGATCGCGACGGCACAGCTCTATGAGGAGGCCAAGGCGGATCGCCTGGGATTCTGGGCCGACAAGGCCCGCGACCTTCACTGGCACAAGCCGTTCACCGAGGTGCTCGACTGGTCGAACCCGCCGTTCGCGCAGTGGTTCGCCGACGGCGAGCTGAACGTCGCGTACAACTGCCTCGACCGCCACGTCGAGGCCGGCAACGGCGATCGCGTCGCGCTGCTGTGGGAGGGCGAGCCGGGCGACGAGCGCCGCGTCACCTACGCCGAGCTCACCGACGAGGTGAAGCGCCTGGCCAACGTGCTCGAGGGGCTCGGCATCGGGCAGGGCGACCGGGTCGCGATCTACCTCCCGATGATCCCCGAGGCGGTCGCCTCGATGCTCGCCGTCGCGCGTATCGGCGCCATCCACTCCGTGGTGTTCGGCGGCTTCTCGGCCGACAGCCTGCGCGCCCGCATCGACGACGCCGGGGCCAAGCTCGTCATCACCGCCGACGGCGGTTACCGCAAGGGCAAGGTCTCGCCCCTCAAGCCCGCCGTCGACCTGGCCCTGGGTGACCGCGGAACCGGGGCCCAGGAGACCGTCGAGCACGTGCTCGTCGTCCAGCGCGGCGAGAACGAGGTCGACTGGACCGACGGCCGCGACCTCTGGTGGCACGACGTCGTGCCCGCGGCGTCCGCCGAGCACGAGGCGCAGGCCTTCCCCGCCGAGAACCCGCTGTTCATCCTCTATACGTCGGGCACCACCGGCAAGCCCAAGGGCATCCTGCACACCTCGGGCGGCTACCTCACGCAGTCGGCGTTCACGAACAAGGTCGTCCACGACCTGCACCCCGAGACCGACGTGTACTGGTGCACCGCCGACATCGGCTGGATCACCGGGCACAGCTACGTCACGTACGGCCCGCTCGCGAACGGCGCGACGCAGGTGCTCTACGAGGGCACGCCCGACACCCCGCACCCGGGTCGCTGGTGGGAGATCGTGCAGAAGTACGGCGTCACCGTCCTCTACACCGCGCCGACCGCCATCCGCTCGTTCATGAAGCTCGGCCGCGCCATCCCGAAGCAGTTCGATCTGTCGTCACTGCGCCTGCTCGGCTCGGTGGGCGAGCCGATCAACCCCGAGGCGTGGATGTGGTACCGCAAGATCATCGGCGGCAAGACCGCGCCGATCGTCGACACCTGGTGGCAGACCGAGACCGGTTCGATCATGGTGTCGGCCCTTCCCGGAGTCACCGAGACGAAGCCCGGCTCGGCACAGGTGCCTCTTCCTGGCATCTCGATCGACGTCGTCGACGAGGACGGCACGCACGTCGGCAACGGCAACGGCGGGCTCCTCGTCATCACCGAGCCGTGGCCGTCGATGCTGCGCGGAATCTGGGGCGACCCGGAGCGCTTCGTCGAGACCTATTGGGAGAAGTTCCAGAAGCAGGGCTATTACTTCGCCGGCGACGGCGCCCGCCTCGACGACGACGGCGACGTGTGGCTGCTCGGCCGCGTCGACGACGTCATGAACGTGTCCGGCCACCGCCTGTCGACCACCGAGATCGAGTCGGCGCTGGTCGGCAACGAGGCTGTCGCCGAGGCGGCGGTCGTGGGCGCTTCCGACGAGACCACCGGCCAGGCCGTGGTCGCATTCGTGATCATCAAGCAGTCGTACCTGTCGGCCCACTCCCCCGACGGCCTCGCGCAGAACCTGCGCCTGTGGGTCGGCGAGCAGATCGGCCCGATCGCGCGCCCCCGCGACGTCTACATCGTGGGCGAGCTGCCGAAGACCCGCTCCGGCAAGATCATGCGCCGCCTGCTCCGCGACGTCGCCGAGGGACGCGAGGTCGGCGACACCACCACGCTCGCAGACACCGCCGTCATGTCGGTGATCTCCGCGCAGGTCAAGTAGCGAATGACAAGAGCGGATGCTGCAGCCCGTGGCTGCAGCATCCGCTCTTCGCTGTCTGTGGTTCCTGTCGCCGCTCAGGCGAACGAGAAGACGACCTCGACCTCGACGGGGGCGTCCAGCGGCAGCACGGGCACGCCCACCGCCGAGCGCGCGTGGGTGCCCGCGTCGCCGAAGACCTGGCCGAGCAGCTCGCTGGCGCCGTTGATGACGCCGGGCTGACCGGTGAACTCGGGGACTGATGCGACGAACCCGGTGACCTTGAGGACGCCGGTGAGGCGGTCCACCCCGCCGACGGCGGCCGCCGCGGCGGCGATGGCGTTGAGGGCGCTCTGGCGCGCGTAGCCCTTCGCGTCGGACGCGGAAACCAGTCCGTCGCCCTCGCCGACCTTGCCGGTCGCCGGCAGTGCGCCGGAGACCATCGGCAGCTGCCCGGCGGTGTAGACGAGGTCGCCGTGCGCTTTCGCAGGCACGTACGCGGCGACGGGCGGCACGACGCCGGGAAGCTCGATGCCGAGTTCGGCGAGGCGGGCGCTCACGCTCATGCTCACGCCTCCTCGAACTGCTTGGCGGCCTGGGCCGCAGCATCCAGTCCGGCGTTCTGCTCACCGCCGCCGGATGGGCGCTTGAAGTAGGCGACCAGGCCGCCCTCGGGGCCCTGCACCACCTGCACGAGCTCCCAGCCCTGCTTGCCCCAGTTGTTGAGGATCGCTGCGGTGTTGTGGATCAGAAGGGGCGTGGTGAGGTACTCCCACGTCATCATCGCGGCTCCTAGAGTCTGCGGTGGAATGGGCTGACGCGGCTGGGAATCAGCCTCGCGCGCGCGGGTGCGTCGGGGTTTCGCCCAGGTAGTTCCCCTACGATCAAGCCTATGCCTGATACCAAACGCACGGCCACCGGTGTGCTCGGCGGACTCGCCGGGCTCGTCGGCCTCAGTGCCGCAGCCGGTGTCCTCATTGCGGCGACCGTCACCCCCGCGGTCGCGATCACGAGCACCGCGGCAGAGCGCGCGATCACGATGTTCGACAACCTCCCGAGCTCGCTCGAGATCGACAAGCTCATGCTCCCGAGCAACTTCTACGCGACGAATCCGGAAACGGGTGAGACTGTCCTGTTGACGAAGTTCCTCGAGCAGGACCGCACGCCGGTCAACTTCGATCAGATCAATCCGGTGATGTACGACGCGCTCCTCTCCAGTGAGGATCCGCGCTACTACCAGCACGGAGGTATCGACCTCATCGGCACGACACGCGCGCTGCTGTCGAATGCCGGGGGTTCCAGCGAGACCCAGGGTGGTTCGTCGGTGAGCCAGCAGTACGTCAAGAACGTCCTGATCCAGAAGTGTGAGCAGGACGCAACCGACACCCCCGAGGTCGACGACAAGGGCGAGGCCGTCCTCGACGAGAACGGCAATCCGAAGATCATCCCCCGCGCGCAGGTCCTGCTCAACTGCTGGACTGACGCCACAACGGCCGAGGGTTCCGAGGGCTACGCCCGCAAGCTGCAGGAGATGCGATACGCCATCGCCCTCGAGCAGAAGTACTCGAAGAACGACATTCTGCTCGGTTACATGAACATCGCCAACTGGGGCGGGGTCACTTACGGCATCGAATCAGCCGCACGCCAGTACTTCGGCACGACGGCAGCCAACCTGACGGTGGCTCAGGCGGCGACCCTCGCGGGCATGGTGCAGAACCCGAACAACTACCGGATCGACAAGCCCGAGGGATCGATTGTGAGTTCCGACGGCACCACGTTCAACAAGGCTCCGGACGGCGTCATCGACGAAGGAGCGAACCTCGTCGCCCTCGACAACCTCGTCAAGTCGGGCGAGATCACCGAAGAGCAGAAGCTCGCCGCGGCGGACGGGTACACCTCGACCAAGGTGCGCCAGCTGTATGTGCTGAGCCGCATGCTCGATGACGGCAAGATCACCCACGAGCAGTATGTCGAGGCTGCCGTCTGGCCGATCACGCCGAACGTCGTGCGCGCGGAGACCGGGTGTGTAAACGCCGCGGGTGCGGAGTACTTCTGCCAGTACGTCAAGGACGTCATCCTCAAGGATCCCGCCTTCGGCGAGACCGACGACGAGCGTCGCGCACTGCTGCAGCGCGGCGGGCTGAACGTGTACACCACTCTCGACCCACGCATCCAGGCGACCGCGCAGGAAGCGATGGCGGCGAATGCGCCGGCCAACCCCGCGATGCCTGGAACCAAGGACTGGCCTGCGGGCGGTCGTTTCGGGTCCACCACGGTGAGCATCGAGGCGGCCACAGGGCGCATTCTGTCGATCGCGCAGAACACGCAGTTCAGCGAGGACGCAGCGGTCAAGGACGACTGGAACTACTCGTCACTCGTCTTCGCGGGCGACTCGCAGTTCGGCAACTCGGGCGGCTTCAACGCGGGGTCGACGTTCAAGCTCTTCACCCTCATCGACTGGTTGGAGAAGGGCCATTCGGTCAACGAGACGCTCAACGGGACGGTCCGCGTCTTCAAGAAGATGACCAACTCCTGCGGTAAGGGCGATTGGTACAACGAAGGCAACACGATCGTGAACAACTTCGGCAAGGCGCCCGGACGTGTTGGCACACCGATGCAGTTCACCGCCTCATCGCTGAACACCGGATACTTCGCGATGGCCGAGAAGCTCGATCTCTGCGACATCAAGAACGTCGCCACCAGGATGGGCGTCCTCAACCCCAAGGGCGGCGAAGTCACGATGGATACCCTGACCTCGATCATCGGCGTCAGCGAGGTGTCGCCGATCGCCATCGCGGAGGCCTACGCCACCGTCGCCAACAACGGTGTCTACTGCCAGCCTCAGGCCATCGATCGCATCACCGACTCGGATGGGAATGAGCTGCCGAAGCCTGCGCGTACGTGCACCCAGGTGATCGAGCCGAATGTGGCCGCCACCGCGGCCTACGCGTTGCAGGGCGTGATGCGCGGCGGCGGAACCGGTCAGAGTGGAAACCCGAACGACGGCACGCCGCTCATCGGTAAGACCGGAACGCACGAGTCGATCCAATCTTGGCTCGTCGAGTCGAGCACCAAGGTCGCGACCGCAACCTGGGCGGGCAACGTCGACGGCGGCGGCGACATCTTCAAGACGTGGCACAACGGCAACAAGCTGTCCGATATCCGCTATCGGATCACAAGGGCCGTTCAGGGCGCGGCGAACGCCGCGTATGGCGGTGATGCGTTCGCCAGTCCCGACGCCAACCTTACGAAGCAGATCCTCACCGACCTGCCGAACGTCGTCGGCAAGTCGATCGATGAGGCGTCGCAAATCCTCTCCGACGCGGGCTTCAGCGTCGAGGTCGGCGCCCCTGTCGATTCCGACCTGCCGGAAGGAGTCGTCGCGGCGCAGAACCCCGGTGCGGGTAAGGTCGCCGGCGGGACGACGGTGACGATCAGCCCCAGCAACGTGCAGGGCGTCGCAGTTCCCAGCGTCGCGGGCAGCTCGCTCGAGGACGCCAAGAAAGCGCTGCGCAGCGCGGGCTTCGGCAACGTCGGCGATGGCACCTGCACGGTCGATGCCAGCCTCGGCACACAGACCAAGGCCGGCGCGACCAATCCAGCGGCCGGCTCCGTGGTGAACCGGAACACCTCGATCACCGTCGATTACTCCGCCGTGATCTGCGGCGCCGGGGGCGGCCGCGGACCCGGTGGCGGCGACGACAACGGCAACGGCTAGTGCCCTCGACCATGACTCGCACCGCCCTCACCGTGCTCGGCACGGTGGGGGCGGTCGGCGCGGGCGCCGCGATCTGGGGCATCGGCATCGAGCGCTACCTCTTCACGGTCCGCTTCCATGAGCTTCCCGTGCTTCCCGCCGGCGCAGCGCCGATCCGCGTCCTCCACCTCTCGGACGCGCACATGGCGCCCTGGCAGCACCGCAAGCAGGACTGGATCGCGGCGCTCGCCGAGCTCCAGCCCGACCTGGTCGTCAACACCGGCGACAACATGGGCCACTTCGACGGCCTTGAGGGACTCCGCCGAGCGTTCGAGCCTCTCCGCGGCGTTCCCGGCGTCTTCGTGCACGGTTCCAACGACCACGCGGCGCCGTCGCCTCGCAACCCGTTCCGGTACTTCACCGGTCCGTCGAAGGTGAAGCACACCGCGGAACCTCTCGACACCCAGGCGCTCGACGACTACCTGGCCGGCGAGCTCGGCTGGCTCGACCTCAACAACAAGGTCGGATCGTTGGATGCTGCGGGCCTGCGCATCGCCGCGTTCGGCGTGAGCGACGCCCACCGCCACTGGGACGACCTCGAGGCTCTGCCCGAGCCGCTGGCGGCGCTGCGCGCCGAGGAGCCGGCCGACCTGTCGATCGGCGTGACCCACGCGCCGTATCGCCGCGTGCTCGACGACTTCGTCGACCTCGGTGCCGACGCGATCTTCGGCGGCCACACCCACGGCGGCCAGGTACGTGTCCCGGGCTTCGGCGCGCTGGTCGCCAACTGCGACATCCCGCTGCGTCAGGCGCGCGGGCTGAGCGCCTGGAAGCACGACGGTCATTCCGTGCCGCTGAACGTGAGCGCGGGAATCGGCCACTCGATCTACGCGCCAGTGCGCTTCGCCTGCCGCCCCGAGGCCTCGCTCCTGACTCTCATCCCGCGAGCGTAGGTCGAGCCGGCCGCGAGGTTCCTCCCCAATCGCCTTCGCCGATCGGTCGTCCCCAGTTCCGGCCGCACGACCGCACCCGCGGGCGCATGGCGTCGATGCTCGATGCATGGCTGCTTCCCGTACCCACCGACCCGCAGATGGCGCGTTCCGGAACACACTCGTCGCCACGACGGCCGTGCACGGCATGGGTCTGCCCGTACGCCTGCGACTGCTCGCGCTTCTGATCGCCCTCGTCATCGCCGTCGCCTGCGCGCCCTTCGGTTCGCCCTCCGCCGAAGACGCCGATCGCGGCGATACGCCTCGACCTCGCTTCGGCCGGCACGCCCCGTTCATCCCTCTCGTCAAGGACGCACAATGAGCGTGCCCGTGGCAGACTCCTCGCCCGATCGGATCCGGCCCGTGACTCGCAGACGCGTCATGCGACCGACCGCGCACCTGCTCCTCGTCGCCGTCTTCGTGATCATCGTCGCAATGAACCTCAGTTCCCCGTCCCGCGCGGATGCCGCCGACCGCGGCACCGGCTTCGGCACCTGGGCGCCGATCTCCGCATACGGCTGGCACGGCTCCATGCTCGTGAACGGCGTCCACACGTACTGCATCACTCCGGGAGCACCCGCCCCGACGGGGCAGACCGTCGACCACGGGATCAGCGGATCGGCCGCCGGCCTCTCAGCCCAGCAGCTCGCCGGGATCAACCTCCTCGTGACGACGTACGGTCAGACGGACGACCCCGTTCAGGCAGCCGCGGTCGCGTGGGCCGTGAAGGCGATCGCGAACCGCGAGGAGACCCTGCATGCCTTCGGCTACCCCGGCGACTCGCTCGCGGGGGCGATCCACTGGACGATGTCCGCGCTCTCGCCGCAGCATGACCGCGCCGTCCAGGAGCGAGCGGTCGCGTACTACGACGAAGCAAACCGCGCGGCGTCAGGTCCTGCGACAGCCGAGGGAAGCCTGGTGTTCACCACGGATGCTGCGGACCACCGCTCCGGAACCGTGCGGGTCGACGCGACCAGTGCGGCGACCGGCACCATCACCCTCACGAACGCCGTGTTCGCGGATTCCGGTGCACCGACGCTCGAGAACGCGGCGGCCGGCTCGACGTATGCCATCCGCACGGAGCCGCCTGCCGCGGGCCGCCCCTACACAGTGAGCGGAACCGGCCGTTTCGATGCCGGTCTCGCCTCCGCCGTTCGGCACTTCACAACACCCGGCGGCCAGGAGACCGCCGGCCCGGCTGGGCGCGTCCAGTTCGACGTGGCGGGCGCCGACGCCGCCCCGCGCATCCCCCCGTTCTCCCCCGCCATCTCGACGCAGGTCGCGGCGCAAGAGGCACCTGGCGGTCCATACGTCGACCAGGTCACCTTCATCGCCGCCGACGGCTCGTGGCCACGCGCTGACGACGGCTCCTATCTGCCTGTCACCGCGAGCGCCGTGGTCTACCGCACGGACGCCGAGCCCGTCCCCGGTGCGGCTGTGCCGGGCGACGACGCCATCGTCGGCACACTCCGACTCACCACCGACCCCGCCACGGGTCCGACCGCGCCGTACACCGTCACCTCGACGTGGGAGATGACGAGCCCGGGGTACTACACCGCGGTCTGGAGCGTGCGGGGCGCCGACCAGCTCCCCTCCGTCGCCGTCCACACCGGCGCCGGCTTCGCCTGGACCGAACGATTCGGCGAGCCTTCGCAGGTCGTCGTGATCGCCCCGCCCCCACCGGCACCTACCCCGACGCCCACCCCTGCCGCCGAAGCGCCCACGGCTCGCGCAGAGCCACACCCTGCGGAGCTGGCGGCGACGGGAACGGATGCTGCCACCCTGCGCGCGCCGGCCGCGATCGCGATCGGACTGCTCAGTGTGGGCATCGCGATCATCAGCTCGAGACGTCCGTGGTCAGGAGCACCCTCTCGGATCGGTTAGACTCGGAGGGTTGCAAAACGGGGTGTGGCGCAGCTTGGTAGCGCGCTTCGTTCGGGACGAAGAGGCCGCAGGTTCAAATCCTGTCACCCCGACAGCAGAGAGGCTCCGCCGCAAGGCGGAGCCTTTCGCATGAAAGGACGGACACCATGGTCGACCGCACCACCCCGCCCCTTCTCGTCGCGTTCGATCTCGACGACACGCTCGCGCCCTCGAAGAGCCAGATCGACTCCCGCATGGGCGAACTGCTGATCGCCCTGGCGGAGCGCGTCGAGGTGGCGATCATCTCCGGTGGCCAGCTCCAGCAGTTCACCACGCAGGTCGTCGATCGCCTTCCCGACGCCTCCGCCGATGCCCTCGCGCGTCTGCACCTGCTTCCCACATGCGGCACCCAGTACTACCGGCTCGCCGCGGACGAGGTCGTCACCGTCTACAAGCGCTCGCTCACGGACGACCAGAAGGCCCGTGCCCTCGCTGCCGTCGAGGGCGAAGCACGACGCCTCGGTCTCTGGGAGTCCGAGACGTGGGGCGACATCCTCGAGGACCGCGGTTCGCAGATCACCTTCTCGGCGCTCGGCCAGAAGGCTCCCGTCCCGGCCAAGACCGCCTGGGACCCCACCGGCGAGAAGAAGAACAGCCTGCGCGCGGCCGTCGCCGCACTGCTGCCCGATCTCGAGGTGCGCTCCGGCGGCTCGACCTCGGTCGACATCACCGAGCGGGGCATCGACAAGGCCTACGGCATGCGTCAGCTCGCCGAGCAGACCGGCATCTCGCTCGACGACATGCTCTTCGTCGGCGACCGGCTCGACCCCGACGGCAACGATTACCCCGTCCTCGCGATGGGCGTGCGGTGCCAGGCCGTCGACGGCTGGGAAGACACCGTCGCCTACCTCGAGCAGCTCATCCCCACGCTTCCCGTGCGCGTCTGACGCGGCCTGTCGCCCGTCGCGGCGCTTCGCGACAGGGGAGCCTCGGCGTTCCGGCCGACCGGAGTGCTCACCTGTCACGATCTGCCGCGTTATGCAGCACGCCGTGACAGGTGAGCAGCTCGGCGGTCAGGCCTTGGCGCGCGGAGCCGCGCTCTTCGCAGCCGGAGCCTTCGCGGCACGGGATGCCGCAGCATCCGTCTTCGCAGCGTTCGACGCCGTCGTGGCGCGAGCAGCGCGCGGGCGAGCCGCCGACGCGGCCGCCTCTGCGGCGGGCGCCGACACCGTGACCGGAACCAGGCGCTGCAGCTGCGTGACGTGGCGCGGCTCGAGCTCGGCGATGGACGAGACGCCCAGGAGCTTCATCGTGCGCTCGATCTCACTGCGCAGGATCGCGATCGTGCGATCCACGCCCTGGCGTCCGCCGGCCATGAGGCCGTACAGGTACGCCCGGCCGATGAGCGTGAACTTGGCGCCGAGCGCGATCGAGGCCACGATGTCGGCACCGTTCATGATGCCGGTGTCGACCATGACCGTGGCGTCCTTCCCCACTTCGCGCACGACCTCGGGCAGCAGCCGGAACGGGATCGGAGCGCGATCGAGCTGACGGCCGCCGTGGTTGGACAGGATGATGCCGTCGACGCCCGCGTCGATCAGGCGCTTCGAGTCGGCGACGTTCTGCACGCCCTTGATCACGATCTTGCCCGGCCAGATCTCGCGGATGATCGCGAGGTCGTCGTAGCTGATCGTCGGGTCCATCGCCGAGTTGAGCAGCTCGCCGACCGTGCCGCCCGTCGTCGAGAGCGACGCGAACTCCAGCTTGGGGGTGGTGAGGAAGTCGTACCACCACCACGGCCGCGGGATCGCGTTGACGATGGTGCCGAGCGTGAGCTGCGGCGGGATCGAGAAGCCGTTGCGCTTGTCGCGCAGGCGGGCGCCCGCGACCGGTGTGTCGACCGTGAACTGCAGGGTGTCGAAGCCGGCCTCGGCGGCGCGGCGGGCCAGGCCGTACGAGATCTCGCGGTCGCGCATGACATACAGCTGGAACCAGTTGCGCCCGTTCGGGTTTGCCGCCTTGACACCCTCGATCGATGTCGTGCCGAGCGTGGAGAGCGTGAAGGGGATGCCGGCGGCACCGGCCGCGCCGGCGCCGGCCACCTCGCCCTCGGTCTGCATCAGGCGGGTGAAGCCGGTCGGCGCGATGCCGAACGGCATCGCAGACGGGCCGCCCAGGATCTGGGTCGACATGTCGACGTTCTCGGCGGGGCGCAGCACGTCGGGGTGGAACTCGATGTCTTCGAACGCCTGGCGGGCGCGCGACAGTGACAGCTCGCCCTCAGCGGCGCCGTCGGTGTAGTCGAAGGCGGCCTTGGGTGTCCGGCGCTTCGCGATGTCGCGGAGGTCGTAGATCGTCAGCGCGGCCTCGAGCCGGCGCTTGCGGCCGTCGAGCTCGGGCTTCTTGAACTGCATGAGTTCGAGAAGCTCCTTGGGGTTGGGGAACTGGCGGGTGACCATGAGTACCTCTCCGATGGGTCAGATCTGCGTGCGGGCGGCGGACGAGCGGGCGAGACCCGCCGCTGCGTAGTAGCCGACGATGTGGTCGTGGACGAGGGTGCGGGCGAGCGTCGGATCGCCCGCGTCGACGGCGTCGAGGATCGCGTGGTGCTCGCGGCGCAGGCGGTCGGCCGCAGCATCCCATTGCGCGATGCCCGCCGCGCCCGCCTGGACGTAGGACTCGATGGCCGTGCGCAGGCCCGCCATCATCGCCGCGATGACGACGTTGCCCGACGCCTCGGCGAGGGCGAGGTGCAGCTGAGCGTCGAGGGCGAGGAATTCGGGGGCGGTGAGGTCGTCGGCGTCCATGGCGTCGACCACCCGCCGCGCCTGGGCTGTCGATCGCGCCGGGTCTGCCGCGAGTGCGTCTACGACGGCGGTCTCCAGCACGAGCCGCGTGGCGACGACGTCGTCGAACGGGAAGCCCTGTGCGGCGACCTGCAGCCGCAGCAGCGCCGACATGCCGCCCTCGGGCGTCGCGATGATGATGGCGCCGGAGGTCGGACCGGATCCGGTGCCCGTGCGGATGAGCCCCATCACCTCGAGCACGCGCAGCGCCTCGCGGACGCTGGAGCGTCCCACGCCGAGGGTGGCCGCGAGCTCCCGCTCGGGCGCGAGCCGGTCGCCGGGCTTGAGGGTGCCGTCGAGCAGGTCGGTCTCGATCTTCTCGAGCACGACGCGCCACGCTCGTGCGGGCGCGAGCGGGGGCGGAGTCGGGGTGCCTGCCACGGATCTCCTCGTCGATGTCGGACCCGGAGCCCTCCGTCGTTGAAGGGCGTGGTGTGGTCTGACCACGATAGCGTGTGGTCGGACCACAGACAACCCGCATGACGCCGCGTGTCCGCGCGGAGCACTACGCTGACCCCATGGACCCCCTCGCGCTCGTCCTCATCGTCGCCGGCATCGCCGCCGCGTTCTGCTGGATCACCTCGCTCGTCACGAACGAGACGTCGTGGATCGACCGGCTGTGGTCCATCGTGCCCGTGGTCTACGTGTGGATCTTCGCCGCCGCCGCGCTGATCGCCGGGGTCGATGCGACGCGACTGGTCGTGATGGCGCTCCTCGTCACAGCCTGGGGCGCACGGCTCACCTTCAACTTCGCGCGCAGGGGCGGCTACACCGGGATGGAGGATTACCGCTGGGCGATCCTGCGCGGCCGCATGACGCGGTGGCAGTTCCAGCTGTTCAACATCTTCTTCATCGTGCTCTTCCAGAGCGCGCTGCTGGTGCTCATCTCGCTTCCGGCCTACATCGCGTGGCAGCATCCCGTGCCGTTCACCGGATGGGATGCCGCGTTCGCGGCGCTGTTCGCCGCGTTCCTGGTCGGCGAGACCGTGGCGGATCAACAGCAATGGGCGTTCCACCAGGCGAAGAGGGCCTCCGGCGGCACACTCGAACCCGGCTTCGTCACCACGGGACTCTTCGCCTACAGCCGGCATCCCAACTTCTTCTTCGAGCAGGCGCAGTGGTGGGCCTTCTACGCGCTCGGGGCGACGGCGCTGGTCGCCGACGGTGGCAGCTGGCTCAACTGGACGATCGCCGGTGCGGCGCTGCTGACGATCCTCTTCATCGGTTCGACGGTGTTCACCGAGTCGATCTCGGCCTCGAAGTACCCGGCCTACCGGGAGTACCAGCGCACGACGTCGATGCTGATCCCGCTCCCCCGACGACGCGGGCGCGCACCCGAGACGGCCTGACGCCAGGCCGCCGCACGCGGCCCGTCGCCACTGGCCGGCCGTCACTCCAGACGGCCACCCGACGCGCGCAGGTAGTCCTCGGCGCACAGCGACTCGTAGGTGACGCGATCGGCGGTCAGCTCGTCGATCGCGACCTGATCGCCGTCGAACACGAAACGACCGCCGACGAGACGGGCGTTGAAGAGCGCCTTGCGCCCGCACCGGCAGATGGTCTTCAGCTCTTCGAGGCTGTGAGCGAGCTCCAGCAGTCGCGCGGAGCCCGGGAACGCCTGCGTCTGGAAGTCGGTGCGGATGCCGTACGCCAGCACCGGCACGCCGTCGAACACGACGATGCGCAGCAGGTCGTCGACCTGCGCGCGGGTGAGGAACTGGGCCTCGTCGATGAGCAGACACGCGATGTCGACCTCATGCTCATCGGACTCGGGCACGAGCGTGTCGGCCGCCTCGGCCTTCACTCGGGCGCGGTGCTGCGCGAACAGTGCGCGGATGTCGTCCTCGGGGCGCACGAGGAAATCGACGGTGCGCTTCACACCGAGCCGGCTGTCGATCTGGTCGGCGCCCTTGGTGTCGATGGCGGGCTTCGCGAGAAGCACGTGCTGCCCGCGCTCCTCGTAGTTGTACGCGGCCTGCAGCAGCGACGTCGACTTGCCGGAGTTCATCGCCCCGTAGCGGAAGTAGAGCTTGGCCACGGATCGAGCGTAGTCGGTGACGGTGCCCGCACCGGCCGGGCCCAGCTTGCGCCGCGACCGACGTCCCGGCGCGCGTCAGCGCCCCCCGAATCCTCCCCCGCCTCCTCCAC
>NZ_JAEUAX010000010.1 GCF_019511645.1 Microbacterium ureisolvens | reverse complement strand
GGTCCCGATCGCGTGGGTGGGGGTGTTCCGGACGTCCAGCTGGTGGAAGACGTCATCCTTCTGATGCTGGGGACGTCGATTCGTCCCGGCGAGGCGCTCGCGCTGCGGCGGGAGGACGTGATCTTCGTGGAGGGGCGGATGAAGATCAAAGTGGTCGGGACGGTGTCGACCACCAAGAAGTTCGGGACCGTCCGCAAGGACACGCTGAAGCGAGAGCGGCAGAAGCGAACGATCACCGTGCCGTCCTTCACTGCAGAGGTGCTGAGGCGTCGGCTGGCGTCGTACGTGGACAACCCCGACGGGCTCCTCTTCCCGACCCGGAGGGGCACGCCACGTCAGACGAACAACATCAATCGTCTCCTGCGAGCATTCCGGGCGACGTATGCAGAGGAGCTGATCGAGGTCGGCATCGTGCCTGAACACCTCACCGCGCGCCTACTGCGCAAGGCGGCGGCGACGACCATCGCCAACGCTGCCGATCCGAAACTCGCCCAGCTACTGCTTGGACACGCAGACGTGCGCACGACGATCGCGCACTACATCAAGCCGAACGACGAGGTGCCCGATGTGACAGCGGAGATGTTGGACGCGCGCTACCACTTCGGGAGCGATTCAGTCGGCCCCGGTCGCGGAGCCTGAGTCGCCCACGTGGGCGGCCGCGTTGTCAGCGACGGGACGTGTCCGCGGTGGAGGGGCGGCGGGGCCCGGGCGCAAGGTCCGTGCTGACGAGATCCTGTTGCTGCTCGAAGAGGTGGGCGCGGAGCTCGCCTGCGTCCGCGCCGAGGCTGATGTCTATGTCGGAGGTGGCGCGGCGATCGCTCTCCAATTCGGGAATGAGGCGCGGGAAGCGGGGAGTTCGGAGCCCTCCCACGGTCCCGCTCGGTGGGGGACTCAGATCGGTGTGACGCGGAACCGGAGGGAGCGCCCGGTCAGCACAGACCCTGCCGGCCAGTGTCGACCCGTTCGGTGCAGGGGGTGCCTCGACGCGAGGAACTCCCAGGGTCAACGGTCGGGCGCAGATGGGCGGCGTGGGTTGGGGTTGGTCGAATCGGTCTCTGGGGATCGTTGGAGTGCGCGGTAGACGGTCGTCCTGCTGACTCCGAGGACAGCGCCGATCTGGGCGACAGTCATCTCCCGTTGTTCGTAGAGTCGCTTCGCAGAGCGGACTTGATCAGCGCTGAGGCTTGAGGGGCGGCCACCGGTGCGCCCGCGCGCCCGGGCTGCGGCAAGACCCGCGTTGGTACGTTCTCTGATGAGATCGCGTTCGAACTCCGCGAGCGCAGCGAACACATGGAAGACAAGCCGACCGCCGGGCGTGGTGGTGTCGATGGTCTCTTGCAGCGATCGGAACCCGATTTCGCGAGCGTCGAGATCGTTGAGTTGGTCGATGAGGTGGCGGATCGATCGGCCGAGTCGGTCGAGCCGCCATACGACGATGGTGTCGCCCGGGCGGACCTGGTCGAGCAGCCGGTCGAGTTCGGGGCGCTTCTGGATCGACCCGGAGACGGTGTCGACGAAGACTCGATAGCACCCTGCTGCCTTCAGTGCGTCGACCTGCAGCGACGCGTCCTGGTCGGTCGTCGACACGCGCGCGTAGCCGAGAAGGTGGCCCATCCGTCGAATGTATCGAATCTCGTGGACGGTCCGACTTTCCGGAGCATAGATTTCGGCACTGGGTTTCGTTACACAATCCCCAAGTCGTCGGCCCCATCGGCGGGGCAGCATCCGTGTTGTTGCGAAAACGGTCGTTTCTGGAGCCGCCTCTATCCACCCGCACTGGACTGCCGAGAGAGGCATCCAAAGAAGCGCCCCGCCTGGACCCGCTCCCACGGGGGAGAAGCGACCCCGTCAGGAAGGACGACGTCCGTGAACTCGGAGGGCACGCGAAGCCCTCAGCACGTGCGGAGCCGGGACGCGTGGACGGCCTGGTGAGTGCGATAGGGAGGCTTGCCATGAGCGCCACGGTTCGGCGAAGGCGGATGCTGCGGACCGTGCGATTGTCGGCAGAGAGTTTTGTAACCGATCGGTCCGAGCCGGAAACATAGGCTACGTGGGTCTCGACCGTGCGAATTCGAGCGCTTCGCGTGTACTTGGTACCAGCGTGGTGCGTGCCTTCGATGACCTGTTTCGTGCGTACCACTCGCTGATCTTGACAGCGGCGTTCAATCGCCTCAACGATCTCGGCGATGCCGAGGATGTAACCGCCGAGGTATTCTCCGCAGCGTGGCGTCACCGAGGTGAGCACGAGTTGGTGTTCACGCTGCGGTGGTTGTACGCGACACTGCGAAACGTCGTCGGCAACGAATACCGGCGACGCGCGAGGACTGCAAGGCGCTACCAGCGCCTTGCCGCAGAAGCGACCGAGTCAACAGTGCTTGCTGTGGACGATGAGGCGATCATGCTGCGGCAGATTGTATCGAGGCTGCGTCCGGAGGATCGCGAACTGATTTGGATGGCGTATTGGGAGGAACTGACTCGCGAGGAGATGGCGGAGGTCCTCGGCTGCAGTGTCGGCGCAGTGAAGGTGCGGCTGCTGCGAGCTCGAGAACGACTGAAATCGCTCCTGGAGACACGTGAGCCGGTCGGCGACGAGAGGGGTGTGCCGTGAACGACGATGAACTCACCAGTCGACTACGCGCTGCCCGGCCGCAAACCGCGAGACGAGGGGACGCCCTAGAGCCTCGGTACGAGACCCTGCTGAAGCGCATCATGGCCGAGCCCGATGCTGACGACATGAGCGGCTCCCGTCGCATATCCGCGTGGCGTGGGCGGCCGATCTGGCTCGTCGCCGCCTCAGTACTGCTGGTCATGGTGTTCGGGGCGCTCGGTTCGATCGCGCTGCTGCAGCCATCGCCCGCGGTGGCCGCGACACCCAGGCTCCTCACCCCGGAACCGGTCGACGGGACTTCGAAAGAGAACTTGATGAGAATCAGCGACGCGGCACGCGAGCCCGAACCGGAAGAGGGCGGGCCGATCCGGTTCCAAACGTGGGCGCTGTCGTTCGATCCGGAAGCCGCGACACCACCGCAGTTCATCGTGCCGGAGGAGCACGAGATCGAGCACCTTCCTGACGGAGGGGTCAAGGTGACGGTGCGGGCGGGAGTGCCGTACGACGCGTCAGGTCAGCCTGTTGCGGAACCCACCCCGACACCTGGAACCGTGCTGTGGTCCGATGTGCAATCACACGGTGACGCCGTCAGGATCTTCGGGCCCGCGCCCACCGAGGTGGCCGACATGGCGGGCTTCTTCGATGAGAGCGGCACGGTCCCCGCCCGAACCAGCGGCGAGTATTTCTCAGCGGTCCGATTGCTGCTCTCCGAGCAGAATCTGTCCAACGAGCAGCGGGCTGCCCTGATCGAATTCCTGGCCACCCTCCCGGACGTCGACGTCGACGGGACCGTCACCGACCGGCTCGGACGTGACGGGGTGGCGTTCAGCACTGAGTCTCGTTCTCCAGGTGAGTACCGCGACACGCTCGTGCTCAGCCCGACCGGGGGCATTCTCTCCTACGAAGTGACCTACACGGGCTCCTCGCGCACGGATATCCAGGCTCCGGCGGTCATCGAGTACATCGCCTGGGAATAGCAAAGGAACCACTTGATGAACAAGATCCGGCCGATTCTCGTCACGGTCGTCCTCGCCGCGCTGGCCTTCTCCGCTCCGACAGCGGCACACGCCACGAGCGATTCCCTGCAGGACCGCATCGACCAGGTACTCGAGGACTACCCGGGCGGCACACAGACCGGGTCCCGTGAGATCAGCTGGAACGACGGCGAGATCATCCTTACCCTCGCGGAGGGCGCTTCCCTGTTCGCGGTGGGATCATGCAGTACGGGTAGCTTCTGCGCATACAGCGGGACCTCCCTGTCCGGGGCGCGGATCTCGTTCACCAACTGCACCGGCACGAACTCCGTCGCACCGTTGGGCAGTCCTGTGCGCAGCTTCGCCAACGCCCGCTCTTCCGGCACTGTCGGCGCCTTCAATGGCGGCACCGTCGTCGACTCAACCGCGGCCGGAACATACAAGAACACGACCGCAACCATCACCCGGCTCGGCTGCTGACCCGACATCGGGCGTAACTGACACGACTCGCTCGCCAACGAGAATGAGGAGTCACGACGAAGGCGACCGGCCGGCTCGAACCGTTTCTCGCTCGTCGGAACCGAGGCTCGCCGACATGGCATACGCCTCCCTCGTCGACGACGGCATTCCCCCGATAGGCGGGACCGCAGTCCCGCGCCCTGCCGGACGGCGTCCCGACATGGCGGAGCAGTGAGCCGACCGTCCAAGTCTCGCGATGGCGGTCGCCCTGCTCAAGCTCATCACGCAGCAGTACCTGGGCTGAGATCCACGGGCGGGCGGGCGGCTGCGGCGGCCGCCCCTTCAGCGCCGCAAGAGTCCATCTACCGGAGCCTGCCGTAACCGGTGCGCCGTCGCTGGAAACAAGGAGACGAAGCCGCGTTGGAGCGGTGCGAGCGAACGAACGAAAGGCAAGACCGTCATGAAGAAGTTGACATTCAAGTCGCGGCCGCCGGTGATGAAGAAGCGGATGACCGCGATCGCCGGCGCGATCGTGGTCACGGTGGGGCTGATCGCGGGCCCGGCGGTCGCAGCGAACGCCGACGCGAGTGCGACGTACACGTACAGCTCGGTGCTGCGCGCGTCGTCCTACTGGAACGCGTCGACGGACACCATGTCGACAACCGATCACTACAACGACGGTTGGGGCTCCCGCATCAAGTGGAACCTGGAGGGCAACACGACGAACAGTCAGCTGGACAACATCAAGGGCGCCGGCCAGACCGAGTCCCAGGGTCTGTGGGTCCTGCCCTCGTGGAGGTTCCGAGTGCAGGCCTGCTCGATCAACAACGGTACGCAAGTTGGCTGTGGGGGCTGGTCGGGCTTCTCCGGCGTGTGACCACCGCGTGGGGTCGGCCGAGCCGTCTTCTCGGACGGCCGGCCCCACCTCGTCTCTCGCTGACCCTCTCCAAGATTGTTCACCATCATGAAACCAACCGCGTCGTCTCTCGCCCTGCTCACTGTCGTGGTGACCCTTGCCGGGTGCACAAGTTCTCCCAGCGCCGAGAACTGGAGAACCCCGGAGGTGCCGAATGAACTCTCGTCCGCGCTGTCGATGGGATCATTGCCGTTCGAGTCGTACGAGACGAGTTCCGCTGAACGCCAACAACTGCAAGTGGGAACCGCCTCTCTCCTTGGGCGATGCCTGTCCGAGTACGACATTTCGGCGACATTCGCGGGCGACTACATCCAGCAGGTGAGCACCGAGCCGGGCAGCCCGTTGATATTCCAGTGGGGCGGTCGGTTGGGAACGCTGACGCTTGATCAAGCCAGCCAGTTCGGTTATGCCGCACCTCCCGGCGGAGAGTGGGTGAACGGCAGCGGCATCTACCTCTCCAGTCCCGGCAATCTGTTCCCGATCCCGCCCGAAGATGCGACCCAGGCCGCACAGCTCGCCGCAGCGCTGTACGGGCCTGACCAGGCAGCCGGCGTAGGAGAAGGCGGGGCACAGGTGGAGTTGTCCCCGGAGCTGGTGCCTCGTGATCAGTCAGGCCAGGCGCCGCCGAAGGGAGGCTGC
This sequence comes from Microbacterium ureisolvens, assembly GCF_019511645.1. GTDB lineage: Bacteria > Actinomycetota > Actinomycetes > Actinomycetales > Microbacteriaceae > Microbacterium > Microbacterium ureisolvens_A. Next base: position 122,700 of record NZ_JAEUAX010000010.1, on the reverse strand, counting down.
TACGGCGTGGTTGAAGACGAGATCGGTATTCCGCTCCTGGACTTGCGTGACATCGAGTCAGACACTTACGGGCTGACGTTCAACCATGATGCGGTGAAGAACGTCGCCGGTCTCTGGTCCGAGTGCATGAAGGACGAGGGATACGACTATGCACGCTTCGAAGAAGCGCCGGAGGCGAACGCCGGCGCCATCAACGACGAAACGATCGCCGCTGCGACCGCCGACGTCGCTTGCACCGCCTCCAGTCGCTGGCCGGACACCTTCTACTTCGTCCTCGGCGACTACCAACAGCAAGCCATCGACAAGCAACCCGAACTATTCCAGTCCGCACTGGACGCAGAACGGCAACGCCTCGAGAAGATCAACACGCTGATCGGAGAATAGGTGGATAGCCGCAGACCCCCCAAGAGTCGGGGAGCATCGCAAACCGCCGCCGGCCGCGTTGCTTCGCTCGTGCTGACCACCGCGGTCATCTCCGCAGTAATCGCTTTCGCTGCGGGGTTCTTCGTTCGCTCGCCCGCCCAAGTCGCCGCGGACACCGCGCCCCCGCCACGATCCCTGCTGACAACACCCGTCATCGAAGGCACGCTGGAGGACCCATTGCTGCTGCCTGGAGCTGTCGGGCTGGGCAACGTCATCGAACTCACCCCAGCGGGGTCATCCGGTGTCGTGACCGGCAGCCCGCTCGTTGTCGGGCAACAGTTCAATGCCGGCGGCGTCCTCGCTGAGGTCAATGATCGACCGGTCATCTACCTGCAGGGAGCGATCCCGCTCCTGCGCGATCTCCAGCCGGGAGATAGAGGGGAAGACGTGGCGCGCCTGCAGGAATCACTGGCGCCATGGGGAGCGCCCGACCCGGATGGAGTGTGGGGCGCTGGAACGACCAGCGCGCTGCGCGCCCTGTACAGAGCCGCTGGCTACGCTCCACCGGAGGGGAATGTCGCCCGTGGCACGGAACTCGTCTTCGCGGCGGCGCTCGGCGGAACCGTTCTGAGCGTCAAGAGCGCCCTGGGTGCGACGGTCTCGAGTCCGTTGATTCGAGCGACCACCTCGGCGCCTACAGTCACCGCCTCCGTCACCGATGCCACATCACAGCTCCTCCGCGTTGGTCAACGCGTAATGATCGCCGGCGCCAGCATCGGAGGGACCAGAGAAGGGACCATCACGGCGGTCGGCGGGCTAGCGACAGGTGAGGATGGCATCAGTCGCGCCACGGTGACGGTTCAGCCGGACGCCGACCTCCCTCCGGGCTCTATCGACGGTCGCGTAGAGCTTTCGGTGTCGTTGGACGACAACCCCGCAAGCGGACTGCTCGTGCCCTTGGCCGCAATCCACTCGGACGCGTCGGGTGGAAACTACCTGATCGTCGAGCGCAACGAATCCACCAAGCACGTTGAGGTGATCGTCCGGGACACCGGCGCGGGGCAGGCGCTTGTTCAATCGCTCGACGGCGATCTCACAGTGGATGACGTTGTCGTCGTGGGGGGCAAATGACCGCTGTCGTCGAACTGCAGGACGTGTCCCGGTTATACCCGGGACCGCCCGCAGTGCACGCCCTCACTTCGTGCTCGCTGCGCATCGAGGAAGGAGACTTCGTTACCGTTGTCGGCCCGTCAGGATCGGGGAAATCCACCCTGCTGAACATCCTCGGTCTGCTCGATCAGCCTTCAAGCGGGCGATACCTGATCCGGGGTGAGGATGTCACCGCGCTACCGGAGGCACAGCGAGCTCGAGTGCGTGGAGACCAGCTCGGATTCGTGTTTCAGTCGTTTCACCTCCTGGAGCAGCGCAGCTGCCTGGAGAACGTGATGCTGGCTGACCTCTATAGCGGGGTGCCCGAGCGGGAATCCCGCGAACGCGCACTCACGGCACTGCAGGCCGTCGGTCTCGGTGCGTTGGTTGCTCGCATGCCCACGGAGCTTTCCGGCGGGCAACAACAGCGCGTGGCAATTGCACGGGCGTTGGCCTCCGATCCTGCTGTCCTACTCTGTGATGAACCCACCGGCAACCTCGACAGCGGTACAGCGGCTACCATCCTGGCGCTCTTCGACGAGCTGAATGCCGCTGGCCGGACTGTGGTCATGATCACGCATGACGCGGACGTGGCGCGTCACGGGAATCGCACGCTCCACATGTTGGACGGCAATGTCACCGAGACGGCACGACCGTGAGTACTGACGCCCGGCCGTCGCGTCGCCGATTGCTCAACGAGGCAATGGCGGGAGTGATTCAGCGATCGTCTCGTTCAACCATGACCATCGTCGGCATCGCAATCGGCGTTGCGTCATTCGTTGCAGTACTCGGCGTCACGGCAAGCGCGAACGGACAGATCAGTGATGAGTTCCTGAGCGTGGAAGCGACGCAGATCACGGTGACGCCCGCCGGGGGGCCCGGCAGCTCCGGTCCGCTGTTCGAAGGTGCTGCCGACGAAGCTGTCGAGCGCATCGACGGGGTTACGGCAGCTGGGCGCTGGTGGACGGTGCCGAACGTGATCATCGGGGCGAACTCACCCGCCATCGACCGTGCACCTTCCCAACCCACACTGATTGCCGCGACGCCCGGCTACCTTGCTCTGGTGGGGGCACAACTCTCCAGCGGCAGAACCTTCGACCAGTTTCATGCGGACCAGCCCGTGGCCGTCGTCGGGGACAGGATCGCGAACTCCCTTGGCATCGTGGATGTCGATGACCAACCGGTCATCGTCATCAACGACATTCGCGTGACCGTCATCGGCATCATCTCGGACACCGTGGGCTCAAGCGCAGCTCTCACCAGCGTGGTGATTCCTGCGGAGTTCGCCCGAGAGCATTTCGCGCCCCCTGGCCAGCGAGAAACGATGATCGTGGGAACAGACGCGGGTGCGTCCGAGGTCGTGGCAGACCAGTTGCCGTTCGCGTTGAACCCCCGTGATCTGACGGCGGTTCGGATCGTCCCGCCACCCAAACCGACTGTCGTGAAGGATCGGGTCAACGGTTCGACCCAGACCCTGTTCTTCGCGCTGGCCGGCATCTGTGTACTCGTCAGCGGGGTCGGTATCGCGAACGTCTCGCTGCTCGGAGTGATTGCACGGACACGCGAAATCGCACTTCGGCGGTCCCTGGGTGCTCTGCCAACGCACATCGCCACCCAGTTTCTGACCGAGTCCGCGACCCGCGGGCTCCTAGGCGGGCTGATCGGCACCGCGTTAGCATTGGTCACGGTCACGGTCATTGCTGTCAGCCAGCAGTGGACAGCAATTATTGAGCCCTGGTCGCTCGCGGTGGGGCCGTTGATGGGCATCGCGATCGGTTCCCTTGCGGGGCTCTACCCGGCGGTCAGAGCCACTCGCATCGAACCTATAGAAGCGTTCCGTCAGTGAGAGTCCGTGTAGCGGCTCGACTGCGCGAACCGGGTTTTCTCGTCCGCGCAACGGTGCCTGCGGCGTCCCCGTTGGGGTGCGTCCTCGCACAGCACTCTTGCTGTGTCGACGGGTAGGGCAGTCGGCCACCGCCTGCTCGGCGTCTCCGTGGTGGTCCGGCTGATGCCGGTATCGTTGCCCAGCGCCCGGTTCGCTTCCGCGTCGATCAGGTCCTGCAGCCCGGCCCGCCGCATCCGGCGGAACACATCCGAATGCGTAAGCTCCGGCTCGGCGAGGACCTCTGAGATCAGGGTCGTCGAAGGAGACTGGTTGTGGGTCATCGTGGGATCGCTTGTTTGCTTCTCGGCGGAAGCAACAGGTCTCCTTCGATGCCCCCTAACCATGTAACCGACGACGAGAACCCCTGCGGAAGTGGCACCCCCTACGAGACGACCCGACGGTCGTGATGTGAATGCGGGTCCAGCGGGCGGGCTCGCGACGTGTCCACTTTTGGTCCACTTTTCCCCGAAAGGTCCGGTTTGTGGTCCGTCGGAACCCGTAGCGATGCGCCCGCGTTGCCAGTAGAGTCAAGGCAAGAAAAGGGTGCGAGGGTGCCCAGTCATAATCGTGAGGTCGCGGGTTCAAGCCCCGCTCCTGCTACTGAAAACCCCAGTTCGGCTGGGGTTTTTCCGTGCCTGCGGTCAATGATCCTTCCTGTGCTCCTCGCCGAACGGGAAGCGGTTCACCAGTTCGACTCGCCGGCGAAACACTTCGCCGCCTGACGGTGGATACGTTGGCAGCCATGGGTCACGCACATCCAGCTCCAGGCATCGCCATCGAGTACTTCACGGCGGGTGTCGGTCGCCCGCTGGTGCTGGTGCACGGCATCACCGAGTCGCGGCGGGCGTGGGATCCGCTGCTTGCGCCGCTCATCGACGCCGGTTATCGGGTGACAGCGGTAGATCTCCGGGGGCACGGCGCATCGAGCGTGGTGGCGCCATATGACCTTGCCACCATGGCAGGCGATCTGAGCGCCGTCCTCGCCGACATCGGTGCCGACGATGCGCTGCTCGTCGGCCACTCGCTAGGCGGTGCTGTCGCCACCGCGTACGCCGCGAGCGGGCCATGTCGCGGGGTCGTCAACGTCGATCAACCGCTGCTGCTCTCCGGGTTTCAAGAAACCCTGCGGTCGGTGGAACCCCAGCTTCGGGGATCGACCGCAGAGTTCGACGGCGCCATCAGCGCCATCTTCGAAGCGCTGGCCGGGCCACTCGACGGGGCCGAACGTCGGCGCATCGATGACCTCCGCAACGGACGCCAGGACGTCGTGCTGGGCGCGTGGGAAGCGGTCTTCGCCTCGTCGCCGGCCGACCTCGACGCGATGGTCGAAGGTGTCATCAGCACTGTCACCGCGCCCTATCTATCGCTGCACGGCATCGACCCGGGCGCTGAGTACGGCGAGTGGCTGACCGAACACGTGCCGTCGGCCACTTTCGAAGTGTGGCCCGACCTCGGCCACTATCCGCACCTCATCAGACCTGCAGACTTCGTCGCACGAGTGGTCGCCTTCGACGCACCCCTCGGCTGACGCTCCGACGCCGCGTCACGGCCGGGTCGCTGGGTACAGGGCTTGTTAGGGTACCGCGCGCCCCCGGCGCCTTGTCGCGGTGCTATCGAGCCGCCGGGAGCAGCCGCTCGACCACGTCTTCGTCTCCAGCGAGACTGCCGTCGACACGCCCCTCGACATGGTCCACTACGGCGTCACCAAGACCGCGCTCCTCGCCGTCGCCCGCGGCCTCGCGAAGGCCGCGGCCGGCACCGGCGTCACCGTCAACTCTGTTCTTCCTGGCCCGACCCACACGGAAGGCATCGAGGAGTACATCACCGCCCTCCTGCCCGAGGCAGGCACCTTCGACGAGGCCCAGCGCGACTTCATCGCCCAGTACCGGCCGACCTCGCTGCTCAAGCGCCTGATCCGCCCCGAGGAAATCGCGAACCTCATTCTGTTCGCCAGCTCCGAGCAGTCCTCCGCCACCACTGGTGCCGCGCTGAAGGTCGAGGGCGGCACTCTCACCTCGCTCGTCCCCTAAGCCCCGAGAAGTTCGTCGTCTGCCGCACTGATGGCGGCGACGTCCGTGGCGGCGTTGCCTGTCAGTCGGCGGAGCCGGGCAGCCGCGTCAGCCCTTGTCTCCCTGCCCGCTGAAGGGCCGAGTGCGCGGAGGGCGAAGAACGTCGTGAAGCGACGCACGACGTCGATCCTTCGCGGCGCGGTGAAGGCTACGCCGCGGACCGAGCCGAGCATCCGGACGACATCCGTCGTGCTGATTCGCAGAATGCCGCGTCCCGCGACGGGACCACGCGCGTTGCGCGCGCCTGCGATCTCGAGGCGGAGCGTCGTGAGGCGGTGCCACGCGGTGAAGAAGGTCGGCCCCGTCTTGGTTCCCACGAGCCGGAGCGGGGTTCCGGCGTCGGTCCGGGCGTCGAGGATGTATCGCATGGCGAACCGCTCGCCGGCCGGGAAGAGCTCCAAGCGGCCCCGGACCGGCTGTGATGTGGCGGTCCCCTCGAGGTCGAAAGTGCCGGAGATGGCGAGCGGATGCCGCTGGTCTGTCTGGAATCGCTGCCAGCTGGTGAGGTCGGCGGTGAGGCGGAGGGTCGCCGCGCGAATGCGCCCGTCGACGCGGATGCTTCCGGTGAGACGTTCGCTGAAGCGGAGTCCGTCGCCGGCGCTCTGTTCGCGAAGCCGCGCCATGGCTGCACCGGCCTCGTCTTCGGGAGCCGGCACGGGGCGGACGTCTTCCCACTCGGGTGCTCTCCAGTCCGGGTCGCCCGTGGTGCGGATGGCGTGCTCGATGCCGCGTTCTGCGAGGGCGAGGATCGTGGCGGAGGGGTTGGCGCCCGTTGCCGTGGGGACGGCTGCTCCGTCGAGGATCAGCATCCCGGTGTAGCCGTGCACCCGACCGTACTGATCGATGACGCCGTCGTGTTCGTCGGCCCCACGAGGCGCGCCGCCGAGGGGATGAACGGTGATCGGGGTGCGCAGGAGCGACCAGGTGGGGCTCGCATAGGCGCGGCCTCCGAGGTGTCGGTGCGCCACTTTGCCCACGCGGGCCTGTGCCCGGGTGAGCCTCCGGTTCGCCCTGGCGTCCCACGCGACGGTCGCCTGGTGCTGCCGGTCCAGGGAGAGCCTGCCCGTCGCCGAGTCCCTTCCCATGAGCAGCAGCGCGATCGTCTCTCGGCGTCTGTCGCTTTCGCGGGGGTGGAGTCGCGGAAACGGCAGGATGTCGTGCAGCACCCCGGACATGAGTGCCGTGAGCGGTTCGGGGATCGCGCCGTCCTGGACCTGGAACCAGACCGGGGCGCGGTCCTCCTCGACGTCCAGCACGGTCGTGGTGGTGATGGTGGGTCCGCGTCGAGCGGCGGCGTGCTGGGGCCGGCGCAGCAGTGTGAGCGCATCTCCGTTGCCGGAGAATCCCTCGCCGAGCCGCAGGGAGAGCGCGGGGAGAGTGCGGAGGACGTCGCGCTGCCGCAGCAGGAGCTCGGTGGTCCCGATGGCGCCCGCCGCGAGGACCACCATTCGCGCGGTGCGGTGATGCCGGCTCGCGGTGGTGTGGTCTTTCCAGTGGACACGGTAGGACTGGCCGTCAGGCTCGACGCGGTCGACTTCGGCGCCGGTGCGGGCGTGGGCGCCGTGCTGTTCCGCGAGGGCGAGGTAAGTCTGGTCGAGGCTGTTCTTCGCGCCCCGCCTGCAGCCGATCACGCATTCCCCGCAGAAGGAGCAGCCCCGCTGCTTCACGCCGTAGCGGTTGGTCACGACGGTGTCGGGGTCTTCTTCGAATCGCACAGCGAGGTTGGGGCGGATGGTTCCTCCCGGTCGCCCCATGCGCGCGGCGACCGCCTCCATGGTCGTCGCGCGCTCGGGAACGCGACCGGTGGTCGGGTCCGCGGCCACGGGCGCGACGTCGAGCATGTGCGCGGCGAGGTCGTAGTACGGGTCGAGGTCGGCTCTGCCGACCGTCCAGCGCGGGTCGGCGAAGACCTCCGCGGATGGCCGGGCGAAGACGTTCGCGTAGACGAGGGATCCGCCGCCCCATCCGGCGGCCTGGATGCTCAGCATCCGATCCAGCCAGCGCACGTCGTACATGCCGCGGCCGAGGTTCCACAGCCACCCGTCCGCGAGCCGGGGTGCGCGAGGGAAGTCCGCGGGACGGAACCGGCGTCCGCGTTCGAGCACGAGCACTGAGCGCCCCGCTTGAGCGAGACGGGCCGCGGCGACGGCGCCGCCGAAGCCGCTGCCGATCACGATCGCGTCGAGCATCTCGGGCAGCGACTCTGCGTCGGGGAGCCGCGAAGCCGATTCCACCGATGACGGCTGAGGGGACGACTGGCACATGGGAGTTCCTTCCGATGGCGGTGCGGGTGAGATGGGGGAGGGGCCGGGGAGCGCCGCACGCCGCGCATGCGACGTTCCCCGCGGCCGCTCGCGGGCAGGGCGCGGTGTCAGCTCTTGCGGGCGAAGCCCGCGGCGATCGCCGCCAGGACGGCGACGGCGGCCGTGCCGAGGAACAGCCACGAGAACCCGTCCGTGATGGCCTCCGGGGCGGCGACGCCGCTGTCGAGCAGCGCCTCCGTGCGAAGGGAGGCGATCGTGCCGAGGACGGCGAGCCCGAGCGCGCCGCCGATCTGCTGGCTGGTGTTCACGAGGCCTCCGGCGAGGCCGGATTCGCCGCCCTCGACGCCGTCGACCGAGAGCTGCGTCGTGGTGACGAAGGCGCCGCCCATGCCGACTCCGATCAGGATGCTGGGGCCCAGGATGTCCGTGACGAACTGGGCATCGGCGGGAGCGAACGACAGCCAGACGAGCCCTGCCGCGAGCACCGCGAGCGAGCTGATGAGCGTCGGCTTCGCGCCGATGCGGGAGATGACGGCGGGCACGATGCCGGCGACGATCACGAGCGCTCCAGCCAGTGGCAGCTGCGTGAGCCCCGTGGCGAGCGCGTCATAGCCGAGGACGGCCTGCATGTAGACCGAGAGGGCGAAGAACAGCGCGACCATCGCGGCGCCGATCAGCAGCATGACGATGTTGCCGACGGTCAGGTTGCGGTTGCGGAACACCTCGAGCGGCACGAGGGGCGCGGCCGTTCGGCGTTCGACGACGACGAACGCTACGCCGAGGACGACGGATGCTGCGGCCAGGCCGATCGTGAGGGGGTGGGTGAGCCCGACCTGCTCGATCGCGCTGAGCGCGCCGACGGCGGCGACGAGGGCCCCGGTGATCGTGACGGCTCCGGGGATGTCGAGCTTTCCGCGGGCGCCGACGGTGTCGCGCGTGATCAGCAGCGGGATCGCGATGAGCACGATCGCCCCGATGGGGACGTTCACGTAGAACACCGACTGCCATCCGAGGGTCGCACTCAGCACTCCTCCCAGCAGGACTCCGGCGGCCGAGCCGATGCCCGCGACGCCGCCCCACACGCCGAGCGCCTTGGTGCGATCCTTCGTGTCGGGGAACAGATGCGTCAGCAGGGCGAGAGCGGCGGGGGCCAGCAGCGCGGCGGACGCGCCCTGGAGCGCACGCGCGCCGAGGAGCATTCCGCTCGTCACCGAGAGGCCGGCGAGGGCAGAGGCGGCCACGAAGCCGGCGGTGCCGATGAGGAAGATGCGGCGGTGGCCGTAGCGGTCGGCGAGGCGTCCGCCGAGCAGCAGCAGCCCGCCGAAGGCCAGGACGTATGCCGTGATGACCCACGAGAGGGCGGCCGTGTCCATTCCGAGTTGCTCCCCGAGGACGGGCAGGGCGATGTTGACGATGGACGCGTCGAGGACGACGAGGAATTGAGCGAGGGCGAGGACGCTGAGGGCGAGCCAGCGGCGGGCGCTGCGGACGTTCGCCGCCGGTCCTGTCGTCGGGGCGGTGATAGTGGTCATGGTGATGCTCCTGTCGATAAGGAGTGAGCAGTCACTCACTCTTTTGGGTGTGGGTCTGCCCGTGACGCCCGGGTGCGTCGGTTCGGGGGTCTCAGTCGGGATGGCGGATGCCGTGCGAAAGCGTCTGGGCCCACGTCGCGGGGATCTCGTCGATGCGAGCGGTGACGATCAGATGGCACAGCTGTCCGTACGCCATGAACCGCTGCACGTCGTCATCGCTGCCGGCGGAGCGCTCCATCGCGAATGCCGTCACCTTCGCGAGCCCGGTGCGCAGCGCGTCGCCGATCTCCGGAATGTCGGCCACCGATTGCGCGTGCACCTGCAGCAGGAGGAGGGTGCGGTCTCGGATGAGCGCGGCATAGGCGCCCCCCATCGCGTCGAGCACGTCGTTCGGGAGAGATGATGCCGACGCATCCGCGCCCTCTGCGAGAGCCTCCACGATCTGGTCGAAGCAGGCTTCGAGCGCGGCGACGAACAGGGCCTCCTTGCGCGGGTAGAGCTTGAAGACATAAGCCGGCGAGATCTTCGCTTCTCGCGCGACGTTCGCCACGGTCGTCCCGTGGTAGCCGCCACGCGCGAACTCGCGCAGCGCGGCCGCTGCGACCAGGGGTCGTCGTGTATCGGCGGTGGAGAGGATCGAGCTGCGTTCGGTCATGAGAGTGACTGTACACTCACTAGAGTGATTGGTCAATCACTCACCACCCCACGGGTGAGGCGGTTGATCACGCGATCGGATCGTCTCTCGGATCACGCTATCTGCATGGTGCGTCGGCACCCTCCGCCGTGTGAACTGAGAACCATTCTTTGGCTTGTTCGCGAAGGCGGGAGACCGGCGTTGGATGGACCTGAGCTTCTCCGGCGGTTCTGCATCGGCGATCCCTCCCTGGCCGACGACTCCGGCGAACTGTGGTCGCGATGTCTCGACCATCGCACCCGAGACCTCGTCCGGATCGGTGCGCTGATCGCGATGTCCGCACCCGACGTGTCGTTGCGTTCCGCCATCGACGATGCGCTCTCAGCGGGGGCCGCGGCGGAGGAGATCATCGCCGTGATGGATGGACTGGTGACCGTGGTCGGCCTGCCGAGGGCGGTTGCGGCGGCCCCGCGCATCGCCTCCGCGCTCGGCTACGCCGAGGACCTGCAGGACGACCTCTGAAGCCATGGCCCGCGCCCGGGGTCTACCCGCCGAGAAGGCCGATCGCGACGGCACGCTCGACCGCGCCCCCTCGTGTCGTCACTGCGAGCTTGCGGTAGATGGAGCTGAGCTGGGAGCTCACGGTGTTGCGTGAGACGTAGAGACGCTGTCCGATCTCGGCGATCGTCAGGTGCGTCTGGAGGTACGGCAGGAGGCGCAGCTCCGCCGGCGTGAGCGGGACCGTCCCTTCGGTGTGGGGTTCGATCGCAAGCCCGGCGCGGAATTCCTCGATCTGCGTGGCGATGGCGCCGACGTCGGGCCGCTTCGCCAGCAGCCGGTCGCATTCCGCGAGGAGATGGAACGCCGCCGAGCGGTCGCCGAGCATGACGTGGGCCTTGGCGAGCTGGAGGCGGACCCGCAGCGACAGCCAGGGGAGCAGGTGGGTGCAGCCGACACGAGCGCGCATGCTGCGAGCGAGGAGGCGCTCGCCGCGCTCCCGGTCGCCGCTGTGCACGGCGACCCGGGCGGCGACCGCCAGTGCGAGCGCGGTCGTCGGGTATCCCTCCATATGGCTCGCGTCGATTGCGTCGACACCGCGCTGGGCGTGGGCCGCGGCGGCGACCCACCGGCCCTCGTCGATCGCGATCAGCGCGAGCTCGGGCTCGCTCAGGATGACGGTGTCGGGGTTCTGCATGACGGTCGCCAGTTCGACGGCCTGCGCGAAGAAGCCGCGTGCGGCACCCGGGTCTGCCGACAGCAGGAGCGCTGAGCCCCAGAGGTGAAGGGCCTGATCCCGCCACGGGCTTTCCTCAGGCTCATGCTCGAGGGCGTAGGCGGCGTCGGCGACCACCCGTTCGTACCCGTGCACGCACATCGCCGCGCGCACCATCGCCCGCGCGGATTCGAACAGCACGCGGTCGTCGTCACCGAAGCCGCTCGCGTCGACCGCATCGAGCAGTCGCGCCCATTTCTCCCCTTCCCGCACCTCGCCGAGCAGCAAGGCGGTCCATGTCCTCGACACGACGAGCGCAGGGTTCGCGGTCAGAACGTCGTCGCCCAGCTCGTCCAGCCAGCGCCGCGTCGTCATCACCTGACCCTGCCCGTACATGACGAGGCCCACGTCTGCGACGAGCGCGGCAGCGCGCGCGGACTCGTTCGCCTGGAGAAGGTGCTCGACCGCGAACGCGAGCGCGCCCTGTTCCTCGTGCCACGTCGCTGCACGCCGATGGAGACCGGCTGCGGCCTCGGAGCCTTCGGAGCGTTCCAGTTCCGCCAGGAGGTACTCGCGGAACAGCCCGTGGTAGCGGAACCAGCTGCGCTTCCTGTCCATCGGGACGAGGAACAGGTTCGCCTCTTCGAGCTCGTACAGCCGGCTGCGCGCGTCTTCGATCTGCAGCACCGCGTTGCAAGCCTCAGGTGAGACCTGTTCGAGGATGGCGCTGCGGCGCAGGAACCGCTGCGTCGGCTCAGGAAGCCGCGAGATGCACTCGCGGTAGAGGTAATCGGCGACGTACCGCTCGTCGCCCGTCACGGTCGTGGCGTCGCCGCCTGTGCGCGCGACGAGGGCAGAGAGGTACAAGCCGGTGGGCCAGCCTTCGCATTTCGCGACGATGCCGGCGAGCTCGCTCGCGGCGACATCGGTGGCTCCGGCCTCGTCGAACAGCACTCGAGCATCGTCGACGTCGAGCGACAGATCCGCGGCCGAGACCTCCCAGACGACACCCTGGGCGCGCAGCCGCGCGAGAAGCGGAGGTGCCTGCCGGCCGGCGAGGACGACCTGCGAACCGGCCGGCACCCGCGCCAGGATCACTTCGAGGGCGTCCTGGCATGCCGTCGACGCGACCAGGTGCAGGTCATCGATGAACAGGACGAAGTCCTCGGGTGCGGAGGAGACGGCTGCGGCGAGCAGCGGGGCGGAGCGTCCGAGCGCGGTCGCGCCGATGCCGCGCATCTCGTCGACGACCGCCTCTGCAACCGAGGAGAAGCTGGCACACGCCGATGCGACGATCGGCAGCAGCGACGCGGGATCGTCGTCGGTGCGCTCCAGTGAGGCCCAGGCGACCCTCCGCGTCTCCGTGGCTGCCCACTCGGCGAGCATCGTGGACTTGCCATATCCGGCAGGAGCGGCGATCGAGACGACGCGGGCACCGCTCGCCCGGGCGTCGGCGATCTGGCGTCGTCTGCTGACAGCGTTGGTTCGCCAGGGTGGAACCCGGGTCTTGCTCTCGAGCAGCACCGCCTGCAGATCGCGTCCCCCCAGGAGCGACTCACGGAGCATGTCCGGCACGGTCGGCATCCTATGGGGGAAGGCGAAACCACCACAAACCGGCCGACGGCGAACGGCCGGGGAACGTCAGGTGCCCGTCGCATGACGAGGCCGCACGCACCTCGAGCGCGCGTGCGGCCCCCCTCGTGTCGCGTCAGCGGCGGTCGTGACGATCGTCGCGACGGTCCTGCCGCCGATCCTGACGCCGGTCCACGCCGTTCGAGACGACCTTCGCCGTGCCGACCACTGCTGCGGTGCGCGCGACGGGCGCACCGATCACTCCGCGGCGTCCCACGCGTCCGATTCCGATGGGCATCGTCATTCTCCTTCACTCGTCAGCGCAGCGATCAGGGCTTGCGTCGGGATCCGTCCCGACGCGATCAGCTGACCGCCGTTGCGCCGGACCGCGGCGGCGAACGGCGCCGCCCACGTGTTCTCCCAGACCAGGATCCCGGCGCTGCTGCCGGGCTCCATCGCCGCCGCGACGTCGAGGAGGTCCTGCTCGGCGAGCACCTCTGCGAAACCTGCGGCCAGCGCTCCCAGCGCGCCGAGGTCGTCGTGATCCTCGATCTCGTCGACCTCGATCGATCCGTCCTCGCCCTTGTGAACGATGACCAGATCGAGCACCCGGATGGTGCCGTCGGCTGCGAGAGCTGCGAGCTCCGCCAGGGCGTCGCCGGTGATCCTGCGCTCCCCGGCCGGGAACTCCACGACGATGTAGTCGATCGGTCCCAGCTCGTCGTCGGCGTCGTACGCCACGTCGGCGGTCGCGCTCATGTCAGTCATTCTTCGCCCCTCCTGTCAACTCCCCGATGCTGCGGCAGGGCGGCGCTCGCCGTGGCGTTCAGCGCATCGAAGTCGCAAGGACGATACGGCGGGCGTCGCGCGCGCCACATCATGCGAATCGCATGACTTCGCGGGACGGATGCTGCGCCTATGACGAGGCGCGGAACCCGCCGCGTCGTGCGGCCAGGTACTCCGCCGGCATGCCGGGCCCGATCTTGACCGCGACCTCGTCCGCCGGCACGGCGCCGCACGCGTCGCACGTCGTCGTCGCGTGGACTGCGTTGTCGCACACCGAGTGGCGGTAAAGGATCGGAGGATCGACCGGTGACGCCCACTCATCGCCCCACTCGGTGAGCGCGATCAGCGAGACAGCCAGCGCACGCCCTTTCGGCGTGAGCACGTAGTCGGCCCCGCCGGCACGCTCCATGATGCCGGCCGCGACGAACGACTCCAGTCGCGAGGTGAGGACGTTCGTCGCGATGCCGAGGTTGTGCTGGAAGTCGCCGAACCGCGTCACGCGCGCGAACAGTGCGTCGCGGATGATGAGCAGGCTCCAGCGTTCCCCGACCATCTCGAGGGAGCGTGCGATCGAGCACACCTGCGTGTCGTACGTCTTGCCGAGCATGTCCCCGAACATACCACTTGCGTGATGCAAGTAGCAGGGCTACGGTGACTTGCATCACGCAAGTCACCGACTCGAACGGGTCGCGAGCAAGGGAGCAGGAAGCATGACCGCGAGCTTCACAACGACGATCACCGTCGAGGCCTCGGCGCAGGACGCCTTCGACGCCATCAACGACGTCGCAGGATGGTGGGGTCGGACCACCGGTTCGACCACCGAGGTGGGCGGCGAGTTCGTCTACGTCGTCCCGGGCCTGCACTACACCGGATTCCGGGTCACCGAGCTGGAGCCGGGCCGGCGCGTGGCATGGCTGGTCACGGGCAGCCATCTGGACTTCGTCGCCGACAAGCAGGAGTGGAACGGCACGACCGTCCGATTCGACATCCTCGAGGAGGAGGGCGGCACGCGTGTCGTGTTCACGCACGACGGGCTGACGACCGACGACGACTGCTACGACATCTGCACCAACGCGTGGGGCATGTTCGTGAACGGCAGTCTCAAGGCGCGCATCGACACGGGCAAGGGGGCGCCCTACGTGTTCGGCGGTGACGAGGAGTTGACTGCTGCCGACCACGACGAGCTGCACAGCCAGGTCGCCGCCGCGGCCGCCGATCGTGTCGGGGGTGCCGCCTAGAGTGCGCCTATGCCCGAGCGCGTGGAACTGTGGTGGGCGAGACGCCAGTTCTCGAAGGGCGTCGAAGTGCCGTATCCGGTGGGAACCTACCGGTCGCAGTGGGCCGCGTATCCGGCGCTCGTTCGGCAGTATCACCCGGATCTGAACGCCGGCATCGCGCTGACCCAGGTTCCGCCGGCCGCCGATGTGCTGCTGCTCTGGCAGTGCGAGTCAGGTCACATGTTCGCCGCCACTCCGTCCGAGCAGCGCGAGCGTCCCGGTCGCGAGCGGCGTCGATCGGCGTGGTGCCCGGAGTGCTCGGTGCTGGCGAATCCTCCGCGCATGGCGGCGCGGGCCCCCGGCGCCGAGCGCGCGCCGCGGCGGAAGCCGCAGCGCACGCTGTGCGCCAAGACCCCCGAGCTGCCGACGGGGGAGCCGTTCGTCAGTGCGTGCGCGCCGAAGCCGGCGTCGGCGGTCGAGGCGCGGATGCGCACCGATGTCTTCGCGAAGCTCGCGGTCACGGCGGGCTTCACCGCGATCCGGACCGCGCGGCCCTTCTTCGAGCACCTCGAAGTGTGGCCCGACATCCTCCTTCCGGAGCTTCGGATCGCGCTCGAGTACGACACCGTCGGCAAGCACGGGCTGGAGCACGTGGGCAAGCGCGAGGAGGCGGACCGGCGCAAGGACCGCCTCATCCGCGCGTCCGGGTGGGAGGTGGTGCGGGTGCGGACCGGAAAGCTGCAGCCGATCGGTCCGCACGACATCGTGATGTCGTCGTGGACCACGCGCAGCGCGGAGCTCCTGGTCGACGCGCTGCGCAGCATCCGTGGTCCGCTTCTCGTCGACGCGTACCTCAGGTGAGTCCGCGCGTGCCGCGAGCGCGTGTCGGAGGTCGTCGTTACGGTGGTGGCGGAGGGGACATGAAGACGAAGAGACTCGCCCGCACTGCGTCGCGTCTGCCGCGCCGAGGCCACGTCCTGGTGACGGTGTCGGTGGTCGACGAGAACGGTTTCACGTCCCAGTACGAGACCGTCGAGGTGCCTGTCGGGGCGCTGCGCGAGGGTGTCGCCGCGATCCACCTCGCAGCGGTGGATGCCGCCGATGAGGCGGACAGTCGAAGCGCATAGTCCGAACGCATTCACCCTTGCGCCTCGGCTGCGCACGTCCTACCATCGAACATAGATTCGATGAAGGAGGGCATCATGCGGATGTTGGCACGTGAGGATGTTCAGGTCTGGTGCGAGCAGGGACGACCGGTCCGTCTCGTGGTCGACCGTGAGCGCTGGCGGATCATCGATTCCCCGACCCGGAGCGATGGCGGGCGGCTGTTCCAGAGCTGGCGCTTCACCGCGCGCAGCGACGTCGACCACCGCACGCGTGTCATGGATGTCGAAGAGGTCGACGGCCATTGGATGCTCGTCGCCGCTTGGGAGTGAGCAGGGCCCTGGGGTAGGCGCCCCATTGTCGAAACCGTGAAGATCGGCGGAACTTCACGTCCCGATGTCGGTCAACCCTCTTGAGACCTGAATCGTGCGTCAGGTAACGTCCCGCAGGGCGGTTCCCCCGAACCGCTACCGCGCTCTACAAGGAGGTACCGCGCATGGCATCACCCCAGACACCCCCGGTCTCGATGAAGCAGTCGAGCCTGAGGCGCGTGGTCACGGCGTCGATGGCGGGCACCGTCGTCGAGTGGTACGAGTTCTTCCTCTACGCCACAGCCGCGACGCTCGTCTTCAACAAGATCATGTTCCCGCCGTCGGACGACCCGTACGCCCCCATCATCGCGGCGTTCATCACCTACGCGGTCGGCTTCATCGCCCGACCGCTCGGCGGCATCGTGTTCGGCCACTTCGGCGACAAGTACGGGCGCAAGAAGCTGCTGCAGTTCGCGATCATCCTCGTGGGCGTGGCGACGTTCCTGATGGGATGCCTGCCTACGTTCGACACGATCGGCTACTGGGCTCCGGCTCTCCTCGTGGCGCTGCGCTTCGCGCAGGGCTTCGCTGTCGGCGGGGAGTGGGGCGGAGCCGTCCTGCTCGTCGCCGAGCACTCGCCGAACAAGACACGAGGCTTCTGGGCGTCGTGGCCGCAGGCGGCGGTGCCGATCGGAAACCTGGTGGCGACGGTCGTCCTGCTCGTGCTCAGCCGCACGCTCACCGAGGAGCAGTTCCTCGCGTGGGGCTGGAGGATCGGCTTCTGGCTGTCGGTCGTGATCGTCGCGATCGGCTACTACGTCCGCACGCGCGTGACCGACGCGCCGATCTTCCTGGAGGTGCAGAAGGAGGTCGAGCAGTCCAAGGCGCTGCGCTTCGGCGTGCTCGAGGTGCTCAAGCGCTACCCGCGCGGCGTGCTGACGGCGATGGGGCTCCGCTTCGCGGAGAACATCATGTACTACCTCGTCGTGACGTTCTCGATCACGTACCTGGCGGTGGCTCTCGAAGTCGACACGGCCGAGATCCTGGGTCTGCTCGTCATCGCGCACATCGTCCACATGATCGTCATCCCGCTGATCGGCGGCCTGACCGACAAGATCGGCCGCAAACCGGTGTACCTCATCGGCACGCTCGGCGCCGCCGCCTGGGGCTTCATCGCCTTCCCGATGTTCGATACGCGCAACCCGGCGATCATCGTCGCGGCGATCTGCCTCGGCCTGTTCATCCACGCGTTCATGTACGCGCCGCAGCCGGCGATCATGTCGGAGATGTTCCCGACGCGCATGCGGTACTCGGGCGTCTCGCTGGGCTACCAGGTGACGTCGATCGTCGCCGGCTCGCTGGCGCCGATCATCGCGACGGCGCTTCTGGCGAACACAGGTTCGTATATCCCGGTCGCCGTCTACCTCGCGATCGCCGCGGCGATCACCTTGATCGCGGTCATCTCGATGCGTGAGACGAAGGGCTCGTCGTTGCACGACCTCGACCGTCTCGACGAGGAGAAGCTCGCGGCCGAGCAGGTGCCCGCCGGCGCCTGAGCCCCATCCGGACCGCCTCGCCATCCGGTGGCGGGGCGGTCCGCCGTTCGCGTCGCAGAGTCGGCCCGGTGGCTATGCACTCGTGGGATGCCGACGCACCCCCGGCACCGGCTGCGGACGCATCACCATCGCGGTCGTGATCCCGAGGATGACGATGCCGATCGACTCGATGACCACGGTCTGCGGCACGAGCGTGAAGTCCCAGGTCTGGTGGATGCCGAACAGCCCCACGGTGAGGGCGAGGACGAGCGCACCCAGCGTCGCGATGAGGAACAGCAGGCTCAGGACCGTCACGAGCTGGAGCAGGCGACCGCGCAGGAGCAGCATCCCCGCAGCCAGGACGAGCCCTGCCACGCCGTTGAGGATGAACATCACCCCCAGGAAGCCACCGACGCCGTTCAACGCGAGATAGAAGTGGATGCCGCCTGCGCAGAGGAGGGCGATCGCGCTCAGGATGCGCATGGTCCACAGCGCCCGGACGCCGGATTCCGTCATGGTCCTACCTGCTCTCTTCCGGAGGGGAGATGGTCGACGCCTTCTCGAGGGAAACGAGCCGGGCGCCCGCCAGGTTCACACGCGCGAGCCAGATCACGTCGCGTCCGAAGGACTCGAGCGCCAGCAGAAGCGCCGCCAGAGCAACGACGGTGTTCACCGGGGCCGGCAGCAGCTGCGACGCGACGATGGCGAGCGCGACGCCGCATGCGGCGGTCACCACCTTTCGCCAGTACCGCGGGGGCAGCGTCCGCTGCATCCAGGGCAGGACGAACCCCAGGGCGACGAACGCATACCTGAGCAGGCCGATCGCGAGCACCCACCAGCCCACGTATCGCGCGTCGTACACGCACAGCACCAGCAGCAGGAACGCATCGACCTCCATGTCGAAGCGCGCGCCCAGGTCGCTCTCGCTGCGGGTCCGGCGGGCGACGTATCCGTCGACGCCGTCGAGGGCCAGCGCTACGGCGACGAGTGTGACCAGCAGTGCAGTCGAGACCTCGCCCGTGAATGAGACCACGACGAGGGCGGTCACGAGTCCTACGAGCATGGACCGTGTTGCGGTGACCGCGTTCGCCGGTCCGAAGCGCTCTACCCGTCCCTGGCGGATACCCCTCATCAGCAGCGCCGTCGACACCACGAGGTAGCCGATGCCTGCCGCCCACCCCGCCGCGGTCAACGGCGTCACCGAGCTGATCGCCGCCATCCCGGCCGATCCGGCCGCGACCCACCACCAGGGCACCCACTGAACTTTTCCCATGCGCGCTCCGTGTACTCCTCATGGCGGTCACGGGGAACACGACACAGGGACCCGCTGAGGTTCACCACGAGATTCCGGATGCTGCGACCGCATGGTGGTCGATCGGCCCGGGGCGGGGCGAGTTCCGCCGCGAACCGCTGCCCGATGTCTCCGACGGTGAGGCGTCGGTGCGCACGCTCTATACCGGCGTCAGCCGCGGCACCGAGTCGCTGGTCGCACGGGGCGAGGTGCCGGCGTCGGAGCGCGAGCGCATGCGCGCGCCGTTCCAGGAGGGGGAGTTCCCCTTCCCGGTGAAATACGGGTACCTCAACGTCGGAACCGTCGAACGCGGGCCCGTCGAGCTTCGCGGCCGCACGGTGTTCGCGCTGTTCCCGCACCAGTCGCGCTTCGTCGTGCCCGCCGACGCACTTCATCCCGTGCCGGATGGCGTCCCCGCGCGGCGGGCGGTGCTCGCCGGGGCGGTCGAGACCGCCGTCAATGTGCTCTGGGACGCCGCCCCGCTGGTCGGTGATCGGGTGGTCGTCGTCGGCGCGGGCATGATCGGCTGCGCGATCGCGCGCGTGGCGCGCAGCATCCCGGGTTGCGTCGTCACCCTCGTCGATGTCGACCCGGCGCGTGCGGCGACCGCGCAGGCGCTGGGGGTAGGTTTCGCGCTCGCGGCGGAGGAGGTCCCGCGAGCCGACGTCGTGATCGAGGCGAGCGGCGCCGGTGCCGGGCTGCAGCTCGCGCTCGGCATCGCCCCGACCGACGGCGAGGTGATCGTCGCCAGCTGGTACGGCAGTCGGCCGGTGTCGCTCGATCTCGGAGGGGACTTCCACTCCCGCCGCGTCGCCCTCCGTCCGAGTCAGGTCGGTGCGGTGGCCCAGCGCCGGAGAGGTTCCCGCACGGCGGGCAACCGTCTTGCGCTCGCACTGCGACTGCTCGAGGATCCGGCATACGACACGCTGCTCGGCGGCACCTCGTCGTGGCGGCAGCTGCCCGAGGTCACCGCAGGGCTCGCCGACGGCACCGCCGGCGAACTGTGCCACACGATCGATTGGAATGCCGAGTGAGCTTCAGCATCACCGTCCGCGACCACATCATGGTCGCTCACAGCCTGCGCGGCGACGTCTTCGGGCCGGCGCAGCAGCTGCACGGCGCGACGTTCCTCGTCGACGCGACGTTCCGTGCCGATGAGCTCGACGCGCACGGCGTGGTGGTCGACATCGGGCGCGCCGGCCAGGTGCTCCGCGAGATCGTGGGTGCGCTCACGTATCGCAACCTCGACGACGAGCCCGACCTGCAGGGCGTGAACACCACGACTGAGCGGCTGTGCCAGATCATCGGCGACCGCCTCGCCGCGCGTGTGCGCGACGGCGATGTCGGCGAGGCGAGCCTGAGCGGGATCGTCGTCACGCTGCACGAATCCCATGTCGCGTGGGCGTCCTACGAGGTGGCGTTGTGACGGATCCCCCGTCCCTCCGCTTCGTCGTCCCCGCGGGGGTCGACGATCCCCTGCGCGTGAGCGGGGGCAATGTGTACGACCGACACATCCGCGACGGGCTTCGCCGCCGCGGCTGGGACGTGGAGGTCTGCGAGGCGGCGGACGCGGGGGCCGCAGCATCCGTGCTCCGTGGTGCGCCCGACGGCTCGCGGGTGCTGGTCGACGGGCTGGTCGCGGGGTGGGCGCCGGCAGCGGTGGAGGAGGCGGCGAGGCGGTTGCGCCTCACGGTGCTGGCCCACATGGTGACGGCTTCCTTCCCGGACGCCACGGGTGCCGCGATCGAGGCCGAGCGTCGCGCCCTCGCATCGGCTCACGGTCTGATCGTCACGAGCGACTGGACGGCGGCGGAGTTGGCCCGACGGGAGCTGGCGGAACCGGGTCGCACCGCCGTCGCCGCCCCGGGGACCGTCGCCGCGGAACCCTGCCCACCGCCGGCCGACGAGGGGCAGCTGCTGTGCGTCGGCGTGATCGCCCCGCACAAGGGGCAGGACACGCTCCTCGCCGCGCTCGCCCGGCTGCGCCGCGAGGAGTGGAGCTGCACGATCGCCGGGTCGAGCGAGGCGTCCCCGCAGTTCGCGGCGCGGATCGCCCGGCAGGCGAGCGCGCTCGGCGGCAGGGTCCGGCTCACCGGAGTGCTCGACGACCGAGCGCTCGACGACGCCTACCGCCACTGTGCGCTGCTGATCGCGCCGTCCCGCGTCGAGAGCTCGGGCATGGCGATCGCCGATGCGCGGGCACGGGGCATCCCGGTGCTCGGCGCCGAGACCGGGGGCATTCCCGACGCGCTCGCGGCGGGTGGAGGAATGCTCGTCCGCCCGGATGACCCCGCCGCGCTCGCCGCCGCGCTGGACGCATGGCTGTCGGATCCTGCGCTCCGGGCGCGACTGCGCCGTGAGGCGCTCGCGGCGCGAGCGACCCTGCCGACCTGGGACGACACGGTGACCCGCGTCGCCGACGTGCTGGAGGCGGCATGACCTCGATCTCGACGACGACGGCGGACTGGCTCGCGCTGCGGGCGCCCGCCGACGACGACGCGCGCTCGGCCGACCTCGCACGCGAGCTCGCACGGCTGCTCGCACCGGGCTCGACGTCGGCGCCCCTGGTCCTGCACGACCTCGGCGCCGGCACCGGATCGATGACCCGCTGGCTCGCACCTCGGCTCCCGGGTCCGCAGCGGTGGGTGCTCCGCGACGGCGACGCCGACATCGTCGAGCACCTCGACCTGCGCACGGTCGTCGACGCGGCGGGCAGCCCGGTCGTCGCGGACATCGTCGTGGAGCACCTGGCCTCCCTCCCGATCGACGCCTTCGACGGTGCCGCGGCGGTGACCGCGTCGGCTCTCCTCGACGTGATCACCGAAGCCGAGGCCGCCCATGTCGTCGCCGCCTGCGTCGCGGCGGGCACGCCGGTGCTGTTCAGTCTCTCGGTCACCGGCGCGGTGCGCCTTCGTCCTGCCGAGCGGCACGGCGCGCTCGAGCGCGCCATCGAGTCCGCCTTCAACGAGCATCAGCGGCGCGAGGCTTCCGGGCGACGGATGCTGGGGCCTGCCGCGGTCGCCGTGGTCCAGGCGGCCTTCGCCGACGCCGGGTGGAACGTCCGCACCGCGGCGACCCCGTGGCGCCTCGCGCGTCATGACACCGCGCTGATGGGAGAGTGGCTGGACGGCTGGATCGGCGCCGCGGTGGAGCAGCAGCCGGAACTCGGGCCTGACGCCGCGGGGTACCGCGAACGTCGTCTCGCGGAGGCCGCGGCCGGACGGCTGCGCGTCACCGTCTCCCACGAGGATCTCCTGGCATGGCCGCGCTGAAGAGGATCCCCCCGCGCCTGCGGCCCGCGCTGCGGATCGCCGCTGCGCTGGCGGTCGTGGCGGGAACGGTCGCCGTCGTGGGCGTCGGCCCGTTCCTGCGCGGCCTGACGTCCATCTCGCCCGCCACCATCCTCGTCGCCGTCGCGCTCGCCGCTGTCGCCACGGCGGCCGCCGCGTGGCGCTGGCGCATCGTCTCCATGGGGTTCGGACTGACGCTCGGCTGGAGCGAGGCGCTCACCTCGTACTACCGCTCGCAGTTCCTCAATATGGTGCTTCCCGGCGGAGTCGTTGGCGACGTCCATCGGGCGTACGTCCAGGGGCAGCAGCACGAGCGGGTCGATCTCGCCGCCCGCGCGGTCGCCGCGGAGCGCGTCGCGGGGCAGCTCGTCCAGATCGTGCTCACGCTCGCGATCCTGCTGCCCCTGGGGCTGGCGTCTCGGCTCACGCCCCTGGCCTGGATCAGCGGTGCGATCGCCGGGCTGGCGATCGCGGTGGTCGGCCTCGTCGCGGCCACAGGGCGCGGGCGCGCTGTGCTGCGGCGGGAGTATCGCATGCTCCGCCCCGTCCTCGTGCGGCCGATCGCGCTGATCGCGATCGCGGCGGCGTCGGTGGTGGTGGTCGCCGCCCACGCCGCCACCTTCGTGGTCGCGGGGCTGGCGGCCGGCGTGCATGCCGGCGCGGACGAGCTCGCCGTGGTGGCGCTGATCGTCCTCGGCGCGGCCGCCCTCCCCGTCAACGTCGGCGGCTGGGGGCCGCGCGAGGCGGTCGCCGCCTCGGCGTTCGCGCTCGCGGGGCTCGGTGCTGGTGCGGGGGTCGCCGTGTCCACCGCGTTCGGCGTGCTCACGGTGGTCGCGGTTCTTCCCGGATCCTTCGCACTGCTCGCGGACCGCTTCCGAACACTGTCCGCAGGGGGCATCATCGGGGGGAGGAGATCCGCATGAGCGAGCGACCCTACGTCACCCTCAGTTGCGCGATGTCGATCGACGGCTACCTCGACAGCCTCGAGCCGGCTCGGCTAGCGATGTCCAACGCCGCCGACCTCGATCGCGTCGACGATGTGCGCGCGCTGCACGACGCGATCATGGTCGGCGCGTCCACGGTGCGCCGCGACAACCCCCGCCTGCTGGTGAGGGATGCCGCACGTCGCGCTCGGCGCCTGGCCGCGGGACGTCAGGAATCGCCGGCGAAGGTGACCGTCACCGCGAGCGGCGATCTGTCACCGGAGGCCGCGTTCTTCACGACGGGGGAGGGACCCCGGATCGTGTACTGCCCGCGCGATCGCGCCGCGGATCTCGGCGCACGGCTCGGCCACCGTGCAGTCGTCGTCGGGCTCGGCGACGGGTGCGTCACGATGGATGCCCTGCTCGACGACCTCGGCACCCAGCGCGGGGTGCAGAGCCTGATGGTCGAGGGTGGCGGCACGGTGCTGACTCAGTTCCTCGGCGCCGACCTCGTCGACGAGCTGCACCTGGTGGTCGCGCCATTCTTCGTGGGCGAGACGGGCGCCCCGCGCGTGGTGGGCCCGGGTGCCTTCCCGTGGACGGCGTCGCGGCGGGCGCACCTCGCCGACACCCGCCAGATCGGCGATGTCGTGCTTCTGCGCTACGCCCTGTCGGACCGTTTCGGGCTGCTGGACGCAGAGCCGACGGGAGCCGGACGCTCGGTCGCCGAGCGTCCGTGAGCGCGGGGGCCGGCGTGCGCGGCGTCCCGCCGGGGCGCCGGCGGCTCGCCCTCGGCGGGGCGATCGCCGCTCTCGTGGTGCTGCCCCTCGTCTCCGGGGCGCTGGCAACGGCGTCGATCGTCGGTCTCGTCCGCATCCCGGCCGAGTCGATCGTGGCGCTGCTGGTGCTCGCCCTGATTCCATGGCGGATGCTGCGCCTCGCCGTCGCGACCGCGTTCGGCGCGCTTGTGGCCGTCGCCGTCCTCGTGGCGGGCATCGATCGCGGCTATCAGGCGGCACTCGGCATCCACTTCGTGCCGCTGGACTGGCCCCAGCTGGGCGACGCGTACGGGGTCGTCGCGTCGGCGATCGGATCGGCGGCCGCAAGCGCTGTGTTCACCGTGGCCGTCATGCTGGTCGTCGCGGTGGGTGTCACGGCCGGCTGGGCCGCGTTGCATGTCGATGCCGCGCTGCGACACCGGGGCGATCACGGACGAGCCGCGCTCGCCACCGTCACCGTCGCGTGGATCGTGATGGCTGTGGCGGCGCCGCCGCTGCGCCTGCCGGATCCGGTCGCGGTGGCAGCATCCGCGTCGTCGCTCGGCTCTGCCGTGTCCCGGGCCGTGTCGGCGCTCGAGACGCGGGCCCGGGTCGCCCGGCAAGTCGCCGCCGACCCGTACGCGGGTGTGCCTGCGACAGACCTGCTGACGGCCCTCGAGGGCAAGGACGTGCTGTTCGTCTTCGTCGAGAGCTACGGCCGGGTCGCGCTCGAGGGCGACGACATCTCGGACGGCGTGCACGACGTGCTCCGCCGTGGCGAGGAGACGCTCGGGGGCGACGGCTACGCGTCGCGGAGTGCCTGGCTGACATCGCCGACCTTCGGCGGGGTGAGCTGGCTCGCGCATGCGACGCTGCAGACCGGGGTGTGGATCGACGCGCAGGCGGTGTACGACCTGGTGGTGCGCACCGACCGCCTCACGCTCAGCGCGGCGTTCGGCCGGGCCGGCTGGCGCACCGTCAGCGACGTGCCGTCGAACCGGCATCCGTGGGACGTCGGATCGTCGTTCTATCGGTACGACACGATGCTCGACGCGACGAACGTGGGCTACCGCGGCCCGTCGTTCGGGTACGCACAGATTCCCGACCAGTACACGCTCAAACACTTCGCCGACCAGGTGCTCGCGGCATCGGAGCGGCCGGTGATGGCCGAGATCGACCTGGTATCGTCGCACACGCCGTGGGCGCCGCTGCCCCGGCTCTTGCCGTGGGCCGACGTCGGCGACGGATCGATCTACGACGCCCAGCCGGCACAGAGCGAGCAGATGAGCGAGGTCTGGAAGGACCCTCGCACGGTTCAGCGCCACTACGGAAGATCGATCGAGTACGCGTTGGGGTCGGTGCTCTCGTTCCTCGAGAACGTCGACGACCCGAACCTCGTCGTGATCATGCTCGGCGACCACCAGCCGGCGGCGATCGTGAGCGGCGAGGACGCCGACCGCGACGTGCCGATCAGCATCATCGCGCGGGATCCGGCGGTGTTCGACGAGATCGCCGAGTGGGAGTGGACCTCGGGGCTGCGGCCGTCGGACGCGTCGCCGGTGTGGTCCATGGATGCCTTCCGCGACCGCTTCTTCGCGGCGTACCGGTCCGCCGGCTGACGCCCGGCTCACCCGGTGCCGTCGGCCCCTGCCGATCGCGATCGTGATGCACCTGTCCGCACGCCGCGGCCGCTGGCAGGATGACGGCATGACGTTCACTCTGCGCGTGCCGGGGCCGCGCGACGCGGCCGAGATCGCCGCGCTGCACGTGGCGACGTGGCGAGAGACGTACACGCACCTGTTGCCTGCCGGCTTCTTCGACGACGAATTCGTGCAGGGGCGACGGAGTATGTGGACCCGCATCCTCGACAACCCCCGCGCCGAGTGGCGCGTCTGGATCGCCGAGAGCGAGGGGCGCATCATCGGCTTCGCCACCTCCGGGCCGGGCCTTGAGTTCGACGGAGCGGCGCCGCCGCGCGAGCGCCAGCTCTACATGCTCTACGTCGCGGCCGCCGATCACGGCGGCGGAGCCGGGCAGGCGCTGCTCGACGCGGTGCTGGAGGGCGGGCCGGCGGTGCTGTGGGTTGCGAAGGAGAACCCGCGCGCGATCGCCTTCTACCGTCGCAACGGGTTCGAGTTCGACGGCGCCGAGCAGACCGACCCGATGGTGCCCTCGATCATCGACGTGCGCATGCTGAGGTGACCGGCCGTCGCACAGAGACGCTCAGCCCGAGAAATCCGAATCGTCTGTCCACGCCGCGATGTCGACGCCATGGTTGTCGGGCGATGTCAGTGTCCACCACTGCGGCGCGTGGGAGTCGTCGGCCATGCGCCCGCCCGCCGCGAGCGCCGCTGCCACCCGCGCCTCGACCTGGTCGCGCGGCACCGAGATATCGATGTGCGTGCGCCCGCGGCCGGCCTTCGGCGGCGCGAGCGGGTGGAACCACACGTGGGGATTCCGGCGCAGAGGGTCGATCGCGTCCTCGGCGCCGAGCGGTTCATAGCCGAGCGCCGCGCTCCAGAAGGGTCGGACGTGCGCGTCGGGTCCTTGCGCGACGGCGATGCCGACGACGGTGAGAACGGACGGGTCGGCCTCGAGGCCGAGGTTGCGGGCTGCCGATGAGACGGATGCCGCGAGCTCGGCATCCGTGCTGCTCAGCGCGCCGTCGCGCCGGCTGAAGGTCTTGACGAAGACGCCTTCGGGGCGGAGGTCGATGTCGGGGTAGTGCTCGAGCCGCTCGGCGATCGCGGCGACCTCTGCCACCAGACGCGCCCCGTGGGAGAGCGACTCGGCGCGGAAGAAGGCGTGGGCGCCCCAGTACAGGACCCGCCAGTCCTCGACGCCCGCGGACTCGTGGAAGGCGACAGGGCTGATCGTCTGGACCTCGGGGAGGATGGTGCCGTCGCCCAGCGGCGGCTGCGCCAGGATGATACGGGCCAGCTGCTGCGGGCGTGTCAGCTGCGGCCAGTGTCCCGTCGGCAGATCGACATACGTCACGTCGCGCAGGCGCGCGAACTCCCGCACCGGCGGGGCCCCGGCTTCGATCCAGCCCTGCAGGTCCGCGACGGTGTACTCGGTCGCGACAGCGGTGACGGGGATGTCGAGTCGGCGGTCGTCGCTCAGGCGTTGGATGCCGGATACCACCCCCGCTGGCGAGGGAATGGCATACGCGCGGAACGCGGCCATGCCACCCTCGCCGAGGTCGCGCAGATCGGCGTCCTCGAACTCGCTCCACGGCGGCAGGGGGAGTTCCCCGCCCTGCGTCGCGAAGCCGTCGAGCAGCGGGTCGCCGTCGGCGGTCGGGAAGCCGCCGATGAGGATCATCCGGGCGATGCGGTCGGAGCGCGCGTCGGCCGCCGCGTAGACGATGCCCGCTCCGGCCGAGTGCCCGACCAGCACGACCTTCTCGCCGGGTGCCTCGTCGATCGCGGCGACGACCGCCGCGACGTGGTCGGCCAGGGTGATCGCCGAGCGGTCGGCATCCGCCGACCCCATGCCGGGAAGGGTCAGCGGCACCGGCCGGTGCCCCGCTCGTTCGAGGGCCGGCGCCACCTCGTACCACGCCCATCCGCCCATCCACAGGCCTGCGACCAGGATGATGTCCATTCGTGCTCCTCGCGACTCCGGGATGACGTCAGTGTCGCGCGCCCCGCCGACATCCGCCACGGGCCGGCGGGAAATCGAGGTCTGAACGGAATAAGGGGGCCGCAGGATCGATTGCAGTTGATACCCCTAGGGGGTATAACGGAAACGTACTTCGGACGAGGAGAGCATCGTGACCGATCCGCATCGCCACCACGACCACGCCGCGCACGACCACGCCGCGAACGAGCACGCCGCCCACGGCGAGCACGAGCACTCACCGCATCAGGTCATGAGCCCCACCGCGACCGAAGCCACCATCGGGGCCGAGGGAGCAGCCCACGCACATCATGGCGCGCACGCCGATCACGCGGCCCACACCGACCACGGCGACCACGCCGCGCATGATGATCACGCTGACCACGGCGCCCGCTCCGACGATGCTGCGCACGCCGACCACGCCGCGCACATGGGCCACGGAGGTCACGCCGGTCACGGCGCCGACCACGTCGCGCGCTTCCGCCGGCTCTTCTGGATCAATCTCGCCCTGGCGGTCCCGGTCGTCGCGTTCTCGGGCATGTTCGCGATGGTGCTCGGCTACACACTGCCCGACGCGCCGTGGGTCCGCTGGATCTCGCCGCTCGTCGGCACGGTCATGTTCTTCTGGGGCGGCTGGCCCTTCCTGTCGGGCGCCGTGTCGGAGCTGCGTGCGCGCAAGCCCGGCATGATGCTGCTCATCGGGCTCGCGATCACGGTCGCGTTCATCGCCTCGTGGGGAGCGAGCCTCGGGCTGCTCCATCACGAACTCGAGTTCTGGTGGGAGCTGGCCCTCCTCATCGTGATCATGCTGCTCGGCCATTGGATCGAGATGCGCTCACTCGCACAGACGACGTCGGCGCTCGACTCGCTCGCGGCGCTGCTTCCCGACGAGGCCGAGCGCGTGGAGGGAGACCGCATCGTCGTGGTGGCTCCGTCCGCGCTGCGTCTCGGCGATGTCGTGGTGGTGCGCCCCGGGGGCAGCGTTCCGGCTGACGGGCGCATCGTCGACGGCGCCGCCGACATGGACGAGTCCATGGTCACCGGCGAGTCCCGTCCGGTCGCTCGCGGCGTCGGCGACCACGTCACCGCCGGCACCGTCGCGACGGACTCGGGGCTTCGGGTGGAGGTCACCGCGACCGGCGACGACACCACCCTCGCCGGCATCCAACGGCTCGTCGCCGAAGCACAGAACTCCACCTCGCGCGCACAGCGCCTGGCGGACCGGGCTGCGGGCTGGCTGTTCTGGTTCGCCCTGATCGCCGCCGCACTCACCGCGATCGTGTGGACCGCGTTCGGACTGCCCGACGAGGCGGTCGTGCGCACCATCACCGTGCTGGTGATCGCGTGCCCCCACGCACTCGGCCTGGCGATCCCGCTCGTGGTGTCGATCGCCACCGAGCGCGCGGCGCGCGGCGGCGTGCTGGTGAAGGACCGCCTCGCCCTCGAGAGCATGCGCATGATCGGCGCGGTGCTCTTCGACAAGACGGGCACCCTCACGAAGGGCGAGCCGACGGTCGTCGACGTGGCCGCGACGACCGGCCTCGATGCCGCCGGCGTGCTGGCGCTCGCCGCGGCCGCGGAGGCAGACAGCGAGCACCCGCTGGCGAAGGCGATCGTCCGCGCCGCCCTGGAGCGCGGTATCGCGCTCGCCTCCGCCTCCGGCTTCCAGTCGTCGCCGGCGGTCGGCGTGACCGCGACGGTCGACGGGCACGTCGTCCGGGTCGGCGGCCCGCGCCTGCTGGAGGAGGTCGGCGCCGGCGATATCGCGGCCGCCGGAACGTGGCGCGACCAGGGCGCGATCGTGCTCCACGTCGTGCGCGACGGCGCCGTGGTGGGCGGGCTGGCGCTCGCCGACGAGATCCGTTCCGAGTCGCGCGAGGCCGTCGAGGCGCTTCACAAGCTCGGCGTCGAGGTCGTGATGATCACGGGCGATGCCGAACCTGTCGCCCAGTCGGTGGCCGAGGCGCTCGGCATCCGTCGTGTGTTCGCGGGCGTCCGGCCCGAAGACAAGGAGCGGAAGGTGGCCGAGCTGCAGGGCGAGGGCCTCAAGGTCGCGATGGTGGGGGACGGCGTCAACGACGCGCCCGCTCTCGCACGGGCCGACGTGGGCATCGCGATCGGCGCCGGAACCGACGTCGCCATCGGATCGGCCGGCGTGATCCTCGCCTCGAGCGACCCTCGCTCCGTGCTCTCCGTCATCGAGCTGTCGCGTGCGAGCTACCGCAAGATGACGCAGAACCTCTGGTGGGCGGCCGGGTACAACCTCATCTCGGTGCCGCTCGCCGCCGGAATCCTCGCCCCGGTCGGCTTCGTCCTGCCGATGTCGGTCGGCGCGATCCTGATGTCGCTGTCTACGGTCGTGGTGGCCCTGAACGCCCAGCTGCTGCGTCGTCTCGATCTCGGCCCCGAGCGCAGCGCCCGCGTCGTCCTCGATCGCTGACCCCTGACACGGATGCTGCGACCCGCACGGCCGGGCCGCAGCATCCGTCGTCCGTGCCCCGAGAGGTGGCGGAGATAGGGTTTGAGGATGACGACGACTCCTCCCGGCTGGTATGACGACGGTCACGGCGCGATGCGCTGGTGGGATGGCGCGCAGTGGACGGAGCACGTCGCGCAGCCCGATGCGGAGACTTCGCCGGCGCCGACCGAGGCAGAGATCCTGGCCGGCGGGCTCGGGTTCGATCAGCCGCGCGCGGTCGACGCGAACGCGGCGGCCGGAGGCGGTTTCGCTGCGGCCACCGAGCCGCGCAGCAAGTCCAAGCTGTGGATCGTATGGGTCGTGCTCGGCGTCGTGCTGCTGGGCATCGTGATCGCCGCGGCCGTCGTCATCCCGCTGCTGCTCCTGTCGGCGTCGACCGCGAACAGCGCCGGCCAGTCCGACGACGAGCGCGCGGCGGTCGCGACCGTCGGCCTCTACGACGATGCGTGGCAGGAGGGCGACTGCGAGAAGCTCGTCGCCGCCACGACCGAGCAGTTCCGCACCAGCTCCGACCTCGGCGACTGCGCCGCCTTCGCCGATCAGGCGGCGGCCTTCAGCACCGGCATCGAGGACTACACGGTGAACATCACCGACGTGGAGACCGTCGGCGACGAGATCACCGTGACGACCAACGAGACCTACACGGCCCTCGTCGACGAGAACGGCGAGCCCGCCGAGCCCACCGAAGGCGCCCAGGTCTACGAATACACCTTGGTCGAGTCCGACGGCGAGTGGCTGATCGACTACCTGTACTCGGAATGACCCCGCCCGAGACGGCGCGCCCTCCTCGCGACGCCCGGTTCATCCTCGCCTGCGTCGGCATCGGACTGCTCGCCGGTCTGCTGTCAGGCCTTTTCGGAGTGGGCGGCGGCACGGTCATCGTGCCGTTCCTTGTGCTCTTCCTCCGCTTCGATCAGCGCCTCGCCGCCGGGACGTCGCTCGCGGCGATCGTGCCCACCGCGGCGGTCGGCGTCATCTCGTACGCCGTGCACGGCTCGGTCGCGTGGATCCCCGCGCTGCTGCTCGCCGCCGGCGCCGTGGTCGGGGCCCAGATCGGCACGTGGCTGCTCCCGCGCCTTCCGCTGACGGTGCTGCGGTGGGCGTTCGTCGGCTTCCTCGCCGCGGTCATCGTGAGCCTGTTCATCGTCATCCCGTCCCGCGACGCCGAACTCTCCCTCACGTGGCTGAGCGGCGCCCTGCTCGTTGTGCTGGGCGTGGTCACCGGCATCCTGTCCGGAATCATCGGCGTCGGCGGCGGCATCATCGTGGTTCCCGCGCTCATGGTGCTGTTCGGCACCAGCGACCTCGTCGCCAAGGGCACGTCGCTGCTCATGATGATCCCGACGGCGGTCTCGGGCACGGTCGGCAACATCCGCCGGCGCAACGTCGACCTCGTCGCGGCGGTGACCGTCGGCGTCGCGGCGTGCACCACGACCGCACTCGGGGCGTGGGCGGCGACACTCATCGACCCCTTCGTCGGCAACATGCTGTTCGCCGCGTACCTGGTGATCATCGCGGTGCAGATGGGCCTTCGCGCGTGGCGCGGGCGCGCTCGCCCGGTGACCGGCCCGGCCGAGCCGGGGGAGCCCGCTCGGTAGGATGGCCTGGTGCCAGTGAACCCCGAGCTCGTCGGCCGCGACTTCCCGCCGACGACCCCCTACCTCGTGGGCCGCGAGAAGGTGCGCGAGTTCTCGCGCGCCGTCTTCGCCGACGACGCCCAGCACACCGATCCCACCGCCGCGCAGGCTCTCGGCTACGCCGACGTGGTCGCGCCGCCGACCTTCGCGATCGTCGTCACCGACGCCACGCTCCAGCAGCTTCTCGGCGAGCCCGACTCGGGCATCGTGCTGCAGAACGTCCTTCACGCCGAGCAGAGGTTCCGCTACTCGCGTCCGATCGTGGCCGGCGACGAGCTGACCGCGAAGCTGTCGGTCACCGGCATCCGTGCGATGGGCGCCGCCGCGATGGTCACGAGCGAGTCGGAGATCACGGATGCTGCGGGCGGCCATGTCGTCACCGCCACGTCCGTCCTGCTCGTGGGGGAGGGCGACGAATGAGCGCGCCTCAGAACCTGACGGTCGGCGACGTCGTCGCCGAGCGCACCGTGCACCTCAGCCGTGAGTCCCTCGTGCGCTACGCCGGGGCCTCCGGAGACTTCAACCCCATCCACTACCGTGACGACGTCGCGGCCGCGGTCGGCCTGCCCGGCGTGCTCGCCCACGGCATGCTCACGATGGGCCTGGCCGTCGGCACGATCGAGTCCTGGGTCGGTGACACCGGCCGCATCCTCGAGTACGGCGTGCGCTTCACCAAGCCCGTCGTCGTCGACCCGGAGACCGGCGCCGACGTCACCGTCGTCGCGAAGGTCGGCGCCGTCGACGACGAGTCGGCGCGGATCGACCTGACCGTGTCGTTCGACGGGAACACGGTGCTGGTCAAGGCGCAGGCGCGCGTCCGGACCGTCTGACGTATGCCCGAAGTGACCTCGGTCCCACTCGCGCGGCTCACGACGCTGCGCACCGGCGGCCTGCCCGCGCGCATGATCGACGCCTTCACCACGGCAGAGCTCGTCGACGCGCTGCGTGAGGTGTGGGCCTCTGGCGATCAGTGGCTCGTGCTCGGCGGCGGGTCGAACCTGTTCGTCGGCGACGAGCCCTTCGACGGCACCGTGGTGCGCGTGCTCACGAACGGGATCGAACGGATGCCGTCGCCCGTGCCCGGACGCGTGCGGCTCAAGGTCCAGGCGGGTCACGACTGGGACGCCCTCGTCGCGTTCGCGGTCGCCGAAGGGCTCGGCGGCGTCGAGGCGATGTCGGGGATCCCCGGGACCGTCGGTGCCGCGCCGGTGCAGAACATCGGCGCGTACGGCCAGGAGATCGTGCAGACGCTGAGCGAGGTCGAGCTGCTCGACGAATCGACCGGCGAGGTCTCGACCGTGCCGGCCGCCGAACTCGGGCTGGGCTTTCGCACCTCGGTGCTCAAGCACCATTACGGCTCGGCGCCCGCACGGCGCGCGGTGATCCTCTCGGTCACGCTCGACCTGCCCGAGATCGGCCAGGGCGCCCGGCGCATCGCCGGCGACCAGCTGCGCACGGCGCTGCGGCTCGGCCCCGACGACGAGGTGACCCTCGCGTGGGTGCGCGACCGCATCCTCGAGACCCGCCGAGCCAAGGGCATGGTGCTCGACGCCGACGACCCCGACACGTACAGTGCCGGGTCGTTCTTCCAGAACGCGGTGGTCTCGGCATCCTTCGCCCGGACGCTCCCCGAGGCGTGCCCGCGCTGGCCGGTGCACCCCGACCTCGACCCGGTGCTCGTCATCCCGCTCGCGAACTTCGACGGCTACGTGCCGCCGCCCACCACCGTCGAGTCCGACGTGAAGGTGAGCGCCGGCTGGCTCATCGAGCACGCCGGCGTACGCAAGGGATTCAAGCTGCCCCGCTCGCGCGCGGGACTGTCGACCAAGCACGCACTGGCGCTCACGAACCGGGGGCAGGCGACCGCGGCAGAGCTCGCCGAGCTCGCGCGCTTCATCCAGGGGCGCGTGCAGTCCGAGTTCGGCCTCATCCTTCAGCCTGAACCCGTCCTGGTGAACGTCGAGCTCTGACCTCGGGCCGCGGCATCCGTTCTCCCTGGTGATTCGGGGCGCACGGCGATCGTTCGGGGCGCACGGCGCGCGCCCCGAATGCACGGGACGCGCCCCAAACCCGATGGTGGCCAGTGGGTGACGCGGAAGCCGGATGCCGACGGGCGGGCGGTACACGGATGCCTCGGGCCGCAGCATCCGTCCCCCTTCCGGTTCGGGGCGTACGGCGCGCGTTCGGGGCGCACGGGATGCGCCCCGAGCGCACCGGGTGCGCCCCAAACCCCCGGGACCTGACGACAGAGGACGAACGCGGATGCCTCGGCCAGAGGCATCCGCGTTCCGAAGTGCTGTGCGCGTTACGACGCGAACAGGCGCTGCAGGCGCTGCACGCCCTCGAGGAGCGCCTCATCACCCAGGGCGTACGACAGGCGCAGGTAGCCGGACGGACCGAAGGCCTCTCCGGGGACGACCGCGACCTCGGCCTTCTCGAGGATGAGGTCGGCCAGCTCGAGCGAGGTCGTGGGCGTGACCCCCGCCCACTCGCGGCCGAGGAGGCCGCGCACGTCGGGGTAGGCGTAGAAGGCGCCGAGCGGCGTGGGCACCTCGACGCCGTCGATCTTCGCCAGCTCGGCGACGATCGTGCGGCGGCGGCGGTCGAACGCCTGGCGCATCTGCTCGACCTCGTCCTGGGGACCGGTGAGCGCCGCCAGGGCCGCGCGCTGCGCGATGTTGTTGACGTTCGAGCACAGGTGCGACTGCAGGTTGCCGGCGATCTTGATGGCGTCCGCAGGTCCCACCATCCAGCCCAGGCGCCAGCCGGTCATGGCATAGGTCTTCGCGACGCCGTTGACGAGGATCGTCTGGGCCGCGGCATCCGGAACCGCCTCCACGATCGAGACGGCGCGCGTGCCTTCGTAGACGAGATTCTGGTAGATCTCGTCGGAGATGATCCAGATGCCGTGCTCGAGGGCCCAGCGGCCGATCGCCTCGGTCTCCTCGAGGCTGTAGACCGAGCCTGTCGGGTTCGACGGCGACACGAACACCAGAGCCGTCGTCTTGTCGGTGCGCGCTGCTTCGAGCTGCTCGACGGTCACCTTGTAGTCCTGGTCTGCGCCGGCGAACACCTCGACGGGGATTCCGTCGGCCAGGGCGATCGCCTCGGGGTACGTCGTCCAGTACGGTGCGGGCAGCAGCACCTCGTCGCCCGGGTTCACCACGGTCTGGAAGGCCTGGTAGACGGCCTGCTTGCCGCCGTTGGTGACGATCACCTGCGACGGATCGACCTCGAGGCCGGAGTCCCGGAGGGTCTTCGCGGCGATCGCCTCGCGCAGCACCGGGAGCCCTGCCGCCGGCGTGTAGCGGAAGTTCGCGGGGTTGTGCAGCGCCTCGGCGGCGGCGTCCACGATGAACTGGGGGGTTGCGAAATCGGGCTCGCCCGCCGCATAGGAGATGACGGGCCGGCCGGCGGCCTGCAGCGACTTCGCCTTGGCATCGACCTTGAGGGTCGCGGACTCGGCGATGGCGGAGAGCTTGCGGGAGAGCGGTGCGCGTTCGGTCACGCTTCGAGCGTAGTCGGCGTGTCACGACGTTTCAGCCGCCTGTCGCTCGCTCGCGGAGCGCGCATGTGCGCGATGCGGGCGCGACACGACGGAACGTCCGACTGGTAAGCGCCCTTCCGGATCGGCACGTTGCAGCGGTAGCCTGTGCGTCGTGGACGCCTGGATCTGGGGAGCCGTCGTGCTCGCCATCGTGCTCGTCATCGCCGGTGGGATCGCCTGGTGGCTCGCGCGCGGCTGTGCGCTGACCATCATCGGCGCCACGGGCGCGATCCTCGGCGGCCTCGTCGCCCTCATCAGCCTCGTGCTGCTGCTCGACCCCGACGTAGGGCTGCGCGTCTCGTTCATCGTCACCGTCGTCTCGGGGGTGTGGCTGCTCGCATGGGCGCTGGCGGGAGGCATCCGCGGTCAGCGACTGCTGCGCGCCGAGGAGCAGGCGGCGGGCGCGGCGGCTCCGGTCCCCGTGTCGGTGACGGCCGCACACGGCCACTGACCCGATCGCGTTCCGCTCCCCGCCGGGAGCCAGGGTGGATGACGGCATCCACCGAATGGGGGATGCCTTCTCCTGCGGATGACCGCTGGGGTCGGCATCCGTCCTCCGCGACGCTGGAAGCATGCAGACACAAGCGGTGCGGGTGCGGAACCTGCGCAAGACGTACGGTGATCGCACAGTCGTCGACGGGGTGTCGTTCGATATCGCGCGCGGCGAGACGTTCGCCCTGCTCGGGCCGAACGGCGCCGGCAAGTCGACCACCGTCGAGATCCTCGAGGGGTACCGGCGGCGCACGGGAGGCGAGGTCGAGGTGCTCGGCGTCGACCCCGCCACGGGCGGCCTGGACCTCAAGGCGCAACTGGGCATCGTGCTCCAGTCGACCGGCCAGTCCGGGCTCGTCACGGTCCGCGAGCAGCTGCGGCAGTTCGCCGGCTTCTACCCGGATCCGCGCGACGTCGACGAGGTGATCGCGGCGGTCGGCCTCGAGGCGCAGGCGAAGACGCGCATCTCGAAGCTCTCCGGCGGGCAGCAGCGACGCGTCGATGTCGCCCTCGGCATCATCGGACGGCCCGAGCTGCTCTTCCTCGACGAGCCCACGACAGGCTTCGATCCGCACGCGCGTCGCGAGTTCTGGGAGCTCATCCGGCGCCTTCAGGCTGAGGGCACGACGATCGTGCTGACGACGCACTACCTCGACGAGGCGGCGCAGCTCGCCGACCGCGTGGCGGTGATCGCCGCCGGGCGACTGCAGGCGATCGGTCCCGTCGCGGGATTCGGCGGCGAGGCTGCGCGGGTTCCGATCGTGCGCTGGGTGGAGAACGGGATGCTGCGGCACGAGCGCTCCGACGACCCCTTCACATTCGCGACCGCCTTGGCTGCGCGGCTGGGTGAGGCGCCGGCCGAGCTCGAGATCGTGCGGCCCAGCCTCGAGGACGTCTACCTCGAGATGGTCGGCGAGACGACCACCGATGCGGCCGCGGGTGTGGCCGCCGACAAGAAGGGAGCGGTGGCATGAGCGCCACCGTCGAGAAGCCCCGTGCGGCGGGCATCGGTCGGCGTCGCGCGCGTCGCAACGTCATGCGCGTGGGCGTCTGGCGCACACGATTCGAGCTGATGCAGTACTTCCGCTCGGGCGACACGCTGTTCTTCACGTTCCTCTTCCCGGTCTTCATGCTGGGCCTGTTCAGCGTCGCGTTCGGATCCGACGGCGACGTGCAGATCGCGCCCGGGGTGCCGCCGATCTCGATGGCCGAGCTGTACCTGCCCGGCATGATCGCCGCAGGCCTGCTGCTCTCGGGGTTCCAGAACCTCGCGATGGACATCGCGATCGAGCGGTCCGACGGCATGCTCAAGCGACTCGGCGGCACGCCGCTGTCGCCGGTGAGTTACTTCATCGGAAAGATCGGCCAGGTGCTGGTCACGGGGGTTCTGCAGTCCGCGCTTCTGCTGGTGTTCGCATCCACCGTGCTCGGCGTTGGACTGCCGACGGAGCCTGCACGCTGGGCGACGTTCGCGTGGGTGTTCGTCCTGGGCATCACCACGTCGGCCCTGCTCGGTGTCGCGCTGTCGTCCGTGCCGCGTACCGCGAAGAGCGCGACCGCCGTGGTCGTGCCGATCGCTCTTGCGCTGCAGTTCATCTCGGGCGTCTACCTCACGTTCTCGCAGCTTCCCGAGTGGCTGCAGAACATCGCCGGGCTGTTCCCGCTCAAGTGGATGGCCCAGGGCATGCGTGCCGTGTTCCTCCCCGACGCGTACGCGACACTGGAGCAGAACGGCGAGTGGAACCTCACCGGGGTCGCGATCGCCCTCGGCGTCTGGCTGATCGTGGGTCTGGTGCTCTCGCGCGTCACCTTCCGGTGGATCCGGCGCGACGCGTAACCTGCCGGTGAGCCGCGGGGAGGAGGGACCATGCTGACGAAGCGCGGATGGGACGCGATCGTGTCGATCGTGTCGGCCGTCATCGCCATCGCGCTGGTCTTCCTCTTCCCGCCGGCCACCGCCGTCCGCACGGCGATCGCGCTCGGGGCGCTCGTGCTGTTCGCGTTGGGGTACGCCCTGATCGGCCGCGACGCCGTCGAGCCGCCGCGCGCGGCGTGGCGATACCCCGCGTTCCTGTCGGTGGCAGCCGTCGCCGCAGGGATCGGTGCGGGGGCGGCGCCGTTCATGGCGATGCTCCAGACTCTGGCG
This sequence comes from Microbacterium ureisolvens, assembly GCF_019511645.1. Taxonomy (GTDB): domain Bacteria; phylum Actinomycetota; class Actinomycetes; order Actinomycetales; family Microbacteriaceae; genus Microbacterium; species Microbacterium ureisolvens_A. The sequence goes on along the minus strand of NZ_JAEUAX010000010.1, from coordinate 84,882 downwards.
TACCCCCTGGTGTGGGTCATCGGCGACTCCCGGCGTCGAGGGGTCGGCGGCTCGGCGGTCATCGCGGGGAGCGTCTTCGTCGGGGCGAGCTTCGGGTACGGCCCGAGCATAGACTCCCTGCTCGCCGGCGGGACCACCGCGGTCTTCTCTCTCTCGTTCGCGATCGCCATCGGACTGTGGATCGCGCGCATCGCCGAATACGGCGAGGAGCGCGAGCGACTGCTCGCCGAGCTGACCGCGGCGCAGACCCAGGTCGAGGCCCTCAGCCGCGAGCGCGGCGCGTCCGCCGAGCGCGAGCGTCTCGCCCGCGACATTCACGACACCCTGGCGCAGACCCTCGCCGGTCTCGTGATCTTCGCCGAACGGGCGGGCCGGCAGTCGAGGGAGGGGCAGACGGATGCTGCGGCCACCACGATCGCGGCGGTCGAGCAGGTCGCGCGCGACGCCCTCGCCGAATCCCGAGCCCTTGTCGCCCGCACGGCGGCCGTTCCCCGCGAGCCGGCCTTTGGCGCCGCGGTCGAGCGTCTCATCGAGCGTTTCCGTGCACACGGGGCAGCGCGCATCGCGCTGGACACCGCCGGGGTGGAGGGTGAACTCGACCGCGAGGCCCAGGTGGTGCTGCTGCGCTGCCTGCAGGAGGCGCTGTCCAATGTGACCAAGCACGCGGGCGCCGCGAAGGTGGCCGTGCGGGTGGCGGTCTCAGCCGGCGGCGCCGCGGTGCTCGAGGTGAGCGACGACGGACGAGGCTTCGATGTGTCGCCGCCGGGGCGCGGCTTCGGGCTGGAGGGAATGCGCGAGCGCGTGGCCCTCGCCGCCGGCGCGTTCGAGGTCGCCTCGGCGCCGGGCAGGGGCACGACGCTGACGATCAGGCTTCCCACGGTGTCGCATGACGCACCGGACGCCGCGGCGGAGTCGCTCCCCGTGCTGCCGACGACCGGCGATGCGGCGGACGAGGTCGTGCGGACGAAGGGAGACCGCGCGTGATCCGGCTGCTCATCGCCGACGACCACCCGGTGGTGCGCGCCGGTCTCGCGGGGCTGCTCTCGGACGAGCCCGGCTTCGAGGTCGTGGCCGAGGCATGCGACGGCGACGAAGCGGTGCGCCTCGCGGCGGCGACGCGTCCCGATGTCGTGCTGATGGACCTGCGCATGCCGCACGTCGACGGCGTCGACGCCACCGCCCGAATAGCCGGGGGAGAGGCCGGCGACCCGCCACCGCGGGTCCTGATCCTCACGACCTACGAATCCGACGACCAGATCCTCGCCGCGATCGAGGCAGGCGCCTCGGGATACCTTCTGAAGGCCGCACCGCAGGCCGAGATCGTGGCGGGAATCCGCTCCGTCGCCGCGGGGCAGTCTGCGCTCTCGCCACAGGTCGCCGTGCGCCTCGTCGAGCGGATGCGTCGCCCGGAGCCCGACGCGGTTTCGCTCACGGCGCGGGAGCTCGACGTGCTGCGGCTCGTCGCCACCGGCCACAGCAACAAACAGGTGGCGGTGGCGCTCGGCATCGGCGAGTCGACCGTCAAGACGCATCTGCTCAAGATCTTCGACAAGCTCGGTGTCGCGGACCGCACCCGCGCGGTGACGCTCGCGATGGAGCGCGGACTGCTCACGTAGTGTGGACGGCCGAGACGACGGATGCCTCGGCCCGGCGCGCGTGCGCCGGGCCGAGGCATCCGTTTCGATGCAGGTCAGCTGAACTGGTTCATCGTGTTGTGCTGGCCGCCCGCCTTGAGGGCGGCGTCGCCGGCGAAGTACTCCTTGTGGTTGTCGCCGATGTCGCTTCCGGCCATGTTCTGGTGCTTGACCGTGGCGATGCCCTCGCGGATCTCGCGCCGCTGGACGCCCTTCACGTACGCGAGCATGCCCTCGTCGCCGAAGTAGCCCTTGGCCAGGGTGTCGGTCGACAGGGCGGCCGTGTGGTAGGTCGGCAGCGTGATGAGGTGGTGGAAGATGCCGGCACGAGCCGAGCCGTCGCGCTGGAACGTGCGGATCTTCTCGTCGGCCAGGCGCGCGAGCTCCGTGTCGTCGTACTCGACGCTCATCAGGTCGCCGCGGTCGTAGGCCGAGACATCCTCGCCCTGCTTCGCGAGCTGGTCGTACGCCTGCTGACGGAAGTTCAGCGTCCAGTTGAACGAAGGGCTGTTGTTGTAGACGAGCTTCGCGTTCGGGATCACCTCGCGGATCGCGTCGACCATGCCCGCGATCTGCTCCACGTGGGGCTTCTCGGTCTCGATCCACAGCAGGTCGGCGCCGTTCTGCAGCGACGTGATGCAGTCGAGCACGACGCGCTCCTCGCCGGTCCCGGGGCGGAACTGGTAGAGGTTGCTCGCGAGGCGCTTCGGGCGCAGCAGCTTGCCGTCCCGCTTGATGACGACGTCGCCGTTGCCGAGGTCGGCGTCCGAGATCTCCTCGACGTCGAGGAACGAGTTGTACTGGTCGCCGAGATCGCCCGGCTCGTGCGTCACGGCGAGCTTCTGCGTGAGGCCGGCGCCCAGCGAGTCGGTGCGGGCCACGATGATGCCGTTCTCGATGCCGAGCTCGAGGAACGCGTAGCGCACCGCGTTGAGCTTCGCGATGAAGTCCTCGTGCGGAACCGTGACCTTGCCGTCCTGGTGGCCGCACTGCTTCTCGTCCGACACCTGGTTCTCGATCTGGATGGCGCACGCGCCCGCCTCGATCATCTTCTTGGCGAGCAGGTACGTGGCCTCGGGGTTGCCGAAGCCGGCGTCGATGTCGGCGATGATCGGCACCACGTGGGTCTCGTAGTTGTCGATCTGCGACTGGATGAACTCGACCGCGGTGTCGTCGCCGGCGCTGCGCGCGTCGTCGAGCTGTGTGAAGAGCAGATCCAGCTCGCGGGCGTCGGCCTGGCGCAGGAACGTGTAGAGCTCCTCGATGAGGGCGGGCACCGCCGTCTTCTCGTGCATCGACTGGTCGGGGAGCGGGCCGAACTCCGAGCGGAGCGCCGCGACCATCCACCCCGAGAGGTAGAGGTAGCGCTTGTTCGTGCTCTTCAGGTGCTTCTTGATCGAGATCAGCTTCTGCTGCCCGATGAAGCCGTGCCAGACGCCCAGCGACTGGGTGTACACCGACGAGTCGGCGTCGTACTCGGCCATGTCGCGGCGCATGATGTCGGCCGTGTACTGGGCGATCTCGAGTCCGGTCCGGAACCGGTTCTGCGCCCGCATGCGGGCCGCGGACTCGGGGTCGATGGCATCCCAGCTCGAGCCGTGCTGCTGCTTGAGCGCCCGGATGGCTTCGATGTCGTCCTGGTAGGCGGTCATTGTCGTCTCCTTCGAGTGGTAGGGGGTGTTCGTGTCCCGACTCATGGGGTTCCGGTCCCGATCTCCGTCAACAGCGGTGTTGTGCGACGGAGATCGGGACACGGATGCCTCGTCAGTCGGTCTCGACGAGGTACTTCGCGTAGGCGGGCAGCGTCAGGAACGCCGGGAAGTCCTGGCCGAGGGCGACCTCGCGGAAGATCTCGGCGGCGTCGTCGAACCGGTCGCCCTCGCGGCGGTCCGCCTCGTCCAGCACCTGGGTGATCAGGCCCTCGACGTGCTCGCGCGTGATCGGGGTGCCGTCCTCGGTGGTGCGGTCCTGGTGGATCCACTGCCACACCTGGCTGCGGCTGATCTCGGCGGTCGCGGCATCCTCCATGAGGTTGTCGATGGCGACGGCGCCCAGGCCCCGCAGCCACGCCTCGATGTACCGGATCGCCACCGACACGTTGCCATGCACGCCGGCCGCCGTGATCGGGCGCCCGATGTGGACATCGATCAGATCGGACGCCGCCACCTCGACCTCGGGCCGCTGGCGGTCGAGCTGGTTCGGGCGGTCGCCCAGCACCGCGTCGAACTCCGCGCGGGCCACCGGGATGAGGTCGGGGTGCGCCACCCACGTGCCGTCGAAGCCGTCGCCGGCCTCGCGCTTCTTGTCGGCGGCCACCTTCTCGAAGGCACGCTCGGTGACCTCCGGATCGCGGCGGTTCGGGATGAAGGCGCTCATGCCGCCGATCGCGAAGGCGCCGCGCTTGTGGCAGGTCTTGACGAGCAGCTCGGTGTACGCCCGCATGAACGGCACCGTCATCGTGACCTCGCTGCGGTCGGGCAGCACGAAGCGCGCCCCGCGGCCGCGGTAGTTCTTGATGATCGAGAAGATGTAGTCCCAGCGACCCGCGTTCAGGCCCGCGATGTGGTCGCGCAGCTCGAAGAGGATCTCCTCCATCTCGAAGGCGGCCGGCAGCGTCTCGATCAGCACGGTCGCACGGATCGTGCCGTGCGGGATGCCGACGTACTGCTCGCTGAACGTGAACACGTCGTCCCACAGCTTCGCCTCTTCGCTCGACTCGAGCTTGGCGATGTAGAAGTACGGGCCACGGCCGTTGGCGATGAGCTGCTTCGCGTTGTGGAAGAAGTACAGCCCGAAGTCCACGAGCGAACCCGACGCGGCCATCGTGCGGCCCGTGCGGTCGGTGAAGCGGATGTGCTGCTCGGGCAGGTGCCACCCGCGCGGGCGCATCACGATCGTCGGCGTCTCGGTCGCGGTGACCTCGTAGCGCTTGCCTTCGGGGCTCGTGAACGAGAGCTCGCCGCGGATGGCGTCGCGCAGGCTCAGCTGCCCTTCGATGACGTTCTTCCAGGTGGGGCTCGTGGCGTCCTCCTGGTCGGCGAGCCACACCTTCGCGCCGGAGTTCAGCGCGTTGATCGTCATCTTCGGGTCGGTCGGACCCGTGATCTCGACGCGGCGGTCCTCGAGGCCGGGGCCGGCGCCGGCGACCTTCCACTCCGCGTCCTCGCGGATGTGGCGGGTGTCGTCGCGGAACTGCGGGTCGTGCCCGTTGCCGATCTCGAAGCGGCGGCGCATGCGGTCGGCGAGCCGGTCGTGGCGGCGGGCGCCGAAGCGGTGGTGCAGCTCGGTGAGGAACGCGAGCGCCTCAGGAGTCAGGATCTCGTCGTAGCGGGGTGCGAGACGCCCGGAGATCTCCATCGAGGGCTCCTGGGTCTGGGTGGGGATGGGGCCGGTGCGCGTACGCATCGGGGTGGCGGTCGCAGGTGTCATGGTCCTGCCTTCCTGTGATCAGTGCGTGGAGTGTGTAGGGGATGGCTCTGCCCTGCGTGTGCGCCGGGTCGAGGCATCCGTTGATCCGCGTTCTGAGTGGATCGGCGGTAGGTCGTGAGACCACTCTGGTGTGAAGTTCAGGGTCCGACCCGACGAAATCGGGTGTGAAGTTTTCGTGTATTTCTGCTTTCGTGACAGAATCGCCGCATGACGACGACGTTGACCTCCGATGTGCGCGGTGAAGTCCCGCACGATGATGAGGTGGACCCCCTCACCATCGGCCGCCGCATCCGGCAGCTGCGGACCGACCGCGGCATGACGCTCGAAGAGCTCGCCTCCGCGGTCGACCGTGCCCCCAGTCAGCTGTCGATGATCGAGAACGGGCGCCGCGAGCCGAAGCTCACGCTGCTGCAGTCGATCGCGCGGGCGCTGGGCTCGTCGATCGATGCGATCCTCGAGTCCGAGCCGCTCGACGAGCGCGCGACCCTGGAGATCTCGCTCGAGCGCGCGATGCGCGGTCAGACGTTCCAGGCGCTCGGCATCCCGCCGTTCCGCATCGGCAAGACGGTGCCGACCGAGGCCCTCAAGGCGATGCTGGCGCTGCAGGGCGAGATCGAGCGACTGCGCGACGAGCGGGCCGCGACGCCCGAGGAGGCCCGCCGGGCGAACGTGGCGCTGCGCAAGCTCATGCGCACGCAGAACAACTACTTCGCCGAGCTCGAGCTCGAGGCCCGGCGCATCCTCGACGCGGTCGACCACCCTGGCGGCCCCCTGACGCAGCGCACAGCGTCGGACATCGCCGCGCACCTGGGCTTCACCCTGCACTACGTGCCCGATCTGCCGCAGACCACGCGGTCGGTCGCCGACATCAAGAACGGCCGGCTGTACCTCTCGAGCCGGCTCACGACGAAGGGCGACCCGCGCACCGCGGTGCTGCAGGCCCTGTCGAGCCGCATCCTCGGCCACCGCGAGCCCACTTCGTACGCGGAGTTCCTCCGGCAGCGCGTGGAGACGAATTACCTCACGGGGGCCCTCCTCATCCCCGAGGCGCACGCGGTGCCGTTCCTGCAGGAGGCGAAGAAGGACCGGTCCATCTCGATCGAGGACCTCCGCGACGCCTACTCGGTGTCGTACGAGACTGCCGCGCACCGCTTCACCAACCTCGCGACGGTGCACCTCGGCCTCCCCGTGCACTTCCTCAAGGTGCACGAGTCGGGCGTCATCACCAAGGTCTACGAGAACGACGACGTCAACTTCCCGACCGACCGCCTCGGGGCGATCGAAGGCCAGATGTGCTGCCGCAAGTGGACCTCGCGCGTCGTCTTCGACGTCGACGACCACTTCAACCCGTACTACCAGTACACCGACACCGGCAACGGCACCTACTGGTGCACCGCCCGCGTCGAGCTCTCGAGCGAGGGCGCGCACTCGATCAGCGTCGGCGTGCGCTTCGACGACACCCGGTGGTTCCTCGGCCGGGACACCCCGAACCGCGGTGTGTCGAAGCACTCCGTCGAGGTCTGCTGCCGCCGCGCGCCGGCCGAGCTCGAGGCGGCATGGCGCGAGCAGTCGTGGCCGAACGTGCGCACGCCCCGCACGCTGCTGGCGACGCTCCCGACTGGTTCGTTCCCCGGCGTCGACACCACCGACGTGTACGAGTTCCTCGAGGCGCACGCCCCGCGCTGAGCACTCCGCTCTCCGGGCTGTCTCCCAGATCAGGAGATCTGGCGAAGGCAGGATGTTTCCGCGCGCATCGTCCTGCGTAGGCCGCATCTCCTGATGCGGACAACGCGATGCGATCGAAAGCGGTCAGTGGCGGCCGGCGACGACATCGGCGACGTGCGCCGGCCACGCGGTGCGGTCGGAGGATCGGGATGCCTCGGCCCGGTCCGCCATCCGGTACGCGGCGTAGATCGCGTTCACGGCGGTCCACCGCAGGGGCTCGATCTCCCAGCGCCTGCTGCGGTGCCCCACCCACGGGAGCCGGGTGAGGGCGGTGTCGCGCCCGAGCACGAGGTCCGCGAGCGTGCGGCCCGCGAGGTTCGTCGCCGTGACGCCGGTGCCGACGTACCCGCCGGCCCAGCCCAGCCCCGTCGCGCGGTCATGCACGACGGCGGCCGACCAGTCGCGCGACACCCCGAGCACGCCCGCCCAGGCGTGCGCGATCGGCACGCCCTCGGCATCGGGGAAGAACTCCCTCAGCAGCCTTGTGAGCGAGGCGATCGTGCGCGCCTGCGTCGTGCCGTCGGCGTCGACGCGCGAGCCGTAGCGGTAGGGCACTCCGCGTCCGCCGAACGCGATGCGGTCGTCGGCGGTGCGCTGGGCGTACATGTACACGTGGGCGAAGTCGCCGAGCGTCTCGCGGCCGTCCCAGCCGACGGCATCCCAGATCCGGCCGGGCAGCGGCTCGGTCACGATCATGGACGAATTCATCGGCAGCCAGGTCCGGTGCTCGCCGCGGAGGTCGGCCGTGAAGCCCTCGGTGGCGCGCAGCACATGCGTCGCGCGCACCGTGCCGCGGTCGGTGATCGCCCGGCCCGGGGCGATCTCGCGCACGCGGGTCTGCTCGTAGACGGGCACGCCGAGCCGCTCGACCGCTTCGGCGAGCCCGCGCACGAGCTTCGTCGGGTGCACCCGCGCGCAGTGCGGGTGCCATGCGGCGCCGAGCGTTCCGGCGATGCGGATACGGGATGCTGCGGCCGCAGCATCCCACATCTCGACATCCGTGTGCGGCCAGGCCTGCTCCGTCGCGACGGACGCGCGCAGGCGCGCGAGCTGGGCGGGCGTGCGGGCGACGCCGAACTCGCCTCCCTTGACGATGTCGGCGTCGACACCCTCGCGCGCGGCGACGGCGATGACCTCGTCGACTGCATCGTTGAGCGCACGCTGCTGCGCGATCGCGGCGTCGCGGCCGTGCGTCGCGGCGTAGCGCTCGCGCCCCCCGGTGACCGTGTTGGTGAGCCACCCGCCGTTGCGACCGGACGCCCCGAATCCCGCGAACCGCTGCTCCAGCACGACCACGCGCAGGTCGGGTTGCGCGCGCTTGAGGTAGTAGGCCGTCCACAGGCCGGTGTAGCCGCCGCCGACGATGGCGACGTCGACATCGGTGTCGCCCGGCAGCGCGGCGCGCGGCGTGGGCGTGCCCCCGAGGCTCCGCCACCACCACGACGCGTCGCCGTTGGACACCGCGGGCTCACCCATGCGCCCATCCTGCCGTGCGGGGCGGGTCTTGGTGCGACGCAGATCGTCCCGTCGAGCCTTCGTCCGGGACGCTCTGACCGAGCGGGGGTCAGGAGTCGAGGGCGCGGAGCGCCGCCCACAGCTCGGCGCGGGTCGCGAACGACGCGAGGTCGCGGCTCAGCACGCGCTCGATCAGAGCGAGTCGGGTGCGCACGGTGTGGCGGTGCACGCCGAGGGACTGAGCGGATGCCTCGTGGGAGCAGTCCTCATCGAGCCACACCTTCAGCGTCTCGACGAGGTGAGTGCCCTGGGCGGCGTCGTGGTCGTACAGCGGGGCGAGCTCCGCATGAGCCAGCGCGCGGGCTTCGTCGGTGAGCGCGGACAGCACACCGGCGCGGGCGACCTCCGCGAACTGCGTCACGGGACGGATGCCGCGGTCCCGGGCGACGCGCGCCTGCCCGAGCGCGGCGGCGAAGGCGTCGTAGCCGGTCGGGTCCGACAGGCCGACGCGCACGTCGAAGCGGGCGACGAGCTCGTCGACGCTCGAGCGGTCATCGGCGGGCACGACCAGCACGAGGCCGTCCTCGCCCCGACCGAAGAAGAGGGCGCCGCGCCGCTCGTCGGCCCAGAGCTCGAGCAGCTCGGCGATGCCGTCGACGCGTGCGGCCGCGGCATCCGTGATCCCCACGAGAACGGGAGCGGAGGGGAGCGGGCCCCACAGCTCACGCGAGGTGCGGCGGGCGAGGGCGGGATCGCCGGTGAGCAGCGACTGCACGAGGCCGGCGCGCAGCGCGCTGCGCGCGCGGCCGAGGCCCTGCTGCTGCTCGAGCGCGAGGCCCGCCATCGCGATGACGGCGGTGACGACGACGCGTCCCTCCTGGTCGAGGTCTCCGGCCGCGATGGCGATGACGCCGCGGAGGTGCCCGCCGCGGCCGAGGGTCTGCAGGGTGAAGGGGGTGTCGCCGATGTGCAGCGAGGACCCGGCGCGCGCGCCGCGGTGAAGCACACCGGTGACCTCGCGCTGCAACGCCGCGGCGGTGTCGGAGTCCAGGCCGCCGGCGGGATGCTCCCGTGACAGCTCGCCGGCGGCGTCGAACATGCCCACCCACGTGTCGAGCTGCTTCGCGAGCTCGGCGACGGTCGCACCGAGCCCGTCGGGGCGCAGCGCCGCCAGGGCGATCGCGCGCTGCGCGGCCAGCGCCCAGCTGCGCCGTGCGTACGCCTCGGCGGCGATGGCCTCCGCGTTGGCCCGGGCCACGGCGATGAAGGGAGTGCGGTACGGCACCTCGAACAGTGGAATCCGCTCCTCGCGGCACGCCTCGACGAGAGCAGGAGGGATGCCGTCGCGCACGACCTCGGTGCCGAAGCCGAGGCCGACGATCCCTCGCGTCGCGAGCCGATGCACATACGAGCGGTAGACCGCGGCCGCGTCGGCGTCGTCGCCGTGGGGGAACTGGGTGCCGGTGGTGAGCAGGACGAGCCCCTCGGAGAGGAAGGGCGTCGGGTCGGCGAGATCCGAACTGTGCACCCAGCGGATCGCGCGGTCGAGAGCGGACGGCTCGTGGTCGTCGCCGGCGAGGGAGAGCTTGAGATCGCGCCGGGCGAGGAGGGCGCGAAGAGTGGGGGCGTCGGCGTCCATGATGCTCCGAGTGTACGGCTCGTACAGCAGGCCGGACAGAATGTACGCCCGGGAGGGTGCGGTGGCTCCCGGCCACCACATACGCTCCCCAGCATGAGCAGCGCAGCCGACACGCAGAGCACGATCCTCCAGGCCGAGACGCCTCTCGGCGGTCCGACGCTTCCGCAGGAGCGCCGCCTGGTCACCAGCATCCCCGGTCCCCGCTCGCAGGAGCTCCTCGACCGCAAGGCAGATGCCGTCGCCGCGGGTGTCGGTCACACCGCGCCCGTGCAGGCCGTGGCAGCCGGCGGGGGCGTCATCGTCGACGCCGACGGGAACTCGCTCATCGACCTGGGCTCGGGCATCGCGGTGACGACGATCGGCAACGCGCACCCGAAGGTGGTCGCGGCGGTGCAGGAGCAGGTCGCGCAGTTCACCCACACGTGCTTCATGATCGCCCCGTATGACTCGTACGTGTCGGTCGCCGAGGCGCTCAACCGCATCACCCCGGGTGACCACGCCAAGAAGAGCGCCCTGTTCAACTCGGGCGCCGAGGCGGTGGAGAACGCGGTCAAGATCGCCCGCAAGTACACCGGCAAGCAGGCCGTCGTCGCGTTCGACCACGGCTACCACGGCCGCACCAACCTCACGATGGCGCTCACCGCGAAGTCGATGCCCTACAAGAGCGGCTTCGGCCCGTTCGCATCGGAGATCTACCGCGCCCCGCTGTCATACCCCTACCGCGACGGGCTCGACGGGGGCCTGGCGGCCAAGAAGGCGATCTCGATGATCGAGAAGCAGGTCGGCGCCGACAACCTCGCCGCGATCATCATCGAGCCCATCCAGGGCGAGGGGGGCTTCATCGTTCCCGCCGACGGGTTCCTCCCCGCCCTCGTCGAGTGGTGCCGCGCGAACGACGTGGTGTTCATCGCCGACGAGATCCAGACCGGGTTCGCCCGCACGGGCGAGATGTTCGCGAGCGACCTGTTCGGCATCGTGCCGGACCTGATCACGACCGCCAAGGGCATCGCCGGGGGCCTGCCCCTGGCGGCCGTGACGGGCCGGGCCGAGATCATGGACGCCTCGCACGCGGGCGGCCTCGGCGGAACGTACGGCGGCAACCCCATCGCCTGCGCCGCGGCGCTCGCCGCGATCGACGTGTTCGAGAACGACGGGATGCTCGAGCGCGCCCGCGAGATCGAGACCATCCTGAAGGGCCGGCTGCAGGACCTGCAGGGCGCCGACCCGCGCGTCGGTGACGTACGCGGCCACGGCGCCATGATCGCCGCCGAGTTCGTCGACCCGGCGACGGGTGAGCCGGACGCCGCGCTCACCGCCGCCGTCGCGAAGGCGTCCATCGCACAGGGCGTCATCGTGCTCACCTGCGGCACCTACGGGAACGTGATCCGTTTCCTGCCGCCGCTGTCGATCACCGACGACCTGCTCCACGAGGGCTTGGACGTCGTCGCCGCTGCGCTGGCCGACAACTGATGACGGATGCTGCGGCCGCCGCGCTCGCCGCGGCCGCAGCATCCGTTCTCGTGCGCAATGAATGACCTGAGGAACGAAGGAGTCCGAATGACCGAGCTGACCCGCGACGTCGTCATCGTCGGCGCCGGCGCTGCCGGCACCACCGCCGCCAACGAGCTGAAGAAGGCCGGGCTGTCGGTCGTCGTGCTCGAGGCGCGCGACCGCGTCGGCGGGCGCCTCTGGACCGACGTCATCGACGGCGCCATGCTCGAGATCGGCGGACAGTGGGTCTCGCCCGACCAGGACGCGCTGATCGAGACCGTCGCCGAGCTCGGGCTCGAGACCTACAGCCGCTACCGCGAGGGCGACAGCGTCTATGTCGGCCCCGACGGCACGGCCACCCGCTTCACCGGCGACATGTTCCCTGTCGCCCCCGAGACCGAGCGCGTGATCGCGGAGATCACCGAGCGTCTCGACGCCATGGTCGCCGAGATCGACCCCGACCGCCCGTGGGCGCACGAGAAGGCGGCCGAGTGGGACGCGATCTCGTGGGATGCCTGGCTGCGGGCGCAGACCGACGACGACGAGGCGGTCCGCAACCTCGCGTTCGCGACCGGATCGGCCATGCTCACCAAGCCGACGCACGCCTTCTCGCTGCTGCAGTCGCTGCTCATGGCGGCCTCCGCCGGCTCGTACTCGCACCTCGTCGACGCCGACTTCATCCTCGACAAGCGCGTCGTGGGCGGCCTGCAGCAGGTTCCGCTGCTCCTGGCGGAGCGCCTGGGCGACGACGTGCTCCTCGGTCACGCGGTGCGGACCATCGAGTGGTCCGACGAGGGCGTGACGGTGCACGCCGACGGCGACCTCCGCGTACGGGCCCGCCACGTGATCCTCGCGCTCGCGCCGGTGCTGTACAACCGCATCTCTTTCGTGCCGGCGCTCCCGCGGCTGCAGCACCAGATGCACCAGCACATCTCGATGGGCTTCGTGATCAAGGTGCACGCCGTCTACGACCGCCCGTTCTGGCGCGAGCAGGGCCTCTCGGGCACCGCCTTCAGCCCGTACGAGCTCTCCCACGAGGCGTACGACAACACCAACCACGGCGACGAGCGCGGCACCCTCGTGGGCTTCGTGTCGGACCGCAACGCCGACGACGTCTTCCGTGTGTCGGCCGAGGAGCGCAAGGAGCGCATCCTCGAGTCGCTCTCGCACTACTACGGTCCTGAGGCGAAGAACCCGGTCGTCTACTACGAGAGCGACTGGGGCTCGGAGGAGTGGACGCGGGGCGCCTACGCCGCCAGCTTCGACATGGGGGGCCTGCACCGCTACGGCGCCGACCTCCGCACGGCGGTCGGTCCGATCCACTTCGCGTGCAGCGACATGGCGGGCGCCGGCTACCAGCACGTCGACGGCGCGATCCGCATGGGTCGCCTGGCCGCGGCGAACATCGTCGAGGCGGCCCGCGGATGAGCGCGCGCATCGTCGTCGGCTACACCGCCACGGATGCCGGAGCCGACGCCGTCGCCCTCGGCAGCCGTCTCGCCTCCGCCCTCGGCGCGGCGCTCGACCTCGTGCTGGTGCTGCCGGCCGAGGACCGCAGCGTGATCACCCCGCCGGACGCCGGATACGACCGCTACCTCGTGACCCAGGCTGAGACCTGGCTCGCCGAGGCGGCGGCATCGATTCCGGATGCTGTGACCCACACCTCGCACGTGCGCTTCGCGGATTCCTTCGCAGAGGGCCTGATCCTCGCCGCGCACGAGCTCGAGGCGTCCCACATCGTCGTCGGCGCAGCCAACGGCGGACTGCGCGGGCGGCACCGCCTGGGCACGGTCGCGAACGAGCTGCTGCATTCCTCCGACGTGCCCGTCGTGCTGGCACCGGAGGGGTCGCGCCGGCTGGAGGCCACCGCGGTGACCCGCATCACGGCCGCGATCGGCACCCGCCCGGGCGCCAGCGCCCTGCTCGATGAGAGCATCGCGCTGGCCACCGCGACCGGCGCCGAGCTGCGCCTGCTGTCCCTCGTCTCGGTGGACCTCCCTGCCACCGTCGACACCGGCGTCATCCGTGTCGCGGGTGCCGCCCATGCCGACGACGTGCTCGGCAAGGCGCTCGACACCCTGCCCGACGGTGTTCGGGCGCAGGTCGTCGTCGCCCGCGGCGACAGCATCGAAGACGCTGTCGCGCACCTCGCCTGGGAGCCGGGGGAGCTGGCCGTGGTCGGCTCCAGCCGCCTCGCGCAGCCCCGGCGCCTGTTCCTCGGCTCGACCGCGGCGAAGATGCTGCACGAGCTGCCCGTCCCGATGGTCGTCGTGCCCCGCACGCGTGGCCAGGAAGGCTCACCCGCATGAGCTCACAGAGTCGCGGCGCTGCGGCGCCGCTCGCCCCGGCCTCCGGTTCCCACGCCGGGGAGCTGTCCAAGAAGGGCCTGAGCGCCGGCGCCGTCGGCGTCGTGGGGGCCGTGGTCATCGGCATCTCCACGATCGCCCCGGCCTACACGCTGACCGCGTCGCTCGGCCCGACGGTCGCCGTCGTCGGCACGCAGGTGCCCGCGATCATCCTCGTCGGGTTCATCCCGATGCTGCTGACCGCGTTCGGCTACCGCGAGCTCAACCGCGCGATGCCCGATTCGGGCACCTCGTTCACATGGGGCGTGCGGGCCTTCGGCCCGTGGATCGGCTGGATGACCGGCTGGGGCCTCGTCGCGGCGACGGTGATCGTGCTGTCGAACCTCGCGGGCATCGCCGTGGAGTTCCTGTTCCTGCTGATCTCGCAGCTGACGGGCAACCCCGAGATCGCCGATCTCGCGTTCAACCCGCTGATCAACGTGGTCGTCTGCCTGCTGTTCATGCTCGGCGCCACCCTGGTGTCGTACCGCGACATGCAGACCACGCAGAAGTTCCAGTACGTCCTGGTCGGCTTCCAGGTCGTCGTGCTGGTGCTGTTCGCGATCGTCGCGATCGTCAAGGCCGTCTCGGGCGACGCGCCCGACCCCACGGCGTTCTCGTGGTCGTGGTTCAACCCGCTCGAGGTTCCGACCTTCAGTGCGTTCGCCGCCGGCCTCTCGCTGTCGATCTTCATCTTCTGGGGCTGGGACGTCGTCCTCACCATGAACGAGGAGACCAAGAACCCCGAGAAGACGCCGGGACGCGCCGCGATGCTCACCGTCGTGATCGTGGTGTCGCTGTACCTCCTGCTGTCGATCGGCCTCATCATGTTCGCCGGCGTCGGCGACGGTCCGCTGGGGCTTGCGAACGAGGACATCTCGGCGAACGTCTTCTTCGCCCTCTCCGACCCGATCCTGGGGCCCCTGGCGTTCCTCGTGTCGCTCGCGGTGCTGTCGAGCTCGGCGGCCTCGCTGCAGTCGACGGCGGTGGGCCCCGCCCGCACCCTCCTCGCGATGGGCCACTACGGCGCGCTTCCCCCGAAGTTCGCGAGGGTCAGCCCTCGGTTCTTCACCCCGGGTTACGCCACCGTGGTCTCGGCGATCGTCGCCTCGGTCTTCTACGCGGTCATGCGCGTGCTGAGCGAGAACGTGCTCACCGACACGATCCTGTCGCTGGGCATGATGATCTGCTTCTACTACGGCCTCACCGCGTTCGCGTGCGTCTGGTACTTCCGCAAGCAGTGGTTCGACTCCGTGCGCAGCTTCTTCTTCACGTTCCTGTTCCCGCTGGTCGGCGGCGCGATCCTCGCGGTGCTCTTCGTCACGACGCTCATCGACTCGATGGACCCGGCGTACGGCAGCGGATCGAGCATCTTCGGCCTGGGCCTGGTGTTCGTGCTCGGCGTCACGGTGATCCTCGCGGGCGTCGTGATCATGATCTGGCAGGCGATCAAGCGTCCGGCGTTCTTCCGCGGTGAGACACTCGGTGTCGACGCGCCCGAAAGCCTTCGACGCGCCCGTCGCTGACGGGCAGACTGTCCCCATCCACCCCGATCGGAGAGAACGCAATGACCGACTACGCCGTCGTGAACCCGGCCACGGGAGAGACCCTGGCCACGTATCCGACCATCACCGACGAGGCTCTCGAGACCGCGATCGCGGGAGCGGATGCTGCGTACCGCACGTGGCGCGACCAGCCGGTCGCCGAGCGCGCGGCACGGATCCGCAAGGTGGCGGAGCTCCACCGCGAGCGTCGCGACGACCTTGCTGCGATCATCGTGCGCGAGATGGGCAAGCCGCTGGAGGCCGCTCTCGGCGAGGTCGACTTCGCCGCCGACATCACCGAGTACTACGCGGACCACGCGGAGAAGATCACCGGCGACCAGCCGATCGACATCGACGGCGAGGGCACCGCGGTCATCCGCCGGTCGCCGCTCGGCGTGCTGCTGGGCATCATGCCGTGGAACTTCCCCTACTACCAGGTCGCCCGCTTCGCGGCGCCGAACATCGTGGTGGGCAACACCATCCTCCTGAAGCACGCGCCGCAGTGCCCCGAGTCGGCCGCCGCCATCGCGGCGATCTACGCCGACGCCGGGCTCGAGGGGGTGTACACGAACATCTACGCGACGAACGATCAGGCGGCGGCGATCATCGCCGACCGCCGGGTGCAGGGCGTCTCGGTCACCGGCTCGGAGCGCGCCGGCGCCGCGGTCGCGGAGATCGCCGGACGCAACCTCAAGAAGGTTGCTCTGGAGCTGGGCGGGTCGGACCCGTTCATCCTCCTCTCGACCGACGACCTCGACGCGGCGGTGCAGGCGGCCGTGGACGCGCGCCTGGACAACACCGGGCAGTCGTGCAACGCCGCCAAGCGCTTCATCGTCGTCGACGGGCTGTACGACGAGTTCCTCGAGAAGTTCACCGCGAAGATGTCCGAGGCGAAGGTCGGCGACCCGTTCGCCGATGACACCGTCCTCGGTCCGCTGTCGTCGCTCACGGCGGCGGAGCGCCTCGCGGAGCAGGTCGACCGGGCGGTCGCGCAGGGCGCGAAGCTCGTCGCCGGCGGCACGCGCGACGGCGCCTTCTACCCGGGAACCGTGCTCACCGACGTGACCAGCGACATGGACGCGTACCGCGAGGAGTTCTTCGGACCCGTCGGCGTCGTGTACAAGGTCGCCGACGAGGACGCGGCGGTCGCCCTCGCGAACGACACCAGCTACGGCCTCGGCTCGTACGTCTTCACGACCGATGAGGAGCAGGCCCAGCGCGTCGCCGACAAGATCGACGCCGGCATGGTCTACGTCAACGTGGTGCTGGCCGACGAGCCCGGGCTGCCCTTCGGCGGCGTGAAGCGCTCGGGCACCTCGCGCGAGATGGGTCTTCTGGCGGCGGACGAGTTCGTCAACAAGAAGCTGATCCGCATCGGCGCCTGACGATCAGCCCTCGCCGAGCGCCTCGCGCGCCTCGGCGAGGGCCTCGTCGGCCCACTGGACCTGCTGCGGCGTGCCCCAGCGGGTCGCGGCATCCCGTGCCGCCTCGAACTCGGCGATCGCCTCGGCCAGGCGTCCGGCCTCGAAGAGGCGCCAGCCGGCGTTGTTGTGCAGCGACACGTTCCAGCGCAGCGTGCGCTGATCCGAGGCGCCGTCGAGCGCCCTGAACGCCGCCGAGGTCCATGCCTCGGCCTGATCTGGCTCCGCGATCGCGAGCATGTGCAGCGCGTCGACCTGCAGGAATACGAGACCGGATCCGGATGCGGCATCCACCGCCGCGAGGAAGTAGGGCACTGCCGCGCCGGCGTCGCCCGCTGAGTTGCGTACGCGGCCGCGTTCGAGGGCCGCACGTGCCGCGACGGCGGCATCCTCGATCGAGACCGCGTCGAGGGTCGCGTCGGCGTCGTCGAAGCGCTCCTGCAGCCCCAGGGCCCGCGCGACCTGAGTCTCGAGCTCGGCGCGGGTCGCAGCATCCGTCTCCTCCTCCGCCGCCGCCCGCAGCCGCGCCTCGGAGGCTGCCGCGTCGGAGAAGTCCCACAAGTCGTCGAGCCGCGTCTGCGCGAGAGCCATGCGGGAATGCTAATCCCGGCGCCGGGGCTGTCGCCGACGAGGTGCGAGCGCGAGGATGGAGTCATGGCAGACACACCGGACCCCGTCGTCGCTCTCTCCGATGAAGAGTGCTGGGCGCGCCTGCGCACGCAGGAGCTCGGCCGCCTCGTCACCCACGTCGGCGACGTGCTCGACATCTTCCCCGTGAACTACGTCGTCGACGGGGAGAGCGTGCTCTTCCGCACGGCGCAGGGGAGCAAGCTGTTCGAACTGACGGTCAACGACGAGGTGCTCTTCGAGGTCGACGATCACACCGAGACCGACGCGTGGAGCGTGATCGTGCGGGGCCGTGCGCATCCGCTCGAGAGTTCCGGCGACGTGGAGCGGGCCGACGGCCTGGGGCTCAGGCCCTGGATCCCGACGCTGAAGTACACGTACGTCCGCGTCGAGGCGACATCGCTGTCGGGCCGCGCGTTCGAGCGCGGACCAGAGCCCGACCGCTACGGCGTGCAGCAGTACTGATCCATGGACGGACGCGTGAGGGGCCGCCTCGGTTCGCGGGGTCCTCGGGCATGCCGTACACTGGATCGTGCAGTCGAAATCTGCATTCTTTCGCCGTGCCCGGTACTCGGGTGCGGATCCTCAAGCCGCGGTGAGAGGGGAAGAGTGCGGGCTTCGCGCGGCCTCCGGGTCTCTAGGGCGGTAGCTCAATTGGCAGAGCAGCGGTCTCCAAAACCGCAGGTTGCAGGTTCGATTCCTGTCCGCCCTGCGCGTCAGCGCAACACCGGTCACATACTGGTGGTTGACAACACAGTGTGCCGACCCGTGTCGGCTCACGGAAGGTAATCAGGTGGCATCGATGGTTCAGGACGAGCCGAAGGGCGAAGTCGTCTCCGCAGAGGGAACGACCGCGCCCCGCGAGAAGAAGCCGAACGTCTTCGCTCGTATCGCCCTGTTCGTGCGCCAGGTCTTCGCCGAGCTCCGCAAGGTCGTCACGCCGACGCGCCAGGAGCTGCTGAAGTACACGGCGGTGGTGCTGGGCTTCGTCGTCGTGATGATGGCGCTCGTCTACGGCCTGGACGTGCTGTTCGTGTGGATCACGTCGTACGTCTTCGGGGTCCCCGGCGCCTGATCCCGGGCGCTCCCGGCTCGCAGCGGGGGCATGACACGGGCGGACCGCAGGTCCGGCAGCGGACGGAACGGAAGAGAACTCACGTGACTGAAAGATATGTCGACGACGCCGATTGGGCGACGGCCGCCGAGCAGTCGTCGGAGGACGACGAAGCTCAGGAGGGCAACGTCCTCGCGGCGGAGGAGCGGTCGGTCGAGGCCGCCGAGCACCTCGCGATCCACATCGTCGACGAGTCCGAAGAGGACGACGCCGACCTGGATGACATCGACATCGACGACCCGGAGGCGGACGCCATCGTGAACGACGCTCTCAACCTGGACGAGACGGCCGAGACCGAGGCTGCGGCCGAGGTCATCAACGACTCCATCGCGGAGGAGGTCGCCGAGCGCGAGGCCGAAGCCGCCGACGAGGTGACGCCGTACGACGGTCCCGACGTGAACGGCGATGAGGACGAGGCCGAGCTCGACGAGGACTTCGTCGCGGAGGTGGATGCCGCCGCCGCCGTGGTCGACGAGGTCGAGGCCTCCGTCTCCCCGGCCGATGCGGCCGAGGTTCCCGACGGCTACGCCGATGAGGACGAAGACCCCTACGAGGCGTTCCGCGCCGAGCTGCGCACCCTCCCGGGCAAGTGGTACGTCATCCACTCCTACGCCGGCTTCGAGCGCAAGGTGAAGGCCAACATCGAGCAGCGCAAGTCGACGCTCGAGGTCGAGGAGGAGATCTACCAGATCGAGGTCCCGATGGAGGACGTCGTCGAGATCAAGAACGGTCAGCGCAAGATGGTCACGCGCGTCCGGATCCCCGGCTACGTGCTGGTGCGCATGGAGCTCAACGAAGACACCTGGTCGGTCGTGCGTCACACGCCCGGCGTGACCGGCTTCGTCGGCAACGCCCACAACCCGACGCCGCTGCGCTTCGAAGAGGCCTTCAACATGCTGAAGAGCCTGGTCGAGGTCAAGGAGGTCGCCGGCGCCAAGAGCGGTGCGGCCAAGAAGGGCGCAGCCGCCGCTGCCCGTGTCATCCCGGCGGAGGTCGACTTCGAGGTGGGCGAGACCATCACGATCAAGGAGGGCTCGTTCGCGGGCCTGCCGGGCACGATCAGCGAGATCAAGCCCGAGAGCGGCAAGCTCACGGTCCTCGTCTCGCTCTTCGAGCGCGAGACCCCGGTCGAGCTGTCGTTCGACCAGGTCACCAAGCTCTGAGACCCGCCGAGCCCATCACCTAGACGAAGCGCCCCGCCGAACGGCGGGGCGCTTCGTCGTCTTCGGGTCCGGTCCGGTCCGGTCCGGTCCGGTCAGTATGGCGGAGATGTGCAGGATGACGGATGCCTCGACCCGAGGCATCCGTCATCGTGCACATCTCCGCACTGCTGTGCACCATCGGGTCCTCCCCAGAAGATGTCCTGGGACCCCTCATCCCCATGTGGCGTCGAAACTCCGGCGTGCGGCCGGACACGCGGCACGCTGGCTGGATGGAAGATGTCGTGCGCGCTGTCCGCGCAGTGGGTGGGGTGGCGCGCGTCGCCGCACTTCGGGCCCAAGGGCTCCCGCGCCGCGCGATCGAAGGTGCCGTCTCGTCGGGCGTTCTCGTGCGCCCGCGCAACGGGTGGGTCGCGGCGCTCGATGCGGACGCGCTCCTGATTGCGGCGGCACGCGCAGGGGTGGTGCTCACGTGTCAGACCCAGGCGCGACGGCTCGGACTCTGGGTACTGCGCGATGATCGCGCGCACGTCGCTGCGCCGCCGCATCACCACATCGGCGACATGAAGGCCGGCACGCGCGTCCACTGGGCGCGACCTCTGGTGCCGAGGCATCCCGATGCCCTCGTCGACCCGATCGAGAACGTGCTCGCGCTCGTCGCAACCTGTCTTCCCCGCGAGGAGGCACTCGCAATCTGGGAATCGGCGCTGCGGCAAGAGTTGGCGGCGCGCGATTCGCTTCAGCGGATGCCGCTGTCGGGTGCGGCGCGAGCGCTGCTTGAGCAGTGCTCGCCGGTCTCCGACTCGGGGCTCGAGACTCTGATTCCGGTGCGGCTGCATTTTCTGCGGCTGCCGATCCGGCAGCAGGTGTGGCTGGCGGGGCACGCGGTCGACTTCCTCATCGGCGACCGCCTCGTGCTGCAGGTCGACGGGGGCCACCACGTCGGAGCGCAGAGACGCAGCGACATCGCCCACGATGCGCGGCTGGCGCTGCTCGGCTACCACGTCGTCCGCGTCGACTACGTGCAGGTCATGACGAGATGGGTGGACGTGCACGATGTGATCGTGCGCGCCGTCGCGCAGGGCTTGCACCGTCCCTCGTGACCGGGACCGGCGATCGCGCAGAGATCATGCGTGCACGATTGCGGAGAAGCGCAGGATGACGGATGCCTCGGCCCGTGGCATCCGCGATCGCGCGGTGATCATGCGTGCACGATTGGGAGAAGCGCAGGATGACGGATGCCTCGGCCCGTGGCATCCGCGATCGCGCAGGGATCATGCGTGCACGATTGCGGAGAAGCGCAGGATGACGGATGCCTCGGCCCGTGGCATCCGCGATCGTGCACATCTCCGTAGATCTGCGCCCCGGAGCGGAGCAGGGGAGGGCATCGGGTAGACTAGAGCGGTTGCGCCCATCGCGCGACGAAATCCCACCACGTCCAGGGCCCGCCTGGCTCGTGGAAGCGCGCCCCGCGAGGGACGCTCGAACGAAGGAAAAGAATGGCACCGAAGAAGAAGGTGACCGGCCTGATCAAGCTTCAGATCAACGCCGGTGCAGCCAACCCGGCGCCGCCGATCGGCCCCGCGCTCGGTCAGCATGGCGTCAACATCATGGAGTTCTGCAAGGCGTACAACGCCGCGACCGAGTCGCAGCGCGGCAACGTCATCCCCGTGGAGATCACCGTCTACGAGGACCGCAGCTTCACGTTCATCCTGAAGACCCCGCCGGCCGCTGAGCTCATCAAGAAGGCCGCCGGCCTGCAGAAGGGCTCGAAGACGCCGCACACGGTCAAGGTCGGCAAGCTCACCAAGGAGCAGGTCCGCCAGATCGCCGAGACCAAGCAGCCCGACCTGAACGCGAACGACATCGAGGCCGCCTCGAAGATCATCGCCGGCACCGCCCGTTCCATGGGCATCACGGTTGAGGACTGAGGGGGATAGGAAACATGGCTACCAAGTCCAAGGCCTTCCAGGCCGCTGCCGCCAAGATCGAGGCGGACAAGTTCTACACCCCGACCGAGGCCGTCGCGCTCGCGAAGGAGACCGGCTCGGCGAAGTTCGACTCGACCGTCGAGGTCGCGCTCAAGCTCTCGGTCGACCCCCGCAAGGCAGACCAGATGGTGCGCGGCACCGTCATCCTCCCGCACGGCACCGGCAAGACCGCCCGCGTCATCGTGTTCGCGACGGGTCCGGCCGCTGAGGCCGCGATCGCCGCGGGTGCGGACGAGGTCGGCGGCGCCGAGCTCATCGAGAAGGTCGCCGGCGGCTGGACCGCGTTCGACGCGGCCGTCGCGACGCCCGAGCTCATGGGCCAGGTCGGTCGCCTCGGCAAGGTGCTCGGCCCCCGTGGCCTCATGCCCAACCCGAAGACCGGCACCGTGACCCCCAACCCGGCCAAGGCCGTCGAGGAGATCAAGGGCGGAAAGATCGAGTTCCGCGTCGACAAGCACGCCAACGTGCACTTCGTCGTCGGCAAGGCCTCGTTCTCTGCCGAGCAGCTGGACGAGAACCTGAAGGCCGCGCTCGAAGAGATCGTGCGCCTGAAGCCGTCGAGCTCGAAGGGCCGTTACATCCAGAAGGGCGCCGTGTCGACCACGTTCGGCCCCGGCATCCCGCTGGACGTCAACACCCTCGTCTGACGCTTCGACAAGCTCAGCGACCGGCAGGTCGCGGAAGGCCCCACCCGTCAGGGTGGGGCCTTCGTCGTAACCGCTCCGGCGCGCGAGCGACCGCGGGAGTAGCGTCTCAGGCATGTCGAAGACGCTCTTGGACCTGTTCGGAATCGACGCGCCGATCGTGCTCGGCCCCTTCGGCGGACTCTCGTCCATCGAGCTGACGGCCGCGGTGAGCGAACTCGGCGGACTCGGCTCGTACGGACTGTACGGCTACTCGGCCGACCGCATCAGTGACACGATCGCCGCGCTGCACTCCGCGACGCACCGCCCGTTCGCGGTGAACCTGTGGCTGCCGACGGGCGACGAGGTCACACCGGGCGAGGTCGACCTCAAGCCGGCGATCGAGGCCGTCGCGCCGCTGTACGACGAGCTGGGGCTCGCCCACCCCACGCCTCCGATCGAGTTCCTGCCCGATCTCGACTCCCAGATGACGGCGGTGATGGATGCTGCGCCCGCGGCGCTGAGCGTGGTCTTCGGGGTGCCGTCGGAGCACGTGGTGGCGGCCGCACGCAGCCGCGGCATCCGTGTGATCGGCACCGCTACCACGGTCGCGGAGGCCGTCGCGCTCGAGGCGGCCGGGGTGGACGCGATCGTCGCCACCGGCGCCGAGGCCGGGGGGCACCGCGTGTCGTTCCTGCGGCCGGCCGAGCAGTCCCTCGTCGGCACCTTCGCGCTGGTCCCGCAGGTCGTGGACGCCGTGGACGTCCCGGTGATCGCGGCGGGAGGCGTCGCCGATCGGCGCGGCGTCGCGGCCGCCTTCGCGCTCGGCGCGTCGGGCGTGCAAGTCGGTTCGGCCTTCCTGCGCACGCGGCAGTCGGCCGCCACCGACGCGCACCGTCAGGCGATCGCCGACGCCGCGGACGCAGAGACCGTTCTCACCCGCGCCATGAGCGGGCGCCTGGCACGCGGCATCCCGAATCGCGCCATGCGTGAGATCGAGACGACAGGCATCATCGCGCCGTTCCCCGCGCAGAACTGGCTCACCGGGCAGTTCCGCGCGGAGGCCGGCAAGCGGGGCGAGGGCGAGCTGGTGTCGCTGTGGGCGGGGCAGGCCGCGGGGCTCGCGCCGAGCGACGACGTGGCCGAGGTGTTCGCCGAGCTTGTCGCGGGCCTCCCGGGCTGAGCCTGTCGAGCAACAAAGCGACACGCGACGACCCTGTGCGGCCGAGACCGTGTTCTACTGGAAAGTCGGGCCTCACGCCCGCTCGCACGCAGCAACGCCATCACCAGGAACTCACATGTCACGTCGCATCACCGCTCTCGTCCTCACCGCCGCAGCCGCCCTCGCTCTCACCGCGTGCAGCAGCGGCTCCGCCGACCCCGTCCCCAGCGGCGATGGCGACGACTACGGCTTGGTGACCCCCGGCACCCTCACCGTCGCCACCGAGGGCACGTACCGCCCGTTCTCGTTCCACGACGAGTCCGGCGAGCTCGTCGGCTTCGACGTCGAGATCGCCGAGGCGGTCGCCGAGAAGCTCGACCTCGAGGTCGTCTTCCAGGAGACGCAGTGGGACGCGATCTTCGCCGGACTCGACGCCGGCCGCTTCGACGTCATCGGCAACCAGGTGTCGATCAACCCCGAGCGCGAGGAGAAGTACCTCTTCAGCGAGCCCTACACCGTGTCGCCCGGCGTCATCGTCGTGGCCGAGGACGACGACTCGATCAAGAGCTTCGAGGATCTCGCCGGAAAGACGACGGCGCAGTCGCTCACGAGCAACTGGTACCAGCTCGCCGAGGAGAGCGGTGCCACCGTCGAGGCGGTCGAGGGCTGGGCCCAGGCCGTCGCGCTGCTGCAGCAGGGGCGCGTCGACGCGACCGTCAACGACAGCCTGACCTTCCTCGACTACGAGAAGAGCGAAGGCCCGACGGGCCTCAAGATCGCCGTCGAGACCGATGAGCCGAGCCTCAGCGCCTTCGCGTTCACCAAGGACAAGGAAGCGCTGGTCGAGGCCATCGACGGTGCCCTCGCGGAGCTGCGAGAAGAGGGCGTGCTCGCCGAGATCAGCGAGAAGTACTTCGGCGCCGACGTCACCCAGTAGTAGCCCACGAGGCGCCGCCCGTCCTACCGTGGGCGGGCGGCGTCGTCGTCTGTCGCAAAGGGAGGACCCGCATGGATGGCACCACCTGGGCTCTGCTGGTGGACTCGTTCTGGCCGTTGCTGCTCGCCGCGATCACCGGGACGATCCCGCTCGCGCTCTCGTCGTTCGCCTTGGGGCTCGTGATCGCGATCGCTGTCGCGCTCCTGCGGCTGTCGGGCAATCCCGTGCTCTCGAACATCGCCAGGTTCTACGTGTCGGTGATCCGCGGAACGCCGCTGCTGGTGCAGCTGTTCGTCATCTTCTACGGGCTGCCGTCGGTGGGCGTGGTGATCGACCCGTGGCCGGCCGCCATCATCGCGTTCTCGCTCAACGTCGGCGGGTACGCGGCGGAGATCGTGCGGGCCGCGATCCTCTCGGTGCCGAAGGGCCAGTGGGAGGCCGCGCACACCGTCGGGTACTCGCAGGCCCAGACTCTGACCCGGATCGTGCTGCCGCAGGCGGCGCGCGTGTCGGTCCCGCCGTTGTCGAACACGTTCATCTCGCTCGTCAAGGACACGTCGCTGGCATCGACCATCCTCGTGACGGAGATGTTCCGCAAGGCGCAGCAGATCGCCGCCTTCACCTTCGAGGTCCTCGCGATCTATCTCGAGGCCGCGCTCATCTACTGGCTCATCTGCCTCGTGCTCTCCACCGGGCAGAGCGCGATCGAGAGGAGGCTCGACCGCTATGTCGCCCATTGATCCGACGGACGACGCGCTCGCCCCGCCGGCTCCTGCCGACGATCGCCCGCTCCTCGAGGTGTCGGGTCTCACCAAGACCTTCGGCACGAACCGCGTGCTCGACGGCGTCGACTTCGAGGTGCGTCGGGGCGAGGTCGTCGCGCTCATCGGCCCCAGCGGCTCGGGCAAGACCACGGTGCTCCGCTCGCTCAACGGACTCGAGACACCCGAGGCGGGAACGGTCGCCTTCGCCGACGGACCCCGTGTCGACTTCGCGGCGCCGGTCTCGAAGGCGGACCGGATCGCGCTGCGCGACCGCTCCGCGATGGTGTTCCAGCACCACAACCTCTTTCCGCACCGAACCGTCCTGCAGAACGTCACCGAGGGGCCGGTCCACGCGCACGGCGTGCCGAAGGCCGAGGCGGTCGCGCGCGCCGAGGCGCTCCTCGACCGCGTGGGGCTGAGCGAGAAGCGCGACGCCTATCCGTTCGAGCTCTCGGGCGGCCAGCAGCAGCGCGTGGGGATCGTCCGCGCCCTCGCACTGCAGCCGGCACTGCTCCTGTTCGACGAGCCGACGAGCGCCCTGGACTCGGAGCTCGTCGGCGAGGTTCTCCTCGTGCTCAAGGAGCTCGCGGAGGAGGGGTGGACGATGGTCATCGTCACGCACGAGCTCGCCTTCGCGCGCGAGGTCGCCGACGAGGTGCTCTTCTTCGACAACGGCATCGTCCTGGAACGAGGTGCACCGAAGGAGCTGTTCAGCCGTCCGCAGCACGAGCGCACCCGCCGCTTCATCGACAGGATCCTGCGACCCTTCGACGGCTGACGGGCTCAGCCGGTGGGGCGCACCTCGAACCCGCGCTCACCGGTGGTGGCGGCATCCGTCACCGTCGCCTGCTCCACCCGGGAACCCGGCGGGCCTTCCGCCATCCACGCGAGCACCTCGTCCACTTGAGCCGGCGTGCCCTCGACCTCGGCTTCGACCGACCCGTCGCGTCGGTTGCGCACCCATCCGGCCACGCCAGCCTCGCGTGCGACGATGCGCATGGTGTAGCGGTAGCCGACGCCCTGGACGTCGCCGCGGACGGTCACGTGCACGCGTCTCATGTCGCCATCTTGCCGCCGCACACGCCTTGCCGCGACCCGGTGGAGTCGGCCAGGATGCCGGCATGGGAACCGTTGACGAGTACCTCGAGAGCCTGGACCCGTCCGACCGAGCCGTCGTGTCGCACGTGTTCGACGTCGTGCGGGAGTCGCTGCCCGACGTGGAGCAGGGCCGGAGCTACGGGATGCCGGCGCTCTTGTACCGCGGGAAGGCGCTCATCGCGGTGATGCGGACGAAGAAGCACATCGGCGTGTACCCGTTCAGCGGCCGGGTGCCCGAGAGGGTCGCGGAAGGGCTGCCGTCGGGCGAACGCGAGGCGCTCGAGTTCGACAAGGGCACGATCCGGTTCCAGCCTGAGCGGCCCTTGCCGGACGACACGATCCGAGCGATCGTGGCGGCGCGGGTCGCCGAGATCGAAGATCCATCCTTGCGCAAGCGCTGAGTCCGGTGCCGCAGCCCCGCGGTCAGTGGGGCAGCACCAGTGAGGCGCCGAGCGCGATCATGACGACCGCGATCACCGCGTCGAGGATGCGCCAGGCGCGCGGCGTCGACAGCCAGCGGCCGAGCAGGCGTGCGCCGAAGGCCAGGCCGAAGAACCAGACGACACTGGCGGTCATGGCCCCGGCCGCGAAGAGCCAGCGGGAGTCGCCGTGGGTGTTCGCGACGGTGCCGAGCAGGAACACCGTGTCGAGGTACACGTGGGGATTGAGCCACGTGAGGGCGAGGCAGGTGAGAAGCACGGGAAGCAGGCGGGCGTGCGCGGCAGGGGTCGCGGCGGTAAGGACGTCGCTGCGCACCGCGGAAGCCGAAGCGCCGGCTTCCAGCGCCTCGCCGGCGTGGGTGCGGCCGGGCGGCACGGACTCGTGCCCGTCGTGCGCCGATGAGCCCGGGTCAGTCGCCTCGCCGCCGAGCGTCTGGCCCGACGGACGCCATGCGCGTCGCGCGGCCAGCAAGCCGTAAGCGACGAGGAACAGAGCGCCCGCCCAGCGCACCACGACGACGAGCCACGGCACAGCTTGCAGCACAAGCCCGACGCCCGAGACGCCGAGCGCGATGAGCACGGCGTCCGAGATCGCGCAGACGGCCGCGACCGCGAGCACGTGCTCGCGGCGCAGCCCCTGCCGCAGCACGAACAGGTTCTGCGCGCCGATGGCGATGATGAGCGAGAAGCCGAGTCCGAGGCCGGCGAGAACGGGGGAGAGCACGTTTCGACGCTACGAGCCGCAGCATCCGTAGTCCAGCTCATGCGTCTTCAGTAGCATTAGCCAGACTTAAGATGCGCATTCCGTTCGAACTGGCAGAGACACTGGCCGTCGTCGTCGACGAGGGCACGCTCGATGCGGCCGCGCGCCGGCTGCATGTCACGCCGTCGGCGGTCAGCCAGCGCATCAAGACGCTCGAAGAGCAGCTCGGCCGGCTCGTGCTGGTGCGCTCCAAGCCGGTGCGGCCCACCGAGGCGGGGATCTCGGTTATCCGGCTCGCACGACAGACGGCGCTGCTCGAGCACGATGCGCTGGCCGAGCTCGGCGCTGGCGACGACGAGGCCGCGCTCACGATCGTGCCGCTCGCGGTGAACGCCGACTCGCTGGCCACGTGGTTCCTCGAGCCTCTCGCACGGCTGGCGCAGCGGCATCCCGTCGTCTTCGACCTGCACCGCGATGACCAGGACTTCACCGCGGGCCTGCTCGAGTCGGGGACCGTGATGGGCGCGGTGACGTCACGCGCCGCGCCGGTCGCGGGATGCCGCAGCTCGGCGCTCGGCGCGATGCGCTACGAAGCGGTCGCGACCCCGGCCTACGTCGCGCGCTGGCTCGCCGGCGACCGGGTGGAGGCGCTGGCGAACGCCCCGCTCGTGGACTTCGACCGCCGCGACGACCTGCAGAACGCCTGGCTCGCCGATCAGGGCGTCGATCCCGCGCAGCCGCCGCGTCACTAGGTGCCCGCGTCGAACGACTTCGCCTCGGCGGTGCGCCTCGGGCTCGGGTGGGCGATGCTGCCGCGCTTCCAGTCCCACGACGCCCTCGAGCGCGGCGAGCTCGTGCTGCTGGGCGGCCCCCCGGTCGATGTCGGCCTGCACTGGCAGCAGTGGAACCTGCGCTCTCCGCTGCTCGACGCGATCGCCGACGCGATCGTCGCCGAAGGGCGCCGCGTGCTCGCGCCAGTCTGACGCGCTCATTTCGCTGTTCGTACGCCAGACCGGGATCGCGGCGGATGCCCGCCGCAGGCGAATTGATTCCCGTGCGCGATGCGGCGGGCAGAGTGGCGGTCAGCCGTCGCTCACGCGCAGCACGACCTTGCCGCGCGTGTGGCCCGCTTCGATCGCGCGGTGCGCGGCGGGCGCCTCGGCGAGGTCGAACACCTGCTCGATGTAGACCTGCACCGAGCCGGAGTCGAGGAGGCGGCCGATGGTCGCCAGCGCTCCGCCATCGGGGATCACCTTGTACGAGGTGCTGCGCACGCCCGCTTCGGCCGCGGCCTCGGCGTGGCCGGGCCAGGATCCGGTCGGCACGACCACGTAGAGCCCGCCGGGCCGCAGCACCTCGAGCGAGCGAGTGCCGGTCTCGGACTGGACGTTGCCCACCAGGTCGATGACGACGTCCACCTCGGAGACGACCTCCTCGAACCGCGTGGTCGTGTAGTCGATCACGACGGCCGCGCCGAGCTCACGAAGCCACGAGGCGTTGCGACCGGAGGCGGTCACCGTGACGTGCGCGCCGAAGTAGGCGGCGAACTGCACCGCGAAGTGGCCGACCCCGCCGCTGCCGGCGTGGATCAGCACGCGCTGCCCCTCGTGCGCGTGGGCGGTCTCCACCACGAGACCCCAGGCCGTGAGCGCGGCCAGCGGCGCGCCGGCCGCTTCGACGTGCGAGAGGGATGCGGGCTTGCGGGCGACCGAGAGCGACGGCGCCACCACGTACTCGGCGTACGAGCCGCCGGTGCGTGGGAACGACGCCATGCCGAACACCTCGGTGCCCGGTGCCAACGGGTGAGCCTCATATGGGCTCTTGACCACGATGCCGCTGAAGTCGTAGCCCAGGGTCGCGGGGTACGCCGCGATGGCTCCCGAGACGCCCCTGCCGCCGCGCGTCTTGGCGTCGATCGGGTTGACCCCCGCCGCGACGACCCGCACCAGCACCTCGCTCAGCACGGGCGAGGGGACGGGAACGGATGCTGCGCGCAACGCGTCCGCATCGCCCGGGGCGTCCACGACCATCGCCCGCATCTCGGCGGGCGGCGCCGCGACGGGGGCGAGCGGGGTCTCTGGTGCCGATCGCAGCGGTCGGATCCTCATCGTGCGCTCCTTCCGCGGGCGTGCCGCCCTCGGCACAGAACTGAACCCCCGTTGGGTACAGTCAACCCTGCCTTCGTCTCGCCCGTGTTACGCGGGTGCTACCGGTGTCGCAACACGGACCGCGCACCGCGGACGATCGATGCGGCGGGTTGCGGGAGGACGACGCCGTCGAGCCCTGAGGAAGCGGCTCAGGACGCGGGGCGCTCGCCGAGCGTGAGCGCATGCAGCAGGCGCGTGAGGTTGAGGATGTCGTCGACAGGCCACTCCTCGAGCGCGTCCACGAGCAGGTTCTCCTGCGGGGCGCGCGCCTGGGCCAGGCGCTCTAGCCCGAACGGGGTGGGGGAGAGCAGGCTCGACCGTCCGTCATCGGGATCGGGCGTGCGCTGCACGAGGCCGAGCTGCTCGAGCTCGCGCACGGTGCGGCTGATCTGGCCCTTGTCGGAGGCGAGCGACTCGGCCAGTGCCGACAGCGTGATGCCCTCGCGGCGCACGATGGTCGTGAACACCTTGTAGGCGCCCGGCAGCATTCCGGGGCTCACCCGGTTGGCGTTGTCGATGAGGATCCGGCGTATGCGGTTGATCAGCTCCGAGAATTCCGCCTCGAGGGCGCGCACCGCCTCGGTGCGCGCCGCTCGAGTGTCGTCGGAGGTCATCAGGTTCGACACTAGCGTCGGGTTCCGGATGCCTCGTCCGCGACGCCTGCGGCCGGGGCCGCAGCATCCGTGTCCGCCGTCGCGGTGAGCGTCTCCATGCCCTCGGCGACCGAGACGGTCGCGAGGTCGGCCTCGCTCGCCTGGACGCGCTCGCTCGTGGTCATGCGGGTGAGCGGCTTGTTCGGCAGGAAGATGATCGCGATGAGGCTGATCACGGCCAGCGGCACGGCGATCAGGAACGAGTGGGCGATGGCCTGGGCGTAGATGTCCTCGACGATCACGCGGATCGACTCGGGCAGCGTCGAGACCTGGGGGATGGTGCCCGACGCGAGCTGCTGCCCGATGGCGGCGCCCTTCTCGCCGAGCGCCATGAGGGCCGCGCCGATGTCGTCCTTGCGTTCGGTGAACAGGTTCGTCGCCGAGGTGGCGAGCGCCGCACCCATCACCGAGACGCCGATCGTGCCGCCGAGGCTGCGGAAGAACGTGACTCCCGAGCTCGCGACGCCGATCTCGCTCGGGTTCGCGGTGTTCTGAACGATGAGCACGAGGTTCTGCATGGTCATGCCGACGCCGGCGCCGAGCAGGAACATGTAGAGCGAGACGAGCACGAAGTTCGTGTCGTAGTGGATGGTCGACAGCAGGTACGAGCCGGCGATCAGCAGTACGCCGCCCACGATGAGGTAGGGCTTCCAGTGCCCCGTCCGGGTGACGAGGCCGCCGATCACGATCGACGCGAGGAGAAGGCCGCCGATCATGGGGATCGTCATGAGGCCGGCCTCGGTCGGGGTCGCGCCACGGGCGAGCTGCATGTACTGGCTGAGGAACACCGACGTGCCGAACATCGCGATGCCGATCGAGATCGATGCGATGACCGCGAGCGTGAACGTGCGGTTGCGGAACATCGTGAGGGGGACCAGGGGCTCCGCGGAGCGCAGTTCGACGATGATGAACAGCACGGCGGCGAGGAGCGCGCCGCCGACCATGAGGATGGTCTCGGTGCTCCACCAGTCGTAGTCCTTGCCGGCGTTGGTCACCCAGATCAGCAGGAGCGACACCGAAGTCGACAGCAGCACGATCCCGAAGTAGTCGATGCGCGCCTTGGTCTTCGGGCGCGGCGGAAGGTGGAGCGTGCGCTGCATCATGATGAGCGCGGCGACGGCGAACGGCAGCGCGATGAAGAAGTTCCAGCGCCAGTCGATCGTGTCGGTGATGAAGCCGCCGAGGAGCGGACCGCCGACGGTCGCGACCGCCATGACAGCGCCGAAGAGACCCATGTACCGGCCGCGCTCGCGCGGGCTGATGATGTCGGCCATGATGACCTGGCTGAGTGCGGCGAGGCCGCCCGCGCCGATGCCCTGCACCGCGCGGAACGCGATCAGCGTGCCCGGCTCCTGCGAGAACCCGGCGGCCGCGGTGGCGAGCACGAAGATCACGATCGCGATCTGGATCAGCAGCTTGCGGTTGAAGAGGTCGGCGAGCTTGCCCCAGATGGGTGTCGAGATCGCCGTGGTCAGCAGGGTCGCGGTGACGACCCAC
This sequence comes from Microbacterium ureisolvens, assembly GCF_019511645.1. Lineage (GTDB taxonomy): Bacteria > Actinomycetota > Actinomycetes > Actinomycetales > Microbacteriaceae > Microbacterium > Microbacterium ureisolvens_A. The sequence continues at coordinate 53,283 of NZ_JAEUAX010000010.1, read as the reverse complement.
GTGAACGCCGCCTGGTCGCCGCCGAGGTCGTGGACGATCACGGGGAGCGAGGTCGAGACGACGGTCGACGCGAGCATCGACACGAACATGCCGAGCAGGAGGCCGGTGAGCGCCTGCAGCACCTGGCGATGCCGGCGCTTCGCGTCGACGATGGCGACCGACCCGGTCGCGGGGGTGGACGTGGCCATAGGAGTCCTTACGAGTGAGACGTGGTGGGTTTCGCGGCGGCATCGGCGCGCAAGAAGGTTGACTCGAGTCAACAGTTGATTCGAGTCAACTATACGCTGATGGTTGACGTGCGTCAACTATCAGCGGGGTCGACGGGGTTCCGCATTGCCCGCCTGTGAAGGAGCGACGGCGTACGGATGCCGCGCGCCGCGGTGTCCGCGTCAGGAGGAGCGGGCCGCGCGCTCGGCGGAGCGGATGACCGCCTCGACGCCGAGCATGAAGAGCTCGCGGTCCTCGAGGTCCAGCAGCTGTGCGGAAATCTGGGCGATGTGCGGGTGCTTGATGGGGTCGACGAGGAGCGGCCCCTCGAACCAGGGGCTCGCGTCGGCGCCGGCGAGAGTCGTGCGCTCGGCCCGCGCGCGGGCCACGCCCGCGGCGATCGAGAGCACGTGGGTCGCCATGAGGGCGTAGTGCTGCACCAGGGCATCGCCGGTGAGGCCGGCGCGCGAGAAGGCGTCGAGCATGAATTCGATGGCGTCGAGCTCTCCGGGACCGTGGGTGGTGAGCACGATCGCCTCCTGGCCCACGGCGGGGTAGCGGGCGAACTCCGTCAGTGTCGCCGACGCGAGCTGGCGCAGACGCTCCTGCCACTGCGCGGGATCGGCGGTGACCGCCGCGAGGCTGCGCACCGTGAGTTCGTCGAGCAGCGCGCCCATCAGGTCTTCCTTGCCGCGGAAGTGGCGGTAGACCGCGGTCGGATCGGTGCCGAGCTTCGCCCCCAGGTCGCGGATCGAGAGGGACGCGGAGCCGGTCGTCTCCGCGAGCTCGAGGCCGGCGGCGATGATCGTCGCGCGGTCCAGACGCTTCGCGCCCGCCTTGTCGCGCGTCGCCCCGGTGCGTGCCGCCATGATCCCCGCTTCCGCCGTCGCGTCCATCGTGCCACGGGCGCGCGTCTGCCCGTCGTGACGTCCCGAGCCTAACCGATCGGTCATCGGCACTGTCAACGGTGTTGACATGCCCGATGACATCGGTCTATCGTCAAGCGACCCGTTCGACGACGAAGGAGAGGTCCCCGTGGCCGCTGCTGTACCCGCAGATGCAGACACCCCGTTCGCAGACACCGTGTTCATCGGAGGCGCGCTGTTCAGCTCCGACCTCGTGCGCTCGGGAAGCGCCGAAGCGGTGAGCGGCATGGCCGTCGCCGTGCGGGACGGCCGCATCGCGGCTGTGTGCGCCGAGGACGAGGCATCCGTGTTCATCGGTCCTGGCACCGAGGTCGTCGACCTGGCCGGCGCGCTGCTCGCCCCCGGATTCCAGGATGCGCACGTGCACCCCATGTCCGGCGGCGTGGAGCTGCTGCAGTGCAACCTCACCGGGTCCGAGGACGCCGCTGACACGCTCGCGACGATCGCGCGCTACGCCGCCGAGAACCCCGAGGCCGAGTGGATCGTGGGCGGCGGGTGGTCGATGGACCACTTCCCGGGGGGCGCGCCGCTGCGTGCCGCGCTCGACGCCATCGTGCCCGACCGGCCAGTGCTGCTGGCGAGCCGCGACCACCACTCCGCATGGGCGAACACCGCGGCGATGCGTGCGGCCGGCGTCGATGAGACGACCGCCGACCCGGCGGACGGACGGATCGAGCGGGAAGCCGACGGGTTCCCGGCGGGCACCTTCCACGAGGGGGCGGCCGACCTCTTCGCCGAGGTCCGGCCGAAGGTCTCGGAAGACCTCGCCTACGCGGGCCTCCTGCGGGCGCAGGACGACCTCATCGCGCAGGGCATCACGGGCTGGCAGGACGCACTCGTGGGCAACTTCCCCGGGATCCCCGGTGCCCTCGCCTCATACCGCCGGGCGCTCGCCGAGGGAACGCTCAAGGCCCACGTCGTCGGAGCCCAGTGGTGGGAGCGCAGCGAGGGGATCGAGCAGCTCGAGGGCATGATCCGCGCGCGCGACGAGGTCGCGGCGCTCGGCCACCAGGACCGCTTCTCGCTCGGCTCGATAAAGTTCATGGTCGACGGAGTCGCGGAGAACCACACGGCCGCGATGCTCGAGCCGTACCGCGACGGGCACGGCCACTCCACCGACAACCGCGGCCTGTCGTTCATCCCGGCCGAGCGCCTGCGCGAATACGCCATCGCCGCCGACGCCGCGGGCTTCCAGCTGCACTTCCACGCGCTCGGCGACCGTGCCGTGCGTGAGGCGCTCGACGCGCTCGAAGCGGCAGCGGAGGTCAACGGTGCGACCGACGGCCGCCACCACCTCGCCCACATCCAGGTGATCGACGCGGCCGACGTCCCGCGCTTCGCCGCGACGGGTGCCGTGGCGAACATGCAGCCTCTCTGGGCGTGCCACGAGGACCAGATGGACGAGCTCACGCTGCCGTTCCTCGCCGAGTCCGCGGCATCGCGCCAATACCCGTTCGGCGACCTGCAGCGGGCGGGGGTGCGCCTCGCGGGCGGCAGCGACTGGCCGGTGTCGAGCGCCGACCCGCTCGCGGGGGTGCACATGGCGGTGAACCGCGTCGCCCCGCTGTCGGGCGACGAGCCGCTCGGCGGCGCGCATCAGCGCCTCGATCTCGCCACGGCGCTCGCCGCCTACACGTCGGGCACGGCGTACGTGAACCACCGCGACCACGACACCGGCTACGTCCGATCCGGCTACCTCGCGAATCTCGTGGTCGTCGAACCGAACCCGTTCACCGTTCCGACCGAAGACCTCTACCTGTGCCGCGTCGCCTCGACGTGGATCGACGGTGAGCGCGTCTTCGCGCGCGCCGCTGCCGATGACGAGGCACAGGCGGACGTCGATGCCGACGCCGACGCCGAGGTCGCAGCATCCGTTCCGTCCTGAGTTCCCTCTCCACCACCCGACACCGTCGTCCGAACCCGAGGAGCACCATGATCCCCACCCGACGCCCCGCCCGTCGCCTGCTCGCCGTCGCGAGCGTCGGCGTGGCCTGCGCACTCGTCCTGTCCGCGTGCAGCGCCGACACGTCGAGTCCCGACACCACCGCCGCGCCTGAGTGGGAGTACACCGCCGAGACGGCCGCGCCGACGGGCGACATCGACTCGTTCTCGTGGGTGAGCTACTCCGAGCCCTACTCGCTGGACTATGCGTACGCGTTCGACTACGCCGACAACCAGGTGCTCTCGAACGTGTGCGAATCGCTGCTGCGCCTGAATCCCGATTACACGCTGTCGCCGGGGCTCGCCGAGGCGTTCGAGCACCCGACGCCCGAGACGTGGGTCTACACGATCCGCGACGGCGTGACGTTCCACGACGGCACCCCGCTCGCAGCCGCCGACGTCGTCGCTTCGCTGAGCCGCCACCTCGATCCCGAGGTCGGCTCCTCGTGGTACTCGGTCTACCAGAATGTGGCTGCGATCGAGCAGACCGGCGATCGTCAGGTCACCGTGACCATGACCCAGGCCGACTCGCAGTTCAATCTCGCGATGGGCGGCTCGGCGGGCGTGGTCGAGTCCGCCGCGACGCTGGCCGAGAAGGGCGCCGATTACGGCAACTCGTCCGGTCTCGTGAACTGCACAGGTCCGTTCGCGCTCACCGAGTGGAAGTCGGGCGAGTCCGTGACGCTGACCCGCTACGACGACTACTGGGACGACACGCTGCGCGCCAGGGCCGGCGAGGTGGAGATGCTCTTCATGAGCGACTCGAACGCCAGGGTCAACGCATTGAAGTCGGGCGAGGTCGACGGGGGCTGGATGATCCCGACCGATGCCATCGCCCAGCTGCAGTCGGCCGGCAAGGGTGACGTGTACTTCGGCCTCAACACCGCCGTCGGCAGCCTCGTCGTCAGCAACCTGGAGGGTCCCCTCGGCGACCTCCGCGTGCGGCAGGCACTGATGATGGCGATGGACCGGCAGGGGATCCTGGATGCTGCGGCCAAGGGTTACGGCGAGCTCACCGACGCCCTGACCACCGAGTCGGTGTGGGTCGGCGCGAGTGACGCCGCCCTGGATGAGGCGTTCGAGGGGCTCGAGGAGTACCCGTACGACATCGAGGCGGCGAAGAAGCTCATCGACGAGGCCGGCGTCGCCGGCGAGGAGATCGTCATCGCGACCGCTCCGATCGGCAACGACTTCGCCGTGATCTCACAGGGTGCGGCGGCGGCCGCGCAGTCGATCGGGCTGACGGCGACGATCGAGACCGTGAGTCCCAGCGCCTACACCGCCCTCTTCTCAGACCCGAGCGCCCGCGAAGGCGTCGACCTCTTCTACACGTCGTGGTACCTGTCCAGCCCGGATCCGCTGGAGATGTACGGCGTGCTGCGCACCGGCGAGTTCAGCAACTACGGCAACTGGAGCGATCCCGAGTTCGACGCCCTGGCGAACGAGGCTGTGGCCATCGACGACCCCGCTGAGCGCAGTGAGGTCACCGCGCAAGCGCAACGCATCGCCAACGAGCAGCTGCCGTGGCTGCCGCTCTTCGAAGGCCCGATGACCGTGTTCCTCGGTGACCGGGTCACCGGCGTCGCTCCCTCGGTGGCGTTCCTCTACTTTCCGTGGGCGGCGACCATTGGCTCGCGGTGACCTGAGCGGGGACCTCGCGCTCGGTGCCATGCCCGTCCCCGGCGGAAGCGCTTCTTCCCAGGCTCGCGGGATGGAGGAGGTGCGATGATCGCCGTGCGCCGGATCGCCGGCAAGCTCGGAGGACTGCTGCTCACGCTCTTCCTCGCATCGCTCCTGGTGTTCTTCTCGCGATTTCTGGTGCCCGGCGACCCGATCGCATTCCTGCTGCGGGGCCGCAAGCCCAGCCCCGAGGCGGTCGCGCAGATCACCGCGCAGTACGGCCTCGACCTGCCGCCGTGGCAGCAGTACCTGAACTGGGTGGCGGGACTCCTGCAGGGCGATCTCGGACGCTCCCTGCAGTACCGGCAGGACGTCACGGTCGTGCTGGGCGAGCGGCTGCCCGTCACCCTCGGGCTGGTCGTGATGGCGGGCACGATGATCGCGGTCGTCGGTCTCATCGCCGGCGCGATCGCGGCGCTGTACCGCGGCCGGCTCGCGGATCGCTCGATCCTCATCGGGCTCACCGTGCTCGGCGCCATCCCCTCGTTCGTCGGATCGATCGTGCTCATCGCGGTGTTCGCGGTGCAGCTCGGCTGGTTCCCGTCCTTCGGGTCGGGCGAGGGCTTCTGGGACACGGTGTACCACCTGGTGCTGCCATCGATCGCCCTCGCCGTCGTCTTCGTCGTGCTGGTCGGCAAGGTGACGCGGTCGTCGATGATCGACCAGCTCGACCGCGAGCACGTCGAGGTGGCGATCAGCCGCGGCATCACGCGCACAACGGTGATCCGTCGTCACGTCTTCCGCAACGCGGTCGGCCCGATCCTCACCGTGAGCGGCATGCTCGTGGCCGGGCTCCTCGTCGCCAGCTCCATCGTCGAGGCCGCCTTCGGTCTCGCCGGCATGGGCTCGCTCCTCGTGCAGTCCGTCGACCGCCTCGACTTCCCGGTCGTGCAGGCGATCGTCCTCCTCGTCGTGACCGCGTTCGTGCTCGTGAACGCTGTCATCGACATCCTCGAACCCTGGATCGATCCCCGATCCGCCGCCGGAGCCGGTGCCCGATGACGACCACACCCACACTCGCCGTGAAAGTGCTGCGCGCACCGCGGCTGCCCCGTACCAGCGTGACCTTCGCGATCGCACTCGGTGCGCTCGCCGTGATGACGCTGGCCGCGATCTTCGCGCCGTTCCTCGCGCCCTACAACCCGGATGCCGTGGACTTCGCGGCCGTGAACGCACCGCCGAGCCCCGCGCACTGGCTCGGCACCGACGGCCTCGGCCGCGACACGCTGAGCCGCCTGATCTACGGTGCGCGCACCGCGCTGCTGGGTCCGCTCCTCGTCGTGGTGGCGTCGACTGTGCTGGGCATCCTCCTCGGGCTCCTCGCCGGATGGCGCGGCGGCTGGATCGACTCCGTGCTCGGTCGCGTGTTCGACGTGCTGTTCGCGTTCCCGTCTCTGCTCATCGCGATCATGGCGGTCGCGCTCTTCGGCAAGGGGCTGGTCGCACCGGTCATCGCGATGAGCATCGCGTACGCACCGTTCGTGGCGCGCCTGACACGCTCGCTCATCGCCGCCGAGCGCACGCGCCCCTATGTCGCGGCGTACCGCGTACAGGGCTTCGGCGGTGCGTGGATCGCGCTTCGGCGGGTGCTCCCGAACGTCACCCCGATCGTCGGCGCGCAGTCGACCCTCAACTTCGGATACGTGCTCGCCGAGCTCGCCGCGCTGTCCTTCCTCGGTCTCGGTGTGCAGCCGCCGACGGCCGACTGGGGCGCGATGATCAACGAAGCGCAAGCGGGGCTCATCGGCGGGCACTTCCTGCCCGCGATCGTGCCGGCGGTCGCGGTCGTCGTGGTCGTCGTGGCCGTCAACATCATCGGGGAAGAGCTCTCCGATCGCATCGGTGGGGAGATCCCGGCATGACCGCAACCGAGACCCACGTCGATCCGGCAGCGCCGGCCGCCGCAAGACCGCCACTGCTCGAGATCCGCGACCTGACGCTCGACCTCGCCGAGGGCACGCGGCTGCTCGACGGCATCTCCCTGTCGGTCGCCGCAGGCGAGACCGTCGGCCTCGTCGGCGAGTCCGGGTCGGGCAAGTCGCTGACCGCCCGAACGGTGCTGGGGCTCGTCCCCGACCGCTCGGCGATCAGGGGGGAAGTCGTGCTCGACGGGGCCGGGGTGCTCAGCGCTTCCCCGACGGAGCTGCGGCAGCTGCGCCGGCGCGGTGCCGCGATGATCTTCCAGGATCCCCGCGCGGGCATCAACCCGATGCGCACGATCGGCGACCACCTCACCGAGGCGCTGCGCCTCGCGGAGGGGTGGTCGACGGATGCTGCGCGGGCGCGGGCCGTCGAGCTGCTGGAGGCGGTGCGCCTCCCACGGCCCGAGGACCACCTGCGTCAGTACCCGCACGAGTTCTCGGGCGGAATGCTGCAGCGCGTGATGATCGCCGGAGCCTTGACGACGTCACCCAGGCTGCTGGTGTGCGACGAGCCCACGACGGCCCTCGACGTGACCACCCAGGCCGAGATCATCGGCGTGCTCACCGAGCAGCGCGCGAGCCGCGGCATGGGCATGCTCTTCATCACCCACGACCTCAACCTCGCCTCGTCGCTCTGCGACCGGGTGTACGTCATGAGCGGCGGGCAGGTCGTCGAGCAGGGCCGTGCGCACGACGTGCTGCGCGACCCGCGGGCCGAGTACACACGGCGACTGGTCGCCGCGACACCCACGCTCGTCGGCGCTGCGCCCGGTGCGACCGCGGGTCGCAGAACCGGGGGCGCCGCGGAGCACGCCGGGGTGCAGCATCCGTTCCCCGACGCGTCGTCGACGACCTCCGATCCTGTGCACGGCCATCCGGGCGCGACGGATGCTGCCGCCATGGCCGAGCCCGCATCGCCGATGCTCGAGGCGGTCGGCGTGTCGAAGACCTATGTGCGCCGGGGCAAGGAGCCGGTGCGCGCGGTGATCGACGCGTCGGTCGCGGTGCCGCGCGGCGGCGCACTGGGGGTGGTGGGGGAGTCCGGATCGGGCAAGTCGACGCTCGCGCGCATGATCGTGGGGCTCGAAGCCGTCGACGCGGGCCGCATCCGCATCGACGGTCGGGAGCGCACGGCAGTGCCGCGCAGCCGGCGCGAGCGCCTCGCCCACGCGCGGAGCGTGCAGATGGTCTTTCAGGATCCCTACCTTTCGCTCGACCCGCGTATCACCGCCGGTCGGGCGATCGAAGACGCCCTGCGCCTGCACACCCGTCTGAGCGCGGCAGAGGCTCGTTCGCGCGTGCTCGACCTGCTCGCCCAGGTCGGGCTAGGGGAGAAGCACGCCGGAGCGCGCCCCCGGACGCTGTCGGGCGGTCAGCGGCAGCGGGTCGCGATCGCGCGCGCCCTCGCGATCGAGCCGGACGTGCTGGTGATGGATGAGGCGACGAGTGCGCTCGACGTCTCGGTGCAGGCGCAGGTGCTCGATCTCGTCGACCGCATCCGGCGCGAGCGCGCTCTGACAGTGCTCTTCATCAGCCACGACCTCGCCGTCGTCAGGCGCGTCTGCGACGAGACCGTCGTGATGCGGCGCGGCGAGATCGTCGAGCGCGGCCGCACGGGCGAGCTGCTCGCCGCGCCCCAGCACGAGTACACGCGACTGCTCATCGACTCGGTGCCCAAGCCCGGCTGGGATCTCGAAGCGGCGGCCGAGGAGATCGCCGAGGCCGGCGTCGAAGCACTGGATCTGGAGACGTCACGGAACGGGGACGGCGAGATCGCGGCGGTACAGGCCGCGAAGATCGAGGCATCGGGACAGGCGCGGTGACCGGCCGGATCTTCGTCGCACGGCATGGGGAGACGCTCCTCAACGCGCTCGGCCGAGTCCAGGGCTGGAGCGATGCGCCCCTCACCGCGCGCGGTCGTGCCGAGGCCGAGTCGCTCGGTCGGACCTTGATCGCGGCGGGGGCTCGCATCCGGGTCGCACGCTGTGCCGACCTGGGACGCCATCGCGAGACCGCAGCGGCCGCGCTGGCGGTAGCCGCGCCGGAGGTGGTCGCCGAGGTCGACGAGCGCTGGCGAGAGTTCGCGTTCGGCGCGTACGAGGGAGCCCGTGGCGAGCGGCTGTGGGCGGATCTCACACAGGCGCACGGGAGGGCTGTCGCCGCGCTGCGTTCGGCGGAGGTCGAGGTGCTGGACGTGCTCGCGGCACTGCCTGCACTCGGCGCTCATGCCGGCGTACCCGTCGAGTCCGTCGCGGAGGTGCGGACGCGAGCCCGGGCAGGATTCGAAGCGGCAGTCGCCGCACCGCAGGCGGCCGGCGCGGTCTCGGGGGCCGCTTGTGACGTGCTGATCGTCACCAGTGGCCTCACACTCCTGGTGCTGCTGTCGGCGCTCGCCATCGACACCTCGACCTTCGAAGGAGGAATCGGAAACGGCGCCGTGGTCACGCTCGTGCGCGCCGCGGCCGACGCAGGTGACGCCGGGCGCTGGACACTCGCTCCTGCCGGCGCGGAGTGGGGGGCCGAATCCGTCGACTCGGTGTGAAGCGGTGCGCTGCGGCGCCTGCCGGCGGAGGATGGAGGCGTGTTCAGCGTCGAACTGATCCCGGACGCCGAACTCGACCGCGCGGTCCGGGAGGACTGGGACCGGCTGCTGGGAGCGGATCTGCCCAGCTCGGGCCGCAATCCCGCGCCGAGCAACCGTCCGCACGTGACGCTGGCGGTGCGCGAGCGGCTCGAGCCCGCCGCCTTCGCCGGGCTGGCCGGCCTGCTCCCGGTCCCGCTGGAGCTCGGCGGCATCGTTCTCCTCGGCCACCGGGATCGGTATGTGCTGGCGCGGCATGTCGTCGTCAGCTCGCAGCTGCTCGCCGTCCACCGCGCGGTCGCCGAGATCGCCGGCCGGCCCGAGCCGCGCTACTCGACCACCGCGGTGGACCGGTGGACGCCTCACATCACGCTGGCGCGCGGGCTCACGGCCGTCCGGCTGGCGACGGCCCTGCGGCTCATCCGGGCGCCGCACATCGTGGGCGAGGCGACGGGTGCGCGGGTGTGGGATGCCGAGAGCCGGACGGTCACGACGCTCGCGTGAGCCGGATCAGTCGGCGAGGGCGAGCGCGCGGTACGGCTCACGCGGCGGGGCCGGCGGCTGCGGCATCCGTTGCGGCTGCTGCCTCGCCCGCATGGTCCGCAGGTAGAGCTCGTCGATGAGGGCGGTCGCGAGGCGGACCAGCTTGGCGATCTCGGCGTCGTCGCGGTCGACCCACGCGCAGCGCGGCTCGTCTCCCACGGGCACGAAGCCGTCGTGCTGCTCCCACGCGACCAGGGTGCGCTCGGCGCCCAGCACGTGCTGCTGCCACCAGACCTGGCGCAGGTACGAGCGCGGGATGCTGCGCCACGCCTTGTTCGTCGTCTTGATCTCCGAGAGGGTGATGCGTCCCGCCGCGTCGACCGCGATGCCGTCGGGCGTCGCGAGGTGGCGCTTCTCGACGACGGCGTGGAAGAGGGCGGACGATGGCTGGATGCCGTGCGTCGCGGCGACCCATGCCGCGATCTCGGGCTCGCGCGCGCGGCCGTGCGCCGTGTAGGCGTTGCCGGAGAAACCCGAGCCGAGGAGCTTCGCGTCCGCGGCGCGCACGATGGCTCTGTCGGAGGTGAGGGTCGCGACATCCGTCGCGGTGATGCCCCTCGAGCGAGCGCGCACCCAGGCGACCCGGTCGCGCGAGTCCGCGACGATGCGGGCGGCGACCTCCGGTGCCTGCGCCACGAGCCCGGACGGGCGCGCGGCAGAGGGAACGGGATTCACTCCTCGAGGCTACGCCGCCGACCCGACATCCGCCGCCTGCGACGCACCCTTGTGACGGCAGGGACGATGGCCCGCAGCATCCGTCCGCGCGGAACGTGCGTCTTCGCCGAGGCGACATGATCCGCGCGGGTGATCGTGTCGCCCCCGCGAGGTCGCACGATGTCGACGGGCCAGCCGACGGGCGCGAGGTTGACGCGCGTGGATCGGGTGCACTCGGCGAGAGCGCACGACCTCGACGCGACCGGTGGTGTGCGCAAGGGGGGTTGCGGTGAGCCGTGACGGTGGCATCCTCGGGGGCATGGACACCATCACTTCCGGCGAGTTCCGCGCGTTCCCGGGTGTCGAGGACTGGCATCCGCGGGTGACGGGGGCGTTCGCGCTGTTCCGCACCGGTACGTTCGCGGTGGGAGCGCAACTGTTCGGTGCGATCGCCGAGCTGGCGGAGGCCGCCGACCACCATCCCGATGTGGACGTGCGGTACTCGACGGTGCGCGTGCGGCTGATGACGCATTCGGCCGGCGGATTGACCCGGAAGGACGCCGCGCTCGCCGCGCAGATCTCGGACGCCGCGCGGGAACTGGACATCCCCGCCGACACGGGGCGCATGCTCGACGTGATGCTCGCCGTCGCCACGCCCGACCCCGGCGCGGTGGTGCCGTTCTGGAAGGCGGCGACCGGATTCGCCGAGGTGCGCGACGGCGTCCTGTTCGACAAGGACGGCCGCGGCCCGCTCATCTGGTTCCAGCCGGTCGACAAGCCGCTGCGCGGCCGGTCGCACCTGGATGTCAACGGGCCTCGGGACGTCATCGAGAAGCGGCTCGACGCAGCCCTCGCCGCGGGCGGCGTCATCGTCGACGACTCGCACGCGCCCGAGTGGTGGACGCTCGCCGACGCCGACGGGCACAAGGTCGACCTCTGCCCCTGGCGGCAGTGACGCCGACGGACGCCCGCCGGCCCCGATTTGGTGGTGGGCGCGGCATCCTTTACCCTGGATGAAGCCGAAGACCGCCGGTCATCGACGTGCGTGCGAACGCATGGAGATCGAAGCTCTGCAACGCAGGGGCCCGCGCAGGTGTCACGAACGATTCTCCTGATTCAGGAATCCTGCTCCGTGCGCTTGCGCCGGAGCTTTTTTGTTGCCGCGACGAGCAGATGAGCGGATGCCTTCAGCCGGCGCCCCGCCACCGCGGAGCGTCTCATTCACACAAGGAGTGGCCATGGCGCAGAAGGAAGCATCGGTCGCCGAGCTCACGAAGAACTTCGAGGACTCGACCGCCGTTCTGCTGACCGAGTACCGCGGTCTGACGGTTGCCCAGCTCAAGGAGCTGCGCAACAGCATCCGTCAGGACGCGGAATACGCCGTGGTGAAGAACACGCTGACCAAGATCGCCGCGAACAACGCGGGGATCACGTCGCTGGACGACGACCTCAAGGGTCCGTCGGCCATCGCATTCGTGCACGGTGACCCCGTCTCCGTCGCGAAGGGTCTCCGTGCCTTCGCCAAGGCACACCCTCTTCTCGTGATCAAGGGCGGTTTCTTCGACGGAAACCCCCTGAGCGCTGACGAGGTCAACAAGCTCGCCGACCTCGAGAGCCGTGAAGTCCTGCTGGCGAAGCTCGCCGGTGCGATGAAGGCCTCGATGACCAAGGCGGCATACGTCTTCAATGCGCTTCCGTCGAAGGCCGTCCGCACGGTCGACGCGCTGCGCGAGAAGCAGGAGTCCGCGGCCTGATAACGGCCTCGGCATAGCAAACCACTATCAAGGAGAAACATCATGGCAAAGCTCAGCACTGAGGAGCTGCTCGACGCGTTCAAGGAGCTCACGCTCATCGAGCTCAGCGAGTTCGTCAAGGCGTTCGAGGAGACCTTCGACGTCACCGCTGCCGCCCCCGTGGCCGTGGCCGCTGCCGGCGCTCCCGCCGGTGGTGCCCCCGCCGACGAGGTCGAGGAGAAGGACTCGTTCGACGTCGTCCTCGAGGCCGCCGGCGACAAGAAGATCCAGGTCATCAAGGTCGTCCGCGAGCTCACCTCGCTCGGCCTGGGTGAGGCGAAGGCCGTCGTCGACGGTGCTCCGAAGGCCGTCCTCGAGGGCGCCAACAAGGAGACCGCCGACAAGGCGAAGGCCGCTCTCGAAGAGGCCGGCGCGACGGTTACCCTCAAGTAATCCCGCGCTGCTTCTGCAGCGATTCCACGAAGGCCCCGGATGCTCGCATCCGGGGCCTTCGTCGTGCCTGGCGTCAGCCGTTGCCGAGCGGGCCGACGCCGATGACCGCGGAGGCTTCGTCGTCGACGGGTGCGGTGGAATTGCGCACCACGAGCGGCGAGGACTCGAACAGGCGGTGGGTGGGGGCTTCCGGGTCGTCGAGCTGCCACATGAGCAGCTGCACCGCGGCGCGCCCCTGCTGGTGGGGACGCTGCTGCAGTGTGGTGAGCGAGAACATGTCGGCGTACGCGTGGTCGTCGATGCCGACTACGCTGAGCCGCTCCGGAACGCGGATTCCGAGTCGGCGGGCGGCGATGATCGCCCCGACCGCGACCTCGTCGCATACCCCCACGATCGCCGTCGGCCGCGTGCGGCGATCGCCGAGGAGCTCGACGGCGGCTCCGTAGCCGCCGGGCATCGTCACCTCGGAGTGGACATGGCGAGCGGATGCCTCGAGCCCGGCCTCGCGCATCGCCGAGCGATAGCCGTCCAGGCGGCGGCCGTCGCCGAAGCTGGTGTGCCGCCCGTCGGGGTCGCCGCCGAGGAAGACGATCTCGCGATGCCCGAGGCACAGGAGGTGGTCCGTGGCGATGCGGGCGGCGGCCTCGTCGTCGATCGAGACCGCGTTGGTGCCGACATGGTGGCCGCCGACCGCCACCACCGGCTTGCCGAACGCGATGAGGCGCTCCAGTTCACGCGCGCTGGGTTCGATGCCGACCGCGATCAGGCCGTCGAACCTCTTGCGGGCGAGGAAGTGCTCGAACATCTCGCGGCGCGCGGCCGACTCGGGAGGCGCTCCGTAGAGCGCGAGGTCGTAGCGGCGTTCGAGCAGGGCATCCTGGATGCCCTCGAGCACCTGCGAGAAGAACCACCGGTCGAGGGAGGGGATGACGACCCCCACGGTCTGGGTCCGGCCGGTCACCAGGCTCACGGCGCTGGTGGTGGGGACGTAGCCCAGTGCAGCCGCGGCTTCCCTCACCCGCTGGCGGGTCGCGGCCGAGACGTAGCCCGAGCCCGTCAGCGCGCGCGAGGCCGTGGATTTCGACACGCCTGCCGCCCGCGCAACATCGGCGATGCCCGCCATCGGGTCCTCCTCGCGCTCCCGGGGACGCCGCCGTCGCCTGGGTTCTGGAACCGGTTCCAGGGGTCATTGTGCCGGGATCCTGTACCGGACGCCACCCCAGGCGCTGGTGTTTACCGAGTTGTGACCGCGGGTCATTGTGCGCTCTGGCGGCATCCCCTAGTTTGAGCATGGAATCGGTTCCCGATCTCACATGTGCGGAGCCCGAGAGGCGTGGCTCCGCGAACTCGAAGAGGAGGCAGACACATGACTGCACTGCGATCACGTCGTCGACACGGCTACATCGCGCTGGGACTGACGGCTGTCGCGGCACTCACACTCGCCGGCTGCGCCGAGGGCGGCGACGACGGCGGCGACAGCGGCTCGGTAGAAGGAGAGACCGTCGAGATCGCCGGCGGCATCACCGGCTCGGAGGCGGACAACCTCCAGAAGACCTTCGAGCAGTTCGAGGAAGACACCGGCATCACCGTCAACTACACCGGTGACAAGGGGTTCGAGGGCAACATCGTCACCAAGGTGGCAGGCGGATCCGCGCCCGACATCGCCATCGTGCCGCAACCGGGCCTCTTCCGCTCGCTCGTCGAGACCGGCGAGGTCAAGGAGGGCACGGCGGAGGTCGAGGCCAACGTGGACGAGTACTGGTCATCCATCTGGAAGGACACGGGCTCGGTGGACGGCACGTTCTACGCCGCGCCGATGCTGGCCAATCTGAAGGGCTACGTCTGGTACTCGCCGAAGAGCTTCGCCGAGTGGGGTGTGGAGCCGGCGACGACGTGGGACGAGCTCATCACGCTGACCGACACCATTCGCGAGAAGACCGGCGAGCCGCCGTGGTGCGCCGGATTCTTCTCGGAAGCCGCCTCCGGGTGGCCTGGGACGGACTGGGTGGAAGACCTCGTGCTACGTCAGGCCGGACCGGAGGTCTATGACAGCTGGGCAGCCGGAGACACGCCGTTCACCGACCCCGACATCGAGGCGGCATTCGACTCCGTGGGCGAGATCCTGCTCAATCCGGACTACGTCAATGCAGGGTTCGGCGACGTCAAGAGCATCAACTCGACGGCATTCGGTGATCCCATCGCTGCCGCTGTGGCCAACGGCACGTGCGCGCTGACCCACCAGGCATCCTTCCTCACGGCCAACTTCCTCACCGCGAAGACGGCAGACGGCGCGACGCCGGAGGTCGGCCCGGATGGCGACGTGTACGCCTTCTTGCTCCCCGGCCCGGAAGCAGGCGAGCTCGCGGTCGAAGGCGGCGGCGAACTGGTGACCGCGTTCTCGGATGATGCGGCAACGCAGCAGGTGCTGGAGTTCATGTCGACTCCGGAGTTCGCCGACGCGCGCGTGAAGCTCGGCGGTGCCATCTCGGCCAACACCGGCGCCGACCCGACGCTGGCATCGAGCGAGTTCCTGACGGAGGCGATGAAGATCGTGCAGGACCCGAACACGGTGTTCCGCTTCGACGCCTCCGACCTGATGCCGGCGACCGTCGGCTCGGGCTCGTTCTGGCGCGGCATGGTCGACTGGATCGACGGCAAGCCGACGCCGCAGGTCCTGAGCGACATCCAGGCGGGATATCAGGACTGATCCACCGCATCCCGGTGCCGGGTCCGCACGCTCCTCGTGCGGCCCCGGCATCGGGGCGATTCATCCGTCGACGTCGACGGGGGAAGGCCGAACATGTCTCAGACCACAACATCGGCGGCCGACGAGGCCCAGGGCACGCCTCCGCCTGAACGCGGAGGACGCAAGCCTCCATCGCGGCGGACGACGCGACTCGTCGTCACGATCGGGTTCATCCTGATCGCGGCGCTGATCGTCTTCCTCCTTCTGAGCCCTCCTAACCCGGACGCGCGGCCGGTCTCGCTCGGGTTCTCGTACAACTCGTTCTTCCAGTGGATCGGCAACATGGGGCCGATCGTTCAGATCCCCGTCATCCTGGTGATCTTCGCTGTGGTGGTCGGCATCCTCCTGGTCCTCATCGAGTACGCACCCCGCGCCGGCAAGGGCTACTTCTGGCTGCGGCTCATCTCGTGCTTCGCGATCCCGTTCCTCGCGTTCATGATGCTGCGGCCGTACCAGGGCGCGGTGGTCTACGTGATCGCGATCGCCCTCATCGCCGGCGGTCTGCTGTTCTGGGCCGACTACCGGGCGAGCCAGGGCGCCGGCTATCTGTATCAGCTGACGCTCTTCATGGCGCCCGCCGCCATCGCGATCCTCGTCGGCCTCGTCTACCCGAGCATCGCCACCATCATCCAGTCGTTCTTCGACAAGACCGGGGAGAACTTCGTCGGCCTGGAGAACTACGTATGGGCCTTCACGAACCCACAGGGGTTCTGGTCCATCATCAACACGCTCATCTGGGCGATCTTCGCACCGGTCTTCGCGACGGTCGTCGGCCTGGCGTACGCGGCCTTCATGGAGCGGGCGCGCGGTGAGCGGTTGCTGAAGCTGCTGGTGTTCATGCCGTTCGCGATCGCGCCGGTGAGCATCAGCCTCATCTGGAAGTTCGTCTACGACTACCGCCAGGGCGAGCAGATCGGAACCCTGAACGCGATCGTCGTGGCGTTCGGTGGTCAGCCCGTACCGTGGCTGGACATCTGGCCGCTGGTCAACACGTTCTGCCTGCTGTTCGCGTTCGTCTGGGCGCAGACCGGATTCGCGATGGTCGTGCTCTCGGCGGCGATGAAGGCAGTGCCGGTGGAGCAGCTGGAAGCGGCTCAGCTCGACGGCACTTCGGCCTGGCAGCGATTCATCAACGTGACGGTGCCCGGCATCCGCACGTCGATCATCGTCGTCCTCACGACCGTGACGATCGCCGCCCTGAAGCTGTACGACATCGTGGCGGTGATGACTGGCGGGCGGGCGAACTCCACGGTGCTCGGCTTCGAGATGGTCAACCAGCAGCAGCGGTTCCAGAGCTACGGTCACTCGGCGGCGCTCGCCGTACTGATCTTCGTGTTCGTGACGCCGCTGATCATCTACAACGTGTTGCAGCTGCGCAAGCAGAGGGAGGTGCGGTGATGACCGCCGTCGACTCCGAGACCACGCCGCAGAACACCAAAGCGGAGGCGCGCAGGGTCGCGCGCGAGACGCGTCGCAACGAGGCCCTGGCACACAAGCGGCTGACGTCGCCACTTGCCACCGTCTTCGCCGTCGCGATCGCGTTCCTGTGGACGATCCCGACGCTCGGCCTGCTGATCACGTCGTTCCGGCCGGGCGCCGACTCGGCGACGTCAGGCTGGTGGACCGTCTTCACCAACCCCGACTTCACACTGGGCAATTACCGGGACGCGCTGACGTCCGGCGGAACCGCCCTGACGCTCGGCGAGTCCTTCCTCAACTCGCTGGCGATCACTATCCCGGTGACGATCTTCGCCCTGGCCGTCGCATCGCTCGCCGCATACGCGTTCGCCTGGATGGACTTCAAGGGGCGCGGGTTCCTGTTCGTCGCAGTGTTCGCCCTCCAGATCGTCCCGATCCAGATGGCGCTCGTGCCGCTGTTGAGCCTGTTCTCGAGGGGTCTCGAGATCGGTGAGGTGCAGATCTTCCCGGGGCTCGAGATGCGCGAGGTCGATCACAGCTTCGCCACGGTGTGGATCGCCCACGTCATCTTTGCGATGCCGTTGGCGATCTTCCTCCTGCACAACTTCATCTCGGAGATCCCCTCCGATGTGATCGAGGCGGCTCGCGTGGATGGCGCCGGGCACGGGCAGATCTTCTTCCGAATCATCCTGCCGCTCGCGACTCCCGCGCTTGCGTCGTTCGCCATCCTCGAGTTCATCTGGGTGTGGAACGACCTGCTCGTGGCGACCATCTTCGCCCCGACGACATCGCTGCCGATGACCCAGACGCTGAACTCCTTGTCCGGTACCTGGGGAAACCAGTGGTTCCTCGTGTCGGCCGGGGCGTTCCTCGTGCTGTTCGTGCCGATCATCGTGTTCCTCGCCCTGCAGCGGTTCTTCGTGCGCGGACTCATGGCCGGCGCGACGAAGGGCTGACACAGCGGAAAGGATGCTGCGAGCATGCGTGAGACGCAGGCTCGCAGCATCCGTTTCTGCTGCCGCTCTCGATCCCCGCGTCAGTCCGTGCAGCCGAGCCGCGTCTGGATGGACTTCATGGCGTCGATCTCGGCGGTCTGACCGTTCTTGATCGCGGTTGCGACCTCGAGCGCGCGGGGGTCGGCGCCGAGCTCGAGGAGCGCCTCGGCCATGGGGATCGCGCCTTCGTGGTGGCGGATCATCAGCGCCAGGAACTGGCAGTCCGCCTGCTGACCCGTCGCCGCCTTCAGCGCGGCGATCTCGGCCGCCGAGGCCATGCCCATCGCCGCGTGTGCCTCTTCGTCGGTCATCGCATCAGCGGACGAGCCGCCATGCGCGTGCTCGGAGTCCGCGGCATCCATCCACTGCATCATGGGCCCGCCCGACTGGGGAAGACCCCACTGCACGAGCCAGTCGTACATCTCGCCGCGCTGGCCGGCCTGACCGGTGGCGATGTCGTAGGAGAGCACGCGCAGCTCTTCATCGTCGGTCTTGCGGTAGATCTCCATCGCCATCTCGATCGCCTGTGCGTGGTGCACCTGCATATCGCGGGAGAACCCGGCCTCAGGGGAGTCGGTGCCCGGGCTCGACACGGCGGCCTGCGTCCCGAAGGTCGAGAAGCGCCCCACCGCGAACGCGAGGCCCGCGATGAGGATGAGTGCGACGACGATGACGAACCATCGCCGCGAGCTCCCCGCCGAGGGCTCGTCGGCCATCCGCTGCCTACTTCTTGCCGGGGGCGTCGTACGCGCCGGTGCAGGCGGCGTTCGGCTCGGGCGCGTTGGTGCTCTTCCAGTACGCCTTGATGAACTCCTCGATGCGCTCGTCGTCGGCGGAGTCGACCTTCAGCTGGGCGTTCCACGCGCTGACGGCGATGGGAGTGTCCATGTCGTTGTAGGGCGAGAGGACCGTGTAGGTCGACGGCAGTTCGCCCTCGAGCTTGGCGATGTCGTCCTCCGAGACCTGCGCGGGGTCGTAGGTGACCCACACCGCGCCGTGCTCGAGCGCATGCACCGCATTCTCGTTCGGAACCGGCTCGGTGTACACACCGCAGTTGAGCCACATCGCGTTGTGGTCGCCGCCGGCCGGGGGAGTCTGGGCGTACTCGACGGTGCCCTCGACGTGGTTCGCCGTGTTCGTGAACGTCTCGACGCCCTCGATGCCGCTGCCGTCGCTGTCGCCGCGGGCGTACGACGGGGCCGGAGCCGGCGCGAACACGATCGATGCGACGATGGCCGCGACGACCAGGACGGCGGCCGTCGAGCCGACGATCCACCAGACCAGCTTGCTGCGCTTGCGCTTGGCCAGCTGCCGCTGATACTCGGCCAGCTTCTCCTGGCGCTTCTGCTCGCGCTGCTGCTTGACGGTGAGGTCGATCTTCGCCTGAGTCGCGGGGTTGCCGCTCTTGCGCTTCTCGTCGGATGTCGGGGTCATGCTCGTGATCTCTGCCAATCGATGCAACAGCGGTCTGGGCGCCCGGCGCGGACCGCCGGAAAGCGGATGACGGGTCGCCCTCATCCTATGCGAGCGCATGAGTCCGCCCCCTGGGAAGGAGCCGACAGCGGTCCGGGGTTTCGGGGGCGGGCCCGTCGTGGGATACCGCTTGCAGGCGGGGCGGGGGCATCCGTTATCATGGGTATTCGAATCGATTCGACCTTGCGTGGTCGATCGTGCAGGTCCGGTGCCGATCGGCAGCGCCGGACGACCCGCATCACTTCGACCCCCTGCGCACGCCTGACCGGCTCTGCCGGCGTCGACGCCGTTCCGCCTCGCCCGCCGCCCTGTCGAACCCCGCCACGAAACGAAGTCCACTGTTGCTCGACACCGCCTCCATCCCCACTCAGAAGCCCGACACCCGCCGGCCCGAAGCTCCCGCCGCCGCACCGAAGCCGCATCCGACCTCGACGGGCGCGATCCGCACCCTCGGCACCAATCCGGCCACTGCGCCGATCGTGCTGCACCCGGGCGACTCGATCCCGCATCGCCGCCGCGTCCTCTACATCGTGCTGCTCGGCGCGCTCACGGCGCTCGGCCCGTTCACGATCGACCTCTACCTGCCGGCGTTCCCGGTGCTCGAGGCGGATTTCCAGACCACCGCCGCGATGATCCAGCTGACCCTCACGGGCACGATGATCGGCTTCGCGCTGGGTCAGCTCATCGTCGGCCCGCTGAGCGACAAGGTCGGTCGACGCATCCCGCTGCTGTCGGTGACCGCACTGCACGTCGTGGCCAGCGTGGGGGCGGCGCTCGCGCCGACGCTCGAGCTGCTGTCGGTGGCTCGCGTGCTGCAGGGCGCCGGCGCCGCGGCCGGTGGAGTCGTCGCGGCCGCGATCGTGCGCGACCTCTTCGGGGGGCGCCGCCTGGTGGTCATGCTGTCCCGTCTCGCGCTCGTCTCGGGCGTCGCGCCGGTGCTCGCGCCTCTCGTCGGCTCGGCGCTTTTGGCCGTCATGCCGTGGCGCGGCGTCTTCGTGGTCCTCGCGGTGTACGGCGCGGTCATGCTCGTCGCGTCGATCGTGCTGCTCCCCGAGACGCTGCCGCCGGCTCGTCGCCACGACAAAGGCGCCACGACGGTCTGGCAGCGTTACCGCAGCGTCTTCAGCGACCGCGTCTTCATCGGCGTGCTCATCATCGGCGGCATGACGTTCTCGGGGCTGTTCTCGTACCTGTCGAGCTCGTCGTTCCTGTTCCAGCTCAGCTACGGCCTCAGCCCGCAGCAGTACGGACTGATGTTCGCGGTCAACTCGTTCGGCGTGGTCGCGGGTGTGCAGACCGCTTCGCGACTCGCCGCGCGGTTCGGCCCGCAGTGGGTCATGGCCTGGTCGACCGCGGTGCTCGTGGTCGCAGCATCCGCCATCATCCTCACCGACCAGCTCGGCCTGGGCCTGTGGGGCACGATCGTGCCGCTGTTCGTCTTCATGACCGCGTGCGGGTTCACGTTCCCCTGCGTTCAGGTGCTGGCGCTCGACCGCCACGGCAAGGCGGCCGGCACCGCGCAGTCGATCATCGGGGCGACGAACTTCGGCGTCGCGGGCCTCATCTCGCCGCTGGTGGGATGGATCGCGAAGGACGCCGGCATCACGGCCACGACGATGGCTGCGGTCATGGTCGGGTGCGCCGTCATCGGCGTGCTGGCGCTCTGGCTCGTCGTGCGCCCGCGCACCGTCGAGCGCCTCGCACCCTGATCCCGCGTCAGGCCTGCGCCCGCACCGGCTGCAGCCGGAAGAGGCGGACGGTGCGCCCGGACTCTCGCTCGTAGTTGCGGTAGCCCGGCCACTGGGCCTCGATCCGCGCCCACACCGCGTCACGCTCGGCGTCGGCGACCGGCGTTGCGCGTACCGGCATGCGGCGACCACGCACGGTGATCGCCGCATCGGGATGTGCGAGCAGATTGGCGGTCCACGCGGGATGGCGGGCGCCGGCGAAGTTCGTCCCGGCGACGATCGCGCGGCCGCTCCCGTCGGGCGTGTACATCAAGGGCACGTCCCGGGGCTCGCCGGACTTCGCTCCGACCGTGTGCAGCACGAGCGACGGGACCAGCAGCGCGCTGACCTGGACGCGCCCGCGCGACAGCCACGCGACGAGCCGCTCGACCGGCGGCAGGAACACGGGGCCGATCACGCGCCGGAACACTCTGGTGCGCGTGAGCGGCGCGATGAGGCTGCGCACCGCGTCGACGACCGCTGCCATCGATACCTCCTCGTCATCGCGATGAGACCGCACACTAGCAGCGGCGCCCACCGCATCGCGGTGCTTTCCCGAGGTTTCTCGACCCGGCCCGGGTCACCGGCCGCGGCGATCGGATGGGCGCTCGACGAGCGCTGGCGACGATCGAGCATCGGGGGGCGCTGTGTCAAGAGGTGGCACAGACGCGATCGGCGGGCAGAATGGGGCGATGACGACAGTTCAGCGTCGGGTCGCGATGCCGGTCATCGCGTACCTCGCGGTCGGATCCGGCCTCGTGGTGTTCTCGTGCCTGCTGGGCTGGTGGATCTTCGCGCGCGGCGAGGAGCCGTTCGCGATCGACACCGCGTGGAACCTGTTCGTCGCCCAGTTGTGGAATCCCGTTCTCACCGGCTTCTCGCACGTCATGGATTTCGTCGGCGGCGGATGGTTCAGCGTGATCGTCGTGCCGATCGGCGGCGCGATCGCGCTCGTCGTGCTGCGGCGGCCGTGGGCCGCCGCGTACTTCCTCGCCGCTGAGGCCGCTTCGGCGGGGGGAGTGCAGGTGCTCAAGCATCTCTTCGGCCGCGTTCGTCCCGAGGACATCATCGTGCTCTCCGACTACGGCTCATACCCGTCCGGGCATGTCGCCAACGCGGCCACGATCGCGGTCGCCGCGGTCGTGATCTTCCCGCGGGTGTGGGTGGCGATCGTGGGCGCCGCGTGGGTCGTGCTGATGGCGTTCAGCCGCACCTACCTGCACGCGCACTGGCTGAGCGACACCCTCGGCGGCGCGCTCCTCGGCGCGGGCGTGGCGCTGCTGGTGGCGGCGGCGTTCGCCGTGCCGATGGCGCGGGAGGGAACGGATGCTCCGGCTCGACGCCGGTCGTTAGGCTGAGCGCATGACTGCCTCAGCGCCCGAAGAGTCCGCGCAGACCGATCCGGCGCTCGTCGCAGCTGAGGCGGAACTCGCCAGACTGCGCGCCGAGGCCGAGGCTGCCGAGGCGCAGCTCAAGGCCGCCCAGGCGAAGGCGGCGCTCGCTGCCGCCGAGGCCGCCGCCGCGAAGGCCAGGGCTGCCGGTGGCCACGTGCCCGACGCATCCTCATCTGAGGACCGGAGCCGAAGCGAGGAGGTCTCCGGCGAGGTCGCTCCTCAACCTGGCGCGGAGCCTCAATCGAGGACGGAGCAGACTCCGGGCGTGGAGGGCCAGGGGCCCGCGCGAGCGCCCCTCTCGGATTCAGCGACGCAGGAACAGAGTCCGAGCGGATCGACCACGCAGGAGACCCACGACGGCCCTCTCACCGAACAGGAAGTGCAGAGGGTCGCGTCGGGTTACGCATTCGAAGGCGCGACCCTGGATCTCGGCGCCCTCCTCAACGGCGACCCGGTGGCGTCGGCGCAGATCCGCATCCCGCTGCCGATGATGAACCGCCACGGACTCGTCGCCGGCGCGACCGGAACCGGCAAGACGCGCACCCTGCAGGGTCTCGCCGAGCAGCTCGCGGCGAAGGGCGTGCCCGTGTTCGCGGCCGACATCAAGGGCGACCTGTCGGGCGTCGCGACGCAGGGCGAGCCGAGCGAGAAGCTGCTCGCGCGCACGCGGGCGATCGGCCAGGACTGGAAGCCCGAGGCCTCCGTCACGGAGTACTTCGCGCTCGGCGGCGTCGGCAAGGGGGTGCCGGTGCGGGCGACCGTGTCGGGCTTCGGTCCGCTGCTGCTGAGCAAGGTGCTCGGTCTGAACGACACACAGGAATCGAGCCTCGGCCTCGTGTTCCACTACGCCGACGCCAACGGCCTCGCGCTCGTCGACCTGTCGGACCTGCGCGCCGTGCTCACCCACCTCACGAGCGACGAGGGCAAGGCCGAACTCAAGGCGCTCGGCGGGTTGTCGGCGGCGACGGTGGGGGTGATCCTGCGCGAGCTCATCACCTTCGCGGACGCCGGAGCCGACGTGTTCTTCGGCGAGCCCGAGTTCGACGTGGCGGATTTCATCCGCACGGCACCCGACGGTCGCGGGGTCATCAGCCTGCTCGAGGTGCCGGGGGTCATCGACAAGCCCGCGCTGTTCTCGACGTTCCTGATGTACCTGCTGGCCGAGCTCTTCGAGATCCTCCCCGAGGTCGGCGACGCCGACAAGCCGAAGCTCGTCTTCTTCTTCGACGAGGCGCACCTGCTCTTCAAGGATGCCTCGAAGGACTTCCTCGCGGCGATCGTGCAGACGGTGCGACTCATCCGCTCGAAGGGCGTCGGCGTCTTCTTCGTGACGCAGACCCCCAAGGACGTGCCGTCGGACGTGCTCGCGCAGCTCGGCTCGCGCGTGCAGCACGCGCTGCGCGCCTTCACGCCCGACGACGCGAAGGCGCTGCGGGCGACGGTCGGAACGTATCCGAGATCGGGCTACGACCTGGAGCGCGTGCTGCAAGAGCTCGGTACCGGGGAGGCGATCGTCACCGTGATGAGCGAGAAGGGCGCGCCGACACCGGTGGCATGGACGCGACTACGCGCGCCGCAGGGACTCATGTCGCCCACGCCCGAGCCGGCGATCGTCGCGGCCGTCAACGCGTCGCCGCTGCTCGCGAAGTACGGCACGGCGATCGACCGCGAGTCGGCGCGCGAGATCCTCACGGCGAAGATGAGGGCCGCCGACGATGCCGCCGCAGCCGAGGACGCCGCTCTCGCGAAGGCCAAGGCCGACGCCGAGTACGCCAAGCAGAAGGCCGCCATCGACCAGCAGCAGGCCGCGGCCGACAAGGCGAACGCGGCGGCCGAGAAGAAGGCGCAGCAGGAGTACGAGCGGCTCCTCAAGAAGACGGCGGGCACGACCCGCACGTCGCGGTCGGCCCGGACGTCGCCGATCGAGCAGATTCTCAACTCGAAGTCGACGGAGGCGATACTGGGTGGGGTGATCCGCGGGATCTTCGGCACCGGCAAGCGCTGACGCATCCCGGCCCGGCGGGTCGCTCCCGATCCGAAAGGTCTCGCGTGCGCCGCAGAGCAGTCGTCTTCGTCGCGCTCGCGCTCGCCCTTCTGACGGCCGCCGTAGGCATCTGGCTGGCGGTCGCCGCAGCGGCACGGGACACGGATGCTGCGCCCCCGGTGTCGGTCTCGCCTTCCGCGTCGGCCGCCCCGGTGACGGCCGACGACTACTGCTACGTCGAGGCGATGATCTACTACCGGGTCAAGGAGCAGGAGCTCGCGGAGACCCTGCTGCGCAAGCAGGGGATCGAGGCCGGTGCGAGCGGGTTCGCCACCGGGATCGCCGCGCGCGACGAGGACGAGCTCGAAGACCTCCGGGCGTGGTACCTGTCGTGGGCCGATGCGCGTCCGGCGGAGCCGCCGACGGACGGCCCATGCGGCGGGCACGGCTCCGATCACGCCCAGATGCCCGGCATGCCGTCGTGGAGTGCGCTGCAGGGATTCGCCGCCGCGGAACATCCCGACGCCGAGAAGCGCTTCGCCGAGATCCTGCATGCGCAGAACGCCGGGATGATCGCCCTGGTGACGCTCATCCTCGAGGGCGATCCGCACCCCGCGGTGGCGGAGTCCGCAGAAGCGGTGCTCCAGCAGGCCGAGGCCGACCAGGAGACGCTGCAGGGCATTATCGACGCCGTGCCCTGACCGCTCGTGCGCGGGTGGATGCCGCGACCCGCGGCATCCGTGTTCCCCCTCCGTCGACAGGTCATCCGGGCCTCTGCATGACCGGGGAACGCCTTCCGGTCCTGTGCAAGCCTGGTTGACCTGTTGAAGCGGTGGGGAGGAGGAGTCACCAGCCGCTCAGCGAGCCCACCGGCGCGAGAGCGCGCGCGGCATCGCGGAGGGCGCCGACGTGGCGGGCTGCCACGGAGAGGCGTGAGATCGACGTCGACAGCGTCAGCGCACCCACGGGGCGTGCCGCCTCGTCGTGGATCGGCACCGCGAGGCAGCCGCGATCCGAGGTGAGGAGCGCGACCTGCTCGGTGTAGCCGCGGACCGCGTACGCCTCGTTGATCGCGCGCACCTCGTCGGGTGCCGGATCGATGCGCCAGTTCGGCGCCTGCGGAAGCCGCCGCTCGGGATGCGCCACGAGCCAGAGGTGGCCGATCGCCGAGCGTGTGGGGTCGGCGAGGAGGGCGTCGCGGTCGGAGAGCGGACGCGACTCGTCCTCGTCGAGGACCATCAGACCCGAGCGGTGGAAGGCGAACAGGTGCACGGCCTCGCCGGTGTCGTGGCGCAGCCGATCGACCAGCGCGGCGTGCGCCGGGCGGGTGCGTGCGCCCACGATCGCCGCGAGCTCGAGCACACGCGTGCCGAGGAGGAACCCCGAGAAGTCGCTGCGGCGCACAAGGTATTCGTCGCGTACCAGCGAGTTGACCACGCGGTACACCGTCGCGCGGGGTGCGCCGACGGCGCGGGCGATCTCGGCCGCGGAGGCGCCGCGGTCGTCGCGCGCGACCTGCTCGAGGATCTCGAGGGCCAGGCCCAGACCTTTCTCCGGCAGGCGGATGTCGCCCGGGGCGCCGGCGCCGCTCACGTCCGCGCCGGCCCGTCGATGCAGTCGGCATCGGTCGGCCAGTCGTGCACGCCGATGCGTGCCGCCACGCGCGGATGCCGCGCGATGCGAACGGACCCGGCGACCACGACCGCGGCCAGGACGCCCACGGCCCACAGCAGACCCGCCGGATTGTCGCGCAGCGTCGCAGCGAGGTAGAAGCCGAGCACGCACAGCAGTCCGGCGAGGGGGAGGACGGTCAGCACGACCGCCCGGGCGGTGAGCTCGCCGATCCGCGCGAGGAACACCGGGGCCGCCGCGCACACCAACGCGTAGGCCAGGACGAAACCGAGGATGGAGGCGGGCGAGGTGACGATGCGCATGTCCTGGCGGCTGCCTCCCCACGCGAGGATCGCGACGGGCACCAGGGCGACCGCGGAAGCGAGCAGCACGCCGCCGAGCGCCGGCACCCCGCGACGAGACACACGCCCGAACACCGCGGGCATGAGTCCCTCGCGGCTCATCGCGAACGCCAGTCTCGTCGCGGCGTTGGTCATCGCGAGAGCGCAGGCGAGGAACGAGATGGCGACGATCACGTCGATGAGGCCGGCAAGACCCGTGACGGACGCGAGGGATGCCGCGCCCGGTCGCTCCGCCACGATCGACAGCTGCGCGGCGGTGCCTACGAGCATCACGAGCCCCGTCGCGCCGACGCTCACCATGATCGCGCGCGGCACGGCGGCGAACGGGCGCCGCGTCTCGGGGCCGAGCGCGGCGCCGCTCTCGAACCCGACGAAACCGATCAGCGCGAAGGCGACACCGGTGATGATCGCCTCCAGCGATACTTCGGACGCGCGCGGGATGAGCAGACCCACGTCCCAGCTGGTGAGGCTGAGCGCGGCGACCGACAGACCCAGCACGGTGATCACGGCGATCGACTCGAGTATGAGCAGCACGCGTGTCGACATGCGCAATCCCCGGGCGACGACGGTGGCGATGACCGCACCGAAGCCTGCGATGAGGGCGATCACGAGCCACGGAGGAGCATCGCCCCCGCTCATGATGCTCGCGAGTCGCGTCGACCCCGAAGCGAGCGTATTCATCGCCACGGCGAGGTAGCCGACGCCGAGCGCCGCGCCGGTGAGGAGACCGACGTGGGGGCCGAGGCCCCGCACGGCGAACGTGTAGAGGGAGCCGGTGCTGGAGATACGGCGCGCGAACATGCCGATCACGAGACCGACGCCGACGACGAGGGTGATGGTGATCGCGATGTCGAGGAAGGCGAAGGAGCCGCTGCGGGCGAAGGCGGCGGCGGGGTGGATCAGCAGCACGCCCGCCGGCGCGGTGGCCGCGACGGACTGCGCGACCACATCGATCGTGTGGGCATGGCGTCGGTGGAGCCCCGCGAACGGAGAGCTGGTGCCGAGGTCGTTGCGGGGGCGGGCCCGCTCGATCGCGTTCGCGAGTGCACTGCTCACGCGTCCTCCTCGCTCCCGGCGCACACTGCCGTACGACTGGCGGTGACGCTACTGCCTGCGCGTTGCCGGGAACGACGGGGCATGTTTCGGCCGCGTGACGTGCCCTGAGATCGGAACGCCTTGCGCGCTCGCCGTCGTCTCACGAGGTTTTCGCCGGGCGTTCGCGGCCCCGAATCATCGGGAAACGGCGGCGTCGAAGAATCGGCCCCGATGCGGGTGCGAGCCGCGTCTTCGCCGTCGAAAGGACTCCTGTGACCGAACAACAGCTCTCCACCGAGGGGGACTCGCCGCCCTCGGACCCGCGGCCCTCGAGGCGGAGCCGCTTCCTCACGCCCCGCACGCTCGGGATCGGCTCCGCGCTCGCCGCGACCGCCGCGGCCGTCGCCCTGGTCTTCGCGACGCAGACCGCCGTGCAGGCGACCTCGTCGCCCGAGACGCCCACGTCCACCCCGATCGCCGCCGACAGCACAGACGAGGACGCACCGGAGAAGGCGACCGAGGTTCCGAAGCCGACCACCGTGGCCGCCGCGTACGACGGGTTGACCGGCGAAGAGGTCGAGTACGTCCGCTTCGTGGGCGCCCAGGATGCCGCCTTCGCCGCCGGCAAGGACCTGTTCGGCGAGCCCGGCCTGCAGTTCCTCTCGACCGACGTCGCCGACCCGCAGGCATACTCGGACGGGCACCGCCGGCTGCTCTCGCTGTACTACGACTACGCCACCGACGAGACGGTCAGCATGATCGTCAACGTGACCAACGGCGCCGTCGAGTCGGTCGACCGCGCGTCGGGCACCCAGCCTGCTCCGACCGATGCCGAGACATCGTTCGCGTGGGAGCTGCTGCTCGCCGACGACGCGGCGCAGCCCGTGGTCGACGAGTTCGCCGCGCTCACCGGCGGCTCGGTGCTGACGCCGGCGTCGGCCGAGGTGCTGCTGACCGCCCACTCGTTCGTGACGGATGCCGGATCCTTCGGCGCCGAATCCTGCGGCGTCGACCGATGCGTGCAGGTGCTCGCCCAGGTCGACGGCGGCGCCTTCCTCACCACCAGCACATACGTCGTCAACCTGTCGACGCGTGCCGTCCTGACCATCTCATGACCATGGAGACACTCCCGATGAAACGAACCTCCCTCCGCCGGATGCTCGGCGCGGGCACTGCGATGGCCCTCCTCGCGGGCGGCCTCGTGCTTTCCGCGCCGGCCGCCGCATCCGCGCAGACCGTCACCGAGGCATCCTGCTCCGGCGAATCCCTCGTCTCGGAGACGCTCGAGTCCGGCTCGAGCTGGCAGATGTGCTGGCGTCTCGACACCTACCGCGGCCTCGTGCTCGACAAGATCGCGTACCAGCCGCGCGACGATGCTGCGCCGATCCTCGTGCTGGACTCGATCGCGCTCGCCCAGCTCAACGTGCCCTATGACACGGGCGCCACGGAGTACAACGACGTCACCACCTACCAGGTCGGCGGCCGCCGGCTGCAGGCCATCGCGGCGGTCGACTGCCCGGTCGGCGAGGTCTTCAGCGCGTGGGTCGACGCGACGCGCGGCACGATCCCCGCGCTCTGCATCGGCGAAGAGGACTCGGGCCTCGCGTACCGCTCGAACATCAACAACGACGCGCTCTACGCGGCGCAGGGCACCGACCTCGTGCTGCACACGGTCTCGCGCATCGGCTGGTACGAGTACCAGACGGAGTACCGGTTCCACGACGACGGCGAGATCTCGGTGCGCCTCGGCGCGACCGGCGACCTGTCGCCCAACGACTACGTGAACGTCGTCAACCAGGGCTGGCCGATCGCGCCGGGCCAGGAGGACTTCGCCGTCAACCACTACCACTCCGCATTCTGGCGCGTCGACTTCGGCATCGACTCGGGTGCGAACCAGGTGGTCGAGAAGTTCGCCACGACGCCGACGGGCGAGTACGGCACGACCGGCGACACCGGCCACACCGCGATCCTGGAGACGCAGCTCAGCCAGATCACGAACGAGACGAAGACGATGGGGTCCAACCGCGAGGCCTACCGGGTCGTGAACCCGGACAGCCTCAACGCGGACGGCCACGCCCGCTCGTACGAGATCATCGTGCCGCGCGACCAGGCGTACAACCTCAACCCCGAGACTGACTTCGACATCGCGTTCACGTCGGCCAAGTCGGACGAGATCCACGCCAGCCACAACCTGATCCCGTCGAAGGCGGGTCAGATGGTCACGGACTACATCGCCGATGCCGAGTCGCTCGAGGACCCGGTGGCGTGGGTGAACGTCGGCTTCCACCACATCAACCGCGACGAGGACCAGAGCCCAATGCCGATCCACTGGCAGGGCTTCACGCTCTACCCGCGCGACTTCGCCGCGCAGAACCCCAACATCCCCGAAGGCCGCAAGTGGGTCAACGGCGACATGCGGGGTGTTCCTAACCCGAACATCACCCCGACGCCGACCGCGTCGCCCACGCCCACCCCGACGACCGAGCCTACGGGTGAGCCGACACCCACCGTGACGCCGACCGCCCCGGGCAACGGCAACGGGAACGGCAACGGGAGTGGGAACGGCAACGGCAACGGCAATGGGAATGGGAACGGCAACGGGAACGCGGCCGCGCCGGCCGCAGCCTCGGTGACGTTCGGGTCGGACGAGGTCGCGCCGGGCGCCGCGCAGACGGCCACCGCCGACGGCTTCGCTCCCGGTGAGACCGTGAGCGCCGTGATGCACTCCGATCCGGTCGACGTCGGCACCTTCGTGGCAGACAGCGAGGGCGTCGTGAGCGCGCAGTTCATCGTCCCGTCGGGCACGCCGGCCGGCGAGCACACGCTGGTGCTGACCGGTCAGACCTCCTCGGCGGTCGCGCAGGGCACCTTCACCGTGGCGTCCGCGTCGCCCGCGGCGGTGTTCGGCGCTCTCGCGACCACGGGCACCGACGCTAATCGCTGGGCGCTCTCGGGGCTCGTGCTCCTGGTCGCCGGTGCGGGCCTCGCCGGCACCTCGTGGTACTTGCGGCGTCAGCAGGGCGCGAAGGCTCACGCCTGACCCGCTCCCGCGGGGCGGCGCCTGGCGCCGTCCCGCGGGACCCTTCCTCGGCCCCACCCGCCGGGGGCGCGGCATCCGATCCGAAAGGAGAATTGATGCGCAATCGCATCGCCGCACTCGGCGTCGCGCTGGCCGTGTCGACCGTGGCCGTCGCCGGCACCGCGGTCGCACTCGGGCTGACGACCGCGAAGGACTCGGTTCCGCAGGCGGCAGCTTCAGGAGCGATGACGGATGCCGCCACCGCCGCCTACCCGACCCTCGAGGACCACTGCTACATCGAGGGCATGATCCCGCACCACGAGCAGGCGCTCGAGCTCAGCGGCCTCGTGCTGGGCGCCGCCGGTGTTCGCGAGCGCACCCGCGCGCTCGCCGAGTTCATCGTCGCCGACCAGACCGCCGAGATCGACACGATGCGGGCGTGGCAGAGCGCGTGGCGCGGCGCCATCCCGGCCGAGGGCACTGCCGGCGCCCATCAGGGTCACGGCGGTTCGCCGGCCGTTGTCGGCGCGATCGCGACCGGCTGCGGCGATCATCCGCACACCCGGATGAAGGGCATGGCGACCGCCGAGCAGCTCGCCGCGCTCGACGCCGCCGATGGAGTCGACGCCGATCGGATGTTCCTCGAGCTGATGATCGCGCATCACGACGGTGCGCTCGAAATGGCCGAGAGCGCCGTGCGGGAAGGATCGAACGCATTCGTCCGCACCTCCGGCAAGCACGTGCTCGTGGAGCAGCAGCGTGAGATCGACGCCATGACGGCGCTCCTCGCCCAGGTGCCGTGACCCCCGTCGCCAGCCCGGCTCGGCGGCCTGCCGCGGCGGAAAGCCGCAAGCGCAGCACGCTCGTGTGGATCGCTGCGGTCCTGGCTCCGGTTGCCGGCGCCCTGCTGATCGCGGCGGCGTTCGGCGTCGCCACGGTGCGCAACGACTCGATGAGCCCGACCCTCCACAGCGGGGACACCGTCGTGTTCGACCGCTGGAGCACGCCCGTGCGCGGCGACGTGGTGCTGCTCGTCGACCGCGAGGGCTGGTCGGGCACGGCGGACACGCTGCTCGTGAAGCGGGTCGTCGGTGTCGCCGGAGACGTCGTGGCCTGCTGCGAGGCCGGCAGCGGCCGCCTGCTCGTGAACGGCGGCCCGCTCGACGAGCCGTATGCGACCGAGGAGCGCCCGGGCGGCGACATCCCGTTCCGGGTCACCGTGCCCGAAGGCGCGGTGTGGGTCATGGGCGACAACCGCGCGGAGTCGGCCGACTCGCGCCTCTCGGTGTCCGGACCCGGCCGCGGTGCGGTGGCGCTCGAGGCGCTGCGCGGCACCGTGCGGCTCTGGTGGGGAGGCTGACGCGCTGCGGATCCCTCGGCCCCACAGGTCAACCGGGGTCGCACCGGAGAGCTGAGCGGATTCGTCCTGCACAAGCGCGGTTGACCTGTTGAAACCGGTGCGGGATCGGAAGACCTGTTGAAACCGGTGAGGGACCGGAAGACCGGTTGAAACCGGTGCGGCAACGGAAGACCGACGGTAGGGGGCGACCCTCGGGAGCCGCGCGAGGCATAGCCTGGAGGCATGGCGACGAAGCCTCCGACCGCCGACATCGACGAGACGCGAGTGCACGCGACACGGCCGAAGAAGGTCGCGGTGGGCGTGCCGGCAGTGCTGCATGCGCTCGAGATCGCCAACGCGCAGATGGGTGTGACGCGTTCGGTGCAGACGCTCCTGCGCGTGAACCAGAAGGACGGCTTCGACTGCCCCGGCTGCGCGTGGCCCGAGGAGGACAAGCGTCACGTCGCCGAGTTCTGCGAGAACGGGGCCAAGGCGGTGGCCGAAGAGGCGACGCTGCGCCGCGTTGGACCGGAGTTCTTCGCCGCGCACTCGCTGGACGACCTGCGCGCGCACGACGACTGGTGGCTCGGGCAGCAGGGGCGGCTCACCCATCCGATGGTGCTCGATGAGGGCGCGACCCACTACCGCCCGATCTCGTGGGACGACGCGCTGCGGCTCGTCGCCGACGAGCTGCGATCGCTCGATGACCCGGACGAGGCGGTCTTCTACACGTCGGGTCGCACCTCGAACGAGGCCGCATTCCTGTACCAGTTGCTCGTACGGGGCTTCGGTACGAACAACCTCCCGGACTGCTCCAACATGTGCCACGAGTCCAGCGGCTCGGCGCTCACCGAGACCATCGGCATCGGCAAGGGCACCGTCTCGATCGAGGACGTCCACGAGGCCGACCTGCTGATCGTCGCGGGGCAGAATCCCGGAAGCAACCACCCGCGCATGCTGTCGGCGCTCGAGAAGGCGAAGCAGCGCGGTGCCACCATCATCGCGGTGAATCCGCTCCCCGAGCCTGGGTTGATGCGGTTCGAGAACCCGCAGACGGTGCGTGGCGTGGCGTTCGGCGGCACGAAGCTCGCCGACGAGTTCGTGCAGATCCGCCTCGGCGGCGATCAGGCGCTGTTCCAGGCGATCGGCAAGCACCTGCTCGAGGCCGAGGAGGCCGAAGGCGGCGTGCTCGACCACGCGTTCATCGCGGAGCACACCAGCGGCTTCGACGCCTATCGGCAGGCGATGACGGATGCCCCGTGGCGTGAGTTCGTGGCCGCCACCGGGCTTCCCGAGAAGGCGCTGCGCCGGGTGGGCGAGGCGGTGCGCACGTCGAAGGCCACCATCGTCTGCTGGGCGATGGGACTGACCCAGCACAAGCACTCGGTGCCGATGCTGCGCGACGTCGTGAACATGCTGCTGCTGCAGGGCAACATCGGGCGGAGCGGCGCAGGCCTCTGCCCGGTGCGCGGGCACTCGAACGTGCAGGGCGACCGCACGGTGGGCATCTACGAGAAGCCGTCGTCGAACTTCCTCGATGCGCTCGACGCCGAGTTCGGGTTCGCCGCGCCACGCGAGCACGGGTACAACACGGTCCAGGCGATCCGGGCGATGCGCGACGGCCGTGTGCGGTTCTTCATGAGCATGGGCGGAAACTACGTCGCCGCAACGCCTGACACCGCGGTCGTGGAGGCGGGCATGGCACAGGTCGGGCTCACCGCGCACGTGTCGACGAAGCTGAACCGGTCGCACGTGGTGACGGGGCGTCGCGCGCTCATCCTGCCGACCCTCGGCCGCACCGACCGCGACCGTCGCGGCGCACGCGAGCAGCGCGTCACCGTGGAGGACTCGATGGGCGCCGTGCACGCGTCGCGTGGCCGGCTCGCCCCGCCGTCGGAGGAGCTCCTCAGCGAAGTCGCCATCGTCGCGCGGTTGTGCGCACTCCTCTTCGGGTCGCAGGGCGACTCCCCGCCAGACGCGCCGCCCCAGCACGTCGGCGACCACGACCTCGGATACCCCGAGCGCACCGCGTCCGAGGAGGCCGACGGTGCCGACCACCCGGCCGACCACAGGGTCCCTGAGCGTGTGGAAGGGCCGTCCAACGTCCCTCATGCCGACTGGGCGGCGCTCGAGGCCGACTATGCGCTCATCCGCTCGCACATCGAGCGGGTCGTGCCGGGCTTCGACGACTACGAGGAGCGCATCGACAAGGGGCGCACGCTGCACCTGCCGAACGGTCCACGCGATGCCCGGCGCTTCGCGACCGTCGACGGCAAGGCGCGGTTCACCGCCAACCCGCTCGAGTACCCGGTGATCCCGCGGGGTCGGCTGCTGCTGCAGACGCTGCGCTCGCACGACCAGTACAACACCACGATCTACGGCAAGGACGACCGGTACCGCGGCATCCACGACGGGCGACGCGTCGTGCTCGTGAACACCAAGGACATCCAGGCTCTCGGGTTCGCCGAGGACGAGATCGTCGACCTGGTGTCGGAGTGGACCCGTCCGGACGGCACGATCGAGGAGCGCCGCGCCGAGGAGTTCCGGATCGTCGCCTACAACACGCCCAAGGGCAACGCCGCCGCCTATTACCCGGAGACGAACGTGCTCGTGCCGCTCGACTCCGTCGCCGACATCTCGGGCACGCCCACCTCGAAGGCCGTGATCGTCCGTCTCGAGCACCGCGCCTGAGCCGGGCGTGCGCGCCTAGGCTGGGTGCATGACCCGAGCCGCTGTCGTCACCGTGTCGGACCGCTCGGCCGGAGGGTTGCGGACCGATGAGAGCGGACCCATCGCCGTCGCGGCGCTCCGCGAGGCCGGCTTCGACTGCGCTGACGCGGTCGTCGTCCCCGACGGCGCCGACAGCGTCGAGCGCGCCCTCACCGCGGAGGTCGTCGCGGGGGTCAAGCTCATCGTCACCACCGGCGGCACGGGCGTCTCTCCCCGCGATCAGACCCCGGAGGGCACCGCGCGCGTCGTGACGCGCCAGATCCCCGGCATCTCCGAGGAGCTCCGCCGCCGCGGCGCCGCCGAGAAGCCGGCGGGCATGCTCACGCGCGGCATCGCCGGCGTCGTCGACCCGCACGGGGTGCTCGTCGTGAACCTTCCGGGATCCCCCGCAGGCGTGGCGTCCGGCATGCCGGTGGTGGTGTCCGTCGCCCGCCACGTGCTCGACCAGCTCGGCGGGAGCGACCACTGATGGCCGTCTCGACCGGCGGGGTGCGCGTCGCGGCGATCAGCGCGCAGCCTCTCGACCTCGACGCGCACCTGCGCGCGGTGGACGACCCCCACATGGGCGCGGTCACCACGTTCGTGGGGCGCGTGCGCGATCACGATCCGGATGCTGCGACCGCGGTCGTCGGTCTCGAATACTCCGCCCACCCCGACGCCGAACACACCCTCGCCCGGCTCGCCTCGGCGGCCATCGGAACGACCGGCGCCCTTGTCGCGGTCTCGCACCGCGTCGGCACGCTGCACGTGGGTGATGCGGCCGTCGTGATCGCGGTCGCCTCTGCACACCGCGCGGAGGCCTTCGAGGTCTGCCGCACCCTCATCGAGACGATCAAGACCGACCTGCCGGTGTGGAAGCGCCAGCTCGAATCCGACGGCACCGCCACCTGGCTCGGCCTCGGCGGCTGACGCTCGCCCGTTGCCCCGCGCAGAACCGGTGATCTGCGCGGACACCCCTCGCGGCAGCATCCGTTCCCGGCGCGTCGCCCAGGAAGTCCGATGCTGCGCTGTCAGGAGGTCAGCCTCCGGCGAAGGGCGGCAGCACGTCGACGAGCTCGTCGGCGCCGAGCGGGGTGTCGTCGGCGACCCGTGAGCCGCCGACCAGCACGGCGCAGCGGGGAAGGATACCGCCGAGACCTGGATAGGCGGCCGACACGGCCTCGCGCAGCGCGCCGAGCGTGGACTCGGACCGGCGCTCGGTGTCGAGCCCGGTGGCCTCCTGGGCAGCGGCGAAGTAGCGGACGACGGCCATCAGACCTCCCACTCGTTGGCCATGGCGGTGATGACCGCCACCGCGGCCGCGATGTCTTCGGGGGAGCCACCCGCGCGGCCGGCGACGAGACCGGCGGCGAACGCGCTGAACGGCGCCGCGGGTCGGGCGACGCCCAGCGCGACGTCGCGCGCCAGGTCGAGGATCAGCGCCACCGGGAGCTCCTCGGGCGAGAGGTCGAACCGCTCGCGCAGCGCGTCGGCCCACGCATCGAGCGCTTCGGGCGGAAGGGTGCGGGACTGCTCGCTCATGACGGCTCCTCCTGGGCATGCGCGGCCCTTCGTCGGGCCTCTTTCAGATCCTCCCACGTGTCGACGTCGCGGGTCAGGTCGTCGGGTGCGGTCACGACGGTGATCGCCAGATCATCGAGCAGCGCGCGCATGGGCGCGTCACGGCCGCCGAGGGGAAGAACGGATGCTGCGTCCCGCAGAGCACGCGTGCGATACGCCCCGATCAGCCACTGGGGCCGGCTCGACGCATCGGCCAGGCAGACGCCGTCGCTGTCGGAAGGCAGGAGCCGGATGTCGTCGACGAGGCGCCGCACGGCGGCGACGACGCCGGGGAGGTCGCATGCGAGCAGGAGCGTCCACGTCGGGTCGTCCTCATCCGCCCAGGAGGCGAGGGCGGCGACGACGGCCGCGGCGGGGCCTGAGAACGGCGGCTCTTCGCGCACCCACGCCACGGGCAGCGTCTCGTCGAGGACGGGTGCCACCACGGTGATCGGCCGGGCGGCAGCATCCGTCACCGCCGACACGGCCGCCGACAGCAGCGTGCGTCCGCCCACGTCGAACAGGGGCTTCGCCGCCCCGTCGACGCGCGAGGCGCGACCGCCGGCCAGCAGGATCGCACCGAGATCGCCCGGAGCCGGCGTCATGCCTCGCCCGGGCGGTGCCAGTCGCCGCTCTTGCCACCGGTCTTGGTCACGATCCGCACGTTCTCGATCGAGGTGCCCTTGTCGAGGCCCTTCACCATGTCGACGACAGCGAGGGCGGCGACCGAGACCGCGGTGAGAGCTTCCATCTCGACACCGGTGCGGTCGGCCGTGCGGACCGTCGCCTCGATGCGCACGCCGTCGTCGTCGATGGCTAGGTCGACGGTGGCGCCGTGCACACCGATCACGTGGGCGAGGGGCAGCAGCTCGGGTGTGCGCTTGGCGGCCTGGATGCCCGAGATGCGGGCGACGGCGAGCACGTCACCCTTCGGCACCGAGCCGTCGCGCAGCGCCGCCACGACGTCTGGCGCGCAGCGCACGAACCCGCGTGCCGTGGCGGAGCGGACCGTGGGCTGCTTGAGGGTCACATCGACCATGCGGGCATTGCCCGCGTCGTCGAGGTGAGTGAACGTCGGCTGCTCGGTGCTCATGAGATCAGCATGACATCGACGAGATCACCGGCCGCGACGGCGTCGACCTCCGCCGGCACCACTGCGTACGCCTCGGCCCTACCCAATCCGCCGGCGAGGTGCGATCCGCCGGTGGTCGCAGGGATCACTCGCCACCCCCGCGGGTCGGCGCGGTCGATGGTGACCGGAAGATACTGGCGCCGGCCGGGAGGCGTGCGCCAGCCGGACGCAGCGCGCAGCGTGAGCACGGGGCGATCCAGCGCCTGACGCCCCTGCATGCGCAGCAGCGCCGGGCGCACGAACACCTCGAACGACACCGCGGCGCTGACGGGGTTGCCGGGCAGACCGAACAGCAGCGTGCCCGAGGGAAGGCGGCCGAGACCCTGCGGCTTGCCCGGCTGCATCGCGATCTTGGAGAACGTCATCGTGCCGGCGAGTGTCGTCTTGACGACCTCGTAGGCACCTGCGCTCACGCCGCCCGAGAACACGACCACATCGGCGCATCGCGGCGACCGCGGATCGGTGACCTCGGCCAAGAGGGTGTCGAGCTCGCCGGGCTCGTCGGGAACGCTCGCGCGGCGCACCACCTCCGCGCCCGCGTCGGCGGCCAGGGCCGCCAGCAGCACGCTGTTCGACTCGGGGATCTGGCCCCTGCGCAGCGGCGCGCCGGGCTCGACCAGTTCGCTGCCCGTCGAGACGACGGCCACGCGCGGGCGCCGCGATACCACGACGTCCGCGACGCCGGATGCCGCGACCGCCGCGACCTGGAGAGCACCGAGCACGATGCCGGCGGGCAGCACCTCCTCTCCGGCACGGGCGTCCTCGCCGGCGCGCCGGATGTGCGCGCCGAGGGCGCGCGGCGCGCGCAGGACCGAGATCGACCCGAGCGAGTCGGCGAGACCGCCGGCCGTGTCTTCGAACGGCACGATGGCGTCCGCGTCGGAGGGCACCGGTGACCCCGTCATGATGCGCGCGGTGTCACGGGGCGCGAGGCGGGGGTCGGCGGCAGTGCCGGCGGGGAGGTCGGCGACGACCCGCAGCGTCGCAGGGGTGTCGGGGGTGGCATCGGCCACGTCCGCGTAGCGCACCGCGAAGCCGTCCATCGCGGAGTTGTCGAAGACGGGGATGTCGACGGCCGCCTGCACGGGTTCGCTCAGCGTGCGGCCGTGGGCATCGGCGAGAGGCACCCGTTCGCCGGACAGCGGCGCGGCGTCGGCCAGCACGTCGGCGAGGTGCTCCTCGACCGTACGCAGTCCGCTCACGCGTGCACCGTCCTGATGTCGCGGTTCCACGCGTCGATGCCCCCGGCGAGGACGGATGCCTCGACCCCGGCGCCGCGCAGAGCCACCGCCGCGCGCTGCGCGCGCATACCCACCTGACATACGACGACCACCGTGCGGGCCTCGACCCGCGACGGATCGGCGAGCACCTCGCCCAGCGGCAGCAGCACCGAGCCCGGGATCACGCCCCGCTCGGTCTCGAAGGGCTCACGCACGTCGAGGAGCACGCTTCCCGCGCGCTGCGCGGCCAGAGCTTCGGCGGCGGAAAGCTGCGGGATCGCGGGCGTCTGTCCAAGCCGGGGTGCCGTGGGCACGTCCACAGGCGCAGGGTGCGTCGCATCCGTCGCGCGGTCCGTCGCCGGACGCAGAGGAAGCTCATCTGTCCGCCCCCGCAGCGCGTCGACCACGAGCACCCGTCCGAGCAGCGGTTCGCCCACACCGGTGATGAGCTTCACGGCCTCGGTCGCCAGAATCGACCCGACCTGCAGGCACAGCGCCCCGAGCACCCCCACCTGAGCGCACGACGGCGCCTCACGTCCTGCCTCCGGCGGATACAGGTCCGCGAGCCGCACGGGCGTCGCGCCGGCGGGCGGCGCCGACCAGAAGACCGTGGCCTGCGCGTGGAACTCCTGCACGACACCCCACACGAGCGGTACGCCGAGCCGGTCGCACGCGGCGGCGACGGCCTCGCGGGTCTCGAACGTGTCGGTGCCGTCGACCACGACGTGCGCGCCGGCGAGGAGAGCCGCGGCGTTTTCGGGAGTGAGCAGCGCCCGCACCGGTCGCACCACCGTCGTCGGCGAGAGGTCGGCGGCGATGCGCACCGCCGAGTCGACCTTGGGCGCCCCCACATCGCTCACGCGGTGCATGACCTGCCGCTGGAGATTGGATGCCTCGACCCGGTCGTCGTCGATGACGGTGAGGGTGCCGACCCCCGCGGCAGCGAGTGCGACCACGACAGGAGAGCCGAGGCCGCCCGCCCCCACGACGGCGACGTGCGCGGCGGCGAGACGGCGCTGGGCGATCTCGCCGAAGCCCGCGAGCACCCGGTGGCGGGCGGTGCGCGTGCGTTCGGCGTCGGTCAGCTCGGCGACCGGTTCGACGAGCGGGGGAAAAGCCATGCCCTCAGGCTAGCCGCGCCCGTGTGCGTGCAGGCCGTTCATGCGGCAGCTCCGAGCGGTCCATCGGCGGGTGGCCCCCGTTCCGGCTGTTGTCAAGTGCCCTCCCACTTCGCACTCGCGCGGAATATCGTTCCCGAACAGACGACGGGAGCATCACATGAGCGGTCACCGCGACGAGCCGACCACGAACGCCGAGAGCACGGCGGCAGCCGGCGATGACGGGGGAGTGATCCCCCGTCTGAACCCCGACGACACCAACCCCGCGAGCGACCTCAAGACGGACGTCATCAGGGACGTCGAACGGGAGCACACCTTCACCAGCGACGTCGTGGGCCCGCGCCGCGACGAGATCTCGGACGAGGACTCCGACCTGGAGGAGCGTTCCTGACCTCTGTGCACGGCGGGAAGCCACCGGCACCACTGTGCTCCGCGCCCGGTCGGCGAGCAGCATCGCGTGCGAGGTATCCGCTACTGCGGTGATGATCACCGGAATCATCCTCAGATGCGGTGATAGCGTACCGATATGGCCGGCTACAAGATCTCGGAGGCCGCGCGCCTGCTCGGGGTGAGCGACGACACCGTCCGGCGGTGGGTCGACGCCGGCGCGCTGCCGACCACCGGGGCGTCGCCGATAGAGATCCCCGGGGACGCGCTCGCCGCGCACGCGGTGGAACTGGCCGCGACGCCGAAGGATCCCGCCGACGTACTGTCGAGCGCCCGCAACCGGTTCGTCGGGCTCGTCACGCGCGTGCAGGTCGACGGCATCATGGCGCAGGTCGACATCCAGTCCGGACCGCACCGCGTGGTCTCGCTCATGTCGAGCGAGGCGGTGCGCGACCTCGGCCTCGAGCCGGGCTCCCTCGCCGTCGCCGTGGTGAAGGCCACGAATGTCATCGTCGAAACCCCGAAAGCCTGACGTGCCGCGCTCCCGGCTCCCGCGTACCGCCGTGGTCCTGGCCTCCGTGGCCCTGCTGGTCACCGGCTGCGCGACCGGGGCAGACCGGGCTCCGGCCGCGACGCCCGCTCCGGCGACGTCGGCAGGGCCAGAGCTCGCCGGAGGCCTCACGGTGTACGCGGCGGCGTCGCTGAAGGCGGCGTTCGATGAGCTGGCGACGGAGTTCGAGGCGCAGCATCCGTCCGTCGCGGTCCACCCGATCACGTACGACGGCTCGTCGACGCTCGCGACCCAGATCATCGAAGGGGCCCCCGTCGACGTGTTCGCGTCGGCCGACGAGGAGAACATGCAGAAGGTCGTCGGCGAAGGCCTCGCCACCGACCCGCAGCTGTTCGCCACCAACACGCTCGTGCTCGTGGTGCCCGCGGGCGATCCCGGCGGCGTCGAGACGCTCGCCGACCTCGCGAAGACCGACCTCACCGTGGTGCTGTGCGCCGCCGAGGTGCCGTGCGGCGCGGCGTCGGCGACACTGCTGTCGAACGCGGGGGTCACCGCGAGCGTCGACAGCTACGAGCAGAACGTGACGGCGGTGCTCACGAAGGTGGCGGCCGGCGAAGCGGACGCGGGACTCGTCTACGTGACGGACGCGGCGACCAGGGACGATGTCGACACGATCGAGGTCGACGGTGCCGAGGACGTCGTGAACCGCTACCCGATCGTGGCCCTGTCTGATGGGGCGGGTGCCGAGGTCGCCGACGCGTTCGTCGCGTTCGTGCTCGGCGACGAAGGGCAGAAGGTTCTGGCGGCCATGGGCTTCGGGGCGCCGTGACCACCACAGCGGCACGCGTGCCCGCACGCGAAGAGCGCGCGGGGTTCGTGCCGCGCGTGCTCGCCGTGCCCGCGCTGATCGGGCTCGCGCTGCTCGTGCTGCCGCTCGGTGCGCTCGTCCTGCGGGTGGAGTGGGGGACGCTGTGGACCGACGTCACCTCACCGGAGGCGCTGTCGGCGCTGGGCCTCTCGCTCGCGACCGGCGCGGCGGCCACGGCGGTGTGCGTCGTGCTCGGGGTGCCGCTGGCGCTCCTCATCGCGCGCAGCACC
Source organism: Microbacterium ureisolvens (assembly GCF_019511645.1). GTDB lineage: Bacteria > Actinomycetota > Actinomycetes > Actinomycetales > Microbacteriaceae > Microbacterium > Microbacterium ureisolvens_A. The sequence goes on along the minus strand of NZ_JAEUAX010000010.1, from coordinate 11,804 downwards.
GTGCGGACGGCCGCCGTGCTGCGGGCCGTGGTCACGGTGCCGCTCGTGCTGCCGCCCATGGTCGGCGGTGTGGCGATGCTGTTCCTCTTCGGCCGGACGAGCTGGCTGGGCGGCATCCTCGCGGAGTGGGGCATCCGCATCCCGTTCACGACGAGCGCCGTCGTGATGGCGCAGACCTTCGTCGCGCTGCCGTTCCTCGTGCTCGCACTCGAGGGCGCGCTGCGCGCGACCGGCGTCGGTTTCGAACAGGCGGCGGCGGGGCTCGGCGCGGGGCGCTGGACGATCCTCGCCCGCGTCACACTCCCGCTCGCCGCCCCGGGACTCGTCGCCGGCATCGTGCTCTGCTTCGCCCGCGCCATCGGCGAGTTCGGGGCGACCGCACTGTTCGCGGGCAACGCGCCGGGCGTGACGCAGACCATGCCGCTCGCGATCTACACGGCGTTCAACGGCGCCGGCGTCTCGCAGGGCACGGCGGTCGCGCTGTCGCTGCTGCTGCTCGTGACCGCCGTCGGAGTGCTGCTGCTCGTGCGCGCGTGGCGGGCCGAGGCGCCGCGATGAGCTCGGCGGTGTCGCAAGGGCGGACGGATGCCGAATCCGGCGCCGCAGCGGGCCTCGACGCCCGCGTGGTGGTGCGACGCGGCGGGTTCGCCCTCGACGCGGTGCTGCAGGTTCCCGCGGGGACGGTCGTCGCACTGATGGGACCGAGCGGGGCCGGCAAGTCGACGCTGCTCGGGGTGCTCGCCGGGCTGACCGGGTTCGACGAGGGGCACGTGCGGCTGAACGGGCGCGCGCTGGATGTGTCTCCGGCTCGTCGCACGCCCCCCGCGTCGCGCGGGGTGGTGCTCCTCGGGCAGGACCCGCGCCTGTTCCCGCACCTCAGCGCGCTCGACAACGTGGCGTTCGGGCTCCGCGTGCACGGAGCAGCGAAGGCCGCCGCCGCAGACGGAGCCGCCCAGTGGCTGCGTCGCGTCGGACTCGAGGGCATGGGTGGGCGCCGGCCGGCGCACCTGTCGGGGGGCCAGCAGCAGAGAGTCGCGCTCGCGCGTGCGCTCGCGACCACGCCCGCCGCGATCCTGCTCGACGAGCCGCTGACGTCCCTCGACACAGAGACGGCCGGCGACGTGCGCGCGCTCCTGCACCAGCAGCTCGCGGCCACTGGCACCACCGCGGTCGTCGCGACCCACGACGCGGTCGACGCCGTTGCGCTGGCCAGCCGCCTCGCGGTGCTCGAGGACGGCCGTGTCACGCAGTCGGGTCCCGTGCGGGAGGTGCTCGCGTTCCCGGCCACCCGGTTCGCCGCGGCGGTCGCGGGTCTGAACCGGGTGGAAGGGCGGGCGGATGCCCACGCGTGGCGCGCAGCGAGCCTCGTGCTTCCGGTGCCGCAGGGGACGCGGCATCCGTCCGCCGCCGTGTTCCGTCCGAGCGACGTGCGGGTCGTCGACGGGACGCCGCGGGGTGCGGGGGAGTGGACCGCGCGCATCGTGCGGCTCGAGCAGACGCCCGCGGGTGTGCGTGTGCGCACCGCCGACCCCGACGTCGCCGTGGATGTCGCCGCCGAGCGTGCGGCGGGGCTGGCGCCCGGGGATCGGATCACGCTCCGGGTGGACCCGGCCGACGTGCGGTTCGTGGACGCCCCCGTCGGTGCGCAGTCGTAGACTCGGCCGGTGATGCGAATCCGCCCCTTCCGTCCGGGTGATGAGCCCGCCCTCGCCGAGATCTGCCTCAAGACGGCGGACGCCGGCGCCGACGCGACCGGCCTGCTCGACGACGACGATCTCTGGGCGGAGATCTTCGTGCTCCCGTATGCCGCGCGTCACCCCGAGTTCGCGTTCGTCGTCGAGACCGACGACGACCGCGTGGTGGGCTACGTCGTCGGTGCGCCGGACTCAGCCGCGTTCGAGGACTGGTTCCAGACCGAGTGGTGGCCGCGGTTCGCCGAGCGCTGGCCCAGACCGCAGGGCGATCCGCTGCCGGTGAGCGCCTCGCGCCAGGACGGCATCGTGCGCTACGCCTACGCACGCCGCGGTGGTGCGCAGCCGTTCGGCGACGAATACCCCGCGCACCTGCACATCGACCTGCTGCCCGAGACCCAGGGGCAGGGGCTCGGCCGCCGTCTCATCGAGACGCTGGAGAACGCCCTGCGCGAGGCGGGCGTGCCGGGTCTGCATCTCGTGGCGTCGTCCGAGAACACCGGCGCCATCGCGTTCTACCCGCGGGTGGGATTCGCGCCGCTGCCGTCGCCGGAGGGCACACAGGTCTTCGCCACGCGGCTCTGACCCGACGGCCGCCGGCATGCGGCGCCCCAGTCGGCGCAGAACCCGGCAGGATCGCGGCGCGACGGCCGATACGCGCGCTCGGGAGCTGCTTCGGGCCGGCCTCTTGACGCTTCGCGGCCCGGAAGTCAACCCTGTGCCGTCGTCCGACCCCTCCCATAGTCTGCGGACGTGGACGATGTCTCGGCGCCGACCGGTCGCGAGCCGGCCCTGCAGGCGCAGCCCCGTGCGGACGCCTCCGCGCCGCGCGCCCTCGTCCTGGGGGCGACCGGCTACATCGGCGGCCGCCTGGTGCCGCGACTGCTGAATGCGGGGTACCAGGTGCGCGTGCTGGCGCGCGATCCGGCGCGGGCGGCCGCGCTGCCCTGGGGCGAGCGGGTCGAGATCGTCGGCGGCGACGCCACCGACGCGGCATCCGTCGCCGCAGCGGTGCGCGATGTGGACGTGCTCTACTACCTCGTCCACTCGATGTCGGGCGGCACGACGTTCGCCGACGCCGACCGCCGCGCCGCCCAGACCGTCGCGCGTGCGGCGGCCGCAGCATCCGTGGGTCGCATCGTCTATCTCGGGGGCCTGCACCCCGACGGGGTGACGCTGTCGCCGCACCTGAGATCGCGCGTCGAGGTCGGCGAGACGTTCCTGGCCAGTGGCGTGCCGACGATCGTGCTGCAGGCGGGCGTCGTGATCGGGTCGGGGTCGGCATCGTTCGAGATGGTGCGCCACCTCACCGAGGTGCTGCCGTACATGCCGGCGCCGAAGTGGGTGCGCAACCGCATCCAGCCGATCGCCGTGCGGGACGTGCTGCACTATCTGCTCGGCGCCGCGCGGCTGCCCGCCGACGTGAACACGGCCGTCGACATCGGGGGGCCCGACGTGCTGCGCTACGGGCAGATGATGAACGGGTACGCGGTCGAGGCGGGCCTGCGACAGCGGCCGATCGCGGCGCTGCCGGTGCTCACCCCGCGGCTCGCCTCCCACTGGGTCAATCTCGTCACGCCGATTCCTCGATCGATCGCGCGTCCGCTCGTGGAGTCGCTGCAGAACGAGTGCATCGTCAAGGATCACGCGGTCGACGACCTGATCCCGCCGCCGGAAGGCGGCCTGACGCCGTATCGGATGGCCGTGCGGCTGGCGCTCGGCCGCGTCGAGGCCGACGCGATCGAGACGAGCTGGCAGGATGCCGAGGTGCTCGGGGCGCCGAGCGACCCGCTGCCGAACGATCCCGACTGGGCCGGACGCGTCGTGTTCACCGACGTGCGCACCGCGCACACCCCGGCCTCTCCCGCGGCTCTGTGGGCCGTCATCGTGGGGATCGGCGGCGAGAACGGGTGGTATTCGTCACCGGTGCTGTGGGCAGTGCGCGGGTGGATGGACCGTCTCGTCGGCGGCATCGGGCTCGCCAGGGGCCGCCGCAGCCGCGACCGTCTCGCGGTGGGCGACGCGCTCGACTTCTGGCGTGTCGAGGCGCTGGAACCGGGTCGGATGCTGCGCCTGCGCGCCGAGATGAAGGTGCCGGGTCTCGCGTGGCTCGAGCTGCAGGCGTCGCCCGACGGCGACAGCGGCGGATCGCGTTACGACCAGCGTGCCGTGTTCTTCCCGCGCGGGCTCGCGGGGCGCCTGTACTGGCTCGCCGTGCTGCCGTTCCACGGGTTCATCTTCGCCGGCATGGCGCGGCGGATCACCGCGACCGCCGAGGCCGTGGTGGCGGAGCCGGCGCGGGCGGCTCCGCCGGTGTCGTCCTGACGCGGGTCAGCCGTCGAGGAGCGGTGCGCCCGACACCAGCCGCTCGAGCACCGAGCCCACCGGCACGTCGTCGTACTTGTAGCTGAGCTTCTGCACGATCGAGGCGCCCGCGATGAAGCGGAGCGGTTCGGGACCCCACGGCTGCATCATGCCGAGTTGCAGAAGGTGGCTCGCGGCGCTCGACAGCGTGGGCGCAGCATCCCACTGCCCGTGGAACTCGGGCACGAGATCGAGGAGCACCTCGAAGATGCGGTGGTACAGGAAGTAGTCGGGGATGCCGTCGCCGTGATCCCACCACGCCGCGAGCGCGAGCCGCTGCAGGCGGATCAGCGGTGTGCCCGGCACAGCGGCGATGAACCAGTTGCCGATCTGGCGATGGGTCCAGCGCGGATACAGCGCGCCCGCGGTGAGGAGGGGAGCCACGGCGCCCGGCAACGGCGCCGGTGCCCAGCAGGTCGCGTCGACCCAGATGCCGCCCAGCCGGTCGAGCACGCTGATGCGCACGAAGTCGGAGAAGTGCGCGGGGTGGTCCTTCTCGAGGGCGTCGGCGACCGCATCCGGGATCTCCACCAGCTCCCTCGCCGACCGGCCGTCCAGCACGGTCAGCGGCGTCGGCAGGTCGGCGTGCAGGCGCGTCATCTCACCCACGCATGCCTGCACCAAGGGCGGCGCGCCCTCGAGGGGCGTGTTCCAGAACGTGTAGAGGTTCAGCGTCGACGCATCGACCCGGGCGCCGTCGCGTTCGGCGATGAGGTGGCCGTCCCGGCGGGAGCCGGGCTGCTCGGGAAGCCCCGCCGCCACACGCAGCTCGGGCAACCGGGGCCGCAGGAAGTCGGTGAACGTGCGGTAGGCGGCGATGGCGGCGACGGGATCGACGGTGTCGCGGAACCTGTCCGCACGTCGCAGCTGCGCCTCGAGCCCTTCGAGCGGGTTCGGGAAGACGTCGCTCACGGCGCGAGCCCCTGCGCCGGGGACGGTGCGGGCCCCGACCGCGCGAGCAGGCGCCCGTCTTCGATGCGCACGACGCGGTCGACGAGACCGTCGGGCACCGTGACGTGAGAGATCAGCACCACTGCCTGGTCGTCCCCCACCGCACCCAGCAGGTCGGCGAGCAGGCGATCCGAGCCTTCCGGGTCGACACCCGCGGTCGGTTCGTCGAGCACGAGCACCGGGAAGCCCCGCAGCAGCGCCCGGGCCAGTGCGATGCGCTGCGCCTGGCCGCCCGACACCAGAGCGCCGCGCTCGCCGACGCGCGCGTCCAGACCGCCCCGCGCGCGCAGCCACGGGCCGAGGCCGACGCGGTCGAGTGCCGCCTCGAGCTCGGCATCGGTCGCCGTGTCGCGGGCGAACAGGAGGTTCTGCCTGATGTCCTCGTCGAAGAGCATCGGATGCTGCTCGCACAGGCCGACGGTGAGCCGGACGTCGTCGGGCGAGAGCTCATGCACCGAGCGCGGGCCGACGTCGTAGCCGCCCTCGGTCTCGAGGAACCGCACGAGCGCGTGCGCGAGTGTGCTCTTGCCCGCACCGCTCGAGCCGATCACGAGCACCCGCTCGCCGGGCCGGATGGCGAGGTCGACGTCGCGTAGGGCGGGCTCGGCGGCGCCGGGCCACCGTACCGTCGCCGCGTGCAACCGGATGCCGTCGCCGAGCGCCGGGGCGTCGCCGGTGGGCTCGATGGTCTCGCGGGCGAGCTCGGCGGGCGGGGCGGCCGGCAGCGAGTCGGCGATGCGCTCAGCCGACGCGCGCACCTGGCGCCACGCGGACGCCGCCATCGGCACGGACGCGAACACCTCGAAGACCGCCATCGGCACGAGCACGACGACCGCGAGCGACGGGCCGGTCAGCGAACCGGATGCCGCACCCGGCGCGGCGACCAGCACGGCGGCGATCGACGCGGCGCCTGCGAGGAGCGACACCAGCGCTGCGGTGCCGGCTTGCGCCGCGGAACGACGCACCACAGCGTGGCGGAGGTCGGCGTCGGAGCGCGCGATGCGCTTCCTGCTCTGCGCCTCGGCGCCGAACGCCGTGAGCACGTCGAGGCTGCCGATGTGGTCGAGCACCGCGTCGGCGAGGCGGGCGCGCAGCGGCGCGATGGCCCGCTCGGCGCGGGCCCCCGACGCCCATCCCCAGAGCGTCGCGATCGCCGCCGCGACCAGCAGGCAGGCGAGCAGGGTCAGGGCGGCGGGCCACCACACGAACGCCACCAGCACCACCGCGCCGAGGGCCACCAGCGCGGACGAGACGAGCGGCTGCACGACCCGCAGCGGGAGGTTCTGCAGTTCGTCGACGTCGTCGACGAGCGCCCCGAGCACCGAGCCGCGGCGCGTGCGCGCCAGGCCGTCCGGTGCCAGGGGAACGAGCCTGCGCACGAGATCCGCGCGCGTCGAAGCGAGCTGCCGCAAGGCGGCATCGTGGCCGGTGAGCCGCTCGAGGTAGCGGAAGGAGGCACGCGAGATCGCGAAGAACCGCACGCCCACGACCGCGGCCGACAGATACAGCACCGGCGGCTGCTCGCTCGCGCGCACGATGAGCCACGCGCTGACGGCGAGCAGCGCGACCGCGGATGCCTCCGACGCGAACCCGGCCGCGAGAGCCCACCAGAACCGCCGGGCGGGCGGCATAGCGCCGCGCAGCACCGCACCCGGTGTCGTGGCCGTCGCGGTCATGCGAGCACCTCGCTCGGCTCGAGCCGCACGACGTGATCGGCGATGGCGCGGGCAGACGTGCGGTGCGAGATGAGCAGCACGGTTGCGCCCTCGTCGGCGAGGAGACGGATGCCGCGCCACAACCGCCCTTCCGTTTCGGGATCGAGCGCCGAGCTCGGTTCGTCGAGCGCGATCACCGGGGCGTTGCCACGCAGGTGCCGGTAGAACGCGCGGGCGACCGCGACGCGCTGAGCCTGGCCGCCGGACAGACCCGCGCCCTGCACTCCGAGCTCGAGCGACAGGGCGAGCGCATCGGCGCAGGCGAGATCGAGCGCGCGTTGCGCGGTCGGGGCATCGGGTGCCGGATCGCCGAGGGTGACGTTGTCGCCGATGCTGCCGGTCAGGAGCCCCGGGTGCTGACCCGCCCACGCGAGCCAGTCCGACGGCTTCAGGGCGCGCACGCCGGTGCCGCCCCACGCAGCGTCCCCCTCGAACGCGGCAGCGCCTCGCAGAGCGGCGAAGAGACTTGACTTGCCGGCCCCGCTCGGCCCCTCGAGGAGGGTGACGGTGCCCGGATCGGCCGTCAGATCGACGGGCGGCAGCATCCGTTCTCCGCGCCGCACGCGCACACCGTCGAGCACGAGCCTCTCTTGCTCGCCTGTCGCAATCTGCCGCCCGCGGCGACCACCCGCGACAGGTGAGGGGGGAAAGGCGGGGGCTGCCGCCGCGTCCCGCGCGGCGTCGAGAACGTCGAACACGTCGTCGGTCGCGGCGACGCCCTCGGCCGCGGCATGGAACTGCACGCCGACCTGGCGCAGCGGCAGGTACGCCTCGGGGGCCAGCAACAGCACGAACAGCCCGACCGCCAGCGTGAGCGATCCGTCGATGAGCCGGAATCCGATCGATACCGCGACGATCGCCACGGCGATCGACGCGAGGAACTCGAGCGCGAACCCCGACAGGAACGAGACCCGCAGGACGCGCATCGTCTCGCGGCGGTATTCGCCGGTGACCCGTTCGATGGATGCCGCGGCCCGGTGCTGCCGGCCGAACACCTTGAGCGTCGACAGCCCTTGCACGGTGTCGGCGAACCGCGTGGCGAGGCGCTGGAGCGTGCGCCACTGCCGCTGCTGCACCGAGCGCGTCGCCAGGCCGATGAGCACCATGAAGAGGGGGATGAGCGGGAGCGTGAGCAGCACGGTCAGTCCGGAGATCCAGTCCTGCCACCACATCACGGCGAGGATCAGCGGCGTCGCCACGACCGTCTGCACGAGCTGCGGCAGGTACCGGCCGAAGTACGCCTCGAGGGCGTCGAGGCCGCGACCCGCGGTCACCGCGAGCGCGGCCGTGTTGCCGGTGCCGAGCCACTCCGGACCGAGCACGCCGACCGCCTCGACCAGTGCGGCGCGCAGCTGCCCCTGCACTTGCGCGCCCGCGCGGGCGGCGACCGCTTCGCGTGCCCAGAGCAGCACGGCGCGGAGAACGATCACGACCGCGAGGGCACCGAGGGCCGGTGAGAGCTCGGACCACGGCGTCCCGTCGATCGCTCCCGTGATCGCGCGCGTCAGAAGCCAGGCGAACGCGACGATCACCGCGGTCTGCGCCGCCGCGATCGCGGCGATCGCGACGAAGAAGCCGCGAGAGGCGCTCGCGTATCTCAGCAGCCGCGGATCGACGGGCTTGCCGTTCACGCGAGGCGGGGCATCCGTCTCACTCATTCCACCTCGACCCTACCCATCCCTCGGTCCGTCGCCGTCCACGCGGCGAGCGGTACTGTGCGTCGCACCGCGCAGAGGGGCTGAGCTACGACGAGATCCCGCGTGCCGGTCATGTCGGCCACGCGCTCACCGGCGGGTGGATGAGGGTTTCACCGTGGATCACCCGGTTCTCGGCCTCTCGGCGCAATGACGCAGGGGTGACGGATGCTGCGTCCCGCGGCATCCGTCACCCCGCTGTCTCAGTGCGCCGGTGCCGCAGCCGCCTTCTCGATGCGGGAGCGCGTGACGCGCTTGCGGAAGACCCAGTACGTCCAGCCCTGGTACGCCAGCACCAGCGGAAGGAAGATCAGGGCCGCCCACGACATGATCGTCAGCGTGTAGTCGGTGCTCGACGCGTTCTCGATCGTGAGTGAGCCGGCGGGGTCGCCCGTCGACGGCATCACGTACGGGAACAGAGCGAACCACACCGCGAGCACCGCCGTGACGATCGTGAAGGCGCCGAAGCCGAACGCCCAGCCCTCGCGCCCGCGGGCGTTCGAGATCCACGAGGCGATGAGGAGCACCGCCGCCGCCACCGACAGGATCGCCGTGACCACCGCGAAGTCGCGGCCCTCGGAGAACGCCATGCCCACCGTCCACACCAGGAATGCCGCAGCCACGACGATCGTGAGCAGGCCCGCCCGCCCGGCCAGGCGACGGGCGTCGGCGGCCACCTGGCCGTCGGTCTTCAGCGCGACGAAGTACACGCCGTGAGTGAAGAACAGCAGGAGCGTGGTCAGCCCGCCGAGGAGGCCGTAGGGGTTGAGAAGGGTCAGGAGCGAGCCGGTGAACTCGTGGTCCGCATCGAGCGGCACACCCTGCACGATGTTGGCGACGGCGACGCCCCACAGCAGCGCAGGGACGGCCGAGCCCACGACGATCATCGTGTCGAAGCCCTTCTTCCACCGCAGGGAGTCGCGCTGGTGGCGGTACTCGAACGAGACGCCGCGGAGGATCAGCGCGAGCAGGATCAGCAGCAGCGCGAGGTAGAAGCCGCTGAACAGCGTCGCGTACCACTCGGGGAACGCGGCGAACAGGCACGCGCCGGCGACGATGACCCAGGTCTCGTTGAGGTCCCAGACGGGCCCGATGGTGTTGATGACCTGGCGGCGGCTGATGTCGTTCCTGCCCAGGAACGGCAGCGACATGCCGACGCCGAAGTCGAACCCGTCGAGCACGAAGTAGCCGACGAAGAGGAAGCCGACGATCCAGAACCAGAGGTAGGCGAGATCCATGATGTGCTCCAGCAGCCCTTAGTAGACCGTCGTCGGGGTGTCTTCGACCGCCAGGTCGCGCGCATCCGGCGCCCCTGGCTCGGGAAGGGGTTCGGGGCCCTTCTGGGTCGTCTTCAGGATGAGGCCGAACTCGACCACCGCGAGTGCCGCGTAGATGAGGGTGAACGCGGTGAGGGAGATGAGCACCGTCCATCCGGGCACCGACGGCGACACCCCGTCTTCGGTGAGCATGAGGCTGAACACGATCCAGGGCTGACGGCCCATCTCGGTGAAGACCCAGCCCACGAGGATCGCGAGCAGGGAGGCGGGCCATGCCCAGATCGCGAGGCGCCACGCCCATGCGGGGACCTCGCGCTTGGCCTTCTTGCGCGTGAGCCAGAGACCGACGACCGCGACGAGTGCGGCGACGCCGCCGAGACCGATCATCCAGCGGAACGACCAGTACGTGACCCACAGGATCGGCGCGAAGTTGCCGTCCACCTGGTCGGCGAACTGCGGGAACAGCTCGGTCGTGTAGAGGTTGTTGAGGTCGTTGATGCCCTCGACGCAGCCGTCGAACGAGTGCGTCGACAACAGCGCCAGCAGGTATGGCACGCGGATCGAGAAGAGCTCGCTGGTGCCGTCGGGCGTGCCGAGCGTGAAGACCGAGAACGACGCATCCGCTCCGCACGCGCTGTCGAACATCGCCTCGGCGGCAGCCATCTTCATCGGCTGCGTCGCCACCATGACGAGGCTGAGCTGGTCGCCCGAGAGCGCCACACCCGCGAAGGCGGCGATCAGGCCCCACAGCCCGAACTTCAGCGACGAGCGCATCATCTCGACGTTCTGCCTGCGCAGCAGGTGCCAGGCCGAGATCGAGACGATCACGCCGGCGGTCATCATGAACGCCGCGAAAAGGGTGTGGGGGAGTGCCGCCAGGGCGACGGGATTCGTCAGCACCGCGAAGAAGTCGGTCATCTCGGCGCGCGAGCCGTCCTCGGCCATCTTGAAGCCGACCGGGTTCTGCATGAACGCGTTCGCGGCGAGGATGAAGTACGCCGAGAACCACGCGCCGATGGTCGCGATCCAGATGCTCGCGAGATGAAGCGCCTTGGGCAGCTTGTCCCAGCCGAAGATCCACAGGCCGATGAAGGTCGCCTCGAAGAAGAACGCCATCAGTCCCTCGAAGGCGAGCGGAGCCCCGAACACGTCGCCGACGAACCGCGAGTAGGACGACCAGTTCATGCCGAACTGGAACTCCTGCACGATGCCCGTGACGACGCCCATCGCGAAGTTGATCAGGAAGATCTTCCCGAAGAACCTCGTGAGGTGCAGCCACTTGACGTTGCCGGTGCGGAACCACGCGGTCTGGAAGATCGCGACCGTCAGCGCCATGCCCAGCGTGAGGGGGACGAAGAGGAAGTGGTACAGCGTCGTGAGGCCGAACTGCCAGCGTGCCAGCAGCAGAGGGTCCAGCAGATCCACGATGCGATTCTCCGATCGTTCCGGACTGTGTCTGATCACCGTAGCATGTGGTCAGACCACATGGGAGACGTCGCCGCAGCGGGCGCCCGGTGCCCCCAGATTTCCAGGAATGCGGGGCGGACGCGAGAGTGAGCGCCGTGAATAATGCGGTCGCACCGGCGCCCGCCGCCCGTGGCGCGACTACCCTCGGAAGCATGGCGAGCCGGGCACAGCGATCGGAGCCGGGCGCGTGACCGCGATCCCGGTGGCGATCGGGCGTCGGATGCCTGTTGCGGCGGCGTCCGTTGATGGCGGTGCGGTGCCGATGGGCGATCCGCTCGTGGATACGTATGGGCGGGTGCATCGGGATCTGCGGATTTCGTTGACGGATCGGTGTTCGTTGCGGTGCACGTATTGCATGCCGGAGCAGGGCAATGAGTGGTTGGCGAAGTCGAGCATTCTGACGGTGGATGAGATCGTGCGGATTGCCCGGGTGGCGGCGGCGGACGGGATCACCACGTTCCGGTTGACCGGTGGGGAGCCGTTGCTGCGGGCGGACATCGTGGAGGTGGTGCGCCGGCTGGCGGCGGTCACTGGCGCGGACGGGCGTGCGGTTCAGGTTGCGATGACCACGAACGGGATCCGGTTGCCGCAGTTGCTGCCGGCTTTGGTGGAGGCGGGGCTTGACCGGTTGAACATCTCGATCGA
>NZ_JAEUAX010000001.1 GCF_019511645.1 Microbacterium ureisolvens | reverse complement strand
CGAACCCGGAAGCTAAGCCTCTCAGCGCCGATGGTACTGCAGGGGGGACCCTGTGGGAGAGTAGGACACCGCCGGACACCCCTTCACGAAATGGCCACCCAACGCAGGGTGGCCATTTCGCGTTAACACGCCCGATTGCCCACACCCCCCGCATCCAGGAGGATCGAAGAATGCCAGAGCAGGAGCCGCGCGACGATCGACGCGCGCCGCGCGACCGATCCAGCGGGAAGCCCACGTCGTCCGGCGCTGACCGCAAGCCGTACGCGAAGCGCGACGGCGACCGGAAGCCGTTCGCGAAGCGTGACGGTGACCACAAGCCGTACGCGAAACGCGATGGTGACCACAAGCCGTACGCGAAGCGCGATGGTGACCACAAGCCATATGCGAAGCGTGACGCCGATCGCCCGTGGGCGAAGCGTGACGGTGACCGCCCCTACGCGAAGCGTGACGGTGACCACAAGCCGTATGCGAAGCGTGATGGTGACCACAAGCCGTACGCGAAGCGCGATGGCGATCACAAGCCGTACGCGAAGCGCGATGGCGACCACAAGCCCTATGCGAAGCGCGACGGCGACCGACCCTACGCGAAGCGTGACGGTGACCACAAGCCGTACGCGAAGCGCGATGGCGACCACAAGCCCTATGCGAAGCGCGACGGCGACCGTCCCTACGTGAAGCGTGACGGTGACCACAAGCCGTACGCAAAGCGCGACGGTGACCGTCCCTACGCGAAGCGCGACGGCGACCGCAAGCCGTACGCGAAGCGCGACGGCGACCGCACACCGTCGGAGCGCGCTGCGCGCCCGACGCGCGGGGGAGCGAACCGCCCCGATCGTGCCGTTCGCGAGGGCGAGATCCGCCCGGTCCGCGCTCGGCACGACGACCCGGTCATTCCCGAGGATGTCACCGGGCGCGATCTGCCGCCTGCCGCGCGCAACGAGCTGAAGACGCTGAGCAAGGAGAACGCCGAGGATGTCGCGCGTCACCTGGTGATGGCGTCGCAGCTGATCGACGAGGATCCGGCCCTGGCGCACCAGCATGCGCTCTCGGCGTCTCGCCGTGCGGGGCGCATCGCCGTCGTCCGCGAGACGCTCGCGATCACCGCCTACGCGACGGGGGACTTCGCTCTCGCCCTGCGCGAGCTGCGGACCTACCGCCGCATCTCCGGGCGCGACGATCAGATCGCCCTGATGGTCGACAGCGAGCGCGGCGTCGGGCGGGCGGATCGTGCGCTCGAGGTCGGCCGCGCCGTCGACCGATCCACCCTCGATACGCCTGTGCGGGTAGAGCTGGCGATCGCGATGTCGGGTGCCCGTCTCGACCTCGGCGAACCGGAACGTGCGCTTCAGGAACTCGACATCCCCGAACTCGACCCCGATCGCGCGTTCGAGTGGAGCCCCGCCCTGTTCGCCGCTCGTGCCGCCGTGCTCGAGGAGCTCGGCCGCACGGACGAGGCCGCCCAGTGGCAGCGACGCGCCGTGGTCGCCGCCGAAGCGATCGACGCCGCCTCCGGTGTCGACGATCTGGAGACGGTCTTCGTGGAGGAGGTCATCGAGATCGACCTCGACGATGACGAGGACGCTGACGACACCGGCGACCAGGCCGCGACCGCCGACGACGTCGACGAGCCGGGACCCTCCGCGACCGAGGCGGAAGAGATCTCTGTCGCCGACGAGGTCGCCGAGATCCTCGTCGAGGCGGGGGTCGACGAGCCCCGCGACGACGAGGCCGAGCGCTGATGGCCCTGTTCGGGCGGCGGGCTGCGACGCCCGCCCCGCTCGACGGTGTCGACGTGGTGCTGGCCGACCTCGACGGTGTCGTCTACGCCGGTGCCGGCGCTCTGCCGCACGCGGTGGAGAGCCTCAACCGTGCCCGCAATGAGCGTTCGCTCGCCTACATCACGAACAACGCTGCGCGCACGGATGCCTCGGTCGCGGCGCATCTGAGCGAGCTCGGGCTCGCGACCGCTCCGCGTGAGGTCGTCACCAGCCCGCAGGCCGCGATGCGGCTGCTGGCGGAGAAGATCGCGCCGGGCTCGACCGTGCTCGTCGTCGGCGGGGACGGCCTCGTCGTCGAGGTCGAGAAGGCCGGCTTCGTCGTCACGCGCACCGCCGACGACGCGCCGTCTGCGGTCGTGCAGGGGTTCGCGCCGGAAGTGGGCTGGACCCAGCTCGCCGAGGCGGCGTTCGCGCTCAAGACGCCCGAAGAGGACGGCGGCATCCCGTGGGTCGCGACGAACACCGACTGGACGATCCCGCAGGCGCGCGGCATCGCTCCCGGCAACGGCACTCTCGTGTCCGCGGTGCACACGGCCGTCGGCCGGCTTGCGACCGTCGCCGGCAAGCCCGAGGTGCCGATCTTCCAGGAGGCCGTCGCACGGTTCGGGGCGCAGCATCCGCTCTTCCTCGGCGACCGTCTCGACACGGATATCCTCGGCGCCAACCGCGCCGGCATCCCCTCGGCGCTCGTGCTCACGGGCGTGGACCGGCCGAAGCACGTTCTGGCCGCGCCCGAGAACTCGCGGCCGACGTACATCCTCGGTGACCTGCGTGAGCTCCACGAGCCGTATCCCGAGGTTCACGTGAAGGACGGCCTGGCGACGGTGCGGGGCGCGCGCGTCGCGATCGACGGCCCCAACATCCGCATCGTCAGCGAAGGCGATCGGCCGATCGATCTCGTGCGTGCGGGCGCCGCCGCGATCTGGTCGACCGGCCGGGCGATCTTCGGCTTCCGGGTGCCGGAGCGCCTGTACGCGGATCCGTTCCACCGTCCCTGACCCCCGCCGCGGCGAGCGGGGAGTGTCGTGCGAGCCCCGTAGTCTGGGGTCATGGATGGAGCCCGCGAGCCTGACGACGAGCCCGGCGACCTGTTGTCGACCCTCGAAGTGATCGAGGCGCAGCCCCTGGCGACGCGCGCCCAGGCGTACGACTCCCTGCACGACACGCTCGCCCGTCGCCTCGAGGCGACCCCCGGCGCCCCGTCATGACGACTCGGCTCGACGCCGCTCTCGCCGCCCGGGGTCTCGCGCGCTCCCGCACCCAGGCCGCGACCCTCATCGCCGATGGACTCGTGACGGTCGACGGCCGTCCGGTCGTCAAGGCGTCCACTCCCGTCGGCGACGACGCCCTGATCGAGGTGGCGGCGTCCGATCACTACGTCAGCCGGGCCGCGCACAAGCTCATCGCGGGTCTCGACGCCTTCGAGGTCGAGGTCCGCGGCCGCGTGGCGCTCGACATGGGCGCCTCCACCGGCGGCTTCACCCAGGTGCTGCGTGAGCGGGGCGCCGACCCGGTGATCGCGGTGGACGTCGGCCACGGGCAGCTGGCAGCATCCGTCTCCGAGGATCCCGGTGTCGTGTCGGTCGAGGGCTTCAACGTCCGCTACATGACGCCCGACGCCCTCGCGGAGGCCAGCGGTGTCGCCGAGGCGCCTTCCGTGATCACCGGTGACCTGTCATTCATCTCGCTCACGCATGTGCTTCCCGCGGCGCGCGCGGTCGCAGCATCCGATGCGGATCTCGTGCTCCTGATCAAGCCTCAGTTCGAGGTCGGTCGGACAGCGGTCAAGGGGGGCCTCGTGACGAACCCCGTGCTGCGCGCTGACGCGGTCGCGCGGGTGCTGTGGTCGGCGTGGGACGCGGGTCTGGGCACGTGCGGGGTCGTCTCCTCCCCGATCGCCGGAACGCACGGCAACTCCGAGTTCATCGCACACCTCGCGCCGGGGCGGGGGAGCAATCCGACAGAATGGTTGAGCACCGTGAACCGACTGGCGGGGAGCCGATGAACGACGCCGACACACGAGCCGAGCGCAGCATCCTGGTGGTGGCGCACGCCCATCGCGCCGACACGGTCGCTGCAGCGGAGCGGGTCGTCGCAGCGCTCCGCGCCGCCGGCGCCCGCCCGGTGCTCGCCCTCGACGACGGCGAAGACCTGGTGCAGGCGGGCCCGTCACTGGCCGACGTCGCCGTGCTCGGGATCGATGTCCCCGTGGCCGGAATCGAACTCGCGATCGTGCTCGGCGGCGACGGCACCATTCTTCGGGCGGCAGAGCTCGTCCGCGACGGAAGCGCGCCGGTCCTCGGCATCAACATGGGCCATGTCGGCTTCCTCGCCGAGATCGAGCGCGACGACATGGACGAGGCCGTCCGCCGCGTCATCGCGCGGGAGTACGAGGTCGAGGAGCGCATGGCGCTCCAGGTCCGGGTGAAGGACACCGGCGACTCCGTCATCTACGAGACATGGGCGCTGAACGAGGCGACGGTGGAGAAGGCCAGCCGCGAGCGACTGCTCGAGGTGGTCGTGGAGATCGACGGCCGTCCCCTGTCGACGTTCGGCTGCGACGGCATGGTCGTGTCGACGCCCACCGGGTCGACCGCATACAACTTCTCGGCCGGCGGGCCGGTGATCTGGCCGACCGTCGAGGCGATCGCCGTGGTGCCGCTGTCGGCGCACGCGCTGTTCGCCAAGCCGCTCGTCGTCGGACCCGAGCACTCCGTCGCGATCGAGGTGCTCGAGCGCACCAACGGCACCGGAATCCTGTGGTGCGACGGTCGCCGCTCACACGACCTGCCGCCGGGCGCACGTGTCGTCGTGCGGCGATCCGACCGCCCGGTGCGTCTCGCGCGCCTGCACCCGGCGCAGTTCACCGACCGCCTCGTGCGCAAGTTCCGCCTCCCCGTCGAGGGCTGGCGCGGCCCGGCGGCGATCACCGGCGTCATGCCCACGCAGGCCCAGCGGGCCACGGCGGATGCCGATTCCGCCGACCGTGAGTCCTCTGCCGTCGGCAGCGAGGTCGCCCCGTGATCGAGGAGATGCGCCTGCGCGACCTCGGCGTGATCGCTGAGGCGACGCTGCCGATCGGAGCGGGCTTCACGGCGATCACCGGTGAGACCGGTGCCGGCAAGACGATGGTCGTGACGGGGCTGGGGCTGCTGCTGGGGCAGCGTGCCGACTCGGGCGCCGTCCGTGCCGGCGCGGCTCAGGCGACGGTCGACGGTGTGTGGATCGTCCCCGAGGACGGACCCGTCGCCGCGCGCGTGCGGGAGGCCGGCGGCGACGTCGAGCCGATCGGGGGCGGCCGCGCCGAGCTGTACATCGGGCGCTCGATCTCCAGCGAGGGGCGAGGGCGCGCCTCCGTCGGCGGCCGGGCTGCACCGGCCGGCGTGCTCGCGGATCTCGCCGACGAGCTCGTCGTGGTGCACGGACAGTCCGACCAGCTGCGGCTGCGCTCCGCGGCGGCCCAGCGCGACGCGCTGGACCGCTTCGGCGGCGAGACCGTCCACACGGCGCGCGACGCCTACCGCCGCGCCTTCGAGCACTGGCGCGCGATCGATCGCGAGCTGTCCCAGCTCACCGACGATCGCGACGCGCGGGCGCGGGAGGCCGAGGAGCTCCGCGCGCAGCTCGCCGAGATCGAGCAGGCGGCCCCCGAGTCCGGCGAGGACGCCGAGCTGGCGGCTCGCGCCGAACGCCTGGCGAACGCCGAGGAGCTCCGTGTCGCCGCCGCGACCGCTCATGACGGACTCTCCGGCGAGGGCGATGAACCCGACGCGGGGGCGTTGCTCGCCGAGGCGCGCCGGGCGCTCGAGCGGGTGCACGACCCCGTGCTCGCCGAGCTCGCCGGTCAGCTCGCCGATGTCGGCTACCGAGTCGCCGACATCGCCGCGGCCCTCGCGGGCTACCTGGCCGACCTGGACGAATCCGGTCCGCACGAACTGGCCGCCGTCGAAGAGCGCCGCGCCGTGCTGGCCGGCCTGGTCCGCGCGCACGGCACGCTCGACGCAGCCATCGAGCTGCTCGACACCGGCTCGTCTCGGCTCGCCGAACTCGACGACGACTCCGATCGCATCGACCGGCTGACGGCGGAGCGGGATGCCGCGGCAGCCGTTCTCGACGCCGCCGCTGCCGCGCTCACTGAGGCCCGCACCGAGGCAGCCGCGCGGCTGGGCGCGGCGGTCACGATCGAGCTGCGGGCGCTCGCTATGCCGGATGCCCGCCTCGAGGTCTCGGTCACGCCCGGCCCGGAGTCCGCCTTCGGCCGCGACGACGTCGCGATCCTGCTCTCTCCGCATCCCGGCGCCGAGCCGCGAGCCGTCTCGCGCGGCGCGAGCGGCGGCGAGCTCAGCCGCGTCATGCTCGCGATCGAAGTCGTGATCGCGGCCGTCGATCCGGTGCCGACGTTCGTCTTCGACGAGGTGGACGCCGGCATCGGCGGCGCCGCCGCGATCGAGGTGGGCCGCCGTCTTGCGCGCCTCTCTGAGTCGTCGCAGGTGATCGCGGTCACTCACCTCGCGCAGGTGGCGGCCTTCGCGGCCAACCACCTGACCGTCGTGAAGGCGAACGACGGCTCGGTCACGGCCTCCGATGTCCGTCGCCTCGATGGCGCCGATCGGGAGGCGGAGATGGCGCGCCTGCTGTCGGGCATGCCCGATTCCGACGCGGCGCTCACGCACGCCCGCGAGTTGCTCAGCCTTCGCACCGAAGTCCACTGATAGGATAAAAGCCCGTGATGCAGACTTCTGATTCTTCCCGCGGCGACACTTCGAACGACACCACCAAGCACATCTTCGTGACCGGTGGTGTCGTTTCCTCGTTGGGCAAGGGTCTCACCGCGGCCAGCCTCGGAAACCTCCTCACCGCCCGGGGTCTGCGCGTCGTGATGCAGAAGCTCGACCCCTATCTGAACGTCGACCCGGGCACGATGAACCCCTTCCAGCACGGCGAGGTCTTCGTGACCGACGACGGGGCCGAGACCGACCTCGACATCGGACACTACGAGCGCTTCCTCGACATCGAGCTGAGCCAGGCCGCCAACGTGACCACGGGCCAGATCTACTCGCAGGTCATCGCGAAGGAGCGCCGCGGCGAGTACCTCGGCGACACCGTGCAGGTGATCCCGCACATCACCGACGAGATCAAGCGCCGCATGCGCCTGCAGGCGGACGAGACGCCGAAGCCCGACGTGATCATCACCGAGATTGGCGGCACGGTCGGCGACATCGAGTCGCAGCCGTTCATCGAGTCGGCCCGCCAGATCCGCCACGAGCTGGGCCGTGGCAACGTCTTCTTCGTGCACGTCTCGCTCGTGCCGTTCATGGGTGCGTCGGGGGAGCAGAAGACCAAGCCGACCCAGCACTCGGTCGCCGCGCTGCGCTCCATCGGCATCCAGCCCGACGCGCTGGTGCTGCGCAGCGACCGCCCCGTCACCGAGTCGAACAAGCGCAAGATCGCGCTCATGTGCGACGTCGACGAGGGCGCGGTCGTGAACGCCGTCGACGTGCCCAGCATCTACGACATCCCGTCGATGCTCAACGAGCAGGGCCTGGACGAGTACATCGTCCGCGCGCTCGGGCTGTCCAAGGCCGCCGACGTCGACTGGTCGCGCTGGCAGCGCGTGCTGAACGCCGTGCACAACCCGAAGCACGAGGTGACGATCGGCCTCGTCGGCAAGTACATCGACCTGCCCGACGCGTACCTCTCGGTCACCGAGGCCCTCAAGGCGGGCGGCTTCGCTCAGGAGACGCACGTCAACATCCGCTGGATCCCGTCCGACGAGTGCGAGACGCCGGAGGGCGCCGCGAAGGCGCTCGGCCCGCTCGATGGCATCGTGATCCCCGGCGGCTTCGGCATCCGCGGCATCGAGGGCAAGATCGGCGCCCTGAAGTTCGCGCGCGAGCAGGGCATCCCGACGCTCGGCATCTGCCTAGGCCTGCAGTGCATCGTCATCGAGTACGCGCGCCACGTCGCCGGGATCGAGGATGCCTCGTCGAGCGAGTTCGACCCCGACACGCCGCATCCCGTCATCGCCACGATGGAGGAGCAGGTCGACATCCTCGACCACGGCGACCTCGGCGGAACGATGCGTCTCGGGATCTATCCCGCGGCCCTCGCGGAGGGATCCATCGCCGCGGAGGTGTACGGCGACACCACCGCGTCGGAGCGACACCGCCACCGCTACGAGGTGAATAACCGCTACCGCGACCAGATCGCGGCGGCGGGCCTGGTGTTCTCGGGCATCAACCCCGACCTCGACCTCGTGGAGTACGTCGAGCTGCCGCGCGATGTGCACCCGTACTACATCGCGACGCAGGCGCACCCCGAGCTGCGCTCGCGTCCGACGGACGCCAACCCGCTGTTCCGCGGCCTCGTCGGCGCGGCGCTGGACCGGCACCGCGCGAGCGAGCTGTTCGAGGTCGAGCCCGACGAGCTCACGGTCGCCTGACGTGACGCAGGAACTCCTCGCCGACGAGCCCGTCGACGCGCCCGTCCTCGACAGCGACCTGGTCTACAAGGGCCGGGTGTGGGATGTGCGCAGTGACACCGTCGCCTACGGCGGCGGGCAGATCGTGCGCCAGTACGTCGATCATCCCGGCGCCGCCGCGGTCGTCGCGGTGGACGACGAGGGCCGGGTGCTGCTGATCCAGCAGTACCGGCACCCGATCCGCCACCGCGACTGGGAGATCCCGGCCGGTCTGCTCGACATGGCCGGCGAGACTCCGCTCGAGACCGCCCGGCGCGAGCTCGCCGAGGAGGTCGACCTGTTCGCCTCGTCGTGGGAGCCGCTGGTCAGCATCTTCACCACCCCCGGCGGGAACGACGAGATCGTCCACCTGTTCCTCGCGCGCGGCCTCACCCCCGCGCACGAGGTGCACGCTCGGGAGGACGAGGAGGCCGACATCCGCCTGGAGTGGCTGCCGCTCGCCGACGCCGTCGCGGGGATCCTCGCGGGACGCCTGCGCAACGGCATCCTCGCGGTAGGCCTGCTCGCCGCGGCGGAGCGTCTGCGCCAGGCGGACCCTGCGGGAGCCTGAAACCTCCCGGACTTCGCCGACACTCCCGCCGGACGTGAGACCCTCGTGACAGGAGGCGGCTGACATGCAGATCGCTCGAGCGGTGGACTCGTACCTGCGCCACGTGGCGATCGAGCGCGGGTTGTCGGAGAACACCGTCGCGGCGTACCGGCGCGACCTCGCCGGGTACGCCGAGTGGCTGCGCGAGCAGCACATCGAAGACACCGCCGCCGTCACGTCGGTGACGCTCTCGAGCTTCATCGCCGACCGCGCGGCCGCCCAGCCGCCGATGGCTGCGTCGTCGCTTGCGCGGCTGCAGTCATCGGTGCGGGGGCTGCACCGCTTCCTCGCGCGCGAAGGCATCGAGCCCGCCGACCCGTCGTCGAGCCTCCGCCCGCCGAAGCAACCGCGCAGGCTGCCCAAGGCGCTCACGATCGAGCAGGTGGAGAGCCTGTTGGATGCCTCGGGCCCGGCGCCGGCGACCGAGGCCGACGCGTCGGGCACTCGCGGAGCGGCGGCGGGCGACCTGCTCGGCATGCGCGACCGCGCTCTGCTCGAGCTGCTGTACGCCACCGGCGCGCGCGTGTCGGAGATCGTGCAGCTGGACGTCGACGACGCGGCGCACGGCGATGTGCTCCGCGTGCGGGGGAAGGGCTCGAAGGAGCGCATCGTGCCGGTCGGCTCGTACGCACGCGCAGCCGTGGATGCGTACCTCACCCGCGCGCGGCCCGAGCTCTCGCACCGGGGGAGGTCCACCCCGAAGCTCTTCCTCGGCGCACGCGGAGCACCGCTGTCGCGGCAGAGCGCCTGGCTGATCATCCAGTCGGCGGCCGAGCGCGCCCACCTCACCGCACACGTGTCACCGCACACGCTGCGCCACTCGTTCGCGACCCACCTCCTGCAGGGCGGCGCCGACGTCCGCGTCGTGCAGGAGCTGCTCGGCCACGCCTCCGTGGCGACGACGCAGATCTACACCTA
The DNA here is from genome assembly GCF_019511645.1 of Microbacterium ureisolvens. Taxonomy (GTDB): domain Bacteria; phylum Actinomycetota; class Actinomycetes; order Actinomycetales; family Microbacteriaceae; genus Microbacterium; species Microbacterium ureisolvens_A. The sequence continues at coordinate 859,420 of NZ_JAEUAX010000001.1, read as the reverse complement.
CGTGTCGGTCGACGCGCTCCGCGACGTGTATGCGACGTCGCATCCGCGCGCCCGCTGAGCCTGGCGACGGCCGCGCCGCAGACGTTCGCGTGCGCGGCGTGACTAGAATCGGTGGACACGAAGCACAGAGGCGGGAGCATTGGTGGCGGGCAAGACGCAGGCGGCGACGAAGGCCGCCACGGGGGACACTCCGATCGGACCCACCGGTCGTCCCTATCAGGGCTTCCCCACCCCGCCCAAGCTCGACGGTCATGGCCCCGCCCGCATCATCGCGCTGTGCAACCAGAAGGGCGGCGTCGGCAAGACGACGACCACCATCAACCTCGCGGCCGCGCTCGCCGGCTACGGCCGCAAGGTGCTCGCGGTCGACTTCGACCCGCAGGGTGCGCTGTCGGCGGGTCTCGGCATCCAGACCCACGACATCCCGACGATCTACGACCTGCTCCTCGACGGCAAGCGCGACCCTCACGAGGTCATCGTGCAGACGCGCGTCGAGAACCTCGACGTGATCCCGGCCAACATCGACCTGTCTGCAGCCGAGGTGCACCTCGTCAACGAGGTCGCACGCGAGCAGACGCTGTCGCGCGCGCTGCGCAAGGTCACGGGCGACTACGACGTGATCCTGATCGACTGCCAGCCCTCGCTGGGCCTGCTGACGGTGAATGCCCTCACCGCGAGCCACGGCGTGGTCATCCCGCTGGAGTGCGAGTTCTTCGCCCTCCGCGGCGTCGCGATGCTCATCGAGACGATCGACAAGGTGCGCGACCGCCTCAACCCGACCATCACACTCGACGGCGTGCTGGCCACGATGTACGACGCGCGGACGCTCCACTCGCGCGAAGTGCTCGAGCGCGTGGTCGACGCCTTCGGCGACGACGTCCTCGAGACCGTGATCGGCCGCACCGTCAAGTTCCCGGATGCCTCCGTCTCGGGCATGCCGATCACCGAGTTCGCGCCGGAGCACGCCGCCGCGCAGGCCTATCTGCGGCTGGCGCGGGAGCTGGTCGCCCGTGGCGCCGTCGCCTGATCAGGATTCCGGGTTCCGGGTCGCGCTCTCGAACTTCGACGGACCGTTCGACCTCCTCCTCACCCTGATCTCGAAGCACGAGCTCGACATCACCGAGGTCTCCCTCTCGCTCGTGACGAACGAGTTCATCGCGTATCTGCGCGATCTGGGTCCGGGCGAGGAGCTGGACGAGGCATCCGAGTTCCTCGTCGTCGCCGCGACCCTGCTCGACATGAAGGTCGCCGGGCTCCTCCCGCAGGGCGAGCTCGTCGACGCCGAATCGGTCGCGCTCCTCGAGGCGCGTGATCTGCTGTTCGCGCGGCTGCTGCAGTACCGCGCATTCAAGGAGGTGTCGACGTGGTTCGAGCGGTGCCTGCGCCGCGAGGCCGTGCGGCACACGCGCTCGGTGCGGCTCGACGAGAAGTACCGCAACGCCGTTCCGGACCTCGTATGGTCGCTGAGCGTCGACGACTTCGCGGCGCTCGCGGTGCTGGCCATGACACCCAAGGAGATCCCGCGTATCGGGTTCGACCACCTGCACGCGCCGCTGGTGAGCATCCGCGAGCAGGCCGCGATCGTGGTGACTCTGCTGCGGGATGCCGGCTCCCTGACGTTCCGCGAGCTCATCGCCGGCGTCGGCCAGCCGGGCGTGGTGGTCGCCCGCTTCCTCTCGGTGCTGGAGCTGTACCGCCACGCCGCACTGTCCTTCGAACAGCTCGAACCGCTCGGCGAGCTGACCCTCCGCTGGAGCGCGCAGCGCTGGAGCGACGAGAATCTCGCCAGTCTGGGAGCCGACTATGACCGATGATGCTTCGACAAGCCCTGGTGCCGGGGCTGACTCACCCGCTGTCACGGTGACCGACGTGGCCCGACGGCTCGAGGCGATCCTGCTGATCGTCGAGGAGCCGCAGAGCCTGGTGAGCCTCGCGGCCGCCGTCGGTGCGCCCGTTCCCGCGGTCCGCCAGGCGATCGAGACGCTTGTGGACGACTACGACGGCAAGTCCGGGGGACCCGTGCGCGGCTTCGAGCTGCGTGAGGTCGGCGGCGGCTGGCGGCTCTACGTCCGCGAGGAGTTCGACGACCTGGTGAGCGAGTACGTCGGCGGCCAGGCGCCGTCGCGGCTGTCTCAGGCGGCGCTCGAGACCCTGGCGGTCATCGCGTACAAGCAGCCCGTGACCCGCAGCCAGGTCGCGTCGATCCGTGCCGTGAACGTCGACTCGGTCGTGCGCACGCTGCTCGCGCGCGGACTCATCACCGAGCTCTTCGCGGATGCCGAGACCGGCGCCATCAACTACGGCACCACCGACGCGCTGCTCGTGCACCTCGGCATCAACTCGCTGGACGAGCTGCCGCACATCTCGCCGCTGCTCGACGGTGCTGATGAGGTGTCACGGGCGGACGAGGTCGGCGACCACCACGACGAAGGAGTGCGACGATGACCGACGCCGAATCCACCGAGGGCGTGCGCCTGCAGAAGGTGCTCGCGAACGCGGGCGTCGCCTCGCGGCGCGTCGCGGAGCAGCTCATCGTCGAGGGACGCGTGCGCGTGAACGGCAAGGTCGTCACCGAGCTCGGCTCGCGCATCGACCCCGAGAACGACCTCGTCGACGTCGACGGCACGGCCGTGCAGCTCGACCAGTCCAAGCGGTACGTCATGCTCAACAAGCCGACGGGCGTCGTGAGCTCCATGAAGGACGACCGCGGTCGTCCCGACCTCCGCCGCTTCACGAAGGAGTGGCCGGAACGCCTGTACAACGTGGGGCGATTGGATGCTGAGACCAGCGGCCTGCTCGTGCTCACGAACGACGGCGAACTCGCCCACGTGCTCGCACACCCGTCGTTCGGCGTGACCAAGGTCTACATCGCCAAGGTCGACGGTCGTGTGACGCCGCAGACGATCCAGCGGCTCCTGCGCGGAGTCGACCTGGAGGACGGCCCGATCTCCGCCGACAAGGCACGGCTGCTGTCGTCCTCCACCGAGGGTGGCGGCTCCCTCGTCGAGCTCACACTCCACTCGGGCCGAAACCGCATCGTGCGCCGCATGATGGCCGAGGTGGGGCATCCGGTCGTCGAACTCGTACGCCGCCAGTTCGGGCCGCTGCACCTGGGAACGCTGCCAGCCGGGCGCGCCCGCGAGTTGACTAAAGTGGAGCGGGGCGCTCTGCTGACTCTTTCGCGCCAAGCCGCAGGTCAACAGGAGGAATAAGTGACAGCGACCTCCCTTGCTCCGCGCGTGCAGGGCACGGTGCGGATCGTCGGTGCCGGCCTCCTCGGCGCGAGCATCGGCCACGCGCTCACCGCGCGCGGCGTCGATGTCGCGCTCGACGACACATCGCCGGCGCAGCTGCGTCTCGCGATCGACTACGGCGCCGGTCGCCGGGCCGCCGAGGACGACGAGCCGTCGCTCGTCGTCGTCGCGGTTCCGCCGGACGTCACCGCCGACGTCATCCAGCGCGAGCTCGAGCGCCACCCCGGCGCTGTCGTGACGGATGTCGCGAGCGTCAAGCTGGAGCCCCTCCGCACACTGCGCGAGCGCGGCGTCGACCTCACGCACTACATCGGCTCGCACCCGCTGGCGGGCCGCGAGCGCGGGGGAGCCATCTCGGCGCGCGCCGACATCTTCGTCGGTCGCCCGTGGGTGGTGTGCCGCGACGAGGAGACCCCCTCGGCCGATCTCGCGCTGGTCGAAGGGCTGGCGCTCGACCTCGGCGCGACGCCGATCGAGATGACGCCAGAAGACCACGACCGAAGTGTCGCGCTCGTCTCGCACGTGCCGCAGCTGGTCGCGAGCCTGCTTGCGGGCCGCTTCGTCGACGCCCCCGACGGGTCGCTCCAGCTGGCAGGCCAGGGCGTGCGCGACACGACCCGGATCGCGGCGTCGGCTCCCGAGCTCTGGGTGCAGATCCTCGGCGCGAACGCGGCGCCGGTCGTCGACGTGCTGGACCGGATCGCGGCAGACCTCACCGCCGTCGCCGACGCGCTGCGCGAGCCCGACGCGCCGGGCGCCCGCCGTGCCGTCGCCGACACCATCCGCCGCGGCAACGACGGTGTCGAGCGCCTGCCGGGCAAGCACGGCCAGAACCGCCGCTTCGAGCAGGTCGTCGTCATGGTCGACGACACGCCCGGCCAGCTCGGACGGCTGTTCGGCGAGCTCGGCGACCTCGACGTGAACGTGGAAGACCTGCGCCTGGAGCATTCGCCCGGCGCTCAGTTCGGCCTCGCCGAGATCAGCGTCGTACCCAGCGCCGTGCGCCGGGCGATCGACGGTCTCGAGGCGCGAGGCTGGAAGATTGCGAGCACCACCAATGACTGACCCCATCGTCGTCGCGATCGACGGGCCCGCCGGCAGCGGCAAGTCGAGCGTCTCGAAGCAGGTCGCCCGCCGGCTCGGGTATGGCTACCTCGACACCGGTGCCGCCTACCGTGCGCTCGCGTGGCACGCACTCGAGCACGGCATCGACACGTCGGACGCGGCATCCGTCCTCGACGTCTCGGCTGATTTCGACTACGCGATCTCGCTCGATCCCGACGCCTACTGGGTGCGGGTCGGTCAGGCCGATGTGACGGACGCGATCCGCGAGCCCCGCGTGTCGGACGCGGTGAGCGGCGTCGCGCGTGTGCCCGCGGTGCGGCAGTCGGTGAACGCGCTGTTCCGGGCGCTGGTGGCGCGCTCCGGGCGGCCGGGGGTCGTCATCGAGGGGCGTGACATCACGACGGTCGTCGCCCCCGACGCTCCTGTCCGCATCCTCCTCACTGCCGCGCCGGAGATCCGCGCCGCCCGTCGCAGCGCCGAGCTGACGACGCACGATTCCGCGACCGTGGCGGCCGCCCTCCACCAGCGCGACGCCGCCGACTCCGCCGTCGTCGACTTCCTCACCGCCGCACCCGGCGTCGAGGTCGTCGACTCGACGTCACTCGATTTCGACCAGACCGTGGACGCCGTGCTCGGCGTGATCCGGGCCGCGCTGAGCGTGCCGGCGGTCGACCCACTGCAGACAGGAGCCTGAGATGGCTGATGACAACACCGAGTTCGACGAGTTCGAGCCCGGCGATGACCACCTCGCCGAGAACCTCGCGGACCTCGACGACGAGCTCGCCGAGCAGCGGGCCGTCGCGCTGCGCGTCGGCCTCGACGACTACCACCTCGACGACGAGGACGCGGCGCTGCTCGCGGGCATCGCCCTGGGCGAGGACGGCATCGAGTTCCTCCCGGCGCTGCCCGTCGTCGCGATCGTCGGCCGCCCCAACGTCGGAAAGTCCGCGCTCGTGAACCGCATCCTCGGCCGCCGCGAGGCTGTCGTCGAGGACACGCCGGGAGTCACGCGCGACCGCGTGACGTACAAGGCCGAGTGGATGGACCGCCGCTTCACGCTCGTCGACACCGGCGGGTGGGAGCCCGACGCGCGCGGCATCGACCGCTCGGTCGCGGCGCAGGCCGAGGTCGCGATCGACCTGTCGGACGTCGTGCTGTTCGTCGTCGACGCGATGGTCGGCGCCACCGCCACCGACGAGCACGTCGTGCGCCTGCTGCGCAAGGCCAACAAGCCCGTCTTCCTCGTCGCGAACAAGATCGACGACGCCCGCCAGGAGCCCGAGGCCGCGGCCCTGTGGAACCTCGGTCTCGACCAGCCGTGGCCGGTGTCCGCCATCCACGGCCGCGGTGTCGCCGACCTCCTCGACGAGGTCGTGAAGGTGCTGCCCGACGTGTCGGCGGTGGCCAAGGCCGAGGTCGGAGGTCCGCGCCGCGTCGCGATCCTCGGGCGCCCGAACGTCGGCAAGTCGTCGCTCCTCAACAAGGCCGCAGGTGAGGAGCGCGTGGTCGTCAACGAGCTCGCCGGCACCACCCGCGACCCCGTCGACGAGATCGTGGAGCTCGGCGGCAAACTGTGGCGCTTCGTCGACACCGCCGGCATCCGTCGCCGTGTGCATCTGCAGCAGGGCGCCGACTTCTACGCCTCGCTGCGCACGTCTGCCGCGCTCGAGAAGGCCGAGGTCGCGATCGTCGTCATCGACGTGACCCAGCCGATCAGCGTGCAGGACCTCAACATCATCGATCTCGTCCTGGAGTCCGGTCGTGCGCTCGTCATCGCGTACAACAAGTGGGACCGGCTCAACGACGACGACATGGACGGCCAGGACCGCCGCCGCTACCTCGAGCGCGAGATCGAGCAGGACCTCGCCCACGTCGCGTGGGCGCCCCGCGTCAACATCTCGGCCCGCACCGGGCGCCACCTCGACAAGCTCGTCCCGGCGCTCGAGACGGCGCTCGATTCGTGGGATCAGCGCATCCCGACGGGCAAGTTCAACGCGTTCCTGACCGAGCTGATCGCAGAGCACCCCCACCCGCTGCGCGGCGGCAAGCAGCCGCGCATCCTGTTCGGCACGCAGGCCTCGACGCGGCCGCCGACCTTCGTGCTGTTCACGACGGGCTTTCTCGACCCGGGCTACCGCCGGTTCATCCAGCGGCGCCTCCGCGAACTGTACGGCTTCGAGGGCTCGCCGATCGTGATCAACATGCGCGTGCGCGAGCGCCGTCAGCGCTGATCGCGCGGGACGGATGCTGCGACCCCCGGTCACGCGGGGTCATCGCGGCCGCGCCGGCGACGGGGTGTGACAGGCTGGCAGGATGACGATCGAGCCTCCCGCCCCGGGCGAGCCCCGGCGTCCGCACGGACCCCGCGACCCGGGCGACGCGTGGGTCGTGGCGCCGACGGGGGAGCGGTACTGGGGGCGGTTCGGGGCTGCCGGTCTGCTCGCCGTCGACGCCACGCGGGGCGTGCTGCTGCAGCACCGCGTGTCGTGGAGCCACTTCGGCGACACCTGGGCGCTTCCCGGGGGTGCGCGTCACGAGGGCGAAACGGCCTGTGACGGGGCCCTCCGCGAGGCCGCAGAGGAGGCAGGCGTGCCGGTTGCGGCGGTGCAGCCTCGCGTGCTGAGCGTCTTCGATCTCGGCTATTGGAGTTACACCACGGTCGTGGGCGACGTGGTGGTCCCGTTCGAGCCCACGATCAGCGATCCCGAGAGTCGCGAGCTCGCATGGGTTCCCGTCGACGAGGTCACGCAGTATCCGCTTCACCCGGGTTTCGCCGCGTCGTGGGAACAGCTGCGCGGCCTGCTCGGCGTGCAGCCCGCGGTCGTCGTCGACGTCGCGAACGTCATGGGTTCGGTGCCCGACGGCTGGTGGCGCGATCGCGCGGGCGCGGCATCCCGCCTGGTCGCACGCATCTCCGACCTCGCCGCGCGCGGCGTGCCGGCGCCCGCCCTGGATCTGCCCGAGCAGACCTGGTACCCCCGGTGGACCGCGGTCGTCGAGGGGCAGGCGCGCGGCGTGGAGAGCGCGCCGCGAGTCGGGGTGGTACGGGCCGAGGCATCCGGTGACGACGCGATCCTGATGGCTGCCCGGGGAGAGGTCGCGGCAGGGCGCCGGGTGACGGTGGTCACGAGCGACCGCGCGCTTTCCGACCGGGTGACGGATGCCGGCGCCGCCGTCCGCGGAACGCGCTGGCTGCTCGGTCTGCTCGAGGGCTGACGGCGCAGCGACGGCGCGCGTCGCACCTCCTTGCGGGGCCGGCCGGATCGGCGGTACCGTTCCGGCAACATTCGAGGGGCACCGGCGCCGGCCGAGTCGGCGTGCGTCCGAGGCGGGAGGGGCATGATCTCCTCGAGCGACCTCGACGCGGGCCGAACGGCGGTGGCCGAGCGGCGGTGGGCCGACGCGTGCGAGCTGCTCGCCCGCGTGGAGGCGCGCGACGGCCTCCGGGCTTCAGATCTGGAGCTGCTGGCCACGGCGGCGCTCCTCCGCGGCGAAGCGCGGGCCTGCATCGAGGCGCTTTCGAGGGCCTACTCGGCGCATCTGGGTGCGGGAGACAACGCGGGCGCCGCGCGCTCGGCGGGATGGCTCGCGCTGAACCTGATCGAACAAGGGGACTTCACCAACAGCGTGCTGTGGGCGGCGCGCGCGATGCGGATCGTCGGCGCGATGGCGCAGCCCGGCGCACTGGGCGGATTCGTCCGGATGGCACCCGCCGTCGGTCAGCTCGGCAGCGGGAACCCCACCGAGGCGGCACACGCGTTCGAGGAGATCCTCGAGATCGCGCAGCGCGAGGGGGACCGCGAGCTGGAGGTGTTCACCAGATTCGGCTGGGGCAAGTCCCTCATCGAGTCCGGTTCCGTCGCCGAGGGTTTCCGCCAACTGGATCAGGCGATCGCTGCAGTCGCCGCGGGGGAAGTCGCTCCGCTTCCGACCGGCGTCATCCTGTGCGGCGCCGTCTCCGACGCCGTGCTGGCCTTCGACCTGGACCGTACGACCGCTTGGACCGCGGAATTGGGGCGATGGTGCGCCGAGCAGCCGCAGCTCATCGCGTTCAGCGGACAAAGGCATGCCATCGAGGCCGGGCTCCTGCTCGTCCGCGGGGCGTGGCCCGAGGCAGCGACCGCGGTCGAGTTCGCGCTCGCGCGCTTCCGGGCCGGTGACTACCGAGCGATCTGGGGCGCGCCCTACCAGCACGCGGAGCTCTCCCGGCTGCGCGGCGCGTTCCACTCCGCCGAGGAGTCGTACCGGCGTGCCGGCGAATCCGGATGGGAACCGCAGCCGGGCCTGTCGCTGCTGCATCTCGCGCTCGGGCGCACGCAGCGCGCGCAAGACGAGATCCGCCGCAGCGTCGCGGGCGCCGACACGATCACGCGGCGGTTCCTGCTGCCTGCCGTCGTCGAGATCGAGGTGGCTGCGGGAGATCACGGAGCCGCCCGTCGTGCCGTCGACGAGCTGCGAGAGGGCAGCAGGGCCGCCACCACGCCGATGCTCGATGCCGCCATCGCCGCTGCGGACGCGCGGGTGCTGCTCGCGGAGGGACGGACGGCGGACGCGCTGGACACGGCGCGCGTCGCGGCCCGAGCATGGGACGCCGTCGGCGCACCGTACGAAGGTGCGCGCGCTCGCGTTCTCGCGGGCCGCGCCCTGCACGCGATCGATGAAGTGGAGGAGGCGCGCGTGCAGTTCGACGCTGCCCGCGCCGTGTTCCTCGCGCTCGGCGCGGAACCTGCGGTGGCCGAGCTCGCCCTGGTGATCGGCCACCGTCGCGGGGGCGTGCTCACCCCCCGCGAGCTGGAGGTTCTGCGACTCGTGTCTACGGGCCTCACCAACCGCGGGATCGGCGTGAAGCTCTCCCTCAGCGAGAAGACGGTCGCGCGTCACCTCGCCAACATCTTCGGCAAGCTGGGCATCTCGACCCGAGCGGCCGCGACAGCGTACGCCTATGAGAACGGCCTGGTGTGATCGCCGGGCGCTTCTGCACAGAATGACCCAGGCGGGTAATCCGTCGAAGATGCGCTCTTCGCCCGACGCGGCCGACGCGGGCCGCCGCTTAGCGTGTGGGCATGGACATCCCGCTGATCGCCGGCACGGTCTCGACCGTCGTGTTCGCGGTCAGCAACCTGCCGATGCTCGGCAAGGCGCTGCGCACGCGTGACGTCTCGTCGTACAGCCTGCCGAGCATCGTGATGATCAACGCGGCGAATGCGGTCTACTCGCTCTACGTGTTCAGTCTTCCCCTGGGGCCGATCTGGGCGCTGCACACCTTCTACCTGACCTCGTGCGCCATCATGCTCGTGCTGTGCCTCGCTGAGCGGCGAGCGGCGCTGCGATCCGGCCGCAGCGACCACCCTCACCTCGCGAGGCTGACAGACGTTCGCCTGAGGGGGCGAGCGCGTTTGTCAAGCGGGCTCCGCAACGCTGACGCGCGGCTTACTGTCGCCCCGACAGACGCTCGTATCGACGGGGGGAGCGACCGATGACCGGGAAGACGCAGGAACCGAAGCCGGACGACGAGGGCACTGCGAAGCCGGGAGGCCTGGGGCCTGACGGGACCATCCCCAACGACCCCGGCGGCGTAGCCGCCGGCCACACAGGAGAGCCGTCGACATTCGAACCCGAAGAGGACGAGCAGGCCTGAACCGCTGTCTGCCGCCGCCCTGGCGATGGCTGCCGTGTTGGGCGTTCACTGGTCGTCGCGGCCCCGCAGGCGGTCGATCTCGCGCCGTTCGCGCTTGGTGGGACGGCCCGCGCCCCGATCGCGTTGCGCGATGACCGGAGCGGGGTCGCGCGGGGGCGTGTGATCCTCCATGGCGGTCGCCACGAGCGCGGCTCCGACCCGCTTCGAGATCGGCTCGCGCACGACGAGCATGCGATCGAACCCGTCGATGCGGACCCGCACCTCGTCGCCGGGTTTCACGCTCTGCGCGGCCTTCGCCCGCTCGCCGTTGACGCGCACGTGCCCGGCGCGGCATGCGGTCGTCGCGGCGGAGCGCGTCTTGTAGATGCGGATCGCCCAGAGCCACGCGTCGACCCTGACCGACCGGACAGCGGCCGCGGCATCCGTCATCGCGTGGCCACCGTCGTCTGCGCGACGTTCCGTGCCCGCACGCTCACCAGCACGCCGGCGGCGATGAGTCCCTGCCCGAGGCAGTACGTCAGCATGACGAGCGGGCTCGTCCAATCGGGCATCGCGTCAGGCGTGAACAGGCGGAACGCCAGCACAGAGTCCGATGTGAGGAAGAACACGCCGCCCCAGACGATCAGTGGGTGGCAGCGCGATGCTGCGAAGGCGGTGCCGCCGAGCACGAGACCGTAGATCGCCACCGCGATGGCGAGCCCGCCGAGGTTCGGCCAGAGCACCGCAAGGAGCACCAGCCACCACACCGCGTACACCGCGGCCCAGATCGGGGCGCGGCGCACGGCCAGCATCCGCCAGAAGAGCCAGATGTAGCAGAGGTGGGCGAGTCCGAAGAACAGCAGCATCATGGGCACGGTCGGCATCCACGGAATGAACGTTCCGGCGCCGTCACCCACCCACGAGAGCCCGATCGCGACCACGAGCAGGGTGTGGGCGGGCGTCCATCGGGACCCTCGCACGCCCCACGCCACCGCGAGGGCGAGCAGCGGCATGAGCGCGAGCTTCGTGGGCGCGGCCACGGCGTCGGAGCCGACGGCGAGCGCCGCGACGTGCACGACCGACACCGCGACGTAGGGCACGAACACGATCCAGAGCCGACGCATGATCCTCCTCGATACGCAGGGCAACCATAATCGTCGCATGACCGATGTGCTGGCTCGGATGGGCCTCGTCCGGATGTCCGCGCGCGACACGGAGGCCTCCTACCGTGTGTCGACGCCGCTGGAGCTGCTGTTCGACCTCGTGTTCGTGGTCGCGGTGTCGCAGGCGTCTCAGAACCTGCATCACCTCATCAGCGAGGACCACGTCGGCCAGGGAGTGCTCGCCTACCTCATGGTGTTCTTCGCGATCTGGTGGGCGTGGATGAACTTCACGTGGTTCGCCTCCGCATTCGACACCGACGACTGGCTGTACCGCGTGCTCACGATCGTGCAGATGGGCGGCGTGCTGGTTCTCGCCGCGGGCGTGCACGACGCGATGGTGGAGTTCGACTTCCTCGTGGTGACGTGGGGCTACGTCATCATGCGGTTGGCCCTGGTGGCGCAGTGGCTGCGGGCCGCAGCATCCGATCCCGAGTCCCGTCGCACCGCGCTGCGCATGGCTCTCGGGGTGACGGTGGTGCAGGTGCTGTGGGTGGCGCGCATCTACCTGCTGGACGAGACGGCGCAGTTCTGGACCTTCTTCGCGCTCGTGGCGCTCGAGCTGCTGGTGCCGGTCTGGGGCGAGGCCTCCGGTCGCACGGCCTGGCACCCGCACCACATCGCCGAGCGTTACGGCCTGTTCACTCTGCTGCTGCTCGGTGAGAGCCTGCTCGCCTCGGCGAATGCGATCATCGACGCGCTCGGCGAGGGCGAGCACGTCTCGGAGCTCGTGACGCTTGCGATCTCGGGCATCGTCGTCACCGCCGGCATCTGGTGGGTGTACTTCTCCCGCGAGCAGCACCATCGGCTCGAGGGCAGGAAGTCGGCCTTCCGGTTCGGCTACCTGCACTACGTGATCTTCGCTGCGGTCGGCGCGGTGTCGGCGGGGGTGGAGGTCGAGATCGACGAGATCACCGGGCACACCGAGATCTCGCCCGTGATCGCCGGCCTCGCCTTGACGCTGCCGATCGCCATCGTGGTGGCGGCATCGTGGCTGGTGCTGCTGCGGGCGTCGCTGTCGCGCTGGGCGTCGGCGGCCGTGCTCGCCGGCGCGGTGCTGATCGCACTGGCGGGTCTGCTGCCCGCGGGGGAGTACGTCGTGGCCGCCGCGCTGCTCGTGGGCGTCGTCGTGGTGCTCGAGGTCGATCGCGTTCGCCGGGAGTCGGCACCGCTGCATTGACACAACGGATGCTGCGCCCTCGGGGTTCGCCCGAGGGGCGGGGTCAGCCCGCGAGGTCGAGCGACATGATCGCCAGGTGCGGCTTGGGGCGGGCGACCTCACGGAACCCCGCCTCCTGGAACGTCGAGACCACACCGTGGAAGAGCTCGTTCGAGGGGATCTTCCGGCCGGCGTCGGGGTCGAGCGGGTACGCCTCGATCACGCGCGCTCCGCTTTCCCGCGCGTACATGATCGCGGCGTCGAGCAGCCTCGCGTTGAGACCTTGGTTGCGATGCTCTCTGCGCACGACGAAGCAGCTCACCGCCCACACCGACGCGTCGTCCCACGCCTCTTCCGACGCGCCGGTGAAGTTGCGCGTGCGGCCGAGGCGAACCTGCTTCGTGCGTGGGCCGATCCGCACCCAGCCGGCTGCCTCGCCGTCGACGTAGGCGATCAAGGCAGGGGGCGGCCCGGCGTCGACCTCGTCGCGCAGGAGCTGCTGACGCTGCTCCAGCGACGTCTTCTGCCACTCGGCGTTCGTCATCATCCACCACTGGCACTGGCAGCTGCGACCGTCCCCGCCGCCGCTGAGGGCGTGCTGCGCGTCGTCGAAGCGATCTGCGGTGGCCGGCTCGATGGTGATGTGCGCCATGTCGGCGACGCTAACGCCCCCTACCGACACCGGCAAGCGATCGACGGATGCCACGCCCGGGCGTCCGTCGGTTCGCGAGGCCTCCGCAGAGCGGGTAGGATGGGGGAGTTGTCCGCGCGCAAGCGGGGGCTAACGGGATGTGGCGCAGCTTGGTAGCGCACTTGACTGGGGGTCAAGGGGTCGCAGGTTCAAATCCTGTCATCCCGACCAGAAAGTCCCGGAAACCGAACGGTTTCCGGGACTTCGTCGGTTGTGGGGCGCTCTGCCCGCGGACGTCGGTCAGCCCGCGGCCGTCAGCACGCGTGCCACGCTGTTCGCCCGCGCACCGGGCGTCGACTCGTCGATGTTGATCACGACGGGCCGGTGGTCGCGCACCTCTTCGCGCTCGTACTCGGCGTACGACATGACGATCACGACGTCGCCGGTGTGGACCAGGCGCGCAGCGGCGCCGTTGATCTGCATCACGCCCGTGCCGCGCTCGCCGGCGATCGTGTAGGTCTCGAAGCGGGCGCCGTTGTTCACGTCGACGACATGGACCTGCTCGTGCTCGACGATGTCGGCGAGGTCCAGGAGGTCGGCGTCGATCGTGATGGACCCGACGTAGTTCAGGTCGCTGCCGGTGACGGTGGCGCGGTGGATCTTGGACTTGAGCAGGGTGCGACGCAAGTGATACTCCGAGGGGATAGTGGATCGAGTCCAATAATATGGCCCGCCTGCATCACCCCGAATCGTGGTCGCACGCCCGCCCCGGGTAGTCTGGAGGCGATGGGGAACACTCGTGCCGAGGCGGCATATCTGCGCTCACTCGCGGCGTTCCGGACCCCCACCCTCGACCTGCTGCACGGTCGCTACGCGCCCTTCGTGGTCGCGGCTCTCTCGATCGTGTTCACGGTCGATCGCCCGTCAGTCGAGATCTCCGACGCCCACGCCGAGGTCGCCGAGATCCTCGACGAGCTGCGAGCGGCGGGCTACGACGAGGGCGAGCGCGCACTCCCGGTCGGCACCGCCCGCGAGATCTGCCGCTATTGGGTGCGGGTCGGATGGCTCGTGCCGCAGATCGACGGCGACACCGAGGTGTACCGCCTCACCGCGCACGCGGTCGGCGCGCTCGAGATCACCGGGCGCACCGCCGGCGGACGGACCCGGGTCTCCAACTCGCGGGTGCGAACGCTGCTCGAGGCGGTCGAGCGGCTCTCGGATCACGCCGAGACCGATCCCGCCGTGCGGATGTCCCGCCTGATCCAGGAGCGCGACGCGCTCGATGCCGAGATCGCGCGTCTGGAGCTCGGGGAGCCGGAGCCGATCGACGACGAGCAGCTCCTGGAGGAGGCCGAGAACGTCCTGCATCTTGCGCGAGAGCTGCCGGCGGACTTCACCCGCGTGGCCGAGTCCATCAAGGCGATGCAGCGCGATGTCGTCGCGGATCTGCGTCGGGACGTCCGTCCGACCGGCGAGGTGCTGCGCGAGTACCTGCAGCGCGGGCAGCACGTCATGCAATCCACCGCCGAGGGCCGCGCGTTCGCGGGGGCGCTGCGCCTGATCGGCGATCCGGAGCGGATCGACAGCCTCACCGAGCAGCTGCACACGCTGCTCGCGCAGCCGTTCACGCGTCTCATGGACAGCGAGCAGCGCAAGGAGCTGGATGCCATCGGCCGCCGCGTCGAGCTCGGCGTCGAGGAGGTCCTCACGGCGCAGCGCCGTGCCTCGCGGGTCATCACCGGACAGGTCCGCACCCACGACCCGATCCGAGATCGGCAGGTCGACGATCTGCTGCGAGACGTCATGGCGGGCTTGCAGGCATGGACCCGCAGCTCGTCCTCCGACGCGCCTGTCGAACCGCTGCGGAGCCTTCCGATGGCAGACATCGGGCACCTGCGCCAGTCGGTGAGCGACATCCGTCCCCCCGGCGCGCCCGCTCCGCTGACCGCCTCGGCCGACGACGCGGAATTCACGGATGCCGACACCCGCGCTTGGGGTGGCCCCCGGTACGCCGAGCTCGAGGCCTATGTCGCCGGGCTCGGCGAGGAGTTCGATCTGGGCGACGCGTTCCAGGGGGCGGACGATGAAGCCCGACGCCCGGTCGATCTCGTGGGACTCCTCGAGATCGCGCACCGAAACGGCATGACCGAGGGCGACGAGGTCTCGGTCGTCGAAGCCCTGCGCCCCGACGGCACGACGCGACGTTTCGCGTTCGGGTCCGTGACCGCCCGCACCGCGAAGGAGCACGACGATGACTGAGACCGTCACCCAGAGCGATCTCGACGCCCGCGATCTCGACGCCGGCGATGTCGGAGCGAGTGAGGCGTTCATCGCTCCGGCCGCGATGGAGGACGACCTCGAGGAGCTCTTCCCCGGCGACCGGGGCGTGCTCGACCAGGCCGTGAGGCGCGTCCTCGTACACCTGCTCCAGCGGCGGTACGTGCTCGCGGACCGCAACCGCGATGAGTGGACCGTGCTGCTGGACAACCAGCAGCTCGTCGAGTCGCGCCTCAACGACCTGTTCGTGCGCCTGGTCATCGACCATGACCGCGGCGTGGCGTACAAACAGCAGGTGCGCTCCGACGAGTTCGAGATGCCGATCCTGCTTCGGGATGCCGCGTACACGCGCTCCGAGACGCTCGTGCTCGTGCACCTGCGCACCGTCTACCAGCGCGAGTCGGCGGCGGGCGAGCCGGCGGCACGCGTCGACGTCGAAGACGTGGAGCAGACGGTCATGAGCTACTTCGTGGACGCCGACGGCGACACCGCCCGCCGCCAACGGTCGATCCGCAAGGCGATGGACCGTCTCGCGCGGGACGGGATCGTCGACGAGGAGACCACCGGCCGGTTCCGCATCAGCCCCCTCGTCGAGATCGTGCTGAGCGCGGAGAAACTGCGCGAGCTGGGGGACTGGCTGCGCACGCAGGGTCCGCTCCCCGATCTCGAAGACCCCGAACTCGAGGAGGCTGCCCTGTGACGATGCTCGACACGCTGTTCGGGCTCATCCCCGCGGCATCGCGCGGCCAGCAGTGGCTCGCCGAGGATCTGCAGCTCGTCAACTGGGGCGGCTACGACGGCGCGCACCGGGTGCGTTTCTCGCCTGAGGCGACACTCCTGTGCGGTGGGTCGGGTTCGGGCAAGTCGACACTGATGGACGCGTACATCGCGCTCATGATGCCTCACACGACGCCGTTCAACGGCGCATCCAACGGGGCAGTGACGGGGCGTCCGCGCGGCGACGAGCAGCGCAACATCCTGTCGTACGGTCGCGGGAAGCTCGACGAATCGCGCACCGAGGACGGCACGAAGATGCGCGTGCTCCGTGGTGACGGTGAAGACACCTGGACGGCCGTCGCCATGACGTGGATCGACCACGACGGCTCGCGGTTCACCGCGGTGCGCGCGTGGTACATCCCGGCCGGCGCCCGCGTGCTCGAAGACACGGTGCGCGTCCGCGCGACGACGGACCGTGCGTTCGACCTGAGCTCGCTCGAGCATGCGGCGGTGCTGCGGCTCTCCGATCTCTCGATCAAGAACGCCGGCCTCGAACCTGTCGGGACCGATCGCGAGTTCTCGGCGCGGCTGCATGCGGTGCTCGGGATCGGCGCGTCGGGGGCGGGAGCCAAGGCGATGAGCCTGCTCGCCCGCATCCAGGCCGGTCAGCAGATCACGACCGTCGACGACCTCTACAAGCGCCTCGTGCTGGAAGAGCCCGAGACGATGACCACCGCCGACGCCGTCGTCGCACACTTCGACGGACTCGAGAGCACGCGCACACGCATGCTGACGGCCCGTCAGCAGGTGGGCGCGCTCGAGCCGATCCACGAGCTGCGCGAGAAGATCGCGGCAGCGGGGGAGCGTGTGAGACTCATCGACGAGCTCGGCGAGTTCTCCGACCCCGCGTCGCTCGCGACCCTCTGGCGCGCGGACCGGCGTCTGGGCCTCCTCCGCGACGTCGAGACGGAGCTGCGTGACCGCAAGAATGCGGCCGACACCTCGCTGCGTGAGAACCGCGCGCTCGCCGAGGCCGCCGAGGCGGAGCGCGACGGGCTGGTCGAGGTGCTGCGCCTGTCGGGAGGCGACCGCCTGGAGACCGCGCAGCGCGAGCTGCGCGAGGTCGAGCGTCGGCTGACCGCGACGCAGGGCCGGCGGGCGGCGCTCGAGGCGGACCTGCGAGCGATCGGCGAGGAGGCGACCACGCACGCGGAGTTCACCGCGCTCGTGGAGCGCGCCCGAGAGACGTTCGCCGACCGCGACGCCAAGGGCGGCGCCCGGGCGGAGTACGCGGAGGCGATCTCGGCCGAGAAGGGCATCGCGCGCGAGATCGCCGAGCTCGAGGCGGAGATGCGACGGGCGACCGGACTGCAGGGCAACATCCCGCGGGCCCTTCACGAATCGCGCGAGCTCGTGGCCCACGCGGCAGGCATCGAGCTGGAGGATCTGCCGTTCGTCGGCGAGCTCATCGAGGTGCGCACCGAGTTCGAGCCCTGGCGGGAGGCCTTCAACCTCGCGCTGGGCGGATTCGCGACGACGCTGCTCATCGACGTGGAGCATCTCGGGCGGTTCCGCACGGCGATCGACTCGGTGCGCACGCCCGTGCGGCTGCGGTACGAGGGGGTGCACACCGGGCTCGACGAGGTGGATCTGCACGACACGAGCACGCTCCCCGGCCGACTCGACTATCAGAGCACGCCATTCACCGGGTGGCTGCAGGAGCGCCTCGGTGACCGCTTCGGCTTCGTGTGCGTCGACTCC
Organism: Microbacterium ureisolvens; assembly: GCF_019511645.1. Classification (GTDB taxonomy): domain Bacteria; phylum Actinomycetota; class Actinomycetes; order Actinomycetales; family Microbacteriaceae; genus Microbacterium; species Microbacterium ureisolvens_A. The sequence goes on along the minus strand of NZ_JAEUAX010000001.1, from coordinate 841,779 downwards.
GCGCGCGACCTGTCTCGCCACCGCATGGCTCTGACGCTCACCGGCCAGATCTCGCAGGGAAGTCGTGGTGCGCACGGCGGCCACGGCCGTGAGAACGTGCTCGGATTCTCCAACGACCGGCGACTTGCCGACCTCGCCCGGCAGCTCGACGAGGCCCGAGCCCGGCTCGCACGCGCAGCGGAGGAGCGGAAGCGGGCCGATGCCGCGCTCGATGCGGTCGACGAGCGCATGGCGGTGTATGCCAAGATCCGCGATCTGACCTGGGAGCAGGTCGACGTCGCGTCCGTCACGGCAGAGCGGGACAGGTGGCTCGCCGTCCAGGGCGACGTGACGGCATCCAATCCCGAGATCGCCCGCGTGCAGGGGCAGATCGCCGCCGCCAAGGGCAAGGCGGCGCGCTTGCGCGAGGAGATCGCGCGCACCACGGTCGAGCGCGAGCAGATCGAGTCGCAGTGGAGCGACGTCATCGACGACGTCGACTCTGATCAGACAGTGGTCGACGCCGCCGAGGACGCGGGACGGATGCTGAGCCCCGAGCAGATCGCGTTCCTCGATGACCGATTCCGCCTGGCCGAGACGACCCGTCCGGAAAGCGCATCGGACGCGCTGGCGCGTTTCGTCGCCGCGCTCACGACCGCGGCGCAGCGACTGGCAGACGATCGGCGGGCAGCGGTGGACTCGCTGGAACAGCAGCGCGACAGCGTCCGGCGCATCATGGTGAGCTTCCTCGAGCGGTGGCCCAACCCGAATCTGCTGCCCGACCCCGACGAGTCGATCGACGACTTCGAGCGCATCCTGGAGGCCCTGCGGACGAGCGGGCTGCACGAGCTCGAGGCCGAGTGGCGCGACAGCCTTCTCAAGCTCTCGGGCAACGACCTCACCAACCTGGACTCGACGCTGAGCCGGTCGATCCGTGAGATCCGCGATCGCATCACGCCGATCAACGAGATCATGCAGGATCTGCCCTTCTACGACGATGACCATCGCCTGCAGATCACCACGCGCGAGAACCAGTCCGAGCCGCGCCGGCGCTTCCGCCGCGAGCTGCGCGAGGTCCGTGCGCTCATCGAGGCCGCGTCGACCGACGACGAGCGCGAGCAGGCGTACCGCCGAATGTCGCGCCTCATCGGCCACATGCGGCGTTCCGCCCCCGACTTCGCGGATCTCATCGACGTGCGCAACCACGTACGGGTGAGCGCGGAGCGTGTCGATGCCGCGACCAAGCAGCACGTGGCGCTCTACGATCACATCGGCGAGAAGTCCGGCGGCGAGTCGCAGGAGCTCATCGCGTTCATCGTGGGAGCCGCCCTGCGCTATCAGCTCGGCGACGCGGGCGCCGCGCGCCCGCGCTACGCGCCGGTGTTCATGGACGAGGCGCTGATCAAGGCGGACGCCCACTTCACGAAGCGTGCGATCGGCGCCTGGCGGGGCCTCGGGTTCCAGCTGGTGATCGGCGCGCCGAACGACAAGTACAGCGCCATCGAGCCGCACGTCGACGTCGAGTACGACATCCTCAAAGACACTCGCGGCCGCTCGTGGGCCAAGCCGAAGGTCGGCCTGCGCAGCTGATCGCTAGGTTCGGGCGCGGCCCGACTCCCATGCGTCGCGCGTGAGGAACGCGAGCTGCCCCGACTTGCCGGGCAGCTCGACCTGCGGGCCGAGGGTGAACCCAGAGAGGCGGGCACGCGCGACCGCGCGGTCGTTGCCGACGTCGGGCTCGATCACGATGCGCTCGACCGCGGGTTGTGCGAACAGGAACCCCATGATGACGTGTGCCACGCGGGTCGTGAATCCGCGGACGGGTGCGCCGCGGTCGCCGAGAAGGAAGTGAATGCCGACATCCCCCGCCTGTGCGTCGTACGCCTCGCCAAGCGGGTCGCTCTCCGGCGCGTACGTCTGCAGCAGCACGATCGGAAGGCCGTCGCGCCGGATGAGGAACGCGTGGTGGGTGGCGAGGCCGTCCACGTAGACGTAGAGGTCGCCCAGCTCCTGACGCGTCAGCTCGCCGAGTCCCCAGAACCGGGCGGTCGGCGCCGTCACCCAGCGATGGATGACGTCGAGGTCGGAGATCGGGTTCAGGACCGCGATCTCGATACGCCCGAGGACGGGGTCGTCGGCCGCGTGCACCACGGTGCCGGCGGCCCCGCTCACGAGGCGGTCTGTGGTCGAGGTGGTCACGCGGCTCCTGTCGGTGCGTCGGGACGCAGGCGGATCCAGTCGGTCACGACCCGGGCGGGCCGGACCTCGGACCAGCCCGCGAGCTGGTCGGCGAAGTGCGGTGAGCCGGGGTCGCCAGCGGCGCCGAACGGCACGCTCCAGAGGCTGTTCTCCCGGTCGGCGAGGTCCCACGCCCATCGTGCGACCGAGCCGCGCCACGACCGGGCGGTGACACCGGGTGTCGAGCCCGTGCACCGCACCGCGTCGCCGTCGCCCGACAGCGGCACGTCGAGGCCCGAGCCCGGATCGACCGCGCCGGGCACCTCGGCGAGGACATGCGCGGGAATCAGGCGATGCGTCGTGCCCCATTCGCCCGCGCCCGCGGCGTCCTCGAGCGCGGACACCGCCAGTGCGCCGACGTCTTCACGCAACGCGGGGTGCGCGAGCAGCCGCGGCAGCGCCGCAGCGACCTGCCCGGTGACGCCGAGCCACGGGTCGAAGATCGCACCGAATCCGTGCGCCGTGTGCAGCGGGCGCAGCACCGCGTGCGCGGCCACCCGCCGCACGAGTGCGGCGCGCCATGCCGCGAACATGCCGGCGGCGACGGACGCCGCGTCCATCCGTCCGTCCCATCCCACGAGCGCATCACGCACCCGCGCCGCTCGAGCCGGTAGCGGCCCGCGCGGCACGAATCGCGACAACGAAGCCGCTGAACCGCTCGCCGTGTCGCCCCAGATGGGCGCGAACTCGTCCACCGATCCGGGTCGCAGCTGCGCGAGGAGCACGCGGATGCGATCGGCCCGGTGCGGCGAGGAGTACGCCCATCCGAGGTCGATGCCGGTTCGAGCGGGTCGTTCGTTCGCATCGACGGCCACATCGGCCACCTCGAGTGGGCGCGCGCCCGCTCGATCCGTCGCGACCTGCACCGACTCGGAGCGCAGCGGCAGCCGCCGCTCGGCGCGCGGGCGATCCGGCGTCACCCCGACCGTCGCCGACAGCACCGTGCCCTCGCGGTCTGCGGCGACCACGCGGTTCACCGGGTCGACCCACCGCGCGAACGCCGCCATCACCCCGCCGGCCGTTCGCGCTCGCAACAGACCGAGCAGCGCACCGGCGCCCAGGTCGGCGTTCGCGCGGGCGGGCATCCGGACGCTCCACCCGACCAGCTCCTCGCCGTCGGGTCGCAGCTCGGTCACCACCGTGCCCCGTTCCGTCTCGAGGGCCTCGACGTCGACGGCATCGCCGCCGCGCACCCGGACCACCGAACGCTCGACGTCGACGCCGCGCCAGCCGTCCGGCCCGAGCGCCTCATAGCCACTCGGGACCGGGCGCAGCCGCTCGCGGAACACGTCCACGCTGTGCGCCATCGCGTTCGTGACGCCCCACGCCGCGTCGCCGGCGTGCCCGAAGTGCACGGCTCCCGGCACGCCGGGGAAGGCGAGCCCCACGACGTCGAACTCGTCGCACGACAGCCGTATCTGCTGATACACGCCCGGCAGCTCGAAGATGCGGTGCGGGTCGCCCGCGAGCAGCGGCAGCCCGCTCGCCGTCCGCGAGCCGTGCAACGCCCACGCGTTGCTGCCCGACGTCGGCAGCGTCTCGTCGCCGCCGTCGCCGTACCCCGCGAACACGTCGACCCACCCGTCGCCGAGCGTCGCGGCGACGTGCTCGCGCCACAGCAGCATCGGGAACGTCGAGAACAGCGCGTGCGCCACGTGCAGAACGCCGAGCGGATCGTGGTCGGCCCACGGCGCCAGCGGTCGCGCGTCGCCGAAGACGTCGTCGAGCACCTGGAACTCGGTCGCACCCGCGCCGACGGCGGCCATCCCGCGCCGCACGCCGGCGGCGTAGCGGGTGACGAATGCGCGGGTCTCGGCATCCGTTGTCTCCAAGGCCCGACGCGCGGTGTCGTCGAGACGGGCGCGCCTTGCGAAGACGTCCCACGGCACGGCGGCCACGCCGATCAGCTCCGACAGCCGCCCCGATGCGCGGAGCCGGTCGACCTCGATCTGCCAGCCGCGGTCGCGCGCCGTCACCTCTCCCTGCGCCTCGGCGAGGTCCCCGACGTCCCTCGCGCGGAGGTGGGGGATGCCGAGGTCGTCGCGATAGACCTCTGCCATGGCGTCAGACTCCCACGGGCTCCGGCGCCCCGGCCGACCCCACGCGGGACCGAGCGACGGGATTCGGCAGCGTGCCCGCGTACATCAGCGACGCCGACTGGTTCGCGAGGTCGACCATCTGCAGTGTATTGCGCAGCTGCAGGCGGTTCAGGCACGAGTGCGCGAACGCGTCGGCGCGCAGATCCACACGGGAGTCGAGGGACGGATGCTGCGCCTCGTGCTCGTCGATGATCTCGGCGGCGATCCGCCAGAACACGCTCTCGGGCAGCGTCCCGTCGATGTGCAGGATGCCCGCGAGATGGCGCAGCACGCCGTCGAACACATCGGTGAAGATCGCGAGCGCCTTCTCTTCGTCGTCGACCGGCGACACGATGCGGCCCACGTCCGCCGGCACGTCGCGGTCGGCGAGCAGTGCGACCTCCTCGCCGATGTCTTTCATGAAGACCCCGGCGGGCACGTGCTCGTCGAGGATGAGGATGAGGTTCTCGCCGTGGGGCATGAACGCAAGGTCGTGCGCGAGCAGGCAGTGCACGAGCGGCCGGAGGTACACACGAAGATACGCGCGCAACCATGTCGTCGCCTCGATCCCCGACGCGTGCACGAGCGAGGTCGCGTACGAGCGCCCGCGCGCATCGCGGTGCAGCAGTGATGCCATGGTCGCGAGCCGCTCGCCGGGTGCGATCAGCGGCACCGGGCTCTCGCGCCAGAGCGCGGCGAGCATCTTGCGGTGCGCCGACGGCGTCGGCGTCCGGTGATAGGGGTCGCCCGTGTAGCCGATCGACGCGCGCTCGCGCAGAACGCGGAACCCCGAGTCGCGCAGTGTCTCATCGCCGGCCACGAGGTCGGCGACCCAGTCGTTGATGGCGGGTGTCACCCGCATGTACGCCGGCGACAGCCCGCGCAGGAACCCCATGTTCTGCACCGCCAGGGCGGTCTTCACGTAGTGCCGGTCTGGATGCGTCGCATTGAACATCGTCCGCACCGACTGCTGTGCGCGGTATTCATCGTCGCTCTCGCCGATCAGCACGAGGTCGCGGCGCGCGACGTCGGGCGCGAACGTGATCGCGATGCGGTTCTCCCACTGCCACGGGTGCACCGGGAGCAGGTGGAACTCGGCGGGGTCCTCGCCGAGTTCGGTCAGGCGCTCCGCGAAACGCGCACGCTCTGCGGGGGAGAGCTCGCCGGAGAGGAGGGATGCCTCGTCCAGGCCCATGCCCAGGGCGAGCTGCGAGTGCGACCGCCGCGCCGCCAGCCACACCATCCGGAACGGGCGACCGGCCTCGGGGGAGTAGGCAGCGTGTGCCGAGACGCCGAAGCCGATACGTCCGTTGTTCGCGACGAACCCGGGGTGTCCCTCGGTCATGGCCGACTCGATCGTCTGGAAGTCGGCGGCGAGCAGCTCGTCGGCCGACGGGCCGCCCTGGGCGACCTTGAACGCCGCGCTCGCCAGGGTGGACGCGATCTCCTCGAGGTAGATCGGCAGGAGCTGATCGGAGAGGCCGAGCACCGGCTGCAGCTCGAGGATGAACGCCTGCGCGTCGAGCGCGGCGGGCTCGCCGGCCACGAGCCGGCAGAGACTCGTCTCGTCGACGACCCAGTGCTCGAGCTCGGTGCGGACCGCGTCGAACCGGTACTGCACGTCGGAGTCCGGGGCGGTGACGCGCCAGCCTCCTACGAGGGGTTCAGGCGCGAGCAGCCGTTCGTGGCTGAACTCGGCGATCGCCTTGGCCACCAGGTGGCGCTGGGCGTCGGCGAGATGCGCGGGGGTGAGGTGGGCTGCGGGGGCGGTCATTCGGAGATTCCTGTTCGTGCGAATTCGGGTGCGGGTGCGGTTTCGCGGGCGGCGACGGCGGCGAGTTCGGAGCGGGCGTAGTCGTCGCGCGTGCACACCGACAGCACCGCGGTCTTGGTGCGCTCGCCCTCGTCGATCGAGACCTCGCGGAGCTCGGTGAATCCCGCGCGGACGTTCTTGCGCCGGATGCGGAGGTTGCGGGCATCGGGTTCGACCACCACGCGCCGCGCGCCGAGTCCGTCGAAGCACCACGCCATCACGGTGGCGAAGACGACGTCGGTGAGGCCATGGCGGGGCTCGCCCTCGGGGGGTGCGATGAGCACGTGCATGCCGAGATCACCGGGAAGAGGATCATGGATGCCGCGCAGCAGCACCTGCGCCGGGTCGTACGTCTCGGCGAAGAAGGTCGGAACGGCGTCGACCAGGCCGAGCCAGGCATCCTGATCCGGGTCCGCCACGACGCCGGCGAGGTACTCGCGCACCTCGTCGGCGCTGAGCCCTCCCATTCCCCAGAACGCGGCGTGCGGGTCGGCGAGCCACCGCTGCAGGACGCGGGCGTCGCGCTGCGGGTCGGCCGCGACGATCGAGGTGACCGGCGTCATCGGGCTGCCCCGACCGTCGCCGCCGTGGGCACGTCGGCGGGCACGCCGAAGTCCTGGAAGGCGATGCGGCGTTCGATCGGATAGACCTCGCGGCCGGTGATCGACGCGAGGATCGTCGAGTTGCGCCACGCGCCGAAGCCGAGGTCGGGCGCGGTGAGGCCGTGCGTGTGCTCCTCGCCGTTCTGCACGAACACGCGGCCGTGGCCGCGGTCGACGCTGTAGTCGCGGGCCACCGCGAGGCGGCCGAGCACATCGTGGTCGAGGCGGTCGGCGATCGGCGCGAGCAGCGGGGGCGTCTGGGCGGCGTAGCCGGTCGCGAGCACGAGGGACGCGGTCTCCCGCACGTGCTCGCGGTCGAGCTGGGCATGGCGCAGCTGCAGCCGGTAGCGAGAGCCGTCCCACTCGGCGGACGTCACCTCGGTGTCGGTCAGCAGCGTCGTCGGCACGGGGCCGTCGGCGCTCAGCCGGTAGAGGGTGTCGTAGATGTCGTCGATGAGGTCGGCCGAGATGCCCTTGTACAGGCTCCGCTGCTCGCGGCCGAGGTGCTGACGGATGCCGATCGGCAGCGCGTGGAAGTGATCGGTGTACTCCGGAGAGGTCATCTCGAGCGTCAGCTTGGTGTATTCCATCGGGAAGAACCGCGGCGATCGCGTGATCCAGTCGAGCCGGTAGCCGTCCTCCCGTGCACCCTCCAGCAGATCGCGGTAGATCTCCGCGGCCGACTGGCCACTGCCGACCACCGTGATGGAGTCCGATGCACGGAGCGCGTCGCGCTGGTCGAGATACTCGGAGCTGTGGATCGCGGGGCCGTCGAGTCCGCGGAGCGTGGGCGGGATGACCGGCTGCGTGCCGACGCCGAGAACGAGGTGCCGCGTGCGCAGCTCGCTCTCCTCGCCGGTGTCGGTGCGCATGGCCCGCACGACATACGTGTCGTCGGCCGGGTCGTGGTCGACGGCGATCACCTCGTGGTTCCAGCGCAGGTTCGGCAGCTGCCCGGCCGCCCACCGGCAGTACGCGTCGTACTCGGTGCGCAGCGCGTAGAAGCTCTCGCGGATGTAGAACGGATAGAGGCGCCCGGTCTGCTTCAGCCAGTTCACGAACGAGAACCGCGAGGTCGGGTCGGCCATCGTGACGAGGTCGGCGAGGAACGGCACCTGGATGGTGGCGCCTTCGATCATCATGCCGTGGTGCCAGCGGAACCCGTCGGCGCGGTCGAGGAACACCGCGTCGAGCCCGGTGGGCTCGGTCAGGCACGCCAGCCCCAGGTTGAACGGGCCGATACCCACACCGACGACGTCGTGCACGTGCGCGCTCATGCGGACGCCTCCGCGAGGGCCTGGTCGAGATCGGGCGCGATGCCGGCGAGAGTGGTGGCGGCATCCTTCACCATCGCGAGGACGCGACGGATGTCGTCGAGCGTGGTCTCGGGGTTGAGCAGGGTCAGCTTCAGGCATGGTCGTCCGTCGATCACGGTCTTCGCGACGAGTGCCCGGCCCGACTCGAACAGCACGCGCCGCACGCCTGCCACGAGGGTGTCGCTCGAGGCCTCGTCCACGCCCTCGGGTCGCACCCGGAACAGCACGGTGCTCAGCTGCGTGCGGCCGACGAGCTCGAACTCGGGATCCGCCCTGATCTCGTCGCCGACGGTTTCGGCGAGGTCGATGACCGTGTCGAACATCGCGCCGATGTGGTCGGGCCCGAGCGCGCGCAGCGTGACCCACAGCTTCAGCGCGTCGAAGCGGCGCGTGGTCTGCAGAGACACGTCGACCTGGTTGGGTTCGTCGTTCTCGAGCGGGTTGAGGTAGTCCGCGTGCCAGGCGCCCGCCGCCAGATCGTGCGGCTCGCGCACCAGGATCGCGCTCGACGACACCGGCTGGAAGAAGCTCTTGTGGAAGTCGATCGTCAGCGACCGAGCACGCTCCACGCCCGCGAGCAGGTGCCGGCGACGCGCCGAGACCAGGAGCCCGCAGCCGTAGGCGGCGTCCACGTGCAGCCACACCCCGTGCTCGTCGCAGACGTCGGCGATGGCGTCCACCGGGTCGATCACGCCGCGGTCGGTCGTGCCGGCAGTCGCCACGACAGCCATCGGGAGGCGACCCGATGCGGCGACCTCGCGAATCGCGTTCGCCAGGGCAGCGGCATCCATCCGTCCCTCACCGTCGTCGGCCACCTCGACGACCGCGTCGTCGGCGAGCCCCAGCAGCAGCGCGGACTTGCCGACGCTGAAGTGGCTCGAAGCTGTCGCGAAGACCACGAGCCGGGAGAGCGCGCGCGGCCGCGGCAGCGAAGTCGCCGCGAGGGTCGCCTCTCGGGCCAGCAGGAGCGCATGGAGATTGGACTGCGTGCCGCCCGAAGTGAAGACGCCGCTGCCGCGGGTGAAGCCGACGCGGCTCGCGGCCCAGTCGATGAGCCGTCTTTCGATGAGAGTGCCGATGGCCGACTGGTCGTACGTGTCGACCGACGTGTTGACGGCCGCGAGCACGGTCTCGGCCGCGACCGCGGGCAGGGCGACCGGGCAGTTGAGGTGTGCGGTGTATGCGGGGTGGTGGAACCACACCGCGTGCTCGAGGAACATCTCATCCATCTCGCGGACGGCCTGCGAGGATCCCACGCCGTCGCCATCGAGGTGAACGCCGTCCACCAACCGCTGCAGTTCGGCGCGGGAGGCGCCTGAGAACGGCTGCGTCGTCGTCTCGAACCGGTCGGCGACACGAGCGGAGGTCTGGGCGATGAGCGAGCGGTAGGTGTCGGAGGTGGAACGAGTGAGCAGGTCGAGCACGGCGGAGAGCTCCTTCAATTAGGGTTGCCTTGCCTAACTAAGTCGATCTCGAGGTGCATGTCAATGTGCGGGTGTCACAGTCCTCCGAACGTTCTTGGACCGCAGTCAAGAACGCGGCGTCAGGCGTCCGCCGCGGAAATCGTCACCACGCCCGACGCCCCGTCCACGGTGACCTCGATCCCCGTCGTGATCGTGTCGATCGCGCGCGCAACGCCCACGACCGCGGGGATGCCGTACTCCCGTGCGACGACGGCGCCATGGCTGTTGGCACCGCCCATCTCCATGACGAGCCCGCCCGCAGTGAGGAACAGCGGCGTCCAGCCAGGATCGGTCGACGGCGCGACCAGGATCTCTCCGGGTTCGAGGTGCGCCCCGACCGGGTCGAGGATGACGCGCGCGGGCGCCGTGACGGTCCCGGCCGACGCCGGTGTGCCGCGCAGGGCGCCGGGGCGGTCCGACGCGGCGCCGGTGCCGACGGCCTCGGGTTCCGTCCCGTCGGACAGGAGCATGCGCGGTACGTGACGGCGGCGCAGCTCGGCGTCGTAGCGGTCTCTGCGCTCGCGGACGGTCGCCCGCATGTCGGTCCCGGCCGCGGCCCTCTTGGTCTCGTCGAAGTCGAGGAAGAACACGTCCTCGGCATCTGCGATCCGTCCCGCGGCGGCGAGCCCGACGCCGATGTCGGCCAGCTCCGCCCGCGCCCTGCGCATCGCGGTGATCATGAGGTACTTCGGCATCTCGCGCATGCCGACGAGCGCCCGAGCGCGGCGGAGGCAGAACCTGACCGCGGCGGCGCGAAGCCGGCTGCGCCGACGAGCGCGGCCGACGAGGGTGTCGACCATCGCCTCGGCGTCGCGCGCACCGGCGGCGAAGTGCTGCGCGGGGGTCGCGGCATCCGTGCCGAGGCGCAGGTAGCCCGACAGAACGCCGAACAGGTGCGCGGGGTCTTCGGCCCAGCGAGGCATGCCGAGGTCGATCTCGGCGACGGCGCGGTGGCCGTAGCGGGCGAGGAAGTTGGCCATCGCGCGCTGCAGCACGCGGGGGAGGGTGCCGGCGAGGTAGGTGGCGGCCAGGTCTGCGGGCGTGCGGGTGCGAAGCGCTGCCGCCGACTCGGCGTCCCGCCGAGCTCGCACGGCCACGTCCCACAGCTCGAGGTCCATCTGCGTCGTGACGTTCTCGGGCACGCTGCGCAGCACGGTCTGCAGGTCGCCCGGCTGCGTCGAACCGCGCAGCAGGCGGGCGGCGAGGCCGAGCATGCCGAACCCGACGACGGCACCGGGCAGACTCCTGGGCGCGAGCGGCATGGCACGGAAGAGCAGGTCGATCACGCCGTCGACCCTCGTCGGGATGTCCCCGCCGGCGGGGATGTCGCGCGCCCGCACCTCTCGCGCCAGTCGCTGCACCCGTCGCTGAGCGGCCGCCGGGCTGAAGAGCGCCTGCCCGATGATGAGCGGCAGCCGGATGCGCACGGCCAGATGGAGCAAGCCCCGCACGAAGCGTCGCCGGGACCTCGGGAGCACGGAGAAGCGCGGATCGTCGAACAGGCCGCGCAGCACGACGGCGGACCGCGCCTCCATCACGTCGAGCGCGCGCGGCATGATCTCGCGGCCGACGGCCGATCGCACGACCGGTGTCGCGTCGACGAAGATGCGGTCGCCGCCGATCGCGAACGCGCCCGGACCGTCCGCGATCCGCGCGGGACGGCGTCCGATGAGGTCGAGGAACCCCGAGCCGATCACCCGGAAGGCGGCGATGCCCATCGGCGTGAGAGGCCGGTGGAGCCCCTGGGCCAGGCTGACGCAGAAGTAGATCCGGGTGTACGCGGCAGGCAGGGGAGCGTCGCGCACAGGCACCGGGAACAGCGTCGTGATCGGTCGTGACTGCGTGAGCCAGGCGCGCCCCTCGGCATCGATCGCCCACTCGATGTCCTGCGGGCTGCCGAATGCGCGCTCGACGCGGTCTCCGAGCGCGGCCAGGGCACGCACCTGGGCATCGGTGACGCTCGCCGCCGGGTCGCCGTCGCCGCCGGCGCGGCGACCGAGGATCCGTCCGGTCGTCGTGTCGACGACGAAGTGATCCGGGTCGACCGCCCCCGACACCACCGCCTCGCCGAGGCCGCGCGCCGCATCGAGCACCGCCTGCCCCCGGCGGCCGGTCACCGGATCGGCTGTGAACAGCACGCCCGCCGATTCGGCGTCGACCATGCGCTCCACGACGACCGCCAGGGCGACTCCCGCGCCGTCGATGCCCTGCGCTGCGCGGTAGGCGACCGCGCGGTCGGTCCACAGCGACGCCCAGCAGCGGTGGACCGCATCGAGCACGGCATCGACGCCGGCCACGTCGAGATAGGTGTCCTGCTGGCCCGCGAAACTCGTCCCCGGCAGGTCCTCCGCCGTCGCCGAGGACCGGACGGCGACAGGACCGCCCTCGGGTTCCAGCCGCATGTAGGCATCGCGCACCGCGTCGGCCACCTCGTCGGGGAACGCCGCGTCGAGCACGGCCGCACGGGCCGCCGCAGCATCCGTGATCGTCCCGGACTCCACGGCCGATCCGCGGACAGCCCGCCGGTAGGCCTCGGTGGTCACGCAGAATCCGGGCGGCACGTCGAAGCCGGCCCGGATCAGCTCGCCGAGATTGGCCGCCTTGCCGCCGACGGTCGCCACGTCGTCGACCGACACCTCCTCGAGGTCGAGCACGAGACCGCTGTGCGATCGTCGGTGGGACGCAGCCATCTCGTCGTCCTATCGGCCAGGTCGGCCCACGATCGTGGACCCAGGTGCAGAATCGCACCCCGTGGATCCCGCCACAAGATCGACCGGAATGTCCTCAGTCGGACCAGGCGTCCGCGATGGCGATGTCGCGTGCGAGCACCCGCGACGCGGCGCGGTGGCCGGAGAGCATCGCCGCCGGGACGGTCGCCGGATCTTCGGTCCACGTCGCCTCGCCGGCGAGGTGGAGCACGCCGCCCACGGGCGTCGCGAGATCGTCGTGGTCGGCTGTCGTCGACCCGACCGTCATGTACGCGTACGAGCCGTGCGACCACGGGTCGTCCTGCCAATCCGTGACGTGCACATGGGTCGGCTGCTCGACGCGGTCGCCGTACAGACGCCGCAGCTGCACGAGGATCGACTCGACGATCTCGTCCTCGGTCCAGTCCCGCGTCTCGACCGCCGCGGGACCGGCGGCGAACGTGAGCAGCGTCGGCGTGCCGTGCACGGGGGTGAGGTCGTACCAGGAGTGCCACCAGCGGCTCTCGGGCCCCTGCTGGCGGATCGCGTAGACGCCGTCGTCCCAGAACTTCGCCGGGAACCTCAGGAACACCTTCTCGAACGCGTTCATGGTGAGCCGGCTGAGCGCCCCCGCGACCGGTTCGGGCAGCGGCGGCTCGATGACGAACTCCTCCGACTGCAGCACGCCGACGGGCACGGTGACGATCGCGCTGTCGGCGGCGAACAGGCCGTGATCGGTCGTGACCAGCACTCCCTCGGACGACCACTGCACGTCGGTCACGACATGGATCAGACGGATGTCGAGTCCCTCGGCGAGGCGTCGTGGCAGACGGTCGTACCCGTCGGGGAACACGACCTCGTCGCCGTCGATGGAGTCGTCGTCGAGTCCATGGGCGGCGAGGTCCTCGATCCAGGCGCCGTACTGCTCCTCGGACCGATGCTCGAGGTACTCGCGCACGCGCTGCGTGCGCTCCGCGCCCCACCCTTGCGCCGCGAGCGCCGCCTCGGTCACGTCCCGGTACGACGTGTCCGGAGCGGATGCCGCGACCACCTCTTGCAGCGTCCGGTCGACGGCATGGATGTCGTCGATATAGGCCCGGGTGGCGGCATCCGTCAGTCGGATCCCGTCGGGGCCGTAGTACGCGATGGGGCGGCTGTCGGCCTGGTAGCCGCCGACGGTGAACTCGACGGTGCGCATGCCGAACGCCTCTGCCGCCGCCGCGACGGGGGAGCCGTTGATGCCGTGGATCCAGGACGCGCCCATGTCGGTCACGGTGCCGGGGAAGTGGCGGTCGGTCGAGACGCGGCCGCCCACGCGGTCGCGGGCCTCGAGAACCACGACGCGACGACCTGCCTTGGCCAGAAGCCGGGCCGCGGTCAGCCCTGCGACCCCCGCGCCGACCACGATCGTGTCGAAATGATCCATCTGCGATCCTCCCCGGCCGGCGCACCACCGCGCCCTTCGACGCTAGCGGCTTCCCGGACGCTCGCCCGCGCGAGCGGTCGCGGGTCAGAGCTTGTACCCGATGGCGCGCAGCAGAGCGCGGCGGTCGGCGATGTCCTCTTCGGTCTCGACGCCGACCGGCGGCTGCCCGTCGATGACGCCCGCGACGCCGCGGCCGGCGTCGGTCACGGCGACGAGGAGCTGCACCGGGTTCGCCGTCGCGCAGTAGATGGAGCAGACCTCCGGCACGGCCTTCACCTGGTTGAGGACGTTCACCGGAAAGCCTTCGCGCAACATGATCACGAACGCGTGGCCCGCGCCGATCGCGAGCGCGGCATCGACGGCGAGCGCGACGAGATCATCGTCGTTTCCCGTGCGACGCACGAGCCGGGCACCGGATGCCTCGCAGAACGCGACGCCGAACCGCAGTGTTCCACCGATCCCGGCGAGCGCTTCGTGCAGGTCCTCCACAGTCTTGATGAAGTGCGACTGGCCCACGATGACGTTCACGTCATCCGGCTTGTCGAGCGCGACGACCTCGATGTCGACGGTCATGGGAACCTCCTCCGACAGCGCCAGCCTAGACTCCTCGCCCGCTCGGCGCCCGGGGGATCGGCGAGCGTCATCCGGTCCGGCTGGTGAGCTGCAGCCGGCGCCGGTGCGCCGTCACGAAGGGCTCAGGCGCTCCAACTTCAGCTGTTCGCCGTCGGCGGGTGAACGTATCAGAACGCGTCGCGCGCGCTCTCGTGTCGTTGAACCGACACCAAGGAGTCAGTCATGCGCATCACCTATCGCATCCTCTCGTTCACCATCTGCGCACTCGTCGCGCTGCAGGCGGCTTCGCACGCGTGGGCCTCTGCCGGACTCGGCCTGTACATCGCCGAGGGCGGTGTCGTCGATGCGTCCGCGCAGGAGGGCCCGCCCCCGTTCCCCGAGGTCATGGGCTTCATGATCCACGGCATGAACGGCATGTTCGTCATCCCGTCCCTGGCGCTGATCCTGCTGATCGTGTCGTTCTTCGCGAAGATCCCGCGCGGCGTCGCGTTCGCGGGCGGCGTGTTCGGCCTGGTCATCCTGCAGGTCACGCTCGGGCTGTTCGGCCACGGCATTCCGCTCCTCGGCTTCCTGCACGGCATCAACGCGCTGCTGCTGTTCACGACCGCGCTCCTCGCCGGGCTCAACGCCTCGAAGCGCCGCGTCGCGGCTCAGGCCGACGCGATCGCGGCGCCCACCGCAGCCGGTGCTCCCGCCTAGGACCGCGTCCGCGAAGAGCCGGTGGGCGTGGTTCGCCCGCCGGCTCGGAGCGGTCCTCGGCCTCGTCGCGATCGGGCTCGTCGCCTGGTTGTGGTGGGCCAGCGTGCTGCCCGGCTCGTACTCCGCCCTCGACATGGGCGTTGCGGACTTCGGTGGCGGGCCCGGAGCGGAAGCCCACGCGGCGGTGCACGGGCACGCAGGCACTGCCGGAACCGATCCCGCGGCGAACGTGCCCGTGGCCGGACAGACGAGCGTTCCCGACCTGACCGTCGATCCCGACCGCCCTGCCGACGTCCACGTCGAGCTCATCGCGCGGGCCGAGCGCGTCACGCCCGCCGGTGGCGAGCCGTTCGACGGATTCACGCTCAACGGCAGCACGCCGGGTCCGACGATCCGGGCGAACGGTGGGCAGCTGGTCGAGGTCGTGCTGCGCAACGAGGACGTGCCGGCCGGTGTCACCGCGCACTGGCACGGGGTCGACGTCCCCAACGCGATGGACGGCGTCGCGGGCGTCACACAGGACGCCGTCATGCCCGGACAGAGCTTCACCTACCGCTTCGTCGCCGACCAGATCGGCACGTTCTGGTATCACGCGCACCAGGCTTCTCACCCGCAGGTCGTCGGCGGCCTCTTCGGGACGCTGATCCTCGATCCTGCGCCGGAGACGGATGCTGCCACCGCCGTGGCCGGGAACCCGACCGCCGTCGACGCCGTGGCAGCGATCCACACCTACCCCGGCGGCCAGCGCACGATCAACGGAGTGCTCGGCGAGTCTCACCAGGAGGCCGCCCCGGGCGACGTCGTCCGGGTGCGTCTCATCAACACAGACTCGACGCCGACGAGCGCATGGTGACGGGTTCGTCTTTCCGCGTGCTGGCGGTCGACGGCCACGACCTGGTCGGTCCGGCCGTCGTCGCCGATCGGAGCGTGCCGGTGACCGCGGGCGGTCGCGCGG
Source organism: Microbacterium ureisolvens (assembly GCF_019511645.1). Classification (GTDB taxonomy): domain Bacteria; phylum Actinomycetota; class Actinomycetes; order Actinomycetales; family Microbacteriaceae; genus Microbacterium; species Microbacterium ureisolvens_A. The sequence continues at coordinate 825,950 of NZ_JAEUAX010000001.1, read as the reverse complement.
ACGTCGAGGTGAGGGTCCCCGACAGCGGCGCGGTCCGCGTCCAGGTGCCCGGCGCCTCTCTCGTCCTCGGCCCGAACGGCGCGCTCGCCGACGAGGCGCCGGCGCCGAGGGACCGGCTCGATCTGCTCTCCTACGGGGAGCCTGCTCCCGCCGGAATCGATCCGGCGAGCGCCGATCGGCGCTTCGCCTACGACATCGGCCGCCTCCCCGGCTTCCTCGACGGACGCCCGGGCTACTGGTGGACGATCAACGGCGGGCTGGGCGCCGGCGTGCCGATGTACATGGTCGACGAGGGCGACGTCGTCGTGATGACGATCTCCAACAGCAGCGGCGAGGGTCATCCGATGCATCTGCACGGGCACCACCTGCTCGTCCTGTCGCGAGACGGCGTGCCGTCGTCGGGCAGCCCGTGGTGGGTGGACTCCCTGGATGTCGCGCATGGCGAGTCGTTCGAGGTCGCGTTCGTCGCGGACAACCCGGGCGTCTGGATGGACCACTGCCACAATCTCCCGCACGCCGCCGAGGGCCTCATGACCCACGTCGCGTACACCGGCGTCACGACGCCCTTCCGGCTCGGGCGGGACACCGGCAACGACCCGGAGTGAGCCCGCCCGAACGTCGGTTCCGCGTGAGAGTGTGGGCGCATGACCCCGTTCGATCCGCTCGCGCCCGACGCAGCGGCGCTCGTCATCCGGCAGGAGGAGCGAGCGGATGCTGCGACCGACCTCGCGCGATCCGTCGAGCTCCTGCGCGCCGTCGCCGACGGCGTGATCGCGCAGCGCCGGGTGGTGCGCGTGTACACGCCGGTGCCGACCGTGGCGATGAGCCGCCGTGAGAGCAGGATGCCGGGATTCGAGATCGCCCGGCGCGCCGCGATCGGGCGCGGCTTCACCCCCGCCGTCCGCCCGACGGGTGGCCGCGCGGTGGCATACGACGAGAGCTGCGTCGTGTTCGACGTGATCACGCGCGAGGACGAGGGCTCGATCGACCAGGCGCGGTTCTTCCGCGAGATCGGCGACGCCCTCGTCGTGGCGATGCGGCGGCTCGGCGTGGACGCCCGTGTCGGCGACGTGCCTGGCGAGTACTGCCCGGGGGAGTTCAGCATCAACGCCCGCGGTGCGGTCAAGCTCATCGGCACCTCGCAGCGCGCCGTGCGGGGAGCGAGGCTCCTGAGCGGGATGCTTCCGCTCGGGGGCGTCGAGCGCTTCGTCGACGTGCTCCTCGCGGTCAACGCGGCTCTCGAGCTCGACTGGGACCCGGCGACGTTCGGCACGTTGGCCACCGAGGTCCCGCGCATGCCGCGGGCGATGGTCGAGCGCACTCTGATCGCCGCGCTCGCCGCCCGACCTGAGGAGGATCCGGGGGGCTCCCTCATCCGGTGATCGACCCCAGCGGCTGCGGGATGCCGCCGCCCGCCGGCCGGAGCGTGCGGGCGTAATCCTCCTTGAGCACCGCGAGGTGGAACCATGCCTCGACGCCCGAGACGCCCGGGATCGCGCGGATCCGTTCGAGGCTCGCGTAGAGCGCTCCGGCAGACGGCTCGACGAGCGTCGTGACCACATCGAAGCGACCCAGGGTGCGCGCGGCGAAGTCCACGCCCCGCCAGGTGCGCAACGCCTCGGTCACGCGGTCGTCGGCGTCGGCGAGGTTGAGGCCGACGCCCATCGACAGCTGGCGGTGTACCAGTCCGCGCGCCTCGACGGCGCTGATCTTGATCACTCCGCCGTCGACGAGCCGCTGCACGCGCGTCGTCACGGCCGAGGGGGAGAGTCGCACGGCTTCGCCCAGCGCGCGGTAGCTCGTGCGGCCGTCCCGCTGCAGCTGCTCGATGAGCGCGGTGTCGATCGCGTCGATGGTGATGTCGCCGTGGTAGTCCGACACGAAGAAGCCCTTGACGACGTCGGTGTAGATGAGCGTGTTGATGTCGGCCACACCGGCAAGCGCCCGGATCTGCGCGAGCAGGTCGTGCAGCGCCGGCATCGATCCCAGCCGCACCTCAGTCACCAGGTCGTACGCGCCGCCGACGGCCGAGACGAGCACCGTCTCACTCAGGCCTCGCAGGTGCTGCGCCACGGGCTCGACGCCGCCCTGCGTGCGGATCGACACGTGCGCGAGCACGTGCTGGCCGAGGAACACCGGGTCGACCGCCGCGACGACCCGCACCGTGCCGTCGGTCAGCATCGCGTTCAGCCGTGTCGAGACGGCGGCGCGCGACTGGCCGAGCCGCCCCGCCAGCGTGTGGATGCTGGCACGGCCGTCGACCTGCAGCTCGCGGATGAGCTCGGCGTCGAAATCCATCGCGATCCTCGAATTCGTCGATTTTCCTGAGAACGCACGTGGCTGGGTGCAGAATCCGAGTCTAGAGCCATACCAACAAGACGTCGGACGTGATTCTGCTCGGTGAGGTGACAGAAAGCTAGTGGATGGCGCCTGCAACTGGAGTTATGCCCTTGCCGGAAGCATCCATCGTCCCTAGCCTTCATCGCATCCCCGATACATCCGCAAAGGAGCGGTCATGACTTCCACCACCAGCAGGGCGCGGCGCGCCGGCATCGCCGCCTTCGTGGGAACCACCATCGAGTGGTACGACTTCTACGTCTACGCGACAGCCGCCGCCCTCGTGTTCGGACCGCTCTTCTTCCCGAGCGGCGACCCGCTCGCCCAGACGGCCGCGGCGTTCGCGACCTTCGCGGTAGCCTTCCTCGTCCGCCCGCTCGGCGGCATCATCTTCGGCCACATCGGCGACAAGCTCGGCCGTCGCGTGTCGCTCGTCATCACGCTGCTGCTGATGGGCGTGTCCACCGTGCTGGTCGGGTGCCTGCCCACCTACGAGGCGATCGGCATCGTGGCGCCGATCCTGCTGATCCTGCTGCGCGCCCTGCAGGGCCTCGCGGTCGGCGGCGAGTGGGGCGGCGCGGTGCTGATGAGCGTCGAGCACGCGCCGGCCGGCAAGAAGACCTTCTACGGCGGCTTCACTCAACTGGGCAACCCGGCCGGCGCGCTGCTGGCCTCGGGCATCTTCGCGATCATGTCGCGCTTCGGCGAGGACTTCATCATGGACGGCGGATGGCGTATCCCGTTCCTGCTGTCGATCGTGCTCGTCGGGGTCGGCTTCTGGGTGCGGTACCGCGTCGAGGAGTCGCCCGTCTTCGAGCAGAAGGTCGAGGGCCGCAAGCAGACCATGCCGCTCGCGTTCGCCCTGCGCGTCAACTGGAAGCCGATCCTTCTCGGCATCGGCCTGCTGCCGATCTCGACCGGCGGCTACTACCTCGCCACCACGTTCGCCACGGCGTACGCGACGGGCGAGCCGATCAGCATGAGCCCCCAGCTCATCCTCGATGCGATGACGATCGCCTCGTTCATCGAGTTCCTCGTGACGCTGCCGGTCGCGTGGCTGGGCGACAAGTGGGGCCGCAAGAACATCATGTACATCGGCCTCGTGACCTCGGTGCTCACGTTCGTGCCGTTCATGCTGGTGCTGCCCGGCAAGGTCGAGCCCGTCATCTTCCTGCTGGCGTCGCTGGTGCGCATCGCGATGAGCGCCACCTATGCGCCGATCGCCGCGATCCTCGCGCAGATGTTCCGCCCGCAGGCGCGCTACACGTCGATCGCCCTGTCGTACGGCGTGGGAGCTGCGATCTGGGCCGGTTTCTCACCCTGGTTCGCGACCATGCTCATCGGGTGGACGGGCAGTGTCTGGTCGGTCATCTTCATGTTCGTCGGAATGGCCCTGCTCGCCGGCCTCTGCACGTGGCTCGCGCCGCAGCACTCCGACGAGGCGCCCGTGACGGACTCCTTCACTCCGCGCACCGACACCACCACGGCCCGCACCGCCTGAGGAGATCCGACGCCATGAGAAAGCTCGCGCCCTTCGACCGCTCCGCGCAGCAGACGCCGCGTCTGGTGATCGCCGCCCGGATCCACACCGTCGACGCGCAGGGAAGCACCGCTGACGCGATGCTGACCGACCGCGGGCGGATCGTCGCCATCGGCACGGCGGACGAATGCCGGGATGCTGCCGCTGCCCTCCGGCTCGACCCCGAGGTCGTCGATCTCGGCGACGCGGTGATCGTGCCCGGCTTCGTCGACGCGCACGCCCACCCGCTCATGTATGGCCAGCTCATGACCTGGGTGGACTGCGGTCCCGAGAAGGCGGGCAGCATCGGCGAGATCGTGGAGCTTCTGAAGGCTGCGGCCGCCGAGCTGCCCGCGGGCCGCCCGGTGCGGGGGTACGGCTACGAGCACCGCAACCTCACCGAGCAGCGGCATCCCACCCGGTTCGAACTCGACGAGGTGGCGCGGGACCGCGAGGTGTACCTCATGAACGCGTCGGGCCATGGCGGGGTCGTGAATTCGTACACGTTCGCGCTCAACGGCGTCGACCGCGACACCCCGAACCCCGAGGGCGGCGAGATCTTCCGCGACGCAGACGGCGAGCTGACCGGTGAGATCTCGGATGCCGCGTGCAACATGCTCACGGGCGTGCACGGCGTGAAGATCGGCCACCATGGCCCGAACTTCCACCTCGCCGACGAGCCGGACGAGCACCTTCGCCAGTTGGATGCCGCGACCCAGCGCTTCCTCGCCGGGGGAGTCACGACGATCGGCGACGCGCAGGTCTCGCGCCGCGAGTTCGACATGTACCTGCGGCTCGCCGAAGCCGGGCGCCTGGAGCTGCGGGTGTCGATGTACCTGCTGTCGCACCTGCTCGACGAGGCGCTCGAGATGGGGCTCGTCGGCCAGTTCGGCAACGCCCACCTGAGCTTCGCCGGCATAAAGCTCTACGCGGACGGCACGCTCGGCGGTTGGACCGCGTACTTCCCCGACGGCTACGTCGGCGACCCGTGCCGCACCGGCCAGCTGTACCACGAGCCCGCGGAGTACGCCGAGCTCATCCGCAAGGCGCACGCCGCCGGACTCCAGACCGCCACCCACGCGCAGTCGCCGACGGCGATCGACATGGTCGTGTCGGCGATCGAGGCGGCGCTCGCCGAGCGGCCGGACGACGACGCGCGCCACCGCATCGAGCACTGCGGACTGCCGACACGGGAGCAGATCCAGCGCATGGCGGCAGCCGGCATCCGTCCCGTCAACCAGACCCAGCACTACTTCAACTGGGGCGAGGGCGTCGAGCAGGCGATCGGCACGCCGGGGGAGCGGTTCAACCCGCTCGGCGAGTTCGTGGCGGCGGGGGTGCCGATCACGATCTCCTCGGACGCGCCGGTGGCCGAGCCCGTTCCGCTCGAGGCGATCCAGACGGCGGTCACGCGCGTGACGCGGCGCGGGCATAGGCTCGGTCCCGACAGCCTTCGCGTTTCGGCGAGCGCCGCGCTCCGGGCCCACACGTACGAAGGCGCCGTCTCGCTCGGCCGCGAAGACGACCTGGGGTCGCTCGAAGCCGGCAAGTACGCCGACTTCGCTGTGCTCGGGGCGGACCCGCTCGGCGTGGATGCGAGCGAGATCTCGCAGATCCAGGTGCTCGAGACGTGGGTCGGCGGCGAGCGCCGGTACGTCACCGCACGTGTCGAGGCGCTGACGACATGAGCGACATCGCGGAGCAGTACGCCGACACGACGGGCCGGGCGGTCCTCGAGACCGTCCGCAATTACGGGGTGACTGCGGTGTTCGGCATCCCGGGCACGCACAACCTCGAGCTCTACCGGCCGCTGGCCGAGCTCGGCATCCGGGCCGTGACGAACCGCCACGAGCAGGGCTCGGGCTACGGCGCCGACGGCTGGGCGCGGCAGACCGGGTTGCCCGGGGTGGTCATCACGACGTCGGGACCGGGCCTGCAGAACGCGATGAGCGCCATCGGCACCGCCTTCTGCGAGTCGCGGCCCCTGCTGGTGGTCTCGCCCGGCGTCGCGATCGGCGCGGAGTTCCGCGACGTCGGCACGCTGCATGAGACGAAGGACGCGACGGCGATGGTCGGCGCCATCGCGGAGTGGTCGCGTCGCGTGACGAGTGCGACGGAAGCGGTCGAGGCCGTGCACGACGCGTTCTCGCTGTTTCGCACGGGGCGTCCGCGGCCGGTGCACATCGAGATCCCGCTGGACATCCTCGAGGCGCCGGCCGACGTGCCGGCGGCGGACCGGGAGGCGCGTCCGCTTCCCGCGCCTGCTCGCGGAGAGGCGGCGGCCGTGCGCGAGGCCGCGGAACGGCTGATGGATGCTGCGCGACCAGTGATCGTCGCCGGGGGCGGTGCCACGCGCGCCGGCCGGGCGATCACGGCGCTCGCCGAGGGGCTGGGTGCGCCGGTCGTCACGACCCTCAACGGCAAGGCCACCGTCGACGAGCACCATCCGCTGTCGCTGGGCTCGAACCTGCGCCTCGAGGCCGCACGCCGGGTCGCCGAGGACGCCGATGTGCTGCTCGTGCTCGGCTCCAAGCTCGGCGAGGCCGAGCTGTGGGCGCCCCGGCTCGAGGCGCGCGGTGCTGTCATCCGCGTCGACATCTCCGCCGCGCAGCTGCACAAGAACCTCGACGCAGCCGTCGGCATCGTGGGGGACTGCGCCGCCGTCGTCGAAGGCCTCCTCGCGGCGCTTCCCGACGAGCCGCGCCGCGCCCGTGATCTCACGGCCGAGCGTGCCGCGATCGCCGCGGAGACCGCCGCGATCCTTCCCGAGACCGTTGCCCTCGCCGAGGCGATCGCGACTGCCCTCCCGCCCGACGCGATCGTCGCCGGCGACTCGTCGCAGATCATCTACATGGCGCTCGCCAACGTGCTGTGCCAGTCCCGCCCGCACTCCCTCCTCTACACCCCGACGTACGCCACGCTCGGCTACGGCCTTCCCGCCGCGATCGGCGCCCGCGTCGCGCAGCCCGCCGAGGGCGGCCGGCCCGTCGTCGCCGTCGTCGGCGACGGAGCGCTCATGTTCTGCGTCAACGAGCTCGCGACCGCCCTCGAGCAGCGACTCGACCTCACCGTCGTCTGCGTCGACAACGGCGGATACGCCGAGATCAAGCAGAACGAGGTGGATCGCGGGATCCGCCCCGTCGGTGTCGACCTCGTGCAGCCCGACTGGGTCGCCCTCGCGAACGCGTTCGGTGCGACCGGTCGGCGCGCCCAGACGCCCGACGACATCGCGCGCGCACTGACCGAGGCGGTCTCCGCCGGCGGCGTGCAGCTCGTGCACATTCCGCAAGACGCCCGGGCGCGGCATCCCGAGACCGAAGCCTCCACCCCGAGAGATGAGTCATGACCGAGAACCACGAGCCCGTCGGCCCCGTCGACGCCTCCGTCCACCCGCGCTACGCCGGCATCGCCACGTTCGCACGGCTGCCGCGCATCGAGGAGGTGCCGCGGGCCGACATCGCGATCGTGGGGATACCGTTCGACGCCGGCGTGAGCTACCGGCCCGGCGCTCGCTTCGGTCCTTCGCACGTGCGCGAGTCGTCGCGGCTGCTGCGTCCGTACAACCCCGCCCAGGATGTCTCGCCGTTCGCGGCGGCTCAGGTGGTGGATGCGGGCGACATCCCCGCGAACCCCTTCGACATCGGCGAGGCCGTCGCCGACATCGAGACGGCTGCCGCGGCGCTCGGCGAGCGGGTCGACCGCATCGTCACCGTCGGCGGCGACCACACCATCGCGCTGCCGCTCCTGCGCGCGGTGAACAAGAAACACGGCCCGGTCGCGGTGCTGCACTTCGACGCCCACCTCGACACGTGGGACACCTACTTCGGCGCCCCGATCACGCACGGCACACCGTTCCGCCGCGCGAGCGAGGAGGGGCTCATCGACCTCACTGCGAGCTGCCACGTCGGCACTCGCGGTCCGCTGTACTCCAAGCAGGACCTCGACGACGACGCGCGCCTCGGCTTCTCGATCGTGTCGAGCGTCGACATCGAGGAGCGCGGCATCGAGGCGGCGATCGAGCGGGTGCGTCGCCGCGTGGGCGACACGCCGCTGTACATCTCCATCGACATCGACGTGCTCGACCCCGCGCACGCACCGGGCACCGGCACCCCTGAGGCCGGCGGCATGACGAGCAGGGAGCTGCTCCGGATGCTGCGTGCCCTGAGCGACATGAACGTCGTGGGCGCGGACGTCGTCGAGGTGTCGCCCGCGTACGACCACGCACAGCTCACCGGCATCGCGGCGAGCCACGTCGTGTACGAGCTCGTCACCCTCATGGCCGCGCGGATCGAGGCCGCCCGGAAGTGAGTGCTAGCGCGCACGTTGCGTGGTGACAAGCCCCTCCACGAGGCGTTCTGCCCGCCGCAGGCTGGAAGGACCCCAGAAGGAGGATGGTCATGAACGACCACACAGACCGCATGGACACCCCGGAGCAGAACGCGCGCGCCGAGGAGCCGATCGGGGCCACACGCCGTGAGCAGCGCGAGCGGGAGGCGGCGGATCCCCGAGCCGGCACGCAGGCCGACGCTCGGCAGAACTATGCCCAGACCGACATGTCGCGGGAGAACGCCGATCGCGAAGCGGCTGCCCGCACGGACGCAGCGCGGTACGACGCGGGTGAGTCGAGCGAGGCAGCTGCGCACGAGCCCGCCGCGCACACCGCGACGACCGATCACGACGTGATCCGCCAGTGGGCCGCGGATCGCCACGCGATGCCGGCGACCGTCGAGGGCACTGAGCACGGCGGAAACGTCGGGGAGCTCCGGCTGGACTTCGACTTCGGCAACGACCTCGAAGATCTGCGACAGGTCAGCTGGGACGAGTGGTTCCGCGCGTTCGACGAGCGGGGGCTGGAGTTCGTCTTCCAGGAGACCCCTCGCCCCGACGGATCGCCGTCGAACGACTTCCACCTCGAGCCGGCGGGTCACGCTCGCATCTGACGTCTCCGGCGGGGCTGCGTCCCCGGGTGCGCGAGACTGGGCACATGGGGCTCACGCGCAGACGGCGGACCGTGGCGGCGGTGCTGCTGGCCGCCACGGTCGCCGCCGGGCTGGTCGTGTACGCGCTGCTGCCGGATACGGCTGCGACCGACATCGCCGGCGACGCGCTCTACGCCGTGGCGGCATACGTCGCAGTGGTGCTGCTCGCGCCGCGCCTGACCGCGATCGCTGCGGGCGCGATCGCCGCCGCGTGGTGCGTCGGCGTCGAGCTGTTCCAGCTGACCGGCCTCCCGCTGGCGTGGGGAGCGCAGTTCCCGCCCGTGATGCTGGTGCTCGGCACCGTCTTCGATGCCCGCGACCTCGTGGTCTACGTCGCGACGATCATCCTCGCGACGGCCGTCGATGTGCTGCTCGGAAAGGTGTCGACACCGCGCTGAGGGGTTTCGACGCGATGGTCGCCTGCTCGCTCACCGCCCGGGTCACCGCGCGGCCCGGCCCCGCGCGCGGGCCACCACGATCCCGCGCTGCGAGGTGGGGAACCGCGCGAGCATCTCCCGCAGTCGATCCGCATCGACGTCGGCGCCGAACGCCTCGGCACCGGGCTCGAGCATGACCCCCGCCGACAGCGGCCCCGCGAAGACCGGGTCGAAGCCCAGATCGTCGACGAGTCGCATCACGACGTCGACCTCCGCCGCCGAGTCGCCGGCCACCGCGATCGCCTTGCGCCCCGCCGTCCCCGCCGGACGGGCCTGTTCGTCGAGGTCGCGGTAGCCCATGTGGTTGAACGCCTTGACGATCCGCGAGTCAGGCAGGAACCGCTGCACCGTCTCGCTCGTCGTCGTGCGCAGGTCGCCGAAGTCGGCCCGCAGTCCGTCCACCTCCCACCAGTAGTTCATGGCGTCGATCACGAGCTTCCCCCGCAGCGCCTCCGACGGCAGCGTGTGGAGCTGGGGGAGCGGCAGGGCGAGCACGATCGCGTCAGCGTCGCGTGCGACGACGGATGCCTCGGCCGCGACCGCGCCTGGAGCCACGGCCTCGATCGTCCCCGCGATGCGCGCCGGGTCGCCCGATCCGGCGATGAGCACCCGGTAGCCGGCCGCGCGCGCCAGCCGTGCGAGAACCTGGCCCACGCGCCCGGCGCCGATGATCCCGAGAACCTGTATCGGCCGCTCCGGGGCACCCTGACTGCTCACGGGCCCAGGTTAACGAGCGGCGGCGGGTTGCGGCATCCGTCATCGACACCGACGATGGGGAAATGGGGGATGCCGAGACCGACGGGCCGGCGGCGGACGAGCCTGCCGTGCCGCCGAGTGACGAGCGCCTGCCGTCGAGGCGACGACTGTGGGTCTGGGCCCTCATCGCTCTCGCCGCGATCATCCTCGCCGCCGGAGTCGCCGCTGCTCTGCTGCTGCGGCCGCCGTCGGAGGACCCCACGCCGGGGCCGACCACCACGGCGACCGCCGCAGCCGCAGCAAGGCCGACGCCCACCCCCACTCCGACGCCGACACCCACCCCGACCCCAGCGGGTTTCGCTGCCAACACCGCGTCGTACGACGTCTCGGCCCTCCCGCAGGTCAACGTCTTCGCGGTCATCGCCGCGCTTCCGGTCGATGACGCGGCCTTCACCGCCCCGCTCCCCGTGCGCGCGGTCGCGAAGGGGATCGGCGCCCCCGTCTGGGCCGATCCCACGTCCGAGCCGGTTGCCTACCTTCCGCGCGAGTACTCGTACGACGGCACTTCGGTCCCCGTGGTCGAGGAGCAGGAGAACTGGGTCAAGGTGCTGCTCACGGGGCGCCAGGCGGTGCCTTCGCAGGGCAATCCAGCGCAGACGACGGGGTGGATGCGCAAGAGCGACGTCGATCTGGCACCGACCGACACCAGTGTCGTCGTGAGCATTTCGGGCCGCACCATCGACATCCTGCGTTCCGGCGTGCCCGAGCGCATCGCGTCGGACTTCGCGTGGGGCACCGATCGCACGCCGACCCCGCTCGGCCGCGCGTTCATCATGACGACCCGCGTCGTGCCCGAATACGCGTACACGCGTGGCCACCCCATCGTCTATCTGTCGGTGCAGTCGCCTGCTCTGGACGGCTTCGGGGGAGCGGATGTCGCGGTCACGGCCTTCCACTACCACGACGACCGGTCTGGCCCGATCTCGAACGGATGCCTCCGCGTCGACCCGTCGGCGATCACGAAGCTCTCCGAACTCCCGCTGGGAACCCCGGTCATCGTCAACCCGTGACGCACCGCGCCAGGCGCCCGCGTCATACGAAGGGGCGGGACACATCGATGATGCGCCGCAGGCAGAGCTCGAGCGCCGCGCCCGTCGCGATGCCGGATCGTGTTCCCGGCCGCGGCGTGCCGACCGCCCGCTGATAGTACGCGAGCGCTTCGCCCGCCTCCCGCAGGCGCCGCGGCGCATCCGGATCGCCGAGCGGGGTCGCGACGAGGTCGGCGGTCCTCCTGATCGCGCCGGCGAGCTCGTCGCGCACATCGTCCGCGAGCGAGGCGTCGTCGGCTGCGTGCAACTCCAGCAGAAGGTCGATGAGCTCTTGCGTGAGGAAGGCGGTGCGGTCGAGCGCCGCCATGCGTCGTGAGTTCTCCTCGCGCTCGCCGTGGTGGCGGCGGCGACGCGGATTCGCGCGAGCGCTCTCCTCTGCTTCGTCTACCTCGGCGGTGACGGTCTCGCGGGACTCGGCGAGGGTACGCAGCGCCGGCTCGAACCGGTCGGCGCGGATGCGCTGTTCGGCCACGGCATCTGCGGCGTCGTCGAGCACCCGCGTGACGGTGTCCCGCAGCGCCGAGAGTCGTTCGCTCGCCCTGCGCAGGTACAGCGGCGGCACGACGATGAGGTTGACGGCGATGCCGACGATCACACCGAACGCCGTCGTTCCGAGGTATGCGACCGAGAACTCCTCGGGGTCGGTGGCGCCCCCGATGAGAAGTACGAACAGCGCGGCCAGGGGTGCCCAGTCCCCGCCGTCCCCGAGCAGCCGAATCCCGCCCAGCAGCACGCCTACGCCGATCACCGTGCCCAGCACGACGCCGCCCGGCACACCGAGACGCAGCGCGGCCACACCCGACAGGCCCAGCACGATGCCCACGGCGAGGCCGATCAGCACCTGAAAGCCGACCCTGGCCGAGCGCGCGACGGTCGGGTACATCGTGACGAGTGCGCCGAGCGGCGCATAGTACGAGTACTGGTCGTCGAGGAAGGGGATGAGTGGCGCGAGGTACCACGCCAGCACAGCCGCGAGCGACGTCTTGACGGCCAGCAGCAGCCTCGGCTGCTGGGCGAGTCGCGCTGTGTACGAGACGGCGCGGGAAAGGGGCGGGGTCTCCTGCGAGCTCATCGGCACCTCCTCGGTCCGCCAGCCACCATAGACGTCGCCCCGTGCCGTTCTATCGGCCTTGCGTCCTGACCCGCGTCGGGGTTAGGGCATCCGTGGGATGCTGGAACCCGACCCCACCCCTCGATGCGGAGGATCCTCATGCAGCAGCGCGCACTCGGCCGGACCGGACGCTCGGTCTCGGCGATCGGCCTCGGAACCTGGCAGCTCGGCGCCGACTGGGGCGCGGTGACGGAGGAGGACGCGACCGCGGTGCTCGCAGCATCCGTCGACGAAGGCGTCACCCTCTTCGACACCGCCGATGTCTACGGCGACGGGCGGAGCGAGTCCCTCATCGGCCGGTTCCTCGCCGCCAGGCCCGGCCACGGCATCACTGTCGCGACGAAGATGGGGCGGCGCCTCGCGCAGGAACCCGAGAACTACACACCCGAGAACTTCCGCGCGTGGACCGAGCGGTCCCGGGCGAACCTGGGCGTCGACACGCTCGACCTCGTGCAGCTGCACTGCCCGCCGACCGCGGTCATCGAGGACGACGCCACGTACGACGCCCTCGACGCGCTCGTCGCCGACGGGGCGATCGCGGCCTACGGCGTCTCGGTCGAGACGACGGCGCAGGCACTCGCCGCGATCGCCCGCCCGAACGTGACCAACGTGCAGATCATCTTCAATCCCTTCCGCCTCAAGCCGCTCGACGACGTTCTGCCGGCCGCCGAGGCGGCCGGTGTCGCGATCTTCGCGCGCGTGCCTCTCGCGTCGGGCCTGCTGTCGGGCAAGTACACCGCGCAGACGACGTTCGCCGCCGACGACCACCGCACGTACAACCGCCACGGCGAGGCGTTCGACCGGGGCGAGACGTTCTCGGGCGTCGACTTCGAGACCGGCATCCGCGCCGCGGACGAGCTCTCCGAAGCCCTGCCCGCCGGTGTATCGCTGCCTGCGGCCACGCTCGCCTGGATCGCCTCCCGCCCGGGTGTCACGAGCGTCATCCCCGGTGCCCGCAACGTGTCGCAGGCCCGCTCCAACGCCGCCGCTGCCGCCCTGCTCGACGATGCCGTCGACAAGGGCGGCTTCGACCTGGCGGCGTTCGACCGGGCCGTGCACGACGTCTACGACCGCGACCTCCGCGCGGTGATCCACCCGCTCTGGTGAGCTCGCTGCTCTGAATCACGGATGCCTCGACCCGGCGCGATCGCCGGGCCGAGGCATCCGCTTCCGGGGGGTCTTACGGGGTGGGGTAGTCCACCACGAACTGCGGGGTTCCGATGTTGGTGCTGTCGGCCTGGCCGCCGACGCCGTTCACGACGTGCTGGACCGTGCCGGCCGACAGGTTCACCGTCATGATGTGGTGCAGCCTGACGCCCGGCGTCTCAGGCACCTCGAACCCGTTCGCCGTGATGATCGACGGGTTGTTCTGGTTGAACACGTACACGCCGGCGCCGTCGAGCTCGTGGCTCTTCACGTGGTCGCCCACCTTGTAGCCGGGGTAGCCGAGCGTGCCGTCGGGCTGGGTCCAGTCCGCCTGGGTCGGCGGGTCGTAGGGCAGCTCGTTCTGATACAGGATGACCCGGCCGTTCTCGCCGTTCCAGAGCGTGTTGTACGTCTGGAAGTGCTCGACGAACAGGCCCGTCGCGGTCACGTCGTCGCCGTTCACGATGACGCCGTTGGTGCCGGTGTTGGTCGCCCAGCGCTCGTTGTCGCCGTTGACGCCGTCCGCGGGGTCGAAGCCCTCGACGCCGTGGTCGCCGCGCCACACCCAGGTGTGGTCGATGAGCACGTCGTCGGCGTTGACCTCGAGCGCGGTCGTGGTCTTGCCGATGTGCGGGCCGCCGACGCGGAAGTACACGTCGCTAAGTGTGATCGGGTCGGCCGGGTCGAGCACCTTGTCGCTGTCCGCTGCGCCCACGCGCAGCAGTACCGGCGAGAGGGTCTCGCCCGCGTCGATCGTGACGCCCGCGACGACGATGCCCTCGGCATCCTTCACCTCGAGCGGCACCGCGCCGTTCACCGCGGTGAGCGTCGCGTGTCCGAGGCCGAGGACGACGGTGTTCGCGCGCTTCACCTCGATCGACTGGGCGACGTCATAGATGCCCGGCGTGAGGATGAGGAGCCGGCCGCGCGCGAGGGCGTTGTTGATGTCCTTCACCGAGTCCGACGGGGTCGCGATGTAGAAGTCGGTGATCGGGATGCTGCGCCCTGCGGTCTCACCCGCGCCCCAGCTGATCCCGCTCGTGTCGCGCTGCGCGGCGGGCACGCGGACGTTGTAGCGGCCCTCGTCGTCGACGTAGAGGTAGGGCTTCTCGCGGCTGAGCGGCGTCTCGTCGATCGTCGTGTACGGCGGGTCGGGGAAGCCGGCGTCGTCCGGTGCGCCCACGACGCCCGAGAAGACCTGGTTCCAGACGGCGTTCGACCAGCCGGCGACCTCGCTGTTGCGGATCAGCCACTGCTGCTGGGAGCCGTTGATGACGTACGGAAGACGCGAGTCGGCGATGAACCCTCCGCTGGCGTACTGCGGTCCGGCGGTGCAGTAGTCCATGAGCGACAGGTTGCCGCCCGAGATGTCGAGGCGTCGCATCGACACCGCCTGCGAGACGGCCCAGAACTCCGCGCTCGCACGGCAGCCGTCCTGGCCCGCCTTGTCGATGTCGATCGACAGGTTCGAGATCGTGCGCCAGAAGTTCACGAGCGCGAGGCAGTTGCCGGTGCCGCCGTCGGCCAGGCAGCGGTTGTAGACCTCCACCGCGCCGTGGACGGTGACGTCCTCGGGCGACGCGCCGAGGCCCGCGACCTCGGTGTAGTAGCCGACCTTGACCTGCAGCGGATCAGCCGTCGAGCCGTACTGACCGGGCAGGAAGTAGACCGCCTGCCGGGCGGTGCTCATCTCGGCGTCGACCTGCTGGGCATGCAGCGCATCGAGGTCCGCCTGGATCTCGGCGACCGGGGTGTCGGGGGAGTAGATCGTGACGTGGGGGCCGAAGTCCGGGTTGAAGGGGTCGACGGCACGCGGTGGCGCGGCGACTGCGGGCGTTGCCAGCAGGGCGCTCGCGACGAGCGCGGTGCTGGTCACCACGGTGCCGATGCGCACCGCCCGGGCACGTCGGCCTGATCGGGCGCGCGGCACTGCGGTAGGGGAAACGGGGGCGGGCATGGAAAGTCCTCTCCGTTGAGGTGGGGAGCGGCGGAACTGCCGCTTACTTACCGGACTGTAACCAACCGTGGGAGCGGTCTCAAGAGGGAGTTTTCGGTGACGCCCGCTGATTCGTTTCAGAAGTCGAGCCGCATGACGAGACGTCGCTTCGTCGGATGAGTGACCTCGCTGAACCCCGCTGCGAGGAACGGGCCGACCGGCCCGACGCTCAGTTCGTCCCAGATGACCTTCCCGCCGCCGGTCAGCATCGGATACCCCTCGACCGCCGACGCGCCGCGCGCACGGGCGTGCTCGGCCGCCGCCGCGATGAGCGGGTACGTGAGTCCCTGACCGCGATGGCCTTTGCGCACGACGACGCACGCGATCGCCCAGATCGACTCGTCGTCGGGGTCTTCGTCGCGCCCCTGCCATGGGACAGGCGAGCCTCGCACGCGTCCGTAGACTCCGCGCCGGTCGACCGCGCACCACGCCACCGGCTCGTCGTCCTGGTAGGCGACGATGCCGATCGTCTCCGTGGCGCGCGGGTCGTCGCAGTGCGTCTCGGCGCGGAGGATGGCGGCGCGTTCCGCTTCGGGCATGTACCACCAGTCGTGGTCGCCCAGGCGCTGTCGCTGGCACTGGCACCGCCCTGCGGCGCCGGTGAGGATGGCCTGCAGATCGTCCCACGAGGCCTCATTGGCAGGAGCGAAACGCAGTCCGTCCATGTCGGCAGGGTATCGCCGGCGTCCGACACGCCGGGAGTATGGTGTCGCTTGTGCCCCTCGCCCCTCGCGTCGCCGTGGTCATTCCGTGCCGGAATGACGCGGGTTATCTCGACGCGTGCCTGACCGCACTCGCGGCGCAGACGCATCAGCCCGACGTCGTGATCGTCGTCGACAACGCCAGCACGGATGCCTCCGCCGCCGTCGCCCGCGCCCATGACGCCGTCGTGGCATATGAGCCGTCGATCGGCATCTGGCCGGCCGCAGCGCGCGGCTACGATGCCGCGCTCGAGCAGGCCGACCTCATCGCGCGCCTGGACGCGGACTCCCGGCCGCACCCGGACTGGATCGCGCGCCTCGTCCGCGCCTTCGTCTCGGATCCGACGCTCGGCGTGCTGACCGGCGGCGCTGAGTTCTACGGCGGCACGCCCGTTCAGAACTACCTCGGCGAGCGCTGGTACATCGGCGGCGGGCACTACTGGATCAAGAAGTGGCTGGGCATTCCGCTCGTGTTCGGGTCCAACTTCGCGATGCGAACGAGGGTGTGGGAACGGGTGCGCGATCAGGTCGACCGCGGCAACGCGCGCATCCACGACGACCTCGACCTGACGATCCGGCTGCGCTCGTCCGACGGCGTCCGCTACGACCCGCAGCTGCGCATGCCCGTGTCGGCACGCCCGGTGCAGACCCTTTCGGGCCTGTCGCGCCGGGTGTTCCGGGTCGCGTCGACGTTCGCGGCGAGCTGGCCCGAGGGTGCCAGGTGGCGTCGGGCGGAGCCGTCGCGCGTTGCGTCCGCCTCGGGCGAGTGGATGCCCGACAGCGACGACTGGGCGCCCGAGTACGGCCGCTGACGGTCGGGCTCAGGTCCCCAGCACGGGCGCGGTGAGGGAGACGTACGCCGCCAGCGCCAGGATGTTGACCCCGACGGTGCCCCAGAACGCGCGGCGGAACGAGCGCTTGCGGGTCTTGTGGCGAAAGACCTGCTGCGCGACCAGGGCCCCGGGCCAGCCGCCGACGAGCCCGAGGACGAGCAGGGTCTGCTCTGAGATCCGGTTAGCCTGGCGGCGCGCGGCCACCTTGTCGATGCCGTAGGCGGCGAACGCCACGACGCTTGCCGCCCCGTAGAGCGCCGGCACCCACCACGCGAGCCCGAGGGCGAAGTACGCGCCGGTCAACGAGGCCGAGAAGGCGATCAGCGTGATCCAGCTGAGCGCCGCCGGCAGTGGCTTCGAGAGGTCGCGACCGGGTCGCTCCGGCGTGGCGAGGGGAGCGCGAGGTCGCGGGTTCGGCATGCGCACGATCCTATGGGGGAGGGTCGGCGTACGGTGTCAGCATGCATGAGCTCACCGAAGAGGCGCTGGTCGCGGCATCCGTCGATATCACATGGCGGGAATTCACGGTCGCGGGCCGCCTGTCGGAGTGGTTCTGGCCGCCGCGCTTCGAGACGACGGCGGTCGTCGAGCTGCGAGAGCTCGGTCGCTGGGAGGTGCGGTCGGTGCCCGTCGACATGGCGGTCGAGGGCACGGTGCTCACGTTCGAAGCGCCGCGTGCGCTGAGGCTCGGGTGGCGATGGGCGGGGGAGGAGCACACCACCGACGTCGAGATCGAGCTGCAGTCCGCGGCGGATGCTGCGACCCGCGTCATCGTGCGGCACTCCGGCTTCGCCACCTCGGAGGAGCGCGACAACCACATCGACGGGTGGTCGAGCTGTCTGCAGCGCCTGGTGGATCGTCACGGCGGGGCCCCGGGCGAGCACCTGTAGGGACGAGCGTCGGACCCGCTCGCTACCCTCATTGGCGTGATCATCGAGTTCGACGGAGACGTCTTCCGCTGGGATGCGCGCGAGGATTCGGCCTGGTTCTTCACGTCGGTGCCGCCCGAGTTGAGCGAGGAGATCCGTGAGATCCCGCGCCCCTACCGCGGCTTCGGCGCCGTGCGGGTACGTGCGCTCATCGGCAGCACGGAATGGACGACTTCGATCTTCCCCTCGTCAGACACGGGTTCGTATGTGCTGCCGCTGAAGAAGGCCGTGCGCGATGCCGAGGACCTGGTCGACGGCGGACCCGTGACCGTGAGAATCGAGGTGCTCGACGGCTGAGCGCATGGTGCTCTGGATTCCTTCGCTCCGGTATGTTTGCGCTGGGGAATCATTCTGCTGGGGAGCATGATGACGGACGGGTCTCAGGGGGGACCGCCGCCCGGTTGGTATGAAGACGCTTCGAGTGCTGACCGCCTGCGGTGGTGGAACGGCGCTGCCTGGACGGAGGACTATCGTCCGGTGACGACGGATGCTGCCGCCACGGATGCGACGGACCTTGCGGGTGGTTCCGGCGCGACGCCGGGCGGGCCGGTGAGCCGGGCGCAGCTGCGGGCGCGGCGGGCAGCAGAGTCGGATGCTGCGGGTGCGGGTGCGGGTGCGGGTGCGGCGCCTGGGGATCCGTCGGCCGTTCCCGGTGCGGGGAGGGCGACTCCAGCGCATTCGCTCGGCGAGGAGCCGCACGCGCCGGCGGTCTGGCCGGCCCCGTCATCCCTGGGCGAGGAGTCGCTCGAGCCGCCGCAGGTGGACACCGTGGGCGAGGCGCCCGCGGCAGTCGCCGGTGCGGCCGTGGATGCGCACGCCGCCGCGGTGTGGCCGGCTCCGTCTTCGCTGGCCGAGCCCGCGGCGAAGCGGGACGAGGCATCCGCTGACCAGTCGTCGACTGCGCCCGGGCCCGAACTGGCTGCGCCCGCGGCGGAGCGGGACGAGGCATCCGCTGATCAGCCGTCGACGGCGCCCGAGCCCGAAACCTCTGCGCCTGCACCGACGCCGCCGATCGCTTCGGTTCCGCGTGCGTCGGCGCTTGGCGAGGTCGCGACGAACGGTTCTCGGGATGCGAAGGGCGAGAGCTTCCCCGACCAGATCACGCCTCGGCGCCCCGCGCCGGGCGACGATCGGCTGCCGACGCCGATCGTCTATCAGCCGGTATCGAGTTCGTATGTGGGGGAGATGCGGCCGCCGCTTCCAGAGGCGAGTCCGGCGAACATCCCGGCGCGCGCGTCGATCGCGCTCATCGTGGTCGCCGCGCTCGGCGGGCTGGCCGTCGTGTTCTGGCTGGGCGGTTGGAATGAGACGTTCGCGGGAATGGTCTGCCTGGCCAGCGTGGCCTTCGCGGCGGGTGCGTTCTTCCTCGCGATCGGCGGCCTGATCGTCGCGACGCAGCGTCGGACGAGCAAGCTGCTGTCGGGGATTGCCGTTGCGGTGTCGATCGTGCTGGTGGCGTGGCTGGTGATCGTTGCGACGCAGCAGGCGCTCGCGATCCTGAGCTGAACAAGCGGGAAGCACAGATCGTCGGGGCGCGGCTCTGCGTCCCGGCAGCGGGTGTTGGTCGCAAGCGGAGGAAAGGTCAGAAGGGAGGCGGTTCCACCGGCACGGTCAAGGACGTCGGTGTCACCCACCATCTCGCGCCGGTGAACTCATCGCGGTAGAGCGCCCATTTGCTCTTGGTCTTGAGTACGTGGTGTGGTTCGCAGAGCGGACCCAGATTGGTGTCGGAGGTCTTTCCCCCGTACTGCCAGTCGAGCCGGTGGTCGACATCGCAGTCCCGAGCGGATCGCATGCATCCGGGGCCGGTGCAGACCTGGTCGCGCACCTCGAGCCACCTTCGCAGGGCCTTCGGAACGCGATACGTGGTGCGGTCGACGTCGAGAACGGTGCCCGTGACGGGGTGGGTGAGAATCCGGACCCAACTGGGCGCGTCACCCGCAAGCCGGCGAGCGGTCTCGGTGTCGATCGGACCGTAGCCATCGAGCGTGGCAGGTTCGTCGTCGCGTTCGAGAAGCGTCATGACCGGCACCGTCACCGCGACGGACGCTCGCGCACTCCAGGTGCCGGTCTCGGTGGTGCTGCCTCGGGCGATGAGGTCCAGCACGATGTCGGTGCGAAGTTGGGCGAGCGTGCGCTCGTCGCCTTCCTGCCCCCGAAGCTGCCGCGCATACGCGTCCGCATAACGTTGCACGGCGATCACCTTGTCAGCGGTCGCCAGCACGGTGAAGGAGGCCATTCCGTCGGCCTCGGGCTGGAACCAGACGTTTCGCTCCTCGTTCGCGCGATTGTGCCGCTCGTCGATGTGCTCGGGATGCACGCGTTCGCGCACGACCCTCGCCCGCACACGGAACTTCCCTGGCGCGAGCGTCTGCGCGGATCCCGTGAGAAGTTCGTCGAACTTCGCCCAGGCGTCCGTTGCGCGGGCGGGAAGGGTCGCGGCTTGCTGTGCCGCTGTCGACGCGTTCCGTTCGTTGACTCGTCCGGACCTGAACGCGTTCCAGATCTTCGGGCACCGCTCGCGCAGGGTGTCGGCCTGGGTGGCACGGGTGCGCACCGTGTTCTCCGACATCCCCAGTCGCACGGAGAGTTCCAGCGCTGCCGCCCGTACGGCGATGTTCCGCCGCTCCGCGCGGACGGCTGCCACCGATCGACCCTGCGGATCGAGCCAGGCAGCATCGAGTGTCGGATCCGGGCCGACCCACGGGTCAGGGCAGGCTGCAGCATCCCTCAGCACACTCGCGATGCCCGCATACTCGTCGGCGATCAGCACTCGCGCTCGCGCATTGATGCCCTCGAGTTCGTTCATCGCGGCGCTGTGAGCGTCGCCGCTGGCCTCGATGTCAGCGAGATCGAACGGCGGTGGCAGCTCGCCCGGCTCGAGCACGTCGCCCGGCGCGAGGAACCGCTCTGGATCGTCGTAGATCCACGGCTCCTGCAGGGTGTCGTTCGATGAAATGCTCACATGTCAAAGCTAGCCGGAGCCTCCGACATTCGATCAGATCAACGGTGACCGGCGCGCGTGCAAGTACGCGTGCCTGCCCGGCACGGAGAAGGTGTGGACGCGTCAGATCGCGCCGCAGGTCGCGATGGACGCGGCGGCCCTCGCGATCAGCCACAAGACCGCGAGCGACGTGAGCACGAGCGCGAACACCGCCTCTCGCTTGCGTGTCGGCCTGCGCACGGCGATCACGGTGCCGACGATCGCGAGCACAACGCGGCGATCGTCATGAGGAAGCCGAGCAGCGACAGGATGCTGAACAGCCAGAGGTACTGAAGCACTTGCGGCCGGCCGCGAGCCCGATCGCGATCACGGTGAGACCGCCGAGCAGTTGCACGAGGACCAGAATGAGCGAGGCCTTCGCCGGCCCGTTCTTCGAGGTGAGCGTTCGACCCAGCCGGGGATCAATTCGAACACGGCGCCGTAGCCCGGTCGGGGTGGCAGAACGTGATCGGTCCACCGGGAGCCATCCCACCAGCGCGTCTGCGCCGTTGACGGATCGTGTAGCCAGCCCGGCGGCGGCGCAAACGCGTTGGGGTACGCGTCGTCGGTCATCGGATCGCCCCAGGACCGTGCACGCGCGGATGCGCCATCGGACATCCCTGTCCCTCGCGCGGACTCCGGATGCCGCAGCCCGCTGTCTCCCCAATGTGCACAGAGTAGCGGGACGACGCCGGCCGGCCGCAAGGCTGTGCCACCCATGCCTGAGGCTTTCTTAGGCGAACACGGCATGTGCTTGCGTTGACATACAACCCCGCGGATGACAGCGTCTATGGCGGGAGGGGATTCACGCTTTGCGCGTGTGTCTCAAACCCAGCTCTAACAGAGTCTGGGATGTGTTACTGGGGTGTTTGAGACCGGGCGCAATTTGGCGCGCTCCGGTCGGTTAGAGCTGACCTGTCAACTCACACTGGGGAGAGACGCGCCATGCGTGCAACATTTAACAACTATCTTGCGGCGGAGAAGGCTCGCCGCGAGGAAGAGGGCCGCGAAGGTGGCTTCTCGCTCATTGAGCTCATCGTCGTCGTTGTGATCCTCGGGATCCTCGTCGCCGTAGCCATCCCGATTGTCGCGAACATTCAGGCGACGGCTCGCTTGAACGCGGTCAAGGCGGCGGCTGCCAACGCCGCAACGCAGTGGACGGCCGGGCTCGCCTCCAACCCGGCAGAGGTCAAGGCATACACCACGAACGACGCAACACTGGTCGTGGGCGGGCAACCTGCTACCACTTCGGTAGCGGTCGAGGACGTCTGCGCGACCGCTTACAGCACTCAGATCACCTCTGGCATCGGAAGCTCGGGTACGCCCGTCAAGGCGGGACCCGGCTGCTAACGAATGCGCTTCTGGGGCCGGGAGGAAACTCCCGGCCCCAAGCGGCACCATCACGCGGTGGGAAATCTGCAGCTTGGAGAGGTGGAAATGCGAGATCTTGACATTCGGGCTGCCGGATTCAGCCTGGTTGAGGTGATCATTGCGATGTTCCTCTTAGGCGTCGTCGCGGTTGCGATTCTTCCCGCGCTTTGGCAGGGAATCGTACTTTCGTCGCAGCAAGCTTCCACTGCCACCGCAACGCGATATATGAACTCCATAGTCGATGATGCCCGAGCGACGCCGACATGTTCGTTTCTTGCATCGATCTCGGCGCTTCCCGGGGTGACTGATGGTCGCGGCGTGTCGCTCTCTACCTCGACCACCACGGTCAGCGGCTGCGCACCTGGCTCGACTGCGACTCTATCCGTTGAGGTTGTCGGCGATGGGCGGGTTCTAGCATCGACCACCGCCCTGATTTTCGTCCCATGATGCACGCAGCATGCAAGAACGACGAAGGTCTTAGCTTTGTCGAGCTCATCGTCTCGGTCCTGGTCAGCGTCATCGTGATCGTCGCAATCGCCACCGTCCTCGCCAACTCCTGGCAAGCGCAGGAGCAGGTGACTACCGTTACGCAGGCGACCAACCGCGGCCAGCTTGTGTCATCGACCATCGAGCGCGCGATGAGAAACGCACTGTTCTTTGAGGTAACCGAGAGTGGCACGGTACTTCGTGTTCGGACCTCGCTTAGCGGTGACAAGAAGTGTCAAGGGTTCCGCATCACCGATGCGGCAGCGCAGTTCACATGGAATTCCGTCACGTTGACTACATCGAACACCGCGTGGCCATCATGGCAGCCGGGCATCAACGCGCAGGGTGGGACGCCGTATTTTGTGCGAACACCCGAAGGGTCACTTTCATACACCTTCAAGATCACCACCGAGGCGGCACCCGTGGCCTTCTCCGGAGACGTAGCTCCTCGATCGGTGCAGGAGACGGGAAGCGGTGGATGTTGGTAGCAAATGAAGTTCGCCGCGTCTCGCCGATTCGCGACGACAGCGGTGCCGTGCTCGTGACAGTTCTGGTGGTGATGTTTGTAGGCTTCATCATCGCCGCGACGATTGCGGCATCCGTGGTCTTCACAATCGGGTCGAACGTCACTAACAAGGACCGCACCGAAGCGTTCATCGCGGCCGAATCTGGGCGGGATGTAGCGGTCGCATCGTTGAAGGCATCGATCACCGCGACAGGGCTGGACTGCGGCGCTGTCGCGATGACGGGCAACTCGGTGGCGGGCGCGTCACCCAAGTACTCCTACACGATCTCGTCGACGGCTGACACTGCGCGGCCCGATGGGGCTGACGCTGCTGGCGTGACTTCCACGTGCCCGTCGCCGATCACGAAGTGGGTGGTGATTCGGTCGACGGGAACCGGCGCGAATGGCGCCCAGACGACCATCGACGCGGTGTACCCGTGGTATCACGGCCCCGCGACTCAGCCCGCAGGGACGCTCGCCTTCTTCGAGGGCGAGTTCACGGCCACCAAATCCACGTATCAGGGCGACCTCGTGATTCGCGATGACGGCGACTACGAGTGCAACAACGCTGATGGGGTGTCCATCCAGGGCGACTTGTGGGTGCTGAAGGGCGGCCTGGTGATCACGAAGGACTGCGTGATCACCGGGAGTGTCTACACTCGCGATCTGATCGACACGAAGAATCACAAGCTGCAAGTCGGTGGCGACCTGATGTCGCTGCAGGGATCCATCGCGCTTACCGCCAATGACGTGAAGATCGGTGGCGACGTCTACGCCAAGGGCACCATCTCCACCAAGAACGGCTCGGGCGTGGTCAATGGCTCCTTCAAGACGGCCGCCACGATGGTCGACCATGATCCGTCCAAGTGGAAGCGAACGGACGGTTCGGCGGTCCCGACACTGGAGAATCAGGCCGCGCCGACGGTCAGCCCCACTCTGGCCCAGGTCTTCGATGCCACCGCGTGGATCGAGCTGACCAGCACCGTGCCGTGGAGCACCGACACCACGATGTACACCGGCCTCTGCACAGAAACGGAACTGCAGACCGTCCTCACCGTGCCCGGCACGCGTGCGTTCATCGATATGACGGGTTGCACGGGCGGAAATCCCAATGAAATCACGGTCGCGCCCGGCAACTTGGGTCTCGCTCGTGACGCCATCCTTTACGTCCCCGCCAGCAAGGGCATG
Organism: Microbacterium ureisolvens; assembly: GCF_019511645.1. GTDB lineage: Bacteria > Actinomycetota > Actinomycetes > Actinomycetales > Microbacteriaceae > Microbacterium > Microbacterium ureisolvens_A. The sequence continues at coordinate 801,624 of NZ_JAEUAX010000001.1, read as the reverse complement.
GACCTCAATCTGACAGGCACCATCACCAAGGCAGCCGGTGACCCTCAGCTGTTCATCGTCCACGCGGATTCCAACGGAAGCGACAACAAGCCGACCTGCTCGACCGGATCCGACAAGTTCGCGGCCACGGCGACGATCGGGGTTCGGACCATGGTCTACAGCGCCTGCGGCATCAGCAACTCGATGTCACTCACGATGACGGGCCAGCTGTATATGGGGAACCTCGGCATCCATCTCAATGGCGGTACGTTCACCTGTACTCCGATGGAGTGGAAGCCGCAGATCGGGAAGCTGAGTTGCGGGGTCAAGGGCAGCGGGGGCATCTTCGACCCGACCAACACGGTGACCCGACTCGACAACCGCGCCTACCAGACAGAACGATAGCGGCATGACCGGGTTCACCATCTTCCTCGTCGTCATCGCGGGGATCCTCGGCCTCCTCATCGGGTCGTTCCTGAACGTCGTCGCCTACCGCGTGCCGGCGAAGATCTCGCTGCTCCGCGAGAGCCGGTGCCCGCACTGCGACGCACCGATCAAGTGGTGGCAGAACGTCCCCGTGATCTCGTGGATCGCGTTGCGGGGAAGATGCGCGAACTGCAAGGCTCCGATCTCGGCGCGCTATCCAATCGTCGAGGCCGTGACCGGAGTCGCGTTCGCACTCGTCACGTGGTGGGGCGTGGCGGTCTACGACGGGCTGCTCAGCCCCAACGCGACGCTCGTCGAGTACCTGGCGCTTCCGACGATGGACGGCACCGTCCACGCCGCTGACCTGTGGGCCCTCGCGCTCGTCGTCGTCGCGTACCTCTACTTCGCGGCGATCTCGATCGTGCTGACGCTCATCGATCTCGACACCCACCGCCTGCCGAACAGCATCGTGCTGCCGAGCTACCTTGTGGCCGGCGTCCTGTTCACGATCGCCGCGTGGCTGACCGGCGAGTGGGGACTGCTGCTCATGGCCGGTATCGGCATGGCAGTGCTGTACCTCTTCTACTTCCTGCTGCGGGCGGCACGGCCGGGCGGCATGGGCGGGGGAGACGTGAAGCTCGCCGGGGTGGTCGGTATCTACCTCGGGTGGCTCGGGTGGGGCGCGCTCGCTGTGGGGGCGTTCGCGGCCTTCCTGTACGGGGGAGTGTTCGGCATCGCGCTGATGTTGCTGCGCCGCGCCGGACGCAAGACCGCCATTCCGTTCGGGCCGTGGATGATCCTCGGCGCGTGGACCGGAGTGTTCGCCGGCGAGGCCGTCGGCAAGTGGTACGTGAATCTCTTCGTCGGCGCCTGACGCCGACGGTCTTGGGGAAGGGGAAATCATGGGGAAGACGATCGTCGGGCTGGAGGTGACCGAAGAGAGCGTCCGCGCGGCGGAGATCTCACTCGGTCGCAGGCCACAGCTCGTCGCCTACGGCGAAGTGCCGCTGCCGCCCGAGGCAGCGCGCGATTCGGAGGTGCTCGACCCGGGCGCTGTCGCGGTCGCGCTCCGGCAGCTGTGGACCGGGGCGAAGTTCAAGAGCAAGGATGCCGTGCTCGGCGTCGCCAGCCGCCGGATCCTGGTGCGCGAATACACGACTCAGGCGATGCGGCCTGATCTGCTCCGAGAGGCGCTGCCGTACCAGGTGCAGGACCTGCTGCCGGTGCCCGCCAGCCAGGCGGTGCTCGACTTCTTCCCCCTCTCGCAAGAAGGTGACCAGGTCTCGGGCCTCCTCGTTGCCGCGGTGTCGGAGAACATCGAGCAGATCATCTCGACGCTCGCGAAGATCAAGGTGCGCGCGCAGGCAGTCGATCTCGGCGCCTTCGGTCTGGCTCGCGTGACAGCGCCGCTCGCCGCCGCGGAAGAGACCGTCGCGACGGTCAACATCGGCGATCACACCACACAGGTCGTGATCTCGCGCGGCGGGGTGCCGCTTTTCGTCCGACTGCTGCCGATCGACGTCGCCACCGCCGCGAGCCGCCGTCACAGCGCCGAGGTCGCGGAGCCCGAGCTCGAGCTCGCCGTCGCCGGCAACGGCATGGGCACCGGCACCGGACTCGCACCGGCCGGCCGCACCCGCGGCGCGATCCGCGCCGCGATGCCGCCCGGCGTCTCCGACCTCGCCGCCCGGCTGCGGAGCACGCTCGCATTCTTCGGCAGTCGTGCCACCGCCGCACCCTTGACGCGGATGTTCGTCACCGGCGCGGGCGCCGGGGTGGAAGGCGTCATGCCGGCGCTGAATGCAGCGATCGACACCCCGATGACCGTCGTCTCGGTGGGCGACGTCATCTCGATGTCGACCCCGCCGCCGGCCGGTGAGGTCGCTCTCAACCTGGTCGGCACCGTTGGCATCGCACTGGGGGAGGCCTCGAAATGACCGCCATCCCCGTCCCGTTCTCGGGAGCACCCCGCGTCAACCTCATGCCGCGGAGCGAGATCGCTCGGCGCGAGCGCGACTCGCTGGTGCGGTTGTGGGTGTGGATCGCCCTGGGGGCCATCGTCGTGGCGGTGCTCATCATCGCCGGCGCCTTCGCCTTCAAGTTCTTCGCGGATCAGCGACTGATCGCCGAGCAGGCTCGCACCAACGCGCTTCTCACCGAGATCGCGTCGCTGTCGGACGTCAGCCAGGCCATCGCCACCGAGTCGGAGCTCACCGACTTCCGTACGGACGCCATGGCGACCGACCTCGCCTGGGCGCCCGTGATGGAGAAGATCACCGGAGTGCTCCCCGCCGACACGACGATCACCGGCGTGGACTTCGCCGTGGGCGGCGTGCCGCAGGGCGACGACCCCACCGCCGAGCAGGGCATCGTCGGCACCGTGACCTTCGACAGCCCGACCCCGCTCGACATCGTCGCTCTCATCCGCTCCCTTCGCGGGGTGGAAGGCGTCCTGTACGCCGATGGGCAGTCGGTGACCTCGAGTCAGGTGTCGGCAGACCGCTTCTCGTACCTGCTCAATGTCGAATTCGACCAGTCCGTGTACTCGAACCAGTTCGCGGCCGAAGAAGGGGGTGAGTGAGCGATGCCCAAGCACCTCGTGACCGCCATCGGTCTGATCGTCTCGCTGGGCGTCATCGCCCTGGGTGTGTTCCTCGTCGCCATGCCTCTCTATTTCCAGGCCGTCGCCGTCGACGGCCAGACGGCGACCGTCGCCAGCACGAACGCGCTGTACCAGGCGCAGGTCGACGAACTCACCGCGCAGCAAGAGAACATCGACGAGATCACCGCGAACGTCGCCGGGCTGCGATCGCAGATCCCCGCCACGGGCCAGTACGACGACGTCTTCGAGGTCGTCGGCAATGCGGCCGCGGCATCCGGCGTCGCCATCACCTCGGTCACGGCGGGGGAGCAGGTCGTGTACACGACGCGCACCGGGGCTGCGGAAGGCGACCCGGCCGCTGCGGCAACTGCCCCCGCACCTGCGGCGACGGATGCTGCGACCGACCCGAGCGCAACCACCGACCCGAACGCAACCACCGACCCGAACGCGGCACCGGCACCCGACGCCGCGGTGGCAGCCGGCCGACAGCAGGTCGACTTCGTGATCAGCGCCACCGCGGCCGACATGGCGCAGGCGACGGCGTTCGTCGACGCGCTGCGCGCCGGTCCACGCCTGCTGAACAGCATGGCGGTGACGATGACCCAGAGCGGCGAGGGCACGGTCGACGTGCAGATCACCGCCCTGACCTACGTAGACGAGGAGGGGTGAGCATCATGGAAGATCTCGACTTCGAGACGCTCCTCGCCTATGGCGCACGCCACCGCGCGTCGGACGTGCACATCACCGCCGACGCCCCGCCGCTGCTGCGCGTCGACGGCGACCTCGTGCCCATCGAGGCCTACCCTGCCGCGCTCTCGGCCGATTGGGTCGAGCGCACGGCCTTCGACCTCATGACCGAAGGGCAGCGCCAGGAGTTCCTCGAGCACGGCGAGGTGGACCTCGCGCACGCGACGGCGGGCATCGGCCGGTTCCGCACGAACGTGTACCGCCAGCTCGGTTCGATCGCGATCGCCCTGCGCTACATCCCCGACCGGGTGTACTCCCTCGAGGAGCTCGGTGCGCCGGCGATCGCCCGCGACCTGGCGCTCCGCCCGCGCGGTCTGGTGCTGCTCACCGGTCCGACGGGCTCCGGCAAGTCCACGACGCTCACGGCGATGGTCGACATCATCAACCAGCTCGTCCCGGCGCACATCGTCACGATCGAAGACCCGATCGAGTTCCACCACCAGTCCAAGCGCTCGCTGGTCCACCAGCGCGAGGTCGGGCGAGACACGAACTCCTTCGCGGAAGCCCTCCGTCGCGTTCTTCGTCAGGACCCCGACGTCATCCTCATCGGCGAGCTCCGAGACCCGGAGTCGATCTCGACCGCCCTGTCGGCCGCCGAGACCGGCCACCTGGTGCTCTCGACCCTGCACACGCAGGGCGCCGCCAAGAGCATCAACCGCATCATCGACGTGTTCCCGGCCGACCAGCAGCACCAGATCCGCACGCAGCTCGGCGACACCCTGCAGGGCATCATCAGCCAGACGCTGCTTCCCCTCGCCCAGGTCAACGGACGCACGATCGCGACCGAGGTGCTCATCAACACCCCGGCCGTCGCCAACATGATCCGCGAGGGTCAGGTCGCGCAGATCTACTCGGCGATGCAGGCGGGCTCCGAGATCGGCATGCACACGCTCGACCAGGATCTGCGTCGACTCGTCGCCGACGGCACCATCGCTCGCAACGTCGCGATGGACTTCGCGGTCGACCCCAAGAGCCTCGACGGCGTCTACATCAAGCCGCGCGATCTCGACGCCGAGGAGTGGGCGCACCATGCCGGCGAATGGCGGCAGGGTGAGCTCGCAGCCCCGGCGGCGAATGCCGCGCAGGGCACCGGTATCGGCATGGGCTCGCGGTTCGGCACGCCGACGGTCGGCGGTCGCGTCGACCCGACCGCTCGGAACGTGGAATGGGGCGGCGTCGACGATCTCGAAGCGTGGGCCGCCGCGAACGGGGAGGGCTGACATGGCCGTCGTTCAGGAGTTCGTCTACCGGGCGGTCGACCCGCGCGGCGGTTCGGTCGTCAAGGGCACCATCGAGGCGGCGAGCGAGTCGGCCGTGACCGGCAAGCTCAAGGCACAGGGACTGACGCCTCTCGAGGTGACGCTCAAGTCCAACACCGGGCTGAACAAGGAAATCAAGCTGCCCGGCGCGACAAAGACGGTGTCGGCGCGCACGCTCGCGGTGTTCTCGAGGCAGATGGCAGGCCTCATCAACGCCGGTCTGCCGCTGATGCGGACGCTCGCGATCCTCATCGAGCAGACGGACGACAAGAAGCTCCAGCCGGCACTCGTGCAGGTGCAGGCCGACGTCGAGTCTGGGTCGTCGTTCTCGGCGGCGCTGGCGCGGCATCCGCAGACGTTCCCGCCGCTCATGCTGTCGATCATCAAGGTGGGTGAGGCGGGCGGCTTCCTCGGCAGCGCGCTGGGGTCGATCGCCGACAACTATCAGCGCGAGGCGGAGCTGCACAACAAGATCCGTGCGGCAGTGACGTATCCGGCGATCGTGCTCGTCATCGCGATCATCGGCGTGCTCGTCATGGTGACCTTCGTCGTGCCGATCTTCGAGGGCATGTTCAAGGGGCTCGGCAGCTCGCTGCCGTTGCCGACGCAGATCCTCGTGACGATCTCCAACAACATGTGGTGGATCATCCCGACGATCATTCTCGTGGTCGTGGTCGCCCTGATCTGGTGGCGTGCCAACCGTCACACCGAGCAGTATCGCCGGTTCGTCGACCCCATCAAGCTGAAGATGCCCGTCTTCGGCAAGCTCACCACGAAGATCGCGGTCGCTCGCTTCGCGCGGAACCTCTCCATGATGCTGAACGCAGGAGTGCCGATCATCCAGGCGCTCGCGATCGTCGGACAGGCGTCCAACAACTGGAAGATCGAGCAGGCCGTCCGCGACGTGCAGGAGTCGATCCGCCAGGGTCGCTCGTTCGCGGCGCCGCTCGCCAAGGCCGAGGTCTTCCCGGCGATGGTGCCTCAGATGGTGTCGGTGGGTGAGGAATCGGGCACGCTGGTCGACATGCTGGCCTCGATCGCGGACTTCTACGAGGACGAGGTCGAGACCGCGACGTCCCAGCTGTCGTCGACGATCGAGCCGATCCTCATCGTCGGCCTCGGCATCGTCATCGGCGGCATGGTGATCTCGCTGTACCTGCCGATCTTCACGCTCTACGGGGAGCTGGCGAAGCAGGCGTAAAACGTGGTGGACGTCAACGGCCGGTGCGCAGGGCACCGGCCGTTGAACCTTCGCAAGGTCACACCGTGACCCGAAGCACTTCCTCGATCGTCGTGAGCCCCTGCGCGACCTTCGACCAGCCGTCCTCGCGGAGCGAGATCATGCCCTGCTCCAGCGCCACCTGACGGATCTCCGTCCCCGTCGACCGCGTCACCACCAGCGACTCCAGCTCGTCGCTCAGCGTCATCACCTCGTGCAGCGCCACCCGCCCGCGGTAGCCGGTCCCGCTGCAGGCGGGGCATCCCACCGCCTTGTACAGCTCGGGCACATCCGCCGGGTCGTGCGGGAAGCCCAGCGACGCGAGCACCTCGCTCGGCTCGACCAGCGGCTCCCGGCACCGCATGCACAGGCGCCGGGCCAACCGCTGGGCGATCACCGCCGACAGCGCCGTCGCCACCAGGAACGGCTCGCAGCCGATCTCCGTCAAGCGGGTCAGAGCGGAAGGCGCGTCGTTCGTGTGCAGAGTCGACAGCACCAGGTGCCCCGTCAAAGCCGCCTCGATCGAGATGTTCGCCGTCTCGAAGTCGCGGATCTCGCCCACGAGGACCACATCCGGGTCGGACCGCAGGATCGATCGCAGTGCCGTCGCGAACGTCAGCCCGGCGCGGTTGTTCACCTGCACCTGATTGATGCCCGCGATGCGGTACTCGACCGGGTCCTCGACCGTGATGACGTTGATCTTCGGGTTCGCGATCGAACGGAGCGCGGTGTACAGGCTCGTCGACTTGCCCGACCCCGTCGGCCCCGTGGCCAGGATCATGCCGTGCGGCTTCGTGATCGCCTCACGGAACCGCTTCTCGTTGGTGCTCGAGAACAGCAGGTCCCGCATCGTCATGGTCTGACCGGTGTTGTCGAGGATGCGCATGACGATCTTCTCGCCCCACACCGTGGGCAGCGTCGCCACGCGCAGATCGACGGTGCGGTTCTCGTGCGTGACCGAGAGGCGGCCGTCCTGCGGCTTGCGCTTCTCGGCGATGTCGATCGACGACATGATCTTCAGACGCGAGATGATGCCGTCCTGGATCGCCCGATCGGCCTTCTGCATCTCGTGGAGCACGCCGTCGATGCGGAACCGCACCGTCAGCTGCTTCTCGCCCGGCTCGACGTGGATGTCGCTCGCACGGTCGTTGATGGCCTGAGCGATCAGCAGATTCACGAAGCGCACGATCGGCGCCGAGTCGTCCTGCTCTTCGAGGCTCTCGGTGAAGGCTGCCTCGGTGGCCTCGCTCGACTCCTCGATCGACATCGACAGTTCGCTGAGCTCTTCGTCCGAACGCAGGAACCGCTCGAACATGTTCGTCAGCGCGTCCTCGGCGACGACGACCGGCTCGACGAAGAGATCCGTGATCGAGGCGACGTCATCGAGCGCGACGATGTCGGTGGGGTCGAGCACGCCCACAGTGAGGCGATCCCCGCGGCGGTCGACCGGGATGAGACCGTACTTGCGGCACAGATTGCCGGGAACCAGCGCCACCACGTTCGGGTCGAGCGGCATCTCCGCGAGGTCGACGTACCGGTGGCCGGTGTGCAGGGCGATCGCCTCGGCGACCTGCCCCTCGGTCACCAGCTTCGAGCTCACCAGCAATCGCTGCAGCTCCGGACCCTCGCCCACCTGAGCGAGGGCGGCCGACATGTCGGCAGCCCTCACCGCTCCTGTGAGCACCAGCGTCTGTGCAAGACCTCTCACGGCACACCCCTATCCCCACGGACAGACTATCTGGCGCCCGTCAAGCCTGACCCTCAGGATTGGCGCACTCGATAGGGTGGCGCCATGGCGGACCTGATCGCGAAGCTGACGGCCTGGGCGCTGTCCCTCCGGCCGGTGCGCGTCTGGTTCCACTATCTCGAACGCCGCGGTCCCATGCTCTCCGACAGCATCACGTACCGGTCGCTCTTCTCGGTGTTCGCGGGCGTCCTGCTCGGCTTCTCGTTCGCCTCGATCTGGCTCGCCGACAACCCCGCTGCGTGGCAGTCGCTGATCGATGCGGTGGATGCTGCGATCCCGGGCCTGCTCGGTACAGGAGACGACGGCCTCATCGACGTCTCCACGATCGAGGCTCCGGCCGGTCTCACGGTCGCCGGCATCATCGCGCTCGTGGGTCTGGTCGGCGCGGCGATCGGCGCCATCGGGTCGCTGCGCGTCGCGTTGCGCTCGCTCGCCGACAAGGTGCACGACGACGTGTTTTGGATCTGGGTGATCCTGCGCAACCTGCTGCTCGCCATCGCGATCGGCGGCGGGTTCGTGCTGACGGCCGGGGCGACCTTCGTCGGCACGACGTTCGTCGGGGCAGCGCTCGACTGGATGGGGGTCAGCCACAGCGGCCTGGCCGACTTCGTCACCCGCAGCGTCTCGATCGTCGTCGTGTTCCTGCTCGACATGGCCATCGTGGCGGTCGCGTTCGTCTCGCTCAGCGGGGTCAAGGCGCACGCCGCGTCCCTCTGGTCGGGCGCGCTGATCGGAGCGATCGGGCTGACGGTGCTGCAGCAGCTGTCGTCGTTGTTCGTCGCCGGCGCCGGATCCAACCCCCTCCTCGCGTCGTTCGCGTCGCTCATCGCACTGCTGCTGTGGCTGAACCTCTCGGCGCAGGTCATCCTCCTCGCGTCGACGTGGATCATCGTGAGCGAACGGCAGCGCGTCGACCGCGTGCGGGAGCGCTTCGGGTCCCCGACGTTCGCTCTGCGGCGCGTGCGTCAGGCGGAGGATGCGGTGCGGGTGGCCACCGAAGAGCTCGAGCACGCGCGCGCCGACGCGGAGCGCGAGAAATCATGAGCGAGCGCGTTCCCACCTACACCGCCGAACAGGTTCGCGCGGCGGAACGGCCCCTGCTCGAGGCCGGCGTCCCGCTGATGCGGCGTGCCGCCGGAGCCCTCGCCGACGTCGTTCGTGCGGAGCTCGCCACGCCCGAGACCGTCGTCACCATGACCGGCGTCCTCGAACCGGTGATCCGCGAGACACCGCTCGCGCTGAGGCCCCGCGTGCTCGTGCTCGCGGGGTCGGGCGACAACGGCGGCGACGCCCTCTACGCCGCGGCGCACCTCTCCCGCATCGCCGACGTCGACGCGCTGCTCGTCTCGGAGCGCTTCCACGTCACCGCACTGGCCACCGCAGTGGCCGCAGGAGTCCGCCGCGTCGACCTCCCCGAGGTCGACGACGCCGTGCGCCACTACGCGCTGGTCGTCGACGGCATCCTCGGCATCGGGGCCTCGACCGACCCTTCCCTGCGCGGCCGCGCCCGCGGCGCGGTCACGGCGATACGCGACGACCTCCGCAGAGGCGGACGGATGCCGCGGGTCATCGCCGTCGACATCCCCAGTGGTCTTCATCCCGACACCGGCGTGGCCGACGACGCGGTGCTCACCGCATCCGTCACCGTCACGTTCGGCGCGGTCAAGAGCGGACTCGTCACCGGGCGCGGACCCGACCTCGCCGGCGACATCGTCCTCGTCGACATCGGCCTCGGTCCGGCGCTGGCCTCCGTAGATCCGGTGGGCGCAGCATCCGTCTCCCGGATCGTGACGGCGCCGGCCGACTGATGTGACCGACCCCGGCGGCGACTATTCGTCGTGGTCGCCGTTGTGCCCGGGGAAGCCGGGGGAGTCCTTGTGGTGTCCCCACGCCTTGCCGTTGCCGTTGCCGTTGCCGGGGCCGCCCCGCTCGGCGTGGTCGCCGTTGCTGCCGGGGAAGTCCGGCGAATCCTTGTGATGGCCCCACGCGTTGCCCTTGCCGGATCCACCGGGCGAGTCATCCGGTGCGACGATGCTCGTCGCGGGCAGAACCCGCGCGAGCGGCACCCCCGACGCGACCGCCGGCACGACGATCGCGGCCGCGGCGGCGACGGCGATCACGGCACCCGTGACGAGCAGCTTCGCCGAACCCATGACGCACCTCGATCTCCCCAGGCAGAGGCAGCCGGTGCGGGGAGCGTACCACCGCGCCACCGCTGGGCGAAGAGCCTCAGCGCGCGTAGCGCTCGACGAAGGTGCGCAGCATGCGGCTCGGGTGCGAGACGGCGGCGCGCCGCACCGCGGCGAGGGTGACCTCGAGCTCGTCGGCCGCGAAGTAGCCATAGCCGGCGTACGCGTGGATGCGCGTGGTGATGCCCTCGACGTCGAGCTCGGGGTGGAACTGCGTCGCATACACGTTCTCGCCGACGCGGAACATCTGCACCGGGCACGTGGGCGACGACGCCAGCAGCGTCGCCGACGCGGGCAGGTGCGTGATGGCCTCCTTGTGTCCGACGAACGCGTCGAACGTGGGCGGCATCTCGGCGAGCAGGGGGTCGGATGCCCCGGCCTCGGTCAACGTCACGGGTACGACGCTGATCGGCTCGGAGTAGGTGCGGTCGATCACCGCACCCTGGTGCGCGCCGAGCGTGCCCACGCCGTAGCAGGCGCCGAGGAACGGGAAGTCGCGCGCGACCACCTCGTCGAGGAGGATGCCGAACTCCTGCTCGACCCGGCGCTGCGTCGGCGACTTCTTGTCGAGCGGGTCGGACGCGTTGAACGGGCCGCCGCCCACGAAGATCCCCGACACCTCGCCGAGGTCGATTCGCGGCATCGGCTCCGCTTCGAGCCGCACCCGGATGAGCTCGTCGGGGGAGAGCCCGGTGTACCGCAGGAAGAGCGCGTACTCCTCGTCGGCGGGCACGTCCTCCGCTCGGGTCGCAAGGAGGACGAACGGCTTCACCGCACCAGCCTACGGCGGGAACACGGATGCCTCGGCCCGGCGCAGTGCGCCGGGCCGAGGCATCCGTCATCCCTTTACCTGCCGAACTGGTGCGTCCACGTCGACACCGCACCCGCGGCGACCGCGAAGCCGGCCTTCGGAACCGCCGTCACGCGCACCTCGGAGCCCGCGGGCACCTTGACCAGCGGCTTCTCGGCCTTCACGCCGTTGACGTAGTAGTCGAACGACGGGTCGGGCGTGACGGCGACGTGGTCGGAGTTCGAACCCTTCGGGTCGGTGAACTTCGGCGCGCCGGGCGTGGCCGCCGTCGTGAGCACGGGCACGTTCGCGAAGTCCATGTCGCTCGCGAAGTAGTAGCTCGTGTAGGACGGCTGGTTGTAGGTGGTGTTCTGACGGGCCACCTCGGCGCGGTACTGCACGTCGTGCATGAGCGTCGCCAGCTTGTGCGTCGTCAGCTCCGTGCTCGTGTAGATGCGCAGCGCGCTCGAGTCGGCCGTGCGCACGAGCAGCTCCTCGCGCCAGTCGCCGAGCACATCGGCCACGAGCGACGGGTTGCCCTTCGTGCCGTTGTTCGTGCGCGTGCCGTCGGCCGTGACCACGGTGCCGCGGGTCCAGTCCTTGATGGTCGGCGTGACCTCGAGGGCGCCGTCGACGATCTGGGTGGTCATGTCGGCGGCCCAGCGGATCGACTGGTTGGTTCCGGGAGTGGATGCCGCCAGCGGCACGTTCGTCGCGCTCAGCAGGCCCGAGCCCTCGGTGCCGCCCGGCATGCTCGCCCACACCTCGAGCCCCGGCACATCGGCGCGCACGTCGCCGATCATGCTGCGCCCCGTGTCGCGGCCCGAGTAGGCGCCGAAGAGGACTTCGCCGGTCGCGGCGTCGCGCAGGGCCGAGCCGTACGGCGCGAAGGTCGCGCCCTCGTGCGCCGTCCAGATCTCGAGACCCGGGCGGTTCGGATCGATGTCGGTGACGTGCATGGCGTCGCCGTGACCGAGGCGCACGTTCTGGCCCGGCGCCGCGCTGCCGGCGGGCAGCACGTCGAACGAGCTGTACAGCAGCCCGCCGTCGTCGTCGAGCGTCGCCGATCCGTAGACGATCTCGTGCTTGCCGTCGCCGTCGACGTCGGCCGCGCTCAGCGAGTGGAAGCCCTGCGTCGTGATGGAGCCGTACACCGGGTCGGTGCCGTCGCGGCCGTGCGGGCCGTCGTTGAACGGGTTCGTCATCGGCACGTGACCGCTGTCGATCGCCCACCTCGTGGTGAGGTGCTCGCCGTCCCAGTCGTACGCGTTGACGGTCGTGCGCGTGTAGTAGCCGCGCGCGAACACCGCCGACGGGTGCGTGCCGTCGAGGTATGCGACGCCCGCGAGGAAGCGGTCGACCCGGTTGCCCGGCTCGATGCGGGCCATCGCGTAGTCGCCCCACAGCAGGCCGTCGTCGTCGCGTCCCGGCTCGTAACGCACGGTCTCGAGCTCTTCGCCCGTGGCCGAGTCGAATACCGTGAGGTACTCCGGCCCGTCGACGATGAAGCCCTCGAACGTGGTGAGGTCGTTGCGCGCGCTGCGTGCGGGCGCGTATGTCGTGATGAAGTAGTCCGCGAGCTCGGTCGCCGATGCCGTCGACAGCGGGTACTCGTGCGCCACCGGGATGCCGAACGCCTGCTCCAGCGTCGCCGGCCAGCGGCCCGCGACCACCTCGGGGTGCTCCGCCCAGCCCTCGAACATCTCGATGAGGTGCTGCCGGTAGTCCGCGGCGCTCATCCGGTAGTCGTCGCTCGCCGTGTATCCGGCGGCGAGGTCCTCGGCGAGCATGGTGATGCCGGCCTGGGAGGCGACCGAGCCGTCGGCGTTGTAGCGGATCGACTTCGTGCCGGGTGCCGTCTTCAGCATCGTCTCGGACCGGCCGTCGCCGTCGAAGTCGTAGACCATGAACTGCGTGTAGTGGGCGCCCGCGCGGATGTTCACGCCGAGGTCGATGCGGTTCAGCAGCGTGCCGTCGAGCTCGTACGTGTCGATGTAGACGGGGCCGGTGTACCCCTTCTGCGACACGTCCTTCGAGTTCGACGGATCCCACTTCACGACGAACTCGTACGCGCCATCGCCGTCGACGTCGGCGACCGACGCGTCGTTCGCCGAGTAGGTGTACTTCTCTCCTTCGGGGAACAGCACGCTCCGGGGTGCGACGCCGTCGGCCGGCTTCTGCAGCGGCAGATCGTAGAACCCGTCGCTCCACACCGAGACGGGTGCGGACCGCTCGCCGGTCACGTCGTGCCAGGCGGGGGCGACCGTGTAGACGGATGCTGCGGACCCGCCCGCGTCCGCATAGTTCGTGCTGTCGTCGACCGTGGCGATGCGCTCGCCGTCACGGAACACCGCGAACGACGGGCCGCTCACGCCCGTCTCGGTGGCGGGGCCCGCCTCGGTCGCGAGCAGGCGCCAGCTGAGGAACACGCCCTCGTCGGTCGACACGGCGACGAGGCCGCGGTCGAGCGCTTCGAGCTGCGCGCCCGCGGGGGACGCCTGCTCGGCCAGCGCGGGCTGCGCCAGTCCGAGCGCGAGTGCGCACGCGGCCGAGCCGGCCACGAGCGCGCGGACAGAGGTGCTGCGGAGATTCATCGTCGAATCGCTCTCCCGAGGTTGCGGTCCGCGTGGGACGGACCTTCGTCGTCGATTACCTAGGAATACGTTTTCCCGGTCGTGAGTCAATCAGCCGTGCGCGTTCGGGTCAACCGTTCGAGCGAAGAAATTGGAACGATTTAATGTGCACCGACCGGCTAGGCAGGATCGACGGATGCCTCGACCCGGCGCAAGGCGCCGGGTCGAGGCATCCGTCGATCCGAGCTCAGGAGGCGTACGTGACGAGCCCGAGCTCCACCGGCGAGACGAGCTGTGCGTGCGCGGGCCGCACGCGGACGGTGTAGCCGAACGTGCCGGTGACGCTGAGCGGGAGCTTGCCGCTGAACACCGTCGCGCCGTCCGCGGCGGACGCGCCGGGGGAGAGGCGGTACACCGAGTGGTCGCGCGACAGCGCGTCGTCCTCGTTCGTGGTGCCGTACAGCAGTTCGACCGCCACGTCGTCGGGCGAGAGGCCGTCGAGGCGCACGTCGGCGCGCACCTCGAGCGTGTCGCCGGCCTGCGCCTGCTGGGGGATGCCGGAGCTGTCGACACTGGCGATCGAGACGCGGTTCCACGCCTCTCGCACGCGACCGACGAACGCAGCCACCTCACGCGCCTCGAGGAACTCATTCGCCTGGAGCGCCACGTCGTGCGCCGCCGCCGGCACATACAGGCGCTCGACGTAGTCGCGCACCATGCGGTCGCTCGTCGCCTTCTTGCCGAGCTCGGTCATGGTGTGGCGCACCATCGCGAGCCAGCGCAGCGGAATGCCGCCCTCGCGGTCGTAGAAGCGCGGCACCAGCTGGTGCTCGATGAGGTCGTAGAGGGCCGCCGCCTCGGCATCGTCGCGCTCCTCGTCGTTCGAGGCGGTGTCGGCCGTCGGGATCGCCCAGCCGTTCTCGCCGTCGTACCACTCGTCCCACCACCCGTCGAGGATCGACAGGTTGAGGGCGCCGTTGAGCGCGGCCTTCATGCCGCTCGTGCCGCAGGCCTCGAGCGGGCGCAGCGGGTTGTTGAGCCACACGTCGCAGCCGGGGTAGAGGTCCTTGGCGAGCGTGATGTCGTAGTCCGGCAGGAACACGATGCGCCCGCGCACCTTCGGGTCGCGGCTGAAGCGCACGAGCTGCTGGATCAGGATCTTGCCTGAGTCGTCGGCCGGGTGGGACTTGCCGCCGATCACGATCTGCACCGGGCGCTCGGGGTCGGTCAGCAGGCGCGTCAGGCGCTCGGGGTCGCGCAGCATGAGTGTGAGGCGCTTGTACGTCGGCACGCGCCGCGCGAAGCCGATGGTCAGCACCTCCGGGTCGAGCAGATCCTCCACCCACGACGGTGTGTGGCCGTTGGAGACGGATGCTGCGACCCGCCGCCGAGCCTCGGCGACGAGCTCGCCCTTCATCTGCTGACGCACGCCCCAGAGCTCGGCGTCAGAGACGACGGAGCGGTCGGTCCAGTCGTGCGTGTCGGTGTGCGCGTCGCCCCACGCTCGCTCGCTCACAGCCTTGAGGGCCGGATGCACCCAGGTCGGAGCGTGCACGCCGTTGGTGATCGACGTGATCGGCACCTCGTCGGAGTCGACGCCCGGCCACAGCATGCCGAACATGCCGCGGCTCACCTCGCCGTGGAGCACCGAGACACCGTTGGCGTGCTGGCCGAGGTGCAGGCCGAGCACCGCCATGTTGAAGACGCCCTGGTCGCCGCCGTCCCACGTCTCAAGGCCGAGCGAGATCGCGCGGCCCGCGTCGAGGCCCTGGAAGAGGCCGCTCGAGAGGAAGTCGGCGATGAGGTCGCGGGGGAACCGGTCGATGCCCGCGGGCACCGGGGTGTGGGTCGTGAAGACCGTGCCCGCGCGCACCTGCGCGAGGGCCTCGTCGAAGCTCAGGCCGTCGGACGTGATGAGCTCGGACATGCGCTCGAGTCCCTGGAACCCGGCATGGCCCTCGTTCGTGTGGTACACGTCGGGCGTCGGACGCCCGGTGAGCTCCGACCACGCGCGCACCGCGCGTACGCCGCCCACGCCGAGGAGCAGCTCCTGCAGGAGGCGATGCTCGCCGCCGCCGCCGTACAGGCGGTCGGTGACGCGGCGCATCTCGTCGGTGTTGGAGGGTGTCTCGGAGTCGAGCAGCAGCAGCGGGATGCGGCCGATGTCTGCCACCCACACGCGGGCGTGCAGACACCGGTCGCCCGGGAGGTCGAGCGCGATCTCGACCGGCGCGCCCTCGCGGTCCCGCAGCAGCGCGAGGCCGAGGCCGTACGGGTCGAGGAGCGGATAGCTCTCGCGCTGCCAGCCGTCGTCGCCGATGGACTGGCGGAAGTAACCGGCGCGGTAGAAGAGGCCGACGCCCGTGAGTGGCACACCGAGGTCGGATGCGCTCTTGAGGTGGTCGCCGGCGAGGATGCCGAGGCCCCCGGAGTACTGCGGGAGAGATCCGTCGACACCGAACTCGGGGGAGAAGTAGGCGATGTGCACCGGCTTGCCGCCCTCGAGCTGCTGGAACCAGCGGTCGCCTTCGAGGTAGGCGGTGAGGCGCTCGTCCTCCTCCCGCACGCGGGCGACGAACTCTTCATCGAGCGCGAGCTCGTCGAGGCGATCCTGGCCCAGTGCTCCCAGCATCCGCGCCGGGTTCGCGCCGATCTCGTCCCACAGTGCGGGATCCATCGAGGCGAACAGCGCGTGCGTCGCGCGGCTCCACGACCAGCGCCAGTTGGAGGCGAGGCGGTCGAGCGGGGCGAGGGATTCGGCGAGGACGGGGCGGACGGTGAACGTTCGGATGGCCTTCACGCACGCGATTCTAGAGGCAGAAGCTGGAAGCGCTTGCACCGCTTTGCGGGTGAACAACTGCCGCAGTGACACGATGTGACTGGAATCGCAAGGGAGCGGCCGGCGTCGGGTGCCGGGGCTACTCTGGCGCTATGGCAATCGCACGACTGCACGGCGGACCCCTCGACGGACAGATCATCCCGCTCGACCCCACCGTCTCCGACTCGTACATCGTCCCCTACGGCGAGGGGCAGCTCGTCTACCGCCGCGAGGGCGACGAGACCCATACGGGTGCCCAGGACGGCCCGACCGAGACCCGTTTCGTCTATGTCGAGGCCACCGAAGACATCGACCCGAATCCGGACGGTCGTGACGACTGAGGATGGGTCATCCAGCGTCGAGGTCGAGCTGAAGTTCGACGTCGACGAAGCCACGCCGCTGCCCGACTGGTCGGCGCTTCCCGGTGTGGCGGGCGTCGGCGAACCCGAGGCGCGTCAGCTCGACGCGATCTACCTCGACAGCGACGACCTCGCCCTGGCGCATGCCGGCTACGCGGTGCGCCGCCGCACCGGCGGCCCCGACGAGGGCTGGCACATCAAGGGCCCCCGCGGAGCCGACGGTGGCCGGGTGGAGCGGCACTGGCCGATCAGCGCTGTCGAGGAGATGCCCGATGGTGTGGCCGACGCGGTCTCGAAGATCGCGCGCGCGTCGGACTTGGCGCCGATCGCGCGCATCCGCAACAACCGCATCGCCTACGCGCTGCAGGACGAGCACGGCGGTGTCGTCGCGGAGTTCGTGGACGACCACGTGTCGGCCACGGACGAGCGCGCCGGAGTGGACCGCTCCTGGCGGGAGTGGGAGTTCGAGCTCGGGCCCGCCGCCCCTGCCGCTGCCGACGAGCGCGACGCGCTGCTCGCGGCTGCCGAGGCCGCGGTGCATGCCGCAGGCGGCCGGGCGGCGGCATCCGATTCCAAGCTCGCCCGCACCCTCGGCGCCTGAGCGTACGAGAACGCCCCGGACCTTCCAGAAGGTCCGGGGCGTTCTCGTGTCAGCCGATCAGAGGTTGATCATGTGGCCGGCGAGGCCGTGGAAGGCCTCCTGCACGGCCTCCGACAGCGTCGGGTGCGTGTGGACGTTGCGGGCCGCCTCGAGGGCGGTGAGGTCCCACTTCTGCGCGAGCGTGAGCTCGGGAAGGAGCTCCGAGACGTCGGGACCGATGAGGTGCCCGCCGAGAAGCTCGAGGTGCTCGCCGTCGGCGATGAGCTTGACGAAGCCGATGGGCTCGCCGAGGCCGTTCGCCTTGCCGTTGGCCGAGAACGGGAACTTCGCGACCTTGACGTCGTAGCCGGCGTCGCGCGCCTGCTGCTCGGTCAGGCCGAACGAGGCGACCTGCGGGGAGCAGAACGTCGCGCGCGGCATCATGCGGTAGTCGCCCAGCGTCATGGTCTCGGCCTTGCCGATGGTCTCGGCGGCCACGACGCCCTGCGCCTCGGCCACGTGGGCCAGCTGCAGCTTCGCGGTGACATCGCCGATCGCGTAGATGTGCGGCACGTTGGTGCGCATGTGGTCGTCGATGTCGATCGCGCCGCGGTCGGTGAGCTTCACGCCGGTGTTCTCGAGACCGAAGCCCTCGACATTGGCGGCGAACCCGATCGACATCATGACCTTGTCCGCGTCGATCGAGCCCTGGGTGCCGTCCTTGGCGGTATAGGTGACGGTGACCTTGTCGCCCTGGTCGGTGACGGTCTCGACCTTGGTGGACGTCAGGATGTCGACGCCGTAGTTCTTGTACTGGCGGGCGATCTCCTTCGAGACGTCGGCGTCCTCGTTGGGGAGGGCGCGGTCGAGGAACTCGATGATCGTGACCTTCACGCCGTAGTTCACCATCACGAAGGCGAACTCCATGCCGATGGCGCCGGCGCCGACGATGACGATCGACTGCGGGAGGTCGCGCGCGAGGATCTGCTCCTCGTACGTCACGATGTTGCCGCCGATCTGCACGCCCGGGAGCAGACGCACCTTGGAGCCGGTCGAGATGATGGCGTTGTCGAACGTGACGCGCTCGCTGGTGCCGTCGGCCTTCGTGACGTCGATGGTGTTGGCGTCGACGAACGACCCGCGACCCTCGTACTCGTCGACCTTGTTCTTCTTCATCAGGTAGTGGATGCCCTTGACGTGGGTGTCGGCAACCTTGCGGCTGCGGTCCCACGCGACGCCGAAGTCGAAGTGCACGTCACCCGAGATGCCGAACAGGTCGGCCTTGTGGTGGAACTGGTGCGCGAGGTCGGCGTTCTTGAGCAGAGCCTTCGAGGGGATGCAGCCGACGTTGAGGCACACACCGCCCCAGTACTTCTCTTCGATGATGGCGACCTTGAGGCCGAGCTGCGAAGCGCGGACGGCTGCGACGTAGCCGCCGGGCCCCGCGCCGAGGATGGCGACGTCGTAATGAGGCATGGTCTCAAGCCTATCGGTCGGCGGGGGGCTCGGAGTCGGGCTGCGGGGTACCGGCGGCGGGGGTGGCCGAGCCACCGGCGAGGGCCTTCTCACGGCGCGAGCGCGAGACCAGGAGATAGACGACGGCGCCGATGAGCGCGAGGGCGAGCACGCCCGCGATGACCCACGGGAGGACCGTCGAGCCCGCGTCCGACGCGGGCTCGCTCGTGACCGCCGGCATGGGCGTCGCAGACTCGGTGGGCGCCACGGTCTCGGTGGGCGCCGGGGACGCGGTCCCGGTCGGAGTGGGCTCCGCAGCCCCGGCGATCGTGAACGTGAACTCGCCCGAGATGGGATGCCCGTCGCTCGAGACGACCTTCCACAGAACCTGCACGGCACCGGATGCGGCGCCCGCGAGCGGCTGGGTGAGCACGTTGTCTTGGACGGTCGGTGTGCCACCAGTGAGCGACGCGCCCGCAGCATCCGTCACCTCCACGACCGATGCGCCTTCGTCGTCGGCGATCTCGGCGCTGAACGTGAGCGTCAGCTGCGCCGGCAGGGCGTCGAGGGTGCTGCCGGCCGCCGGATCGCTGCCGAGCAGCTCGTCGTGCGCGTGGGCGGGAGATGCCGTCGCCAGTGTCGCTCCGACGGTCACGAGCAGTGCGGCCAGGAGCGCCCAGGCGCGCGCGTGCAGGGGCTTGTGAATTGTGTGTGACATCACCCGATCGACCCTATCCGGCACTTTGATCCGGACCCTGTGAGGTCTAGCCTGGCGATTGGCGGGAGAACCTGCCCGCCCGAGCCCCCGGTGACGGAAGGATGGCGGCAGATGGACCAGATGATGATGGGCGCCATGTCGAAGGACATGATGTCGATGCCCGGCATGCAGGCGATGGACATGTCGGTCATGCAGGCCTGTATGGACGCCTGCTCGGCCTGCGAGCAGGCATGTACGGTGTGCTCCACGCAGATGATGGACTGCGCTCCCGCGTGCATGAACTGCGCGGACATGTGCAACACGATGATGCGCTCGATGATGCGCATGCAGGGCATGGACTCCGCCAGCATGATGGCGATGCTCGACGCCTGCATCGCGATGTGCCAGAAGTGCATGGACGACTGCATGCGGCACGCCGACATGAGCGAGGTCTGCAAGATGTGTGCTCAGTCGTGCCAGGCCTGCATGGACGCGTGCATGGCCATGAAGAACATGATGATGGCGATGAGCTGAGGCTCGTCGCTTTCTCTTTGCTTCTCGCGGCTCGGCGCGCCGGCAGCTCAGTCTGTCGAGGTGTCAGCCGCGGAGGACGTTGAACCGCGCGCCGCCGACGGCGAGCACGTGGTAGCGCTCGTGGATCGCAACCGGCGTGCCGGGCGTCGCGGCGGCGGCAGCTCCGGAGCCGTTCCAGAGCGCGACCGGGGACCAGTCGGCGAGCGTGCGGACGATCACGAAGCCCGAGCGCTCGTCGGAGGCCTCGACGATCGCATCCGCCCAGTCCGACGGCGTCGCCGAGGCGAGGCGCGCCTGGATCAGGTGCAGCGCGTGCCCGGGTGCGAACGAGGAGCAGGTGTCACCGTGGTCGCACATGCACGCCGCAGCCTCACGCACCTCGAGGGGCGGGATGTGGCTGTGCGGGCTCGACACGGTGGTCTCCTTCTGGTTAACGGTTCGTTGCCGGTCCTGCCAGGGTAGGAGGGCGGCCCCGTCCTCGGCATCCCGGGCGACACGCGGCGAAACATTGCGGCAACCGGGAACGTCCTCTTCCGAGCGGAGGGCGATCGGATAGGCTGACGAGACAGAGGAGGAAACCGTGGAGCACGACCGCCGACCCGATCAGGGCGACATCCGCCGGGCCGCAGGGTCCGACGCACACGAGTCCGACCGCGCGTCCGACACGACGCAGACATTCGGCCACGACTCCGACCTGTCGTTCGTGCCCTTCGGCAGCGAGCTCGGCGAGGCCGAGCTCGACGCGATCGACGCGCTCCCGTCCGGCGCCGCCCTGCTGCTGGTCCGTTCCGGACCCACCGCGGGGGCCCGCTACCTGCTCGATGCCGACGTCACCACGGTGGGGCGGCATCCCGAAGCCGACATCTTCTTCGACGACGTCACCGTCTCGCGCCGCCATGCGGAGATCAACCGCACCGGCACCGCGTTCGAACTCGTCGACCAGCGCTCGCTGAACGGCACCTACGTCAACGGCGAACGGGTCGACAGGGCCGTTCTCACCAACGGTGCCGAGGTGCGCGTCGGAAAGTTCCGACTGAACTTCTTCGTCTCACCGGCTGACCTCTCCAGGGCGACGGGGGCCTGATGCCCGCGGCTTCCGCCCGTGACAGGGCGTCGTCCGCGGGTCTTCTCAGCATCGGTCAGGTCCTCGCGCGTCTGTCGCCCGAGTTCCCGTCCCTCACCTCCAGCAAGCTGCGCTTCCTCGAGGTCCAGGGGATCGTGACGCCTCTGCGCACCGAATCCGGCTACCGCAAGTTCTCGCAGGACGACCTCGAGCGACTGCGGCTCGCGCTCACGCTGCAGCGCGACCACTACCTGCCGCTGTCGGTCATCCGCGACTACCTCGAGGACGTCGACGCCGGACGCGACCCGGCCACTCCGATCGCGGTGCCGCCGCCGTCGATCGTGCCGGCTCCTCGCCGCTATCGCCGCGACGAGCTGCTGTCGGCCGCGGGGGCCGCGCCGCAGCTGCTCAACGACGCCATCAGCACGGGCATCCTCGTGGGGGCCGAGTCGTACACCGAGCAGTCGGTGACGCTGCTGCGCGCCCTCGTCGCGCTCGACCGGCACGGCATCGAGCCGCGCCACGTGCGCGCCCTGCGCCAGAGCGCCGAACGCGATGTGGCGCTCGTCGAGTCGGCCCTCGCCCCCTTGCTTCGACGGACGGATGCCGCATCCCGCGGCCGCGCCGGAGAACTCGCGCCCGAGCTCACGCGGCGTCTCGACGACGTGCGTGCGATCTTCGTGCGGGCGGCGCTCGACCGCATGCTGGCGTAGGACATCTCCCTCGCGCGGCGGCTGCCGCCGGCCGGGCTGCGCGACACGCCGACCCCCGAACGCCGGATGTCGTTGCCGCGAGGGGGAGGCTGATCTAGCGTGGAACTATTCGATCCGGAGGGGGGACGAGCATGACCGGAGACGCTGCTCCTGGCGAGCCGTTCAGTGCAGAACTCCTCTTCACCGACGGTCTTCCGGCGATGGACGACGAGGTCGGCTATCGCGGCGCCGCGGCGGCGAAGGCCGCCGGCATCACCTACCGCCAGCTCGACTACTGGGCCCGCACCGAGCTCGTCGAGCCGACGGTCCGCGGTGCCAGCGGATCAGGCTCGCAGCGGCTCTACGGCTTCCGCGACATCCTCGTGCTGAAGCTCGTCAAGCGCCTGCTCGACACCGGCATCTCGCTCCAGCAGATCCGCACGGCCGTCGACCAGCTCCGCGCCGCCGGGATCCGCGACCTCGCCGGAACGACCCTCATGAGCGACGGGGCATCCGTCTATCTCTGCACGTCGAACGACGAAGTCATCGATCTCGTCAGCCGCGGTCAGGGCGTCTTCGGCATCGCTGTCGGCAAGGTGCTGCGGGAGGTCGAGTCGGAGCTCCTCGAGTTCGAGGTCGAGAAGCCCGACCCGATGGACGAGCTCGCGGTGCGCCGCGCCGCCCGCACCGCTTAGGCGCCGCGCGGCCCGCTCCGCCTCCGTCAGTCAGTTCAGCGCCGACCGCACCCGCTCCCGCACGCCCGTCGTGGCTGTGAGCGCCTGATCGAGATCAGCGACGAGGTCGGCGGGATCCTCCAGCCCGATCGAGAGGCGCACGAGCGCGTCCGACGGCTTGGCGGCACTGGCGACGGGCCGATGGGTGAGAGCTGCGGGGTGCTGGATGAGCGAATCGACGCTGCCGAGCGACACCGCGTGAGTGAACAGCCGGACGGACGCCGTCACAGCGGCGGCCGCGTCGAACCCGCCGGCGAGCTCGATCGCGATCATCGCGCCGGGTCCGCTCTGCTGACTGCCGACGAGACCTCGAGGATCGCTGTCCGCGAATCCCGGGAAGTGCACGCGCGCGACTTCGGCCCGGGTGGTGAGCCATTCGGCGACGACGCGCGCACCATCCTGCTGCGCTCGCATGCGAACGGGCAGTGTCGCCAGACCCCGGTGCAGGAGGTACGCGGCGAGCGGGTGCATGATCGCGCCGGTGATGGCGCGGGTGCGGCGCAGCGCCGCGGCGAGTCGGGCGTCGCACGCCACGACGCCGCCCACGACATCGCCGTGGCCGCCGAGGTACTTGGTCGCACTGTGCAGTGAGAGCGCGGCGCCGAGGTCGAGGGGGTGCTGCAGCACGGGCGTGGCGAAGGTGTTGTCGACGAGCACGGGCACGTCGCCCGAGGCGGCGACCACCCGGCGGATGTCGACGAGTTCGAGCGTCGGGTTCGCCGGCGTCTCGAGCACGACGAGCGCGGTGTCGTCCCGCAGTGCGGCGGCGACGTCGGCGGGGGAGCAGAACGTGGTCTCGACGCCGAGCAGCCCCGACGCGAGCAGGTGATCCGTGCCGCCGTAGAGCGGGCGCACGGCCACGACGTGGCGCTTGGCCGACTCGTTTGTCAATGCGAGCAGCACCGCGGTGATCGCGGCCATGCCGGACGAGAACGCCACTGCCTCTTCGGCGTGCTCCAGGCGCGCGAGAGCCTCTTCGAAGCGTGCGACCGTCGGGTTCCACAGTCGCGCGTACACGTTCGACCCACCCTCGAACGGGTGGCCGCCGGTGGCGAGCACCTCGTACGACATGCCGCCGAGCTCGATGCCGGGGAGCGGATTGGTCGACGAGAGGTCGAGGGGGAGGGCGTGCACGCCCAGGCTCGCGAGATCGTCGCGGCCGGCGTGCACGGCAAGGCTGTCAGGGTGCAGCGTCATCGATGCCATGGCGATATGGTCAGCGAATTCACGACGAATGGCAAGTCGAGCTCACCCGCACATGCACAAGTAGCGCAATGTGCTCATCGGGTGAGCAAAGTGGTCACCCGCAGGATGCTGCGGTCGCAGCATCCGTCATATCAAGCGCGGGAGTCCTCGGGGACCGGGATGCGACCGGTGCGCATGATGCGGTCGAGCAGGGAGTCGAAGTCGGCGGCGAGCTCCTGAGCGGAGTCACCGGGCCAGATGTGGAGCGGCTTCGCAGCGCCCTGCGCCTGCTGGAGCGACGTGCGTTCGGGCAGCTGCGGGCTGAGGACCAGGGGTCCGAACATGTCGCGGAGCTCCTTGATGCGGAACTGGTGCTCGATCGACTGCGGGCGGACGCGGTTGACCACGATGCCCAGCGGCTGCAGGCGGGGGGAGAGGCCGCGGCGGATCTCTTCGATCGCGCGCAGGGCGCGGTCGGCAGCGGCGACGGAGAAGAGTCCCGGCTCGGTCACGACGATGACGCGGTCCGAGGCCGCCCATGCGGTGCGTGTGAGGGCGTTGAGCGACGGTGCGCAGTCGATGAGCACGAGATCGTAGTCGGCCTCGATCGTGGCGAGGGCCTCTTCGAGCTTCCAGACATCGCGGACGCTCGGGTGGGGGCCGTCGAAGTTGATGGCGGACGGGCTGCCGATCATGACGTCGATCGTGCCCGGGTGCACCTTCGCCCATCCGCTGGAGGTGATGGCCTGGCGGACCGTCTTCTCCTTGGGATTGGCGAGGACATCGGCGACATTCAGGCGGCCGGCCACCTGGATGTCCATGCCCGTCGAGACGTCGGACTGCGGGTCGAGGTCGACGACGAGCGTGCGGACTCCGCGGGCGAAAGCCGCCGACGCGAGTCCGAGAGTCACGGTCGTCTTGCCGACGCCACCCTTGAGCGAGCTGACGGATAGGACGTGCACAAGCCACCACGTTACCGTCCCCTAGGCTGAGAGCACACTCAGCCCGTTATCCGGGCTCCGCCTGCGCCGCCGCACACGGAGGTCTCATGTTCCGCAAGATCCTGGTCGCGAACCGAGGCGAGATCGCCATCCGGGCATTCCGGGCCGCCTACGAGCTCGGGGCGCGCACCGTCGCGGTGTTCCCCTTCGAGGACCGCGGCTCGCTGCACCGCCAGAAGGCGGACGAGTCGTACGAGATCGGCGAGAAGGGCCATCCGGTCCGCGCCTACCTCGACGTCGACGAGATCATCCGGGTCGCGCTGGCGGCCGGCGCCGACGCGATCTACCCGGGCTACGGGTTCCTGTCGGAGAACCCCGAGCTGGCCGAGAAGGCGGCCGCGAACGGCATCGCCTTCATCGGGCCGCCCTCGAAGGTGCTCGAGATGGCCGGCAACAAGGTCACCGCGAAGCAGCACGCGATCGCCGCCGGCGTCCCGGTGCTGCGCTCCACCGACGCGTCCGACGACGTCGACGCGCTGCTCGCCCAGGCCGACGAGATCGGGTTCCCGATCTTCGTCAAGGCGGTCGCGGGCGGCGGTGGGCGAGGGATGCGGCGGGTCGAGCGCAAGGAGGAGCTCGCGCCCGCGCTGGCCGAGGCCATGCGGGAGGCCGGCAGCGCCTTCGGCGACGCACGCGTCTTCCTCGAGCAGGCGGTGCAGCGGCCGCGTCACGTGGAGGTGCAGATCCTCGCCGACAAGACCGGCGAGACGGTGCACCTGTTCGAGCGCGACTGCTCGGTGCAGCGCCGTCACCAGAAGGTGATCGAGATCGCCCCGGCGCCGAACCTCGACCCGGCCATCCGCGATGCCCTCCACGGCTACGCCGTCGCGTTCGCGCGGTCGATCGGCTACGAGAACGCCGGCACGGTCGAGTTCCTCCTCGAGACGGCCGGGCCTCGCACCGGCGAGGTCGTGTTCATCGAGATGAACCCGCGCATCCAGGTCGAGCACACCGTCACCGAGGAGGTGACCGACGTCGACCTCGTGCAGTCGCAGATCCGCATCGCGGCCGGCGAGGCGATCGCCGACCTCGGTCTCACGCAGGACCGCATCCAGCTGCGCGGAGCGGCCCTCCAGTGCCGCATCACGACAGAGGACCCGTCGCAGGGCTTCCGACCCGACACCGGGCGCATCACGACGTACCGGTCGCCGGGCGGCGCCGGCATCCGCCTCGACGGCGGCACGACCGCTGCGGGCTCGCAGATCAGCCCGCACTTCGACTCCATGCTCGCGAAGCTCACCTGCCGCGGCCGCGACTTCCCGGCCGCCGTCGCCCGCGCCCGCCGTGCCCTGGCGGAGTTCCGCATCCGAGGCGTCGCGACCAACATCCCGTTCCTGCGTGCCGTGCTCGACGACCCCGCCTTCGTGGCGGGCGACGTCAGTACCTCCTTCATCGACGAGCGGCCCCAGCTGCTCACGAGCAACCCCTCGCGGGACCGCGCGACGAAGCTGCTCGCGTGGCTCGGCGACGTGACCGTCAACCGTCCTTATGGAGAGAAGCCGCTGTCGGTCTCTCCCGGCAGCAAGCTTCCCGCGATCGACCTCGCTGCCGCACCGCCCGCCGGCACCCTCGACCGGCTGCGCGAGCTGGGCCCCGAGGGGTTCGCCCGAGCCCTGCGCGCGCAGAGCGCCCTCGCCGTCACCGAGACGACGTTCCGCGACGCCCACCAGTCGCTGCTCGCCACGCGCGTCCGCACGCGCGATCTCGTCCGCGTCGGCCCCCACGTCGCGCGCATGACGCCCCAGCTGCTGTCGGTCGAGGCATGGGGAGGAGCGACCTACGACGTCGCGCTCCGCTTCCTCGCCGAGGATCCGTGGGAGCGCCTCGAGGCGCTGCGCGCCGCGATGCCGAACATCCCGATCCAGATGCTGCTGCGCGGCCGCAACACCGTCGGCTATACGCCGCGCCCGGTGGAGGTGACGAACGCGTTCGTGAGCGAGGCGGCGGCGACGGGCGTCGACATCTTCCGCATCTTCGACGCGCTCAACGACGTGTCGCAGATGCGCCCGGCCATCGAGGCGGTCCGCGAGACCGGCACGGCGATCGCCGAGGTCGCGCTCTGCTACACCTCCGACCTTCTCGACCCGTCCGAGCGCCTCTACACACTCGACTACTACCTGCGCCTCGCGGAGCAGATCGTCCAGTCGGGCGCGCACATCCTCGCCATCAAAGACATGGCGGGCCTCGTGCGTCCCACGGCGGCGGCGAAGCTCGTCACGGCGCTGCGCGAGAACTTCGACCTGCCCGTGCACCTCCACACCCACGACACCGCAGGGGGTCAGCTCGCGACGCTCCTCGCGGCGAGTGCCGCGGGAGTGGACGCGGTGGATGCTGCGGCCGCGCCGATGTCGGGAACCACGAGCCAGCCGTCGCTTTCGGCGCTGGTGGCCGCGCTCGCCCACACCGACCGTGACACCGGACTCAGCCTGCAGGCGGTCAGCGACCTCGAGCCGTACTGGGAGGCGGTGCGCCACCTGTACCGTCCGTTCGAGTCCGCCCTCGCCTCGCCGACCGGACGCGTCTACCATCACGAGATCCCGGGCGGGCAGCTGTCCAACCTCCGCCAGCAGGCGATCGCCCTGGGTCTCGCGGACGACTTCGAGCTCATCGAGGACATGTACGCCGCGGCCGACCGCATCCTCGGTCGCATCCCCAAGGTGACTCCGTCCTCGAAGGTCGTGGGCGACCTCGCACTGGCGCTGGTCGCGGTGCGCGCCGACCCCGCCGACTTCGAGGCGAACCCGCAGAACTACGACATCCCCGACTCCGTCGTCGGCTTCATGGCGGGCGAGCTCGGGGATCTGCCGGGCGGCTGGCCCGAGCCGTTCCGCACGAAGGTGCTGGAGGGACGCACGATCTCGATCGAGATCCCGCCCCTCACCGCGGACGAGGAGAAGGGCCTCGCCGGCGACGCCGCGACGCGCCGGCGCACACTCAACCGGCTCCTGTTCCCCGGCCCGGCGCGGGAGTTCGAGAAGAACCGCGAGACGTTCGGCGACCTGGCCACGCTCGGCACTCCCGATTACCTCTACGGGCTCAAGCCGGGGGAGGAGCACATCGCCGAGATCGACCCCGGCGTGCAGCTCTACGTCGGACTCGAGGCCATCGGCGAGGCGGACGACAAGGGCATGCGGACGGTCATGACGACCCTCAACGGGCAGCTCCGGCCCGTGTTCGTGCGCGACCGGAGCATCAAGGTCGAGGCGCGCCAGGCCGAGAGGGCCGACACCTCGAAGCCGGGACAGGTCGCCGCTCCCTTCTCGGGCGTCGTCACCCTCAAGGCGAAGATCGGCGACACCGTCAAGGCCGGCCAGCCGGTCGCGTCGATCGAGGCCATGAAGATGGAGGCGGCCATCACCGCCCCCGTCGACGGCGTCGTGGAGCGCCTGGCGATCGCCGAGACCGCGCAGGTCGACGCGGGCGACCTTTTGGTCGTCATCCGTCCGGCGCAGTAGCCTGGAAGGCGGCAACCCGCCCGAAACGCCGTCTTTTCAGGAGAACTCCGCAGTGACGCCCGATCGCACCGAACACACGCCCGACGAGCCTGAGAACGGCGTGCTGTCCGACACCGGAAGCATCGACACGACCGGTCTCGGCATCCTGGGCGGTGCGACGGCGCAGGTGAACGTCGAGCTGCCGTCCGAATCCGACGACGACCTCGACGACGACGGCGTGATCGACGGCGAGGTGCCCTTCGTCATCGAGATCCCGGCCGACGCCGACCTTCCGGTGATCGAGGCCGCACCGATCGACGACGTCTCCACCGACACGACCGAGGCCGAGATCATCGAGAACGCGGCCGACCTCGAGGAGTGGACCGTCGAGGGCGAGGGCTTCGCCCCCGCGCCGGCGGCCGAGGACATCGCCGATGCCGAGCTCGTCGAGGTGATCGAGGCCGAGATCGAGGTCGGAGAAGCCGAGCACGTGATCGATCAGGCATCGGCAGAGCCGGAGGCAGAGTCGGAGCGTGTGGCCGAGGAGGCCGCGGCGGTCGACCCGACGGCGGTCGCCCAGGAGTTCGCCCCGGTCGCCGACGCAGCCGTCGCGGCAGAGCCGGAGGTCGTCGCCGAGGAGCCCGAGAGCGAGGACGCCGCCGAAGAGCGCGTGGCCGCCGAGTCCGCGCCCGTGGCACCCGCCGCGCCGGCGGTCGACGAACTCGCGATCGCCGACTTCGACGCCGTGGAATTCGAAGACGCCGACTTCGATGGCGAGTTCGATCCTGCGGAGTTCGACCTCGAGCTCGCCGACGACGGCGTGGAGTCCGCCCTGGCGGAGAACGCCGCAACGGGAGACGATGTCATCGCGACCGACGACACCGCGGAGGAGCCGATGAGCGCCAAGACCCCGGCCGACG
This sequence comes from Microbacterium ureisolvens, assembly GCF_019511645.1. Classification (GTDB taxonomy): domain Bacteria; phylum Actinomycetota; class Actinomycetes; order Actinomycetales; family Microbacteriaceae; genus Microbacterium; species Microbacterium ureisolvens_A. The sequence goes on along the minus strand of NZ_JAEUAX010000001.1, from coordinate 772,621 downwards.
ACGAGAAGGCAGCCACGACCCCGGCGCCGGCCGCGCCGAAGTCGGCGCCCGCCCGCCCGTCCGTCCCGGCGGCGGCCGCCGCAGCGCGCACTGCCCCCGCGCCCACCACGCGCCGCGAGGCCAATCACACGGGTGCGCAGCCGGTGGTGGAGCGCTCCGCGGTCGAGCGTGCGCCGTTCCCGCGTGCGGACGTCGCCCTCACCTCGAAGCGCCTCGGCGAGTTCGAGGCCGACCGTGAGACCGCCGACCTGCTCACCGCCGATCGCCTGCTCGACCCGCACCAGGTGGTGCGCCCGGAACCCGAGGGCGCCTGGCAGCACTTCGTCTACTCGATCTCCGGAAAGCGCATCAATCTGGGCGACAGCAAGCGCGCGAAGGCCCGCAAAGAGCTCGATCGCCGCATCGCGGCGCCGCTCGCCGGCGGGGCCCGCTTCGTGCCCGTGCTCTCGCGCAAGGGCGGCGTCGGCAAGACGACCGTGACCACCCTGCTCGGCCAGGCGCTGGCCGACGCCCGCGACGACCGCGTGATCGCGATCGACGCCAATCCCGACCGTGGCACGCTCGCCGAGCGCATCACGCGCGACAGCGGCAAGACGGTGCGCGACCTCGTCCGCATGAGCCCCGAAGTCGTGGGATTCAACGACCTGTCCGGCATCGTGGCGCGCGACGAGACCCGCCTCGACGTCGTCGCCTCCGATACCGATCCGCGCGTCTCCGAAGCCTTCAACGACGCCGACTACCGGGATGTCGCGGCCCTTGCAGCCCACTACTACTCGGTCGTGCTCACCGACACGGGCACGGGCATCGTCCACTCCGTGATGGGCGCCACGCTCGATCTCGCCGACCAGATCGTGATCGTCGCCGGCCTCAGCGTCGACGAGGCACGTCTTGCGTCCGAGACGCTCACGTGGCTCGAGACCAACGGCTACGCCGACAAGGTGCGCAGCGCCGTCGTGGTGCTCAACAACGCGCGGCCGGGGCATCCGCTCGTTCAGCTCGATGAGCTGGAATCGCACTTCCGCACCCGGGTTCGGGCCGTGGTGCGTGTGCCGTACGACCCGCACATCGCGGCCGGCAGCGCCATCGTGTTCCGGGAGCTGCAGCCCGCGACGCGAGATGCGGCTCGACGGCTCGCCGCTACCGTGGTCGAGGGCCTGCGCTCCCTCGCGCCGGCGGCCTGAGGACTCCGATGGCCGTCCGTCCCATCCGTGTCTTCGGCGACCCCGTCCTGAAGTCCGTCAGCGCCCCGATCGACGAAATCGACGACGGCGTGCGCGCCCTGGTGCGCGACCTCGTCGACACCGTCGAGCTGCCCGGCCGGGCGGGCGTCGCCGCGCCGCAGATCGGCGTCGGCCTGCGCGCGTTCAGCTACAACATCGACGGCGACATCGGCTACGTGCTGAATCCCGTGCTGGTGGAGGTGTCAGGCGAGCCCGCGGCGATCGGCGAAGGCTGCCTGTCGGTTCCGGGCCTCTGGCACGACGCCGTCCGGTATCCGTGGGCGAAGGTCGTCGGCATGGACCTGGACGGCAACGAAGTGGTGCTCGAGGGCGAAGGGCTCCTGGCCCAGGCCCTGCAGCACGAGACCGATCACCTCGACGGCACCCTGTACCTCGATCGGCTCACGAAGGAGCAGCGTCGCGACGCGATGCGCGAGATCCGCGAGTCCGACTGGTTCTGAGAGACCCGCTGCTACCGCGGAACGAGAAGCCCCAGACCCTGAAGAGAGGGCCCGGGGCTTTCGGCATCCGTCATCCGAAGGCTACGACAGCGAGACGTTCGTCGTGTTGACGGGCACCGTGTAGATCTCTTCGATGTCGGCGGAGAAGTCCTCGAGGATGACATTGCGCTTGATGCTCATCTTCGGGGTGAGGTGGCCGCTGCCCTCCGTCCACTCGGTGGGAAGGATGGTGAACTTGCGGATGGACTCGGCGCGCGACACGTTCTTGTTCGCGATGTCGATCGCCCGCTGCACCTCGGCGCGCACCGCGTCGTGCTTCGCCGCGTCGGCCAGCGACATGTCGCCCGGCAGATTGTTGTTCGACAGCCACGCCGGCAGCATCTCGGGGTCGAGGGTCACGAGCGCCGCGATGAACGGCTTCTGGTCGCCGACCACCACGACCTGCCCGACGATCGGGTTGGCGCGGATCGGGTCCTCGAGGGCCGCGGGCGAGACGTTCTTGCCGCCGGCGGTGACGATGATCTCCTTCTTGCGACCCGTGATCGTGAGGAAGCCCTCGGAGTCGAACGAGCCGAGGTCGCCGGTCTTGAACCAGTCGCCGTCGAACGTGGCCGCGGTGGCCTCGGGGTTCCGCCAATACTCCTTGAACACGTTGATGCCGCGCACCTGGATCTCGCCGTCGTCGGCGAGACGGATGCCGACACCCGGCAGCACCGGACCGACGGTGCCGATCTTGGACTTGGTCGCGAGGTTGACCGTTGCGGGCGCGGTCGTCTCGGTGAGGCCGTAGCCCTCGAGGATCGTGACCCCGAGGCTGTGGAAGAAGTGCCCGAGACGCGGACCCAGGGGCGCCGAGCCCGAGACGGCGTACGCCACCCGCCCGCCCATCGCGGCCCGGAGCTTGCTGTAGACGAGCCGGTCGAACAGCGCGAACTTGATCTTCGTGCCGAAGGGGATCTTCTTGCCCTCCTGCTGGAGCCTCGAGTGCTCGATGGCGGTGTGCGCGGCGGCGCGGAAGATCTTGCCCTTGCCGCCCGCCTCCGCCTTCTGCTCGGCCGAGTTGTAGACCTTCTCGAACACGCGCGGCACGGCCAGCAGGAACGTGGGCTTGAAGGACCCGAGCGCAGGCAGCAGCTGCTTCGTGTCGGGCTGGTGGCCGGTCTTCACCCCGGCGTGGATGGTGAGGATCGAGATGAACCGGGCGAACACGTGCGCGGTCGTGATGAACAGGAGCGTCGACGCGCCAGGCATATCGAGCACCTCGTGCAGCGACTTGGCGGCGTTGCGGGACAGCTCGACGAAGTTGCTGTGCGTCAGCACGCAGCCCTTGGGCCGACCGGTCGAGCCCGAGGTGTAGATGAGCGTGGCGATGTCGGCGCCGTTGGCGATGTTGCGGCGCCGCTCGATCTCGTCGTCGGAGACGTTCGCGCCGTCGGCGACGAGCTTGTCGAGGTCGCCGGCGTGCATCTCCCACACGGAGCGGATCAGCGGGAGCTCTTCGCGCGCCTCGGCGAGCCGTGCGCTGTGGTCGGGCAGCTCGGTGATGACGGCGATCGCACCCGAGTCGGTCAGGTTCCACGCGATCTGCGCGCTCGAGCTGGTCTCGTAGATGGGGACCATGACCGCGCCGGCATAGAACAGCGCGAAGTCGACGAGCGTCCACTCGTAGGTGGTGCGGGCGATGAAGCCCACCTTGTCGCCGGGCTCGATGCCGCCCGCGACGAAGCCCTTGGCCAGCGCGATGACCTGCTTCTGGAAATCGGCGGCGGAGATGTCGCGCCATCCGTCGCCCTCCGGCACCGCGAACAGCGCGAGATCGGGCGTCGCTCTGACGCGCTCGACCAGAAGGTCGGTGATGTTCGCCTGCGGGTCAGCGGGGACGATAGCGGGGACTTCGAATTGGACCACGGCAGCTCCTTCGGTACCGGACGACTGAATCTCGGGTGGATCTCATCCGAGTCTAATCAGGTGTCACATCGGACTCAGCGGGGGATGTGGACAGCACCGCCTGGATAGACTTCAAGGCGCTGTCGCGCGTGCGGCGGACGGAGAGGGAGAACGTGCTCAAGGTCGGCATCGACATCGGCGGAACCAAGATCGCGGGCGGAGTCGTCGACTCCCAAGGCAGCATCGTCGAACAGCTCCGCGTCGACACCCCCACCGACACCGCCGCGCTGGCCCAGGCCGTGGTCGACATGGCCCGCTACTTCCGCGGCGCGCACGACGTCGCCGCCGTGGGCGTGGCGGCTGCCGGCTTCATCGACCGCGACCGCGCTACCGTCATCCACGCCCCCAACATCGCGTGGCACAACGAGCCGCTGAAGGCGACGCTCGAGGACGGCATCGGTCTGCCGGTCACCATCGAGAACGACGCGAACGCCGCGGGGTGGGCCGAGTTCCGCTTCGGCGCCGGCCGCGGCGTCGAGCACATGGTCATGCTCACGATGGGCACCGGCGTGGGCGGCGCGATCGTCCTCGACGGCCAGCTCTTCCGCGGCGGTCACGGCATCGCCGCCGAGCTCGGCCACATCCGCTTCATCCGCGACGGGATCCTGTGCGGCTGCGGCCAGCACGGATGCCTCGAGCAGTATGCGTCGGGCCGCGCTCTGCAGCGCGAGGCCAACGACATCGCCGACGGTGGCGGCATCGGCGCCGCGCTCGCGGCGCACCGCGCCGAGCACGGCAAGATCAGCGGACCCGCTGTGTCGCGCCTGGTGCTCGCCGGCGACGCCGGCGCCGCCGAGGCGCTGCGCCGCGTCGCGACCGCGCTCGGCGAGGCGTGCGGCGGCTTCCAGGCCGTGCTCGATCCGGAGCTCTTCGTCATCGGCGGCGGCGTCGCCCAGCTCGGCGACGCCCTTCTCGAGCCGATGCGCGTCGCCTACGAGAAGTCGCTTCCCGGCTACGGCGACCGGCCGATCGCGAGCTTCAAGATCGCGAAGCTCGTCAACGACGCGGGCCTCATCGGAGCTGCCGACCTCGCGGGGACTCAGGCGTAACGCGATGTTCTACTGGCTGATGAAGTACGTGGTGATCGGACCGATCGTCAAGGCGATCTGGCGCCCGTGGATCGTCGGCCGTCGCAACGTCCCCGCGGAGGGCGCAGCGATCCTCGCGAGCAACCACCTGTCGTTCGTGGACTCGATCTTCCTGCCGCTCATGCTCGACCGGCCGGTCGTCTTCCTCGCGAAGAGCGACTACTTCACCGGCAAAGGTCTCAAAGGGTGGGCGACCCGCATGTTCTTCAAGGGCACGGGGCAGCTGCCGATCGACCGCTCGGGCGGCAAGGCGTCCGAGGCATCCCTGAACACCGGTCTTCAAGTGCTCGGCAGCGGGGACCTGCTCGGCATCTACCCCGAGGGCACGCGCAGCCCCGACGGCAAGCTCTACCGCGGCCGCACCGGAATCGCCCGCATGGCGCTCGAGGCGCATGTGCCGGTCGTACCGGTCGTGATGGTCGACACCGACACGATGATGCCGATCGGCACCAGGATCCCGCGGATCGTGCGGGTCGGCATCGTGGTGGGCGAGCCGATCGACTTCTCGCGCTTCGCGGGCATGGAGGGGGACCGCTACATCCTCCGCTCGATCACCGACGAGATCATGGTCGCGCTGCAGCGGCTGGGTGAGCAGGAGTACGAGGACGTCTACGCATCGACCGTCAAGGACCGGCTCAAGCCGAAGTCCCGCTGAACGCCCGGTGACCGGTCGTCACGCGGCGCCGGCGGCGCTCGCGCCACGGCTAGAATCGTGGGATGCTCCAGCACCTCGACGCACTCGACCATTGGCGGACCCTGCCCATCAAGCAGCAGCCGCAGTGGTATGACGCCGAGGCCGTCGCCGCAGCATCCGCCGAACTGGCCACCCTGCCGCCGCTGGTCTTCGCGGGTGAGGTCGACAACCTCCGCGACCGCCTCGCCCGCGCCGCCTCCGGCAAGGCGTTCCTCCTCCAGGGCGGCGACTGCGCCGAGACCTTCGCCGGCGCCACCGCCGAGCAGATCCGCAACCGCATCAAGACGGTGCTGCAGATGGCGGTGGTCCTCACCTACGGGGCGTCGATGCCCGTCGTCAAGATGGGCCGCATGGCGGGTCAGTTCGCCAAGCCCCGCTCGAGCGACACCGAGACGCGCGGCGACGTGACGCTGCCGGCCTACCGCGGCGACATCGTCAACGGCTACGACTTCACCGAGAACTCGCGCCAGGCCGACCCCAACCGGCTCCTCAAGGGCTACCACACGGCCGCGTCGACCATCAATCTGATCCGCGCGTTCACCACGGGCGGCTTCGCCGACCTCCGCGAGGTGCACTCGTGGAACAAGGGCTTCGCGCAGAACCCCGCGAACCAGCAGTACGAGCGCCTCGCCACCGAGATCGACCGGGCCATCAAGTTCATGGAGGCCGCCGGCGCCGACTTCGACGAGCTGAAGCGCGTCGAGTTCTACACCGGCCACGAGGGCCTGCTCATGGACTACGAGCGGCCGCTCACTCGCATCGACTCGCGCACGAACACGCCGTACAACACGTCGGCGCACTTCCTGTGGATCGGCGAGCGCACGCGCGAGCTCGACGGCGCTCACGTCGACTACTTCTCGAAGATCCGCAACCCGATCGGCGTCAAGCTCGGTCCGACCACGTCGCCCGAGACGGCGCTCGCGCTCATCGACAAGCTCGACCCCCACCGCGAGCCCGGTCGCCTGACGTTCATCACGCGCATGGGCGCCGGCAAGATCCGCGACGCGCTGCCGCCTCTGCTCGAGGCCGTGAAGGACTCCGGCGCAACGCCGCTGTGGGTCACCGACCCGATGCACGGCAACGGCATCACGACGCCCACCGGCTACAAGACGCGTCGCTTCGACGACGTCGTCGACGAGGTGCGCGGCTTCTTCGAGGCGCACCGCTCGGTCGGCACGTTCCCCGGCGGTATCCACGTCGAGCTCACCGGCGACGATGTCACCGAGTGCCTCGGCGGTTCCGAGCAGATCGACGAGGCCACCCTCGCGACCCGCTACGAGTCGCTGTGCGACCCGCGCCTGAACCACATGCAGTCCCTCGAGCTCGCCTTCCTCGTCGCCGAGGAGCTCGAGAAGCGCTGACGCTCCGGGCCTGACACCCAGAAGATCCCGGATGCCTCGACCCGAGGCATCCGGGATCTTCTGCGTTCTGCGTCAGAGGGCAGCGGCGATGCGCAGCGAGATGACGGTGCCCTTGGGCTGCATGTCGCCGGCGTCGGGCTTCTGCGATTCGACCTGCGTGAACGGGTCGGGAAACGCGTCCCAGCGTTCGTCGTAGTCGATGGAGAAGCCGGCGTCGGCGGCGGCCTGGCGCGCCTCGGCGAGCGTCATGCCCTCGAAGTCGGGGACCTCGAACAGCGCGGGACCCGTGGACACGACGAGGGTGACCGTGTCGCCGGGCGCCAGCCAGGTGCCGTCGTCCTTGCCGATGACACGGATCACACGGTCGGCCCTCACCGAGTCGCTGGACTCCGTCTGGCTGGGGTCGGCGACGATGAGCCCGAGACCCTCGAGCGTGCTGCGCGCCTTGCCCTCGCTCTCGCCCGCGACGTTCGGGAGCGGGCCCAGCGACACCTGCAGGCGCGCCGTGTCGCCCTGGTGGACGGTGCAGCCGTCCGTGCAGGCGACGTCCTGCGAGCCGTCCTCCGGCGCGCCCGCGGGGCGGATGATCACTCCGACGACGACGTCGGGGGCGGCGTCCGTGAAGAACTTGGCGCTCTCGTCGGGGACGGACACCGACTGGGCCTGGAGCGCTGCGCGCGCGTCGTTCTCAGGCATGCCCGAGAACGACGCGAACGTCGCCTCCTGCGGACCGAGCGATACGTAGACGTTCACGTCAGCGCCCTTGTCGACCGGGGTGCCGCCGCCGGGATCGGTGCGGATCACCTGACCCGCCGCGACATCGAGGCTGTACTCGCCCTGCTGCACGGCGACGAGCGAGTCCTGCTGAAGGCGTGCGGACGCCTCATCGAACGTCATGCCGGTGACGTCGGCGACCGCGACCATCGACCCGGGACCGGAGCCGAACCACCAGCCGAGGCCGCCCGCGAGCGCCGCGAGCACGAGCACGAGCACGACGAGCCAGGCGCCGCGGGAGCGTCGGCGCTGCGTCGCGCGGCGCAGGCGCCCGGCGTTGTCGACCTCGGCCATCGTGGCGACGGGTCCGGTCGTCGTGCTGGGCAGCACCGCGGTGAGTTCGCCGGTCGCGGCGACGTCGTCGCGCACGATGCCGATGGGGCCGGTGCGGGCCACGACGGGGGAGATGCCGAGCTCGCGCTCGATGTCACGCAGGCGCTGCAGCATCTCGCGCGCGTCGACGGGCCGCTCATCGGGCGACTTCTCGGTCGCCCACAGCACGAGCTCGTCGAGGGGCTCGGGAACGCCGGGGTTCTTCACACTCGGCCGGGGCACCGACTCCGTGGCGTGCTGGAACGCGATCTGCATGGGCTGCTCGCCCTTGTAGGGCTGCTCGCCGGTGAGCATCTCGTACAGCATGATGCCGATGGCGTATATGTCGCTGCGGGCGTCGGCGGTGCCGCGCGTGACGAGCTCGGGGGCGAGGTACGCGATGGTTCCGAGCAGCTGCGCGCCCGACGCGGTGTTCGCAGTGGTCGCCCGGGCCAGACCGAAGTCGCCGATCTTGATGCGGCCGTCCTCGGCGAGCAGCACGTTCTCGGGCTTGACGTCACGGTGCACGATGCCGGCCTTGTGCGCGGCGGCCAGCCCCGACAGCACGGCGTCGAGGATCGAGATCGCCTGCGGCACCGTCAGGCGGCGCTGCTCTCGCAGCAGCTCGCGCAGCGTGATGCCGGGGAGGTACTCCATGACGAGGTACGCCATGTCGCCGTCCTGGCCCTGATCGAACACGTTGACCACGTGCGGATCGGCGAGGCGGGCGGCCGCGCGGGCCTCCTGTATGAACCGGCTCTGGAAGACCGTGTCATCGCTGAGATGCGAGTGCATGACCTTCAGCGCGACCCGTCGCTCGAGGCGCAGATCGGTCGCCACGTACACGGTGGCCATGCCGCCGCGGGCGATGCGAGCACGCACCCGGTACCGGCCGTCGACGAGACGGCCGATCAGCGGGTCCGTCTGCTGACTCGTGCTCACCCTCAGAGTCTACGGATCGGTGCCTGCGAGCCGGCGGAACGGCTCACCCGCCGAGATCGCAATGTGACGTCAGCCGAGCGCCGCGAGCCAGGAGTAGGCCGAGGCCTCCCACCTGGCGTACGCGTCGGGGTAGGCCGAGATCTGCACCGCCTGGGCCGCCTGCGTGAACGTCAGGTTCTCCCAGCCGGGGATGTCGAGCAGCCCGCGCGTGCGAGAGCCGTTGGGGTCGCCGGCGCCGCCGAAGAAGGCCCGCGTCGCGCGCGCGGCATCCTGCACCTCCGCGGCGGTGCCCCAGCCGTAGCTCGGGCGCTGCTGGAACAGGCCCAGCGAGTCGCGGTCGCCCCACGTCACGTTGCGCAGCGACGATTCCTGCATCGCCGTGCCGAGGGCGATGGCGATGGCGCGGTCCGAGACGCCGAGCTCTCGCCCGATGCGAACGATCAGCTGAGCGTTCGAGACCTGTTCCGCCGTGAGCCCCGGGATCGACGTCGCCGAACTCGGGATCTTGATGGTCTGCCCGGGGTAGATGATGGAGGACCAGCCCAGCCCGTTCGCCGAGAGCACCGCGTTCGTCGTGACGCCGTACCGCTTCGCGATCGAGCTGATGGTGTCTCCCGCCGCGATCGTGTGCGAACCGCCCGCCGAGGCGTGGGGCGCGGGTGCAGGAGCGGGCGCCGGCGCAGGTGCCGGAGCGGGAACGGATGCGGCGGGCGTTGCCGCACCGGGGATCTTGATGGTCTGCCCGGGGTAGATGATGGATGACCAGCCCAGCCCGTTCGCCGAGAGCACCGCGTTCGTCGTCGTGCCATGGCGCTTGGCGATCGCACTGATCGTGTCGCCGCGCTGGACGGTGTACGAGCCGGCGGCGGGCGCCGGCGCAGGCGCGGCGGGCGCCGGCGCGGCGGCGGCCGCGCTGAGCTTGAGCACCTGGCCGGGGTAGATCGTCGACGACCAGCCGAGACCGTTGAGGGCCAGCACGTCGGCGGTGCGCAGGCCGAATCTCGCCGCGATGCGGCTGACGGTGTCGCCACGCTGCACTGTGTACGTCGGGGGTGCGGTCTGGGCCGTCACCCGGACCGCGGGCAGCGCGGTGACGCGGGGGACGTCCGCGGCCGCTACGCCGAGCGTGCGCGGCACGCTCAGGGGTGCAGCATCCGTCGTCGCCGCGTGCGCGGGCACCGCCGACAGCGACAGCGCGATGGACCCCGCGACGGCCACCGGGACGCCGGCCAGGATCGCTCGCGACGGCGGGGCGCCGTGGTCGACACCACTCTTCGTATTGCGGACTTGTCGCACGAGTTTCCCCCCTCAGTCGACTTCGAGAACCGTGTCACGGATGTTTATCGGTGTCAACTGGTGTTATCAAGAGAGGTTTGTGTGATCTATGAGGCCAAAGTGCAGTGGGCCGATGCCCGATCCGATCTGAGATAGTTGCTTTCGTGACCCCTGACGCCGCTTCGCGCTTCGAGACCGACTGGCTCACTCTGCCCGACCTGGTGGAGGTGCTCGGCGAACCGCTCGGCCGCGTGCGGCGGCTGCTCGACGAGTACTACCTCGTCGGGTCCAAGCGCGACGGCGTGCTCAAGGTGCCGTCCGTCTTCGTCGTCGACGGGCATCCGCTGTCGTCGCTGCGGGGCACCGTGTTCGTGCTGCACGACGCCGGCTTCTCGGACGACGAGGCGATCGACTGGCTGCTGACACCCGAGGACACGATCGGGATCGCGCCGATCGAGGCGCTCCTCGCCGGTCGCAAGAGCGAGGTCCGCCGGGTCGCCCGCACCCTCGCCTGACCCTTCGACGAGGCGACGAGATCGGCGCTCAGGTCGTGCGGACGGTCGCGGCGCGCGCGAGGTCGCGCAGCTCGCCCACGGCCGCATGGCCGAGGCGTGCCCCCGAGAGTGCGCGATCGGCTTCGCGCGCGTAGTCGGCGATGAGTCGTTCGACGCGGTCGAGCGCACCGGTGTCGACGATCGTCTGCTGGAGCGACGCGATCTGGGATGCATCGAGGCCGGGGTCGCCGATGAGTTCATCGATGATCCGGCGGGCGGTGGGCGCGAGCGCCTCCCGGGCGTAGGCGATCAGCACCGTGCGCTTGCCCTCGCGCAGGTCGTCGCCGGACGGCTTGCCGGTGGCGGCCTCATCGCCGAACACTCCGAGCACGTCGTCGCGCAGCTGGAACGCCATGCCGAGCGGGTGGCCGAACGCGGCCAGCGCCGCCGCCTGCGCAGCATCCGCTCCCGCCAGCGCCGCGCCGATCGCGAGCGGCTGCTGCACGCTGTACCGCGCGGATTTGAACGAGGCCACGCGCAGAGCCCGCTCCGCGTGCCGGTCGTCGGGCTCGCCGGCGAACGCGGACTCCTCGGCGATATCGAGGAACTGCCCGAGCGTGACCTCGCGGCGCATCAGCCCGTACTGGCTCCGCGCTGCTGCCGCGCGCTCGGGAGAGGTCTCGGCGAGCCCCTCCTCGAGGAGGTCGTCGCTCCACGCCACCAGCAGGTCGCCGAGCAGGATCGCGCTCGAGCGGCCGAAGGCGTCGGCGTCGCCGAGCCAGCCCGAGCCGCGATGACCGGCCTCGAGGGCCCGGTGCGCCGACGGGCGGCCGCGGCGCGTGTCGGAGTTGTCGATGAGGTCGTCGTGCACGAGGGCTGCCGCGTGGAACACCTCGAGGGCGGCGGCGGCCGCGATCACGGGGGAGGGTGCGGCGCCGGCGGGGCCCGAGGCTTCCTCCACTGCCCTCCACCCTGAGATGCAGAAGCGTCCGCGAAGGCGTTTTCCGCCGGTGACGGCATCCGCTCCCGCGTCCAGGAAGCGGGCGGCCTCGGGGCCGGCGTCGGCCACACTCTGACGTTGAGCCGAGACGAACATGTCCACTCGCTGGGAAATGGCTTCGATCGGCGAGACGGAGGCGGACACGGGCCTAGCCTAGTGAGGAACGGCACGCGTACAATCGAGCCACCGAAGTACAGAGGGGGAAGCATGCCACTCTCCGAACAGGAGCAGCGCCTGCTGGACGAGATGGAACGCCATCTCATGCGCAACGACGCGGATGTCGTCAGCGCGCCCCGCGACGGACGCACTCTGAGCTATCGCAACATCGTCTACGGCACGATCCTCGTGCTGCTCGGGCTCGGCGGGCTCATCGTCGGGGTCTCACAGCAGTTGATCGTCGTCGGCGTCATCGGGTTCGTCGTGATGCTGGGCGGGGTGCTCCTCGCCGTCACGCCCGGTCGTGGCCCGGGCAAGGTGAGAGTCGAATCCGATCGACCCGCCAAACCCCAGAACAGCTCTTCGTTCATGGACCGCATGAACGACCGCTGGGACAAGAGGCAAGGGGAGCGCTGAGCGTCCCCGCCGCCTGAACCGGCACGAGAAGCACCGACCTTCGGGTCGGTGCTTTTTTGTTGCCCGAACACGCGCCCTTGCATCCCTTCGGGCGGGAGACGGGAGCGTCGGATCACGAATCGGTAGCAAAGTGGAGGAGAGTGGAGTAAAGTGGCGCACAACCCGGGGGGCCGGACGAAGGGGGTGTGATGTACCGATGCTTTTGGGCACGCACACACCCAAGCTCGACGACAAAGGGCGCGTCATCCTCCCGGCGAAGTTCCGCGACGACCTTGGTGGGGGTGTCGTCGTGACGCGCGGACAGGACCGCTGCCTGTACGTGTTCAGCGAGAAGGAGTTCGAGCGGGTGCACGACCGCATCCGTGAGGCGCCGCTCGCGAACAAGCAGGCGCGCGATTTCCTGCGCATGTTCCTCTCCGGCGCGAGCGCCGAGAAGCCCGACAGCCAGAACCGCATCACGATCCCCCCTCCGCTGCGCGCATACGCCGGCCTGGAGCGCGACCTCGTCGTCACCGGCGTAGGCGCTCACGCCGAGATCTGGGACGCCACGGCGTGGAACACCTACGCCGAGGCCAACGAAGAGAGCTACGCCGAGCTGGAGCAGGAGGTGATTCCGGGGCTGTTCTGACCCCTCGGCCGTGACTCCCAGCTGCTCGTGCCCTGACGCCACTTCCCCGGCGCCAGGTCGGAGCGGATGGGGATCAGGGTCTGGGGATCAGGACCGCCGGGCGATGATGATGAACCCGCGCGACATCCACACCCCCGTCATGCTCGAGCGCTGCATCGAGCTGCTGGCACCTGCGCTCGAGCGCGACGGCGCGGTCTTCGTCGACGCCACGCTCGGCATGGGCGGCCACTCCGAGGCGTTCCTGCAGCGCTTCCCGAAGCTCCAGCTCGTCGGCCTCGACCGCGACACCGACGCCCTCCGCATCGCGGGCGAGCGCCTCGCTCCCTTCGGCGACCGCGTGCACCTCGTGCACACCGTCTACGACGGCATCGCGGACGCGGTGACCTCGAGCGGATTCTCCGCGGCAGACGGCATCCTGTTCGATCTGGGCGTCTCGTCGCTGCAGCTCGATGTCGCCGACCGCGGCTTCGCGTACGCGCAGGATGCGCCGCTCGACATGCGCATGGACCAGTCGGCGGGGACGACGGCCGCCGACATCCTGGCGACATACGGCGAGGGAGACCTGCGCCGCATCTTCGAGCGGTACGGCGAGGAGAAGCTCGCGGGTCGCTACGCCCGCGCGATCATCGCCGCGCGCGCGGAGGCGCCGATCGAGCGGTCCGGCCGGCTGGTCGAGATCCTGCAGGCGGCGACTCCCGCCGCCGCCCAGCGCACCGGCCACCCCGCGAAGCGCGTGTTCCAGGCGCTGCGCATCGAGGTGAACCGCGAGCTGTCGGTGCTCGAGCGTGCGGTGCCGTCGGCGCTCGGCATCCTTCCGGTCGGGGGCCGCATCGTCGTGCTCTCGTACCAGTCCCTCGAAGACAGGCTCGTGAAGCGCGCGTTCGCCGATGCCTCGGCGTCGACCGCTCCTCAGGGGCTGCCGGTCGAGCTGCCCGAGCACGCGCCGAAGTTCCGACTGCTCGTCAAAGGTGCCGAGCTCGCCACCGACGAGGAGCGCGCGGTCAACCCGCGCGCGACGCCGGTGCGCCTCCGAGCCGCTGAGCGCGTGAGGCCCGAGCACGCGGAGGGTGCCGCATGAGCACGATCGCGAACGCCACCACCAGCGCGCGCCTCGGCCGGGCCGTCGCCCCGGAAAGGACGGATGCCCCGCGCCGCCGGCTGCGGGTGCTCGACGCGCCGGCACGCCGGCGTCGCCCGAAGCTCTTCTACGGCATCGTGGCGGTGCTGGGGGCGTTCCTCATCGCCGCTGCCCAGATGTCGCTGTCGATCATGACGACGCAGGGCACGTACGAGATCGCAGCCCTGACGAAGGAGCAGCGCGACCTCACGTACGAGAAGCAGATCCTGTACGACGACGTCGCCGGCCTGAGCTCCCCCCAGTACCTGGCCGCGAACGCGGCCGCGCTCGGCATGGTCATCAACGAAGCGCCCAGTTACCTTCGCCTCAGCGACGGCGCGATCCTCGGTCCGTCCGAGGTCGCGATGGGCACCTCGTCGGTCGACGCGATCGGCCGCGGATCGGTGCCCAACGCGCTCATCACGAACACCCCTCTCGTCACCGTGCCCGACGCGACCATCGACGGGCTGCCGGTCGAGGTCGCCGAGACGCCCGACGGCGGAGTGGGCAACACTCCGCCGCCGATCACGGATGGACTGCCCACTCCGAGCACACACTGAAGCGACGACGCCGAGCCGAGAACCGATCGAGACGCCCCACTGCACGAGGCGCAGAGCACGAGACGCAGATGACGACACGAAGCACGAGAAGTCCCCGCCGCCGAACCGTCGTGGCCCTGGCCGTCGTGCTGGCGGTGCTCGCCGGATTCATCGTGCGCCTCGTCGACATCCAGGTCGTGAACGCCGACGACCACATCAAGGACTCTCTCGACGTCGCCTTCGCCGGCGAGCAGACGCTCTACGGCACCCGCGGCGCGATCGTCGACACCAACGGGCAGACTCTGGCGGGCAGCATCCTTCGCTATGACTGCCAGCTGTCTCCGCTGCTCATCACGCAGATCGACGAGCAGGTGCTCGCGGGCGACTCGGACGACCGGCTGTGGGCGGACGTGTCGAACGACGTCGCCGAGATCACCGGGCAGACGCCCGAAGAGGTCCGTGCGATCGTGGGCACCGCCCTCGCCGAGGACCCGAACTCGCAGTACGCGGTGCTGAAGACGGGCGTGTCGACGGAGCAGTTCCGCGCACTGGCCGACCTCAAGACGCCGTACATCGCATGCGTCTCGCACCCCGCGCGCACGTACCCTGACGGCGCGGTCGCCGGCAACCTCATCGGCTTCGTCGGAGCCGACGGCACCCCGCTCGAGAGTCTCGAGCAATCCCAGAACGACTGCCTCGCCGCGACGAACGGCACGCGCACGTACGAGAAGGGCAAGGACGGCGTCGTCATCCCGGGCACCGAGCAGGAGACGCCCGCCACGGACGGCGGCACGCTGCAGCTGACGATCGACCGCGATCTGCAGTGGTACATGCAGCAGCTCATCGCCGAGCAGACGCAGACGATGGCCGCGCAGCGCGGCGCGATCCTCGTCTACGAGGTGAAGACCGGCAAGGTGCGCGCCGCCGCCGAATACCCGACGGTCGACCCCAACGACTTCGCCGCGGCCGAGGTGAAGGACCGCACGAGCAGCATCTTCACCGACTGGTTCGAGCCCGGGTCGACCTTCAAGGGCCTGACTGCGGCGACCGTCATCGATGCCGGCGGTCAGACGCCGGACTCGACCGTGGTGGCATCGGGTCTCGAGAACTTCGACGGGGGCGCGCGCGTGCGCGACTCCTTCCAGCACCCGGCGTACACCTACACGCTCACCGGTGTGCTCATCGACTCGTCGAACGCGGGCATCTCGAAGTTCAGCCAGAAGGTCGACAAGCAGACGCGCTACGACTACTTCAAGCGCTTCGGCATCGGCGAGGGCACCGCCTCGGGGTATCCCGGCGAAGGCCAGGGGCTCATCTACCCGGCAGACCAGTGGGGCGCCCAGACGA
The DNA here is from genome assembly GCF_019511645.1 of Microbacterium ureisolvens. Lineage (GTDB taxonomy): Bacteria > Actinomycetota > Actinomycetes > Actinomycetales > Microbacteriaceae > Microbacterium > Microbacterium ureisolvens_A. Next base: position 756,849 of record NZ_JAEUAX010000001.1, on the reverse strand, counting down.
CACTCAACACCTCGTTCGGCCAGGGTGTCACCACGACCATGCCCGAACTCGCCCGGGCGTACGGCGCGATCGTGAACGGCGGCGTCAAGATGCCGCTGCAGATCATCGAATCGTGCACCAAGGCCGACGGCACGGTCGTCGAGCCGGACCTCGCCGAGCCGGAGCGGGTCGTCAGCGAGAGCACGTCGGCGCAGATGCGAGAGATGCTCGAGAACGTGTTCCTGCAGGCGCCCTACGCCAAGACGGTCGCGATCCCCGGTTACCGGCTCGGCGGCAAGACGGGCACGGGTGAGAAGAGCGACGGCCAGGGCAACTACAAGGCCGGCGTCTACTACACCACGATGGTCGGCTTCGCCCCGGCCGACGACCCCGAGTACGTCGTCGTCGTCACCCTCGACGAGCCGACGAAGGTAACATCGTCTGCGGCCAACGCGACCGCGTTCCAGAAGGCCATGACCCAGGTTCTCAAGACCTACCGCGTCATGCCCTCGACGACGTCGCCGGAGCTGCTGCCCAAGTTCGGGTAGTGTCCCGAGCTTCCGGAGTTCCCCACATGATCGCGCTCAACATCGCCCAGATCGCCCGTGCCGTTTCGGGCGAGGTGCACCTCGCGAACGACGACACCCTCGACACCGTCGTGTCGGGGGCCGTCGACACCGACTCACGACTCATCGAGGCTGGCGGCATCTTCGTAGCCAAGCCCGGGGAAGAGACCGACGGGCACCTGTTCGTCGACGCCGCCGTCGACAAGGGCGCCGCTCTCGCCCTCGTCGAGCGGCGGGTCGAGGCATCCGTGTCCCAGATCGTGGTGCCCGATGCAGTCGCCGCGCTCGCGGACCTCGCGCGCGAGGTCGTGAAGACGGTGAAGGATGCCGGAGACCTGCGCGTCGTCGGCATCACCGGGTCGAACGGCAAGACGACGACGAAGAATCTGCTCGCCCGCATCCTCGAGGGCGAGGGCGAGACGGTGTCGCCGAAGGCGTCGTTCAACAACGAGGTCGGCGCTCCGCTCACGATGCTGCGCGTGACCGGGTCCACGAAGTACCTCGTCAGCGAGTTCGGCGCGAGCGCGCCCGGCGAGATCGCCCGGCTCGCGGGGCTCGTCGATCCCGACGTCGGCGTCGTGCTCATGGTGGGCATGGCGCACGCGGGCGGATTCGGCGGGATCGAGGCGACCTTCCACGCCAAGTCCGAGCTCGTGCGCGCGCTGAGCACCGGGGGAGTGGCGGTGCTCAACGCCGACGACGCGCGCGTCTCGGCGATGGCCCCCATCGCCGCCGAGCGGGGCGCTTCGGTGCGCTGGTTCGGCCGCGGCCCGGCCGCGACGGACGTGCGTGCCGACGACGTGGTGGTCACGGCATCCGGAACCTCGTTCACCGTCACCGCCGACGGCGTCTCGGTGCCGCTGCGCCTGCGGGTGCTGGGCGAGCATCACGTCATGAACGCCCTGGCCGCGATCGCCGCCGCGACGACGCTCGGGGTCTCCCTCGCCGACGCGGTCGCGCGCCTCGAGACCGTGGAGATCGCCGAGCGGTGGCGCATGCAGCCGCTCGGGTCGGAGCGCGTGCGCATCATCAACGACGCCTACAACGCCAGCCCCGACTCGATGGCGGCGGCCCTGCGCACCCTCGCGCAGATCACCGGTCCCGACGAGCGCACGGTCGCGGTGCTCGGGGCGATGAGCGAGCTCGGGGAGTACGCCGAGGAGGAGCACGATCGCGTCGGGCTGCTGGCCGTGCGGCTCGGCATCCAGCGCATCATCGTCGTGGGAGACGCGGCGCGCCGCATGTACCTCGAGGCCGTCGCGCAGGGCTCGTGGGACAACGAGGCCGTCTTCTTCTCCACCGCCGACGAGGCGTTCGACTACCTGCAGGGAGAGCTGCGGGACGGCGACCGCGTGCTGGTGAAGTCGTCGAACTCGGCCGGACTCCGGTTCCTCGGCGATCGTCTGGGAGAATCGTTCTCGTGAGATCTCTCCTTACTGCGGCGGCGATCTCGCTGGCATTCACCCTCTTCCTCACCCCGGTGTTCCTGCGGCTCTTCCGCAAATGGGGCTGGGGCCAGGTGATCCGGACGCCTGAAGACATCCGCAACCCCAACCACCAGACCAAGCGCGGCACGCCGACCATGGGCGGCACGATCTTCATCGTCGGCACGATCGTCGGCTACCTGGTCGGGTGCTACGTCGGCAACAACCCTCCGACGATCTCGGGTCTGCTCGTGATCTGGATGATGGTCGGCCTCGGGGCGGTCGGCTTCATCGACGACTACATGAAGGTGCGCCAGCAGAAGTTCATGGGCCTGAGCGGCTGGCGCAAGGTCGCCGGCCAGGTGGCTGTCACGGTGCCGTTCGGCATCGTGGCGCTGAACTTCCCCAACCAGTTCGATCAGACGCCGGCGTCGCCGTACATCTCCGTCTTCAGGGACGTGCCGGCCCTCGGGTTCATGACCCTCGGGCTCATTGCCGGCTGGATCCTCTACCTCGCCTGGGTCACCTTCATCGGCGTCGCGTTCTCCAACAGCACGAATGTGACCGACGGCCTCGACGGCATGGCGGCGGGAGCGGCGATCTTCGTCGTCGGCGCCTACAGCCTCATCGCCTTCTGGCAGTTCAATCAGGCGTGCTGGGGGAGCGACGCCCTCTCGGCCGCGGCGAAGGCCGCCTGCTATCCGACGCGCGACCCGTTCGATCTGGCCATCATCTCGGCGTCCTTCGTCGGCGCGCTGGTGGGGTTCCTCTGGTGGAACGCCCCCAAGGCCAAGGTCTTCATGGGTGACGTCGGATCCATGGCCATCGGCGGCGTGATCGCCGCGATGGCGATCCTCACCCGCACCGAGCTGCTCGCCGTGCTGGTCGCCGGCGTCTTCATCATCGGCCCCGGCTCGGTCATCCTCCAGCGGCTCTACTTCAAGATCACGCGCGGCAAGCGCCTCTTCCTCATGAGCCCGTTCCACCACCATCTCGAGCTGCGGGGCTGGTCGGAGGTCACGATCGTCGTGCGCATGTGGATCATCGCCGGCCTCCTGGCGGTATCGGGTGTCGGATTCTTCTACGTCGAATGGCTCTCTCGCACATGACCTCGGATCGCCTCCGCGCCCTCACCAGCTGGAACGCCGACTGGAAGGGCCTGCGGGTCGCCGTGCTCGGCCTGTCGGTCACCGGGTTCTCCGTCGCCGACACGCTGGCCGAGCTCGGCGCCGACGTCCTCGTCGTGACCGAGAAGGCCGATGAGGAGTACGAGCGCCTGCTGCCCGTCATCGGCGCACGACTGTGGACCGGACCGCTGGCGTCGGTGCCGGCCGAACTCGTGGACTTCGCCCCCGAGGTCGTCGTGGCGTCGCCGGGCTTCGCGCCGCGGCATCCGCTCATCTCGTGGGCGCGCGAGAACGACATCGCACTGTGGGGAGATGTCGAGCTCGCATGGCGCGTGCGCGACAAGGTGGTGCGAGCGGACGGCACCCCCGCCGACTGGATCCTCATCACGGGCACCAACGGCAAGACCACGACCACGCGTCTCACGGCCAGCCTGCTCGTCGCGGGGGGCCTGCGCGCCGCGCCGGTCGGCAACATCGGCACACCGGTGCTCGACGCGGTGCGCGACCCCTCCGGCTTCGACGCGCTGGTGGTCGAGCTGTCGAGCCACCAGCTCTGGTACCTCGGGCTGCAGGATTCGCCCGACCCGCTGTCCCCGCACGCCGCCGTGTGCCTCAACCTCGCCGACGACCACCTCGAATGGCACGGCTCGTTCGAGGAGTATCGCGCCGCCAAGGCCCACGTGTACGACAACACGCGCGTCGCCTGCGTGTACAACAAGGCGGATGCTGCCACCCAGCGCATGGTCGAGGAGGCCGACGTCGTCGAGGGTGCCCGCGCCATCGGCTTCGACCTCGGCGTGCCGGGGCCGAGCGACCTCGGCGTCGTCGAGGGCATCGTCGTGGACCGGGCGTTCCTCGAGGACCGGCACAAGAGCGTCCTGGAGCTCACCACGGTGGAGGAGCTCGGCTCGCTCGGCCTCGCGGCGCCGCACATCGTGTCCAACATCCTCGCCGCGGCGGCGCTCGCGCGCTCGCTGGACGTGGCACCCGTGGCGATCCGTGACGCGCTGCGCGGGTTCCGGCTGGACCCGCACCGCATCGAGGTCGTCGCGCGCCACGAAGGCGTGACATGGGTGGACGACTCCAAGGCGACCAACCCCCACGCCGCGGCCTCGTCGCTCGCCGCCTACCCGGGCGCCGTATGGGTGGTGGGGGGTCTGCTCAAGGGCGTGGACATCTCTCAGCTCGTCGCCGGGCGCGGTGCCGCGGCGAAGGCCGCGATCGTCATCGGGCTCGAACGCGGAGAGGTCGTCGCCGCGTTCGAGCGACACGCGCCGACGGTGCCGGTGTTCGAGGTCGACGCCGATGAGACTGAAGAGGTCATGGCGCGTGTCGTCGAACTGGCGGCAGGGGTGGCGCGTGACGGGGACGTGGTTCTGCTCGCTCCCGCCGCGGCATCCTTCGACCAGTTCGCGTCCTACGCGGACCGCGGCCGCAGATTCGCGGCGGCCGTGAGGGATCGGATCGAATCGGGGGCCCCGGGTGACGACGACGCAGCCGCCGCGGAGCCGGCAGACGCGCCCGACCCCGACGACTCCGGCGACCGAGGCTGAGAAGCCCGGGCGGCGCGGACTCGCCGCTCGCGTATCGCTCGGGCGCGTGTTCGCACCCGTGCCGAGCGAGTTCCTCCTCATCGCCTCGACCACGCTGCTTCTGACCGTCTTCGGGCTGGTCATGGTGCTCTCGGCGACCTCCGCGACGGCGACGGCCGCCGGCGAGGCGCCGTGGGAGATGGTGATCAAGCAGGTCGTCTTCGCCGTGATCGGCATCCCGCTCATGTTCATCGCGAGCCGCCTGCCCGTGACCTTCTGGAAGAAGATGGCGTGGCCGGCGCTGATCTTCGGCGTCGCGTTCCAGCTGCTCGTCTTCACCCCGCTCGGCCACGGCGCCGACGGCAACCGCAACTGGATCATCATCGGTGGATTCCAGGCCCAGCCCTCGGAGTTCCTCAAGCTCGGCCTCGCGCTCTGGGTCGCGTTCGTGCTGTTCCGCAAGCGCACACTGCTGACCAAGTGGCAGCACGTGTTCATCCCTCTGGTCCCCGTCGCCGGGCTGGCCATCGCGACGGTGCTCGCCGGCGATGACCTCGGCACCGCGATGATCCTCGTGCTCATCGTGCTGGGCGCGCTGTTCTTCTCGGGCGTCAAGCTGCGCATCTTCGTCCTGCCGGCGATCGCCGCGGCCGGGGCGGTGGCGTTCCTCGCCGTGACGAGCCCCGACCGCATGCGCCGGTTCATGAGCTTCCTCAACCCCAACTGCCTTGACGACTACTTCAACGACTGCTACCAGCCGCTGCACGGCATCTGGGGACTCGCGAGCGGCGGGATCTTCGGCCTGGGCCTGGGCAACTCGCGGGAGAAGTACGACTGGCTCCCCGCCGCCGCGAACGACTACATCTTCGCCATCGTCGGTGAGGAGCTGGGCCTCATCGGCTGCGCCGTCGTGCTGGCGCTGTTCGCTCTGTTCGCCGTGGGCGCGTTCCACGTCATCCGCAAGACCGACGACCCGTTCGTGCGCATCGCCGCCGGCGGGATCACCGTGTGGATCGTCGGCCAGGCGCTCATCAACATCGGCGTCGTGCTGCGCGTGTTCCCGGTGCTCGGTGTGCCGCTGCCGTTCATGTCGCAGGGCGGCACGTCGCTGCTCTCGGTGCTGCTGGCATGCGGCGTGCTGCTCGCGTTCGCGCGGTCGCTGCCGGCATCTGTCGCACGGCGCGAGGCCGCCATCGCCGAGGCCCGCGCTGCGCGCGAGCGCGCGAAGCTCCGCGCCGTCCGCTGACCTCGATCCCGGGTCCGGGTTTGGGGCGCGCGCCCTGCGTTCGGGGCGCACTCGTTGCGCCCCGAACGATCGCGACGCGCCCCGAACCCTGAGGGGCCGAGCCGGATAGGCTCGGGGAGTGACGACGTACCTCCTCGCCGGCGGTGGCACCGCCGGCCACGTCAACCCGCTCCTGGCTGTCGCCGACGCACTGCGCGCGCGCGACCCCGAGGCCGAGGTGCTCGTGCTCGGCACCCGGGAGGGGCTCGAGGCGCGGCTCGTGCCCGAGCGCGGCTACGAGCTGCTGTTCGTCGACAAGGTGCCGTTCCCGCGACGCCCGAACAGGGCGGCGGCCGCGTTCCCGGCGCGCTTCCCGCGCGCGATCTCGCAGGTGCGCGGGCACATCGCCCAGCGCGGCGTCGACGTGCTCGTCGGGTTCGGCGGCTACGCGTCGGCTCCGGCGTACATCGCGGCGCGGCGGGAGAACGTGCCGTTCGTCGTGCACGAGGCGAACGCGCGGCCGGGCCTGGCGAACGTGCTCGGCGCCCGCCGCGCCGCGGGCGTCGGGGTGGCGTTCGCGGGGACCCCGCTCAAGCGCTCGAAGGTCGTCGGCATGCCGCTGCGCCGCGAGATCGTCTCGCTCGACCGCGACGCGCTCCGCGAGGAGGCCGCCGCGTACTTCGGCCTCGATCCGGCACGGCCGGTGCTTCTCGTGTTCGGCGGTTCGCTCGGCGCCCAGCGGCTCAATGCCGCCTTCGGCGAGGGGCACGGCGAGGGCTGGCGCGCGGTGGTCGACGCAGGCTGGCAGCTGCTGCACGTGACCGGCGAGCGTTCCGAACTCGTCGACCCCGGCGCGGCCGGGTATGTCGTCCGCCGCTACGTCGACCGCATGGACCTCGCCTTCTCCCTGGCCGACTTCATCGTCTCGCGCGCCGGCTCGGCCACCGTCAGCGAGATCAGCGCGCTGGGCATCCCCACGGCCTACGTGCCCTACGCCGTCGGCAACGGCGAGCAGGCGCTGAATGCCTCCTCCGCAGTCCGCGCGGGCGCGGCGATCCTGATCCCCGACGCGGAGTTCACGGGCGACCGCGTGCGGTCCGAGATCGTGCCGCTCCTGGCCGACGAGGCCCGCCGCGCGGCGATGACGGCAGCTGCAGCATCCGTCGGGACCCGCACGGGTACGCAGAACGTCGTCGCGATGATCGACGACGCCCTCCGCGCCTGAGATGATCCGGGCGACGGCGGCGGCGCTGACGGGCGTCAGCCTGCTCGCGCTGAGCGGCTGTGTCGTCGGCCCGGGGGAGCCCCAGGGCGGACCCACGCCGGCGGCCTTCCTCGAGCGCGCGGAGCTGCCGTCGTGCGGCAGCGTGCGACTGGGGCAGGGCGAGGCGGTGCCGACGGAAGACATCGCGTGCCTCGAGGAGGCCACGACCGCCGGCGCCGAGCTCGCCGTGACGCGGGCCACCACGGAGGGCGACCCGTTCACGGTGTACTACCGCGTGCTTCCGGGTGGCGGGTGGGAGATCTACACCGACTTGACGAAGGACACGTACGGCGAGGGCTGGTGGCTCGACGAATGCCCCGACGCCCTGTCGATGTCACAGCTGGGGGAGTGCACGAACACCCGGCTGTGATCGGGCTCAGGCCGTGATGGCCCCTGGGGCGCGCAGCGCGGCGGTGACGACGACGAGCGCCTCCTCGGCGTCGAGGTGCAGGTCGCGCACCTGCGCGGCGAACGCCGCGGCGGCGCGCTGGAGCTGCTGACGCGCGGGGTCGGCGTCGAAGGCGACGAAGGTGCCATTGCGGCCACGCGTCTCGATGATTCCGGATGCCTCGAGCTCGCGGTACGCGCGGGCGACCGTGCCGGGTGCGACACCCAGGTCCTCGGCGAGGCGGCGCACCGTGGGCAGTCGCGCGCCCGCTGCGAGTTCGCCCGACGCGACGGCGTCGACGAGCCCGGTGCGCAGCTGTTCGAACGGCGGAACCGCGGAGGAAGGATCGATGACGATCATTGCGGGTGCTCCTCCTGACACGGACGCCTCGAACGACATATCGGACTCTCCGGCCATGACGTCGATTGTGCCGCCCTCTGTATCAATGTGTCAACACAACGCCGTGCTCACGCGCGCGGTCCCAGCGCGCCGGGGCCGCGGCATCCGTCGCCCAACTTAGACTTGACCGGTCATGATCAGACCCGATCTCAGTCTCCCCATTCCCGACGACATCACCGCCGCCCATTTCATCGGCATCGGCGGATCCGGCATGTCGGGACTCGCCCGCATGTATCTGGAGCGCGGCATCCGCGTCTCGGGCTCCGACCGCGCCGACAGCAAGGCGCTGCGCGAGCTCGCCGCGCTCGGCGCGACCGTCTACGTCGGGCACGACGCCGCGAACCTCGCGGACGACGTCGACACCGTCGTCCACACCGGCGCGATCTGGCCTGAGAACCCTGAGTTCGTGCTCGCCAAGGAGCGCGGCCTCCACGTGATCCACCGGTCCCAGGCGCTGTACTGGCTGATCGGCGGCCGCCGGCTCGTCTCGGTGGCCGGCGCTCACGGCAAAACCACGTCGACGGGCATGATCGTCACCGCGCTGCGCGACCTCGGCGTCCGGCCGACCTTCGTCAACGGTGGCGTGATCGCGCAGCTCGGCGTCTCCAGCGGCAGCGGCGACGACGACCTGTTCGTCATCGAGGCCGACGAGTCGGACGGCACGTTCCTGCTGTACGACACCTCGATCGCGCTCATCACGAACGTCGACCCCGACCACCTCGACCACTGGGGCACGCGCGACGCGTTCTACGCCGCATTCGCCCGGTTCGCGAACGAGGCGCGCGAAGCCGTCGTCATCTCGTCCGACGACGCGGGCGCGCAGCGCGTGACCGCGCAGCTGACCCACCCGAACGTGGTCACATTCGGCGAGGCCGAGGGCGCCGCGGTGCGGGTCACCGACATCGTCACCGACGGCCCGGTCTCGTTCCGCCTCACGCACGAGGGCGCCACCGTCGACGCGCAGCTGCCGGTGCCCGGCGCTCACAACGCGATCAACGCCGCCGGCGCGGTCGCCGTGCTGCTCACGCTCGGGCACGACCTCGAGCCGGCGGTCCGCGCGGTCGAGGGCTTCGCGGGCACTGTGCGCCGGTTCGAGCTGCACGGCGTCGAGCGCGGTGTCAGCGTCTTCGACGACTACGCGCACCACCCGACCGAGGTCGCCGCGGCCCTGGCCGCCGCGCGGTCGGTCGTCGGCGACGGGCGCCTCATCGCGATCCAGCAGCCGCACACTTACTCGCGGACACAGGAGATGTACCGCGAGTTCGCCGAGGTGCTCGAGCAGTACGCCGACCACACGGTCATGCTCGACGTCTACGGGGCTCGCGAAGACCCGGTGCCGGGGGTGACCGGCGAGCTCGTGAGCGACGCGTTCGCCGACCCGTCGCACGTGCATTACGTGCCCGACTGGCAGAAGGCCGCCGACTACACGGCCTCGGTCGCCCGAGAAGGCGACTACGTCATCACTCTCGGCTGCGGCAACGTCTACCTGATCATCCCGCAGGTGCTCGAGGCCCTCGCGCGCGAGCGCGCCGAAGCGTAGGGGTCGCATGCGCCGCCCGTCGCCGTTGCCGCAGTCGCCGGCCGCCTCGCGCGGCACGGCGGAGAAGGCAGCGCCGCCGCGCGCCGCCCGTGCCGTCGAGGCTCCTGTGCCGCGGACGCCCGAGCGGGAGCCCGAAGAGCCGACGCCCGACGAGCGCCCCACGGCTCCCGTCATCCCGCTGGCATCGCCGGCGCCGCGGCCCGACGCGAAGCCGACCGCCGAAGACACGACGACGAACCAGGGAACGGATGCCGCCGACGTCGGCTTCCTCGACGTGTTCAAGGCCGCTCGCGCCCGGCGCAGGGCGCTGCGCGCCGAGATCCGCCGCTTCACCGCGCGCCAGCGACGCCGGAGGGCGGTCTGGCTCGGGGTGGCGGCATCCGTCCTCCTCCTCGCCCTCGGCACCCTCGGTGCCGCCTACAGTCCGCTGTTCGGCGTGGAGAAGATCACCGTCGTCGGTGCGCAGCAGCTGGCCGTCGCCGACATCACCGACGCGCTGTCGGGGCAGCTCGGCACGCCTCTGCCGCTCGTCGACGAGAGCGCCATCAAAGCGGAGCTCGTCGCGTTCCCGCTGATCGAGACGTACGCCCTCGAGGCGCGTCCGCCGCACGAGCTCGTGGTGCGCATCGTCGAGCGCACCCCGATCGGGCTGATCGAGACCCGCGCCGGGTACACGCTCGTCGATGCCGCGGGGGTCGCGCTGTCGACGACGGCGACGCCGAGCCCGGGCACGCCGCTGCTCACGATCACCGGCGGCGTGGACTCCGAGGCTTTCGCCGCAGCCGGCCAGGTCATGAGAACGCTGCCGGCGGAGATCCGCGCGCAGGTGACCGCGGTCGCCGCCTCCACCCCCGACGACGTCACGCTCGAGCTGGGCGGCACCAACACCCAGGTGGTGTGGGGGAGCGCCGAGGAGTCGGCGAAGAAAGCGCTCGTACTGCAGTCGACCATGGCGGCTCGCCCGCCCGCCGACGTGTCGTCCTACGACGTCTCCTCACCGGACGCCGTCGTCGTCCGCTGACCTCGGCGGGCGTCTCGAGCCGACTTCCGGCACCGGATGCCGCGACACGCCGCCTCGGTCCGAGCACGCGCGCGGCGTCCGCCTACCTTCGTGACAAAGGAATTGCATACCGGGCAATTCTTTATACCTCTACTAGAGGTTGAAGGTTTAGACAGGTCCAGGGCTACGGAGGCCGGCATGAGCCAGAACCAGAACTACCTCGCCGTCATCAAGGTGGTCGGCGTCGGCGGCGGCGGCGTGAACGCGGTCAACCGCATGATCGAGCTCGGCCTGCGGGGCGTCGAGTTCATCGCCATCAACACCGACGCCCAGGCGCTGCTCATGAGCGACGCCGACGTCAAGCTCGACGTCGGCCGCGAGCTGACGAGGGGGCTCGGCGCAGGTGCCGATCCCGAGGTGGGGCGCCGTGCCGCCGAAGACCACGCGGAGGAGATCGAGGAGGCGCTGCGCGGCGCCGACATGGTCTTCGTCACCGCGGGCGAGGGCGGCGGCACCGGCACCGGCGGTGCCCCGGTCGTCGCGAAGATCGCGAAGTCGATAGGAGCACTCACGATCGGTGTCGTGACGAAGCCCTTCTCGTTCGAGGGGCGTCGTCGCCAGCAGCAGGCCGAGTCGGGCGTCGCGCGCCTGAAGGAAGAGGTCGACACCCTCATCGTGGTGCCGAACGACCGCCTGCTCGAGATCAGCGACCGCGGCATCTCGATGATCGAGGCGTTCGCCACCGCCGACCAGGTGCTCCTCGCCGGTGTTCAGGGCATCACGGACCTCATCACGACGCCCGGCCTCATCAACCTCGACTTCGCCGACGTCAAGTCGGTCATGCAGGGAGCCGGGTCGGCCCTCATGGGCATCGGCTCGGCACGGGGGGCGGATCGCGCCATCAAGGCCGCCGAGCTCGCCGTCGAATCGCCCCTGCTCGAGGCCTCGATCGAGGGCGCTCACGGCGTGCTGCTGTCGATCCAGGGCGGCTCGAACCTCGGCATCTTCGAGATCAACGACGCGGCGCAGCTGGTCAAGGAGGCCGCCCACCCCGAGGCGAACATCATCTTCGGTACCGTGATCGACGACACGCTCGGCGACGAGGTGCGCGTCACGGTCATCGCGGCGGGCTTCGACGGCGGCGAGCCGCAGGCCCGCATCGAGCCGATCGCGGCCGCACGCGTCGTCTCGGCACCCGCCGTGCCGGTGACGCCCGCCGACGAGGCCGCGAAGGATCGCGACGTGGTCGAGACGCCGGCTGCGATTCCCGTGACCGTCGGCGCGGTGACGGAGTCGTCGTACGACACCGCCTTCGGCGACGACGACCTCGACATCCCCGACTTCCTCAAGTAAGTGGGAGGCCTCGCCGAGCGTCTCGCGGCGATCGATGAGCGGATCGCGGATGCTGCGCGGGCAGCGCATCGCGATCCGTCCGAGCTCACCCGCATCGTCGTGACGAAGTTCCACCCCGCGACGCTCGTGGAGGAGCTGTACGGGCTCGGCGTGCGCGATGTGGGGGAGAACCGTCAGCAGGAGTTCAGCCGCAAGGCCGTCGAGGTCGGACACCTCGAGGGTCTGCGCTGGCACTTCATCGGGCAGGCGCAGACCAACAAGGCGCGCGCGATCCGGGCCGCAGCATCCGTCGTCCACTCTCTCGATCGCACGCGTCTCGCCGACGCCCTCGACGCCGCCGCCGGGCCGGACGATGCGGTGCTCGACGTCCTGCTGCAGGTGAACCTCACGGACGACCCGGGTCGCGGCGGCGTCGCACCGGGCGACCTCGAGGCGCTCGCCTCGCATGCCGCGGCGCTGCCTTCGCTCCGCGTGCGAGGGGTGATGGCGGTGGCGCCACTGGACGAGCCGCCGGCGCCCGCCTTCGAGCGCCTGAGCGCCCTGTCGGATGTCGTGCGCTCGGTCGTCCCCGACGCGGGCTGGATCTCCGCGGGCATGACCGCGGACTTCGCCGAGGCCATCGCGGCAGGCGCGACACACCTACGCATCGGGTCGGCAATCACCGGACCCAGGCCAGAACGCGGTTAGCCTCGGAACAGATGAGCACTACGGAGGATCAGATGTCGAACCCGCTCAAGAAGACCATGGTGTACCTCGGACTCGCGGACGAGGAAGAGGTCTACGAAGAGCCGGCCCCTCAGCCGCGTGCTCGCACCTCCGAGAAGGTGGTCGACAAGCCGGCGGCGCCGGTGACCCCGATCCACCGTCCCGCGGTCGTCCGTCAGCCGGCGCCCGCGGCCATCAACGAGATCCTGACGGTGCACCCCAAGCAGTACCGCGATGCCCAGATCATCGCGGAGAACTTCCGCGACGGCATCCCCGTGATCATCAACCTCTCGCAGATGAGCGACGCCGACGCGCGGCGCCTCATCGACTTCGCGAGCGGCTTGTCGCTCGGCCTCTACGGACGTATCGAGCGCGTCACCAGCAAGGTGTTCCTCCTCTCGCCCGAGAACGTCGCCGTGTCGGGCGACGGCGCGGTCGCGCAGGCGGATCCGGAGTCGGTTCCCTTCGCGCAGCCGTAATCTGGCTACGTGGCAGTCGTCCAACTCATCGCAGCGATCCTCAATCTCGCGCTGCTCCTCTATGTCTTCGTGCTGCTCTCGCGGCTGGTCCTCGACTGGATCCCGTTCTTCAATCGCGAGTGGCGCCCGCGCGGCGCCGGCCTCGTCGCCGCCGAGATCATCTACACCGTCACGGACCCGCCCATCCGGCTCTTCCGCCGGTTCATCCCGCCGTTGCGTGTGGGTGCCATCGCGATCGACTTCGGGTTCGCGCTGACGATGCTGCTGTGCTTCATCCTGCTCAGCATCACCCGCACCATCGCGGGCTGAACCGACTCATTCCGACGCGATCGTCGCCTTCGACACTCTCAGAACCGATGACTATGCTTTGCTGATACGAACGGCCGCCAGCCGGCGGCCGCCCCGACATCGGCCAGCGACCAGACGCTCGAAAGAGGAATCACCATGGCATTGTCCCCCGATGACGTCGTCACCAAGCAGTTCCAGCACGTCCGCTTCAAGGAGGGTTTCGACCCGGATGAGGTGGACGACTTCCTCGACGAGATCGTCGTGGAGTGGCGCAAGGCTCTCACCGAGAACGAAGAGCTGAAGGCCAAGCTGGCGGCGTACGAGTCGGGTGCGGCAGCGCCTGCCCCGGCTGCCGCCCCGGCGCCCGCCGCCGAGGCCCCCGCGGCCGGTACCGCCCCCGCCGCGAGCGCCGGCATCATCGAGCTGGCCCAGCGCCTGCACGACGAGCACGTCGCCGAGGGCATCGCACAGCGCGACCAGCTCATCGCCGACGCCAAGTCGCAGGCCGCGTCGATCGTGTCCGAGGCCGAGACCCGGGGTCGCGAGGAGCTGTCGAAGCTCGAGCGCGAGCGCACGACGCTCGAGGGCCGCATCTCCGAGCTGCGCAACTTCGAGCGCGACTACCGCGCACAGCTGCGCAGCTACATCGAGGGCAAGCTGCGCGACCTCGAGACCACGGCGACGGCGTCCGGCGCACAGCCGGTCTCCGCGCTGGGCCTCTAGGCCTTGTCGCGCCGACCACCCCTTCGTCAGGCGGCGGCCGGCACCATCATCGCGGTTCTCGCGATGCTGGTGCTGGCCGCCGACCAGTTGGCGAAGTATCTCGCGCTCGAGAACCTGCCCTACCAGGAACCGGTCGAGGTCCTCGGCGACTTCCTGAGCTTCTACCTGACCCGCAACCCCGGCGCCGCCTTCTCGCTCGGAGAGGAGGTCACGTGGATCTTCACGATCGCGCTGGCCGCCGTCGCCGTCGTCATCGCGTGGCTCGCCGCGACACGGGTGCGCTCGCGCCTGTGGGCGGTCGCCCTCGGGCTCCTCCTCGGCGGCGTGCTGGGCAACCTCACCGACCGCCTGTTCCGCGATCCCGGCTTCGGGGTCGGGCACGTCGTCGACTTCATCAACACGCCGTGGATGTGGTTCTTCCCCGGCATGTCCCCGGCGATCTACAACGTCGCCGACATCTTCATCGTGTGCGACATGATCGCGATCGCACTCTTGGTACTCGTGGGGGTTCACATGGACGGTACGCGCGACCACGGCCGCAAGGGCAAGGATGAGAACGAGGGCGATGAGACGCTTCTCGGCGCCGCGGGCGACCAGTTCGCCTCGGGCGGCACGGTGGAGGGCTTCGGCGACGAGTTCCCCGTCGCCGACCCGGATGCCGGCATCCCTGCGGCCGAGCGCGGGCTGCCGCCGCTGAGCGAGGCCGAGCAGCGCGAGGTCGAAGCAGAGGCCGAGCGAGAGGCCGAGGAGTACGAGGCCGAGCACGAGGCGGGCCACGATCCGAAGCGGCCCGAGTCCGGCGCCCAGCTCTGACGTGGACTCGCGCAGCCTTCCCATCCCCGACGGCCTCGACGGCGCCCGCGTGGACGCGGCCCTCGCCAAGATGCTCGGGTTCTCGCGCACGTTCGCCGCCGAGGTCGCCGAGGCGGGCGGCGTCACCATGGACGGGCGGACGCTGGCGAAGTCCGACAAGCTGCGCGGCGGCGCGTGGCTCGAGGTGGCGTGGACGCCCAAGGAGGAGCCCAGGGTCGTCCCCGTGGAGGTGCCCGACCTGGGCATCGTCTACGACGACGACGACATCGTGGTCATCGACAAACCCTCCGGCGTCGCGGCGCACCCCTCCCTCGGATGGGAGGGGCCGACCGTCCTCGGCGCCCTCGCCGCCGCCGGCTACCGTATCGCGACGACCGGGGCCGCCGAGCGCCAGGGCGTCGTGCACCGACTCGACGTCGGCACGAGCGGCCTCATGGTCGTCGCCAAGACCGAGAGCGCGTACGTCGCGCTCAAGCGCGCCTTCAAGGAGCGCGAGGTCGACAAGATCTACCACGCCGTCGTGCAGGGCCACCCCGACCCGCTCGCGGGTACGATCGACGCGCCGATCGGGCGGCATCCGTCCCACTCGTGGAAGTTCGCGGTGACCCCCGAGGGCAAGGATTCGGTCACGCACTATGAGACGCTCGAGGCGTTCCCCGGTGCGTCGCTGCTCGAGATCCACCTCGAGACCGGCCGCACCCACCAGATCCGCGTTCACATGGCCGCGCATCGGCACCCGTGCGTGGGCGATCCTCTGTACGGAGCCGACCCGACGATGTCGGCGCGGCTCGGCCTCACGCGCCAATGGCTGCACGCGCACGAGCTTTCGTTCGCCCATCCCACGGCGGGGGAGTGGGTCACGTTCACGTCGGACTATCCGGCCGACCTGGCCCACGCGCTCGGCGTGCTGCGCGGCGACTGAGCGCGGACATGCACGAACCGGAGTTCAGCGGCCGCCCTCGAACCGCGCGACCGCCTCGTCGCTGAGGGCAGACTCGATGCGCCGGCGCATGTCGGCCCCGACCTCGTCGGGAAGCGGTGCGAGGTCGAACCAGCCGACCTCTGTCATCTCGCCGTCCGCGGGGTAGGGCTCGCCCGACACCCACGTGCACCGGAAGGTGAGGTCGAGGTAGTCGCTCTGGTCGCCGTTCTCGTATGTGACGCGCGGGATCTGGTGAACCCAGGCCAGCCGGTCGGTGCGGCAGACCACTCCGGCTTCCTCGAGGGTCTCGCGCACGGCTGCGTCGGCGGGCTCCTCGCCGGGGTCCACGATGCCGGTGATCGGCGTGAGGTGGCCGTTGTCACTGCGGCGGCCGAGGAGCACGCGTCCGTCGCGAACGACCACCGCCGTCACGCCGACCAGGGGGAGCGGGTGCGTGCCGATCTTCTCGCGCAGCTCGAGAACGAAGTCAGGGGTGGGCATGCTGACACCTTATGCGCCGCTCCGCCGCGCGATCGCCACCGTCTGGACCATGTCGGAGGCGGCGGGCAGAGTGTTCGCATGTCGATCGTGGTGAGACCGGCGACCGTCTACGAAGACGTCGCGACGATGGTGGGCCCGAAGAATCCGGCGTCCAGCGTGTGCTTCTGCCTGAGCTACCGGATCCCTTCGAAGGAGAACATCGCCCTCAAGGGCCCGCAACGTGGTGAGCGGGTGCGGCGGCTCATCGATGAGGAGGGACCCATCGGCGTCCTCGCGTACGACGGCGACGAGGTCGTGGGGTGGGCGGGGGTGGCTCCTCGGACGCGTACGCATTTCGCGACGTTCCGCAAGATCCCGCACGTCGACGATCAGGATGCCTGGTCGGTCTGGTGCTTCCGTGTGCGGCCGGGTCATCGCAAGAAGGGCATCATGCACGCGCTCGTAGACGGTGCCGTCGAGTTCGCACGAGATCAGGGCGCTCCGGTGCTCGAGGGCTACCCCGTCGACAACGGAGGCGAGAAGGTCGATCTGACGATGGCGTACGTCGGCACGCGCCGGCTCTTCGAACAGGCGGGATTCGTCAAGGCGGCCGACACCGGATCGGTGCTGTCGGGGTTTCCCCGCGTGCTGATGCGCCTCGAGCTCTAGCGTGGAGGCGTGAACGAACTCCTGCGCCGTCGCTTCTCCCGCGCCAACACCCTCTACCTCGACTTCGTCGACGCGGTCTCGGCGGAGCAACTGGGCTCGCACCTCGCCGATCTGCCGTCCGACACGGTGGGCCACCAGCTCTGGTGCGTGCTCGGGGCTCGTGAGAGCTACCCTCGTGCGGCGCGCGCGGGGGAGTGGAAGGGCTTCACGAGTCCCGTCACCGGTGAGCACACGACGGATGCTGCGGCCCTGCGCGCGGCGTTCACGCGCACCGCAGCGGACGTGGAGGACTGGATCGCGGGGGTCGACGCCGAGGACGAGGCATCCCTCACATACGCACTTGCGCTGCTCGAACACGAGACGCAGCACCACGGCCAGCTCATCCGCTACCTGTACGGCCTCGGGATCGACCGCCCGGAGTCGTGGCAGCGCCAGTACGCGCTCGACGAGGAGTTCTGACACGAGCACCTTCACCCTCGAGTCGAGGGTGAAGGGACCTGACGGCGGGAGTCGGCGACTCACGCCGGATCCCGCAGCCGGTGTCGATGGCCGAACCTAGACTCGATGCGTGGCATCCGATTCCTTCGTCCATCTGCACGTGCACAGCGAGTATTCGATGCTCGACGGAGCGGCCAAGATCGGTGCGATGACGCAGGCGGCGGCCGAGTACGGCATGCCGGCCATCGCGGTCACCGACCACGGCAA
Organism: Microbacterium ureisolvens; assembly: GCF_019511645.1. GTDB lineage: Bacteria > Actinomycetota > Actinomycetes > Actinomycetales > Microbacteriaceae > Microbacterium > Microbacterium ureisolvens_A. The sequence continues at coordinate 739,268 of NZ_JAEUAX010000001.1, read as the reverse complement.
CACATTCGCGGCGTTCGAGTTCTACCGGGCCGCACAGGCCGCCGGCATCAATCCGATCATCGGGCTCGAGGCGTACGTCACCCCCGGCACGCACCGCAGCGACAAGTCCCGCGTCGCGTGGGGAACACCGGAGCAGAAGAGCGACGACGTGTCCGGCTCCGGCGCGTACACGCACACGACGCTGTGGAGCGAGACCACCGAGGGCATGCACAACCTGTTCCGGTTGAGCTCGCTGTCGAGCATGGAGGGGTACTACTTCAAGCCGCGCATGGACCGCGAGCTGCTCCAGACGTACGGCAAGGGGCTCATCGCCACCACCGGCTGTCCCTCGGGCGAGGTGCAGACGCGCCTGCGCCTGGGCCAGTACGACGCCGCGCGCGCGGCGGCCGCGGAATTCCAGGACATCTTCGGCAAGGAGAACTACTTCGCCGAGATCATGGACCACGGGCTCTCGATCGAGCGGCGGATCATGGCGGATCTGCTGCGGCTTGCGAAGGATCTCAGCATCCCGCTGGTGGCCACCAACGACTCGCACTATACGCACCAGCACGAGGCCGACGCGCACGCGGCGCTGCTGTGCGTGCAGTCGGGGTCGACGCTCGACGACCCCAACCGGTTCAAGTTCGACGGGGACGGCTACTACATCAAGACCGCGCAGGAGATGCGCCAGCTGTTCCGGGATCACCCCGAGGCGTGCGACAACACGCTGCTGATCGCCGAACGCTGCAAGGTGGAGTTCAACACCGCGGCGAACTACATGCCACGGTTCCCTGTGCCCGACGGCGAGACCGAAGACAGCTGGCTCATCAAAGAGGTCGAGCGCGGCCTGCACTACCGCTACCCGGGCGGCATCCCCGACAAGGTGCGCAAGCAGGCCGAGTACGAGACCGGCATCATCCTCCAGATGGGATTCCCGGGGTACTTCCTCGTCGTCGCCGACTTCATCAACTGGGCGAAGGACCACGGCATCCGCGTCGGTCCGGGCCGCGGGTCCGGTGCAGGTTCCATGGTCGCATACGCGATGAAGATCACCGACCTCGATCCGCTCGAGCACGGCCTCATCTTCGAGCGCTTCCTCAACCCCGATCGCGTCTCGATGCCCGACTTCGACGTCGACTTCGACGACCGGCGCCGCGGCGAGGTGATCGACTACGTCACCGAGAAGTACGGTTCCGAGCGCGTCGCGCAGATCGTCACGTACGGCACCATCAAGTCGAAGCAGGCCCTGAAAGACGCGGGACGCGTGCTCGGGTTCCCGTTCAGCATGGGGGAGCGGCTGACCAAGGCGATGCCACCGCCCGTCATGGGCAAGGACATGCCGCTCGACGGCATGTTCGACCCCCAGCATCCGCGTTACAAGGAGGCTGTCGAGTTCCGCACGCTGATCGAGACCGATCCCGAGGCGAAGACGGTCTTCGACCGTGCGCTGGGGCTCGAGGGGCTGAAGCGGCAGTGGGGCGTGCACGCGGCCGGCGTGATCATGTCTTCGGAACCGCTGCTCGACATCATCCCGATCATGCGGCGCGAGCAGGACGGCCAGATCGTCACGCAGTTCGACTACCCGTCGTGCGAGACCCTCGGCCTCATCAAGATGGACTTCCTGGGGCTGCGCAACCTCACGATCATCTCCGACGCGCTCGACAACATCCGGCTCAACCGCGGGGAGGAGCTCGATCTCGAGCACCTGACGCTCGACGACCGCCCCGCCTACGATCTGCTCACCCGGGGCGACACGCTGGGCGTCTTCCAGCTCGACGGCGGCCCGATGCGATCCCTCTTGCGGCTCATGAAGCCCGACAACTTCGAAGACATCTCGGCCGTCATCGCCCTGTACCGCCCGGGCCCGATGGGGGCGAACTCGCACACGAACTACGCGCTGCGCAAGAACGGCCTGCAGGACATCACGCCGATCCACCCCGAACTCGAGGAGCCCCTGAAAGACATCCTCGACACGACCTACGGCCTGATCATCTATCAGGAGCAGGTCATGGCCATCGCGCAGAAGGTCGCCGGCTTCTCGCTCGGGCAAGCAGACATCCTTCGCCGCGCCATGGGCAAGAAGAAGAAGTCCGAGCTCGACAAGCAGTACGAGGGCTTCTCGGGCGGCATGAAGGAGCGCGGATTCGGCGAAGCCGCGATCCAGGCGCTGTGGGACATCCTGCTGCCCTTCTCGGATTATGCCTTCAACAAGGCGCACTCCGCCGCGTACGGGCTCGTCTCCTACTGGACGGCGTACCTCAAGGCCCACTATCCCGCCGAGTACATGGCGGCGCTGCTCACCAGCGTCGGCGACTCGAAAGACAAGATGGCGGTGTACCTCAATGAGTGCCGCCGCATGGGCATCAAGGTGCTCCCTCCCGACGTCGGGCAATCGATCCGCTACTTCGCGGCCGTCGGCGAAGACATCCGGTTCGGTCTCGGCGCGGTGCGCAACGTCGGAGGCAACGTCGTGGACGGCATCGTGGCCGCGCGCGCCGACGCGAACTACACGAGCTTCCACGACTTCCTCTCCAAGGTGCCCGCCCACGTGGCGAACAAGCGCACCGTCGAATCGCTGATCAAGGCGGGGGCGTTCGACTCGATGGGGTCGACGCGCCGTGCGCTCATGGAGATCCACGAGGACGCCACCGAGGCGGCGGTGCTCGACAAGCGCCGCGAGGCCAACGGCGAGGTCGGCTTCGACTTCGACTCGCTCTGGGGAGACGACGAGCCGCAGCAGGCGGCGAAGGTGCCCGAGCGACCCGAGTGGACAAAGAAGGACAAGCTCGCATTCGAACGCGAGATGCTCGGCCTCTACGTGTCGGACCACCCGCTCGCGGGGCTCGAGATCCCGCTCGCGAAGCACGCGTCGACCAGCATCCACGACCTGCTCGCCTCTGAAGACGTCGGCGACGGCGACCAGGTCACCATCGCGGGCCTGGTCACGAGTGTGCAGCATCGCGTGGCCAAGCAGAGCGGCAACCCCTACGGCATGATCACCGTCGAGGACTTCGACGGCGAGATCACGGTGATGTTCATGGGCAAGACCTACACCGAGTTCCAGCACATGCTGCAGGCCGACTCGATCCTCGTCGTGCGAGGCCGCGTGTCGCGCCGCGACGACGGCATGAACCTCCATGCGCAGTCGGCGTTCTCGCCCGATCTGGGCAGCATGGACGAGTCCAGCGCACTGGTGCTGATCATTCCCGAACGCCGCGCGAGCGAGGCGCTCGTCGGAGAGCTCCTGCAGACCTTGAATCGGCACGCGGGCGACACGGAGGTGTCGCTCAAGCTCCACAGCGGCACAGTGGCAAAGGTCTTCGAGGTGCCGCACACCGTGCGGATCACCCCGGATCTGTACGGCGAGCTCAAGGGTCTTCTCGGGCCGCAGTGCCTCGGGTGAAACCAGGGTGTGGGCGCGTGCGCGCATGTCGCCGCGCGTCGCACCATCTCATCGGCGTCTCATACGCCCTGAGTAATATCGGGTCGACGCGAGCCTCGGGAGCTCGCCGGAAGGAAACATCGTGACGGACGAGAAGCAGAACGCCAGCATCGACGAGGCGGTCGCCACCGAAGAGCCGCCGCAGTACGGTGTCGGGCCGTTCTCCATCCGCGAGGTCGCCCTCGTGGGCACCTGGATCGTCGCGTTCGTCGTGTCGTTCTTCCCGATCTACGGACCGTTCGAGTCGGCCCCGTCGGTCTGGACCAGCGGCATCGACTGGGTGCTCACGATCGGTGTCCCCACCATCGCGGTGTTCCTCATCGTGCTGCGTCGCCTCTCCCCGCAGGGCATCCGCCGCGTCGGGTCGCTCGGCATCGACCAGTTCGCCTCGGTCGCCTTCTCCGTCGCCACCGTGCTGTGGCTGTCGATCCTGTGGAACTCGTTCGTCCGGCTCTCCGTGGGCCAGGGATTCCTCGCCTCCTGGGTCGTGTGGGTGGAGTTCTTCCTGATGCTGGCAGGCGTCGTGCTCACGGTGGCCGCGCCGTTCATCGCACCCTTCGCCCAGGACTTCCGCGGTCGCCCCGAGGTCCCGGCGCACCGCAGCGCCCGCCCGGTGCGACGCGTTTCGCCGCGTCCCGCCTCTGTGCGCCCCGAGCCCGAGGCAGATCCCGAGTACGCACCGTTCGCCGCGGCGGGCGCCGGCGCGGCGACGCCCGAAGCGTCGGCGCCGGACACCTCGGCACCGGAGCCCGCTGCCAACGACGACTTCGCCACCAGCCTGATCCCGATCGACGAGCAGGTCGCCCCGCTCGAGGAGCCGGCGCCGGCCGCTTCGAACGAGCCGGCGCAGGCACGTGAGTCCTTCGAGCACGTCGAGAACCCGACGTCGACCGTCGAGCCTGCCGCAGCCACCGCCCCGCAGCACCAGGCCTTCTGGGCGCTCGTGCCCGAGGAGCGCGACATCGTCGACGAGATCGGCATTCCGGTGTTCCGCATCGGCCCGACCGCGTGGGCGCTCGTCATCGAGGACCGCGGCGACGTGTTCGTGGTGCGCCACGAGGACGGCCGGATCGGCTACCTGCACGACGTCTCAGGCGTCACGCGCGGCTGACCTCCTCACCGCGCGCGGTACCGTAGACGGATGCTCCGGACGATCGACCTGCGCGGGCGCACGCTCTCGCCCGCGGAACTGCTCGCAACCGTTCCCCGTGCCGAGGCGGCACGTGAAGAGGCCCTCGCCACCGCTGCCCACATCGTGGACGACGTCGCCGCGCGCGGCGAGGACGCCCTGCGTGACCAGGCCCAGAAGTTCGACGGAGTGGCGGGACACGACATCCGCGTCCCTGCCCTGCACCTCGACGAGGCCCTGGAGGCGCTCGACTCGGCCGTGCGCGCCGCGCTCGAGCAGGCGATCGAGCGGGTGCGCGAGGCATCCGCCGCTCAGGTGCCGCCGCCGACGGTGACCGAGCTCGGTCCCGGCGCCCGGGTGACCCAGCGCTGGCAGCCGGTGCGCCGCGTCGGCCTGTACGTCCCCGGTGGCAAGGCGGTGTACCCCTCGAGCGTCGTGATGAACGTCGTGCCCGCGCAGGTCGCGGGCGTCGCCGAGATCGCCCTGGCCTCACCGCCGCAGCGCGAGTTCGGCGGCCGCGTGCACCCGGTGATCCTCGGGGCTGCGAAGCTCCTCGGCGTGACCGAGGTGTACGCGATGGGAGGCGCAGGTGCGATCGGCGCCCTCGCCCACGGTGTCGTGTCGCTCGGCCTCGAGCCGGTCGACGTCGTCACCGGTCCCGGCAACAACTTCGTCGCGGCGGCCAAGCGCGCCGTGGCGGGTCTGGTCGGGACGGATGCCGAGGCCGGTGCGACCGAGATCCTCGTTGTCGCCGACGACAGCGCCGACCCCCGCCTGGTCGCCGTCGACCTCATCAGCCAGGCCGAGCACGACGAGCAGGCCTCCGCCGTCCTTGTGACGACGTCGGAGCGGCTCGCGGCCGGAGTCCTGGACGCCATCGTGCCGCGCGCGGCCGCCACCCGGCATGCCGAACGGGTCGCCGCCGCCCTCGCCGGGCCGCAGTCCGCGGTCGTGCTCGTCGACGACCTCGCCGCGGCCACCGCCTTCAGCAACGCCTACGCGCCCGAGCACCTCGAGCTGCACCTCGTCGACCCGCGGCCGGAGGAGTTCGTGCACGCGGGCGCCGTGTTCGTCGGGGCCGACTCGCCGGTGAGCCTGGGCGACTACCTCGCGGGCAGCAACCACGTCCTGCCGACCGGAGGACAGGCTCGCTATTCGTCGGGTCTCTCCGCGGCCACGTTCCTCCGCCCGCAGCAGGTCATCGAGTACGACCGCGACGCCCTCGCAGCGGTCCACGACGCCATCGTGACGCTGGCCGAGGCTGAAGCCCTCCCCGCCCACGGCGAGGCCATCACGGCTCGCTTCGAGGCCTGAGCCCGGGTTGCCGGCGTAGGCTGTCTCTGCCATGCACTGCCCGTTCTGCCGCCACGCCGATTCGCGCGTCATCGACTCGCGCACGAGCGACGACGGTCTCAGCATCCGTCGCCGTCGCCAGTGCCCGCAGTGCGGAGGCCGCTTCACGACGATCGAGACCGCGAGCCTCAACGTCATCAAGCGTTCGGGCGTGATCGAGCCGTTCAGCCGCGAGAAGGTCATGTCCGGGGTGCGAAAGGCCTGTCAGGGTCGGCCGGTGACTGACGCCGATCTGGCGGTGCTCGCGCAGACCGTCGAGGAGAGCATCCGGCAGACCGGTGCGTCGCAGCTCGATGCGAACGAGATCGGCCTGGCGATCCTCGGCCCGCTCCGCGACCTCGACGAGGTCGCCTACCTGCGCTTCGCGAGCGTCTACCAGGCGTTCGACTCTCTCGAGGACTTCGAGGCCGCGATCGACCAGCTGCGCGCGGATCACGGCCGCACGCCCGTTCGCGACGAGAGCGCGGCGGCCGCCTCGGAGTGAGCGGATAGCCTAGGAGGGATGTATCCCCTCTTCTTCCGCACCGTCCTGTCGCGCATGGACCCCGAGTCCGCACACCATTCGGCGATGGTCGTGATACGGATGCTGGGGGTCCGGCCTCTCTCCTGGGCCGCGCGCGCGATCACCCGGCCCGCACCGGAGCTCGCGACCACCGCGCTCGGGCTGTCCTTCGACTCTCCGTTCGGCGTCGCCGCCGGGTTCGACAAGGACGTGAAGGGGGCGGCGGGACTTCACGCCCTCGGCTTCGGCCACGTCGAGGTCGGCACCGTCACGGCGATCCCGCAGGACGGCAACCCGCGGCCCCGGCTGTTCCGGCTGATCCCGGACCGCGCCGTCGTGAACCGCATGGGCTTCAACAACCACGGCGCCGAGGCGGCGGCCACGCGGCTGCGCGCGCTCCGCGAGCGCTCGCGCCGCGCGGTGGTGGGCGTCAACATCGGCAAGAGCCGCGTCGTCGACGTCGCGGACGCGACCGCCGACTACGTCCGCAGCGCGACGCTGCTGGCGCCCCTCGCGGACTACCTCGTGGTGAACGTGTCGTCGCCGAACACGCCTGGACTGCGAGGTCTGCAGGCCGTCGAGACCCTCCGCCCGCTGCTCGAGGCGGTGCGCGACGCCGCAGGCGCCACCCCGTTGCTGGTGAAGATCGCGCCCGACCTGCCCGACGACGAGATCGTGGCGATCGCGCGGCTCGCGGTCGACGCGGGGCTGGCCGGCATCATCGCGACGAACACCACCATCTCGCGCGAGGGCCTCGTCACCGACCCGGCCACAGTGGCCGCCGCCGGCGACGGCGGGCTGTCGGGCGCCCCCTTGAAGGCGCGGGCGCTCGAGGTGCTGCGCGTGCTCCGTGAGACGGTGCCCGCCGAATTCGCGGTGATCTCCGTCGGCGGCGTCGAGACGGCCGCCGACGTGAAGGAGCGGCTGGATGCCGGAGCCACCCTCGTGCAGGGCTACACGGCCTTCCTCTACCGCGGCCCGCTCTGGGCACGGCAGATCAACCGGGGTCTGGTGAAGCTCAGGCCGGCTTCTGGCCGCGCTTGACCTGCGGCTTCGGAAGACGGAGGAAGCGCATCTGCACGGTGCGCATGGCCGCGTACCAGCCGAGGCCCTTCTCGACCTTGCCCTCGCCGAACTTCTTCTTGACGGCGCGCTTGACGGTGATCGAGGTGATCACCATGTCGCCGATGACGAAGAAGATGAAGACCCACAGGCCCACGAAGGCGTAGTACTGGAGCGCGGCGATCGGCAGGAACGTCGCGAGGATGACGAGCACCATCGCGGGCATGACCGCCTCGCCGAGGTGCCACCCGGCGTCGACCCAGTCGCGCACGAACTTGCGCTGAGGGCCCTGGTCGCGTGCCGGGAGGTAGCGCTGGTCGCCGTTGGCCATGCCGATGCGGGCCTTCTCGCGCTGCGCGGCAAGATCCGCCTTGGCGCGCGCCTTCGCCTCCTTGGTGTCGGGCACGAGGGGGCGCTTGCGCGCGGCCTCCTGCTCGGCCCGTGAGGGGGTGGCGCGGCCCTTGCCGGCGGGCGTGCCGTTCAGGACGGTGCCCTCCGAGGGGGCGTCGTTCGGAACGGGGTCGGTGTTCTTGGCCACGGGTGATCCTCGAGGTGCGAAAGAAGGGGTGCACTTAAGATTACCCGCATGATCTCTGACCTCTCCCGCCAGGATGCTGTGCGCGAAGCCGCGGCTTCCGGCATCCCGTCCGCCCTCGCCGATCTCGGCAATCTCGTGCGCATCCCGTCCGTCGCGTTCCCCGGATTCGACCCTGCCGAGGTGCAGCGCAGCGCCGACGCCGTCGCCGAGCTCGTGCGCGGGACCGGTCTGTTCGAGACGGTGGAGATCCGCACGGCGGTGATCCCGGAGACGGGGGAGCAGGGCAACCCCGCGGTGCTCGCGACGCGCGCCGCGCGCAACGGCCGCCCGACGATCCTGCTCTACGCGCATCACGACGTGCAGCCGGCCGGCGACGAGTCGCTCTGGGAGTCGTCGCCGTTCGAGCCCACCGTGCGCGGCGGCCGGCTCTACGGCCGGGGCGCGGCTGACGACAAGGCGGGCGTCATGGCTCACCTGGCGGCGCTGCGCGCGCTCAAAGAGAGCATCGGAGACGACTTCGACCTCGGCGTCGTGCTGTTCTTCGAAGGCGAGGAGGAGGCGGGCTCGCGGTCGTTCGCGCAGTTCCTGTCCGACAACGCCGACGCACTGCGTGCCGACGTGATCGTCGTCGCCGACTCGGGCAACTGGGACGCCAAGACCCCGGCGCTCACCGTGTCGCTGCGCGGCAACACCCGCTTCACGCTCCGCGTGCGCACGCTCGATCACGCCTCCCACTCCGGCATGTTCGGCGGAGCGGTGCCCGACGCCATGATGGCGACCGTCAAGCTGCTCGCGACGCTGTGGGACGAGGACGGCGCGGTGGCGGTCGACGGGCTGACCGAACGGGATGCTGCGACCCCCGAGTACAGCGAGGAGACCCTCCGTGAAGAGGCCGGGCTGCCCACCGGCGTCTCGCCGGTCGGCCGCGGCACGATCCTCAGCCGCATCTGGAACAAGCCGTCGATCACGGTCACGGGCATCGACGCCCCGAGCGTCGTGAACGCCTCGAACACGCTGAGCCCCGAGATCTCGGTCGTGATCAGCGCCCGTGTCGCACCCGGCCAGCCCGCGCGCGAGGCCTACGCCGCTATCGAGACGCACCTGCGCGAGCACGCGCCGTTCGGAGCGCAGCTGAGCTTCAGCGACCAGGACTACGGCGACGCCTTCCTCGTCGACACGTCGGGCTGGGCTGTCGAGGCGGCCCGGGAGGCGCTCAACGAGGGCTACGGCGTCCCGTCGGTCGACATCGGGGTCGGGGGATCGATCCCGTTCATCGCCGACCTCGTGCGCGAGTTCCCCGGGGCGCAGATCCTGGTGACCGGTGTCGAGGACCCGCACGCCAAGGCCCACAGCCCGAACGAGTCGCTGCACCTCGAGACCTTCCGAAACGCGGTGCTCTCCGAGGCGCTGCTCCTGGAGAAGCTCGACGGGCGCACCTCGGTCTGACGCGGCGACTCAGGGATCGGTGCGAATGCGCCGGTCCCGGAGCCTTCTGCCAGCGGGCACGCGTAGAATCGTCGCATCCCGCCGCCTGAGTGGACGATCGATCCGGGGCGGCCCATCCGGAGGAGTGCCATGACCGACACCGCACTGACGACCGAGCAGACCGCCCGCGAGCACGGTGTGCTGCTGACCGACGCCGCCGCCGGCAAGGTCAAGAACCTGCTGGAACAGGAGGGCCGCGACGACCTGCGCCTGCGCGTGGCCGTGCAGCCCGGCGGGTGCAGCGGCCTGATCTACCAGCTCTACTTCGACGAGCGGTACCTCGACGGCGACAAGACGGTCGACTTCGACGGCGTCGAGGTGATCGTCGACGACATGAGCGTCCCGTACCTCGACGGCGCCACGATCGACTTCAAAGACACCATCTCGGAGCAGGGCTTCACGATCGACAACCCCAACGCGGCCGGCTCGTGCGCGTGCGGTGACAGCTTCCACTGATCGCTAACGATCCGATACTTTTCCGGCGGGTCCGGTGCGCTCCAATTGGCGCCCGGGCCCGCCTTTTTCCGTCTCTGCGACACGATTCAACCTGAGGGGATGGCCTGAATCGCCTGGGCGGTTGCCCTAGACTGGCGAGAGTCCTGTTCGTGATCGGAAAGGTGCACCGTGCCTTCGAAACGCCGTATCCGCTGGGCCGTTCTCCCACTCGGGATCGCAGCGGCTGCAGTCCTCGCCGGATGCACCCCGACCGAGCTGCACGGCTTCCTCCCCGGGTTCACCGAAGACGGCCAGCCGGCCACCGACCGCGTCGACATGGTCGCGGGCCTGTGGGTCAACTCGTGGATCGTGCTTCTCGTGGTCGGCGTCATCACCTGGGGCCTGATGGGATGGGCGGCGATCGCCTACCGGCGCCGCAAGGGCCAGATGGGTCTTCCCGTCCAGCTGCGCTACAACATGCCGATCGAGATCTTCTACACGATCGTCCCGCTGATCCTCGTGGTCGGCTTCTTCGCCTTCACCGCGCGCGACCAGGCGATCCTCGAGACGCAGTACGACGAGCCCGACGTGTCGATCACCGCGATCGGCAAGCAGTGGTCGTGGGACTTCCAGTACGACGGCGCGAGCGATGACGAGACCGTCTGGACCATGGGAGTCCAGGCTCAGACCGACGAGCGCGGCAACATCATCAGCGAGCTCCCCACGCTGGTCCTGCCGGTCAACGAGTCGGTGAAGATCAAGCTTCAGTCGCGTGACGTCATCCACTCCTTCTGGATCATCGACTTCCTCTACAAGAAGGACATGTACATCGGCAAGGACAACTTCTGGTCCTTCACGCCGACCCGCGAGGGCGAGTACGCCGGCAAGTGCGCCGAGCTCTGCGGCGAGTACCACTCGATGATGCTGTTCAACGTCAAGGTCGTGAGCGCAGCCGAGTACGAGGAGTACCTCGACACGCTGCGCGAGGCCGGCCAGACCGGCGACATCAACGACGCTTACGACCGACTTCAGAACCTTCCCGGCACGGGCGGGTCGATCGATGAGAACGTGGAAGAGGTGGACCACTGATGGCGACGACGCTCCCTCTGCAGGAGACGTCCCAGGGGCGTCCGACGACCCTGCCGCCCCGGCAGGCGGCCCTGCTCAGCGCTTCGCGCGTCGAGCAGAAGGGCAACATCATCGTCAAGTGGATCACCTCCACAGACCACAAGACGATCGGGTATCTGTACCTCATCTCCTCCGTCATCTTCTTCCTCCTCGGTGGAGTGATGGCGCTGATCATCCGTGCGGAGCTCTTCGAGCCGGGGATGCAGATCATCCCGACCAAGGAGCAGTACAACCAGCTCTTCACGATGCACGGCACGATCATGCTGCTGATGTTCGCGACGCCGCTGTTCGCGGGCTTCGCGAACGCCATCCTGCCGCTGCAGATCGGTGCACCTGACGTCGCATTCCCGCGTCTGAACGCCTTCGCCTTCTGGCTGTTCCTGTTCGGCTCGACGATCGCGGTCGCCGGCTTCCTCACCCCGCAGGGTGCGGCCTCGTTCGGCTGGTTCGCATATCAGCCGCTCGCCAACGCCAGCTTCTCGCCGGGTGCGGGTGGCAACCTCTGGATGCTCGGCCTCGGCATGAGCGGTTTCGGCACGATCATGGGTGCCGTCAACTTCATCACGACGATCATCACCATGCGTGCTCCGGGAATGACGATGTGGCGCATGCCGATCTTCTCGTGGAACACGCTGGTCACCAGCATCCTGATCCTGATGGCGTTCCCGGTGCTGGCCGCCGCGATCCTCGCGGCTGCGGCCGACCGCATCCTGGGCGCTCACATCTACGACCCGGCCAACGGCGGCGTGCTTCTGTGGCAGCACCTGTTCTGGTTCTTCGGCCACCCCGAGGTGTACATCATCGCGCTGCCGTTCTTCGGCATCGTCTCCGAGATCTTCCCGGTGTTCAGCCGCAAGCCGATCTTCGGGTACAAGACGCTCGTCTACGCGACGATCGCGATCGCCGCCCTGTCGGTGGCGGTGTGGGCGCACCACATGTACGTCACGGGCGCCGTCCTGCTGCCGTTCTTCGCGCTGATGACGATGCTCATCGCGGTGCCCACCGGCGTGAAGATCTTCAACTGGATCGGCACGATGTGGCGAGGGTCCGTGACCTTTGAGACTCCGATGGTCTTCGCCCTCGGCTTCCTGGTGTCCTTCGTGTTCGGTGGTCTCACCGGTGTGATCCTCGCGTCGCCGCCCCTGGACTTCGCCCTGTCGGACTCGTACTTCGTCGTGGCGCACTTCCACTACGTCGTGTTCGGCACGGTCGTGTTCGCGATGTTCGCCGGCTTCTACTTCTGGTGGCCGAAGTGGACAGGGCGCATGCTCAACGAGCGCCTCGGCTACGTCCACTTCTGGATGCTGTTCATCGGCTTCCACATGACGTTCCTCATCCAGCACTGGCTGGGCGTCGACGGCATGGTCCGCCGCTACGCGGACTACTCCGAGGCCGACGGCTGGACCTGGCAAAACCAGGTCTCGACGATCGGTGCCATCATCCTCGGCGCCTCGATGATCCCCTTCCTGTTCAACGTGTGGATCACGTCGCGCAAGGCGCCCAAGGTCACCGTCAACGACCCGTGGGGCTACGGCGCATCGCTCGAGTGGGCGACCTCCTGCCCGCCGCCGCGTCACAACTTCACGTCGATCCCGCGTATCCGCAGCGAGCGGCCCGCGTTCGATCTGAACCACCCCGAGGCGGGTATCCCGGTCGGCGTCGGTCCCGCGAAGGACGCCCCCGAAGCCCCGGTCTCCGACCTTGCCGATGGAGAGGTGAAGTAAGGTGCGCACGAACACCGGACTCTGGTGGCTGCTGTCCCTCTTCTTCCTCGCGGTGACCGTGATCTACACCGTGTGGAACATCATCGCCCACCCCAATCTGCCGTGGTACAACGCGATCGAGTGGGTCGGCAGCGTCGCCCTGCTGTTCACCGCCCTGATGGGCGCCCTGATCGCGTTCTACATCGGCAAGGTGCATCAGGCACAGGGCGGGGAACTCCCCGAGGACGTCCTCACCTCCGACATCGATGATGGCGACCCCGAGCTCGGTGAGTTCAGCCCCTGGTCGTGGTGGCCCATCGTCCTCGCGTTCTCGGCCTCGCTGGCCATGATCGGTCTGGCCGTCGGCGCGTGGCTCATGCCTATCGGCATCGCCGTCTTCGTTGTTGCGATCGTCGGCTGGGTGTACGAGTACTACCGCGGCTACTTCGCCCGCTGATCGGCGCTGCCGGCCGTATGGCTCATAGCGCGAAGCGCACGGGGACCCGCCTATGACGGGACCCCGTGCGCTTCTGCGTGCGGTGGCCGGCTCCGACATCGGCCCGCATCGCGCGACCAACCAGGATGCCGCGTTCGCGGCGTCGTGGGGCGCCGCCGTTGCCGACGGCGTCGGGGGAGGCCCCGCCGGCGACCTGGCCTCCGCGGCATTCATCCACCGGCTCGCAGCCGGGCGCCTGGACGGGCTCGACCCGGTACAGCTCGCCGATGCCGTACGCGCGGCCAACTGGGACCTGCGTGCACACGTCGAGCGCGACCCTTCGCTCAGCGGGATGGCCACGACGTTCACCGGTCTGTTCGCGGCCCGCGATGGTGGGCTCCTGCTCGCGCACACCGGCGACTCGCGGGCATACCGCCTCCGAGATGGTGAGCTGGCGCAGGCCAGCAGGGACGATTCTCTCGTGCAGGCGCTCGTCGATCGGGGGATCGTCTCGATCACGGATGCTGCGTCCCACCCCCGCCGGAACATCATCACCGCGTCGTTGAGCGGCGCCGAGCGCGACGCCGCCACGGTGACGGCGTTCGACGCGCAACTCGGCGACCGCTGGCTCCTGTGCAGCGACGGGCTCACCGACTACGTCCCGGACGCCGAGATTCGCGCGATCCTCGTGGCGTCTCCTCACGCGGAGACAGCGGTCGAGGCGTGTGTGGCGGTCGCGCTCGAAGCCGGTTCCCAGGACAACGTCACTGTGGTCGTGTGCGACGTCGTGGACGCGGCCGACGAGATCGGCGGCGCCCCCACGCAGACCTCGTTCTACGGGGCCGCCGCCGATCGGTTCATGGAGGGACTGGAGTCGGCCTGAGCGGGGCTCTCAGCCGGCGACAGGGGCGCGTACGACCATGACCTGTGAGTCGAACACGCGGGGGAGCGCGCCCTCGTCGTTCTCGGTCGGCTGCCCCTCGCGGACCCAGTACTCGTACCCGCCGATCATCTCTTTGACGGCGTAGCCGAGCTTCGCGAACTCGAGCGCGCCTTTCGCGCCCGCGTTGCAGCCGGGGCTCCAGCAGTACACGACGACGGGCGTCGACGGGTCGATCTCGCGCGGGGCGCGTTCGGCGATCTCCCGGTACGGCAGGTGGACCGCCCCGCGGATGCGTCCCTGCGCCCACGCCTCCTCGCCGCGGACGTCGACGAGGACGAAGTGCTCGCCGGCTTTCTGAGCGGCGTACACGTCCGACGAGTCGGTCTCGAGGGCGAGCTTGGCGGAGAAGTAGGAGAGGGCGTCTGTCATACGTACACGCTAAGTCCGCGGGGGAGCTCCGGGCGGCAGGTGGGCGGTCAGGCACCGTCCGATTCCTGCCGCTCCGGAGGAGTGTGCAGGGATGGCTGCGCCGAGATGACGAAAACCCCGGCACGATCGCGAAGATCGTGCCGGGGCATCCGTCTGAAGTGCGGCGACCTACTGGTCGGACTCCTTCTCGCGGTTACGCGGGAGCTTCGTGCCCGGCTCGGGCTCGGGGACGATCACGTTCGAGGGGCGCACCGGCACCTCGCCGTGCTTCCCGTCGTCGATCGGCTTGTGAGGCGCCTCCGGCACGCCGGCACGCTCGTGTGCCGCCTGGATCTCGAGGTCCTCCTCGGCCGCGATGTGGTCGAGGTCGTGGTGCTGGTGGGCCAGTGCCGCGTCGAGCTCGGCCTGCGTGACCGGGGTGAGACGGTCCTCGAAGAACCACCGGGAGATCGAGGCGCGGAGGTTCTCGTGCCACGGGATCTGGCCCTTGGCGTTCGGACGCACCACGAGCGGCTCGTAGGTCTCGAAGTAGGCGAGCTTGAAGCGCTCGTAGTCGTCGACCGGCTGGTGCACCTCGATGTACTCGCCGCCGGGGAGGCGGACGATACGGCCAGACTCGTAACCGTGCAGCGCGATCTCGCGATCCTTCTTCTGCAGCGCGATGCAGATGCGCTTGGTCACGAAGTAGGCGATCACCGGTCCGAGGATCAGCAGCGCCTGGAGCGTGTGGATCACGCCCTCCATCGTCAGCCAGAAGTGGGTGGCGATGATGTCGGAGGCCGCCGCGGCCCAGAGCACCGCATAGAACGTCACGCCGGCGGCGCCGATCGCGGTGCGGGTCGCCGAGTTGCGCGGACGCTGGGCGATGTGGTGCTCACGCTTGTCGCCGGTGACCCATGCCTCGATGAAGGGGTAGATCAGGACGAGGACGATGAACAGACCGAGCACGACGAGCGGAACGATGATGTTGAACGACCAGGTGCGGTCGAGGAACACGATCTCCCAGCCCGGGGGGACCAGACGCAGCGCGCCGTCCGCGAAGCCGATGTACCAGTCGGGCTGGGTGCCGGCGGAGACGGGCGAGGGGTCGTACGGGCCGTAGTTCCAGATCGGGTTGATGGTGAACAGCGATGCGATGAGCACGATCACGCCGAACGTGATGAAGAGGAAGCCGCCCATCTTCGACATGTAGACCGGCATCATCGGGTAGCCGACCACGACGCTGTTCGTGCGGCCGGCGCCGGCGAACTGGGTGTGCTTGTTGATCACCATCAGCATGAGGTGTACGACGAGCAGGGCGACGAGGATGGCGGGCAGCAGCAGGATGTGCAGCGTGTACAGGCGGCCGACGATGGCGTCACCGGGGAACTGCCCGCCGAACAGCAGGAACGACGTCCAGGTTCCGATGATCGGGATGCCCTTGACCATGCCGTCGATGATGCGCAGGCCGTTGCCCGAGAGCACGTCGTCGGGGAGCGAGTAGCCGGTGAAGCCCTCACCCATCGCGAGGATGAACAGGATGAAGCCGATCACCCAGTTGAGCTCGCGGGGCTTGCGGAACGCACCCGTGAAGAACACGCGCAGCATGTGGACGCCGATGCCGGCGACGAACACGAGAGCGGCCCAGTGGTGCATCTGGCGGACGAGGAGACCGCCGCGCAGATCGAACGAGATCTCGAGGGTTGAAGCCATGGCGGCCGACATCTCGATGCCGCGCATGGGCAGGAACGCGCCGTTGTAGTGCGTCTCGGTCATCGACGCCTGGAAGAAGAACGTCAGGAACGTGCCCGAGAGGAGCACGACGACGAACGCCCACATGGCGATCTCGCCCAGCATGAACGACCAGTGGTCGGGGAAGATCTTGCGGCCGAGCTCCTTGACGAAGCCCGACAGGCTCGTGCGCTCGTCGATGTAGTTCGCGGTGGCCCCGATGAAGCGCCCGCCGAGCGGGCGGTCACCGTTGCGTGAGACGGGAGCCGCCGGAGCCGAAGGCTGCTCAGTGACGGTTGAGGTGCTCAATGACGCTCCCAGAAGCTCGGGCCGACGGGTTCGAGGAAGTCGCTGCGGGCGATGAGATAGCCCTCGTCGTCGACGGTGATGGGCAGCTGCGGCAGCGGGCGGGCCGCCGGGCCGAAGATGACCTTCGCGTGGTCGGTCACGTCGAACTGCGACTGGTGGCACGGGCACAGAAGGTGGTGGGTCTGCTGCTCGTACAGCGCCACGGGGCAGCCGACGTGCGTGCACACCTTGGAGTACGCGACGATTCCGTTGTACGACCACTCCTTGCGGTCCTCGGACTCCGTGAGCTGCTCGGGCAGCATGCGGATCAGCAGGACGATCGCCTTGGCCTTCTCGTCGAGGTAGCCCTCGCTGTGCGAGACTTCGGCGAGTGCTTCGGGGATGACGTGCACGGCGGAGCCGAGAGTCAGGTCGGCCGCCTTGATGGGTTCGCCCGACGGGTCGTGCGCCAGGCGCATGCCCTCTTTCCACATCGTGTGCTCGAGGAGGTACACCGGGTCGCCGGCGTGCGGGTTCTCCGGCGAGTTGAACGGGGCGAGGCCGCGGAAGAGGACGACTCCGGGCACGACCGACGCCGCAAGGGCGGCGATCAGCGAGTTGCGGACCATCGCGCGGCGACCGAAGCCCGAGTCGGCGTCGGCGTCGGCGAAGGCCTTGATGGCGGCCTCACGCGTCGTGTCGCGGCCGCGCGTGGCGTGGCGGGGCTCGACGAACTCCTTGTCGGACATGACGGCCTTGGACCAGTGGATCGCGCCGACGCCGATGGCGAGCAGCGCGAGGGCGATGCCGAGTCCGATGAAGAGGTTGTTGTTGCGGATGTCGACGATCCGCCCGCTCTCGATCGGGAACAGCATGTAGGCGGCGATCGCCCAGATGCTGCCGGCGATCGACAGGTAGAAGAGCGTGTAGATACCCCGGACCGCGCGCTTCATGGAAGCGGGGTCCTTGTCGGTCATCCGCTCGCGGTGCGGTGGGAGGCCAGGGTTGCTCACCGGGTCGGTGACCGCGACGGCGAGCCCGGGGGAGGGCTTCCAGGAAGCCCTCTCGTGCTCTAGCGGGTCGTCCTCGTGGGCCATGCTGCTCCTCGTCAAGTGTTACGTGTGTCGTGCGTCGATCAGTTGGACTTCGCCGTGATCCACACGGTGATGGCGATCAGCGAGCCGATGCCGAAGATCCAGATGAAGAGGCCCTCGGAGACGGGGCCGAGCGAGCCGAGCGAGAATCCGCCCGCAGACTCGTTGTCCTGCAGCCAGAGCAGGTAGGTGATGATGTCGCGCTTCTCTTCGGTGGTCAGCGTCATGTCGTTGAACACCGGCATGTTCTGCGGGCCCGTGACCATCGCCGCGTACATGTTCAGCGGGGTGGTGGTGTGCAGGGCAGGGGCGTACTTGCCCTCCGTGAGCGCACCGCCCGCGCCGGCGACGTTGTGGCACATCGCGCAGTTGATGCGGAAGAGCTCGCCGCCCTCGGATGCGCTTCCCTCGCCGTCGAGCACCTCGTCGTCGGGGAAGGTCGGCCCGGGCGCGATCGACTGGATGTAGGCGCCGATCGCGGTGATCTGCTCGTCGGTGAACTGGACCGGCTTCTGCGGGGCCTGCGGGCCCTGCATCTGCAGCGGCATACGGCCGGTGCTCATCTGGAAGTGAACGGCGAGCTCTCCGACGCCGTACAGCGACGGGCCGTCGTCGGTGCCCTGGACGTCGAGCCCGTGGCACGTGGCGCAGTTGGCCTGGAACAGCTTCTTGCCGTCTTCGGCGGCGAGCGCGGAGTTCGTGACGGTCTCGGGCGTCGTGGCCGCCATCGCGGCCGATGCGCCGGCGTAGACACCGCCCGTGATGAGCAGGCCGATGCCGATCAGTGCGGCTGCTGCCCAGGGGCTGCGGCGGCCTTTCGAGCGGCGCGTGGTCTCTCGTGCCATTTCGGGGTTCAGCTCCGCTCTCACTTGAGGAAGTAGATGACGAGGAAGAGGGCGATCCAGACGACGTCGACGAAGTGCCAGTAGTACGACACGACGATCGAGGACGTCATCTCTTTGCGCCCGAAGTTCTTGACGGCGTACGCGCGTCCGATGACGAGGAGGAAGGCGATGAGGCCGCCCGTCACGTGGAGCGCGTGGAAGCCGGTGGTGAGGTAGAAGGCCGACGCATACGAGTTCGCGCTGATCGGCATGCCCTCGGTGACGAGCTGGGCGTACTCCCACACCTGGCCCGACACGAAGATCGCGCCGAGGGCGAACGTCAGCCAGAACCACTCGACCATGCCCCAGCCGAGCCAGCCGCGCTTCTTCGTCGAGTAGGGCTGGAAGCGCTCGGCGGCGAACACCCCCATCTGGCACGTGACCGACGACAGCACGAGGATGATCGTGTTGACGGTCGCGTACGGGATGTTCAGCAGCTGCGTCTCCTGCGCCCACAGTTCGGGCGAGGTGTTGCGCAGGGTGAAGTAGATCGCGAAGAGGCCCGCGAAGAACATCACCTCGCTGCCGAGCCACACGATGGTTCCGACAGCAACCGGATCCGGCCGCTTGACGGACCGCATGGCCTGGGAGTAGGTCGCTGTGGAGGTCGTCACGCTCCCCATTATGGCCGATTCGAAGCCGCGATTTTCGCATCGGAGGGCATGTCTTGGCCCGCTCCGGAACTTAGGGGAGCCTAAAAGTCGCCTGCGACTCTGCCGTGAACCCGTGGTGAAGACGCAGAATCGCCGCGACCGGGACCCCGTGTCACGAAACGGTTCCGATTCCGGAGCCCGGCTAGGCTTCTCGGTTATGGCGGAGCTGTACACCTGGCCGGGAATCCTCACCACGCTGCTCGAGCGACGCGACCTCAGCGTGTCGGAGTCGACGTGGGCGATGCGGCAGATCATGTCGGGCAGCGCCACCCCCTCTCAGCTTGCGGGCTTCCTGGTCGCCCTGCGCGCGAAGGGCGAGACCGTCGACGAGATCGTCGGCTTCCGAGACGCGATCCTCGAGGCGGCGCTGCCGCTTCCTGTCGACGCCGCCGTCCTCGACATCGTGGGCACCGGAGGCGACCGCTTCGGCACGGTCAACGTCTCGACCATGTCTGCACTCGTGGCCGCGGCATCCGGGGTCCCGGTCGTCAAGCACGGCAACAAAGCCGCGAGCTCGTCGTCGGGCTCGTCCGACGTCCTGGGCGCACTGGGCGTCGACCTCGCGCTGTCGCCCGACGCGGTGGCCGAGACGCTCTCCCGGGCGGGCATCACGTTCGCATACGCGGGCGCGTTCCACCCCGGCTTCAAGAACGCCGCCGCGACGCGCAGCGAGCTCGGCGTTCCCACCGTCTTCAACTTCCTCGGGCCACTGTGCAACCCGGCGCGCGCCGAGGCCAATGCGGTCGGCGTCGCCCACCTCGACCGGGTCCCGCTCATCACCGGCGTCTTCCGCACGCGCGGCGCGACCGCGCTGGTGTTCCGCGGCGACGACGGCCTGGACGAACTCACGACGACAGGGCACAGCAGGCTCTGGGAGGTCAGCCGCGGCGACATCCACGAGCACGACCTCGACCCCCGGGATCTCGGCATCCCGCTGGCCGACATCGACGATCTTCTGGGCGGGGACCCGGCGCACAACGCCGAGGTCGTGCGTCGCGTGCTCGGTGGCGAGGCGGGCCCCGTGCGCGACATCGTCCTGCTCAATGCAGCTGCGGGCATCGTCGCGTACCGGCTGTTCCGTGACGCGGGACAGGTGCAGCGGCCGATCCTCGAACGCCTGGCTGAGGCGCGCGACGATGCGGCCGCCGCGATCGACAGCGGAGCCGCCACTGCCACGCTGGATCGCTGGGTCGAGGCCACGCGCGCCCTCGCCGGCTGAGTCGCGTGCCGCGCCGGGTTTTCTCCGGCGCGCGCTCTTCCGCCGCGGCCGACGGCGCCGCTAGCGTGTGGCTCAACGACCCGCATCCGAGGAGGACGCATGAGCGAGGAAGAGCCCCGCAGCACCACCGACGTGATCGAGCCCCCCGAGAAGAAGGTGGGCCTCGTGAAGGCGGTCGGCATCCTGGGGATCATCGGCGGCGTGCTGCTGATCGTCGTCGGCGTCATCGCGTGGATCGGTGTGACCACCCAGCTCACGGCCGAGAACATCACCATCCCCGACGACGCCGTGGCGTTCCAGGGTCAGCAGGTCACGGGTCCGTTCACCGCCTATGTGCAGGCCGACATCATCAACACCCACGCGCTCGAGGCATCGGGCGGCAAGACGTACGCCGAGCTCGACCAGGACGACCCGGTGCGCCAGACCGTCATGCAGGCGTCGTTCCTTCGCGCCTCGCTCTTCACCTCGATCGTCGCCTACGGCGTCGCGCTCTTCGCGGCGGGGATGGGCGTGCTGGCCATCCTGTTCGGCTGGGCGATCCACCGCCTGGCGAGTGTGCCCGTGGTGATCAGGCGGTCGAACGTCTACTGATCCGCCCGCCTCTTCCCACGTGAATCCCCACGACGCGCTCACCGAGATCGCCACGCTCCTCGAGCGTGAGCGCTCCTCCCGGTACAAGTCGAAGGCGTTCCGTGCGGCGGCCGACGCGATCCAGGGCCTGAGCGACGCAGAGCTGCGGGACACCGCGGCCCTGCGTCGCCGCAAGGGCATCGGCGACTCCACGCTCGCCGTGATCCAGCAGGCGCTGGCGGGCGACGTGCCCGGCTACCTCGTCGACCTGCGCGAACGCGCCGGCGTGCAGCGCACATCCACGCTGCGCGCGCTCCTGCGAGGCGACCTCCATTCGCACAGCGACTGGTCGGACGGCCTCACCTCGATCGACCTCATGGTCGAAGCGGCGCGTGCCCTCGGCCACGAGTACCTCGCCCTCACCGACCACTCGCCGCGGCTGCGCGTGGCCAACGGGCTCTCGCCCGAACGCCTGCGCTCACAGCTGGAGGTCGTCGCGGGCATGAGCGACGACGGGTTCACGCTGCTGTCGGGCATCGAGGTCGACATCCTCGAGGACGGTGCGCTGGATCAGGAGCCCGATCTGCTCGCCCAGCTCGATGTCGTCGTCGCCTCGGCCCACTCCAAGCTGCGCATGGAGCGCGGCCCGATGACCCGGCGTCTGGTCGCTGCGGTGTCGAACCCGCACATCGACGTGCTCGGCCATGTCACCGGCCGTCTCGTCGAGGGTTCGCGCGGAACGCGGCCACCGTCGACCTTCGACGCGCGCGCGGTGTTCGAGGCCTGCGAGGCGCACGCAGTGGCGGTCGAGATCAACTCCCGGCCCGAGCGACAGGATCCGCCCGACGAGCTGATGGCACTGGCGCTGGAGATCGGATGCCTCTTCTCCATCGATTCGGACGCTCATGCGCCGGGCCAGCTCTCGCTGCTCGACTACGGCGCCGAGCGCGCCGAACGCCTGGGCGTGCCGCCCGAGCGCATCGTCACCACGTGGCCGCTCGAGAAGCTGCGCGCGTGGACCGGACGCGACCGCGGCGCCTGAAACCGCGGTGACAGGCCCGGTGCCGCACCCGGACGGGTCCATTCAGCGGCGTTGTCAGACCGCGTCCAGGGCCTCGACGATCCGGTTCATCGACGCGCCCAGCGCCCACCGCTCGGCGAGGGACGCAGCCGCCGCCTTGCCCTCTTCGGTGAGAGGGCGCAGGCGCGGGTCGGGCACGTCCAGGGTGAGGTCGCGGACGACGGCCACCACCTGCGGCGCGACGGCGAGATAGGGGAGACCGGCGAGCACCTTGGACCGCACGCCTGCCGACATGCCCTCACCGAGCTCGGCCGCGGCGATGATCCCGGCGAGGTCGCCGAAGGTCGCGAGCAGACCTGCGGCGGTCTTCTCACCGATGCCGGCGACGCCGGGGAGGCCGTCGGAAGAGTCGCCGCGGAGGGTGGCGAAGTCGGCGTACTGCGAGGGGAGCACGCCGTACTTCGCGACCACCGACGCATCGGTGAGCACTTCGAGGTTGCTCATGCCGCGCGCGGTGTAGACGACGCGGACGTCGTGCGCGTCGTCGACGAGCTGGAAGAGGTCGCGGTCGCCGGTGACGATGTCGACCGGCTTGGTCGCGGTGGTGGCGAGGGTGCCGATGACGTCGTCGGCTTCGTGGGCGGCGGCACCGACGACGCGGATGCCGAGGGTGTCGAGCACCTCACGGATGATGGGCACCTGCACCTCGAGCGGGTCGGGCACCACTTCGACATCGGGTCCGCCGGCGACGACCTCGGCGACGCGATGCGTCTTGTACGTGGGGATGAGCTCGACACGCCACTGCGGTCGCCAGTCGTCGTCCCAGCACGCCACGAGATGCGTCGGGCGGTAGGTCGTGACGAGCCGCGTGATGATGTCGAGGAATCCGCGGACCGCGTTGACGGGCGTCCCGTCCGGGGCGCGCACGGTATCGGGCACTCCATAGAACGCGCGGAAGTACAGGGACGCGGAGTCGAGCAGCATCAGGCGGTCGGTCACGCGTTCATCCTGGCATGCGCCGCCGACGTGCGCCCCGGCCCGTGTGGACGCCGCGGCGCGTCCTGCGGGCGCCGCGGTCGCGGCATCCGGCGCTGCGCTACCCGCCGTTCATCTGCCGGACCGGCGCCGGTCTCGCGGCGGCACCCCTCGCGTTCACGTCCGGCGCCCACCGTGGGGAGACAGCGCTGAGCCCGCTCCTGAGGCTCAGCCGGGAGGAGGCGCCGCATGGGTCGCGAGGACGCGCTGGCGTGGGTCGAGTCGCCGCTGCAGCTCGTCGGCGCCGCGGAGTGGGCAGCCGCCCACCGCACGACGGTTCCCGTCGCGGGCCGGCTGACGCCGCAGATCTCGGCCACCGCTGACGAGCTGCTGTCGCGCGGCGCGCGCTTCGGCGAGCTCGAGCCGTACCTCGGCATCCCGTGGAGCCTGCTCGCCCGGCACGGCCACTGGCTCGTCGGCGACGGCTTCTCGGGTCAGTTCCGGCTCGCGGCCTCCGTGCTGCGCCCGCACCGCATCACCTTCCTCGATGACGGCGCCCACGCGATCGCGTACGCCGACACGCTCCTCGGCCGCCGCCCCTACGCGCGCCCGACGGTGGACGAGCGAGGACTGACCGTCTTCGTCGCCCCGTTCGCCGCGGAGCTCGTCCATCGCCGCGCGATCGGGCGGCGCGCCGGGATGTTCACGGCGTTCGACCTCGGCGCCGACCGCCTCGACGCCCTCGCGGACCACGGTTTCGGCATCCGTCGCCACGACTTCTCCTGGACTCGGCAGAGCGCGCCCGCCGCCCCCGAGCTCGGCCGCAGGGTCGTGCTCGGCAGTGCCCTGCCGGTCGATGGGCGGATGCTGCTGCTCGACTACGTCCGGTGGGTGCGAGAAGCTGCGGCCGGTGGCGCCGTGTACCTCCCGCACCGCCGCGAGACGGCGGAGCAGCTGGACGCCGTCGCGACCGTGCCTGAGCTGCGGATCCATGAGACCGGACTCCCCGTCGAGCTCGTGCTCGCCGGCGCCCGTGGTCCGCTCGACGTGCACACGCTGCCTTCCAGCACCACGACCACGCTCCCGCTGGTGCTCGCGGGCACGGGCGCGACCGTGCACACCGGCCGCGTGCGCCGCTCGGCTCGGACGGCGGCGGCATGAGCGAGGTCGTCGCCATCATCCCCGCGCGCGGGGGCTCGAAGGGCGTCCCGCGCAAGAACCTGCAGCGCGTCGGCGGCGTCCCGCTGATCGCGCGCGCCGTCGACGCCGCGCGGCGCTGTGAGCCCGTCGACCGCGTCGTCGTGACCACCGACGACGTCGACATCGCCGCCGTCGCCGCCGAATGGGGCGCCGAGGTCGTCGAGCGGCCCGCCGACCTGTCCGGCGATCTCGCGAGCAGCGAGAGTGCGCTCGCGCACGCGCTGGAGACGCTCGAGCTGCGCAAAGTCGACGTGGGCGTGCTCGCGTTCCTGCAGGCGACGTCCCCGTTCATCGACGTCGACGCGCTCACCGCTGCCGTGCAGCTGGTGCGCTCTCGCCGCCGCGACAGCGTCTTCTCCGCCGTCGAGACGTACGGATTCCTGTGGGAGAAGGGTGTCGGCAGCGCCGCCGAGCCGGTGAACCACGAGATCGATGTGCGCCCGCGCCGGCAGGATCGCGAACCGCACTACCTCGAGACCGGCGGCTTCTACGTCATGCGGGCGGCCGGCTTCCGCGCGGCGAACCACCGCTTCTTCGGCAGCGTCGGCATCGCCGAGGTCGCCCCGCGCACGGCGATCGAGATCGACACGCTCGAGGAGCTGGAGCTCGCGCGCACGCTCGCGCCGCTCGTCGACCGTGACGCGTTCGGCGCCCACGCCGGCGCGATCCCGGTGGACGCCGTGGTGACCGACTTCGACGGGGTGCACACCGACGACACCGTGCACGTCGACCAGAACGGCGTCGAGTCCGTCACCGTGAGCCGGTCGGACGGCATGGGAGTCGGGATGCTGCGCGCCGCCGGCATCCCTTTGCTCATCATCTCGACCGAGACGAACCCTGTCGTGGCGGCGCGTGCGCACAAGCTCGGCGTCGACGTGCGGCAGGCCGCTGTCGACAAGGCGGCGGCGCTGCGCGAGTGGGCGGGGGAGAGGGGCATTCCCCTCTCCCGGATCGCCTACCTCGGCAACGACGTCAACGATCTCGGCTGCCTCGAGATGGTCGGCTGGCCCGTCGCGGTCCCCGACGCCCACCCCCTCGTCCTCTCGAGCGCGCGGGTCGTGCTTGACCGTCCCGGCGGCCGGGGCGCCGTGCGCGACCTCGCCGAGCGCGTGCTCGCCGGCAGGCCGGCGACGGCCGTATCCGCCGCGCTCCGCCCGGCGGTGGCGCCGGT
This sequence comes from Microbacterium ureisolvens, assembly GCF_019511645.1. Lineage (GTDB taxonomy): Bacteria > Actinomycetota > Actinomycetes > Actinomycetales > Microbacteriaceae > Microbacterium > Microbacterium ureisolvens_A. The sequence goes on along the minus strand of NZ_JAEUAX010000001.1, from coordinate 713,979 downwards.
GCGAGTCACCGCATCCGATCACCCCACCGCACCACAGGAGGCCTCATGACCGTCACCATCGGATCCCGCGTCGTCGGGGGCGGACGCCCCGCGTACGTCATCGCCGAGATCGGACTGAACCACAACGGCGACGTCGACATCGCCAAGCGGCTCATCGACGTGGCGGCGGACGCCGGCGCGGACGCGGTCAAGTTCCAGAAGCGCACGCCCGAGATCGCCACGCCGGAGCACATGCGCGACATGCCGCGCGACACCCCGTGGGGCCGCATGACCTACCTCGACTACCGCCGCCGGGTCGAGTTCGACCGCGAGCAGTACATCGAGATCTCGGACCACGCGCTCCTGCGCGGCCTCGAGTGGTTCGCGTCGCCCTGGGACGTGCCGAGCGTGGCCTTCCTCGAGGATCTCGGCGTCGTCGCTCACAAGGTGGCATCGGCCTCGCTCACCGACGTCGAGCTGCTCCAGGCGCTGCGTGACACGGGCAAGCCGGTGATCCTGTCGACGGGCATGTCGACGATCGAGCAGATCGACGCCGCGATCGACATGCTCGGCACCGATCGCCTCGTGCTGATGCATGCGACGTCGACGTACCCGATGGAGCCGGAGGAGGCCAACCTCCGCATGATCCCGGCGCTGCGCGACCGCTTCCCGGGCGTGCCGGTCGGCTACTCCGGCCACGAGCGCGGTCTGCAGATCTCGCTCGCGGCCGTCGCCCTGGGCGCCGTCGCGGTGGAGCGGCACATCACGCTCGACCGCACGATGTGGGGTTCGGACCATGCCGCGTCGCTCGAGCCCGCGGGCCTGCAGCACCTCGTGCGCGACATCCGCGTCATCGAGGAGGCCCTCGGCGACGGCGTGAAGCGCGTCTACCCCGGTGAGCTCGCGCCCATGGCGAAGCTGCGCCGCGTTCCCGCGTGAGTCCCCGCACGACACCGGGCGGGCGGCCTCGGGTCGTCGCGATCGCCGACACCGACTCCTACGTGAAATGGGCGGCGGCGCTTCTCGGCGGCGTCGAAACGCGATGGGATGCCTCTCTCCTGGTGCTCGACACACCGCTCGTGGTCAGCGATGCCCAGCTCGCGTCGGCGCTGCGCGGGAGCGGGCTGGGGCAGGATCGCGTGGAACGGATCGCATACCCCGGCCTGGCGGCCCGTCTTGCCGAGCTGCGCGCGGACGCCGTCGTGATCGGCGCCCGCGGTCCGCTGGTGCGTGTGCTCGCGCGCGATATCGCGGCGCTCGAGCCGCGGCCGGTGGTGGTGACGGGACTGCCGGGAATCTCGATCCCCGCCACCCGCAAGGCCGTCGTGTACCGGCTCCAGTCCGACCTGTTCGTGGTGCACTCGCGCCGCGAGGTCCGCGAGTTCGGCGCCCTGTCGGCCCGCACCGGCTACGCGCACCGCTACGCGCTCGCCACGCTTCCGTTCGCCCGCGGTGCGGTCACCGCCGGCGGCGGCCCTCCCGGCACGGGGGGCGGCGACCTCGTGTTCGCGACGCAGGCGAAGGTCCCCGCCGAGCGGGAGGACAGGCTCCGTGTCGCGCGCGTGCTCGTGCGGGCGGCCGAGGCGGATCCGTCGCGGCGGGTCGTGGTGAAGCTGCGCGCGGCATCGGGCGAGCACCAGACACACGTCGAGGTCGACAGCTACCCCGAGCTGCTCGCCTCGCTCGGTCCGCTGCCGCCGAACCTCGTGACCTCGACCGGCTCGATGGGCGGCGCGCTCGACACGGCGGAGGGGCTCGTCACGGTCAGCTCCACGGCGGCGATCGAGGCGATCGCCCGCGGCATCCCCGTGATCGCGCTCGACACGTTCGGCGTCTCGCCGCGCCTCATCAACGAGACGCTCGCCGACGCGGACCTGCTCGGGAGCGAGGACGATGTCGTCGCGCGCCGGTTCCGGCACCCGGATCCCGAGTGGCTCGACGAGAACTACTTCCACGCCCCCGACGCGGACGACTGGACGATCCATGTCGAGGCGCTGCTGGCGCAGCGGTCGGCGGGAAGGCTGCCGGCGCGCGCCCCGGTGGCCCGCCGCGGCGGCGCGCTGCGCGACGCCTGGGAGCGCAAGGTCGCCCTCGGCCGCAGCGACACATCCGCGTCAGGCGCTCTCGCGTACGCCGTCGGCGTACCGCTGCGCTCGGTCCTGCGGCTGACCAAGCGCACCCGCCGCTCGCTCGCCGGCGCGGTTCAGCAGCCGGGGCCGGTGGGGTCCTCGACGCAGGTGCGGTCCACCAGCGCGGTGCGCACCTCGACCACGCGCACGCCGTAGCCCGCCGCCTCGGCCCGCACCACGCCGGGCACGGGGCGCCACGTGCCGCTCCCGAAATCGACGGATGCCTCGTACTCCACCGTCACCGACACCGGATACGTCCCACGGGCCTGGTACACGTGGCTCGTCGCGGTCGGCGTGAACTGGCCCTGGCCGAGGCTCGACCACGATGCGCCGCCCGTGATCGCACGCGTGGTGGTGCCGTCGCCGTTGTCGAACACGTAGGCGACCGGGACGAAGCGCACGGTCACGTCCCAGCCGAGGACCGTGCCCGGGATGCGCTGTTCGGATGCCGACGCCAGCAGATTCGTCGGCATGCCGACGACCCCGAAGCCGGCCGGCTCGCCGGCGAGCGTCGGCTGCGCCGGCCGGAACGAGGCGATGTCGGCGAGAGTGACGTCGGGGACGCCGATGACGCTGTAGTCGATGCAGCGGTTGAGCGGCCCGCAGTCCTCGGGTTCGACGGGCGCTTCGGTGCGCGGTGCGGCACCGGAGTCCGATCGAGGCTCTTTGTTGGTCGCCTTGCCAGGCTGGGACCCCTGTCCGCTGACATCGACTTGCTCTCCGCGGCTGGCAGCGCACACTCCCGTCCAGCTGCTGTCGCTATAGCAGTTATCGCGAGCCGACAGCACTTGCTGGGGTACCGCGAGCGATGCTGAGACAAGTACTGTCGCAGTGACTATTGCCCACACTCGTGACCTCCACCCTCGATCGCCGAGATCAATAACCCCGTTGGCGAGTGGGTAGCGCTCGTGAGGGTTACGCTGCTCGACTGGATTGGTGGACGGTCTGCGGCAACGACTGAGCTCCCACTCTCGTCGATCACGTCGACTGCGCTGACATCAGAGCACACCGCGATCCGAACGGCTCCGGGTTCCGTCTCGATGCTTTCGAGCTCGACAGATTGCACCACGGTCTGCCCGGTGACAGTCCAACCATCCGCATGCATGGTCGACAGAGAACGGCGTTCGCCTGCGCTTGCGTCTGCCGTCGTCCAGCTGTACACCGCCTCGAAGGTCTCCGGGTCGCTCAGATCCACCTGGTTCAGCGCATCCACGTAGGCCCGGTACGTCTCCTCAGCCGCCGCGAACGCCTCGTCCTCGCTCGAGAACGCCGATGTCGGGGTCGGCTCCGGCTCCGGGGTGGTGCATCCGGCGAGCGCGAGCGCGAGCAGTCCGCTGAGCGCCGCCGCTGTCACCCGAGTCCTCACGCCCCCACGCTAGCCGCAGACGTTCCGGCCCCGACGGAGTTATCCACAGCGTTCAGGGCGGAGAAGCCGGCGATCGCGTCGGGGGGAATCGCAGATCGCCGGCTCCGGGCGGGTCGATGAGACCGCCCCTCGTGCCCTCCGGAAGTCGGGCACGAGGGGCGGTCCCGTGCGACGCATCGCCTGCAGGGGTCTCGCGGAGGGGGACCGGGGATTCCCCTTCGCCGCGATGACGCCACGCTTCCAGCCCGACCTGGGAGATCCCTATCGCCTGACCACGGGAACACCCCGCGCTCGCCGTGCACTGGCTGGGGAAGCTCACCGTGGACGTCTCGGGGTGGTCCGGCACGGTTGCGGCCGGGATGCGGCATCCGGGCGTAGTCTCATGCGATGACCTCAGCGGCGAGCCGGACCGAGCTGCGAGCACTCCTGGACGAACTGCACGACGCGGCCTCGTTGCGCATCGCCGCGATGGACGAGACGCTCGAGGAGCTCCGCGCGGATCGCGGCTCCGACGTCGCCGACGACGAGCACGACCCCGAAGGCGTGACGCTGTCGGGGGAGTGGTCGCGCGCAGTGGCCCTCGAAGAGGCCGCCCGCCGCGAGATGGCGGAGATCGACGAGGCCGTCAAGCGCTGGGAGGCCGGCACCTACGGCGTCTGCGTCGACTGTGGTCGAGGCATCCCGATCGCGCGGCTTCGCGTGCGGCCGTTCGCGACCCGCTGCGTGTCGTGCGCCGAGAAGGCCGGCGCCTGACGTGTCGTCCGGCGCCGCGGCATCCCGTCCCGCCTCCGACGGCTTTCCTCGCGTCGCCGACGCGGATCCCTGCCCGTGCGGCAGCGGCGATCGCTTCGACGGATGCTGCGCCACGGCGCTGAATGGAACGCCCGCGTCCACCGCCGAACGCCTGATGCGCTCGCGCTACACGGCGTTCGTCGTCGGCGACTCAGCCTACCTGAACGCGACGTGGCACCCGGGCACCCGCCCCGACGAGCTCACCCTCGACCCCGATCAGAGATGGACGGGGCTCGAGATCGCCGACGTCGACAGCGGAGGCGAGAACGATACCCGGGGCGTCGTCGAGTTCCGCGCCGCCTGGCGCCACGGCCGAGATCGGGGCGTGCTGCACGAGCGCAGCCGCTTCGTGCGGCAGAGCGGACGGTGGTGGTACCTCGACGGTCGGCTCGATCCGAGCTGACCGGTCCACACGCCTGCGGACGCCGATAGCGTGGCAGGCATGACCACTCAGGCAGAGAAAGCACAGACCCTCGCCCGACTGCACGCCGCTCCCGAGATCCTGCGCGTCGTGAACGTGTGGGACGCCGTGTCGGCCCGCACCATCGCCGCCCTCCCCGAGACCCGCGCCATCGCGACGGCCGGCCACTCGATCGCCGCGACCTTCGGCTATCCCGACGGGCAGGTCCCGCTCGAGACGATGCTCGACATGGTCGGCCGGATCGTCGAGGCCGTAGGCGACCTGCCGGTGAGCACCGACCTCGACGCCGGCTACGGCGACCCGGGCGAGACCGTGCGCCGCGCGATCGGCAAAGGCGTCGTCGGCGCCAACGTCGAAGACCGCCTCGTGCCGCTCGACGAGGCCGTGGCCAATGTCGAAGCGATCATCGCGGCCGGAGAAGCGGAGGGCGTGCCCTTCGTCCTCAACGCGCGCACCGATGCATTCGTCCGCGCCGGCAAGCGCCCTGTCGAGGAGTCCGTCGCCGACGCGATCGAGCGCGGTCGCGCCTACCTCGCCGCCGGCGCCGACCTCGTGTTCGTTCCCGGCATCCTGAACGCCGACATCGCGCGGCAGCTGGTCGAAGGGATCGGCGAGCGCAAGATCAGCGTCATCGGCGTGCCGGGCGCGCTGTCGGCCGGGGAGTACGAGGCGCTCGGCGTCGCCCGCATCTCCTACGGCCCGATGACGCAGCGCGTCGCGCTGACCGCGCTGCAGGATCTCGCCGCCGACCTCTACGCCGACGGCGTCATCCCGGCCTCAACGCGCGCGCTGAACTGACGCCCACCTCGTCCGATCGGCCCGCGGGAATCCTCGCGGGCCGATCGTCGTTGTGCCGGGCATGGAGCCAGCACCCGTCGACGTCGTCGTGATCGGTGCCGGCCAGGCAGGGCTCTCGGCCGCGTATCACCTGCAGCGGCGCGGCTTCGTCCCGTTGCCGCGCGCGAGCGCGGCGGATCAGACGTTCCTCGTGGTCGATGCGAATGCGGAGCCCGGGGGCGCGTGGCAGCACCGCTGGGCGTCTCTGCGCATGGCCACGGTGAACGGCATCCATGAGCTCCCCGGGTTCGCGGTACCGCCGGCGGATCCGGCCGCGGCGAGCCGCGACATCCTTCCCGCGTACTTCGCCGACTACGAGGAGCGGTACGCGCTCGACGTGCTGCGACCCGTTCACGTGAAAGCGGTGCGCCGCGCCGACGACGATCCCGGCGGCCGGCTCCTGGTCGAGACCGACCGCGGCACGTGGGCTGCGCGCTTCGTGATCAACGCCACCGGTACGTGGACGCGCCCGTTCTGGCCGCGCTACCCCGGGCAGGAGCGCTTCCGCGGGCGGCAGCTGCACGTGGGCGGCTACGTCTCAGCTGACGAGTTCCGCGGCAAGCGCGTCGTCATCGTCGGCGCCGGCGTGTCGGCGGTGCAGCTGCTCGACGAGATCTCGCACGTCGCCGACACCTTCTGGGTGACCCGGCGCGAGCCGGAATGGGTCGACGAGGACTTCGACATCCCGGCGCGCGTGGCAGCCATCGCCGGTGTCGAAGACCGCGTGCGGCGGGGTCTGGCGCCGGGCAGCGTCATCTCGGTGACCGGCATGCACTGGACGCCGTGGGCTCGAGCCGCCGAGGCGCGCGGCGTGCTGGTGCGGCATCCGATGTTCGCCTCGATCGAGGAGGACGGCGTCCGCATGCCCGACGGCACGTTCGAGCGCGCCGACGTGATTCTGTGGGCCACGGGCTTCAGGCCCGCGCTCGACCATCTCGCGCCGCTGCGCCTGCGCACGCCCGACGGCGGATTCCGCGTCGAGAACGGGCGCTCGATCGACGAGCCGCGCCTGTTCCTCATCGGCTACGGGCCGTCGCAGTCGACCGTCGGCGCGAACCGCGCCGGCCGCGACGCCGTCCGAGCGCTCGTCGCCGACCCGGTCGCGGTCGCGGCCTGACGACTCCGCGGCGCGCGTCGGCGTTCGCGGGAGCGGCACCTAGGCTCGAACGTGTGACGCTGCTCGCCGTACTGCTGTTCCTGAACGCCGCATTCAACGTCCTCGTCTGGCCGACGTTCTACCGCCGGGTCGCGAAGGACTCCCGCGCACACGACGCCCAGGGCAAGGCGACCCGGTTCCTCATCGTGCACGCGGTGCTCATCGGCATCGCCCTGACCCTCGCTGCAGCATCCGTCATCGCGGGAATCGCGGCACTCGTGGTGTGATGCGGGATGCGGCGGCCGCGGCGTAGCGTGGAGCGCACGACGAAGGGGGACCCATGGCCCGCATCCTGATCTTCGGCGGCCACGGCAGGGTCGCGCTGCTGCTCGAGCCGCTGCTCGTGGCGCAGGGGCACACCGTGACCGCGGTGATCCGCAACACCGCCCACGAGGCGGAGGTCGCAGCGACGGGCGCGCAGCCGCTCGTCGCCGATGTCGAGGCGCTCGACATCGACCAGCTCACGAACATCGTCGCCGGCAACGACGTCGTGGTGTGGTCCGCCGGTGCCGGCGGTGGCAACCCGGCACGCACGTACGCGGTTGATCGCGATGCGGCGATCCGATCGATGCAGGCCGCTCTGGCTGCCGACGTGATGCGCTACGTGATGGTGTCGTGGGTGGGCTCGCGCGCGGAACACGGCATCGCGTCCGATGCCTCGTTCTTCCCGTACGCCGACGCGAAATGGGCCGCCGACGCGCACCTGGCCGCGAGCGCACTGGACTGGACGATCCTCGCGCCGGGGACGCTCACGTCCGATCCGCCGACCGGTCGGATCGCGATCGACCCAAGCGGCGGCGGCGCCGTGTCCCGGGCCGATGTGGCCGCGGTGATCGCGGCCACCATCGCGGATGACACCACGATCGGTCGGACGATCCGGTTCGGTGCCGGCGACGAGGTCATCGGCCACGCGATCGCCGGCTGAACTCAGTCGTCGCTGGAGTGCAGGCCGCGGCGCGCGGACAGGAGCGTGACCTCGGGGTGATCGGCGACCAGGCGCTCGGCGCGGTCGAGCACATCCCGCACGTGCGACGACCCCGACGCCACGATCGAGACGCCGATCCTCGCACGGCGGTGCAGGTCGTGCTCGCCGACCTCCGCGGCGGCCGCCTCCGTGCGCCGGCTCAGCTCGGCGACGAGCGGCCGCAGCACGCTGCGCTTCTCCTTAAGCGAGCGGACGTCGCCGAGCAGCAGGTCGAACTCGATCCAGCCGATCCACATGGGTCCATCGTGCCAGCGGCCGCCACAGGCGTCGGCCGCCGTAGGCTCGTGTCATGCTCGCCACCGTCATCCATGCCGCCCGCGACATCCGCGTCGAGAACGTCCCCGATCCCGTGCTGTCCACCGGCGCCGACGCGATCGTGCGCGTCGTCGCCGCCTGCGTGTGCGGCTCCGACCTCTGGCCCTACCGAGGGGTCACGCCCACGCACGAACCGCACCGGATCGGTCACGAGTTCGTCGGCGTGGTGGAGGAGGTCGGCGACGCGGTCGAGGTCGTGCGCCCCGGCGACTTCGTGATCGCGCCGTTCTACGTGTGCGACGGCACCTGCGCGAACTGCCGCAACGGCGTGAGCACGTCGTGCCTGACCGGCGGGTGGTGGGGCGCCGACGACCGTTTCGGCGGCTTCGCCGACGGCGGCCAGGGAGAGCGTGTGCGCGTGCCGCTCGCCGACGGGACCCTCGCGGTCGTCCCGGGACCGGTCGCCGACGCCGAGATCCCGGGCCTGCTCACCCTCAGCGACGTCATGGGCACCGGCCACCACGCCGCCGTGTCCGCGGGCGTGGCCCCGGGCGATTCCGTGGCCGTCGTCGGCGACGGTGCGGTCGGTCTGTGCGCCATCATCGCGGCGAAGCGCCTCGGAGCCACCACGATCATCGCGATGTCGCGTCACCCGCAGCGTCAGGCGCTCGCACGGGAGTTCGGTGCCACCCACGTCGTCGAGGAGCGCGGCGACGCCGGCGTCGATGCGGTGCGCGCGCTCACCGGCGGCATCGGAGCGGACCGCGTGCTCGAATGCGTCGGGACGAAGGAGTCGATGGACCAGGCGCTGCGCTCGACGCGTCCCGGCGGCATGGTCGGCTACGTGGGCGTGCCCAACGGCGGACCCGAGCTGCCGGTGCGCCAGATGTTCAACCGCAACGTCGGCGTGAACGGCGGCGTCGCGCCGGTGCGCGGCTACATCGAGGAGCTCCTGCCCGACGTCCGCTCAGGCGCGATCCAGCCCGGTCGCGTGTTCGACCTCGAGCTGCCGCTCGCGGACGCTGCCGAGGCGTACGCCGCGATGGACGAGCGTCGCGCGACGAAGGTGCTGCTGCGGCCCTGACCGCGCCGCGCACCACGCCGAACCTGCTCCGCTCATCGCGACGCGCCGCGAGCCTGCGCGTGACAGGGTCTTCGTGCGGTAGAACAGCAGGAAGTCGAAGGGAACCCGGACCGTGAAGCTCGTCAAGCGCATCGTCGTGGTGCTCATCATCGCGTTCGCGGCGTTCTACCTCATCACCCGGCCGCAGGACGCGGCGAACGCCGTGCAGGGCGCCGTGGGTGCCGTGTGGGGCGCCGGGGTCGCCGTCGTCGACTTCTTCACGGCGCTCGTCCAGGGCTAGGACCGCGATGTTCGATCCGCGGATCGAGAAGCACCTGATCTCGGATCAGGGAGAGCACGTCGTCGACGAGGTCCGCAAGCACTGGGCCGCCACGGTCTCAGCTGTGCTCGAGCTGTTCGGCGGCATCGTCGTCCTCCTTCTCACCTTCTTCGTGCCGGCACAGGCCTGGTGGGTGCCGGCGCTCCTCGGCGCCGCCGTGACCCTGCACGCGATCTGGCGGGTCTTCGAACAGCACACCGACCGCTTCGTCATCACCAACATGCGCGTCTTCCGCGTCCACGGCATCCTTTCGCAGCGCATCGCGACCATGCCGCTCGCGCGCATCCTCGACATCTCGGTCTACAAACCCCTCGTCGGCCGCATCTTCGGGTACGGGCACTTCGTGTTCGAGTCGGCCGCCCAGGAGCAGGGCCTCCGCGAGATCCGCTATGTGGGAGATCCCGATCGGCGTGGACTCACCATCCAGCGCGTCATCCAGCAGGCCGGCCTGCGGGGCGCGGCCGGGCGGACGGGGGCGGACCCGTTCGCCGGGGCTCCCTTCGCGCCTTCGGTGCCGCCCCAGCCCGTGCCCGCAGCATCCGTCACCGTCGTCCCCGTCTCGGACGACCGCAACGCCACCGCTCCGGTTCCCGACGTGGGGCGCGGTTCCACGTCGTCGGGATGGGACTGGCTCGCCGACGCGCAGCGGCGCGAGGACGAGCGGCTGGCGCAGCTGCGCGGAGAGTCGGCGTCACCCGCCCCGTTCGACCCCGACCGGACGAGCACCGCGCCCATCGACCTTCCCCGCTGATCCGGAACGGATGCTGCGGGGCCGGGCATCTCGGGGCGATCGGGAACATCGCGGGCGACCTGGTCGTTCTGATACCCTGGAGCGTCACTCGTGTGGCTGTTGCGCCACGCCTCGGTGCCGGTTCGCGCCGGTGACCGGATCCGCAAGGACCCGAGTGACATCGCAAGAAAATCCGCTTCGCCTCGGTCGAGGAATCCGCTCGCGATCGCGCGGGAGGAAGCCGCTGAAAGCCGGGGCCCGACACCCCAACCCCAACAAGGACAACCCACTACATGACTACCGCAACGACCGCCCCGGCCACCAAGCAGGTCGCGATCAACGACATCGGATCTGCCGAGGACTTCCTGGCCGCGGTCGAGAAGACTCTGAAGTTCTTCAACGACGGCGACCTCATCGAGGGCACCGTGGTGAAGATCGACCGCGACGAGGTGCTCCTCGACGTCGGTTACAAGACCGAGGGCGTCATCCCCTCGCGTGAGCTTTCCATCAAGCACGACGTCGACCCCAACGAGGTCGTCAAGGTCGGCGACGAGGTCGAAGCCCTCGTTCTCCAGAAGGAGGACAAGGAAGGCCGCCTCATCCTCTCCAAGAAGCGCGCACAGTACGAGCGCGCGTGGGGCGACGTCGAGAAGATCAAGGAGAACGACGGTGTCGTCACCGGCTCCGTGATCGAGGTCGTCAAGGGTGGCCTGATCGTCGACATCGGCCTGCGTGGCTTCCTCCCCGCTTCGCTCATCGAGCTCCGCCGCGTCCGCGACCTCACGCCCTACCTCGGCCAGGAGATCGAGGCGAAGATCCTCGAGCTCGACAAGAACCGCAACAACGTCGTGCTCTCGCGCCGCGCCCTGCTCGAGCAGACGCAGTCCGAGTCGCGCACGACGTTCCTCAACAACCTCCACAAGGGCCAGGTCCGCAAGGGCACGGTCTCGTCGATCGTCAACTTCGGTGCGTTCGTCGACCTCGGTGGCGTCGACGGTCTCGTCCACGTCTCGGAGCTCTCGTGGAAGCACATCGAGCACGCATCCGAGGTCGTCGAGGTCGGCCAGGAGGTCACCGTCGAGATCCTCGAGGTGGACCTCGACCGCGAGCGCGTCTCGCTGTCGCTCAAGGCGACGCAGGAGGACCCGTGGCAGGTCTTCGCCCGCACGCACGCGATCGGTCAGGTCGCGCCGGGCAAGGTCACCAAGCTCGTTCCGTTCGGTGCGTTCGTTCGCGTCGCGGACGGCATCGAGGGCCTCGTGCACATCTCGGAGCTGTCGGGCAAGCACGTCGAGCTCGCCGAGCAGGTTGTGTCGGTCGGCGAAGAGGTCTTCGTCAAGATCATCGACATCGACCTGGAGCGTCGCCGCATCTCGCTCTCGCTCAAACAGGCGAACGAGTCGGTCGACCCCTACGGCACCGAATTCGACCCGGCCCTCTACGGCATGGTCACCGAGTACGACGAGAACGGGGAGTACAAGTACCCCGAGGGCTTCGACCCGGAGACCAACCAGTGGAAGGAAGGCTTCGACGAGCAGCGCGAGAAGTGGGAGCAGGAGTACGCCGCCGCCCACGCTCGCTGGGAGGCCCACAAGGCTGCCGTCATCAAGGCCCTCGAGGCCGAGGCCGCGGCTCCCGTCGAGACCGGCGCGTCCTCGTACTCGTCCGACAGCGGCCCCGCGGGCACGCTGGCTGACGATGAGGCCCTCGCGGCTCTCCGCGAGAAGCTCTCGGGTCGCTGATCCTGAGCTGAGCCGCCCGGTTCGCTGAACCGTCTGGTTCGAAAGGCCGCCACCACCGCTTCGGCGGGGTGGCGGCCTTTCGCGCATCCCGGCACGTCGGAGGTCGGCGGTACCGTCGCCGTGTGCCAGTTAATCCTCCCGCCGCGCGTTGTCTCGTGGATGATGACGGATGCCGCGGTCCCGTGCCTGCGGACGCTCCGGTCGCGCTGTGCGAGGCGCATCTCGCCGCCGCGGGGGAGTGGGCGTACGCCCATTACGGGGTCGCCGACGCGCTGCCGTCGCCGTGCCTGCTGTGCGGCTCGCGGCTGGGTGTGCGCTACCCCTCCGGCTGGCTGTGCGGCGTGTGCGAGTGGCGCTACGGCGACCTGCCCGATGACGACATCGCGCCGCCTCGCGTGGAGGTGGTGTACTACCTGCGCTACGACGACCGCGTGAAGATCGGCACGAGCGCGAACCCGCGGCAGCGCTTCGGGGCCATCTGGCACGACGAGCTGCTGGCGTTCGAACGCGGCGGGCGCGCGCTCGAACAGCGCCGCCACGCGCAGTTCGCCGCGGACCGCTTCGGCGGCACCGAGTGGTTCCGCCGCTCCGACGCACTCTCCGCCCATATCGCCGCGCTGGCCGCCGGCGTCGATGACCCGTGGGAACTCCACGCGCGCTGGCTGAGTGAGGCGCTCGCGGCGCGCGGATGAGTCCGTACGCTGTGGGAGAACGGTCCCGGATCCTCCAGCAGCTTCCGAGGAAACAGGCTTAGTTTGAGGATCCACCCGCCCACGCAGACGACGGAGCAGCACATGGGATTCCTCGACCGACTGTTCGGAGGCGCGGATGACGCGCGCCAGGCGCCGCCCGTCCCGCAGTACCGCTCCGGTGCCCAGGCGCCGGGTATGCAGCCACCCCGGAGCGAGGACGAGATCGCGATCGAGCGCTACCGGTACCTGCTGAAGACCGCACCCCCCGAGACCATCGAGCAGGTCCACGCCGAAGCGTTCGCGAAGCTCACCGAGCCCCAGCGGCAGCAGGTTCTCGCCGAGCTCTCGGCGGGGCTCCCTCCGCAGGAGCAGCCGCGCTCGACCGATCCGCAGGCCATGGCCCGCGCCGCGACCCGCGCCGAGTACACCAACCCCGGGTTCATGGAGCGCACGCTGGGCCCTCAGCGCCAAGGTCCCTCGTTCGGCTCGATGCTCGGGTCGTCGATCCTCGGCACCGTGGTCGGCTACGTCATCGGCTCGGCACTCGTGAGCTCGTTCCTCGCGCCCGGGCTCGCGTACGACCAGGGCTACGAGGACGGCTCCGCCGCCGACGGCGGGTCCGGCGAGACCGGCGGTGCGGACGCCGGCGGCTCCGGCGAGACCGGTGCCGCAGACGCCGGCGCTGACTCGGGGGCCGGCTGGGGCGGCGACCCGGGCTCGGGCTGGGGCGGTGACGCCGCGGCAGGCGACATGGGCGGGTTCGGGGACTTCGGCGACTTCGGGTTCTGACCCGCGAGGCCCGCAGCGGAGCCCGCCGCTCGCCGGCCGGCGGGGGCGCTGAGCGCGCCGTTCGAGCGCGGGGCCGCGGCATCCGTTACCGTCGCGGTATGACCGCCGCGAAACGGGGCGAGCCGGGCACGCCCGCGGCGCGCTCGCGCATGACCGGAGCCATGCCGGACGGCGCCGATCGCACGCGCGGTCGCACCGCGACGCTCAACCAGCTGCTGCTGGCCGCGGTCGTGTTCGTGCTCGGCGTGCTCGTGGCCGTCGGACCGTTCGGCGGTGAGCCGGTCCTCTTCTTCCTGGGCGTGGTCCTCGTCATCGCCGTGACGGCCGTCACGCTCGTCGTGCCGTGGAACAGCCTGCCGTACGGATGGGTCGCGATCGTGCCCGCGATCGACATCGTCGCCATCACCCTTATGCAGATCGCGGCGCCCGACACGGTGCTCGGACTCCTCTGGATCTTCCCCGCGACCTGGCTCGCCGGCGGATTCGGGCTGCTCGGCCTGTTCGGCGTGATCGTCGCGATCGCCGGCATCGTGAGCGTCCTCACCGCGCTCAGCGCCACCGAGGTCACGTACCGGACGTTCCTGCTGCCGCTCGTGATCATCGCCGTCGCGGTCACCAGCCACCTCAACGCCCGGCGCTCCGATGCCCAGCGCATGCTGCTGGCGAAGCAATCGCAGCTGCTCGCGAGCGTGCTCGCGCGCACGAGACGTCAGGAGCAGGTTGTCACGGAGGTGCTGGATGCCGTCGACTTCGGCGTCGTGCGCATGGGCGCGAGCGGCCGCGTCGCGGTCACCAACGAGGCCCACGGCAGGCTCCTGCAGGGATTCGAATCCGACCACGATGGCACTCAGGTGCCGGCTTTCCGCGACGACGGCACCTCGCCGCTTCCTCCCGACGAGCTTCCGCTCGAACGTGCGCGACGCGGCGAGGCGTTCGACGATCAGGTGGTGTGGTTCGGCCCCGAACCCGGGCCACGCCGGGCGTTGACGATCACTGCGCGACGTCTCACCGACTCCGACGGCGGCGACGCCGGGGCGGTGGTCGTCTCGCGCGACGTGACGACAGAGCTCAACGCCCTCCGCGCCCGCGACGACCTGGTCGCCTCGGTGTCGCACGAGCTGCGCACCCCGCTCACGTCGATCCTGGGGTACCTCGACCTCGCCATCGAGGATCCCGACACCCCCGACGCGGTGCGGGCGAGCCTCGACGTCGCCGAGCGCAACGCCGAGCGCCTGCTGCGGATCGTCGCCGACATCCTCGCGGCGTCGAGCTCGTCGCCGTCGTCGGTCGAGGCATCCCTCGCTCCCCAGCTCCTCGACGCGCGCGACCTCGTGCGCGCCGCGACCGCCGACGCCCTCCCGCGAGCCGCCGCCCGTGCGATCATCATCGACGAGACGGGCCTGGAGCCGGCCACCGCGTGGGCAGACCCGCTGCGGCTGCGGCAGGTGGTCGACAACCTCGTGTCAAACGCCATCGCATACAACAAGGACGGCGGCACCGTGTTCGTCGGCACCACCACCGACGGCACGTCGAGCTGGATCCTGGTGCGCGACACCGGCGTCGGCATCTCCGACGCCGACCGCTCGCGCCTCTTCCAGCGGTACTACAAGGCGGGCGGCGAACGCCGGTCGGGCACCGGCCTGGGCCTCGCGATCACCCGCGACATCGTGCGCGCCCACGGCGGCGAGCTCGCACTGCACAGCGCGCCCGGCGTCGGCTCGACCTTCATCGTGAAGCTGCCCGCGAACGGCCCGGAAGGAGAAGAAGGATGACCCTCGACCTGCCGAGCGTGCTCATCATGACCGCGCTCGTCGTGAACGTCAGCGGTGTGCTGTTCATCCTCGAGACCCTGCTGCGACGGGACGAAGGCGCAGGGCGGATCTGGTCGATCGCTTTCCTCGCTGCGATGCTCACCACCCTCGCGTACACGATCTGGTCGCAGTCGGACGGCGCCTGGTGGGCGATCGCCGTGGGCAACGCGGCGTTCGTCGCGGGCACCGGATGCATGTGGCTGGGATGCCGCCGCTTCAACCGGCGCGACATGCGCTGGTCGTCCGTTCTCGTCGCCGGTGCCGTGGCGATGGCGGCTCTCGCGGTCGCCGTCGACCGCGAGAGCGGCGGCGACTGGGCCGGCGCGCTGTGGATGTTCGTGCCGCTGGTCGCCTTCGCCGGAGCGGGCGCCGTGGAATGCCTTCGCGGCGACATGCGGGAGTCGCGGACGGCGTGGGTGCTGGGGGCGGTGCTCGGATTCCAGTCGCTGTACTACGTGTCCCGCACGACGGCCTTCGTGACCTCCGGCCCTGACAGCGCGCTCTTCCAGACCGCGTTCGGGACGATCAGCACGAGCTATCTCACCGTGACTCTGACGATCGTTGCCGTCGTCGTGACGTCGGTGCTGCGGGCGAGCCGGGCGCCGATGCGCGGTTATCTGCGCGAGGCCCGGGCCGTGGACGAAGAGCAGGGCATCCTGAGCGACGCGTCGTTCTTCGCCGTGCTCGAGGGCTTGTGCCGACGCGCCGAGCGGCGTTATGAGCCGATCGCGGTCACCGCCGTCCGCCTGGACGACCTCGACCAGATCTCGACCGCATTCGGCAGCGACGTCGCCGGAGCGGTGGCCGCGACCTGGCGGACGGGGGTACGCCATCACGCGCCGACGAACGCCGTCGTGGGTCAGGACGGGCACACCGGCCTCCTGATCGCACTCGCGGTCGCCTCCTCGCCGGAGGCGCGGAGGCAGGCGGGCGCGATCTATCGCGGCCTCTTCGACGACCTCGGCAAGGTCGGCGGGGGAGTGATCCCGGTCGTCGGTGTCGGCGTGGCGCTGAGCGAGACGGCGGGGTACGAGCCGGCTGAGCTCATGCGCGTCGCCCGCGAGGCCGCGAGCCGCGCGGCGGCGAACGTCGAGACGTCGGTGCTCGTCGACGAGGGCGATTAGCGGCATCCGTCCGCCCTCGCGGAGCGTGCGTCAGGCGGTGAGGCGGTAACCGACGCCGCGCACGGTCTCGATCCACCGCGGCTGCGCGGGCGACTCGCCGAGCTTGCGCCGGAGGTTCGCCATGTGCACCTCGATCGCACGTGCGTCGCTGTCGGAGACGAAGTCGCTGACCGCGTACTGGTCGCCGCGCAGCATGAGGGCGAGATCCGACTTCGCGCGGACCCGCCGGCCCGCCACGAGCAGGTCGGCGAGGATGTCGAACTCGCTGCGCGTCAGCTCGACGTGATGGTCGTCGACCGTGACGAGGTGGGTCGAGGCATTGAGGCGCAGTCCGTGGTGCTCGAGCCAGACGCCGTCGGGCGACCCGTTCTCGCCGACCGCATCGGGGTCGGCCGGCGCCACGTGCCGCGGGCGGCGCAGCATGGCGTCGATGCGGGCACGCAGCTCCCGGGGCCGGAAGGGCTTGGCGACGTAATCGTCGGCCCCCGCCTCGAGACCCTGCAGCGCATCGATCTCCTCGGTGCGGGCGCTGAGCATCACGATGTACGTCGAGCTGATCGCGCGGATGCGCTTAGCGGTCTCGAAGCCGTCCATGCCGGGCATGTTGACGTCGAGCGTGGTCACCAGCGGCCGGTGCTCGCGCACCAGCTCGACGCCGTCCGCGCCGTTGGCCGCGCCGTGCACCTCGAAGCCCGCCTGGGCGAGCACGGTCGACAGGAGAGAACGGATGTCTTCCTCGTCCTCGATCACCACCGCGACGCGCGCTTCTTCCACCGATGCACCCTCCGGGTCCCGTGCTGTCGACGGACCCTGGACGTCGGTCATGATATCCCAGAACGCGCGGCGGAACGGGTGCGCCAGGCCGTCGATCACGACAGGCGACCGCATGCGGGACCGGCCGTGGAGCTCTGCTCGCGCGCGTCCGCCACCCCGCCGGTCCGGCGGGCCGCGCGGAGGGCGGGAGTCTTCCCCACATCCCGCCCTGCGCGCGTCCTCCGTGCACGGACTGCGGCCGCCGTCGTCCCCACGCGGGCGGCCCGCCCGTACCCCAGGACGATCCGGCTGGTGCAGCGGGGCGGTGTCGCGCCGGTCGCCACGATGTCGCGTCCGGCGTTCATCTCCCGCCCTCCCCAGTGCTACACGGGTGATCTGTCCTTCGGGTGCCCCGAGGCTACCTCCGGTGCCTCAACGCCCGCTCAGGCCCGCCTCAGGAACCGCGCAAGGCTTGCAGGCGTCGGCGACGCGCCGGCCGGGCGCGGCGTGGCATGCTCGAACCATGCCGCTCGTCGCCCTCACCGGAGGCATCGCCTCGGGAAAGTCCACGATCGCCCGCCGCCTCGCCGAGCATGGCGCCGTCGTCGTCGACGCCGATCAGCTGGTCCGCGAAGTGCAGCAGCCGGGTTCGCCCGTGCTGGCCGCGATCGCCGAGACCTTCGGGGAGCGGATGCTGCGTCCCGACGGCTCCCTCGACCGCGCCGCGCTCGGCAGCCGGGTGTTCGGCGACGACGCGGCGATCGCGCAGCTCAACAGGATCGTGCACCCGGCCGTCCGTGCCGAGTCGGCGCGCCGGTTCGAGGAGGCTTTCGCGCAGGACCCCGGCGCGGTGGTCGTCTACGACGTTCCGCTGCTCGTCGAGGCACGCGTCGACGACCCGTGGCAGCTCGTCATCGTGGCGCACGCGCCCGAGGAGGTCCGTCTCCGGCGTCTCGTCGAGCTGCGCGGCATGACCCGGGCGGATGCCGCGGCCCGCCTCGCGTCGCAGGTGCCCGACGAATCCCGCCTGCGGATCGCCGACGTCGTCATCGACACCGCCGGCACGCTCGAGAGCACCGAGCGCCAGGTCGACGAGCTCTGGGGAACGCTCGACGAGCACGTCGCGCGGCGGGCCGCGCGAACGTAACCTGGAGACGAGCGAGGAGGTACCTCATGGCCGTGTTCTCGAGGTTCCGCCGGCGCAAGACGCCGTACGGGGCGGCGACGGAGGAGGAGCGCATCGCGCGCTACGTCTACCTCCTCAACACCCTGCCCGCATCGGTGATCGAGAGCGCGCACGCCTCGGCGTTCGCGGACGTCCCGCCGCAGCGCCGGCGGGAGATGTTCGAGCAGCTGCGCCCGTTCCTCGCCGACTCGGAGCGCGACGCAGCCGCCGAGGATCCGACCGTGATCGCCCGGCTGGTCCGCCGCGCCGAGGAGCACAAGGCTCGCCGCGCCGCGGAGGCGGATTCGGCGACCCCGACGGCGACGGAACCCGCGCGCACGGCGGTCGGCGTCGACGACCGCGACCCGCGCGACGGCGTGGATGCGCGCTCGATGCTGATGAGCGCGGGCGTGATGTCGATCGTGGCGAACCAGTTCCTGCTGTCGAGCTCGGTGGCCGCGTACTTCACGGTCGGCGCGGGATCCCTGCAGCTCGGCGACGGCCCCGCCTGGATCGGCGAGACATACGACCCCGGTTCAGCAGGATTCGACGGCGGCGCCGGGAGCGGGTTCGACGGCGGCGGCTTCGACGGGGGCTTCGGTGGCGGCTTCGACGCCGGAGGCTTCGGCGGTTTCGACGGCGGGGGCTTCGGCGGCTGAACCGCGCGCGAGCGGCGGCCCGCGGCATCCGCTCATCGCGAACGCCGCCCCGATGTCGGGGGCCGCGCCTACGCTGGATTGGTGCAGACCACTCGATCCGTGCGGCCGTTCGAGGTCGTGAGCGAATTCGCGCCGTCGGGCGACCAGCCGCAGGCGATCGCCGAGCTGGCGGCGCGCATCAACGCCGGCGAGACCGACGTCGTGCTGCTCGGCGCGACCGGTACCGGCAAGTCGGCCACGACGGCCTGGCTCGTCGAGGCCGTGCAGCGTCCCACCCTCGTGCTCGCTCACAACAAGACTCTGGCGGCGCAGTTGGCGAACGAGTTCCGTGAGCTCATGCCGCACAACGCGGTGGAGTACTTCGTCAGCTATTACGACTACTACCAGCCCGAGGCGTACGTCCCGCAGACCGATACGTTCATCGAGAAGGACTCGTCGATCAACGCCGAGGTCGAGCGGCTGCGCCACTCGACGACGAACTCGCTGCTCAGCCGCCGCGATGTCGTCGTCGTCAGCACCGTCTCGTGCATCTACGGTCTGGGTGCGCCCGACGAGTACCTGCGGGCGATGGTGGCGCTGCAGGTGGGAGAGGTCTACGACCGCGACGCGCTCATCCGCAAGTTCATCGCGATGCAGTACAACCGCAACGACGTCGACTTCTCCCGTGGCAACTTCCGCGTGCGCGGGGACACCATCGAGATCATCCCGGTCTACGAGGAGTACGCGATCCGCATCGAGATGTTCGGCGACGAGATCGAGGCGCTGTTCATGCTCCACCCGCTCACCGGCGACGTGGTGCAGCGGCTCGACAGCGTGCCGATCTTCCCCGCGTCCCACTACGTCGCCGGCACCGAGACGGTGCAGCGCGCGATCGGCACGATCGAGGACGAGCTCGCCGACCGGCTGAAAGAACTCGAGTCGCAGAACAAGCTGCTCGAGGCGCAGCGCCTTCGCATGCGCACGACGTTCGACCTCGAGATGCTGCAGCAGCTCGGGTTCTGCTCGGGCATCGAGAACTACTCGCGTCATATGGACGGGCGGGCGCCCGGCGAGCCCCCGCACACGCTGCTCGACTTCTTCCCCGACGACTTCCTGATGGTGATCGACGAGTCCCACGTCACGGTCCCGCAGATCGGGGCGATGTACGAGGGGGATGCCTCCCGCAAGCGCACCCTCGTCGAGCACGGGTTCCGGCTGCCGAGCGCGCTCGACAACCGGCCGCTCCGGTGGGATGAGTTCAAGGACCGCGTCGGCCAGACGGTCTACCTGTCGGCGACACCCGGCCGGTACGAGATGGGCATCGCCGACGGCGTGGTCGAGCAGATCATCCGCCCGACCGGTCTCGTCGACCCCGAGATCGTCGTGAAGCCGTCGAAGGGGCAGATCGACGACCTGCTGGAGGAGATCCGCATCCGCGTGGAGCGCGACGAGCGCGTGCTCGTGACGACCCTCACGAAAAAGATGGCCGAAGAGCTCACCGACTTCCTCGGCGAGCACGGCGTGCGCGTGCGCTATCTGCACTCCGACGTCGACACGCTGCGCCGCGTCGAGCTGCTCAGCGAGCTGCGAGCCGGCGTCTACGACGTGCTCGTGGGCATCAACCTGCTCCGGGAGGGGCTCGACCTGCCCGAGGTCTCCCTGGTGTCGATCCTCGACGCCGACAAGGAGGGTTTCCTCCGCAGCGGCACCTCGCTCATCCAGACGATCGGTCGCGCGGCACGAAACGTATCGGGACAGGTCCACATGTACGCCGACACCGTGACCGACTCGATGGCCAAGGCGATCGAAGAGACCGACCGGCGTCGCGAGAAGCAGATCGCGTACAACACCGCCAACGGCATCGAGCCCCAGGCGCTGCGCAAGCGCATCGCCGACATCACCGAGGTGCTCGCGCGCGAGGCATCCGACACCGATCGGATGCTTCGGGGCAAGGCGGCTGCGAAGACCAAGTCCGGTGTCGGCAAGAGCCCGACGCCGCAGCTGCGCCGTGAGGGAATCGCGGCGGAGGGCGCGGAGCAGCTCGAGGCCACCATCGCCGATCTCAGCCAGCAGATGCTCGCGGCGGCCGGGGAGCTGAAGTTCGAGCTCGCAGCGCGCCTGCGCGACGAGGTGCAGGACCTCAAGAAAGAGCTGCGCGCCATGGAACGCGCGGGTCACGCCTGACCCCTGGAGGCTGCCGCGGGCGTGCGCTCACGGGCAGTGCATGAGGGGTTTCGGCCCGGAGCGGTCGAACGTGTGCTGCGAGATCGGTGCGCCGCAGAGCGGGCATGCACGCTCCGCCCGTTCCGCCTGGCTCGGCGGGGGAGTCGTCTCATAGGGCCCGACGGCGGCGGGACCGGCGACGCGGATCAAGTGGGAGTTGAGGAACGCGTACCAACCGCCTGCGTCGCGCACGCGCTCTCGGAGCGGACGACGGTCCGGGGTGGATGAATCCGTGTCTGGCATGTTCATTAGAGTACTAACGATTAGCGCGCGATAGGATCTTCGCGTGACGAATGCCGAACTCGGTCCCGACGACCTGCTCAAGCTGGACAATCAGGTCTGCTTCGCGCTCGTGACCGCGGCGCGCAACGTCGTCGGACTGTACCGGCCGATCCTCGAGCCGCTCGGCCTGACGCATCCGCAGTACCTGGTGATGCTCGCGCTGTGGGAGCGGTCGCCCCGTTCGCTGCGCGAGCTGGCCGCAGAGCTCGCCCTGGAGCCTGCGACGCTGTCGCCGCTGGTGAAGCGCCTCGAGGCGCAGGGGCTCGTCACCCGGACCCGCCGCGACGACGACGAGCGGGTGCTGGACGTCCGACTGACCGAGGCGGGTGCGCGCCTGCGCGTGCAGGCGCTCGAGGTGCCGGGCAAGGTCATGGCGAGCGTGGGAACGGATGCCGCTGCGCTGCTGGCGCTCCGCGACGCACTGCAGCCCTTCGCCGGCGCCCGCTGACCGCGCCGGTCGCCCGCGCGGTCCTTCGCCCACGGCGACTGCTCCCAGCCCGCGTGTCGGAACCCCCACCTAGACTTGTCGGGTGCCCATCGTCCCTGTCGCCCTGCCGCCAAAAGCGGAGAACAATGCTGCTCTGACCGGAAACTCCGTCGGCGCTACCAGCGGAAAGCTCAGCGTCCGCGGTGCCCGCGTGCACAACCTCAAGGACGTCGACCTCGACATCCCGCGCGATTCGCTCGTCGTGTTCACGGGCCTGTCGGGCTCGGGCAAGTCGAGCCTCGCGTTCGACACCATCTTCGCGGAGGGTCAGCGTCGGTACGTCGAGTCGCTGAGCGCCTACGCCCGGCAGTTCCTCGGACAGGTCGACCGCCCCGACGTCGACTTCATCGAGGGGCTGAGCCCCGCCGTGTCCATCGACCAGAAGTCGACCAACCGCAACCCGCGCTCGACGGTCGGCACCATCACCGAGATCCACGACTACATGCGTCTGCTGTGGGCTCGCATCGGCATCCCGCACTGTCCTGAGTGCGGCGAGGTGATCCAGCGCCAGACCGTGCAGCAGATCGCCGACCAGCTCATGGAGCTGCCCGAGCGCACGCGGTACCAGATCGTCGCCCCCGTCGTCACGCAGAAGAAGGGCGAGTTCGTCGACCTCTTCAAGGAGCTCGGCGCGAAGGGCTACGCCCGTGCGATCGTCGATGGCGAGCTGATCCAGCTCGCCGAGCCGCCGACGCTCAAGAAGAGCTACAAGCACGACATCGCCGTCGTGGTGGACCGCCTCGTCGCGGCACCCGGCATCCTGGACCGCGTGACCGACTCGGTCGAGACCGCTCTCTCGCTCGCGGGCGGCGTGGTGCAGGTCAACTTCGTCGACGAAGAGGGCGATGCCGCGTGGCAGTCGTTCTCCGAGAAGCTCGCGTGTCCGAACGGCCACCCGCTGCAGCTGACCGAGATCGAGCCGCGCACGTTCTCGTTCAACGCGCCCTTCGGCGCGTGCCCCGCGTGCTCGGGTCTCGGCACGCGCATGTCGGTGGACGTCGAGCTCATGCTCGGCGACGAGGACCTCTCGATCCGCGACGGCGTCCTCATCCCCTGGACGACGCAGGGCAAGGGGCTCTTCCAGTACTACGAGCGCCTGCTCGAAGGACTCGCCAACGACCTCGCCTTCTCGCTCGACACGCCGTGGAAGAGGCTCCCGTCCGAGGTCCGCGAGGCGGTGCTGCGTGGCGAGAACTACAAGGTCACGGTGCGGTGGAAGAACCGCTACGGCCGCGAGATGCGCTACTCGTCGGGCTTCGAGGGCGTCGTGCCCTACATCGAGCGCCAGTACACGCAGGCCGAGTCCGACACGCAGCGCCAGCGCTGGGCGGAGTACCTGCGGGAGGTGCCGTGCCCGGTATGCGACGGCGCCCGCCTCAAGCCCGAGGTGCTGGCCGTGCAGGTGCACGGGCATTCCATCGCGGACGCCTCGCGCCTGAGCCTCGGCGAGGCTCGCGAGTACTTCGCGAAGCTGACGCTCACCGAGCGGGAGGCGACGATCGCCGCCGCGGTGCTGCGGGAGATCCGCCTTCGCCTCGACTTCCTCATCCGCGTCGGCCTCGACTACCTGAGCCTCAGCCGCGCCGCGGCGACGCTGTCGGGCGGCGAAGCGCAGCGCATCCGGCTCGCGACCCAGATCGGCTCCGGCCTGACCGGTGTGCTGTATGTCCTCGACGAGCCGTCCATCGGCCTGCACCAGCGCGACAACCGCCGTCTCATCGAGACCCTCGTGGCCCTGCGCGACCTCGGCAACACTCTCATCGTCGTCGAGCACGACGAGGAGACGATCCACGCCGCGGACTGGGTCGTCGACATCGGCCCGGGTGCCGGCGTCAACGGCGGTGAGGTCGTGCACTCCGGCCCGATCGGCGAACTCCTCGCCGACCCCGACTCCATCACCGGCGACTACCTGTCCGGCCGACGCTCGATCCCCACGCCGAAGAAGCGCCGCAAGATCGACCGCAAGCGCCAGGTGACCGTCGTCGGCGCCCGCGAGAACAACCTCAAGAACGTGACGGTGGACTTCCCGCTCGGGGTGCTCACCTCGGTCACCGGGGTCAGCGGCTCGGGCAAGTCCTCGCTGGTCAACGGCATCCTGTATCAGGTGCTCGCCACGCGCCTCAACGGCGCCCGCCGGGTCGCCGGCAAGCACACGCGCGTGACCGGACTCGACAACCTCGACAAGGTCGTGCACGTCGACCAGGCGCCGATCGGCCGCACGCCGAGGTCGAACCCGGCGACGTACACCGGCGTGTTCGACCGCATCCGCACGCTCTTCAGCGAGACGCCCGAGGCGAAGGTGCGCGGCTACCAGCCGGGGCGGTTCAGCTTCAACGTGAAGGGCGGCCGCTGCGAGGCATGCTCGGGCGACGGCACGATCAAGATCGAGATGAACTTCCTCCCCGACGTGTACGTCGACTGCGAGGTGTGCCACGGCAAGCGGTACAACCGCGACACCCTGGCGGTGCACTACAAGGGCAAGAACATCGCCGAAGTGCTCGAGATGCCGATCGCCGAGGCGGCGGAGTTCTTCGAGCCGATCCAGGCCATCCACCGCTACCTGAAGACGCTGGTGGACGTCGGACTCGGCTACGTGCGACTCGGTCAGTCGGCCACGACGCTGTCGGGCGGTGAGGCGCAGCGCGTGAAGCTCGCGACCGAGCTGCAGCGGCGTACCAACGGCCGCTCGATCTACGTGCTCGACGAGCCGACGACGGGTCTGCACTTCGAGGACGTCCGGAAGCTCCTCGAGGTGCTCAACGGCCTGGTCGACAAGGGCAACACCGTGATCGTCATCGAGCACAACCTCGACGTCATCAAGTCCTCGGACTGGGTGATCGACCTCGGTCCCGAGGGCGGGTCGGGCGGCGGCCAGGTCATCGCGACGGGCACGCCGGAGCAGGTCGCGCGCGTGGAAGACAGCCACACCGGCGCATTCCTCGCCGAGGTCCTCGGGCTGCGCGCCCCCACGCACGCGGTCACCGAGCTCGTCGAGGCCCGCAAGGCCGGCTGAGCGCATGGCGCGCTCCGCTCCCACCGTCCCGTACAAGCCGAAGCCGGGGGAGATCCCCACGAACCCGGGGGTCTACCGGTTCCGCGATCGCGACGGACGCGTGCTGTACGTCGGCAAGGCGAAGAACCTCCGTGCGCGCCTGTCGAATTACTTCGCGCCGCTGCACACGCTCCACGAGCGCACGCGGCGCATGGTCACGACCGCGGCATCGGTGGAATGGACGGTCGTCGCGACCGACGTGGACTCGCTGCAGCTCGAGTACCAGTGGATCAAGGAGTTCGATCCGCCGTTCAACGTCCGCTACAAGGACGACAAGTCGTACCCCTTCATGGCGATCACGCTCGCCGACGAGGCGCCGCGCGTCATCGTGACCCGCAATCGCCGCATCCCCGGAGCGAAGTACTTCGGCCCGTACCCGAAGGTGTGGGCCGTGCACGACACGATCGATCTGATGATCAAGGTGTTCCCGATCCGCACCTGCAGCGATTCGTCGTACAAGAAGGCGATGGCGACCGGGAGGCCGTGCTTCCCCGGGCAGATCGGGCGCTGCGGCGGGCCATGCTCGATGAAGGTCACGATCGAGGAGCACCGGGCGATCGTCGACGACTTCATCGCGTTCATGTCGGGCGGCGATCAGCGCTTCACGAGGGAGCTCACCGCGCGCATGCGCGCGGCCTCGGCCGCGATGGACTACGAGGCGGCCGCCGTCTACCGCGACCGGCTGCAGTCGATCGACGCCGTGCTGAACCGCAGCGCGCTCGTGCTCGCGGCCGACACGGACGCCGACCTCTTCGGCATCGCCGAGGACGAACTGGCCGCCACCGTGCAGCATTTCGTGATCCGCGGCGGCCGCGTGCGTGGTGTGCGAGCGACCACCATCGAGAAGGAGCTCGACATCACCGGCGGCGAGCTCGTCGATCAGGTGCTGCAGCGCACTTACGGCAACGCCGCGGGCGCCGACATCCCCAAGCAGGTGCTGGTGCCGGCGATGCCCGACGACGCCGCCGACCTCGAGGAGTGGCTGCGGGGGCGCCGGGGCAAGGCCGTGACCATCCAGGTCGCTCAACGCGGCCGCAAGGCCGACCTCATGCGCACCGCGACCCTGAACGCACAGCAGGCGCTGATGCTCCACAAGACCCGGCGCACCAGCGACTACGTCGCGCGCAGCCAGGCGCTCACCGACCTGCAGGAGGCTCTCGATCTGTCCGAGGCCCCACTGCGCATCGAATGCTTCGACGTGTCGCACCTGAGCGGCACGAACGTCGTGGCGTCGATGGTCGTCTTCGAGGACGGCCTGCCCCGCAAAGACCAGTACCGCTCGTTCGGTGTCGCCGAGACCACCGACGACACAGACTCGCTCTACCAGGTGCTCACGCGCCGGCTCGCATACCTCGATCGTCCGGAAGAGAACGAGCCCGAGGCAGCACCCGACCCGACCGCGGACGGCGAGGTCGTGACCGAGCGGCGCCGCCCGCGCTTCGCCTACCGACCCCAGCTCCTGGTCGTCGACGGCGGTCAGCCCCAGGTCGAGGCCGCGGCGCGTGCGTTGCGCGACGCCGGGCATGAAG
The DNA here is from genome assembly GCF_019511645.1 of Microbacterium ureisolvens. Taxonomy (GTDB): domain Bacteria; phylum Actinomycetota; class Actinomycetes; order Actinomycetales; family Microbacteriaceae; genus Microbacterium; species Microbacterium ureisolvens_A. The sequence goes on along the minus strand of NZ_JAEUAX010000001.1, from coordinate 687,639 downwards.
AGATCGCGCTGTGCGGCATCGCCAAACGGCTCGAGGAGGTGTGGCTTCCGGGAGAGGAGTATCCGGTCATCCTTCCCCGCACCTCCGAGGCGCTGTACCTGCTCCAGAGGCTGCGCGACGAGGCCCACCGGTTCGCGATCACGCACCAGCGCAAGCGTCGCCGCCGCGACATCCAGAGTGTGCTGGCAGAGGTACCCGGCCTGGGCGACGCCCGCATCAAGGCGCTGCTGCGGCACTTCGGGTCGGTGTCTGCGCTGAAGAAGGCGACGCCGGAGGAGATCGCCGAGCTTCCCGGGATCGGGCCGAAGCTCGCGGCGGCCATCCACACCCACCTCGCCGAGCCCGCCCTCGCCGACGCGCCATAGCGGCGGTCGCGCCGACGAGCGGCCGTCAGATATGACTAGGCTTGTCGGGACGGGGGTGGGCATGGGCGAGGCGACGCGTCAGGACGTCGGAGAAGTGCTGATCGTCACAGGGATGTCGGGTGCCGGGCGGTCGACGGCGGCCAACGCGCTGGAGGATCTCGACTGGTACGTGGTCGACAACCTCCCCCCGCAGATGCTCAAGCCGCTGCTCGACCTCACCGAGCTCGCAGGGGGAGTGCTGCCCCGGGTTGCCGTCGTGGTCGACGTGCGCGGGCGCGACCTCTTCTCGGACCTCCCCGACGCGATGCGGGCGCTCCGCGAGCGCCGCCAGATCCGGCTGCTCTTCCTGGATGCCTCGGACGAGGTGCTGGTCCGCCGCTTCGAGGCGGTGCGGCGCCCGCACCCGCTGCAGGGCGACGGCACGATCCTCGACGGCATCCGTCGCGAGCGCGGGCGTCTCGCCGCCGTTCGCGAGAGCGCCGACGTCATCATCGACACGTCGTCGTACAACATCCACCAGCTGGCCACGAAGGTGGCCGACCTCTTCAGCGAGGAGGGCGCGGCGCGGCACACGCTGACGCTCCAGAGTTTCGGATTCAAGTACGGTCTTCCGCCGGACGCCGACATCGTGGCCGATATGCGCTTCCTCCCGAACCCGTTCTGGGACGAGCGGCTCCGCCCGTTCACGGGGGAGGACGAGGAGGTCCGTGAGTACGTGCTCGGCCAGCAGGGTGCCGAGGAGTTCCTCGACGCGTACAGCGCGGCCCTGCGTCCGGTGCTCGAGGGCTACCAGCGCGAGAACAAGAGCCATTCGGTGGTCGCCATCGGCTGCACGGGCGGGAAGCACCGCTCGGTCGTGATGGTGCGCGAGCTCGCGCAGCGCCTCGCGAGCGTACCCGGCGTCGCCGTCCGCGTCACGCATCGCGACCTCGGGCGCGAGTGACCGGGTCGCCCGGCCGGAGCGGCCGGGTAGGCTTGACGGTCGTTCCCGCAAGACCCTGAAGGAGACCCGTGTCGCTGACCGCTGACGTGAAGGCCGAGCTGATCACCGTGCGAGACCCGCGCCCTACGGCACGGGTGGCCGAGCTCACGTCCCTGCTGCGATTCTCGGGAGGTCTGCACTCGATCGCCAACCGCGTCGCGGTGGAGGCCGAACTGGACTCCGACATCCTCGCCCGCCGGACCGCGCGCGACCTCGTCGAGCTGTACGGCGTGCGACCCGAGTTGGTGCACGTGCAGGGATCCGGGGCCCGGACCGGCAGTCATTACGCCGTCCGCGTCATCGAGGGCGGCGAGACTCTCGCCCGCCAGACCGGGCTCCTCGACCAGCGCCGCCGCCCCGTCCGGGGCCTGCCCAACAAGCTCACCACCGGCTCGCGCGGCGACCTCGCCGCCATCTGGCGCGGCGCGTTCCTCGCCTCCGGCACGCTCAGCGACCCCGGGCGCTCAGCCGCGCTCGAGATCACCTGCCCCTCGTCCGAGGCCGCGATGGCGCTCGTGGGCGCCGCGCACCGCCTCGGCATCGCCGGCAAGGCCCGCGAGGTGCGCGGCATTCCGCGCGTCGTCGTGCGCGAGGGGGAGGCGATCCGCGCGGCCCTGGCCGCCATGGGCGCCGTCCGCGCCGCGAGCGAGTGGGACCAGATGCGCCAGCGCCGTGAGGTGCGCGCCGGCGTCAACCGGCTCGTGAACTTCGACGACGCCAACCTGCGCCGCTCCGCGCAGGCAGCCGTCGCCGCGTGCGCGCGCGTCGAGCGTGCACTCGAGATCCTCGGCGACGAGGTTCCCGACCACCTCCGTCAGGCGGGCGACCTCCGCCTCGCGCACCGTGACGCCAGCCTCGACGAGCTCGGCCACCACGCCGACCCTCCGCTCACCAAGGACGCCGTGGCCGGCCGCATCCGCCGCCTCCTCGCGATGGCCGACAAGAAGGCCGAGGCCGAGGGGATTGCCGGCACCGAGGCCGCCGTCCCCGCCGGCATCGAGGACTGAGCTCTCTCACGGATGCCGCGGACCGCAGCATCCGCTCTTCCACACGTCACAGTCGGAAGCAACCCCGCCGCGCGGGCGTTGGCGCTCAGTAGGATGAATCCGTCACCCTCGCTGCGCCGGGGATTTCGGCGCGCGCCGACAGGAAGAAGAGAACATGGCGAAGTACACCTTGCCCGACCTCCCTTACGACTACGCCGCCCTCGAGCCGCACATCAGCGGCAAGATCATGGAGCTGCACCACAGCAAGCACCACCAGGCGTACGTGACCGGCGCGAACACCGCGCTGGAGCAGCTGGCCGAGGCGCGCGAGTCCGGCAGCCTGGCGAACGTGAACAAGCTCGAGAAGGACCTCGCGTTCAATCTCGGCGGTCACGTCAACCACTCGATCTTCTGGACCAACCTGTCGCCCGAGGGTGGCGGCGAGCCCGAGGGCGAGCTGCGTGCCGCCATCGACGAGTTCTTCGGCGGCTTCGACAAGTTCCAGGCGCACTTCACCGCCGCCGCGACCGGCATCCAGGGCTCGGGCTGGGCGGTGCTCAGCTGGGACCCGATCGGCGAGCAGCTCCTGATCCAGCAGCTTTTCGACCAGCAGAGCAACACCGCCCAGGGCACGATCCCGGTGTTCCAGCTCGACATGTGGGAGCACGCCTTCTACCTGGATTACCTCAACGTCAAGGCCGACTACGTCAAGGCGGTGTGGAACATCGCGAACTGGCAGAACGTCGCACAGCGCCTCGACGCCGCCCGTCAGAAGACCCCGGGCCTGCTGGTACTGTCCTAGTTAGCGCGGCCGTCCCGGCGGGACAGCCCGCCGGGACGCCGTTGTCCTCGTTCGCATCGCAACAACCGCGCATTCGCGCACGACACATCTCAGGAGAAACTCCGTGACTGTCAAGATCGGCATCAACGGCTTCGGCCGAATCGGACGCAACTTCCTTCGCGCAGCCCTCGCGCAGGGTGCGGACCTCGACATCGTGGCGGTGAACGACCTCACCGACAACAAGACCCTCGCGCACCTGCTCAAGTACGACTCGGTGGGCGGCCGTCTCGACGCCGACGTCTCGTACGACGAGGACTCGATCACCGTCAACGGCAAGGCAATCAAGGTCTTCGAGGAGCGCGACCCGGCCAACCTGCCCTGGGGCGAGCTCGGCGTCGACGTCGTCATCGAGTCGACCGGTCGCTTCACCAAGGCCGTCGACGCCAAGAAGCACCTCGATGGCGGCGCCAAGAAGGTCATCATCTCGGCCCCCGGCACCGACGTCGACGGCACGTTCGTCATGGGCGTGAACGAGGACACCTACGACTCGGCGACGATGAACATCATCTCGAACGCGTCGTGCACCACCAACTGCCTCGCGCCGCTGGCGAAGGTGTTCAACGACGCCTTCGGCATCGAGCGCGGCTTCATGATGACCGCGCACGCGTACACGGCCGACCAGAACCTGCAGGACGGCCCGCACAGCGACCTGCACCGCGCCCGCGCAGCGGCGATCAACATCGTTCCGGCGTCGACCGGTGCCGCCAAGGCGATCGGCCTCGTGCTACCCGAGCTCAACGGCAAGCTGAGCGGCTCGTCGTACCGTGTGCCGGTTCCCACCGGCTCCATCGTCGACCTGACGATCGTCACCAACACCGAGGGCCTCACCAAGGAGGCGGTCAACGCCGCGTACGAGGCCGCCGCCGCCGACGGGCGCCTCGTGGGCTACCTCAAGTACAACGCCGACCCGATCGTGTCCAGCGACATCCAGCTCGACCCGCACTCGTCGGTCTTCGACGCCGAGCTCACGAACGTCAGCGGCAACCTGGTGAAGGTCTCGGCCTGGTACGACAACGAGTGGGGTTACTCGAACCGCCTGGTCGACCTCACCGAGTACGTCGCCGAGAGCCTGTAAGCCGCAGCCATGGCCCTGCGCACCCTCGATTCGCTGGGTTCGCTGGCCGGCAAGCGCGTCATCGTCCGTGCTGATCTCAACGTCCCCCTTCAGGACGGGATCATCACGGACGATGGCCGTGTGCGGGCCACGCTCCCCACGCTCAACGCCCTGATCAACCAGGGCGCCCGCGTCGTCGTCTGCTCGCACCTCGGTCGCCCCGACGGTGCCCCCGATCCGAAGTACAGCCTCGAGCCGGTCGCCCAGCGACTCTCGGAGCTCCTCGGCAAGCCCGTCGCGTTCGCGCGCGACACGGTGGGGGAGTCGGCTCGCGAAGCGGTCGCCGCCCTCGAGGACGGCGACGTCGCGATCATCGAGAACCTCCGGTTCAACCCGGGCGAGACCGCGAAGGACGATGCGACCCGTCGCGCGTTCGCGGAGGAGCTCGCCACGCTCGGCGACGTCCTCGTCTCCGACGGGTTCGGCGTCGTGCACCGCAAGCAGGCGTCGGTCTACGACCTCGCCGAGATCCTGCCGTCGGCCGCCGGGTTCCTCATCGAGAAGGAGGTCGACGTCCTCGACCGCCTGACCGAGAACCCCGAGCGGCCGTACACGGTCGTGCTCGGCGGCTCGAAGGTCAGCGACAAGCTGGGCGTCATCGACCACCTGCTGCCGCGCGTCGACCGTCTCCTCATCGGCGGCGGCATGCTGTTCACCTTCCTCGCCGCGCACGGGCACAAGGTCGGCTCGAGCCTCCTCGAGGCCGACCAGCTCGACACGGTTCGCGACTACATGCGTCGCGCCCAGGAGTCGGGCGTCGAGCTCGTGCTCCCGACCGACGTCGTCGTGGCCTCGAAGTTCGGCGCCGACGCGGAGCACGTGGTGACGAGCGCCGACGGCATCGAAGACACGGCGTTCGGGGCGTCCGGCCTGGGACTCGACATCGGACCGGAGACCGCGGAGCGTTTCGCCGCGCTCGTGCGCGACTCGAAGACGGTGTTCTGGAACGGCCCGATGGGCGTGTTCGAGCTCGCGCCGTTCGCCGCAGGCACCAAAGCGGTCGCGCAGGCGCTCACCCAGGTCGACGGTCTGTCGGTCGTGGGAGGCGGCGACTCGGCGGCGGCGGTGCGCCAACTCGGATTCGCCGACGACGCCTTCGGTCACATCTCGACCGGCGGCGGCGCCAGCCTCGAGTTCCTCGAGGGCAAGAAGCTCCCCGGACTGGAGGTCCTCGGATGGCAGTGAGCAGCCGCACCCCGCTCATCGCGGGCAACTGGAAGATGAACCTCGATCACCTGCAGGCGGTCGCGTTCGTGCAGAAGCTGCACTGGACCCTCAAGGACGCCAAGCACGAGGACGGCTCGGTCGAGGTCGCGGTGTTCCCGCCCTTCACCGACCTGCGCACGGTGCAGACGCTGCTCGACGCTGACAAGATCCCGTTCGCCCTGGGCGCCCAGGACCTGTCTGCTCACGACTCCGGCGCCTACACGGGCGAGATCTCGGGCGCGTTCCTGGCCAAGCTCGATGCGAAGTACGTCATCATCGGCCACTCCGAGCGTCGGCAGTACCACGACGAGACGGACGAGGTCGTGGGCTCGAAGGTCAAGGCCGCGCTCAAGCACGGCCTGGTGCCCGTGATCTGCGTCGGCGAGACCAGCGAGGACCTGGAGAAGTTCGGCGCGAGCGCCGTGCCGGTCAGCCAGCTGTCGGTCGCACTCGAGGGACTCAAGGCGGACGCCGACATCGTCGTCGCCTACGAGCCCGTCTGGGCGATCGGATCCGGCCAGGCCGCGACGCCGGAGCAGGCGCAGGACGTCTGCGCCAAGCTCCGCGAGGTCATCGGAGAGAAGCTCGGCGCGGACGCGGCAGCGCGCACGCGCGTGCTCTACGGCGGCTCGGTGAAGTCCGCGAACATCGCGAGCTTCATGCGCGAGCCCGACGTGGATGGTGCGTTGGTCGGCGGTGCGAGCCTCGTCGTCGACGAGTTCGCCGCGATCATCCGCTACCAGAAGCACGTCGGGGTCTGACCCCGCGGCCGGCGGGCGGTGAGTGTTCCTCACCGCCCGCCGGCCTACACGTATACTTGACCCTTGTGCGATCGGCGAACGATCGCAGCGAAAGGCTTCAACGACTGTGCAGATCCTCGAGTTCGTCCTGCAGGTGCTTCTCGGCATCACGAGTCTCCTGCTGACTCTCCTCATCCTGCTCCACAAGGGGCGCGGTGGCGGCCTGTCCGACATGTTCGGCGGCGGCATGACGTCGGCGCTCGGCTCCTCGGGCCTCGCCGAGCGCAACCTCAACCGGTTCACGGTGGTCCTCGCCCTGGTGTGGTTCGCTTCGATCGTCGCGCTCGGCCTGATCACGAAGTTCCAGGCCCTCTGATGGCCACCGGAGGCAACGCGATCCGCGGCACCCGCGTCGGTGCCGGTCCGATGGGCGAGCAGGACCACGGGTTCCACGCCGAGCGCGTGGCCGTCTCGTACTGGGACGCCCTGGGCAACGAGACCGTGCGCTACTTCGCGGCGGGCATCCCCGAGGAGGAGATCCCCGACACGATCGACTCGCCGCACTCGGGTCTGCCGGCCGGCCGCGACAAGGAGAACCCTCCCGCCGTCGCGAAGACCGAGCCGTACAAGACGCATCTCGCCTACGTCAAGGAGCGCCGCACCGAGGAAGAGGCCGAGACCCTCCTCGACGACGCGCTCAAGCAGCTGCGCGAGCGCCGCGGCCAGGACTGAGCCACCTCAGACATACGAGAAGAGCGGATGCTGCGGCATCCGCTCTTCTCGTATGTCCGGCGATCGTCGCCGAGCCGCGTCAGTACTCCCGGTCGATGAGCTCCGGCGGCACCTGGGCGGCGGCGGCCTGGTCGACGAAGAACGTCGTGCGCGTGCGGCCCTTCGCGCCGGCGGCGGGCACGCTCGCATAGCTCGCGCCGGCGAGGGCGAGCCCGAGCGCGGCGGCCTTGTCGGCGCCCGCCAGCACGAGCCACACGCGCTTGGAGCTGTTGATCACCGGGCGCGTCATGGTGATGCGCTCCGGCGGTGGCTTGGGGGAGTCGCGCACGGCCACCACCGAGCGGTCCGTGATCTGGATCTCGGGTCGGTCGGGGAAGAGCGATGCGATGTGTCCGTCGGGCCCGACGCCGAGGAAGCAGACGTCGAACGACGGCCACGCGCCTTCTCTGCCGGGGAAACGCGCCAGCTCGCGGGCGTAGGCGGCTGCCGCGGTGTCGAGGTCGAGTCCGTCGTCGCTCCCGAGGGTCGCATGGATGTTCTCCGCGGGGACCTCGACGACATCCAGGAACGCGTCACGCGCCTGGCGGTCGTTGCGGTCGGCGTGGCCGAGCGGAACGAAGCGCTCGTCGCTCCACCAGAAGTGCACGCGCGACCAGTCGATGCGCGCCGCGCGGGGGTTGCGCGCGGCGGCCGCGAGCACGGCCGCGCCCATCGAGCCACCCGTGAGCGAGATGTGTGCGAGCTTGCCCTCGTCGATGCGCTTGGCGACCCGACTCAGGAAGCGGGGCGCGACCGATTCGGCCAACGCGGCGGGATCGGAACTGATGATGACGCGTTTCTCTGCCCAGCCCTCAGGCATCCTGCGTCCCGTCCGTCACCCGCGCACCGCTCATCAGGCCTGCGTACCCTTCGTCGCCGGGGGGTCGAGCAGCTCCCAACCCTCGGTGATCACTCGACCATACAGTACGTCCGGGTCGAGCCGACGAAGCTCCTCCGCGAGGCATTCGCGGAGCGTCCGACGGGGGAACGCGAGGTCGTGCGTGGGCTGACCAGGCTGGGTGAGGATGGCGACGCCGGGGGACGGGCGTTCCAGGAGCACCTCGCCGCTGGCGCGCACCAGGGCGACGGACTTGATTCCGTGCGGCCACTCCTGCGCGTCGAGGTACGCCCAGTCGACCGGCACATCGAGCGTGAGACGCAGCCACGCCGCGAGGAGCGCGGTGGAGGGCGAGTCGGACGCTCCGCGGACGCGCACGCCCACGACGGGCTCGTACGGCGGCTGGTCGAGGATCGCGGCCAGCTGCTCGCGCCAGCGCGTCAGGCGCGTCCAGGCGAGGTCGGTGTCACCCGGCGCGTACTGCTCGCCGAGGCCGGCGACCCAGGCCGACGGGTCCGACTTGGTCGCGGCATCCGTGATCCGGCGCTGTGCGATGCGACCGATCGAGGTTCGCGAGATGTGGTCGGGGGTCCGGTTGGGCCACCACACCACGACGGGGGCGTCGGGGAGGAGGAGGCCCGTCACGAGGCTCTCAAGGTTGGACCGCCCGGCGTCGCCGAAGGCGCGGAGCGTGACGACCTCGCTCGCGCCGGCGTCGCCTCCGACGCGGATCTGCGCGTCGAGGCGGGACTCGCCGTCGCCGGAGTCCGGGATCATCAGCACGATCACGCGCATCGGGTGCTCGCGCGACGCGTCGTTCGCGGCCTCGATCACCTCTTCGACGGCGCCCTCGCGGGTCAGGATGACGAGCGTCAGCACGCGGCCGAGGGCGACCGCCCCGCCTTCTTCGCGCACGTTGACGAGTGCGCGGGAGATCTTGCTGACGGTGGTGTCGGGAAGGTCGACGATCACGGGCGCCTCCAGGTGCGACCATCGCGGGCGAGCATCTCGTCCGCGGAATCCGGGCCCCACGACCCGGGCGAGTACTGTTCGAGCGGGCCGCCCTGGGCATCCCAGAACTTCTCGATCGGGTCGAGGATCTTCCACGACAGCTCGACCTCTTCGTGCCGCGGGAACAGCGGCGGGTCGCCGAGGAGCACATCGAGGATGAGACGCTCATACGCCTCCGGGCTCGCTTCGGTGAAGGCGTGGCCGTAGCCGAAGTCCATCGTGACGTCGCGCACCTGTGCGCCGGCACCCGGCACCTTGGAGCCGAAGCGGATCGTCACGCCCTCATCGGGCTGCACGCGGATCACGAGGGCGTTCTGGCCCTGACCCGAGGTCTGGCTGCGCGAGAACAGAAGTTCGGGGGCGCGCTTGAACACCACGGCGATCTCGGTCACGCGGCGGCCGAGGCGCTTGCCGGTGCGCAGGTAGAACGGCACGCCGGCCCAGCGGCGGGTGTTCACCTCGAGCGTCACGGCGGCGTACGTCTCGGTCGTGGACTGGGGGTTCATGCCGTCTTCCTCGAGGAAGCCGAGCACCTTCTCGCCGCCCTGCCAACCGCCGGCGTACTGACCACGCGCGGTGGAACGCGCGAGGTCGGCCGGGAGGGTGACGGCGGCGAGCACCTTCTCCTTCTCGGCGCGGAGGTCCTTCGCGTCGAACGAGATGGGCTCCTCCATCGCGGTGAGCGCCATGAGCTGCAGCAGGTGGTTCTGGATGACGTCGCGCGCGGCGCCGACACCGTCGTAGTAGCCGGCTCGGCCGCCGACCCCGATGTCTTCCGCCATCGTGATCTGCACGTGGTCGACGTAGTTGCGGTTCCAGATCGGCTCGTACAGCTCGTTCGCGAAGCGCAGCGCGAGGATGTTCTGCACCGTCTCCTTGCCGAGGTAGTGGTCGATGCGGAAGATCGAGTCGGTGGGGAACGCAGAGCGCAGCACGTCGTTGAGAGCACGTGCCGACGCCTGGTCGTGACCGAACGGCTTCTCGATGACGACGCGGCGCCAGCGGTCGGGCTGGTCGGCGGTGTCGTCGACGAGGCCCGACGACTTCAGCTGCTCCGCCACGAGGGGGAACGCCTTCGGCGGGATCGACAGGTAGTAGGCGTGATTGCCCATCGTGCCGCGTTCGGTGTCGAGCTTGTCGACGGTCTCCTTGAGGCGGCGGAACGCCTCCGGGTCATCGAACTCGCCCGAGACGAAGCGGATGCCCTGGAGCAGCTGCTGCCACGTCTCATCGCGGAACTCGGTACGGGCATGCTGGCGCACCGCGTCGTAGACGACTTTCGCGAAGTCCTGGTCCTCCCAGTCGCGGCGCGCGAAGCCCACCAGCGCGAAGCCGGGAGGCAGCAGGCCGCGATTGGCGAGGTCGTAGACGGCGGGCATGAGCTTCTTGCGGGAGAGGTCTCCCGTGACACCGAAGATGACGAGCGCGCTCGGACCGGCGATGCGGTTGAGGCGACGATCTTCGGGGTCGCGCAACGGGTTGTGCCCGCGCGAGATCTCGACGGTCATGTGGGGCTCGAACTCCTACTGGGCCGCTTCGAAGAGCGAGAGCACTTCGATCTGGGGGTCGGTGAGGGTGAGGGTCACGACGGGACGGCCGTGGCCTTCGGCGAGGACGGCCGCGTCGCCCGCGGCCTGCGCCTGGATCAGCTGGCCGAAGGTGAACGGCCGGCCGGGGATCTCGAGGTCGACGTCGGTCTGCTCGAGGATCTGCAGGAAGACCCCGTTCGCCGGGCCGCCCTTGTGGTACTGGCCCGTCGAGTGCAGGAATCGGGGCCCCCAGCCGAACGTGGTCGGGCGACCCGAGTCCGCGGCGACGAGCTCGCGCAGGCCGGAGAGCTGGCCGAGCTCGAGGCGGTTCACGTACGCCTGGATCGCGACGTAGCCGTCCTCGGGGAGGCGCGCCCACAGCGCGTCGAGGACGCCCGCGACGGACCCGGATGCCGCGAGCTCGGGGTCCGAGACGCGCACCTCGACGCCCTGCACGGCGAATGCCGGCGCCGTGGGCTCGGGACGCGCCTCGAGCAGGCCGCGCGCGGCGACCTTGGCGGACTCGACGTCGGGCTGGTCGAACGGGTTGATGCCCAGCATCCGTCCCGCGATCGCCGTCGCGTACTCCCACACCACGAACTGCGCACCGAGCGAGCCGCTCACGAGGACCTCGCCCTCGTGGTGCTCGAACAGGTGGAACTTCTTGGCCTCGTCGACGAAGCGCACGATCTGCAGGTCGGCGGGCTTCGCGTCGACCTCGGGGGAGACCGGCAGCAGGACGACGGGAAGGATGCCGGTGCCCTGCTTGCCGGTCGACTCGGCGACGAGCTGCTCGATCCAGTCCGGCAGCCCCACGATATGGGTGCCGTCCGTGATGAGACCCAGTTTGTCCTTGCGGGGCTCGCCGCCGGCGATCGCCGCGGCGAGCACGAGCGCGGGGTTGTCGGGGCTGTCGATCGAGACCTCGAGCAGCGACGCCTCGGCCTCGTCGAGAAGCTCCGAGATATCGGCGCCCGCGAGGCCCGCCGGCACGAGCCCGAAGGCGGTGAGCGCCGAGTACCGGCCGCCCACGGTCGGGTCGGCGTTGAACACGGTGTACCCCTCGGCGCGCGCCTGCGCATCCAGGGGCGAGCCGGGGTCGGTGACGACGATGATCCGCTCGGCGGGATCGATGCCGAGGTCGCGGAACGCCGCCTCGAACGCGCGCTTCGCCGAGTCCGTCTCGACCGTCGATCCCGACTTCGACGACACCACGAGCGCGGTGCGCGTGAGGTCGCCGGCCTGGGCATCGCCGTCGATCGCGGCGAGCACCTGGCCCGGCGCGGTCGAGTCGAGAATCACCAGCGGCGCACCCGACGTCTGCGTGATCACCTCGGGTGCGAGCGACGAGCCGCCCATGCCCGCGAGCACGATGCGGGTCACGTTGCGGGCGTGCAGACGCTCACGCAGCGCGAGGACCTCAGGCACGAGAGGTCGCGAGACACTGACGGCCTCGGTCCACCCGAGTCGACGGGAAGCCTCGTCCTCCGCCTCAGGACCCCACAGCGACGAGTCGCCGCCCGTGATCCCGGACGCCACCAGGCTCGCGACGAGCCCGGGGAGCGTCGCCTCGACGACGGATTTGACGTGCCCCGACAGGTGGATGTCGAAGCTCATCGGGTGGCCTGGAGCGCGTCCTCGAGCGCCGTCTTCACGGTGTCCTGCAGGTCGTGCCAGGACGCGATGAACTTGCTCACGCCCTCGTCCTCGAGCACCTGGGTGACGTCGGCGAAATCGACGCCCACGGCGGCGAGGCGGTCGAACACGTGGTGAGCGGCCTCGTACGTGCCGGTGACGGTGTCGCCCGCGATCTGACCGTGGTCGAAGGTGGCCTCGAGCGTCTTCTCCGGCATGGTGTTGACGGTGCCGGGGGCGACGAGCTCGGTGACGTACAGCGTGTCGGGGAGGTTCGGATCCTTGACCCCGGTCGAGGCCCAGAGCGGCCGCTGGGCGTGGGCTCCGGCCTCCGTGAGCGCCTTCGCGCGGTCGGTGGCGAACTCCTTCTCGAACAGCTCGTACGCGAGGCGCGCGTTCGCGACGCCGGCGAGCGACTTCAGGTCTGCGGCCTCGTCGGTGCCCACGGCGGCGAGGCGCTTGTCGACCTCGGTGTCCACGCGCGACACGAAGAACGAGGCCACGGAGTGGATCTGCGAGATGTCGTGGCCGTTCGCCTTCGCCTGCTCGATGCCCGCGAGGAAGGCCTCGATGACCTCGGCGTAGCGCTCGAGGCTGAAGATGAGCGTGACATTGACCGAGATGCCCTCGGCGAGCACGGCGGTGATGGCGGGCAGGCCCGCCTTCGTCGCGGGGATCTTGATGTGGACGTTCGGGCGGTCGACCTTCGCCCACAGCTCCTTGGCCTGCGCGATCGTCGCTTCGGTGTCGTGGGCGAGGTCGGGGGAGACCTCGATCGACACGCGACCGTCCACGCCGTTCGTGGCGTCGTAGACGGGACGGAAGATGTCCGCCGCGTCGCGCACGTCGTCGGTCGTCGCCGCGAAGATCGCCTCGTCGACCGACGCGCCCGCCTTCGCGAGCTCGGCGATCTGGTCGGCGTACGCGTGTCCGCCGCCGCCGATGGCGCCCTGGAAGATCGTCGGGTTCGTCGTGACGCCCGAGACGTTGCGCGTCGAGATGAGTTCGGTCAGGTTGCCCGACGTGATGCGCTCACGCGACAGGTCGTCGAGCCAGATGCTCACGCCTTCGGCGACCAGCTTCTCGGTGGGGGTGCTCATTCTGCCTTCTCCTCGTGCTTACTTCGCCGCGGCGAGTTCGAGTGCTGCCGTGGCCGCGAGAGTCTCGCGGGCGGCCTCGACGACGGCGTCGGCGGTGATGCCGAACTTCTGGAACAGGGTCTTGTAGTCGGCCGACGCACCGAAGTGGTCGATCGCGACGGAGCGGCCGGCGTCGCCGACCATGCCGCGCCACGTGAGCGCGGAGCCGGCCTCGACCGACACTCGCGCCTTGACGGCGGCGGGGAGCACCTTCTCGCGGTACGCCTCGTCCTGCTCGTCGAACCACTCCAGCGACGGTGCCGACACCACTCGGGCGTTCACGCCCTCGGCGGCGAGGGTCTCGCGGGCGGAGACCGCCAGCTGCACCTCGGAACCGGTCGCGATCAGGATCACGTCAGGCGTGCCGTTCGGCGCCTCCGCGAGGATGTACGCGCCCTTGGCGACGCCGTCGGTCGACGCGAACACGTCGCCTTCCGCCTCGCCCGTGCCGCGGGAGAACACCGGGATGTTCTGGCGGGTGAGCGCAAGACCTGCGGGCCCGCCCTGACGGCGGACGATCTCGAGCCACGCGGCCGAGGTCTCGTTCGCGTCGGCCGGACGCACCACCGTGAAGTTCGGGATGGCGCGCAGCGTCGCGAGCTGCTCGATCGGCTGGTGGGTGGGGCCGTCCTCGCCGAGCGCGACGGAGTCGTGCGTCCACACGAAGATCGACGGGATGTCCATCAGCGCGGCCAGACGCACCGACGGGCGCATGTAGTCGCTGAAGATGAGGAACGTGCCGCCGAACGGACGCGTCGGGCCGTGCAGCTTGATGCCGTTGACGATCGCGCCCATGGCGTGCTCGCGGATGCCGAAGTGCAGCACGCGGCCGTAGGGGTCGCCCGACCACTCGTGCGTGGACCACTCGGCCGGGATGAACGACTTCGCGTCCTTGATGGTGGTCAGGTTCGACTCGGCGAGGTCGGCCGAGCCGCCCCACAGCTCGGGCAGCACCGCGGCCAGCGCGTTGATGACGGTGCCCGAAGCGGCGCGGGTCGAGACCTCCTTGCCGGCCTCGAACGAGGGGAGAGCGGATGCCACGTCCGCGGGCAGCTCGCCGGCCTCGAGGCGGTCGAACAGCGCCTTGCGCTCGGGGTTGGCCGCGGCCCAGGCGTCGAAGGACTGCTGCCACACCGCGCGCTCCTCGGCGGCGCGGTCTGCCAGCGCCCGGGTGTGGGCGATGACGTCGCCCGGGACCACGAAGGACTGCTCGGGGTCGAAGCCGAGGACCTTCTTCGTGGCGGCGAGCTCGTCGGCGCCCAGCGCGGAGCCGTGGATCTTGCCGGTGTTCTGCTTGCCGGGCGACGGCCAGCCGATGATGGTGCGCAGGATGATGAGCGACGGCTTCGCGGTCTCGCCCTTGGCGGCCTCGATCGCGCCGTACAGCTCGGCGACGTCTTCGACGTACTCGCCGGTCTTCTTCCAATCCACGACCTGCACGTGCCAGCCGTACGACTCGTAGCGCTTGGCGACGTCCTCGGTGAAGGCGACGTTGGTGTCGTCCTCGATGGAGATCTGGTTCGAGTCGTAGATCGCGATCAGGTTGCCCAGCGCCTGGTGGCCCGCGAGTGACGACGCCTCGCTGGTGACGCCTTCCTGCAGGTCGCCGTCACCGGCGATGACATAGGTGTAGTGGTCGAACGGCGACTCGCCGGCGGCGGCCTCCGGGTCGAACAGGCCGCGCTCGTAGCGGGCCGCGTACGCGAAGCCCACCGCTGAGGCCAGGCCCTGGCCCAGCGGGCCGGTCGTGATCTCGACGCCCTTGGTGTGGCCGTACTCGGGGTGCCCCGGGGTGAGCGAGCCCCAGGTGCGCAGCGCCTTGAGGTCGTCGAGCTCGAGCCCGAACCCGCCCAGGTACAGCTGTACGTACTGGGTGAGCGAGGAGTGGCCGGCCGACAGGATGAACCGGTCGCGTCCGACCCAGTGGGTGTCCGTGGGATCGTGGCGCAGCACGCGCTGATACAGCAGGTACGCGGCCGGCGCCAGGCTCATCGCTGTGCCGGGGTGGCCGTTGCCCACCTTCTCCACAGCGTCCGCTGCCAGGACGCGGGCGGTGTCCACCGCGCGCCGATCGATCTCATCCCAACGCAGTTCCGACACCGGGTCGCCTTTCTGTGGAGTGCGCCCAGGAATGTGGCCGGCTCGCGGCCCTTGTCCGGATGGAGAAGGGGGAATCGGCGACGGGCGCGCGTGTTTCTCAGCATAGCGAAGGGGTAAACCACCGAGGCCATGCAAGCGGTCTATGTGACGGAGTCTTTCGAACGTCGGGTCGCCATCGGTGACATCCCGGTGTCGCGGGAGTCACGTTCTGCTCACGCCTGCGAATCGGCCGATGTGATCCGCCCCCGGCATCGGCCCCCGTGGCCGGCGGCCGGGCGCGACACGCCGATGCCCTAGACTTGGGGCGATTCTGCAGGCGGCGATTGCGGGGGCCATGGACAGCACGAAGACGGCCGGGACCGTAGCATCCGTCGACGGCTCCAGCCGGCCTCCGCAGACGTTCGGCCGCACCGTCCGCGCGTACGTCGCGCTGATGAAGCCTCGCGTTCTCGAGCTGCTGCTGGTCACCACGGTGCCGGTCATGATCCTCGCCGAGGGCGGTTTCCCCGACGTGTGGCTGGTCGTCGCGACCGTCATCGGCGGCACCGCGAGCGCCGGATCGGCCGCTGCGTTCAACATGTATCTCGACCGCGACATCGACGCGCACATGCAGCGCACGGTGAACCGCCCGCTCGTCACCGGCGAGGTCTCGCCGCGCGGCGCCCTCATCTTCGCGTGGACGCTGGCGGTCTTCTCGACCGTGTGGCTGTGGCTCACGACGAACTGGCTCGCCGCGACGCTGTCGGCGGCCGCGATCTTCTTCTACGTCGTGATCTACACGATGATCCTCAAGCGCCGCACCGAGCAGAACATCGTGTGGGGCGGCATCGCGGGCTGCTTCCCGGTGCTGATCGGCTGGACGGCGGTGACCGGCTCGCTCGCGTGGCCGCCGGTCATCCTCTTCGCCCTCGTCTTCCTGTGGACGCCGCCGCACTACTGGCCGCTGTCGATGAAGTACAAGGACCAGTACGAAGAGGTCGACGTCCCCATGCTCGGCGCGACGCGTGCCGGCTCGCAGGTGGGACTCCAGGTGATCCTGTACGCATGGGCCACCGTCGTGTGCTCGCTGCTTCTCATCCCCGTCGCCGGCATGGGCCTGGTCTACACCGTCTCGTCCCTCGTCTTCGGCGGCTGGTTCATCTACGAGTCCCACGTGCTCTACAACCGCGCCGTGCGCGGCACCGAGCCGCGCCCGATGCGCGTGTTCCACGCCTCGATCACGTACCTCACGCTGCTGTTCGTCGCGATCGCGGTAGACCCGCTGCTGCCGTTCTGATCTGACGGACGTACGACAGGGGCCGCCCGGCGAACCGGGCGGCCTCTGTCGTGCGGTGGATCAGCGGGCGATGGATGCCTCGACCTCGGCGTCGACCGGCTCCGCGCTCTCGGCGGCGTCGGCGTCGGTCGCCTTCGGAGCCTGCGGCTGCTCGGCGGCGGTCTCGGTCTCCGACGTCCAGTCGATGGGCTCGACGACCTCGACCGGCGGGTGGGGGCGCAGCGTCGAGACGGCGGCGACGCCGAGCGCGAGCAGAACGCCGATCACCCCGGCGCCGATGAGGATGGAGCCGAGCTGGGCGATCGACTGGCCGACGTACACGTCGACGCCGGTCGCAGTGCCATCGGTGAGCGTGGTCGTCATCGAGCCGAGCTTGTCGGTGGTGATGTACCAGCCGCCGACGATCGTCGCCAGGGAGACGACGACGAGGCCCCAGAACGGGATGCTGCGGATGAGACGGGGGCGGGTGGGCATGTGTCGATCACTCCTCGGGATGCGCGACCCGGGTGGCCGCGGCATCCCACCCTCGCAAAGGAGTCCGTGTGACGCCAATCCGGTTGCTATGGATCAGCTGTGCGCGGCGGCCGCTTGGACCGGTGCAGTGAGGTTCATGGCCACCGCGGTCATCGCGGCCACGAGAGCCACCGCGAGCACCATGTGGATGTTCACCAAGACGATCGGGAGACCGGTACGCGCCTGCCAGAGACCGACGGCGATCTGCGCGAACTCGACCACCAGGAGCAGCAGCGTCCACAGCCGGAGCCGCAGCGCGTGCGGAGTGCGCCACGAGCCCGCCACGAGCACGAGCGTCAGGGCGAAGGTGATGTAGGCCGGCCACGCGTGGATGTGCTGCATGAGCTCGGGGTTCAGCCCGTTGCGCGCCGCGCCGCCGTCGCCGGCGTGGGGGCCGGAGCCGGTGACGAGGATGCCGACGACCACGGTCAGCAGCACGAACGCGCTCGTCACATACGTCGCGGCGGCATACCAGCGCGGCACCGCGAGTGCGCGTGGGCCGGGCACGGCGTACACGCGCACCACGAGCGCGGCCGCCAGAGCGACCAGCAGAACCGACGCGAAGTAGTGCAGGCCCACGACGTAGGGGTTGAGACCGGTGAGTACCGTGATGCCGCCGATGACCGCCTGCAGGGGCACGTAGAGGCCGATGAGGAGTGACAGCCAGAACAGGTCGCGCCGCTCACGCCGCATCCGCACCACGAAGAGGAATGTGATGATCGCGACCGCGACCAGCACGAATGTCAGCAGGCGATTGCCGAACTCGATGAACCCGTGCACACCCGAGACCTCGGGAACGGGCACGAACGAGTCCTCGCTGCAGCGAGGCCAGGTGTCGCAGCCGAGGCCCGAGCCGGTGAGTCGCACGAGTCCGCCCGTGCCGACGATGCCGATCTGCACGACCAGCGTCGCCCACGCCGCGGCGATGACGCGCCGGTCCACCCGGTCGGGAAGCCAGAGCCACAGGCGCCTCCAGATCCCCGTCGCCGTCGTGGTGGTCTGCTGCGCGGACATGCTGATCGTCGCTTCCTGGGAGTGTTCGGCGGCGCCGCATGCGGCTCGCGACGTGAAGTCACGGCGCGGCCGCCAGGGGCGGGAGCCTGTAGAATCGAGGGGTCGGTTGCGCATGTGCTTCACAGCGCCGCGCACCACTGACAGTCTAGGCGCGATGGTCGGCGCCGCTTGAGAGGGCCCGAGAAGCGGCATCCCTTTCCGGTATCTCCACCGGGGAGCACGGATGCCGGGACGGATGACACCGCCAGGACCCGGAGGAGAACGAGACGATGTCTGATGTGCTGATCGATCGCCCTGAGCTGGAAGGCCTGGGCGTCTACGAGTTCGGCTGGCACGATGCCGACGCCGCCGGAGCGAGCGCCAAGCGTGGCCTCAGCGACGCCGTGGTGCGCGACATCTCGGCGCTGAAGGCCGAGCCGGAGTGGATGCTCAAGACCCGCCTCAAGGGTCTGCAGCTGTTCGAGCGCAAGCCCATGCCCACGTGGGGGGCGGATCTCAGCGAGATCGACTTCGACAACATCAAGTACTTCGTGCGCTCGACGGAGAAGCAGGCCGGCTCCTGGGAGGAGCTGCCGGAGGACATCCGCAACACGTACGAGAAGCTCGGCATCCCCGAGGCCGAGCGTCAGCGCCTCGTTGCGGGCGTCGCCGCGCAGTACGAGTCCGAGGTCGTGTACCACCAGATCCGTGAGGACCTCGAGGCCCAGGGCGTCATCTTCATGGACACCGACACCGCGCTGCGCGAGCACCCGGAGTTCTTCGAGGAGTACTTCGGCACCGTCATTCCCGCGGGAGACAACAAGTTCGCGGCGCTGAACACCGCCGTCTGGTCGGGCGGCTCCTTCGTCTACGTGCCGCCGGGTGTGCACGTCGAGATCCCGCTTCAGGCCTACTTCCGCATCAACACCGAGAACATGGGCCAGTTCGAGCGGACACTCATCATCGCCGACGAGGGCTCGTACGTCCATTACATCGAGGGCTGCACCGCTCCGATCTACAAGAGCGACTCGCTGCACTCCGCCGTCGTCGAGATCATCGTGAAGAAGAACGCCCGCGTGCGCTACACGACGATCCAGAACTGGTCGAACAACGTCTACAACCTCGTCACCAAGCGCGCCGTGGCGCACGAGGGCGCGACGATGGAGTGGATCGACGGCAACATCGGGTCCAAGGTCACGATGAAGTACCCGTCGATCTTCCTGATGGGCGAGCACGCCAAGGGTGAGACGCTCTCGGTCGCCTTCGCCGGTCCCGGCCAGCACCAGGACGCCGGCGCGAAGATGATCCACATGGCGCCGTACACGCAGTCGTCGATCGTCTCGAAGTCGATCGCCCGCGGCGGCGGTCGTGCCGGTTACCGCGGCGAGGTGCGTGTCGACGCGAACGCGCACCACTCGGCGAACACGGTGCGCTGCGACGCGCTGCTGGTCGACACGATCTCGCGATCGGACACCTACCCCGCGATCGACATCCGCGTCGACGACGTGCAGCTCGGCCACGAGGCAACGGTCTCGAAGGTCAGCGAGGAGCAGCTCTTCTACCTGATGAGCCGCGGCATGCCCGAAGACGAGGCCATGGCCATGATCGTGCGCGGCTTCATCGAGCCGATCGCGCGCGAGCTGCCCATGGAGTACGCGCTCGAACTCAACAAGCTCATCGAGATGGGCATGGAAGGATCCGTCGGCTAGATGAGCCCCACCACCGAGGCCCCCACCGTTCCTGGCGCGAAGGGCCACACCGATGGCGCCGGTGCCTTCGTGCCCGTGCAGACTCGCTCCGAGCGACCCTGGTCGTTCGACCCCGCCGCCTTCGAGGCGCCCACGGGTCGTGAGGTCAACTGGAAGCACACGCCGATCGCCCAGCTCCAGCCGCTGTTCGCCGACGAGGCCGGGCCCCACGGCGTCATCCAGGTCGACGTCCGCGCCCCCGAGGGGCTCGTCCAGGAGCGCCTCGTCGTCGGCGCCGCTCCGCGCGGCGAGGTCTTCCGGCCCGAGGACCTGCCCAGCGCCATCGCCTGGAAGCAGGAGAGCGAGGCGCCCCTGCTGCGCATCCCGGCAGGCGCCGAGTACGCCGAGCCGATCGTCGTCTCGCTGAAGGGCATCGGCGGCCGCGCCCACGCCCACGTGGTGGTGGAGGCGCAGGCGAACTCGCACGCCACCGTCGTCTTCCATCACACCGGCACCGCGCACCACGCGCAGAACGTCGAGGTGATCGTCCGCGAGGGCGCTCATCTCGAGCTCGTCACCGTCCAGCGCTGGGACGACGACGCGGTTCACGTGGCGTCGCACCAGGCTCGTGTCGACCGCGACGCGACCCTCCGCCACGTCGTCGTCAGCTTCGGCGGCGGCGTCGTGCGCGTGAACCCGAGCGTCGAGCTGGCAGGCACCGGATCTCGCGCCGAGCTCTATGGCCTCAGCTACTCCGACTCCGGACAGCACCTCGAGAGCCAGGTGTACCTGCACCACAAGGGTGCGGAGACCTCGGGCGACGTGCTGTACAAGAGCGCCCTGCAGGGCGCCGCGGCGCGCACGGTCTGGATCGGCGACGTCCTCATCGGACCGGATGCCGTCGGCACCGACTCGTACGAGGCGAACCGCAACCTCGTCCTCACCGAGGGTGCCCGCGCCGAGTCGATCCCGAACCTGGAGATCGAGACGGGCGACATCCGCGGTGCGGGTCACGCGAGCGCCACCGGGCGCTTCGACGACGAGCAGCTCTTCTACCTGCAGGCGCGCGGGATCACCGAGGACGAGGCGCGACGCCTCGTGGTGCTCGGCTTCCTCGCGGAGATCGTGCAGAAGATCGGTGTCGAAGACCTCGAGGCGGAGCTGTTCGCCGCGATCGAGGAAGAACTCGCCAAGGAGGCCGGCCAGTGACCGCTCAGCGCGTGTGCGCCCTCAGCGACCTCGTCCAGGACGAGGCCCGCCGCGTGGAGGTGGACGGCGTCGCGATCGCCCTCGTGCTCGACTCCAACGGCGACGTCCATGCGATCGGCGACGTCTGCACCCACGGCGACATCTCGCTGTCTGAGGGCTTCGTCGACGGTGAGACGCTGGAGTGCTGGGCCCACGGCTCGGCGTTCTCGCTGCGCACCGGCAAGCCCCTCAATCTCCCCGCGTATGAGCCGGTCCCGGTCTTCGCGGTCACCGTCGACGGCGATGACGTGCTCATCGACGCGACCGTCAAGCTCGAAGTGAACTGAAGAAGGTACTGAAGAATGTCTGTTCTCGAGATCCGCGACCTCCACGTGACGGTCGAGACGGATGCCGGCACCACGCCGATCCTCAACGGTCTGACGCTCACGATCCGCACGGGTGAGACCCACGCGATCATGGGCCCCAACGGCTCCGGCAAGTCGACGCTCGCGTACACGATCGCCGGACACCCCAAGTACAACGTCACGAGCGGCTCGATCTCGCTCGATGGCGAGGACGTCCTCGAGATGTCTGTCGACGAGCGAGCCCGTGCCGGCCTCTTCCTCGCGATGCAGTACCCGGTGGAGATCCCTGGCGTGACGGTCACGAACTTCCTGCGCACCGCGAAGACGGCGATCGACGGTGAGGCGCCGTCGATCCGCACCTGGACCAAGGACGTCAAGGCGTCCATGAAGAACCTGCGCATGGACCCGAAGTTCGCGTCGCGCAACGTCAACGAGGGCTTCTCGGGCGGCGAGAAGAAGCGCCATGAGATCCTCCAGCTCGAGCTGCTGAAGCCGCAGATCGCCGTGCTCGACGAGACGGACTCCGGCCTCGACGTCGACGCGTTGAAGATCGTGTCGGAGGGCGTCAACCGCGCGAAGGCCGAGACGAACCTCGGCGTGCTCCTCATCACGCACTACACCCGCATCCTCCGCTACATCTCCCCGGACTTCGTGCACGTCATGGTGAACGGACGCATCGTCGAGGAGGGCGGCCCTGAACTCGCCGACCGCCTCGAGGAGGAGGGGTACGACCGCTTCCTGCCCGCGGGCGAAGTGGAGTCGGCCGAGGCCCCCGTCGGCAGCGAAGCGTAGGATCGACCTTATGACGGCGACCCTCACCCCCGAGAAGTACGACGAGGTGACCGAGGCTCTCAAGGACGTCATGGACCCCGAACTGGGGATCAATGTCGTCGACCTCGGTCTGATCTACGATCTCGCGTGGGACGACGAGAACGACGCGCTGGTCATCCACATGACCCTCACGTCCGCCGGGTGCCCGCTCACCGACGTGCTCGAGGAGCAGACGGCCCAGGCGCTCGACGACATCGTCGAGCGGTTCCGCATCAACTGGGTGTGGATGCCGCCGTGGGGCCCTGAGCGCATCACCGACGACGGGCGCGACATGATGCGCGCGCTCGGCTTCGCGATCTGACGCTTCATACGAGGACGCACAAAGGCGGCGGTCCGGCCGCGCTCGTTAGGCTTCTCGGGTGAGCGTCACCGTCACCCCCCTTCAGGCACTGCCCATCGCCGAGCTGCGCCAGCGGACCAGCACGAAGTGGCGCAAGTACGGGGAGGACGTACTGCCGTTCTTCGTCGCCGAGACGGACTACGCCCTCGCCCCGGCGATCACCGAGGTGCTGACGCGTGCCGTGCAGCTCGGCGACACCGGCTACACTCCGCCGGAGCCCGGCGTGCGCGAGGCCTTCGTAGGCTTCGCCGAGCGTCGCTGGGGCTGGCGGGTCGACCCGTCCCACGTCTTCTGGACCGGCGACGTGATGATGGGCGTCGTCGAGATCCTGCGCCGCGTCATCGAGCCCGGTGAGCGCGTCGTCGTGATGCCGCCGGTGTATCCGCCGTTCTACGACACGGTCGAGGAGGCCGGCGGCGTGGTCGAGCGGGTGCCCCTCCTCGCGCACGACGCCGGCTGGGAGATCGACCTGCTCGGCGTCGAGGCCGCCCTGGCCGGCGGCGCGCGGGCCGTGCTGCTGTGCAACCCGCACAACCCCACCGGCACGGTGCACGCGCCCGAGGCGCTGGCGGCACTGGCCGACATCGCGGAGGGACTCGGCGCAACCGTGATCAGCGATGAGATCCACGGGCCGCTCACCTACGCGCAGAAGCCCTTCACTCCGTTCCTGGCGGCTTCCGAGTCCGCGCGCCGCGTCGGCTACGCCGTGACGAGCGCGAGCAAGACCTTCAACCTCGCGGGTCTCAAGTGCGCCGTCATGGTGGGTGGTGGCGACGCGCAGGCCAAGGAACTCCGCGCGTTGCCGTGGGAGGTCGAGTGGCGGACTGGTCTGTTCGGCGCTCTCTCGAACGTCGCCGCCTACTCCCCGGAGAGCGACGAGTGGCTTCAGAGCCTGCTGGCCGCCCTCGACGCCAACCGCCTCCTCCTGGCCGACCTGATCGCGGAACATCTGCCGCAGGCGCGGTACCTGCCACCCGACGCCGGCTTCCTCGCATGGGTCGACCTCGCGGCATACGGCTGGGGTGACAATCCCGCCGTGAAGGTGCTCCGTGAGGCCAAGGTCGCTTTGCACCATGGGCCGCTCTTCGGCACCGAGGGCAAGGGTCACGTGCGGATCAACTTCGGCTGCGATCCCGAGCTGCTCCGCGAAGCTGTGCATCGCATCGGCTTCCTCGCCCGCGGCTGACCCATGGCAGCTGTGCGTTCGCCCCGGGCGGTCCGCCGGAGGGGTTAGCCTGGCCGGATGACCTCCCCGGCCGCCGTCGACGCAGAAGGCACGGGCATCTGGCGAGCGCGGTTCCTGTGGGTGACCGTCGGCGCCGTGGCGCTCATCTTCCTTGCGGCGATCCAGTCGCTCGCCGTGACGACGGTGATGCCGGTAGTGAGCGCCGACCTCGACGGCGAACGCCTCTACGCCGTGGCGTTCGCGGGCACTCTCGCGACGAGCGTGATCGGCATGGTGGCAGTGGGCGCCTGGTGCGACCGTGGAGGCGTGCTCGCCCCGCTCACCACCGCGGTCGCGCTCTTCGTCGTCGGCCTTCTCATCGCCGGGCTCGCCCCCACGATGCCGGCGCTCGTCGCCGGCCGCCTCGTGCAGGGGCTCGGCACCGGTGGACAGACCGTGGCGCTGTACGTCGTCGTCGCCAGGGTGTACCCCGGCACGATGCACGGCCGCGTCTTCGCCGCGTTCTCGGCCGCGTGGGTCGTGCCCTCGCTCATCGGGCCCTTTCTCGCGGGGGCTGTGACGGAGTTCCTGCACTGGCGCTGGGTGTTCCTCGGCGTCGCGGCACTCACCGTCGTCGCCTTCGCCCTCGTGGTGGCCCGGCTGCACGGGCTCGCGCTGCACACCGACCAACCCTCGACGGCACGCGTCGCGCCCCGCCTCGCGTGCGCGGTCGCAGTGGCCGTGGGCGCCCTCGGGCTCAGCCTGGCGGGGGAGCTGGGAGCGTGGGCGTGGGCGGCGGTGGCAGCATCCGTCGTCGTCATCGCACTGGCGTCACGGCCGCTGCTGCCCCGCGGCACCCTGGTGGCCGCGAGAGGGCTGCCGAGCGTCGTGCTGATGCGCGGGCTCATCGCCGGAGCGCTCTTCGGCGCGGAGATCTACGTGCCGTACCTGCTGATCGACGGCTACCGCTTCTCGCCGACGTGGGCAGGGCTCGGGCTGACCGCCGCCGCGCTGGCGTGGGCGGTCGCCGCCGACCTGCAAGGCCGCTTCGGCGATCGCATGGGGAACACCCGCATCACGCTCGTCGGCACCGCTCTGCTGGTCACCGCGCTGCTGACCGGCGCCGCGACGGCGCTGCTCGCGCTGCCCGCCGCGGTCCTCATCGTGGGGTGGGGGCTCGCCGGAGGCGGCATGGGTCTGATGTACCCGCGGCTGACCGTGCTGACACTGGCGTACTCCACGCCGCAGAACCAGGGGTTCAACTCGTCGGCGCTGTCGATCTCCGACGCCGTCGGCTCTGCGTCGTCGATCGCGGTGATGGGTCTGGTCTTCACCGCGCTGGCGGGGACGGATGCGGGCTTCCCCGCCGTCTTCGCGATCGCCGTGGCGCTCGCGCTCGGCGCGCTGGTGCCGGGCCTCAGGCTCGGACACGCGCACGAGGCGCCGCGTCGGGGGTGACCGCAGCCGTCAATTCTCCGCGCGACCGAGGCGCCAGTAGCCCATGAACGCGACCGCGCGGCGATCGACGCCGCGTTCGGCCACGAGGTGGCGGCGCAGGGCCTTGATCGCTCCGGCCTCGCCGGCCAGCCAGGCGTACAGGCGCGCGCTCTTCAGGGCCGCCCCGCCCTTGGCCGTGCGCGGCACCTCCCACAGGATGTCGGTGTCGATGTCGACCTCCTCTACGTCCGCGCCGGCGCCTGCCGGCGCGAGGCGAGCCGCTGCCTCTGTCACCGAGTTCACGAGGTGCGCGTGACGTTCGCCGTCGGCGCGCGCCCCGATGCGGTACTCGAAGCCGGGATGCCGGGGGAAATAGGCGGCGTCGTCCGGATGCGGCAGCTCGACCGCGACCACTCCGCCGGCGTCCGGCGGGAGCTGCTCGAGGATCGCGGCGATCGCAGGCGCGGCCGTCTCGTCCCCCGCCAGCAGGATCGAGTCGACGCGTGCCGGCGGTACGAAGTCGATGCCGAAGCTCACGCCGCTGTGCGCCGCGGTGGGCGCGTAGATCAGCACCTCGTCGCCGATCCGGGCGCGATCGATCCAGTCGGAGGCGGGGCCGATCACGTCGTGCGAGACCATGTCGACGTCGACCTCGCTGAGGTGGTTGCGCACGTAGCGCGTGGTGTACGTGCGGAAGGGGAGGCGCCGCTCCTCGGGCAGTTCGCGCCACTGGGTGTACCAGTCGTCGCCGAGCGGCATCGCTTCGAGACCCAGTGTGCGGGTGGGGAAGACGATCTTGATGCGCTGGTCGAGCCCCGGGTCGCCGTAGTCGCCGAGATCGTCGCCGCCGAAGGTGAAGCGGCGGAAGCTCGGCGTCACGTCGGCGATCCTCGTCACGCGGGCACGGAAGAAACGGTAGGGCACGTCGGCATCAGACATGGGAGGCTCCTGTCGGCGGGGAAGAGGCGGCTGCGGCGAGCGGGGCCGCTGCCACGGGCACCCGCGGCGACACATGGTGCCGACCGCGGGGGAGGACGATGGGCGAGCCCGACACGGGGTCGGCGACGACCAGCGCGTCCAGGTCGAAGACGTCGCGGATGAGGTCGCTGGTCATGACGTCGCGGGGCGCTCCGCTCGCCACGACGCGGCCGCTGCGCAGAGCGAACAGGTGGTCGGCGTAGCGCGCGGCGAGGTTCATGTCGTGCAGCACCATCACGATCGTGGTGCCGCGGTCGTGGTTGAGGTCGGTGAGCAGATCGAGCACCTCGACCTGGTGGGCGACATCGAGGAACGTCGTGGGCTCGTCGAGGAGCAGGATGTCGGTCTGTTGCGCCAGTGCCATCGCGATCCACGCCCGCTGGCGCTGTCCGCCCGACAGCTCGTCGACGGACCGGTCGGCCAGCTCCTCGATACCGGTCGAGGCGAGCGCCTGCGCGACGACCTCGTAGTCCTGCGCACTCCAGCGCGCCAGCAGCTTCTGGTGCGGATGCCGCCCGCGGCCCACCAGGTCGGCGACCGCTATGCCCTCGGGCGCGATCGGGCTCTGCGGGAGGAGACCCAGAGTGCGCGCGATCTCTTTCGTCGGCCTCCCGTGGAGGGCCTTTCCGTCTAGGACCACCTGGCCCTCACGCGGCGAGATGAGACGCGCGAGCGCGCGCAGGAGCGTCGACTTGCCGCATCCGTTCGCTCCCACGATCGCGGTGATGCGGCCGGGCGGTATCACGAGGTCCAGGCCGTCGACGATCGTGCGGTCGCCGTACGAAAGCGTCAGACGCTCCGCGGACAGACTGTGGGATTCGGTCATAGCGAGCCTCCGGAGCGGTTCGTCCTGATGAGGAGGTAGAGGAGGAAAGGGGCGCCGAGAACGCCGGTGACCACCCCGACCGGGTAGCGGCTGTCGAAGGCGAACTGTCCCAGGAGGTCGGACAGCTGCACCAGGAGCGCGCCGGCCAATGCCGACGGCAGCAGCAGCGAGCCGCCGGGCCCGACGATGCGCATGGCGATCGGACCGGCCATGAACGCGACGAACGCGATGGGCCCGGTGGCGGCGGTCGCGAAGGCCAGCAGGACGACGGCGGCGACGATGACGATCACGCGGGTGCCCTGAAGACGGATGCCGAGACTCGCGGCCGCGTCGTCGCCGAGGCGCATGACATTCAGGTCTCGCCCTTTCGCCAGCAGGGTCGGCACGAGCACGACGCTTGCGATCGCCAGCGGGAGCACGGAGGACCACGTCGCGCCGTTGAGGCTGCCGGTGAGCCAGCGCATCGCCGCCTGCAGATCGTAAGCAGGGGCCTTCGACAGCACGTAGGTGACCGCGGCGTCGAGCATGGCGGCGACGCCGATGCCGATGAGGATGAGTCGTGTGCCGGCGAAGCCGCCCTTGTTGGACAGCAGGTAGATGGCGAGGGCGGTCGCGAGGCCGCCCACGACGGCGAGCACCGATACGGCGGCCTCGCTGAGCGACAGGATGACGATGCCGAACACCGCCGCGGCGCTGGCACCGGCCGTGATGCCGATGATGTCGGGAGACGCGAGCGGGTTGCGCAGCATCGTCTGGAAGGTCACGCCGGCGATGCCGAACGCGAACCCGGCCAGGATGGCGAGCACGGCACGCGGAAGGCGCAGCTCGCCGACGGTGAACGACGCACCGGGCACCGTCTCGCCGAGGATGACGCGGACGACCTCCTCGAGGCTGTAGAACGTCTGCCCGATCATGAGCGACGCGACGAAGACCAGCACCACGGCGACGGCGAGGGCGACCGTCATGATGGTGCGTCTGCGACTGCGGCGGCGGCGGCCGGCGACGACGGACGCCGCGGCGGGACGGAGGAGGGTGTCGGCGCTCACAGTTCACGCACCTTCTGCCTGCGAACGATCCAGATGAAGAACGGGGCCCCGATGAGCGCGGTGAGGATGCCGACCTCGATCTCGTCCGGGCGCGCGATGAGGCGCCCGACGATGTCCGCCGCGACGAGCAGCACCGCTCCCGCGACCGCCGAGAACGGCAGCAGCCAGCGGTGATCCGTGCCGACCAGCAGGCGGCAGAGGTGGGGGATGATCAGACCCACGAAGGCGATGGGGCCGGCGATCGCCACCGCGGCCCCGCACAGGACCACGGCGCCCGCCGATGCGATGAGCCGGGTGCGCAGCACGTGTTCGCCCAGGCCCGCGGCGACATCGTCGCCGAGCGCGAGCAAGTTCATGCCACGCGCGCACAGCAGGGTGATCACCGCACCGATCGCCAGGATCGGCAGGATCGTGGCGATTCGATCCCACGTGGCCCCGCCTACCCCGCCGATCTGCCAGAAGCGGAAGGTCTCCAGCAGGTCGGCGCGGGGCAGGAGCACGGCGCTCACGAGCGACATGAAGGCTGCCGATGTCGCCGCGCCGGCGAGCGCGAGCTTCAACGGGGTCGCACCGCCCCGGCCGAGCGAGCCGACCGTGTAGACGAACACCGCCGCACCGCCGGCGCCGATGATCGACGCCGTGATGAAGGAGTACGGATCCGACATGCCGAAGAATGCGATCCCGATGACCACCGCGAGCGCGGCGCCGCCCGAGATCCCCAGGATGCCGGGATCCGCGAGCGGGTTGCGGGTGACCGCCTGCATGGCCGCGCCCGACATCGCCAGCGCTGCCCCGACGAGGATCGCGACCACGGTGCGCGGCACCCGCGCCACCACGGCCGCTTGCGCGACTCCGGTGGTGTCGCCGCCGAGGCCCGCGAGGATGTCGCTCAGCGCCACGTCGCGGACGCCGAAGGCGACGCTTGCGACGCACAGTGCGGCGAGCACGGCCAAGGACGCCGCGAGCCACGCCAGTCGCACCGCTGCCGGACGCCGCAGGACCGCGGCATCCGGCAATGGTGTAGGCGTCTCGGTGACAGTCACCCGATCGTGCTCCTTGTCAGCGTCAGTCGGCGAGGGCGTCGTTCAGCAGCGCGAAGTACTGCTCGACGCCCCAGCCGATCGACAGCGGTGACGGGTTGGCGGAAGCCGCCAGCGGCGTCGACTCCTCGAGGATCGCGATGCGGCCCTCGGCGATCGCGGGGATCTGCGACAGCAGCGGGTCGGCCTGCAGCTGCGCGATGATGGATCCGCTCGCGTCGCCGTAGGTGACGAACACGTCGACGTCGGCGAAGCGGTCGGCTTCCTCCGCGCTCACCGAGGTGTAGAACTGGACGCCGTCCGACTCCTCCTCGACGACCGCCGGCACCGGGAAGCCGAGGCCCTCCAGGAAGCCCGGACGGGTGTCGAGGCTCGTGTAGAAGCCGACCTGGCTGAAGTCCGACGGGTCGATGTAGGAGAACAGCACCTTGGATCCGGCGAGCTCGGGATAGTCCGCGAGGGCGGCGTCGACCTCGCCGTGCAGCTCCTCGATAAGGGCGTCGCCTTCCTCAGCGAGGCCGAGCGCCTGCGAGTTGAGGCGGATCATATCCTCGTAGGACGTGCCCCACGCCACCTCCGGGTAGGCGACGACCGGGGCGATCTTCGAGAGTGTGTCGTACTCCTCCTGCGTGAGGCCGGAGTACGCAGCGAGGATGACATCGGGCTGCGTGTCGGCGACGGCCTCGAAGTCGATGCCGTCGGTCTCGTCGAAGAGCACCGGCGTCTCTGCTCCGAGCTCCTCGAGCTCGTCCTCGACCCACGGCAGCACGCCGTCGCCATCGTCGTCGCCCCATGTGACCTTCGCCATGCCGACCGGCACGACGCCGAGCGCGATCGGGACCTCCTGGTTGGACCAGGCGACCGTCGCCACCCGCTCGGGCGCCGAATCGATGACGGTCTCGCCGTACGCGTGCTCGATCGTGACCGGGAACCCGGCCCCCGACGAATCGTCGGCGGTGTCGGCAGTGGTGTCGGCGGCAGCGCTCGCGCAGCCGGCGAGGGCGATCGCGGCGACGGCGAGCACCGCGGTGGCGGCGGCGGGACGATTGAGGCGCACGGAATCCTCCGGGGAGTTAGGTAAGGATGCCCTTAGCGAGGGCGCGGTAAGGCCAACCTTACCCAGCCGTTTCCCAGATTGCGAATCCATCGCGTCACCGTCCGCGAACGCGAAAGCCCCGGCTGCGCAGCCGGGGCTTTCGAGACATGGATGCCTCGGGGTCGAGGCGCCCGCGTCAGTTCTTGGTCTGGTCAGCCTTGCGGACGAGTGCCCACGCGCCCGGAATGATCGCGGCAGCCAGCGCCGCCTTGATGAGCCCGCCGACGATGAACGGGAGGAGGCCGACCTCGAGGAGGGCGACGAACGAGTAGTCGAGGCCCATGACCACGTTGAGGATGAACGCCATATACGGAATGCCGAAGAGGAACGGCACGACACTGGCGGCCGCGAAGCCGAGGAAGGCCAGCGCCGGACGGCGGTCCCACGCACGCTCCGCGAACCAGCCGGCGACGAACGCCGAGAAGATGAACCCGATCACGAATCCGAAGCTGGGCTTTCCGATCGCGGCGACGGTGCCGGTGAATCCGGCGAAGACGGGCAGTCCCGCGAGGCCGACGAGCATGTAGGTGGTGAGCGCGGCTGCGCCGCGCCACGCGCCGAGCGCGGCGCCGACGACGATGACCCCCAGCGTCTGACCCGTGATCGGAACGGGCCACAGCGGGATCTCGACCTGTGCGAGAAGGGCGACGATCGTCGCTCCGGCGATGACGAGACCGGCATCGAGCGCGAAGGCGCGGGCGCGCGAGGATGGGCGGGCGATGACGTCGGCGAGCACGCGACGTGTGCCGGCAGAGGCGGTGGGAGCGGCTGCGATGGATGACATGGCACTCAGCCTAGGGGGAGCCGTGGACGGGTTCTTGGACGGGATCCACGAATGATCGACGGATCCGCTGTCCGGGTCCTACGAGCCCGCCCCCGCAGTGCAGGCCCGTCGACGGAGGCGTTCGTCGAACCCGGGGGAGGGAGGCCCCGTATACTGGGAGGCTGGCCGTTCGGCCACCTCCCCATCTCCATCGACGGATCGGACTTCCGCTGTGCTCGCCGTGCACGACCTCGAGATCCGCGTGGGCGCCCGCGTGCTCATGTCGGATGTCTCCTTCCGCGTCTCCGACGGCGACAAGATCGGACTGGTCGGCCGCAACGGCGCCGGCAAGACGACGCTGACCAAGGTGCTCGCGGGCGACCTCATCCCGGCAGACGGCAAGGTCGAGCGCTCAGGCGAGCTGGGCTACCTGCCGCAGGATCCGCGCTCGGGAGACCCCGAGATGCTGGCGCGCACGCGCATCCTCGACGCACGCGGTCTCGGGACTCTGGCGATCGGCATGCACGAGGCATCTCTCGCGATGGGTGACGGCGACGAGGCCGTCGCCGCGAAGGCGATGCGCAAGTACGCGAACCTCACCGAGCGCTTCGAGGCGCTCGGCGGCTACGCGGCCGAGGCCGAGGCGGCATCCATCGCCCACAACCTCTCGCTGCCGGATCGCATCCTCGACCAGCCCCTCAAGACGCTGTCGGGCGGTCAGCGCCGCCGGATCGAGCTCGCGCGCATCCTCTTCTCGGACGCCCAGACGATGATCCTCGACGAGCCCACCAACCACCTCGACGCCGACAGCGTCGTGTGGCTGCGCGAGTTCCTCAAGGGCTACAAGGGCGGGCTCATCGTCATCTCGCACGATGTGGAGCTCGTCGGCGAGACGGTGAACCGCGTGTTCTACCTGGACGCGAACCGGCAGGTCATCGACGTCTACAACATGAACTGGAAGAACTACCTGCGCCAGAGGGTCGCCGACGAGGAGCGCCGCAAGAAGGAGCGCGCCAACGTCGAGAAGAAGGCGACCGTCCTCCAGCAGCAGGCCGCCCGGTTCGGTGCCAAGGCGTCGAAGGCGGCCGCGGCGCACCAGATGGTGGCGCGCGCCGAGAAGATGCTGGCCGGCCTCGACGAGGTGCGTCAGGAGGAGCGCGTCGCCAAGCTCCGCTTCCCGAAGCCCGCACCGTGCGGCAAGACGCCGCTCATGGCGTCGGGTCTGTCCAAGTCGTATGGGTCGCTCGAGATCTTCACCGACGTGGACCTCGCGATCGACCGCGGCTCCAAGGTCGTGATCCTGGGTCTGAACGGTGCCGGAAAGACGACTCTGCTGCGGATCCTCGCGGGCGTCGACCAGCCCGACACCGGGCAGCTCGAGCCCGGGCACGGTCTCAAGATCGGCTACTACGCGCAGGAGCACGAGAACCTCGACGTCTCGCGCTCCGTGCTCGACAACATGATGTCCGCCGCGCCCGACATCACCGCGACCGAGGCGCGCAAGGTGCTCGGGTCGTTCCTGTTCACCGGAGACGACGTGCTCAAGCCGGCCGGGGTGCTCTCCGGCGGCGAGAAGACGCGACTGTCCCTCGCGACGCTCGTCGTGTCGTCGGCGAACATGCTGCTGCTCGACGAGCCCACGAACAACCTCGACCCGGCCTCGCGCGAAGAGATCCTCGGTGCGCTCGCGCATTACGAGGGCGCGGTCGTGCTCGTGTCGCACGACGAGGGCGCCGTCGAGGCGCTCAACCCGGAGCGGGTGCTGATCCTCCCCGACGGCGTCGAGGACATCTGGGGCCGCGATTACGCGGACCTCGTATCGCTCGCGTAACCGGGCATTCGACGGCCCATCAGCGGCCGGCGGCGTCGAGAAGCGCGTCCTCGTCCTCGGCATCGGGATCGCGGCGACGGCGCGGTGCCTGCGGTGCGGGGGCGACAGCATCCGTGGCGGCGTCCTCCGACTCCACGTCGTCCGCGTCCTCGCGGCGATGACGGCGTTCGGTGCGGATGACGTACCCGATGAAGATGAAGCCCATCACGGCGAACAGGATCCACTGGATGGCGTAGGAGAGGTGAGGTCCGGGGTCGTCGGACGGCGGCTCGAGGGCGGTCGGCGCGGTCGCCGGCGCCGGGTCCTCCGCGAGCATGACCCCGTAGGCGCTCTGCTCGAGAGCCCCGCCGGTGGTGGGCGGGAGCGTGTCGGCGACGAGCCTCAGGTTGATCGTCGGGACCTGTCCCTCGGGCGCCGAGCGGCCCGAGGACGGCAGGGCCTCGCCCGGCCGCAGTCGAACGATCACGGTCGTCTCGCCCGAAGGGGGCGCGGGGATCGCGTCGGGGAGGGGCTGGTCCTGGCCCGGAGGCACCCACCCGCGGTCGACGAGCACCACGCGGCCGTCGTCGAGGCGGAAGGGGACCAGCACCTCGAAGGCGGAGGTGCCACCGTGCGGGCGGTTGCGCACCAGGAGCTGCTCGTCCGCAAGGTACGTCCCCGTGAGGATCACCGGGTGCCACTCGTCCGACGGCGAGAAGTCGCCGTCGGCGGGGATGAGGTCGGCCAGCGGGACCGGCGTGGCGTCGTAGTTCTCGGCGACGAGCGCGAGCTGCGCCGAGCGCTCCTGATTGCGCGTGAACTGCCAGTTCGACAGGAAGGCGCACGCGATCGCGAACACGACGGCGAGCGCGATGTAGATCGCCCAGCGGCCGGCGCGGGGGAGATTCTGCATGCTCACGGCGCGGGAGCTCATCGCGCGGCCTCCGTCGGGGCGAGCGGGGCGACCGCCACCGGGAAGTCGCGCGCCGCCAAGAACTCGCGGAGATAGCCCACATGCTCGTCGCACGCGACCCACGTCTTGCGGCGATCCTCCGAGTGGATGCGGGGATTGCGCCAATCGATGCGCCAGCGCGCCGTCGCGCGGCATCCTGCGCGGGAGCAGGTCGCGTCGGCGACCTGGTCGGGCCCGGCGTCGCTCATGCGGTGGGATCCGCGTCGTCATCGACGCGCCGCGGCTTCTCGTCGCCGGTGAGCGACCGGGTCTCCTGGATGCGGATCACCTGCGTGTCGTTCGGGCGTGGGGTGGACGGGGCGGCGGGAAGCGCCGGTTCCGGGTCCTCGCGACGGTTTCGGCGTGCCTCCTGGCCGACGTTCGCGGAGACGACCGCGATGTAGGGCAGGAAGATCGCCGCCGCGCCGAAGAGCCAGGTGTACCAGCCGTACGGCGTGATGACCACCATGAGGATGAAGCACACCACGCGGATGCCCATCGTGACGAGGTACCTCGTCGAGCGCGCGTCGACATCGTCGCGCGGGGAACGCGGCAGGGAGGTCGCCGACGGGGCGTGGCTGGAACTCTTCACGGTACTTCCAGGGTACGCCGGTTGCACCGAGGCATCGCCCCGGGAACGGGTCCCGGGGCGATACGGGTCAGGAATACGTGCCGTACTGGTACACCGAGGCGAAGAACGCGAAGAACGCGATGGCCGCGATGATGCCGAGGATCGAAAGCCCCAGGCCGACCCAGCCGACGATGGTGCCGGCGAGTGCCATGCCGCGCCCCTGCTCCCCGCTCGTCTTGAGCTGATTGAGCGACATGTGGCCCGTGATGACGCCGACGATCGAGCCGATGAACGGAAGGATCACGAAGCTCGAGATCGACGCGATGAGCGACACGATCGCGAGCGTGTTGGTCTTCGCCGGTGCGCCGTAGCCGTACCCCGGAGCAGCGCCGTACGAGGGGGCGGAGCCGTAGCCGGGCGCCGCGCCGTACGTGGGGGCGGCAGGCGAGCCGTAGGCCGGCGGGGGATAGGCGCCCTGGGCGGGCGGCGGGTACGCGCCGGGGGCGGCCTGTGCGGGCTGATCCGCAGCCGGAGCGGGCGGAACCGGCGGGTACGCGCCGGGCTCCGGGGCGGGGTTGTGCGAGGTGTTGTCGCTCACGGCGAGGCCTTTCTTCGGTGTGTGGGACCAGAGTCCCAGCGGCGTGGCGGGGGTGTCAAACAGGCGAGTCGATCAAGGCCGCGCCGGTAGGCTGGTGCGGATCCGCCACAACCCCGGGAGTGCCACCATGTCCACCGATCGCGTCGTCCTCGTCACCGGCGGAAACCGCGGCATCGGCCGTGCCATCGCGGAGCGCTTCGTCGCCGAGGGTTACAAGGTCGCCGTCACCGCACGCTCCGGCGAAGGCCCAGCGGGAACACTCACCGTGCGGGCGGACGTGACGGATGCGGCAGCAGTCGACGCCGCGTTCACCGAGGTGGAGAACGCGCTCGGTCCGGTGGAGATCGTGGTGGCCAACGCCGGCATCACGAAGGACACCCTTCTGCTGCGCATGACCGAGGACGACTTCGACAGTGTGGTCTCGACCAACCTCGGCGGCGCGTTCCGCGTGGTCAAGCGCGCTTCCAAGGGCATGCTGCGCGCCCGGTGGGGCCGTGTCGTGCTGATCTCGAGCGTGGTCGGGCTCTATGGCTCAGCGGGCCAGATCAACTACGCCGCCTCCAAGAGCGCGCTCGTCGGCTTCGCGCGCTCGCTCACGCGCGAGCTGGGCGCTCGCGGCATCACGGCGAACGTGGTCGCTCCCGGCTTCATCGAGACGGATATGACGGCCGAACTCCCGGAAGAGACGCAGGCGGAGTACAAGAAGAACATCCCCGCCGGGCGCTTCGCGTCCCCGGACGAGGTGGCGGGCGTCGTGACGTGGATCGCGTCGGACGACGCGGCCTACATCTCCGGCGCCGTGATCCCTGTCGACGGCGGCCTCGGCATGGGGCACTGACCCGCCGCGCTCATCGAGCTTCAGCCGGCTCGGCGACGGAGTTCCGCTCGCCGCGCTCGTCAGCGTTCAGCCGATCGCCTGGAGGACCGCCTCGGCGACCGCGCCCGGCCGTGAGAACTGCGGCCAGTGGCCGGTCGGGTCTCCCGGTGAGCCCAGCTCGATGATGTCGAGGTGCTCCAGCGCGGCGAGCTCGGCCGCCCACGGGGGCGCCGCCGCGATGATCGCGCGCATCTGCGCTGCCGGCACCGTCGCGGTGACGACGGTCGCCGGCACGGCGCGCCGCCGCTCGTCCGTCAGCCGTATCGGATCGGTCGGCACTTTCTCGGGCACCGACTTCGTCCGGGTCGCGGCATCCGCCCGCGTCTGCGGATCCAGGTCGGCGATCTCGGAGTCGTCGAAGAAGTCCCAGCCGGGGAAGGGGATCACGCCGTCGACGACGGGGAATTCGGAGATCGAGCCGCCGTCTGCGGGCGGGAACGTGTCGAGGAACACGACGTGCGCGACCCGGTCGGGCCGGGCGTCGACGGCACCGTAGACGACGTTGCCGCCACCGGAGTGCCCGACGAGGACGACCGGGCCGTCGAGGCGGTCGATCTGGGCGACGGTCGCGGCGACCCAGTCGGCGATGCCGATGCCGGCCGACTGGGTGCCGGAGGCGCCGACGCCGGGCATGGTGAGCGCGTGCGTGCGGTGTCCGGCCGCTTCGAGGGCGGGTGCGACGTCGACCCACGACGACGCGTCGAGCCACAGCCCGGGGACGAGGATGATGTGCATGCTCCGACGCTACCGACGGCGCCCGACATCGGGAACAGCCCGCGGCCCGGGTCCGAGACCGGGGTCTACGGCAGCAGCGGAATGACCTCGGCGAGGTCGAGAGGGCCGATGACCACGTCGGCGCGCCGGCGCACCGCGGGCTTCGCGTTGAACGCGACGCCGAGCCCGGCGACCGCCATCATCTCGAGATCATTGGCGCCGTCGCCGATCGCGAGCGTGCGGCTGAGGGGCACGCCGCGCTCGTCGGCCCACTCCCGGAGGGCGGCGGCCTTGCCCGCAGCATCCACGATCCCGCCGTCGACCGTGCCGCTCAGGACACCGTCGTCCGTCGCGAGACGGTTGGCGCGCCAGACGTCGACATCGAGATCGGGGGCGACGGTGTCGAGGATCTCGTGGAACCCGCCTGACACGACGCCCACGGCGCCGCCGCGCTCGTGCACCGCCGTGACGAGTTCGCGTACGCCCGGCGTCGGCTCGATGCGTGCCAGCACGCGCGCGAACGCCGTCACCGGCACGCCCTCGAGAGCTTCGACACGTGAGCGCAGGCTCGTCGCGAAGTCGACCTCGCCGCGCATCGCGGCCTCCGTCGCCGCGGCGACCTCCGGGCCCCGTCCTGCTTCGTCGGCGATCAGCTCGATGACCTCGTTGCGGATCAGCGTGGAGTCGGCGTCGAGCACGACGAGGAAGCGGGCGGGGGCGACAGGCATGCTCCCACGCTAGCGGGCCACGGATGCCGCTCCTGCCGTGTGTCAGCGCTCCACGCGGAACCCCTTGCCGACCACGGTGATCCCGCTGTCGGTGATCGTGAAGCCTCGCGCCAGGTCCTTGTCCCGGTCGACGCCGACCGTCGCGCCGTCCTCGAGGACGACGTTCTTGTCGAGGATCGCGCGGTGCACGCGCGCGCCTGCGCCGACCTGAACATGATCGAACAGCACCGAGTCGGTGATCGTCGATCCGCCGCCCGCGAGCGTCCAGGGGCCCACCACGCTGCGCTCGAGATGCGTGCCGGAGAGCACCGAGCCGAGCGACACGATCGAGTCGATCGCGTTGCCGATGCGGCCGACCGAATCGCGAACGAACTTCGCGGGCGGGGAGTTGACCGCCTGCGAGTGGATGGGCCAGTCCATGTTGTACAGGTTGAACACAGGCAGCGTCGAGATCAGGTCGCGGTGCGCGTCGAAGAAGGAGTCGATCGTTCCCACGTCGCGCCAGTAGTAGCGGTCGCGGTCGGTCGAACCGGGCACGTCGTTGCGGTTCATGTCATAGACGCCCGCCTCGCCCCTGTCCACGAAGTAGGGCACGATGTCGCCGCCCATGTCATGGTTCGACGTGGGCAGCTCGCCATCGGACTCGACGGCCTCGATGAGGGCGTCGGTGTCGAAGATGTAGTTGCCCATCGAGGCGAGCACCTGGTCGGGCGCATCGGCGAGGCCCACCGCGTTCTGCGGCTTCTCGAGGAACTCTCGGATGCGCACCGGGTCCTCGGGGTCGACGTCGATGACGCCGAACTGGTTCGCCAGCGAGATCGGCTGACGGATGCCGGCTACCGTGGCTCGCGCGCCCGATTCGATGTGGGCGGCGAGCATCTGGCGGAAATCCATGCGGTAGACGTGGTCGGCGCCGATCACGACGACGATGTCGGGCTGCTCGTCGTTGATCAGGTTGAGGCTCTGCAGGATGGCGTCGGCCGATCCGGAGAACCAGCGCTTGCCGAGGCGCTGCTGCGCCGGAACCGAGGTGACATAGGAATCCAGGAGCGCCGACATCCGCCAGGTCTGCGAGATGTGGCGGTCGAGACTGTGCGACTTGTACTGCGTGAGCACCACGATCTGCCTGAGGCCCGAGTTGATCAGGTTCGAGATGGCGAAGTCGATGAGCCGGTACTGGCCGCCGAAAGGGACTGCGGGCTTGGCGCGATCCGCGGTCAACGGCATCAGCCGCTTCCCTTCGCCGCCGGCGAGGATGATTCCGAAGACCTTGGGTGCAGCTGGCATGCGACCCACCCTAGGGCCGGCGGGAGATTACGGGTACCCGTTACACGCGGGCGCCGGCGTGTATTAGGTTTCGTGCCATGCGCGTCGACATCGTGACCAAGGAGTACCCGCCGGAGATCTATGGTGGCGCCGGCGTCCATGTGACGGAGCTCGTGAAGGCGCTCCGCGCGAGCATCGACGTCCGGGTGCGCGCATTCGGGGCGGCTCGCGACGAGGACGGCACCGCGTCGTACGGCGTGCCGGCGGAGCTGTCCGCCGCGAACGCCGCCGTGCAGACGCTCGGCACGGATCTCGAGATCGTCACGGATGTCGCCGGCGCCGACGTCGTGCACAGCCACACCTGGTACGCGAACTTCGCGGGACACCTCGCGTCGCTGCTGCACGGGATCCCGCACATCGTGACGGCGCACAGTCTGGAGCCGCTGCGCCCGTGGAAGGCCGAGCAGCTGGGCGGCGGGTACGCCGTCTCGAGCTGGATCGAGAAGTCCGCGTACGAGAGCGCGGCGGCCATCGTCGCGGTGAGCAACGGCATGCGCGAGGACATCCTGCGCAGCTACCCGGCGCTGGACCCGGAGCGCGTGCGCGTGATCTACAACGGCATCGACGTCGAGGCGTGGCATCCCGTCGAGGATCCCGCACTGCTGGCGGAGCTCGGGATCGACCCGGCGAAGCCGTCGGTGGTGTTCGTCGGCCGCATCACGCGGCAGAAGGGCCTGCCCTACTTCCTGCGCGCTGCCGAACGCCTCCCCGCCGGCGTGCAGGTGGTCCTCGCCGCCGGCGCGCCCGACACGCCGCAGATCATGGCGGAGGTCGAAGAGCTCGTCCGCGGCCTGCAGGAGACCCGCGAGGGCGTGGTGTGGCTGGATCGGATGCTGTCACGCCACGAGCTGTGCACCATCTTGAGTGCGGCGACGACCTTCGTCTGCCCGTCGGTCTATGAGCCGCTCGGCATCGTGAACCTCGAGGCCATGGCATGCGGCGCCGCCGTCGTCGGCACGGCGACCGGCGGCATCCCGGAGGTCGTCGTGGACGGCGTCACCGGCCGCCTGGTGCCGATCGAGCAGGTGCAGGACGGCACCGGCACGCCGACCGACCCCGAGCAGTACGTCGCGGACCTCGCCCGCGTGCTCACCGAGGTGGTGAACGATCCGCAACGCGCGCGGGAGTACGGCGCGGCCGGCCGCAAGCGCGCGACCGAGGACTTCAGCTGGCAGCGCATCGCCGATCAGACGGCCGCCCTGTACGCGGAGGTGATCGCCGGCGGCCGATAGGCTGTCAGCATGCCCCAGGTGCTCGAGTTCTCCGACGTCGTCGTCCGCCGAAACGCCCGGAACATCGTCGATCACCTGAACTGGACGATCAACGACGACGAGCGCTGGGTGGTCCTCGGGCCCAACGGTGCCGGCAAGACCACCGTGCTCCAGATGGCCGACACGCTGCTGCACCCCACCTCGGGAGTCGTGACCATCCTGGGCGAGCGCCTCGGCCGCACCGACGTCTTCGACCTGCGACCGCGGATCGGGTTCGCCTCCTCGGCGATGGCTCGTCGCGTGCCGCCGGAGGAGACCGTGCTGAACGTCGTCCTGACGGCCGCGTACTCGGTGCTCGGCCGCTGGCGCGAGGACTACGAAGACATCGACGAGCGTCGCGCTCTTCGCGTGCTGGCGGAGTGGAAGCTCGACCACCTCGCCGATCGCACGTTCGGCACCCTGAGCGACGGCGAGCAGAAACGGGTCCAGATCGCCCGTGCCGTGATGACCGACCCCGAGCTGCTGCTCCTCGACGAGCCGACCGCGAGCCTCGACCTCGGCGCGCGAGAGGAGCTCCTCATCCTGCTGGGCGGCTATGCCCAGGCGCCCACGACGCCGGCCATGATCATGGTCACCCACCACGTCGAAGAGATCCCGCTCGGGTTCACGCACGTGCTCCTCCTGCGCGATGGCCGGGCGGTGGCATCCGGTCCCATCCGGGAGACCCTCACCGCCGAGGCCCTGACCGAGACGTTCGGCGTCCCCATCCGCCTCAGCGAAGAGGGCGGCCGCTACGCCGCGCGCGCCACGCACTGAGTCCCGAAGCGGCCGGTTCGGCGTCTGTGCCGGAGACTGGTAGAATCTCTCTTTGGTGCATTCGCACCCCAGACTTTGACCGCCCTGGCAAAATCCAGGGCACCATCCTCAAAGGACCATCATGAAGACTGACCTCCACCCGGACTACCAGGCCGTCGTGTTCCGTGACCTCGGCTCGGGCGAGACCTTCCTCACCCGCTCGACGGTGACCAGCGACAAGACGATCGAGCTCGACGGCGTCGAGTACCCCGTCATCGACGTCGAGATCTCGTCCGCCTCGCACCCGTTCTACACGGGCAAGCAGCGCATCATGGACTCGGCCGGTCGTGTCGAGAAGTTCAACCAGCGCTTCAAGAACTTCGGCGGCTCCAAGTAAGCAGCCACCCCGGAAGGCCCCGCTTCGGCGGGGCCTTCTGCGTTTCGCGCCGCGCCGAGCTCAGCGGATCGGCCAGCGCCCGTCGAGCCTCTCGTCGGGGTCGATACGGCCGATCCGGATGAAGTACTCGGTCAGGCTCTCGGCCTGGGCCCTCGCCCAGCCGATCTGGCGGGTGTGGAGTTCGTGCACGGTCTCGGGCAGCCACGGCGCGAAGCGCTCGGCGAGCGCCTGGGCGACGCGGCCCGCCGCGACGGCGTCGGCCGACGCCTCGTGCGCGGACTCCAGCCGCACGGCGTAGTGGGCCGCGACCACCTCGAGTGTGCGCTTGCCCTTGCGCCAGCGGTCGTACGCCTTGTCGACCACGAGGGGGTCGATGACGGGCGAGGGGTTCTCGATCGGCGTGATGCCGTACCGCACCGACTCGTACTTCAGCAGCGAGAAGTCGAACGGTGCGTTGTACGCGACGACCGGGATGCCCGCGTCGAGCAGTGCGCTCACAGCCGTGACCACTTCAGCCACGACGGCGGCGGCGGGCCGGCCGTTCGTACGCGCGTGCTCGGTGGAGATGCCGTGGATCGCACTCGCGCCCTGGGGGATCTCGACGCCCGGATCGGCGAGCCAGTCGCGCGCACGGATGACGCCGCCCGAGGCGTCGAGCAGACCCACATGCGCCGTCACGATGCGGTCGGCGGTGACGTCGATGCCCGTGGTCTCGAGGTCGAAGACGCCGACCATGCGCACCCAGTCCGGCACATCCCACAGCGGCAGCTGTTCGGAATGCGGGCGATTCATGCCGTTCACGGTATGTGCCGCCTCCGACATCCGGCCGGAGGCGCTCCGCGCACAGCCGAGCCCGGGGGAGTCCTCGTAGACTCGACGGGTGACCGCACCGAACCCGTACGCCCCCCTCCTCGACGAGATCCGCGTCGAGCGGCGCGAGGTCCGTGTGCTCGGCGGCACGACGGCGTACTGGGTATACGGACCCTCGGACGCCGAGACGACCATCGTCGCGGTGCACGGCTTCCGTGGCGAGCACCACGGGCTCGAGCCCGTGGTCGCGCATCTGCCTGGCGTGCGGGTGATCTCGCCCGACCTTCCCGGCTTCGGCGAGACGCCGCCCGTTCCCGGACGCACCCACGACCTCGAGCTGTACGCCGACTGGCTGCGCGCGTTCGCCGCGGCGGTGGCTCCCGCCCCTGTGATCCTCGGCCACTCGTTCGGCTCGATCGTCGTGTCGGCGGCCGTCGCCGACGGCCTCGAGACACCGCGCGTGATCCTCGTGAACCCGATCGGCGCTCCGGCGCTCGAAGGTCCGCGCGGCATCCTCACAAGGCTCGCGGTCTTCTACTACTGGGCCGGCGCGAAGCTGCCGAAGAGCCTGGGCGAGGCGCTGCTGCGCAACGGACTCATCGTGCGGGTGATGAGCGTCTCGATGGCGAAGACCAAGGATTCCGGCATCCGCCGATTCGTGCATGATCAGCACGACACGTACTTCTCGCGCTTCGCGGACCGTGACGTGCTGCACGACGCGTTCATCGCGTCGGTTTCGAACGACGTGCGCGCGTTCGCCCCGCGCATCGCGCAGCCGACGCTGCTGGTCGCCGCCGTCAAGGACGACATCACGCCCATCGAGGCCGAGCGGGAACTCGCGACGATGTTCCCGCACGCGGATCTCGTGGAGATCCCCGACGTCGGCCACCTCATCCACTACGAGACGCCGGCAGCCGCGGCCGACGCCATCACGCGGTTTCTCGCGCCTTCCGACGCCGGTACGCGTTGACGTTCATGCGGTTGCCGCAGTTGCCGGTGTCGCAGTAGCGCTTCGAGCCGTTCTTCGAGAAGTCGACGTACACGCCGTCGCAGTCGTCGGCCGCGCAGACGCGCACGCGGCCGTACTCGTCGGCGCGGATGACGTCCACGAACGCCAGCGCCGCCTCCACGAGGATGCGGGTCGCGAGGGGCGCGTCGTCGCTCGTGGCGTGGATGTGCCAGTCGAAGTCGTCATGGATCACGAGCCGGGGGAGCGCCCGACCGTCGCGGAGCATCTCGTTGACCAACGGGACCGCTCCCTCGCGGTCGACCTCCCACAGCTGGCGCAGGCGCGGACGCACCGCGCGGACGGCCGCCAGCTCCTCCTCGTCGCGACGGATCGTGCCGGTGTAGGGATTGACCCGGAGGTAGTCGTCGAAGTCCTCGAGGGTCGCCAGGGTGTCCTCGCCGTCGAAGCCGGGCATCGTGTTGACGAGGTACGACGCGGCGCGCAGATTCTGCTGCGTGTCATGAATGAAAACCACGTTGACTCCTGACATGCCGTTCGGCTACTGTCACCAGTGTAAGCAGTCTTCACCCCTGACAGCCGGATGCCGCCCATGACCGCCTCGACCGCGTCACTTCCCGTCATCGCCCCGAGCGCGGCGTTCGCCACGAGTGCGCGCATGCGCACCACCGGACTGCTGATGGGTGTCGCCTCGGCCTTGGCGTTCTCGTCGAGCGGACCCTTCGTGAAGCCGCTCCTCGAGGCCGGCTGGTCGCTGGGGGCGGCGCTGCTCGTGCGCATGGGAGTCGCAGGTCTGGTGCTCTCCCCGGCGCTGTTGCTGGCGATGAAGCGGCAGCGCGGCTTCCTGAAGCGCCACTGGCGACTCATCGTCGGGTTCGGGCTGA
This sequence comes from Microbacterium ureisolvens, assembly GCF_019511645.1. GTDB lineage: Bacteria > Actinomycetota > Actinomycetes > Actinomycetales > Microbacteriaceae > Microbacterium > Microbacterium ureisolvens_A. The sequence continues at coordinate 644,197 of NZ_JAEUAX010000001.1, read as the reverse complement.
TGCCGGTCCTCGGCTGCCAGCTCTTCTTCTTCTCGGCGATGCAGCGGATGCCCGTGGCCGTGGCCCTGCTGATCCAGTACCTCGCCCCGGTGATGCTCGTCGCGGCCGTGTGGGTGCGCACGCGCAAGGCGCCGTCGGCGCTCGTGCTGTGGGGGTCCGCGGTGGCGATGGTCGGGCTGGTGCTCGTCGTCGACATCTCGGGCGCTTCGTTCGACCTGATCGGAACCCTGCTCGCCCTCGCCGCAGCCGTGTGCGTGTGCGCCTATTTCGTGATCTCGGAGCGAGCCGGCGACGACCTGCCCCCGCTCGCACTGGCCGCGAGTGGTCTCATCACCGGTGCGATCGTCATGGGCGTGCTGTGCCTCACCGGGATCATGCCGTTCGACGCTCCTGCCGTCGACGTGGTGCTCGCCGGCGTGGAGGTTCCGTGGTGGATGCCGCTCGGCTGGGTCGCCGCGATCGCGACGACGCTCGGCTACGCGCTGGGAGTGATGGCGGTCCCGCGCATCGGCTCGCGCGTGGCCTCGTTCGTCGGGCTGTCGGAAGTGCTGTTCGCCCTGATGTTCGCGTGGATCTTCCTCGCCGAGGTGCCCGCACCCGTTCAGTTCGCCGGCGGCGCACTGATCCTCGTGGGCGTGGTGCTGGTGCGCGCCGACGCCGCATCGACGGGCAACCCCAAGGGGCCGGCGGCTACGACTCCCGTCGTGCCAGCTCCATGAGCGGAGTCACGCGGTGGGCGATGACCTCGCCCATGACCAGAGAGGTCTCCGTGCGCTCGACGCCCTCGATCGCGAGGATGCGGGCGTCGGTGTCGAAGAGGTGCTGGGTGTCGCGGCACGCGACCCGAACCAGCAGATCCACCTGACCGGACAGGCCGTGAGCCTGGACGACCTCGGGGACGCGGGCGAGTTCGACGGCGATGCGGGGCAGGTCGGCCTGCCGCACGATGACGCTGATGAAGGCCTCGATCGGGAACCCGAGTGAGGCAGACGAGATGGCTCGCTCGTACGACAGGAAGACCCCCGCCTTCTCCAGTCGCGACATGCGCGCCTGGACGGTGTTGCGCGAGAGGCCGAGCCGTTCGGCGAGTGCGACGACGGTCGCGCGGGGGTCGGCGGAGAGCGCTGCGAGCAGCTCGAGGTCGACGTGATCCAGGGCACTCATAGTGCGAAACGTTAGCACGCATTTGGTAGCCACGAGTTGTCAACATGCTCAAGAAGTCTTCGAATGCTTGAGCGAGGTGCGATGCGGACGTACCGTTGAAGCAGTCGGCGACGAGGCCGGCACACGCCAAGCGGCCCCTCACGAGGGGGCCGGCAAGAGGAGTGATGACGATGACGCACACCCTGACACCCACAGCGGATCTCGCCACCGACATCGATGATGTCGCACGGCTGCTGACCCCCGACGGCGAGCGCATCGCCGACTCCGAGCTCGATCGCTGGGTGATCGACGTCGACGCCGCGACACTGCGCGGTCTGTACCGCGACATGGTGCTCCTGCGGCGTGTCGACACCGAGGGCGTCGCCCTGCAGCGGCAGGGCCAGCTGGGCCTGTGGCCGCCGTGCCAGGGGCAGGAGGCGACCCAGATCGGCACCGCCCGCGCCCTCCGCGCCGACGACTTCGCCTTCCCGAGCTACCGCGAGACCGGCGTGGTCTACGCCCGCGGGGGCAAGCCCGCGGACTTCGTGCTCGCCTGGCGCGGCGAGGAGCACTCGACCTACAACCCCTACGACATCAACACGGCGACGCAGCAGATCATCATCGGCGCGCAGGCGCTGCACGCGGTCGGCTACGCGATGGGCGTGCAGCGTGACGGCACCGACCAGGTCTCGGTGGCGTACTTCGGCGACGGCGCCTCCAGCCAGGGCGACGTCAACGAGGCGATGGTCTTCGCCTCGTCCTTCCGCGCACCCGTCGTGTTCGTGTGCACCAACAACCAGTGGGCGATCTCGGAGCCCGTCACGGTGCAGGCGAAGTTCCCGATCGCCGGGCGGGCGCCGGGCTTCGGCATCCCGAGCATGCGCGTCGACGGCAACGACGTGCTCGCCTGCTTCGCCGCGATGCGCTGGGCGCTCGACAACGCTCGCCGCGGCAACGGGCCCGCGTTCATCGAGGCGGTCACGTACCGCATGGGTCCGCACACGACGTCCGACGACCCGACCCGATACCGCGACAAGGACGAGGTCGAGGCGTGGCGGCGCCGCGACCCCATCGCGCGTGTCGAGGCCCTGCTGCGGTCCCGCGGCGAGTTCGACGAGGCGTTCGTCGCGAGCGTCGAGGCGGACGCCGACGCGCTGGCGGCCGCCGTGCGCGAGGCGGCGATGACGGCGAAGACCCGCGACCCGCTCACGGTGCTCGACAACGTCTACGCGGAGCCCCACTCGGGCCTCGCCGAGCAGCGCGAGTGGTTCGGCGCGTACCTCGACGGGTTCGCACCGGTGGCCGAGGGGGCGTGACGATGACGCAGTTGACGATGGCCAAGGCCATCAACGAGGGAATCCGCCGCGCGATGGCGGACGACGACAAGGTCCTCGTCATGGGGGAGGACATCGGCAAGCTCGGCGGGGTGTTCCGCATCACCGACGGCCTGCTCGACCAGTTCGGCGCGCAGCGCGTCATCGACACTCCGCTCGCCGAGGCCGGCATCATGGGCACCGCCGTGGGCCTCGCGTTCCGCGGCTATCGGCCCGTCGTCGAGATCCAGTTCGACGGCTTCGTGTACCCCGCCTTCGACCAGATCGTGTGCCAGGTGGCGAAACTGCACTACCGCACGCGCGGCAACGTGAAGATGCCGATCACGATCCGCATCCCGTGGGCCGGCGGGGTCGGCGCCGCCGAGCATCACTCGGAGTCACCCGAGGCGTACTTCGTGCACACGTCCGGCCTGCGCGTTATCGCGGTGTCGAACCCGCAGGACGCCTACGTCATGCTGCGGCAGGCGATCGCGTCCGACGACCCCGTGGTCTACTTCGAGCCGAAGCGGCTCTACCACACCAAGGGCGAAGTCGACCTCGACGTCCAGCTCGCGGACGCCCCGCCGATGGGGCTCGCCCGCGTGGCTCGGGAGGGCAGCGACGTCACGCTCCTGACCTACGGCTCGCAGGTGCTGACGGCGCTGGACGCCGCGACCGCCGCCGAGGACGACGGCGTCTCGATCGAGGTCATCGACCTGCGCTCGATCTCGCCGGTGGACTACCGCACGGTGACGGCGTCGGTGCGCAAGACGGGGCGGGTCGTGGTCACCCATGAGGCCGCGCGCGAGGCGGGCGTCGGGGCCGAGCTCGTCGCGAGCGTCACCGAGCGCTGCTTCAACTACCTCGAGGCGGCGCCTCAGCGCGTCACCGGGCATGACATCCCATACCCGCCGGCGAAGCTCGAGAAGCACCATCTGCCCGACCTCGACCGCATCCTAGACGCCGTCGACCGCGTGATGGACCGGCCGAACAGCCTGAGCGGGGTGCTGGACTGATGGCGCAGGACTTCCGTCTCCCCGACCTCGGCGAGGGCCTTCCCGAAGCCGAGCTCGTGCAGTGGCTCGTCGCCGTGGGCGACACCGTCGCACTCAACCAGACGATCGCCGAGGTCGAGACCGCGAAGGCCGTCGTCGAGCTGCCGTCGCCCTATGCCGGCACCGTCACGGCGCTGCACGCCGAGGCGGGCGACATCGTCGCGGTCGGTTCGGTGCTGATCTCCTTCGACATCGGCGGAACGGATGCTGCGCCCCCGGCGCCCGCCGCCGAGTCGCAGGCCTCCGCCCCCGAGGTCGCCACGAGCGCGCCGGCTGGACCGGCGAGGTCCGAGCCCAACCTCGTGGGCTACGGCGCCGCACCGACGGGGGCCGGGCGCCCGCAGCGCCGCGCCCGTGTCGCGGGCGCGGTGGCCGCAGCATCCGACACCGCCGTCCTCGAGGCGGCACCGCACGACGCGATCCAGTTCGCGGACGTCGTCGAGCGTCCGGTCGAGCGCCCGCGTTCGACGCCGCCGGTGCGGCGGTTCGCGAAGCAGCTGGGCATCGACCTCGCGCTCGTCGAGGCGAGCGGGGCGTCCGGCGTGATCACCCGGGCCGACGTCGAGGCGTACGCGACGCGGGTGGGTGCCGCGACGACCGCAGCCGCCTCGCCCGAGCCCGTCGAGGCGTTCGAGATGCCGGTGCCGGCCGTCGCGGGCGATCGCACGACGCGCACTCCCATCCGAGGGGTGCGGCGCATGACGGCCGACGCCATGGTGCGCAGCGCCTTCAGCGCGCCGCACGTCACCACGTTCCTGACCGTCGACGTGACCGCCACCAGCGAGCTCATCGCATCGCTGAAGGGCGACCGTGACCTGCAGGAGCACCGGATCGGGATCATGGCCGTCGCCGCGAAGGCGGTGTGCCTCGCGCTGAGTCGCCACCCGGGTCTCAACTCGAGATGGGACGACGCGGCGGGCGAGATCGTCGAGCACCACTACGTGAACCTCGGCATCGCCGCGGCGACCGGCCGCGGTCTGATCGTGCCCAACATCCGGGACGCCCAGGAGCTCACCCTGGTCGAACTGGCCGACGCCATCCGCGCGCTCGCGGAGACCGCGCGCGCGGGCAAGACGGCCCCGGCCGACATGATGGGCGGCACGTTCTCGATCACCAACGTCGGCGTGTTCGGCGTCGACGCGGGAACGCCGATCATCAACCCCGGAGAGGCGGGCATCCTCGCCCTCGGCGCGGTGCGGCGCCAGCCGTGGGAGCACCGCGGCGAGATCGCGCTGCGTGACGTGATGACGCTCGCGCTGTCGTTCGACCACCGGCTGGTCGACGGCGAGCAGGGGTCGCGGTTCCTCGTCGACGTCGCGGACGTCCTCCGCGAGCCCGGGCGGGCGATGCTGCTGCGCTGAGAAGGCCGCTGATCGGCCGGCACTCCGGGGCCGGCCGATCAATCCTTCTTCGGGTAGAACAGGCCGAGGCCGTGCTTCTGCAGCACTTCGTACGCCTCGGCGTAGGTCTCCGGCTCCTGGGCGCCGGCCGCCGCGTATCGCGCCAGAAGCAGCCCCAGCAGGCCGCGTCCGGGCGGGCTGAGGGGCTTGTTCCTGTGGGGACCGTCCTTGAGGTCGGTCAGCTCGTCCTCGGCGGGGTTGGGAGGCACGTACATCGGGTGCACCACCGGCCACGTCGCCGCATCGCGCGGCGTGTCGAGGTTCACGATCGAGAAGAGGTCGCGCGCCTCGGCGTCCCTCCGCGTCAGCGGGCTCAGCCCGTGCAGCCGCGCGAGCGTCGCGGCGACCGCAGCGTGATGCATCTCGTCGTGCACGATGGTGCCGGCACGCGTGTAGGCCGACACCGCGATCGCCGGGACGCGGACACCGAGCCGGTCGAACGCGAATCCCATCTCGCCCGGCTCATCGTCGGCGACGGGCGGGGTCGCGGCCGGCGGGGGAACGTGGTCGTACGTCCCGCCGTGCTCGTCGAACGTGATGAGCAGCAGCGTGTTCATCGCGTTGGATCCGTCCGGCGTCGCGCTCGCCTTGATCGCGTCGTAGACGTCGGCGACGAGCTTCTCACCGGCCCGCACGTCCGACACGGCGGAATCCACCACGACGGCGCCGTCGACCTCGCTCTCGCGCAATGCGCCGAACGGCGGGTGGAAGTCGTTGTGGTTGTAGACGAGCCGCGGCTCGATGAACGCGTAGGCCGGGAGCGTGCCCGCCTTCGCCTCCTCGAAGAACTCGGTCATGTGCCCGAAGCGCCCCGTCCGCCAGTACTGCTCCAGCACCGGCGCGTGCAGGATCCCCGTGAGCGACACCAGCTGCATCTCGTCGAAGTACACCTTCCACGGGATGCCGGCGTCCTCGAGCCGGTTGAAGATCGTGGGCGTGGGAGCCGCGTCGAGCCACTTGTCGTAGCCGCCGCCGTGCTTGTTGGTGACGAAGCCGTGGGATGTCGAGGCGTGGAAGAACGACCGGTTGCAGTAGGTCTGCGACGGCACCGCCGCGAACCACGCGTCGAAGACCGCGAATCCCCTCGCGAGGGTCGACAGCACGGGGAGCTGCTCGGGGGAGAAGCCGCCCATGATGTGCGACGCCTCCTCGATCGTGGGCTCCTTGCCGTGGCGGAGCCGCGTCAGGTTGTTCCAGTAGTCGTGGAGAAAGCCCTCCATCGTCGGTGGGGAGCCGGACGGCGGGGCGTTGAACGGTGCGACCATGTCGCCCACCTGGCTCGCGGCGTTGTCCTTCGGGTCGACGACGCCGAACAGCTGCGTGTTGACGTGCGGGAACTCTTCGCCGGGATCCGGGTCGGGCCGCGCCATCACGTCGTCGGTGGGCCCCGAGTACGCATGCACCGCGACGCGCTCGCCGGAGGGGGCGGTGTTGGCGTAGTCGCCGAAGGCGAGTCCATCGAAGGTGGTGCCGTCCGGCAGGTCGTCGGGCGTGTACAGCCAGCCCAGGAGGTTGTCGAAGGATCGGTTCTCGCCCATGAGGACGACGATGTGGTCGAATCCGGGCTCCGAGCGCGGCGGCAGGGCGGCGAGGTCGACCGACCCCTCGCGGTATCCGATCGTGTGGCCGATGGACGCGCCGGCCGCGGCGCCCGCCGCGCCACCCACGATCAGGCCGGCGGCGGCGACGCCGCCGAGCTTCAGGAAGTCGCGCCGCGAGTTCGCTTCGCCCGATCGAGGCGCGCGGGAGTCGCCGGACGTCTCGGTGCCGTCGACGCGCCCCGCCCCGGCGTCGTCGTGCGGGCCATGCCCCGTCATGGTCCGTCCAGACTAGGCCCTCGCCCTGTCAGGCGGTGAGGCAGGCACGGGCCATCGTGCGCAGGATGCCGCGCACATCGCGCTCGCCGGGCCGCGACCGCGAGGCCCGCACGGTGTGAGGCGTGGAGTTGATGAGGCCGAAGCACGCGTGCGCGCGCACTCGGAGGTCGTCCTCGTCGCGCTCGGGGTGTACGGCGGAGAGGATGCCGATCCATACCTCGACGTACTCCCGCTGCAGGCGCCGCACCGTGTGGCGGTCGTCATCGCTGAGGCTCGCGAGGTCGCGATCCTGGACGCGGATCACATCGGCGTCGCGCAGCGCGAACTCCACGTGGAAGGCGATGATCGCGTCCAGCTGCTCGTCGGCATCATGGTGGGACGACAGCACGCTGCGCCCTCCCGCGAGGAGCCGCTCGCTCACCTCGACGAGGATGGCGCCGAGCAGCGCCTGCTTGTTGGCGAAGTGGCGGTACAGCGCGGGACCGCTGACCCCGACCGCGCCGCCGATGTCTTCGAGGCTGACGCCGCTGAACCCGCGTTCTGCGAAGAGCACGGCGGCCTCGTGCAGGATCGCCGCGTGGCGGTCGGCCTTGGCACGATCGCGGTCGGTGACACCGTTCGTCATCTTCTGCTCCGCTTGTAAATCCAGTTAAGGCTCGCTAACCTGAAGCTCAGTTAGTGAACACTAACCAATCCGATCGCGTCCCGACAACGGACGTGATCCGATCGTGACGTCGAGGAAGATGCGCGGGAGATCCGGATGAGCGTGCTGAGCACGGCCGCAGTGCACGACGAGACCTTCGCGCGCACGCGCGACGCCCAGCGGGAACTGGCCGAGAGGCTGCGCGAGCGGCTGGCCGCAGCATCCGTCGGCGGACCCGCTGCGGCCCGGGAGCGGCACGTCGCGCGCGGCAAGCTGCTCCCGCGGGATCGGGTCACTCGCCTGCTGGACGAGGGGAGCCCGTTCATCGAGATCGCGCCGCTCGCCGCCGAGGGCCTCTATGACGGCGACGCCCCCGCCGCGGGCGTGATCGCCGGAATCGGGCTGGTGCACGGCCGTCACGTGATGGTGGTGTGCAACGACGCGACGGTGAAGGGCGGAACGTACTATCCGCTGACCGTCAAGAAGCACCTGCGGGCGCAGGAGATCGCGCTCGAGAACCGACTGCCGTGCGTCTACCTCGTCGATTCCGGGGGAGCGTTCCTGCCGATGCAGGACGAGGTCTTCCCCGACCGTGACCACTTCGGCCGCATCTTCTTCAACCAGGCCCGGCTGTCCGCCGCCGGCATCCCGCAGATCGCGGCCGTGCTCGGCTCGTGCACCGCGGGCGGCGCCTACGTGCCCGCGATGAGCGACGAGACCGTGATCGTGCGCGACCAGGGCACGATCTTCCTCGGCGGACCGCCGCTCGTGAAGGCGGCCATCGGCGAGGTCGTGACAGCCGAGGAGCTCGGCGGGGGAGAGCTGCACGCCCGCCGCTCCGGCGTCGTGGACCACCTCGCGGAGGACGACGAGCACGCCCTGGAGATCGTGCGCGACATCGTGGCGACCCTGCCCGCGCCGGCCGAGCCCTCGTGGGACGTCGTACCGACCGTCGAACCGGCGGTGGCGGCATGCGATCTGTACGGTGTCGTACCGGTCGACGTGAACCAGCCCTACGACGTGCGCGAGGTCATCGCACGCCTCGTCGACGGCAGCGAGCTGCACGAGTTCAAGCGCGAGTACGGCGACACGCTGGTCACCGGGTTCGCGCGCATCCACGGCCACCCGGTCGGCATCATCGCGAACAACGGCGTCCTGTTCAGCGAGTCGGCGCAGAAGGGCGCCCACTTCATCGAGCTGTGCGACCAGCGCGGCGTGCCGCTGCTGTTCCTGCAGAACATCTCGGGTTTCATGGTCGGCCGGGATGCCGAGGCGGGCGGCATCGCGAAGGACGGCGCCAAGATGGTCACCGCCGTCGCCACCACGCGTGTGCCCAAGCTCACCATCATCATCGGGGGGTCGTTCGGCGCCGGCAACTACTCCATGTGCGGTCGCGCGTACTCCCCGCGGTTCCTGTGGACGTGGCCGGCGAGCCGGATTTCGGTGATGGGCGGCAGCCAGGCCGCCTCGGTGCTCTCGACCGTCAAGCGCGACCAGCTCGAGGTGCGCGGCGACGAGTGGTCGGCCGACGCGCAGGCGGCCTTCGAGGCGCCGATCCGCGCGCGGTACGAGGAGCAGGGCGACCCGTACTACGCGACGGCGCGGCTGTGGGACGACGGCGTCGTCGACCCTCTCGACACGCGCCACCTCCTCGGCCTCGCGCTCGACGTCGTCTCGCGCACCCCTCTGCCCGAACCGCGCTTCGGCGTCTTCAGAATGTGACCGCGATGTTCTTCCCGCTGCCTGAACCCGCCGACGGGTTCGACACCGTCCTCGTCGCCAACCGCGGCGAGATCGCCCGCCGCGTGATCCGCACGCTCCGACGTCTCGGCATGCGATCGGTCGCCGTCTACAGCGACGCGGACGCCGACGCGCCGCACGTGCGCGAGGCCGACGAGGCCGTCCGCATCGGCCCCGGCGCGGCCGCGCAGTCCTACCTCGACATCGGCGCGGTCGTCGCGGCGGCCGTCACGAGCGGCGCTCAGGCCGTTCACCCCGGCTACGGCTTCCTGTCCGAGAACGTCGCCTTCGCCCGTGCGTGCGCCGAGGCGGGCATCGTCTTCATCGGTCCCGGCGAACGCGCGCTCGAGATCATGGGCGACAAGATCCGCGCCAAAGAGCACGTCGCGTCCCACGGAGTGCCGACGGTGCCCGGCTTCAGCGCGGCGGGGATGACGGATGCTGAGATCTCGGCGTCCGCCGAGCGCGCCGGCTTCCCCCTGCTGGTGAAGCCGTCGGCCGGCGGAGGCGGCAAGGGCATGCAGGTGGTTCGGTCGGCCGCGGAGCTGCCGGAAGCCCTCGCGACCGCCCGCCGCGTCGCCTCGGCCGCGTTCGGCGACGACACGCTCCTGCTCGAACGGCTCATCGAGCGCCCGCGCCACATCGAGGTGCAGGTGCTCGCCGACGCGCACGGGACGGTCGTCCATCTCGGCGAGCGCGAGTGCACGCTGCAGCGCCGCCACCAGAAGGTGATCGAGGAGGCGCCGTCGCCCGCGATCGACGCGCGCACTCGCGAGCGCCTGGGCGCGGCGGCGTGCGCGGCCGCGGCGTCCGTCGACTATCGGGGAGCGGGCACGGTCGAGTTCCTGGTCGCCGCCTCACGGCCCGACGAGTTCTTCTTCATCGAGATGAACACGCGCCTCCAGGTCGAGCACCCGGTCACCGAGCTCGTGACCGGCTTCGATCTCGTCGAGCAGCAGCTGCGGATCGCCGCGGGGGAGCCGCTGCGGTTCTCGCAGGACGACGTGCGTCTCGTCGGCCACGCGATCGAGGCGCGGGTGTATGCCGAGGCTCCCGAGCGGGGCTTCCTCCCCGCGACCGGGGAAGTGCTGGTGTGGCGGGGCGCCCCGGGGGTCCGCACGGACTCCGCCGTCGAGACCGGGAGCGCTGTGACGGCGGACTACGACCCGATGATCGCGAAGGTCATCGCGCACGGCTCCGACCGCGTGGAGGCGCTCGCCCGGCTCGACGAGGCGCTCGCCGATACGGTGGTGCTCGGGATCGACACCAACATCGGCTTCCTGCGGGCGCTCGTCGCCGAGGACGGCGTGCAGACCGGAGACATGGACACCGGGCTCATCGACCGGATGCCGCCGTACACGAGTGGGGAGGCCTCCGCTGCCGCACTGGATGTCGCCGCCATCTCCGCCGATCTGATGGCGGCAACGCCACCCGCGGCCGAGCGGCGGGCGAGCCCGCTGTGGCGCGCGGGCACGGGCTGGCGCTCCGGTGAGGCTCCGGTCGCGCGCACGGTCGCGGTCGAGACTGCGGACGGCGACGTGCTGCCGGTGCCCGCCCCGCCCGCGGGCCATGCGCTCGACGGCGCGATCGACGCGCTCGACGCCGACGGATGGGTCTGGGTGCACGTCGACGGGGCGACGCATCGCCTTCGCCCCCTCGGTCGCCGGGCTGCGATGCAGCGACGCCTGGCGGCCCGCGAGCGTTCGGCCGCGGCATCCGATCCCGCACTGCGCGCCCCGATGCCGGGCGCCGTCGTCGCGGTGCACGTGGCGGACGGCGCCACGGTCGCGACAGGCGACCGCATCGTCACGATCGAGGCGATGAAGATGGAGCACCCCGTCCTCGCCCCGCACGGCGGCGTCGTTCGCGTCGACGTCGCCGCCGGCGAACAGGTGCGCCGCGACCAGGTGCTCGCGCACGTATCGCCGGTCGATGCGCCGGCCGCCGCATCCGATTCCTCCCACGACTCCACCGCGGACGCCCACGAGGCTCCCGCGCCGACCGCCTGACACCCGAGGGGCAGCAATGGACAGCTACGACACCTACGACCTCACCGACGAAGAGCGCGAGCTGGCGGCCCTGGTGCGGCAGTTCGCCGACGAGGTCGTCGCGCCCGTCTCGTACGAGGCGGACCGCACGCACACCCTCCCGATGGACGTCGTGGCGCAGATGGGGGAGCTGGGGCTGTTCGGCCTGCCGTTCCCCGAGGAGTACGGCGGGCAGGGCGGCGACTATTTCGCCCTGTGCCTCGCGATCGAGGCGCTCGGCCGCGTCGACCAGTCCCTCGCGATCACGCTCGAGGCAGGCGTGAGCCTCGGCGCGATGCCGGTGTTCCGTTTCGGGACCGACGACCAGAAGCAGGAGCTCCTGCCCGACCTCCTCGCCGGCACCGCGCTCGCCGCCTTCGGGCTCACCGAGCCGGAGGCGGGATCCGATGCCGGCGCCACCCGCACCACCGCGCGCCGGGACGGCGACGAGTGGGTCATCAACGGCTCGAAGCAGTTCATCACCAACTCGGGCACCGACATCACCCGATTCGTCACCGTCACCGCGGTCACGGGCGAGACCGACGGCCGCAAGGAGATCTCGACGATCATCGTGCCCCACGGGACGCCCGGCTTCACCGTCGAGCGGGGCTACGACAAGGTCGGCTGGCGAGCGTCCGACACGCACCCGCTCACGTTCCAGGACGTGCGGGTGCCCGCGGCGAACCTGCTCGGCACCGAGGGTCGCGGGTTCGCGAACTTCCTCCACATCCTCGACGAAGGACGCATCGCGATCGCCGCGCTCGCGACGGGAGCCGCGGAGGGATGCCTCGATGCCGCTGTCGACTATGCCCAGAAGCGGACCGTCTTCGGCGACGCGCTCTCCACGCGGCAGGGGATCCAATTCCTCCTCGCCCGCATGCAGCAGCGCGTGCACGTCGCGCGGCTCGCGTGGCACCACGCGGCGCGCCTGCGAGATGCCGGAAAGCCCTTCAAGACGCAGGCGGCGATGGCGAAGCTCACCGCGAGCGATGCGGCCATGGACAACGCCCGCGACGCGACCCAGATCTTCGGCGGCAACGGTTTCATGAACGAATACCCCGTCGCGCGGCACTACCGCGACTCGAAGATCCTCGAGATCGGAGAGGGGACGAACGAGGTGCAGCTGCTGGTGATCGCGCGGGCGCTCGGCGTGGCGTGAGGGTAGCGTGACAGATGTGACCCCCGACGCCTCCGCCAACGACACCGCCGGCCGGGGCCGCGAGATCGTGCAGCGTGGGCTCTACTACGACGAGCTCGACATCGGCGCGAGGTACCTCCACCGACCCGGCCGCACGGCGACCGAGGCCGACAACGTGCTGTTCTCGTCGATCACGATGAACACGCAGGCCCTGCACCTGGATGCCGCGTTCTCCGAGTCGCAGCCGTTCGGCCAGCGCCTCATGAACTCGATGTGGACCCTGGCGACGATGGTCGGGGCGTCCGTGTCGCAGATGACGCAGGGGACGCTGGTCGCCCAGCTCGGCCTGACCGACGTGTCGTTCCCGGCGCCACTGTTCCACGGTGACACGCTCTACACGGAGACCGAGGTGCTCGACAAACGGCTCTCGGCCTCGCGACCCGGACAGGGAATCGTGACCCTGCGGCACACCGGTCGCAACCAGCGTGGCGAGGTCGTCGCCCTCGCCACCCGAACCGCACTCATGTGGTGCGGACCACACACCCCTGAGGAGGCGTCGTGAGCTTCGACCTGGGCCCCGCACTGCTGTTCTGCCCCGCGGACCGGCCCGAACGCCACGCGAAGGCGTTCGACCGCGCCGACGCGGTGATCCTGGACCTCGAGGATGCGGTCGCGCCCGCCGACAAGGTCGCCGCGCGAGGGCACCTCATCGAGTCCGAGCTCGACCCCGCCCGGGTCATCGTGCGGGTGAACCCGCCCCAGACCGACGCATTCATCGCCGACCTCGCGACGCTGTCGCAGACGGACTACCGGCGCATCATGGTCGCGAAGTCCGAGTCGCCGAAGCGCATCGGGCGCATCGACGCCCGGTTCGAGGTCGTCGCCCTCTGCGAGACGGCGAAGGGCGTCGCGCAGGCGGACCGCATCGCCGCCCTCGACAACGTCGTCGCACTGATGTGGGGCGCGGAGGATCTGGTCGCGAGCATCGGCGGGACCTCCAGCCGCAAGCCCAACGGCCGCTACCGCGACATCGCGCGCTACGCACGCTCGCGCGTGCTGCTCGCGGCCGGCGCCCGCGGCAAGGCGGCGATCGACGCCGTGCACCTCGACATCGACGACACGAAGCGCCTGGCCATCGAGGCGGCGGATGCCGCGGCATCCGGCTTCCGCGCCACCGCGTGCATCCACCCGAGTCAGGTGGCCGTCATCCGTGCCGCCTACCGTCCCGACGAGAAGACCGTCGCGTGGGCGCGTGCCGTCCTCGCGGCGGCGGACGGCGAGCGCGGCGTGTTCTCGTACGACGGGCGGATGGTCGACGAGCCGGTGCTGCGCCACGCGCGGGGCGTGCTGGCACGCGCCGAGGACTGAGGGCGAGGCCTGGCGAACGGGATCGCGAGCCTAGGCGACGAGCCCCGCGTAGGTCACGAGGCGCAGGTGATCGCGCTCGAAGACGAAGTCGTGCGTGGCGCCGTTGGCCAGACGCTCACCCTCCCGCGGCAGCTCGCCGGCGGTCGCGTGTCGCATCACTTCACGGATCAGCGCGCCGTGGCTCACCACGATGAGCGAGGCGGCCTCCGGCGCGGTCGCACGGCGGTGCTCCCGCACCACAGCGCCCAGGGCCGCGATGGCGCGGGTGCGCAGATCGGCCCACGGCTCGGCGCCGGGTACCTCCGCGGTGTACCAATCGCCCCAGCGGGTGCGGAACTCCTCGATGCCGACCCCCTCGGCCTCGCCGTATGAACGCTCGCGCAGACCGGTGTAGGTACGGGGGGCCGCGACGCCGAGCTCGGCGGCGATGATCTCCGCCGTCTCGCGGGCGCGGGCGAGGTCGCTCGAGACGATCGTGGCGCGCACGGCGCCCTCGAGTCGCTCGCGCAGCAGCGCGGCGGTGGCACGTGCCTGCGCGCGGCCGGTGTCGTTCAGGGGGATGTCGGCGCTGCCCTGGATGCGCCGGTCGCGGTTCCAGTCGGTCTCGCCGTGGCGGATCAGGGTGAGGGCGGTCATGCTTTCGACCCTATCCGCGCCGCCTGGATGTCAGCCGCTTCAGACGAGAGCCGGCAGACCGTCGGCGAGCGCCCGCAGCACCTCGCTCGTGCCCGCGTCGATCTTGACCGTCGCGCGGGCGTCGGCCCGCGTCGCTCCGCGGTTCACGATCACGACGGGCAGGCGGCGGCGACGCGCCCGCTCGAGCAGCCGGATCCCGGAGTTCACCACCAGCGACGACCCGGCCACGACGAGCGCCTCGCTCGTGTGAACGAGCTGCTCGGCCTCGCGGAACTTCTCGGCGGGGATGAACTCCCCGAAGAACACGACATCGGGCTTCAGCATGCCGCCGCACACGCTGCAGTCCGGGATGCGGAACCCCTCGGTGCTCTCGGGGAGCACATCGCCGTCGGGCCCGAGCGGGACGTTCTCCGGCACGCGGAGCCACGGGTTGTCATCCTCGACGCGGCGGGCGAGGTCGCGCCGGTCGAAGACCTGACCGCAATGGGTGCAGAAGATGCGGCGCATCGTTCCGTGCAGCTCTACCACTCGGCGGCTGCCGGCGCGCACGTGAAGGCCGTCGACGTTCTGGGTGACGACTCCGGTCGCGATTCCGCGGGCCTCCAGGTCGGCCAGGGCGCGGTGCCCCGGGTTCGGCTCGGCAGACGCGAAGGCCCGCCAGCCGAGGTGGCTTCCCACCCAGTAGCGGCGGCGGGACGCGTCGCTGGAGAGGAACTGCTCGACGGTCATCGGGGTCCGCACGGGTGCGCCCGCACCACGATAATCGGGGATGCCGGAGTCGGTCGAGACGCCCGCGCCCGTCAGCACGGCGATCCGCCGGCCCGAGAGCGTCGCGATGGCCTGCGCCACAGCATCCGTCGTCCGGGCGTCCATTCCGCTCGCGATCGTCGTCACGGCACACCCCCTTCGCGTCGAGTGTAGGCCCCGCGGTTTTCGGGGATGTTACGCGGCGGTGAGGCGTGCCAGGATGAGCGCGTGGGCAGCTTCGGGGGCGTGAGCGCCGAGCAGTACGCACGTTTCATGGGCAGGTTCTCGACCCCGCTCGCGGTCGGATTCGCGACCGTGGGGCTCGACGGCGTCGCGGCGGACGCCCGTGTGCTGGACGTCGGCTGCGGACCCGGGATGCTGACCCTCGAGCTCGTGAAGCGTCGCGGGTCCGCGGCGGTCAGCGCCGCGGATCCGGAGCCGACGTTCGTCGAGGCGGCCCGGGAGCTCTGCCCGGGCGTGGACGTCCGGGTCGCCGAAGCGGAGCATCTGCCGTTCGCCGACGGCGAGTTCGGAGCCGCGCTCGCCCAGCTGGTCGTCCACTTCATGTCGGATCCGATTCAAGGAGTGGCCCAGATGGGCCGGGTGACGGTGCCGGGCGGCCGGGTCTCGGCCTGCGTGTGGGATCACGCGGGCGACGGCGGACCGCTCTCGACGTTCTGGCGCGTGGCGCGCCGACTCGACGCCGAGGTGCGCGGAGAGGCCGGGCTGAGCGGCGCCGCATCGGGGCAGCTCGTCGACATCTTCCGGCGCGCGGGTCTCGCCGATGTCGCGCAGACGGTGGTCGAGTGCGCGGTGTCGTTCCGGGACTTCGCGGACTGGTGGGACCCGTTCCTGCTGGGCGTCGGGCCTGCCGGCCGGTATATCGCGACGCTCGACGAGCAGCATGTCGCGCGGCTCGAAGACGCCCTGCGCGACGAGCTCGGCGACGGGGCGTTCACGGTGGCGGCGCGATCCTGGACGGCGGTCGGCACTCGGGCATGAACGCCGTGCCACGATGGGACGCGATGCACGCGATCCGGATCACCGACCCTGCCGACAAGCGCCTCGCAGACTACCGCGACCTCACCGATGTCGCGTTGCGGCGCGTGATCGAGCCCGAGGGCGGCCTGTACATCGCCGAGTCGGCGAAGGTCATCGGGCGCGCCCTCACCGCCGGCCATCGTCCCCGATCGGTCCTCGTGCAGGAGAAGTGGCTCTCCGACATCGAGGAACTGGTGACGGATGCTGCGGTGCCGACGTACGTCGTGACCCCGGAGATCGCCGAGTCCCTCACCGGATACGCCGTGCACCGCGGTGCGCTGGCATCGATGCACCGGCCCGAGCTCCCGTCGCTCGGCGAGGTCGTCGCGGACGCCCGGCTCGTCGTCGTGCTCGAGGACATCGTCGACCACACCAACGTCGGTGCCATCTTCCGCGCCGCGGCGGGACTCGGTGCCGATGCGGTGCTCGTGAGCCCGCGGTGCGCCGACCCGCTGTATCGGCGGAGCGTCCGGGTGAGCATGGGCACCGTGTTCCAGGTCCCCTGGACGCGGCTGCCCGAATGGGGCGAGGCCCGCCAGGTGCTCCACGACGCGGGCTTCGAGCTCGCCGCGCTCGCGCTGTCAGACGCCGCCGTCTCGCTCGACGCCTTCAGCGCGCGCCGGCCGGAGCGCGTCGCACTGATGCTCGGCGCCGAGGGCGACGGGCTGTCGCGCCGGGCTCTCGAGGCGGCCGACACGGTCGTGACGATCCCCATGGCCGGCGGTGTCGACTCGCTCAACGTCGCCGCGGCGAGCGCGGTCGCGCTGTGGGAGCTGCGGGCGCGCTGACCCGATGGCCTGCTCGCGCCGGGGTCAGGCGCCCGGGCGCACGGTGAGTTCGGTGAGGTCCGCGTCACGGGGCAGGTCGAGGGCCGCCAGGATCGCCGTCGCGACGGATGCCGGCTCGATCCACCGCGACGCGTCGTAGTCGGCGCCCTCCTGCTGGTGCACCTTCTCCTGCATCGGAGTCGCCGTGCGGCCGGGGTACACGGTCGTCACTCGCACGCCGTTCGCCCGCTCTTCCTCGCGGAGGGCGTCGGCGACGGCGCGCACCGCGAACTTGCTCGCACCGTACGATCCCCACTCGGGGCTCACGCGCAGACCGGCTCCCGAGTTGACGAAGACGACGCGTCCCCGCGCGATGCGCAGGGCGGGAAGCATCAGGCGGGTGAGCTCGGCGGGGGCGACGGCGTTGACGTTGAGCTGGTGCTGCCAGGTGACGACCGGCGTCTCGCCGATCGTGCCGAGCTCCACCACGCCCGCCACGTGAATCAGCGAATCGAGCTGCGGCGGCACGCTCTGGTGGCTGAACGCCCATGACAGGCGCGCCGGGTCGGCGAGGTCGCCGACGAGGGTCTGCGCGCCGGGGAAGCGCTTGCGCAGCTGCGCGGCCCGGCCGGCATCCCGCACGAGCAGCCAGAGCTCGTCGCCGCGCGCGGCGAGCATTCCGGTCAGAGCCGCGCCTATGCCCGAGCCGGCGCCGGTGACGAGGTGCGTCGCCACGTCAGGCCTGCTCGCCGCGGCCAGCCGCGGGATCCTGCCCCGGCGCGAGGGTGATCACCGGCAGCGGGTCGGGCCGCTTCGCCTTCACGTTGTCGCCGGACGACTGGTGGCGCAGGCGCCGCAGCACCCACGGCACGAGGTACTCGCGCGCCCACATGACATCGACCGCGCGCGCTTCCCGCCATGTGCGGATCGGCAGCGGGTCGGGCTGCATCGGCTGGAGGTCGTTCGGGACGTTGAGCGCGCGCAGCACCATGCGCGCGACCTCGTGATGGCCGAGCGCGTTGTAGTGCAGGCGGTCGTCGTCGAAGAAGCGCATGTCCTGCACCTCCTTGAGCGCCCACTGGTCGGCGACGATGCAGTCGTACTTGTCGGCGATCGCGCGGATGTTCTCGTTGTAGATCGCGACCTTGCCCCGGATGCCGCGGAACACCGGGGTGAACGCCGTGTCGATCCCTGTGAAGACCACGACGGTCGCGCCGTCGCGCGAGAGGCGCACGACGGCGTCCTCGAAGAGCTGTGCGACGTGGTCGGGGTCGCCGTTGGGGCGGATGACGTCGTTGCCGCCCGCCGAGAAGGTCACCAGGTCGGGCTTGAGGGCGATGGCCGGAGCGACCTGCTCGTCGACGATCTGACCGATGAGGCGGCCGCGGATCGCGAGGTTCGCGTACGCGAAGTCGTCGACCTGCTCCGAGAGCACCTCCGCGACGCGGTCGGCCCAGCCACGGAATCCGTTCGGGGCCGAGGGCTCGGGGTCGCCCACGCCCTCCGTGAACGAGTCGCCGATCGCGACGTAGCGGCGCCACGGGTGCGGCTCGGCATTCGCGACGTAGGGGCTGCGGGGATCTTCACTCGTGGACATCCGTGTCATCCGTTCTCGGCTCGTGACCGAGAGCCAGGGTATCGCGGCGAGGCGACATGGCACCGGATGCCGCGAGCGGGCGACTCCCGACGCCCGATGTCGTGCGGGTCGTCTATCGTGGTGACTCGTTGTCTACGGGGGAGGTGTGATCGGTGACGGACGAAACGACGATCGAATCGCCGCCCGTCCTCCCCGAGAACCCCCTCAGCGAGTCGCCCGCCGACAGCCGCCTCACCACGGGCCCCCACGGCGCAGAGCCCCACATCGGCAGCTTCGCCGCCGAGCATCTGTCACCGACCTATCCGCAGCGCGCGCCGTGGGGAACCGCGCAGCGCCTGCGCGCCTGGCAGGCCGAGGCGCTCGACCTCTACTTCGGGATGGACGGCCCCGACGGCCCCGGCGGCGGACCCCGAGACTTCCTCGCGGCGGCGACCCCGGGCGCAGGCAAGACGACCTTCGCGCTCCGTCTGGCGAGCGAGCTGCTACGGCGGCGCGTCGTCAACCGCATCGTCGTTGTCGCGCCGACCGAGCATCTGAAGACGCAGTGGGCCGACGCCGCCGCCCGCGTGGGCATCCGCCTCGACCCGGCGTTCAGCAACCGGCATTTCGCGCCCGCACGTCAGTACCACGGCGTCGCCGTGACGTACGCGCAGGTCGCGGTCAAGGCATCCGTCCATCAGCGGCTGACGATGGACGCGCGCACGCTGGTGATCCTCGACGAGGTCCACCACGGCGGCGACGCGCTCAGCTGGGGCGATGCACTCCGGGAGGCCTACGCACGGGCGACCCGCCGGCTGCTGCTCAGCGGAACGCCGTTCCGCAGCGACACGGCGCCCATCCCGTTCGTCGAGTACCACCCCGATGCCAAGGGCATCCGCGTCTCGCGCACCGACTACGCGTACGGGTACCGGCGCGCGCTCGAGGACGGCGTCGTGCGTCCCGTGCTCTTCATGGTGTACGCCGGCCAGATGCGCTGGCGCACGAAGACCGGCGAGGAGATGGAGGCGCAGCTCGGGCAGGACAACACCAAGGACATCACCTCGCAGGCGTGGCGCACGGCGCTCGACCCCGAAGGCGACTGGATCCCCGCGGTGCTGCGGTCGGCCGACCGCCGCCTCACCGAGGTGCGCGAGCACGTTCCGGATGCCGGCGGCCTGGTGATCGCGACGGATCAGACCGCCGCCCGCGCCTATGCGGCGATCCTCCACGACATCAGCGGCGAGCCGCCGACCGTGGTCCTCTCGGACGAGGCCGAGGCGTCGAGCCGCATCGAGGAGTTCTCGAAGTCGACCAGCCGGTGGATGGTCGCGGTGCGCATGGTGTCGGAGGGCGTGGACGTCCCACGGCTCGCCGTCGGCGTGTACGCGACCAGCGCGTCCACCCCGCTATTCTTCGCGCAGGCCATCGGTCGCTTCGTGCGCGCCCGGCGTCGCGGCGAGACCGCGAGCGTGTTCCTGCCGAACGTTCCGCAGCTGCTCGCCCTCGCGAACGAGATGGAGCGGCAGCGCGACCATGCGCTCGACCGCGACTCCGACGGCGAGGACGAGTGGAACGCCGAAGAAGACCTGATGAACGCGGCGGAGCGGGACGACAAGGCGTCCGATGCGCTCGAGGAGGAATTCACCTACCAGGCGCTGGGTTCTCTTGCGCACTTCGACCGCGTGCTCTTCGACGGCAAGGAGTTCGGGCAGCTCGCGGTGCCGGGCACCCCCGAGGAGGAGGAGTTCCTGGGCATCCCGGGCCTTCTCGAGCCCGATCAGGTGCACGACGTGCTCATGTCGCGGGTGTCGCGGCAGTCGCGGCACCGGAGCGCGCGCGAGGCGCAGGAGGCGACGGCGCCCGAGGAGGAGCCCGCACTGCCACAGGCGCTGCACCGCACGCTGAAGGAGCAGCGCCAGCTGCTCAACAGCCTCGTCGGCCTCTACGCCCGCCAGACGGGCGAGCCCCACGGTCTCGTGCACGCCGAGCTGCGCCGCATCTGCGGCGGGCCGGCGGTGTCGCATGCGACGGTGACCCAGCTGCAATCGCGCATCGACGTGCTGCGCAAGCGCGTCCGCTCCTGACACGGCCGGATCGCCGAGGTTCGGATCCCCGAAATGCTGGCAATCCTCGGTTTTCGCGCGGGCGGGACCACCGCGGTGGCTACCGTTGTCGGGTCCCGCACCCCTGACTGGAGGCCCGAGTGAGCACGCCCGCCGCACCGACCGACCGCGATCGACGCCGCTGGGCGCAGTACCTCGTGAACGAGCGCGCCGAGGCGCACGTCTACCGCGAGCTCGCCGGAAGGCGATCGGGCGAGGAGCGCGAGATCCTGCTGGCCCTCGCCGACGCCGAAGGGCGCCACGAGGCCCACTGGCTCGAGCTCCTGGGCAGCGAGCCGGCGCGACTGCCCAGAGCGGACGTCCGCACGCGCATCCTCGGGTGGATGGCCCGGCGCTTCGGGTCGATCTTCGTGCTGGCGCTCGCCCAGAACGCCGAGGCCCGCTCGCCCTACGACGACGAGCCGTCCGCCACCCCGACGATGGCGGCCGACGAGCGGGTCCACCACGAGGTCGTGCGCGGGCTCGCCGCCCGCGGTCGCCGTCGCCTGTCGGGCACGTTCCGCGCCGCCGTCTTCGGGGCCAACGACGGCCTCGTCTCCAACCTCGCGCTCGTGAT
The DNA here is from genome assembly GCF_019511645.1 of Microbacterium ureisolvens. Classification (GTDB taxonomy): domain Bacteria; phylum Actinomycetota; class Actinomycetes; order Actinomycetales; family Microbacteriaceae; genus Microbacterium; species Microbacterium ureisolvens_A. The sequence continues at coordinate 623,107 of NZ_JAEUAX010000001.1, read as the reverse complement.
GGGTATCGGCGCCACCGGCGTGTCGAGCCAGTTCGTGCTCTTCAGCGGCATCGCCGGCCTGCTCGCAGGCGCACTCTCGATGGGTGCGGGGGAGTTCGTGTCCGTCCGCTCGCAGCGCGAGCTCCTCGCGGCCACCGAGCCGAGCGACTACGCCGACGGCGCGATCCCGCACCTCGACATCGACGCCAACGAGCTGGCGCTCGTGTACCGGACTCGAGGGATGCCGGAAGCGGAGGCGTCCGCGCGGGCCCGCCGCGTCGTCGAAGCCGCGCACGCCCTCGGCCAGGGACGCGCCGATACCGGACCGATCTCCGTCGCCGATCACGAGGAGGTCGTGGGAAGCGCCTGGGCTGCCGCGCTGTCGAGCTTCCTGTTCTTCGCGTCGGGCGCGATCATCCCGGTCCTGCCGTGGATCTTCGGCCTGTCGGGCCTCACCGCGGTCGTGGTGGCGCTCGTGCTGGTCGGCATCGCGCTGATGTCGACGGGCGCGGCGGTGGGGCTTCTGTCGGGCGCGCCACCGCTGCGCCGCGCGCTGCGCCAGCTCGGTATCGGCTTCGGCGCCGCTGCGGTGACCTATCTCCTGGGCCTGCTGTTCGGCGTCACGATGGGGTGACGCGCCCGGGCGTCGCCCGATTCGTTGAACCCCCGGCGACGTGGTAATGTCATTCCTCGGTTGCGAAACCGAAAACCACCTGCGCGGGTGGCGGAATAGGTAGACGCGCTAGCTTGAGGTGCTAGTGCCCGTATAGGGCGTGGGGGTTCAAGTCCCCCCTCGCGCACAGTGAAGAAGGCCCCCGGAAGGGGGCCTTCTTTCGTCGTGCCCGGCGTCATGTCGCGCGCCCTCAGTCGGAAACGGACGGGAAACGAGTGACCGGTAGGTTGGAGCGCATGCCCTCATCCGATCTCGGACTCCCGGAAGTCGCCGCGGTCGCGCGGGATCTCATCCGCTTCGACACCACGAACCACGGCGGGGGCCGGGCGACCGGCGAGCGGGAGGCCGCGGAGTACGTCGGCGCCTATCTCGAGAGCCTGGGTCTCGCACCCGAGTTCTACGAGCCGCTCCCGCGCCGCACCAACGTGATGGCGCGGGTTCCGGGCCGCAACCGCGACAAGCCCGCGCTCGTGCTGCACGGCCACCTCGACGTGGTCCCGGCGATCGCCGACGACTGGAGCGTCGACCCGTTCGCGGGTGTCGTGAAGGACGGGATGCTGTGGGGCCGCGGTGCCGTCGACATGAAGGACATGGACGCCATGATCCTCACGTCGGTCGCTGACATCCTGCGCGCCGGCGGGCAGCCCGAGCGCGATCTGGTGCTGGCGTTCTTTGCCGACGAGGAGAACGGGGGTGTCGAGGGTTCGGCGCTCGTCGTCCGCGACCGCCCCGAGTGGTTCGACGGCGCCACCGAGGCGATCAGCGAGGTGGGCGGCTACTCGATCCCCATCGGCGACCGGCACGCCTACCTGCTGCAGGTGGGGGAGAAGGCGCTCATCTGGATCCGCCTCGTCGCTCGGGGCCGCGCCGCCCACGGGTCCAAGCTTCACGACGACAACGCCGTGACGAGGCTCGCCGAGGCCGTCGCGGCGCTCGGCCGCACCGCCTGGCCCGTCACCCTCACCGACACGTCGCGCGAGATGAGCGAGCGGCTCGCCGAGCTCACCGGCCAGGCCGCGGACGACCCCGACGCCGTCGCGGCCGCCACGGGCGCAGCATCCGGATTCCTCCGTTCCACGCTGCGGACGACCGCCAATCCCACCGGTCTCGTGGCCGGGTACAAGCACAACGTGATCCCCGATCGCGCGGAGGCGCTCATCGACGTGCGCGCGCTCCCCGGCACGGAGGAGGCCGCGCTGGCCGACATCCGCCGCATCGTGGGCGACGGCGTGGAGGTCGAGATCGTCCACCAGGACATCGGCCTCGAGGTGCCGTTCTCGGGTGACCTCGTCGACGCGATGGTTGCGGCACTGGGCCGCCACGACCCGGGCGCCCCCGTCGTTCCCTACCTGATGGGCGGCGGCACCGACAACAAGGCGCTGGCCGCGCTCGGCATCGCCGGCTACGGCTTCGCGCCGCTGCGCCTGCCCGCCGACCTCGATTTCACCGGCATGTTCCACGGCGTCGACGAGCGCGTCCCCATCGACGCGCTCGTGTTCGGCCAGGCCGTCCTCACAGATCTGCTCCGCACCTACTGAGAACCGACCGGATGCGCGCTCCCTGCGGCATCGGTCATGGCACGGCTGAAAGGCGCCCATGCTTCTCGAAGCGATCATCCTCGGATTCGTCCAGGGACTGACCGAGTTCCTCCCCATCTCGTCGAGCGCGCACCTGCGCATCCTCGGCGAATTCCTGCCGTCGGCCGAAGATCCGGGCGCAGCGTTCACCGCGATCACCCAGATCGGCACCGAGGCGGCCGTCGTGGTCTTCTTCTGGCGCGACATCGTGCGGATCATCGGGCATTGGTTCCGGGCGCTGTTCGGCCGCATTCCGCGCAACGACCCCGACGCGAAGCTCGGCTGGCTGATCATCGTGGGCTCGATCCCGATCGTGGTGCTCGGCCTGCTGTTCCAGGACCAGATCGAGACGGTGCTGCGATCGCTGTGGATCACGGCGGGCATGCTGATCTTCTTCGGCGTGCTGCTCGGCATCGCCGACCACGTCGGCGCGAAGAAGCGCAAGCTGCAGGACATCACGATCGGTCACGGCGTGATCTACGGATTCGCGCAGTCGCTGGCGCTCATCCCGGGCGTGTCGCGGTCGGGCGGAACCATCACCGCGGGCCTGTTCATGGGCTACGAGCGGGCGGCCGCCGCGCGCTACGCCTTCCTGCTCGCGATTCCCGCGGTCTTCGGCAGCGGCTTCTTCCAGCTGTTCAAGAGTCTCGATGAGCCCGGTGTGTTCACGCTCGGCGAGACCGCCGTGGCGACGGCGGTGGCGTTCATCGTCGCGCTCGGGGTGATCGCGTTCTTCATGAACTGGATCTCCAAGCACAGCTTCCTGCCGTTCGTGGTGTACCGCGTCGCGGTCGGCTCGCTGCTGCTGGTGCTGCTGAGCATGGGCGTCATCAACCCCTGACGCGGGGGCGGATGCCGCTCAGCGGCGCGGATCGTCGCGGCCGGGCTTGCTCGGCCCGTCGCCCGGCTTCCCGTCGGTGCGGCGCAGATAGCGCTCGAACTCCTGCGCGATCGCGTCGCCCGAAGCCTCCGGAGAGTCCCAGGTGTCACGGGTGCGCTCGAGCTGATGGATGTATTCGGTCATCTCCTCGTCGTCGGCCGCGGCCGCGTCGATGGACGCCTCCCACGCCGCCGCCTCGGTGGCGAGGTCGCCACGAGGGACCGAGGCGCCGGTGAGGTCTTCGAGTCTGTCGAGGAGCGCCAGCGTCGCCTTGGGGGAGGGCGTGTGGCCCGCGACGTAGTGGGGCACGCTCGCCCACAGGCTCGCCGTCGGGATGCCGGCGCGCTCGGCGGCGTCGCCGAGGACGCTGAGGATGCCGACCGGGCCCTCGTAGGTGCTGCGCTCGAGCTCGAGGGCGGTGCGGAGGTTCTCGTTGTCGCTGCCGGAGAAGACCGAGATGGGGCGCGTGTGCGGCACGTCCGACATCATCGAGCCGATGGCGACGAACCCGGTGATGTCCTCGCGGAGGGCCACGTCGATGAACTCCGACGAGAAGGCCTGCCACGCGCGGGCGGGCTCGACGCCGGTGAGCAGCCAGAGCTGGGTGCCGCGCGTGGCCTGGGCGGGGCGCAGCAGCGTGGCCTCAGGCCAGCGCAGCGCTCGGCGTCCGTCGCCGTCCGCGGCGATGTGCGGACGCGTGTACTGATAGTCGAAGTACAGCTCGGGATCGACCGAGAACACCGTCTCGTACGAGCCGCCCTCGCGCAGCTGCGTGATGGCGGAGGACGCGGCTTCACCCGCGTCGTTCCAGCCGTCGAACGCTGCGACGAGAACACGACGACCCAGTCCGTCCACGAGACCCCCTTCACCTGCAACCGCTGCGGGTTCCCTCCAGGATATGCCCCCGCTCCCGGGGAGGGCTGGAGACGGCTCGGTAGGATTGCACGATGAATGCGCCCCGACTCGCCGCCGTCCTGTGGGACATGGACGGCACCCTCGTCGATACCGAGCCGTACTGGATGGCGGCGGAGACGCCCCTCATCGAGAGCTTCGGCGGGACGTGGTCCCACGAGCAGGCGCTCGGACTCGTCGGCCTCGGGCTCGAGGACTCCGCCCGCATCCTGCAGGGCACGGGCGTGCGCATGAGCACCGACGCCATCATCGACCACCTCACCGACGACGTCATGCGCCAGCTCTCCGCCACGGGCGTGCCCTTCCGCCCGGGCGCCCGCGAGCTGCTGGCGGGCCTGCGTGACGCTGGAATCAAGACGGGACTCGTGACGATGTCGATGCGCCGCATGGCGCAGACCGTGGTCGACCTGATCGACTTCGACGCGTTCGACGTCGTCGTCGCGGGCGACGACGCAACGCGCCCGAAGCCATTCCCCGATCCGTACCTGCAGGCCTGCGAGGCGCTCGGCGTCACGCCCGACGAGACCGTCGCCATCGAGGACTCGCCCAACGGGCTGCGCTCCGCCGTGGCCTCGGGCGCGTCGGTCATCGGCGTGCCGCTCATGGTGTCGCTCACCGGCGCCGGCGCCCACACGCTGTGGGACAGCCTCGAAGGGCGCACCGCCGCCGACGTGGCGGAGTTCCACGCGGCGCACCGCGCCCGCGTTCACGTCCCGCACCCCGCCGAGGGGGCCGCCCGATGACCGACGACCTGGAACCGGGCGGCGAGCGCCCGAGCGGGCCCTTCCGCCTCGGCGACCGCGTGCAGCTCACCGGCCCCAAGGGTCGCCTTCACACCATCACGCTGCGCGAGGGCGGTGAGCTGCACACGCACCACGGCGTGCTGCGGCACTCGCAGCTCGTCGGGCAGCCCGACGGATCGGTCGTCGCCAACAGCGGCGGGCATGAGTACCTCGCGCTGCGGCCGCTCCTGCGCGACTTCGTGATGTCCATGCCGCGGGGAGCTGCGATCGTGTACCCGAAGGACGCCGCGCAGATCCTCGCCGAGGCCGACATCTTCCCCGGCGCCACGGTCGTCGAAGCCGGCGTGGGCTCGGGAGCGCTGTCGCTGTGGCTGCTGCGCGCGATCGGCGCCGAGGGCCGGCTCGTCTCATTCGAGCGCCGTGACGACTTCGCCGCGGTCGCGCGGGCGAACGTCGAGACCTTCACCGGGCACGTCCCGGCGAACTGGGACGTGGTCGTGGGCGATCTCGCCGAGGAGCTGAACGACACGGTGGCCGAGGCATCCGTCGATCGTGTCGTGCTCGACATGCTCGCGCCCTGGGAGTGCATCGACGCGGTGGCCGAGGCGCTCACGCCCGGCGGCGTCGTGGTCTGCTACGTCGCGACGGCGACCCAGCTGAGCCGCGTCGCGGAGTACATCCGCGGCACCGGGCTGTTCACCGAGCCCGACGCCAACGAGACCATGGTGCGCGGCTGGCACGTCGAGGGCCTCGCGGTGCGCCCCGATCACCGCATGGTCGCGCACACCGGCTTCCTCGTGTGGGCGCGACGGCTCGCGCCCGGGGCCATCCCTCCCGAGGTGAAGCGGCGCGCGTCGAAGTCCAGCTACGGCGACGAGGACGTGGAGCTGTGGACGCCCGGCGCGGTCGGCGACCGGCAGATCACCGACAAGAACCTGCGCAAACGCGTCCGCGAGGCCGAGCGCGCGGCCGAGGGCGCCCGCCAGGCGGCCGGACGGTCCGACGCGCCCGACGAGTCCGCCTAAACTAGCCCGGTGCGCAAGATCCCCGCTGCCCTGGTTGTCCTGGGACTGGTGACCGTCGGCCTGGCCGGATGCTCGCTGCCCGGCTCGCCCCTGTCCGACTGCTCGCGTCCCGAGGTGTCGAACCCCGACGTGATGGACCTCATCACCGTCACCGGCGACACCGAGGACGAGCCGGAGGTCGAGCTGTACACGCCCGTGAAGGCAGCCGAGCTCGGCTTCAAGGACGTCGTGACCGGTGACGGCACCGCCATCACGTCCGCGAGCCAGCCCGTCGTGCTCGACGTCGCCCTGTTCAGCGGCACGACCGGCGAGCTGATCGCCGCGACGCCGTACGACGGCGACCTGTCGCGGGTGGGCTCGGTCGGGCAGTTCGCCAACTTCCCCGGCTTCGAGGACGCGCTGCACTGCGCGACCGAGGGATCCCGCGTCGCCATCGCGCTGTCGCCCGACGACCTCGGCGACGGCGTCGCCGAGCAGGCGGGCCTCGACGACGGAGACGCCCTCGTCGCCGTCATCGACCTCCGCAAGGTGTATCTCGCGGCAGCCGACGGCCAGAACCAGTTCAACAGCGGCTTCGGGCTGCCGAGCGTCGTGCGTGCGCCCGACGGGCGCCCGGGCCTCATCATCCCCGACGGCGCGGCCCCGAGTGAGCTCACGATCCAGACCCTCAAGAAGGGCGACGGTGAGGAGGTCACCGGCGAGCAGCCGGTCCGCGTCCACTACACCGGTGTGGTCTGGGGCGAAGACGAGCCTTTCGACTCCACGTGGGACGGCGAGCCCGCATCGCTCACGCTCGACGCGGTGGTTCCCGGCTTCGCGAAGGCGCTCGAGGGCCAGACCGTCGGCTCGCAGGTGCTCGTCGTCGTGCCCCCGGACCAGGGCTACGGCGACCAGGCGCAGGGCGGCATCCCGGCCGACTCGACGCTGGTCTTCGTGATCGACATCCTCGGTGTCGACGCGGTGCCGTCGGAGTAGCCGGGGGTTCGACGACCTCGCCACAGGCGGCCGTAGGATAGGCGGGTGCCTGCCACTGCCGCCGCGAAGATCCCGCCCGAGGAGCGCCTGGTGAACCTCGTGGTGGCGCTGATCGCGACCGATCAGGGGCTCACGAAGGACACCATCCTGACGTCGGTCGCGGGCTACCGCGAGCAGAGCGAGGCGGGGGCGTCGAAGGACGCGCTCGAGAAGATGTTCGAGCGCGACAAGGAGTCCCTGCGCGGGCTGGGCGTTCCCATCGAGACGATCGGCGATTGGGCCGACCCGGACGACCTCCGTGAGGCGCGGTACCGGGTGCCGAGCGCGGAGTACGAACTCCCGGAGGACATCGAGTTCACTCCGGCCGAGCTGGCGCTGCTCACCCTCGCCGGCGGGGTCTGGAGCGAGAGCTCCCTGTCGGATGACGCCCGCAGCGGCCTGCGCAAGATCCGTGCGCTCGGGGACCTCGTCGACGAGCCCATCATCGGGTTCTCGCCACGCCTGAGCCTGCGCGACCCCGCGTTCCCCGCGCTGCAGCAGGCGATCGAGTCGAGCCGCGTCGTCACCTTCCCATACCTCAAGCCGGGGGAGGCCGCGCCTCGCACCCGGCGCGTGCAGCCCCTCGCGCTCGTCGAGTACGAGGGCCGGTGGCACGTGTTCGGCATCGACCTGGACGTCCACGCCGACCGCACCTTCCTCCTGGCACGCATCGTCGGGCCCATCGCCGTCACCCGCGCATCCTTCGACCCGGCGCTTCGCGAGGGCGCTGGCGACCGCGCCCTCGCCGGCCTCGAGGAGGTCGCCGCGCGCAATTCGGCGCTGCTCGAGGTGAACCCGGGCACGGAGGCTGCGCTGCGTCTCGCTCGGCGTGCGCAGCCGGCCGAGCAGGGCATTCGCGTGCCCTACGTCGACGTCCACATCTTCGCCGACGAGCTCGCCTCATACGGTCCCGAGGTGCGCGTGGTCGAACCCGCGGACCTGCGAGACCGGGTCATCGACCGTCTCGCGGCGGCCCGAGACCTCCACGGGGGCATCGCATGAGCGTGCGCCGCCAGCTCGTCGCGACCGATCGCGCGGCCCTCATGCTCCAGCTCGTTCCGTACCTCATCGGCAAGGGCGAGGTCTCGCTCGCCGAGGCCGCCGACGAGTTCGATGTCACGCCGGAGCAGATGCGGTCGATGGTGGAGAAGCTCACCGTGATCGGTCTCCCGGGAGACCGAGGGTACTGGCAGATGGCGAACGACCTGTTCGACATCGACTGGGACCTCCTCGACGAGCGCGACCTCATCGTCATCACGAACTCGGTGGGACTCGAGCGCGCGCCGAAGCTCACGGCGCGCGAGGCGGCGGCGCTGCTGGCGGGGCTGCAGCTGGCGCGGTCGATCCCAGGCGTGGGCGACACCGCACTCTACGCGGGGCTGCTCGCGAAGCTCGCGCGCGGTGCGTCGGGGATCCCCGCCGAGGTGATCCTCGCCACAGAGCCCGTCGACGCCGTGCGCGACCTCGTCTCCGACGCGCTGCGGCGAGGCGTCGCCGTCTCGTTCACGTACAAGGCGCCCGACGCGGCGCCCACGACGCGCACCGTCGACCCGGTGAAGGTGCACATCGCGAGCGGGCAGTGGTACCTGCAGGGCTGGTGCCACCTGCGCGAGGCGATGCGCACGTTCCACCTGGACCGCGTGAGCGACCTCGAGCTCACCGGCATCCCGAGCACGCACGCGGGCGAGCAGGCCCCGGACTGGTTCGACACCGACGCCGGCGACGTGGTCGCGCGCATCCGCTTCCCCGAGGACGTCGCGCCGCTGCTGGGCGACTACCTCGATCGCGCGACGCTCGAGACAGCCGGCGGCGTCACCGTCGCGACCATGCGCGTCGCCGACGAACTCAGCCTCCGACGCCTCGCGGCGCGCCGCGGCGGCCTCGTCGAGGTGCTCGAGCCAGCCCCCGCACGCCGTGCCGTCGCGGAATGGGCCGAAGCGGGCCTGGCGCAATACCGGTGAGGGCCGTCGCGGGTCCTCGCCCTCGGGTTACACTGGACGCACATCCGCACCGACAAGGAGATTCCGCATGGGCGCATTCGGATGGCCGCACCTTCTGATCATCCTCGCGGTGATCCTGCTCCTGTTCGGGGCCGCGAAACTGCCGGCTCTGGCCAAGAGCCTCGGTCAGTCCGCCCGGGTCTTCAAGGGCGAGATGAAGGCGATGAAGGAGGACGACTCCACGGCGAAGCCGAAGGCCGAGAACGTGGCGTCCGAGACCCCCAAGGCCGACACCCCCGCGAGCTCGAGCAGCACCGCAGACCCGTCATCCTGACCCACCGTGGTCACCACGGATCCACCGCGCATCGAGGAGCCTGAGCAGCCTCGGCGCGACAAGCGCATGTCGCTGGGCGGACACCTCCGCGAGCTGCGTCGGCGGTTCTTCATCGCCGCCGCCGGCCTCGTGGTCGGCATGGTCGTCGCGTTCATCATCAGCGGCTGGGTCATCGACCTGCTGGCACAGCCGATCGTGCAGATCGCGACCGAGCGGGGCGACCAGTACATCGCGCTCAACTTCACGACCGTCTCGAGCGGCTTCGATCTGCACATGCGCATCGCGTTCGCGATCGGCCTGCTGATCTCGGCGCCGATATGGCTGTGGCAGATCTGGGCGTTCATCATGCCCGGCCTCACACGCAAAGAGATCAGCTACACGATCGGGTTCCTCGCGTCCGCGATCCCGCTGTTCGTCGCAGGGCTGTACGTCGGCTGGCTGATCATGCCGCACATGGTCGTGCTGATGGCCAACTTCGTGCCGAACGATCAAGGCGTCGCGCAGTTCTACGACTACGCCACGTACTACGACTTCGTCTTCAAGTTGCTCCTGGTGATCGGCATCTCGTTCGTGACGCCGGTCTTCCTGGTGGCGCTGAACCTCGCGGGTGTCGTGTCGGGGCGCGGCATCCTCAAGCGGTGGCGGGTCGCCATCATCGTGATCACCGTGTTCGCCGCCGCCGCGACCCCCGCCGCGGACGTCACCTCGATGCTGCTGCTCGCGGGCATCCTGTGCGTGCTCTACTTCGCCGCGGTCGGCCTCTCGATGCTGTTCGATCGCCGCAAGTCGAAGCGCGACCGCGCAGCCGGGCTTCTGCCGCCCGAGGTCTCGTGAGCGACCCCGCTCCCGCCGACCGCTACGCGCGAGCGAGCGCATCGGCGCGCCTGGATCGCACGCATCCGATCACGGCCGCCTTCGCAGCCTCCCAGCGGTTCACCCTCGATCCGTTCCAGATCGAAGGATGCCGCGCCCTCGAGGAGGGCCGCAGCGTCCTGGTGGCCGCACCCACCGGGGCGGGCAAGACGATCGTCGGCGAGTTCGCGGTGCACCTGGCGATGCGCGAGCCGGGAGACAAGGCGTTCTACACGACCCCGATGAAGGCGCTCTCGAACCAGAAGTTCCGCGAGCTCCAGGACGTCTACGGTCCTGATGAGGTCGGACTCCTCACCGGCGACACCAACATCAACGGCAACGCGCGCATCGTGGTCATGACCACCGAGGTGCTGCGCAACATGCTGTACGCCGACTCCCCGGCGCTGCGCGGCCTCCGGTACGTGGTCATGGACGAGGTGCACTACCTCGCCGACCGTTTCCGCGGCGCGGTGTGGGAGGAGGTCATCATCCACCTCGCGCCGAGCGTGCGGCTGATCTCCCTGTCGGCGACCGTTTCGAACGCCGAGGAGTTCGGCGACTGGCTCGACACCGTGCGCGGAGACACCGAGGTGATCGTCTCCGAGACGCGTCCGGTTCCCCTCGAGCAGCATGTGCTCGTCCGCGGCGACCTGCTGCCGCTCTTCGACGACCGCGCCGGCATCGCGACCGCTCAGGTCAACCAGGAGCTCATGCGCATCCGCTCGTTCAAGGGCCAGAACTTCGAGCGCAATCATCGCGTGCAGGCGTCGAACAGTGCGCGGCAGGCGGGGTACGAGGCATCCCGTCGCCGTCCGAACCGCGGTGGCAAGCGCCCCGTGCGGTCCGCGAACGTGCAGCGGATCGAGCGCCTCGATCGCCCCGATGTCGTCGAGCTGCTGTCGCGCGCCAACCTGCTGCCCGCGATCTTCTTCATCTTCAGCCGGGCGGGGTGCGACGCCGCGGTCCAGCAGGTGCGGCGCGCGGGCGTGCGGCTCACGTCGCAGGACGAGCGTCGCGAGATCCGCGCCGTGATCGAGGAGCGCACACGAACGCTCCTCGAGGAGGATCTCGCCGTGCTGGGCTTCTGGGAGTGGCGCGACAACCTCGAGCGTGGCGTCGCATCCCACCACGCCGGGCTGCTGCCGGCGTTCAAGGAGGTCGTCGAGGAGCTCTTCCAGCGCAAGCTCGTGAAGGTGGTGTTCGCCACCGAGACCCTGGCTCTCGGCATCAACATGCCGGCGCGCACCGTCGTGCTGGAGAAGCTCGAGAAGTTCAACGGCGAGGCCCGCGTCGCCATCACGTCGGGGGAGTACACCCAGCTCACCGGCCGCGCGGGCCGCCGCGGGATCGATGTCGAGGGGCACGCGGTCATCCAGTGGACCGAGGGGCTCGACCCGCAGGCCGTCGCCGCGCTCGCGTCGCGACGCACGTACCCGCTCAACTCGAGCTTCCGGCCCACCTACAACATGGCGGTCAACCTGATCGACCAGTTCGGCCGGGCGAAGGCGCGTGAGATCCTCGAGTCCTCCTTCGCCCAGTTCCAAGCCGACCGCGCTGTCGTCGGACTCGCCCGGCAGGTGAAGGAGCAGGAGGAGTCGCTCGCCGGCTACGCGAAGGCGATGACCTGCGACCGCGGCGACTTCGCCGAGTACTCGCGCATCCGCCGCGAGCTGAGCGACGTCGAGAAGCTGAACCGCAAGGACGCGAACGCGTCACGACGCACTCGCGATGAGCGCCTGCGCCACATCGCGAGCCTGCGCAAGCAGATGCAGCGCCACCCGTGCCATCAGTGCCCGGATCGCGAGCAGCACGCGCGGTGGGCCGAGCGGTACTGGAAGCTCAAGCGCGACGTCGACAAGCTGCGGCGGCAGATCGAGACCCGAACCGGCACCGTGGCCCGCATCTTCGACCGCGTCGTCGATGTGCTGGGCGCGCTCGAGTACGTGTCGATCGACGGCGACGGCACCACGACACTCACGCCCGCGGGGCGCACCATGCGGCGCATCTACGGGGAGCGCGACCTCCTCGTCGCCGAGTCGCTGCGACGCGGCATCTGGAAGGACCTGGATGCCGCGTCCCTCGCCGCCCTCGCCTGCTCGCTGGTGTACGAGCCGCGGCGCGACGACGGCGGCCCGGGGGAGCGGGGGCTGCCGCGAGGTGCGTTCCGCCCCGCGTTCGAGGCGACGCTGTCGCTGTGGCAGGAGCTCGACGACCTCGAGCAGGAGCACCGGCTGCCCGGCACCGAGCCGGTCTCCGCCGGTCTCGCGCAGGCGATGCACACCTGGGCACGCGGCGGCATGCTCGACCGTGTGCTGGTGGAAGCCGACATGGCAGCCGGCGACTTCGTGCGCTGGTCGAAGCAGACGATCGATCTGCTCGACCAGCTGTCGATCGTCGCCGACCAGCCGATCGCGGGCACGGCTCGTAAGGCGTTGGATGCGGTGCGCCGCGGTATCGTCGCGTACTCCGGCGTCTAGCGCCGACGCTGCGAGGCAACGCGCTCCGCTCGCTTAGGCTGAATCCGTGCCACCTCGCCCGATCCTGCCGCTGTGGGCGGCGGTTGCGGTCTCGGTCCTGGCCGGGGTGCTGTTCGACCTCGCCTTCCCGTCCGTCGCGTGGTGGCCGATGGCCTTCGTGTCGGTCGCGCTGGCGCTCGTGACGTTCATCGGGCGAACCGTCGGCGGCGCATTCCTCACGGGGTTCGCCTACGGTCTCTCCTTCTACCTGCTGAACGTCGACTTCACCGCCGAGTGGGTCGGGCCGCTCCCGTGGCTCGCGCTCTCCCTGCTCGAAGCGCTCTTCGTCGCGGGCGGTGCGGTGCTCATCTCGCTGGCGTATCGATGGGTGCCGCTGGTCGTTCCGCGCCGGGGCCGCGTCGTGCTCACCTCGATGCTCGTCGCAGGGCTCTGGACGGCGAAAGAGGCGGTGATCGGCGGGTTCCCGTACGGCGGCTTTCCGTGGGGGCGCGTGGGCACGTCCCAGGTCAACGGACCGTTCGCCGAGGTGGTGTCATGGGCGGGCACTGCCGGACTCACGTTCCTGGTCGTCGCGCTGGTCGCCGCGTCGGTGGAGATCGTCCGCTCCCCGCGGCGGGCGCGGGGAGGCGGCATCCGTCCCCTCCTCCCGGTCGCGGTGCTCGCTCTCGTCGCCACTGCGCTCCTGCTCGTCCCGGCGTGGGCGACCACACCGGTGGGCACGATGCGCGTCGCGAGCGTGCAGGGCAACGGCCCGGCCGGCTACTTCGACCCCCGGGAGGCGGGAGACATCCTCGAGTCCCAGTACGAGGCCACGAAGCCGCTGTTCGGCGCGGAGGGCGTCGATGTGGTGCTGTGGCCCGAGGGAAGCGTCGACGTGGACCCCGATTCCTCGCCGGTCGTGGCGGCCGCTCTCGACCGGGTAGCGCGGCAGGTGGGTGCTCCGCTGGTCGCCAACCGCATCGACAGGCGCGGCGACGAGTACTTCAACATGTCGTTCCTCTGGCGCGAGGGCGCCGGGATCGAGCAGACCTACGACAAGCGCAATCCGGTGCCGTTCGGCGAGTACGTACCCGACCGGGAGTTCTACGCGTCGATCGCGCCCGATCTCATCGGCATGATCGGCCGCGACTACACGCCCGGCACCACTGAGCCGGTGTTCGACATCGATGGCACCGTCGCGGGACTCGCGATCTGCTTCGACGTCATCTACGACGCGCTGATCTGGGAAGGCGCACGCGACGGCGCCGAGATCTACCTCTTCCAGACCAACAACGCCGACTTCCGAGGCACCGATGAGAACCTGCAGCAGCTGGCCGTCGCGCGACTGCGCGCGATCGAGACCGGTCGCTCGGTGGTGAACCTCTCGACGGTTGGCACGAGTCAGGTGATCGCGCCCGACGGGTCCACCATCGACGGACTCCCGGCGGACGAACCCGGGCACATGCTGACCGACGTGCCGCTGCGCACCGGCCTCACGCCGGCCGTCATCGTCGGGCCGTGGCTGAACGCGCTCGTGGCGTGGGGCAGCGTCGTCGTCCTCGCGGGGCTCGGCGTCGCCGCGCGCCGGCGCGCGCCGGCGCGCGCCGGGGCACGCGAAAACGCCGGCCCCGTAGGGCCGGCGTCGCGCAGGGTGCGGCTCAGGCGCTGAGCTTGTCCACCGTCACGGCCTCGCCGGCGCCGCGGCGGGCGCGGACGAACGCGAGGCGCTCCTCGAGCAGCTCCTCCAGCTCGGGGATGGTGCGGCGCTCCAGGAGCATGTCCCAGTGGCTGCGAGGCGTCTTGTCACCGGAGTGGTCGACGGTCGCGGTGCCCTCGCCGACTCGCAGCAGCGCCTCGGCGCCGCAGGTGCGGCACTCCCAGGCCGGCGGAACCTCGGCGTCGGCCGCGAAGGTCAAGGTCGTGTCACGTCCACACGACGTGCACGAATAGATGTGCTGTGCGCGCTCATGGAACACGACGCCCTCTTCGCTCTGTAGGCTCTGGGCGCCGAGTCGGATGCCGCGCAGACTGCGGTCTGCCATTTTGTGGTCCTCTCGTCGCTGTACAGGTATAACGAAGCGACCTGAGCGGATCATCCGAAGGGGCCCTGTTCATCGACCTTTCACAGTGGATGCACAGCCGAGGGCGAGACCGGTCACCGTCGTGTGTCACCGGAGGGCGGCTAGGGCGACATCGGCGCGGTCCGTGACGATGCCGTCGACCCCCATCTCCACCACCAGGCGCACCATGTCGTCGGGGGCGTTGACCGTCCACACGTGCACCTCGACCCCGTGCCGGTGCGCCGCGGCGACGAGCCGGGGCGTGACCACGCGCAGGCGGCCCTGCCGCTCGGGCACCTGAAGGGCATCCACGCCGGCGAGAGCCCGCGCGACCAGGCGATCCGACCTCGCCGACACGGCCGCCAGCACGCGCGCGATGGTGCTTCGCCCTCCCGATGTCGCGGGACGGATGCTGTGTCCCGACGCCTCGCTCACGGCCCGCGCCGCGCTGAGCGCGGCACGCCGCCGTTCGTCCGAGAAGCTCGTCACCAGCACCCGGTCTGCGAACGGCGCGATCGCGGTGCCGACGGCGGATGCGGCATCTGCCGCCTTCACGTCCAGGTTGAATCTCACGGTGGGGAACGAGGTCAGAGCCTGGGCGAGCGTGATGAGCCCGCCTCGCCCGGCCATGAGGTGCTCGAGCTCGCGCACCGTGACGTCGGCGATCTTGCGCGGGTCGCCGGTCACGCGCGAGAGGTCGTCGTCGTGGAACAGCACGACGACGCCGTCGGCGGTGCGGTGGCAATCCGACTCGACGTAGCGCGCGCCGGCGGAGTGCGCTGCGGCGACGGCGGCGAAGGAGTTCTCGACGATGCCGCTGCGTTCGGCGTCGGTCGTCACGAGGCCGCGGTGCGCGAGCACGCGGGGTGGCCGGTCGCCCTGGAACCAGGGATGGGTCACGGCGTGGGCGGAGTGACCGCGGGGGGCGGACCGCCGATCGCGGGTCCACCGGAAGCCGGACCGCCCGACGACGACCCGCCGGTGGTGACGCCACCCACCGCGGGGGCGCGGCCCTTGGCCGCAGCATCCGCCATGACTCCCGCGAAGGAGCCCGTCAGGCCTTTCAGCGCCTCGGTGAACTCGCTCGGGATGATCCAGAGCTTGCTCGACGCGCTGTCGGCGATCTTCGGCAGGGTCTGCAGGTACTGGTAGGCGAGCAGCTTGTCGTCGGGGTTGCCGGTGTGGATCGCGTCGAACACGGTCTGGATCGCTTCGGCCTCGCCCTGGGCGCGGAGCACCGCCGCCTGCTTGTCGCCCTCGGCGCGGAGGATCTCCGCCTGCCGCCGGCCCTCGGCCTCGAGGATCTGCGACTGCTTCGAACCCTCGGCGGTGAGGATCGCGGCACGGCGGTCGCGCTCGGCGCGCATCTGCTTCTCCATCGAGTCCTGGATCGAGTGGGGCGGGTCGATGGCCTTGAGCTCCACCCGCGACACGCGCAGGCCCCACTTGCCCGTCGCCTCGTCGAGCACGACGCGCAGCTGGCCGTTGATCTCATCGCGGCTCGTGAGCGCCTCCTCGAGGTTGAGACCGCCGACCACGTTGCGCAGCGTGGTCACGGTGAGCTGCTCGACGGCGCTGAGATAGTTGGCGATCTCGTAAGTGGCGGCCCGGGCGTCGGTGACCTGGAAGTACACGACGGTGTCGATCGAGACGACCAGGTTGTCCTCGGTGATGACCGGCTGCGGCGGGAACGACACGACCTGCTCGCGCATATCGAGGAGCGGGCGCAGGCGGTCGATGAAGGGGACCAGCAGGTTCAGACCCGGCGAGAGCGTCTTGTGATAGCGCCCCAGCCGCTCGACGATCCCCGCAGTCGCCTGCGGGATGATCCGGATGGATCGGAAGATGACGACCAGCACGAAGATGAAGACGGCGATAGCGAGGATCCACCCGATCGCCGTCGGGATGGCCGAGGTGAAGTCGTTCATGCGAGCGGGTCCTCCGGTGCGGGGGCGAGGGGTTCGGGGGAGTCGGAGCGGACGACGGCCGTCGCGCCCTCGATGCGGCTGACGCGTACGCGCGTCCCGGGCTCGAGAACACGCGACTCGGCCCCGTCACGCGATTCGGCACGTGCGGTCCAGATGTCGCCGTTGGCGAGCTTGACCTGGCCGCCGTGCGCCCCGACCGACGAGACGACGGTGCCGCCCAGGCCGATGAGGGCGTCGACGTTCGACGGCGTCGGGTCTTCGCCGCGCCGCAGGCGTCTCAGCAGCGGCGGCCGGAGGAGGAGGACGAGGGCGGCGGCGACGCCGGCGGCGATGATCACCTGCAGCCAGATCGGTGCGCCCAGGAGGTCGGTCACCAGCCCCGCGAGGCCGCCGATGCTCAGCATCAGGAAGGTGAAATCGAGAGTCAGCATCTCGATCACGAGGAACACCAGGATCAGCACGAGCCAGCCGATCCACGCCCACTGTTCGACGACCTCGATGAGCTCCACGGTGCGCCTCCTCAGCTCGAACCTAGCAGGTAGGGTCTACACGTGACTCAGACTTTGAACCCGCTTCCCGAGAGCTCGCTGAGCGGCAAGACCGCACTCGTGACGGGCTCGTCCCGCGGCATCGGCGCCGACACGGCCCGCTACCTCGCGCAGGCCGGGGCGAACGTCGTCATCAACTACCGGAACAAGGCCCCGCGTGCCGAGAAGCTCGCCACCGAGCTGCGCGAGCTGGGAGTCCAGGTGCTCGTGGTCGGCGCCGACCTCACGGACCCGGCGTCCGTGCAGGCGATGTTCGACGAGGTCGCGAACACGTTCGGCTCGCTCGACGTCCTCGTGCTCAACGCGTCGGGCGGCATGGAGTCGGGCATGGCCGAGGACTACGCGCTGCTGCTCAACCGCGACGCGCAGCTCAACGTTCTCGAGACCGCGCTTCCGCTTCTGGGCGAAGGCTCGCGCGTCGTGTTCGTGACGAGCCATCAGGCGCACTTCATCCGCACGACCCCGACGATGCCGGAGTACGAGCCGGTCGCGCTGTCCAAGCGCGCCGGCGAGGACGCCCTGCGCGAGAGGATCCCCGTCCTCACCGAGCGCGGCGTCGAGTTCGTCGTGGTGTCGGGCGACATGATCGAGGGCACGATCACCGCGACGCTGCTCGAGCGCGCCAACCCCGGCGCCATCGCCGCGCGCCGCGAGGACGCGGGCAAGCTCTACAACGTGTCGGAGTTCGCCGCCGAGGTCGCCCAGGCGGCGCTCGACCCGGTGCCCGCCGACAACACCCGCCTGGTGGGTGACGTCTCGTCGTTCGGCACGGAGTGACCCGATGAAGGCCCACGACATCGAGACCCTCGTCTCGGTCGGGCGTCCCGAGATCGCCGCCGACGGCTCGTTCGCCGTCTTCGCGACCTCGCGCCCCGACCTCGCTGCCAACCGCAATGTCGGCCAGGTGTGGCGCGTCGAGCTCCCGGAGGGCACGCCTCGACGCCTGACGCGCGGCACGGCCGACGGCTCTCCGAAGCTCTCGCCCGACTCCACGCGGGTCGCGTTCGTGCGCGGCGACGCGAAAGGCAAGCCGCAGGTGCACGTGGTCGCGGCGGCCGGCGGCGAGCCGGTGCAGGCGACCGACGCGGTCCTGGGCGTCGAGGACTTCGCCTGGTCGCCCGACGGGGCGTCCATCGCATTCCTCGCGCGCGTACCCGAGAAGGGCCGCTACGGCAGCGTGGAGGGACTGGATGCTGCGGCCGAGGCGCCGCGGCACATCACCGGCGTGCGCTGGCACGCGAACGGTCTCGGGTACATCGGCGACCGCCCCGCCCACGTCTTCGTGATCACCGTGCCGGAGGTCGACGCGGAGCCCTTCTACGAGCCCGCCGCCGCGGTGCGCCCCGACGACGAGACGCCGCCGAAGAAGACCCTGGTCGCGGCCGAGGCGCGCCAGCTCACCGATGGCCCCGCATCCCACGGCGGGGTCGTCTTCACGGCCGACGGCACCGAGGTGCTCACGGTCCCCGATGAGATCGAGCCGGACCGCCGAGACCTTCGCGACCGCATCATCGCCCTCGCGGTGGACGGGTCGGGACAGCGTGAGGTGCTCGGCGTCGATGCGGGCATCGCGATCTACGAAGCGGTCGTCGCTGCGGACGGAACGATCGCCCTCCTCGCTCACGAGGTCGGCGACGGCGTCGACTTCATCGCGCCCGGCGTCGGACTCTGGCTCGTCGAGGACGGGACCGCGCGTCGTGTCACCGACGCCGACGCTCTGAACCTCGGCGAGGGACACCTGCGCGTGGACGGCGACGGCTTCCTCGCGCAGGACGCCGCGCGGGGGCGGGTGCGGCTGGTGCGCCTCAGCCGCGACGGCGCGGTCGCCGAAGTCCTCGGCGGCGACGTCGAGGTCTCCGGTCATGCGACCGGCGGCGGCCTCGTCGTGGCTGCCGCGTCGCAGCCGGACTCGTTCGGCGAGCTCGTGCTGATCGAGCAGGGAGCCGCGCGCACGCTGACCGCGTTCGGGGCTCGGGCCGCAGCATCCGGAGTCGTCCTTCCGCGCGAAGTGACGGTCGCCGGCCGTGACGGCTACCCGGTGCACGGATGGGTCGCGGTGCCGGAGGGCGAAGGGCCGTTCCCGGTCGTCCTGCAGATCCACGGCGGACCTTTCGCCGCGTACGGCGTGCACCTGTTCGATGAGACCCAGGTCCTGGTGGATGCCGGCTACGCGGTCGTGTACTCGAACCCCCGCGGCTCTGCGGGCTACGGGCGCGCGCATGGGCGCAGCATCCGCCAGCAGATGGGCACGGTCGATTTCGCCGACGTCATCGACTTCCTCGAAGGCGCGATCGCGGACGACCCGCGACTGGACGGCGACCGGGTGGGCGTGCAGGGAGGCTCGTACGGCGGCTACCTCACGGCATGGATCATCGCGCACGACCACCGTTTCGCCGGGGCGATCGTGGAGCGGGGCTTCCTCGAGCCGCTCTCGTTCCAGGGCACGAGTGACATCGGCTCGTTCTTCGGCGACGAGTACGTCGGGATCTCGGCGGACGACATCGCGCGCCAGAGCCCGATGGCCGTCGTGGGCCAGGTCACGACTCCGACGCTGGTGATGCACTCGGAGCTCGATTTCCGGTGCCCGCTCGAGCAGGCCACGCGGTACTACTCGGCGCTCAAGCGCCAGGGCACCGAGGCCGAGCTGCTGGTGTTCCCCGGCGAGAATCACGAGCTCACCCGCTCGGGTCAGCCGCGCCACCGCGTCGAGCGCTTCGATGCGGTGCTCGACTGGTGGAGCCGGCACCTTCCGGTCGGCTGATCCGGCGGCAGACACGAGACGGCCCCGGGAGCGATCGCTCCCGGGGCCGTCTGCGATCCGGGCTCGGATCAGATGTCGCCCTTGAAGGTGAAGGCGCGGACGATGTTGATCACACCGAGGACCACCAGCGAGATGCCGAGGATCCACCAGAGGATGGCGACGCCCCACACCGGCGCGAAGAGCACGATGATACCGGCGATGATGCTGAGGATGGCGAAGAAGATCGACCAGCCCTTCGACGCCGCGTCGCCGAGCGTCGACAGCGCGACGATGCCTTCGACGATCCACATGATTCCGATGAGGATGCCGAGGAACAGGGCGAGCCACGCGGTCGTCTGACCGAGGTTGAACAGCGCCACGACGCCGGCGATGATGAACAGGATGCCGAGAGCGATGTGGCCGACGCGAGCCCATCCGCCCTTGGTCCTCGAGAAGATCCCGAGACCGGCGTAGACCAGACCGGCGGCGATGGCGTAGATCGCGATGATCGCCGTGATGACCGCGGCGGTCTTGCCCGGCCAGACCAGGATCAGGATGCCGACGATGATGGCGAGGACGCCGCCGACGCCGAGCGCCGTGCGGATTCCGTTGACGGCCGACTTCTCGGCTTCGGATGCAGTGGACATGAGGGGGGCCTTTCTGAGAATTCCCTGTATGTGGTGCGGCTAAAGCTTAGACCCCGGATGGAACATGCGAGCGACAGTGAAGGTGTGTTGCCCCATGCCCGTCGACCCGATGGGCCGCACCGCGCTAGCGTGAGCGTGCGTGACCGTGAGCGTGCGCGCCCGACGAGGCGTGCAGAAGGAGGGTTTCGATGGCCGTCGTGTCGAGGGGGTTCGGAGCGCGTCGCCGCGAGAGCGATCCGCGGCTGCCACCCGGCCAGTACCTGACTGAGGACTTCCCGGTGCTGTCGGCCGGGCCGACGCCGCGGATCGAGCAGGAGGAGTGGCGCTTCGCAATCCGCACAGAGGGCGGCGGTGCCGTCTCGTGGACGTGGGATGAGTTCATGGCCCTGCCCATCGAGGACGTCCACACGGACATCCACTGCGTGACGCGGTGGTCGAAGCTGGGCACATCGTGGCGCGGGGTGTCGCTCGATACGCTGCTCGACACCGTCGAGACCGATGCCGAGTACGCGATGGCGCACTCGTACGGCGGCTACACGACCAACCTGCCGATGGAGGATCTTCTCGGCGGCAAGGCCTGGGTGGCGTTCGAGTTCGAGGGCGAGCCTCTCGATCCGGAGCACGGCGGCCCGGCCCGGCTGCTGGTTCCGCACCTGTACTTCTGGAAGAGCGCGAAGTGGGTGCGGGGGCTGACGCTGATGACCGATGACGAGCCCGGGTTCTGGGAGCAGAACGGCTACAACATGCACGGCGACCCGTGGACCGAGGAGCGGTATTGGTGACCGTCGGCGGCTGGATGCCAGGGCGGGTCGTCGAGGCGATCCCGGCGACGCACTCGGCACGGATCCTGCGGCTTGATGTGCCCGGCTGGCCGGGCAACGACGCCGGCCAGCACGTCGACATCCGGCTCACGGCGGAAGACGGCTACCAGGCGGTGCGGTCGTACTCGCTCGGCTCGTACGGCGCCTCCGAGACCGTGGAGCTGGCGGTCGACGAGATCCCCGACGGAGAGGTATCGCCGTACCTCGTGGAGGACGTCCTTCCCGGCGACGAGCTCGAGGTCAAAGGACCGCTCGGGGGTTATTTCGTGTGGCGACCCGGGGGAGAGGCGCCGGTGCAGCTGATCGCCGGAGGCTCGGGCATCGTCCCGATGATGGCGATGGTGCGTGCGGCGACGGATGCCGGAGCCGCAGCCTCCGTCCGCCTGCTCTACTCGGTGCGCACCACGGAGGACGCGATATATCGCGATGAGCTGTCGTCGCTCTCGGGAGACGGGGGAGTGGGGCTGACCTGGCGCTACACCCGTGCCGCACCGGACGGGTGGCAGGGTGCCATCGGTCGCGTGGACGCCGAGCTGCTGCGAACGGCGGTGTGGTCGCCGGATCGGCAGCCGGTCGTCTACGTGTGCGGACCCACGGGGTTCGTCGAGCACGTCGCCGACGTGCTCGTCGGGCTGGGGCATGCGTCCGCCCGGATCAGGACCGAACGTTTCGGAGGTGCATGATGCGTGCCGAGAACGCCGGGAGCATCGTCGACGGCAACGCCGCGGCGGGGATGCTGTGGGACGTCTTCGGCGCCGACGTCACCGCGCTCGTCGGCGTCTGCGGCGGGTGCGGTGACACTTCGGCGCTCGCGGAGGCCGTTGTCGAGCTCGACGAGGCCGCCGCGATCGTCCGATGCCGTGCCTGCACGCACACGCTGTTCACCGTGCTGCGGGACGGCGACCGGGTGCGGCTCGTGCTGGGAATGCTGCACGAGATCGTGCGGTAGCCGCCCGTGAGCCGCGTCAGCCGAGAAGCAGGGTGACGAGGATCAGCACGGGGACGCAGCCGATCGTCGTGAGGAACACGGTGTCGCGCGAGATCGTCTCGCCGACGTCGTAGCGCTGCGAGTAGTTGAAGACGTTCTGCGCCGTGGGCAGGGCGGCGAGGACGGTCACGATCAGCACGTCGTGGGCCGAGAGCCCGAACACGAACTCGGCGACGGCCCAGGCGATCACCGGCATGGCGACGAGCTTCAGTGTCGTCGCCAGGACGATGTCGCGCCGGCGACCCGGCGCCCCCAGCACGCGTTGCCCGTGAAGCGAGATGCCGTATGCGATGAGGAGTATCGGCACGCAGGCGTTCGCGATGAGCATCGCGGGCTCCATCACGATGGGCGGCAGTTCGATCCCCAGCACGGAGACGAGTGTGCCCAGCACTGAGCCGACCACGATGGGGTTCGTCGCCACCCGGGCCACGGCGCGCCAGAGCGTTGCGCGGGCGCTGGTGACGGCATCCAGAATCGCCATCGTGATGGGGGTGAACACGAGCAGCTGCATGAGGATCACCGGCGCGGGATACGCAGCGCTGCCCAGCAGATACAGCGAGAGCGGGATGCCGATGTTGTTGGAGTTGACCTGACCCGCGCTCAGGGCGCCGATCACCGTCTCGCCTGCGGAGCGCCGCCACAGGAGCCGGGCGATGACCGCGTAGACGAGGATCACGGCGACCGCGGCGATGGCCGACACCGGCAGGAGGGCCGAGAACAGCGTGTGGACGTCGGCCTGGGCCAGCACGACGAACAGCAGGAAGGGGGAGAGCACGAAGAACGTGAGACGTGCGAGCACCGGCCGTGCGTGCTCGCCGAGCAGGTCGATGCGCCCGAGGATCCACCCCACGAGGATCGCCACGCCCACCACGACGAACCCGGTGAGCGACTCCAGCATGCTCCGAGCCTAGGAAATCGTTCTCTGGGGAGCGAATCGTGTGCCGCTCGGTGGCAGACTGGCACGCGCCGAACAAGGGAGACCGGATGGCTGAACCCCGTGACCGCATGACCCGCAAGGCCGAGCTGCTCACGGCGCTGGCGAGTCCCGCGGCCGACGTCTGGGTCGCGACGGCGTCCCCGGAGGCGGCGCCCCACCTCGTGCCGCTGTCCCTCGCGTGGATCGCAGACCGCGCCGTCATCGCGCTGGAGGGTCGGTCGGCGACCGCGCGCAATCTCGGTGCCTCCGGCGTTGCGCGACTCGCGGTCGGGTCGACGCGGGACGTCGGGATGATCGATGTCGTGCTGGAACGGTCCGTCGGTGTGGACGACGACGCGTCGCTCGGCGAGGCTTACGCGGCCCAGGCCGACTGGGACCCGCGCGGGCTCGCCGGCTACGTGTTCCTGGTGCTGCGCCCGATGCGGATCCAGGCGTGGCGCGAGTCGAACGAGCGGGCCGGCCGCGTGCTCATGCGCGACGGAGTGTGGGTCGTCTGAATCGCGTCGCCGACGCCGTAGTTGCCGACGGCTGCTGCGTCCGCGGGTGGCACCGGAACTACAGCGCTGCAACACGAGCAGGGAAAGTCATCCGGTTGACTCTGCTGCTGAGGCGGCTGTGAGTGCCTCGTGCGCCCTGTTCCTCTCGCGGAACGCTCCCGGGTCCACTTCTGGAGCCCTTCCGGATCCGCTTCTGGAGAGGGGTCGGAAGGGGGGTCCTCGGAGTGCTTCCATCAAGCGCCGATAATGCACATTATGTCAGCTTCGTGACGACGTCCTTCCCGATAGATGCGAATCGGCAGCTCCCCTCGACCGTCCAGAATCCGCCGGGTCCGCACTCCTCGACCAGATCACCCGACCACCAGATGACCGAACTTCTGGCAGCTGATGCCGCACGATCGAATCGAACCGCAATAGTCGGGTGCTTTCATGCACGCCCGACAAGGCTGGGAGCCGAAGGAGGAACCGTGATCGCGATTCTCAACCGGGTGATCGAGCTCGTCGAGGCCGACCTGTCGGACGACGTCGATCTCGCCGGCCTCGCCGGAAGTCTCGGGACGACCGAGTACCACGTGCGCCGAATGTTCTCGTCGCTCGCCGGCATGCCGCTGTCAGAGTATGTCCGGCGTCGGCGTATGACCGTCGCTGCCGCCGATGTGCTCGGCGACGCCGAGATGCTCGAGATCGCGGTGCGCTACGGCTACGGCTCCACGGAGGCATTCGGTCGCGCGTTCCGGGCGGTCCACGGGGTCAGCCCTGCTGACGTGCGCCGCGACGGCGGGCCACTTCGAACACAACCGCAGCTCAGGCTCCGCCTGATCCTAGAAGGGAACACACCTATGGACACCCGTATCGCCGATCGGCCGGCATTCCACCTCGTGGGCCATGCCGCACGAGTGCCCCTCGTCCACGAGGGCGTCAATCCGCACATCCAGGCGCACATCGCCGGACTCCCCGGCAGCGAGCATGCCCGGCTCAAGGAGCTGAGCAGCACCGAGCCGGCCGGGCTCCTTCAGGTCAGCGCCGACGTCGATCCTGACTATGTCGAGGGCACACAACTTACCTACCTCCACGGTGTGGCGCTGGATGAGCACGAGTCCGCACCGGAGGATCTCGACGTGATCGCAGTCCCGGCCGGCGCATGGGCGGTCTTCCGCACGGAAGGCCCCTACCCCGCCACCCTGCAATCCGCGTGGGCGGCGACGGCGAGCGACTGGTTCCCATCGAACCCCTGGCGCCTTCGGCCCGGTCCGTCGATCGTTGCGGTGCTCGACCGCTCCCCCGATTTCGGCTTCGCGACGTGCGAGCTGTGGCTGCCCGTCGAACGCGAGTGATGGACGGCACGACCGGGCGCCGCGAGATGGGCGCACACCGCGCCCACCGATGAGGCCGGCCTACTCGGGGTTGCGCCGGTAGCGGCGCGCCCGCTGCGTGGTCGCCCGGGGCACTTCGCCTCTGGCGACCCTGTACAGCCAGCCCGCGCCCTGCCAGCCGATCTGGCACACGGCCGCGATCCCGAGCAGGGCCGCGATCGCCACCACGATGCCCGGCATCGGGGCACGTGCGCTGTAGACCATCTCGAAGAGTCCCGTGCCATCGATGACGAAAGTCTTCACGAGTCCCCAGACGAAGAACGCGGCTGCGCCGAAGCACAGCGGCACGATCACGGCCATGGCCACCACGCCAGAGGGGCTGTACGCTTCTGCGCGCTTGGACAGGGGGAAAGTCCTACGGCGCCGGCTGCGTGTGCTCATCGCTAGCAAGGCTAGCCCTCTAGGCGCGCCCGTCTGCGCCGCAACCACCAGCACTGCCCTGCGTCGTTCCCAGCCTGCGCCGGCGGGACGAGCGAGAGGTTGCCGGCGGCAGGAGGGTGAGGTTGATGTGCCGACGAAGCTCTGCGACGGTACTGGCATGACGGAACAGACAGCCCTCGTCTCTCCCGCCGAGAGCGGCTATGTCGCACTCGGTGAGCTGCGCATGTACTACGAAGTCCACGGCGACACCGCCGACGGCACACCGCTGGTGCTGCTGCACGGCGGTCTGTTCGACATCGAGCAGCAGTTCGGCGCCCTCATCCCTGAGCTCGCGGCAGGAAGGCGAGTCATCGCGGTCGATTTCCAGGGACACGGACGCACGAACGACATCGACCGGCCGTTCTCGGCGGCCGCCTTCGCCAGCGATGTGCTGGGCGTGCTCGACCACCTCGCCGTCGAGCGCGCAGACATCCACGGTTTCAGCATCGGCGGCGCGGTCGCTCTGGACCTTGCCATCGATCACCCGGAACGGATCCGGCGGGTCATCGTCTCCTCGACCTCCTTCGCCGCATCGGGCATGCGCGGGTCGGAGAACGCGGACGCGGTCGGCGCCATGACCGTCGACATGATCGCCGGCACACCCATGGAAGCCGCCTACCTCGCCAAGTCTCCCCACCCCGACCTGCAGCATCTTCAAGTGCTGCTCGACAAGCTCGGCGCGACGTACAAGAGCGGGTTCCCGGATCGCACGGAAGACGAGATACGCGCCATCGCGGCACCGACGCTCATCACCGTCGGTGACGCCGACATGGTCTCGCTCGATCATGCGGTTGAGTTTCTCCGCCTGCGCGGTGGCGACGTGAACGGCGATTTCGTCGGTGTGCCGGCGTCCCAGCTTGCGGTGTTTCCCGGCACGACCCATTTCTTCGGCCTGGCACGAGTCGACCTGGTCCGTGATGTGGTCGTCGGATTCCTCGACGCACCGTCCTCTGACGACGGTCGAGCCGGTTGAGGGACCTGTCCCACCAGCCCCGGGCTAAGGGAGGGTCCACTGCACGATCCGGTCGATAGCGTCGTGAGCCGGCTGCGCCTCCCCCGCGCTCACGTAGAGCAGGTGCGCACTTCCCACGAGGATGAGCGCGAGCGCGGGAATGTCGGCGTCTTCGGCGATCCAGCCGACCTCGCGCTCGGCGGCGAGGACGTCGGCCACCACCGAGGTGGCTTCGGCGAACAGCGGGACTTCCGGCGATTCGTCGCGGCGCAGCCGGCGGCGCAATCCCTCACGGCTGAGAACGATGCTTGCGAGGCCCAGCATCGTCGGAGTGAAGATCTGCTCGAGCACGTCTGTCACAGCGGCAGACGCCGAGTCCGCGACCAGAGGCTCGATGCTCTCGATCCGCCGAGCCTCCTCCGCGACGAGCGCGCCGAGGTAATCGTCGAAGTCCGTGAAATGGCGGTGCAGAACCCCCTTCGCGACGCCCGACGACGCCGTGACCGCCCTCGAGTTCAGAGCGCCCGGCCCCTGCGCCGCCAGCACGCGGCGTCCCGCCTGCAGGAGTACGTTGCGGGCGTCGGGAAGTGGTTGTCCGGTCGGCAAAGTCGCTCCTAGTGGGCGGATGCCCACCGAAATGGGCGCTCGCCCACTCTATGAGATCCCCGGCCGATCCGGTACATCCCCATCCGGCTCCTGCGATGGCCCGCCCCGACGTCGTCTGGCAGACTTCCGGGATGCCGCACACCGACGCGCTCGCCCGGCTCTGGCCCGCCTCTGCGGTCTCGGTGCGCGCGGGCGACCTCGAACTCCGCTGGATCGACGACGAACTGCTCGTGCAGCTCGCGGAACTGGCGGGACGCGGCATCCATGATCCCGGGATGATGCCGTTCGAACACCCGTGGTCTCGCGGCACGGCCGACGAGGTCGCGCGAAGCGTGCTCGCGTTCCAATGGGGCGCGCGCCACCGCATCTCCTCCGAGTCGTTCGTCCTCGAGCTCGCAGTGCTTCACGACGGCATACCGGCGGGCGTGCAAGGACTCACGGCGAACGAATGGCCGGTGCTGCGCCGGGTGACCACCGGCTCATGGCTGGGCCGCGCCCACCAGGGACGGGGCGTCGGAACGCGCATGCGGATGCTCGCGCTGCACCTCGCGTTCGCGGGTCTCGGTGCGCGCGAGGCGGCTTCGGGCGCCTTCGTCGACAACGGCCCGTCGAACGCGGTGTCACGCCGCGTGGGCTACGAGTCCGACGGTGCGTTCCACGTCGCCCGCGAGGGCGTCGCGGTGCTGCACAACCGCTTCGTGATGTCGCGCGAGCGCTGGGAGTCGCTGCGCGGTGACCACATCGCCACCCTCGGCGCACCCATCGAGATGCAGGGGGTCGAGGCGTTCCGCGCGTCTCTCGCGAAGAACGTCGGGTCCTGACGAGCAGCAACGCTACGGAGCTGTCGACGGCGGCGGGGAGTTGTTGATGACGGCCCCTCGTCACCTTGTCGGGTCAGGCCTTTCCGGATGGCCACGACCGTGACGGCAGGCGCCGCAGCGCCCGCGGTCACTGGATCGTCAGAGGCCGGCGGCGTCGTCGGTCGAGCTCGTGCTCCGGCGCGTGACCTGCTCGTTGACGTTCGGGTCGACGGCGGTCCGCGTCACGGACTCGGACCGCCGACGGCGTGCCAGCAGAACGATGCCGACCAGGAAGATGACGGCTCCCGCACCCATGAGGATGTAGCCGATCATGTCGAGATTCACCCACTCCAGCTCCACGTTCACCGCGAACGCGAGGATCGCTCCGATGGCGAAGAGGGCGATGCCTGCTCCGATACTCATGCGAGGTGTCCTTTCCGGGGCGCGGCGACGAGCCCTCCCCTGTTTCGGGACGGGTAGTCCCGCCCGTACCCTCCCGCGCCCGCCATGGGTCGCGGGAGGGGGTTGACAGAAGACGGATGCTGCCGCCATGTGTGGGACCCCACCCGCGGCGAGCTCGGCCTACTGAGCGGGCCGCAGCGGGCGGCTGCATCCGTCTCGGTGACTACTGTGGAAGGGTGCACAGTCTGTCCCGTCCCCGCACCGCGGGGCCGGGAGCGTACGCCTGGGTGATCTGGACGGTCGGCGTGGCCGGCTACGTCCTCGCGATCACGAACCGCTCGTCGTTGAGTGCGGTCGGCGTCGACGCGGCGGCGCGTTTCGACGCCGACGCCGCGACGCTGTCGCTCTTCGCGGTGGTGCAGCTCGCGGTATACGGCGGTATGCAGATCCCGATCGGCGTGCTGCTCGACCGCTATGGCGCGCGGCCCATCATGACGGTCGGGATGCTGCTGATGGCGCTGGGACAGCTCACGATGGCCGTCTCCCCCAGCGTCGGCGTGGCGATCCTCGCCCGGATGCTGCTGGGCGCCGGCGACGCCGCGATCTTTCCGGGAGTGCTGCGGCTGATCGCGACGTGGTTTCCCGCACAGCGCGGCCCGATCATGGTGCAGCTCACCGGCATCGTCGGCCAGGGCGGCCAGCTCGTGGCGCTGATCCCGCTGGCGGCGCTGCTGCACGCCACCTCGTGGACGATCACGTTCGGCAGCATCGCCGGCCTCGGCGTGCTTTTCGCGGTGCTCGTGTTCCTCCTGATCCGGAACCACCCGGCCGACCGCGACGAGGACGTGTCGGTGGACACCGACACCGGCGCGATCCGTGTCGTGACCTCGTCGGTCGACACCGGTGTCGGGATCCGGGCGGCGTGGGCGCATCCGGGGACGCGGCTGGCGTTCTGGTCGCATTTCACGACGCCGTTCGCGGGAACCGCGTTCGTCCTGCTGTGGGGGATGCCGTTCCTCACCGCCGGAGAGGGCCTCAGCACGGCCGGAGCCGCCTCGATCATGTCGCTGTACGTCGTCGTGGGCATGGCTCTCGGGCCGATCATGGGCGAGCTGTCGCGGCGCAACCCGCATCTGCGGTCGCGGGCACTGGTGCTCCCGACCGTCGGCGTGCAGGCGGTCGCCTGGCTCGCCGTCATCGCGTACCCCGGCCCCGCGCCGCTGTGGCTGCTGGTCGCCCTCGCCGTCGCCCTGGCCACGGGCGGTCCCGCCTCGATGATCGCGTTCGACCACGCCCGCACGCACAACCCCTCGCATCGGCTCAGCACGGCGACGGGGGTGACGAACGCGGGCGGCTTCCTCGCGGCGTTGGTCGCGATCCTCCTCATCGGTCTCGCCCTCGACCTGCAGGGCGCCGGCACGCCGGCGACGTACAACCTCGACGCGTTCCGCCTGGCGTTCCTCATGCAGGTCCCGCTGTGGGCGCTCGGCGGCACGTTCATCGTCATCGAGCGCAAGCGCACGCGCATACGCCTGGGCATGGACCCGCCCAGGGCGCCGCGTCGCGCGCGCCGCTGACCGCCCGCATCGGAGGACTCGTGCCCGCGGGTCGGGCGGGTCGCGGCATCCGCTCGATACTGTGTCCCTATTCGGCCAGGAAGCGCTGCCCGGATCGAAAGGATGCCCGTGTCCGACCCCGTTGTCATCGCCCCCGAGGTGCGCGACGCCATCGCCACGGGGGACCCCGTGCTGGCGCTCGAGTCCACGATCTTCACGCACGGCCTGCCGCGGCCGCGCAATGTCACGGTCGCCCTCGAAGCCGAGGCCCGCGTGCGGGCGCTCGGCGTCGTTCCCGCGACGATCGGCGTCGTGGAAGGCCGACCCACCGTCGGCCTGTCGCCCGATGAGATCGAGCGTCTCTCCACCGCCGACGGCATCGTGAAGGCGAGCGTGCGCGACCTGCCCGTCGCGGTGGTCAAGGGTCTCAGCGCGGGCACGACCGTCGCGGCCACCGCGCACCTCGCAGCGAGGGCAGGCGTGCGGGTCTTCTCGACCGGAGGACTCGGCGGCGTGCACCGGGGCGCCGCGCAGACCTTCGACGAGTCCGCCGATCTGCCGACACTCGCCGGGCTCCCCCTCGTCGTGGTGAGCGCGGGCGTCAAGTCGATCCTCGACATCGCGCTGACCCTCGAGCGGCTCGAGACGCTCAACCTCACGGTGGTGGGCTACCGCACCACCGACTACCCCGGCTTCTACATCGGTGACTCCGGCCACGACCTGGAGTACTCGGTGGACTCTCCGGCGGAGATCGCCGCGATCGCGCGCACGCGCGACGCCCTGGGCATCTCGTCGACACTGCTCGTCGCCAATCCGGTGGCCGCCGATCGGCAGCTCGACCCGGCGCTGCACGATGACGTGCTCGCGCGGGCGCTCGCCGCGGCCGACGCCGAAGGGATCGCGGGGCACGACACGACGCCGTTCCTGCTGGACTTCTTCCAGCGCGAGACGGGCGGACGCAGCCTCGACGTCAACGTCGCGGTATACCGCGGCAACGTCGACCTCGGCGCTCGCATCGCACAGGCGCTCGCCGGCGACGCCTGATGCTCGTCGTGATCGGCGATCTCGTCGCCGACCTCATCGTCCTCGGCGGCGCCGCCCTCGAACGCGGCACCGACAACGCCGCGGAGGTGCGGCTCACACGGGGCGGGAGCGCCGCGAACGTGGCGGCGGCGGCCGCGTCGCAGCATCCGTCCCGCTTCATCGGCCGTGTCGGCGACGACACGCTGGCGCGCGCTCTCGTCGGAGAGCTCGAAGCCGCGGGCGTCGACGTCAGGGTGCAGCGGCACGGCCGCACCGGCGCGATCGTCGTGCTCGTGGACGCCGTGGGCGAGCGCACGATGATCACGGACCGCGGCGCGGCGGCCGAACTCGACGCCATCGATCCGGCGTGGCTCGCCGGCGCTGACTGGGTCCATGTTCCGCTGTACGGCTTCGCGTCGGCGCCGTCCGCGCGGGCGGTGACGGATGGTGCCGCCCGGGCTGCGGCGCGAGGCGCGGGGGTGAGCCTGGACCTGTCGAGCGTGGCGACCATGCGTGCGCTCGGCCGTGAAGAGCTCCGGCGGGTGCTCGTGGAGCTCAAGCCCGACGTCGTGTTCGCGAATGAGGACGAGGCGCGCACGGCGGGTGAACTCGGGCTGCAGCCGAGCGGGGTGTACGTGGTCAAGCGAGGCGCCGAGCCGGTCCTGGTCGCCGCGGACGGCCAGGTGAGCGAGGTGCCCGTCCAACGGGTGGACGACGTCATCGACTCCACCGGTGCGGGCGATGCCTTCGCCGCAGGTTATATCGTGGCGGCGCTGGAGGGCGCCGACCCGCGCCAGAGCGCCCGGGCGGGCAGCATGCTCGCGATGAGTGCGTTGCGCCGCCTGGGCGCTCTGTGACGGCGCTCAGGCGGTCTGGAGGCGCTCCAGCACGCGCTCGATGTCGTCGATGAACGCGTTGTAGCCGGCGATCGTCGCGGCGACCTGCTCGTCGGTGAAGTCGCTGCGGTCCTGACGGATCGTGAGCACGGTGCCGTCGCCGGACTCTTCGAGGTCGAACAGCACCGGGAGGCCCGCGTCGTCACCGGGCTGGTCGGTCAGCGTCATCGAGAGGTGCGACGGCGGCTCGACCACCTTGTACTCCCCCGCCCAGTCGATGCGGTTGCCATCGGGCAGGAGCATGACGGCGCGGAAGGCGCCCCCGGGCCGCACGTCCATCGTCAGGCTGTCCTGCGGCACCTCGACCGCGGCCGTGCCGAACCACACCGCGAAGTGCTCGGGCCTGGTCAGGGCCTCGAACACCAGCTCGCGGGGAGCCTGCAGGGTGCGGGTGACAGTGAAGTACTCAGTCATGGTCGTGCTCCTTCTCGATGGGTTCGGCGGTGCCGCCGGCCGGTGTGGTGCGGGGTGCCCCGAGCTGCTGCAGGGCGTTGAGGTAGTGATCGAGGGCGCCGAGGCTGTCCTCCCAGAACTGCGCGTAACCGCCGATCCAGTCGGATGCCGCTGCCAGGGGCCGCGCGTCGAGCCGGGCCGGGCGGTACTGGGCGTGGCGGCCGCGGGTGACGAGGCCCGCCCCCTCGAGAACACGCAGGTGCTTCGACACGGCGGCGAACGTCATCTGGAACGGCTCGGCGAGTTCGCCCACCGTCGCCTCGCCTTCGCTCAGCCGGGCGAGCATGGCGCGACGTGTCGGATCTGCGAGAGCCGCGAAGGTGCGGCTCAGTGAATCGGTCATCTCGCCTCCTCTATTCAACCGCTCAGTACAATACTGTTTGGTTGAACACTCGTCAAGCGATTGTGCTCATCCCCGTCACGCCGGCGTCGGCGATGCGCGCTACCGTGACCGCATGCCCCGTGTCGTCTACTACACCGCCACCACGCTCAACGGGTTCCTCGCCGATGATCACGACTCGCTCGATTGGCTCTTCGCCGTCCCTGGGGGCGAAGGAGGCGACGAGGACTTCCAGCGGTTCCTCGCCGGCATCGGGGTGCTCGTGCAGGGCTCGTCGACCTATCGGTGGGTGATCGAGCACGAAGACCTGGTCGCCCATCCCGAGAAGTGGCCGTCGTACTACGGCGACCGCCCCACGTGGGTGTTCACGAGCAAGGATCAACCTGTTGTGCCGGGTGTCGACATCCGGTTCGCCTCGGGCGACGTGCGCGATGTGTGGCCGCAGATCCGCGCCTCGGCGGGCGACCGCGACGTGTGGATCGTGGGCGGCGGCGACCTCGCCGGCCAGTTCGCCGACGCGGGGCTGCTCGATGAGATCCGCGTCTCGATCGCGCCGGCGACGCTGCCCTCCGGCAAGCCGCTCCTCCCCCGCAGCCTCGGCGCCGACCGACTGGAGCTGACCGTCGTACGGCAGGCGGGCGCGTTCGCCGAGCTGACCTACGCCGTGAAGGGCTCTGCCACGTGAGCGAGCGCTGGCGCGGGGTGGACGCCGCGCCGGCGACGGCTGCTCAGTGGGCGGCAGGAGCGATCTCGGTCCACTGACCGAACTTCGGCTCGCGACCGTCTCCCGACGACGTCCCGGTCAGGCGGCGCCGGACCCACGGACCGACATGCTCGCGGTAATAGGCCGCGCCACGCGAGCCCATCGGGGGAAGCGGCGGCTGTGACCACCACTGCGGCACGGGCTCGACGCCGAGCGAACTCAGCACGCGCGCAGCGACGCGGTGGTGCCCGCGCGAGTTCATATGCAGGCGGTCCTCCGACCAGTACGGCGGCGTCGCCAACTCCTCGTCGAACCAGTTGTACGCCTGCACCACGTCGGTGCGCTCGGCCAGACGCGCCTCGACGGCGTATGACAGGAGGTCACCGCGCCGCTGGATCACGCGCTTCAGCGGCAGCTGCGCCGTCGGATTCGCGCCCGAGAGCACGATGAGCTGCACACCCTCCTCGTCGCATCGGCGCAACACCGTCTCGAAGGCCGCCAGTACGTGCGCGACGCTCGTGCGGGGGCGCAGCATGTCGTTGCCGCCGCCGTTGAACGACAGATGCGTCGGCTTCAGTGCGAGCGCCGGCTCGAGCTGCTGCTCGACGATCGGCCACACCAGCTTGCCGCGGATCGCCAGGTTGGCGTACTCGACTGCCTCCCCCGTCGCGGTGGCCCACCCCTGCGCGACGAGGTCGGCCCATCCGCGCACGCGCCCATCGGGCAGCTCATCGCCCACACCCTCGGTGAAGGAGTCGCCGATCGCGACGTATCGAACGGATGCCACGAGCTCAAGCCTACGACCGGCGCGGCGCGCGCCCCGCCACGCTCATCGGTCGTCGAGCGCGACGCCGCGGCGGTCGACGAGCCCCCACGCTGCGGCCGCAGCCACCGCGAAGAAGGCGGCGAACACGACGAAGAGCACGGGCGCGCCGCCGGCGACGAGCAGGGGCGGCACCACAAGCGGGGCCACGATGGACGCGATGCGCCCCGCGCCGGCCGCCCAGCCGGAGCCGGTGGCGCGCAGCGACGTCGGGTACATCTCGGGGGTCACCGCATACAGCGCACCCCACGCGCCGAGGTTGAAGAAGGACAGCGCCATGCCCGCGGCGATGATCGCGCCGGCGCCGGAGGCGGTGCCGAAGAAGATCGCCGACACCGCCGAGCCGACGAGGAAGACCGAGAGCGTGGCGCGGCGCCCCCACACCTCGATCAGCCACGCCGCCACGGCGTAGCCCGGCAGCTGCGCCAGCGTGATGATCAGAGTGAAGCCGAAGGAGCGCACCAGGTCGTACCCCTGAGCGACGAGGATCGACGGGATCCAGATGAACGCGCCGTAGTACGAGAAGTTGACGCAGAACCACACCAGCCAGAGGCACGCGGTGCGGACGCGGAACTCGGCCGACCACAGCGTGCCGAGGCGCTCCCCCAGAGAGGTCGCGGCAGCGGGGAGAACCGTCGGCCGGCCGTCTGTGGGAGGGGCCGCGGGTGCCCCAGCGGCGTCCTCGAAGGCGCGGACGACCGAGTCCGCCTGGGTGAAGCGCCCCCGTCGCTCGAGCCAGCGGGCCGACTCGGGCAGACCCCAGCGCACGATGAGGGCGTACGCCGCGGGGATCGCACCCAGCGCGAACGCCCAGCGCCAGCCGTCCTCGGAGGCCGGGATCACCACGTAGCCGATGAGGGCGGCGAGGGTCCAGCCGATGGCCCAGAAGGCCTCGAGGATCACGATCAGCCGTCCCCGCATGCGCGCGGGGGCGAATTCGCTCACGTAGGTGCTCGCCACCGGCAGCTCGGCGCCCAGCCCCAGGCCTACGAGGAACCGCAGCACCAGGAGGGCGGCGAGCCCCCCGACGAGTGCGCTCGCCCCCGTCGCGAGCCCATACACGAGGAGCGTGAGCGCGAACACCTGACGGCGCCCGAAGCGGTCCGCGAGCAGACCGCCGACGCTTGCCCCGACCGCCATGCCCACGAAGCCGACCGAGGCGATCCAGCTCGCCTCGGTCGGGGTGAGACTCCACTGCGCCGCCAGTGCCGCGATGATGAAAGAGATGAGCCCGACGTCCATCGCATCCAGGGCCCACCCGATACCGGAGCCGGTGAGCACGCGCAGGTGCTTGCGGGTGAAGGGCAGGCGGTCGAGGCGCTCCGAGAGCGCCGACGAGGCGCGGGTTGCGGCATCCGTCATAGCGTCATGCTACGGATGCCGCGGTCGGCGCGGGGCTCATGACAGCATGTCGCGCACGCGAGGGGCCACCTCGGTGCCGAACAGCTCGATGGAGCGCATCATCTTCTCGTGCGAGAGCGTGCCGGTGGAGAACTTCATGTCGAACCGGGAAGCGCCCAGCGTCTGCACGGTGGCGGCGATCTTGCGCGCGACCGTCTCGGGTGAGCCGACGTACAGCGCGCCCTCGGGCCCGACGTCGTGCTGGAAGCGGAGGCGGTTGTAGGTCGGCCAGCCGCGCTCGCGGCCGATCGAGTTGTTCATCGCCTCGAAGCCTTCATACGCCTCGTCCCACGCCTGCTGATCGGTCTCGGCGATATGACCCGGCGAGTGCACGCCCACCGGCAGCTGCGGCTGCTCGAACGTGTCGAGCGACCGGCGGTACAGCTCGGCGAAGGGTGCGAAGCGCCCGGCCGGCCCACCGATGATCGCGAGCATGAGCCCATACCCGTACCGCGCGGCGCGCACCGCCGACTCCGGCGTGCCGCCCACGCCGACCCAGGCGCGCAGGCCGTTCTCGGTCTTCGGGAAGACATCGGCGGCGTCGAGCGACGCACGGAGCGTTCCGCTCCAGGTGACGGGGTTCTCGGTCAGCAGCTGGGAGAAGAGGTCGAGCTTCTCGTCGAACAGCGCCTCGTAGTCGCGCAGGTCGTAGCCGAACAGCGGGAACGACTCGATGAACGATCCGCGACCGAGGATGACCTCGGCGCGCCCGTTCGAGACCGCATCGAGGGTCGAGAACCTCTCGAAGACGCGTACCGGATCGTCGCTCGACAGCACGGTGACCGCCGTTCCGAGGTGGATCCGCTCCGTCCGTGCCGCAGCGGCCGCGAGCACGATCTCCGGGCTCGACACCGCGAACTCGCGGCGGTGGTGCTCCCCCACTCCGAAGAACGACAGGCCGACACGGTCGGCCAGCACCGCCTGCTCGACGACGTTGCGGATCGTCTGCGCGCCGCTGATCAGCTCCCCGGAGGCGTCGCGGGTGACATCGCCGAAAGTGTCGAGTCCGAGCTCGATCGTGGCGGGGTCGACAGAGGTCATGTGCTTCTCCTTCTATTCATCTGCATGAACGGGTGGGGCAGCGGCGGCATTCCCGAGACGCCCGCGCCACGCGAGCGTAGCGTGGAGGCATGATCCCGTTCGCGGATCGCCGGTCCGCCGGGCGTGAGCTCGCCGCAGAGCTCGAACGATGGCGGGGAACGGATGCCGTGGTCCTCGGCATCCCGCGCGGCGGCGTCGTCGTCGCGGCGGCGGTCGCCGAGGCGCTCGGACTCGAGCTCGACGCGGTGGTCGTGCGCAAGCTGGGCGCGTCGGGCCACAAGGAGTATGCGGTGGGCGCGATCGCTGACGGCGTCCGCATCGTCACCCCCGGCGCGATGCGATGGGCGGGCATGTCATCGCGCGATCTGGAGCGCGTCGAGGCGGCGGAGCGCGACGAGCTGGCGCGGCGCACGGATGCGTTCGGCTCGGCGTCCGTGGAGCTGTCGGGGCGCACCGCCATCGTGGTGGACGACGGCGTGGCCACCGGCGCGTCCGCCATCGCGGCATGTCGCGCGCTGCGGGCCCGCGATCCGAAGCAGATCGTGCTGGCGGTGCCCGTCGCGCCGGAGCACTGGGAGCCGCCGGCCGACACCGTCGATGAGTTCGTGTGCCCCTATCGCGAGGCCGACTTCTGGGCCGTGGGGCAGTACTACGACGACTTCCGCCAGACGACCGACGCCGAGGTGCTGGCGCTGCTGCGCGCCGCGCCGACAGGCTCAGGGGCCGACGAGGAAGCCGGTCCCTGAGCCTGTCGAAGGGTCAGCGCGAGAGCGCCGAGCGGAGGGTGTCGAGGCCGACACCGCCGAGGTCGAGCGCGCGCTTGTGGAACTGCTTGATCGAGAAGGCATCGCCCTCACGCTCGGCGACCTCGTCGCGAAGCTGCTCCCAGATGCGCTGGCCTACCTTGTACGACGGCGCCTGGCCCGGCCAGCCCAGGTAGCGGTTGACCTCGAACTTCACGAACTCGTCGGGCATGTTGACGTTGCGCAGCATGAATTCCAGCGCGAAGTCGGCGTCCCACGGGCCCTCGCCGTCAGGACGCGGCTTCTCGAGGTGGACGCCGATGTCGAGCACGACGCGGGCCGCGCGCATGCGCTGGCCGTCGAGCATGCCCAGGCGGTCGGCGGGGTCGGACAGGTATCCCAGCTGCTCCATCAGGCGCTCGGCGTACAGGGCCCAGCCCTCGGCGTGACCCGAGGTGCCGCCGAGGAGCCGGCGGTAGGTGTTGAGCTGCGCGCGGTTGTAGACCGCCTGGGCGATCTGCAGATGGTGGCCGGGGACGCCCTCGTGATACACCGTCGTGAGCTCGCGCCAGGTGTCGAAATCCTCGACGCCCTCGGGCACCGACCACCACATGCGGCCGGGGCGCGAGAAGTCGTCGGTCGGACCGGTGTAGTAGATCCCGCCTTCCTTGGTGGGCGCGATCATGCACTCGAGCTTGCGGATCGGCTCGGCGATGTCGAAGTGGGTCTTGCCGAGCTCCGTGACAGCCCGGTCGCTGGTCTCCTGCATCCACTTCTGCAGCGCCTCGGTGCCGTAGAGCTTGCGGCTCGTGTCCCGCTCGAGGAACGCGACGGCCTCCTCGACGCTGGCGCCGGCCTTGATCTCGTTCGCGATCGACTCCTGCTCGGCGACCATGCGCGCGAGCTCCTCGACGCCCCACTCGTAGGTCTCGTCGAGGTCGATCGTGGCGCCGAGGAAGCGCCGCGAGTGCAGCGCGTACAGCTCGCGGCCCACGGCATCCTTGTCGGCGGCGGCAGGCGCGAGCTCGTTCGTGAGGAACGCGGCGAGCTCGTCGTACGCGACGCGGGCGGCATTGGCATTGTCGGCGAGGTCGCGGGCGAGGGAGGCCGGAAGCTGCCCTTCGTCGGGCGCGGCGTCGGCGGCGAAGCTCGCGAAGAAGCCGTTGTCGGCGGTGTAGCGGGCGATCTGCGTCGCCACCTCGGTGACCTGCCGGCGAGCCGGCACCACACCCTGGGAGATGCCCTGGCGGAGCGTCTCGATATAACCGCCGACCGCGCCAGAGACGGCGCCGAGACGCTTCGCGATGACGGACCAGTCGTCGCTCGTCGCGGTGGGCATGAGGTCGAACGCGGACCGGATGTCCTGGGCGTGCGAGGCGATCACGTTGAGATCGCGGAGGTGCCACCTGGCGTCGTGCAGGTCGAGCTGCAGCTGGATCTCGCGAGAAAGGTCCTCC
The DNA here is from genome assembly GCF_019511645.1 of Microbacterium ureisolvens. Classification (GTDB taxonomy): domain Bacteria; phylum Actinomycetota; class Actinomycetes; order Actinomycetales; family Microbacteriaceae; genus Microbacterium; species Microbacterium ureisolvens_A. The sequence goes on along the minus strand of NZ_JAEUAX010000001.1, from coordinate 584,567 downwards.
TTCGTCACGATGTCGACGTCGTCGTCGGCGATCGCGGCGTCGAGCGCCGCGAGGGTCTTGCGGCCCTCCTCGACGAGCCGCTCCTGGCCGGCCGGGCTGTAGTCGCCGAACCGGTCGTTGTACTCGGAACGCCCGATGTAGGTGGCCAGCGTCGGCTCGAGTTCGGCGAGGGTGTCGACCCACGCATCAGCGATCTTGTCGATCTGCGTGGGCGTGCGGGTTTCGTCTGTCATATCACCGAGCCTAGGCATGGGACGCGGTGCCGACAAACGAGGATCCCGGTGCCGACAGGCGCCTTCGCCGGTCAGTGGATCAGTGCCCGGCGACGTCCCAGTTGTCGCCGCGACCGATCTGCACGTCGAGCGGCACCGACAGCTTCGCGGCGTCGCCCATGCGGCTGCGGACGATCCGCTCAGCAGCATCCCACTCCCCCGGCGCCACTTCCACCACGAGCTCGTCGTGGATCTGCAGCAGCACGCGCGAGGCGAGTCGCTGCGCGGCGAAGTCGTCGTGGATGTGGAACAGCGCGATCTTCATGATGTCGGCCGCGCTGCCCTGGATCGGCGCATTGAGTGCGGCTCGCTCGGCGTTCTCGCGGAGGACGCGATTGGGGCTCGCGAGATCGGGGAACGGGCGCCGTCGGCCGAAGATCGTCTCGGTGTAGCCATCGATGCGCGCCTGTTCGACGGAGGAGCGCAGGTAGTCGCGCACCGCGCCGAAGCGGGCGAAGTACTCCATCATGAGCTGCTTCGCCTCGGCCTGCTCGATGCGCAGCTGCTTGGACAGGCCGAACGCCGAGAGTCCGTAGACCAGACCGTAGGACATGGCCTTGACCTTCGTGCGCATCGCGGGGGTCACGTCCTGCGGGGCGACGCCGAAGACGCGCGAGCCCACGAAGCGGTGCGTGTCCTCCCCGGAGTTGAAGGCCTCGATGAGGCCCGGGTCCTCGGAGAGGTGCGCCATGATGCGCATCTCGATCTGCGAGTAGTCGGCCGTGAGCAGCGTCTCGTAGCCCTCTCCGACGGTAAAGGCGGACCGGATGCGGCGGCTCTCCTCCGTGCGGATCGGGATGTTCTGCAGATTCGGGTCGGTGCTCGAGAGGCGCCCGGTCTGGCTGCCGGTCTGCACGTACGTCGTGTGGATGCGGCCGTCGGCTCCGCTCGCCCGGTCGCCGCCGATGGCACTGTCGAGGGACTCGATGATCTGACGCAGCTTCGTCGCCTCGCGGTGCTGCAGCAGGAGGTCGAGGAACGGGTGCGGGTTGGTCTCCTGCAGGTCGGCCAGGACCGCGGCGTCCGTGGAGTAGCCGGTCTTCGTCTTGCGGGTCTTCGGCAGCTGCAGCTCTTCGAACAGCACCTCCTGCAGCTGCTTCGGCGAGCCGAGGTTCACCTCGCGGCCGATCGCCGCGTACGCCTCCTGCGCGAGGGCATCGGCGCGGGCACCGAGCTCGCCGGAGAACTGCGACAGCGTCGCGTGCGACACGGCGACGCCGGCGAGCTCCATGTCGGCCAAGGTGTGCAGGGTCGGCAGCTCGATATCGGTGAGGACGGCGGCGACGCTGTCGGGGAGCTCCGCACGGACCGCGGCCGCCACGCGCACGAGGTACCAGGAGAGCTGTCCGGTGGTCGCGCCCTCGGTCTCGGGCACGAGCTGCGTCGGGTCCGACTCGGGCAGCTTCTCATCGAGGTAGCGGTCGACGAGGTGCGCGAGGTTCTTGTCGGGGAAGCTCGGGCGCAGAAGCCAGCCGGCGAGGATCACGTCGAACGCGAGGCCCCCGAGGCGCAGTCCCGCGCGCCGGAGCGCTTTCACCTGCGGCTTGGCGTCGGCGAGGATCTTGGGCGAGTCGGACGTGAGCCAGGGCTCGATGGCGGCTGCGAGCTCGGGAGTCCAGGATGCCTCGGCCGCGGCGTCTTTCGTGGCGACGCCGATGCGCGCCGGCAGACCGCCCTCGACCGTGACCGTCACGCCGAGCTCGCCGGGTGCCCTCTCGAGCCACGCGGCGAACTCCGCGGGTGCGAGCTGCTCCGCGACGGGTGCGAGCTCGGCCGCGGCCGATGTGACCGCCGCCATCTGCTGCTCGATGCCGGCGAGCTCGGCGACGCGCGGGATGAGCGTCTTGAACTCGAGCCGCGAGAAGATGTCGCGCACCGCCTGCGCGTCCATCGGCTGCACCTCGAGGTCGCCGGGACCGACGGGCAGGTCGACGTCGGTCAGGAGCCGGTTCAGGCGGCGGTTGCGGCGGACGTCCTCCAGGTGGTCCCGCAGATTGCCGCCGACCACGCCCTTGATGGAGTCGGCGCCCTCGAGCAGCGCGTCGAGCGAGCCGAACTGGGTCAGCCACTTCACGGCCGTCTTCTCGCCGACCTTCGGTACGCCGGGCAGGTTGTCGCTCGTCTCGCCCACGAGCGCCGCGATGTCGGGGTACTGCTCCGGTGGCACGCCGTAGCGGTCGATCACCGCCTGGCGGTCGTACCGCTTGAGCTGCGAGACGCCCTGGACATTCGGGTAGAGCAGCGTGATGTCGTCGTTCACGAGCTGGATCGTGTCGCGGTCGCCCGAGCAGACCAGCACCTGGAACCCCTCGGCGGCGCCCTGCGTCGCGAGTGTCGCGAGGATGTCGTCGGCCTCGATGTCTTCCTGCTGGAGCACCTGGATGCTCATGGCGGCGAGGCAGTCCTGCAGAAGGGGGATCTGCCCCTTGAACTCGGACGGCGTCTCGGAGCGGTTCGCCTTGTACTCGGTGTATTCGCGGGTGCGGAACGACTGCCGCGACGTGTCGAAGGCCACCGCGAGGTGCGTCGGCTTCTCCGCCTTGATCAGGTTGATCAGCATCGCGAGGAACCCGTAGATCCCGTTCGTGTGCTGCCCGTCCTTCGTCGAGAAGTTGTCGACGGGAAGGGCATAGAACGCCCGATATGCCAGCGAATGGCCGTCGACGACGAGGAGGGTAGGCTTTGCGGAGTCCGTCACCCTGCAAGCCTAGTCAGGGCCGACGACAGTCCCGCTTCTCGCGGAACCGCCCCGATTCCCGCCCCACGAAGGTGAGTCATGCCCGAGACATCCGTCGCACACGAGGACGCCCTGGAGTGGGCGGTCGGACGCGGAATCGGCGCGCTGGCCGAGAAGATGGGCTTCGAGTGGCTCGAGTTCACTGCCGAGCGAGCCGTCGCGCGGATGCCCGTGGCGGGCAACACGCAGCCCGTCGGGCTCTTCCACGGCGGCGCCTACGTCGTGCTCGGCGAGTCGCTCGGATCCATGCACGCCAATTACCACGCAGGCCCCGGGCGCCTCGCCGTCGGTGTCGACATCAACGCGACCCACACCCGCTCGGCGACCCAGGGCTACGTCACTGGGGTGTGCACGCCCCTGCACCTCGGCCGCAGCCTCACCGTGCACGAGATCGTCGTGTCGGACGACCAGGGTCGGCGCTGCTCGACGGTGCGCATCACGAACCACATCAAGCCGCTGGGCTGAGCCCCTTCGCCCGACGGCGATGCGAAGAGCGGATGCCCCGGGCCGGGGCATCCGCTCTTCTCGAAGTGGTGAGGATCAGCCCTTCTTGGGCGCCAGCTGCTCGATGATCGCCTTGGCGACGTCCTGCATCGTGAGGCGGCGGTCCATCGACGCCTTCTGGATCCAGCGGAACGCCTCGGGCTCGGAGAGGCCCATCTTCTCGTTGAGGAGGCCCTTCGCGCGGTCGACGAGCTTGCGGGTCTCGAAGCGCTCGACCATGTCGGCGACCTCGGCCTCGAGCGTGATGATCTGCTCGTAGCGGGCGAGCGCGATCTCGATCGCCGGCAGCAGGTCGTTCGGCGTGAAGGGCTTCACGACGTAGGCCAGGGCGCCGGCCTCGCTGGCGCGCTCGACGAGCTCCTTCTGACTGAAGGCGGTGAGCAGCACGACCGGGGCGATGTGGTTCTTGCTGAGCTTCTCGGCGGCCGAGATGCCGTCCAGCTGCGGCATCTTGACGTCCATGATCACGAGGTCCGGACGCAGCTCGGTGGCGAGGGCCACTGCGGTCTCTCCGTCTCCGGCTTCGCCGACGACGTCGAATCCGTTGTCGCGGAGGATCTCGACGATGTCGAGCCGGATGAGCGACTCGTCTTCGGCGACCACGACGCGGCGGGGGGTGGATGCCGTCGATGCGGCGGTCTGCTCCTGCTCAGTCACCATTGAATCCTACGGTATGGTCAATCGCGGACGCGCGCCGCGGCGCGCGGGCCGGTGTGGCGGAATGGCAGACGCGACCGACTCAAACTCGGTTGCCCGCAAGGGCGTGTGGGTTCGACTCCCACCACCGGCACTCCCCGACTTCGCTCAGAGCGGATGCCTCGATTCGAGGCATCCGCTCTTGTCGTTTCCTCCTCGCGGAAGAAGTTGGTACTTGCTGTTGCTAAGTACCGCTACCTAGTGTTACTTTCTAGTGGTAGTCAACATCACTGAGTAGTCAAGAGAAGGAGGTGCGCCATGGGCAAGCAGGAGACCGAGATGCTCAAGGGCACGCTCGAGGGGATCGTGCTCGCGATCCTCTCCGGCCGTCCCGCCTACGGGTACGAGATCACCTCGTGGCTGCGGGACCAGGGCTTCTCCGACATCGCCGAGGGCACCGTGTACGCCCTGCTGGTCAGGGTCGAGCAGCGCGGCCTCGTCGACGTCGAGAAGGTCCCGTCGGAGAAGGGGCCGCCGCGCAAGGTGTACTCCCTCAACGCACAGGGCCGCGAGCAGCTCGCGGAGTTCTGGAGGACCTGGAGCTTCCTCGCCGACCGCATCGAACAGCTCCACCGCGAACACGCAGACAGCAACGCCAACTCCCAGGAAGAGGAATGATCATGGCCGCCAAGTGGTACGAAGTCGTCACCGGCTCGCTCGAGCAGAAGAAGCAGTACCGCCAGTACAAGGCGCGCATCGAGGCGCTGCCCGAGCCCTACCGCGGCGCCGCCAAGGCGCTGGACCGGTACTTCATGACCGTCGGCGGCATGACCGACGGAGTGACGATGATGCAGATGCTCGGCGATTCCGCCGACCTCTGGGAGCGCGCGGCCGCCGACGGCACTCCCGTCCGCGACATCGTCGGCGAGGACGCCTCGGCGTTCGCCGAGGAGTTCACCGCCGCATACTCCGGCAAGCAGTGGATCGACAAGGAGCGTTCTCGCCTCAACAAGGCGATCGACGACGCAGAACGAGGAGATCAGAAATGACCACCGGCACCGCCATCCACGTCCAGGGGCTCGAGAAGTCCTATAAGGACCTTCATGTGCTGCGCGGCGTCGACTTCGACGTGGCGCGAGGCAGCATCTTCGCTCTGCTCGGCTCGAACGGCGCGGGCAAGACCACGGTCGTCCGCATCCTTTCCACGCTGCTGAAGCCGGATGCCGGCACCGCCGCGATCGCAGGGTTCGACGTCTCGGCCGAGGCCCAGAAGGTGCGCGAGACGATCAGCCTCACCGGCCAGTTCGCCGCGGTCGACGAGGTCCTGAGCGGAAGGGAGAACCTCGTGCTCATCTCGCAGCTGCGCCACCTGCCCGACCCCGGCGCGATCGCGGACGCCCTGCTCGCCCGCTTCTCGCTGACGGATGCCGGCTCCCGCAAGGTGTCGACGTACTCCGGGGGCATGCGGCGCCGGCTCGACATCGCGATGAGCCTCATCGGCGACCCGCCGGTGATCTTCCTCGACGAGCCCACGACCGGGCTCGATCCCGCCGCCCGCCTCGAGGTCTGGGACGCGGTGCGGGAGCTGGCGCAGGGGGGCACGACCGTGCTGCTGACCACGCAGTACCTCGAAGAGGCGGAGCAGCTCGCCGACCGCATCGCGATCCTCCACAAGGGCCGCATCATCGTCGACGGCACGCTGGCCGAGCTCAAGCAGCTCCTGCCGCCGGCCAAGGTCGAGTACGTCGAGAAGCAGCCGAGCCTGGAAGACGTCTTCTTCGCCCTGACCGGCGAAGAGGACACCGCAGAACCCGGCGACGCCGCCGACGCCCCCGGGCGAAAGGGCGCCGCCTCGACACGGAAGGAAGGACGATGACCACGCACGTCATCGGCGACACCGCCGTTCTCACGAGCCGATCGCTGCGGCACATCCTCCGCAGCCCCGACACCATCATCACCACCGCGGTCACCCCGATCGCGCTGATGCTGCTGTTCGTCTACGTCTTCAGCGGCGCGATCGACACCGGCGGGGCCGAAGGGTCGTATATCGACTACATGCTTCCTGGCATCCTGCTCATCACGATCGCGTCGGGCATCGCCTACACGGCGTACCGGCTCTTCCTGGACATGCAGAGCGGCATCTTCGAGCGGTTCCAGTCGCTGCCGATCGCGCGATCGGGAGTGCTCTGGGCGCACGTGCTGACCTCGCTCGTGTCCATCCTCGTCTCGCTGGCGCTCGTCATCGGGGTGGCACTCCTGATGGGCTTCCGCACCGGCGCGAGCTTCGGCGCCTGGATGGGCGTGATCGGCATGCTGGTCCTGTTCACGCTGGCGCTCACGTGGCTCGCGGTCATCCCGGGCCTCACGGCGAAGACGGTCGACGGCGCGAGCGCGTTCTCGTACCCGCTCATCTTCCTGCCGTTCATCAGCTCGGCGTTCGTCCCGACCGAGAGCATGCCGGGTCCGGTGCAGTGGTTCGCCGAGAATCAGCCTGTGACTTCGATCGTCGACTCGATGCGGGCGCTGTTCGCCGGCGAGCCGGTCGGCGACGACATCTGGGTCGCCATGGCGTGGCTGGTGGGCATCCTCGTCGTCGCGTACATCGCGTCGATGGCGATCTACCGCAAGAAGATCAGCTGACGCGGCACACCGGTACAGACGCGAGAGCGGATGCCTCGAATTCGAGGCATCCGCTCTCGCGCTGTTCTCGGGACTACGCGCCGAAGTACTGGTTGCCGAGCGCCTTGCTCTTGAGGGCGTCGAACTCGCCCTGCGAGATCGCGCCCGCGTCGAGGAGCGCCTTCGCCTGGGCGATGTCCTCTGCGGGGCTCGACGATGCGGATGGGCGGTAGTCGTCGGCCTCGGCGACCACTCCCCCACGCGCCGCCTGAGCTCGCGCGGCCATGCCCTTCCCGCGGGCGATGATGTAGATCAGCGCCGTCAGGAACGGCACGAAGACGAGCGCGATGATCCACAGGGCCTTGAGCCAGCCGTTGAGGTCGTCGTCGCGGAACAGATCCGTGATGATCACGATCACCACGTACAGGTACGCGATGAAGTAGAAGCTCCACAGCAGGAACCACCAGAAGTCACCGAAGAACATCGGCGTCACACCTTTCTCGAAATGCCGTACGGCTGCGACCACAGTAGTGGTCGCAGCCGTACGGACGGGGGATGTGTCAGTCCCGTGTCTTGTAGATCGGCGCCTTGCCGTGCACGGCGTCGCCCACCTTGTGGATGCGGATGTCGTTCGTGGAGCCGATGATTCCGGGAGGGGAGCCCGAGATCACGACCACCTTGTCGCCCACCTTGGCGAGCTCGTTGGACAGCAGGTAGTCGTCGACCTGGATGAACATCAGATCGGTGTGCGCGACGTGCTCGACCAGCGTCGACTGCACGCCCCACGTGATCGCCATGCGGCGGCGGATCGCCGGCTCGGGGGCGAACCCGATCATGGGGATGCGGGGGCGAAGGCGCGACATGCGGCGCGCGGTGTCGCCCGACTCGGTGAAGATGCAGAGGTACTTCGCGTCGACGAACTCGGCGACCTCCATGGCCGCGAGCGTGATGGCACCGCCCTGCGTGCGGGGCTTGGTCGTGAGCGGCTGGATGCGGTCGAGACCGTGCTCCTCGGTCGAGTCGACGATGCGCGCCATGGTCTCGACGACCACGACCGGGTACTTGCCGACGCTGGTCTCGCCCGAGAGCATGACCGCGTCCGCGCCGTCGAGGACGGCGTTGGCGACGTCGCTCGTCTCGGCACGGGTCGGCACCGGGTTCTCGATCATCGATTCGAGCATCTGCGTCGCCACGATGACCGGCTTCGCCATGCGTCGACAGAGCTCGACCGCGCGCTTCTGCACGATCGGCACCGCCTCGAGAGGAAGCTCGACGCCGAGGTCGCCGCGGGCGACCATGATGCCGTCGAAGGCGTCGATGATCTCCTCGAGGTTGTCGACGGCCTGCGGCTTCTCGATCTTCGCGATGACCGGGACGTGGCGGCCCTCCTCGGCCATGATGACGTGGACGCGCTGGACGTCCTTCGCATCGCGCACGAACGACAGGGCGATGATGTCGGCGCCGGCGCGCAGACCCCAGCGCAGGTCGGCCTCGTCCTTCTCGGACAGCGCCGGGACGTTCACCGCCACGCCGGGCAGGTTGATGCCCTTGTTGTTCGAGACCGGGCCCGCGACGACGACCCTGGTGGTGACCACGGTTCCGTCGGTCTCGACCACCTCGACGCGCACCTTGCCGTCGTCGATGAGGAGGAAGTCGCCGGGCTTGACGTCGTTCGGCAGGCCCTTGAACGTCGTGCCGACGATCTCCTTGGTTCCGAGGATCTCTTCCGTGGTGATCTTGAAGATGTCGCCGACCGCCAGCTCGTGCGGTCCGTTCTCGAACTTGCCGAGGCGGATCTTCGGACCCTGCAGGTCGACGAGGATCGCGACCGCCCGTCCGGCGTCGTCGGCGGCCTTGCGCACGTTGGCGAAGTTGTTGTCGTGGACCGAGTAGTCCCCGTGGCTCAGATTGAAGCGGGCGACGTCGACGCCGGCATCGATGATCGCGCGGACCATCTCATACGACGACGTGGCGGGCCCAAGGGTGGCGACGATCTTGGCGCGTCTCATCCGTGGTTGTTCTCCGGGTGGGTTGAAGGTGGCGAGTGCCTCGGCCAGCCTACGCGGGCTGCAGGCCGATGGCGACATCGGTCGGGCGGACCGGAGCGGGCAGCTCCGTCGCGCCCATGAGGAAGCGGTCGACGCTGGCTGCGACGGCGCGCCCTTCGGCGATCGCCCACACGATGAGCGACTGGCCGCGACCGGCGTCGCCGGCCACGAACACGCCCGGGGCGGTGGTCTGGTAGTCGTCCTCGCGGCGGACGTTGCCCCGCTCGGTGAAGCGGGCGCCGAGCTGGTCCTCGAGGAGGGCCCGCTCCGGACCGGTGAACCCCATCGCGATCAGCACGAGGTCCGCGGGGATCTCGCGCTCGGTGCCGCTCTTGGGGACGCGGCGGCCGTCGACGAACTCCGTCTCGGCCACGCGCAGCGCACGCACCTCGCCGGCGCCGTTCCCGAGGAACTCGACCGTCGACGCGAGGTAGGCACGCTCGCCGCCCTCTTCGTGCGCGGACTGCACCTCGAAGACCAGCGGGTCCATCGGCCACGGCTGATGCTCCGGACGCTCGCCCGGGGGGCGGCGGCCGATGGCGAGGTTCGTCACGCTCAGGGCGCCGTGGCGGTGGGCGGTGCCGATGCAGTCGGCGCCGGTGTCGCCGCCGCCGATCACGACGACGTGCTTGCCCTCGGCACTGATCTGGTTGGGCACGGCGTCACCCGCGACGGCCTTGTTCGACTCGACGAGGTACTCCATGGCGAAGTGCACGCCGGCGAGGTCGCGTCCGGGGATCGCGAGCTCGCGCGGCACCGTCGACCCCGTCGCGACGACGACCGCGTCGTAGCGCGCGCGGAGGTCGGCCCAGGAGATGTCCTTGCCGATCTCGACGCCGGCGCGGAAGCGCGTACCCTCGTCCTGCATCTGGCGAAGACGGGCCTCGAGGTGCTTCTTCTCCATCTTGAAGTCCGGGATGCCGTAGCGCAGGAGGCCGCCGATGCGGTCGTCCCGCTCGAACACGGCGACGGTGTGCCCGGCGCGGGTGAGCTGCTGCGCGGCTGCGAGACCCGCCGGCCCCGAGCCCACGACGGCCACGGTCTTGCCGGTGAGGCGCCCGGGGGGCTCCGGCTCGATCCATCCGTTGCCGAACGCCTCGTCGGCGATCGAGACCTCGACCTGCTTGATGGTGACGGCCGGCTGGTTGATGCCGAGCACGCACGCGCTCTCGCACGGCGCCGGGCACAGCCGCCCGGTGAACTCGGGGAAGTTGTTCGTCGCGTGCAGACGCTCGCTGGCCGCGCGGCCCTCGCCGCGCCACGTGAGGTCGTTCCACTCCGGGATGAGGTTGCCCAGCGGGCAGCCTTTGTGGCAGAACGGCACGCCGCAGTCCATGCAGCGTCCGGCCTGCCGGCGCAGCACCGCCGCGTCGCCCGGCTCGTAGACCTCTTTCCAGTCCATGATGCGCACCGGCACCGGCCGCCGCGTGGGCAGCTCGCGCTCGGTGACCTTCAGAAAGCCTTTCGGGTCAGCCACCCGTCACCTCCAGGATGCGATTCCAGACGACGTCGCCATCGGGGTCGAGCCCCTCGGCGACGGCCTCCTGGCGGGTCTGCAGCACCGCGGCGTAGTCGCGCGGCAGGACCCGGACGAAGTTCGCCAGCTCGGCCTCGAAGTCGTCGAGCAGAGCCTGGGCGAGAGTCGATTCGGTCTCGGCGACATGCTGCTCCAGCAGGTCGCGCAGGATCTCGGCGTCGCCGGAGCCCAGCTCGCCGAGCTCGAGCTCGCCCGAGGCGAGCGCCTCGCGGTTCACGAGCTTGCGGTCGAGCTTGTACACGTAGGCGGTGCCGCCCGACATGCCGGCGCCGAGGTTGCGTCCTGTCGCGCCGAGGATGACCGCCAGACCGCCGGTCATGTACTCGAGCGCGTGGTCGCCCACGCCTTCGACGACGGCCGTGGCGCCCGAGTTGCGGACGAAGAAGCGCTCGCCGACGACGCCGCGCAGGAACATCGTCCCGAGCGTCGCGCCGTAGCCGATCACGTTGCCCGCGATGACGTTCTTCGACGCGTCGAACGTGGCGCCGCGCGGCGGACGGACGACGATCTGCCCGCCCGAGAGGCCCTTGCCGACGTAGTCGTTCGAGTCGCCCTCGAGGCGCAGCGTGATGCCCGCAGGCATGAATGCGCCGAACGACTGGCCCGCCGACCCCGTGAGGTTGACGACGATGCTTCCCGACCGGAGGCCGTTCTCGCCGCGCGCCTTGGTCACGTGGTGTCCCAGGAGCGTGCCGACCGCGCGCTCGGTGTTGCGGATGGGCAGGTCGATCGTGATCTCGCCGCCGTTCGCGATGACGTCCTGCGCGCGCTCGATCAGAGCGACGTCGAAGTGCTCGTCGAGCTCGTGCAGCTGCGCAGTGGTGTTGCGGCGCGGCTCGTCCTCGGCGAAGACGGGACCGGCGAGCACCGGACCGAGGTCCAGGCCGTTCGCCTTCCAGTGCGTGACCGCACCGTCGACGTCGAGCAGGTCGGTGCGGCCGATCGCCTCGTCGAGCGAGCGGAGGCCGAGCGCCGCCAGGTACTCGCGCACCTCTTCGGCGATGAACTCCATGAAGTTCACGACGAACTCCGGCTTGCCTGTGAAGCGCTCGCGCAGAACCGGGTTCTGCGTGGCGACGCCCACGGGGCACGTGTCGAGGTGGCAGACGCGCATCATGATGCAGCCCGAGACCACCAGCGGCGCCGTTGCGAAACCGAACTCCTCAGCACCCAGCAGCGCGCCGATGATGACGTCGCGGCCGGTCTTGAGCTGGCCGTCGACCTGCACGACGACGCGGTCGCGCATGCCGTTCAGCATGAGCGTCTGCTGCGTCTCGGCGAGGCCGAGCTCCCACGGCGTGCCTGCGTGCTTGAGCGAGTTCAGCGGGCTCGCGCCCGTGCCGCCGTCGTGGCCCGACACCAGGATGACGTCGGCCAGCGCCTTGGCGGTGCCGGCGGCGACCGCGCCGATGCCCGACTGGCTCACGAGCTTCACGTGCACCCGTGCACCGGGGTTGGCGCGCTTGAGGTCGAAGATCAGCTGCTTGAGGTCTTCGATCGAGTAGATGTCGTGGTGCGGCGGCGGCGAGATGAGGCCGACGCCGGCGGTCGCATGACGCGTGCGGGCCACCCACGGGTACACCTTGGTCGGCGGCAGCTGACCGCCCTCGCCGGGCTTCGCGCCCTGGGCGAGCTTGATCTGGATGTCGTCGGCTTCGGAGAGATACAGGCTCGTGACGCCGAAGCGGCCGGAGGCGACCTGCTTGATGGAGCTGCGGCGCTCGGGGTCGAGCAGGCGGTCGGCGTCCTCTCCGCCCTCGCCGGTGTTCGACTTCCCGCCGATGCGGTTCATCGCGATCGCGAGCGTCTCGTGGGCCTCGCGGGAGATCGAGCCGTAGCTCATCGCACCCGTCGAGAAGCGCTTGACGATCGACGCGACCGACTCGACCTCGTCGATCGGCACCGGCGTGCGGCCCTCGGTCTTGAGCGCGAACAGACCACGGAGCGTCTTCAGCTCGTTCGCCTGGTCGTCGACGAGCTTGGTGTACTCGCGGAAGATGTCGTACCGGCGCGTGCGCGTCGAGTGCTGCAGGCGGAACACCGTGTCGGGGTTGAACAGGTGCGGCGACCCGTCGCGGCGCCACTGGTATTCGCCACCCGTCCACAGTCGCTCGTGCGCTCGGACCGCAGCATCCTCCGGGTACGCGTACGCGTGCCGGGCGGCGTTCTCCGCGGCGATGACGTCGAGCCCGACGCCGCCGAGCTTCGACTCGGTACCGGTGAAGTAGGTGTCGACGAAGTCCTGCGAGAGGCCCACGGCTTCGAACACCTGGGCGCCCGCGTACGACGACACCGTCGAGATGCCCATCTTCGACATGATCTTGAGCACGCCCTTGCCGAGGGCGTAGATCAGGTTCTTGACGGCCTTCTCGGGCGCGATGCCGGTGATGAAGCCGGCACGCACCAGGTACTCGACGGTCTCCATCGCGAGGTACGGGTTGACGGCGGATGCCCCGTACCCGATGAGCGTCGCGACGTGGTGCACCTCGCGCACGTCGCCGGCCTCGACGACCAGGCCGCACTTCATGCGCGTCTGGTTGCGGATGAGGTGATGGTGCACGGCCGCGAGCATGAGCAGCGACGGGATCGGCGCGAGGTCCTTGTTGGAGTCGCGGTCCGACAGGACGATGAACTCCGCGCCGTCCTCGATGGCCTGGTCGACCTCGTGGCACATCTGCTCGAGGCGCTTCTTCATGCCCTTGTGGCCGGCCTCGACGCGGTACAGCCCGCGGATCGTGACCGACGTGCGGCCCGGGAGCGCGGTGTCGATGTGCTGGATCTTGGCGAGCTCGTCGTTGTCGATCACCGGGAAGTCCAGGGTCACGACGCGAGTGTGCTCGGGACCCCACTCGAGGAGGTTGCGTTCGGGACCGAGACCCAGCCCGAGCGAGGTCACGACCTCTTCGCGGATGGAGTCCAGCGGCGGGTTGGTGACCTGCGCGAACTGCTGCGTGAAGTAGTCGAAGAGCAGCCGCGGACGCTCGCTGAGCACCGCGACCGGCGTGTCGGAGCCCATGGCGCCGAGCGGCTCGGCGCCGTTCTGACCCATCGGGGTGAGGAGGATCTTGACCTCCTCCTCGGTGTAGCCGAATGTGCGCTGCCGCCGGGTGATCGAGGCGATCGGGTGCACGATGTGCTCGCGCTCGGGAAGGTCCGCCAGGCGCACACGGCCCGAGTCGAGCCACTCCTGCCACGGCTCCTGGTCGGCCAGCTGCGCCTTGATCTCGTCGTCCTCGATGATGCGGCGCTGCGCCGTGTCGACGAGGAACATGCGACCGGGGCGGAGGCGGCCACGGCGCTTGATGCGCTCGGGCTCGAAGTCGAGCACGCCCGTCTCGCTGCCGATCACGATCAGCCCGTCGGTGGTCTCGGTCCAGCGACCGGGGCGCAGGCCGTTGCGGTCCAGCGTCGCGCCCACCAGGGTGCCGTCGGTGAAGATCAGGGCGGCAGGGCCGTCCCAGGGCTCCATCTGCATCGAGTGGAACTCGTAGAACGCCCGCAGCTTCGGGTCGATGTCGGCCTGCTTCTCGTAGGCCTCGGGGACCATCATCATGATGGCGTGCGGAAGGCTCCGGCCCGTGAGCGTGAGCAGCTCGAGCACCTCGTCGAACGAGGCGGAGTCGCTCGCGCCGGTGGTGCAGATCGGCAGCAGCGGCTGGATGTCGCCCAGCAGCTCCGACTCGAGCTGCGACTGGCGCGCGCGCATCCAGTTGCGGTTGCCGTTGACCGTGTTGATCTCGCCGTTGTGCGCGAGCATGCGCAGCGGCTGAGCGAGCGGCCACGACGGGAACGTGTTCGTCGAGTAGCGCGAGTGCACCACGGCGAGCTCGGAGGCGAAGCGCTCGTCCTGCAGGTCGGGGTAGAACGGCTCGAGCTGGAGCGTGGTGACCATGCCCTTGTAACCCAGCGTGCGGGACGAGAGCGAGACGAAGTAGGCGTCGAGCTCGGTGCGCGCGCGAGCACGCAGGCGGTACGCGCGGCGGTCGAGGGCGATGCCCGACAGCGCAGCGGCGTCGCCGGTGGCCGGACGGGAGATGAAGAGCTGCTCGAAGACCGGCCGCGCCTCGAAGGCGAGCTTGCCGAGGTTCTCCTCGGCTGTCGGGACCTCGCGCCAGCCGAGCACGGTGAGGCCCTCGGATGCCGCGATCCGCTCGATGCCGCTCTTCTGGGTCTCGCGTGCCTCTGCGTCGCGCGGCAGGAAGACGAGTCCCGCGGCGTACTCCCCCACCGGCGGCAGGTCGAAGTCGACCACGGCGCGCAGGAATGCGTCGGGCATCTGCGTCAGGATGCCTGCGCCGTCGCCGGTGCCGGCGTCGGAGCCGATCGCGCCGCGGTGCTCGAGGTTGCGCAGCGCCGTCAGCGCCAGATCGATGATGTCGTGGCCGGCCTCACCGCGCAGCGTGGCCACCATGGCCAGGCCGCAGGCGTCCTTCTCGAAGGCAGGGTTGTACATCCCCTGCTTCTGCGGGAATCCGGAGCGGCCGGACGCAGCGGGGAAGTTCGCCTCCGCAGAGGCGACGGAACGGGGGCTCGAAGCCATACCTACCGTCCTCACGTTGATAGTCAAGATGGGACGACATCGGCCCTGGGCGCGCTCTTCGGGGGGAGAGCTGCGTTACTTGGTGGCAGGAGTGCTTGTGGCGCTGACCCCTTCGGCATCGGACGTCGGGGGTTCGCTGACGTCGACGAAGCCGTCGGTCTCCTGAGATTGTACAGCCTGTCCGGCCTTCCACTCGCGGCCGGACACATAGGGCGACGGCTCGAGGCCGGGGTGGCGGCGCTTCTGCACGAAGAAGATCGCGAGGCCGATCACGACGCCGAAGATGGCCGCCCAGACGTTGGTGCGCAGCCCGAGGAAGATGTCGCTCGGATCGATGCGGATCGACTCCCAGACGATGCGGCCGGCGCTGTACCACACGAGGTAGAGGCCGAACAGGCGACCCCACTGCAGGGTGAAGCGGCGGCCCACCCACACGAGGAAGAGGACGCCGAGCGTGTTCCAGATGACCTCGTACAGGAACGTCGGGTGGAACAGCGTGCCTTCGGGCAGGCCGATCGGCCACGCCGGGTTGGGGTAGTCGATCTCGAGGCCCCACGGCACGTCGGTCGGCAGTCCGTAGAGCTCCTGGTTGAACCAGTTGCCGAAGCGGCCGATCGCCTGCGCCAGGAGCAGACCCGGGGCGAGGGCGTCGGCGAAGGTCCAGAAGCGGATTCCGGTCCACCGGCATCCGAGCCACGCACCGACGGCGCCGCCGATCAGGGCGCCGTAGATGGCGATGCCGCCCTCCCAGATGAAGAGGGCCGACCAGGGGTTCGCGCCCTCGCCGAAGTAGAAGCTCCAGTGGGTGAGCACGTGGTAGATGCGCGCCGTGATGATCGCGAAGGGGACGGCGAGCAGGGCGATGTCGATGACGACCCACGGCTCGGCGCCGCGCTTGGTGAGGCGGGCGTTGGTCCACAGCACCGCGACGATGATGCCCGTGATGATGCAGAGCGCGTAGATGTGGATCCGCAGGGGGCCGATGTCGAAGTAGCTGATCGACGGGCTCGGGATGCTGGCGACGACGCTCAGGGCGGCGTTGATCATGGGAGAACCGTGTCCTTGCTGGATCCGTGCTGGGGGTTGGCGGCGACCGCCGACCTCAGAAGTCTAGTTCGCGTCGCGGGCAGTGCCTGCGGCGAGGCTGCGCGCGGTCTCGGCGAGTCCCTCGAGACCCCGCTCGCGCAGCGCGCGGACGAGCGCCGTGCCGACGATCGCGCCGTCGGCGTACTCGAGCACGCCGGCGACCTGCTCGGCGTTGGAGATGCCGATGCCGACGCATGCGTGCTCGACCCCGTGCTCGCGAAGGCGGGCGACGAGGGTGCGGGCGGCAGCATCCAGCTGCGCGCGCTCCCCGGTGATGCCCATGGTCGAGACGGTGTAGACGAAGCCGGTGGAGTTCTGGGCGATGAGCTCGAGTCGCTCGTCGGTGGAGGTCGGCGCGGCGAGGAAGACCCGGTCGAGGCCGGTGCGCTCGCTCGCGGCGATCCACTCGGGCGCCGCCTCGGGCGTGATGTCGGGCGTGATGAGCCCTGCTCCCCCCGCGGCGAGCAGATCGTCGGCGTAGCGGTCGACGCCGTACTGCAGCACCGGGTTCCAGTACGTCATGACGAGCACCGGCACGTCGACGCGGCGCGTGATCTCGCGCACGGCTGTGAACGTGTCGCGCAGTCGGAAGCCGCCGGCCAGGGCCGCCTGCGTCGCCTCCTGGATCACCGTGCCGTCCATCACCGGGTCGGAGTACGGCGGCCCGAGCTCGAGGATGTCGGCGCCGTTCTCAGCCAGTGCGACCGCGGCGTCGATGCTCGTCTCGAGGTCGGGGAATCCGAGCGGAAGGTAGCCGACGAATGCTCCGCGGCCTTCGGCGCGGGCGGTGTCGATCGCCGCGGCGACGCGCGAGGTCACAGCTTCTCCCCCTCGCCGTGGGCGGCGTCGTCGTGCGGCGCCTCGGCGGAGGCCGCGGCATCCGTTCCCTTGTCGTACAGGTCGAAGTACCGCGCTGCCGTGTCCATGTCCTTGTCCCCGCGCCCCGAGAGGCACACCGCGAGGATGGCGTCCGGGCCGAGTTCGCGGCCGATGCGCAGCGCCCCGGCGAGAGCGTGGGCCGATTCGATCGCCGGGATGATGCCCTCGGTCTCGGAGAGCAGGCGCAGCGCCTGCATCGCCTCGTCGTCGGTCGCGGGGATGTACTCGGCGCGGCCGATCGACGCGAGCCACGCGTGCTCGGGCCCGACGCCCGGGTAGTCGAGGCCTGCCGAGATGGAGTGCGACTCGATGGTCTGGCCGTCCTCGTCCTGCAGCACGAAGGTCTTCGCGCCGTGCAGCACGCCGGGGCGGCCGCGTTCGATCGATGCGGCGTGACGCGGAGTGTCGACGCCGTCGCCGGCGGCCTCGACGCCGTAGAGCTTGACGCCCTCGTCGTCGAGGAAGGCGTCGAACATGCCGATGGCGTTCGAGCCGCCGCCGACGCAGGCGAGGACGGCGTCCGGCAGGCGGCCCGCCTCCTCGAGGAGCTGCGCGCGCGCCTCCTCGGAGATGACCTTCTGGAAGTCGCGGACCATCGCGGGGAACGGGTGCGGGCCTGCGGCGGTTCCGAAGATGTAGTTGGTCGTCTCGACGCTCGCGACCCAGTCGCGGTAGGCGTCGTTGATCGCGTCCTTGAGGGTGCGCGAGCCGGTCCTGACGGGGATCACCTCGGCGCCGAGCAGGCGCATGCGGGCGACGTTGAGCGCCTGGCGCTCGGTGTCGACCTCGCCCATGTAGATCGTGCACTCGAAGCCGAACAGCGCCGCGGCGGTCGCCGTCGCGACGCCGTGCTGGCCGGCTCCGGTCTCGGCGATGACACGCGTCTTGCCGAGACGCTTCGTGAGCAGTGCCTGGCCCAGAACGTTGTTGATCTTGTGCGAGCCGGTGTGGTTGAGGTCCTCGCGCTTGAGGAACACACGTGCCCCGCCGGCGTGCTCGGCGAACCGGGCGACCTCGGTGATCGGCGACGGGCGACCGGCGTACGAGTGCAGCAGTCGCACGAACTCGGCCTGGAAATCGGGATCCGCCTTGGCGGCTTCGTACTCCGCGGTGAGCTCGTCGATCGCGGCGATCAGGGACTCGGGCATGTACCGCCCGCCGAACTCGCCGAACAGCGGCCCGGGAGCCTCACGAAGACTCATGCGCCTGCCTCCAGGAATGCGCGCAGGGTGGACACGGGATCGTTCGTCACGAGCGCCTCGCCCACGAGCACGACGTCCGCGCCGTCGCGACGGTAGTGGGCGACGTCGTCGGGGGCGAGCACGGCCGACTCGGCGATCTTGATGGCGCCCTCGGGGATGCGCCCGGCCAGGCGGCCGAAGAGGTCGCGGTCGAGCTGGAAGGTCGACAGGTCGCGCGCGTTGACTCCGATGAGCTGTGCGCCGAGGTCGACGGCACGGTCGACCTCGTCGGCCGAGTGCGTCTCGACGAGCGCCGCCATGCCGAGCTGCTGCGCGAACGAGTAGAGGCGCGCGAGCACGTCCTGTTCGAGCGCGGCGACGATCAGGAGCGCCAGGTCGGCGCCCGCCGCACGAGCCTCGAGCAGCTGGTACTCGGTCGCGATGAAGTCCTTGCGCAGCACGGGCAGCGCCACGGCGGCCTTCACGGCCTCCAGGTCGGCGAGGCTGCCCTTGAAGCGACGGCCCTCGGTGAGCACCGAGATCGCCGACGCGCCGCCCTCTTCGTACCGACGGGCCTGCAGGGCGGGGTCGGGGATGGCGGCGAGGTCGCCGCGCGAGGGGCTGGCGCGCTTGACCTCGGCGATGATCTTCACGCGGTCGGAAGGGGCGAGCGCGGCGAGGACGTCGAGAGCGGGACGCTGCGCGAGGGCGGCGGCCTCGACCTCTGCCAGGGGGCGCACCGAGGCGCGCGCCTCGGCATCCTCAACCGCGCCGGCCGTGAGGTCGGCGAGCATGCTCAGTGCTCTCTCGCCGTGACCTTGGAACCGCCGACGCCGTACCCGGCTCGCTTCATGATCCAGCCGACCAGGAGCCCGATGAGAAGGAGGCCCGCCGACGCCCACACGAAGATCGGCATGTCCAGGAAGAAGAAGAAGGTGCCGATCGAGACCGCGATGAGCATGATCACGACGGCCGTCCAGGCTGCGGGCGAGTGTCCGTGGCCGGGGTCGCCGATGTTGTTGCTCATGGATATCTCCTCGTGAAACCTGGGCGGGATGCCGCCAGTCTAGCGGTCAGGCGGTCGGATCCTCGCCACGCGACAGGTCGTCCCAGTCGTCGATGGCGCGCGATCCGGCGGCGTCGTGGGGGCGCGGGCCGTCACCGGCGTGCGCGGCGGATCCGCCGGTGGGGGCGGCCTCGGCCTTCGCGGCGTGGTCCGTGCGGTAGCGCCGGCCGGTGCGCGACCAGGAGTGCGCGGTGGCGAGCACGAAGGCGCCCGCCGCGATAAGTAGTGCCCAGACCGCCAGGGTCACGGCCGGCCACGCGGTCGCAGAGATGGATGCGACGAGCCCTGCGACCGACTCCTCGCCCGCGATACCGGTGGAATCGGTGACGACCGACGCGACGGCGGAGACCGGATGCTCGAACACGACGCGGGCGGTCAGCCACGCGAGCACCGCGCCGATGAAGAACGCCAGGGCGCCGAACACGTAGCGCAGCGCCGTCCCGACGATGGACAGCGCGGCGCCGAGGGCGAGCACCGCGAGGCTCAGGGGCGCCAGGACCGGCACCGCCGACGCGCCCGGAACGTCGAGGACGTGGTGGGCGGCGTCCTGGAGTTCGACCGTCAGCCAGGTCTGCGTCGATGAGATCACGCCGAGCGCGCCGCACAGCACGACGATGACGACCGAGAGCAGTCGCGCCCTGCGGATCACGCGTCCGGCTCCGGGCCGCGCACGGCGCCGAGGTCGCGTCCGTCGAAACACGTTCGCGTGCCGGTGTGGCACGCGGCGCCGATCTGCTCGACCTCCACGAGGATCGTGTCGCCGTCGCAATCGAGGCTCGCTGCGCGCACCAGCTGGATGTGTCCGGACGTGTCGCCCTTGCGCCAGTACTCCTGCCGGGAGCGCGACCAGAAGGTGACGCGGCCCTCGGTGAGGGTGCGGCGGAGGGCCTCAGCATCCATCCATCCGAGCATCAGGACCTCGCGGGTGTCCCATTGCTGGATGACCGCAGCGACGAGGCCGTCGCGGTTGAAGGTGACGCGCGCGATGCGCTCGTCCAGCGCCTCGGTCATGCCGCCACCTCCCGTACGGCGATCCCCTCGGCCTTCATGGCGGCTTTCACGTCGCCGACGGTGAGCTGACCGGAGTGGAAGACGGATGCTGCGAGCACGGCGTCCGCGCCGGCTTCGATGGCCGGGCCGAAGTCCGAGGCCTGGCCCGCGCCGCCCGACGCGATGACCGGCACGCTGGCCACCTCGCGCATGAGTCCGACGAGTTCGAGGTCGAAACCCTGCTTGGTGCCGTCGGCGTCGATCGAGTTCACGAGGAGCTCCCCCGCGCCGCGTTCGATGGCCTCGCGCGCCCACTCGAGCGCGTCGAGGGTCGTCTCGGTGCGGCCGCCGTGGGTGGTCACGACGAAGCCCGACTCGGTCGCAGGAGAACGCTTCACGTCGAGCGACAGAACGAGCACCTGAGCCCCGAACCGGTCGGCGATCTCGTCGAGCAGCGCCGGGCGCGCGATCGCCGCCGAGTTCACGCCGATCTTGTCGGCGCCCACCGACAGCAGCCGCGCCACATCGTCGGCGGAGCGGACGCCGCCGCCGACAGTGAGCGGGATGAAGACCTCCTCCGCCGTGCGGCGCACCACGTCGTAGGTGGTGGAGCGCTCGTCGACCGTCGCGGTGACGTCGAGGAAGGTGATCTCGTCGGCGCCCTGACGGAAGTACTCCCGAGCGAGCTCGACGGGGTCGCCCATGTCGCGGAGGTTCTGGAAGTTCACGCCCTTGACGACGCGCCCCGCGGCGACGTCGAGGCACGGGATGACACGGCAGACCAGGCTCATCAGAGCCTCGCGTTGTGGATCGCGGTCACCAGGATCGCGCGGGCGCCTATCGCGTACAGCGCGTCCATGACCTGGTTCACGCCCTTGCGCGCCACCATCACGCGCACGGCCACCCAGGCAGGGTCGCGCAGCGGCGCGATCGTGGGCGACTCGATGCCGGGGGCGATCTTGACCGCGTCGTCGACGAGGTCGGCGGGCAGGTCGTAGTCCACCATGACGTACCGCCGGGCGACCATGACGCCGCGCAGGCGCCGCAGCAGCGTGTCGGTGCCGTCCGCCTGGGTCGGCGAGGTGATCAGCACGGCCTCGGACTGCAGCAGCACCGGCCCGAAGATCTCCAGCCCGGCCTGGCGGAGCGTCGTGCCGGTCGACACGACGTCGGCGACGGCATCCGCCACTCCCAGGCGCACCGCCGACTCGACCGCGCCGTCCAGCGGCACCAGGTCGACGGCGACGCCGTGCTCGTCGAGGAAGGCGTCGACGAGACCCGGGTAGGCGGTGGCGACGCGCGAGCCGTTGAGGTCCTGGACGGACGTGAAGCGTCCGGGAGGACCGGCGAAGCGGAACGTGGAGTCGCCGAAGCCGAGCGCCTCGATCTCGCGGGCCCCCGGCATCCGGGCGTCCAGCAGCAGATCGCGGCCGGTGATGCCGACGTCCAGCGCGCCGGAGCCGACGTACGTGGCGATGTCTTTCGGGCGGAGGTAGAAGAACTCGACCTCGTTCTGGGGGTCGATGACGTGGAGGTCCTTGGGGTCGCGACGACCGATGTAGCCCGCCTCGTGGAGCATCTCGGAGGCGGTCTCGGCGAGCGAGCCTTTATTCGGCACGGCGATTCGCAGCATGGCAGCGGGGCTTTCAGGTTCGAGGACGGGTGGGAACGCGCGCTCAGAGATGTCGGTAGACGTCCTCGAGGCTCAGACCCTTCGCGAGCATCAGCACCTGCAGGTGATACAGCAGCTGGGAGATCTCCTCGGCCGCGGCATCCGCCGACTCGTACTCGGCCGCCATCCAGACCTCGGCCGCCTCCTCCACGATCTTCTTGCCGATCGCGTGGACGCCCGCGTCCAGCTGCGCGACGGTTCCCGATCCCTCGGGGCGCTCAGCCGCTTTCGCGGCGAGCTCGGCGTACAGCGTGTCGAACGTCTTCACCATGCCAGGGTATCGAACCGAGCGGATGCCTCGGCGCCGCGTGACGCGGGCTCAGTGCGCGTGGTGCTCGCGGGCGGTCGCGCGCAGGCCCGCGATGGCGTTCGCCGGGTCACCCGCGCCGAACACCGCGGAACCTGCGACGAACGTGTCGGCGCCCGCCTCGGCGGCCTGAACGATCGTCGACTCAGCGATCCCGCCGTCCACCTGGAGCCACACCGACGAGCCCCGGCGCCGCGCCTCGTCGGCGAGGCGGCTGAGCTTCGGCAGGGTCTCGGGCATGAACGACTGACCACCGAACCCCGGCTCGACGGTCATGACCAGGATCTGGTCGAAGTCGTCGAGCAGGTCGAAGAGTCCCTCGACAGGAGTCGCCGGCTTCACCGCGACGCCCGCTCGTGCGCCGATGTCACGCAGCCGGCGGGCGAGCGCGACCGGCTCCTTCGCGGCTTCGAGGTGGAAGGTGACGGAGGCCGCTCCGAGCTCGGCATAGCCGGGTGCCCAGCGGTCAGGATTCGTGATCATGAGATGCACGTCGAGGGGCACGGGGCTCGTCGCCTGGATGCGCTCGACCATCTGCGGGCCGAACGTGAGATTGGGCACGAAGTGGTTGTCCATGACGTCCACATGGACGAAATCCGCGGTCGCGATCCGGGCGAGCTCCGTCTGCATGTTGACGAAGTCGGCGGCGAGGATGCTGGGGTTGATGCGGATGCCGGTCTGGCGGGCTGTGTCGTCGATCGGTGGCACGCGTCCATTATGGTCGAGCCGTGGATCCGATCACGGCGCTGCTGCACGACGTCCTCGAAGACATCCGACCCCGAGACGGCGGCGCCCCGGCCGGCTACATCCCCGAGCTCGCCGCGGCCGATCCCGACCGGCTGGCGCTCGCCGTGGTCGGTCCGCGAGGGCGGGTGCGCGCGGTGGGCGACGTGACGCACGAGTTCACGATCCAGTCGATCTCGAAGCCGTTCGTGCTCGCACTCGCCCTCGCCGACCGCGGCCGCGACGCGGTGCTGCGGAAGGTCGGCGTGGAGCCCAGCGGCGAGCCGTTCAACGCGATCAGCCTGGAGCCGGGCACCGGGCGGCCGGCGAATCCGATGGTGAATGCAGGGGCGATCGCAACATCCGCCCTCATCCCGGGTGACGGCGTCGACGACCGCATGGCGCGAATCGTCGAAGGATTGTCCGCCTTCGCGGGGCGCTCGCTCTGGGTCGACGAGCAGGTGTACGCCTCGGAGTCGGCGACGGGCGACCGCAATCGCGCGCTGGCGCACCTGCTGCGCTCGCACGGCGTCATCGAGGGGTCGGTCGAGACCGCTGTCGAGACGTACTTCCGGCAGTGCTCGCTCCTGGTGACCGTGCGCGACCTCGCCGTGATGTCGGCGACCCTCGCGTTCGGCGGGCTCAACCCGGTGACCGGGGAGCGGGTGGTCTCCGAGGCGGTCGCCCGCGACGTGCTGTCGATCATGGCGAGCTGCGGCATGTACGACTACTCCGGCGAGTGGCTGCTGCGCGTCGGTCTGCCCGCGAAGAGCGGCGTCAGCGGGGGCCTCCTCGCCGTCGCCCCGTCGCAGTTCGGGATCGCCGCGTTCAGCCCGCGCCTGGATGCGCACGGCAACTCGGTGCGCGCCATCGCGCTCCTTGAGACCCTCGGCGAGCGGTTCGGCATGCATCTGCTCGAATCGCACGAGAGCGTCGCGGTGCCCGCCTTCACCGTCGAGGACACCGACCAAGGGCGTGTGCTTCGGCTGGCGGGTGAACTCGGGCTGGCCGGCACCGAGCGCGTGGTCGCCGTGCTCCGCGAGATCGCCGACGCGTTGCCCGAGGGTGCCGAGGTCATCGTGGACGCACGCGACCTCGCCCGCGCCCACAGCGCGGCGCTCGTGGCGCTGCGGGTCGAGTTCGAGCAGATGCCCCACGGCATCCGGCTGCGGGAGTGACCTCGCGGCATCCGGCTGCGGGAGTGACCTCGCGAAGCGCGACGGATGCTGCGGCTCAGACGCGCCGCAGCAGCGAGACCGACATCGCGTCGGTGTTGTGACGGTGCGGCCACAGCTGCGCGCGGCCGCTCCCGTCCGCCTGCGGCGGCAGACCGGGGTCGGCGTCCGACAGTGACGTGATGACGTCACGGGCGGAGATCTCCTCGAGGGCCGCGCCCCATTCGCGGCGGATGTCGGCGACCACCCCCGACGTCTCGGCGAGATGCGGCGAGCAGGTCACGTATGCGACCACACCGCCGGGCTTGAGGGCGCCGACCGCCTCGGTGAGCAGCTCCCGCTGCAGCTCGGTGAGCGCCGGCACGTCGCTGGGCGCCTTGCGCCAGCGCGCCTCGGGGCGACGGCGCAGCGCGCCGAGCCCGGTGCACGGCGCATCGACCAGGATGCGATCGTACGTCTCGGGCGCCTCCTGCGCGCGGATGCGGCCGTCCTCCTCCGACACCGGCACCTCGAGCGGGACGCCCGCGAGGGCCTGTCGGACGAGCCCGGCGCGAGCCGGGGAGATCTCGTTGGCCTCGAGGACCGCCCCGCCCACCCGAGCCTCGGCGGCGAGTACCGCGGTCTTGCCGCCGGGACCGGCGCACAGATCGAGCCAGCGCTCCCCCTCGGCGATCGGCAGGGCGCGCGTGAGTGCGAGTGCGGCGAGCTGGGAGCCCTCGTCCTGCACGCGGATGCGGCCGCGCGAGGTGCGCACCAGCGCATCGGGGTCGCCGCCGCCGAGGCGGAAGCCGATCGGCGAGAACGGCGTCCGCCGCCCGTCGTCGGGGACGCCCGCAAGATCGGGAAGGGCCGCCATCGTGACGCGGGGCGATGCATTGTCGGCCGTGAGGAGCGCCTCGAGCTCCTCGACCCGGCCCTCCGCCGCCAGCGCCCGGCGGAAGGCGCGCACGACCCACACGGGGTGCGAGAACAGCAGTCCGAGCTGCTCGTCGTCGGACCGCGCGCTGGCGGCCACGTGCGTCATCCAGTCCCCCGGGGTGTCGCGGGAGACCCGGCGCAGCACGGCGTTCGCGAACCCCGCGGCGCCGCGCCCGCCCGCCCCGCGGGCGAGCTCGACGGACTCGTTCACCGCCGCGTGGGAGGCCACTCTCGTCGACAGGAGCTGATGGACGCCGAGTCGCAGGGCGTCGAGCACGGCCGGATCGATGTCGGAGACGGGGCGGTCGGCGGCGATCGCGATCACCGCGTCGTATGTGCCCTGGCGGCGGAGCGTGCCGTAGGTGAGCTCGGTCGCGAGCGCGGCGTCGGCCGTCGAGAGCGCGGCGCGGGAGATCGCGGTCGGCAGCAGCAGGTTCGCGTACGCGTCCGACTCGTGGACGGCCCGCAGCGTCTCGTATGCGACGCGGCGCGCCGCGACCGTGCGGCTCACGAGCCCGCCGCCGTGGTCGCTTCGCGACGCCCGCGCCACCAGTCGGCGGCGCGCATCGCGCCCTTGCCGGCGGGCTGCACCGTCTCGAGCGCGATCGGCGTGGACGCGGTTCCGGCGATCACCTGCTTGCCGTGCAGCGCAAGTGTCCCCGGCGCGAGCAGCGGCGCGTCATCGGGAGCCGCGGCGACGGCGAGGACTTTGAACCGGGCACCGTCGATGGTGGTGTGCGCGCCGGGCTCGGGGGTGACCCCGCGGATGCGGCCGAGCACAGCCGCGGCCGGTTGGTCCCACCGGATGCGGCCGTCGTCGTCGCCGAGCTTCGCCGCATACGTCGTCGCGCCCTGCTGGGCGCGTGCGACGGCGGTGCCTGCGGCGATGGCGTCGACGACGTCGGACAGGAGCCCCGCACCGTCGTCGGCCAGAGACGCGAGGAGGTCGCCGGCGGTGGCGTTCGCGGGGATGTCGACGGCGAGTTCGCCGAACACGTCGCCCGCGTCGAGTTCGGGCACGAGCTGGAAGACGCTCGCCCCGGTGCGCGCGTCACCGGCGATGAGCGCGTGCTGCACCGGTGCGGCACCGCGCCAGCGCGGCAGCAGCGAGAAGTGCAGGTTGATCCAGCCGTGCGCCGGCGTCGACAGGAGCGGCTCGCGCACGAGACCGCCGTAGGCGACGATCACGCCGAGGTCCGGCTCGAGTGCCGCGATCTCCGCCGTGACGGCGGAATCGAGCCGGTCGGCGCGAATCACCCGCAGGCCGAGCTCCTCGGCGGCTGCCGCCACCGGCGACGGCGTCAGCACGCGCTTGCGCCCGAGCGGGGCGTCCTGGCGGGTGATGACCGCGGCGATGTCGTGGGCGGATGCCGCGAGCCGGCGCAGCGACGGCACAGCCGGCGCCGGAGTGCCGGCGAAGACGAGACGCATGACGTTCCTGGATGTCGAGGGTCAGAGGTCGAGATCGGGCACGTCGACCCGAACCTTCAGTGTATGGGCGGGGCCGGGGGTGCGACCCTTCGCGGGCCGGCGCCCCTTCACGGCGTGGCCCACGACGGACGCGCGCAGGCTCTCGGTGACGCGGGCGCCGAGACCGTAGTCGAACCGCACCAGGGCGCGCACCGACTCGTCGTACGCGATCGGACCGAGAACCGCCTCCGCGTCGAGCTCGGGGACGGCGGCGCGCAACTCGGTGATTGCGGCGTCGACGGCGCCGCGCGGGCCGTCGACGGAGGCCACGCGCACGGTGGGCGGCATGCGCAGCGGTGCGCGGTCCGCGAGCTCGGCACGCGCGTACGCGGCCTGTGTCCACGTCGCGAGCGTGCGGGCGATCTCTCCGCCCACGCCGACGAGGTGTACGGGGGCACCGGGTGCGGCGAGGGCCGCCGCATTCGACCACCAGCGCAGACACGATTCGCCGATGCGCAGGTCGTCGGCCATCAGCATCCGATCCCCGTCCAGCAGGATCACCGCGCGGTACCCGCCGGCGGCGAGCGGCTCGGCGCCGCGCGTCGCGACGACGAGCGCGGGACGCGCATCGACCGCGGCCACCGGGTGGTCGCCGTCGGCGACGATCACCCGCGTGCCCGGGAAGGCGCGCCCCAGTTCGTCGGCCGTGCGCTCGCTTCCCGACGAGGCCATGCGAAGCATGGTCGAGCGGCACTCGGGGCACGCCCAGGCGTTCGCGGCACGACCGCACCATGTACAGGTCGGCACGGCGCCCTGCCGGGCGGCGTGGAGCGGCCCGCCGCAGTGCGCGCAGCGCGCGGGGCGCCGGCAGTCGGCGCACACGAGCACGGGCGCGTACCCGGGGCGGGCGACCTGCACCAGCACGGGACCCTCGGTGAGCGCCTCGCGCGCGGCCGCGAACGCCGACGACGGCACCCGCGCGCCGCGCGACTCTCCTTCGCGGTTCGCGCTCAGCACGACACGCGGGCTCACGCGCCGTGCCGCGGGGAGGTCGCGCACCCAGCGCAGGGCCACGAGGCGCTCGACGTCGGTGGTGCGGGTGTGCCCCGCGAACACAAGGGCGCCGCCGTGAAGCTCCTGCCGGAGCAGCGCCGCGTCGCGGGCGTGGACGCCGGGGCTGAGGGGTTCGCCCAGCAGCGGGTCGCCGTCGTCCCACAGCGCGACCAGCCCGAGTTCGGAGACGGGCGCGTACACGGTGGAGCGGTTGCCGATCACGACGCACGGTGCTGCGGCCAGGGTGCGCAGGAATGCCGCGTACCGTGCCGGGCCGCTCTGCTTCGCGTCGTCGCGGACGAGCGCGCCGGCGGGGATGCGGGCCGCCAGCGCCGCTTCGAGCTGCGCGCGGTCGCGGTGATCCGGCACGGCGATCACGGCGCTCCGCCCCGCCGCCAGGGTGTGCGTCGCCGCCGCGGCGAGGAGGACCGCCCAGGAGCCGACGACGGTGCCGTCGTCGAGCGTCACGGGCACGGGCGGCGCGTCCAGCGCGAGGCGCTCCGCGCCGTCGAGGGCGTCGGCGAGACCCGGGTAGACGGCGAGGACGCCGTCGGCCCACGCGCGATCCGCGTCGTCGACCACCGGTCGCGCCGGCGGGTCGGCGGCGAGCCACGCCTTCTCGGCCCGCACCATCCGCTTCGGGATCGCCAGACGCAGGATGTCGACCGCCGAGCCCGCCGAGCGGTCGGCGGCGCGCCGGGCCAGCGCATAGAGCGGTGGCGTCAGCACGGGCAAAGGCGATACGACGGCCTCGAGCTGCGAGAGCGGGCGGTCGGAGGCATCCGGCTCCCCCACCTCGACGAGGAACGCGTCGACCATCCGTCCGGCGCTGCGCAGCGGCACGCGCACCCGCACGCCGGGCACCGCGTCCGCGACGAGCTGCTCCGGGATCTCGTAGTCGAACAGACGGTCGAGCTGTGGCAGCGGCGAGTCGATCAGCACGCGCGCGACGTGGCGGGAACGCCGCGGCCGATCGCCGGAGTCGGGTTCGTCGTGCACCGCGGTCACGCGGCCGGCGTCAGAGCCCGGCTGCCGTGCGCAACGCGTCGGCGCGGTCGGTGCGCTCCCACGTGAAGTCGGGCAGCTCGCGGCCGAAGTGGCCGTACGCCGCAGTCTGCGCGTAGATCGGCCGCAGCAGATCGAGGGAGTCGATGATCGCCTTGGGGCGCAGATCGAAGACGTCGAGGATCGCCTGCGTGATCACGTCGTCGGCCACGCGGCCCGTGCCGAACGTCTCGACGTAGAGCCCGACGGGCTTCGCCTTGCCGATCGCGTACGCGACCTGCACCTCGAGGCGGTCGGCGAGCCCCGCGGCGACGGCGTTCTTCGCCACCCAGCGCATCGCGTAGGCGGCCGATCGGTCGACCTTCGACGGGTCCTTGCCGCTGAACGCGCCGCCGCCGTGGCGCGAAGCGCCGCCGTACGTGTCGATGATGATCTTGCGCCCGGTGAGGCCGGCATCGCCCTTCGGACCGCCGATCACGAACGGCCCGGCGGGGTTGATGTAGAACTTCACGTCGGGCAGGTCGAGGCCCGTGGCCTCGAGGACCGGATCGATGACCTCGGCGCGGACGGCAGCGCGCAGCGCCTTCTGCGAGATGTCGGGGTGGTGCTGCGTCGACAGCACGACGGATTCGACCGTCTTGGGTGTCGCACCGTCGTAGCCGAGAGTGACCTGGGTCTTGCCGTCCGGACGCAGGAACGGCAGCGCGCCCGACCGACGCGCTTCGGCGAGCCGCTCGGCCATGCGGTGCGCCGTCCACGCGGCCATGGGCATGAGCTCGGGCGTCTCTGTCGTCGCGTAGCCGAACATGATGCCCTGGTCGCCCGCGCCCTGCAGGTCGTGCGGGTCTTCCGAGCCGTCCTCGCGGCGCTCGAACGCCTTGTCGACGCCGGCCGCGATGTCGGAGGACTGCGCGCCGATCGACACGCTCACACCGCACGAGTCGCCGTCGAACCCGGTCTCGCTGGAGGTGTAGCCGATGCGGTTGACGACGTCGCGGACGATCGCGGGGATCTCGACGTACGCAGAGGTCGAGACCTCGCCGGCGACGTGGACGAGGCCGGTCGTGACGAGGGTCTCCACCGCCACGCGTCCGTTCGGGTCGGCGTCCAGGATCGCGTCGAGGATCGAGTCCGAGATCTGGTCGCAGATCTTGTCGGGATGGCCCTCGGTGACGGATTCGGACGTGAACAGACGCAGGTCGGTCATCGGTACTCCAGTTGTCGTGGCTCCGGTCGTCGTGGTGCCCGGGCGCCGAGGGGGCGGACACCAGTATGCCCCCGACGACGGACACGGCCGTCGTCGGGGGCATCGAGGGTGTGACGGATTACTCCGCGCGGCGCAGGCGCAGCTTGTCCTCGTGGATCTCGTGCATCGCGATGGTGAGCGGCTTGTCCTCGACGGTCGAGTCGACGAGCGGGCCCACGTTGTCGAACAGGTTGCCCTCGTGGAGGTCGGAGTAGTAGTCATTGATCTGGCGCGCGCGCTTGGACGCGAAGATCACGAGCTGGTACTTCGAGTCGACCTTCTCGAGCAGGCTGTCGATGGGGGGCTCGATGATGCCCTGGTTCGTTCCGGCCATGGCGAAACCTCCTGGATCGGATGGGAAAGAGAGTCTGCGGGGCCTCGGGGTGCCGAGGCATCCCACCATTCTAAGGGACGGGCGGGCGTCACCGCGCGAGGCGGGCGACTTCGTCTGCTGCGTGGGCGACGTCGTCGTTCACGACTCGGTAGTCGAACTCGCCCTGCGAGGCCAGTTCGCTCTTCGCGGTGCGCAGGCGCCGGGCCCGCTCTGCGGCGTCCTCGGTGCCACGGCCCACGAGACGCTGAACGAGCTCGTCCCAGCTCGGCGGCAGGAGGAACACGAGGGTGGCGGAGGGGTCGGCCTCGCGCACCTGGCGCGCACCCTGCAGATCGATCTCGAGGAGCACTGTACGCCCTTCGGCGAGGGCCTTCTCGATGGGGCCGCGCGGCGTGCCGTAGCGGTACGCGTTGTGGACGGTCGCGTGCTCGAGCAGCTCGCCGTCGGCGATCATGCGGTCGAACTCGGCGTCGTCGACGAAGAAGTAGTGCTCGCCATGGACCTCGCCGGGGCGCGGGGCGCGGGTCGTCGCCGATACCGACAGCAGGATCTCGGGGTGGTGCTGCTTGATGTGCGCGGCCACGGTGCCTTTGCCCACGGCGGTGGGACCGGCCAGCACGATGAGGCGGCTGCGGCCGGCGCGGGGCTCGGGCTCGGGCCAGCGGCTGTCGAGGAAATGTCGCAGATCCTCGCGCTGGCGCGAGCCGAGGCCGCCCAGACGCTTGACCGGCGAGATCTCGAGGTCGTGCAGGATGCGGTCGCGCTTGCCCTCGCCGATCGCCGGGATCGCCGTGAGGAACTCGGGCACGCGCATCGCGCCGGCGGGGGACGTCGGCTCGGCGAGGGCACGCCGCAGCAGCTCCTGCGGCGTGATCACCCGCATCGCCACGTCCTTCTTGAGGGCGGCGCGTTCCCGGCGGGCGGCGACGGCACGGCGCGAGGCGGCGACGCGGTCGACCTCGGGAGGCCTCCCCTGCGCGCCGGGGATGCGGGTCGGTGCCTTATCAGGGGTTTCCTGATCAAGGGTGCGCGAATCGGGCATTTCAATCACCACGGTAGAGAAGGGCGCGCTCGGATATGCGCGCGGCGAGCCGGTCGGGTCCGGCAGCCAGGATGCTGCGGCTCTCAGACGCTACCACCGCTTCCTGCAGGACGCCGAAGCGCTCACGCAGATGACGCGGTTCCGCGCCCTGGTGACCGAAGCCCGGGCCGAGGATCGGCGCGACCGGAACGAACGGCCGGAGGCCGGCATCCGCCCAGTCCACCGTTGCTCCGACGACGAAGCCGAGGCTCCCCCACTCGCCGTCCCCCGCGGTGCGGGCGTTGCGTTCGGAGACCTCGCGCACGATGCCGGCGGAGACCGTGTCGCCATTCCCATCGTGTGCTCGCTGCAGTCCGAGGGCCTCGGGGTTGCTCGTCGCGGCGAGCACGAACACGCCCTTGCCGTGGCGCAGCGCGAGGTCGAACGTGCCGTCGAGCGCGCCGACGCCCAGGAATGGGTTCACCGTGAGCGCGTCGGCCTCGAGCGGCGAGCCGGGTGTGAGCCATGCCTTGGCGTACGCGTCCATCGTGGTGCCGATGTCGCCCCGCTTGGCGTCCGCGATCACCAGGAGTCCGGCATCGCGCGCCGCCGCGAGCACGTCCTCGAGGGCGGCGAAGCCCGCCGAGCCGCGCACCTCGAAGAATGAGACCTGAGGCTTGACGACCGCGACCCGGCCGGCGGCTGCCTCGACCACGCGCAGGCCGAACTCGCGCACTCCGGCGGCGGAGGCATCCAATCCCCACTCCGCGAGCAGGTGGGCGTGCGGATCGATGCCGACGCACAGCTGGCCGTGCGCCGTCATCCCCGCGCGGATGCGCTCGCCGAATGAGCTCATGCGCCCACCCGGTCGGCCGCGTACTCCTGCAGGCTCTTCACGTCGAAGCCGTTGCGCAGCACCGGCAGTGCGCTCACTGCGGCACCCAGCACGGCCATCGTGGTGAACAGCGCCTTGTCGCCGGCCACCGCCGCGGCGCGGATCTCGTAGCCGTCGGCGCGGGTCGCGCCGCCGGATGGCGTGTTGACGACGATGTCGATCTCGCCGGCGTTGATCAGGTCGACGATGTTGGTGCCACCCGAGTCATGCGTCTCGGAGTACTTGCCCACGACGCGCACGTCGATGCCGTTGCGCGACAGGATCTCGGCGGTGCCCTCGGTCGCCACGAGATCGAAGCCCAGCTCCTTCAGCCGGTGGGCCGGGAGGATCACGGCGCGCTTGTCGGCGTCGGCGACCGAGATGAAGACGGTGCCGGACTGCGGCATGCCGCCGTACGCGGCGTCCTGCGACTTCGCGAACGCGGTCGGGAAGTCGCGGTCGATGCCCATGACCTCCCCGGTCGAGCGCATCTCGGGTCCGAGCACGGAGTCGACGGTCTGACCGTCGCGGGTGCGGAAGCGCTTGAACGGCAGCACGGCCTCCTTGACCGCGACGGGGGCATCGAGCGGGACGCGCGAGCCGTCCTGCTCGGGCAGCAGCCCCTCCGCCTTGAGCTCCGCGACCGTCGCACCGGCCATGATGCGCGACGCGGCCTTCGCCAGCGGGATGCCGAGCGCCTTGGAGACGAACGGCACGGTGCGGCTGGCGCGCGGGTTGGCCTCGATCACGTAGAGCACGCCGGCCGAGATCGCGAACTGCACGTTGAGAAGTCCCCGCACGCCCACCCCCTCGGCGATGGCGCGCGTCGCCTCGCGGACGCGGTCGATGTCGGTGCGACCGAGGCTCACCGGCGGCAGCGTGCACGACGAGTCGCCGGAGTGGATGCCGGCCTCCTCGAGGTGCTCCATGACGCCGCCGATGTACAGCTCGTCGCCGTCGTACAGCGCGTCGACGTCGAGCTCGATCGCATCGTCGAGGAACCGGTCGACGAGCAGCGGCAGGCCCGGGCCGATGATCGCCTCACCGGCGACGCGGACGAAGTAGTCGCGCAGCGCCTCGGTCGAGTACACGATCTCCATGCCGCGGCCGCCCAGCACGAAACTCGGGCGCACCAGGACCGGGTAGCCGATCTCCTCGGCGACCGCGACCGCGCCCTCGACGTCGACCGCGGTGCCGTTGCGCGGCGCGACGAGACCGGCGTCGTCGAGCAGGCGCGAGAAGAGCTCGCGCTCCTCGGCGAGGTCGATCGCGGCGGGCTTGGTGCCGAGGATGGTGTAGCCGGCCTCCTCGATGCCCTTGGCGAGGCCGAGGGGCGTCTGCCCGCCGAGCTGGCAGATGACGCCGAGGATCTTCCCGGACTGCGCCTCCGCGTGCAGCACCTCGAGCACGTCCTCCAGCGTCAGCGGCTCGAAGTAGAGGCGGTCGGACGTGTCGTAGTCGGTCGAGACCGTCTCGGGGTTGCAGTTCACCATGACCGTCTCGTAGCCGGCGTCCGACAGGGCGAATGACGCGTGCACGCACGAGTAGTCGAACTCGACGCCCTGGCCGATGCGGTTCGGGCCGGAGCCGATGATGACGACCTTGGTGCGCTCCGACGGCGTCACCTCGGTCTCGAAGTCGTAGCTCGAGTAGTGGTAAGGCGTGAGCGCCGGGAACTCCCCCGCGCACGTGTCGACCGTCTTGTAGACAGGGCGGATGCCGAGACCGTGACGGATGCCGCGCACCTGGGTCTCGCTGTCACCGCGCAGCTGCGCGACCTGGGCGTCGCTGAAGCCGTGCTCCTTCGCGATGCGGAGGGTGGCGGCATCCAACTCGTCCGCCTTCGCCACGAACTCGGCGACCTCGTTGATGAGGACGATCTGGTCGAGGAACCACGGGTCGATCTTGGTGGCCTCGAAGGCCTGCGCGACCGTGGCGCCCTTGCGCAGCGCCTGCTGGAGCACGACGATGCGGCCGTCGGTCGGGGTCTTCGCGATCTCGAGGAGCTCCTCTGCCGAACGAGGCTCCTCGCCCCAGTGGAAGCTCGAGCCGCGCTTCTCGAGGGAGCGCAGCGCCTTCTGCAGTGCGGTCGCGTAGTTGCGGCCGATCGCCATCGCCTCGCCCACCGACTTCATGGTGGTGGTGAGCGTCGTGTCGGCGGCCGGGAACTTCTCGAAGTTGAAGCGGGGCACCTTGACGACGACGTAGTCGAGGGTCGGCTCGAAGCTCGCCGGCGTCACCTTCGTGATGTCGTTGGGGATCTCGTCGAGGCGGTAGCCGATCGCGAGCTTCGCGGCGATCTTCGCGATCGGGAAGCCGGTGGCCTTGGAGGCGAGCGCCGACGAGCGGGACACGCGCGGGTTCATCTCGATGACGATGACGCGACCGGTCTGGGGGTCGACGGCGAACTGGATGTTGCAGCCGCCGGTGTCGACGCCCACCGCGCGGATGATGTCGATGCCGATGTCGCGGAGCTTCTGGTATTCGCGGTCGGTGAGGGTGAGCGCCGGCGCCACCGTGATCGAGTCGCCGGTGTGCACGCCGACCGGGTCGACGTTCTCGATCGAGCAGACGACGACCGTGTTGTCGGCGGTGTCGCGCATGAGCTCGAGCTCGTACTCCTTCCACCCGAGGATCGACTCCTCGAGCAGCACCTCGTTCGTCGGCGAGTCGTGCAGGCCCGCCCCGCCGATGCGGCGGAGGTCCTCCTCGTCGTACGCGAAGCCCGAGCCGAGGCCGCCCATCGTGAACGACGGGCGCACGACGA
Source organism: Microbacterium ureisolvens (assembly GCF_019511645.1). Classification (GTDB taxonomy): domain Bacteria; phylum Actinomycetota; class Actinomycetes; order Actinomycetales; family Microbacteriaceae; genus Microbacterium; species Microbacterium ureisolvens_A. The sequence continues at coordinate 549,967 of NZ_JAEUAX010000001.1, read as the reverse complement.
GCGGGTAGCCGAGCTTCTCGGCGCCTGCGAGCAGCTCCTCCATGGTGTGGCAGATGACGGACGCGGCGACATCGGCGCCCGCCGCGATCACCAGCTCCTTGAAGATCTGGCGGTCCTCGCCCTTGTTGATCGCCTCGAAGTCTGCGCCGATGAGCTCGACGCCGTACTTCTCCAGGACACCGTGCTTGTGCAGGTCGATCGCCGCGTTGAGCGCGGTCTGACCGCCGAGTGTCGGCAGGATCGCGTCGGGCTTCTCCTTCGCGATGATCGTCTCGATCACGCGCCAGTTGATCGGCTCGATGTAGGTCGCGTCGGCGAAGTCCGGGTCGGTCATGATCGTCGCCGGATTGGAGTTCACCAGGATGACCCGCACGCCCTCGTCGCGGAGTACGCGGCAGGCCTGCGTGCCGGAGTAGTCGAACTCGCAGGCCTGGCCGATGACGATCGGGCCCGATCCGATGACCAGGACGGAGTTGATGTCGTCGCGCTTGGGCATTACTTCGCATCCTTCGTGGAGTTGTGGGCGACGACCAGGTCGCGGAACCGGTCGAACAGGTAGTTGGCGTCGTGGGGTCCGGCGGCGGCTTCGGGGTGGTACTGCACCGAGAACGCCGGGATGTCGAGCGCGCGCAGGCCCTCGACGACCTGGTCGTTGAGGCCGACGTGGCTGACCTCGACCTTGCCGTAGCCGTTGGGGCTGTCGAACTCCCCCTCGACCGGCGCGTCGACTGCAAAGCCGTGGTTGTGCGCGGTGATCTCGACGCGGCCGGTGGCCTTGTCGAGCACGGGCTGGTTGATGCCGCGGTGGCCGAACGGGAGCTTGTACGTGCCGAGGCCGAGGGCGCGGCCCAGCAGCTGGTTGCCGAAGCAGATGCCGAAGAACGGCAGGCCGTCGTCGAGCACACCGCGCAGGAGCTCCACGTGGTCGCCCGATGCGGCGGGGTCGCCGGGGCCGTTGGAGTAGAACACGGCCACCGGGTCGATGGCGCGGATGCCGTCGATCGTGACGTCCTGCGGGAGGACGTGCACCTCGAAGCCCCGGGCCGCCAGGTTGTCCACCGTGGCCTGCTTCACGCCGAGGTCGAGCACCGCGAGGTTGCCGATGCGCTCGCCCTTCGCGGGCGTGACCTCGGCGGCGGCGACCGAGACCTGCGCGGAGAGGTTCCGGCCGGCCATCTGGGGCGCCTCGCGCACGAGACGGAGCTGCTCGTCAGGGTCGATCGCGGCGGCCTCGCCGGAGAAGATGGCGCCGCGCATGCTGCCGGCCGAGCGGATGTGGCGGGTGACCGCGCGGGTGTCGATGCCGCTGATGCCGACGACGCCGTCGTTGACAAGGGCGTCGTCGAGGGACTCGTCGGCACGCCAGTTCGACACGACGCGGGACGGGTCGCGCACGATGTAGCCCGACACCCAGATGCGGCGGGACTCAGGATCCTCGTCGTTCATGCCGGTGTTGCCGATGTGGGGCGCCGTCTGGAGCACGATCTGGCCGGCGTACGACGGGTCGGTCAGGGTCTCCTGGTAGCCGGTCATGCCGGTGGCGAAGACCACTTCGCCGATGGTGGTGCCGAGGGCGCCGTAGGCGCGCCCGACATGGCGGGTCCCGTCCTCGAGCACGAGGACGGCCGGGTCGGTCTGGAACAGGGATGTCATGCGTCGGTTCCCGTCTGGGTCGGGGGAAGGATGCCGGCCACGGCGTCCGCGAGGGCGCGGGCGGAGGCATCCTGGGGTCGGAGATAGGAGTCGACGACGGTGCCGTCGTCGAGGCGCCACGCGAGGCGCACGAGGCCGTCGGGTTCGACCACGCGGTCGATCGCGACCGTCGCCTGGGCGACGTCCTCGATGCGGTCGGCGGCGACGAACACGCGCGGCCTGCCGGTGAGATCGAGCGCGACCCCGGCGTCGGTCACGGTCACGTCGGAGCGCGAGCGGAAGGCGAGGCCGCCGATCGCGAGACGCTCGAGCGGCTCGCCGTGACGCGTGGTCGCGACGTACAGCGCCGGCCACGCCGAGAGGGTGGCGGCGCCGGCGGGGATCTCGCCGACCGGGGCCACCAGGTCGGCGTCGCGCCGGGTTCGTCGCCACCACGCCCACACGAGCACGCCGAGGAGCACGACCGTGACGGCCACGATGACACCGAGGGCGCCCTCGCGGGTCATGCGCGCACCCCGGGTGTGTCGAGCAGTGCGCCGTCGGCGACGGTGACGGTCCCCTGGTGCAGCGTCCAGCGCACCTCGCCGGGCAGCTCGCGACCGAGGTAGGGCGAGTTCACGCTGCGACCGCGCAGGTCGTCGGTGGTGAAGGTGCGGCGCGGGGCCGGGTCGTAGAAGGCGAGCGACGCGGGCTGGCCCTCGGTGAGGGGGGTTCCGTGGCCGGCGAGGCGGCCGATGCGGGCGGGCTCGCGGGACATGACGCGTGCGACGTCGCCCCACGTGATGAGTCCGGTGTCGACCATCGACTGCTGGACGACGCGCAGGGCGCTCTCGAGCCCGACCATGCCGTTCGCGGCCGCGTGCCACTCGCACGCCTTGGCCTCGGCCGGGTGTGGCGCGTGGTCGGTGGCGACGATGTCGATCGTGCCGTCCGCCAGCCCCTCCCGCACGGCGAGGACGTCCTCCTCGCGGCGCAGCGGCGGATTCACCTTGAACCGGGCGTCGTAGTCGCGCACCAGCTCGTCGGTGAGGAGCAGGTGGTGGGGCGTGACCTCGGCCGTGACATTCACGCCGCGGCGCTTGGCCCAGCGGATGATCTCGACCGACCCGGCGGTCGAGAGGTGGCACACGTGCAGGCGCGAGCCGACATGCTCGGCGAGGAGCACGTCGCGCGCGATGATGGACTCCTCGGCGACGGCCGGCCAGCCGGCGAGCCCGAGCTCGGCCGACACGGCGCCTTCGTTCATCTGCGCACCCTCGGTCAGTCGAGGGTCCTGTGCGTGCTGGGCGATGACGCCGTCGAACGCCTTCACGTACTCGAGCGCGCGCCGCATGATCAGCGGGTCCCACACGCAGAAGCCGTCGTCGCTGAAGACGCGGACCCGGGCTCGGGAGTCGGCCATGGCGCCGAGCTCGGCGAGGCGCTCGCCCTTCTGCCCGACGGTCACGGCCCCGATCGGCTGAACGGTGACGTAGCCGGCGGCCTCGCCGAGCGCCAGCTCCTGCTCGACGACGCCCGCGGTGTCGGCGACCGGAGACGTGTTGGGCATCGCGAACACGGCGGTGTACCCGCCGGCGGCGGCGGCGCGCGATCCGGTGAGGATCGTCTCGGATGCCTCGTAGCCGGGCTCGCGCAGGTGCGTGTGGAGGTCGACGAGGCCGGGCAGGAGCACCAGTCCGTCGACGTCGATCTCGGTCGCGCCGGCGCGGTCGACCCCCGCGCCGATGGCGGCGATGACGCCGTTCTCGACCAGGACGTCTGCGGCCGTCGATCCTTCGACCAGCGCTCCGCGGAAGAGAAGGGTCTCGCTCATCGGGTGTTCTCCTTCTCTTCGCCGTCCGGGGCGCCGGCCGCCGACGGGTTCTCGGCCGGGGTGCGCTCCGCGCCCGCCAGCAGCAGGTAAAGCGCCGCCATGCGCACCGAGACGCCGTTGGCGACCTGCTCGAGCACGGTCGAGCGCGGCGAGTCAGCGGCTTCTGCGGAGATCTCCAGGCCCCGGTTCATGGGTCCGGGGTGCATGACAATGCTATCCGCTCCGAGTGCCTGGAGTCGGCGCGCGTCCAGGCCCCAGCGGCGCGAATACTCCCGTTCAGTAGGGAAATACGCCGCGTTCATGCGCTCCAGCTGAATGCGCAGCATCATCAGCGCGTCGGGGCCCGCCGCGATCGCCTCATCGAGGTCGTACACGACGTCGACCGGCCAGTTCGACATGTCCTGCGGCACCAGCGTGGGCGGCGACACGAGGGTGACCTTCGCGCCGAGCCTGGTCAGCAGCCACACGTTCGAACGCGCGACCCGCGAGTGCAGCACATCGCCGACGATGGTGACCTTGACGTCGGCGAGGTCGCGCCCGCGGCTGTGGTCGCCGAAGCGGCGCTTGCGGATCGTGAACGCGTCGAGCAGTGCCTGCGTCGGGTGCTCATGCGTCCCGTCGCCCGCGTTGACGACGCCGGCGCTGATCCAGCCGCTGGTGGCGAGGGTGCGCGGCGCCCCCGACGCGCCGTGGCGGATGACGACGGCATCCGCCCCCATCGCCTGCAGCGTCTGCGCGGTGTCCTGCAGCGACTCGCCCTTCGAGACGCTGGAGCCCTTCGCCGAGAAGTTGATGACATCGGCCGAGAGCCGCTTCGCGGCAGCCTCGAACGAGATGCGGGTGCGCGTGGAGTCCTCGAAGAAGAGGTTCACGACGGTCTTGCCGCGCAGCGTCGGGAGCTTCTTGACCTCGCGCCGCTGCGTATCGGCCATGTCCTCCGCGACGTCGAGGATGCGCAGCGCCTCCTCGCGCGAGAGAGTCTGGGTGTCGAGCAGGTGTCTCATCTCCCGGACGTCACCGTCCCTCGATCGTGACCGATTCGGAGCCGTCGGTCTCGGCGAGGTGCACGTTCACGCGCTCGTCCCGGGCGCTCGGCAGGTTCTTGCCGACGAAGTCGGGCCGGATGGGCAGTTCGCGGTGCCCGCGGTCGACCAGCGTCGCCAGCCGCACGGCGGCCGGACGGCCGATGTCCTGCAGGGCGTCGAGTGCGGCACGGATGCTGCGGCCCGAGAACAGCACGTCATCCACGAGCACGACGACCTTGCCGTCGATCCCGCCGGCCGGGATCTGCGTCGGCTGCGGCGCGCGGGTCGGATTGCGGTGCAGGTCGTCGCGGTACATCGTGACGTCGAGAGAGCCGACCGGGACGGCGGCGCCGCTGAACTCGGCGACGAGCGCGCCGATGCGGTGGGCGAGGGTCACGCCGCGCGTGGGGATGCCGAGGAGGACCAGTCCTTCGGGACCTTTGTTGGACTCGAGGATCTCGTGGGAGATCCGGGTCAGGGCCCGGGCGATGTCGGCCTCATGCAGCACGGTTCGCGTGCTCATCCGCCGCTCCCTTCTCCGCCTCACGGGACGGTGTTAAAGGTTGCTGTGATCGGCGTCCAGTCTACGACACGGCTCAGCGGCGCGCGGGTCCGCGCAGCACGCGGGATGCCACGACGAGCGCGGCGGCGATCAGCACGGCGTTCTTGAAGATGTACTGGCCGGTGAGCGTCGGACCGACTGGACCGAAGACCTCGGCGGGCAGCAGCACGATCGGCGACAGGATGCCGACGAACGCGAGAGCGAGCACCACGAGGCCGACGCGGGCGAACGCGCCGCCGGCGATCAGGAGCGCACCCGCGGCTACCTCGATCACGGCGGTGGCCACGAGCGCGGCCTGCCCGCTGACGAGTCCGAACGTGAGCTTCTCCCATGTGCGGCTGACGAGCTCCTCCACGGGGCTCACCCCGGGGAAGAACTTCAGGGCGCCGAAGACGACGAAGACGGCGCCCAGGGCGATGCGCAGAGCGGGGATGCTCCAACGCTGCAGCGAGGCCTTCAGCGCCGCCTCGGCGCGCGCCTCCCACGTGAGAAGCGTGGTGAAAGGGGTCGGACGACCGGTGGACGCGGGGACGACGCCGCCGGCGCCGTGGATGGGAACGGTGGTCATGGCGTGATTCCTTCGGGTTCTGATCGCCCGCGATCGCGGGCACGGTGATCAGGACCCCGCGAGACCACAGGGTGATACGAACCGCCCCGATTCAGCGTCGATTCCACACATCACCCGGGAGCAGAACGCCGGCCGGTTGTGGATCATCTACAACGAGCCGGCGTTCCCGCGCCGTCAGGCGGCGGGGGTCGTCGCCGCGCGATACAGGTCGTCCTCGACCTGCGACGCCCGGATCGGGTGCCCCTGGCTCGTCAGGCACTTGCCGGTGGCGAGATCCCACTTCCAGTCGTGCAGCGAGCACGTGAGGACGCCGTCCTCGATCTTCCCGGTCTTGGTGAGGTCGGCGCGCAGATGGGGGCAGCGGCGCTGCACGATCCAGTCCCCCAGCTGTGCGTCCTCGGTCTGGTCGGTCTGCTCCGCGTACCAGTTCTCGACATACTCGATGCGGTCGCGCGACAGGCACTTGAGGAACGTGGTGAGGAACTCGTTGAACTTCCCGCTGCGCCCGACCTCGAACTGCATCGACAGGAAGATCGAGTTCGACCAGTCGATCTCATGGTCGGCGATGTTGGTCGAGACGAGGTCCGCCGGGATCGTGTACCAGTAGATGCACTCGTCGCCCTCGGCGAATTCGCGCACCTTCGCCTTCGGGAAATCGACGACCATGTCGAGCTCGCCGATGCGGAAGCGCACCACGCCGCCGACGCCGTTGCGGATGGTCCGCGCGCGGCGCAGCAGCGGCTCCCACCATTCCTTGATCGCGGTGAGCATCTCGGCGGGCGGCAGCACGGCGGCGCGCGACGCCTCTTCGGCGCGCACCTCGTCCTGACGGGAATCGCGCTGCTCGGCGAGGTAGGCCCACTTGTCGTCGAAGACGCGGTCGATCTCGGCCTGGGTGTAGAGCGTCTGGGTCACCGAGATCTCGCCGCCGTTCAGCTCCACCACCGTGCCGGGGACGAACTCGTACCCCTTCTGCTCGGGGCGCAGCTGGGCCATGTGTGCGAGGAACTGGCGCTGGTCGGTGAAGATCGCGTCGTCGTCGATGCCGTAGCCGTTGTACTTGAAGAGCTCTTCCCGCAGGAACATCGGGGGTCCGGCCATCGGGAAGACGTGCTCGGCATCGACCTTCTCGATGTAGTACATGGCGCGCTTGTTCTGCGCGTCGCGCTTGAGCTTGGCGAAATTCTGCTTGGCGTCCTGGGGAAGGTCGTAGACCATAGGCCACCAGATCGCGCCCGACACCTGCGTGAAATACGCCTCCGGCTTCGAGAAGGACATCAGCTTCTCGAGGTCGAGCGGGTGGGAGTCGTTCTGGTTCAGGATGCTCGCGGTGCCGTCGTCGACGCTCAGCGACGAATCCCCGATCGGGCCGTCGCTCGGAGCGCGCAGCGGTGTCACCATGATCTTGAGGTCGCCGAACTCCAGCGGCACGCCGGCCTGGGTGTAGACGATGTTGTCGTACCCCAGCCCCCGCAGATCCTGCTCGAGGTCGTCCGTCGGATAGTCCGGCAGCAGGACCTTGATGTCCTTCGGCACGTACTTGTGCATGAGCGCCGGGTCGAAGTGGTCGCGGTGGCGGTGCGAGATGTACAGGAAGTCGGCCTTGCCGTACCTCTCCCAGTCGAGCGCCCGGTTGTCGGGGAACGGGAACCACGACCCGAAGAAGGTCGGCCCGATCACCGGGTCGCAGAGGATGCTCCCTCCGGCCGTCTCGATGAACATTCCGGCGTGGCCGAGGCCCGTGATGCGCATGGGTTGCCCTCCTGTCGAACCAGACGAGTCTAGGTGAGGCTCGCGGGGCGCACCGGATCGCCCGCCGTGCAAAACGTGATCCGCTCCGCTCGGGACCGCTCGCCCTGCCCGTCAGTCCTCGAACAGCCCGCGGATGTCGTCGGCGGTGAGCGCCTGGCCGAACAGCGCATCGTCGTCCATGACCGACCGGAAGAGGCGCGCCTTGCGCTGCTGCAGCGCCATCACCTTCTCCTCGATCGTGCCGTTCGCGATGAGGCGGTAGACCATGACGCTGCGGTGCTGCCCGATGCGGTGCGCGCGGTCGACCGCCTGCGCCTCGGCCGCGGGGTTCCACCACGGGTCGAGCAGGAAGACGTAATCCGCCTCGGTCAGCGTGAGCCCGAACCCGCCCGCCTTCAGGCTGATGAGGAACACCCGCGCCTCTCCCCCGCGGAAGGCGGCGACGGCGGCATCGCGGTCGCGCGTCGATCCGTCGAGGTACGCGTATGGGATGCCGCGTGCCTCGAGCTGCGCCGCGACCAGACCGAGGAACGACGTGAACTGACTGAAGACGAGCGCCCGGTGCCCCTCCGCCAGCGCCTCGTCGAGCTGCTCGAACAGCGCGGCGAGCTTGCTCGGAGCGATACTCGCATACGCCGGATCGACCAGCTCGGGCGCCAGGCTCAGCATGCGCAGCAGCGTGAGCGATCGGAAGACGATGAACCGGTTGCGGTCGAGGTCGTCGAGGAGTCCGAGCACCTTCTGGCGTTCGCGCTGCAGCACCGTGTCGTAGAGGGCGCGGTGCGCGGCGCCCAGCTCGATGCGCACCTCCTGCTCCTGTTTGGCAGGGAGGTCCGCGGCCACGAGTTCCTTCGTGCGGCGCAGCACGAGCGGACGGATGCGGCGCCTCAGCCGCGCGAGGCGGCCGGCGCGGTACACGCCGCCCTCCTGGTTCTCGGGCACCTTCCCCTTCTCGATCGGCCCCACGTACTCCTCGCGGAACCGGCGGCTCGAGGCGAACAGCCCGGGCGCCGTGAGCGAGAGCAGCGCCCACAGCTCGGTGAGGCTGTTCTCCAGCGGCGTGCCGGTCACCGCGAACACGACGTCCGCCGACAGGTCGCGCGCCGCCCGGTATGCCTTGGTCTGGCTGTTCTTGACGAATTGCGCCTCGTCGAGGATGAGGCCCGCCCAGTCCACGGCGCCGAACTCGCGCTCGTCGAGCCGGAGCAGCGTGTACGACGTGACGACGATGTCGGCGATGGCGGCAGCATCCGTCACCGCCGCCGCGCGCTTCGCGCGCGTCGCGTCGATGAGGGCGACCCGCAGATCGGGCGTGAACCGGGCTGCCTCGCCGCGCCACGTCGACAGCACGGAGGTCGGCGCCACCACGAGGAACGGTCGCGCCTCGCCCTGCTCGCGGGCGTGGGCGATGAGCGCCAGCAGCTGCAGCGTCTTTCCGAGGCCCATGTCGTCGGCGAGGATGCCGCCGAGGCGGTGCTCCCACAGGAAGGCGAGCCAGTCGTAGCCGGCGCGCTGGTACGGCCTCAACTCCGCGTGGAGCGCCGACGGCAGCGGGGCCGAGGGGACGCCGTCGGCGTCGCGCAGCGCCTCGACGGTCGCGCGCCATGACACCGCCGGCTGCGCCTCGTCGGCGAGGTCCTCGAAGTCTGCCCAGAGTGCGGTCTGGTAGCGGCTGATGCGGGGACCGGTCTCCCACTCGTCGAGGTCGCCGGCCTCGTCGATGAGCTCCCGCAGCCGCTGGAGTGCGGGGTGCGACAGCGAGAAGTAGGCGCCGTCGCTCAGGAGGATCTTCTTGCGTCCGCGCGAAAGGGCGGTGAAAAGTGCACCGAACGGGATGCGGCGTCCGTCGATCGTCACGACGACGCCGAGGTCGAACCAGTCCGGATCGTTCGTCTCGACCGTGGTGATGTCGATGCGCGGATCGCCGGCGAGCTCGCGGTACTGCGGGCGCTCCCCCGAGATCTCGACCCGCACGTCGGTGTCGGCCTCGAGCAGCGGCAGCAGCCGGGACGCGAACTCCGCGGCGTCGAGGCCGGTGAGCGTATCGGCCGAGGCGAAGTCGACGGGAGCATGGTCGCGCCACAGCGCCTCGACGCGGGCGCGGATCGCCGTCTCGGCCGCGGGGTCGCGGTCGCCTGCGGTCGACTCGAGCCCCAGAAGGTCACCGTCGCCGTAGCGCCACGACAGCGTGTAGACCAGTCGGTGATTCGGCTCGAAGTGCACGCGCGCGACGAGCCGCGGTCGTGGCGGCGGGGCGATGTCGATGCCCGGGGCGTCGACCTCGACCCGGCGTGCGATACGGGGCAGGTGCTCGCGGGCGAACTCCTCGGCCTCAGCGCCCGGCACCACGACCGGCTCGCGGGCCATGAGGAGCGCGGGGACGGGGTCGGGCAGGCTGACCGCGGCGAGCACCAGGTCGATGCGCTCGCGCGCGACCGTGAACCGGTAGACGCCGGTGCGCCCGACCGGGCGCAGGGCCGCAGCATCCGCTCGCTCGCCGTCGATCGTGAGGAGCGGCGCGATCTCGAGCCCGCGGCCGGTGCGGACGGCCTGCACGGTGACCGTCGCCGAGCCCGCGAGGGTGACGGTGGCGGAGCGCTTGGTCGCAACGAGCGGGATGCCGCGATCCTGGGCGCCCGCGAGGTGCGCCCAGACCAGGCTCGACTCGATGTCATCGAGCGTGAGCCATTCCGAGACGTCGGAGAAAGCGCCGAACGAGCGCACGTCGCGGCCGATGCTGTGCAGCTCCGCGAACCAGCGCGCCTGCGCGGGGTCGAAGGCGGTGGTCGGCCGGCGCAGGGCGTCCCACGAGACGCCGCCCTTGATCCAGGCCTCGGAGCGAGCGGAGCGCGCGAGCGGGCGAAGGCCGACGAGGACGTCGGCGCCGTGCTGGTGCAGACCGCGCGGCGTCGCGGACTCGACGCGCGCCGGTGCCCATGTCGACGCTCCGCGCCGGATCCGCTGGCGGAGTTCGACACCGAGGGCGAGCGGGGTCCACGCGCGTTCGGTCACCGGAGAGGGCGCGAACACGTCGCGCCACGAGGACCCGCGCTCGGACGCCGGCGCGGCGGCGGCGAGCCGATTGCTCGCGAGCAGCGTCGCGACGGTGTGCTTGCAGTCGAACTGCACGGGGCACGTGCAGGACGTCGCTGCGATCGGGTGGTCCGCGCGCTGCACGTCGAGTCGCACGCGACAGCGATACGTGCGTCCGCCGCTTCCCGCGACGACCGCCTCGATGACGGAGGTGAGAGGATCCCACTCGACGCGTTCCACGGCGCCGTCGGCGAAGTACCCGACGCCGCGCTCGTACGTGCCGCTGTCGACGAACCGGCGGATGTGCCCGGGGTCGACGTACGGAGGGAGTCCGGCGGACGGCGGGGTCACGGCATCCATCCTGCCCGCTCCCGCCGACACGCGGGCGGGTGCCCGCTCGTCGTCAGCTCGCGCGGGCGATGCGCGCGAGGACGCCGTGGACGAAGGGACCCGACTCGTCGGACGAGAACTCCTTGACCAGCTCGACCGCCTCGTCGATCGCGACCGCCGTCGGCACCTCGTCGTTGAAGAGGATCTCCCACGTGCCGATGCGCAGCACGGCGCGGTCGACCGCGGGCATGCGGGCGAGCGTCCAGTCCTTCGCGAACGTCGTGATCTGCTCGTCGATGGCGTCCTGGTTGTCGATCACGCCGTCGACGATCTCGCGCGCGTACAGCCACGAGGCCTGACGCGCCGGCTCGTTGGCCGCACGCGCGGCCTCGGCCGCCAGCACGGTCGCCGGCGTGTCGCCGCGCACGTCCGCCTGGAAGAGGATGTCGAGCGCGCGTTTGCGCGCCTTCGTACGGGCACTCATCGGTCAGCTGCCCCGCGCGTCAGTTGACGCGGCCGAGGTAGTCGCCCGTGCGGGTGTCGACCTTGACCTTGGTCCCGGTCTCGAGGAAGAGCGGAACCTGGATCTCGTAGCCGGTCTCGACGGTCGCAGCCTTCGTGCCGGCCGACGAGCGGTCGCCCTGCAGGCCCGGCTCGGTGTACGTGATCTCGAGGACGACCGATGCAGGCAGCTCGACGTACAGCGGGTTGCCGTTGTTGAGCGCGATCTGCACCTGCTGGTTCTCGAGCAGGAAGTGCGCCGCGTCGCCGACCGTCGCCGCGCCCACGTTGATCTGGTCGTAGTCCTCGACGTCCATGAAGACGAAGTTGTCGCCGTCGTTGTAGAGATACGTGAAGTCGCGGCGGTCGACGTTCTCGATGTCGATCTTCGCTCCCGCGTTGTAGGTGCGGTCGACGACCTTGCCCGAGACGACGTTCTTCAGCTTCGTGCGGACGAATGCGCCGCCCTTGCCCGGCTTGACGTGCTGGAACTCGATGACGCTCCAGAGCTGGCCGTCGATGCTGAGGACGACGCCGTTCTTGATGTCTGCGGTGGAAGCCATGAGGGTACGAATCCGTTTCGTTGAAGTTAAGGAGGCGATCGCCGCCCCGTGAACGAGCTCGGGGCCGGACCTGCCGACGTTCGATTCTACGGGATGCCTGGTCCCCGGCCGATTCGTCAGCCGTCGGCCTGCCCGGTGACGATGTCGATGAGGCGCGCGACGGCGGTCGCGTAACCGGGCACCCCTTCGCCGATCACATGGACGACGGCGACGTCCGCGACGTAGGAGTGGTGGCGGAACTCCTCGCGTGCCATCACGTCCGAGATGTGCACCTCGGCCACCGGCAGCGCGACGCCCGACAGGGCGTCGCGGAGCACGACGGACGTGTGGGTCAAGCCGCCGGGGTTGATGACGATGCCGGCGCAGTCCTCGCGCGCGTCGTGGATCGCGTCGAGGAGAACGCCCTCGTGGTTGCTCTGCACCGCCCGCACCTCGAAGCCGCGGCGGGCGGCAGCATCCGTCGCCACCTGCACGACGTCGGCCAGCGTCGCCGTCCCGTAGATCTCGGGTTCGCGCGTGCCCAGGAGGTTCAGGTTGGGGCCGTTGACGAGCAGGAGGCGGCGAGGGGTGGTCATGCTCGCACGATATCAGCGCGGATGGCGCCGGCTCGCTGCGCTGAGAGCCTCACGGGCGCGTTTCCTGCGCCGTACCCGTCGTACCGCCCACGGCGCTCGACGAATTCGCAGAACAGGTCGCCGACCGTGCCGGTGTAGAAGTGCAGGTACTCGCCGTGCGCGTCGCGATCGAAGACGAGGTCGAGCTCCTGGAGCGTCGCCAGGAACTCGTCGTCGAGGTCGAACCGCGCCGCGAGGTCCTCGTAGTAGTTGCGCGGGATCGGCAGCGGCCGAAGTCCCTTCGTCCTCGCCGCGCGCGCGAGTGCCACGATGTCGTCGCACGCGAAGGCGACGTGCTGGGGCGACGCCCCCGGGCGACCTGAGAGGATCGGCGGCGACACGTTGAGCGGGATGCGGATGGAGCCGTCGGGAGACTGGATGACGCGGCTCTGCACGAGGCCCTGCGGGCTGGCCACCTCCGTCGAGCTCGCCGCCGGGAGTTCGAGCACGGAGGAGAAGAACAGGATCGCCTCGTCCACGACCTGCCAGGGCTGGCCCAGACTCACGTGATCGACGGCGACGATGGGGCCCTCGCGCGGGGGCTCGCCATGCTCGAACTCGGCGGCCCATGCGGGTTCGCCCTCCGTGCGGCGCGAGCACCAGAAGATCTCGGTGCCGTCGGGAGCCGTGGCGCCGTGGAGCAGCTGCTCCCCCGAATACGTCCGCCTGTATGCGAGCGGCGTCTCGAGCTCCACGGCGCGCGCGGTGAGGGCGGCGGCGTCCGGGACGTCGAATCCGACGGCCGCGATGTGCGGATCGAGGGCGCGGGCGTGCTGTTCGTTGAGCACTACGCGGGCCTCGCCCGCCGTCCACAGGGTGACCGGCTTGGTCCGGTGCTTGCCGCGCGGCGTGAACCCCACCGTCTCGAGGAGCGCCTCGATGTCGGATGTGTCCTCGGCCTTGATCTCTACGAAATCGAAGCCGCGAGGGCTCCCGCCGTGGGCGAGCGTGGCGAAATCGGGCGGCGCGGCGCTGCCGAGGGCGCGCGCGACGGCATCCTCCAGCCACCGCAGAGAGCGGCGGGCGTGGACGGCGGTGCCCCGCACGTCGACCTGCCGGAAGGTGTCGTTGAAGACCTCCAGCGAGACCGGTCCGTCGTAGCCGGCGCGCAGGACGTGGGTGAGGAACCGCGTCAGGTCGAAGCTGCCTTCCCCGGGGAAGAGGCGATGATGCCGGCTCCACGAGAGCACGTCCATCGAGAGCGCGGGAGCATCTGCGAGCTGCAGGAAGAAGATGCGGTCGCCGGGGATCGCCTCGATCGCCTGCGGGTCGTGGCCGCGCGAGAGGATGTGGAAGGAGTCCAGGCAGATGCCCACCGCCGGATGGTCCGCGAGCTGCACGATCCGCCAGGCGCGGCGGTAGTCGTCGACGTACTTCCCCCAGGCCAGCGCCTCGAACGCGATCCGGATGCCGTGGTCCTGCGCGAGATCGCCGAGCCGGCGGAGCTGGGATGCCGAGACCGCGTCGTCGTCGACCGTCGCGGTCGCCACGTTGCTGCAGCAGAGCACGACGTCTATGCCCAGGCGCGCCATGAGCGAGAACTTGGCCGTCGCGCGCCGCAGCACATCCTGGAACGTCGGCTCGTCGACTCCCTCGACGTCGCGCATCGGCTGGTACAGGTCGAGGGTCAGCCCGAGCCGTCCTGCTAGCGCGCGGATCTCCTCAGGGCTCTCCGGCGCCGACACGAGGTCTGGCTCGAAGATCTCGACGCCGTCGAAGCCGGCCGCGGCCGCTGCGTGAAGCTTCTCGACGAGGGTTCCGCTCATGCACACCGTCGCGATGGAGGTCCTCATGGCGTCACAATGTACCAGTTAGTACATTGTGACGCACCCCCCTCCTCGCAGCTCGCCTCGGGGGCGCCCACTATCCTGACGATCGTGCCCCCCATGACGCGCGACGCCGAGCGCACGCGAGCCGAACTCCTCGCGGTCGCGACCGAGGTGTTCGCCGAGGAGGGGTACTCCGGCGCCCGCGTCGACGACATCGCCGAGCGCACACGCACGACGAAGCGGATGATCTACTACTACTTCGGCGGCAAGGAGCAGCTTTACCTCGCGGTGCTGGAGAACGCCTACCAGGGCATCCGGGAGGCCGAGCGGGCGATCGACGTGGACCACACGGATCCCGTCGCCGCGATCCGCCAGCTCGCCGAGCTCACCTTCGACCACCACGTGACGCACGACGCCTTCATCCGGCTCGTGGCGATCGAGAACATCCACCGCGGCGAGTTCATCCGGCGCATCGACTCGCTCCGGACGCTCGCGCAGCCGGCGAAGACCCTCCTCGACGAGATCCTCGAACGCGGACGCGACGCAGGAGTCTTCCGCGCCGACGTCGACGCCATCGACGTCCACCTCGTCATCAGCGCCTACTGCGTGTTCCAGATCGCGAATCAGTACACGTTCGGCTACCTCTTCGACATGTCGTTCACCGATCCCGAGCGCCGCCGCCACCTGCGGTCGCTCATCGGCGACGTCGTCGTCGGCTGGCTCACGAACTTCCCACGGTAGCCAGGGCGCCGTCGGTCGCGCGCCGCGTCGGTCGGCGCCTCTCCTGCTGCCCACCGGCCTGCGACGTTCCCCTTGACATCGTCAAATGGTCGTGGTTTCCTCTGAACGTACCAGTTAGTACATTGATGTATCTGTCGGACGAAGGAGTGCCATGAACCAGACGCCGCCGTATCTCGTCGGGCTCGTCGGAACGGGCGTGTCACCGTCCCTCACACCGGCGCTGCATATGGCGGAGGCTCGCGCGCTGGGCATCGACTACGTCTACCGCACCATCGACCTCACGACGTTGGGCCTCGCCCCCGACCAGCTGCCCGACATCCTGGCGTGGGCGCGCCGACTCGGCTTCGACGCCCTCAACATCACCCACCCGTGCAAGCGTCTCGTCGTCGAGTATCTCGACCGCATCGACCCCCTCGCCCAGGCGCTCGGTTCGGTGAACACCGTGCTCTTCACCGAGGACGGGCTCGCCGGCTACAACACCGACACGACCGGGTTCGAGACGGCCTTCCGCACGGGCCTGCCGGACGTGGCCGTCGACGACGTGGTCCTGCTCGGCGCGGGCGGCGCCGGCTCGGCGGTCGCCGACGCCCTGCTGCGCGTCGGAACCGGAAGGCTCACCATCGTCGACATCGATGCCGAGCGCGCCGCGGAGCTGGCGACAGACCTCACCCGTCGTCACGCCCTCGAGGTCGGCAACGCCACGACGGACGCGCTCCCGCGCCTCCTCGCGTCGGCGTCCGGGCTCGTGCACTGCACGCCGACGGGGATGAAGGAGCATCCCGGGACGCCGTTCTCCCCTCACCTGCTCAGGCCCGAGATCTGGGTGGCCGACATCGTGTACCGGCCCCTCGACACCGCGCTCCTGCGCGCCGCCCGGGATGCCGGGTGCGCGACGCTCGACGGCGGTCGGATGGCGGTCCACCAGGCCGCCGACGCCTTCCGCCTCATCACCGGTCACGAGCCGGACCCCGACCGAATGATCCGCCATTTCCACCACCTTGTTGCGCCGGACCGCGTGCCGGCGTGACACTCACCACAGAAGGACGACCGATGACAACCACCGCAACGACGCGGAAGACCCCCGTGAAGGCCGCTGTCGCCAGCTTCATGGGCAGCGCCGTCGAGTATTACGACTTCTTCCTGTTCGGCTCCGCCGCCGCGCTCATCTTCCCCACCGTGTTCTTCCCCTCCGACAACCAGGCCGCTCTCGTCATGTCGTTCGCGACGTTCGGCTTCGCCTACATCGCGCGGCCCGTGGGCGCGGTCATCCTCGGCCACTTCGGCGACCGCATCGGTCGTCAGAAGGTGCTCATGTTCACCCTGCTGCTCATGGGCATCTCGACCTTCACGATCGGCTGCCTCCCCGGCTACGAGCAGATCGGCTGGGCCGCCCCGGCGCTCCTCGTGCTGTGCCGGCTCATGCAGGGCCTCTCCGCAGCGGGCGAGCAGGCGGGCGCTTCGTCGCTGACGCTCGAACACGCACCCGACGACCGCCGGTCGTTCTACACCTCGTGGACGCTCACCGGCACGCAGGGCGGGCAGATCCTCGCTGCGCTCATCTTCATCCCCGTCGTGGCCCTCCCCGACGAGATCAAGTACACATGGGGCTGGCGCGTGCCGTTCTGGCTGAGTGCGATCGTCGTGCTCGTCGCCTTCTTCATCCGGCGGACGCTGCACGAGACCCCCGAGTTCGAGCAGGCGAAGGCTGATGGGCGAATCGCCCGGATGCCGCTCATCCCTCTCCTGCGCGACCACTGGCGCGACGTGCTGCGCGTGATCTGCTGCGCCTTCATCGCGGCCGTCTCGACGGTGTTCGGCAACCTCGCCATCGCCTATGGAGTGGAGGTCGGGCTCAACGCCGCGATCACCCTCTGGCTGGTCGTCGTCGCGAACTTCGTCGCCCTCGGCACGCAGCCGCTGTTCGGCGCGCTGGCGGACCGCATCGGCCGCAAGCCGGTGTTCATCTACGGCGCGCTGTCGTCGGCCGCCTTCATGCCCTTCTACATGCTGTCGATGGGGGCCGGGAACGAGTTTGTGACGTTCCTGCTGGCGGTGCTCACGTTCTCATGCGGGTATGCCGCCGCCAATGCGGTGTGGCCCTCGTTCTACGGCGAGATGTTCAGCACGCGCGTGCGGTTCTCGGGCATGGCGATCGGCACGCAGCTCGGGTTCCTGATGGCGGGCTTCGCGCCGTCCATCGTCACCGCGCTCGGTGGTGTGCAAGAGGGCGGCTGGGTCGTCATCAGCGTCTTCACCGCGGTCATCTCGCTCATCGCGACCGTGAGCGCCCTCACCGCACGCGAGTCGAAGGGCATCCCGACCGCAGAGCTCGGGCGGGAGTCCGAGAAGCACGAAGCGCTCGCGCCGGCCGTCTGACGGCGGCCGTCGCACGGACCCCGTCCCGGTTCGCCGGGGCGGGGTCCGTCGCGTCACGGCAGGGGCCGGGCCATCACGATCTCAGGGCCGATCACGCTCGTGAAGGTCTCGCCCGTCGGCCCGAACCCGGCCCGGCGATAGGCCGCTTGCGCGCGGAGGTTCTCCCGATGGACGTCGAGGCTGAGCCGGGTGAGCCCGAGGGCGGTCACCCACTCCGCGGCGGCGTCGAGCAGGAGGTCGATGGCTCCCGTGCCCCGATGGGCAGGGTTGACGTACACCCCGACGACATCCGCCCGGCGGTCGTCGACGAAACGGCCCAGGTGGTCGGTCTGCCCGCTCGCGCGGACGAGCACGGAGACACTTCCCACCCAGACGTCGTCGACGACGGCCACGAACTGCGCCGCGGTCTCACTCTCGGCGGCGAGCTGTGCGCGGTCGCGCCAGAACTGCTCCGGACGGGCCGCGACCTGCTCGGGCGTCTCGAGGAAGGCGATGTTCGCGTCAGGATCGCTCGTCGACTCGAGCCGCAGCTCGCGCACCGCCTGCCACTCGTCGGAGCGGATGCGGCGCACGATCGGCGCGGTCACCCCGCGACCTCCTGGTACGCGGCGAACAGCAGCGACTCGTCGGGCGCCTGGAGCACTGTGGGCTTGGCGATGTCGTCGAGCACGATGAAGCGCAGCATGCCGCCGCGGCTCTTCTTGTCGCGCTGCATCGTCGACAGCAGCTGCGGCCACGCGCCGGGGCGGTAGCCCGTCGGCAGGCCGAGCGACTCGAGGATGTCGCGGTGGCGCTGGGCAGCGGCATCCGGCAGGCGACCTGCCAATCGCGAGAGCTCGGCGGCGAACACCATGCCCACGGAGATGGCGGCGCCGTGGCGCCACCGGTAGCGCTCGGCGTGCTCGATGGCGTGGCCGAGCGTATGGCCGTAGTTGAGGATCTCGCGCAGGCCCGCCTCGCGGAGGTCCTCCCCCACCACGCGCGCCTTCATCTCGATGGCGAGCTCGATCGTGCGGCGGAACGCGGCGCTCCGCGGCTCGACGGCGTTCTCGGGATCGGCCTCGATCAGCTCGAGGATCTCGGGCGCCCAGATGAAGCCGGCCTTGACGACCTCGGCGTAGCCCGCGACACGCTCGTTGCGCGACAGCGTGTCGAGCAGGTCGAGGTCGCAGATCACGGCACGGGGCGCCCAGAACGCGCCGACGAGGTTCTTGCCCTCGGCGGTGTTGACGCCGGTCTTCCCGCCGACGGCGGCGTCGACCATTCCGAGCACCGTCGTCGGCACCTGCACCACCTCGACGCCGCGCAGCCACGTGGCCGCGACGAATCCCGCGAGGTCGGTCACCGCTCCCCCGCCGAAGCCCACGACGGCGTCGGTGCGGGTGAAGTCGGCCTTGCCCATCACCTGCCAGCAGAACGCGGCGACCTCGATCCGCTTGCCCGCCTCCGCATCGGGGATCTCGGCGAGCAGCACCTCGCGGTCGCCCACGAGCTGCGCGCGCAGCCGCTCGGCCTGCTCCGCGAGGGTCGGCGGGTGGATCACGAGCACCTTGCGGGCGGCGGGCGGAAGGGCATCGCCCAGGGACGAGAGGATGCCGTGTCCGACGGTGATGTCGTAGCTCGCGTCTCCGCTCACGGTGATGGTCGTGGCATCCGTCATGCGGTGTGCTCCTTGTGCTCGTCGCCCGTGGCGGCCATCGGGTCGGCGGTGCCGCGCACCCACGCCACCAGGGCGTCGACGACGTCCTGCAGCGGACCCGTGGAGGTGTCGAAGGTGACGTCGGCGAGTTCCTCGTAGACGGGCCGGCGCTCTTCGAAGATCGCCGTCCAGCGCTCGATCGCGTCGTCGCCGCCCTGCAGCAGCGGCCGGTTCGAGTCGCGGACGCGGCCCGCGACGACCCGTGGCGACACGGTGAGCAGCACGACGCGGTGCCCGGCGAGGTCGGCGCGCGTCTCGGGATTCAGCACGGCTCCGCCGCCCAGGGAGATGACGCCGCCGGTGGCGAGTCCTTCGATCACGGCCGCCCGCTCGGCGGCACGGAAGTGGGCTTCGCCGCGTTCGACGAAGAGCTGCTCGATGGGGCCGTGGTCGCGGACGACCGCTGCGTCGGTGTCGAAGAACGGCACGCCCAGCGCGCGGGCCGCCTTCTTGCCGATGCTGGTCTTGCCGGCCCCCATCGGACCGATCAGCACGACGGCGTCAGAGCGCGAGGTCATGGTCGGCGAGACCGGAATCGCTTTCCGCCGCACTGCGCAGCGCGTCGGGGATCGCCGCGAGGTAGCCCTCGAGATTGCGGCGCGTCTCGGCGACGTTGTCGCCCCCGAACTTCTCGAGCACGACGTCGGCGAGCACGACCGCCACCATGGCCTCGGCGACGACACCGGCGGCGGGAACGGCGCACACGTCGGAGCGCTGGTGGTGGGCTGACGCGGCGTCGCCGGTCGCGACGTCCACGGTGCGCAGCGCGCGAGGCACGGTGGCGATGGGCTTCATGCCCGCCCGCACGCGCAGCACTGTGCCGGTCGACATCCCGCCCTCCGTGCCGCCCGCCTTGTCGCTCGACCGGGTGATGCCGTCGCCGGCGACGAACAGCTCGTCGTGGGCGGCTGAGCCGCGGCGACGGGTGGTCTCGAAGCCGTCGCCGACCTCGACGCCCTTGATGGCCTGGATGCTCATGAGCGCCTGCGCGAGCTTCGCGTCGAGGCGGCGGTCCCAGTGCACGTGAGAGCCGAGCCCCGGTGGCAGCCCGTAGGCGAGCACCTCGACGATTCCGCCGAGCGTGTCGCCCTCCTTGCGGGCGTCGTCGACCTCGGCCACCATTGCCGCGCTCGTGGTGGGATCGAAGCAGCGCAGCGGGTCGGCGTCCAGTGCGTCCACGTCGTCAGGCGTGGGCACGGCGGAGCCTTCCGGCACCCGCACGGGTCCGATCGACAGGGTGTGGCTGACCAGACGGATGCCGAGCTCCGCCAGGAACGCGCGAGCGAGCGCACCCAGGGCGACTCTCGCGGCCGTCTCGCGGGCGCTCGCGCGCTCCAGGATCGGACGCGCCTCGTCGAAGCCGTACTTCTGCATGCCGACGAGATCGGCGTGGCCAGGGCGAGGACGCGTGAGCGCCGCACCGCGTCCGCGCGACTTCTCGGTGAGTTCTACGGGCTCCGCGCTCATCACCTCGACCCACTTCGGCCACTCGGTGTTGCCGATGCGCAGCGCGATGGGGCTCCCGAGAGTCGTGCCGTGCACGACGCCGGAGGAGATGGTGAGCTCGTCCTCCTCGAACTTCATGCGCGAACCGCGGCCGTAGCCGAGCTTGCGGCGCGCGAGATCCGCCTGGATCGCGGCGCGGGAGACGGGGACGCCCGCAGGCAGGCCCTCCATGACGGCGACGAGTTCGGGGCCGTGCGATTCGCCGGCCGTGAGCACGCGGAGCATTGGTCCAGTCTCCCACGCCCCAGCGGGCCGTTACGCCGCCGCGGGTTCCTCAAGCGCCCTGCGCATCGCCCGCAGGGCCTCCGCCTCGCGATCCAGCGGGGTTGCGGGGTCGCCGTGGCGGAAGATGCGGATCTGCAGGAGAGCCTGGTGCAGCAGCATCCCGAGCCCCGATCGGGCAGTTCCGCCCGTGCGCTCCCACGCGGCAGACAGCGCGGTCGGCCAATGTCCGTACACGACGTCGAGCAGCAGGCCGCCGGAGCGGGCGAGCGCGTCGGCCGCAGCATCCGGAACCGGTGCGTCGCCCGGCAGCGTCGCAATCGTGAGAGGCACGTCTTCGTGGACGGATGCTGCGAACGGCGTGGTCTCGACCGTCATGCCGAGGCGGCGGCCGAGGTCGGCAAGGGGCGCGGCGGCTTCGGGGCGGCGGGCGACCACCTCCACCTCACGCGCGCCGAGCTCGGACAGGGCGGCCAGCGCCGAGGTCGCCGTGGCGCCGGCACCGACGATGCGGGCCCGTGCGATCTCGGCGACGCCGTCGTCGGCGAGGGCGCGGACGATGCCGCCCACGTCGGTGTTGAAGCCGCGGGGGCCGCCGGAGTCGAGCAGCAGCGTGTTGACCGCACCGGTCAGCTGGGCCCGACGGTCGAGCGAAGAGGCCGCCGCGAAGGCGACGCCCTTCAGCGGCATGGTGAGCGAGAGGCCGCGCCAGCTGTCGTCGAGAGCGGCCAGCTCGTCGCCGAACGACGCCACGTCGACCCGGCGGCGACCGTAGGTCCAGTCGAACCCGAGCACCTCGTACGCCGCGGCGTGCAGCTGGGGTGAGCGGCTGTGCGCGATCGGGTCGCCCCAGACCTCCAGACGCGACGCGCGGCCGCTCAGCACCCCGAGTCCGGGTGCTCGGAACACCACTGCTGCATCTGCTCGACGTACTTCAGGTGCTCGTTGTACGTGGCCGAGAAGATCGTCTCGCCGGAATCCATGTCGACGGTCACGAAGTACATCCAAGGGCCGTCGGCCGGGTGCATGGCGGCATTGATCGCGACGTCGCCCGGGTTGGCGATCGGCCCGATCGGCAGCCCCGCGTGGACGTAGGTGTTCCACGGGTTCGGGTCGTACTGCGCCTCCTCGGAGGTGCTTGCGGACCCTTCATGGAGCTCGCCGAAGCCGAACTGGGCCGTCGAGTCCATCTGCAGCAGGCCGAAGGTCTCCTGGTTGTTCGGGTCGAGGCGGTTCAGGATGACGCGGGCGACCTTCTGCATGTCCACCTCGAAGCGGGCCTCGCGCTGGATGATCGAGGCGGTCGTCAGGATCTCCTGACGACGCTCCTGCGGCACGCCGGCGGCATCGAGGGACTGCTTCGTGCGGTCCACGAGCGTCTGGATGGCCGACTGCGCGGTCACGCCGGGGTCGAAGGTGTAGGTCGCCGGGAACAGCCAGCCCTCGAGCGGCTGACCCCCTGCCGCGGCGATGGCCGGGTCGGCGGGGACACCGTAGGCCGCCGGGTCGGCTGCAGCCGCCGTGAGCTCCTCGAGCGGGATGCCCGTGCCCTCGGAGATCCGCTGAAGCGTGCCCTCCACGGTGAAGCCCTCCGGGATCTGCGCGGTGAACTCCTGCTTGTTGGCAGGATCCAGAAGCATCGCCAGAGCGGCCTCGCTGGTCATCTTCTGCTGCAGCCGGTAGACGCCCGGCTGGAAGGTGGGGTTCTGCCCGCTCGTGATGAGGTAGTCGTAGAACGCGTCGGGCGTCTTCGTCACCCCCGCGTCGTAGAGCGACTGCGAGATAGGCGAGCCGGTGTCGCCCTGCGCGATCGTGACGAACGCCTCGCCGTTCGCGAGGCCTGCTTCGTAGTCTTTCGGCTCTTCCCAGCCCATGACCTCGCGGATCTTGTCTTCATACGTGTTCCACACGTACAAGCCGCCGGCCGCGATGCCGCCGAGGATCAGCAGCACGACGCCGAGGGCGATCCAGCCCCCGATGCGCCTGCGCTTCTTGTTCGGCGGTGGAGGGGCATGGCCGATGTCGTTCGTCGAGGCCGACCCGCTGAACAGGTCCTCGAGCGAGCCGGAGGGCGCCGACCGCTCGTGGTCCTCGTCGCGGGGAGCGCTCGTCCCGCGCGCTGCGGGGGTCGCGGCGGCCACGGCTGTCGCAGGGGCGCCCGCGGGCGCGGCGCCGCCGCGGCTGTAGGGCATCGCGGGGCTCGCACCGGCGGCGGCGAAGATCCAGGGGTCGTCGTCGACCGGCGCCTCGACGTCGATCGGCTGCGTCTGGGGGCGTGGTGTGCGCAGCGGCACCGGCTGGAAGCCGCTGCCGGATGCCGGCTGGTCGACGGCGGGCGCCGCGGGCGGCGACGCAGGAGCGGTTGCGCCGGGAGCGGTTGCGCCGGGAGCGGTTGCGCCGGGAGCCGTCGCGCCGGGAGCGTTCCCAGACACCGGCGTGGAGCCCGTGATGAGGGATTCCCACGTGCCGGGCTGGGCGCCGGGAGCCGCTGCCGGGGCCGACGGTGCAACGGACGCCGGCGTCGTCGGCGTCTCCCCCGTCGCCGCCTGTCGCGCGGCCGCCTCGCGGGCAGCGCGGCGCGACCGGGGAACGGCTTCGCCGTCGGGCGATGAGTCGGGCATCAGGCTGGCTCCTGGGGGACGGGGGTTCCGGGAGGTCGTCCGGTGCTCTTCTCGACGTCGAGCGCTTGCTGGAGCAGGACGACCGCGGCGACCTGGTCCACGATGTTACGCGACGAACGCTGGGTTCTGCCCGAACTGCGCAGCGCCGCGTGTGCCGAGACGGTGGAAAGACGCTCGTCGACGAGGCGTACGGGAAGCCCGGATGCTGCCGCCAGCGCCGCGGCGAAGTCCCGGGCGTCCTGGGTCGATGCGGTGTCCTCGCCGCGCATGTTCAGCGGCAGGCCGACGTAGAGCTCGACCGCCGAGTACTCGTCGGACAGCGCCACGATGCGGGTCACCGAGGCGTCGTCGCGGGGCACCGTCTCCACCGGTGTCGCGAGCAGGCCGTCGGGATCGCATTTCGCGACCCCGACCCGGGCCTTGCCGACATCGATGCCGAGCCGCGTGCCGCGCCGGAAGCCGCTCACGCGCCGAGCGCGTCCTTCACCGAGCCCAGTGCCGCCGGCAGGGCCGCGGCATCCGTTCCGCCGCCCTGTGCGACGTCGTCGCGGCCGCCGCCACCGCCGCCCAGCACACCTGCGGCGCCCTTCGCGAGCACCCCCGCCCGGGCGCCTGCAGCGCGGGCCGCGTCGTTGGTGGCGACAATCACGACCGGCCGGTCGTTGACGACCGCGCCCAGCGCGACCACGGCCGCGTCGGAGCCGAGGCGCTCGCGCACCTGCAGGGCCAGCGAGCGGACGTCGTCGGCGGATGCGGCGTTGCCGAGCGACTCGGCCACCACGACGGTGTCGCCCACCCGCGTCGCGGATGCGGCAAGAGCGGGAAGCCGGTCTCCGAGCGCCTTGGCCTCGAAGGCGGCGATCTTCTTCTCGGCGGCCTTCAGGCTCGCCTGCAGCTCCGCGATCCGCGCGGGAAGCTGATCGCGCGGTGCCTTGAGCGAGGTCGTCAGCTGCGACACGAGCGCGCGCTCGGCCGCGAGCGAGCGGAAGGCGTCGAGACCGACCAGCGCCTCGACGCGGCGGTTCGACGCGCCGACCGACGACTCGCCGATGAGGTTGATGAGCCCGATCTCGGCGCTCGTGGAGACGTGCGTGCCCGCGCAGAGCTCACGCGACCACGGGCCGCCGATGTCGACCATGCGCACGGTGTCGCCGTACTTCTCGCCGAACAGCGCCATCGCTCCGAGCGAGCGCGCCTCGTCGAGCGGGAGCACGCGCGTGGTCACCTCGAGGTTGTCGCGAACCGCGTTGTTGGCGATCTCCTCGATCTCGGTCTTTGTCTCGTCCGACAGCGACTGCCCCCACGCGAAGTCGAAGCGCATGTAGCCGGCACGGTTGAGCGAGCCTGCCTGCGTCGCCGTCTTGCCGAGCGTGTCGCGGAGTGCGGCGTGCACCAGGTGCGTCGCGGAGTGCGCCTGACGAGCGGCGCGGCGGTTCGCAGCATCCACCACCGTCGTCGCCGCCTGACCGACGCCCACCTCGCCCGTCGACACCTCGACGGTATGGCTGATGAGCCCCGGGACCGGCTTCTGCACGTCGAGCACCTCGAGCTCGTAGCCCGGGCCGACGATGACGCCCTTGTCGGCGACCTGGCCGCCCGACTCGGCGTACAGCGCGGTCTCGGCGAGAATCACCTCGGCGATCTGACCGACGCTTGCGCGGTCGACCGACACGCCGTCGACGAGGATTCCGAGCACCTGCGACTCGGCCTCGAGGTCGGTGTAGCCCGTGAACACCGTCTCGCCCTGCGCACGCAGGTCGCGGTACACGCTGGTGTCGGCGAGCTGGCGCTTGCGGGCCCGCGCGTCGGCCTTGGCGCGTGCGCGCTGCTCCTGCATGAGGCCGTCGAACGCGGCGCGGTCGACGCTCAGCCCCGCCTCTTCGGCGATCTCCAGGGTGAGGTCGATCGGGAACCCGTAGGTATCGTGCAGCAGGAACGCCTCGGCACCCGTGAGCGTCGTGCCGCCCGCCGCCTTCGCCTGAGTGAGCGACTCGTCGAGGATGGACTCCCCCGCGGCAAGGGTGCGCAGGAACGTCGCCTCCTCGGCGAGGGCGTACTGCGAGATGCGGGCCCAGTCGGTCTCGACGACCGGGTAGGCGTCCTTCATGGCGTCGCGCGACGCCGTGAACAGCACCTCGAAGGTCGGGCCGTCGACACCGAGCAGACGCATCGAGCGGATCACACGACGCATCAGGCGTCGCAGGATGTAGCCGCGGCCGTCGTTGGAGGGCGTGACGCCGTCCGACATGAGCATGAGCGATGAGCGGACGTGGTCCGCGACCACGCGGAAGCGCACATCGTCGTCGTGGTTCGCGCCGTACGTGCGTCCCGAGAGCTCCACGGCCTTGTCGAGCACCGGACGCACCTGGTCGGTCTCGTACATGTTGTCGACGCCCTGCTTGATGAACGCGATGCGCTCCAGACCCATGCCGGTGTCGATGTTCTTGTTCGGCAGCTCGCCGACGATGTCGAAGTCGTACTTCGACCGCACGTTGGTGATCTCGTACTGCATGAACACGAGGTTCCAGATCTCGACGTACCGGTCGTCGTCGGTCGCAGGACCGCCGTCGATGCCGTATTCCGGGCCGCGGTCGAAGAAGATCTCCGAGCAGGGGCCGGCAGGACCCGGGAGCCCGGTGCTCCAGTAATTCGTGTCCTTGCCCAGGCGCTGGATGCGCTCCGCGGGAAGGTCGGTCAGCTGGAGCCAGAGGTCGTGCGCCTCGTCGTCCTCTTCGTAGACGGTGACCCACAGGTCCTTCTGATCGAACCCGAGACCGCCCTCGGACTCCGGGCTGGTCAGCAGATCCCACGCGTAGCGGATCGCGCCTTCCTTGAAGTAGTCGCCGAACGACCAGTTGCCGAGCATCTGGAAGAACGTGCCGTGGCGCGGCGTCTTTCCGACCTCTTCGATGTCGTTGGTGCGGATGCACTTCTGGTTGTCTGCCGCGCGGGGGTACGGCGCCGGCACGTCGCCCGAGAGATACGGGATGAAGGGCACCATGCCGGCCACCGTGAACAGCAGCGCCGGGTCGTCGGTCACCAGCGATGCGGAGGGGACGATGGTGTGGCCGTTCTTCTCGAAGTAATCGAGGAAGCGCTGTGCGATCTCGGCGGTCTTCATGCGGGTCCTTGCGTGTGCGTGCGAATGCGTGCGTGTTCGGGGTATCTGGGGAGGTTCGAGCGGGCCGGCGGTGCTCGCCGGGTGCGGGTGCCGCTCAGTCGGCGATCTTGCGGGCCGCGTCGTCGACGGCGTCCGCGACGTTCGCGACGGCATCGGATGCCACGGCCCGGGCGCTGGACGCCGCGTCGGCGGCGGCATCCCTCACGTCGTCGACGAGGCCTGCGAAGCGGGCCTCCTGTTCGCGGTACGCGTCGCCCATGCGGTCGGTGAACTCCGTGATGCGGGCGTCGACGTCCGCGAGGATCTCGTGGCCGCGCGGGTCCTTGTTGACCAGGTGCGCGAGAACGAATCCGCCGGCGATGCCGAGCAGGAACCACAGGAGGTTCTTCATGTCACCACTTCCTCGCGGGCCGCCGGGACGCGGCATCCCCCCATCGTATGCGGAAACGACCCGAGGCACCCGGCAGGCAAAGACAAAGGGCGCCGGGTGACCCCGACGCCCTTCGTCACTTGCTGAAGATCAGCGAGCTGCGTAGTACTCGACGACGAGCTGGACGTCGCAGACCACGGGGACCTCGGCGCGCTTGGGGCGGCGCACGAGACGGGCCTGGAGCTTGTCGAGCTCGACCTCGAGGTAGCCCGGGACGGGCGGCAGGACCTCGGCGTGGCCGCCGAGAGCTGCGACCTGGAAGGGCTCGAGGCCCTCGCTCTTCGCCTTGACGTGGATGAGCTGACCCGGCTTCACGCGGAACGACGGGCGGTCGACGAGCTGGCCGTCCACGAGGATGTGGCGGTGCACGACGAGCTGACGTGCCTGCGCGGTGGTGCGGGCGAAGCCGGCGCGCAGCACGAGGGCGTCCAGACGCATCTCGAGCTGCTCGACGAGGTTCTCACCGGTCAGGCCCTGGGTGCGGCGGGCCTCGTTGAACTGGATGCGCAGCTGCTTCTCGCGGATGCCGTACTGCTCGCGCAGACGCTGCTTCTCACGGAGGCGGACGGCGTAGTCGCTGTCCTGCTTGCGCTTGGTGCGGCCGTGCTCGCCCGGAGCGTAGGGACGCTTCTCCAGGTAGCGGGCGGCCTTCGGGGTGAGCGCGACGCCGAGGGCGCGCGACAGACGGACCTTGCGGCGGTCCTGGGACTTCGTTGCCACGAAGTGTTCCTTTCGATGACGCTGCCGTGTCTTTCACGGCTCGCGGACGTATCACCCTGTCTTCGCCCTGTCCGGACTGCACGCCGGGGCATGCCGGAAGGTAGGTCTGGAAGAGAGGGGATGCCCGAAAACGGCGTTTCGAGCCGCTCAAGCTTACCAGACGCGGTCGGCGGGCATCCCGCACGACCGTGGGGCGCGGCGGCGAAGCGCGCATCGAGTCGACGGACGGGTGTTCAGCGGCCGTCGAGGATGCGCCGGATCTTCTCGAGGCGGGCCTGGACGTCGCGCTCTGCGCCGAGGGCCTTGGGCTCGTAGTAGCGACGGCCGCGCAGTTCGTCGGGCAGGTACTGCTGCGCCGCGATGCCGATCTCGGCGTCGTGCGGGTACACGTACCCCTTGCCGTGCCCCAGGCGCTTCGCCCCCGGATAGTGGGCATCGCGCAGGTGGATCGGAACGCGGCCGAAGCCGCCGGAGCGGACGTCGGCGATCGCCGCGTCGATCGCGAGGTAGGCAGCGTTCGACTTCGCGGTCGTCGCTAGGTACGCGGTCGCCTCCGCCAGCGGGATCCGGCCCTCCGGCATCCCGATGAACTGCACGGCGTCGGCGGCGGCCACGGCGATCGGCAGCGCCTGGGGGTCGGCGAGACCGATGTCCTCCGCGGCGGAGATGATGAGGCGGCGGGCGATGAATCGCGGGTCCTCTCCCGCCTCGATCATCCGGGCGAGGTAGTGCATCGCGGCATCCACATCCGAGCCGCGGATCGACTTGATGAAGGCGCTGATGACGTCGTAGTGCTCGTCGCCCTGGCGGTCGTAGCGCAGCAGCGCCCGATCGACCGCCTGTGCGACGTTGTCGGCTGAGATCTCGGGGATCGTCCGCACGTCGTCGTCGTCATCGTCATCGTCCGGGATCGCGAGGGAGGCCGCCGCCTCGAGTGCCGTGAGGGCTCGCCGCGCGTCGCCCGAGGCGAGTCGCACCAGGGCGGCGCGCGCCTCGTCGCCGAGCACGACGCTGCCCGAGAGGCCACGGGCATCGGTGACCGCGCGGTCGAGGAGCATGCCGAGGTCTTCGTCGGTGAGGGGCTTGAGCGTCAGCAGGAGCGACCGCGACAGGAGCGGCGAGATCACGGAGAACGACGGATTCTCGGTCGTCGCCGCGATGAGCACGACCCAGCCGTTCTCCACGCCCGGCAGCAAGGCGTCCTGCTGGGCCTTCGTGAAGCGGTGGATCTCGTCAAGGAAGAGGATGGTGGACTGGCCGTAGAGATCTCGCTGGGTCAGCGCCTCCTGCATCACCTCGCGCACGTCGCGCACACCCGCGGTCACGGCGGAGAGCTCGACGAACCGCCGCCCCGAAGAGCGGGCGATCGCCTGCGCGAGCGTGGTCTTGCCCGTACCGGGTGGTCCCCACAGGATGACCGACGTCGCGGCCCGAGCCGCGGCATCCGGATTCGCGAGCGTCACCAACGGCGACCCCGCACGCAGCAGGTGCGACTGCCCCGCGACCTCGTCCAGCGAGGTCGGACGCATGCGCACGGCGAGAGGCGTCAGGCCCTGGAAGAGCGCGGAAGGACCGGTCACTCCACCAGGCTATCCCGCGGCCACGACACCGGATCCGCGGTTTGGCGGCCGCAGTGCGGGCCCGTAGGATCAACCCGCCCGGGCGCTGCCTGGCACGGGCGGATGCGCCCGACATGAACGGAACGAGGAGGTCACGTGGCGACCGGTGGCAAAGACCGCGACGCACGGGCTGCGCGCGAGCGCACGCGGCTGTACGAGGCGCGACGTCAGTTCCACGACGGCCAGTCGCGCCGTCGCACGCGCGACAACCTGATCGCGGGCATCGTCGGCGGGATGCTGGTGCTCGGTCTGATCGGAGCGCAGACGCTGTACTTCGTCGCAGGCCCCGGCGCCCCTGAGCCTTCGCCGTCGTCGACTCCGGCGCCCACCGCCACGACGCCGGAGCCGACGCCGTCGGCGACGACCACGCCGGAACCCGGCGCGACGCCCACGCCGACCCCCTGAGTCCGGCGTCTCGCACCATATCGGCACCTCGGGCGGGCCGTGCGCCGTACTAGGCTGTGAGCCGTCCTACTCCCTACAGACGGCGCGAGCCGCGATGAGGTGCAACCCGTGACTGCCGCAGCAGACTTCCCGCCCGAGACCGACGCCCCCGAGGCCGCCGGGGCCGACGACAACGAGACCCCGGCCGTCGCCGACGACGCGACCGTGGCCGATACCCCGACGGACGCGGGTGCCGCGCCCGCCGCCGACGACACCGCGGAGGCGGAATCGGCCGAGCCGGCCCCTCTCGCAGGCGACGGGTCCAAGTCCGAGGAGACGCCGGACGAAGCCGCGTCTGAGGGATCCGAAGCGGCGGACGTCGAGATCGAGCTCGTCGAGGTCGACGTGGTGGAGGTCGTCGAGGACTCCGAAGTCGTGGCCGTCGAGGTGGTCGGCGTCGCTGAGGTCGTCGAAGACGACGAGGTCGTCGCCGTCGAGGTTGTGGACGTCACCGTCGAGACCGGGCAGTCCGCCGACGAGCCCTGGGGCCGTGTCGACGAGGACGGCACCGTCTCGGTCCGCGAGGCCGACGGCTGGCGTGTCGTGGGCCAGTACCCCGACGGCTCCGCCGAAGAGGCGCTCGCGTACTTCGAGCGCAAGTACAACGACCTGGCCAGCGAGGTGACCCTGCTCGAGGTGCGCCATCGTCGCGGCGGCGCATCCGCCTCCGACCTTCGCTCCACCGCGCGCACGATCAACGGCAAGCTCGAGGGCGCTGCCGCGGTCGGCGATCTCGCGAGCCTCGTGGCCCGCGTAGCCGCCCTCACCGAGACGCTCGCCGCCGAGTCCGCGACCGAGGCCGTCGCGGCGCGCGAAGCCGTCGACGACGCGGTCAAGGCCCGCACCGAGCTGGTCGAGAAGGCGGAGGCCCTCGCCGCCCGCGACCCGCGCACCGTGCAGTGGAAGCAGGCCACGGCAGAGCTCAACGCGCTGTTCGACCAGTGGCAGTCGCAGCAGCAGAACGGTCCGCGACTGCCGAAGTCCACGGCTCAGCAGCTCTGGAAGCGATTCCGCGACGCACGCGCCACGGTCGACAAGCACCGTCGTGCGTTCTACGCCGAGCTGGACGAGGCGCACAAGGGCGTCCGCGACCGCAAGACGCGCCTCGTCGAGAAGGCCGAGGCACTCGCGCCCAAGGGCGAGGACGGCATCCCCGCATATCGCGAGCTGCTCGACCAGTGGAAGACGGCCGGACGCGCCGGCAAGAAGGTCGACGACGCCCTCTGGGCACGCTTCAAGGCCGCTGGTGACGCGCTCTACGGCGCGCGCATCGAGCGCGAGGCGGCGGACGCCGAGGCCTCCCGCGAGAAGATCGAGCTCAAGCGCGCGCTCCTCGATGAGGCGAAGGCGGTCGGAGACGAGCGCGATATCGCGAAGGCGCGCTCGATCCTGACGGGCATCCAGCGCCGCTGGGACGAGATCGGGCGTATCTTCCCCCGTGACACGGAGCGTTCCCTCGATGACGAGCTGCGTCGCGTGGAGAACGCGCTGCGTTCGCGTGAGGACGCCGACTGGAAGCGCAACGACCCCGAGCAGAAGGCGCGCGCGAATGACATGACGCGCCAGCTGAACGACGCGATCCAGAAGCTCGAGGACGAGCTCGAGGCCGCGAAGAAGTCGGGAGACAAGAAGGCGATCGCGAATGCGACCGACGCGCTCGAGGCGCGTCGCACGTGGCTCAAGGCACTGGGCGGCTGATCCGCCCCGCCTGAGCGTTCGGGAACCCGGTCGTCGCATCCGCGGCGGCCGGGTTCTCCACAATCGGCGGGTGCGGCATCCCCGCATCCTCGGCGGTGCGGCAGACTGCCTCCGTGGGATCGCCCTTCCTCTACTTCGCCGATGAGCGGCTCTCCCGCGCGGAGCTCACGGCCGCATGCCTCGACGGCGACCTCGTGGCTCTCGGCGATGCGTACATCCCGGCGGACGCCGTCGAGACCACGGCGCTGCGCGCGGGCTCGCTCGCCGAGACCCTGGGTGAGACGCTCGCGGCGACCCACTTGTCCGCCGCGTGGGTGCACGGCGGCCTGCCGTCGCCGCCCTCACGCCACACCGTGCAGCGCGCGGTGCCGCGGCGGATCCACGTCCGGCCCGACCGTCGCGTGGTGTACCGCGACCTGCAGGTGCCGGCGGACGACCTCCAGCTCATCGGCGGCGTGCTCGTGACGACGCCCGAGCGCACGCTCGCCGATCTCGCGCGCGTGGGCGACGACGAGCATACGGCGGCCGCGCGCCTCCTCACGGACGTCGACACGGATGCCGCGGACCGGGCGATCGCACGGCTGGAGGCGGGGGCGCTCCCCCACAAGCGCTCGGCCCTGGCGTGCCTCCGGGGGATCGTCGCCGCACGTCAGGACGACGTGACGCGGTACACGTCGTAGACCGCGTCGATGCGCCGCACCGCATTGAGGACGCGATCGAGATGCACGATGTCGCCCATCTCGAAGACGAAGCGGCTGAGCGCCAGACGGTCGTTCGAGGTCGAGACCGTCGCCGAGAGGATGTTGACGTGGTGCTCGCTGAGCACACGCGTCACATCGCTCAGAAGCCCCGAGCGATCGAGAGCCTCGACCTGGATCTGCACCAGGAAGACGCTCTTCGTCGTGGGCGCCCACTCGACCTCGATGAGGCGCTCGGGGTCCTCCATGAGCGATTTGACGTTGGTGCAGTCGGCGCGGTGGACCGAGACGCCGCTGCCTCGCGTGACGAACCCGACGATCTGGTCGCCGGGCACCGGGGTGCAGCACTTCGCGAGCTTGACCAGGATGTCGGGGGCGCCGCGCACGAGGATGCCGGAATCGCCGTT
This sequence comes from Microbacterium ureisolvens, assembly GCF_019511645.1. Taxonomy (GTDB): domain Bacteria; phylum Actinomycetota; class Actinomycetes; order Actinomycetales; family Microbacteriaceae; genus Microbacterium; species Microbacterium ureisolvens_A. The sequence continues at coordinate 517,482 of NZ_JAEUAX010000001.1, read as the reverse complement.
GCGCGGTGCACGTGCCCGGCCGACGACCGGCAGGTCGATCGGACCGGTGGTCGTGTCGCCTGCCGCGACCAGCGCGGTGACCTTCTCGATGACCGACTGGGTCGACACGTGACCTTCGCCGACGGCGGCGTACAGCGCGGAGACGTCCTCGTAGCGGAGCTGGTGGGCGACCTCGGTGAACGAGTCCTGGCTCATCAGGCGCTGCAGCGGCAGGTTCTGCCGGCGCATCGCGCGAGCGATCGACTCCTTGCCCTGCTCGATGGCCTCTTCGCGGCGCTCCTTGGTGAACCAGCCGCGGATCTTGTTACGGGCGCGCGTGCTGCGCACGAAGCCGAGCCAGTCCTGGCTCGGGCCGGCGTCGGGGTTCTTCGACGTGAAGACCTCGACGACGTCGCCGCTCTTGAGCTCGGACTCCAGCGGCACGAGGCGCCCGTTGACCTTGGCCCCCATCGTGCGATGGCCGACCTCGGTGTGCACGGCGTAGGCGAAGTCGACGGGTGTCGCCCCAGACGGCAACCCGATGACGCGGCCCTTCGGTGTGAAGACGTAGACCTCTTTGGCGCCGATCTCGAAACGGAGGGAATCGAGGAATTCGCCGGGGTCCGCGGTCTCGGCCTGCCAGTCCGAGATATGGGCGAGCCACGCCATGTCGGTGTCGACGGACTTGGAGTCCGGCTTGCCGCCGTTCATCTGCTCTTTGTACTTCCAGTGCGCCGCGACGCCGTACTCCGCCTGTTGGTGCATCTCGTGCGTGCGGATCTGGATCTCGACGGTGCGGCCCCCCGGGCCGATCACCGTGGTGTGGAGCGACTGGTAGAGGTTGAACTTCGGGGTGGCGATGTAGTCCTTGAAGCGCCCGGGCAGCGGCGTCCACCGTGCGTGGATCGCGCCGAGCACGGCGTAGCAGTCGCGCACGCTGCCCACGAGCACGCGGATGCCGATGAGGTCGTAGATGTCGTCGAACTCGCGGCCGCGGACGACCATCTTCTGATACACGGAGTACAGCTGCTTGGGACGACCCATCACCCGCCCGCGTATGCGCAGCTCCCGCAGGTCGCTGTCGACCGCGTCGATGACGTTCTGCACGTACTGCTCGCGCTGGGGCGTGCGCTGCTTCACGAGGCTGTCGATCTCGGCGTACAGCTTCGGATGCAGCACGGCGAACGACAAGTCCTCGAGCTCGGACTTGATCGCCTGGATGCCGAGCCGATGCGCGAGCGGCGCGTAGATCTCGAGAGTCTCGGTCGCCTTCTTGCGTGACTTCTCGGGCGGCACGAAACCCCACGTGCGCGCGTTGTGCAGGCGGTCGGCGAGCTTGATGAGCAGGACGCGGATGTCGCGCGACATCGCGACGATCATCTTGCGGACCGTCTCGGCCTGCGCGCTCTCCCCGTACTTGACCTTGTCGAGCTTCGTCACGCCGTCGACCAGCATGGCGACCTCGTCGCCGAACTCGCTCGTGAGCATCTCGAGCGAGTAGTCGGTGTCTTCGACGGTGTCGTGCAGGAGCGCCGCCGCGATCGCACGCGGCCCGAGACCCAGATCGGCGAGGATCTGCGCGACCGCCAGCGGGTGCGTGATGTACGGCTCGCCGCTCTGACGCAGCTGACCGGTGTGCGCCGTCTCTGCGACCGAATAGGCGCGCTCGACGATCGACAGGTCGCCCTTGGGATGATGCGTACGCACCGTCCGCAGGAGCTGCTCGACGTCGTCGCGGCGCGCGGACCTCGAGAAGATCCGAGGGACCAGGCGTCGCAGCGAGGAGGATTGGGCGGGAGGGACGGTCTCGGTCACTCGATCCCCTCCCTTCCGCTGGACCTCACAATCCTACGCCCGCACGGCGAACCCTCAGGCCGGGGTGCCCGCCAGCTCACGCGCCGCCACCACGCGCGCGTCGCGCGCCTTGATGGCCGGCTCGTTCTCGCGCAGCAGCGAGTACAGCGGCGCCGCGACGAAGATCGTCGAGTACGCGGCCACGATGGTCCCGACGAAGATCGACAGCGAAAGGTCGGTGAGCGTCTGCGCACCCGCCCACACGATCCCGATGAACAGGATCGCACCGGTCGGGAGGATCGCGACCACCGTCGTGTTGATCGACCGCACGAGGGTCTGGTTCACCGCGAGGTTTACGGATTCGCCGAACGTGCGTCCGGAGACCTCGCCGTCCTCGCTGGTGTTCTCCCTGATCTTGTCGAAGACGACCGTGGTGTCGTACAAAGCGTACGAGAGGATCGTCAGGAAGCCGATGACGGCGGCGGGCGAGATCTCGAAGCCGAACAGGGCGTAGATGCCGATCGTGATGATGAGCACGTCCACGAGGCCGATGATCGCCGAGAGCGACATCTTCCAGGTGCGGAAGTACAGCGCGAGGATGATGGCCGTCAGAGCGAGGAAGATCGCGAGACCCCAGAGCGACTGGCGCGTGACGTCCGCTCCCCAGCTGGGCCCGATGAACGCGTAGCTGACTTCGCTCTCGGGCACGTTGTACGCCTCGGCCAAGGCGGCCGACACCTCGCGGCTCTCGGCATCCGTCATCTGGTCGGTCTGGACGCGCACCGCGTCCTCGCCGATCGTGACGACCTTGGTCGTGGCATCCGGCACGACCGAGTGGACGGCTTCGGTTGCCAGCGACTGGTCGATGGGCGACGCGACGCCGCTCACCGTGAACTGCGAGCCGCCGGTGAACTCGATCGAGAACTGGATGGGGCGCAGCAGCGGAACCAGGGCGGAGCCCAGGACGAGGATCGCCGCGATGAGGAACCACAGGCGGCGGCGGCCGACGAAGGGGAAGGAGGTCTTGCCCGTGTAGAGGTCGTTGCCGAACTGGCTCATGGAGCGCATCAGTCGTCTCCCTCCTTGACGGTCGTGCTGGGTTTCGCGCTGTCGGCTGCGGCGAGCTCGGCCTGCTTCCGCTCGGCGATGGTCTGGCGACGCGCCGCCTCGCCGCGGGACTTGGCGTTGCGGCGGCCGGCGGCGCCGGTGGCGAGCACCGGCTCGCGGAACTGCGCGCGACCGCGATAGACGGCGCCCAGGGCGGTCGGGTCGAGCCCGGACAGCGGGTGCCCCGACCCGAAGAACCGGGTCCGCGCGAGCAGCTGCAGCACCGGGTGCGTGAACAGGATGAAGATCAGGACGTCGATCGCGGTCGTGAGACCGAGAGTGAAGGCGAAGCCCTTCACCGTCGAGTCGGCCAGGATGTACAGCACCACGGCGGCGAGGATGTTGATCGACTTCGAGATGTAGATCGTGCGCTTCGCGCGTCCCCAGCCGTCCTCTACGGCGGCGGTGATCGACTTGCCGTCACGGAGCTCGTCTCGGATGCGCTCGAAGTAGACGATGAACGAGTCGGCGGTGAATCCGATGGTCACGATCAGACCGGCGACGCCGGCGAGCGACAGGCGGAAGCCCATGCGCCACGCCAGGATGCACAGCGTGAGGTAGGTCAGCACCGCCATCACCGCGAGGGAGGCGATGATGATGAAACCGAGCGCACGGTAGACGATGAGCGAGTAGATCGCGACCAGGAGCAGACCGATGAGGCCCGCGATGAGGCCGATCTGCAGCTGCTGCGAGCCGAGCGTCGCGGAGATCGAGTTCGAGCTCTCGACCGTGAAGCTGAGCGGCAGCGCGCCGTACTTCAGCTGGTCGGCGAGCACCTTCGCGCTCTCCTGCGTGAAGCTGCCCGTGATGCTGGGCTTGCCGTCGAGGATCACGCCGTTCATCGAGGGGGCCGACAGCACGTAGCCGTCGAGCACGAACGCGAACTGGTTCAGCGGGGCCTGCGCGCCATAGAGGCGCTGGCTGATCTCGCCGAACGTCTGGGTGCCCTCTGCATCGAACGAGAGGTTGACCGCCCACAGACCGTTGTTCTGCTGAAGGCCGAAGGTCGCGTCGTCGATCGACGACCCGTCGAGCTCGACGGGGCCGAGGATGTACTTGACGGTGCCGTCGGCGTCGCACGTGATCAGCGGCTCGTCGGCCGGCGCGTTGGCGGGATCGTTCGCCGGGTCGGCGCAGTCGTAGGCCTGGAACTCGGCCTGCAGCGCCGGCGTGATCCACGCGGGGTCGCTGCCGTTGGTCGGCGAGGTGCTCGGGGTCGCCTGGAGCGTCGGGTCGGGCGTCGGGTAGGGCGTCTCGTTCCCGTCCTCCCCCACGAAGGTGTTGGCCGGAGCGCCCGTGTAGAGCACCGCGCGCAGCTGCAGCTGGGCGGAGGCTTCGATGCGGTTCCGGGTCTCCTCGTCTGCCTGGCCCGGGATCTGGACGACGATCTGATTGCCCGCCTGCGTGGTGACCTCGGCCTCGCCGACGCCCGAGGCGTCGACGCGCTGACGGATGATCGTCACGGCCTGCTGCATCTGCTCGGGCGACGGGTCGGCGCCGTCCTCGGTCTGGGCCTCGAGGACGATCTGCGTGCCGCCCTGAAGGTCGAGCGCGAGCGCGGGGGTCCACGAACTCTGCCCGAACACATACACGCCGAGCGCGTTGATGCCGAACAGGAGCGCCGTGATCGCGAGGAGTCCGGTCAGCGCGCGCCATGCATGCCGGACGGGGGTGGATGTCGCCACGTCTTTGCTTTCTGGAGAGCCCGAACGGGCGAACGGAGGGGTGTCAGCCCTGCGACTTGGTGCCGGTCTCGGCGTCGGGGTCGGTCTTCTCCTTGCCCGCGGCGGAGCTCTTGTCGTCGCTGATCGACGTGATGTCGCCGTTGGCGACGCCCTCGGCGTACTCCGCGTGGCTCTCCTCGGCGGCGAGGTACTCGTCCTCGGTGACCGCGTGCTCGCCGGGGTTGACGACCCGTAGGATCGCCTGGCTGTGGACCTTGATCTCGACGCCGGGAGCGAGCTCGACGATGGCCGGCTGGTCGAGGTTGTCGGCGTCGTACGACACGATCGTCCCGTAGAGGCCTCCCTGCAGCAGGACCTCGGAGCCGGGGACCGTCTGGCGAGCCTTCTCCTCCTGCTCTGCCTTCTGCTTCTGCATGCGGCGGCGCGAGCTCCAGAACATGAAGACGAGGAGCACCACCAGCAGGATGATGAGGCCGTAGTTGCCCAGGAACGTAGCGATATCCATGGAGCCGGAAGCACCTTTCGAGTCAGGCACGCGCCAGGGCGGCGCTGCCTTGCAGGGAGGGAAGGGGTGTAAACCTTCAGCGATTATAGGTCATCGAATCCGAGCACCGATTCGGCCGCAGGCACCCCCAGGTGGGCGTAGGCCTCGGGCATCGCGATGCGTCCGCGCGGGGTGCGCCCCATGAACCCGATGCGCACCAGATAGGGCTCGACCACCGACTCGATGGTGTCGGGTTCCTCGCCGACGGCCACGGCGAGGGTGCTGAGACCCACCGGGCCGCCCCGGAACCGTCGCACCAGGGCGTCGAGCACCGCGCGGTCGAGCCGGTCGAGCCCGATCCGGTCGACGTCGTAGAGGTCGAGCGCGGCGTCGACCGCCGCGATGTCGGCGCCGGTGCGGCCGTGGACGACCAGATAGTCGCGCACGCGCCGCAGCAGGCGGTTCGCGATGCGGGGCGTGCCCCGTGATCGGCGCGCGATCTCAGCGCGCGCCGCGGGAGGCAGCGAGACGCCGAGCATCACCGCGGAGCGCTCGATGACGCGCTCGAGCTCTTCGGGCTCGTAGTACTCGAGGTGGGCGGTGAAGCCGAAGCGGTCGCGCAGCGGGTTGGGCAGCAGCCCCGACCGCGTCGTGGCACCGACCAGGGTGAACGGCGAGAGGTCGAGCGGGATGCTCGTGGCGCCGGCTCCCTTGCCGACCATGATGTCGATGCGGAAGTCCTCCATCGCGAGGTAGAGCATCTCCTCCGCGGAGCGCGCCATGCGGTGCACCTCGTCGATGAAGAGGACCTCGCCGGGCGTCAGGCTCGACAGGAGGGCGGCGAGGTCGCCCGCGTGCTGGATCGCGGGACCGCTGGACAGCCGCAGCGGACGCCCGCTCTCGTAGGCGACGATCATCGCGAGCGTGGTCTTGCCGAGGCCCGGAGGGCCCGAGAGCAGGATGTGGTCGGCGGGGCGTTGCTGGATCCGCGCCGCGTCGAGCAGCAGCTGCATCTGACCGCGCACCTTCTGCTGTCCGACGAACTCGGCGAGCGACGTCGGGCGCAGTGCTCCCTCGATCGCGAGCTCGGACTCGTCGACGGGCTCCTCCGCTTCGCGTACGTCAACCACTCACGGTCTCCTTCCGAGCGGGTCCGAGCGTGGCGAGCGTGAGGCGCAGGAGCGCCGGCACCGACGACCGGTCGGACTCGGACGCGTCGGCGGCCACGTTCTCGACGGCTTCCACCGCCACGCGCTCGGACCAGCCGAGGCCGACGAGGGCCTGCACGACCTGGGCGGGGATCGCCGCGGAGGCGGTGGCATCCGTCCCTGCCGAACCAGCGGGGCGCGTCACTGCGATCTTGCCTGCGAGCTGCACCACGATGAGCTTCGCCGTCTTCGGGCCGATGCCCGAGACGCGGCGGAAGGGGGCGTCGTCGTCGGCGGAGACGGCGTCGGCGATCTGCGGGACCGTCAGCGTGGCGAGCACCCCCAGCGCCGACTTGGGGCCGACGCCGGTCACGCCGAGCAGCTGACCGAAGACGACAAGCTCTTCGCGCGACTCGAAGCCGAACAGCGACAGGGCGTCTTCGCGGACGATGAGCGAAGTGTGGAGGGTGACGGTGTCGCCCAGGTGCGTGGTGCGCGCGACCTGCGGCGTGACGGCGACGTGGAGGCCGACTCCCCCGACCTCGACGACGACCGCATCCGCATCGACGTGCACGGCCGTGCCGCGGACTGAGGAGATCATGCGTCGAGCCTACGCGCCGGTTCGGACGTTTGTTCGAGCGACACGGTCCCCGCACCGGATCATCGTCGTGCGAGCCGCTCCGCGTCGGCCCAGGCGCGCTGCGCCGGTGTCAGCGGACCGGATGCCGCGGCCCTCGCCGGCGCGCCGCGCCACGCGTGGCAGAGCGCGAGTGCCAGTGCGTCGGCGGCGTCGGCGGGCTTCGGGAGCTCCTCCAGCCGGAGGACCCGCGCCACCATCGTCTGGACCTGTCGCTTGTCGGCGTTGCCATACCCCGTGATCGCGGCTTTCACCTCGGACGGGGTGTGCGTGGCCGCGGTGATGCCTCGCTCGCCCGCCACGAGCAGCGCGATCCCGCTGGCCTGCGCGGTGCCCATCACGGTGGCGCGGTTGTGCTGTGCGAACACCCGCTCCACGGCGACGACATCGGGATCGTGCGTGTCGAGGACCGCGCGCAGGCCTCGCGCGATGACCGCGAGCCTCTCCTCGATCGGGGTGCCGGGATCGGACCGCACGACTCCCACGTGGACCAGCACGGCAGAACGGTCGGGCGCGACGTCGACGACGCCGACACCGCAGCGCGTCAGACCCGGATCGATTCCGAGCACGCGCAGTCGACCGCGAGAGGATGTCACTCCCCCACGCTAGGCGAGGAAGACGGATGCTGCGGCCAGGCGCGCCTGGTCGCAGCATCCGTCGATCCGGTCAGTCCTCGTCGTTCTCGAGCTCCGCCTGAACCTCCGCGGTGAGGTCGAAGTTGCTGTAGACGTTCTGAACGTCGTCGCTGTCCTCGAGGGCGTCGATGAGACGGAAGACCTTGCGCGCGGTGTCGGCGTCGACCTCGACCTTGAGGTTGGGGACGAACTCGACGTCGGCCGACTCGTACTCGATGCCCGCGTCCTGCAGGGCCGAGCGCACGGTCACCAGGTCGGTGGCCTCCGTGATGACCTCGAAGCCCTGCGCGTGCGGCTCCACCTCTTCGGCACCGGCCTCGAGCACCGCGAGCATGACGTCGTCCTCGCTGGTGCCTTCGCCGCCGACGACGATGACGCCCTTGCGGGTGAAGTTGTAGGCGACGCTGCCGGGGTCGGCGAGGGTGCCGCCGTTCCGGGTGAGCGCGGTGCGCACCTCCGCCGCGGCGCGGTTCTTGTTGTCGGTCAGACACTCGATCATGAGGGCGACGCCGTTGGGGCCGTAGCCCTCGTACATGATCGAGGCGTACTCGACCGACTCGCCCCCGATGCCGGCCCCGCGCTTGATGGCGCGGTCGATGTTGTCCTTCGGGACGGACGTCTTCTTCGCCTTGAGCACGGCGTCGAACAGGGTCGGGTTGCCCTGCAGGTCGGGTCCGCCGAGCTTGGCTGCCACTTCGATGTTCTTGATGAGCTTGGCCCATGACTTCGCACGGCGCGCGTCGATGACGGCCTTCTTGTGCTTGGTCGTCGCCCACTTGGAATGCCCGGACATGGTCCTCCTGAATTCACGCTCGTCGGGTGCGGGCGTGTGAACGCCTCGCCCGACGGACTAGTTTATCCCCGCGCTAGAGCGCGAACTCGAAGCCGAACCTCGACGACAGCAGCGCCACCAGGTCGCGCGGGACCTTCGTGAGGTACGCGGGAGCCGGTGCGAGCGTCTCGGCCGAGCCGATGAAGGGGAAGTAGACGGGGCCCTCGGTGAGCTCCTCCACCCGGTCGCGCACCGTGACGATCTCGCTGCCCACGCGGCGCAGGCTCGGCAGGGTGATCGGTGCGGCGAGCCGCAGGGTGTCGCTGATCGGCATGCGCCAGTGGGGCAGGTCGTCGCCGCGCCGCTCGCGGGTCTCCTCCCCCAGCGGGCCGAGCACGCGGCCCCACGCCGCGATGCCGGGCACCGGCAGGGTGCGGTCCCAGACGAACAGCGTGTCACCGGGCTCGGTGAAGCCGACGAGCTCGTGGGACCACTCGAATCGGCGTTCGTCCTGCGCCTTCGGCGCCGACAGGGCGTCGCCGACGATGCCGCGCGACGGGGCGATCATCCAGTAGCGCTCCTCGGGGTGCTCGCGCCACCAGTCGTTGATCGTCATGATTCCGAATCTACCTCGACGTGTCGCGCGCGCCCCGTCATCGGACCCGCTCGCGCACCATGTCGAGGAACAGCGCGTGGAAGCGGTGCTCGCCGGTGACTTCGGGGTGGAACGAGGTGCCCAGGAGCGAGCCCTGCCGCACGGCCACGACGCGGCCGTCGTCGAGGGTTGCGAGCCGCTCGACGCCCTCGCCCGACTGCTCGACGAGCGGCGCGCGGATGAACACCGCGTGGACGGGCGACCCGCCGAGCGCCGGGATGTCGAGGTCGACCTCGAACGAGTCCACCTGGCTGCCGAAGGCGTTCCGGCGCACCGTGACGTCGAGTCCTCCGAAGGTCTGCTGACCCTCGATGCCGTCGGTGATCCGGTCGGCGAGGAGGATGAGGCCGGCGCACGTACCGTAGACCGGCATGCCGTCTGCGATCGCCTCGCGCACGGGCTCGCGCATGCCGAACGCGCGCGAGAGCTTGTCGATGACGCTGGACTCGCCGCCGGGGAGCACGAGCCCGTCCACCGCCGCGAGCTCCTCGGGGCGGCGGATCCTGGTCACCTCGGCGCCGAGGTCCGTGAGCACGCGCACGTGCTCACGGACGTCTCCCTGCAGCGCCAGGACACCGACGCGTGGTGTCGTCGTCACCAGCCGCGCTCGGCGAGGCGGTGCGGCGCGGGCAGGTCGGCGACGTTGATGCCGACCATGGCCTCGCCCAGGCCGCGCGACACGTCGGCGATCACCTTGGGGTCGTCGTAGAACGTCGTCGCCTTGACGATGGCCGCGGCCCGCTGCGCGGGGTTGCCCGACTTGAAGATGCCCGAGCCGACGAACACGCCGTCGGCGCCCATCTGCATCATCATCGCGGCGTCCGCGGGGGTGGCGACGCCGCCTGCGACGAAGAGCACGACGGGGAGCTTGCCGGTCTCGGCGATCTCGGCCACGAGGTCGTACGGCGCCTGAAGCTCCTTCGCGGCGACGTACAGCTCGTCCTTGGTCATCGAGCGCAGCACGTTGATCTCGCTCGTGATCTTGCGGATGTGCTTGGTGGCCTCCGACACGTCGCCGGTGCCCGCCTCGCCCTTCGAGCGGATCATGGCGGCGCCCTCGTTGATGCGGCGCAGCGCCTCACCCAGGTTGGTCGCGCCGCACACGAACGGCACGGTGAAGTTCCACTTGTCGATGTGGTTCACGTAGTCGGCGGGCGAGAGCACCTCGGATTCGTCGATGTAGTCGACGCCGAGCTCCTGCAGCACCTGCGCCTCGACGAAGTGGCCGATGCGGGCCTTCGCCATCACAGGGATCGAGACGGCCTCGATGATGCCGTCGATCATGTCCGGGTCGCTCATGCGCGACACGCCGCCCTGCGCGCGGATGTCGGCCGGCACGCGCTCGAGCGCCATGACGGCCACAGCGCCGGCGTCTTCGGCGATCTTCGCCTGGTCGGGCGTGACGACGTCCATGATGACGCCGCCCTTGAGCATCTCGGCGAGGCCGCGCTTGACGCGGTCGGTTCCCGTGTCGGTGGTCACGAGCTTTCCCTTCGATCGGCGCGCGCTGGCGCAACAGGTGAGGACAATGCGGGTATTGGCCTAGGCCAAAAGATAGCATGGGCGGGGTCCTGCACTCGGCGGGACGGAGGCCACAGGGAGGGCGGGCATGGATCTCGACATCAGCGGCCGATCCGCATCCGAGATCGCCGACAGCCTGCGGGCCCGCATCGAGCGCGGCGACCTTCATCCCGGCGACGTCCTGCCGCCGGTGCGCTCTCTCGCCGACGAGCTCGGCGTGAACCGCAACACGATCGTCGCGGCGTACCGCCAGCTCACCCAGGCCGGGGTGATCGTCACCCGGGGCCGGGGCGGCACGCGCGTCGCCGACCTCTCCCCCGTCGCCCAGGAGGGCTTCGCCGCGGGCAGCGTGCTGCGCGATGTCGGCACAGGGAACCCCGACCCCGAGCTGATCCCGGACCTCTCCGGCGCCCTCGCGGCGATGGCCGGCCGGCCTGTCCTGTACGGCGAGCCGGTCATCGACCCGGGTCTGGAGCGCTGGGCGCTCGAGTGGATGCGCGACGGGCTCGCCCCCGCCGCCGACATGCGCCTCACGGTCACGAGCGGTGCCGCGGACGCCGTCGAACGGCTGCTCGCCCAGGCACTCACCCGCGACGACGCCGTCGCCCTCGAGGACCCCTGCTTCCTCACGAGCATCCACACCGTGCGGATCGGCGGCTACCGCCCCGTCCCCGTCCCCGTCGACGACGAGGGCATGACCGTCGAGGGGTTGCAGTCCGCCATCGAGCAGGGCGTGCGGGCCGTCGTCCACACGCCGCGCGCGCAGAACCCGACCGGCGCGAGCCTCTCCGCGCGCCGGGCCGAAGAGCTGCGCGCGGTGCTTCGCGAGCACCCCTACCTGCTCGTGATCGAGGACGACCACTTCTCGCTCCTGTCGCGGCAGCCCTTCCACTCGCTGATCTCCCGCGGCCATCGCCGCTGGGCGCTCGTGCGGTCGGTGTCGAAATTCCTCGGACCCGACATGTGCCTGGCGGTGACGGCATCCGATCCCGAGACCGCGGAACGGCTCGCGATCCGGCTCACGCCCGGTACGACGTGGGTGAGTCACCTGCTGCAGCGGCTGACCCACGCGTTGGTGACGGATGCCGCGACCATGGCGGCGATCGAGCGCGCGGGCGCACACTACGCGGCGCGCAACGCCGCCTTCGTCGAGCGGCTCACGAACGAGGGCGTGCCGGCGGGCGCCGGAGACGGGTTGAACCTGTGGATCCCGCTCCCTGTTCCCGCGCGGGACGTCTCGGAGCAGCTCATGCGACGCGGCTGGCTGGCGCGCGCCGGCGACGACTTCGCCCTCGCGGGCGCCGGGCCCTCCCGGCGCCTCCGCCTCACCGTCCACGACCTGGACGATGCCGACGCCGAACGGCTCGCCGTCGATGTGGCCGCCGCCGTACGTGCGGCCGGTGGACGGCTCGTCACGCGCGAAGTGGCATGATCGAGCGGTGAAGATCCTCTCGATCCAGTCCGCGGTCGCCTACGGCCACGTCGGCAACTCCGCCGCCGTCTTCCCGCTGCAGCGCATCGGCGTCGAGGTGATGCCGGTGTACACGGTCAACTTCTCGAACCACACCGGCTACGGCGCGTGGCGCGGCCCGATGATCAGTCCGGAAGATGTCCGCGACGTCGTCGCCGGCATCGAGGAGCGTGGCGTGTTCCCGCAGATCGACGTCGTCCTGTCGGGGTATCAGGGCGGCGACGGCATCGCCGATGTCATCCTCGACACCGTCGCCCGCGTCAAGCAGGCCAATCCGTCCGCGGTCTACGCGTGCGACCCCGTGATGGGCAACGCCAAGTCGGGCTGCTTCGTGGCCCCTGCGATCCCGGTGCTGCTGCGCGACCGTGTCGTTCCCGCCGCCGACATCATCACCCCGAACCAGTTCGAGCTCGGGTTCCTCACCGAGACCGAGCCGACGCACCTCGACTCGACCCTCGCCTCCGCGGACGCTGCTCGCGCGATGGGACCGAGCACCGTGCTGGTCACGAGCGTCGAGCGTCCGGATCGCGCCGAGGGCACGATCGAGATGCTCGCGGTCACCGATGAGGGCGCGTGGATCGTGCAGACCCCGCACATCCCGATGAAGGCCAACGGCTCGGGCGATGTCACAGCGGCGCTCTTCACGGCGCACTACCGCCGGACCGGCGACGCTGCCGACGCCCTCGCGCGCACGACGTCGAGCGTCTACGACCTGCTCGAGCGCACCCACGCCTCGGGCGAGCGCGAGTTGCAGCTCGTCGAGTCGCAGGACGCCTACGCGAACCCGCGCCTCCAGTTCGAGGTCACGCGGGTGCGCTGAAAGATCGCAGGCAACGGATGCCGCGGGGCGCGGCATCCGTTCCCCTCACCTCACGCGTGCCAGGCGTCGTAGATCGCGCGGCGCACGTCGCCGAGCAGCTGAGGCAGGGCCTTGGTCTTGGCGATGATCGGGAAGAAGTTGGCGTCGGAACCCCACCGCGGCACGATGTGCTGGTGCAGGTGCTCGTCGACACCGGCACCGGCGACATGACCCTGGTTCATGCCGATGTTGAAGCCGTCACAGCGGGAGACCTGACGCAGCACCCGCATCGCCTGCTGCGTGAGCAGCCCGATCTCGGCGACCTCTTCGTCGGTCGCCTCGTCGTACGTCGCGATGTGGCGGTACGGGCACACCAGGAGATGCCCCGAGTTGTACGGGAAGAGGTTCAGCAGAGCGTAGGCCGTGCGGCCGCGGAAGACGATGAGGCCGTCCTCGTCGGACTTGCGCGGCGCCTCGCAGAACGGGCACTCCTTGCGCAGCACCTCGGGTCCTGCCTGGATGTACGCCATGCGATGCGGCGTCCACAGGCGCTGGAACTCATCGGGCACCCCCGCGAGCGTGGCGGCGTCGAGGAGGGCCGGGTCCGCGGCATCCGTCTGCGCGACGCCCGACCCGGCCTCGTCGACGGGAGTCAAGAGAAGTCCTCCGCCGTGTTGACGAGCGCGTGCGAGCCGATCGCGTCGCGGACACGCCGCACCGCGTCGGCGATGGGCACACCGTTCTCCTGCGAGCCGTCGCGGAAGCGGAACGACACGGTGCCGCCGGCCTGGTCCTGCGCGCCCGCGATGAGCTGCAGCGGGACCTTCTGGGTGGTGTGGGTGCGGATCTTCTTCTGCATGCGGTCGTCCGAGTGGTCGAGCTCGGCGCGCACGCCCTCGGCCTTCAGCTGATCGATCACCCCGCCGAGATAGTCGGCGAAGTCCTCGGCGACGGGGATGCCGACCACCTGAACGGGCGACAGCCACACCGGGAACGCGCCGGCATAGTGCTCGAGCAGGATGGCGAAGAACCGCTCGATCGAGCCGAACAGCGCGCGGTGGATCATGATCGGCCGCTTCTTCTGGCCGTCGCGGTCCGTGTACTCCAGCTCGAAGCGCTCGGGCAGGTTCGGGTCGACCTGCACCGTCGACAGCTGCCAGGTGCGGCCGATGGCGTCACGGGTCTTGAGGTCGATCTTGGGACCGTAGAACGCCGCCTCGCCGGGCACTTCGGTGAGCTTCAGCCCGCTCGCGACCGCGACGTTGCGCAGCGCGTTGGTGGAGTACTCCCAGAACTCGTCCGAGCCGATCCACTTGTCCTTCTCGTCGTCGCGCATCGACAGCTCGAGTTCGAAGTCGTCCAGGCCGAAGTCGCGCAGCATCGAGATGACGAACTCGAGCACACGGGTCGCCTCGCCCTCGAGCTGCTCGGGAGTGACGAACAGGTGCGAGTCGTCCTGGGTGAAGCCGCGCACGCGGGTGAGGCCGTGAAGCGCACCCGACAGCTCGTTGCGGTACACCGTGCCGTTCTCGGCGAGGCGCATCGGCAGGTCGCGGTAGCTGCGCGCACGCTCCTTGTAGATGAGGATGTGCATCGGGCAGTTCATCGGCTTCAGGTAGTAGTCCTGGCCGTGCTTGGTGATCTGCCCGTGTTCGTCGCGCTCCTCGTCGAGGTGGATCGGCGGGAACATCCCCTCCTTGTAGGTGACGAGGTGGTTCGAGGTGAGGAACAGATCCTCCTTCGAGATGTGCGGCGTGTAGACGTAGGTGTAGCCGCCCTCGATGTGACGACGGCGGGCATGCTGCTCCATCTCGCCGCGGACCACGCCGCCGCGGGGGTGCCAGACCGACAGGCCCGAGCCGATCTCGTCGGGGAACGAGAAGAGGTCGAGATCCTTGCCGAGCTTGCGGTGGTCGCGCTTGGCAGCCTCCTCGAGGCGGGTCTGGTAGGCGCGCAGCTCGTCCTTGGTCGGCCACGCAGTGCCGTAGATGCGCTGAAGCTGCGGGTTCTTCTCGCTGCCTCGCCAATACGCTCCTGCGATTCGCTGCAGCGCCCAGCCGTTGCCGATCATCCGGGTGTTCGGCAGGTGCGGTCCGCGGCAGAGATCCTTCCAGACCGTCTGGCCGTCGCGGTCCACGTTGTCGTAGATGGTGAGCTCGCCGGAGCCGACCTCGACGGAGGCGCCCTCGGTCTTCTCGGCTGCGCCGCCCTTCAGCCCGATGAGCTCGAGCTTGAACGGCTCGTCGACGAGCTCGGCGCGCGCCTCGTCGTCGCTGACGACGCGGCGGACGAAGCGCTGGCCCTCGCGGATGATGCGTGCCATCTCCTTGTCGATGGCCTTGAGGTCCTCCGGGGTGAAGGGGTGCTCCACACCGAAGTCGTAGTAGAAGCCGTCGGTGATGGGTGGCCCGATGCCGAGGTTGGCCTGCGGGTTGATGCGCTGGACGGCCTGGGCGAGGACGTGCGCCGTGGAGTGGCGCAGGATCGCGAGGCCGTCGGGGCTGTCGATGGTGACGGGCTCCACAGCATCCGTCTCCTCCACCACTGTCGCGAGGTCTTTGAGCTCGCCGTTCACGCGAAGGGCGACCACGGAGCGGTCGGGGAACAGGGCGAAGCCGTCGGCGGGATAAGGCACAGCGTCGGTCACGGAAACTCTCCTGGGAATGGCTCGGGGTCAAGGCTACTCAGCTTCGGGCGCACGACGCGCCCCGCCCGCTCAGGCGCCGAGCGTTCGCGTGTCGGTCTGCACTGCCGTTGCGGCGGACGACCAGACGAGTTCCACGCGACGAGTCTAGCCAGTGGTTCTCGTACCTCGGGTATCAGGGGTCCCCGGTGAGACTCCTGAACTTCGTGACGAGAGCGCTTGCCGGGCAATATGCTGACTCCGTCGTCGCCCGTGGGCCGGTCCCGCCTCGCCGCGACGATCTCCGTACGGCTGATGCTGGGGGGTCGAGATGAGCGAGCACCCGACCGCCTCGACGGCGGCCGATACTCCCGAGGACCGCGTTCGACGGCCGCTGCGCTGCGGCGAGCCGACGATCCACGAGTTCGACACCGCCGACGGGGTCACGCTGCGCCTGACGCGGTTCGAGGGCGGGACCAAGGGACCGGTGATCCTGACCCCGGGGTTCGGCACGTCGGCTCTCGCCTACACGATCGACACGACCGACACGAACTTCCCCGAGTACCTGTACGAGCACGGCTACGACGTGTGGGTGCTCGACTACCGGGCGAGCCCCGCGCTGCCCTCGGGCGGCACGCAGTTCACGCTCGACGACATCGCCGCCTACGACTACCCGGCCGCGGTGGCCACGGTGCGCGAGGTCTCGGGAGCCGAGTCGGTGCAGATCGTGGCGCACTGCGTCGGATCCCTCACGATGCTGATGGCGCTCGGGCTCGGACTCGAGCGCGTGCGATCGGCGGTGGCGTCACAGGTGACGCTGCACCCTCGCGGTGGCAGCCTCAACGAGCTGCGCGCCGGGATCTACGCCGGGAACATCCTCCAGGCGCTCGGCTTCGATACCCTCACCACGGAGTTCGACGACGACCCCTCATGGGGCGAGACGCTCTACGACAAGGCGCTCGCGATGTACCCCTCCGGCGACGAGCCGTGCGAGCGCCCGTTCTGCCGGCGCGTCATGTTCATGTACGGCGAGGTGTACGACCACGCGCAGCTGAACGAAGCGACGCACGACCACCTCGAGGAGGCGTTCGGCGTCGCGAACATGACCACGCTGCGCCACATCACCAGGATCCTGCGCGAGGACCATGCCGTGAGCGCCGACGGCGAGCACGACTACCTCGACGACGTGTCGGGGCTCCGCCTGCCGATCGCCTTCCTCCACGGCGCGGACAACCGCCTGTTCCTCCCCGAGGGCAGCGAGATGACCTATGACGTGCTGCGCGAGCGCAACGGCGACGAGTTCTACACCCGCGATGTCATCCCCGGCTACGCCCACATGGACTGCTTCATCGGGAAGGATGCCGCGCGCGACGTCTATCCCGTGATCACCGGCCGGCTCGACCTGCACAACTGACACGAGAACGAGGAGAGCGCCATGACATCGATCGACCCGTCCCCGGCCACCGACGCCACGGCTTCCGCGACCCACCCGGCGCTCGCTGATCTTGCGGGGTATCCGTTCCTGTCCGCACTCACGGAGCGGCGTACGCGCCGCATCCCCCGGGGTTTCTCGGTGAACGCGGGTCCGCTCAGCCACGAGAGCCACAACGCTCCGGCGCCGCTGAGCAAGCTCGAGGAGGCGATCCTCATCACGTGCGTGACAGGGATCACCGGCATCACGACCCACGACGGCCCGCTCGTGGAGAACAACGGGCTCGACGAACTCGGCACTCCGTTCCTCAACATCATGGCCCGGACCGGCAGCAGCGCCGACAACGCGCAGGCCACGCACTTCTTCATGATCAACGACGACGGCATCTTCCTGCTGCGCAGCCCCCGCGGGGAGCGCGCGCTCGAGCTGCTGAAGGACCTCCCGCCCAAATGGGGCGACTGGACGGAGTCCGACTGGATCAGTGCCGCCGACGAGTGCCTGGTGCGTGTGTCGGACCGGCGTCTGGACTTCCCGCGGGAGTGGCCGTACTACCTCGGCTGGAACAACCAGGCCTCCAACACCCCGGGCACGACGGTCTTCTTCCCCGTCGTCGACTGCACGTGGCAGTACATCAACGCGATCCTGATCCTCTTGACCGAGCCGGGCGGCATGCGCCCGCTCTTCCTCGACGATTGGCGCAGCTTCCACCCGAAGAACGCCGTCGAGTGGATCGCGAAGATCGCAAGCGGACTCGGCATCGGGCCGAAGATCCCCTACCACCCGATCGGCGGGCTCGACCGCGTGCGCAGCGGCTATCTCAACAAGCAGAGCCAGGCACCCCTCGGGTTCGGCAACACGCTGCGCACCGACTACGAGGCGTTCTTCTACTTCCAGAACCTCATGCTGCTCGGCCAGGCGATGGGCCTCGGCGGCTGGATCCACGGCTCCGTGTTCCCGCCGTACATCTGGCAGCAGGATGACGCCAAGGGATGGCATGGCCTCGGCTTCCGGCTCGAGGAGCCGAAGAAGCATCACAGGTGGCCGCCGGTGCCGGCGTCCCAGCCGAACCCGGTCGGGATCGACGGCATCCTGGAGGGCCTGACTCCCCCGTACGTCTCGTCGATGGACGAAGCCGTCGATCGGGTGGTCGAGTCCAAGTACAGCGCCACCGGACCGGCATATGGAAACGAGAAGGTCTTCTCGAGCGCGTACCGCAACTCCGACGACGCGCGCGCGTTCCTCGCGAAGGGCACGAGATTCGGCCCCGAGGAGATCGCCTACACCAAGGAGATCTGCAACTACATCTGGGACACGTACGGCCGGTTCCCCGCCCACGTGGACGCGTTCTACACGCCCGGCATGTGGCTGCAGTTCTCGCACCTCGAACTCGAGTACTACGACCGCTTCTTCGACCCGCGTCAGTACACCCGCCAGGCGGCCCACGACGGGCTCTGGCACCCCTGACCCGGTGATGGGGTGGCCATCGGGGCCGTGCGGAGATGCTGCGGCCGCCCGGCTGTGCCCTCAGAGGTGGGCGCGGAAGAAGGCGACGACGGCGGCGGGGTCGTCCATCACGTACCGATAGCCTTCGTAGCGGCCGGGCGGCGACGGGTAGCGGACGACACCCAGCGACTTCGGAGTCGCCGCCGAGACGTTCTCGACGACCTCCATCGTGCCCCAGGGATCGCCGACGCCCTGGACGTACTGCACCGTCGCGTCAGCGATGCGGCGTGCGGGGATGGCCGGATCCTGCCGGCTGGGCAGCGGCGCGCGCATCAGGAAGTAGAGCAGGTCCATCGACCGGGCCGCCAGGGATCCGAACCGGCCGAGCCGATCGCGCGCGAACCGCTCGTTGAAGACCGTGAGCTTGGTCGGCTGCACGATGAGGAGCGCCTTCATCGGCTGCGCACCGGGCGCGCCGTACAGGACGGTGTTGCCGCCGGCCGACATGCCGATCGCTCCGACGCGGTCGGGGATGACGTCAGGCCGCGACCGGACATACGCCACTGCACCGGCGAAGTCCCGGGCCTCCCATGGCCCGAAGGTGAGCGGACGCCGTGCCCCGCTCTCACCGTGGTTCGCGAGGTCGAACATGAGCACGTGGAACCCCGCGTCGTGAAGCGCCTCGGTGGCGGGAAGGAAGTCCACGTCGCGGTCGGGGAAGGGCACGAGGCCTGCGACGTTGCCCAGCCGGTTCCAGAGCCATCCGTGAACCCAGACGACCGTCGGGGCGGGCTCCGGTCCCGCGGGAACGAACCATCCCCGCAGCTCGACGCCGTCGGTCGCCTCGAAGACAACCTCTTCGAACCCGAGCCCGGCTTCGCCGGGCGTGCGCGTGAGGGGCAGCCGGGAGCCGAAGACCATGAGCCGCGTGAGCGGCACGAGCCCGCCGATGCCACGGGCCGCGGCCCGGCGGCCGCCGGCGTCACCCCGCGACCGCGACATATTCGCGGAACCTCACGGTGAGGCCGCTCGCCGGGAGCGGGAAGAGTTCGTTGGTGAGCGTCAGATCCTGTTCGGGAATCGACCACTGCGCCTTGCGGAGCAGGAGCGTGAGGTACATCTTGACCGCGACCGTCACGATGTTCTCACCGGGGCACCGGTGGTGGGTGCTCTGACCGTCGCCATGCGGCACGTAGCTTCCGGGTGGAAGCGCCGCCTCCGCGGTCGCCTCGAAGCGGTCGGGGTCGAAGCGGTCGGGGTCGGGGAAGACGTCGGGGTTGCGCATGTTGATGTGGATGCCGCCCATCGCGCCCCATCCCTTCGGAATGCGGTACCCGCCCACCTCCATGTCGGACTGCACGCGCCCGAAGAAGGTCGCCGAATTCATCGCGAAGTACCGGCGCACCTCCTTGGAGATCTGCTCGAGGTACTCCATCCTCTCGATCTGCTCCATCGTCACCGGTCCGTCAGGCGAGACTGCCAGCACCTCCGCACGGGCGCGCTCCATGATGTCGGGGTGCTGACCCACGATCATCGTGGTGAGCGTGAGCGGCACGAAGTAGCCGCCCTGCCCCGCGAAGATGAGATGGCGGATGTCGCCGCGCAGCGCATCGACCGGAATGTCGGCGTCGGTCGCGGCGACCATCATCCGCGACACGATGTCGTCGTAGCCGCCCCGCTGGTGCTTCTCCAGTGCTTCGCCGATGATCTCGTCCAGGCGCTTACGACCCGCGATGGCCTTCCCGTACTTCGTGCCGGGGATCGGCACGGGCAGCGTCATGAACGCATCGCGCATGTTCGCGAGGTGGCGGTCGAGCTCTGCCGCGTGCTCCTCGCTGCGGTCGCCCGTGTAGAGCGCACCGGTCAGCCGCGCGGCGAAGCGCTGCAGGTCCGCCCGCAGGTCGTCGCCCGTGCCGCTGGTCAGCCACGGGTCGATCGTGCGCTGGAGCAGCTCCTGCATCGTCGGAAGGTACGACGCGATCGCCGAGCGGAAGCCCACCGCGCGGAGCATGACGGACTTGCGGAGGTGGTGCTCGGAACCGTCCATCAGGGCGAGCGAGTTCACGAAGATCTGCTCCGCCGAGATCGGGTCCGCGTCGCCGCGCACGATGCGCTCGTCGGTCGCGAAGGTGTGGAACGCCTCGTGCCCCGAGAAGATCACGAAGCTGTTCCCGAACAGCCTCGTCTTGAAGATCGGGCCATACTTCTCGACGCGGTCCTTGTAGAACCCGTGGTTGTTGCGGAGGATCGACAGGGTCTCGCCCAGCCAGGGCAGCCCGAAGCGTCCCGGGGGCAGCGGCTTGCGCGTCACTTCCCCGTCACCGCCGTCGCGTGCGCCGTGTCTGCGGCGGGCGTGGTGGCGTGCGTCGCCGTCTGGACCTTCCACGGGGCGAACGCGTTCTTGACCCCTTCCAGCGACGGGGCGAGCTGCGGGTAGTGGCGGAGCAGCACCGAGGTCATCGTGTTGTCGGCGATCCACTGCATCCCGGTCTTCGTGTAGTACTCCTCGGTGTAGCAGTCGGTGATGAACCGGTCGCTCTTGAGCCGGCGGCTCGCCATCAGGATGAAGACGCGGAAGGCCGTGTCGCTGAACCCGAATCCCGGTGGCGGCGTCTCGGCATGCATGCCGACCTGCAGATCGACCTTCTCGATGTCCCCGTACATGGCCTCCAGCTCCCTCGCCCACGCGGGGTTGTCGGTGAGCTCGTCGAACGTCTCGGCGGGCTTCAGATGCAGCTGCCGCCGGAACTCGTTGTACCGCGGCACACCGCGCTCTCGGTCGCGCATGATGTCGAGGGCCGCGAGATCGAGGCGGAGCCCGTCGGGCAGCGTGAGGTCCTGCATCCAGCGCGGGAAGTTGTGCAGCTGGACGGCTCCCGGATGCTGCACCCCGAACGAGTACCAGAGGTCCTGGACCCTCGCGCCCGAGGTGAGCACGCGATGCGCATTGAGCAGGATGATCTCCTGGAACTCCATGCTGTCCACCAGCGTGCCGTCGTCGAGCGAGTGGACCTCGAGGGTGTCGGGAAGGAGGGGGTGCAGACGGTAGACCGCCGCGAACTCCTCGGTGAGCTGGTACGGCGAGCCGTGGTGGTCGAACGCGGAGCCGGGGATGCCGCTGATGACCTCGCTCTTGCTCAGACGTCCGAACATGCGGTGGAGCTTCTCCTCTGCGAGCCCCCACCAGTTGGCTCGCATCGCCACCTTGAGCACGGGGTGCGCGATGATCGCGGGAGTCCATTCCACGGTGTGGATCTTGGCGAGAAGCGCCGAGACGACAAGCTGCGCGGTGCCGAAGAGCTCATCCTCGGTCATCCCCGGATAGTCCTTCTTCAGTTGATCGCAGATGGCGTTGTGCTCGAGCGTGAAGAGGGTGTGCAGCAGGCCCAGACCCACCCACCAGTTCTCGCTGAACCCGGTGAGGGCGACGCCCGTCGCCGGGTCGAGAGGCAGATTGCCGTCCTTGAGCACGAGCTTGCCGTCCACGTGGCTGCGCACCTGCTCGCGCCGTTCGGGCGTGCTGCCGTAGATCGACGACGCGTCCCACCAGTGCGAGTTGCTGTTGACGAAGGTGGGAGGAAGGTCGCGATCGGCGTCCGTGCGGGTGTCGTCCACTTTCGTGCGCGGGATCCGCATCGGGTTCTCGAACCAGTCGTCGCCCTCGGCGACGTCGATCTCGATGACGTCGGCGGGCTCCCTCCCGTGCGCGAACCAGTCGTGCGTCTGGAACTGGATCCATGCGGCGGCGAGGAGGTTGATCGAGGTCGCGGGGGTGAACGTCTCGCGGCGCATCAGGGTCCGGCTGACCTCGCGCGGGTTGGGCGTCATCAGCTCGTCCCCCTCGGCCGGCCACGCATGCTCCAGCGGCACGTTGCGCGCGAACCGCGTGCCCGCGCGCCCCATGTCGGGGTCGCTCAGGTCGTTGTACGAGCCGTCGGCGGTGCGGAACCGTCGTCGTTCTTCGCCTGCCGTCGCTGACGTCACACCCGGAGTGCGGCCCACGCCGCCGGGAGTGCGTGTGTCGACGAGGTTGTCCTCCCGCAGTTCGTCACGCAGTGCGATGAGGTTGAACAGACCCAGAAGAAAGGGGAGCCGATACCAAGGCCTCGTGCGGTTGATCCTTGCGTAGAAGCGTCTGAGCACCTTGGGTCTCCTCGTAGCCGGCTGTTAACGCGGGAGGGCACGTCCGTGGATCTGCCCGAATCATAGTGATGGAGAGCACCCACGGGCCATCCTTCGTACATCCCGCCCGGATATGTTCCCGGCGACCGCTCGCGCCAGCGGATGACAGGGCGCCGCATCCGTTGCGGCGCCGTCGTCCGGATCACTAGTTTGAGTGCCGAGGGGGGTGGTTCGGCGACGTATCTCCTGCGGCGCGATGGACTCCTCCGGTGTACGACCGTCTCCACCGAGTGTGTCGCCGAGCCCGCAGAGAGGGAGTCGATGATCCGTACGCAGCACCAGAACGACGCAGAGCGTGGCGCTTCCCGGAGAGGGGCGGCCTGAGATGCCGGTTGCCGAGCACGTCGATGCCGTCGTCGTCGGCTCCGGTTTCGGGGCATCCGTCAGCGCCTACCGCCTCGCCGAGGCGGGCCGTTCCGTCGTCCTGCTCGAGCGGGGGCGGGCGTACCCGCCGGGGAGCTTCGCGCGCAATCCGTACGAGATGAGCAGGGCGTTCTGGGAGCCGAAGGACGAGATGCTCGGCCTGTTCGACGTGCGGTCCTTCCGCAAGCTCGAGGGCATCGTGTCGGCCGGCCTCGGCGGCGGCTCGCTCATCTATGCCAACGTGCTGCTGCGCAAGGACGAGCGCTGGTTCGTGCACGATTCGCCGCTGCCGGGCGGAGGCTACGAGCACTGGCCCATCGGCAGGGACGACCTCGACCGGCACTACGACGCCGTCGAGTCGATGATGACACCCTCACCGAATCCATACACCGACCTCCCCAAGGCGCGGGCGCTGCGCGACGCCGCGGAGGCGATGGGACTCCAGGCGTTCTCTCCCCCGCTCGCGGTGTCGTTCTCGTCGCGGCCGGGCGCCCCGGCGATCCCGAAGCAGGTCGTCGACGAGCCGTCCTACGGAAATCTGCACGGTGCGACACGACTGACCTGCCGGCTCTGCGGCGAATGCGATATCGGTTGCAACGAGGGGTCGAAGAACACGCTCGACCACAACTATCTGTCGGCCGCAGCCGCGCACGGGGCCGACCTGCGCACCGTCTGCGAGGTCTACGGCGTGACGCCGCTCGACGGAGGCGGCTACGAAGTCCGCTACGTGCGCTACGGCGAGCCCGACGCGAGCGGACGTCACGAGCGCACACATCTGCGGATCACGTGCGACCAGTTGTTCCTCGGTGCCGGCACGTTCGGCACGACCGCCCTGCTGCTGCGCAACCGCGTGGGTCTGCCCGCTCTCGGACGCGCGCTGGGCACCCGGTTCAGCGGAAACGGCGACCTGCTCACCTTCTGCTTCGGCGCGCAGTCGACGACTGAGGCCGGCCACACGCGCATGATCGATCCTGCGTACGGCCCGGTGATCACGACCGCGATCCGCAAGCCCGACGGACTGGACGAGGAGGGCCAGGGGCGTGGGTACTACGTGCAGGAGGCGGGCTTCCCCGAGTTCACCAGCTGGCTCGTCGAGACGGCGCAGGTCACGGCGTCGATGCGTCGCGCGGCGAGCGTCGTCTCTCAGATCGTCGCGCATCGTCTGACCAACAAGAACGAGTCCACCATCTCCGCCGAAGTCGCCAAGCTGGTCGGGCAGGGCCGGCTGACCTCCAGCTCGCTCCCCTTGCTCGGCATGGGCCGCGACACCCCTGACGGGCGCATCACCCTGGTGGACGGGGAGATCGACGTGGAGTGGACGACCGCGACCAGCAAGGCGTACTTCGACGCCATGCGGGAGACGATGCAGGGCCTCACTGATGCGCTGGGCGGCAAGTTCCGCGACAACCCGCTGTGGTGGACGAAGCGGGTCGTCACCGTCCACCCGCTGGGCGGGGCGCCGATGGGCCGTGCACCCCAGGAGGGCGTGGTCGACAGCTGGGGCGAGTCGTTCGGCCACCCCGGGCTGTTCGTCGTCGACGGTTCCGCCGTGCCCGGCCCGGTCGGCCCCAATCCCTCGCTTACGATCGCGGCGATGGCCGACCGGGCGATCGAGCACGTTCTCGAGAAGCCGAGGCCGATACGGCGCAGAGCGGCCGAGCCGGAGCCGCCGGCCATGGTCGAGGCGCCCGTGGAACCGACCTCCGGCCGCGGCATGGAGTTCACCGAGAAGATGAAGGGCCACGTCGCTCTCGGCGAGACCGACCCTCTGGCCGGCTGGGAGCTCGGGCGCCAGCTCGCACACCGTTTCATGTTCCAGCTCACGATCACCGCACCGGACGTGGAGCGGTTCGCGGCCGGCGAGGACCACACCGCGATCGCTGAGGGGTACGTCGACTGCGATCTACTGGGCGGCACGCTGCCGGTGCAGCGCGGCTGGGCCAACCTCTTCGTGCCGGCGGACGCCGCACTCACCCGCGAGATGCGCTACCGACTGTGGTTCAGCGACATGTCCGGGCAGCCGCTCACGATGTACGGCTTCAAGACCGTTCGCAACGACCGAGGCTTCGACATGTGGACCGATACGTCCACCCTCTACATCACCCTGATGCGCGGGCATGTCGCGCCGGGTGAGAACGGCGCACAGGATGCGCCGGCCGACGTGATCGGCGCCGGCATCCTGCGCATCCTGCCCCTCGATTTCGCCCGTCAGCTGACGACTTTCCGCGGTTCCGGGTCGGGTGCGCTCGGTTCGATTGCGCGGTTCGGAGCGTTCTTCGCCGGATCGATGAAGGACGTCTATCTGCGCCCGGGTCCCCCCGCACCCGGGTCCGTCCCCGCGGCGGCGTCGTCGCCCGCACTGAAGGAACCATCGTGAGGGCCACGGCACGCTTCCGGCACCACGACGAGGTCCATTTCATCGACGCCGGCGACGGCGTGACGATCACCCTCATCCGGGTGCGCACCGACACCGAGCCCACCAAGGGCCCCATCCTGCTGCTGCACGGTGTGGCGATGCGAGCGGAATCGTTCCGGCCTCCCCTCGCCCGCACGCTCGTCGACGTGCTCCTCGATGACGGCTGGGACGTGTGGATGCTCAACTGGCGCGGTTCGACCGACCTCGACCCGCGCCCCTGGACGCTCGACGACGTCGCGCTCAACGACATCCCGGCGGCCGTCCGCCACGTGCTCGCACAGACCGGAGCTTCGTCCCTCGGCGCGGTGGCGCACTGTCAGGGATCGACGGCCCTCAGCATGGCGGCGGTGAGCGGGCTCGTGCCGGAGGTCGAGGTGATCGTGTCGAACGGAGTGTCGCTGCACCCGGTGATGCCGCCGTTCGCGCGCGTGAAGCTGCACACGCTGCGGCCGCTCATGCAGCGCACGCAGTCGTACGTCGACGTTCCCTGGCGGGACGGCCCCGAGGGCGCGCTCGCCCGGGTGACCCGGAACGCGGTGCGCGTGTGGCATGCCGAGTGCACCAATGCGAGCTGCAACATGGCGAGCTTCGCGCTCGGATCGGGGCATCCTGCGCTCTGGCGGCACGCGAATCTGGATGCCGCGACCCACGACTGGGTCGCGACCGAGTTCGGCCGCGTGCCGATGAGCTTCTACGCCCAGCTGGCGGCATCCGACCGCGCGGGCCAGCTGGTGTCCCTCCGGCCCAAGGGCGGACTCCCCCCGAGATTCGCGGCGGTCGCACCGCAGACCCACGCCAGGTTCGCACTGTTCGCGGGCGCGCAGAACCGCGCGTTCCTGCCCGACAGCCAGAGGAAGACCCACGCGTACCTCGAACGGCATCAGCCAGGGCGGCACTCGCTCACGGTGCTCCGCGGGTACGGCCACGCCGACGTCTTCCTCGGCGCGCGCGCCCACATCGACGTGTATCCGCGGATCCTCGCCGAGCTGAACGCGTGAACGGCGCGTGTCGGGCGAACCTCGCTCCGCGCCGACGTAGCCTGAGGCCGTGCGACGACACCGTCTGGATTCCGCGGCGATCGCGTCGGCCGGGTACGACGCCGGCACGGCGGTGCTCGAACTCGAGTTCACCTCCGGCGACGTGTACCGCTATTTCGCGGTCCCCCCATCGGTGCACCGGGGGCTGCGCGAAGCCGACAGCGCGGGCAGATTCTTCCGAGAGCGAATCAGGGATGTGTACCCGGCGGAGCAGGTCCGCTGAGAGCCGCGAGTGACAAAACCCCCGCCGAGGCGGGGGTTTTCAGGTGGTGCGCGATACTGGGATCGAACCAGTGACCTCTTCCGTGTCAGGGAAGCGCGCTACCGCTGCGCCAATCGCGCCCGTG
This sequence comes from Microbacterium ureisolvens, assembly GCF_019511645.1. Classification (GTDB taxonomy): domain Bacteria; phylum Actinomycetota; class Actinomycetes; order Actinomycetales; family Microbacteriaceae; genus Microbacterium; species Microbacterium ureisolvens_A. The sequence continues at coordinate 490,952 of NZ_JAEUAX010000001.1, read as the reverse complement.
AAGGGGCTATTCAGTTCGAGTGGAGGTGGCGACGGGATTCGAACCCGTGTAAACGGCTTTGCAGGCCGGTGCCTAGCCGCTCGGCCACGCCACCGCGTGTGGTTTGACCCCACGTGCCGTGATCCCCCGGAGGGGATCCCTGCACTCGAGCGGATGACGAGACTCGAACTCGCGACCCTCACCTTGGCAAGGTGATGCGCTACCAACTGCGCTACATCCGCATTTCGTTCCCGGGTTGTTCACCCGGGCACTTGAAAGACTCTAACCGATCCTGGGCGTCCTGCAAAACCGAGTGCACCCCGCGCGTGTCTCGCCGATGTGGTGCGAGGCACCGTCCCGCATCCGGTAAGGTTGTTACTCGTCCCCCTCGGGGAACGGGCGATTGGCGCAGTTGGTAGCGCGCTTCCTTCACACGGAAGAGGTCATCAGTTCGAGTCTGGTATCGCCCACCACCACGGAAGGCCCGGTCGCGACTGCGATCGGGCCTTCTCTCGTCAGTTGCCGACCTCCCAGCCGTGGCGGCGGTGGAGGGCGTCGGCGACCAGGGCGAAGCGGTTCCGATCGAGAGCGGAGGCCTCCCGCCGCATGCTGTCGCGGTGCACGCTGTAGAGCTGCTCGATGTCGAGCCACGACGGGCGTCCCTGCGAATCCCAGTCCCCCGTTCCGAGGGCGAGGAAGTCCCGGTCGCCGTCGTGCGGCTTGCTCGTGAGGCGGACGGCGTAGACGCGATCGGCGCTCTGCCTCGCGATCACGAGGAGCGGGCGGTCCTTGCCGCGCCCGTCGTTCTCGGCGTAGGGAACCCACGTCCAGATGATCTCGCCCGCGTCGGGGTCGCCGTCGTGATCGGGTGCGTAGGTGATGCGCAGCGCTCCCCTGCCGGGAGGCGGCACCTCCACGGTCGCCGTCGGTCCGCTGCGGCCGTCTGCGGGCGCCGGCGCGGGCGGACTGGAGGAACCTCGCGTGAGGCGGGGTCGGAAGATACTGCTCAGGATGCCGCGCAGCCCGCTTCGCTGTGTCACGATCGCCATCCTAGGATCGCCGGCGGTCGGCGCCCGGGAACGCCGAAGGGCGCCGCGGTCCGGGGGGAAACCGCGGCGCCCTTTGGGAGCGGGTGCCGTGTGTCAGGCGCGAGTGCCCTCGAGCACGTAGCCCTCTTCACCGTGGACGACGGTGTCGATACCGGCGACCTCGTCCTCGTTCTTGACGCGGAAGCCGACGGTCTTCTGGATGATCCAGCCGATGGCGTAGGCGAGCACGAACGAGTAGATCAGCACGGCGAACGCGGCGATCGCCTGCACGAGCAGCTGCGTCCCGTTGCCGGTCCAGAAGAGGCCGGTGCTCGAGGCGAAGAAGCCGAGGTACAGGGTGCCGAGGAGGCCGCCGACGAGGTGGATGCCCACGACGTCCAGCGAGTCGTCGAAGCCCCACTTGTACTTGAGCTCGATCGCCAGGGCGCACACGGCGCCGGCGAGCAGGCCCAGCACGATGGCCCAGATCGGGTCGAGGGAGGCGCAGGCCGGGGTGATCGCGACGAGACCGGCCACGGCGCCCGAGGCGGCGCCGACCGAGGTGGGCTTGCCGTCCTTGATCTTCTCGACGATCAGCCAGGCCAGGAGTGCTGCGGCGGGCGCGGCGATGGTGTTCACGAACGCCAGGGCGGCGGTGCCGTCCGCGGCGAGCTCGGAGCCGGCGTTGAAACCGAACCAGCCGAACCACAGCAGACCGGCGCCGAGGAGGACGAAGGGCGGGTTGTGCGGAACGTGGACGCCCTTCTGGAATCCGACGCGCTTGCCGAGGACCAGGGCGAGGGCGAGGGCCGCCGCACCGGCGTTGATGTGGACGGCGGTTCCACCGGCGAAGTCGATCGCGCCGACGCCGAACCACTCCTGCATGCCGTAGGTGATCCAGCCGCCGTAGGCGAAGCTGCCATCATCGGCGAGGCCGAAGTTGAAGACCCAGCTGGCGACCGGGAAGTAGACGATCGTCGCCCAGATCGCCGCGAAGATCATCCACGAGCCGAACTTGGCGCGGTCGGCGATGGCGCCCGAGACGAGCGCGACGGTGATGATGGCGAACGTGGCCTGGAACGCGACGAACGCCAGCGGCGGGTAGGCGGCGCCCTCCGGCACCTCGAGCAGGCTCTCGAGCCCGATCGCCGACCAGTCGATCGACCACGGCGGCACGAGGCCTTCGGAGCCGGGGAACGCGATCGCGTAGCCGTAGACGACCCACAGGACGCCGATGAGGCCCATTGCGCCGAAGCTGAGCATCATCATGCTGATGACGCTCTTGGCCTTGACGAGACCTCCGTAGAAGAACGCGAGTCCTGGCGTCATCAACAGGACGAGTGCTGCCGCTATCAGGATGAATGCGGTGTTGCCTTGATCCATCTCGAAGAGAACCTCTCTGCAGGGACGCAGGTATAGCGTCGGGTTCCCTCAGTGTGGCGACCGTCCGTTTCGGCGGGCGGACAGGCCGTGTTTCCCGAACGTTACGCAAGGGGTGCGCACGTAAACATCGTGTTTCGGCGCGCCGAATGCTGGCCGCGAATCGGCGGTGACGCCGCGCGGTGTCACGCCAGGGTCGACGCGACCAGCCGCGAGATCGCGCGCAGGTACTTCTTGCGGTAGCCGCCGGCGAGCATCTCCTCCGGGAACACGAGGTCGAGCGAGGTCCCGGTCGCGCGGATCGGAAGCTCTGCGTCGTAGACGCGGTCGATGAACGCGACGAATCTCAGCGCCGCCGATTGGTCGGTGAAAGGGGCCACATCCCGAAGTCCCACGACCGCCAGCCCCTCGATGAGGCGGATGTAGCGCGACGGATGCACGTGCGCGAGGTGGGCGATGAGTGCGTCGAACGTGTCGTCCGACGCGAGCCCCGTCGCGGCAGCATCCGCGATCGCCGCCTCATACTGCGGCTCGTCGAGCACGACGGCGTGTCCGTCGACCGCGCGGTGGCGGAAGTCGGTGCCGTCGATGCGGATGGTCTGGAAGCTCGAGGCCATGGCGTGGATCTCGCGGAGGAAGTCCTGTGCCGCGAAGCGGCCCTCGCCGAGGGCGTTGGGAGGGGTGTTGGATGTCGCGGCCAGCCGTGTCCCGGAGGTCACCAGCTCGCCCAGCAGCCGCGTCATCACCATGGTGTCGCCAGGGTCGTCGAGCTCGAACTCGTCGATGCAGAGCAGATCCGCGCCGCGGAACAGCTCGACGGTGTTCTGATAGCCGAGAGCGCCCACGAGCGCCGTGTACTCGATGAAGGATCCGAAATACTTCCTGCGCGCCGGCATCGCGTGGTACACCGAGGCGAGCAGATGGGTCTTGCCGACGCCGAAGCCGCCGTCGAGGTAGATACCGGGCTTCAGCTCCGGGCGCTTGGCGCGACGGAACAGCCCGCCCTTGAGGGGTGCCGCGGCGCCCGAGAACGCCTGGAGCAGATCCTTGGCCTGCTGCTGCGACGGGTAGGCCGGGTCGGCGCGATACGTGTCGAACGTCGCGTCGGCGAACTGGGGCGGCGGGACCAGCGCGGCGACCATCTCGGCGCCGGCGAGCTGCGGAGCGCGCTCCGCGAGGTGGACGACGCCGGTGCGGGTGGCGGAGACGGTCATGCGGATCCTGTGTCGGAGTCTTACAGAGGGGCTGTGCGGCCCCGCCCGGGAATCTAGGGTCGGAGGCGACGGTTCAACCCTAACCGTCAGCCGTGCGCGCCCGCCCTCGCTTGACGGCGGATGACAGCCGCCGAACTCGCACCCGAATCCAGGAGATGCCATGACCGTCGAGACCGACACGTCGTCCGAGAAGTTCGCCGAGTACTCCGAGCCGGGGCGGCTCGTGACGGGCGACTGGCTCGAGGCGCACCTGGGCGAGCCGGGCCTGGTCGTGGTCGAGTCCGACGAGGATGTGCTCCTGTACGAGACAGGCCACATCCCCGGCGCGGTGAAGGTCGACTGGCACACCGAGCTCAACGATCCCGTCGTGCGCGACTACGTCGACGGCGAGGGATTCGCCGAGCTTCTGAGCCGCAAGGGAATCTCCCGCGACGACACCGTGGTGATCTACGGCGACAAGAACAACTGGTGGGCCGCGTACGCGCTGTGGGTGTTCTCGCTGTTCGGGCACGAGGATGTCCGCCTCCTCGACGGCGGGCGAGACAAGTGGATCGCGGAAGGACGACCGATCACGACGGATGCCTCGACCCCGGCGCCGACCGAGTACCCGGTGGTCGAGCGCGACGACTCCGTGCTGCGCGCCTACAAGGATGACGTGCTGGCGCACCTCGGCAAGGGGCCTCTCATCGACGTGCGTTCCCCCGAGGAGTACGACGGATCCCGAACATCCGCGCCGGCGTACCCGGAAGAGGGCGCGCTGCGCGGCGGGCACATCCCGTCCGCACAGAGCGTGCCGTGGGCGCGCGCCGTCGCCGAGGACGGCGGCTTCAAGCCCCGCGCCGAGCTGGACGCGATCTACAGAGGCGAGGTCGGGCTCGAAGACGGCGACGCGATCGTCGCCTACTGCCGCATCGGCGAGCGGTCGAGCCACACGTGGTTCGTGCTGAAGCACCTCCTGGGCTTCGAGGACGTCCGCAACTACGACGGGTCGTGGACCGAGTGGGGCAGCGCCGTGCGCGTGCCCATCGTGGCGGGTGCGGAGCCCGGAGAAGCCCCGGCACGCTGAGCCGCAGCATCCGTGTCATGGGAAGATGGCGGAGATGACCGAAGCCGTCCTGCCCGACCGTCTCGCCGAGATCCGCGACGAGTTCCTCGAGCTGCCGGAACCCGATCGGCTGCAGCTGCTGCTGGAGTACTCCTACGAGCTTCCGGCGATGCCCCCGGAGTATGAGGGGCACCCCGAGCTGTACGAGCGCGTGGTCGAATGCCAGTCGCCCGTCTTCATCGTCGTCGACGTCGATGCTGACGGAGCCGTCGCGATGCACGCGACGGCTCCTCCCGAAGCGCCGACGACCCGGGGGTTCGCGAGCATCCTGGCGCAGGGCCTCACCGGCCTCTCGGCGGCCGAGGTGCTGGCGGTGCCGGGCGACTTCCCGCAGACCCTGGGCCTCACGCGAGTGGTGTCGCCACTGCGCATCTCCGGAATGACCGGAATGCTCCTGCGTGCCCAGCGTCAGGTGCGCGCCAAGTCGGCGCTCTGACGCCGGACAGGTCGGGTCAGTCCGCGACGATCCCGTGGGCGGCGAGCCACGTGCCGATGCTGGCGGTCCAGCGCTCCTGGTCGTAGTTCCAGAGCTTGGTGTGCCGAGCGACCTCGAACACCTGCATCTCGACGAGATCCGGACGGGCGGCGACGAGGTCGTGGGACGCGTCCGACGGCACGAATCCGTCGTCGTCGCTGTGGAGGATGAGGATCGGATGCCGCAGCTCCGCGGCCCGCGCGACGACATCGAGCCGATCGAGGCGGATGGCGGCGCCGGTGCGGGTGAGCGGCGACGCCCATTCGGCCTGGAGCGCCTCGATCGCGAGGCGGCTGACGGGGCCCGGGACGCGCTCCACCCGCGCCTGGAAGTCGAGCACGATCCGCCAGTCGACGACCGGCGACTCCAGGATGAGACCTGCGATGACATCGCCGTGCGCAGAGTTGAGCGCGAGCTGCAGGGCGATCGCGCCACCCATGGACCAGCCCATGACGATGATCCGGCGTGCGCCGCGTCGCCGCGCGAATCCGACCGCCGCGTCGACGTCGCGCCACTCAGTGGCCCCGAGCGCGTACGTGCCGTTCCGGCTGCGGGGCGCCTCGCCGTCGTTGCGGTACGACACGACGAGCGAGGTGATGCCGAGCGCATGGAAGACCGGCACCGCCCGCAGGCACTCGGCCCGTGTGGTGCCGCGCCCGTGCACCTGGATGACCCAGGTGTCTCCATCGCCTGCCGGGAACTGCCACGCCGGGCACGGGCCCACCGTGGAGCCGATGAGCTCCGGGGTGAACGGCAGATGCAGCTGCTCGGGGTGGTCGTAGTACCAGCCGCTGAACGCCGCCTCGGGGGCGAGGCGGGCGTCGGCGGAGATATGGGTCAGGAGCTTGCGTTTGACGCTCGAGGCGTCCTCGGAGAGCACGGAGCCGAGCTTGATGTAGTCGGAGGTGCCCGAGGTGAACAGCCCGTAGCGTCCGGGGAGCTCCGTGTCGGCCGTGCGGGACAGGGTGATCGTCTGGGCGGCCGTGTCGAGCGCGAGGATGCGGGTGTCGGCCTGCCGGCGCGCGGGAGTGACGACTTTCCGGGCCATCACCACGGAGCCCGCCGCGAGAGCGCCGAGCACACCGGCCAGCGCCACGCTCAGCACCGTGAGCGCGGCCTTCACACCGGCGACGAGGGCGGGCGTCCTGCGCCTGCGGCGAGGAGTGGGAGCCTTCGGCCCTCCCGGGTAACTGCGTGCGCCGTCCCATGCGGCGCGCCTGGAGGCGACCATCGAGGCATCAGCCTAGTCTGTCCGCGTGACTGAGCAGCGTCCCCCGGCGGCACCGGGCTCTTTCGAGCAGGCCGCCGACGAGGTGCGCGCGATCTCCTTCCGCGACGACCTCACGGTCCGCGAGATCGCCGCGCCACAGGGTCTCGCACCGAACGCGTTCGCGATCGCGGGCGACGTGCGTCCCGGGCCCGCCGCGACGGACTCGCCGTACGGTACGGGGCGGCTGGTCCTCCTGCACGATCCGGAGGAGCCGGCGCCGTGGAACGGCCCCTGGCGGATCGTGTGCTTCGCGCAGGCTCCGCTCGAACCCGAGATCGGTGTGGATCCGCTGCTCGCGGACGTCGCGTGGACCTGGCTCACCGATGCGCTCGACTCACGCCGTGCCGCCTATCACTCGGCATCCGGAACAGCGACGAAGACGCTTTCCAAGGGGTTCGGTGCGCTGGCCGCAGAGGGCGACGGTGCGCAGATAGAACTGCGCGCGTCCTGGACCCCGGAGGGCAGGATCGCTCCGCACGTGGAAGCATGGGCGGAGTTGGTATGCATGCTGGCTGGGCTCCCGCCCGGCTCGGAAGGGATCGCGATGCTCGGTTCGCACAGGTCGCCACGTGGCTGAATACGACGTGATCGACGAGGTCGCGCGCGTCGGAGAGGCCGCACGGCGTCTGGCAGACGGCGAGGGTCCCGTCGCCGTCGACGTCGAGCGCGCCTCGGGGTTCCGCTACTCGCAGCGCGCGTACCTGGTGCAGGTGTACCGGCGTGGCGCGGGCGTGTTCCTCTTCGATCCTCCGCCGATCGGCGACTTCAGGTCCCTCGAGGACGCGATCGGCGCCGAGGAGTGGGTGCTGCACGCCGCGAGCCAGGACCTGCCGTCGTTGCGCGAGATCGGGCTCGAGCCGGCCTCCATCTTCGACACCGAGCTCGCCGCGCGCCTCCTCGGTCATGAGCGAGTGGGTCTCGGAGCCGTCGTCGAGGACACACTGGGCATCACGCTCGCCAAGGCCCACTCCGCGTCGGATTGGTCCATCCGTCCTCTCCCCCAGTCCTGGCTCGAGTACGCGGCACTCGACGTCGAGCACCTCGTCGACGTGCGCGACAAGCTTGTCGCAGAGCTGGCGGAGCAAGGGAAGACCGAGTTCGCCGCCGAGGAATTCCGCGCCGTGCTCGAACGCGAGCCCAAGCCTCCCCGGGAGGAGCCCTGGCGACGCCTGTCGGGTCTGCACACCGTGCGTGGCCGCAAAGCCCTGGCTGTCGCCCGGGAACTGTGGACCGCCCGCGAGGAGTACGCGCGCGAGGAGGACGTCGCCCCGGGGCGCCTCGTCCCCGACCGCGCTCTGGTCGCCGCGGTCCTGGCCGACCCCAAGTCGAAGAGCGCCCTCGCGGCGGTCAAGGAGTTCACCGGTCGCGCGAGCCGGTCGCAGCTCGACCGGTGGTGGGCGGCGATCGAGGCCGGACGCGCCGTCACGCAGCTGCCTCTGGAGCGTGCGACCGGCGGCGACACGCTGCCGCCGCCGCGCGCGTGGGCCGATCGGAACCCGGAGGCGGACGCCCGTCTCAAGGCCGCGCGCCCTGTCGTGGAGCAGCGCGCCGAAGAGCTCCACATGCCGACCGAGAACCTGCTCACGCCCGAGCTGCTGCGCCGCGTCGCCTGGTCTCCCCCGGAGCCCGTGACCGCGGCATCCGTCGGCGAAGCGCTGTCGGCGTTGGGCGCGCGTCCCTGGCAGGTTGCGCAGACCTCACAGGTGATCGCCGATGCCTTTGTGGGATCCGTGCAAGATGCGTCGGAGGCGTCGGAAACGGCTTCGTAGGTTTCCCCCACTCGATTCCGACCGCTCCAGACGCCCTCCTAGGCTGGCGACATCCCTACTTTTGGAGGCAGAGTGGCCGAGATTTCGGACGTCTTCTTCGTCGATGGAATGCGCACCCCGTTCGGGCGCGCCGGCGAGAAAGGCATGTACTGGAACACCCGCGCGGACGACCTCGCCGTCAAGGCGACGATCGGACTGATGGAGCGCAATCCCGGCGTTCCCAAGGACCGCATCGACGACGTCGCCATCGCCGCGACCAGCCAGACCGGCGACCAGGGACTGACCCTCGGCCGCAGCGTCGCGATCCTCGCAGGGCTTCCCCAGACGGTTCCGGGGTTCGCGATCGACCGCATGTGCGCGGGCGCGATGACGAGCGTCACCACCATGGCCGCCTCCATCGGCGTCGGCATGTACGACGTGGCCCTCGCGGGCGGCGTCGAGCACATGGGCCACCACCCGATCGGCGGCAACGCCGACCCCAACCCGCGCTTCGTCGCGGAGAAGATGGTCGACCCCGGTGCCCTGAACATGGGCGTGACCGCGGAGCGCATCTTCGACCGGTTCCCGCACCTGACCAAGGAGCGTTCCGATCGCTACGGGATGCTCAGCCAGCACAAGGTGCAGGCGGCGTACGACGCGGGCAAGATCCAGTCCGACCTGGTGCCGGTGGCGATCAAGGACGCCGACGGCTCGTGGGGACTCGCCACCGAGGACGAGGGCCGCCGCCCGCAGACCACGATGGAGGACCTCGCGAACCTCAAGACGCCGTTCCGTCCGCACGGCCGGGTGACGGCCGGCACCTCGTCGCCGCTCACCGACGGCGCGACGATGTCACTGCTCGCCGGCGGCGGTGCGGTGAAGGAGCTCGGCCTCACGCCCAAGATGAAGCTCGTCTCGTTCGCCTTCGCGGGCGTGCAGCCCGAGATCATGGGCATCGGCCCCATCCCGTCGACCGAGAAGGCGCTGAAGAAGGCCGGCCTGAAGATCGACGACATCGGGCTGTTCGAGCTCAACGAGGCGTTCGCGATCCAGGTCATCTCGCTGCTCGACCACTTCGGGATCGCCGACGACGACCCGCGGGTGAACCCGTGGGGAGGAGCGATCGCCTTCGGCCACCCGCTCGCCGCCTCCGGCGTCCGCCTGATGATCCAGCTGGCGGCGCACTTCGCCGAGCGCCCCGACGTCCGCTACGGCCTCACCGCCATGTGCGTGGGCCTCGGCCAGGGCGGCTCGGTCATCTGGGAGAACCCCTACTTCGACGGAAAGAAGCGGAAGTGACCGACACGATGACCACTGCTCGCGGACAGTACGACGACATCGACTTCTCCCCGCTCCGTGCCGCGCTGGACGACGAGGTGATCACGCACTCCCGGGTGCGCGACATCCGTCTCCCCTCCGGCAAGGTGATGGCCCTCATCACGCTCGACAACGGTCGCGACCACACCCGCCCGAACACGCTGGGCCCCGCCACGATGCTGCAGCTCGGCGAGACGCTCGACGCGCTGAAGGCACGGGCGGCCGCGGGTGAGATCCACGCTGTCGGGATCACCGGCAAGCAGTACATTCTCGCGGCCGGTGCCGACCTCTCCGACATCGGCAAGCTCGGCTCCAAGGAGAATGCGCGACTGATCGCGCAGCTCGGCCACAAGGTGTTCGGTCAGCTCTCCGAACTCGGCGTGCCGTCGTTCGCCTTCGTGAACGGCCTCGCTCTCGGCGGCGGCCTCGAGATCGCGCTCAACTCGACGTATCGGACGGTGGATGCCTCGGCCGCCGCCATCGCGCTGCCCGAGGTGTTCCTCGGCATCATCCCGGGATGGGGCGGGGCGTACCTGCTTCCGAACCTCATCGGTATCGAGAACGCGCTCGAGGTCGTCATCTCGAACCCGCTGAAGCAGAACCGCATGCTCAAGCCGCAGCAGGCGTTCGACTACGGGATCGTGGACGCGATCTTCCCCGCCGCGAACTACCTCGAGGACTCCCTCGCCTGGGCCGACGCCGTGCTCGCCGGGAGGATCAAGGTCCAGCGCAAGAACGAGCCCGGAAAGATCGAGCGACTGACCAAATGGCCGATCGCCATCAAGATGGCTCGCGGCATGCTCGAGTCCAAGATCGGGACGGTCCCCAAGTCGCCGTACGCGGCACTCGAGCTGCTCGACAAGGCGAAGAGCGGCACGAAGGCCGAGGGTTTCGCCCGCGAGGACGAGGCCCTCGCCGAACTGGCGACGGGCGACCAGTTCGCGGCATCCATGTACGCCTTCGATCTGGTGCAGAAGCGGGCCAAGCGTCCGGTCGGCGCTCCCGACAAGGAGCTCGCGAAGAAGGTGACGAAGGTCGGCATCATCGGCGCCGGCCTGATGGCGAGCCAGTTCGCCCTCCTCTTCGTGCGCAAGCTCCAGGTGCCGGTGCTCATCACCGACCTCGACCAGGCGCGGGTCGACAAGGGCGTGTCGTACATCCACGACGAGATCGGCAAGCTCGAGGCCAAGGGCCGTCTCGACGGCGACACCGCCAACAAGCTGCGCGCGCTCGTCACGGGCACGACCGACAAGAGCCTCTACGCCGACTGCGACTTCGTCATCGAGGCCGTCTTCGAAGAGGTGGGCGTCAAGCAGCAGGTGTTCGGCGAGATCGAGCAGATCATCGCCGAGGACGCGATCCTCGCGACCAACACCTCGTCGCTGTCGGTCCAGGAGATCGGCGCGAAGCTCGCCCACCCCGAGCGGCTGGTCGGCTTCCACTTCTTCAATCCGGTCGCGGTCATGCCGCTCATCGAGATTGTGAAGACGCCGGAGACTTCGGGGGCCGCGCTCTCGACGGCGTTCGTCGTCGCGAAGAACCTCGGCAAGAATGCGGTCCTCACCGCCGACGCGCCGGGCTTCGTGGTCAACCGCCTGCTCGCGAAGGTGATGGGTGAGGCCGCCCGCGCCGTGTACGAGGGCACGCCCGTCGCCGACGTCGAGAAGGCGTTCGCGCCTCTCGGGCTGCCGATGGGGCCGTTCCAGCTCATCGACCTGGTCGGCTGGAAGGTCGCCGCGCACGTGCAGGACACGATGGTGCGCGCCTTCCCCGAGCGGTTCTATGCGAACGAGAACTTCCACGCGCTCGCGGAGCTTCCCGAGGTCGTCGAGAAGGACAAGGGCGGCCGCGTGACCGGCTGGACCAAGGCGGCCGAGAGGGTCCTCAAGCCCGCGGTGGGCTCGTCGCCGGCCTCGCCCGACGAGATCCTGCGGCGTGTGCAGGACGGGCTCGCGCAGGAGATCAAGATCATGCTCGACGAGGGCGTGGTCCCGGAGGTGGAGGACATCGACCTCTGCCTCATCCTCGGCGCGGGCTGGCCGTTCATCGATGGTGGCGCATCGCCCTACCTCGACCGCGAGGGAGCGTCCGAGCGCGTCTTCGGCGACACCTTCCACCACCCGGTGATCAAGGGCATCGCCGGCTGACGCGCGAGCACCGAAAGGGCGCATCCTCTGCGGAGGATGCGCCCTTTCGTGGCGGCTGGGCCGGCGCGTCGGTCGCGCGCCTCGGCGCTACGCCTGGCGGCGCTCCTCGCGCGACAGGGTCGGGATGACCGGGATCTCCCGGGTCTCCGCGCCGCGGGCGACGGGGATGCGGGTGCCCAGCACCTGCGCGACGACATCCTGCGCGATCTTCGCCGGGGTGAGGCCGGCGTCCTCGAGGATCTGCTCGCGGCTCGCGTGATCGATGAACTCATCGGGCACACCCAGCTCGTCGACCGCGGTGTCGACGCCCGCCTCGCGCAGCACCTGGCGCACGCGGGTGCCGATGCCGCCGACACGGATGCCGTCCTCGATCGTGATGACCAGGCGATGGGATGCTGCGAGCTCGACGATCGACGGCTGCACGGGCACGACCCACCGCGGGTCGACGACGGTGGCGCCGATTCCCTGCGCACGCAGGCGCTCAGCGACATCGACCGCGATGTGCGACATCGGGCCGATGCCGACCAGCAGCACGTCCTGGGCGTCGGAGCGCACCAGCACGTCCACGCCGTCGTCGAGGCGCTCCAGCGCGGGGAGCTCGGGGCTCACGCCGCCCTTCGGGAAACGGATGACGGTGGGGGCGTCGTCGACGGCCACGGCCTCGCGCAGCTCCTCGCGCAGCCGAGTCTCATCGCGGGGCACGGCGATGCGGATGTGCGGCACGATCTGCAGCATCGCGAGGTCCCAGATTCCGTGGTGGCTCGGACCGTCGGGCCCTGTGACACCGGCGCGATCGAGTACGAACGTGACGCCTGCGCGGTGCAGCGCGACATCCATGAGCACCTGATCGAATGCGCGGTTCATGAACGTCGCGTAGATCGCAACCACCGGGTGCAGTCCGCCGAACGCCAGGCCGGCCGCGGAGGCGACGGCGTGCTGCTCGGCGATGCCCACGTCGTAGACGCGGTCGGGGAAGCGCTGCGCGAAGGGCAGGAGACCGGTGGGGCGCAGCATTGCCGCGGTCATCGCGATGACGTCGTCGCGCCGGTCGCCGACGTGCACGAGCTCGTCGGCGAAGACATCCGTCCAGGCGGTGCCGCCGGACGAGGCGAGGGACTCCCCGGTGATCGGATCGATCTTGCCCACGGCGTGGAACTGGTCGGCTTCGTCCTCGAGCGCGGGCGCATAGCCTCGGCCCTTCTCGGTGATCGCGTGGACGATGACGGGTGCGCCGTACTCCTTGGCGAGTTCCAGCGTCTCCATGAGGGTCGGCAGATCATGCCCGTCGACCGGACCGAGATACTTGATGTCGAGATTCGAGTACAGCGCGGCATTGTTCGTGAACCGCGACAGGAAGCCGTGCGTGCCGCCGCGCACGCCGCGGTACACAGCGCGGGCCGCGGGCCCGAGCTTGCGGAACAGCGTGTCGGAGCCGCGGTGCAGGTTGCGGTAGGAGTCGGCGGTGCGGACGCGATTGAGGTAGCGCGCCATGCCGCCGATCGTGGGCGCGTAGGAGCGGCCGTTGTCATTGACGACGATGACCAGGTTGCGGTCGTTGTCGTCGGAGATGTTGTTGAGCGCCTCCCACGTCATGCCGCCCGTGAGTGCGCCGTCGCCCACGACCGCCACGACATGGCGATCCTTGCGGCCGGTGCGTGTCAGCGCGCGCGAGACGCCGTCGGCCCAGCTCAGTGAGCTCGACGCGTGAGACGACTCGACCACGTCGTGCGGGCTCTCCGAGCGCTGCGGATAGCCGGCGAGGCCGCCGCGCGCGCGCAGGTCCGTGAAGTCCTGACGGCCGGTGAGCAGCTTGTGCACGTACGACTGGTGCCCGGTGTCGAAGATCATCGGGTCGTTCGGCGAGTCGAACACGCGGTGCAGCGCGATCGTCAGCTCGACGACGCCGAGATTGGGGCCCAGGTGGCCGCCCGTGCGTGCGACGTTCTCGACGAGGAAGCCGCGGATCTCGTCCGCGAGCTGCTCGAGCTGATCGATGCTCAAGTCGTCGAGGTCGCGGGGTCCGGTGATGGACGACAGCAACGACATCCCCGCTCCTTTCCGGCCCCGGAAGGGCCCTGCAAGTCTACCCGGGCATGACGGAGGGACCGGATGCCGTGGCATCCGGTCCCCCGTGAATCCCCTGTCAGACCAGGGAGCGCAGCACGTACTGCAGGATGCCGCCGTTGCGGTAGTAGTCGGCCTCACCAGGCGTGTCGATGCGGACGACTGCGTCGAACGCGACCGTCTGCTTGCCCTCGGGCGAGAACTCGCTCGGCTCGGCGGTCACGCGCACCGTCTTGGGGGTGACACCCTCGTTGAGCTGCTCGAGACCCGAGATCGAGACGATCTCGGTGCCGTCCAGGCCCAGCGACTTCCAGCTCTCGCCTGCGGGGAACTGCAGCGGGACGACGCCCATGCCGATGAGGTTGGAGCGGTGGATGCGCTCGAAGCTCTCGGTGATGACCGCCTTCACACCCAGCAGGCTCGTGCCCTTGGCCGCCCAGTCGCGCGAGGAGCCCGAGCCGTACTCCTTGCCGCCGAAGACGACGAGCGGCGTGCCCTGCGCCTGGTAGTTCTGGCTCGCGTCGTAGATGTACGACTGCGGGCCCCCCTCCCGGGTGAAGTCGCGCGTGAAGCCGCCCTCGATGATCTGGCCGTCGTTGACGGCGGCGACCAGCTCGTTCTTGAGACGGATGTTGGCGAACGTGCCGCGGATCATGACCTCGTGGTTGCCACGGCGCGAGCCGTAGGAGTTGAAGTCCTTCTGCGCGACGCCGTGCTCGGTGAGGTACTGGGCCGCGGGCGTGCCGGCCTTGATGTTGCCGGCGGGCGAGATGTGGTCGGTCGTGACCGAGTCGCCGAGGGTGGCCATCACGCGCGCGCCGGTGATGTCGGCCACCGGGGTGAGCTCCATCTTCATGCCGTCGAAGTACGGCGCCTTTCGCACGTAGGTCGAGTCCTGGTCCCACTCGAAGACCGGGCCGGTCGGCGTCGGCAGGTTCTTCCACCGCTCGTCGCCCTCGAACACCGTGGCGTACTGCGTGATGAACTGCTCACGCGAGATCGACGTGTCGATGATCTGCTGGACTTCTTCCGGCGAGGGCCAGATGTCCTTGAGGAACACGTCGTTGCCCTCGGTGTCCTTGCCGAGCGGGTCGGTCTCGAAGTCGAAGTTCATCGAGCCGGCCAGCGCGTACGCGACCACGAGGGGCGGCGAGGCGAGGTAGTTCATCTTCACGTCGGGGCTGATGCGGCCCTCGAAGTTGCGGTTGCCCGAGAGCACCGCGGTAACGGCGAGGTCGTTGTCGTTGATCGCGGCCGAGACCTCTTCGATGAGGGGTCCCGAGTTGCCGATGCAGATCGTGCAGCCGTAGCCGACCGTGAAGAAGTCGAGGCCCTCGAGCGCCTTGTCGAGGCCGGACTTCTCGTAGTAGTCGGTGACGACCTTCGAGCCGGGGCCGAGCGTCGTCTTGACCCACGGCTTGCGCTTGAGGCCCTTGTCGACCGCCTTCTTGGCGAGCAGGCCAGCGGCGATCATGACCGACGGGTTGGACGTGTTGGTGCAGGAGGTGATCGCCGCGAGCGTGACCGCGCCGTTGTCGAGGATGTAGGCCTCGCCGTCGGGCGTAGTGACCTTCACGGGCTTGGATGCCGTCGCCGGCGCTCCGCTGTTGATGTGCACCGGACGGGTGGTCGGCTCCTCCTCGCCGGGCACGATGCCGGGGTCGGAGGCGGGGAACGAGTGCTTGGACTCGAGGTCGACGATGTCGTCGCTCGTCGAGGCCGTCGCGTAGTTCACGATGTCCTTCTCGAACTGCGACTTCGCCTCGGACAGCAGGATGCGGTCCTGGGGGCGCTTCGGGCCGGCGATCGAGGGGACGACGGTGCCGAGATCGAGCTCCATGTACTCGCTGAAGACGAGTTCGCGCGCCGGGTCGTGCCACAGCGACTGCTCCTTCGCGTACGCCTCGACGAGCGCGACGGCGTCCTCGTCGCGTCCGGTGAGACGGAGGTAGTCGAGGGTCACGTCGTCGATCGGGAACATGGCGGCGGTCGAGCCGAACTCGGGGCTCATGTTGCCGATGGTGGCCCGGTTGGCGAGCGGCACGGAGGCGACGCCCTCGCCGTAGAACTCGACGAACTTGCCGACGACCCCGTGCTTGCGCAGCATGTCGGTGATCGTGAGCACGACGTCGGTCGCGGTGACGCCGGCCGGGATGGAGCCGGTGAGCTTGAAGCCGACGACACGCGGGATGAGCATCGACACGGGCTGGCCGAGCATCGCGGCCTCGGCCTCGATGCCGCCGACGCCCCAGCCGAGCACACCGAGGCCGTTGACCATCGTGGTGTGCGAGTCGGTGCCGACGCAGGTGTCGGGGTAGGCGCGCAGCACGCCGTTCACCTGGCGGTCGTAGATCACCTTGGCGAGGTGCTCGATGTTCACCTGGTGCACGATTCCGGTGCCCGGGGGCACGACCTTGAAGTCGTCGAACGCCGTCTGGCCCCAGCGCAGGAACTGGTACCGCTCGCCGTTGCGCTCGTACTCGATCTCGACGTTGCGCTCGAGGGCGTCCTCGCGGCCGAAGAGGTCGGCGATCACAGAGTGGTCGATGACCATCTCGGCCGGCGAGAGGGGGTTGATCCTGCTGGGATCGCCGCCCAGCGCGGTGACGGCCTCGCGCATCGTGGCGAGGTCGACGATGCACGGCACGCCGGTGAAGTCCTGCATCACGACGCGGGCCGGAGTGAACTGGATCTCGGTGTCGGGCTCCGCGTTCGGGTTCCACGAGCCGAGCGCCTGGATCTGCTCCTTGGTGACGTTCGCGCCGTCCTCGGTGCGCAGCAGGTTCTCCAGCAGCACCTTGAGGCTGAACGGGAGCTTCTCGTAGCCCGCGACCGTGTCGATGCGGAAGATCTCGTAGTCGGTGCTGCCGACCGTCAGGGTGCTCTTCGCACCGAAGCTGTCAACCGTGGACACGTCTGTCTCCTTCGTCGGCGGCGGGATCGTGCCGGAGTCCGGCATCCCCATCTTCCCCCGCACCGGAGCCCTCGGCTAGTCAGGCCGCCCTAACGGTTCGGAGGAAATTTATCTTGATGTCGAGATAAATGTATCACTTCGGCGTGCGCGGGTAGAGCGCGCGCACCGCGAGCCACGTGACCGCGACCATCGGCGCGAAAAGCGGCAGACCCATGATCAGCTTCACGGTCCCGAGCGCGGTGACGTCACCGGCGAAGTAGAGCGGGAGCTGCACGACGAGGCGCAGCGCGAACAGGCTCGCCCACGCGATCGACAGCCAGAAGAAGACGCGCCGTTTGCGCTTGTCGGCGCGCCACGCTGTGCCCTCGCCCATCAGGAAGCCGACGGCCAGCCCGATCAGCGGCCATCCGATGAGCGCCGAGACGAGGAACGCGGTGCCGTACAGCGTGTTGGTGAGGAAGCCCGGGATGAAGCTGTCCTCTCCCCTGCCTGTCCACAGGGACAGCCCCGCGGCGGCCGCGGCTGCGATCAGCCCGCCGATCGCGGCGCTGGCGGACTGCCTCTGGATGAGGCGCACGATGGTGAACACGGCGGCCAGCCCCACCGACAGCCCGAGGCTCAGGAGGAGATTGCCGGAGCGCACGTCCGGATCGGGGTCATAGGTCACCGTCCACGCGACGAGGAACACGACGCCCGGCAGGACGGATTCGAGGATGCCGCGCCAGCCGCCCATGGCGGCCCACACGACGTGGCCCGTGCTCTTTCCCTCAGCCGGGTCCAGCCCCGCGCGGCGGGCGGCGCCGCCCAGCGCGGCGCCGAGCATCTCGGATGCAGAGGGTGCCGCATCCGCCTCGTCCCTCTCGGCGGCGGGAGGGTTCGCGTCGGGTTCCGCGGCGGGGTCGCCGGGGCGCGAGGGGTCGCTCACGCCGAACCTGGCGTCGCCGGCATCTTCAGCGGGATGAGATCGCGGGGCGGCATGGGCGAGCCGCCGCGGACGACCACGATCGAGCGGAAGAGGTCCTCGACCGCCGCCGCGGCCTCGACGTCGGCCGTGGCGGCGCCGCCGATGACTCCGCGCAGGAACCACCGCGGGCCGTCGACGCCGACGAAACGCGCCAGGCGCTTGCCGGCCGTGCCGTCCGGGCCGGCGATGACGGGAACCTCTGCGAGCAGCTCCGGGCCCAGCGGTCCCTCGCGTTCCTCGACGCGGCCGCCCTGTTGCCGGATCTGCTGGCGGATCTGCTCGCGGGTCTCCTCCCACAGGCCCGCCGAGCGCGGCGCGGCGAACGGCTGCACCTGAAGCGTCGAGCCGGCGTAGTCGAGGCCCACAGCGACGATGCGCTTCGTCTGCTCCTCGACCTCGAGACGTAGGTTGAGACCCTCGCGCGGGAGGATCTTGATCCCCCCGAGGTCGATGTAGGGGCGGACCGGGTTGGCCTCGGACTCGTCGAACGGGCCGGTGGTAGCGCGGTCGTCGGGGGCGACCTTGCGCGGGCCGTCGACGGATGAGGAATCGGTCATGCGAGGACTCCGTCCTTCTGATAGCCCGTGGAGCCGAAGCCGCCCTCGCCGCGCACGCTGTCGGGCAGAGCTTCCACGGGGAGGAACACGGCGCGCGGGACCGGCATCACGATGAGCTGGGCGATGCGGTCGCCCACGGCGATGTCGTGCGCGTGGGTGCGATCGGTGTTGAGGAGGATCACCTTGATCTCGCCGCGGTAGCCGGCGTCGATGGTGCCCGGCGCATTCACGATCGTGATGCCGTGCTTCGCCGCCAGGCCGCTGCGCGGCACCACGAAGGCGACGTAGCCCTCGGGCAGCGCGATCCGCACGCCGGTGCCGACCAGAGCGCGCTCACCGGGTTCGAGCCGCACCGCCTCGGCGGCGACGAGGTCGGCTCCGGCATCCCCCGGGTGCGCGTACACCGGGACGTCGGGGGCGATAATGGGGACGTCCACCGTTTCAGTCACCCAACGAGGGTAATGCAGAACTCAACGCCTCACGCCGGTGCCCGGACCGACCACGCCGACGGCTATCGCGAGCGGCTCGGCCCTTCACTGTGGATCCTGGTCGCTGCAGGAATGGCGGCGCCGATGGCGGCGCTCGTCGTCACCCCGATCGACACCACGGTCGCACTCGTCGTCGGCGCCGGTGTGGGCATCCTGCTGATCGCACTGCTGGTCCTGTCGGCCCCCGTCGTCGAGGTCCGGGACGGCGAGCTCCGAGCGGGACGCGCGCACATCGGCGTGGAGTTCCTCGGCGCCGGTGAGGTCCATGTCGGCGACGACGCGCGCCATCAGCGGGGTGCGGGACTGGACCCGCGTTCGTGGCACCTCATCCGGGGCGGGATCGACGGAGTCGTCGTGTTCCCCGTGACGGATGCCGATGATCCGACGACCGCGTGGGTCATCTCCTCGCGGACGCCGGACCGGCTGGCCGCCGCTGTGCGGCGGGCTCAGATCACGCGGCGCACTCAGTACAGATAGGACCGTCGGCGGTCTCGTGATCGAGCTGCGAACGGTGCTTCACGAGGAAGCAGTTCGAACAGGTGAACTCGTCCTCCTGGGCGGGTAGAACGACGACGTCGAGCTCGAGGTCCGACAGGTCGGCACCAGGCAGCTCGAAGC
The DNA here is from genome assembly GCF_019511645.1 of Microbacterium ureisolvens. Taxonomy (GTDB): domain Bacteria; phylum Actinomycetota; class Actinomycetes; order Actinomycetales; family Microbacteriaceae; genus Microbacterium; species Microbacterium ureisolvens_A. The sequence goes on along the minus strand of NZ_JAEUAX010000001.1, from coordinate 471,684 downwards.
CCGACGGGTTGTCGGCGTCCTCCACATCCACCGAGCCCGAGAGCTTGTCGGGAACGCGCTCCTTGAGCGCCTCGATCGACTCGCTGTCGTCCTCGGTCTTGCGGGGGGCGTCGTAATCGGTGGCCATGCGTGAAGATCTCAACTTCCGGGTATTCGCGGTTGCGCTCGCCCTTGCGGGCGGCGATAGTTTGCACGACCATTGCCCTTTTCGCAAATGCGATCGGGCGCCATCCCGGCCGTGCGTTCGCGTGAAACTCGCGGCACGCGCGGGATATTCCCGGCCCTCGTGATGCCCTATGACACGATGGGGCCCACAGGCGGGCTCTGAAGCGATGAAGTCCGCCCGACCAGCGCAGCCAAGAGCCGGCACGAGAAGCAGGGAGCGTCCGCATGGAACAGCTCAAGGTCATCGGAACCGAAGACGACAAGCTCATCCTGGCGACGGAGTCCGGCGAGCGATTCACGCTCGACGTCGACGACGTGCTGCGCGGCGAGCTGCGCAAGGCGCGCCGCGAGCGCGAGGCCGATGTGCAGACCCCGCGCCCCAGCCCCCGCGAGATCCAGGCTCACATCCGCTCAGGGCTTTCCGCGCGCGAGGTGGCCGAGCTCCTCGGCGCCCGCGTGGAGGACATCGTTCGGTTCGAAGGCCCCGTGCTCGCCGAGCGCGAGCACATCGTCGGCCAGGCACTGGCCGTTCCCGTGCTCCTCGGCGGCGACTTCGAGGGCGACGGGCAGACCACCTTCGGCTCCGCCGTGCGCGCCAAGCTCGCCGAGGCGGGCGCCATCGGCGAACGCTGGACCAGCTGGAAGGAGCCGACCGGCTGGACGGTCAAGCTGGAGTTCACGTCGAACGACATCGGCCATGACGCGCGCTGGGGGTTCGACCCGCGCCGCAGCACGCTGTCGCCGCTGAATGCCGACGCCATCCAGCTGTCCCGCCAGGGGTCGCTTCCCGAGGGGCTGATCCCGCGGCTGCGCGCCCTCGACGCGGTCGCCCCGAAAGACGACTCCCGCTTCGACAGCGGGGCGTTCGGGCCGCGCCGCCTCCCCGATGCCGACATCGAGTCGCCTGAGATCCCCGGTCCCGCCGCCCCCGCCGTCCAGGAGGCCGCCATCAAACGCGCCAGCGAGCCTGCCGTGGTGACCTCGGCCGAGACCGCCGACCTGCTCGAGGCGCTGCGTCGTCGTCGCGGCCAGCGGGAGCCGCTCCCGGGGGCGGAAGAGATCGCGTCGGCTCCCCGCTCGCCGGCACCGGTCGCCCTCTTCGACGCGCTGGAGCCGGGCTATGAGGAGTCGTCCTCCGACGAGGAGCCGCCGGCATCCGACTTTCCCGCGCCGACTCCGGCAGCGGTCGCCGAGGCGGGCCGTCGCAAGGGGCGGACGTCGATGCCGTCGTGGGACGAGATCGTGTTCGGCGCCCGCTCGGACGACTGAGCCCTCAGGCTCCGGCGAACGCACCCAGCCGGATGAGCGGGACGATCCGCTCTTCGTCGGTCAGCGAGCCGTGCTGCCCGATCATCTTCTGCGGCGCCTTGTCGGTGAGCCTGTCGTCGTAATAGGCGATGCCCGCGCGCGCGGCGACGATCACGTCGCCGATGCGCGCACGCACCTCCGGGTCGATCGCGCCCATCAGCCCTGACGCTTCGAGCTCGGCGCGTGAGAAGACCCACGAACGGGATGCCTCGGCCTGACGCCACCGCGCCAGCACCGCATCGGCCGCCCCCGGCTGCGCGTACAGATGGAGCATCCGGGGTTCGCCGCCGATCAGGCGGATCCCATCGAGCAGATCGTCGCCCTCCTCGAGCAGGAGATGGCGATGCCGCGGCACGTCGACCATGCCGTGGTCGGACGTGACCACCACGCCGGTGCCGCGGTCGAGGGATGCCGAGAGCGTGCGGGCCGCGGCATCCACCCGCTCCAGTCCGGCGACCCATTCGTCGGACTCCCAGCCGCGCTTGTGGCCGATCGCGTCGAGATCGGGCGCATACAGATAGACGAGGGAACCGGGATGCTGCGCCGCGAGGTCGGCGGCGAGCCTCACGCGCTCGTCCAGATCGTCGGCTCCATGGAACTCGGCGGAGCCCAGGGTGGCGGCGGTGAAACCGGTGCCCGCATACTCGTTGCGCGAGACCGCGAAGAACGGCCGGCCGAGGGTCGCGGGCAGCGTGGCGGAACGCTGGAACTCCAGGGGCAGGCCGTCGGTGTCCCACCCGCGGAGCAGATTGATCACGTCGTCGGTGCCCGGCACGCGGGCCCGATAGCCGACGATGCCGTGTTCGCCGGGGAGCGTGCCGGTGAGCAGGCTGGTGAGCGCGGCAGCGGTCGTCGACGGGAAGACCGTGCGCGCGACATCCTTCTTCGCGCGAGCCTCGGAGAGGAAGCGCGCGTGTCCGGCGCGAGCCGACAGGTTGGAGACGCCGAGGCCGTCGAGCACCCACACGATGGCGCTCCGTGCCGGCGCGAACCACTCGGAGCCGCCGTCCAGCGCCGCCGACATCTCGGTCACGACACGGGTGAGGCTCCGGGCGCGCGGCGGGTCCACGGGTAGGCTGAGGGTCATCGGGGCCAGTCTCGCATACGCGGCCGCGCCCCCCGCTCCCGCCGTCACCCGAGGCTTCATCGACACATGCCCGCTTCCCGCACCGATTCCTCCCCCGCCGATCACGGACGCATCGAGGATGTCGACGTCTCCTCGGAGATGCAGACATCGTTCCTCGAGTACGCGTACTCGGTCATCTACTCGCGTGCCCTGCCCGATGCACGCGACGGGCTCAAGCCGGTGCAGCGGCGCATCCTCTTCCAGATGGCCGACATGGGCCTGCGCCCCGACCGCGGCCACGTCAAGAGCGCCCGCGTCGTCGGCGAGGTGATGGGAAAGCTGCATCCCCACGGCGACGCCCCCATCTACGACGCGCTCGTGCGACTCGCCCAGCCCTTCTCGCTGCGGGTGCCGCTGGTGGACGGTCACGGAAACTTCGGCTCGCTCGACGACGGTCCCGCCGCACCCCGGTACACCGAGGCCCGGCTCGCCCCACCTGCGCTGGCGCTCACCGAGAACCTCGACGAGGACGTCGTCGACTTCATCCCCAACTACGACGGGCAGTTCCAGCAGCCGGAGGTGCTGCCTGCAGCGTTCCCGAACCTGCTCGTCAACGGCACCACCGGCATCGCGGTCGGCATGGCGACCAACATGGCGCCTCACAACCTCATCGAGGTCGTGGGCGCGGCCACGCACCTGCTCGAGAACCCCGAGGCGAGCGTCGACGAGCTGATGGAGTTCGTGCCAGGGCCCGATCTTCCCGGCGGCGGCATCATCGTCGGCCTGGACGGCATCAAGGACGCCTACACGAACGGCCGCGGCAGCTTCCGCACGCGTGCGAAGGTGTCGATCGAGTCCCTCGGTCCGCGCCGCACCGGCCTCGTCGTCACCGAACTCCCGTACCTCGTCGGCCCGGAGCGGGTGATCGAGAAGATCAAGGACGCCGTCAACGCGAAGAAGCTCCAGGGCATCGCCGACGTCACCGACCTCACCGACCGCCACCACGGACTCCGGCTGGTCATCGGCATCAAGACCGGCTTCGACCCGCAGGCGGTGCTCGAGCACCTCTACCGGCTGACGCCGCTCGAAGACTCGTTCAGCATCAACAACGTCGCATTGGTCGAGGGCCAGCCGCAGACGCTCGGTCTCCGCGAACTCCTCCGCGTGTACCTCGACCACCGCATCAGTGTGGTCACGCGTCGCAGCCGTTACCGTCTCGAGCGTCGCAAGGAACGCCTGCACCTCGTCGAGGGCCTCCTCATCGCGATCCTCGACATCGACGAGGTCATCCAGGTCATCCGCACGTCCGACGACAGCGAGCAGGCGCGCACCCGCCTGATGAGCGTTTTCGACCTGTCGGAGGCTCAGTCGGAGTACATCCTCGAGCTGCGACTTCGTCGCCTCACCAAGTTCTCGCGCATCGAGCTCGAGACCGAGCGCGACAACCTGAAGAAGGAGATCGCTCAGCTCGAGGAGCTGCTCGGCAGCGACGTGCTGCTGCGTGCGCAGGTGGCACACGAACTGGATGCTGCCGCCGAGGCCTTCGGAACCCCTCGCCGCACCCTGCTGCTCAACGGCGGCCCGGTCCAGCCCCGTTCGCGTGCGGCTGCGGCGGCCGCCGACCTGCAGATCGCAGACGCGCCGTGCCGCGTCTTCCTCTCGGCCACCGGCCGCATGGTGCGCGCCGAGCTCGTGGCCGACGCGCCTGGTGGGGGCATCGTCGCGCCGGCGCGACGCTCGAAGCACGACGCCATCCGCTCGGCGGTCGACGCCACCACGCGCGGCGACATCGGCGCCGTGACCAACCTCGGCAGACTGGTGCGCTTCTCCCCCGTCGACCTGCCCTCGGTTCCCGCCAACTCGGTCCAGCTCGCGGCCGGCACGCGTGGCGACCAGTACCTGGGTCTCAGTGGGGGCGAGCACATCGTCGCACTCGTGCCGCTCACCGACGCCCCGCCGATCGCGGTCGGCACCGCGCAGGGCATCGTCAAGCGCGTGGCCGCCAGCGAGATCGCGAACAAGCACGACATCGAGATCATCGCCCTCAAGGACGGCGACCGGGTCGTCGGAGCAGCGCCCGCCTCGGACGGCGCCGAACTGGTGTTCGTCGCCAGCGACGCGCAGCTGCTGCGCTTCGATGCGTCGTCGGTGCGCCCGCAGGGGCGTTCGGCGGGCGGCATGGCGGGCATCCGTCTCACCGACGGCGCACAGGTGATCGCATTCGACGTCGTCGGACCCTCGGAGTTCGACGCCGTCGTCGTGACGATCGCTGGATCCACGACCGCGCTCGCGGGCACCGACGCCGGCAGCGCCAAGGTGTCGCTGTTCAGCGAGTTCCCCGCAAAGGGCCGCGCGACCGGCGGGGTGCGTGCTCAGCGGTTCCTGAAGGGCGAAGACGCGCTCACCATCGCGTGGGTCGGCACCGATCCGCGTGCCGTCGGCTCGGACGGCGCGACCCGCGCGCTGCCGGAGTCGGGCGCGAAGCGCGACGCGTCGGGAACGCCCCTCGACGGCGTCATCGGCGCCGTAGGCACCGGCATCCGCTGACTCCTCCGATCGGTTCCCCTCGCTGTCGCGGCGAGGGGAACCGACCAGCGGTCACGCGTCGATGCGCTCGCGCACCAGTCGGTCGCTGGAGTCGATGATGAACTCCTTGCGGGGTGCCACATCGTTGCCCATCAGCAGTTCGAAGACGGATGCCGCGGCCTCGGCATCCTGCATGCGCACACGCCGGAGGGTGCGGCCATTGCGGTCCATCGTGGTGGTCGCCAGCTGGTCCGCGTCCATCTCGCCGAGGCCCTTGTAGCGCTGGACGGGTTCCTGCCAGCGCTTGCCGGCCTTGGTGAGCTTCGTGAGGAGTCCGTGCAGCTCGGCCTCGGAGTAGGTGTAGATCGTCTCGTTGGGCTTGGACCCGGGATTCATCACTACCACACGGTGCAGCGGTGGGACGGCGGCGTAGACGCGGCCCTCGTCGATGAGCGGTCGCATATAGCGGAAGAACAGCGTCAGCAGCAGCGTGCGGATATGCGCGCCGTCCACGTCGGCGTCGCTCATCAGGATGATCTTGCCGTAGCGGGCCGTGTCGAGATCGAACGAGCGGCCGGAGCCGGCGCCGATCACCTGGATGATCGCCGCGCACTCGGCGTTGGACAGCATGTCGCTGATCGACGCCTTCTGGACGTTGAGGATCTTGCCGCGGATCGGCAGCAGCGCCTGGAACTCGCTGTTGCGGGCGAGCTTGGCGGTTCCGAGTGCCGAGTCGCCCTCGACGATGAACAGCTCCGATTCTGCGACGTCGTTCGATCGGCAGTCTGCGAGCTTCGCCGGCAGCGACGAGGACTCGAGTGCGTTCTTGCGTCGCTGCGTCTCTTTGTGCGTGCGCGCGGAGATGCGCGCCTTCATCTCGGAGACGACCTTGTCGAGCAGCAGCGAGGTCTGCGCCTTGTCGTCGCGCTTGGCCGAGGTGAACCGCGCGGTGAGCTCGCGGGAGACGACGTTCGACACGATCTGGCGCACGGCCGGCGTGCCGAGCACTTCCTTCGTCTGACCTTCGAACTGCGGTTCGGGCAGGCGCACGGTGAGCACCGCCGTGAGGCCGGCGAGGATGTCGTCCTTCTCGAGTTTGTCGCCTCCGACCTTGAGCCGGCGGGCGTTCTGCGCGACCTGGTCGCGCAGAACCTTCATGAGGCCCTGCTCGAATCCCTGCTGATGCGTCCCGCCCTTGGGCGTCGCGATGATGTTGACGAACGACCGCGACACGGTCTCGTACCCTGTGCCCCACCTGACCGCGATGTCGACGTGGCACTCGCGCTCGACCTCGGTCGGCACCATGGCCCCCGAAGGCTGCAGCACCGGGACGGTCTCGGTGAACTTCCCCTCGCCGCTCAGCCGCCAGGTGTCGGTGACACCGGAGTCCGGAGCGAGGAAGTCGGCGAACTCCGAGATGCCGCCGTCGAAGCGGTAGCTCGTCTCGACGGGCTCGCCCGACTCGGTGCCGGGTCGCTCGTCGCGGATGACGATCTCGAGGCCGGGGACCAGGAACGCGGTCTGGCGGGCGCGCTGCTCGAGTTCCTGCAGGTTGAACGCGGCGTCCTTCGTGAAGATCTGCCGGTCGGCCCAGTAGCGGATGCGGGTGCCGGTGACGCCCTTGGCGGCACGACCCGCGACGCGCAGTTCGCTGCGGTCTTCGAACGGCGTGAAGGCGGAGTCGGGACTGCCGTTGGAGAAGACGCCGGGCTCTCCCCGGTGGAACGACATCGCCCAGGTCTTGCCGCCGCGGTCGACCTCGACGTCGAGGCGCTCCGAGAGCGCGTTGACGACGGATGCCCCGACGCCGTGCAGACCGCCCGACGCGGCGTAGGAGCCGCCGCCGAACTTGCCGCCGGCGTGGAGCTTGGTGAAGACGACCTCGACGCCGGACAGACCTGTGCGCGGTTCGATGTCGACGGGGATGCCCCGTGCGCGGTCGCGCACCTCCACGCTGCCGTCGGCGTGGAGGATGATGTCGATGCGCGAGCCGTGGCCGGCGAGGGCCTCGTCGACGGAGTTGTCGATGATCTCCCACAGGCAGTGCATGAGGCCGCGCGAGTCGGTCGAGCCGATGTACATGCCGGGGCGCTTGCGGACCGCTTCGAGCCCTTCGAGCACCTGGAGATGATGGGCGGAGTACTCGGCGGTCACAATCTCCCATCGTAATCGGGGCGCCCGACCGCCCCGCGCAGACACGCTTCAGGGCCGGGCGGCGTACGCGCTCAGCGAAATGTCGCCTGTTCGCGGCATTCTCGAAACATCGGCGTGGTTGTATTTCATGACCGCAAGAGAGTTCTACCTGTACGAGGAGGCACCGAGATGAACACGATATCGACACCGACCGAGACCGGCGCCGTCCTCGAGTACCGCCTCACGGCCATGGATCGCTGCGATTCCTGTGGCGCACAGGCGTACATCGCCGCCGAGGTCAACGGCAGCGAACTCCTCTTCTGCGCCCACCACGGTCGCAAGTACGAAGAGAAGCTTCGCGCCATCGCGACCTCCTGGCACGACGAGACCGCTCGCCTCGCCGAGTAGGCGTCCGTCCCCGGCAGACTCGCACCCGCCGCTTTCAGCGGCGGGTGTATCTGCGTTCCACGAGCGGTGACACGCGCAGTGCGATCTCCTCACCGATCGTGCCGATGAGCTCGGCGAGATCCGTCGCGCTCACTTCACCCGCAGCGCCCGGACCGTAGATCGCGACTGTGTCCCCGGCGCCGGCTCCCGGCCACGAGGCGACGAGAGAATCCGAGCGGCCGATGTCGATGAGCTGCCGGCTCCCGGCGGGGGTTCCTACCGACGAGCGGAGCCGAAGCGACGACGGAAGCCCGTGGAGCCATCCGAGGTCGACCCTGACGTACTGTCCCGCCACCTCGACGACGTCGGCGTGCAGCGTTCCGATCGGCCGCAGTCCGAGGTCGTCGGCGGAGGGACCTCCGGCGGAGCGGATGCCGTAGCAGAACGCGCCCACCCGGACCATGTCGTAGCGGAACTCCGGGCGCGCGAACGAGGCCGCGCTGGCGGCCAGATGGCGCGTCATCCGACGCAAGCCGACGGCCTCCGCCTCGGCGAGAGCCCACTCGTAGACGCCGCGAGCCTCGTCGTCTTCGGCATCTGACGCCTCCGCGATGTGGCTCCAGATGCCGACGACGTCGATGACGCCCTCCGAGTGGAGAGCAGCCGCGCGCGACACGAACCCGGGCCACTGCTCCGGGCGCACTCCGTTGCGATGCAGGCCGGTGTCGATCTTGAGATGCACGCGAACCCGGCTCCCGGCGTCCCGCGCGGCATCCGCGATCTCCTCCAGCAGGTCGGCATCGCCGACGCCCAGGTCGATGCGTGCGGCGACGGCCGCCTCGAGGTCGCCGCGCGAGGCGGCGATCCAGGCGAAGATGCGGGCGTCCTCGCCCACCGCCTCACGCACGGCGCACGCCGTGCGCACATCGAAGGCGCCGAACCAGACCACCCCCGCACCTGAGGCCGCCCGCACGACGGGCTCCAGCCCGTGACCGTAGGCGTCGTCCTTGACCACGAGCATCAGCTCGGCGGGCGACACCGTGGCACGCACGCGCGCGATGTTGGCCTCGAGCGCATCGAGGTCGACGTGCAGGCGTGCGGTCACAGTGCCTCCTCCCGGATGGCGCGTAGTCCGACCGTCGTGACGAGCTCCCCGGCCGTCAGTCCCGTCGCGCGCACCCATTCGGCGAGAGACGGTTCGCCCTGCGCCGGGTCGCCGAGGAACAAGGCCTCCTCGCCGCGCCGGACCGCGGCATCCGTGATCTCCACCACGCACACGTCCATCGCGACGCGACCGATGATGGGGTGCCGCCCCCGGGCGATCGCCACGTGGACCGCGCCGCCGAGCCCGCGCACGATCCCCTGCGCGTAGCCGCCCGTGACCAGCGCGACGCGGGTGTCGGTCGACGCTCGATACGCGTAGCCGTAGGACACGCCCTCGCCGGCCCGCAGGTCCTTCACCGAGAGGACGGTGCCCGTGAGCCGCAGGGCGGGCGCGGTGGCGTGCTCCGAATCGGGCAGCCCGAACAGCCAGGAGGGCTGGAGAGTCCTCGCTCGTCCGACCACCGCTCCGTGCTCGACGTCTCCGCGGCGCACCTCGGGAACGGTCTCCTCGGGGACGAACTCCTCGGCCGCGAGCACATCGCGGACGAGCTCCGCACCGTGGCCCCAGGCATCCGCTTGGAGGATCGACGGACCGTACGAACGGATGCCCCGTTCCCGCGCGGCACGGGCATTCGCCGTCAGCGCGGCCCGCGAGATCCGGGCGACGGGGGCGCTGCGGGGGTCCGATCCCGGCACGGGGTGGTCGTGCCCAGGGATAGCGGAACTCACGCCTCTAGACTATCGGGGTCCCCGAACCGAACCCGGAGCACGCATGTCTTCTCAGGGCCTCGCCCTCTCGAACCGCCTTCGCTACCTCGCCTGGCGTGTCCGTCGCATCGATGTCGGCTCCGTGCTGGAGCGCGCGAAAGAGACCGCGCACGCGCACGGCAAATGGACCCCCGCGGTGGTGGTCGACATGCTGTGGTCGGCGGGGTTCAGGCAGGTCGGCTTCCAGGACTACGTCGACTACGACTTCGCGATCCTGAACCGCTCGGAGCGTGCGACGTACATGACGCATCCCGTCTCGAACGAGCTGTCGCAGAAGTACGACGACCCCGCGTACCGCGGCCGCTTCCAGGACAAGATCGAGTTCGACCGTACGTTCAGCGACTTCCTCCGCCGGGACTGGATGGTCGTCGAGGAGGGCAACGCCGATGCGGTGCGCGCCTTCGCCGAGAAGCACGGCACGATCGTCACCAAGGAGCCGGTGGGCCAGGCGGGAACGGGCGTGCACCGCTACCACGCGGCGGACGTCTCGGACTGGGAGGATTTCCATCGCGGCCTGCTCTCGCGCGGCGAGCTGCTCATCGAGGAGGTCATCCGCCAGCACGCCGACCTCGCCGCCGTGTGCCCCGGAACCGTGAACACCACGCGCGTGACCGCGTTCTTCGACGGCGAGCAGACGCACATCCTGGCGATGGCGCAGAAGTTCGGACGCGGTGCGGTGAGCGACCAGATGACCTTCGGCGGCTTCTACACGATGCTCGACGACAACGGCCATGCCGTCGGTCCGGGCTACGACTCGCACAGCCATGTGCACCAGAAGCACCCCGACAGCGGTTTCGTCATCGCCGACTTCCAGCTGCCGATGATCGAGGAGGTCAAGGCGTTCGTCGACCAGGTCGCGCGCGTCGTGCCGCAGATCCGGTACGTCGGATGGGACATCGTCGTCTCGCCGGACGGTCCGGTGCTCGTCGAGGGCAACTGGGGCGCCGGCGTGTACGAGAACAAGCCGAGCGTCACCGGCATCCGCACCGGTCACAAGCCTCGCTATCGCGAAGCCATCGGCTTCTGAACCGAGACGGTGCCGATCACTGCGCGCGTGCAGCGCAGAAAGGCGCGGCATCCCTGAAGGATGCCGCGCCTTTCTGCTGAATCCGAGTCAGACCGTGCGGACGATGCCGAGCGGCGTCGACTGGTGGCCCTGACCCAGCGGGTTGTCCTTCAGGATCGCGACCAGGCGCTTCTCCTCCGCCTTGTCGAGCGTGGAGCCGAGGATGTTGCCGCCGAGGTCGTTGATGTCGACCACCGCCACTTCGGGCACGCCGCCGAGCAGCGACTTGAGGTGCGTCGCGACCTCGCGCGGGCGCTCGGGTCCGAGGACGACCGCCTTGTTGTAGGGCGGGATCGTTCCGGACGTCGGGCCGTCGATCGCGCGTGCCTTGTCGCCGGCGATGCGGTAGAAGTCGCCCTTGCGGCCGAACAGCTTGGTCACCGCCGAGACGGCGGCCGCGAAGAGGATGCGGATCGTGCCGCACTCGCGCAGCGCCATCTCCATCGTCTCGGGCATGCCCAGGCCGATGCCGTACGGCGTGCGGGTGACGTACTTGGAGAGGAAGAGCGCGAGCCTGCGGGGCTTGATGTCCTCGACGAGGTACGAGCGGCCCTGGGTGATCGCGACGATCTTCTCCGTGACGAAGAGGAGGTCGCCCTCGCGGACGACGTCCGCCGCGTACTCCTTCACGAACGAGTCGAGGTCGTCGCCCGGCATCACGACCCGCGTGCGGATCGGGATGCGGGCGAACGACGAGCCCTCGACCTGTACGGTGAGCGCCTTGCCGGCGTTCGCCTCGCTCACTCGAGGTAGTCCCGGAGCGACTGCGAACGCGACGGGTGCCGCAGCTTCGCCATCGTCTTCGACTCGATCTGGCGGATGCGCTCACGGGTGACCCCGAACGTGTCGCCGATCTGGTCGAGCGTCTTCGGCTGCCCATCCCCCAGGCCGAAGCGCATGCGGATCACGCCGGCCTCGCGCTCCGAGAGCGAGTCGAGGAGCGACTCGAGCTGGCGCTGCAGCATGGTGAAGCCCACCGCGTCGGCGGGGACCACGGCCTCGGTGTCCTCGATGAGGTCACCGAACTCGCTGTCGCCGTCCTCGCCGAGAGGCGTGTGCAGCGAGATCGGCTCGCGGCCGTACTTCTGCACCTCGATGACCTTCTCGGGGGTCATGTCGAGCTCGCGGCTCAGTTCCTCGGGCGTGGGTTCGCGACCGAGGTCCTGCAGCATCTGGCGCTGGACGCGCGCGAGCTTGTTGATGACCTCGACCATGTGCACCGGGATGCGGATGGTGCGGGCCTGGTCGGCCATCGCGCGGGTGATGGCCTGACGGATCCACCACGTGGCGTACGTCGAGAACTTGAAGCCCTTGGTGTAGTCGAACTTCTCGACCGCGCGGATGAGGCCGAGGTTGCCCTCCTGGATCAGGTCCAGGAACTGCATGCCGCGGCCCGTGTATCGCTTGGCGAGCGAGACGACGAGGCGCAGGTTGGCGCCGAGCAGGTGGCTCTTCGCGCGCTGACCGTCGCGGGCGACCCACTGCAGGTCGAGACCCAGCTGCGAGGTCTTCTCGGCGGCCGACATGTGCGACAGCTTCTCTTCGGCGAACAGACCCGCCTCGATGCGCATCGCGAGCTCGACCTCTTCGGCCGCGTTGAGCAGCGGCACCTTGCCGATCTGCTTGAGGTAGTCCTTGACCGGGTCGGCCGTCGCGCCGGTGATCTGCGTCGAGTAGACCGGGACGTCGTCCTCGTCGCTCGAGGAGATGACGATCGCGCCGGTGGGGAGGGGCTCGGTGAACGCCGGCTTGGTGCTCTCCTCCTCTTCCTCCTCGTCGTCGGAGGCGTTCGCGTCGTCGCCGGAGGTCTTCGCGCCCTTGGCCGGTTCGCCGGTCTCCGCTGCGTCGTCGGCGTCCGCGTCGTCGCCCTCGTCCTCGAGTTCGACGTCGTCGTCGAGCTCTTCGACGTCGTCCTCGAACTCGTCGTCCGACTTCTTCGCGCGCTTGGACGCGGTCTTCGGTGCGGCCTTGGTCTTGGCGGCGCCCTTGGCTGCGGGAGCCTTCTTGGCGGCCGCCGTCTTCGTCTCGTCCGTCTCGGTGTCCTTCGCGGTCGAGCGAGCCTTGGTGTTCGTGCCTGGAGTCACGTTTCGCCTTTCACCGGTCGAAGCGCGCTGCGCCTCTCCGGTCGGTTTCGGACACTAGTAAGACCCTTGTCAAGTCCGCATCTTCTCGGGGATGCCCCACGAAGACGGTTGACAACGGGTCAGAGCGTCTAGTATCTCATACTTGCCGTGCGCCGCCAGCATCGCCCTGCCGAGACCGGCGCACCTCCATCCCTGATGTCAACGCCTCGCTCGGCCGTCGAATTCCGCCGGCGCGCGAGGCCACGCGATCATGATCCGCGCTTGTCGTCCTCCGCGGGGCGCGTGGCGAGGAACCGCTCGAGTTCGGCCGCCAGCTCGTCTGCGCTGGGCAGGTCGCCGGTGTGGATCATCGGGGTGGCCAGTGTGGATCCGGCCATATAGGCGTCGTAGCGCTCCTCGAGGCCCTGCACCATGCGCGCGAGCTCGTCGCTGCCCTCGATCTGCTCCGTCACCTTCTCGAGATACTCGCGGTTCTCCTCGCGCAGCTCGTCGCCGGAGAAGACCAGTCCGGTCGCGACGGTCAGGCTGTCGAGCGCCGCGAGAGCGGCCGCGGGGTACTCGGTGTCGCCGAGATAATGCGGGATGAGCAGCACGAAGCCCGCGACGCGCACGCCGGCGGCTGCGAGCCGGTACTCGAGGAGATGACCCGCCGTCGCGGGGACCTGCGTGTGGGGCTGCCACACCGAATGCGCCTCGGTGAGCTCCGACCGGGTTCCGCTCACGGTCGTGCCGATCGGCCTCGTGTGAGGTACGGGCATCGGGATCGCATGAACCCACGTCACCGTGGACACCCCGTACAGCTCCGTGAACTCGAGAACCGCCTCGGTGAAGGCATCCCATGCGAAATCCGGCTCATAGCCCGCCAGGAGCAGGAACGGCTGTCCGAGGGCGTCGTGGGCGAACGACAGCTCCAGACGGGAGGGGCGGTAGTCGGTGAGGTGGTCCTTCTCGAAGGACACGATCGGTCGGCGTGCGCGGTAATCCAGCAGCGTGTCGTTGGAGAACACGGCGAGCGGCGAGGGCGAGAGCTCGTCGCGGAAGTAGTCGATCACACGGCTCACGGCGCTGCCGGCATCGGTGAAGCCGGTCAGGGCGATCACCAGCGGCAGCCCGCGCGGCACGGGCGGCGCGGAAGCCGCACGCTCGAACAGCGGGCCGGGAAAAGGCATGCACCCATGCTACGAGCCGCCCGCGCTCGTCGGGTCGTCGGGGTCGCGCTCAGAGCGAACAGTCGTCGTCCCTAGGATGGAGACCATGTCGTTCCCCGACCTCGAGTACCGCACTGCACCCGTCCGAGAGTCCGACGCAGACCTTCTCCTCCTCGCGCTCCCCCCGCTCGACGCCGAGGGATCCCCGGATCTCTCCGACTGGCCGGGCCTGGGCGAGGCGCTGTCGGCGGTGGGCTTCACCGGGGCCCCCGGTGCCTGGGTGCGCGTGTACGCGCCGGACGCGGCCGCGATCCCGCTGGCGGTCGTCGGGACCGGTTCGACTCCGGATGCTGCGGCCCTGCGCGATGCGGTCGGTGCGGCGATCCGCGCCATCACCGGGTTCGAGGCCGTCGCCGTGGCCGCGCCGTTCGCCGATCCTTCGCTGTGGACCGCCGTCGCGGAGGGCGCCGCGCTGGGCGGCTATCGCTTCGAGGGGTACAAGACCGAACCGCCGAAGCCCCGTGCCCAGCGCGTCGTCGTGCACGGCACCGCCGAGCCGGACGACGCCGCGCTGAAGCTGATCGTCGAGACCGCAGCATCCGTCGCCCTCGTCAAGGATCTCGTGAACATCCCGGCGGAATGGCTCGGGCCGGCGGACGTCGCCGCGCGTGCCAGCGAGGCAGTGGCGGATCTTCCCGTCATCGTCGAGGTGCTCGACGAGGAGCAGCTGCGCGAGCAGGGGTTCGGCGGGATCCTCGGCGTGGGACAGGGCTCCGACCGCCCGCCTCGCCTCATCCGTCTGGACTACGCGCCCGAGGGTGCTGCCAAGCACTTCGCACTGGTGGGCAAAGGCATCACCTTCGACACCGGCGGCCTGTCGCTCAAGCCGGCTGCGTCGATGGTGGGGATGAAGTACGACATGGCAGGCGCCGCCACCGTGCTCGGCGTGCTGCGGGCCGTGGCATCCGTCGGCGCTCCTGTCAAGGTCACGGCGTGGCTCTGCGTCGCCGACAACATGCCGTCGGGCCGCGCCACACGCCCCGGTGACGTGCTGCGGCTGCTCGACGGCACGACGGTCGAGGTGCTCAACACCGACGCCGAGGGTCGCCTGGTGCTCGCCGACGGCCTGGTCGCCGCCAGTCGCGAGAACCCCGACGTGATCGTCGACGTCGCCACCCTCACCGGTGCGATCCTCATCGCCCTCGGAACCCGACACACAGGCGTGATGGGCGATGACGACGCCGTGGCCGCGTACCTCGCAGCCGCCGCCGAGACGGGCGAGCCCGCGTGGCAGCTGCCCCTGCCCGCGCACATGCTCGAGGAGCTCGACTCCCCCATCGCCGACCTGCAGAACGCCAAGATCGGCGATCCTGCCGGCGGCTCGCTCTTCGCAGGCCTGTTCCTGCGTCATTTCGTCGGCCGTACCGCCGGCGAGACGGATGCACCCCGAATCCCCTGGGTGCATCTCGACATCGCCGGCAGCGGGACCCACAAGGGCGCGCCATACGGCTTCACCGACAAGGGACCGACTGCCGCCACCGTGCGCAGCCTGATCCGCTTCGTCCTGGCAGACCTCGATGAGGAGGCACGATGACCGACCACTCCTTCGATCTCGTCGTTCTCGGCGGTGGAAGCGGCGGCTATGCGGCCGCGCTGCGCGCTGCAGAACTCGGCAAGACCGTAGCCCTTGTCGAGAAGGACAAGGTGGGAGGGACGTGCCTGCACCGCGGCTGCATCCCGACGAAGGCCCTGCTGCACGCGGCGGAGGTGGCCGACACGACACGGGATGCTGCGGCCATCGGCATCCGCGCGACCTTCGACGGCATCGACCCGTCGGGCGTCCGCGCCTACCGCGAGGGCATCGTCGCGAAGAAGTACAAGGGTCTAGAAGGACTGGTCAAGGCCCGCGGGATCACCGTCGTGACCGGTGAGGGACGCCTCGAGGCGGGCCCCGCCGTCCGCGTCGGAGACGACCTGTACCGCGGCGCCGACGTCGTGCTTGCGACCGGCTCGTTCAGCCGGACGCTGCCCGGGCTCGAGATCGGCGGCCGCATCCTCACCAGCGAGCACGCGCTCGAGCTCGATGAGATCCCCGGCAGCGTGGTGATCCTGGGCGGCGGCGTCATCGGCGTCGAGTTCGCGAGCGTCTGGCGCTCGTTCGGGAGCGAGGTCACCATCGTCGAGGCGCTCGACCACCTGGTGCCCAACGAGGATCTGGCGCTCAGCAAGGGCCTCGAGCGCGCCTTCCGGCGGCGCGGGATCCAGTACTCGCTGGGCGTGCGGTTCCAGAGCGCGACGCAGACCGCGGACGCCGTGACCGCGACGCTGGAGGACGGCAAGACCTTCACCGCGGACTACCTACTCGTCGCCGTCGGGCGCGGGCCGGCGACCGCGGGCCTCGGCTACGAGGAGGCGGGTGTGACGATCGACCGCGGCTTCGTCATCGCCGACGAGCGGCTGCGCACCGGCGTCGACCACGTGTGGGCGGTGGGTGACATCGTCCCGGGCCCCCAACTCGCGCACCGCGGATTCCAGCAGGGGATCTTCGTCGCCGAGGAGATCGCCGGCCTCTCCCCGGTGGTGATCCCCGACGCGCACATCCCCAAGGTCACGTACAGCCACCCGGAGGTCGCCTCCGTGGGCCTCACCGAAGCGCAGGCGGCCGACGCGCACGGCGCCGACGGAATCGTGGCGTACGAGTACAACCTCGCCGGCAACGGCAAGAGCGAGATCCTCGGCACGAGCGGGATCGTCAAGGTCGTCCGTGCGAAGGAGGGGCCGGTCCTCGGCGTCCACCTGATCGGGGACCGCGTGGGCGAGCTCATCACCGAAGGTCAGCTCGTGGTGGGCTGGGAGGCCCACCCCGAAGACATCGCGCCGTTCATCCACGCGCACCCGACCCAGTCCGAGGCGCTGGGCGAGGCGTTCCTCGCCGTGGCGGGCAAGCCGCTGCACGCTCTGTGACCCTTCGGGCCGCGCCCCATCACTAAGCTAGATCCGATATTTCTTCAGAAGGAGACATCCTCATGAGCACATCCGTGGTCCTCCCCGCTCTCGGCGAGAGCGTGACAGAGGGAACGGTCACCCGCTGGCTCAAGAACGTCGGCGATACGGTCCAGGCGGACGAGGGCCTGCTCGAGATCTCCACGGACAAGGTGGACACGGAGATCCCCTCGCCCGTCAGCGGCGTGATCGAGGAGATCCTCGTGCAGGAGGACGAGACCGTCGAGGTCGGCGCCGTGCTGGCCAAGATCGGCGACGGCTCGGGCACCCCCGCCGCGGCCCCGGCCCCCGAGGCCGCAGCCGCCGAGCCGGCCCCGGCCGCACCGGCAGAGGCCCCCGCCGCAGAGGCGCCTGCCGCAGAGGCGCCTGCTGCAGAGGTCCCCGCCGAGGCCGCGCCGGCACCCGCCGCCGAGCAGCCCGCCGCACCGGCAGGCGGCAAGGACGTCGTCCTGCCCGAGCTCGGGGAGAGCGTGACCGAAGGCACCGTCACTCGCTGGCTCAAGCAGGTGGGCGACGAGGTCGCCGTGGACGAGCCGCTCCTCGAGATCTCGACCGACAAGGTCGACACCGAGATCCCGTCGCCGTTCGCGGGTGTGCTCACCGAGATCCTCGTCGCCGAGGACGAGACGGTCGGCGTCGGCTCACCGCTCGCCCGCATCGGCGAGGCCGGCTCCGCGCCCGCTGTGGCCGCTCCTGCCCCCGCCGCCGCTCCGGCGCCGGCACCGGCCGCTGCTCCGGCTCCGGCACCGGCCGCTGCTCCGGCACCGGCTCCCGCTGCTCCAGCACCGGCTCCCGCTGCTCCGGCACCGGCTCCCGCTGCTCCAGCACCGGCTCCCGCTGCTCCGGCCCAGGCGCCGGCCGCGGCGCCCGCTGCCGCTCCCGCACCGGCTGCCGCTCCTGCCCCCGCCGCAGCACCGGCGGCTGCGGCGCCGGCACTGGTCGCCGAGGAGGACGGGATCACCTACGTCACGCCGCTCGTGCGTCGCCTCGCTCAGCAGCAGGGCGTCGACCTCGGCTCGGTCAAGGGCACGGGCGTCGGTGGTCGCATCCGCAAGGAGGACGTGCTGAAGGCCGCCGAGGCGGCCGCGTCGGCTCCCGCCGCCCCCGCTCCCGCCACGGCGGCCGCGCCCGCGCTCGAGGTGTCGCCGCTGCGCGGCACGACGCAGCCGATGTCGCGTTTGCGCAAGGTGCTCGCCTCGCGGGCCGTGGAGTCGATGCAGTCGACGGCGCAGCTCACCACGGTGGTCGAGGTCGACGTCACGAAGCTCGCGAGCTTCCGTGACAAGGTGAAGAACGACTTCCTCGCCAAGACCGGCGACAAGCTGTCGTTCCTGCCGTTCTTCGCGCTGGCCGCCGCCGAGGCGCTGCAGGCGTACCCCGTCGTCAACTCCACGGTGGACGGCGACCAGATCGTGTACCCGGCGACCGAGAACCTGTCGATCGCCGTCGACACCGAGCGGGGCCTGCTGACGCCGGTGCTCCGCGACGCGGCCGACAAGAACCTCGCGCAGATCGCCCACGAGATCGCCGACCTCGCCGCTCGCACGCGCGACAACAAGCTGAAGCCCGACGAGCTTGCGGGCGGCACGTTCACGCTGACCAACACCGGTTCGCGCGGCGCGCTGTTCGACACCCCCGTCGTGTTCCTGCCCCAGACCGCCATCCTGGGCACCGGCGTGGTCGTCAAGCGCCCCGGCGTCGTGACGGTCGACGGCAAGGACGCGATCTCGGTGCGCTCGTACGTGTACCTCGCGCTCTCGTACGACCACCGCGTCATCGACGGCGCGGACGCCGCACGTTTCCTCGGCGCCGTGAAGACGCGCCTCGAAGCGGCGTCGTTCGTGGCGAACCTGGGCATCTGATCAGGGGCCGTTCCCGCTTCTAGGGCTGCTGCGCGACGTCGGAGACGTCGCGCAGCAGCCACTTGTCATCTCGGCGCAGGACGACGACCATCTGCGACGGGACGGACGCGTCTTCCGCGTCCACCCGGAGCACCGCGATGTCGCCGAAATCGTCGAGCAGCGTCACCGTGCGCCCTGTCGCAGGCTCGTCGATGGCGCCACCGGCCAGCGGGACCGCGTCCACGGTCACGGCCGCGAGGCAGGCGGCATCCCCGGCGCAGGCATTCCGTGCATCCAGCAGGCCTGCCGTCGTGCGCTCGAGGTCGGCGGGCTCCCCCGCCGGTGCACCGTTCGCGGACGGCGCCGGTGGTTCGGAACCCGCGGGAACGGGTGCCCCAGGTTCGGGCGTCGCGCTGGGCGCGGCGCCGGCACCCTCGTCGGTCGCCACCCCGCTCGCGCTCGGCCACAGCGCGCCACCGGCGAGGACGGCCGCCGCGACGGCTCCGCCGACCAGCCACGGCGCGCGTCGCGGCCCGGTCTTCGCCCCGTCCCCCGTGCGGCGCAGTCGCCGCCAGACCGCCGTCGTCGCCCGCGAGACGGTGTCGGCGAGATCGTCGTCCACGCCGGCGACGAGCGTCTGCCACATCGAACGCGGAGCCGGCTCGTGTGGCACGTCGGCCAGGCGGCGTGTCTCCTCGTGGGCGCGGGCGACGCCTTCGGTGGCACTGCGGGGACTCAGACTGACGGTGATGAGCGGCTCCGCCTCGGCGAGGGCGAACAGCGCCTCCTCAGCGGCCTCGAGCTCGAGGACCGAGACGCGCTCCGCGGTGACGGCGCGCAGCGCGGTCTGCCACGTGCGCTGTGCGGGCGGGTCGACGCCCGCCTCCTCGAGGACGGCCGCGGACGCCTCCAGCGCGCGCCGGGCCGAGGCATCCGTCACCAGCACCGGCCTGCCCGCGTCGTCGAGCCACCATTCGCCCGCGGCATCGGGCTCGCCCGCGATCTGGACGCAGCCCCGCAGCACGCTCACGCCGAGTGTCACGGCCTCACCCATGCTGAGCGGCATCCGTGCGGCACGGCGGCGCACGAAGTCCTCGAGGCGCTCCGAGAGCACGGGCATCACCACGTCGTGTCCGTCCACGCGTCGCACGACGTCGACCGGGGTCAGCACATGGCCGTCGGGGGCGGCCTGCCATCCCCTCCAGTCCGCGCCGAGAACGGCGGCGTCCACCAGCACCCACGCGTCACCGCCGGCGGTGCGTACGAGAGTGCCCGGCCACGGGCCGTCCTCCCGCGCCCGCACCGCGCGGATGACACGGTAGGGCCTGCTGAGCGTGCCGTCGGCGGTGGTCATGTGGCCAGTGTGCGCCGGCGTGCTCTGCCGCCTCCGCGGTGCGGCGACGTCTGTGGATGGATGCCGCTCGCGCTCGACTGTGGAGGAGCCGAGCAGGAGCCTGCGAAAAGGTAGGCTGGAAGCTATGGCCGCGCGCAGTTCCGCCCCCGAGAAGGGCCCGGGATTCTTCTCCCAGATCCGTACCCTCTACACCTTCACTCAGAAGGAGTTCCGCTGGCTGCCGTTCCTGCTGATCGGCATCCTCCTGCTCGGCATCGCCGTCGGCGTGGGCATCGGCTTCGTCATCCCGCCGGTCGCCGTCTGGAGCGTCATCCTGTGGGGTGTCACCGGCCTCATGCTGGGCGTGCTCGCATCGATGATGACGATGACCCGTCTGTCAACCCGCGCGATGTACAAGAAGATCGACGGAATGCCGGGAGCCACCGGCCACGTCCTGTCGACGTCGCTGGGCCGCAAGTGGCAGGCCAGCGAGATGCCGGTGGGCATCAACCCCAAGACCCAGGAGGCCGTCTACCGCGCGATCGGTCGTGGCGGCGTCGTGATCGTCGGCGAGGGGGCCCGTGGGCGCCTCACGCGGCTCGTGAACGACGAGCGCTCCAAGGTGCAGCGGGTGGCCTCCGGCGTTCCCCTGACGGTGCTGTACGTCGGCCACGGCGAGGGCGAGACGCCCATCTCGAAGCTCGCGCCGACCATAAAGGCGCTGCCGAACAAGATCGACCGGGCGACGATGGCCGCAGTCATCAAGCGCATCGAATCGGTCTCGCAGTCGCTCACGTCGCTGCCGATCCCGAAGGGCATCGACCCGACGAAGGTCCGAGCGCCGCGTCCGCGCTGAGAGCGCGTCGCAGAACCCGGTCCGGCTGAGACGCCGGCCGGGTTCTGTCGTCTCAGGAGCGGATGAGCACCGTGCCCGCGGCCTTGTCGTGCAGGCCGCGCTGATCGGCGTCCCAAATGACCGCCGGGATCGCGAGGATGAGCAGAGCTGTGCGGATGACGGGACGCCACAGGCCCACCCATGCGCCGTCGAGGCGCACCAGGCGCAGGCCGAAGATGCGATGGCCCGGGCTCCCCTGGAGCGTCGGCAGGAACACGATCTGGATGGCGGCGAAGATCGCGAGGATCGCCAGCGGGTCCCATCCGAAGAACCCGGAGATGAGGTACGCGGCGCCGTAATCGAGGAAGAGAGCGCCGACGCGGCGGCCCAGACGGCCGATGGAGCCGGCGCCCTCACGGGGCAGTCCGAGGCGTTCGCCGGGGTAGTCCTGGATGCTCTGCGTCACTTCCCCAGCGTACCCAGGTCGCCGTAACATCCCGGAAACACAAGTGATACTGGAGGGCAATGCCCCGCGGGTACCGTGCCAAAGTGCCCGGCCCGTACGGGCGGATCCGAATGCCCTACCTCTGGAGTCTTCATGTTCAAAGATTCATCCGAGGTGCTGAAGTTCATCAAGGACGAGGACGTCAAGTTCCTCGACATCCGTTTCACGGATCTTCCTGGCGTGCAGCAGCACTTCAACATCCCGGCCTCGACCGTCGACGAAGAATTCTTCACGGTCGGCCAGCTGTTCGACGGCTCCTCCATCCGGGGCTTCGCGAACATCCACGAATCGGACATGCAGCTGATCCCGGACGTGTCGACGGCGTACCTCGACCCGTTCCGTGAGGCCAAGACGCTCGTCATGGTCTTCGACATCTACAACCCGCGCAACGGTGAGATCTACTCGAAGGACCCGCGCCAGGTCGCCAAGAAGGCCGAGAAGTACCTCGCCTCGACCGGCATCGCCGACACCGCGTTCTTCGCTCCCGAGGCGGAGTTCTACATCTTCGACGACGTCCGCTACGAGGTGAAGCAGAACTCCAGCTTCTACTCGGTCGACTCCGAAGAGGGCGCCTGGAACACCGGCCGCGCCGAAGAGGGCGGCAACCTCGCCAACAAGACGCCGTTCAAGGGCGGTTACTTCCCGGTCTCGCCCGTCGACAAGACGGCCGACCTGCGCGACGACATCAGCCTCCGCCTCATCGAGTCGGGTCTGCACCTCGAGCGCGCGCACCACGAGGTGGGAACCGGTGGCCAGCAGGAGATCAACTACCGCTTCGACACGATGGTGCACGCGGCCGACGACATCCTGAAGTTCAAGTACATCGTCAAGAACGTGGCGAACGAGTGGGGCAAGGTCGCGACGTTCATGCCGAAGCCCCTCTTCGGCGACAACGGCTCGGGCATGCACACGCACCAGTCGCTGTGGCTCGACGGCAAGCCGCTCTTCTACGACGAGAAGGGCTACGCGCAGCTCTCCGACACCGCACGCTGGTACATCGGCGGCATCCTGGCGCACGCGCCGGCTCTGCTCGCGTTCACCAACCCGACGCTCAACTCCTACAAGCGTCTCGTCAAGGGCTACGAGGCCCCGGTCAACCTGGTGTACTCGGCCGGTAACCGCTCTGCGGCCATCCGTATCCCGATCACGGGCTCGAACCCGAAGGCCAAGCGCATCGAGTTCCGCGCGCCGGACGCGTCGGGAAACCCGTACCTGGCCTTCGCCGCGCAGCTCATGGCGGGCCTCGACGGCATCCAGAACCGCATCGAGCCGCACGAGCCGGTCGACAAGGACCTGTACGAGCTTCCCCCCGAGGAGGCGAAGAACATCCCGCAGGTGCCGAACTCGCTGCTCGACTCTCTCGAGGCGCTGCGCGCCGACCACGAGTTCCTGCTCAAGGGCGGCGTGTTCACGCCCGAGCTGATCGAGACGTGGATCGAGTACAAGATCGAGAACGAGATCCAGCCGCTCAACGCGCGTCCGCACCCCTTCGAGTACGAGCTGTACTTCGGCGTCTGACGTTCCAGACCGCAGGCGGGCCCCGGGAGACCGGGGCCCGCTTCTGTGTTCGCTGGGAGATCGTGCCGCGGCCCGGCGCGCCGCCTAGGCTGAACGAGCGCATCCGCGCACCTACCGACAGAAGGCCAGGACGATGCCCGCCCGCACCAGCGCGACGACCCGACGGCGCACCACGCGTCGGTCGCCGGGCGCACGCAGGCGGAGGCCGAATCGGCACACCCGTCGACGTGGCCGCAAGACCGGCGTCGCGCTGGCGATCGCCGTTCCGGCGATCCTGTTCGGCGCATTCCTCGTGGGTGCGGCCCTCCTGGCGGGGAGCTTCCGGATGTCATGGGCGGACGACCTGGCACTCGCGCCGGACGATCGCGCGCCGGCGCCGCCACCGATCATCGAGCCCGCCGTCGCCGGGTACCGGTTCGAGCAGCTCACCAACGCCTGCACGATCCTCGCGGCCGGCAGGGATCTGGGATTCGACGCGCGGGACCAGACGATCGCCGTGATGACGGCCATGGGCGAATCGTCGTTGCGCAACATCGACTACGGCGACTGGGAGACGAGCGGCGTCACGAACCCCGACGGCTCCCGCACCACCTCGATCGGACTCTTCCAGCAGCAGGACTCCTGGGGTACGCGCGAAGCGCGACTCGATCCGTACACCGCGGCCACGGTGTTCTACCGGGCCATGGCGGAGCGCGTGCCCGACCGTGCGGCGGTGGAGCCGACCCTCGTCGCGCATCGCACGCAGGTCAACGCCGACCCGTATCACTACGCCCGCTATTGGGATCGTGCGGTCCGCGTCGTGGCCGCCGTCACCGGCAGCCCGATGGAGGGCGACCGCATCGACGGAATCCCGCACTGCCCACGCGCGTGAGCGGCGCCGGTCGCAGCCGGGCCCGCGCGGCCGTCGGCCCCGCGTCACGGCCGGGAAGCTCCGTGGGGGCCGGTTCAGCCGTAGAAGAGCTTCTCGAACACGCGACGCGCGCGACGCGTGGTGCCGAGGTAGTCCTCCTCGACCTGCGTGGCTGACCGCGGCGGGTACTCGAGGAGGCGGCCGATGCCGTCGAGCTTCTTGCGATCGACCGGAAGCACGTCGCTCGTCTGCCCGGAGAGCAGCGTATTGGCCGACCGGAGGCGGCTCGCGAGGCGCCAGGCGTCCGACAGCCGGTCCGCGGCGCTGGCAGGGATGAGTCCGGCGCTCTCGGCGGCGCGCAGCGCGCCCAGTGTGGATGTCGTCCGCATCTCGGGCACCGCGTGAGCGTGCTGCAGCTGCAGCAGCTGGACGAGCCACTCGACGTCGCTCAGCGAACCAGGGCCGAGTTTGAGATGCCGCGACGGGTCGACGCCCTGCGGCAGACGCTCGCTCTCGACGCGGGCCTTGATGCGCTTGATCTCCCGCGTGGCGGCGAGGTCGACGACCTGCGGGTACCGCACCCGATCGGCGAGCTCCATGAAGTCGCCGATGAGCTTGACGCTCCCGGCGACGCCTCGCGCCCGCAGCAGCGCCTGCGCCTCCCACGACAGCGCCCACCGCCGGTAGTACTCCTCATACGCCTCGAGCGAGCGGGCGAGCGGGCCGTTGCGGCCTTCGGGGCGAAGGTCTGCGTCCAGCTCGAGCGGGACGCGGTGGTCCTCGGAGTGGTTGCGCAGTGCGGCGACCAGCTTCAGGGCGAGCTCGTGGGCGCGCTGCGGATCGACGCCGTTCGGCCGGTAGACGTACATGACGTCGGCGTCCGAGCCGAAGCCGAGCTCCGCGCCGCCGAAGCGTCCCATCGCGATGACCGAGAAGTCGAGCGCGGCGTCTTCGGGCGGCACCACCTCACGGCGCACCGCGCGCAGAGTCGCCTGGATCGTGACCTCCGTGATGGTCGTGAGCGCGTCCGCGACCTCCTCGATCGTCACGCTCCCGAGGATCGCTCCCATCGCGATCCGCAGCTGCTCGCGGCGCCGCAGCGCCCGCACCGCCCGCATGGCATCGACGACCGTCTCATGCCGGGTCTGGATCGCGCGCGCCTCCTGCTGCAGCGCGACGCCGGAGCGGGGGCGCAGCAGCTCAGGGTCGTCGAGCCACGCGGCGGACTCGGGGATCCACTCGATGAGCTCCCCGACGTAGCGAGAGCCCGACAGCACGCGGGACAGGCTCTCGGCGGCACCGGAGGAGTCCCGCAGCATGCGCAGGAACCAGTGGGTGTCTCCGAGCCGCTCGCTGAGCCGGCGGAAGGCGAGGAGGCCGTAATCCGGATCGACGCCGTCCGCGAACCAGCGGATCATGACGGGCATCAGGTGCCGCTGGATCGTCGCCTTGCGGCTCAGACCGGTCGTCAGCGCCGCGATGTGGCGCAGGGCGCCGGCAGGGTCGGCGAAGCCGATCGCCGCGAGACGGTCGTGGGCCTGCGCGGTCGACAGCACCCGCTCGTCGGCCGGCAGCGCCGCGACCGCCGACAGCAGCGGGCGATAGAAGAGCCGGACATGGATGTCGCGCACTTCGCGCTTGACGGACTCCCACAGCTGCCAGACCCCGTCGCCGGTGTCGGCGAGGCCCGTCGCGCGCGCGAGGACACGAAGCTCCTCGGGGCGCGACGGCATCAGATGCGTGCGTCGCAGCTGGCGCAGCTGCACGCGGTGTTCGAGCAGTCTCAGGACGCGGTAGTCCTGGGAGAAGGCGGATGCCTCGGCGCGACCGATGTAGCCCTCGGCGACCAGCGCGTCCAGCGCCTCCAGCGTGCCGCGCTGCCGGATGCGGTCGTCCGAGAGTCCGTGCACGAGCTGGAGCAGCTGCACCGTGAACTCGATGTCGCGGATGCCGCCCGGGCCGAGCTTCAGCTGATACGGCACGTCGGCGGGCGGGATGTGCTCGGTGACGCGTTCGCGCATGCGCTGCACGCTGTCGACGAAGTTCTCGCGGGCGGCGCTCGTCCACACCTTGGGCTGCACCGCTTCGATGTACGCCTGCGCGAGACCGTCGTCGCCCGCGACGGGCCGCGCCTTCAGCAGCGCCTGGAACTCCCAGCTCTTCGCCCACCGGTCGTAGTACGCCAGGTGCGAGTCGAGCGTGCGCACGAGCGCGCCCTGCTTGCCCTCCGGGCGCAGGTTGGCGTCGACCTCCCACAGCGGTGGCTCGATCTCGACGCCGGAGATGCCGCGCATCGTCTGGACCGCCAGTCGAGTCGCGATGTCGACGACGCGGCTCTCGCCGAACTCCTCGATCGCATCGTCGTCGCCGCCTCCCACGAAGATGACATCCACGTCGCTGACGTAGTTGAGCTCGCGCGCGCCGGTCTTTCCCATGCCGATGATCGCCAGCTTCGTGCGCGCCACCTGATCGCGCGGGAACAGCCCGGCGCCGACGGCGCCTCCTGAGACGCGGGTGCGGGCGACCGCGAGGGATGCCTCGAGCGCCGCGCCCGCGGCATCCGCGAGCCGCGCCGACACCACTGCCACTTCGTCGACCGGCGACGGGCTCAGGAGGTCGTATGCCGCGATGCGCGCGAGCATCCGGCGGTAGCGCACGCGCAGGGCGACCCAGGCGCTCTCGCCGCCTTCCGCGGCGAACCCGTCGACGGCGTCGATCGATGCGAGCAGTTCGGAGCGGAGCTCCTCCGGTGTGGGCAGCCTCTCCCCCGCATCGGCGAGCTGATCGACCTCTGCAGGATGCCGGAAGAAGAAATCGCCGAAGCCGGTCGACGCGCCGAGCAGCGCCCACAGCGCGCGCCAGGCCGCGGGCCGTTCACGCGCGCGGCGTACGGGTGCAGGGTCACGGCGTGCGAGACGTGCCAACGCGTGCAGCGCCTCGTCGGGATCGGCCGCATCGGCGGCCGCGTCGAGGAGAGCGTCACGGGGCGCGTCGATGAGGGCGGCGAGCTCGTCGAGAAGTGCCTCCGCCTCCGTCAGACGGCTGAAGCCCAGTCGGGCGAGCGGGGTGAGGGAGCCCGGCCGGTCGCTCGCGGACATGCGTCAGCCGGTCTCAGAGCATCTCGAGGTTGCTCTTGAGCTCGAACGGGGTCACCTGCGAGCGGTACTCCTGCCACTCGCGGCGCTTGTTGAGGAGCACGTAGTTGAACACCTGCTCGCCGAGTGTCTCGGCGACGAGCTCGGACTCCTCCATGTACTCCAGCGCGTGGTCGAGGCTCGCGGGCAGTGGGGCGTAGCCGAGAGCCCGGCGCTCAGCATCCGTCAGCGACCAGACGTTGTCCTCCGCCTCCGGCGGGAGCTCGTACTCGTTCTCGATGCCCTTGAGGCCCGCCGCCAGCATGAGCGCGTACGACAGGTACGGGTTCGCAGCCGAGTCGAGGGCGCGGTACTCGACACGCGAAGACTGGCCCTTGCTGGGCTTGTACAGCGGCACGCGCACGAGCGCAGACCGATTGTTGTGGCCCCAGCAGATGAAGCTGGGTGCCTCGTCGCCGCCCCAGAGCCGCTTGTACGAGTTGACGAACTGGTTCGTGACGGCCGAGATCTCGTTGGCATGACGCAGCAGGCCCGCGATGAACTGGCGGCCGACCTTCGACAGCTGGTACTGCGCACCCTCTTCGTAGAACGCGTTGACGTCGCCCTCGAACAGCGACATGTGGGTGTGCATGCCGCTGCCGGGCTTGCCCGTCATCGGCTTCGGCATGAACGTCGCGTACACGCCCTGCTCGATCGCGACCTCTTTGATCACGGTGCGGAACGTCATGATGTTGTCCGCCGTGGTGAGGGCGTCCGCGTAGCGCAGATCGATCTCGTTCTGACCGGGTCCACCCTCGTGGTGGCTGAACTCCACCGAGATGCCCAGGTCTTCGAGCATGCGGACGGAGCGGCGTCGGAAGTCGTGGGCGGTGCCGCCGGGCACGTTGTCGAAGTAGCCGGCCGAGTCGACCGGCTCGGGCCCCTCGGTGCCGAACGAGGAGGACTTCAGCAGGTAGAACTCGATCTCGGGGTGGGTGTAGAAGGTGAAGCCCGCATCGGCGGCCTTCGCCAGCGTGCGCTTGAGGACATGGCGCGGGTCCGCCACGGCCGGCTGCCCGTCGGGCGTCGTGATGTCGCAGAACATGCGCGCGGTCGGGTCGATCTCGCCGCGCCACGGCAGGATCTGGAACGTGGTTGGGTCGGGATGCGCCAGCAGGTCCGACTCGTAAGAGCGCGTCAGGCCCTCGATCGCGGAACCGTCGAATCCGAGACCCTCCCTGAAGGCGCCCTCGACTTCGGCGGGTGCGATGGCGACGGACTTCAGCGTGCCGATCACGTCTGTGAACCACAGTCGTACGAACTTCACGCCTCGTTCTTCGATGGTCCTCAGAACGAAGTCACGCTGCTTGTCCATCGCGTCCTCTCCGGTGCCGGATCGCCCGAGGTGTCATACGACCGGGGTGAAAGCCAGACTACTGGTCGTCGCGGCCCTCGCCGGACACCGCGTCGGCACCCCACGCGTCCTCGCGCGCCTCCTCCGCCGCCCACGCACGCGAGCGCTCCTTGATCACCTCGGGAGCCTTCGCTGCCTCCTCGGGAGTGTCGAAGGGGCCGGCACGGTCGGGCGCGGGCGACTCGAAGCCCTTCTCGACCTCACCGGTCTTGAGGTTGTACCAGTACTTGTCGCTGCCGCTCGTCATCGTGCACGCTCCTCGCATCGCGGGCTGGTCGCCCTCAGCACGATCCTACTGAGGCCCGCCTCGTCGGGGACGGCGCGTCGGCGTCGATAGGCTGTCGACATGGCATCTGACGCGGCACGCGCCGTCGGCGTGGACATCGGCGGCACCGGGATCAAGGCGGGGATCGTCGATCTGGACAAGGGCGAGCTCGTCAGCGATCGCGTCAAGGTCGCGACTCCTCCGGGCGCGCACCCGCCCGACGTGCTGGCCGCGGTGACCGAGGTGCTCTCGACCCTGGGCGTCGGAGACGACCCGTCGGTGCCCCTCGGCGTGGCCTTCCCCGCGATCGTGAAGAACGGGCGCACTCTGTCGGCGGCGAACGTGTCGGAGCAGTGGATCGACTTCGAAGCCGAGAAGTTCTTCGAGGATGGCCTGGGGCGCGACATCCACTTCGCGAACGACGCGGACGTCGCCGGTGTCGCCGAGGTCCGCTACGGCGCCGCCAAGGGCCGGCCCGGGCTCACGATCCTCACCACGCTCGGCACCGGGATCGGCTCGGCGCTGCTGTACGACGGCGTGCTGGTGCCGAACTCGGAGCTCGGCCACGTGCAGCGCGCCCGTCACGGTAAGGATGCCGAGGCCTACGCCGCGTACTCCGCGATGGAGCGCCACAACCTCTCGTGGGAGCAGTGGGCGAAGCGGCTGCAGTGGTACTACAGCCACATCGAGTTCCTGTTCAGCCCTGACCTGTTCGTCGTGGGCGGGGGCGTGTCCAAGCACTCCGACAAGTTCCTGCACCTGCTCGACCTCAAGACGCCGATCGTGCCGGCGGTGCATCGCAACAATGCGGGGATCATCGGCGCAGCGGCGCTCGCGCGGGGCTGAGACCGGCGTCGCGCGGCTGGCACGCCGCGGCGTCGCGCGGCTGGCACGCCGCGGCGTCGCGCAGCGGAGAGGGCGAATGGGCCGGCCTGTACGCCGGGTTCTGTCCGGGGGCGTGAGCCCCGTGGACGGTCATCTCTCTCGGCGACACGTTGCCGTGCCGCTCCAGCGGCCTACCCGGGGACTCGGCGGGCCGCGTCGTCATCCCCTGTCTGGCCTTGCTCCGGGCGAGGTTTACCGTGCGGGTAGTGTCACCACGACCCCGGTGGTCTCTTACACCACCCTTTCACCCTTACCCGGCCGAAGCCGGGCGGTCTGCTCTCTGTGGCACTGTCTCGCGGATCGCTCCGGGTGGGTGTTACCCACCGCCCTGCCCTGTGGAGCCCGGACGTTCCTCGGCGCGGGGCGGCGAACCGCCCGCGACGCGACCGTCCAGCCGGCCCATTCGCAACCGCCAGTTTATCGCCGCCACCGGGGTGTGCGCGGCGCGTGTCAGTCCTTCAGCGCGGTTTCGGCGACGCGCACGTCGAGGCGGAACTCGAGCGGGAAGTCGCCGAAGAGCAGGCGACCCGCCGACGCCGCGGCATCCGCGACCGCCTGGGCCGCAGCATCCGCGTGCTCCGCGGGAGTGTGCACGATCACCTCGTCATGCAGGAAGAACGCCAGATGCGGCCGACATGCGAACGCCGGCCCCGAACGCGGCGCCCCGCGCTCGGCGGGCACCTCAGGAAGCGCTGCGAGGCGCCCGCGCAGGTCGGCGAGCCACGCGAGCGCCCACTCGGCCGCGGTGCCCTGCACGACGAAGTTGCGGGTGAAGCGGCCGCGATCGCGCGCCCAGCGCCGTGCGCGCGTCTCGTCGGCGCCGGAGGCGTCCGCCTCGGTCGCGCGCGATTGGGCGGCGGACCACTCCGCCGAGGGGGCGGGCGACGTGCGGCCGAGCCATGTGGAGACGATGCCGCCGTCCTCGCCGGTGCGCGCGGCGTCGTCGACGAGCCCCATCGCCCGCGGGTACGCGCGGCGCAGGCGTGGCACGAGCCGCCCCGACTCCCCCGTCGTGGCGCCGTACATCGCACCGAGCATCGCGATCTTCGCCTCCTGACGCGTTGCCACGGCTCCGCTGTCGACGATGCCGGTGTAGAGGTCGCGCCCGCGCGCCGCCGCCGCGAGGGCGGTGTCGCCCGACATCGCGGCGAGCACGCGCGGCTCGAGCTGCGCGACATCGGCGACGACGAGCCGCCATCCCGGGTCCGCGCGGACAGCCTCACGCAGCTGACGAGGCAGCTGCAAGGCTCCCCCGCCGGACGACGCCCAGCGTCCCGTGACCACACCGCCGGGAACATAGACCGGGCGGAAGCGGCCGTCGGCGACCCACTCCGACAGCCACGTCCACCCGTTCGCCGACAGCAGCCGGGAGAGCTTCTTGTACTCGAGGAGTGGCTCGATGACGGGATGCCGCTGCTCGGCGAGCTCCCATCGGCTCGTGGACTCGACCAGCACGCCGACACGGTGGAGCGAGCGGAGCAGCTTCGGCTGCGAGTCCAGGCTCGCGGAAGGATCGCCGAGCGCCGCCCTCACACGCTCGGCCGCCGCAGCCAGCTTCACCGGCTGCGCACCACCGGGGCGGCGCTCTCCGAGCGTCTCGACGAGGATGCGGTCGTGCGCGTCGGCGTCCCACGGGAGCCCCGCCGCCCGCAGCTCGGCGGCCACGAGGGCACCCGCAGACTCCGCGGCCGTCAACAGCCGCAGGCGAGCGGACTCGGCGCTGCCTGCGACGGCGTCGCGCTGACGCACGAACTCGGCCAGCGCCGCGTCGGCGTCGTCCGGCGCGCCGGCGTTACGGGGGGCGTCGTCGAGCTCGAACAGGGTGGGCGCGGCCTCCTCGGCGTCGACATGTGGGGCCGCATCCCATTGCCGTGCCCGCCGGACCGCCGCCGTCTCGGCGACCAGCGCCGAGTCGCGAAGGATCGCGTGGCACAGGCGGAGGTCGTGGCAGCGGGCGATGCGGACCCCCTCGGCGAGGAGCTCGGCGTACCACTGCGGCGTGTCATGCCAGACCCACCGGGGTGCCCAGCGGGATTCGGCCTCCGAGATCCACGACGACAGGTCGGCGCCGCCGATCTCGTCGCGGCCGAACTCGTCGGCGTTCGCGTCGAGCAGGACGACGGCGGCGCCGTGATCGGTGCGCCCGAGGACGATCCAGGCCGGGGCGTCAGTCGCGCCCACTGCGGCACCGTCCGGCTGCGGTCACAGCCCGGATTCGTCGTCGCGAACGAGAATGCAGCCGCACTCGGGGCACGTCACGACCTCGTCCTCGCCGGCCTGGCGCAGCACCTGCAGGTCGGTGCCGGCGAGCACCATGTGGCAGCCTTCGCACGTGCGGCGGCGCAGGAACGCGGCGCCTGCGCTGCGGACCGCCAGCCGGTCGTAGAGGGCGAGCAGATCGGCGGGCACGCTGCCCGCGACAGCCGCGCGGTCACGGGTGGCGGCGTCGAAGACCGCCGTCGCCTCGGCGACGGCTCGCTTGCCCTCCGCGCTCAGCTCGGCACCTTCGGCGTTGGTCGCCGCGATGAGGGCCTCCTGCTCGGCGACGGCGGCGTCGGCGATCTCGAGACGCTCCATGACCGCCAGCTCCGCGTCTTCCAGATCGCTCTTGCGGCGAGCGAGAGCGGCCAGCTCGCTCTCGAGCCCCTGCGCCTCCTTCGAGTTCGTCGAGGCGGCGAGACGGCCGGCGTCTCGTGCGGCTCGAGCGTCGACGACCGCGACATCGGACTCGATGCGCGACAGCTCGGTGCGCAGATCGTCACGGGCGCCGAGGCGCGCTGCCAGCTGCTGGGAGAGCTCCTGACGCCGGCCCAGCAGCTCCTGCACGCGACCTGCCTGCGGCGGGTTCTTGCGAGCGTTGTCGGCCTGGCGGATGCGGGCGTCGAGCTGCGCGACCTCGACGAGGCGGCGCTGGTCTGCAGGGCTGGCGTTCACGTCACCAACCTACCGTGGGGCATCGACGGCGCGAGCGGCGGCCGCTAGCATTCGACGATCGGGCCGTCCGAAGACGAAAGGCGCGAACCATGGGCGTTCTCCGCACCAAGTCGGTCGAGCAGTCGATCGCCGACACCGACGAACCGGAATTCCGGCTTAAGAAGTCCCTGACGGCCCTGGACCTCACCGTCTTCGGCATCGGCGTGGTGATCGGAGCGGGCATCTTCACGCTCACCGGCCGGGCCGCGCACGAGGTCGCGGGCCCTGCCATCGTGATCAGCTTCGTGGTCGCCGCGATCGCCTGCACGCTCGCCGCGCTCTGCTACGCCGAGTTCGCGTCGACGGTTCCCGTGTCGGGGTCTGCCTACACGTTCTCCTACTCGTCGCTCGGCGAGCTCTTCGCGTGGATCATCGGGTGGGACCTCATCCTCGAGATGTTCCTGGGCGCGAGCGTGGTGGCGCAGGGGTGGAGCGCGTATCTGGGCACGCTCTTCGAACAGCTCGGGATGCCGATCCCCCCGGAGATCGGCTACGGGGGCACCGTCGACCTCATGGCGATCCTGCTCGTGCTGGTGCTCGGCGGCCTGATGACGTTCGGCATCAAGGAATCTCTGCGCGTCAACATGGTGCTCGTCGCCGTGAAGCTCTTCATCGTGCTGTTCGTCATCGTCGCCGGCCTTCTGTTCGTGAATCCCGCGAACTGGTCGCCGTTCGTGCCCGCACCTGCGCCGAGAGAGGCCGCGACCGGACTGAGTCAGCCGCTGCTGCAGTTCCTCTCGGGGATCGAGCCGACGGCCTTCGGCGTCGGCGGGATCTTCGCGGGTGCGGCGCTCGTGTTCTTCGCGTACATCGGCTTCGACGTCGTCGCGACCACCGCCGAGGAGACCCGCCGCCCGCAGCGGGACCTGCCGATCGGCATCATCGCCTCCCTGGTGATCTGCACGCTCCTGTACTGCGCCGTCGCACTCGTGGTCACCGGCATGGTGCCCTACCAGGACCTGGACCCGGCGGCGGCCCTCGCCAACGCGTTCGCGTTCCACGGGGCGACGTGGATGGCGACGCTGATCTCGGCGGGCGCGGTCGCCGGCCTCACCACGGTCGTGCTGACGCTGCTCATCGGCGCCACGCGCATCATCTTCGCGATGTCGCGCGACGCGCTCCTGCCCATCCGCCTCGCCAAGGTGCACCCGCGGTTCCGCACGCCCTGGGTCATCTCGATCCTCGTGACGATCGTGGTCGCGGTCGTCGCGGGCTTCACGCCGATCGGTCTGCTCGAGGAGATGGTGAACATCGGCACACTGTCGGCCTTCGTGCTCGTGTCGATCGGCGTCATCGTGTTGCGACGCAAGCGCCCGGACCTGCACCGCACCTTCCGCGTGCCGCTGAACCCGTGGCTGCCGGCCCTGTCGGCCGCGATCTGCGTCTACCTGATGCTCAACCTCACAGTGGAGACGTGGCTGCGGTTCGTGGTGTGGCTCGTCATCGGATTCGTCATCTATTTCGCCTACTCCCACCGGCACTCCAAGATCGGCCAGCCCGGGTACCAGGAGTTCGCGCTGCCCCACGTCGTCTCGCACGAGCGCGAGGGCGGGCATCGCGACGACGACGGGGATCTGCGCGCGGATCGGCCCTAACGGGTTCGGTGGGCCCTGCCGGGATCGAACCGACGACATCCACGGTGTAAACGTGGCGCTCTACCAGCTGAGCTAAAGGCCCTCGTGGCCAGTCTACGAGGTGCGTCCGGGGCGTCTCGAACTCGCTAGGCTGGCAGTCGGTGCGTTTGTGCAGGGCAGACAACGCCCGCGCCGCTCCCGTAGCGATTACCTGGCACGATCTGCCAGACGACGAAAGGTCTTCTGTGACTGTCAACGATCAGGATCCGTACTCGCAGGAACCCCTCGACAGCGATCCCGATGAGACCTCCGAGTGGCAGGAGTCCCTCCAGCAGCTCGTGCAGGCGAAGGGCCACGGACGTGGCCGCGAGATCATGCTGAGCCTGTTGCAGACCTCCCACGAGCTGCAGCTGAATGTTCCGCAGGTTCCCACGACGGACTACATCAACACGATCGCCCCTGAGAACGAGCCCGAGTTCCCGGGCGACGAAGAGCTCGAGCGCCGCTACCGCCGGTGGATCCGCTGGAACGCCGCGATCACCGTGCACCGTGCGCAGCGGCCCGGCATCGGGGTCGGCGGCCACATCTCGACCTACGCGTCCTCGGCGTCCCTGTACGAGGTCGGCTTCAACCACTTCTTCCGCGGTCTGGACGACCCGACCGGGGGCGACCAGATCTTCATCCAGGGCCACGCCTCCCCCGGCATCTACGCGCGCTCGTTCCTCGAGGGACGCCTGAGCTCCGAGCAGCTCGACGGCTTCCGCCAGGAGAAGTCGAAGGCGCCGAACGCGCTGCCGTCGTACCCTCACCCGCGCCTGATGCCCGACTACTGGCAGTTCCCGACGGTGTCGATGGGCCTCGGCCCGATCAACGCCATCTACCAGGCGATGTCGAACAAGTACCTCACCAATCGAGGGATCAAGGATCTCTCGAACTCGCGCGTGTGGGCCTTCCTCGGCGACGGCGAGATGGACGAGGTCGAGAGCCGCGGTCAGCTGCAGGTCGCGGCGAACGAGGGCCTCGACAACCTCACGTTCGTCGTCAACTGCAACCTGCAGCGCCTCGACGGCCCGGTGCGCGGCAACGGCAAGATCATCCAGGAGCTCGAGAGCTTCTTCCGCGGCGCGGGCTGGAACGTCATCAAGGTGGTCTGGGGCTCGGGCTGGGACGAGCTGCTCGCGAAGGACACCGACGGCGCGCTCGTGCACCTCATGAACACCACGCCGGACGGCGACTTCCAGACCTACCGCGCCGAGGATGGAGCGTTCATCCGCGAGCACTTCTTCGGACGCGACGAGCGCACGGCCGCTCTCGTGAAGGACTGGTCCGACGACGACATCTGGGGCAAGCTCCGTCGCGGCGGCCTGGACTACCGCAAGGTCTACGGCGCCTACAAGGCCGCGACCGAGCACAAGGGCCAGCCCACCGTGATCCTCGCCAAGACGATCAAGGGCTACGGCCTCGGGCATCACTTCGAGGGCCGCAACGCGACCCACCAGATGAAGAAGATGACGCTGCAGGACCTCAAGTACTTCCGCGACTCGATGCGGATCCCGGTCTCGGATGCGCAGCTCGAGGAGAACCCCTATCTCCCGCCGTACTACAACCCCGGCCCGAACGACGAGACGATCCAGTACATGCTGGAGCGCCGCCGCGCCCTGGGCGGCTTCCTGCCGGAGCGCCGCTCGCATCACGTCGGTCTCCAGCTTCCCGGCGACGAGGCGTACGCGCTGCCGAAGAAGGGCTCGGGCACGCAGGAGATCGCCACGACGATGGCGTTCGTCCGTCTGCTCAAGGACCTGCTCCGCGCGAAGGACTTCGGCCACCGCATCGTGCCGATCATTCCCGACGAGGCCCGCACCTTCGGCATGGACGCGTTCTTCCCGTCGGCGAAGATCTACAACCCGCACGGCCAGAACTACACGTCGGTCGACCGCGAGCTGCTCCTGGCCTACAAGGAGAGCCCGCAGGGTCAGATCGTCCACGTCGGCATCAACGAGGCGGGCGCCGTCGCGGCGTTCACCGCGGCGGGCACCTCCTACGCCACGCACGGCGAGCCGCTCATCCCGGTCTACGTCTTCTACTCGATGTTCGGCTTCCAGCGCACCGGCGATGCACAGTGGGCGGCCGGCGACCAGATGGCGCGCGGCTTCATCATCGGTGCGACCGCTGGACGCACCACGCTGACCGGTGAGGGCCTTCAGCACGCGGACGGCCACTCGCTGCTCCTCGCCGCGACCAACCCGGCGACCGTGTCGTACGACCCCGCGTACGGCTACGAGATCGCGCACATCGTCCGTTCGGGCATCGAGCGCATGTACGGCGGGAACCACCCCGACCCGAACGTCATGTACTACCTCACGGTGTACAACGAGCCGCTGGTGCAGCCGGCGGAGCCCGAGGGCGTGGACGTCGACGGCATCGTTCGCGGCATCCACCGCGTCTCGACCGCCGACGGCGAGGGTCCCAAGGCTCAGCTGCTCGCGTCGGGCGTGGGCGTGCCGTGGGCGCTCGAAGCGCAGCAGCTGCTGCGCGACGACTGGGGCGTGCAGGCGGACGTCTGGTCGGTCACCTCGTGGAGCGAACTGCGACGCGACGGCCTCGCCGCCGACGAGCACAACTTCCTCCACCCGGAGGAGGAGCCGCACACGGCCTACCTGACGCAGAAGCTGAAGGATGCCGCCGGGCCGGTGGTCGCGGTCAGCGACTTCATGCACGCGGTGCAGGACCAGATCCGTCCGTGGGTGCCGAACCGCTTCGCGACCCTCGGTGCGGACGGCTTCGGCTTCTCCGACACGCGCGCCGCGGCCCGTCGCTTCTTCAAGATCGACGGCCCGTCGGTCGCGGTCCGGACTCTGCAGGCCCTGGCCGAAGAGGGTGCGGTCGACCGCA
Organism: Microbacterium ureisolvens; assembly: GCF_019511645.1. GTDB lineage: Bacteria > Actinomycetota > Actinomycetes > Actinomycetales > Microbacteriaceae > Microbacterium > Microbacterium ureisolvens_A. The sequence goes on along the minus strand of NZ_JAEUAX010000001.1, from coordinate 434,967 downwards.
GCCTGGCCGCGCAGGCCATCCAGAAGTACCGCCTGCACGACGTGACCGCCGGCACGAGCGGGAACGCGGGCGGCGAGAGCTGAACCGCGGATGGGCAAGTCCACCGAGGTGATGGACAAGGTCGAGACGCTCGCCTGGCTGCGACGCATCTCGGGCGACCTGGCGACCGTCACCATCAAGCGCCTCGAGGAGACGCTGCCCTGGTATGCCGAGATGCCGCCGGCCCGACGCTCCGCCGTCGGGCTGGTGGCGCAGGCCGGCATCACGTCGTTCATCTCGTGGTACGACGAGCCCGGCTCCACGCCGTGGATCGCGTCCGACATCTTCGCCGCGGCCCCCCGTGAGCTGCTGCGAAGCGTGAGCCTGCAGCAGACCCTGCAGCTGATCCGCGTCACCGTCGAGGTGACGGAGGAGCGGGTCGCGGGCAAGGGCGAGCACCTGCGCGAGGCGATCCTGCTGTACTCGCGCGAAGTGGCGTTCGCCGCCGCAGACGTCTACGCCCGGGCCGCCGAGGCGCGCGGCCTCTGGGATGCGCGCCTGGAGGCTCTGGTCGTCGACTCGATCCTCACGGGCGAGGCCGACGAGGAGCTGCCGAGCCGCATCGCCGCCCTCGGATGGCACGGCCACGGCGAGGTCGCGGTGCTCGTGGGCACGACGCCCCCGCAGTTCGACGTCGACCAGCTCCGCCGTACGGCGCGCAAGCTCGGCGTCGACGTGCTGATCGGCGTGCAGGGCTCCCGGCTCGTGCTGGTGGTCGGGCGCGCCGAGCCGGCCGCCGTCGCGGACGATGCGGTCACCGATCTTCCGTTCGCCGAGATCGCACGCCGCCTCGAGCCCGGCTTCGGCGCCGGGTACCTCGTGCTCGGCCCCACGGTGCCGGCACTCGTCGATGCGAGCCAGAGCGCCCGCGCCGCCCTCGCCGGATTCGCCGTCGCGCGCGCGTGGCGCCACGCACCCCGGCCGGTGGAGGCGGACGATCTCCTCCCCGAGCGCGCTCTCGCGGGCGATCCGCTCGCCAAGCTCACTCTGGTCGAGCGCATCTACCGACCGCTCCAGTCGCACAGCGCCGACCTCGTGTCGACGCTCTGGGCCTACCTCGACAACGGCCGGTCGCTCGAGGCCACCGCCCGCGAGCTGTTCGTGCATCCCAACACCGTGCGCTACCGACTCAAGCGCGTGTCGGAGGTCATCGGCTGGGACGCCACCGGCCCCCGGGAGGCGCTGATCCTGCAGACGGCGCTGATCCTCGGATCGATCGGAACGGATGCCTCGCGCCGCCGTCCGCCGGCCCGGCGCAACTCCGCTTGATCGCCCGGTCAGTGTGGGCCACACACAAAGCCGCGCGTGATTCTTGTGACGGTGTTGCCAGAACGACCTTTCTGATCCTTGGCAGGATGGAACGGTGAGAATCGCCGTCTTCCCCGGGCAGGGGTCCCAGTCCCCCGGCTTCCTGACCCCCTGGCTCGAATCGGACGGCGCGGCGGATCGCCTCGCCCGGTACTCCGAGTGGTCGGGGGTCGACCTTGTCGCCGCCGGCACCGAGTGGGACGCCGACCAGATCCGCGACACCCAGGTGGCGCAGCCGCTCATCGTCGCTGCCAGCCTGCTGTCGTGGAACGCGCTGCCCGATCGTGAGCGCATCGGCGGCGTCGCCGGGCATTCCGTCGGCGAGTTCGCCGCCGCCGCGGTGGCCGGCGTGCTGAGCGAAGAGTCCGCGCTCACCCTCGTGGGAATCCGCGGTCGGGCGATGGCCGAGGCTGCGGCGGCCGCCGAGACCGGCATGAGCGCCGTGATCGGCGGGGACGAGGCATCCGTCCTCGCTCGGCTCGAAGAACTCGGGCTCTCCCCCGCGAACTACAACGGCGGCGGGCAGCTCGTGGTCGCCGGCGCGCTGGACGCGCTCCAGGCCCTCGCGGCCGAGCCGGTCTCCGGGACCCGTGTGATCCCCCTCCAGGTCGCCGGCGCCTTCCACACGCGCTACATGGCACCGGCCGTCGAGACCCTGCGGGCGGCCGTCACCGACCACGACGTCTCCGATCCCGGGGTGACGCTGTGGACGAACCGAGACGGGTCGGCGGTGAGCACGGGGCGCACGTTCGTCGACCTTCTCGTCGACCAGGTGGCCTCGCCGGTGCGCTGGGACCTCTGCATGACGTCCTTCGCCGACGCCGGCGTATCCGGCATCGTGGAACTGGCCCCCGCGGGCACGCTCGTCGGGCTCGCGAAGCGCGCGCTGCGCGGAGTCCCGGCAGTCGCCGTCAAGACGCCCGCTGACCTCGAGGCCGCCGCCGCGCTGGCGGCCGCCGCCGCCTGACCGGAGTACCCCGCATGATCCGCAGCCTCATCCAGCCCACCGGTGCCGCCCACACGCGCATCTACGCCTACGGCGCCGCACGCGGCGAGATCGCCGTCCCGAACGACGACCTCATCGGCCCCATCGACTCGAGCGACGAGTGGATCCGCCAGCGCACCGGCATCATCACTCGCACGCGCGCCGTGCCCGAGACCGATGCCGTCGATCTGGCGACGGATGCCGCCCGCGAGGCGATCGAGCGCTCCGGGGTCGATCCGTCACAGGTGGACGCGGTCATCGTGGCCACGATCAGCAACCCCAAGCAGAGCCCGTCGGTATCGGCGATCGTCGCCGACCGCGTCGGCGCGAACCCCGCCGCCGCCTACGACGTGAACGCCGCATGCGCGGGCTTCGCCTACGGGGTGACCCAGGCCGACGCGCTGATCCGTGCGGGCGCTGCACACTACGCCGTCGTGATCGGGGCCGAGAAGCTCAGCGACATCGTCGACCCCGCCGATCGCAGCATCTCGTTCCTGCTCGGCGACGGCGCAGGAGCGGTCGTGATCGGCCCGAGCGACACTCCCGGCATCGGTCCGACGATCTGGGGGTCCGACGGGTCCAAGTCCGACGCGGTGGGCATGAACCACACACTGACCGAGTTCCGCGACGGCGTCGCGCCGTGGCCGACCCTGCGTCAGGAAGGCCCCACCGTCTTCCGGTGGGCCGTCTGGGAGATGGTGAAGGTCGCACGCCAGGCGCTCGAGGCTGCGGGGGTCGAGGCATCCGATCTCGCCGCCTTCGTGCCGCACCAGGCCAACATGCGCATCATCGATGAGTTCGCCAAGCAGCTCGGCCTCCCCGACACGGTGCTGATCGGCCGCGACATCGAGACCACCGGCAACACCTCGGCAGCCTCCATCCCGCTGGCCGCACACCGCCTGCTCGAGGAGCACCCCGAGCTCAGCGGCGGCCTCGCCCTCCAGATCGGCTTCGGCGCCGGACTGGTTTTCGGCGCGCAGGTGGTCGTCCTTCCCTGACGCGACGAACCGCGACCCTAGACTGATTCCCGGCCCGCTCGGGCACGCCTACCCCTAACAAACAGGAGAATCCCATGGCATTCACCAACGACGAGGTCCTCGCGGGACTCGCGGAGCTCATCACCGACGAGACCGGTATCTCGGCCGACGAGGTCGCGCTCGAGAAGTCGTTCACCGACGACCTCGACATCGACTCGATCTCGATGATGACGATCGTCGTCAACGCCGAGGAGAAGTTCGGCGTCACCATCCCGGACGACGAGGTCAAGAACCTCAAGACCGTCGGCGACGCCGTCACCTTCATCACGTCGAACCAGGCGTAGGACCATCCCGGTGGGGGCCGCGGCCCCCACCGGCCATCACGCGAGGACTCTGATCCATGAGCACACCCCGTATCGTCGTCACCGGCATCGGCGCATCGACCCCCATCGGCGGCACCGCGCCCGAGAGCTGGTCGGCGCTGCTGAGCGGCGCATCCGGCACGCACCGCATCGAGCAGGATTGGGTCGAGGAGTACCAGCTCCCCGTCACTTTCGCCGCGCAGGCGCTCATCCGGCCCGATACCGTGCTGGAGCGCCCCGTCGCGAATCGCCTCGACCCATCGGCGCAGTTCGCGCTCGTCGCGGCGTTCGAGGCATGGGAGGACGCAGGCAAGCCCGAGGTCGAGCCCGAGCGGTTCGCCGTCGATTTCGCGACCGGCATCGGTGGGCTCCAGACGACCCTCGCCGGCTGGGACACGCTCAAGACCAAGGGCCCCCGCCGGGTCATGCCGATGAGCGTCCCGATGCTCATGCCGAACGCGCCGGCCGCCGCCGTCTCGATGCATCTGAACGCCCGCGCCTACGCGCGGACCGTGGCGTCGGCGTGCGCGTCGAGCACCGAGTCGCTCGTCAACGCCTTCGAGAGCCTTCGCGCCGGTCAGGCCGACGTCATCATCGCGGGTGGTGCCGAGGCGGTCATCCACCCGCTCACGATCGCTGCGTTCGCCGCGATGCAGGCGCTGTCCAAGCGCAACGACTCCCCCGAGACCGCGTCGCGGCCGTACAGCGTCGACCGTGACGGCTTCGTCATGGGCGAGGGTGCGGCGGCCCTGGTCCTCGAGACCGAGGAGCACGCGAAGGCCCGCGGTGCCAAGATCTACGGCGAGGTCGTGGGCGGCGGCGTGACCGCGGATTCGTATCACATCACGGCTCCGGAGCCCGAAGGTCTCGGCGCCTCGCGCGCCGTTCGCCTCGCGCTCGAGCAGGCGGGCGCGACGCCCGACGAGGTCACGCACATCAACGCGCACGCCACGTCGACCCCCACCGGCGACATCGCCGAGTACAAGGCGCTGCTGAGCGTCTTCGGCGACCGCGTCCACGAGATCCCCGTCTCGGCGACGAAGGGCGCGACCGGGCACCTACTGGGCGGCACCGGTGCGCTCGAGGCGATCTTCACGCTCCTCGCGCTGCGTGAGCGTCAGGCGCCGCCGACCATCAACGTCACCACGCAGGACCCCGACATCCCGCTGCGCATCGCGGGCTCGCCGATCGCCCTCGGCGCCGGTGACCAGCTCGCGATCAGCAACTCGTTCGGTTTCGGCGGTCACAACGCCGTCGTCGCATTCCGCTCGGTCTGACGACACCGACGCGAAGACGCCCCCGGTGAAGCCGACCGGGGGCGTCTGTCGTGTCAGGCGGCGGTTCGCGGTCCCGCGGCCCGGGATTCGCGGCCTCCGAGCCTCGGTAATGGCGCCTCGCGCCGCCTGCGTCTGTGGGGTTGTTCAGCCGACCTTGTGCAGCCATACGACGGGCGCATCGTCGCTCGCGTGCCGGAACGGCTCGAGCTCCTCGTCCCATGCGGCGCCGAGCGCCACGTCGAGTTCGCGCTGCAGCTCGAACGCGTCTCCGCCGGCGATCTCCATCGCGTAGCGGATGCGGTCCTCGCCGATCACGACGTTGCCCGCGCTGTCGGTCTGGGCGTAATGGATGCCGAGACCCGGTGTGTGCAGCCAGCGACCTCCGTCGCTGCGAGGGGTGGGATCCTCGGTGACCTCGAACCGCAGATGCTCCCAGCCGCGGATCGCCGTCGCCAGCGCGGAACCTGTCCCTGCGGCGCCCTCCCAGTAGAACTCCGAGCGCCTGCTGCCGGTCAGTACCGGCTGATCCGCCCAGTCGAAGCTGACAGCGCGGCCGAGGGCGCGCCCGACCGCCCACTCGAGGTGCGGGCACAACGCTCGTGGCGCGGAGTGGATGAAGATCACCCCACGCGCATTGTGTGTCGCCATGATCTCTCCGTTCGTCAGGTGCGTCTTCCCCTACGACCTGTGACGGTGTCATGACGTGCTGTTCGGTTGTGCTGCCGCCATTATCGCGGAGAGGGCCCGGGAATCACAAGACTGTGATTCCCGGGCCCTCCGATCGCACGCGGTGCTCAGGCCTCGCTCATGGCCTGGACCTCGGCTTTGCCCTTGGCGGCGTAGTACGCGGCACGTGCGGCATCGCGGCGGGCCTGCTCGGCCTGACCGGCGTCGAGCACCTCCTGGGCGACCTCGAACTGGGGCGCGGTCGGCACGGCGTGGTACTTCTCCATGTAGGCGTCGAGCTCGGGGCCCGACTCCCAGGAGGTGATGAGGCAGTAGCGCGGCTCGGTGCCGTCGTGGTGCACGGCGTGCCACAGGCGCTGCGTGTCGACGATGAGCTGCGCGCCTGCGGGAAGCGCCACACGGTACTCGATGCTGGGGTCGGTGCGATTCTCACGCAGCACGAAGTAGCTGTTCTTGTCGTCGGTGAGGTTGAAGAAGCCGCGGACGACCCAGCCGGTGCCGTCGGGGTTGAGGCGGTTGTTGTCGTCCTGGTGCAGGTTGTACAGCGCGTCGGCGTAGGTGTTCGGCTGCAGTTCGATGATGCGGCAGCGGCCGACGTTTGCGCCCGGCTCCTGTGCGCGGCGCGTGAGGGTCGGCGCCTTCTCGGTCTGCTCGGGGATCCAGACGCCGTCCTTGTCGGTGCGCGGCGGCGTGTGGTTCCAGAAGCCGTTGCACTCGATCTCGCCCTTGGCGGAGGCCAGCGGTGCGAAGCGGGTGTCGCCCGACGACTTCCAGTCGACGTACTCGATCGAGAGCCACTCCTGCGGGTCGACCTCCCCACCGTAGGAGTCGAGCACCACGAAGCCGGTCTCGTCGAGAGCGGCGGACTTGATGTAACCCATGACGAATCATGCCTTTCGGTCAGTGAGCCAGCACGTTTTAACAGGCTCAACTTAGGCAAGCCTACCTCGGGGGTCGGAACGGCCCCGAAGCCCGCGCCGTGAATAACGGCGGGCCGCCGCACCCCGCTCCAGAGGCGGGGCCCCGCCTAGACTGGACAGGCCATGGTCACTGCCACGAATGTCGATGCCACTGCTGTCAACACCATCGGCTGGCTCTCCGCCGCGGACTGGACGATCGTCGTCCCCGTGTATCAGCGGCAGTACCGATGGGACATCGGCGGATGCGAGCAGCTCCTCGCCGACATCCGTGCGGTCGCGGATCTCGGCGACCGGCACATGCACTTCATCGGCTCGATCCTCTCCTCCGCGAGCGGTGAGGGCGCCGACGCGGAACTCGTGCTGATCGACGGGCAGCAGCGCACGACGACCCTCATGCTGCTGGTCGCCGCCCTGCATCACACCGTGCGCGAAGCGGATCCCGACCTCGCCGATCAGCTGCAGCGCGTGCTGGTCCACTCACACGACGCCGCGCGCACGAAGCTGCGTCCGCACCGGGCGTGGGCGTCGGTGTTCGAACGCGTCGTGCTCGACCTCCCCCTCGCTCCGGGCGAGCGCCGCGACTCGCGGTTCGACGACAACTACGCGTTCTTCCGCAGCCAGATCAGCCTCGAGGAGGCGCCCCACATCTGGCGGGGGCTCCAGAAGCTCGAGCACGTCGCGATCACGCTCGGCGCGGGCGCCAACGCGCAGCAGATCTTCGAGAGCCTCAACTCCACCGGCGAGCCGCTGCGCGACCACGAGCTCATCCACAACTACGTCCTGATGGGCCTGAATCACTCCGAGCAGCGCGAGATCGAAGCCGACTACTGGCAGGTGATCGAGCGGAACACGGGCGATTCGATCGCGGAGTTCTGGCGCCAATACCTCGTGATGCGGACCGGCCGCGAGGTGACGGTCGTCGGCGGGCGCGGCGTGTACGACGCCTTCCGTCAAGAATTCCCGCGGCTCGACCACCACGACCTGGTGCGGCATGCCGATGAGTGGCGCGAGCTGTCCCGCGTCTATCGCATCCTCCTCCGGCCGAGCGAGGCTCCGGATGCCGAGATCACGCGCCACCTCGCGTACCTCGGCACCTTCGGCACAGGGATGTATCCGCTCGTGATGCGGACGTACCGCGACTTCGAGCTGGGGTCGGTCGGCCACAGCGAACTCATCGAGACGCTGGAGATGGTGCAGTCGCTGCTGGTGCGCCGCGCCGTGGTCGGCACCGGCGTGGATCGCCTGGTCGCCCGCCTGTGCCGCGCGCGCGAAGAGGGCGCCGAAGCGCTCGTGGCGGCGATCTCGCGCATCACCCCCTCCGACGAACGGGTCGCGGTGGCTCTCAAGTACTCGGAGCTCCCCCACGCCGCCTACGTCCTCGGCCGGATCGCCGGCGTCGACGGGGCCGGCGGACTCGACGTCGAGCACATCTTCCCGCTCGCCCCCGCCGACGGATGGTCGGGCGACGGGGTACGCGAGTGGGCGTCGTACAGCGACGACGAGCAGAACAGCCACCGCGCTCTCGCGAACACGATCGGCAACCTCACGGTCCTCGAGGAGGACCTCGCGCTGCGCGCGTTCGATCGCTCGTTCCCCGAGAAGCAGGCACTGTACGCACGCAGCTCCGTCGCCACCACGGCCGAGCTCGCCGATCTGCCTTCCTGGGGCACGGCGGCGATCGCCGAGCGATCCCTTCGGCTCACGGAACGGTTCGTCCAGATCTGGAAGCGGCCGGGCGGTCCGGCCATCGACGACGACGGCCTGACCCCGATCCTCGATGCCGTCCGCCGCCGCGGTTGGCCTCCGGGCTGGCACCGGGAGTGGTCGTACGTCGAGTACTGCGGCGAGCACTGGGAGGTGCCCGACGTCAAGTACCTCTTCAACCGCGTCTTCAAGCGGCTCTGGGCGGACTCCCGCGACTCGGTCGTCGCTTACAGCGCACGTCGGGGCGGTCCGGTCTACACGGCGCAGTCCTGGAACGGCCAGTGGGACCGCCTCGACGACGAGCACTCCCTGTACATGGGCTGGGACTCCAGCTACATGCTGAGCGCCGTGCAGGGCGTGCTCGAAGAGGCGGGACTCGCCCCCGAGGTCTTCGTCAAGTACTCCTACATCGGCAACGCGATGTGAGAACGGGACGGATGCCTCGGGGTCGAGGCATCCGTCCCGTTCACCGACTGCGCGACGCGGGCGTCACTCGAACGTGACGGCCGCGTTCTCGTTGTTGAGCACGATCACCGGGGTGATCGAAGGGTGTCCCGCGGCCTGGATCTTCGCGAGGTCGAAGCGCAGCAGCGGCGTTCCCGCCGTCACCTTCTGCCCCTTCTCGACGAGGGTCTGGAAGCCGTCGCCCTTCATGCCCACCGTGTCGATGCCGACGTGGATCAGGAGCTCCGTGCCGTCGTCCAGCACGAGCGCCACCGCGTGGCTGCTGTCGAAGGTGGCGCCGATCGTGCCGTCAGCGGGGGCGACGACCGTGTCCCCGGTCGGCTCGATCGCGGCTCCGGGTCCCATGATCCCCTGCGCGAACGTCGGGTCGGGAACCGCCGACAGCGGCACGACCGTGCCCTCGAGCGGCTGGCGCAGGCGCACCGTGGTCGTGGCCGGCGTGTCGGTGAGCACCGCTGTGCCGCCCGCAGCCGGTGCGATCGCAGGTTCGGGCTCCGCCGCGGCGGGTGCCTCGGCGCGTCCCGACATGATCTGCTCCATCGCATCCTTCACGAACTGCACGTTGGTGCCGTAGATCACCTGCACCGACTTGCCGCCGGGCTTCATCGTGCCGGCCGCACCTGCTCGCTTGAGCGCCGTTTCATCGACCTTGCCGGGGTCTTGGATCTCCATGCGCAGGCGAGTCGCGCAGTTGTCGAGCTCGAGGATGTTCTCCTTGCCGCCGAGCGCGTCGATGAAGCGGCCGCCGGTGATGAGGTACTTGTCGTCGGCGGAATGGGTGTCGAGGTCCGTGCCCTCTTCGAGGATGTTCTCGTCTTCGCGGCCCGGCGTCTTGAGGTTGAACCGCTTGATGAAGAAGTAGAACACTCCGAAGTACACGAAGAACCAGAAGACGCCCATGACGGGGATCAGCCACGGGTTCTGCGCCATCGGGTTCGTCCAGTTGAGGACGAGGTCGACGAAGCCCGCGGAGAACCCGAAGCCCATCCGCACCGGCAGTATCGCGCTGATCGCCATCGAGATGCCGGTGAAGATCGCGTGCACGAGATACAGCACAGGGGCGAGGAACATGAACGAGAACTCCAGCGGCTCGGTCACGCCGACGAAGAACGACGACACGGCGGCGCTGAGCAGGATGCCGTAGGTGATCTTCTTGCGCGTGGTCTTGGCCGTCAGATACATCGCGAGCGCGGCACCGGGAAGACCGAACATCATGATGGGGAAGAAGCCGGTCATGTACTGTCCGGTGACACCGTAGGTGCCGGTGCCTGCGGCGAAGTTGTTGAGGTCGTTGATGCCGGCCACGTCGAACCAGAACACCGAGTTGAGTGCGTGATGGAGGCCGATCGGGATGAGCAGTCGGTTCAGGAAGCCGTAGATTCCCGCTCCCCACGGACCGAGGAAGGAGATCCACTCGCCGAACGTGACCAGCCCGCCGTAGACCCACGGCCAGACGAAGAGCAGGACGACCGCAACGACCAGGGAGATGCCCGCGGTGACGATCGCCACCGATCGCTTGCCGGAGAAGAACGCCAACGCGTCTGGGAGTTTCGTGTCCTTGAACCGGTCGTAGGTCCAGGCGCCGATGAGACCGCAGATGATGCCGATGAAGACGTTCTGCACCTTGAGGAAGGCGGCAGGCACGTCATTGACGTCCTCGACGCCAGTGAACAGCGCCACGGACTCGGGCTTGAGGAGCGTGGTGATCACGAGCCACGACACCAGACCCGCGAGTGCGGAGGTGCCGTCCGACTTCTTCGCCATGCCGATCGAGATGCCGATGGCGAACAGCAGAGCGAGGTTGTCGAGGAGCGAGACGCCGGCTGTGTACAGGAAGTCGACGACGACTCCACCGCCGATCGTGCCTTTGATCCAGTTGCTGATGCCGACCAGGATCGCCGCCACCGGCAGCACAGCCACCGGGAGCATGATCGACCTGCCGAGCCTCTGCAGGAACTTCATTGTTCGCCTCCATCAGGAGCCAGGGACAGTTGATGTGGCTGACGCTACAGCCAAATCGAGTCGCGCGTCATGGGGTCCCCCTCCGAAAGTTAGGGGTATGAACGAATTTCTCATCCGTCCGTGATCCTGGCCAGAACGGGTCGACATCGACCGCGTGCTGACGGGCGGTGGCCGCCGTGCATTGTCCTCCTGTCGCCGTGTTCTGTGAACCCCCTCTGTGAGCCCCGAGGAGGACGCGCACGCTGGGTGCTCGTCGTCGCCATCTGCGAATGGTGCCGGGACTCGACCTGCGGCGGCGGAGCGTGGCGGACGGCGGCGACCCGAGGGCATTCACGCCTTCTCGCGCAGGAGGGCGGACAACGTGCACGAGGATCGACAGCAGGCCCGCAGAAGGAGGGCGTCCACCCGGGCGGACCCGGCTCGGGCCGTGGCATTCAGCGACGCCGTCATCGCGATCGTGATCACCCTGCTCGTGCTGGATCTTCGGCCACCTGAGACCGATCCGGGCGGCCTGCTCGCCGGACTCCTCGACGAGTGGCCCACTTACCTGGCGTACGCCGCCTCCTACATCTATCTCGCTGTGATCTGGTTGAACCACAAGGCCGCGTTCACACGCATCCGCGAGATGGACATCGGTCTGCAGTGGGCGAACCTGGGGATCCTCGCGACGCTCGCGCTGGTCCCGTGGCCCACTGCGGTCATCGCGGAGACGGCCAGGACAGGCAACGTCGCCGACGAGAAGGTCGCGGTCGCGCTTTATGCGCTCGTCGGGGCATTGCTGTGCCTGGCCTGGTTGTTCTTCTTCTCCTACCTGGCACGGCATCCGGAACTCACCAAGGAGGAAGTGGACGACTCCTACTTCGCCCACGAACGCCCGCGGGCCCTGATCGGGGTGGTTCTGTACCTTGCCGCCGGAATCGCCGGCGTTCTCATCCACCCCCTGGTTGCATCGGCGGTGTTCCTGCTCCTCCCGGCGTTCTACGGTTTCACCAGCCACGGACACGATCACCCGGCGAAGCTCCTGCGCGGTGGTGGCGATACCGGTGACTGATGACGCACAGCTCAGGGAAGCTGCAGGTCACCTTATGCTCGCGTGTGGATCGACCCTGTGGGTCGATCCACACGCGAGCATCGTTGTCTTGGTAGGGCGGGTGGGACTTGAACCCACGATCGTCGGGTTATGAGCCCGCTGCCTTGACCAGCTTGGCCACCGCCCCGCGCACTGATGAGTGCGTGGACGAGCCTACCTGCCTGTCCTGCCCTCCGGCCCGTCGGCAGGGTCTTTCACGGGCGGCTCAGGCCACACCTTGGCCACGGCCTCGGTCACCTTGATGGATGCGGTGTGCGGATGCGCAGCATCCGTCGTGTCGCCACTGCTGCCCCGCTCGATCGGAAGCTCCTGGCTCTCGCTGAGCACCTGCGGATGATGGCGAGCCAGCTGGAAGACGCCCCACACCGCGACCGCGCCGACCACTGCGAAGGAGATGTAGACCCAGAGCGGTGCCCCGGCGGCCTCTTGCAAAACGGTCAGGCCGATGAAGATCGCGACGATGGGGTCGATCACCGTGAGGCCCGCGACGACGAGGTCGGGAGGACCTGAGGCGTACGCGTTCTGCACGAAGTACGCGCCGACGATGGCTCCCGCGATGAGAGCGGCGAGGCACGTGAAGGTGAGCCAGTTGAAGTCGCTCGCCTGGATGCGAACGATCACGACCTTGGCGAGCGTCGCGACGAAGCCGTAGATGACTCCCGCGGCGATGATGTAGAAGAGCGCCCCCATGCGCGAGCGCAGCCAGATCCACAGACCAGCGAAGACGACGGTGACGATGCCGAGCAGCACCAGGATCGTGATGAGCTGTCCGTTCGACACCGGCTTCTCTGTCGCGAAGAGCGCCGCGATCGTGACGAAGACGAAGATGCCGCCCACGCACGCCGCGATCGCGATGAGGGAGCGCTTCGTCGGCCTGTGGCCGCTGATCTGGGCGTTCAGCAGCGTCGTGATCACGAGGGCGATCGCTCCGAGAGGCTGAACCACGATGAGCGGGGCGAAGGCGAGTGCCCACAGCTGGCACACGATGGCGAGCCCCAGCATGACGGTGCCGATCACCCACGACGGTCGTGCGAGGAGCTTCAGCAGGTGATTCGCGCCCAGTCCGCCGTTGGTCTGGGAGCCGTAGAGACGCTCGACCTTCGTCACGCCGCGGTGCTGGTACTGTGCGCCGAACGACATGAACACGGCGCCGAGGAGCGCCAGGGGAATGCCGATGAGGATGTTCGGGTTCTGGAACACGCCGACCAGCTGATCGCCGATGTCCTCGAGTTCCACCGCAGTCCACACCACGTATCGACACTAGCCGCAGGTGCCTGTCGATAGGCTCAAGGGCGTGGCTGTTCTCCCGATTCGCATCATGGGCGATCCCGTCCTGCACTCCCCCGCGTCCGCCGTCGAAGAGATCACGGACGGGATCCGCACGCTGGTCGCCGACATGTTCGAGACGATGGATGCCGCGCCCGGTGTGGGTCTCGCGGCCCCACAGGTGGGTGTGCCCCTGCGCATCTACACGTACACCTACGCCGACGACGACGGTGAGCCCTGGCGCGGCGTGATCATCAACCCCGTGCTGTGGATGAAGCCCCTCGAGCCCGGTGCACCCGATCCCGACGAAGAGTCGGAGGGCTGCCTGTCGTTCCCCGGCGAGCGGTTCGCGCTGCGTCGATCCGACGAGGTGCTCGTGACGGGCACGGACCTCGAGGGCGAGCCCGTCCGCATCCAGGTCGACGGCTGGCGCGCGCGCATCATGCAGCACGAGTTCGACCACCTCGACGGCATCCTGTACGTCGACCGCCTCGACGACGGCGACTGGAAGACCGTGCAGAAGATCGCGCGAAAGCGCGGTTGGGGCCGGCCGGGCAGCTCCTGGACTCCGGGCATCGACGACCTCGACGCCTGACGCGACGAGGAAGAAATGAATCACCACCGCACACGCGCCCTCCTCGCAGCACTCCCCCTCGCCATCGCCCTCGGGCTGGCGGGGTGTGCGAACGGGTCCGGCGGACCGGGTTCGATGCCCGGGATGGACCACGCGTCGCCGATGCCGTCGGGCTCTGCGAGTGCCGTGTCGATGGCCGACCAGATGTTCGTGGTCATGATGATCCCGCACCACGAACAGGCGATCGAGATGTCCGACGTGATCCTCGAGGACGACGGCGTGGACAGCCGCGTCAGCGAGCTGGCCGAGCGGATCAAGGGGGCCCAGGGCCCGGAGATCGAGCTCATGCAGGGGTGGCTCGATGAGTGGGGCGTCCCCCACGACACCGCCGCTGCCGGCGGCATGGATCACGGCGGCGGGATGATGTCGGAGGCCGACATGACTGCGCTGCGTGAGGCCGACGGCGAGGAGGCCGGCCGGCTCTTCCTCGAGCAGATGATCGTGCACCACGAGGGCGCGGTCGAGATGGCCGAGGCCGCCCTCGACGACGGCGAGGATCCGGATGTGCTCGCCCTCGCCCAGCGCGTGATCGACGACCAGACGGCCGAGATCGCCGAGATGCAGGAGCTCCTGACGAAGCTCTGAGGCGCCGCGAGCCGTGACCCGGGTGGTCCGTACGATCCGGGCACGGCTTCCGCGTTCGTCAGGCGGTGCCGCGTCGGTGGGGGGTCAGGCGGCGTTCGCCGCGGCGCTCCGGCGGTTCTGACGCTCGACCCAGCGGCGCAGGTCCGCGTCGGCTCCGGGCGGAGCCTGCGCGATGACGTTCATCCCCTGGCGCACGAAAGTGGTACCCGTCGTCATCGGGCCCCAGACGTGGGCCGTCGAGAGCTCGCCGGTGTCGACGTCGCGCACCTGCACCTGCGTCGTGTCGGTGGTCTTGCGAGCCCGCGCCTTGCCCGCCACGTGCTGCACGACCAGAACGGGAAGCCCGTGCGCGGCGGCGGTCGCGATGACGCAGTCGAGATCGTGGGCCGCCCACTGACTCCGGATGCCGCGCACGGTCCAGAGCGCGACCAGCACGACCGCGATCGTCGCGAGGCCCGTGGGCACGAGCCACACGCTCACCGCGGCGAAGAGGAGCGCCCACAGCGCGATGCCCCGGACCGCCAGCAGGATCGCGATGACTGACGGCACGAGCGCGAGGAAGAGCCAGGGTGCCGGCGCGGAGAACGGGAACATCCACGGTTCGCCGCCGAGCAGGACGATGAGCCCGACCCAGAGGACGGCGGCGCCGAACACCCCGAGTGCGATCAGCAGCGTGACAGAGCGGTAGATGGGCGCCGGGGCGGGGACGCCGCCCTCGACGGCCAGTCGCGGCGAGGGCTTCGCGCGAGCCGCCATGTGCACTCCTCGGTGTGGTCCCGGAGACGAAGAAAGCCTCGGGGGTGGAGCCCCGAGGCCTTCGCTCCCCCACTTGGACTCGAACCAAGAACCTATCGGTTAACAGCCGATTGCTCTGCCAATTGAGCTATGGAGGAATGTTCCGCACTCTCGTGCGGGCAACCAGTCCATACTAGCAAAGCTCAACCCGTGCTCATGACCACGCGGGCGGGTCAGTAGCCGACCGCGCGTCGATCGGCCTGGCCGTCCGGCGTCCACAGCAGATCCTGGGTGCCGTGTCCGAAGGCGACCGCGTGGCCCGCTCGCAGCACGAGGACGTCCGCGTCGAGCTCGCGTACGACGTCCTGCTCGTTGGTCACGACGAGGGCGGCCATGTCGAGTTCGCGCCGGCGGCGGAGCACCGCCTCGCGTGCCGCCTTGCGCACCTCGACGTCCATATTGGCGAAGGGCTCGTCGGCGATCAGCACGCGCGGCTGCAGCACCAGTGCCCGGGCCAGCGCGACGCGTTGACGCATCCCTGCGCTGAGTTCGTAGGGGTACTTGGGCGCAGCCCCCAGCGGCAGCATCAGCTCGTCGAGGAGTGACGCCACCCGCACCGCGAGTGCGCGCGAGCTGACGCGCCGGTCGCGACTCGTGATCGGCTCGCCGATCAC
The DNA here is from genome assembly GCF_019511645.1 of Microbacterium ureisolvens. GTDB lineage: Bacteria > Actinomycetota > Actinomycetes > Actinomycetales > Microbacteriaceae > Microbacterium > Microbacterium ureisolvens_A. The sequence goes on along the minus strand of NZ_JAEUAX010000001.1, from coordinate 419,297 downwards.
CTCGGCGACGGTCAGACGCGCCGGAAGACGGGCCCCGGCGGACTGCGGGACGTAACCGGCATAGTACGTGAGATAGCGATGAGCGCGACCGGGGCGCCGCACCGCGACGCCCTCGACGAGGCCGCGGCCCCCGACGACGGCGAGGCCGGGTTCCTCGGCGCCGGCCAGCACCGCCGCGAGCGACGACTTGCCGGAGCCTGTGGGTCCCATCAGCGCGAGGATGCCGCCGTGCGGCAACCGGAACGACACCCCGTCGACGACCCGCTGCGCAGGACCCCCGCGGCCCGAACGCGCGATCGACAGATCGGAGCAGTCGATCGCGACATCAGCGTCTCGTCGGCGAGTCATGCCCTCATCCTGCCCTGCGACCGGCGGCGACGCCAGCCGACGGGACTCGATCAGGATCCCTCGTCGGCCAGAGCCTGACGCCTGGCATCGAGCTCCCGCAGGCGCAGCCGGATCGCGCGGCCCTCTTCCGAGTCGGCGGGCACGCGCTGGATCGCTCCGAGCAGCTCCGCCTTCTCGCGGTCGAACCCGCGAATGACCAGGCGGCGGGCGAGATCGCTCGCCGAAGAGACCGCCTCGTCGTCGCTGAGAGCCGGGAAGTCGGCCGCGAGAAGCTCCGCGGCGAGCGAGCGGTACGGCTCCCGGACGGCGGCGACAGCATCCACCGACCAACCGGGGCGCTGCATCCCCGGAGCGTCCCGCACGGCGATACGCACGGCATCGAGAGCCGGATGCCGGAACGGCAGGTCGAGCGCGCGTGCGACGAGCGACGGATCCATACGGTGGCCGAACTGCAGCACGCCCATCAGAGCATCGCGCTCGATCCCCACGTCGGGCGTACGCGGAAGGGTTGCCAGCGTGACGCGCAGAGCTCCCTCATCGGCCGCCTCCGGCGGTTCCGCGGCACCGGGGGCCGCATCGCGTCGTCCGCCCCCGTTGCTCCGCCCCGCGCGCTCGACTTCGCGACGGACATCCTCGGTGTCCATGCCGAGTCGTCGGGCGAGCACGCGCACGTACTCGGGCTGCAGAAGCGGGTCGCGCAGCTCGGCGACGACCGGAGCCGCCGTCCGCAGTGCCCCGACCCGCCCTTCGACGGTTCGCAGGTCGTAGCCCGAGATGCGCTGGTCGAGCACGAACTCGACCATCGGCACCTTCGTCTCGAGCAGCGCCCGCACGGCGCCGTCGCCGCGGGCGAGACGCAGATCGCACGGATCGAGCCCTTCCGGACCGGTCGCGACATAGGTCTGCGCGTTGAATCGCTTGGCATCGGCGAAGGCGCGCAGCGCTGCCTTCTGCCCCGCAGCATCGGGGTCGAACGTGAAGACGACCTCGCCCGCGGTCGAGTCGTCGCCCATCACGCGCCGGAGCACCGTGATGTGGTCGGAGCCGAAGGCCGTGCCGCAGGTCGCGATCGCGGTCGTGATGCCGGCGAGGTGGCACGCCATGACGTCGGTGTAGCCCTCCACCACCACGACCTGGTGCTGGCGCGAGACCTCGCGCTTGGCGAGGTCGAGCCCGTAGAGCACCTGCGCCTTCTTGTAGATCGTCGTCTCGGGCGTGTTCAGGTACTTCGGGCCGTTGTCGTCGTCGAAGAGCTTCCGCGCCCCGAACCCGATCACCTGCCCCGTGACGTCTCGGATCGGCCAGATCACCCGCCCCCGGAACCGGTCGTAGACGCCTCTCTGCCCCTGCGACACGAGGCCGGCGGAGGAGAGCTCCTCGTCGGTGAACCCCTTTGCGCGCAGCGCCTTGGTCATGCCCTCCCAGCCCTTGGGCGCGAATCCGACGCCGAAGTGGGCGGCGGCGCCCGCGTCGAATCCGCGCTGACCGAGGAAGCGTCGTGCGATGTCGGCCTCGGGCGTCATGAGCTGGGAACGGAAGAACTCCGCCGCCGCGGCGTTCGCGGCGTACAGGCGCGCGCGGCCGGTGTGCTCGGGGGCGGCGCCGCCGTCCTCGTAGTGCAGGGCGTATCCGATGCGGCCGGCCAGCCGTTCGACGGCCTCCGTGAACGTCACGTGGTCCATCGCGCGGAGGAACGAGTACACGTCGCCCGACTCGCCGCAGCCGAAGCAGTGGTAGAAGCCGGCTTGCGGGCGCACGTTGAAGCTCGGGCTCCGCTCGTCGTGGAAGGGGCACAGCCCCTTCATCGAGCCGACGCCCGCCGACTTGAGCGCGACCCGCTCCCCGATGATGTCGGCGATGTTCGTGCGTGCCTTGACCTCGTCGACGTCCGCCTGGCGGATGCGCCCCGCCATCAGCGCGCTCCGGAAGCGCGGAAGGCTCGCGACGCCGTGTCCATGGGCCGTGCGCCCGGTGCCCATACTCCGACGGATGCTGCGTCGACGGGTTCGACGAGGGACCCGTGCCACGCGATCGCGAGCTGGTCGGTGAGGCTCGCGACCTGGTCGACGACGACACGGCGGCGCGCGGCATCCGTCTCGGCCGCGGCGAAGTCCTCCGCGTGCAGCGGGTCGAGCGACTCGGGGTGCTCCCAGAGCGCAGTCGCGAGACGCTTGAGGACGCGACGCTGCTCCTTGTAGAGGTCCTTGCGTCCTTCGATCGACACGACTGCGGCGCCGATGATGCCTTTGAGCACCGCCATCTCGGTCTCGACGATGCGGGGCACGATGAGATGCCCGCGATAACGCGTCAGCACCGAGGTCGGGTACGCCTCGCGCGTCGCCGTCGTCGCGGCACGCGCGAAACGGCCGATGAGGTCGGATGTGAGGTTCTTGAGGCGCGCCAGCGCCGCGCGGGTGCCGTCGAAGGAATCGATCCACTCCGGCATCCGGGTGAGCCGGAACAGGGCGTCCTCGAGTTCGTCGCGGGCGAAGTCGAACCCCACCCAGGACTGGATCGCGGTGAGGAGCCACTCGTGCTCGCGGGGGTCGACCAGTCGAGCGGGATCGAGGTACCCGTTGACCACCGCATCCTCGAAGTCGTGGACCGAGTAGGCGATGTCGTCGGAGAGGTCCATGACCTCGGCCTCGATGCAGCGCAGGCGCCCAGGTGCACCGGCGCGGACCCAGCGGAACACCTCTTCGTCCTCGGGGTAGACGCCGAACTTGAGGCGACCGCCGGGGTCGGGGAGAGGGTGATCGGCCGTCCACGGGTACTTGCAGGCGGCGTCGAGGCTCGCCCGCGTCAGGTTGAGGCCGAAGCTGCGCCCGTCGGCGTCGACCACCTTCGGCTCGAGGCGCGTGAGGATGCGCAGGGTCTGCGCGTTGCCTTCGAAGCCGCCGAAGTCCTCGGCCCATTCGTTCAGGGCTCGTTCGCCGTTGTGTCCGAAGGGCGGGTGCCCGAGGTCGTGACTGAGACAGGCGGTGTCGACGACGTCGGCGGCGAGGGCGAGTGCGGTCGCCAGTTCGCGACCGACCTGGGCGACTTCGAGCGAGTGCGTCAGGCGGTTCCGCGCGAAGTCGGCCGGGCTCGCGGGGCTCAGCACCTGCGTCTTGGCGGCCAGCCGGCGCAGCGCAGCCGAGTGCAGCACGCGGGCGCGGTCGCGCGCGAAGTCGTCGCGCTGCGATCGGTGGCGCTCGGCGTGGAATCGGGCGGCATCGGCGTCGTCGTAGCCCTCCGGGCGATCGGACGCGCCGGCGAGGTCACCCGCCACTGTGGTCGAGTTCCGCTTCGGCGATGGCGGTGGTGGCCTCGGCAGTGAGCTCGCGCGACTCGAGCCAGCGGTCGGGCAGTGCGGGGCGCTTCGGGGTGCCGGCGCGCCCCCGCTGACCTTCGGCGGCGGCACCCGGGTAGGGCGCATCGGCGTCGAGCGTCGCGAGCAGGTCGTCGATCTCGGCGAGGCTCGACGCGGTTGCGAGGCTCGCGCGGAGCTCGCCCCCCACCGGGTAGCCCTTGAAGTACCAGGCGACGTGCTTGCGGATGTCGCGGCAGCCGCGGTCCTCGTCTTCGAAGAACTCCACGAGCAGCTCGGCGTGGCGGCGGAACGCCTGCGACACGAAGCCGAGGGTCGCATCGACCGGCTCGGCCGGCGCCGCACCGGGACCGCCGAGTGCGCGGGCAAGGTCGCCGAACAGCCACGGACGCCCGAGGCATCCGCGGCCGACGACGACCCCGTCGCAGCCGGTCTCTTCCATCATGCGCACCGCGTCGCCGGCCGACCAGATGTCGCCGTTTCCGAGCACGGGGACACCGGTGACCGCTTCTTTGAGCTTGGCGATCGCCGACCAGTCCGCCTCACCCGAGTAGAACTCCGAGGCCGTACGCGCGTGCAGGGCGACGGCGGCCACACCCGCGTCCTCGGCGATGCGTCCGGCATCGAGATAGGTGAGGTGGTCGGCGTCGATGCCCTTGCGCATCTTGACCGTGAGGGGGATGTCACCGGCGGCGCGGGCGGCGCGCTCCACGATGTCGCGGAACAGACCGAGCTTCCACGGCAGCGCCGCTCCTCCGCCCTTGCGGGTCACCTTGGGAACGGGGCATCCGAAATTCAGATCGATGTGATCGGCGCGATCCTCCTCGACGAGCAGGCGTACCGCGGCCTCGGTCGTCGCGGGGTCGACCCCGTAGAGCTGGATCGAGCGCGGGGTCTCGGACTCGTGATGCGTGATCAGGCGCATCGTCGTCGCGTTGCGCTCGACCAGAGCACGCGTCGTGATCATCTCGCTGACGTACAGACCGGCGCCGTATTCGCGGCACAGCCGCCGGAACGCCGTGTTCGTGATGCCCGCCATCGGCGCGAGCACCACGGGCGCGTCGAGTTCGATGGGCCCGATGCGCAGCGTCGGCGCGGGGGCGAGGGCAGTCGTCACGCGTTCCATTCTCTAACAGGAATCCGTCCCTTGGCTGAACGGCCGCACTCTGTGCAGAGGGCTTAGCCTGAGGAGATGACCGAGGCCACGCTCACCGACCTGCGCGAGATCCCCTTCCACACCGCCGACGGCGGCACCGCCACCCTCTCGGACTACGGCGACCGCGTGCTGCTCATCGTCAACGTCGCCTCGAAGTGCGGGCTGACCCCCCAGTACGAGCAGCTCGAGCAGCTGCAGCGTGCCTACGCCGACCGCGGCTTCACGGTGCTGGGGTTCCCCTGCAACCAGTTCATGGGACAGGAACCGGGGTCGATGGACGAGATCCTGGAGTACTGCTCCGTGACGTGGGGCGTCACCTTCCCGGTCTTCGACAAGGTGAAGGTGAACGGCCCTGGAGCGGCCCCGGTCTACAAGGCACTGAAGAAGTCGCGCGATGCCGAGGGCAAGAAAGGCCCGATCGTCTGGAACTTCGAGAAGTTCGTGCTGACGCCGGGAGGTGGCATCCATCGCTTCCGGCCGAACGTCAAGCCCGACGACCCGGCGGTCGTCGAGGTCATCGAGGCGAACCTGCCCCGTTGATCCGCAGACACACGGGCCCGCCGCGATTGCTCGCGGCGGCCCGTTCTCGTTCAGGGCTCAGGCGTCGACGTCGGCGGGCTCGCGGTGCTCGGACCACACCTGCCGCACGATCTGAGCGAAGGCCTCGGCCGGCTGCGCCCCCGACACGCCGTACTTGCCGTCGACCACGAAGAAGGGCACCCCGTTGATGCCGTAGGCCGCAGCCTGCGCCTGGTCGGCGCGCACTGCGTCGAGATAGCGGCCGCTCTGCAGGGCCTCGCGCGCGGCGTCGGCGTCGAGTCCGGCATCCGTCGCGAGGTGGACGAGCTCGTCCTCGCGACCGAGGTGGCGCCCCTCGGTGAAGTACGCGGACATCAGGCGCTCGGCGAGCTCGAGCTGGCGCCCCTGCTCCTTGGCGAAGTGCAGGAGCTCGTGGGCCTTCACGGTGTTGGTGTGCTTGAGGAGGTCGAAGCGGTACTCGAGGCCCGCGTCGGCGGCGACGCCGGTCACGCGCTCGAGCATCTGCTGCACCTGCGCCCGCGGCATGCCCTTGTGCTTGGCGAGGAAGTCGAGCTCATCGCCTTCGAAGTCGACGGGCGTGTCGGGCGACAGCTCGAAGGAGTGGTACGTGACCTCCACGGCTGGGGCGTCGTCGTCGGCGGATGCCGCGGCCAGCCCGTTCTCCAGATTCCGCTTGCCGATGTAGCACCAGGGGCAGGCGATGTCGCTCCACACGTCGATCTTGATGGCGTCCGTCATGCTCAGGTCAACCGCGCGCGTCCGCGCATCTATTCCGCCGAATGCGTCGGCGTGGTGCGGATCCTCAGGGAGCCGGCGGATCGGCGTCGGGCACGAAGCGGAACCTCACCCGGACGTCGTCGTACGGCACGACCAGGGTCGAGGCATCCGGCGACCAGGAATCGGGCACGAGGTACAGGCGTCCGCCGCCCTGTGCCAGCAGTCGAAGGCCGAAGTAGCGGTACCCGAACGTCTGCGGCGCGGCCGCAGGATCTCCGACGGATGCCTCGTCCCCGAGTTGCTGGAACGTGATGTCGTCATTGCCCGGGTAGAGCCGCTCGCGCGTGTCGAGCACGACGGCGGGAAGCGTCGTGAGGTCGGCGGCCAAGGAGCGCGCCTGACCGAGCCCCCACCACTGCGCGATGGTCGCGGTCGACCAGAACGTGCCGGCGATCATCACGAGCACGAGCAGCACGACGACGCCGCGCCCGCCGCCCGAGGGGTCGAGCGCGCGCACCGTGGCGGAGGCGTAGGCGGCGAGCCCGGCGCCGATCGCGAGGAACAGCGGGGTGAGGAGCTGCCCGTACGTCCAGCCCGGGAGGAACGGCACGAGGAACGCCAGAGCGAGACCCGCGAGGATGAAACCGATCCCCGTCCACGCGAGGATGCCGATCACGCGGCGCTGCGCCCGGCGCTGCTGCGCGAGCAGCCACTTGCGGAGGGCGCGATGGCCGAGAATCGCCGCGGCCGCGAGCAGGGTGAGCACCATGACCGGGATGAAGAGCGCGCCGGGGCTGCGCATCACGAACTCCTGCGAGCTCAGGCCGATGATGTCGACGTCGACCCCGAAGTACCGGAAGAACTCTCGTGTCGAGACGTAGCCGAAGTAGAAGAGCAGCGCGGTGACCAGCGTGAGCGGAGCCACGAACGAGGAGAGGAAGCCCATCCACTTCTCGAAGCCCAGGCCGGGCTCGATCGGGCGCGGCTCGACGCGCGGCGGCGTCTCCTGCTCGGGCGCCGACGGCTCGGAAGGCGTGATCGCCGGGCGATCGGTCACCCGCTCTCCTCCCCGGGCTGCGACGGGCCGGTATCGGGCGAGTCGGTCGGCTGCTCCTCGCCCGGCTGCTCCTCTTCCTGCTGCTGTTGCTGCGGCTGCTCCTCTTCGACGGGCGGCTCCGGGTCGTCGACGATGATCGGCGGGCCCGGCTCGACCTCGCGCGCGGCAACCTTGTCGCAGATCTCCCCGGTCGGACACTCGAGCGTGCCGCGGAAGGTGATCGCGGTGCCGTCCTGGAAGTCGGCGGCAGGACGCAGGACGAGGCTGCAGAAGATGCCGGACTCGTTCGCCTTCACCACCATGCCCAGGCACGAGCGATCCGCTCCGCGAGTGCCGCAGACGCCGCCGTCCACCTGCAGACCCGGCCGGTCGGTCACGGCCTCCTCGAACGTGAAGCTGACGCCCTCCGGTACCGGATCACCGCCCCAGAACACCGCGATCGTCTTGCACCAGAGCCCGGCCTCGAGGACCTCGGCCGTGCCCTGATCGCCGTACGCGGGACCGCCGTACTGGGCGACGGGACCTGTGCGGACGCGGTCCTGGGCAGGGTCCTCGCCGCCGTCGGAGTCCGGCTGCCCCTGGTCGTCACCGCCCTCGGCCTCGCCGACGGGGGTGCCCTCGTTCGTCTGATCAGATGACGGGGACGGGCTCGCCGGCGTCACGCGCCCCGCGTCCTGGGTGGTCACGGTCGTCCCGCACCCCGTGATGGCGAGCATGACCCCGAGGCACACAATCCCGGCGAGGCCCACCCGGGGCCGTGACAGCGCCATCTCGCGCCTCCTGACCGGCCGCATGCGCGGCTCACGTCAATGATGAGGGCGCGAACCCTCGCTGGATACCCCGTCGGTCGCCGGGGCGCAGCTCAGGCCGTCGAGGAGTCGGGGGCGTCCACGGCGCCGCCGAATCGGCGATCGCGCCCGAGGTAGGTGTCGATGCCCTGCCACAAGTCCTCGCGTGTGAAATCAGGCCACAGGGTGTCGAGGAACACGAACTCCGCGTACGCGGACTCCCACAGCAGGAAGTTCGACGTGCGCTGCTCGCCGCTCGAACGCAGGAACAGGTCGACATCGGGCATGTCGGGCCGATAGAGGCGGCGCTGGATGAGCTTCTCCGATATGGCTGAGGGCTTGAGGCGTCCCGCCGCGACGTCATCGGCGATCGAGCGCATCGCGTCGACGAGTTCTATGCGGCCGCCGTAGTTCACGCACATCGTCAGCGTCAGCACGTCGTTGCCGGTGGTGAGCTGCTCGGCGAACTGGAGTTCCTTGATGACACTCCCCCACAGACGCGGTTTTCGGCCGGCCCACTGGATCCGCACGCCCCACTCGTTGAGCTGATCGCGACGCCGGTGCAGCACGTCGCGGTTGTACCCCATGAGGAAGCGGACCTCGTCGGGCGAGCGCGACCAGTTCTCGGTCGAGAAGGCGTAGACCGAGAGGTGCTTCACCCCCGCCTGGATCGCGCCGGCGACGACGTCCAGCAGCGCCGCCTCCCCTGCCTTATGCCCCTCGATGCGGGTGAGACCGCGACGGTTGGCCCACCGGCCGTTGCCGTCCATGACGATCGCCACGTGGTTCGGCACCGCGCCGCGCGGGTACTCCGGGGGGTACGCGCCGGTCCAGTCGAGGGGGCGGTACGGCACCGCATCGCGGTGCGTATAGGGCTTCGGGGTCACCTGAGGCCTTCCTGCGGGGCTGCCGAGACATGGGAGAGCGAACGGATGCCGCGCTCGAGGTGCCACTGCGCGTAAGCCGCGATGAGACCCGAGGCGGCGGCGGTCGATCCCGGGGACGCAGCATCCACCACGTCCCACTCCCCCGCCATCAGCGACTGCAGGAGCGACACGGTGGCGGCGTCGACGCGGGCGGCCCCGGTCGGGGCGCAGTCACGGCAGACGATGCCGCCCTGCTGGGCGACGAAGGTGTCGTGAGGGCCCCGGCGCCCGCAGCGCGCGCACTCGCCGAGGCCGGGCGCCCAGCCCGACAGCGCCATCGCCCGCAGCAGGTACGAATCGAGCACGCTGCGCGCGGCGTGCTCGCCGCGCGAGAGCGCACGAAGGCCGCCGACGAGGAGCAGGTACTGCTGGGCAGTGGCCTCCGCCTCGTTGAGCCGGTCGGCCGCCTCGACCATGGCGTGCGCCGAGGTGTACCGGTCGTAGTGGGCGACGATCTCGGCGCCGTACGAGCCGAGCGATTCGGCCTGCTGGACGATGTCGAGCGAGCGTCCCTGGTACAGCTGCACGTCGGCCACCATGAACGGCTCGAGGCGTGCGCCGAACCTCGACGAGGTGCGACGGACGCCCTTGGCGACGGCGCGCAGCTTGCCGTGACGGCGGCTGAGCATCGTCACGATCCTGTCGGCTTCCCCCAGCTTGTGGGTGCGCAGGACCACGACTTCATCGCGGTAGGTGGGCACGCGTCAATTATCCCTGCGCTCCTGCGCGATCGGGCGACGCGGCACCGCGCGTGCGCCCGATCAACTGCTGTATCATATTCACTATGTCCGGCACACAGATCCTCGACACCCTGCTCGCGCTGTCCGGTGTCCTGCACGCCGACCAGGAGCGCGAGCTCGATCGCCGCGGCCTCACGCCCGCCCGCACCCACGTGCTGTGGCTCGTCTTCCACGATGGCCCGCGCACCCAGGCCGAGCTGGCGGCGGCGCTCGGGGTCACGCCCCGCAATGTCACAACCCTCGTCGACGGGCTCGAGGCCACCGGATTCGCCCGGCGCGAACCCCACCCGCATGACCGTCGAGCGGTGCTCGTCACACTGACGCCGCGCGGGGAGGAGGCGATGCGGGCCATGGACGCCGAGCACACCGAGCTCGGCGCGCAGCTCGTCGACGGGCTCGACGAGGCGACCGCCGAGGCGACTCTGCGGGGACTGACGCACGTGCTCGAGCGCCTCACGCAGCTCATCGCCGAGTACGAGGCCCGCACGCACGAGGAGTCGCCATCGTGAGCGCCGTCGACGCCCCGCGCGAAAGCCCGCCCCCCTCCGAGCAGTCGCCCGCCGCTCGTGGCCCGCGCGACTGGCGGGCCAAGCTGCGCGCATTCGCCCGTCGCGCGTGGATCATGGAGCTCGGCGTGTACCAGAGCATCTACCGCCTCGTGTTCCGTCGCCCGCGGGTTGCCGCAGGCGCCAGCGCGTTCCGCTACCACTCCCCGGTGCTGACGCTCCTGGTGATCTTCATCGTGCTGTCCGCCGTCGAGATCCCCATCGTCGATCTCATCGTCCACCGCTGGGTCTGGGTTCGCATCCCGATCCTCGTACTCGGCATCTGGGGCGTGACCTGGATGCTCGGCCTCCTGTTCGGCTACCTGACCCGGCCGCACGCGGTGGGGCCGGAAGGGATCCGGGTGCGACAGGGCGCGGAGCTCGATCTCGATCTGCCGTGGGACGTGGTGGAGTCCGTCGAGCGCTCCCCGCAGCGCGTCGACAAGGCGCCCGCCGTCGTGGACGAGCCCGACGGGCGCACCTTCGCCGCACGCATCGCGAATGAGACCAACGTGCTGATCCGCCTCGAGCATCCGCTCGACGTACGGCTCCCGCAGGGCCGCGACCGCATCGAGGCGGTGCGACTGTGGACGGACGATCTCGACGGCTTCCTGTCGGCGGTGCGCACGCACATCCCCTGATCGCCGTCGACAATGGAGGGGTGAGCGAGACGGTCTTCGTGATCCCCCTGTGGGCCGACCTCGTCGCCGTGGGTCTCGGCGGCATCCAGGGCGCACTGTTCGCCTCCGGCTTCCGCGGCGAACGCCGGCTCGACCTGCTCGGCGTCACGATCATCGGCATCGTCATGGGGATGGGCGGTGGTCTGATCCGCGACCTGCTTCTCAACGTCGCGCCGACCACCCTGCAGAGCAACTGGTACCTGCTCACCGCCGCGGGCGCGGCATTGCTCGGGATGCTGCTCGCCGGCCTCTTCCAGCGACTCAACGCCGTCATCGTCGGCCTCGATGCCCTCGTCATCGGCCTGTTCGGGGCGTTCGGCACGAGCAAGGCACTCGTACTCGGTCTCCCCCTCGTGCCCGCCGTGTTCGTCGGCGTGTGCGCGGCCGTCGGCGGCGGCATCCTCCGCGATGTGATCATGGGGCTTCCGGTGGCGATCCTGCACGTCAGCTCCCTTTACGCAGCGGCGGCGGGCATCGGATGCCTCGTCCTCGCGATCGCCGAGCAGCTCGGCGCGAGCGTGGTCCTGGCCGCGGTGATCGGCATCGTCGTGACGACGGTGATCCGCCTGCTCGCGGTCATCTTCGACATCTCGCTGCCGGAGCAGCGCGCGCTCTACCGCCGCAAGGTCGCCGTGGAGACCTCGACGATCCCGATCGTCAAGCCCTGAGGCATCCACCCACCCCGCCGAATGCCTGGCGAACACCGACGGGTGCGCGCGGGATCAGCCGCGCACACCCGTCGACGGTTCGCGTTCAGACGCCCGCGAGGGCCCCGGCCCGCTGCCGCGTACGGATGGCGCGGTTCACGCCCGACACGATCGCTTTGAGCGATGCGGTCGAGATGTCCGAGTCGATGCCGACGCCCCACAGGCGCTCGCCATCGACCTGGAGTTCGATGTAGGCGGCCGCCTGTGCGTCGCCGCCTGCGCTGAGGGCGTGCTCGACGTAGTCGTAGAGCGTCACGTCGAATCCCTGTTCGCGGACGATCTCGAGGAACGCGGCGACCGGCCCGTTGCCGCGACCGGACGCCTCGAACCGGTCGTCGCCGTCGCGCAGCGTGATGTCGAGTGCGACGTCGCCCGACAGGTCGCTGCGGGTGCTGGTGGCCAGCAGCTCGAAGCGGCCCCAGCGCTCGTCGGCGTTCTCAGACGGCAGATACTCGTCGGTGAAGATCTTCCAGATCTGGTCGCTCGTGACCTCGCCGCCCTCGGCGTCGGTCTTGGCCTGCACCACGCCCGAGAAGTCGATCTGCAACTTCCGGGGCAGATCCAGCGAGTGGTCGGTCTTTAGCAGGTACGCGACGCCGCCCTTGCCGGACTGGGAGTTGACGCGGATGACCGCCTCGTACGAGCGGCCCAGGTCCTTCGGGTCGATCGGCAGGTACGGGACCGCCCATTCGATATCGTCGACGCTCACTCCGGTCGCCGCGGCGCGGGCGTCCATCGCCTCGAAGCCCTTCTTGATGGCGTCCTGGTGCGAGCCGCTGAACGCCGTGAACACGAGGTCGCCGACCCACGGGCTGCGCTCGTGCACGGGCAGCTGGTTGCAGTACTCGACCGTGCGCTTCACCTGGTCGATGTCGCTGAAGTCGATCTGCGGGTCGATTCCCTGCGTGAACAGGTTGATGCCGAGCGCCACCAGGTCGACGTTGCCCGTCCGCTCTCCGTTGCCGAACAGGCAGCCTTCGATGCGGTCCGCGCCGGCCATGTAACCGAGCTCCGCCGCCGCGATGGCGGTGCCGCGGTCGTTGTGGGGGTGCAGCGACAGGATGACGTTCTCACGGTGGGCCAGGCGACGGCTCATCCATTCGATCGAGTCGGCGTAGACGTTCGGGGTCGACATCTCCACGGTCGCGGGCAGGTTGATGATGACCTTGCGCTCGGGCGTCGGCTCGAAGATCTCGATCACCTGATTGCACACGTTCAGCGCGAACTCGAGTTCGGTGCCGGTGTAGCTCTCGGGCGAGTACTCGTAGAAGACCTTGGTCTCGGGGACCCGCTTCTCGAACTCGCGGCACAGTCGCGCGCCTTCGAGGGCGATGTCGATGATGCCCTGCTCGTCGGTGCGGAAGACGACCTCGCGCTGCAGGACGCTCGTCGAGTTGTACAGGTGGACGATGGCCTGCTTGGCGCCGGCGATGGCCTCGTAGGTGCGCTCGATGAGGTGCTCGCGGGCCTGCGTCAGCACCTGGATGGTGACGTCGTCGGGGATGAGGTCCTCTTCGATGAGCTGACGCACGAAGTCGAAGTCGGTCTGGCTCGCCGAGGGGAAGCCGACCTCGATCTCCTTGTAGCCCATCTTCACGAGCAGATCGAACATGATGCGCTTGCGCTCAGGGCTCATCGGGTCGATGAGCGCCTGATTGCCGTCGCGCAGATCGACGGCGCACCAGCGCGGTGCGGTCGTGATGCGCTGGTCGGGCCAGGTGCGGTCGGGCAGATTCACGGTGATCTGCTCGTGGAACGGCCGATACTTGTGGGTCGGCATGCCCGAGGGCTTCTGAGTGTTCTCCATGATGTCGTCGCTTCTCTCGTCTGTTCCGAGCGTCGGCCCGACGGGCGCGGCTCGATGCCTGATGATGCGGGCCAACGAAAAGCTCCGCGACGAGGAAGGCCCTAGAACGAGGTCTCGTCGCGGCGGCTAAGAAGGAGAAGCCCGCGGAAGCGCATGGGATCAGGCTACACCCCGTTTCGGGCGGAGCGCGAACCGATGACGAACGGATGCCGCCGCATGACGCATCCGAGGGCTCGTCGCCCGCTCGGCGGCCCGGACGGGCGGGTGAGATACCGGATCAGAAGCCGAGGCGGCCGAGCTGCTTGGGGTCGCGCTGCCACTCCTTCGCGATGCGCACGTGCAGCTTGAGGAACACCTTGGTGCCCAGCAGGGGTTCGATCTGGGCCCGGGCGCGGACGCCGACGTCGCGCAGCCGAGAGCCCTTGTGCCCGATGATGATGCCCTTCTGGCTGTCGCGCTCGACGACGATGTCGGCGTAGATGTCGGTGAGGTCGGAGTCCTCGCGGCGCGCCACATCCTCGACGACGACCGCGATGGAGTGCGGCAGCTCGTCGCGCACGCCGTCGAGGGCGGCCTCGCGGATGATCTCGGCGATGCGGTCCTCGGTCGACTCGTCGGTGACGACCCCCTCCGGGTAGAGCGCCGGGCCCTCCGGCATGAGAGCGAGCAGCTCGTCGCTCAGGACGTCGAGCTGGTCACGGGTCAGGGCCGACAGCGGGATGACGGCGGCCCAGTCCTCGCGGAGCTGGTCGACCTCGATCAGCCTCTTTGTGATCTGCTCCCGGGTGGCGGCATCCGTCTTCGTGACGATCGCCACCTTCTGGGCGCGCCCGTAGCCGTTCAGCGACTCGGCGATGCGGCGGTCGCCCGGGCCCACCTTCTCGGTCGCGGGCACGCAGAAGCCGATGACGTCGACATCGCCGAGCACCTGCTCGACCAGGTCGTTGAGACGCTGGCCCAGGAGCGTCCGGGGCTTGTGGAGTCCGGGGGTGTCGACGATCACCAGCTGGCCGCCGGGGCGATTCAGGATGCCGCGGATCGCGCGGCGAGTCGTCTGCGGCTTGTCGCTCGTGATCGCCACCTTCTCGCCGACCAGTGCGTTGGTGAGCGTGGACTTGCCCACGTTCGGCCGGCCGACGAACGTGACGAATCCGGAGCGCCCCTCGGCGGAGGCGGGCGAATCGGGCCCGGGTGCGGGCGCGGACTCGTTCTCGGTCATGACGTCTCTTCCTTCCGGGGCAGCCGGATCTCACCGGTGCGGGGGCTCACGATGCGGATCTCGCCGGTGCGCGGCGAGCGGCTGACGTCCAGTGCGGGGTCGCCGCGCTCGACGAACACCGTCGAGATGCCGCGTCCGCGCCCGCGGGACGCCCCACCGGTGAGCACCAGGCCGGCGTACTCGGCGGTCGCGCCGGGCTGAGGAACACGGCCGAGGGCCTTGCCGAGGAGTCCGCCGATCGAGTCGACGTCCTCGTCCTCGAGCTCGAGGCCGAACAGGTCGCCGACCTCGTCGAGGCCGAGTCGGGCGCTCACGCGGTAGTGGCCGGGCTCCAGCTCGGTGACCTCTTCGCCGCGCGGGTCGTACTCGTCCGAGATGTCGCCGACGAGCTCCTCGATGAGGTCCTCCAGAGTCACGAGGCCCGAGACGCCGCCGTACTCGTCGACCACGAGGCACACGTGGACGGCATCGCGCTTCATCTGCTGCAGCAGCGTCTCCGCCTTCATGGACTCGGGCACGAAGACCGCCGGCCGCGAGATGCGGCTGATCGGCGCGTCCCGCCAGCCGCTCTCGTCGCGGAAGCCGAACTGAACGAGGTCCTTGAGGTACAGCACCCCCACGACATCGTCGGCATCGTCGTCGACGATCGGCACGCGCGAGACGCCCTTCTCGAGGAAGATCGTCATCGCCTCCCGCGTGGAGGTCGAGGCATCCACCGTCACCATGTCCGTGCGCGGCACCATCACGGCTCGCACGAACGTGTCGGTGAAATCGAACACCGAGTGGATCAGCTCCCGATCGTCCTCCTCGATGAGCTCGTTCTCGGCCGCCTCGTCGATGATGCTGAGCAGCTGTTCCTCGGAGGCGAACGACGATCCGCGCGACGCACCCGGTGTGATGCGGGTGCCGAGGGCGACGAGTCCGTGCGCGAGTGGGCCGAGGATGATCCGCACCCCGCGGACGATGGGCGCGGCGCCGCGCAGGAGCCCCTTGGCGTGGAGCCGTCCCACGGTGCGGGGGCTCGCCCCCACCACGACATAGGAGACCCCCGTCATCAGGACCGCGGCGGCGAGCATCGCCCACCAGATGTTGTTGAAGAGGTCGGTGAACGCGACGGTGACGAGCACCGCGGCCGTCGTCTCGGCCAGCACGCGGATGAAGATCACCGCGTTGGCATGCGCGTCGGGGTCATCCGCGATCTTGCGAAGCGACACCGCGTTGCGTCCGTCCGCCCCGAGCTCCGCGAGATCGGCGCGGGAGGTGACGCTGAGCGCCGCGTCGATCGCCACCATGAGCGCGCCGAACGCGAGCAGGAGGGCCGCAGCGACGAGGAGGAGGGCGGCGGTCATGCGCGGGGTCGTCGGCGTTCGGATGCCTGGAACGAGGTGATGAGCTCGCGCTGCAGTCCGAACATCTCCCGCTCCTCCTCCGGTTCGGCGTGGTCGAAGCCGAGGAGGTGGAGAAGACCGTGCGTGGTGAGAAGGATGAGCTCATCCAGCGTCGAGTGCTTGGCGGCCACCGCCTGCGTCTCCGCGACCTGCGGGCACAGCACGATGTCGCCGAGGAGGCCCGCGGGCGTGGGCGCGTCCTCGGTGCCGGGGCGCAACTCGTCCATCGGGAAGCTCAGCACGTCGGTGGGGCCGGGCTCGTCCATCCACTGCACGTGCAGTGCCTCCATCGCACCCTCGTCGACCAGGAGGATGGCCACGTCGGCGTCGGGGCTCACGTGCAGTTCGGCGAGGTTGTGCTCCATGAGCCGCAGCAGCACCGTCTCGTCGACGGCGATGCCCGATTCGTTGCCGATCTCGATGGTCATGGGCGTCCTCGCTTCGGAAGGTGGTCACGGGGTCCGCCGCCGCGCACGGTGGCGGCGCGCCGCTCAGCGCGGTTGGCGAACTCGGATGCCTCGTCCCGCTCGCGTCGCGCGGCGAGGCGGCGTTCGTCGTACTCGCTGTAGGCGTCGACGATGCGGCCCACGAGGGTGTGCCGGACGACGTCCTCGCTCGTGAGGTACGAGAAGTGGATGTCGTCGATGTCGCCGAGCACGCGGGTCACGAGCCGCAGGCCGGAGGCGCCCTGCGGCAGGTCGATCTGCGTGATGTCGCCGGTGACCACCATCCGCGTGCCGAAGCCGAGGCGCGTCAGGAACATCTTCATCTGCTCAGGCGTGGTGTTCTGCGCCTCGTCGAGCACGACGAAGGAGTCGTTCAGCGTGCGGCCGCGCATGTATGCGAGCGGCGCTACCTCGATCGTGCCGGTCGCCATGAGCTTGGGCACGAGCTCCGGGTCCATCATCTCGTTGAGCGCGTCGTACAGCGGGCGCAGATACGGGTCGATCTTGTCGGTGAGCGTGCCGGGGAGGAAGCCGAGCCGCTCCCCCGCCTCGACGGCGGGCCTGGTCAGGATGATCCGGCTGACCTCCTTGCGCTGCAGCGCCTGCACGGCCTTGGCCATCGCGAGGTACGTCTTTCCGGTACCGGCGGGACCGATGCCGAACACGATGGTGTTCTCCTCGATCGCGTCGACATACGCCTTCTGGCCGAGGGTCTTGGGGCGGATGACCTTGCCGCGGGATGAGAGGATCGCCTCTCCGAGCACCTCTGACGGGCGGGGTCCTCCCTCGCTCCGGAGGATGCGGTTCGACGAGGCGACGTCGTCCTCGCCCAGCGACTGGCCCGCCTTCGTCATCGCGACGAGCTCGTCGACAAGCGTCCGTGCGGCCGCGACGGCCGGTGCCTCGCCCGTGAGGGTGATCTCGTTGCCGCGCACGTGCACATCGACGTCCGGGTGCTCCTTCTCGACGACCCGCAGCAGGCGGTCCTGCGGACCGAGCAGCTGCACCATTGCGACGCCGTCGACTTCGACGTGGTCGCTCACGGTCTCATGAGCAGGTTGATCAGGCACCGACACTCTTCTCTTCGAGGGCTCCCCCGAGCACATGGGCGTGCACGTGGAAAATGGTCTGGCCCGCGTTGGGGCCGGTGTTGAACACGAGGCGGAAGTCCCCGTCGCCGTGCTCGGCGGCCAGCGTGTTGGCCAGGCCCACCAGCTCGGCCATGAGCTCCGGATCGCCGGCTGCCAGCTCGACGACGTTGCGGTACTGGTCGGTCTTGGGGATCACCAGCAGGTGCAGGGGCGCCCGCGGGGCGATGTCACGGATGGCGAATGCGTTCTCGGTCTCTGCGATGATCTCGGACGGGATCTCACCGTCCAGGATGCGCGTGAAGATCGATGGCTCACTCATGCGGCAAGTCTACCGACGGGGCCCTTCGGCGGGCTCGGGGACGGCCGGTGAGCCTCGCCCGGTTCGGCGAGGCGGACGGACCGTCACCAGCGGCCGAGGGCGGTGCTGACGACGGCCAGCGCCGCGGGTCCGGCGGTAGACGTGCGCAGCACCGTGTCGCCGAGGCGCACGAGTCGCGCGCCCGCGTGGGCGAGGGCGTCGAGCTCCTCCGGGGCGATCCCGCCCTCCGGTCCGACCACCAGCACGATGTCGCGTTCCTCCCCCGGCTCCACCTCCAGCGCGCTGAGCGGCTCGGTCGCCGTCGGCTCCAGGATCAGGACGACGGATGCTGCCGCCCGGCCCGCCAGCGCCGCGGTCGTGGTGAGCTCCGCCACCTCCGGCACCCACGCGCGGTGCGCCTGCTTTGCGGCCTCGCGCACGATGGTCGCCCAGCGCGCCCGCCCCTTGTCCGCCTTCGCGGCGTCCCAGCGCGAGACGCTGCGCGCGGCCTGCCAGGGCACGATCTCGTCCACGCCGAGCTCGGTCGCCGCTTGGACGGCGAGCTCGTCGCGATCCCCCTTGGCCAGCGCCTGCACCAGCACGATGCGCGGAGTCGGGGGCGCAGCATCCGTGCGTCCGTCGATGCGCACGACCACCTCGCGCGGCGCGACCGACGCGACGCTGCCGGTGAGCCAGGCTCCCCTGCCGTCGCCGACGGTGACCTCCTCGCCGACCCTGACCCGACGCACGGTGGCGGCGTGGTGCGCCTCCGCGCCGGTGAGGGTCACCGTCTCGCCGGCGGCGGCGTCGACGGACTGGTCGAGGAGGAAGTGCAGGGCCACGGGTCAGCCGTTCCGGAAGCGGTCGCGCAGCTTGGCGAACAGGCCCTGGTGGAACTCCGCGAGCCTCGGCGCGGGTGCCTTCGTGCGCTTGGCGAACTCCTCGATGAGGGCGCGCTCCTTGTGATCGAGGCGCGTGGGGGTGACCACGTGCACGCCGACCCTGAGGTCGCCGCGCTGCGAGCCGCGCAGCGGTGTGATGCCGCGTCCCTTGATCGTGAGCACGTCGCCGGCCTGCACGCCCGGCCGCACCTCGAGGTCGACCGGGCCGTCGAGCGACTGGATCGTCGTCGTGGTGCCGAGGATCGCGTCGGGCATCGACACCTCGAGGGTCGCGAGCAGGTCGTCGCCGTCGCGGCTGAACACCTCGTGCGGCTGCACGGTGACCTCGATGTACAGGTCGCCGTTGGGCCCGCCCGCCGGGCCGACCTCGCCGGAGCCGGGAAGCTGCAGGCGCAGTCCGGTCTCGACGCCGGCCGGGATGTCGAGCGACACCGTGCGGCGCGCGCGCACGCGGCCCTGCCCCTGGCACGTGGCGCACGGGTACGGGATGGTCGTGCCGTACCCCTGGCAGACGTTGCACGGCTGGGTCGTGACGACGTTGCCGAGAAGGCTCCGCACCTGGCGCTGGACGTTGCCGGTACCGTGGCAGATGTCGCACGTGACCGGGCTCGTGCCGGGCTGGCAACAGGACCCCTGACACGTCTCGCACACCACGGCGGTGTCGACCTCGATGTCGCGGTGCGTGCCGAACACGACGTCGCCGAGCTCGAGCGTGACGCGCACCAGCGCGTCCTGCCCGCGCTCGCGGCGCGACCGGGGACGACCGCCGCGGGATCCGCCGGCTGCGCCGAAGAACGTCTCGAAGATGTCGTTGAACCCGCCGAAGCCTCCCGCGCCGCCGCCGAACGGGGAGTCGCCGCCGCCCATGTCGTAACGAGCGCGCTGCTCGGGGTCGCTGAGGACGTCGTACGCGTGCGTCACGAGCTTGAAGCGCTCGGACGCCTCCTCACCCGGGTTCACGTCGGGGTGCAGCTGCCGGGCCAGCTTGCGGTACGCCTTCTTGATCTCGTCGGTGGAGGCGTCGCGTGAGACGCCGAGGACCTCGTAGTGGTCAGCCACATTCGCCTTCCTGCCGCGGGGATGCCGCGGGATCGTGTGTGCCTGCGTGCGTCAGCGGGAGCTGTCGTCCTGCTCGAGCATGCGCGTGAGATAGCGCGCGACGGCGCGGACCGTCGCGAGGTTGGTGGGGTAGTCCATGCGTGTCGGGCCGAGCACGCCGACCCGGGCGACGGAGCCCGTCGCGTCGTAGTCGCTGGCGACGACGGATGCCTCGGCCAGGCCGAACGCCTCGTTCTCGCGGCCGATGCTGGCCGAGAGTCCCTGTTCGTCGGCGACCATCTCGCCCATCAGCCGCAGCAGGGTCACCTGTTCCTCGATCGCCTCGAGGAGCGGGTAGATGCTGCCACGGAAGTCGGACTCGCGGCGGGCGAGGTTGGCGCTTCCGGCCATCACGAGCTTGTCCTGCCGGAACTCCTCGAGCTCCTCGGCGACCGCGCGCACGATCTCGTCCGTCGCGCGTTCGTGCGCAGGCGCCTGCGCGTCAGGGCCATCGAGCCGCTCCGCGATGCGCTGCAGCCCCTCGCGCACGGGGCGGCCGACGAGCAGGGTGCCGAGTCGGGCGCGGATGTGGGCGAGATCGGCGTCGTCGAAGTCGTCGCCGACGAAGGTCAGGCGCTGCGACACACGGCCGGTGTCGGTGACGAGGATCACCAGCATGCGTCCGCCGCCGAGCTGCACCAGCTCCACGTGGGTGACGGTCGCGCGGGCGAACGAGGGATACTGCACGATCGCGACCTGGCCGGTCAGCTGGGTGAGTGCACGGACGGTGCGCACGAGCACGTCGTCGAGATCACCCGAGCCGTCCAGGAACGAGGCGATGGCGGCCCGCTGCGCCGGCGAGAGCGGCCGCAGCTCGGCGAGGTGGTCGACGAAGACGCGATAGCCCTTGTCGGTGGGCACCCGGCCCGACGACGTGTGCGGCGCCACGATGAGCTCTTCGTCCTCGAGCAGCGCCATGTCGTTGCGGATCGTCGCCGCAGACACGCCGAAGGCATGGCGCTCGACGATCGCCTTGCTGCCGACGGGCTCACGCGTGTCGACGTAGTCCTGGACGATCGCCCGCAGCACCTGCAGACCTCGTTCGCTGACCATCCCGCCTCCCCACGCCGCAGCTGGCACTCGCATGATTGGAGTGCCAATTCTATCCGATGCCCCTGCCAGGATCGTCGATCGACGCAGGCCGGGTTCTCGCGCGCGCGGACGCGAGTGCCGCCGAGGTCAGTCGGTGAGGGCGCGGACGACGGCGTCGGCGAGAAGGCGGCCTCGGCGGGTCAGCACGACCCTTCCCCGCAGCGCGGCATGACCCTCGATGAGACCGTCCGCGATGAGGGCGGCGACCGCGTGCCGCCCTTCGCCGAGAAGCTCCTCGACGGGCAGACCGTCGCGGATGCGGGTGCGCAGCAGCACGCTCTCGAGGTTCCTGGCTGCGGCATCCGGGATCTCCCGCCCGGCGGCCGGCGACTCCCCCGCCGCGAGCCGCTGCGCGTAGGCCGCGGGGTGCTTGACGTTCCAGAATCGCACGCCCGCGATGTGGCTGTGCGCTCCTGGGCCGAAACCCCACCAGTCCGAGCCGACCCAGTACGCGAGGTTGTGGCGCGAGCGGTGTGCGTCGCCGCGCGCCCAGTTCGACACCTCGTACCAGTCGAAGCCGGCGGCGGCGAGCATGTCGTCGGCCAGCTCGTACATGTCGGCCTGCAGGTCGTCGTCAGGGGCGGCGACCTCGCCTCGGCGGATCTGGCGGGCGAGCTTGGTGCCGTCCTCGATGATCAGCGCGTACGCCGAGACGTGATCCGGCTCCAGCGACACCGCCGCCTCGAGCGACGTGCGCCAGTCGTCCAGAGACTCGCCGGGGGCGCCGTAGATGAGGTCGACACTCACGTCGAGCCCGGCGCGACGTGCCGCCGCGACCGCGGTGCGGACGTTGTCGGGGTCGTGCGTGCGGTCGAGCGCCGCGAGCACGTGCGGGACTGCGGATTGCATTCCCACGGAAAGACGGGTGACGCCGGATGCCGCGAGCTCGGCTGCGACGGCGGGTGTGATCGTGTCGGGGTTGGCCTCGACGGTGATCTCGGCACCTTCGGCGATGCCGAACTCGTCGCGCACACCTGCCAGCATTCGCCCGAGGTCGCCCGGTGGCAGCAGCGTCGGGGTGCCGCCCCCGAAGAACACCGTCGATGCGGGACGGTTCCCGCCGGCGCGCTCGAGAACACGCCCTGCCAGCGCGATCTCCCGAAGGAGTGTGTCGGCGTACTCGTCCTGACGGGCACCCCGCAGCTCCGAGGACGTGTACGTGTTGAAGTCGCAGTAGCCGCAGCGCACGCGGCAGAACGGCACGTGCAGATACACGCTGAACTCGGCGGCCGGATCGATGCGCGTGCCCGGAGGCAGCGAGCCGTCCGCGGGAACGGGCTCGCCGAGCGGAAGAGCGGAGCCCATCAGCGTCTCACGCGGGAGTCGTGTACAGCGGCGAGATCGCGCGCAGATAGCGCGTGAACAGCTCGCGTCGACGGCGCTTCGTGAGTCCGGGAAGCATCCGGTACAGCACGGCGCGCGGGGCGTCGAAGGCGCGGACCGTGAACCAGACCTCGTCGTTGTCGTACCAGTCGAGCATGAACGACTCCTCGCCGCTCACGACCGAATCGCTCACCGTACCCAGCGCGAATCCCACCCGCCGGGGCTCCTCGACCGCGAAGATCACGCGAAGCTCCGCGTCGGCGCGCAGCCCCTTGACGCGGCCGTCGACGCGGATCGTCGTTCCGGCGCCCACGAACGGAGTGCCGTCGGCGTCGAACCGCTGCTCGGCCTCCGAACGGCTCGGCGCGACCGGATTGCCCTCGGCGTCGAAGCTGACCCCCGAGTACATCGGGCCCGACGCGGGGCGCACGTCGGTGAGCTTGAGACCCGCCCCGCGCTGCGCGGACCACGACATGAGCGCCTCGCTGGCCCCCCGGAAGCGGGCTTCGCCGCTGCCGATGCGCCAGGACTGCTCCGCCGGAATGCTGCGCTCCGGCGGGTACTGCATCAGATCCGGCGCCTGGGTCGCCCCGACAGCGGCATAGTCGACGGTGTCGTCACGGAAGGTTCCTCGACGCATGGATTCCAGCCTACTTCGCGAGTCGCGTCACTTCTTGGCAGGACCCTCGACGTCCCCTGAGAGCGCGGCGATGAACGCCTCCTGGGGCACCTCGACACGACCGACCATCTTCATGCGCTTCTTGCCCTCCTTCTGCTTTTCGAGGAGCTTGCGCTTGCGGGAGATGTCGCCGCCGTAGCACTTCGCCAGGACGTCCTTGCGCATCGCGCGGATGTTCTCGCGAGCGATGATCCGGGCGCCGATGGCGGCCTGGATCGGCACCTCGAACTGCTGGCGCGGGATCAGCTTGCGCAGGCGCTCGGTCATCATCGTGCCGTAGGCGTAGGCCTTGTCACGATGCACGATGGAGCTGAACGCGTCGACCTTGTCGCCCTGCAGCAGGATGTCGACCTTGACGAGGTCGGCGGTCTGCGAGCCGGCAGGCTCGTAGTCGAGGCTCGCGTAGCCCTGCGTCTTGGACTTCAGCTGGTCGAAGAAGTCGAACACGATCTCGCCGAGCGGCATGTGGTAGCGCAGTTCGACGCGGTCCTCGCTGAGGTAGTCCATCCCCAGCAGCGACCCGCGGCGGGACTGGCACAGCTCCATGACGGTGCCGACGTAGTCCTTGGGCAGCAGGATGCCGACCTTCACGACCGGCTCGGAGACCTCCGCCACGCGCCCGTCGGGGTACTCGCTCGGGTTGGTGACGACCACGGTCTCGCCGGTGTCGGTGGTGACCTCGTACGTCACCGAGGGCGCGGTCGTGATGAGGTCGAGGTCGAACTCGCGCGACAGCCGCTCGGTGACGATCTCGAGGTGCAGGAGGCCGAGGAAACCGCAGCGGAACCCGAAGCCGAGCGCCACCGAGGTCTCGGGCTCGTACTGCAGCGACGCGTCCGACAACTTGAGCTTGTCGAGAGCTTCGCGCAGGTCGGCGTAGTCGCTCTGGTCGATGGGGTAGATCCCGGAGAAGACCATCGGCTTCGGGTCGGTGTACCCGGCGAGCGCCTCGGTGGCGGGCTTGCGCTGATTGGTGACCGTGTCGCCGACCTTGGACTGGCGGACGTCCTTCACGCCGGTGATGAGATAGCCGACCTCGCCGACGCCGAGGCCTTTGGTGGGGACGGGCTCGGGGCTCGACACGCCGATCTCGAGGAGGTCGTGGGTCGCCTTGGTAGACATCATCTGGATGCGCTCGCGCGGTTCCAGCTTGCCGTCGACCATGCGGACGTACGTCACCACGCCGCGGTAGGAGTCGTACACCGAGTCGAAGATCATCGCGCGGGCCGGGGCATCCGCGTTCCCCTTCGGAGCGGGGATCTGCTCGACGATCCGATCGAGCAGCGTCTCGACGCCCATGCCGGTCTTGCCGCTCACGCGCAGCACGTCGTCGGGCGAGCCGCCGATCAGGCCGGCCAGCTCGGCGGCGTACTTCTCAGGGTCGGCGGCCGGCAGATCGATCTTGTTGAGCACCGGGATGATGTGCAGATCGTTCTCGAGAGCGAGATACAGGTTCGCGAGCGTCTGGGCCTCGATGCCCTGGGCCGCGTCGACCAGCAGGATCGCTCCCTCGCACGCCGCGAGCGAGCGCGAGACCTCGTAGGTGAAGTCCACGTGGCCGGGCGTGTCGATCATGTTGAGGGCGAAGGTCTCATCGGCGGTCGCCCACGGCATGCGCACGGCCTGCGACTTGATCGTGATGCCGCGCTCCCGCTCGATGTCCATGCGGTCGAGATACTGCGCGCGCATGTCGCGGTCGGCGACCACGCCGGTGATCTGCAGCATGCGGTCGGCCAACGTCGACTTGCCGTGGTCGATGTGGGCGATGATGCAGAAGTTGCGGATCAGCTCGGGCGGCGTGGCAGAGGGCTCGAGGGGCTTCAGGGCGCGCGGTGACATGTCCAGACGATTCTACGGGTGCGCGCCCCTCGACGAGCCCGGGCGCCAAGGCGGGTCAGACCGGAGCAGGGATCCGGCCGAGACCTTCGAGCAGCTCGTCACGATCGCTGGCCACGCACACGCGGATCCAGCCCTCGCCCGAGGCGCCGAATGCGCTCCCCGGGGCGACGGCGACGCCCTGCTCGTCGAGGAACCGCTCGCACCACGCCACGACGTCGCCTGCCGAGGCGTGCGAGACGTCGATCCAGAGGTAGAAGGCGCCGGTCGGGTCGAGGTAACGCAGGCCTCGGGCCTCGAGCAGGCTCGTCGCCGCAGCGAGGTTGTCGCGGTAGTGCGCGGCGCTGTGGGCGACGGCGGCCTGTGCACCGGTGAGAGCCGCGCTGGCCGCCCGCTGGGACGGCTCGTCGACGCAGCTGACCACCGACTCCTGGACCCGCAGCATCGTCTGCCGCCATCCCGGAGGAGTGACGAGCCAGCCCACACGGGCTCCGGTCATCGCGTACGTCTTCGACATCGAGAACACCGACAGCACGCGGCCGTCGGTATCGAGCGTCGCGGGACTCACGTGCGGCTGACCCCACGTGAAGCGCTCGTACACCTCGTCGCTGATGAGCCAGAGATCGTGGCGGCGCGCCAGCGCGATGAGCGCCTCCAGCGTCGGCCGGTCGAACGTCGAGCCGAGCGGGTTGGACGGCGTGTTGACGATGATCGCGCGTGTGCGGGGCGTGACGAGCGACTCGAGCTCGCCGAGATCCGGCTGGAACGCGAGGGCGGGACGCAGCGGATACGGCACCGGCGTCGCCTGGAGGAGGTGGGCGTTCATCGTGAAGGTTGTGTAGCCCGGATCGGGTACCAGCACCTCGTCGCCCTGCGACAGCGTGAGCGCCATCGCGAGGTGCAGCGCCTGCGTCGCGCCGACCGTCACCCAGATCTGCTCGAGGTCGACCTCCAGGGCGTTCTCGCGCGCGAGCTTGTCGCGGATGGCTTCGCGCAGCGCCGGGATGCCGCCGTTGGGCGTGTACCGGATCGCGCCGTCCCGCCACGCCTGGGATGCAGCATCCCGGATCCGCTCCCCCGCGACCTCGCCCGGTTCGCCGACCGCGAGGATGATCGTCCCGGGGCGGCGC
Source organism: Microbacterium ureisolvens (assembly GCF_019511645.1). Taxonomy (GTDB): domain Bacteria; phylum Actinomycetota; class Actinomycetes; order Actinomycetales; family Microbacteriaceae; genus Microbacterium; species Microbacterium ureisolvens_A. The sequence continues at coordinate 393,474 of NZ_JAEUAX010000001.1, read as the reverse complement.
AGCGCGCGCTCGAGGATGTGGCGCACGCCGGAGCCGGGCATGCGCGCGATGTGCGGGGCGATCTCGGGCATGCCGCCATGCTAAGCGGGCGCGCCCCGCTAGCCTGGCGTCATGGTCGTCCAGGTCGTGCTCGTGCACGGCATCCGGACGTCCGCGACGATGTGGCGCGCACAGGTCGAGCATCTGGCGAACCGTGGCAACCCGGTGACGGCGGTCGATCTGCCGGGCCACGGCTCCCGCATGGCGGAGGAGTTCACGCTCGAGTCGGCATTCGAGACGATCGACTCCGCGGTGCGCGTGGCCGCCGCGCGCGGCCCGGTGCTCCTGTCGGGTCATTCGATGGGCGGACTGCTGTGTATCGAGTACGTCGGCTCGGAGGAACCGCCGCCGGTCGCGGGGTTCATCGCGGCATCGTGCACCGCCATCCCGCGCGGGGTGGGTCTCGCGACCTACCGCGTCCTCGCCCGCGGCTTCGACTCCCTCCCCGACCGCGGGATGTGGCTCACCGACCGCATGCTCGATCGCATCCTTCCCGACGAGACCCGTGCCGACTTCGGGGCCGGGGGCTATGCCCTCGATGCGCAGGACATGGCGCTGCGCAGCCTCTCGGTGCTCGACCTGCTCGCGGCGCTGCATCGGATCGACGCCCCGCTCTGGTTCGTCAACGGCCAGTACGACCAGCTCCGCGTCAACGAGAGACTGTTCATGAGGGTCGCGCGCCACGCGGAGCTGATCGTCGTGCCGCGCACGACCCACCATGTGACCGTCATGCGCCCGCGCGTGTTCAATGCGGTCCTCGATGTCGCGCTCACGACGCTGGAGGCGTCACACCGCTGAGGCTGCGCGCTCCCGGCTGCGGATCGCGTAGGTCATGAAGCCGCCCGCGACGGACAGGATGCCCCCGACGAGGAACAGCAGCCAGAAACCGCCCACGAGCGCGACCAGGCCTGCGCCCAGGAGCGGTCCGATGAGCTGGCCGAGGCTCGCCGACACATTCACGAAGCCGAGGTCGCGGGCGTGGTCCTCCGGATACGGCAGCAGGTCCGTGCCGAGCGCGAGGCCCGCCGACATGTAGGCCCCGTAGCCGACGCCGAGGAGGGCGGCGGCGATCATCGCGGTCGTGAGCGACGGCGCCACTACCAGGAGGATCGACGCGAGCCCCTGGACGACGGCGGACCACACCACGAACGGGACGCGTCGCCTGGTGCGATCCGAGATCCACCCCGATGCGATCGAGGACACCACGACGAACAGCGTGTACACGAGGATCAGCAGCAGCAGCTCGTCCTCGGCCGTCGACGGATCGCGGTGCAGGCCGTAGAGCAGGAAGAACAGCAGCAGCCCCGTGCCGAGGGCGTTTCCGACGTTCACCGTCAGGCGACCGGCGAGGAGCCAGGCGAAGTCGCGGTCGCGGAGGGCCGCGAGGCGCTCGCCGAGGGTGCGCACCTGGCGCGCCACCGCCACGTCGGCGCGCGCCGGCGGATCAGGCAGCAGGAGTGCCGCGGTCGTGCCGACGACCGCGATGAAGCCGGCCAGCACGAGGTAGCCCACCATCACGCCGAGCTCGAGGAGCACGATGACCCCGACGCCCACGACGATTCCGAGCGCCTGCGAGGACGAGACGGCGGCGGATGCTGCGCCCCGCTGCGTCGTCAGCTGGTCGGCGATGAGCGCGGTGAAGGCCGCGGAGGCCACGGCGACCCCGACGGAGACGCCCACCCACGCGAGCCCCACGCCCCACGGTCCGGACGCGGACGCGATCGCCGCGAGCGACGCGGCGCCGAGCCACACCCCGCCGAGCGCCCACGGCCGCCGTCGCCCCATCCTGCCGCGGGTGCGGTCGGAGAGGCCGCCTGCGGCCGGGGCCGCGATCACGCCCGCGACGCCGCCGATCGCGAGCACGAGGCCCGAAGACACAACGCCCGACACCCACCCGTCGGCGTCGTCCGGGGTGTCGAGCTGCAGTGGGATGAGCAGCTGCAGCGGCGTGAGCTGCACCGTCCACAGGGCGAGCCACGCGAGCGTGAAGAGGGTGAACCAGCCTGCGCCGACTGCCGCGCCCGCCCGCGCGCTCACGCGCGTGCCTGCTCGATGAGGGCGCGGTACCACTCGAACGAGGCCTTCGGCGTGCGTGCCGCCGAGTCGAAGTCGACGTGGACGAGCCCGAACCGCTGGGACCAGCCATCGGCCCATTCGAAGTTGTCCAGGAGCGACCACACCGTGTACTCGCGCACGTCGACGCCCCCACGCACGGCCGCACCGACCGCGTCGATGTGACCGGCGAGGTAGGAGATGCGCTCGGCGTCCGGGACGGGCCCGTCGACGTGATCCGGTTCGGGGAAAGACGCCCCGTTCTCGCCGATGACGAGCGGAGGCAGGCGGTCGCCGTAGCGCTCCCGGAAGTCGAGCAGCAGGCCTGTCAGCGCCTCAGGCACGATCGGCCACTCCGCCCCGAAGCCGGTGGTCGATGCGCCCGTCGTGGGCACGATCTCGAACGGCACGGGGCTTCCCGCGGGCGCGGCGGCGACGGTCGTCGGGTTGTAGAAGTTGATGCCGTAGAAGTCCTCCGCTGCCGAGATCAGCTCGAGATCCCCGTCCGCCACCGGCATCGGCGGGATCCCGAACGTCTCCAGGTCGGGGTACGCGCCCGTCAGCACCGGGTCGGCGAAGACGCGGTTGTGGAGCAGGTCGTACACGGCGGCGGCCGTGAGGTCGGCATGCGTCTGCGCTGCCGGGATCACCAGGGTGTGGTTGTTGACGATCCCGACCTCCTCGGCGCCCGCGGCACGCAGCGCGCCCAGCGCGAGGCCGTGCGCGAGCAGCTGGTGGTGCACAGTCGGGAGCGAGCCGAACAGCAGCTGCTTCCCTGGCGCGAGCGTGCCGACGGCATAGCCCTGCAGCGAAGTGGAGACCGGCTCGTTGATCGTGTACCAGTGACGGACGCTGTCGCCCAGCTCCTCCGCGACGATCTCGGCATACTCGCCGAAGCGCAGCGCCGTCTCGCGCTCGAGCCACCCGCCGTGCGCTTCGAGGGCGCTCGGCAGATCCCAGTGGTACAGCGTCGCGAACGGCGTGATTCCGGCCTCGAGCAGGTCGTCGGCGAGGCGCCGGTAGTAGTCGAGGCCGGCCTGCAGCACCGGGCCGCGGGGCTCGGGCTGCACGCGCACCCACGAGATCGAGAAGCGGTAGCGATCGACGCCGAGTGCGGCGAGCAGAGCCACGTCTTCCCGGTGCCGCCGGTAGCTGTCGGGACCGGGATCAGCCGTCGCCCCGTCGCGCACGGCGCCGGGACTGCCCACGAAGTCGTCCCAGATCGATCGGCCCCGTCCGTCGGCGTCGCGCGAGCCCTCCACCTGGAACGCGGCCGTCGCCGCCGACCACCGGAAGCCCGGCGGGAACGACGAGAGATCGACAGACGGATGCTGCGGCACGGCGGACTCCTTCGTCACTCAGCGCGTTCGGGGGAGCGCGCTCCCCCGCGTAGATCATGCATCATGGGAGGGCTCCGCCGTGCACACCTGCGAGTGTCGATCGCCCATCGGTTCACCTGATAGAATCCTTGTTTGGCTTGCGTGTGGGTTCGCCCTCACGACCGCCGCGAAGCGCCCCTCTCTCGCTGACCGGCACATCAATCCGATTCACCTTCGAACGAAAGAACGTCGACACGTGGCGAACATCAAGTCGCAGATCAAGCGCAACAAGACCAACGAGAAGGCGCGCGAGCGCAACAAGGCCGTCAAGAGCGAGCTGAAGACGCACGTCCGTCGCACCCGCGAGGCGATCGCGGCCGGCGACAAGGCTGCTGCCGAGAAGGCGCTGGGCACGGCGACCAAGAAGCTCGACAAGGCCGTCAGCAAGGGCGTCATCCACAAGAACCAGGCGGCGAACCGCAAGTCGGCCATCGCCAAGCAGGTCGCCGCGCTCTGAGGCTCCGGCACGCTTCGCGACCCTGAGGTCGCGTGAAGGCCCGTCCCGCAAGGGGCGGGCCTTTCGCATGCGGGTCAGGCGCCGTACGGCGCGCGCGTCGCGATCACCGTGATCATGCGCTCGAGCGCGAACACCGCGTCGCGTGAACCGCCCTTCACTTCGGCATCCGCTCGTGCCGTCGCCTGGATCGCCCGGCCCAGGCTCTCTTCGTTCCAGCCGACCAGATCACGCCGGGCGCGGTCGACCTGCCAGTCCTTCATGCCCAGGCGCGACGCCAGGGCGGCTGCGGGTTCGCGGTTGCCCGCGACGCGCGCCATCGTGCGCAGCTTCATGGCCACGGCCGCGACGAGCGGCACCGGGTCGGCTCCCGACGCGAGCGCGTGGCGCAGCGCGATGAGCGCCTCCCCGTAACGCCCGGCGATGGCCGTGTCGGCGACCGTGAATGCCGACGTCTCGACGCGCCCGCCGTAGTACCGCTCGACGACCTGATCGGTGATGTCGCCAGGCACGTCGGCGATGAGCTGCTGGCATGCCGCCGCGAGCTCGGTGAGGTCGTCCGCGAACGCGGACACGAGCGCGCGCAGCGCAGTCGGAGCGATGCGCTTCCTCGCGGCCTGGAACTCCCCCGCGGCGAAGTCGAAGCGGTCGGAGTCGCGCTTGACGGCCGGGCAGGCGATCTCGACGCCGGACCCCTCGCCCGCGCGGATCGCGTCGAGCAGCTTCTTGCCGCGCACGGTCGCGCCGGTGTGCCGGAGCACGACCGTCGCCCCGTCCTGCGGTGCTGCGAGGTACGCCAGGGCCTCCGTGAGGAACGTGTCGGAGCACTTCTCGACGCCGCTCACGCGGACCAGCCGCGGTTCGCCGAACAGCGACGGCGAGGTGACGCCCAGCAGCGTTCCCGCGGCGTAGTCGTCGGCGCGGATGTCCGACACTTCGAGCGTCGGGTCTTCGGCGCGGAGGTAGTCGCGCACTCCGGCGATGGCGCGTTCGGCGCAGACTTCCTCCGGCCCGGAGACGAGGACGATCGGCGCCGGCTGCGGGGCCCGCCAGGAGAGCTGGGGAATGGCGCTGCGCGCGGCCTTCGCGGGTGCTCGGCGTGCGGGGGAAGCCATGCCCCCAGCCTATCGACGGCCACCGACGGAGGCCGTCTGCGCTCACCCGCCGCGATCTCGCCACACCGAGACCGCGTCGGTGCCCGAGCTCCACAGGGCGATCGCCCCGTCGTGGTCGGTGCGCAGGATCCGTGCGCCGACCTCGTCGAGGATTGCGAGCGCCTCGTCGCGCGGGTGTCCGTAGTCGTTGCCTGCGCCGACGGTGACCAGCGCGATCGACGGCTCTGCGGCGGCGTAGAGCCCGGCCTCCTGATCGGCGCTGCCGTGATGGGCGGTCTTGACGATCGCGTAAGGCGGATCCAGTGCACCCGATGCCGTCAGCAGCCGCTGCGGCGATGCCGACAGATCGCCGAGGAGCAGCATCGGCGGGATGCCGCCGCCGCGCACATCGAGGACGACGCTGGCGTCGTTGCCCGGGGGAAAGGCGCGGCTGCCGGCCTTCGGCCAGAGGACGCGCCAGCGGGCGCCGCCGAGCGACCCGCTGAGCCCCTCGGACGCCTCGATCGCTCGCGCTCCCTCCGCCGTCAGAGACGCGATCGCGGCGCGTCCGTCGGCATCACCCGGCCCGTGGAGCACCGTTCCGACCCGGCCGCGCACGGCGTCGAGCCCGCCGATGTGGTCGAGGTCGTAGTGGGTGAGGACGAGCAGGTCGATCCGGTCGAGGCCGGCTCGGGAGAGACAGTCGGCGAGCGGTTCGGGGTCCGGCCCTGTGTCGACGAGCACGACCGCGCCCTCCGACCGGAGCAGGACGGCGTCGCCCTGACCCACGTCGCACGCGAGAACCGACCAGTCGGCGGGCAGGGTCCACCGGCCGGCGACAGTGGTCAGTGCGCCCGTGCCGAGCCCCGCGCCCACCACGACGGCGACGACCGCCACGGAGGTGCCGCGCGCGGCGCGCCGTGCCCGGGTACCGCCCCGGTCGAGTGCGATCGCGAGTCCGATCGCCAGCCCTGCCCCGGCGAGGGCCAGCGCCCCGGGCACGCCCTCGAGCCACGGCAGTGCGTCGGCGGGGAGGGCCGCGACGGTGGTCGCGGTGGCGGCGATCCATGACGCCGGCAACCAGGCGAGCGCCGCGAGACCCGACTGAAGCCACGGCACAGGTGCACTGAGACATGCCCCGAGCCCGAGCACGGTCGCGGCCGGTGCGGCGGGCCCGGCGAGGAGGTTGGCGAGCACGCCGTAGACGGGCACTGCCGGCTCGATGAGGATCAGGAGGGGACCGCAGGCGAGCTGGGCGGCGAGCGGCACGGCGAGGGCCAGTGCCAGCGGCCGGGGCAGCGCCCGGGCGAGGCCGGTTGCGAGTGGGCGGGCCCACAGCAGCAGGGATCCTGTCGCGACGACCGACAGCGCGAAGCCGAGCGACGCTGCGAGCCACGGATCGAGGACGAGCAGCAGCGCGACCGCGACCGACAGCAGCGTCATCCCCAGGCCTGCGCGGCCGAGCAGCACGGCGAGCATCGCCATCGCCGCCATCCCGGCGGCTCGCACGACGCTCGGCTCGGGCGTGACCAGCACGACGAACCCCGCGAGCACACACAGCCCGATGGCGGCCCGCATTCCTCGCGAAGCGCCCAGCGCCGCCGCGAGGGCGAATGCGATGCCGACGACGAGCGCGCAGTTCGCGCCCGACACCGCCGTCAGATGCGACAGCGAGGATTCCTTCATGGCCGCGTCGAGGGACGGTGAGACGGCAGACGTGTCGCCGACCGCGAGTCCGGGGACAAGACCAGGGCCGTCGCCCGGCAGACCGTCGACCGCGTCGACAAGACCGCGCCGCAACCCGCCGGCGGCTGCGGCGACCCCGTGGGGCGGGTTGACGACCTCGAGCCCGCGCGAGACCCACACCTCGAGCACCGACCGCTCCCCCGGCCCCCCGGGCCGCGCGGTGCCGTGGGCGACGATGGTCGCGCCGACGTCGAGCTGCCCGGGCCTGTCGACGTCGTCCGATGGGACCCGCACCGTGATCTCGACCCCCGTCGCGTGACTCTCGGCTCCGATCGACACACGCGACGCGCGAGCATCGAAGGCCAGCGCACCATCGGCTCGACGCTCGATCTTGCCGACGACGTCGGCACGGATGTCTACGGCCCGGCCGCCGGCCAGGGCGAGATCGGCGACGGCGCTTCGGGCAGGCTGCGCCAGGGCGACATGGGACGCCGCGGCGGCGGAGACCGCCGCAGCGAGCAGCGCAACCACGACAGCGCGGCGGACGACGTGCCGCGGCAGCCGGAATCGCGTCGCAGTCCTGCGGTAGCGCGACGCGCCCTGCGTCGTGCTGAGGCGCAGCACCACGGCGGCGAGCGCGAGGACGATGGCCCAGAGAGCCAGGGCGATCCACGGCGACGCCCCCGGAGCGAGGGTCGCGGTCGCCGCGACCGCCCAGCACGCCCCGGCGACCGGCACCAGCCGCAGTCCGAGCCGGCGGCGCACGTCACACCGTCACCAGGTCGCGCAGGGACTCGAACATCTTGTCGCCGATACCGGGGACGGCGAGGAGGTCCTCGATGCTCGTGAACCCGCCGTTCTCTTCGCGCCACGCGATGATCCGCTCGGCGAGCGCAGGACCGATGCGCGGAAGGGTCTCGAGGAGTGTCGCGTCCGCCGAGTTGAGGTCCACGACCGTGCCGGCGGAGGTCGCCGCTCCATTCGCGCCCGCCGCTGCGGGCGGCAGCTCGCCTTCGCGCGGGACGGGCAGCTGTTCTCCGTCGTCGAGCGTTCGGGCGAGGTTGACCGCGTCACGGTCGGCGTCGTCCGCGAAGCCTCCTGCGGCCGCGACGGCGTCGACGACGCGCGAGCCTGCCGGGAGCACGTAGAGACCGGGCGTGCGCACCGCACCGGAGACGTGCACGAACAGCTCGCCCGACGGCGTCCTCCCGGCAGCCGGCGTCTGGTCGACGACGACCTCGTCGACGGGTGCCATCGCACCGCGAAGGATGCCGATCCCCACCGTGATGGCCAGTGCCGCGATCACCAGCACCACGACGGCGCCGAGACCCAGACGTCGCCGCGCGCCGACGGGCTCCGTGGACCCGCCCTCGGTGCGGTGGCCGGCTGTCACGCACTCACGTTAGGAGGGTGCGCGGGGTCGCAGACGCCGGAGGTCCCGAGGATGTGCACATCCCCAGGACCCCGGTCGCTGTGGAGGAGCGGTCAGTGCGTGCTGAAGCTCACGACCTTCGGCGGGCGCACGACCACGCGGGTGATCTCGCGACCCGCGAGCGAGCGGACGACCTTCTCGTCGGCTCGGGCGAGACGCTCGAGCTCGGCGGCGTCGATGCGCGCCGGCACCTGCAGGGTGCCGCGCACCTTGCCGTCGATCTGCACGACCGCCGTCACGCTCTCCTCGACGAGCAGGGTCGCATCGGCGGTGCGCCACGGCACCAGGCCGACGAACCCGTCGTACCCGAGGATCTCCCACATCTCCTCCGCGAGGTGCGGAGCGAACAGGTCGAGGATCATCGCAGTCGCCTCGGCGGCTTCACGCACGGCGGGGTCGGCGGGGCCGGCACCCGTGTCGATGACCTTGCGCGTCGCGTTGACCAGCTCCATGAGGCGGGCGACCACCACGTTGAACTTCGTCTGCTCGACGAGCCCCGGCGCATCGGCGAGCAGACGGTGGGTCACGCGGCGCAACGACGCGTCGCCCTCGGCCCACACCACGTCGGGGTCGCTCGTCACGTCCGTCGCGACGCGCCATGCACGCGCGAGGAACTTCTGGGCGCCCGTCGTCGACACGTCCTCCCAGTTGATGTCGTCCTCCACCGGACCGGCGAACGCGATCGCGGTGCGCACCGCGTCGGCGCCGGGGTCGATCATGCTGGACGCGAACTCGACGAGGTTGCCCTTCGACTTCGACATCTTCGAGCCGTCGAGGAGCACCATGCCCTGATTGATCAGGCTCGAGAACGGCTCGGTGAAGTCGATGAGCCCCATGTCGAAGAGGACCTTGGTGATGAACCGCGCGTACAGCAGGTGCAGGATCGCATGCTCGACGCCGCCGATGTACGAGTCGACCGGCGCCCACCGGTCCGCCTCGCGCGAGGGGAACGCCTCGTTCGAGTCGTTCGGCGCCAGGAACCGCAGGAAGTACCAGGAGCTGTCGACGAACGTGTCCATCGTGTCCGGGTCGCGCAGCGCCGGTGCGCCCGTCCCGGGGTCGGTCGTCTTCATCCAGTCGGTCGCACCGCCGAGCGGCGACGTGCCCTTGGGGGCGAGGTCGAGACCGCGGGCGTCGGGGAGGCGCAGCGGCAGCTGGTCCTCGGGGACGGGCACGATGCGTCCGTCCTCGGTGTGGATCATCGGGATCGGCGTGCCCCAGAAACGCTGGCGGGAGATGAGCCAGTCGCGCAGGCGGTATGACTTCGCCGCGCGCCCGGTGCCGGCGGCCTCGAGCTGCTCGATGATGCGGGCGATCGCGTTGCGCTTGGACAGTCCGTCCAGCGAGCCGGAGTTGATGACACGGCCGTCGCCGGTCAGCGCGATGCCGGTGGTCGCGGGATCGATGTCCGCCAGGGTCTCGAGCGGACCCGGATCGATCGGCACGCCCTCCTCGTCGAGCTCGATGACGGGGATCGAACCGGTGATCGGGGCGGTGGTGTCGACCACGACCTTGACCGGCAGGTCGAACGCGCGGGCGAAGTCGAGGTCGCGCTGGTCGTGCGCGGGCACGGCCATGACCGCACCGTGTCCGTAGTCGGCGAGCACGTAGTCCGCGGCCCAGATGGGCAGCCGCTCGCCGTTGACCGGGTTGATCGCGAAGCGGTCGAGGAAAACGCCGGTCTTGGGACGATCGGTGCTCTGGCGCTCGATCTCGGTCTCGCGCTGCACGCTCTCGAGGTAGTCCTGGAAGCGCATGCGCACCTCGGCGGACGAGCCGGCGGCGAGCTCCGCTGCCAGGTCGCTGTCGGGTGCGACGACCATGAACGTCGCGCCGTGCAGCGTGTCGGGGCGCGTCGAGAAGACCGTGACCTTGTCGGCGCGGCCCTCGATCTCGAAGTCGATGTCGGCGCCCACCGAGCGGCCGATCCAGTTCCGCTGCATGCGGATGACCTTCTGCGGCCAGAACCCCTCGAGCTGGTTGAGGTCGTCGAGGAGCCGGTCGGCGTACTCGGTGATCTTGAAGTACCACTGCGTGAGCTTCTTCTTGATCACCTCGGCGCCGCAGCGCTCGCAGTGCCCGTCCACGACCTGCTCGTTGGCGAGCACGGTCTGGTCGTTGGGGCACCAATTGACCGGGCTCTCCTTGCGGTAGGCCAGGCCGCGCTCGTAGAGGCGCTGGAACAGCCACTGGTTCCAGTGGTAGTACTCGGGGTCGCTGGTGTGGAGGATGCGGCTCCAGTCGTAGGACGAGCCGTATTCGCGGAAGCTCTTCTTGTGCTGCTCGATGTTCGCGTAGGTCCACTCGCGCGGGTCGGCCCCGCGCTGGATCGCCGCGTTCTCTGCGGGGAGACCGAACGAATCCCACCCGATCGGGTTCAGGACGTTGTAGCCGCGGTGACGCCAGAACCGCGCCACGATGTCGACGTACGCGTAGCTCTCGGCGTGGCCCATGTGGAGGTCGCCGGAGGGGTACGGGAACATGCCGAGCACGTACTTGCGGGGGCGCGTGTCGTCGGCGCCGCCGGCGCGGAAGGGGTCGGCCTCGGCCCAGCGCGCCTGCCACTTCTGCTGGATCGAGTAGGCGTCGTAGCCCTCTGTGGGCGCAGAGGTGTCGGGGGTTTCGGTCTGACTCACGTGGAAAGTGCCAATCATGGAAGCCGGAAAGCGCGCGCAGCGCGCGAAGCGCGTCTTCCAGGTTAGCGGAACGGGCGGTTCACCAGCCCGGCGGCAAGTCGGCGCCCAGCGCGGCGAGGGGCCCGCGCGCCTTGATCCCCACCTCGGCGACCTCGGCCGCAGCATCCGATCGCCACGTGATGCCACCCCCGGCACCCACGTAGGCGCTGTCCGGCCGCACCACGATCGAGCGGATCACCATGGCGAGATCCAGCGCGCCGTCGTCGCCGACCCAGCCGAAGCATCCCGAGAAGACTCCGCGCGGTGCGCCCTCCAGGTCGTGCAGGATCCTCATCGCCGAGAGCTTCGGCGCCCCCGTCATGGAGCCGGCCGGAAAGGTAGCCGCCAGCAGGTCGTCAACGGTCGTGCCGGCGACGAGCCGGCCAGACACCGTGCTCACGAGCTGGTGCACCGCGGGATACGACTCGACCTCGAGCAGGGCGTCGACCCCTACGGTGCCATCCACGCACACACGCGAGAGGTCGTTGCGCATGAGGTCGACGATCATCACGTTCTCAGCGCGCTCCTTCTCGCTCGCGCGCAGCTCCGCCGCGAGCGCCGCGTCGGAGGCCGGATCCGCGCCGCGCGGGCGCGTGCCCTTGATCGGCCGTGTGCGAACCACCGCGCCGCCATCGGGGACCCCTTCGACGTGGAGGAACCTCTCGGGGCTCGCACTGAGCAGTGCTGTACCGCCCGAGCGCACGAAACCGCCGTGATGAGCGGGCGTCGCCGCCCGCAGGCGGGCATAGACCTCGACAGGATCGACGGATGCCGCGACCTCGAAGCGGGTCGTGAGGCACAGCTGATACGCGTCGCCCTCGCGGATCGCGTCACGGCAGCGTTCGATGAGCGCGGCGTACGCGTCGGCGCGGTGCCGCGCTCGAGCGACGCCGTGGTCTTGGACGTGCGATGGCAGAGCGGCTGAGGTGGTCGACGCGGCGACAGCGATGGCGAGGTCGTCGACCGCGCCCGCAGGCGCATAGACCCGAACGGTCTTCCCCGCGTGGTCGAACGCGACCAGGCGCTCCACGCGCAGCCAGAGGTCCTGCGCAACGCCATCGGCCTCGCCGGACGCGGGGGCGCCCGCGCGGGCTGCGGCCTCGTCGTAGCCCGCCCAGCCCACCCAGCCGCCGCGGAAGGGGTTCCCGTCGCCGTGTGCGGGGGCGGCGGAGCATGTCGTCGCCCGCACGTGCGCCGGGTCCGCGGGCGCACCCGCGCCGATCCAGCTCCATCCCTCGCGGGAATCGGGCCCGGCGTCCAACCAGAAGCAGTGCGGCTCCTGCTGGAACACGGCGGCGAAGACGGAGGCCGGATCCACCCAGTGCGCGACGTCCGCGGCGGCGAGGGACTCCGTCATGTTCCCAGGTTAGAGGGACGCGCAGACCTCTAGGCTCATGGCGTGAATGAGTTCCTGACGTGGCTGCTCGACGCCGTGCAGAGCGTCGACCCCATCGTCAGGACGCTTCTGGCCGGCTTCGCGATCATGCTCGAGACCAGTGTGCTGATCGGGCTCGTCGTGCCGGGCGACACGGTGGTGATCGTCGCGGGGACGGCGGTCTCGTCCGTGCTGGAGGGCGTGATCCTCGGGATCGCGGTGGTCATCGGCGCCCTCATCGGCGAGAGCATCGGGTTCTGGCTCGGTCGCTTCCTGGGTCCGCGGATTCAGCACTCGCGGCTGGGCCGGCGCATCGGCGAGGACAACTGGGCACGCTCGGAGAGATATCTGCGACGTCGCGGCGGCCCGGCGATCTTCATCTCACGCTTCCTGCCGGTGCTGCATTCGCTCGTTCCCCTCACCGTCGGGATGAGCGGCTACCCGTACCGCCGTTTCCTCGCCTGGACGATCCCGGCATGCGTCATCTGGTCGACGCTCTACATCTCGGTCGCGGCCGTCGCGGCCGGCACCTACCGCGAGCTTGCGGACCAGCTGCACTACGCGGGCTACATCTTCGTCGGCGTCATCGTGCTGTTCCTGGTGCTCGTCTTCGTGAGCAAGAAGGTCATCGAGCGGGCGGAGCGCAAGCACCTGGAGCACGAGGGCCCGGACGAGTCGCCCGTGGCGGACATGAAAGACTGAAGGGGTGCCCCACACCGATCCCCCGAATGTGCGCGCCAAGATCCTGTGGCTGGCACGCCTGGAGTACCGGTTCCATGCGTGGCGCGAGCGGCGTGCGCGCCGCCGCGGCCAGACGCCCACCGTCGCGCCCTTCCCGGGTTATGGCGGCCCCGACTGGGTGCGGGTTCTCGGTCGGGTGATGATCGTCCCGCCGGTGAAGGAGACGACCTCCGGCGAGTACGCCGGCGTGCGCGGCTGGCGAAGCTTCGCCGCCGTCCCCATCGGGTACGCCCAGGTCACGGTGACCATCGCGGGCGTGGACCACGAGGTCGTCGCCGATCGGGGCGGTGTGATCGACACGAGGCTCCCGGCGGACCTCCAGCCGGGCTGGCAGAGCTTCACGATGTCGGTGGAAGGCGGCGCGCCGGTCGAGACGCGGGCCTACATCGTCGCACCGGACGTGCGGTTCGGAATCGTCTCCGACGTCGACGACACCGTCATGGTCACGGCCATTCCTCGCCCGCTGCTCGCCGCCTGGAACTCGTTCGTGGTCAACGAGCACGCTCGCCAGCCGGTCCCGGGCATGGCGGTGCTCATGGAGCGCGTCGTGCGCGAGAACCCGGGCGCCCCCCTCATCTACCTCTCCACGGGAGCGTGGAACATCGCGCCGACGCTGATCCGGTTCCTCAGCCGCCACGTCTTCCCGCCGGGCGCGCTCCTGCTCACCGACTGGGGCCCGACCCACGACCGGTGGTTCCGCAGCGGAAAGGCGCACAAGCTCTCCAACCTGCGTCGCCTCGCCGACGAGTTCCCGCACGTACGGTGGCTCCTGATCGGCGACGACGGCCAGCACGATGACGCGATCTACACCACGTTCACCGACGAGCATCCGTCGCGCGTCGTGGCCGTCGCCATCCGGCGCCTCTCCCCCGCCGAGGCCGTGCTCGCGGGCGGACGCACGGCCGTCAACGACCATGCCGCCGCCAAGGTGCCGTGGGTGAGCGACAGCGACGGCGCGGGCCTGTTGGAACGACTGGAGGATGTCGGCGTCCTCGGCGCCGCCGGAGCGCTCGAAGCCTGACCGGTCCTGCCCGCTGCGATGTCGGCGTCCGCGCGTAGGCTGGCCGCATGTGCGGACGCTTCGTAGTGGCCAGTGCCGGCTCCGACCTCGTCGGGGTGCTGCGCGTCGATGTCGAAGGCGACGACCTTCCCGAGCCGTCGTACAACGTGGCCCCGACCAGCAGCGCCGCGATCGTGCTCGACTCGGCCAAGACCGAACCCCCCACGCGCCGCCTGGAGGCTGCCCGCTGGGGCCTGATCCCCTCCTGGGCGAAAGACACCAAGATCGGCGCGCGCGCCTTCAACGCCCGCGCCGAGGAACTGGAAGACAAGCCGATGTTCCGCGGCGCCCTGGAGAAGCGCCGCGCCGTGGTGCCTGTCTCGGGCTATTACGAGTGGAAGAACGTCGACGGCGTCAAGGTGCCTCATTACATCCACCCCGCAGACGGCGAGCCGCTGTTCCTCGCCGGGCTCTACGAGTGGTGGCGCGACAAGACGAAGGGCGACGACGACCCCGAGCGTTGGCTGCTGAGCTTCACGATCCTCACCCGCGACTCGATCGGGCACCTCGGCTCGATCCACGACCGCATGCCGCTCTTCCTCGATCCTGACCACGCCGACGCCTGGCTCGACCCGACGACCGACAACGTGCGCGACGTGCTCGACGCGGCGATCGACGCCGCTCCGGCCCTCGCCGAAACGCTCGACGACCACGAGGTGTCGAAGGCCGTCGGAAACGTGCGCAACAACTCGCCGGAGCTGATCGAGCCAGTCGACTCCTGACCACAGGCGCCGTCCCGGCCCAGGCGCCCCGCGTATCCTCGAACGGTGACGATCGCGCCTGCTGAAGCCCCTGTGCTGGCGGGGGCCGTGTGGCGCGAGCGTTCGGCTGCTCACGAGGAGCGCGCCCGAGCCCTGACTGCGGCGCATCGCTCACGCGCCGCCCGCCACGAGACTCACCCCGTCGAGGACTTCCTCTTCACGTACTACTCGTACAAACCGGCGGTCCTCCACCGCTGGCACCCCGGCGAGGGCGTGGAGCTGGCGGATGCCTCCTCCGATGCGCGCGCCGAATGGCGCTGGTATCGTCCGGGCCATGTGCCCGGAGCTCTCTCGGTCGACGGCGAAGGCTTCCGCGCCGAGCGGGGTGGGCTCGTCGCGAACGTCGCGCGTATCCTCCGAGCCACTGCCGGACGCGCCCCGGGCTTCGGCTGCTTCGGGCTGCACGAGTGGGCGATGGTGTACCGGCAGGCTGAGCACCGGCATCCCGTCCCGCTGCGGCTGGGGCAGGACTCGACGGACGCGGTCGTCGAGGCTCACGACCTGCGCTGCACGCACTTCGACGCCTTCCGTTTCTTCACGCCCGAGGCCGTCCCGCGCAACAGGGATACGCTCACGCGTGAGAGCCAGTCCGATCTCGAGCAGCCCGGCTGCCTGCACGCAGGCATGGACCTCTATAAGTGGGCGGTGAAGCTCGGGCCGCTCGTGCCCGGTGAGGTGCTGCTCGATGCCTTCGAGCTGGCCCGCGACGTCCGCGAGCTCGACATGCGCGCGTCGCCGTACGACCTCGCCGACTGGGGTTACGACGCCGTGCCCATCGAGACTGCGGAGGGAAAGGCCGCGTACGTCCGCGCGCAGCGGGGTTTCGCCGAGCGAGGTCAGCTCCTTCGCGCGAGGCTCCTCCAGATCGCCGGCGACTGACTCATTCGGCGGGGTCCGCGCACGTCGTGCACGGCAGCTCGCCCCCTCCCGCCTCGGCGACGGCGAGACGCAGCTCCATCACGCGGGTCGCGGCCTGGTCGAGTCGTTCCGCGGGCACGGCGCCCGACTCCACCGCGCTGACGATGCCGTCGATGATGCGCGGTGCTGTCTCCGGCGTCGACGAGACCACGGTCAGCACCATGTCGTTGCCGGCCGCAAGGGCGTCGACGGCGTTCGCGACAGGATCGGCGTAATCGGGCAGACCCGAGTCCTCCAGCATCCCGAGATCGTCCGTGATCGTCACGCCCTCGAAGCCGAGCTCGTCGCGAGCGATGCGGTGCCACTCCGATGAGAGGCTCGCCGGCGCCGGGTCGACGGCGGTGTACGCCAGGTGACCGAACATGAGCAGTTCGGCCCCGGCGTCCACCCCCGCCTGAAACGGAACCGCGTCGGCGGCGCGCCACTGGTCGATCGGCATCGGCGTGGACGGGATCGATGAGTGGGAATCTCCCGGAGCCGCGCCGTGACCCGGGAAGTGCTTCAGAGTCGAGAACACCCTGCCCTTCTCACCGGCGACGGCCGCCGCCACATGTGCGGCTGCGGTGTCGGGCGTCGTCCCGAGGACCCGGCGATGGATGAACGAGTTCGGGTCGGCGGTGACGTCCGCGACGATGCCGAAGTTGACGGGAATCCCGGCGCGGCGCACGAGCGCCCCGCGGCCGGCGTACGCCGCCTCGACGGTGGCGGCATCGGCCTGCTGCAGTTCGAGCGGGGCCGCGAGATCGTCCCACGGGAGCCGCGACACGTCACCGCCCTCCTGATCGATGGCGATGAGCGGTGGCTGCGCCGGATCCACCGTGAGCGCGGCGGTGAGCTCCTTCAGCGCGGCCTCGTCGGCGGGGATGTTCGCGCCCATCAGCAGGAAGCCGCCGGCGTCGGTGGATTCCATGTACGAGCGCAGGGCGGCAGCGTCCGTCGTCGGAATGTGGCCCATCACCACGCTCGCCGCGCGTTCTCGCAGCGACATCGCGGCGACCGCCTGCTCCGCCGGAACGAGACCTGCGACATCGGGCGTCGCGGTGGCGGTGGCGGTGGCGGACGGCGACGGGGTCGCCGGGGGCTTCGCAGCAGGGGTGGCCGCGCACGACGCGCAGACGATCGCCGTGGCTGCGATGACCGCGGCGAACAGAAGGGAACGTCGCGCCGCAGTCACTCGAACAGCCTACGCGCGGGCGGATCCTCAGTGGCGCGCGACGATGGCCGCGGCATCCGTTCCCGAAGGCAGCACGCCGTACTGCGCTCGGCGGTCCTCGCCCAGCCGGGCGGCGATGAAGGTGTCGGCGTCGAGCCCCGGCGCGTGTCGGAGCATGAGCGACGCCTGGAACGCGAGGGCGAGATCCTCGCTGAGCCGACGAACCTGAGAAGGGGCCTCGTCCGGATCGGCGGCAAGGCTCTCCAGCAGGGCGAGTGTGCGCTCCACGTGCCGATCGAGCACCGCCGAGGCGCCCGCCGTGGTCGCGAGTTCGTCGGCGAAGGCCTCGCCGGATTCCGGGTCTCGGGTGAGGGCCCGCAGCACGTCGAGGGCGATGACGTTTCCCGAGCCCTCCCAGATCGCCATGACGGGTTGCTCCCGGTAGCGTCCGGCAAGCGGGAAGGACTCGGTGTACCCGTTCCCGCCGAGGCACTCGAGCGCCTCGTACGCGTGATTCGGGCCGCGCTTGCACACCCAGTACTTCGAGACGGGCGTGGCGAGGCGGCGCAGGGCGATATCGCGCGCGGATGCCTCGGCCTCGAAGAGCTGCGCGAGGCGCAGGCCGGTGAGCATCGCCGCCTGGTATTCAAGGGCGAGATCGGCGAGTACCGCGGTCATGGCAGGCTGATCGACCAGGAGCGCACCGAACGCCTCCCGCCCGCGGGCGTGCCACACCGCCTCGGCGACCGACTGCCGCATGCCCGCGGCCGTGCCCAGCACGCAGTCGAGCCGCGTGCGCTGGACCATCTCGATGATCGCCCGGACGCCCCGGCCCGGCTCGCCCACGAGGAAGCCGACCGTGCCGTCGAACTCGACCTCCGCCGACGCGTTGGCGCGGTTGCCGAGCTTGTCCTTCAGCCGCTGGATGCGGAAGACGTTGCGTATGCCGTGCGGCAGCATGCGTGGCACGAACACACAGGTGAGGCCTTCCTCGACGCCGCCGCTGCGGGTGTGCGCGAGCACTAGGAAACCGTCCGACATCGGCGCCGAGCAGAACCACTTGTGACCGGTGAGCTGGTACGCATGCCCGCCCATCGACTCGCCCACGGTGGTGCCCGCGCGCACGTCCGACCCGCCCTGCTTCTCGGTCATCGCCATCCCGATGAGCGCGCTCGACTTGCCGCCGTCGACGACGAGCCGCGGATCGTACTCGCGCGAGTACGCGCGTGGGAGCCATTCGTCGGCGACCCACGGCGTCCCTCGGATCGAGGCGACCGCGGCGTGCGTCATCGACACCGGGCACGCGTGCCCGGGCTCCACCTGCGCGAACAGCATGAACATCGCCGCGCGCGCGACATGCGCCCCGGGTCGAGGGTCCGCCCAGGCTGACGTGTGCGCGCCGCGGGACACGGCCTCGCCGATCACCCGGTGATACGACGGGTCGTACTCGACCTCGTCCAGGCGATAACCCCAGCGGTCGTGGGCGTGCGCGACGGGCGTGTGCACATTCGCGAGATGCGCGTCGCGCTGGAACGATCCCGACCCGACCAGCGTCCCCGCCTCACGAAGCCCTTGGTCGGCCCAGTCCGCCCCGAACGCACCGACGGCCGCCACGAGCGGGGCGTTGAGCGTGTACTCGTCGACATCCACGCGCCAGGGCGGCTGGTTCTCGACGTAGTGCGTCGCCGCACCGATCACCCGCTGCCCCCGCGCGAATGACCTCATGACGACTCCGGCTCCCCCGCCCCTGCGCCGGCCATCGCGAGCATGTACTGCTGCCCCGGGCTGAGCGGTGCGCGCGTCACGATGTCGTGGACGAAGGCGAGCTTGTGCCGCACCGGCGTCACGATCGTGAACGGATACAGGTCGCCGAAGCCCATCGATCGGTTGATGCGGTTGAACGCCTGCGACAGCCACTCCCAGTCGGTGAGCAGCCGCTGGATCGGCTCGTTCTCGTAAGACTCGAGAGGCACGACGTCCGTGTCGCGGAGATTCGTCACGGACGCGTCGAGATGGATGCCGATGACGGCGGCGGTCTGGAGGGTGCCGGTGATGTGGAGGTAGTGCGCGAAGGTCTCGGCGAAGTCCTCCCACGGGTGCATGGTGGCGTACTCCGAGATGAAGGCCTCGTGCCAATCCGACGGGGCGCCGAGCTTGTAGTGACGCTTCAACGCATCTCGGTAGCTGGTGCGCTCGTCGCCGAACAGCTCGCGGCACCGGGCCCAGAGCTCGTCGTCGGTGAGGAGGACGTTCTGGTAGTAGTGCCCGACCTCGTGGCGGAGGTGCCCGAGGATCGTGCGATAGGGCTCGCCGAGCCGCACGCGCAGGGCCTCCCGCCGATCGTCGAGGCTCTCGGCCAGGTCGATCGTGATGATGCCGTTGGCGTGCCCGATGGTGACCGGCTTGCCGTCCGAGAGGCTCGAGATCAGGTCGAATCCGAGTCCGCCCTTCTCGACGTCCCAGCCGACGATCGGCAGGCCGAGGTCGGCGAGCTGCAGGAGCAGCCGTCGCTTGGCCTCCTCGGTCTTCGCGAGCTTGTCGAGGGCGACGGTGTCGTCGGCGGCGGGACGGCGACGAGTGAGCCGGCACGAGAAGCAGCGGCCGGCCGGGGCGTTCTCCCACACGAGCCAGTTGCAGGCCCACTCGCGATTCGAGCAGGTGTACCAGGTCTGGCCGTCGACGACGGCCTGGCCGTGTCGGAGCCCGAAGAACTCACGTGTCGGGATGTGGTAGCCGATCTCGGCTTCGCAGTTCGGACACTGCAGCGTGTCCAGGTAGACGAAGTGGCGACAATGCGGACAACGGGGCTGCGAGGTCACGGTTTCACCGTAGCGTGCCGGAGGGCGCGCCGACTCACCTCTCACGGCTCCGGGACGAGCTCCACCCGCAGGAGCAGATCGTCGCCCGGCCGGGGCGAACCCCGGCCGTCGGTGTTGTTCGTCAGGAGCCACAGCGAGCTGTCGGGCAGCGCGACGACGTCCCGCAGCCGTCCGTACTCGCCGGCGAGCGCGGCGACGGGTTCGCCGCGCACCGTGCCCGCGGAGGTGTCGATCTGCCAGAGCCGCTCACCGCGGAGCCCCGCCATGAAGACCGTGTCGCCGCGGGCGGCGATGCCGCTGGGGCTCGCGTCGCTCGTCGGCCACTGCGCCACCGGATCGGCGAACTCCCCTCGCCCGGCGATCCCCTCGACCACGGGCCAGCCGTAGTTCGCGCCCGGTTCGATGCGGTTGAGCTCATCCCAGGCGTTCTGACCGAACTCGCTGGCCCACATCGTGCCATCGGCCGTCCACGCGATCCCCTGCACGTTGCGATGGCCCATCGACCACACGCGGGTGGCCCACGGATTGCCGCCGGCAGGCTCGCCGTCGGCGGTGACGCGCAGGATCTTGCCGTTGAGGCTGTCGGGGTCCTGCGCGGCATCGCTCAGCTGTGCATCTCCCGTCGTGACGTACAGGTACCCGTCCGGGCCGAAGGCGAGGCGGCCGCCGTCGTGCGTGCTGGCACGCGCGATGCCGTCGAGGATCACCTCGGGCTCGCCCAGCTCGAAGGATCCCGGCTCGCCGCGCAGCGGCATCCGTGCCACGCGATTGTCGTCGGCCGCACCGAAGTACGCGTAGAGCATCGGCGCGCCGTCCGTTCGCAGCAGCGCGAGGCCGTGGAGGCCCGACTCGCCGCCCGACACCACACCGGCGATCGTGCCGACGGAGCGTACCTCGCCGGCGGCCGTGAGTTCGAGCACCGTGCCGTCGCCGCGTTCGGAGATGAGCGCTCCCCCGCCGTCGAGCGGCACGACAGACCACGGGGCGACGAGCTCCGACGCGAGCGTGCCCGTGACGGATCCGGCGCGCCACCATGTCTCGGCGGCGGGAGCGGGGGCCGGGCCGACCGTGGGCGCCTGCGAGGACGGCGCCGGCCGGGCAGCCGGGGCGCTGCACCCGGATGCCGCGATCAGCGCCAGGAAGAGGCATCCGACCGCCGGCCACCGGGCGTCGCGTCTCATCCGTCAGCCACGGCCGCCTCGAGGGCCGCGAGGTCGATGCGCCGCATGCGGAGCATCGCCTGCACGGCGCGGTGCGCGACCTCGGGATCGGGATGACGGATCAGCTCCACGAGCCGGTCGGGGATGATCTGCCAGGACAGCCCCCAACGGTCCTTGAGCCACCCGCACGGCTGCTCCTGGCCGCCGTCCGCCGTCAAGGCGTCCCAGTAGCGGTCGACCTCGGCCTGATCGCGGCAGGCCACATACAGGGAGACTGCCTCGGTGAACGGGAACTGCGGACCGGCATCCATCCCGAAGTAGTCGCGGCCGCCCAGCCGGAAGTGCACGTGCATGACTTTCCCGCCCATGCCCGGCACCTCGTCCGGGTATCGGTCGATCGTCACCAGCTCGGAGTCCGGGATCAGCCGAGTGTAGAACGTGACGGCCTCCTCGGCGGAATCGTCGAACCAGAGGAACGGGGTCACTGCGCTCATGCGTCCCACCCTTGTCGACCGGCCGCAGACGCGCAACGGTACGCATCGCGGCGTCGGCGACCATGCTGCTCAGGGTCAGCGGCCGTGGATGAACCTCTCGGCGTGCTCGACGGCCTTGCGGAACGAGTCGTTGCGCAGAGCGATCGCGGCGTCGTCGCCCAATGCGTCGCCCGGCGACTCGGTGTATCCCGTCAGACCGGGCGGCCGGAGCACCCAGATGCCCCCGTACGGCGGCAGGTAGAACACCGCGAACGAGCGCGCGGACCGATCCTCCTCCCAGACCGGGACCACCGCGACCGCGGCCCCGGTGTCGACGTTTATCCACTGTGCACGCGGTCGTGGCTGGTCGGCGTCGTACACAGCCGGGTCCAGGAACGGCGCGGTGCCTTCTCCGAATCGCTGCTCGAACCGTTCGTGGAACACCGGGAAGAACGTGTGGTCATACCGACGCCAACTCGGATTCTCCGCCACCAGTGGACCTCCTTCCGCTGCGGACACCCCGTTCCGGCGCGATGACCCAGACGAACGCAAGGCCGTCCACCATCCAGGTCTCGCACCCCCGCGATATCACGCACCGATCTCGGAGGAGGGCGACCGTCCGGCCCGCCTGGATGGGCACCGTCGCGGTGCGGGCCCCGTGGAGCGAATGGTGCCACGGCGACCAACGGAAACGGCGCGGGCGGGGCAGGTCGCCACCTCACGAGATCAGTGCGCGGCTCGCGTGATCTATATTTGGCGCTGTAGATTTTTTGTAGCACCGGCGACATGCTGATGCAAGACCCGAATCCGGGCAACGCCCAGCCCACCCCGAGGGTCCCTCGGGTGCTACGCGGGCAGCGGCACCACCCGGTGGAAGGTCTCCTCGAGAGCCGACGAGTATGCGGGTCGGCCATCGGCGAGGACGAGCAGCCGGGTGGGCTGATCCAGCACCACCGCGTCGGGATCCGTGCTGTCGAAGACTACGAGGTCGGCGGGTGCGCCCGGGGCGAGGCCACGGGCGCGGTCGGAGCCGAGAACCGCCGCGGCGTCCGTCGTGACCGCCCGGTGGAGCCGGAGGAAGTCCTCGCGACTCGATGCGAAGCTCACGCGGCCCGCCAGCAGTGCGATGTCGAGCGGGTCGGCGCGGCCCGTCGGGGTGAAGGCGTTGCGCAGGTTGTTCGACGACAGGGCGGTGCGCACGCCGTGCGCCCACAGATCGGAGACGGGCACGACCCCGCGCCGCGCATTGGAGGCGTCTGAGCGCCCCATCAGGTACAGGTCGGTGGCGGGGAGCACGACCACGCTGACGCCCGCGCTCGCGAGCTCGTCGAGCACACGCGCTCGCTCGCCCACCTCGATCGCCGCCAGCGAGGTGACGTGCCCAATGGCGACCCGCCCGGCGAGACCCCGCTCGCGGGTGGCGCGGGCGACGTACGGGGCGAGCGCGAACCGCTCGTCGCTCGTGTCGTCGGCCAGGTCCAGGTGGAGATCGGCGAAAGTGCCGAACTCGACCGCGAGATCGAGCACCTGATCGACGTGGGCGCGGGCAGCCGTCGCATCAGCCTCGGTGTACGGACAGCCGCCCACGATCGTTCCCGGCAGCGCGAGGGCTTCCCGCATCAGTGCGAGCGTGCCCGGCCTGGAGAGGATGCCCTCCTGCGGGAAGACCGCGATCTGGAGGTCGAGCCACGAGCGGTGACGCTCGGCGAGGACCTGCATCACCTGGATGCTCAGGAGCCCGACGGCGGGATCGACCTCGGTCTGCGCGCGAATCGCGGTGGTCCCGGCCCGCAGCGCGGCCGTGAGGACGCGTTCGGCGCGGGCTTGGACATCGGCATAGGTGAACCCACGCTTGCGTTGCGCCGTGTAGGCGATGGCCGCGCGGAGGTCGCCGCCCTCGGCCGGTGTGCCGAGCAGTGCCTTGTCGAGGTGGAGATGTGGTTCGACGAACGCCGGAGCGACGACGCGTCCGTCCAGAGGCACGACCGTCGCGTCGGGGGGGTGAGGCGTGGTGCCAGCCGGCGAAACCCCTGCGATGCGTCCCCCGGCGATGCGCAGGTCGATGCGCCCGCCGCCGCCGGGGGCCGCGGCATCCGTCAGCACGAGGCTGTCGGATGCCGCGGCAAGATCGCCGATCCGGGTCATGCCGCCCGCTCGGCGCGAGTGACGAACGCGTCCACCGCGCGAGCCACGGCGAGCAGCAGCTCGTCCTCTCCCGGCCGCGCGACGAGGCAGACTCCCACCGGCAGGCGGTCGACCTCAGCCAGCGGCAGCGACACTGCGGGCAGTCCCCCGAGGCCCGCGATGCAGGTCATGGCGATGGTGCGGCCGCGAAGCGATCCCTTGGTCGCCGCATCGAGGTCAACCCGGGGGGCGGGACCGGATGCCGCGGCGAAGGCGAGCACGCCACCCTCGGGCAGAACGGCATCGAGTCGCGCGAGCACCTGTTCCCGTGCCTCGTCGGCGAGGTGCATGCCCTCGCGCGACGCGTTTCGGGCCTCGTCCATCCGCATGGCGACCCCGGGGCCGAACGACGGCTGCCGTCGGGTCACCCACTCCCCGTGGCTCTGCCAGATCTCGGGCATCTGGCGCGCCATGAACGCAGCCCGCCACTGACCGAGCAGGTCGGCTCCCGCCAGCTCCGCGGTGACGACGTCGGCGCCCAGGTCCTCGCCGAGGAGTCGCACCGCCGCCCTCACGGCGTCGGCGGTGTCGGGATCGGCGAGGGAGAGCACGTCGCCGGCCAGCACGATGGGCGGCACCGACAGGACGGGCTCGGCATCCCTCTCCACCGCCGGCACCGCGAGCAGCACCCCCGTCGCCCGTTCGAGCATCGCTCCCGTGCCGGCGAGTACGCCCACCGTGTCGAAGCGCGGCGCGAGCGGGACCACGCCCGTCATCGGTACGCGCCCGTGCGTCGTGCGGATGCCGAAGACACCGCTGTACGACGCGGGCACGCGGGTCGATCCGCCGGTGTCGGTCGCGAGGGCGTAGTCGACGAGTCCACCGGCGACCGCCGCCACGGATCCGCTCGACGAACCGCCCGGGATCCGATCGGAACCGCGCGGGTTGCGCGGAGTGCCGTAGTGGACGTTGGTGCCCGACAGACTGAACGCGAGTTCGTCGGTGTGCGAGATGCCGACGACGGTGGCACCGGCATCCACCCACCGCTGCACAGCCACAGCGTTGGTCGCGGCCGGCGCGGCATCGGCGAGCCAGTCAGGGTTCCCCGCGCCGACGCGCTGACCGGCCACGTCGAACAGGTCCTTCGTGACGGTCACGGATCCGGCGAGGGGGCCGGTCGCCGCGCCCGCGGCGAGGACCGCCGGGCCGACCCGGAGCGCGCCGGTCGCGGCGGCGTCCGCGGCCGAGGGGAGCTCCAGGGCTGTCATGCGTCCACCACCACGAGACGATTCGGGATGGTGTTGAGCTCCTCGACTCCGCGGCTGGTCAGCATCACGGTGCCGCCGATGCACACCCGCTTGCCGTCACGAAGGGCGTTCGGCTCGATCGCGAACGCGACGCCCTCGCCGATCTCGAAGTCGCCGTCCAGGCCGACGCCCGAGGGGAGCTTCGGCAGATGGGCGAGCGCGGGATCGACGCTCGGATCGATCCGCGTGGCGGAGTTGTAGAGCACGCCCGATACGGTCTGCACCATGGGGCCGGTGTTCCAGGTCTTGGATCGCTTGAGCGGCTCGTCCATGATCGCCGCAAGCTCCGCGAATCGCAGTCCGGGGCGCAGCGCTTCCAGCCCCGCGTGGTACGACTCGAGGCACACCTCTTCGAGCTCGCGGAGCAGCCTGTCCGGCTCGCCGAGCACGACGTCGATCTGCTGCTGGGACTCGAACCCGCCGTAGTAGGCGAAGATCTCGGAGGCGATGCTGTCGCCATTCTGCAGGGTGTACGGCGCACCGCCCATGCCGAACCACTCGGGCTGCCCCCAGCCGAACCGGTGCGATCCGGCGCGCTCGAGGATGAAGGGGGCTCGGATCCACCCGCCCCCCGCGATGATGGCATTCACTGCCGCCGCCGTGGGCACGCTCTCGCGCACACCGACCCGCACGGCGTCGACGTAGGCCGCGCAGGCCGCCTCGCCGAGGGCGGCGGCCTTGCGGATCATCTCCTGCTCCTCCTCGCTCTTGAACTGCGTGAGCGTCTCGAAGGCGTCCGAGACGTCGACCCAGACCACCGACGGGAGAGCGGTGAGCACTGCGCTCCACGTCCGGAACGGGATGACGCCGTTCCACTGCCCGACGGCACGGCTGGTGAGCCCGACGACGCCGATCGTGGCGGAGGCGAGGCCCCGCTCCTGAAGCACCGCCGTGAGGTTGGCGACGGGGTTGCCGTGCAGCCAGCTGTCGGTCCAGCGCTCGTACCGGGCCCCGGCGCCGTCGTAGCGGTTGATCGGCACGTCGCCCAAGAGCGACAACGGCTCGTCGGTCGGTGTGAACACCACGGTGGCGTGCGCGTCCTCGTTGGTGAGATAGGAGTCGTTGGCGTTGCGGCCCTGCCCGAACACGACGAGCGCATCCAGGCCGTTCTCCCCTAGGAACGCCCGCACGTTCGCCCAGCGGCGGTCGCGCTCGGCGAGGCTGAGGGTCGGGAAGTAGTCGCTGTCGACAGCGACCGAGTTGGGGACGATGGTCAGGGTCATTCTCTCTCCTCGGGGTGTAGCTCGGTCAGCCGGCAGTCGCCGGCTCGCGGGCGGCGAGCGCAGCGCGCAGCGCCGCCGCGCTGTCGGTGATGAAGGCGAGCGCCCTGCCGGAATCGACCGGCGCCCGCAGCTCGGCGACCGAGGGGACGTCGCCCGCTGCCGCACTCTGCTCGTAGCGCGTGGTAAGCGCCTCGACGACGGCGAACTCCTCCCCCGTCAGATCGGGGTGCGCCGCCCACCAGCGCGGGTCGTCCACGAACAAGGGCATCTCGGCGTTCATCCCGATCACGCCCTCGATCGACAGGTTGCAGGAAGCGCCGCCGCGATCGAGCTCGTCCAGCAGGGCGCCCCAGTCGATGACTCCGCGGCCGACGGGCGCGAGGAACCGGCCGATGCCGTCATCAGTGCGGTGCAGGGCGACGTCGCGCACATGCGTCGAGCGGGTGTACGGAGCCACCCGTCGTGCGGCCGCGATCGGGTCCTCGCCGCGGACCATCACGTTCGCGGTGTCGAACGTGATGCCGAAAGCGTCCGGACCCGCACCCTCGACAAGACGCACCACCTCGAACGAGCTGATCTCCTCGTGCGTTTCGATGTTGAGGTGCGCACCCGTGTCGCGCAGCAGCGGCGCAAGCCGGTCGAGCACCTTGGCCGTCGCGACGAGCTGGTCCTCCCAGTCCACGTCGGTGCGGAAGCGGTCGCACGCGTGGATGCCGCGGATGCGGAACTGGTAGTTGGCGGTTGCCGTCCAGAGCTCGGTGATGCCGACCGCCGCCACCGAGCGGATGATCCGCTCCATGCCGCGCAGATAGTCCCCCTCGCCGAGCGCGCGGATCTGCGGTGCCTCCGGCGTCGCGAACGGGTTCACCTTCGCGACGCCGACCTCGAGGTAGAGATCGAGGTCGGCCGCAGCATCCGCCACCGCCGACAGCTCCCCCGCATCGAGCACCGGGCTCAGCTCGAACGGGCTGCGGAAGAACGCCCCGTCCAGTCCCAGCGCGGCGATCTTCTCCAGCGTGCCGATCGCCCCGAGCTCCGCGGTGCCGGGGAACTTGCTCGTGTCGGTGCCGACGCGCCGGGTCATGCAAGCTCCCCCGCGTTGTCGCTGAGGTCGACGAGCCCGCGCGAGAAGACGTTGGCCGGGTCGTACTCGGACTTCACCGCGACGAGGCGGTCATACTTGTCGCCGTACACGGCGCGTGCGACGGACTCGTCGCCGGCGACGGACGTGAAGTTGATGTACGTGCCGGCCTTGTACGGTGCCAGTGCCTGGTCGAAGGCCTTCGCCCACGCCACCAGGGGCGCCTTCTCGCCCGGGTACTCCCAGTCCGCACCGATGTTCGCGGCGAACGGCGACCCCACGCCGGCGGTCGAGTCGTTAGACGAGTCGCGCGGTTCGCGGCGGCCGGCGAGGATCTCGAACGGGCACATGAGCTGGTGCGCGATGTGGGCGCTCGAGTTGAGGGCTCGCCCGGTATAGGCGTCGCTGTGCTCGATCACCGTGTCGATCGCGTCGTCGGAGAGGTCCTGCAGGAACAGGTGCTTCCAGTAGTGCGCGATGCCATATCGGAATTCGTCGTCGGTGGCGTGCTGCAGCGTCGCGTGGTGCATCGTGCGCAGGCTCTCGTAGATCGCGCTGCCGTGCGCGAACATCCCGGCCGTCGCGGCCGGCTCGTCGGAGGGCTCGCCGTAATAGACCGTGGCGACCGAGATGATCGGCTGACCCCGGTGCTCCGCGGGGATCTGGCTCCAGTACTCGGGCGCGCGCAGCAGCCGGATGTAGGTGCCGATGTTGCCGGGCGCATCAGGGCCCCACTGGCGGAAGAACTGGAGGATGCCCTTCCGGTCGGTCGCCGGGTACAGGGCCTGCCGCACCGTCGCGAGGCCGGGAAGCGCCACCGTGCGGTAGGTGAAGCGCGTGGCGATGCCGTAGTTGTGCCCGGCGCCCTTGAGCGCCCAGAACAGGTCGGGGTTCTCGTCGGCGTTGGCAGTGAGGATGCGGCCGTCGGCCACGACCACCTCGATCTCGACGACGTGGTCCACGGTCGCGCCATGGAGGCGGGCGAGATAGCCGAAGCCGCCGCCGAGGGTGAGGCCGGCCACCCCGGTGTGGGAGACCACGCCTGCGGGCACGGCGAGGTCGTAGGGCTGGGCGGCGCGGTCGACGTCGCCCCACCGGCATCCCGCGCCCACCGAGACGGTGCCGGCCTCGGCATCGAACACCACGTCGTTCAGGAGGGCCGTGTCGATGAGCACCGCCGCATCGGCGACGGCCGTGCCGGCGAGGTTGTGACCGCCGCCGCGCACCGTCACGGGGACGCCGCGGGCGACGCACCACTGGAGCGCGTCGGACACGTCCTGCGCCGTGCACACGCGGACGATCGCGGCGGGGTGACGGTCGATGTCCGCGTTCCACACGCGGCGCAGAAGGTCGTAGCCCCCGTCGCCGGGAAGAACGACCTCACAGGAGACGGCGGTGGCCAGGTCTGCGAGCATGTGTGTTTCGGTGGGCTGGGTGAGCGTCATGCGGGTACTCCTTCTGTCAGTTCGGAACTGCCGACGGCCGCGGTCGCCGGAAGCTGGGCGAGCACGGCTCGCAGGTGGTCGGCGCACGCGAGGAGGAACGTCACCAGATCGGTGTCGGGCCGCGGCGCACGCAGCTGTGCGATGGTCTCCGTATCGCCGCGCTCCGCGCGGGCTTCGTACGCCTGGGCGAGCGCGTACAGCTCGCCCAGAGCCGCATCGGTGAGATCGGGGTGACCGGCCCGCCACGTCGGATCCGATGTGTGCAACGCCATTTCGGCACGGACGCGCCCGATGGGCTCGATCGTCAGGTTGAGGCCCGGGTTGTGCTGGAGCAGCAGATCGAGCACGGCCGGCCAGTCCATGACCCCCTCGCCGCACGGGGCGATGAACCGGGACAGACCGGCGGGGGTGCGCCAGAGCGCGGCGTCTCGCAGCTGCGTCGTCCGCACATACGGTGCGATCCGCGCGATCGCATCCCTGGGCACTTCGGCGCGGACGGGCAGGTTGGCCGGGTCGAGGCACACCCCCAGCACGTCGTCGCCCACGGATTCGATGAGCCGGAGGAGTTCGAAGGTCGTGATCTCCTCGTGGGTCTCGAGGTTCAGCCGCACGCCGGTGTCGCGCAGCACCGGGGCGAGTCTGTGCAGGAATCGCTCGATGGCGACGAGCTGGTCCTCCCACGCGGCATCCGTGCGGAACCGGTCGGTGAAGAAGATGCCGGGGTGCGGCTTGTAGCCCCCCACCGCCGTCCACGTCTCGGTCCAGCCGAATTCGGCGCAGGTGGCCAGGAGTCGCTCCATGCCCGCGAGGTAGCTGCCCTCGCCGAGGTCGCGCACGCGCGGCAGCTCGGCCGTCATGAACGGGTTGACCTTGCCCACGCCCATCTCGACGTACAGGTCGAGCTCGACGGCGAGTTGCGCGAAGTCGGTGAGGAACGCCCGGTCGAGCGTCGGCGCGATCTCGTCCAGGGTACGGACGTTGACTCCTTCGAGCCCGAGTGCGGCGACTTCGCGCAGGGTCTCGAGCGGCTCCCCGAAATGGGTGACCCCCTCCACGAACTTGATGTCGGTTCCGATGCGCGTCATGCCGCCGCCTCCGCCTGTGATGGACTGGTGATGGATCCGCGGCGCCGCAGGCGGCGTTCGCGCTCGGCGGCGGGATCGGCCCTCGGGACGGCTTCGAGCAGCGATCTGGTGTACGCGTGCTGCGGGTCGCCGTAGACCTGGTCGCGCGGGCCCTCCTCCACCGCGCGTCCCTTCTCGAGGATCACGAGCCGGTCGCACAGGTACCGGACCACGGCCAGGTCGTGGGCGATGAAGAGCACCGAGAGCGCGAACTCCTGCTGCATGTCCTTGATGAGATTGAGCACCTGCGCCTGGACCGACACATCCAGTGCCGAGACGGGCTCGTCGCACACCAGCACGCGGGGCCGGACCACCAGCGCGCGGGCGATGGCGATGCGCTGACGCTGACCGCCGGAGAAGCTGCGTGGGAAGCGCTTCATGTGCGCCGGCTCGAGTCCCACGCGCTCGAGCATCTCCCCTACTCGATCGCGGCGCTGCGCGGCATCCAGGTCGGTGTGCACGCGCAGCGGCTCGCCCACGATCTGCCCGATCGTCATGCGGGGGTCGAGGCTGGAGTACGGGTCCTGGAAGACCATCTGCACCTGCGAACGGAAGACGCGCTCGGCCCGGAAGGTCATGCGGCGGAGGTTGAGTCCGTTGTAGGTCATCGTGCCTGCCTGCGGACGCTCGAGGCCCATGAGGCACCGCACCGTGGTCGACTTGCCCGAGCCCGACTCGCCGACGAGGCCGAGGGTCTCTCCGGTTCCGAGGCGGAACGACACCCGGTCGACCGCGGTGAACTCCCGCGCACCGCGGCCGAAGCGCTTGGTCAGATCTTCTACGCGCAGGTCGACGCCGTCGACCTGCGAAACGGGGGTTGTCATCGCCGCGCCTCCAGAGCGGTCCCGGATGCCGCGAGCGCAGCATCCTCTCTCATCACGTCGTCCACGGTCCGCAGTCGCACGGTCGGGTCGTCGTCGACGCTGGGGATCGAGGCCAGGAGGCCCCGGGTGTACGGATGCTGCGGTGAGGCGAAGAGGTCGTCGACGAGGCGGTCCTCGACGAGGCGCCCGTGGCGCATGACCGCCACCCGGTGGGCGAAACCGGCGACGATGGCGAGGTCGTGCGTGATCAGCAGGACAGCCAGCCCCAGTTCGCGCGACTGCTCTTCGAGCAGGTCGAGCACCTGCTCCTGCACGCGCACATCCAGCGCGGTCGTCGGCTCGTCGGCGATGAGCACGTCAGGGCCGCCGATGAGGGCGGCGGCCATGACGACGCGCTGCCTCATGCCGCCCGAGAACTCGTACGGGTAGGCGTCCATGCGGTCGGCTGCCGAAAGCACGCCCAGGCGGTCCAGCATCTCCACGGCCCGTGCCCGTGCCTCGCGCCGCGGCACTCCGCGCAGACGCAGAGGCTCGGTCACCTGATCGCCGATCGTGAGCACCGGGTTGAGCGCGGTCATCGGGTCCTGGAACACCATCGACACCGCGGAGCCTCGCATCCGGCGGACGGTTCGCTCAGGGGCGCCGACAACCTCGTGGCCCGCGACGCGGATCGAGCCCGCGAGGTCCACCGTGGGGTCCAGCCGCATCACGGCCTTCGCTGTCATGGACTTGCCCGACCCGGACTCGCCCACGAGGGCCACGCGCTCCCCCCGCTCGAGTGTGAGGCTCACGTTGTCGACCAGGGTGAGGTCCCCGCGACCGCCGTCGGTGCGCGTCGCATCCGGGACGCTGACCGTCAGGCCGCTGATCTCGAGAACAGGTGCGGTCATCGCTTCCTCCGAAGGCTCGGGTCCAACCGGACGCGGATCGCGTCGCCGAGCAGGCCGAACGCGATGGCCGCGATGGTGATGGCCAGGCCCGGGAAGGTCGCCACCCACCAGGCGGTCGTGATGTACTCGCGCCCCTGCGCGACCATGGCCCCCCAGTCCGCGCTGGGCGGCGGCGCGCCCACTCCGAGGTAGGCGAGGCCTGCCATGAGGACGACGGCGCCCGAGATCTCCATGCTCGCCTGTACGTAGACGGAGTCGAGCGAGTTCGGCAGCACGTGGCGCACGAGCGTCCAGAACCGGCTGATCCCGTTCACCCGGGCCGACTCGACATAGGCTGCGCTCATCGTCACGCGGAGGATGCCGCGAACCAGTCGCGTCGTGCCTGGCCACATCGCGACGACCATGGCCACCACCACCGAGCCGAGCGACGGACCCAGCGCCGCCGCGATCCCGAGCGCCAGCACCATGGCGGGAAGCGCCATGAAGATGTCGCAGAGGCGCATGATCGTGGCGTCGGCCCCGCGCGGCGAGAGCACCGCCGCGCACGCGACGAGGACTCCGACAATGGTCGAGATGAGAACGACCGCGACCGCCGCGAGCAGGGTCGTGGCCGCCCCCGCCAGGAGCCGCGACAGCACATCTCGTCCGGCGTCGTCCGTGCCCATCCAGTGCGCGGCGCTCGGCGGCAGCAGGGCATCGGCCGGAACCGCGAGGTAGGGGTCGTACGGCGCGACGAACGGCCCGATGACGGCCATGACGACGAGCAGTATCGACACGACGACGGCCACGCGGTCGAGCGCCGCGGCACGGTGGCCGAACAGGCCGCGCAGGCCGCGCGAGATCCCGCCGCCGAGACCGGCGGGAGAGAGCCACTCGGAGGCCCGCGCCGTGCGGGATCTTGGGGCCGTCACGTCGGGATCGGCCGCTTCCGCCTCGGCCTGAGTCGATGTCAGTGTCATGCCTGTGCTCCCGTCAGGTGGGACTCGCGGACACGGGGGTCGGTCCAGATCTGCAGCAGCTCGACGGCGAGGCTGGCGACGGTGAAGACGATGCCGATGACGAGGACGCAGCCGAGCACCGCGAAGGTGTCCTGGTTGAGAACAGCCTGATTCAGGTAGGTGCCGATGCCCGGGAGGGCGAAGACGCTCTCGACCAGCAGCGCGGCACCCATCATCCAGCCGAACTGCATGCCGAGAAGGGTGAGCGTCGATCCCATCGTCGAGCGAAGTCCGTGGTGAACGACCACGCGGTAGGGACCCGCGCCCTTCGAGATCGCGAACGACACGTAGTCGGTGTCGAGCGCGCCGATCATGTTGGAGCGGACGTTGCGGGCGATGGTCGACATGAACGGCGCGCTCAGGGCCAAGGCGGGCAGGATCACGTGCGCCAGCGAGTCGAAGAACATCGCGGGACTGCCTGCGATCAGCGAGTCGACCAGGGTGGAACCCGTGACGTCGGGTGGCGCCATCCCGAACGAATTCGCTCCGGAGATCGGGAACCACCCGAGGTTCGATGCGAACACCCATTGCAGGAGGATGGCGAGCCAGAAGACGGGTACGCCGCCGGCCAGGACGAAGAGGATCCGGGCCGAGACGTCCGGTGCGCGATCGCGAAGCGCCGCTGAGAGCGCACCCAGCGGCACCGCGACGGCGATGGTCACGATCATCGTGACGATCACGAGCTGGAGCGTGGTGGGGACGGTGTTGGCGAGGTCGCCGACCACGCTCTGGTGTGTCGACGCCGATTGACCCAGATCGCCGCGGAACGCCTTGCTCAGGAACAGGAAGTACTGCTCGATCACCGGAAGGTCGAGCCCCAGACGCTGGCGCGCCTGCTCCACCTGCTCGGCGGTGGCGGTGCGCCCCGCCGCCACGCGCGCGGCGTCGCCCGGGATCAGCTTCGTCATGAAGAAGACGATGGTGATGATGCCCCACACGCTCAGCAGGGCGAGCCCCAGCCGCTTCGCGATGTACGTCGCCATGCGGGCCTCCTCGGGTTCGGGTCGGTCGGGTGAGACGGGGTGGCTCCGGCGCATTCGCGGACGTACGGAGCCACCCCGGTGGATCAGTCGGCGAGGACGAGCATCTTCGGGTCGAAGAGCTGATACGTGGGCGCATACTCGAGACCCTCGATACCGTCGCGGAGCATGACGGTGGTGGTGGGGTTGGAGATGTTCACGCTGACGTCGTCGGCGAGGATCAGCTCCTGCGCCTGGGTGAACAGGTCGCACGCGGCGTCCGGGTCGACGGTCGCGATCCCCTGCTCGAGCAGCGCATCGACGTCCGGGTTGGAGTACTGCGCGTAGTTCGTCCGCCCGATGAACTGCGAGTCGTAGACGCGGAAGAGCATGGGGCCGATCTCGGGGTAGTACGGGAAATCCCACAGCAGCGCCAGGTCGGGCGTCGTCTCGGGCGACTCGATCATCGCCACGTACTCGGGGTACGTGACCGTCTGCAGCTCGAGGGTGATCCCGATGTCCTTCAGGTTCGACTGCAGCAGGGTGGCCGCCTTCTGGTGCTCGGGGATCTGCGACTGGTATGCGAGCGTGAGCGTCTCGCCCTCCGCTCCGGCTTCCGACACCAGTGCCTTGGCCGCCGGGACATCCTGCTGCGCGGCACCCGCGTCGACACGGCACGAGACGCTCGGTGCGGTGAGGCCGGTTGCGACATCGCCGCGCCCGCCCAGGATCGACGAGATGTGCCCGTCGTAGTCGTAGGCGAGCTGGATCGCCTCACGCACCTTCGGATCCGCGGTGATGCCGCCTTGCGTGTTCATCATGACGAACAGCTGCAGCATGCTCGACAACTCCTGCGGGTAGACGCCGTCCTGCGAGGCCAGGGCGTCGAGGTCGGTGCCGGTGAGTCCGGTCACCACGTCCACACCGCCCGACTTGAGTTCGTCGCGCAGCGTCGAGCTCTCGGTGATGTAGCGGTAGACGAGGCTGTCGGGGCGTTGCTCGTCGAAGCGCCACGAATCGTCGAAGCGCTCGAGGGTCGCCTGCTG
Source organism: Microbacterium ureisolvens (assembly GCF_019511645.1). Lineage (GTDB taxonomy): Bacteria > Actinomycetota > Actinomycetes > Actinomycetales > Microbacteriaceae > Microbacterium > Microbacterium ureisolvens_A. Next base: position 359,182 of record NZ_JAEUAX010000001.1, on the reverse strand, counting down.
GTTGGCGGTGTAGTCGGTGATGGCGTACGGTCCCGAGCCCGCGTCGTTGGTGGCGAGCCACGCCTGCCCCTGGTCGTCGCCTTCGTTCGCCGAGACGAGTGCGGAGTCGAGGATGTACACCTTGCTCAGAGCACCGACGAAGGTCGTGTTGGTGCCGTTGAGCGTGATCTCCACAGTCGTGTCGTCCACTGCGGTGCTCGACGCGTACGACGAGAGGAACGACGACACCCCGATTCCGAGCGATGCGATGCGGTCGAGCGTGTAGACGACGTCTGCGGCCGTCAGCGGGTTCCCGCTGTGGAAGACCACGTCGTCGCGAAGGGTGAGGGTGACGGCGGTCGCGTCGTCGTTGTAGCTCCATTCGGTGGCGAGCAGCGGCACGATCGCGCCCTCGTCGTCGTAGTCGACGAGCTTGTCGTACGCGCCGCCGACGGTGAAGTCGGTCTGCACGTCCGACGCGAGGATCGGGTCGAGCGTCTGCGGTGTAGCCCCCGTGCCGATGATCACGGTGCCGTCTCGGCCGCTCGAGGATGCAGGTGCCGCCGAGCCGCCTGCGCAGGCGGTGACGAGCGTGCCCACGGCAAGGGATGCCGCGACGGCGCCGAGTACTCGGGTCCTGGTGGTTCTCATGTTCACTCCGGGTTCTGGAAGGTCGGGTGCTGCAGGAACGGGTGGATCAGGGCCGGGTGGCCATCGCGTCGAGCGTGCTCGGCGCGAGAACATGGGCGGACGCGAGCTGGGCGGCGACGATGCGTCCGCCGTGCAGCACGAGCCGGGTGGCGGGGTGCGCCGCGACTGCGGCGGCCGGAGACGGGCTGTCGATGATGAGAAGGTCGGCCGGCGCCCCCTCGTGCACGCCGTAGTCCTGGATGCCGAGGGCGCACGCCGCAGAATCGGTGACGAGGTCGAGCGCTACCTGGAGTTCCTCGTCGGTGCGGAAATTGGACTGGTAGGCGACTTGTCGGGCGACGGCGAGCATGTCCCCGTCGCCGTACGGCCACCACGCATCGCGGATGTTGTCGGAGCCCGAGAACACCGTCGCCCCCTCGGCGCGCATCGCCAGGACCGGAGGCATCGGCCCCGCCGGACCGTTCGTCATGACGGCGACACCGCTCGCGGCGAACTCGGCGCCCACCCGCCTCACGTCATCGGCACCGAGCGATCCCAGTCCGTAGGCGTGGCTCACGACCACCCGGCCCGCCAGGGCGTGACGTCTCGTCCGCTCGGCGATCATCTCGTATTGAAAGCGCGCGGGCTCGCCCAGGTCGTGCAGATGGATGTCGACACCCACGTCGTACCGCGCCGCGAGTCCGAAGACGGTGTCGAGGTGGCGCTCTGCATCCTGGTCGAACCCGACGGGATCAAGTCCTCCGATCGCATCCGCCCCGGCCCGCAGCGCCTCCTCGAGGAGTGCGCTGACACCGGGCGATGCGACGATGCCGCTCTGCGGGAATGCGACGACCTGCACGCGCAGGGTGTCGCGCAGTCGCTCGCGGAGATCGAGGAGCGCGTCCAGCGAAGTGAGGCCGACCGCCGGGTCGATATCGACGTGCGTGCGCACTGTACCGGTGCCGAAGCCGATCATCGCGGCGGCCAGCGCGTGCGCGCGCTCGCCGACCGGCACATCAAGATCGTCGCGGATCGCGCGCTCGGCGCTGACGCGTTCCGCCACCGTCGCGCCTGGTCGGTGTGGCTGCCATGGCGATCCGACGAATGTCTTGTCGAGGTGTGCGTGGCCGTTGATCAAGGCGGGCAGGACGAGTCGTCCGCCGAGATCGATCGTGGTCTCGCGCGCCACGGCGCCGCTGCGCACCGCCTCCTCGAAGCCGACCGATTCGACGGCGAGAGGCCTGCCGACCGTCCGCCCTGCGGCCGGCGCGATGCCACGGATGCGCCCCTCGGCGATCCGGAGATCGACGCGGGAGCCGTCCGGCAGGGTGCCGTCGAGGAGGAGGAGCGATTCGAGCACCGGTGACCCTTCGGGAGGAGGAACTTGGTATACAAGATTCCATTCCCGTGTTTCGCCGGTTCAACTGCTGCGTAAACGGATTGTTTCGTCGATCTGGTAGGCCATATCGGCCTGTGACTACCGCATCCGTTCGCGAATGATGCGGAGGGAGTCCGCGCGACTGTGCTCCACGTGCGCGTATGCGAGGGCGCCCGCCCATTCGGCGTTGCCGTCCGCGATGGCGTGGCAGAGTTCCTTGTGTTCGGCGCAGAGCACTCGCTGGTCACGCTCTGCCTCGAGTCGGAACAGCCGCCGCACCCGCCCGTTGATCGGACCCATCAGGCCGATCAGCAAGGAGTTGGATGAGAGGTTGAGGATCTCTTCGTGCAGCGCGGAGTTCGCCCCGGCGATTGCGGCGTCGTCCGCCCCTTCGAGTGCCGCCTCCGCTTCCGCCAGTCGAGCGAACAGTTCATCCGGTGAGCGTCCCGCCGCGCACGCTTGAGCGGCCAGCTTCGCGGCGAGGACCTCCAGGCTCGAGCGCACGGCGAACAGCTCTTCGACATCGTTCATCGTCATCTCCGTCACCACCGCACCGCGGCGCGGAAGGGTCTTGATGAACCCCTCTGCCTCGAGCCTGGGCATCGCCTCCCGGATCGGGATTCGCGAGACGTTCAGCTCTGCGGCGAGCTCGCGCTCCCGAATCCGCTCCCCGGGTCGCAGAACACCCTCGATGATGCGTTCGCGCAGCAGTTCGTAGATCTTGGCCGAAAGGGGCTGATCGGCGAGACCGAGGGGAATATCCGACGTCATGAAGCACCTTTCGGCGGTGGGCGGAGGTGCCTACAGTATGCCAACCAGGAGTGCACCGATTGTTTCGGACGATCGACGGCGGAGTTCACGTCTGGATCGCCGGCGCCGGCGACCCCGGGAATGCGGGCCGGTTCCGGCTACGATGGCGACCCGTTCGCAGCGCCGAGGTCTCGGATGGGATCCAGGATCGCCTCGGCAGCCCACGTGGCCGCATCGGCGATGTCGCGCCCGCTCATCCCGAGCTCGCGGCGCATCGTCACCCAGGTTGCCGAGGAGTCGAGGTGGCACAGAGCCGCCACGACGGCGCGGCGATCCTCGTCGCCGAGGGCGGGGACCTCGCGGAGCAGCATCGCATCGAACTCGGCGCGATGCGGCACGGGGTCGGCTCCGTTCACGCCGCGCATCGCCGTCTCGGCGACGACGTGGGCGAGCTCCGGACGGCGGTCGTAGGCCTCCATCGCCTCGCGGATGGCGATCGGCACGTCGAAGATGGAGTCGGACTCCGCGCGCGTGAAGATGGTGCGCTCGATCCATCCCGACGTCGCCAGCAGAAGGTCTACGCGCGTCGGGTAGTACCGGAAGACCGTGCGCTCTCCGACGCCCGCCCGCAACGCGATCAGCCGGAAGGACACGTCGTCGGTGCCGACCTCCTCGATGAGTTCGGCGTAGGCGGCGAGGATGGCCGACTGCGTTCCCGAGAGCTCGGGCGCCGGCGCGGGAGCGTTCACGACGCTGCCCGATTCGCCTCGGTCGCCGCGGGGAGCACCCGCCGCACGGCGAGATCGAACACTTCGAACGTCTCATCCGCACTCATGTCGAATCCGGTCCGCATCCGCGCCCAGAACATCGGCGAGGCGAAATAGCGGATGGATGCTGCGGCCCTGCGGGCGTCGCGGCGGTTCAGGTTCGGCGCGGTGGCGTCGATCATCGCGACGATCGCGTCGGTGATCGGCGCCGCAGGGTCGTCCGCGGTCGGTGAGAGCGCACCACCGCGGGCCGCCACGAAGGCGAAGGCCGGTTCCGCGTCGTAGGCGCGGAACCTTGCGCGCACAGCGTCGCGGAACTCGGCTGCCGTCCCGAAGCCCGGAATCGGGAAATGCTCGGCCTCGATCCAGCGAGCGAGCCCCTCCAGCAGGTGCGACCTCGTCGGGAAGCGACGGTAGATCGTGCGCTCGGAGACGCCCGCGGCCTCGGCGAGCTCGAGATAGGAGACGTCCTCGAAGGTGCGCTGGCGCAGCAGCAGGGCCGCGCTCGCGAGGATCGCAGACGGAGTGTCGATGATCTCGTCCATCACTGGATCCCTCCCCGCCCGTCTCGATGGAGCCTGGCCGGCTCCGCCGGGAGGACGTACCGGTCGGAGTCGTCGAGCGTCAGCGCCAGCGACGAGACGAACTGCAGTTCGCCCCGTGGCCCTGACTCGGCCGAGGCCAGCATATCCGGCCGCTCGAAGGTGTAGCCGGTGACGTGGCAGCGCAGCCGCTCCCCGGACGGGTTGCCGTCGCTGTCGAGGATCGGACTCGGGATGCCGTCGGAAGACCGTCGGAGGTAATAGCGGCCGCGGGTGACGATCGCCATGAGCGGGGTGACGATGACCGCGACGCCGATGGCGACGAGCACCGAGAACGGCTGCATCGCCGCGCCGAACGCTCCTGCGAAGCACAGCAGTGACAGCAGGGAGGCGAGCCCCACCGAGACCGGGCCGACCGGGTTCCAGTTGTGGAGCATGCCGCGGCGGAACTCGGGGAAGCGCGGCGACAGCCGCAGGATGTGCTTGTTGATCACGATGTCGGCGGAGATCGTCACGAACCAGGCCATGACCACGTTCGCGTACAGGCTCAAGACGAAGGAGATGAGGCTGAAGACGTCCATCAACATGAGCGACAGGGCGATCGCCAGGTTGAAGATCACGAAGACGGTCCGGCCGGGGTAGCGCTTCTTCACTCGCGTGTAGACATTCGACCAGGCGAGTGAGCCGGAGTAAGCGTTCGTCACGTTGATCTTGACCTGCGCGATGACGATGAGAAGGAGGACGAGAGCAAGGGCGATCCAGTCGGGCACCAGCGACTGGTACATGCCGAGGAACTGCTTCACGGGCTCGGCGGCACGGTCGGTGAGAGCCGGGTCCACCTTCGTCACGAGGTAGACGGCCAGGAACAGCCCGATCACCTGCTTCGTCCCGCTGAAGATCACCCAGCCAGGACCGCTGAAGACGAACGCCGCCCACCACGACTTCGAGTTCAGAGGCGTGCGCGGCGGCATGACGCGGATGTAGTCGATCTGCTCGGCCAGCTGCGGGGTCAGGGCGAAGCAGACGGCAGCGCTCGCGACGATGGCGCTGAAGCTGACGGTGCCGTCGGAGGCGCCCCCGAACCGGATGAAGGTCGTCACCGCGTCGGGCTGGGTGAACACGATCCAGACGAGCGGGAGGAGTGCGAGCGCGAGCCACAGCGGCGTCGTCCAGAACTGCAGCCGCTCCAGTGCGCGCATGCCGTACACGACGATCGGGATCACGACCACGGTGGAGATCACATAGCCGACGGGCAGCGGGATCCCCACCGCGACCTCCAGGCCCTGGGCCATGATCGCGCCTTCGAGGGCGAAGAAGATGCACGTGAAGCCGGCGAACACCACGGTCGTGATGATGGAGCCGTGATAGCCGAAACCCGAGCCGCGGGCGATCAGATCGAGGTCCATGTTGAACCGCGCCGCGTAGAACGCCACCGGGAACCCGACGAAGAAGATGATCACCGAGGCGAGGAGGATCCCGAGCACGGCATTCGTCGTGCCGTGCTCGAGGCCGATGCTGGCGCCGATCGAGAAGTCGGCGAGGAAGGCGATGGATCCCAGTGCGGTGCCCCCGACGGACAGGGCGCTCCAGCGCCGGAACGAGCGCGGCACATACCGGAACGCGTAGTCCTCGAGGCTGTCTTCGGCGGCGGAGCGTGCGTCCCCGCCCCGCGCGCCGGATCTCACGCCCAGCGCATGCACACCCACCTCCAGCGCTTCCACTGTCTGGATCATGCCGCAGGCGTGTTTCAGCCGCGTTGCCGCGGGGAATCGATCTGATTCAGATCGCCATCGCGCCGCGGACGGTGTCGATGGCCGCGCTGCCCCCCTCGCCGGTGATCGTGATCCGGCCGGACTGCAGCACGTAGAACGTGTGCGTGGACCGCAGCGCGAAGCCGACATGCTGTTCGACGAGCAGAACGGAGAGGTCGCCGCGGCGGGTGAGATCGATGATGACCCGTTCGATGTCGGCGACGATGTTCGGCTGGATGCCCTCGGTCGGCTCGTCGAGCACGAGGATCCTGGGCTTGGTCAGCAGCGTGCGGGCGATCGCGAGCTGCTGACGTTGACCTCCGGAGAGCAGCCCCGCACGCCGGCCCAACAACTCCTTGAGCACAGGGAAGAGGTCGAAGACCTCGTCGATGTCGGACTGTCGCCTGGCGACCAGCTGCAGGTTCTCGAGGGTCGTCATCTGCGGGAACGACTGCTGCCCCTGCGGGACGTACCCGAGTCCCCGCTGCACGCGTTTGGAGGGCGGCATCCGTGTGACGTCCTCACCGTCGATGAGCACCTGACCGCTCATCACCGGAATCAGCCCCGTGGCGACCCGCAACAGCGTCGTCTTGCCGGCGCCGTTGTGCCCCATGACCGAGACCGCTCGCGCAGTGGGGATCTCGACGGTGACGTCGTGGAGCACCTTGGTGCGGCCGTAACCGGCGGTGACACCCTTGATCTCGAGCATCAGTGTTCGCCCTTTCCCTCGACAGCGGCGTCCGCGGCTGAGCCGAGGTAGACCTCCTGGACCCGCTTGTCGGCCTGCACCTGCTCGACCGTTCCCGCCGTGAGCAGCTTGCCCATGTGCATGACGGTCACCCATTCGGCGTAGTTGCGCACGAAGTCCATGTCGTGCTCGATCACGATGATCGTCCGCTCGTCGCCGATGCGGCGCAGCAGCCGTCCGGTCTCGTCCCGCTCATCGGCGTTCATGCCGGCGACGGGCTCGTCGAGGAACATCACCTTCGCGTCCTGCACGAGCAGCATGCCGATCTCGAGCCATTGCTTCTGTCCGTGCGCGAGGGTTCCGGCAGGCTTTTCGCGCTGCTCGGTGAGCCCGATCGTCTCGAGCGCCTCCTCGACGTACGAGGGCACACCGCGCCGCGCGAGCGGCAGCCGCCACGCCTTGCGGTGCAGCCCGCCGGCGATGTCCAGATTCTGCAGCACCGAGAGCTCGTCGAAGACGGTCGCGGTCTGGAACGTGCGCCCCACCCCCGCCCGGATGATCTTGTTCGTCTTCATCGACAGCAGGTCCATGCCGTCGTACATCGCCGTGCCAGTCGCCGGGACGAGCCCTGTCAGCGCATCGACGAGTGTGGTCTTGCCGGCGCCGTTCGGCCCGATCAGGAAGTGCACCTGCCCCTTGAGCATGAGCAGGCTCACGTCGTCCACGGCCGTGAACTCATCGAAGGTCACCGTGAGGTTCGACACCTTCACGGATGTCTCGGCATCCGGAGTCAGCGTCTCCCCCGTGCCTGCGGGGGACGTCGTCGGATCGATCCCGCTCATGCTGCCAGCCTCCTGTCGGCCTTGGAGCGTCTGCCGGCTGTGGTCCGCACCGTCGTCCACATCCTGCTGACGAGCGAGGCGAGCCCGTTCGGGAGGAAGAGGGTCACGACGATGAACAGCAGGCCGAGGATGTAGATCCAGCCCTCCGGCCAGCTCGACGCGAGACTCGACTGACCCCAGCCGATCGCCATCGCGCCGAGCACGGGGCCGAACAGCGACGCGCGTCCGCCGAGTGCGACACCGGCGATGAACAGGATGGACGCGGAGGCGCCGATCTCCTGCGGAGTGATGATGCCGACGAGCGGGACGAACATCGCTCCGCCGATGCTCGCCATCACCGCGGCGATCACAAAGGCGACCAGCTTGGTGTTCGCCGGGTCGTATCCGAGGAACCGCACGCGGTCCTCCGCGTCGCGGGTGGCGAGCAGGAGCTCCCCGAACCGGCTGCGATACAGCTGCCACGACACGAGCATGCACACGATGAGCAGGCCCACCGTGATCATGTAGATCATGAGCTTGTTCGCGTCGTCGTCGAGCACGTAGCCGAAGAAGTACTTGAAGTCGCTCAGCCCGGTGTCGCCGCCGGTCTCCCGGATGGTCGAGCTGACGAGGACCGCCAGGGCGACGGCGAGTGCCTGCGTCAGGATCGCGAAGTACGCCCCCTTGACCCGGCGCTTGAAGAGCGCGTACCCGAGGACGCCGGCCACGATCACCGGCAGCAGCACGATCGCCAGCACCGTGAACCAGTCGCTGCGGAACGGCTCCCAGAACGCGGGCACCGCCGCGAGCGGGTCGTACAGGATCATGAAGGTGGGAGTCGCATCAGGGCCGGCGGTCTCCAGCGTGAGGTGCATCGCCATCGAATAGGCGCCGAGCGCGAAGAACACGCCCTGCCCCATGACCAGCATTCCGCCCCGGCCCCAGGCCAAGCCGATGCCGACCGCGACGATCGCCCAGGCGCTGTATTTGCCCAGGTTGCTGATCCAGTGCATCGAGAGCACGTTGGGGGACACCGCCAGCAGAAGCACCGCGAAGACCGCGATGCCGATGAGCGAGTACCACGGGTTGAGCTTCGTCAGCTTCTTCATGCCAGCCCCCTCGTGCGCACGGTGAACAGGCCCTGCGGGCGGACCTGCAGGAAGATCACGACCAGGACGAAGGCGAGCACCTGCGCGAGGCTTCCGCTCGTCCAGTCCGCGAAGAACGCCATCGCGACACCGATCACCCACGCGGCGATGATGGTGCCCTTGATCTGGCCGATTCCGCCGGCGACGACGACCAGGAAGGCGGGAATGATGTACTGCACACCCATCTGGGAGTTCGTGCCGCCGATGAGGGAGGCGGCGACTCCCGCGACGCCGGCCAGACCCGACCCGACGAAGAAGGTGATGCGGTCGACGTTGCGCGTGCGGACCCCCACCGTCTCGGCGAGATCACGGTTCTGCACCGTCGCCCGGATCCGGCGGCCGAAGGACGTGTATTTGAGCCACGCCGCGAGAGCGCCGACGCACACCCCTGCGAGCAGGATCGTGAACGCCTGGCGGTAGGGCCACGCGTACCCGAAGATGTCGATCTGGCCCTGGAGCCACCCGGGGTTCTCCACCGGAACGCCCTGGGCGGGGAAGATCTGCAGCGCGACCTGCTGCAGGATCAGCGAGACGCCGACCGTGGCGAGCAGCGTGTCGAGGGGTCTGCGGTACATCCACTGGATGATGCTCACCTCGAGCAGCAGTCCCAGCAGGCCCGCCACCACGAACGCGGCCGGGAGCGCCACGGGGATCGAGATGTCGCTGGAGGGGATCACGAGCTGGGTCAGGTAGGTCACGAAGGCGCCGACCATGATGAACTCGCCGAGCGCCATGTTGATCACCCCCATCTGACCGAAGATGAGCGTGAGCCCGAGGGCTGCCAGCAGCAGCAGCGCACCCACGGCGCTGCCGTTGAGCAGCGGTGGTATCAATGCGTCCATGTGCGATCACTCCCTTCTCTGCGAATGGGTTCCGTGCGCGCGCACGGAGCCGGATGGGATGGGATGCTGAGGCCCCGAGCCGCGCCTGCGGCACGGGGCCTCAGCATCCGTGAGAGTCAGCCCGCGGCAGCGACCAGCGAGTCGCGCACGTTCGCGGGGAACCAGTCGTACTCGTAGAGGTACGGGTCGGGCTCGATGAACGCGTCGGACTCCCACACGATGTCGAACTGGTTCTCGGCGTTGATCTTGCCGATGTGGCCGGGCTTGGAGATGTGGTGGTTCTCGCCGTCGAGCGTGACGACGCCCTCGGGCGCGTCGACGGTGATCTCGTTCTCGGCAGCAGCCGCGTTGATCGCGTCGACGTCGAAGGATCCGGCCGCTTCGACGAGAGCCTTGTAGAGGTACATCGAGATGTACGCGGCCTCCATCGGGTCGCTGGTCACGCCGCTCGAGCCGGGGTAGGCCTTCCACGCCTCGATGAAGGCGGGGTTGTTCGGGGTGTCGAGCGACTGGAAGTAGTTCCACGACGCGTAGTTGCCCGTCACCTCGTGGCCCATCGCCGGGGCTTCCTCCTCGGCGATCGACACCGAGATGATCGGCGTCGTGTCGGGCGTCAGGCCGGCGTCGTAGTAGGCCTTGATGAAGCCGACGTTGGACGACCCGTTGATGGTGTTGAAGATGAAGTCGGGGTCGGCCTCGGCGATCTTCGCCACCTGGGTGGTCCAGTCGTCCTTGTCGAGCGGCACGTACTCCTCGCCGACGATCTCGATGCCGAGCTCCTCGGCGTAGAGCTTGATGATCGCGTTGGCGGTGCGCGGGAAGACGTAGTCGGATCCGGCGAGGAACAGCGTCTTCACGCCCTGCGAGGCGAGGAAGTCCATCGCCGGGATGATCTGCTGGTTGGTCGTCGCGCCGGTGTAGTAGATGTTGGGCGAGGACTCGAGGCCCTCGTACTGCACCGGGTAGAAGAACAGTCCGTTGTGCTCCTCGACGACGGGCTTGACCGCCTTGCGGGAGGACGAGGTCCAGCCGCCGAAGATCGCGGCGACGCAGTCCTGAGTGAGCAGCTTCTCGGTCTTCTCCGCGAACGTCGGCCAGTCGGTGGCGCCGTCCTCCTGGATGTACTCGATCTGCTTGCCGAGAATGCCGCCGTCGGCGTTGATCTCATCGGCGGCCATGTGCAGGACGTTCGACACCGTCTTCTCGGAGATCGCCATGCCGCCGGTGAGCGAGTTGAGGAAGCCGAGCTTGATGGTGTCGCCGGATGTGTCGACGCAGCTCTCGGCGGCCGCGGCCGATTCCGTGGGGGCGGCGTCGCCGGCGCGGCTGCCGCAGCCGGAGAGGACCAGGGCGGCGCTGGTGGCGAGTGCCCCCGCGGCCAGGATCGCCCGGAGGCGCTTCCTGTGGGTGGTGATCATGCTGTGCTCCGTTTCAAGGGTGATGCGGTGCGTTTCGGGTGTGATGCGGTGGGGTGCTAACCGAGCGCACGGGCGCTTCAGGTGGGACCAACGATGGAACCGCGGCATTACATTGCCATTGCTCGAACGTATCGAGCATGTAAACAGTCGCCCGGCCCATGCCTCTCTTTGCCTTGATTTTCCGGCAATTTCGGCGTCCTACGCGCGCGCGGAAGAACATCATCCCTTCAACTCAGTGGCAGACTTCTGACATCGACGAGAGGGGGCTCGCATGCACCTGTCACCCGCAGACACGGAGAAGCTGTTGCTCGCGGTGGCGGGCATGGTGGCGCGCGACCGGAGGGAGCGCGGCGTCAAGCTCAACCATCCGGAGGCAGTCGCGCTGCTGTCCACCTGGGTCATCGAGCGCGCCCGCGACGGCGCGGAGGTGGCTCAGCTGATGACCGAGGGGCGCACCGTGCTGAGACGTGAAGACGTGATGGACGGCGTCGCCGACATGCTCGCCGACGTACAGGTCGAGGCGACTTTCCCCGACGGGCGCAAGCTCGTCACCCTCCACCACCCGATCGACTGAGGAGCTGCCATGGCATCAGGTACAGCATCCGGCCCCGGCGCCGTCCGCGTCAGGCCCGGATGGATCGAGCTGAACGCGGATCGCGCCGATGACGAGCGGCTGGAGCTCGTGATCCTCAACACGGGCGACCGGCCGGTGCAGATCGGCTCGCACATCCACCTGCCCGACGTGAACGCGGCGCTCGAGTTCGATCGCTCGGCGGCTGCCGGTTTCCGCCTGGACATCCCCTCGGGTACATCCGAGCGATTCGAGCCCGGGGTGTCCAAGCGCGTCGCCGCAGTCTCACTGCGCGGAAGCCGACGTGTTGCAGGCATCCGGATCCGCTCGACGGAGGAGATCCGCTGATGGTGCGCATCGACCGCGAGCGATACGCGCGGATCTACGGGCCGACGACGGGAGACCAGGTCCGCCTCGGCGACACCGACCTGTGGATCGAGCTCGAGGACGACCTCACCGTCGGTGGCGAGGAGGCGGTGTTCGGCGGAGGCAAGTCGATCCGCGAGTCGATGGCGCAGAGCATCGTTTCGCGCGCCGACGGGGCACTCGACACGGTCATCACCAACGCGGTGATCCTCGACTGGTGGGGAGTCGTACGCGCGGATGTCGGAATCCGGGACGGCCGCATCGTCGGCATCGGGAGGGCGGGCAACCCCGACATCGCCGACGGCGTCGACCCGCGGCTCGTCATCGGCCCCTCCACCGATGTGATCTCGGGCGAGGGGAAGATCCTCACCGCCGGCGCCATCGACTCCCACGTGCACCTGCTCTCCCCGTCGCAGATCCACGAGGCGCTCGCGGCCGGCATCACGACGATCGTGGGCGGCGGAACGGGTCCATCGGAGGGGTCGAAGGCGACGACGGTGACGCCCGGTGCGTGGCACCTCGAGCACATGCACCGCTCGCTCGATCGGCTTCCGGTGAACGTCCTGCTGCTCGGGAAGGGCAACACGGTGTCGGCGGCGGCCTTCGAAGAGCAGGTTCTGGCCGGCGCGGCCGGCTACAAGGTCCACGAGGACTGGGGCTCCACCCCCGCCGCGATCGACGCCAGCCTCCGTGCCGCCGAGGAGTGGGGCCTGCAGGTCGCGCTGCACAGCGATTCCCTGAACGAGGCCGGGTTCGTCGAGTCGAGCATCGCGGCGATGGCGGGACGCAGCATCCACGCCTTCCATGTCGAGGGAGCCGGCGGTGGGCACGCTCCCGACATCCTGTCGATCGCGAGCCTGCCCTACGTCATCCCGGGGTCGACGAACCCGACGCTGCCGCACACGGTGAACACGGTGGCCGAGCACCTCGACATGCTGATGGTCTGCCATCACCTCAACCCCGGCGTTCCCGAGGATCTCGCGTTCGCGGAGTCCCGCATCCGGGCCACGACGATCGCCGCGGAAGACATCCTCCACGACATGGGCGCGATCTCGATCACCTCTTCCGACGCCCAGGCGATGGGCCGCATCGGAGAGGTGGTCACGCGCACGTGGCAGGTCGCGCATGTCATGAAGGCCCGCCGCGGTCCGCTCGGAAACGGCCTTCCGGCCGACAACGAGCGAGCGCGCCGGTACGTGGCCAAGTACACCGTCAACCCGGCGATCGCTCACGGCATCGACGCTGAGGTCGGCTCGGTCGAGGTCGGAAAGCTCGCCGACCTCGTCCTGTGGGATCCGCGCTTCTTCGGGTTCCGCCCGAGCGTCGTCGTGAAGGGCGGCGGGCTGGTGTGGGGGGCGCTCGGGGATCCGAACGCCTCGATCCCGACACCGCAGCCGGTGCTGATGCGCCCCTCGTTCGCGGACGCGATCGGCGGTTCCCTCTCGGTCTCGTTCGTCGCGCCCGCGGCCCTGGATGCCGGCCTCGAGGAGCGCCTGGGGCTCACGCGCCGCCTGCTGCCGCTGCGCTCGACGCGCGACATCGGCAAAGCCGACATGCGCAACAACGACGCGCTCCCCCGCATCGACATCCGCCCCGACACGTTCGACATCTCGATCGACGGCGACCGCGTGGAGCCGGCTCCGGCCGCCCGCCTGCCCCTGGCCCAGCTCTACCAGCTCTTCTGATGCCGCCCCTCGCCGCTTCCACCGCCGCACTGCTGCTGGCCGACGCGCGGCTGCCTTCGGGTGGTCACGCGCATTCGGCGGGAGTCGAGCCCGCGGTGACGGCAGGGGTGGATGCTGGGCACCTGGGTGCGTTCCTGCACGGCAGGGCCGCGAGGACGACCCTCGTCGAAGCGGGCACCGCCGTCGCCGCGCGGTCCGCCCGCCTCTCGGGCGGCGATCTCGACACCGTCGAGGCCGCGTGGGCCGCGCGCACCCCGAGCCGAGCCCTGCGGGACGCCGCACGCGTGCTCGCGCGAGGGTACCTGCGCGTGGGCGGCACGCTGCTCCCGGGCGACGAGGTCATCGCCGCGTGGCGGGAGCGCCCGGTGCCGCCGCCACGTCCTTGCGTGCTCGGCGTGATCGCTGCCGGGCTCGACGTGCCCGCGCTCGAACTGGCGCGGCTCGTCGTCTACGAAGACATGCAGGCGGCGGCGGCCGCCATCCTCAAGCTCGAGCCGCGCGATCCGCTCGACCTCGTGTCGCTCGTGGTCGAGCTGTGCAGCGGCGTCGAGGACCGCCTGCCCGCGATCGCCGCGATCACCGACCCCGCCGACATCCCCGCACTCACCGCACCACAATCCGAAGCGTGGGCCGAGGCCCACGCGCGATCCACCAGGAGGCTCTTCCGTGCCTGAATCCGCAGCATCCCGCGCCCTTCGTCTCGGCGTCGCCGGCCCCGTCGGCACCGGCAAGTCATCGCTCATCGCGACGATCTGCCGCGCCCTCGCCGACGAGATCCGCATCGGCGTCATCACCAACGACATCTACACGGACGAGGATGCTCGCTTCCTCCGCTCCGCGGGTGTGCTCGAGCCCGAGCGCATCGTCGCGGTCGAGACCGGCGCGTGCCCGCACACCGCGATCCGCGACGACGTCACCGCCAACCTCCTTGCCGCCGAAGACCTCGAACGCGCGTTCGCGCCGCTGGACATGGTCGTGATCGAGTCCGGCGGCGACAACCTCACCGCCACCTTCTCGCCCGCCTTGGTCGACGCGCAGATCTTCGTGCTCGACGTCGCCGGCGGCGGCGACGTCGCCCGCAAGGGCGGACCCGGCATCGGCCGCGCCGACCTCCTGGTCGTCAACAAGACCGACCTCGCCCCCTACGTCGGCGTGGACGTCCCGCAGATGGTCGCCGATGCGACCGCGGCACGCGACGACCGACCGGTGCTCGCCCTCTCACGCACCGACGCCGCGTCGGTCGCCGCGCTGCGCGCGTGGGTGCTCACCGTGCTCGCCGCGCACCGCGCCGGCTCTCACATCCCGCAGGACCCGGGTCCGATGGCACCGCACTTCCACGCCGACGAGGACGGGACGGGTTTCCTCCACACGCACGAGGACGGCGCGGCACCGCACGCGCATGCGACCGGCGACGCCGAGCACAGCCACGCCGATCACGTGCACCCGTGAAGCCCACCGTCGTCGACATCTCGCCCCGGGGCGACGCCGTCTCGTTCGCACTGGGGGGTGAACTCGTCGTGCCGCGGCTGGTGCGGCGACAGGGACGGTTCGTCGAGGTGGCACTGGTCGCTGGACGCGCCATGCTGCTTCCCGGCGATGACGTGCGGATCGAGATCGCCGTCGGCGCGGGATGCACTCTCCGCCTCGTCGACATCGGCGGTCTCGTCGTCTACGGGCGTGCTGCGGAGGTGGGCGAAGCGTCGCAGTGGCACGCCCGGGTGGACCTCGAGGCCGGCGCACACCTCGCCTGGGACGGTCTTCCGACCGTGATCACGGATGCCGGCTCCCTCACGCGTTCCCTGACCATCACGCTCGCCCCCGGTTCGTCGGCATTCCTGCGCGAGACCCTCGTCCTCGGCCGTACCGGGGAGCGCGGAGGCCGGCTCAGGGCGGACACGGACGTCTCCGACGCGATCGGCCCGCTCGTGAGAGAGACCCTCGAGGTACGGGGCGACTCCCCGGTCCCCGGCATCCTCGGCGCGAATCGGGTGATGGACAGCGTCATCGCCGTCGGCGACCAGGCATGTGTCGCCGACGTCCCGGGTGCGACCCGGCTCGAGCTCGACCGAGGAGGAACGGTGGTGCGCTACCTCGGCGATGCCGCCCACGACAGCCCACTGGGCGGACTCGTCAGCGGCGCAGCTCGGCACGACCGGGAGCCCGCGCGTGTCGTATGACGCGCGGCCCCGCGCGGCCGCAGGACCCGCCGCCACCGAATCGGGCAGGAACGGAGCATCCATGAAGCAAATGACACCGACAGCACGCCGGGTGCTGATCGTCGCGGGTGCGCTCCTGATCGTCAGTTGGGCGCTGTTCGCGACAGTGGTGCTGCCGGGCGGGTATCAGGCCGGCACATCCACCTTCGGCGTGGGGCTTGCCGTCACCGCCTTCGTCCTCGGCATGCGCCATGCGTTCGACGCCGACCACATCGCCGCCATCGACAACACCAGCCGCAAGCTGGTGGACGACGGGAAGGACCCCTCGAGCGTCGGCCTGTGGTTCGCGCTGGGACATTCCACGGTGGTTCTGGCCGCCGTCGGCCTCGTGACGGCCGGCGTCGGAGCCCTCACCTCCCAGATCGGCGCGGAGGATTCCCCCCTGGCCCTCTTCACCGGGGTGTGGGGCCCGACGGTGTCGAGCGTCTTCCTCCTCTCCATGGCGACGGCGAACCTCGTCATCCTGGTCCGCGTTCTCCGTCGGGCACGCGCGGGCGGCTCCAGCGGGGTGAGGCCACTGCGTGGCGGCGCCGTGTCTCTGGTGATCACACGCGCCGCCGCCACGCTGGATGCCCCGTGGAAGATGTTCGTCGTCGGCGTGCTGTTCGGGCTCGGGTTCGACACCGCATCCACCATCACGCTGCTTCTGATCGCCGGCGGGGCGGGCGTCGTCATGCCGTGGTACGCCGCCATTGTTCTGCCGCTGCTGTTCACGGCGGGGATGGTGACGTGCGACGGCATCAACAGCATCAGCACGGCGAGGCTCTATCGGTGGTCGGCGGATAGCCCCGAGCGGCGGAGCCGCTACAACGCCGCACTCATCCTTCTCTCGGTCGGCGTCGCGTTCATCGTCGGCACAGTCGGCTTGTGCGGTGTGCTGGTGGACTCCGCGGGAGTCCGGTGGGCGCCCGTGGAGGCCGTCGCCGCGACGAACCTCGACTCCTTCGGGCTGATCATCGCGGCAATGCTTCTCATCGGGTGGCTCACGAGCTGGATCTTCGCCCGCTCACGCCACGAGGTCACGGCGTGACCTCGTGGCCGCTAGACGGCCACCGCCAGGCTCGTCGTCGGCGGCCGGTGCGGGATCGGGATCGGCTTCGTCCTGTTCGGCGTGAGGGCGACCACATCCTCCAGCACGGAGTGGATCGAGTGATACCAGCGGTCAAGGGGAAGCCCCCGCACCCACGTCACTTCGTACTCGTCGGGGTCGGCCTGCCAAATGTGGGCGATCACTCGGCGGGGATCGCTCTCGTCGTACGCGAGATCGTGAAGCACCCACTCCAGATCGCTGAGCTGCTTCGCCTCGAATCTAGGCTGGGGACCGAAATCCATGATGGCTCCATTCGTTTCCGCGCGTGGTGCTGGCCGCGGAGGTTGCGACCAGCACCACGGGGTGGCCCAGGCATCGATCGTCGAAGCCCTGGGCCTCATTGAATCTTCAGACCTGCGGGCTGGTCTTCTGCGGCGGAGGCGAACGGACCCGGGCACGAGGAATGCCCCGGTCAGCGGCCGGGATGGACAGGAGCGTCGGCGCAGCGGCACGGACGATGGCGGTGTGCGCCGGCAATGCGATCGATGACGTCGCCCTCCGCTCGGCGAACGACCGCCGGACGATGCGGAAGAACTCCTCGTCGAACCATCGCTGGTCGGCGCAGACGCCACCTTCCGATCCGTGCGTATACGGCACTTCGGCGCGCGCCGCAACGAGCATCATCGAGGACCACCTCTTCTCCGCTGAACCCGAGAACTGAAGCCGTCACACTGGCACGCATATAATCTGCGACTCGTGTTGTAGATTTGTTGTAACTCACGTCGAATCGCGCTGCAACGCCCTCACAGGAAACTCTCAGAATGCCCGACCGCGACTCCTCGACCCCGCTCTATGGCATCGCTGTGGCCGCAGACCTGCTCGGCGTGCCGGAGGCCAGCCTGCGACTCTTCGAGAGCAAGGGGCTGCTCACCCCCTCACGAACTCAGGGCGGTACTCGGCGCTACAGCGACGACGATCTCGCACGTCTTCAGCGCATCACAGCGCTGCGTGCCGAAGGGGTCAACCTCGAGGGCGTGCTTCGTGTGCTCGAGCTCCAGGATGAGAACCAGGCACTGAGGGACGAGCTCGGGGGCTGATCCGCCTGCCCGGGGTTGCCGCGCGCCTGCCCGGAACAACTGATCTCTGCCGATCGGAACGACACGGTTCGGCAGCTTCGGATCGCCGATTCGGTATTGCAACGTTGTAGTACACCGGTGTAATTTCGGCGGTACTACACCGGTGTACTACCTGAGAGCCAGCCACAGACGGCTGCTCTCCGGAAGCGTGCGCCGAGCGGCGGTTGCGGGTTGCCGCTGCGTCCTTCGAAGAAAGGCTGTTCAATGAAGAATGAATCCGAGGTTGGGTGGCTGCGCGGCCTGCGAGCTCGCGCAGCGACCGGACTGGTACTCGCTGCATCGCTCGTAGCACTGACGGCGGCCCCAGCCTCAGCCGCTCCTGATCCGTGGGAGTCGCAATCCGGGATCTATCACCGCTTCACGGTCCCCAAATCGAGCGTTCCCTCGAATGCGTGCGGCAATTCGACCGGTGCCGGCGCGGAGATCGAGGGAAACTTCGGACCATCGAACACATGGGCGAGGATGGGGCTCGACGCGAGCGGCTCGAACTGCGCCGCGAACATCGGGCCGCTCCAGCCCGGCCTGTACTACTACCAGTACGTCGCCACGATGGCCGACCGATCGAGGGTCGCCTTCCGCAACCCCGACACCCCTGTCGAGGTCACGTCGCACCCCGACTGGAACACGCTCTTCATCCCCGGACCCGAGGTCGCCTGGATGGACGACGTCACCACGGGCGGCGGGGCGGTGGCCGAACTCACCTACCAGTCGCCCGTGACACAGTCCGAGCGGTCGGTGGCGGTGTGGACCCCGCCGGGGTACACCGCCAAGCCTGCCAAGGCGCTGCCGGTGCTGTACCTGCTCTCCGACGAGGGTCAGTCCTTCCGCGAGTGGCTCGAGCTCGGTCGTGCGCGCCAGATCCTCGACAACCTCGCTGTGAACGGCGACCTCTCGTCGATGGTCGTGGTGATGGCCGACGCCGGTGACACGAGCTCCGGGGCCGAGCTCCTGGACGGGATCGTGCCCGCCGTGACGGCGGCATACAACGTCTCGAGCAAGGTGAAGGAGAACGCGATCGCCGGAATCGGGCGAGGCGCGTCGCAGGCGCTGGAACTCGCGGCCGATCAGCCCGGCGTGTTCGGTTCAGTCGGGTCGCTCTCGGGCTACCTGTCCGACACCACCGCCGTCACTGCGGACCTGGCTCGCAAGATCAACGCCAAGACAGATCTGCTGCGCTTCTACGTCGGCAACACGCTCGATCCGAACTACAACGGCACCTACGAGGCGATGACCGCGCTCCAGCAGGCGGGCGTCCGGCTGGAGTTCGACGGCGTGCATCCCGAGACCGGTGGGGTCTGGGACACCTGGCGTGAGAACCTGCGCGACTTCGCGTCGCGGGCCTTCAAGCCGAGCGTCAAGGACCACGGCCCCAGCGAGGGTCACCGACAGCTGACCGAGCCCTACACCGCGCCGGCAGCGGGGAGCATCACCACCCCGAGCATCGACGAGAACGGCATGGTCACGTTCGAAACCGGCACCCAGTGGGCGAACGCCAAGGACGTCGTGCTGTGGGGCGACTGGGCCCCGAACGGTCAGTGGTTCCGCATCCCCCTCACGAAGGAGGGTGACCGGTGGCGCACCACGATCGGACCGATCGACGGGTACTACTACTGGCGCTACGAGGTGGACGGCGTCTCGTTCCACGATCCTCAGGACACGAAGAACGTGGTGAACGTGGAGAGCCAGCTGTTCGTCCCGGGTGGCGTGCGCACCCCGCTGCTGGCGGATGCCCCGGCCGACCAGACCGGAGAGCTCACGACGCTCAGTTACAACGGCGCCTTCGGAGCCTCGAAGCTCAAGGTGTGGACGCCGGTCGACTACGACCCGGACCGGGCCGAGCCCTACC
Source organism: Microbacterium ureisolvens (assembly GCF_019511645.1). Lineage (GTDB taxonomy): Bacteria > Actinomycetota > Actinomycetes > Actinomycetales > Microbacteriaceae > Microbacterium > Microbacterium ureisolvens_A. Next base: position 339,618 of record NZ_JAEUAX010000001.1, on the reverse strand, counting down.
CTGTGCTCTACCTGTACCACGGCTTCGGGCAGAATTACGCCGCCTGGACCGAAATCGGTCGAGCCAGCCAGATCCTCGACAACCTCTACGCGCAGGGAAAGATCAAGCCCATGGTCGTGGTGATGCCGGGCTACTCGGGCGCGCCCTTCGACATCTGGAACGAGCTGTCCGGCAACGTGATGCCGCTGGTGAAGTCCCAGTACAACGTGTCGGATGACCCGGCGAAGCGCGCGATGGCCGGTCTGTCGTGGGGCGGGTTCCTCACGCACGGCACGCTAGTGAACCACCCCGGTCAGTTCGCGCACTTCGGAATGTTCTCGCCGCCGTTCACCTCCGCGACGCTCGATCCGTCGACGCCGGGAGGCCAGACGGCCATCGCGACGACGAAGTCCGTCACGCTGTTCGCCGGCGACGTCGACACCGGTGCCGTCAACGCGATCAACGGCATCGAGTCCTCGATGAGTGCCAACGGGATCCCTGTGGTGAAGACGGTCGTTCCGGGACCGCACGGCTTCGATGTGTGGTGGCAGGGTCTCATCGACTTCCTGCCGCGGCTCTTCTAGCCGACCAAGGGGTGCGGGGGCGGCCATCGTCGGCCCCCGCACCTCTCTGTCTGGGCTTGTGTCCGCGTGGCTCGATCAGACTGCAGCGAGGCACCGCTGTAATACGCTGACCACTGACCCGACGAGAGGCGCAGAGCCGTGGCACGCAAGGCAAGCGGGTCCGCGACCATCCGTGATGTCGCGGAGCGCGCGGGAGTCTCGATCAAGACCGTCTCCAACGTGCTCAACGGCTACCCCTACATCAGGCCCGAGACCGACGAGCGCGTCCGCAACGCAATGCGGGAGCTGGATTATCACGTCAACGTCTCGGCGCGGAACCTCAGCCGTGGACGCACGGGAGTCATCGCGCTCGTGCTGCCCGCCCTCCGCGGCGCTTATTTCGCCGAGCTTGCCGACACCATCATGCGAGAGGCCGCCCGAGTGGGCCAGACCGTCTTCATCCAGCAGACCAACGACGAGCGAGACCGCGAACTGCGAGTCCTCGACGGCAGCTACCGCTCGATGGTCGACGGTGTCATCTACTCGCCGTTGGCGATCGGCCAGGAGGATGCCGCGCTCTTCGACGTCGACTTTCCGATGGTCCTGCTCGGCGAGCGCGTCTTCGACGTCGGTGTCGATCACGTGACGATGCACAACGTGGACGGCGCGAGGGCCGCGGCAGAACTCGTCATCGAACGCGGGGCGCGCAACATCGTGCCGCTCGGCGCGAAGGAGGACCAGTCGACGAGCAGCGGCACGCTGCGCATGCAGGGCTTCCGACAGGCCCTCGAGGCGCACGGACTCGGGATCGACCCCCGCGCGATTGTCGGGGTGCCCGACTACTTCCACGCCACCGGTGCCGCGGCGATGGCCGAAATCCTCGACCGCGGCGTCACGCCGGATGCCGTCGTCGCCTTCACCGACACCCTCGCCCTCGGCGCACTCTCGACCCTCAACAGCCGTGGTCTGCGGGTGCCGGACGACGTCCAGCTCATCGGGTTCGACAACATCGAAGAGACCCGATACTCCAGCCCTCCCCTGACGACGATCGATCTCGGCCGCGAGGCTGTCGCAGCCACCGCTGTCGCCCTCCTCGAGGAACGGATCCGCCTTCGGCGCGACGGCGTCGCGAAAGAGGAGCAGCCGCCGCCACGCAAGGTCGTCGTCGACTTCCGCCTGGTCGAACGGCAGTCGACACTGAGCCGACCGTAGGTGGCGGCGGCTTCGTGAACTCCGTCCGGCTTCACTCGCCAGATGTCCGGATGGATGCCTCGGAGGGATCTGCGGCCGAGGAGGACACTGTCGAGTGTCGCACGGCGGGCACGGTGATGGACGCGACTTGTTCAAGACGAGGGTGCAGCTCGTCGCCGTCCTCGACCACACCACGGTGCCAGGTCATGCGAAGTCCGTCGGATCCATCGCGCAGCAGCGCGAGGTTGTTGTCGAACCACGGACCCTTCACCGTCCTCCAACGGAAGGGCGGGTCGGGAACCTTCGCAGAATGCGCGGCCGCGGCACCCAGCGGCGTCGCCGCGCCATACGACATCACGACCGAGAACCAGCGCATGAAGCGGGGCAAGGGGTTGCGCATGGGTGAGCAGACCGCCTGCACGATGCGGCTGCCCTCCTGGCGCTCCACCTCGGCCAGGTACGAGAAGTGCACGTCACCGGAGAGGAAGGTCACCGTCTGCGGCGCCGCGCCACGCTCACCGTCTGCCAACTCCGTCGCGATATCGGCAACCGCCTGAAAGCTGTTCTGGAAGGCCGCCCAGTGTTCCAGGTCGAACGCCCGGCGCAGCCTCTCCCCGACCCACGCAGCAAGTCGGCCCCACGCGCCCTGTGCGATCGCCTCATCCCACGCCTCCACATGGTGCAGACCCAGCGGCAAGAGGAACGGGAGCGAGGTGGCGACCAGGACGTGGCGGAACCCGCCCTGCATACGGCTGTCGAACCACTCGAGCTCTCGACCGTTCAGCAGCCCCCGACTCGACGGAGTGAGGTCTCTCGAGACGCGTGAATCCAGGACGATCAGACGGGTGTCGTCGAAGTCACGTGAGTAGCTCCAGCGATAACTGTTCGGATGCTTGTCGCAGCGGTCGGCGAACTCATCCAACGCGGCCGTGAGATCGAGGGATGCGCCCTCGCGGCGCCTACTGATCTGCTGCCACATCTCGTCAGCGGCACGCTCCCGAGGAGACAGGTTGCCGAGGTGCTGGTACACCCAATACGACGCCAAACCGGCGACGATGCGCTCGTGCCACCAGGTGGTGGCTTCCATCTTCTGCTTCCAGTCGAGCGAGGCGTTCCAATCGTCGCGGATGTCATGGTCATCGAAGATCATGGCGCTGGGCACGCACGACAGCAGCCACCGATTCGCATCATCCGACCATGCCAGCCGGTAGAGGTGGGCGTATTCTTCGAAGTCCTTGAGCTCCTTGCCCGGTTCCTTCCGGATGTCGCGGCGGGCACGGATGAACGCCTGCATCTCCTTCGTGGTGGAATCGGCGTAGACCTGATCACCGAGGAAAATAAGCAGATCGGGTCGCGCCTCGCGGGCGTCCGCAACCGCGAGCGCGAATGCGCGCAATGAGTCCACGCCATGTGTCCGGTTGCCTGACTTGTCGTGGGCGACGCTGGTGCGGCACGAGCCGTAGGCGATCCGCGAGGGCCTCCCGGGTGCGCGCGTGGCGATCACTGGTGCGGGGTACCCGGATGCCGGCTCCGGCCAGACGAGAACCCCGTCGACCTGCACCTGGTAGGGCGAGACGCTACCGGGCTCGAGTCGGTCGACTTCGACGAGAGCGTAATGGTGGCCGTGCACCGTGAAGCTGCGGGCCTTCCACGATCGCCCGCCGACGTGGACGCTCACGAGACAGTCGGCTCTCGTCTCCACCCAGATGCTGGCCGACGTCTCATCGACGTACCGAAGCATCGGCCCCAACAGCAGCGGGGATCCCATGAACCCGTTCTACCGCGAACTGCGCCGCAGGTGCCAGACATGGGCTGTCGTGGCCGAGTAGGTGGACAGAGCTGAAATGACCTGCGAAGGAGTTCAGAAGATCACTGCCCGGGCTATCGGGAGAAGGAACCCGGACTTCACCGGGGATTTTGGTGGACCTGAGGGGACTCGAACCCCTGACCCCCTGCATGCCATGCAGGTGCGCTACCAGCTGCGCCACAGGCCCAGACGCTGTTCCCGCTCTCGCGGGGCAACTCGTCTAGCTTACAACACTCCGAGGGGTGCTCCGTACCAAGGACTCACTCTTCGGCTGTCGCCCGAGCAGGAAGGGTGATCGGAACCACCGGGCAGTCCTTCCACAGCCGCTCCAGGCCGTAGTAGACGCGCTCCTGCTCGTGGAACACGTGCACCACGAGATCGCCGAAATCGATGAGGATCCACCGCGATTCCTCACGCCCCTCGCGACGCAGGCGCTTGTGACCCGCCTCGAGGAGCTTGTCCTCGATCTCGTCGGCGATCGCCGCCACGTTTCGCTCGCTGCGGCCCGTGACCAGCAGGAAGATGTCGACGAGCGGAAGCGGCTCCGACACGTCGAGGGCGACGAGATCCTCGCCGCCCTTGCCGTCTGCGGCTGCCGCAGCGATCTGGAGCATGTCGTGCGACTGCGCGCTCGCCACCATCAGAAGACTCCTGTCACGAAGGCGAGGATCAGAACGCCCACGAGGGCGAGGGCCAGCACGCCCGCGGTGATCGCGAGCGACATCATGAGCTTGCCGCCCTTCTCAGGCACCGGCGGCTTGATGACGTCGCCAGGGGCCTTCACTGTGCTGACGGCAGAACTCGCGGCGATCGGCGTCGGCGACGAATGCGACGGCAGCTCCCCGTCGACGAGCGTCGCGTCGATCTCCTTGCCGTCGGCGGTGCCCTTCGCGTGGCCGGTGGAGCCGAGGCCCTCGGGCAGGTTGAACGTCCCTGTGACGATGACCTCGCCGGTCGCGGTGACGGGCGCCACCAGCGGCGCGACCTCGGGTGCCTGCGACACGATCAGCGCGTTGGGGATCGCGATGGCGCCGGTGGTGCGGGTCAGCAGCTGATCGAATGACGGCGGGAACTCGACCGCAGCGGGCTGGCCGGAGGCCGGTTCCTCGTCGAGCAGGCTGGCGCCGAGGAGTGGGCTCACTGCCTTCGGCGCCGCGGGGGACGCCTCGGGCTCGGCTGCGGACGCCCCGAACACGTCGTCCAACGCGCGGTCGTCGACGTCGGACGCCGCCGGTTCGGCCGCGAAGGCGGGCACAGAGACCGGTGCCGCCGTCGCCGCCTGCTGCCAGCTGGAGGCGGGGGCCGGCGCCGGCGAGGTTTCGGCGTCGCGCGGGATGCCGAACAGCGCGTGCATGCCGCTGTCGGTCGACACCTGCGCGTCGTCCTGTGCAGGGGTGAACAGCGACGGCGCCGGGTCGTCGACGGGCGCCACAGGTGGCGGAGCGACGGGGAAAGCGAAGGCCGGGGCGCTCCCGCCGGTCGCCGCCGCGTGCGCCGCGACGACCTCAGGCGTGATCACGGGGACCGACGCGGTGCGGATGCGCTCCTGCTGACGGGCCTGACGGCGCGTGAGAGGTGACACCCCCAGGTCGACGGCGGAGTCGGGAACGGGTGCAGGGGCCACGGCGGCCGGCTCTGAAGGGCGCGGGAACGGCGCGGGCGGCGGCGTCGACAGTGCGGCGTCGACCGGCACCGCCGAGACGGGCGCGGCGGGAGCGTCGATGGCTCCGTCGGCCGGGGTCGCGGTGATCACGGGGGTGGATCCCGTGTTCCGCAGTTCGCGGATCTGCTTACGGGTGAGGGCTGGCGTCGCCGGGTGCTCGGGTGTACTCATTCCTTGCTCCGGTAGAGATGGTGCTTCGCAATGTATTGGACGACCCCGTCGGGAACGAGGTACCACACGGGGTGTCCTCGCTGAACTCGATCACGGCAATCCGTCGATGAGATAGCGAGGGCGGGGATCTCGAGCTGGCTGACGTCGTCGCTGGGCAGACCGTCGGTGTTCAGAACGTGACCGGGCCTGGAGACCGCGACGAAGTGGGCGAGGTCCCACAACTCATCATGGTCCCTCCAACTGAGAATTTGCGCTATGGCGTCGGCACCGGTGATGAAGAACAGCTCCGCGTCCGGGCGCTGGGCCTTCAGATCGCGGAGCGTGTCGATGGTGTAGGTCGGACCGTCGCGGTCGATGTCGACGCGGCTGACCGTGAACCGAGGGTTGGATGCCGTGGCGATGACGGTCATGAGATAACGATGCTCGCTCGGCGAGACGTCGGCCTTCTGCCACGGCTCGCCCGTAGGCACGAACACGACCTCGTCGAGGTCGAACCATTGCGCCACCTCGCTGGCGGCGACCAGGTGCCCATGATGGATCGGGTCGAACGTGCCGCCCATGACCCCGACTCTCGGGGCTGTCGCCAAGGACATGCAGCAGCCTTAGTGGCCGTGCCCCGCTCGCTGGACGTCGTTCGCGTGCGCCTTGGCATAGGCCTCGGCCTTGTGCGCGTGGCGGTTGGCCACGTTGCGGTACGACAGCGTCACGATCGCCAGCGCGGCGAAGACCACGATCGCGGTGATGCCGTACCCGACGGTCTCGAGGGCGACGTTGCCGTGGTGCTCCGACTCTTCGGCGGCGAGGGCGATGATCGTGGCGAGTGTCATTCGGGCTCCGTTCGGGTTCGCCTCTGGGGCGCGGGACTGGACAAGTCTATTCCGTTACGCGCGGACCTGCCCGGCACCCCGCGCAAGCCACTTCGAGCTCGTCAGTTCAGCGAGGCCCATGGGCCCGCGCGCGTGCAGCTTCTGCGTGGAGATGCCGACCTCGGCGCCGAAGCCGAACTCGCCGCCGTCGGTGAACCGCGTCGATGTGTTGGCCATCACCACGGCCGAATCGACCTCGGCCAGGAAGCGGGCCTCGTTCGCCGCGTCCTGGGTGACGATCGACTCGGTGTGGTGCGTGGAGTAGCGGCGGATGTGCTCGAGCGCGTCGTCCAGATCGTCGACGACGCGCATCGCCAGGTCGAGGCTGAGGTACTCGGTCGCCCAGTCCTCGTCGGTGGCGGGAGTCACGCCCGTTGCGAGGCGCTCGATGGTCGCGTCGCCGTGGACGGTCACACCGCTCTGCTGCAGTGCCGTGACGACCGGGCCGACGAGGCGGTCGGCCGCGCCTCGGTGCACGAGGACGGTCTCGACGGCATTGCACACGCTCGGCCGCTGGGTCTTGGCATTCACCACGATGTCGCGCGCCCAGTCCAGAGGTGCGGTCTCGTCGAGGACGATGTGCACGACGCCGGCGCCGGTCTCGATGACGGGAACGGATGACTCGGTCACGACCGTCTCGATCAGCTGCGCGCTGCCGCGCGGCACGAGCACGTCGACGATGCCTCGTGCATGCATGAGCTCACGGGCACCCTCGCGACCGAACTCGTCCACCGTCTGGATGGCCTCCGGGTCGATGCCGCGCTCGGCCAGCGCGTCCCGCATCGCGCGCACGAGGGCCGCGTTGGTGTGCTCGGCGGCCGTGCCGCCGCGCAGCACGACCGCGTTGCCGGAGCGCAGGGCGAGGGCGGCGATGTCGACGGTGACGTTGGGTCGGGCTTCGTAGATGGATCCCACCACGCCGAACGGCACGGCGATCTTGGTGAGCGACACGCCGTTCTGCAGCGTCCGCTCATCGAGGACCCGGCCGACGGGGTCCGGCAGGGCGGCGATCTCGCGCACCGCGGCGGCGAGGGATGCGACGCGCGGCTCGTCCAGCCGCAGACGGTCCTGCAGAGCGGTCGAAAGCCCTGTCTCGCTGCCGCGCCGGAGGTCATCTGCGTTGGCCGCCACGATCTCCGCGGTCGCAGCCTCGATGGCGTCGGCGATCGCAAGGAGCGCATCGCGCTTCGCTTCGTCGCCGAGGAGGCCGATACTGCGCGCGGCGTCCTTGGCGAGCAGCATCCGTTCGCGTGCCGTCGTGGCGGTGGTGGTCATCCGCCCAGTGTATCGACCGCGGTGCGCACAGGACCCGTCGCGGCGGGCGCCGTGGGCTCCGGATTGGGCTGGAACCATGTGCCGATCTCGTCGCCGGAGAGCGCTTCGCCCACGAGGTCCGCGCTGGTGACCAGGACGCCGATTCCGGATGCTGCGGCCAGTCGCGCGGCGGAGACCTTCGTCGCCGCTCCCCCGGTGCCGACGCTGTTGACGACGACCGAGCCGAACTCGAAGCCGTGCAGGTCGTCGCCGTAGATCACATGCGGGATCGGCCGAGCGCCGGGCTCGTCCGGCGGACGCGTGTACAGGCACTCGATGTCGCTCAGGAGAACTAGGGCGTCGGCTCCGATCAGCTGAGCGACGAGCGCGGCGAGCCGGTCGTTGTCGCCGAAGCGGATCTCATGGGTCGCGACGGTGTCGTTCTCGTTGACGATCGGGAGGATGCGCAGGCCCAGGAGCCGCTCCATGGCGCGACGCGCGTTGGATCGGTGCGTTGCGTTCTCGAGGTCACCGGCGGTCAGGAGCACCTGGCCCGCCATGATGCGGAACGGGCGCAGCGCTTCCTGGTAGCGGTAGATGAGCACGTTCTGCCCCACGGCGGCGGCCGCCTGCTGGGTCGCGAGGTCGCTCGGACGCTCATCGAGCAGCAGGTACGGCATGCCCGTCGCGATGGCACCGGACGAAACGAGCACGACCTCAGTACCACGTCCGTGGGCGGCGGCGAGGGCGTCGACGATCGGCTTGATCTTGTGCGCGTTGTCGCCGCTGATCGATGAGGATCCGACCTTGACGACGACGCGGCGGGCGAACGGGAGGTCGCTGCGCTCCCGCGCGCTCATTCCGCGTCCTCCTGGTCGCGATAGCGCTCGGCGATCCGCTCGGCCTCCAGCTCGGCCCGCGCCTCGGCCTTGGCGTCCATCATGTCGTGGTACCGCTCGCGGCGCTCCGACGTCGTGCGGCGGTTGTCGCGGAGCAGGCGCGGGTCGGTGCCGCGCGGCGCCGTCATCAGCTCCGCGTTCGAGGAGATCGAGGGCTCCCAGTCGAAGACGATGCCGTCGCCCTCGCCGATGACCACGGTCGCGCCGGGTGTCGCACCCGCGCGGAACAGCTCATCCTCGACGCCGAGCTTCTCCAGGCGATCGCCCAGGTAGCCGACGGCTTCCTCGTTCTGGAAGTCGGTCTGCTGCACCCACTTGAGCGGCTTGTCGCCGAGGATGCGGTAGATGTTGCCGTAGGTGCCGCCTTCGACGCGGACCGAGAACTCCTTCTCCGAGCCCTTGGGACGGATGACGATGCGCTCGGGAGCGGGAGCGGCGGCCCGCTCGGCGCGGTGCTGGGCCACGATGTCGCCGAGCGCGAAGGTCAGCTGACGCAGGCCCTCGTGGCTCACGGTCGAGATCCCGAATACGCGGAAGCCGCGAGCCTCGAGGTCGGGGCGGACGAGGTCCGCAAGATCCTTCGCCTCGGGGACGTCCACCTTGTTGAGTGCGACCAGCTGCGGGCGCTCGAGGAGCGGAAGCTGCCCGTCGGGGACGGGGTACGCGGCGAGTTCGGCCAGGATGACATCGAGGTCGCTGAGCGGGTCGCGACCCGGCTCGAGGGTCGCACAGTCCAGGACGTGGACGAGCGCCGTGCAGCGCTCGACGTGCCGCAGGAACTCCAGGCCCAGGCCCCTGCCTTCGCTCGCACCCTCGATGAGGCCGGGGACATCGGCGACGGTGAAGCGCTGCTCGCCCGCCTGCACGACGCCGAGATTCGGATGGAGCGTGGTGAAGGGGTAGTCGGCGATCTTCGGCCGAGCGGCCGAGATCGCGGCGATGAGACTCGACTTGCCCGCTGAGGGGAAGCCGACGAGCGCGACGTCGGCGACGGTCTTCAGCTCGAGGAGGATGTCGCCCTCCCAGCCGGGCGTGCCGAGCAGTGCGAAGCCCGGCGCCTTGCGCTTGGGGTTGGCGAGGGCTGCGTTGCCGAGCCCGCCGAGTCCGCCGGGGGCCGCGACGAAGCGCATGCCCGGCTCGATCATGTCGACGAGGACCTCGCCGGAGGCGTCCTTCACGACCGTGCCGACGGGCACGGGCAGCTCGAGCGGCTCGCCGGCGGCGCCCGAACGATGGTCGCCCATGCCGAAGCCCCCGTTTCCGCTGGAGCGGTGGGGCGAGTGGTGGTACGACAGCAGCGTGGTGACCTGCGGGTCGGCCACGAGCACGACGTCGCCGCCGTGACCGCCGTTACCGCCGTCAGGCCCGGCGAGCGGCTTGAACTTCTCGCGCTTGACCGAGACGCAGCCGTTGCCGCCCTTTCCGGCACGCAGGTGAAGCGTCACCCGATCGACGAACGTGACCATGCGGTCCCCCTCAGGTCTGGATGCTCCCGGGCGAGCCGGGAAAGGATAAAGGGAAGGGGCGAGCCGAAGCCCGCCCCTTCCGGAAGTCTGTGCGAGTCGCTGGATTACTCCGCGACCGCCACGACGTTGACGACCTTGCGGCCGCCCTTGTGGCCGAACTCGACCGCGCCCGCGGCAAGCGCGAACAGCGTGTCGTCGCCACCGCGGCCGACGTTGGCGCCCGGGTGGAAGTGCGTGCCACGCTGGCGGACGAGGATCTCGCCGGCGTTGACGGCCTGGCCGCCGAAACGCTTCACGCCGAGGCGCTGAGCGTTGGAGTCACGACCGTTGCGGGTGGAGCTTGCGCCCTTTTTGTGTGCCATCTCTGCGTCTCCTGTGGCTTACTTGATGCCGGTGACCTTGACGCGCGTGAGGTCCTGACGGTGCCCCTGGCGCTTCTTGTAGCCGGTCTTGTTCTTGAACTTCTGGATCACGATCTTCGGGCCGCGCTCCTCACCGAGCACCTCGGCGGTCACGGTGACCTTCGCGAGCTTGTCGGCGTCGGTCGTGACGGTGTCACCGTCGACGAAGAGCACCGCGGGCAGCTCGATCTTGTCGCCGATCTTCGCGGCCTGACGGTCGAGAACGACGATCGTGCCGACCTCGACCTTCTCCTGCCGGCCGCCGGCGCGCACAACTGCGTAAACCACTTCACACCTGTTTCTTCTGGGAGCACGCGCACGCACTCGGGGACGTCAATGAAGACTTGGTGCGGATATCTCGACGCACCAAGGGTCTACTTTACCAGATGCCAGAACACTCCGCGAAAGCGGACGTGCCCGTGTCGCGGCATCCGGTGCGTAGTATCTGCTCGTGGCGATCCTCATCGACGATCCTCTCTGGCCGGCGCACGGCCGGCTGTGGGCGCACCTGGTGACCGACACCGACCTCGCGGAGCTTCACGCCTTCGCGGCCGCCAACGGCATCCCTGCGCGCGGATTCGACCTGGACCACTACGACGTTCCGGAAGAGGCGCACGCGCGCCTGGTCGCCGCCGGCGCCCAGCACGTCACCGGTCACGAGCTGGTGCGACGCCTCATCGCCTCCGGACTCCGGGTGCGCGGGCGCGACCGCCACTGACCTCACCGCCCGGCATCCGCCGACAGCTCCAGCACGTCCGCCGCGCGGCCCGGGCCGTCGAGCGTGCGGATCGCATCGCCCAGCCGGCGCGCGCGATCCCGCATGGCATCGTCGCCGAGGGCGTGCCTGATCGCCCGTCGGATCGTCGCGGCATCAGTGCGGCGCGACATCGTCGCACCCACGCCTGCACGCGCGACCGCTCGACCGACGCGGGGCTGATCCGACGTCGCGTCGAGCGGGAGCACCAGCACCGGCACGCCGTGCGCGAGCGCCGCGACCGTGGTGCCGTGCCCGCCGTGACCCACCAGTACCGTGGCGTTCGGCAACAGCTCGTCGTGGGGCATCCATTCGTGCACCTCGATGCCGTGAGGAACGCGCACCTCCCCCACCGCCATCGCGGGCCCGAGCGTGGCGACCACTCGCACGTCGAGGCCCTCGACGGCGTCGAGAACGCGCTGCCACGTCGTGACCAGATCGGGGAACCGGAAGGTGCTGAGGCTCAGCACCACCGTCGGCGCGGCGGGCTGTGCTGAGACAGCACGCGTCATCGCGCCGGTGTAGACCACCTCCCCCGGCGCGGCGGAGAGCGCGGGCCGCGACGGGAACGGGACGTCGAAGCCCGGAACGGATGCCACCAGCACAGGCGTCGCGTGCCGTCGGGGAGTGCGAACCCGCACTCCGCGAGGCCAGAGCACGACCTCGAGGACCCGCGATCCGGAGGCCAGGAAGTCGTGCAGCGTGTGCTCGAGCACCGCGAAACGCTGCCCCATCCGGTCGAGGACGTCGAGGACGGCGAGGAGCATGCAATCGACGACCACGACATCAGCCGGGAAGGCGGCCAGCTGCGCCACTGTGTCGTCGGCGAGGCCGTAGTCGGTGAACAGCCGCAGCAAGCCCACCGGCCGCGGATCGAGCACGAAGCCAGGTGCGCTCGTGAACGGCGCGAATGCCAGCCCCGCCGCGCGGTAGGCGTCCGTCTGGGAATCATGGCCGAGGACCCGCACCTCGTGCCCGCGTTCCGCCAGCGCTCGTGCGATCGTGATGGTCGGCATGCGGTTGCCGCCGCCGTCCCACGTCACGAAGACGTAGCGCGCCATCGTGCCCCCGTTCCCCAGCTCCCGGGGCTCACACTATCGACGGGGCGCGTCGGCGGACAGGGGGCCGCGCCGTCCCGGCAGGAGCCGGGACGGCGCGATGGGCTCAGTCCTCGGAGGGCGTGTGGGGCACGGGAGTTCCCGTGAGCGCCGCGGTCGTCACGCGACGACGGGAGCGTCCCTGCCCCGGGGCCTTGGGCTCGGGAAGGGCGTTCAGCACGGAGTCGAGGAGGAGATCCTTCTCGGTGCGGTTCTCCTTCTTCGCGCCGGAATCCTGGCGCTTCTTGCGCGGCTTCTTCGGACGCTCGACCGGAGCCTGCTCGACGACGGGAGCCGCCTCGACGTGCGGTGCCTCCTCGCCGTGGTGGATCGTCGATGCCGCGATCTGAGCGAGCGCCGACTTCACGCCCTCGGTGATCACGTGCGTGCCGTTGGAGCCGCCGCCGGTCGAGGGGGCCGTGGCACCCCCGCGCGGACGACGACCGGACGACGGCGCCCCGTTCGCCGCGGGGACGCGGTGCTTCACGACCGGGTCGTGGTGCACGATGAGTCCGCGCCCGGCACAGACCTCGCAGGGCTCGCTGAAGGTCTCGAGCAGGCCGAGGCCCAGCTTCTTGCGGGTCATCTGCACGAGCCCGAGGGACGTGACCTCTGCCACCTGGTGCTTGGTGCGGTCCCGGCTCAGGCATTCGACGAGGCGGCGCAGCACGAGGTCCCGGTTGGACTCCAGAACCATGTCGATGAAGTCCACCACGATGATGCCGCCGATGTCGCGCAGCCGAAGCTGGCGCACGATCTCCTCCGCGGCCTCGAGGTTGTTCTTCGTGACCGTCTCCTCGAGGTTGCCGCCGGACCCGACGAACTTGCCGGTGTTGACGTCGACGACCGTCATCGCCTCGGTGCGGTCGATCACGAGGGAGCCCCCGGAGGGCAGCCACACCTTGCGGTCGAGGGCCTTCTCGATCTGCTCGGTCACCCGGAACACGTCGAACGGGTCGTGCTCGCCCTCGTAGCGCTCCACGCGCTCGAGGAGGTCGGGCGCCACGGACTCGAGATACTTCGAGATCGTGTGATGGGCATCGTCGCCCTGGATGAGCATCTTCGAGAAGTCCTCGTTGAAGACGTCGCGGACGATCTTGACGAGGAGATCCGGCTCGGAATGCAGGAGCGCCGGCGCCTGGATCGTCTCGATCTGCTTCGAGATGTGCTCCCACTGGTTGGTGAGGCGCTGCACATCCCGCGTCAGCTGGTCCTCGGTGGCGCCTTCCGCGGCGGTGCGGACGATGACGCCGGACGACTCGGGCAGCACCTCTTTGAGGATCTTCTTGAGGCGGGCACGCTCGGTGTCGGGGAGCTTGCGCGAGATGCCGTTCATGTTGCCGCCCGGCACGTACACCAGGTAGCGGCCCGGGAGCGAGATCTGGCTCGTGAGGCGCGCTCCCTTGTGCCCGACCGGATCCTTCGTGACCTGCACCAGCACGCGGTCGCCGGTCTTCAGCGCGAGCTCGATCCGGCGGGGCTGGTTGCCGGTCTCGACGGCGTCCCAATCGACCTCGCCCGAGTACAGCACGGCGTTGCGGCCGCGGCCGATGTCGACGAAGGCGGCCTCCATGCTCGGCAGCACGTTCTGGACGCGGCCGAGGTACACGTTGCCGATGAGCGACGCGTCCTGGTTGCGCGCGACGTAGTGCTCGACGAGCACGTTGTCTTCGAGCACGGCGATCTGGATGCGGCCGTTGCGCGAGCGCACGATCATGTCGCGGTCGACCGCCTCACGGCGAGCCAGGAACTCCGCCTCGGTCACGACCGCACGCCGGCGGCCGGCCTCGCGGCCGTCGCGACGGCGCTGCTTCTTGGCCTCGAGCCGCGTCGAGCCCTTGATGCGCTGCGGCTCAGTGATGAGCTCGACGGCCCGCTGACGGGGCTGCGACGGCTCGGAGGGAGCGGATGCCTCGTCCCGGCCCTCGCCGCGACGACGGCTGCGGCGGCGCGAGGTGCCGGACGACGCAGCCGCATCGGGCTCCGCCTCGGGCTGCGGCCGACCCGGACGCGCCGGAAGCGGCGTGATCTCGGGCGCGTAGAACATCAGCTGGGTCGATACCGCCGATACGAAGACCTCGGGCAGCAGGCCCAGACTCACCGCGGTCACGGCTGCGGGCTCAGCGGGGTCCTGCGGCTCCGCGGGAACCTCGGGCCCCGCCGGCGTCTCGGACTCCTCGGGCGTCGCGGGCTCCGCGGCGCGCTCGGCTGCCGGCGCCGCCTCTGCGTCGAGGGCCTCTGCGGCCGGCTCGGGCGTCGACCCGATTTCGGGCTCGGGCGCGACGTCAGCGGCGGCATCCGGCCGCGGCTCCGCGGGAGACTCCTCCACGGGAGACTCCTCCGCGGGAGCTGCATCCAGTGCCTCGAGCGCGGCCTCGGGCGTCTCGGCCGGGCTCGCCTCGGCCGGCTCGGAGACCTCGGTGGGCTCCTGCGCATCCTCGACCGGCGCGTCCGCGTCAGCCGCGGACGGTGCCCCGTCGCCCGCTGATGTCAGCGGCGCGTCGGGTTCGGCCTGAGGGGTGAATTCTGCATCGGTTCCATCAGCCATCACTGGCGTACTCCTAGCGGGGCGACACCGCGCGTCGCCCGGCGAAATCTCGTGCGGCGCCGCCCCTGCCCCTGTGGACGGGGTGGTGCCGCGAACTCACTCGGTCTGCAGCGGTCGTCCGGCGCTAGGCGGATGCTCGCGCTGCCAAGGGCATTCGTCGCCCTGAAGTCTTCTGGTGATGATCACCACGGCGCGGCCGTGAGTCATCGCCCCCCATTATCGCACTTCCCCCGCCAGAATGCCCATTCGCCCGGCGGTCAGGCCTTCCCCACGCCGCAGATCGGCGATTTGCCACGGCCCGGGGGTGCGGCATCCGTGCAGATCTCGATGCCATAATCCGAGGCATGCCCGACCAGCAGACCCACTCCCGTCCGACCGGACTCGCCATATGGCTCGTGATCGCGGGTGTGATCGGGTGGTGGGCCGCTTTCTCCCTCACGGTCGAGAAACTCGAGAAGCTCGCGAACCCCGATGCGATCGCCTCGTGCGATCTGAGCGTGCTGGTGCAGTGCAGCGCGAACCTCGACTCGTGGCAGGGCAGCCTGTTCGGATTCCCGAACCCGATCCTCGGGCTCACCGGCTGGGTCGCACCGATCGTCGTCGGCATGGCGATCCTGGCTCGCGCTCGATTCGCCCGCTGGTTCTGGTGGTGCTTCTGGGCCGGCATCGCGCTGGCCTTCGGCTTCGTGATCTGGCTCATCAGCCAGAGCATCTACGCACCGAACCTGCACACCCTGTGCCCGTGGTGCATGGTGACGTGGGCGGTCACGATCCCGACCTTCTACGCGGTGACCCTTCACATGCTGCGCGCCGGCGTGTTCCCGGCATCCGATCGGGTCCGCGATGTCGCCGACCGCCTGATGGTCTGGGTGCCGCTGGCGGCGATCGTCAGCTACGCGATCATCCTGCTGCTCGCCCAGCTCGAGATGAACGCGGTCGTCGACATCTGGCAGACGCTGTTCGGGTGAGCTCCGGACGCGGTCCGGGGCTCACCCGATACCGCCGTCAGCCGAACCAGATGCCGAGCTCGCGCGCGGCGGACTCGGGGCTGTCGGAGCCGTGCACCAGGTTCTGCTGCACCTTCAGGCCCCAGTCGCGGCCGAAGTCGCCGCGGACCGTGCCGGGGGCGGCCGTCGTCGGGTCGGTCGTGCCCGCCAGCGAGCGGAATCCCTCGATCACGCGGTTGCCGGCGAGGCGGATTGCGACCGACGGGCCCGACATCATGAACTCGAGCAGCGGCTCGTAGAACGGCTTGCCCTCGTGCTCGGCGTAGTGGCGCTCGAGGGTCTCGCGATCGGGCTCGACCAGGCGGATGTCGACGAGGGCGTACCCCTTCGCCTCGATGCGGGCGAGGATAGCGCCGGTGAGGCCGCGAGCGACGCCGTCGGGCTTGACGAGGACGAGGGTCTCTTCGATGGGCATGCGGGACCTTTCGTTGCTGATCAGGCGTGGGGAGGAGTCAGTGTTCTTCGGGAGATCGGGCGGCGAGGCGCGCGTTGCGCCGGTCGAGAGCGGCCCCCTTGATCGTCGCATACCCGTACATGGCTCCGAAAATGAGCGCGATGATCGCGAGCGCCGGCACGAGGAAGGCGCCGAGCAGGACGATCACCTGCAGCACCCAGCCGAGCACGATGCCCCATCGGTAGCGGACGAGGCGCGTGGTGAGGATCATGAGCAACGCGAGCACGGCGCCGGCGACGATGCCCCACCAGGGCGGGATCGACGCCGGCAGCGCCTTCAGGCCGTACACCACGAGCCCCCCGAGGAACACGACGATCGACTCGAAGCCGAGCACGATCGTGGCCAGCGACTCCGCGGCGCCGCGGGGGCGGCGGGGCGTGGGCTGCGTGGGGGCGGTCACTCGTTCCACCCGGCCTTCCAGTCCTCATCGGCGGCGAGGGCGAGCGCCTCACCCGCGAGCACGACCGATCCTGCGATCACGACGGCGCGCCGATCGGATGCCGCCGCCCACGCGCGCGCCGCCTCCGCGGCGTCGGCGAGGTCGCGGTGCACGGAGACCCGCAGATCGTGCGCCTCCGCCAGATCGGCGATGGCGTCCGCGTCCTCCGCACGCTCGGAGTCGGGAGCGGTGGCGAACACGTGGGCCGCCACGGGAGCGATCTCCGCGACGATCCCTGCCGCATCCTTGTCGGAGAGCACGCCGAGCACGACGCCCCACTCGTCGAAGTCGAACGATTCGCGCAGCGCGGTCACGAGGGCGCGCGCACCGTGGGGATTGTGGGCGGCGTCGACGAGCACGGTCGGGGCGGCGCCGATCAATTGGAGACGCCCGGGCGAGGTCACTGCGCCGAGCCCCTCCGCCAGCACGTCTGCGGCGATCGGCTGCGACGCGCCGCCCACGAGGGACTCGACGGCCGCGATCGCGAGCGCGGCGTTGAAGCCCTGATGGGCGCCGTACAGGGGAAGGTATTCGTCCTCGTACGTGCCGGCCAGGCCGCGGACGCTGATCTGCTGTCCGCCGACGGCGAGTCGCTGCTGCGCGAGCGCGAACTCGGCGCCTTCGAAGGCGATCGAGGCGCCGCGGGCGGCGGCTGCCTCACGGAGCACCGACTCGGCGGCAGCAACCTGCCGTGCCGAGACGACCGCCGCGCCGTCCTTGATGATGCCCGCCTTGACGCTCGCGATCTCCGCGATGGTGTCGCCGAGACGATCCGCGTGATCGAGGTCGATCGGTGCGAACACCGCCACGTCGCCATCTGCGGTGTTCGTGGAGTCCCACGACCCGCCCATGCCCACCTCGAGCACGAGCACGTCGATCGGCGCATCGGCGAAGGCGACGAACGCCAGCACCGTGAGCAGCTCGAAGAACGTGAGCGCCGCATCGCCGTTCGCGGCGAGTTCGCTATCCACGAGGTCGACGAACGGTTCGATCTCGTCCCACGCGTCAGCGACCGCGGCATCGTCGATCGGCTCGCCGTCGACCATGATCCGCTCGGTGAACCGCTCGAGGTGGGGACTGGTGAACAGGCCCGTGCGCAGTCCGTGCGCCCGCACGAGGCTCTCGATCATGCGGCTCGTCGACGTCTTTCCGTTCGTGCCGGTGACGTGCACGACGCGGTACGTCTTCTGCGGGTCGTCGAGCAGCTCGAGCACTCGTCGTGTGCGCTCGACCCGGGGCTCGACCCACCGCTCACCCTGGCGCTGCAGGAGCGCCTCGTAGACGGCGTCGGCGCGCTGCCGGTCGCGATCGCTCATGCCCGCGCCCCCGTTCTGCCGACCGAGACGGTGAAGGCGCCGCGATTGGCATAGGTTCCCGCGGCGACCACCGCCTCGTACTCGATGGCGCTCCCGGAATCACCGGATGCTGCGAGCTCGGCCGTCCGCGTCCGCACCGAGTGCGCGAGGGCCAGTGTCTCACCTGCCACGTCGGCGACGTCGAAGGCCGCGGCGACGGCCCCGCCGTCGGCATCGTCGTCGAAGACGAGATCGAGGCGGATCCGGTCGCTGACGTCGAAGCCGGCGGCCTTGCGGGTGTCCTGCACGGCGCGGATCACGTCGCGTGCCAGGCCCTCGGCCTCGAGGTCGGGCGTCGTCGTGGTGTCGAGCAGCACGAAGCCCTCACCCGCCAGCAGCGCGATCGCCGTCCCCTCGGCGACGCCGCCGGCCTCGAGTGTGAGGTCGTACTCCCCCGGCTCCAGGGCGATGCCGTCGACGACCACGACGCCGTCGCGTTCCTCCCAGACGCCCGCCTTCGCACCCGAGATGACGTGCTGGACCTGCTTGCCCAGACGCGGGCCCGCGGCGCGCGCGTTCACGGTGAGACGCTTGCTGATGCCGTAGCGCTCCGACACATCATCGCCGAGCTCGATCAGCTCCACCGACTTCACGTTGAGCTCGTCGCGCAGGATGCCGTCGAACTGTGCGAGGGATGCAGCATCCGCAACCGCCACCGTCAGGCTCGGAAGCGGCAGACGCACGCGACGGCCCTCCTTCTTGCGCAGCGCATTCGCGACGCTGGATGCCTCGCGGACGGCGTCCATCGCGGCGCGGATGTCGTCCGCGGCAGGGAAGGCGTCGGCGTCGGGCCAGTCCTGCAGGTGAACGCTGCGCCCGCCGGTGAGACCCTGCCAGACCTTCTCGGAGACCAGCGGGATGAGCGGCGCGGCCACGCGGGTGAGGGTCTCGAGCACGGTGTAGAGCGTGTCGAAAGCCTCACGGCTCTTCGGGTCGTCGGACACGCCCACCCAGAACCGGTCGCGCGAGCGGCGGATGTACCAGTTGGTGAGCGCCTCCGCGAAGTCGCGCAGCTTCGCCGCGGCCAGCGTCGAGTCGAGCACCTCGAGGTCGGCGGCGACATCACGGACGAGGTCGCCGGTCAGCGCCAGGATGTAGCGGTCGAGCACGTCGGTGGAGTCGGTGCGCCACGACGCCTGGTACCCCTCGCCGGCGGCGCCGCCCGCGGCGTTGGCGTACGTCGCGAAGAAGTACCAGGCGTTCCACACCGGCAGCAGGAACTCGCGGACGCCCGCGCGGATGCCCTCCTCGGTCACGATGAGGTTGCCGCCGCGCAGCACCGAACTCGACATCAGGAACCAGCGCATCGCGTCGGAGCCGTCACGGTCGAACACCTCGCTGACGTCCGGATAGTTGCGCAGCGACTTCGACATCTTCAGCCCGTCGCTGCCCAGCACGATCCCGTGACACGAGACTCCGGTGAACGCGGGACGGTCGAACAGCGCGGTCGAGAGCACGTGCATGACGTAGAACCAGCCGCGCGTCTGCCCGATGTACTCGACGATGAAGTCCGCCGGGGAGTGCTCGTCGAACCACTGCTGGTTCTCGAACGGGTAGTGCACCTGCGCGTAGGGCATGGAACCCGAGTCGAACCACACGTCGAAGACGTCCTCGATGCGACGCATCGTGCTCTTGCCGGTGGGATCGTCGGGGTTCGGGCGCGTCAGGTCGTCGATGTATGGGCGGTGGAGGTCCACCTCGCCCTCGGCGTTGCGCGGCAGGCGGCCGAAGTCTCGCTCGAGCTCCTCGAGCGAGCCGTACACGTCGACGCGCGGGTGCTCCGGGTCGTCGCTCTTCCACACGGGGATCGGCGAGCCCCAGTACCGGTTGCGGCTGATCGACCAGTCGCGCGCGCCCTCGAGCCACTTGCCGAACTGGCCGTGCTTGACGTTCTCGGGCACCCACGTGATCTGCTCGTTGCCCGCGAGCATGCGGTCCTTGATGTCGGTGACGCGCACGAACCAGCTCGACACGGCGCGGTAGATGAGCGGGTTCCGGCAGCGCCAGCAGTGCGGGTACGAGTGCTCGTAGCTCGCCTCGCGCAGGAGGCGGCCCTCCTGCTTCAGCAGGCGGATGAGCGGCCGGTTGGCGTCCATCCACAGCTCGCCGGCGACATCCGTCACCTGCGGGAGGAAGCGTCCGCCGTCGTCGAGGCTCATGATGAGCGGGATGCCGGCGGCCTCGGTGACCCGCTGGTCGTCCTCACCGAAGGCCGGGGCCTGGTGGACGATGCCGGTGCCGTCGCCGGTGGTGACGTAGTCGTCGACGAGGATGCGCCAGGCGTTCTGCGTGCGCCAGATCGAGGCATCCGCGTAGTAGTCGAACAGTCGGTCGTAGGCGACGTCCTCGAGCTCGGAGCCGAGGATCGTGCGCTCGACGGCCTCGCGGGCGGCGTCGGCGGAGTCGTAGCCGAGGTCTTTCGCGTAGCCGGCGAGCAGCTCCTCGGCGAGGAGGTAGCGGTGCGACTCGGCCTCGGCCCTGTCGTCGTCGCGATGCACGTCGGCGGCGCCGTTCGGCCCTCCCGGCACCACGACGTAGCGGATGTCGGGTCCCACAGCGAGGGCGAAGTTCGTGGGCAGCGTCCACGGGGTCGTGGTCCACGCGAGCGCACGCACCGCGGTGAGTCCGAGCGCCTCCGCCTTGGCTCCCACCAGGGGGAAGGTGATCGTGACGGACGGGTCCTGGCGCATCTTGTAGACGTCGTCGTCCATGCGCAGCTCGTGCGCCGACAGCGGCGTCTCGTCGCGCCAGCAGTACGGCAGCACGCGGTGCCCCTCGTACGCGAGGCCCTTGTCGTAGATCGTCTTGAACGCCCACAGCACGGATTCCATGTACGTGAGGTCGAGCGTCTTGTAGCCGCGCTCGAAGTCCACCCACCGCGCCTGGCGTGTGACGTAGTCCTCCCACTCCCGCGTGTACGCCAGGACCGACTCGCGCGACTTCGCGTTGAACGTGGCGATGCCCATCGCCTCGATCTCGCTCTTCTCGGTGATGCCGAGCTGCTTCATCGCCTCGAGCTCAGCGGGAAGCCCGTGGGTGTCCCAGCCGAAGACACGGTCGACCTTCTTGCCGCGCATGGTCTGGAAGCGCGGGAACACGTCCTTCGCGTAGCCGGTGAGGAGGTGACCGTAGTGCGGCAGTCCGTTGGCGAAGGGCGGCCCGTCGTAGAACACCCATTCCTCGGCGCCGTCACGCTGGTCGATCGAGGCGCGGAAGGTGCGGTCGGCCTCCCAGAACGCGAGCGTCTCCTGCTCGATCTGGGGGAAGCGCGGGCTCGGAACGACGGGGGCCGGCGCGACATCGGCCGCGGGCCCGAAGGCGGAGGGGCGGGGGTAGGTCATCTTCTCTCGCAGGTGCTCGCTCGTGTGCTTCCTGCCGGGACGACACTGCCTGGATCCGTGACCAGACGTACCGCGGTACCACCCTGCATTGACGACGCCGAGGCGACCGCCCTCTCTCACTGCGGCTGTGACGGGCCTGCCCCGCTC
The DNA here is from genome assembly GCF_019511645.1 of Microbacterium ureisolvens. GTDB lineage: Bacteria > Actinomycetota > Actinomycetes > Actinomycetales > Microbacteriaceae > Microbacterium > Microbacterium ureisolvens_A. Next base: position 318,216 of record NZ_JAEUAX010000001.1, on the reverse strand, counting down.
GGTTCTAATGGGGACGCCGCATTCGCGACGACCCGTTCTTCCGAGAGCTCCCCGGTGATGGCCGGATCCGCGCTGGTCCGACGATTCTATCGTGGTCGCGCAAGGGGGAATGCGGAGGCAGCGGCGGGGGTTTGTGGACTCGTGCCAAGATCCACTCCCGTGACAACCGCAGCGCCCGAATCCACGCTCGCCCTCGAAACCGCCCCGACGCGACGCGTCGCATGGGCGTCGATGGTGGGCACCTCGCTCGAATCCTTCGACTTCTACCTGTTCGCCTACTTCTCGGCGTTCTTCGTCGGGCCGCTGTTCTTCGACCCCCTGGGCGAGTTCGGCGCAACCAGCGCCGCCTTCCTCACCATCGCCCTCGCGTTCGTCGTGCGCCCGGTCGGCGCCGTGATCTTCGGCTACATGGGTGACCGCCTGGGCCGACGGGCGACGCTGCTGTGGACCGTCGCCATCATGGGCGTGGCGACCGGTCTCATCGGGATCCTCCCGACGTACGCCCAGGCGGGCTGGCTGGGCGCGGTCCTGCTGATCCTCCTGCGCATCGTGCAGGGGCTCTCGCTCGGCGGCGAATGGGGCGGCTCGATCCTCATCGCGACCGAGAACTCCGGACCGGTCAAGCGCGCCTTCTACGCCGCGGTCCCCCAGCTCGGCTCGCCCGTGGGCTCGATCCTCTCCGCGACCGTGTTCATCGCGCTGACGGCCGTCCTCCCCGCGGAGGAGATCGCCGAGTGGGGATGGCGGATCCCCTTCCTCCTCGCGATCCCGCTGCTGCTCGTGTCGCTGTATCTGCGCTGGTCGATCACCGAGACGCCCGTGTTCGAGCGCGTCCTCGCGGAGGGGCGCCGTGACCGCGTCCCGTTCCTCACGATGTTCGCGAAGCGCCCCGGAGCCATGGCCATCGCCATCGGTGCGGCCCTGCTCGGCATCGGGTCGTACTCGCTGATGAACACCTACACGGTCAATTACGGAGTCGAGCAGCTCGGCTTCAGCTTCCAGGACCTGCTCGTCGCCACCACGATCGGCGGCCTCCTGCAGCTGGTCACCATCCCCTTGTTCGGTGCATGGGCGAGCCGAGTCGGCTCCGCGAACGTGGTGGTGTGGGGCGCGCTGGGCACGCTCCTCATCACATTCCCGATGTACTTCCTTCTCCAGTTCGCGACCTTCCCGATCCTCGTCGCGACGATGCTGGTCGGCGGCATTCTGCCGACGATGGCGTGGGCGGCGCTCGGCGGCCTGATGAACGACCTCTTCCCCGACCGCTTCCGCTATTCGGCGCTGTCGTTCGCGTACGCCCTGGCGGCGACCATCAGCGGGTTCGTGCCCTACCTGACGTTCGAGCTCGGCGTGGCGACGGGCTTCGCGTGGTGGCACCCCGGCGTGATCCTCGCCGCCATGTCGGCCATCACCCTGGTGTCCGCCTGGTTCGCCTCGCGGCGCGCCGTGGAGCCCGAGCTCGCGACGGACCCCGCCACGGCGACCGCGAACGCGTGACGGGAAACGGATGCTGCGCCCCGCAGCATCCGTCCGCCCTTCGGATGCATCGCACCCGGGTAGAATCGAGCGACATCCCACACTCAGGCACGCTCACACAGTGCCGCACATATCGCCTCGAGGAGACGCCATGACCGACGCCCGCCCCGCACAGGGTCAGATTCCGGACAAGCCCGCGCTGGAGGGCCTCGAGGAGAAGTGGGATGCCGCGTGGTCGGGGCGGGGCACGTACCTGTTCGACCGCGCCCGCGCGACCGAGGTCGGCCGCCAGGGTGTGTACTCGGTCGACACTCCCCCGCCGACGGCGTCGGGAAGCCTGCACATCGGGCACGTCTTCTCGTTCACGCACACCGATCTGAAGGTGCGCTACGAGCGCATGCGCGGCAAGGCCGTGTTCTACCCGATGGGCTGGGACGACAACGGGCTTCCGACGGAGCGCCGCGTGCAGAACTACTACGGGGTACGCTGCGATCCCTCGCTGCCGTATGACGCCGACTTCACGCCGCCGTTCGAGGGCGGTGACAACAAGTCGAGCCGCGCCGCGGACCAGGTGCCGATCAGCCGCCGCAACTTCATCGAGCTCTGTGAGAAGCTCACCGTCGAGGATGAGAAGCACTTCGAGGCGCTCTTCCGTCAGCTCGGCCTGAGCGTCGACTGGACGCAGACCTACCGCACCATCTCCGACGACACGATCCGCACGAGCCAGCTCGCATTCCTGCGCAACCTGCAGCGCGGGGAGGCCTACCAGGACCTCGCGCCGACGATGTGGGACATCGACTTCCGCACGGCGATCGCGCAGGCCGAGCTCGAGGAGCGCGAGCAGCCCGCCGCCTTCCACCGGGTCGCCTTCCATCGCACCGACGGCGCGGGTGACGTCCACATCGAGACGACCCGCCCCGAGCTGCTCCCCGCATGCGTCGCGCTGGTCGCCCACCCCGACGACGAGCGCTACCAGCCCCTCTTCGGCACGACCGTGCGCACCCCGCTCTTCGACGTCGAGGTGCCGGTGCTCGCGCACCCGCTGGCGCAGCCAGACAAAGGCTCGGGCATCGCGATGATCTGCACCTTCGGCGACGTGACCGACATCATCTGGTGGCGCGAGCTGAACCTGCCGAACCGCACGATCCTCGGCCTCGACGGCCGCGTGATCGCGGACGCACCGGACGCCATCACGACGGATGCCGGGAAGGCGGCGTACGCGGAGCTGGCAGGAAAGACGGTGTTCAGCGCCAAGAAGCGCGTCGTCGAGCTGCTGCAGGACTCCGGTGAGCTGGTCGGCGACCCGAAGCCCTTCACGCACGTCGTGAAGTTCTACGAGAAGGGCGACCGCCCGATGGAGATCGTCTCGACGCGCCAGTGGTATATCCGCAACGGTGCTCGCGACGAGGCGCTGCGCGACAAGCTCATCGCGCTCGGCAAGGACATGTCGTGGCACCCCGACTTCATGCGCGTGCGCTACGAGAACTGGACCAACGGCCTCACCGGCGACTGGCTCGTCTCGCGTCAGCGCTTCTTCGGCGTGCCGATCCCCGTCTGGTACGCGCTCGACGAGAACGGCGAGCGGGACTACGACCGCGTGCTCACCCCGGACCACGCGTCGCTTCCGATCGATCCGTCCACCGACGTGCCCGCCGGCTACACCGCGGACCAGCGCGGCGTGCCCGGCGGCTTCGAGGGCGAGAACGACATCTTCGACACATGGGCGACCTCGTCGCTCACGCCCCAGCTCGCGGGCGGCTGGGAGCGCGACCCAGAGCTGTGGAACCTCGTCGCACCGTTCGACCTGCGTCCGCAGGGCCAGGACATCATCCGCACGTGGCTGTTCTCGACGATGCTGCGCAGCGCGCTCGAGGACGATCGTGCGCCGTGGACGGATGCTGCGATCTCCGGCTTCATCGTCGACCCCGACCGCAAGAAGATGTCGAAGTCGAAGGGCAACGTCGTCACGCCCGCCGACATCCTCTCCCAGCACGGCTCGGATGCCGTGCGGTACTGGGCGGCCTCGAGCCGTCTGGGCACCGACGCGGCGTTCGACCCGCAGAACCCGACGCAGGTGAAGATCGGCCGCCGCCTCGCGATCAAGGTGCTCAACGCTGCGAAGTTCGTGCTGTCGTTCCCCGTGCCCGAAGGTGCGGAGGTGACTCACGCGCTCGATGCATCGATGCTCGCGACCCTCCACGGCGTGGTGCGCGAAGCCACGAAGGCGTTCGACAACTACGACCACGCGCGGGCGCTGGAGGTGACCGAGTCCTTCTTCTGGACGTTCTGCGACGACTACCTCGAGCTTGTCAAGGAGCGCGCGTACAACCAGACCGACGCCGGTCAGGCGTCCGCCGCGCTGGCGCTGCGCCTGGCGATGTCGACGCTGCTGCGGCTTCTGGCCCCCGTGCTCGCGTTCGCGGCCGAGGAGGCATGGTCGTGGTTCAACGACGGATCGGTGCACACGGCGGACTGGCCCGTCGCACCCGATGAGGAGTGGGGCGACCCGGCGGTCCTCACCGCAGTGAGCACCGCGCTGATCGGCATCCGCCGTGCGAAGACCGAGGCGAAGGCGTCGCAGAAGACCCCCGTGGCGTCGCTCACCATTCGCGCCGAGGATCACACGATCGCCAACCTGCGGCTCGCGGAGGGCGACCTGCGGGCCGTCGGTCGCATCGAGACGCTGGAACTGCTCGACGGGTGGAGCGAGCTCGTCATCGACAGCGTGGAACTCGCTCCTCAGGAGGTCTGACATGCAGCTCGGAACACGCTGGACCTCGGGCGACGAACCGCCCAAGGCCGTCCCAGAGGCACTCGTGCGCGGCATCCGTTCCGTCGACGAGACGATCCCCGGCGACCAACTGGGTCAGCCGCGGCCGCGCTGGACGCTCACGTGGCTGGAGGGCAAGCCCATCGCGGAGCTCGACACCGGCGTGATCGTGTCGCTGGACGCCGACGGCGAAGCCGTCGTCCGGCACGATCCGGACGACGGCTTCGCGTAAGTTCCGGGCTCATTCCTCCGGCGCGTCGTGCTGCGACGCCGACAGGAGCAGACGTATGGCGAACAGGGTCGCGACGAGCGTGACGCCCGCGGCGATGAGGAACGGCAGCCGCAGGTCGATGCGGGCGACCCACCCGCCGAGAAGCGTCGCGAACGGGAAGATGCCCCACGTGAACGTGCGACTGATGCCGAGCACGCGGCCGAACATGTGGCCGGGCACGATCGTCTGACGCAGCGCGCCCCAGGGCACGTTCCACACCGACACGGCGGCGGCCATCAGGCCGTACGCGATGGTTCCCGTGATCGCCTCGGGTGCCGCCCACACGGCGGCGAGGCTGAGGCCCGCGATGACGTTGGCCGCGAGCATCACCGCCCCCCGGCCGAACTTCGCGACGAGCGAGGGTGCCACCAGCGATCCCGCGAGCCCGCCGAGCCCGATTCCGGCGGTGACCACGCCGATGGCGGCGGCGGGGACGTGCTGCACGTCGAGGAAGTACAGGAAGACCGGCGCCTGGGCGAACGCGAACGCCGACCCGACGATCGAGGTGAAGATCACCATCGAGCGCAGGAACGGGTGGTTCCAGAGGTACACGAAGGCATCGCGGGCCGACACGTTCGGCCGGGCGACTGCGGCAGCATCCGTCCCGGCGGTCTTCTCCGAGGCCTCCTCGGACGCTGCCAGCGGGTCGCCGGCCGCCACGGACGCCTCGGCCCGCACCGACGTGCCTGGCTCACCGTGGAGCGGGCGAGCGGCGGACAGGGGAAGCATCACCGCGAGCACGATGGGGATCAGGTAGCCCGCCGCCCCGACCCACAGCGGGAGCGCGAGCGAGATCGCGAAGAGCACACCCCCGATCGGCGACGAGATGAAGCTGTCGATCGTGATCTGCGCGGCCTGCAGCCAGCCGTTGGCACGGTCGAGCGCGGGGCGCTTCACCACGCCCGGCACGATCGCATTGGTCGCGTTGTCGAACAGCGTCTCGCCGAGCCCGAACACCAGCACGCCGGCGAACAGCCACCAGATGTCGAGCGCCCCCGAGACGGTCAGCAGGGCGAGCCCCACAGCAGCAAGCCCCCGGAGGCCGTTCGCGAACGCCATGATCCATCGGCGGTCGAAGCGGTCGACGATCATGCCGGCCGGGAGGCCGAAGACGAGCCACGGCAGGAACGCGAGCGCTCCGATCGCCGAGATCGCGAGCGGGTCGCGAGTGAGGGTGGTGGCGATGAGCGGCACCGCCACTCGCCCGAGCCCATCGGCCAGGTTGCTGAAGGCGGCGGCCGTCCACAGCTTGCCGAAATCGCGGCCGAGCGGGACCCTGCGTGCCCGCCCGGCCGGCGATCCGGTCCGCTCCGCCGTTTCGAGGCTCTCGCTCATCGCGGGAGCATCCCCACGGCTGCGCGCGCCTCGGCTTCGCGGCGCGCGGTGCTCGCGGCGGCCTGCACGGTCAGTGCGCGACGCTCCTGGGCGTCGTCTCGCTTCTCGACGCGTGCGACGACGTACGCGTCGAGGGCGGATGCTGCGCGCAGCAGTGCGCGGTCGAATCGGGTGGCGGATGCCCGGAACCCACGTGCCGCGAGTTCGTCTGCCGTGATGGCGCTCATGACTGTCCTCCTAGTTGCGGGAGCGGGAACAGGTCGGCCCGGATGGTGACGGGCCGGACGTTCTCGCCGGTCTGATTGCGGTAGTTGTCGACGGTCTCGTCGATGAGCGCCATGATCTTGAGCGCCAGATCCTTGCTCTGCTCCGGCGTGAGGCGCGCCGTGGCCGTGGAGATCAGGGTCCCCTCCTGCCACATCTCGTCTTCGCCGCCGATGCCCCGGTTGACGAAGTCGAGCAGCTGATCGTTGCGGTTGCGCAGGAACTCGTTCATCACGACCTGCGTCGCCGCGCGTCCCGCCGGCGTCGTCATCGCGTCGGGATTCGCGAAGGACACGCCCCCGACCGGACGCTCCCACCACCGCTCGCGGCCGGTACCGCGATCCTCGGCCTCGCGGATGAGGTCCTGCTTGGCGAGGGCGCGAAGGTGGTAGCTCGTGGATCCGCTGGACTCCCCCAGCCGCTCCGCGAGTGAACTCGCCGTCTGCGGGCCGTACTGGCTGAGGATGTCGTAGATCTTCACGCGAAGCGGGTGCGCAAGTGCCCTCAGGGCTCCGGAATCCAGGACGCGGTCCTGGTGGTGTCGCTCCTCCGTGCGGGCGGCGGCATCCTTCGCATCCGGGGTCTCGTTCTCAGCCATGCCCTCAGATTAGTGATGCAAAGAGATCTTTGCAAGCACTTCTTTGCAATTACTTGTTTGCAATTGGATCTTTGCAAAACACTCTCGGCATCGCCCGTCGGCGTGACTACGCTGGAGACCATGCCGAACGACAATCCGCTTCTGTCCCCCAGCACGCTGCCGTACGGGCTGCCCGACTACGCCGTCATCCGCCCCGAGCACTACCTGCCGGCGTTCGAGCAGGCCTTCGCCGCCCATACGGCCGAAGTGTCCGCGATCACGCGCGCGCGGTCGACGCCGACGTTCGAGAACACCCTGCTGCCCCTGGAGGAGAGCGGACGACTCCTGGGTGACATCGCGCGGACCTTCTACACGGTGTCCTCCGCCGACGCGACGCCCGAGATCCAGGAGATCGAAGAGAAGCTGGCGCCCCTCATGTCGGCGCACCAGGACTCGATCCAGCTGGATTCCGCCCTGTTCGGGCGCATCGAGACGATCCACGACCAGCTGGATGAACTCGACCTGACCCCGGAGCAGCGGTACCTGGTGGAGCGCCACCATACCGAGATGGCGCACGCCGGCGCCGGCCTCGACGATGAGGCGAAGAAGCGCCTGACAGAGCTCAACCAGCGTCTGTCGACTCTCACGACGCAGTTCGAGAAGAACCTGCTCGCCGACACCAACGATCTGGCGGTCGTGTTCGACGACGCCTCCGAGCTCGACGGGCTCTCCGAGGGCGAGCTCTCCGCCGCGGCGCAGGCCGCGGCCGATCGTGGGCTGGAGGGGAAGTGGGTCGTGACGCTCACCCTCTTCACCGGCCATCCCTACCTCTCCAGCCTGACCGATCGGCGTTCGCGCGCGCGCCTTCTCGCGGCATCCCGTTCTCGCGGCTCGCGCGGCAACGAGAACGACAACCGCGCCACACTGCTCGAGATCGTGCGGCTGCGCGCCGAGCGCGCCGCCCTGCTCGGCTACGACTCGCACGCCGCATACATCACGTCGGACGAGACCGCAGGATCGCCCGCGGCCGTCCACGATCTGCTGCGCCAGCTCGCCGCACCCGCGGCGCGCAATGCGCGACGCGAGCAGACGAAGCTCCAGGCCATCATCGATGCCGGCCCTGCGCCGTTCGCCCTTGAGGCGCATGACTGGGCGTTCTACACCGAGAAGGTCCGGGCCGCCGAGTACGACCTCGACCGCGCGGCGCTGCGGCCATGGTTCGAGGCGGAGCGGGTGCTCAAGGACGGCGTGTTCCGCGCCGCGACCGACCTGTACGGGATCACCTTCATCGAGCGCACCGACCTCGGCGGATACCACCCGGACACACGCGTCTTCGAGGTCCACAACGCTGACGGCTCGACGCTCGGGCTCTACATCCTCGACCTCTACACGCGGGACACGAAGCGAGGCGGCGCGTGGATGAACTCGATCGTGCTGCAGTCGCGCCTCCGCGGCACGCAGCCGATCGTCGTCAACAACCTCAACGTGCCGAAGCCCGCCGACGGACGCCCGACGCTGCTCAGCCTGGACGAGGTGACCACACTGTTCCACGAGTTCGGTCACGCCCTGCACGGTCTGTTCGCGACCGTCACGTACCCGCACTTCGCCGGCACAAACGTGTACCGCGACTTCGTCGAATTCCCGAGCCAGGTCAACGAGATGTGGATCTACTGGCCCGAGATCCTCGCGTCGTACGCGCGCCACGTCGACACCGACGAGCCGCTCCCCGCCGAGATCGTCGAGAAGCTGCACGCGTCGGAGGCGTTCAACCAGGGTTTCGCGACCAGCGAGTACCTCGCGGCAGCGTGGCTCGACCAGGCGTGGCACTCGCTGTCGGTAGAAGCCGCCGCCGCGGAGATCGACGTCGCCGACTTCGAGGCGGCCGCCCTCGCGGACATCGGCCTCGACAACCCGGCCGTGCCGACTCGGTACTCGTCGACGTACTTCGCCCACGTTTTCTCGGGTGGCTACAGCGCCGGCTATTACTCGTACATCTGGAGCGAGGTGCTCGACGCCGACACGGTCGAGTGGTTCCGCGAGAACGGCGGCCTGCGCCGCGAGAACGGCGACCGCTTCCGCGGACGACTGCTCGGCGTGGGCGGCTCGAAGGATCCGCGCGAGGCCTACCGCGACTTCCGCGGACGTGATGCCGAGATCGAGCCGCTCCTGGCGCGGCGCGGTCTGGCGGACTAGGCGGTCGTCAGACCAGGTCGAGCTGACGCGCGAACGCGCGCACCCGCTCAGCCATGAGGGCGGGCACTTCGGCGATGGCGAAGTGCCCGCCTTCGTCGAGCCGCTCGAACACGCGCAGGTCGCGGTAGAACCGTCGAGCCAGCGATTCGGGGTAATCGCCTTCGTGGCGCTGGATGTGGACGGATGCCGGGATCACGACGGGGGGCATCTCATCCGGTTGATCGGCACCTTCGTAGTACGGACGGAACGACGTGCCGATGCTCTGGGTCGCCCAATAGATCATCGCTTCGGTGAGGATGCGGTCCCGGGAGATCCTGAGCTCCACGGCCCGCGGATCTCCCACGGGAGTATCACTCCACTCCACGAGCTTCTCCGCCAGCCACCCCAGCAGTCCGGCCGGTGAGTCGTTCAGCGCGACCGCGAGCGTGTCAGGGCGTGTCGCCTGCACGTGGCCGTACGCACCGTTGGCACCTCCCCATTGCTCGAGCCGGGCGAAGAAGGCGATCTCGTCGGGGTCGGTGAGTCCGTGACGCTCCGCCATCGACGGGAAGTGCGAATGCGTGACCACGACTCCCGCGACGGCCTCCGGATACGATCCGGCGATCAGGTCGTTGACGTTCGCTGAGACATCCTCGCCGTACGTGAGGTACGACGTATACCCGAGTACCTCGGTCATGAGCGAGTGCATCGTCGCAGCCAGCCTCGTCTCGGTCATCGGGCCGTCGGCGTAGGCGGTGGAGTAGGCGAATCCCGGGAAGCTCGGCACGACCACATGGAAGTCGGGGAGCAGATCCGCGAAGTCGAGCTGCAGGGCGAACGTGTGCGGCCAGCCGTGCATAACCAGGAGCGCGGGGGCATGATCGTGCGCCGAGCGAACATGAGCGAAGTGGATGGTGGCGTCGCCGATGTCGGCCAGAAACTGGGGATGGTCGTTCAGCCACGCCTCGCGGGCTCGCCAGTCCCAGTCGCGCCACGCCTCGACGAGGTCGTGGAGGTAGCCCGCGGTCATGCCCGAGGGCGGTCGCCGAGGCGAGTCCGGCAGCGGCCGGAACCGGTCGAGGCGCGCCCGCAGATCGGCGAGGTCTGCGTCGGGAATGTGGATGCGGAACGGACGGACGGTGGGCATGCGCCGAAACTACTGGGCGGGTACGACACCGACCCTCTTGGCGACGCTCATCAAGTCGCGGATGCGCGCGAAGGTCGGCACCTCCACGTTCGCGAGCCCTGTCACCGTTGTCGAGGTCGGCGGATGATGCCGGCTCACCGCCACCACGCCGTGGTCGCCACCCACCATCACGAGGTCATCGTCGTCCAGCCACACTCCGCGGCCATAGCCGAGTCCGTCGCCCGCGTCCGCGGTGACGCGCTGGGTGAGCAGGCCCACCAGGGAGCGATCCACGATGCGCCCGGCCAGGAGGGCCTGCCAGAAGCGGTGCAGGTCGCCCACTGTCGAGTGCGCTCCCCCGTCCCCCGAGCCGACCACCGGCAGCTCGAACACGTTCGTGCGGCCGTCCTCCTTGTACCCGGTGGCGGTGCCGGGCGGGAGCAGGTCGGAGCGCGGGAAGCCCGAAGCGGCCATCGCTGCCGGCTCGAACACGCGCGTCCGGACGAGGTCGGCGAACGAGATGCCCGTGGCCCGCTCGGCGATGATCGCGAGCACGACGTAGCCTCCGTTGCAATACGAGAAGCGCTCCCCTGCACTGAACTTCGTGGGCAAGCCGTCGAGCATCGGCAGGTACGCCGGGGTCGAATCCAGCTGCTGCACGGGTACGCTCAGCGGCGCCATCGCATCGATCTCTTCGTCGAGATAGTCCCCGATACCCGAGGTGTGAGTCAGCAGGTGGTCGACGGTGACGTCGTCGGCGATGAGCGGCAGGTCGTCTCCCAGGATCTCGCGCGCGCGGGTGTCGCGACGCAGCAGGCCGTCCCCGACGAGCGAGAGCGTGGCGAGCGCAGTGAACGTCTTCGTGCCGCTCGCCAGGCCGAAACGCGTCTGGGGCGTGTTCGGCGCGCCCGCGGTGCGGTCGGCCAACCCGACCGCCCACTCGCCGATCACGTGGTCCCCACGCCGCGCGCTGACGACGCCCGAGAAGTCCGCGAGGTCCGGTACGACGTCGGGCATGTGGAACTCCGGCGGTGGCCGAACGCCGGTCAGGCGCTCTTGCGCTTCTCCCGGAGCACGAGCGTCGGCGGAGCACCCTCATCGACGGCGGCGCGGGTGACGATGACCTTGTCGACGTCGTCCGTCGAGGGGATCTCGAACATGATCGGGCCGAGAACGTCCTCGAGGATCGCGCGGAGTCCTCGCGCACCGGTCTTGCGCGCCACCGCGAGGTCGGCGATCGCCTCGAGGGCCTCGCGATCGAACTCCAGCGTGACGCCGTCGAGTTCGAACATGCGGTGGTACTGCTTCACCAGCGCGTTCTTCGGCTCGGTGAGGATCTCCATGAGCGCCTCGCGGTCCAGCGGCGAGACGGATGCGACCACGGGCAGACGGCCGATGAACTCCGGGATCAGGCCGAACTTGTGGAGGTCTTCGGGTTGCACGTCGCCGAAGAGGTTGAGGTCTTCGTCCTTGCGGTGCAGCGACGCGCCGAAGCCGACACCGTGCTTGCCGACGCGCGACGAGATGATGTCTTCCAGCCCGGCGAAGGCGCCTGCCACGATGAACAGGACGTTCGTCGTGTCGATCTGGATGAACTCCTGATGCGGATGCTTGCGCCCACCCTGCGGGGGAACCGAGGCGACGGTGCCCTCGAGGATCTTCAGCAGCGCCTGCTGCACGCCCTCCCCCGAGACGTCGCGCGTGATCGACGGGTTCTCCGCCTTGCGCGCGATCTTGTCGACCTCGTCGATGTAGATGATGCCGGTCTCGGCGCGCTTCGTGTCGAAGTCCGCAGCCTGCAGCAGCTTGAGGAGGATGTTCTCGACGTCTTCGCCGACGTAGCCGGCCTCGGTCAGGGCGGTCGCATCGGCGACCGCGAACGGCACGTTGAGCCGCTTGGCGAGTGTCTGCGCGAGGTAGGTCTTGCCGCAGCCCGTCGGGCCGAGAAGCAGGATGTTGCTCTTGGCGATCTCGATCTCGTCGGCGCGCTGCTCGGCCGACTGGATCGTGCCGTGTGCGCGCACGCGCTTGTAGTGGTTGTACACGGCGACCGAGAGTGCGCGCTTGGCGTCGGTCTGCCCGACGACGTACTCCTCGAGGAAGGCGAAGATCTCGCGAGGCTTCGGCAGGTCGAAGTCGGCGACGACGCCGGACGACGACTCCGCCATGCGCTCTTCGATGATCTCGTTGCACAACTCGACGCACTCGTCGCAGATGTAGACGCCGGGTCCGGCGATCAACTGCTGGACCTGCTTCTGGCTCTTGCCGCAGAAGGAGCACTTGAACAAGTCGGCGCTCTCACCGATGCGTGCCATGCCGCTCCTCCTCGTACCTCGGGGGCGAGCCCCCCAGCTGTCCTCCGAGCCTAATAGCTGAGGCCGACATGCGGCGGCATTGCGACGCACGTTGTGGACGACCCGGGTTCGCGCAGAGAGAACCCCCGCCGTACAGCACAGCGCTCCGCATCCCGCACGAGCGGGAGGCGGAGCGCTGAACTCTGCGGATCGACGCGGAGCGATTACTTCGTGAGAGCCTGCTGACCGCGCTTGCGGGTGGTGAGCACCTGGTCGACGAGGCCGTAGGTGACCGCCTCCTCCGCGGAGAGGATCTTGTCGCGGTCGATGTCCTTGTTGACCTCGGCCTGCGTCTTGTTCGAGTGCTTCGCGAGCGTCTCCTCGAGCCAGGTCCGCATGCGCAGGATCTCGGCCGCCTGGATCTCGATGTCGGACGCCTGACCGTGGCCGGCCTCGCCCACGGCGGGCTGGTGGATCAGGATGCGGGCGTTCGGCAGCGCGAGGCGCTTGCCGGGGGCGCCCGCGGCCAGGAGGACGGCCGCAGCCGAGGCCGCCTGGCCCAGTACGACCGTCTGGATCTGCGGCGACACGTACTGCATGGTGTCGTAGATCGCCGTCATCGCCGTGAACGAGCCGCCGGGCGAGTTGATGTACATGATGATGTCGCGGTCGGGGTCCTGCGACTCGAGGACGAGCAGCTGCGCCATGACGTCGTCTGCCGAGGCGTCGTCGACCTGGACACCCAGGAAGATGACGCGGTCCTCGAACAGCTTGTTGTACGGGTCCTGGCGCTTGTAGCCGTAGGCGGTGCGCTCCTCGAACTGCGGCAGGATGTAGCGGCTGCCGGGCATCTGGAGGCCCTGAGGCGCCAGCGGGGCGCCGCCGAAGGTGGGGGTCAGCATTGCGGGTTCTCTCTCTTTCGCCTTCGGTGCCGTTACTTGTCCGAGCCGCCGGTGCCGCCACCGCCGACGACGTCGAGCGCCGAGTCGCGGATGTGGTCGACGAAGCCGTACTCGAGCGCCTCCGGCGCGGTGAACCAGCGGTCGCGGTCACCGTCGGCGTTGATCTGCTCGACCGTCTTGCCGGTCTGCGACGCGGTGATCTCGGCGAGGCGCTTCTTCATGTCGAGGATGAGCTGCGCCTGCGTCTGGATGTCGCTCGCGGTGCCGCCGAAACCGCCGTGCGGCTGGTGCAGGAGCACGCGGGCGTTGGGTGTGATGTACCGCTTGCCCTTGGTGCCTGCCGTCAGCAGAAGCTGGCCCATCGAGGCCGCCATGCCGATGCCGACCGTGACGATGTCGTTGGGCACGAACTGCATGGTGTCGTAGATAGCCATGCCGGCGGTGATCGAGCCACCCGGCGAGTTGATGTAGAGGTAGATGTCCTTCTCGGAGTCCTCAGCGGCGAGAAGCAGGATCTTCGCGCAGATCTCGTTGGCGTTGTCGTCACGCACCTCCGACCCCAGCCAGATGATGCGGTCCTTCAGCAGCCGGTCGAAGACGCTGGTCGCGACAAGTGGTTCGGCCATGTGTACTCCTGTTTCCTTGGGTCGCCATCGAATCTACCGGCGCCCCGCGAACGACCCGCCCGTGTTCGCCCTGGGCAGAGCGCGCACAGGACAGCAGAGGACGGATGCCGCAGCATCCGTCCTCTGCTGTCAATCGGTCACCCGACCGACGCGGGCATCACTCGGCGTCGGCGGCCTTCTTGGCCGGAGCCTTCTTCGCGGCCGGCTTCTTCGCGGGAGCCTTCTCGGCGACGGGCTCGTCGTCGCCGGCGGCCTTCTTCGCGGCGGGCTTGCGCGCGGGAGCCTTCTTCGCGGGCTTCTGCGTAGCCTCGGCCTCCTCGGCCTCGATCACGGCGTCGGCGTCGGCCGCGGCATCCGCGATCTCCTCAGCCTCCTCGACGACCTCGGCCTCGGCGTCGGCCTCGTCCTCGACGGCGATGAAGCCGCTGAGGTCGACGGGCTTGCCGTTCGTGTCGACGACCGTCACCTTTCCGAGCGCCACGGCAAGAGCCTTGTTGCGGGCGACCTCGCCGATGACGGCGGGCAGCTGGTTGCCCTCCTGCAGCGCGTTGACGAAGTCCTGCGGGGCCATGCCGTACTGCGCGGCCGACTGCACGAGGTACTGCGTGAGCTCGTCCTGCGAGACCTGGACGTTGACCGACTCGGCGATCTTGTCGAGCAGCATCTGCGTCTTGAACTGCTTCTCGCTGGCCTCGGCGACCTCGGCGCGGTGGACGTCGTCCTCCAGGCGGCCCTCACCCTCGAGGTGGTTGTGCACCTCGTCCTCGATGAGCTGCGGGGGGACGGGGATCTCGACCTGCTCGAGCAGCGTCTCGATCAGCTTGTCGCGCGCGGCGGAGCCCTGCGTGAAGGCGCCCTGCTGGCCGACGCGCTCCTTGAGGCTGTCGCGCAGCTCGGCGATGGTGTCGAACTCGCTCGCGATCTGAGCGAAGTCGTCGTCGGCCTCGGGGAGCTCGCGCTCCTTGACGGCCTTGACGGTCACCGAGACCTCGGCCTCCTCGCCGGCGTGGTCGCCACCGACCAGCTTCGAGCGGAACGTGGTGTCCTCACCGGCGGTGAGCGAGTCGATGGCCTCGTCGATGCCCTCGAGCAGCTCGCCCGAACCGACCTCGTACGACACGCCCTCGGCCCGGTCGATCTCGGCGCCGTCGATGGTTGCGACGAGGTCGAGCTCGACGAAGTCGCCGTTGGCGGCGGGACGGTCGACCGTCACGAGCGTGCCGAAGCGGCCGCGCAGGCGGTCCAGCTCCTCGTCGATCGCGGCCTCGTCGACCTCGACGGCGTCGACCTCGACGGTCGTGCCCTCGAACGACGGCAGTTCGAACTCGGGGCGCACGTCGACCTCGACGGTGACCTCGAGGTCACCCGAGAAGTCCTTCTCGTTGGGCCATTCGGTGACCTCGGCCGACGGGCGGCCCAGCACGCGCAGCTCGTGCGCGGCCGCGGCCTCGCGGTAGAAGGTGTCGAGGCCCTCGCTGACGGCGTGCTCGAGCACCGCGACACGGCCGATGCGCTGATCGATGATCGGCGCGGGCACCTTGCCCTTGCGGAAGCCGGGGATCTGCACGTCCTGCGCGATGTGCTCGTACGCGTGCTTGATCGACGGCTTGAGCTCGTCGGGGCTGACCGTGATGTGCAGCTTCACCCGGGTCGGGCTGAGCTTCTCGACGGTGCTGTTCACCATGCCTGTACTTCTCCTCTATCGGACCGCGCGCGGCCGCGGCGGTTGAAGGTCTGGGTTCGGAATTCCGGATGTCGGGGCGACAGGATTTGAACCTGCGGCCTCCCGCTCCCAAAGCGGGCGCTCTACCAAGCTGAGCTACGCCCCGGGCGGGTTCGCACGCGTGCGTGCGCCTTTCGGCCCCGAGAAGTCTAGCCGACCTGCCCGGGACGTTCCTGCGCCGGTCTACATCCGCTCGACCCAGTCCGCGCGCCACTCGGGCGCCGGGAACGGCTTCGTCCAGTACGCGGTCTCTTTGGAGATGAGTCCGTCGCGCAGCTCGAAGACGAACACCGTCTGATATGGATCGCCGTCGCCGTAGTCCAGATCCGCCTCCAGGACCCACAGGCCGCCGTCGCCGGTGAGGCGCCGCGGCGAGATCGCCGGGAGCTGCGGGAACGCTCCGTAGATCGCACGCCGGTTGTCGGCGCCGACGATGCGCTCCCCCGACTGCGGCCACTCGATGACCGCATCGTCGTGGAACACGTCGTCCATCCCGGCCACCTCGCCGGCGTTGAGTGTGGCGACGAGCGCCTCGACGACCTGCCTGCCCGTGCGCTGCATCGCCGGCTCCTTCGCTCGGCCGCGCGCCTGGACCGCGGTTCGGAACGGGAATGCCCTCGCGATGTAATACGATTGGTCGGTGCCCGTCCGCGGGCGCACGGGGATGTAGCTCAATGGTAGAGCCTCAGTCTTCCAAACTGATGGTGCGGGTTCGATTCCCGTCATCCCCTCCGAATGAGAAAGCCCCGATGAATCGGGGCTTTCCTGATATCTGGGAGCCGATGCGCCGTCGCGCCTACGATCGAGGGGTGACGGAATCGCTTCTCGTACTCGTAGCCAATGCCGGTGATGGCAGCATCAGCACCTTCCGACTCGCCGGCGGTTCGCTCGAACGGCTCGCGGTGACGGAAGGACTCGACGGATGCTCCACCTTCGTGGTGGACTCAGGGCGCGACCTCGTGTATGCCGGCGTCAAGGGCGAGCCCACGGGGATCGTCACGCTGCGGCTCGATCGTGCGACAGGGCGGCTCTCGCAGATCTCCCGCGCGGACCTGGCCGGTGGGGGCATGAACTACCTGGCGCTCACGCGCGACGGCTCCGGCCTGCTCGGGGCGTCGTACGGCGGCGGATACGGGATCATCGCACCGGTGACCGACGGGGTCGTCGGCGCGCCCGTGTCGCGGATCGAGTTCCCGAACCTGCACTCTGTGCTGCCCAGCGCCGACGGCCGGTTCGCGTACTTCGTCTCGCTCGGCGCAGACCTGGTGGCTCAGTATTCCGTCGGCGACGACTTCTCGCTGAAGCCGCTCGAGCCCGCCACGGTCGCTGCCCCGCAAGGCAGCGGTCCCCGCCACCTCGTTCTCAACGAGGCGCAGGACGCGGTGTACGTCCTGACGGAGTTCTCGGGGGAACTGCTGCACTTCGCGCGCGACACCGCCGACGGCGCCCTCGAGCTGGTGGGCGCAGCATCCGCGTTCGATCCATCGAAGGGACTCACGCACAGTCGATACGGCGCCGACCCGCGCGCCGAGCACCTCATCTGGGGCGCGGACCTGCACTTCGGCGCCGGCGGCCGCTGGCTCTGGGCCACAGAGCGCACCGAGAGCACGCTGAGTGCGGCATCCGTGTCGGCCGACGGGTCCGTGTCGGCGCCGACGATCTTCACGGTGACCGAGACTCAGCCGCGCGGCTTCGCGATCAGTCCTGACGGCGCGTACCTCGTCGCGGCGGGCGAGCGCTCGACGAAGGTCGCCCTGTATGCGGTGGACGAGGACCGACTCGCGCTTCTGCAGCGGGTCGAGACCGGCGGCGGGGCGAACTGGGTGCGATTCGTCTGAGGCGACGGCCGGCGCCGTCAGGGCGGTTTCGTTCAGATCGCGCTATGTTCTGCCGCGCGCCCTACTGTTCCCCGATCGCCCAGTCGCGGCAGACTGAGTGTGGAACTGTTCCATGCCTGCAGGAGCCGCGATGAGCAGCAGTAAGCCCACCCCCGAGCCGGGCGAGCGCAAGGTCCCCCGGCGGCCCGCGTCGACACTCGCCGAGAAGTGGACGCGAATCGACGGGGTCGACGTCTTCTATCGCGAGTCGCCGAACCCGACGAAGGACGAGCGCGTCATGGCGCACGTGCACGGTTTCGGGCTCTCAGGTCGCTACCTCCTGCCGACGGCCGAGCGGCTCGCCCACGAGTTCCACACGTACGTTCCCGATCTTCCCGGCTTCGGGCGCAGCGGCAAGCGCAGAGACATGCTCGACATCCCCGACCTCGCGCGCGCCGCGGTCGACTTCTTCGACGACCGGGGCGTCGAGAAGGCGACGCTCGTCGGCAACTCGATGGGCTGCCCCGTCATCATCGAGTTCGCGCACCGCTACCCGGAACGCATCGACCGAGCGGTGCTGGTTTCGCCGGCGGGCGGCCTGTTCAACCAGCCGCTGCGCCGGGCCATCAAGCAGCTCTCCCAGGACGCACCCCGCGAGCCGGTGAAGATGGCGCGCGTCGCCGTGCCGGACTACGTGCGCTTCGGCGTGCCGAGCACGATGCGCATGTTCCGCTCGCTCACGCAGTACCCGTCACTGCAGCGGCTGCTCGAGATGCGCATCCCCACGCTCGTGGTGCTGGGCCAGCGCGACCCGCTGCTCCCCCACGCGCACCGTGTCGACGAGATCGCGAGCCAGACCGACAGCCATGTGCTGGTCGTGATGCTCGAGGGCGCCGCCCACGCCATCAACTTCAGTCATCCGGGGCAGCTGGCTCACGTCATCCGTCATTTCATGGACGATCTGCCGATCGAGAACGACCCGGCATGGCCCGGCCACGTGCGCCTGTACGAGGTGCACCGCGGCAAGCACCACCCGCCCGCACAGCCCCGCGGCTGAGGTGTGGCGGCTCAGTCGACGGATGCCGCGTCGCGATGCTCGTCGATGTGCGCGAGGTAGTGCTCGGCGTTGCGCAGCAGCCCGGCACGCTCCTCCTCGGTGAGCTCGCGCCGCACCTTCGCCGGCACGCCGGCGACGAGTGAGCCGTCCGGGATCTCGGAGCCCTCGAGCACGACCGCGCCGCCGGCGACGAGGCATCCGGATCCGATCTTCGCTCCGTTGAGCACGACGGCCCCCATGCCGATGAGCGAGCCGTCTCCGATCGTGCAGCCGTGCACGACGGCGTTGTGCCCGATCGACACGTTGTCGCCGATGACGACAGGGCTGCCCGCGTCGACGTGGACCGAGACGTTGTCCTGCAGGTTGCTGTTGGCCCCCACCGTGATGGTGTCGCCGTCGGCGCGGAGCACCGCGTTGTACCAGACGCTGGCGCCGGGGCCGAGGCTCACTCCCCCGACGACGCGAGCCCCGGCGGCGACGAACGACGTGGGATCGAGCGAGGGCGTCCTGCCCGCCGCGGTGAGCACGGATGCTCCGGGTGCGATCGTCATGGGGCGACTCTCCTGGTCAACGCTGTCTGGATTGCTTCGGTGTACCACGGTGCCAGCGTGTCGGCGAAGGTGACCGTCAGGTGATCCTGGTCGCGGTAGATGTTCGCCCCTCCGACGACGGGCGCGCACGTCTCGGCGCCGCAGAACACGTCGGTGAAGTCGAGCAGCGTGACGGAATCGAGACCGGATGCTGCGGCCCGCAGCGGATCGTCCTCCACCAGCACATCCGACCGCTCGCCGTCGCACTGCGCCGCGTCGCGGGTGCGCAGGCACTTGTTCGGATCCGTCTCCCACACCGGATTGTCGACCACGGTGATGACGGGGATGCCGCGCTCCGTGACCGTGCTCCACGCGTCGCGGTACCCGGCCACGGCCGCGTCGTACGACGAGTCGTACCCGGCGGACGAGTACGGCGTGGTCGCGATGGCCGCGGTGAAGACCGCATCGAGGTCGGCATCGTCGATGGCGTTCTGCACCCGGTCGCGCCACTCGGTGCAGGCCGCGCCGAACGCGCCCGGCGTCGACAGCGGCGTGGTGTTCCACGGGCACGCGCCCTTGAACCAGGTGACGAGCTGCCAGCCGTTGTCGTCGGCCATGCGCTGGAACGTCGAGAGGAGCTGGTAGGCGTGGCTGTCGCCGATGAGGGCGACGCGCGGGGCATCGGGGTCGTCGGAGCCGAAGGTGCACGAGACGGGACGTGAGTCGGTGAGCTGCACGAAGCACTCCGGGTTCTCGGGCCGGTCGATGCCGGCGAAGCCGGGCGCGGGCAGGATCGTGTCGCCGAAATCGGCGTCAGCGCAGGCCGAGTCGAGCACCGATGCGGCGCCGAAGCACTCCGGCGGGTCCTGCTGCAGCTCGGCGATGTCGCGCGTGCCCTGGTTGTAAAGCGGCGCGTTGACGAACCACGCGGACGCGGCGACGAGGCCCACCACGACCATCGCCGCGAGCGAGGACCACAGCGTCACTCGGGCGGGGCGCGACGTGAGCACCTTCCAGCTACGGGCCGGGTCTTCGACGAACCGCTTCGTCAGCCACGCGAGCACGAAGCACAGCAGCAGGAGCGCCACGCGATGGTAGATCGTGAGGCCCCAGAACGGCACCGAGGGTGCGATGACGATCAGCGGCCAGTGCCAGAGGTACAGCGAGTACGAGATGTCTCCGACGAACTGCGCCGGACGGATCGCGAGGATGCGCGTCGGGTACCACCAGCGCCCGGCGTTCGACGCGGCGATCACCGCGGCTGCGCCCAGCGTCGGCAGAGCCGCCATGTGACCCGGGAACGGCGTCTGCCCGTCGAACGTGAACGCGACGTAGAGGAGCAGCAGGATGCCGCCCCATCCGAGCACGAAGCTGCCGATCGCGTTGCGGACCCGCAGCATCGGGACCAGTGCGATCAGCGCGCCGACGCCGAACTGCCACATGCGGCCGAACGTGACGAAGTAGGCGGGCGCGGGGTTGGTGATCGTGAAGACCACGCAGAATGCGAAAGAGACCACGGTCACGACGCTCAGGGCCGTGATGATGGCGCGCCGACGCGCGCCGCGGAAGAACTTCACGCCGATCCACGCGGCCAGCAGCATGATGAGCGGCCACATCACGTAGAACTGCTCTTCCAGCGACAGCGACCAGTAGTGCTGCACGGTGGTCGGAGAACCGGAGTGGTTGAGATAGTCCGCGGAGTTGAGAGCCAGGTACCAGTTCTCGACGTAGAACGTCGACGCGAGGATCTCGCGCACCTCGTTCGGCAGTGCCGACGTGGGCATGAGGTACGGCGACATCACCACGACAGCGCAGAAGAGCAGGACGAGCAGGGATGCGGGGAGCAGGCGTCGTGCGCGGCGCGCCCAGAACTGGCCCAGTCGAACCGTGCCGGTCGCCGTCAGTTCGCGCATGAGGTGCGCCGTGATCAGGAAGCCCGAGATCACGAAGAAGATGTCGACGCCGATGTACCCGCCGGTGAGGCGGCCGGGCCAGAAGTGGTACAGCACCACGCACAGGACGGCGATGGCGCGCAGGCCCTGGACGTGCGGTATGAACCGGGACGGCTCAGCGTGCTCCGGCGAGCGGTCCCGCGGCTCGCGGGTCACGGTCTTGGCGGGCGCACCCAGATTCTGGGGTCCGAGGTCGTGATCGGCGGAGGGCACGAATCGACGTTAGCCGCTGTCACCCGGCACACCCGCACCGACGGCGCGGATTCCCCGGTTTAGCCCAGCCTTCTCTTGCTTGCGGAATGACTCCTCGTGAGTAGCGTTGCAGTCACTGGAGGCCGAACGATGGAGATGAGCGACATGACGAACACCCAGACCACCCCCGCAACCGCAGCGAACCCCGACGTCGCCGCCGCGACGGCGCAGTTCCTCACCCCCGTTGTGCTGGGCCTTCAGGCCCTGGCCGTGAACGGCAAGCAGGCGCATTGGAACGTGCGCGGCGCGAACTTCATCGCGATCCACGAACTCCTCGACTCCGTGGTCGCCAATGCGCAGGCAGGCGCCGACCAGGCCGCCGAGCGCATCGTCGCCCTCGGACTCCCGATCGACGCCCGCGTCGCCACGGTGGCCCAGAAGACCTCCTCGGCGGTCCCCGCCGGCTTCACGCAGTGGGATGCACTGATCCGCAACGTGATCTCCGACATGGACACCGTCATCGCCGACACGCAGGCTGCGATCGACGGGCTCGACGAGTTCGACCTCACGAGCCAGGACATCGCCATCGGCATCAAGGAGTCGCTAGAGAAGGACCGCTGGTTCCTCTTCGCGCACCTCGCCGAGTGATCGCAACGGCATGATGAAGGCCTCCGGGATCCCCGGAGGCCTTCGTCGTGTCATGGAGACTGCAGAAAAGCGAGCACCGCGAGAACCCGGCGGTGCTCCGTGCCGGACTCCTCGAGACCGAGCTTCGCGAAGATGGCGCTGATGTTCTTCTCCACCGCGCCGACGCCGATGAACAGCCGCTGCGCGATACTCGCGTTGCTGCGGCCCTCGGCCATGAGCGTGAGAACATCGCGTTCGCGCGGGGTGAGCGTCGAGAGCGGATCGGGCCGGGCAGAGAGGAGCTGCTGTACGACCAGCGGATCGAGAACCGTCCCACGCCCACGGACACGCCGGACGGCATCCGTGAACTCGTCCAGGGACGTGACGCGGTCCTTCAGGAGGTAGCCGACGCCGCCCTCACCGCCGGCGAGGAGCTCCTTCGCATAGACGCCCTCGACGTACTGGCTGAGCACCAGGATGCCGACGGCGGGAAGCGCGGCGCGCACCGCCAGGGCCGCGCGGATGCCCTCGTCGCGGAAGCCGGGGGGCAGGCGGACGTCGAGGATCGCGACGTCGGCCCGCGCCTCGCGGACGCGGGCTACGACATCCTCAGCGTCGCCCCAGGCGCCGGCCGTCGTGTAGCCGGCCTCGTCGAACAGGCGGACGAGCCCCTCGCGCAGCAGGACGGAATCCTCGAACAGGACGACGCGCAGCGGTGCGGAGTCGGGCGAGGACGGCATCCCCTCAGCATAGGCATGCGTCATGGCGCGACCGTGAGAGGAATGTGGGCCCCGACGGACGTCGGTCCCCCGACCGGGCTCGTCAGGGTCAGCAGACCGCGGAGACCGGCAAGCCTTTCGCGCAGGCCTTCGAGCCCGTGACCGGCGCTGAAGGCCGCGCCACCGCGGCCGTTGTCGACGACCCAGACGTCGAGGTGCGTCGGAGCCCCGGCGGCGCCGCGCCTCAGCGAGGCGCGCAGGCTCACCCCGGTGGCTCCCGAGTGCTTGACGGCGTTCGTCATGAGCTCGGCGACGACGAAGTAGACGGTTCGGGCGATCTCCTGGCTGACCGCGCGGTCGACCGCGGGGTCGACGTCGACCTGAACCCGCAGCGGCGACGCGGTCGCGACGGCGTCCAGCGCCGCGGCCAGTCCGCGATCCTGCAGGAGCGGCGGAGCGACGCCGCTCGACAGCGCGCGAAGCTCATCCAGCGCCGCCTTCGCGTGACCGCGTGCCTCTCGAGCCAGGTCGGCGGCAGCATCCGTGTCTCCCGACTCCGCGCGCCGCTCCAGCGCGGCGAGGTCCATCTGAAGCCGCACCAGGCGCTGCTGCGGTCCGTCGTGGATGTCGCGCTCGAGACGGCGGAGGGCGACGTCTTCCGCGTGCACCGCGGCACCGCGAGCGGCGGCTTCGGCGCGTACCTCGGCAGCCAGTTCGTCCGACTCCCATCGGCCGAGCATGCGCTGGGCGACGGCGTGGTGACCGCGCGCGAGACCACCGAGCACCCACGGCATCGTGAAGGTGAACAGGATGCCGGCGATGAGGTAGAGCGCGACCTCCACGGCCCAGCTCGACCACCCGCCGAAGAGCCATGGCATGAAGTCGGCGACGTACTGCCCCCACTCCCCGGCCGAGCCGTCCGTGTTCCCGCCGCGGGGCAGGAAGAGTCCCCAGAACCAGTAGGTGAGGCCACCGAGGCCGACGCTCAGCCACACGACGGTGAGGGTGAAGGAGATGGTGCTGATGATGGGGTTCACGATCATGCCGTGAACCAGGTAGAGCCAGTAGTGCGCGTTGCGGATGGGGCGGGTCAGCGTCATCCAGAAGCCCGTCGTCTCCGGCGTGTCGCGATTCCACTCCGGCTCGGCGATCGGGGCCTGTCCGGTCAGGAGCAGGAGGAACCTGTCGGCGACGCCGAAGCCGCGCGCGATGAGCAGCGTCAGGACGATGAGCGGCAGCCCGATCACGAGGATCAGCAGCCCGACGCCCGCCCAGAACAGCGAACTCAGCACGCTCACCGAGACCATCGCGAGCACGAAGACCGCGAGCAGGTACAGCGCGCTGCCGGGGGTGCGCACCCACGCCTGCCCGTAGGACCCCCAGAAGCCGGAGGCGGGGCGCGATGCGACCGGCTGGAGAGGAGCAGGTTCAGTGGTGGCGGCGGTCATCGGTGTCTCCCTCGGAACTCATGTTCCCAGCTTCGCGACGACGGCGACGGCGCGGCATCCGATGTGCTCCCGGACCGCTACGGGGGCAGACCCCCGCATCGACCGGATCACGCCACGTGGGTGAGGCGTCCGGCCAGCAGCGTCGCGGCGATCCGCATGCCGCGCAGCGTCGGCTCGTCGACAGCGAGGGGGTCGTGCTCGCAGATGGCGAGGTCGGCGACGTCCCCTGGTTCGATGCGCGCGGCTTCGGCGGAGCCGCCCCGCGTCGAGGCCGCCAGCGCCGTCGCCGCGTCGACGCGCTGCGACGGCTGCCACGGCTCGCGCCGGCCGCGCGTGCGGAACACGGCGGACGCCATCGCCGCCCACGGATCGAGCGGCGAGACCGGCGCATCGGAGCCGAACAGCAGGTTCGCGCCCGTGTCGGCGAGGGCGCGCAACGGGTAGGGCTGCGCCGTCTGGCCCGCCCACACCGTGTCGGTCAGGTCGCGGTCGTCGAGGGCGTGCTCGGGCTGGACGCTCGCGCCGACCCCCAGCCGCGCGAACCGCGGGATGTCGGCGTGCGCGACGAGCTGCGCGTGCTCGATCGTCCCCCATGCCCCCGTCGCCGCGAAGGCATCGAGCGCGTGCGAGTTCGCGACGTCGCCGATGGCATGGATCGCCGACGCGATGCCCGCGGCCGTGGCGCGCGTCATGAGATCGACGAGCGTCGCGAGATCGACCGTGATCACGCCGTGGTTGTGCGGGTCATCCGGATACGCGTGGGAGCACGCGGCGGTGCGCGTGCCGAGCGAGCCGTCGGTGATCACCTTGAGAGGGCCGACACGGACGAGGTCGGATGCTGCGCCCCGGGCAGCGTCTCCGGTCTGGAGCCCGTCGGCGATCGCCCGGTCGAGGAACTGGGGGTAGATCCCGAACGAGACCCTCAGCGCGTCGAACCCGGCGGCAAGCCGCCGGGCCCACGCGCCCTCGTTCCACGACATGTCGAGATCGACGAGCCCTACGACACCGCGGGAGGCGGCATCCTGCGCCATCCGCGCGACGGCCGGGTCGGACACCGACGCGTCGACGGCGTTGAGCCGGCGCGAGATCTCGAACGCGGGCTCCTCGCGGAGGAGACCGGACCCGTCCGGCTCGAACCCCTCGCGGCGGAGCGCAGCCGAGTTGAGCCACACACTGTGCACATCGGCGTTGATGAGATACGTGGGGACCTCGCCCGTCGCCGCATCGAGCAGCGCGAGGTCGGGCGTGTCGGCCCAGAACGCGTCGCGGAAGCCGCTGCCCACGCGCCGCCCATCGGGGAGCGCCTCCGCAGCGCCCATGAGCGCCGCCGCGTGCGCTGCGGACGATGCCTCTCCGAGCGCCACGCGCTGGGCGGAGAGCGCCCACTGCACTGTGTGCACGTGGTGGTCCCAGAGGCCCGGGATCACCCAGGCGCCGTCGGCATCCAGCACGCGCCCGCCGCGCGGCAGCGCCCCTGCGGGCGCGATGTCGACGACCAGCCCCTCGGCCAGGTGCACATCCACCGGGTCGGCGCCGAACGGATCGGTGCGGTCGGCCCCGGTCAGACGCGCGTTCGCGATGACGTCGAGGGCTTCGCCGCGGACCGCCGTCACCGGGCGGCCTTGCGGGTGTCGAGGTCGCGGCGCATCTCGGCCGGCAGTCGCGGGTCGGCGTACGGGCTCGCGCCGGACTCGAGCTCCACGATCACCGTCTCGACCGTCTCGTCGGGCTTGTTCTGACTCAGCTTGCGCTTGCCGACGACCTTCGTCGGTGTGAGCCGGAAGCCGACGGTGCCCTTCTCGAGCCGCCGCACGAACTCCGGGTCGTTCGGGGGCTCCCACATCAGGCGGGGTTGCGGCAAGCCGCTCTCGAAGCGCGCGACGAGACGCTCGAGCACCTCGAGGTTCTCCTCGGGCGTCAGCAGCTCGGGGGTGCCGGTGAGGTGCGCCGACACGAAGTTCCAGGTCGGGACACTCTGAACGTCGCCGTACCAGCCGGGCGAGATGTACCCGTGCGGGCCCTGCACGACCACGAGAAGCTCGTGCTCCCCGAGGCCGTGGATGAGGTCGTCGGGCTTGCCGACGTGGCCCACGATCGTGAGATCCTCGCTGTCGGCGTCCAGCAGCACGGCGTAGTGCGAGGCGACCAATCCGGACTCCGTCGACGAGACGATCGTCACCCACGGATTCTGCTCGATGAGCCGGCGGATCTCGCCGACATCCGACATCGCGAAGCTCGGGTTCTGGCGCATGCGCCCAGCCTATTCGCGCGCCCGAGCCCCGGCCGCGCTCAGGCCTGGCAGGACGGGCACCAGTAGAGCTTGCGGCCCGCGGCCTCCTCGACCAGGATCGACGTTCCGCATACCCGGCACGGCAGACCCGCGCGGTGGTAGACCCAGTGGCGGTCGTCGCGGCTCGCCATCGCCGCCCGGTACGCCTCGGGGTCGAGGTCGTCCATCGTCATCATCTGGCCGGTCTCGACCCCGATCGCGAGGAGCCTCACCCAGTCCCGCCAGAGGTCGCGCACGACCTCCTCGGGGACGTCTCGTCCCGGAGTGTGCGGGTTCTGACGTGCGCGGAACAGCAGTTCGGCGCGGTACACGTTGCCGATGCCGCTGACCACGTTCTGGTCCATGAGCAGCAGGCCGATGGAGGTCGGCTTGCGGCGCACGACCGAGGTGAACCGCTCCTCGCCCTCGGCGACGTCGTCGACGAGCGGGTCGGGGCCCAGCTTGGCGATGGTCGCGGCGACCTCGTCGGGCGTCTGGAGCTCGCAGGCGGTCGGGCCTCGCAGGTCGGCGCACGTCACGTCCGTGAGCAGGCGCAGGCGTACCTGGCCCACGACGGGCGGTGGCCATTCGTCGCCCTCGTCGGCGAGCCCGGTGGTCTGCTCCGACATGCGCACGTGCACGCGCGTGCGGCGCGGCGCGCCGATCGAGGTCAGCGAGTTCTCCCCCGAGCTGTCGAGGATCGGATCGTCGAGGTCGGTGCCGCGCTGGTTCGTCTGGCCCATGCGCCCGTTGGCCGACGCGATGGTCGGATCCACGAGGATCTCGCCCGCGAAATCCCACGCGCCGTACATGCCGAGGTGCACCCGCAGCCACAGGTCGTCGTCGAACTCGAGGAACATCTGCTTGCCGACGGCACGCACCGACGTCGCGATGCGCGCGCTCAGGATCTCCGCGCCCTCGACGAAGCGTCCCTGTGGGCTGGACGCCGAGACGGAACGACCGACGAAGTTGCGGTCGAACTGGCGGGAGATGCGATGGACGGAATGCCCCTCGGGCACGACTCAGCCCGCTTCGGGGTCGAAAGAGCTGTCGTCGGCGGCGAGGACGTCGGGCTGCCCGGCGACGGCTCGCGGGTCGGGCTGGAGGGTGCCGTCCTCCTCGTACGCGGCCAGCTGGGCGATACGGCGCGCGTGGCGCTCCTCGCCGGAGAAGGGCGTCGCGATGAAGCGGTCGATGAAGGTCGCGGCCTCTTCGAACGTGTGCTGACGCGCGCCGATCGCGATGACGTTGGCGTCGTTGTGCTCACGAGCGAGCTCCGCGGTCGCGATGCTCCACGCGAGCGCGGCGCGGACGCCGACGACCTTGTTCGCGGCGATCTGCTCGCCGTTGCCCGAACCGCCGAACACGACGCCGAGCGCGTCGATGCCGGCGGCCTGGTCGCGCACGACCGCCTGTGCGGCGCGGAT
This sequence comes from Microbacterium ureisolvens, assembly GCF_019511645.1. GTDB lineage: Bacteria > Actinomycetota > Actinomycetes > Actinomycetales > Microbacteriaceae > Microbacterium > Microbacterium ureisolvens_A. Next base: position 290,642 of record NZ_JAEUAX010000001.1, on the reverse strand, counting down.
GCAGAACGCGGGGTAGTCGTCGAGCGGGTCGTACTCGATCGGTCCGTGGTCGACGACGTCGTGACCGGCGGCCGCGAGATGGTGCTGCAGCTGCGTCGAGAACTCGAGGCCGGCGTGGTCGGTCGCGATGTGGATGCGCATGGGCTCAATCCTAGAGAGGGGTGACGGACGAAGGAGGACGGATGCTGCACCCCGCAGCGAGCATCAGTGGTGAAAGGTCGGGGGTTCAGGGTGCGATGCCGGCGGCCGCCGGCTTGAACCCCGCGCGCACGTTCTCGCAGCAAGCGGGCCGGCACACGTCGAACCACGGTCCGAGGTCGGTGACGTGCGGCCGCTCCCCCGCCGGCGTGCCGTTCAGGCGCTCCTCGACGAGGTCGACGAGACCCGACACGAAGACAGGGTCCACACCGGGGGTCGGCGTGCGCACCGCGCGGATGCCCACCTCGGCCGCGGCATCCATCGCCTCCGTGTCGAGATCCCACAGGACCTCCATGTGGTCGCTCATGAAGCCGACGGGGACGATCGCTACGGCCTGCACGCCGGCGCCCGGAAGCTCGGCGATGACGTCGTTGATGTCGGGCTCGAGCCAGGGCTGGCTGGGCGGTCCGGAGCGCGACTGGTAGACGAGGTCCCACGCGACCCGGTCGGCGCCGGGGACCTCGGCGGCGACGGCCGCCATGACCACCTCGGCCACAGCCAGGTGCTGCGCGGCGTAGGCGCCGCCCTCACCCAGATCTCGGTGCAGCTCGTCGCCCTCGCGTGGGCCGGAGCGCTCCGCGTCCGCCGTCGGGATGCTGTGGGTCGAGAAGAGCACCCGTACGCCTTCGGGGGCCACTCCGTCGGAGAGGAAGCCGGCCACGGCGTCGCGCACGCCGTCCACGAAGGGCTTCACGAAGCCGGGGTGGTCGAAGAACTGCCGCACTTTGTCGATCGTGACGCGATCCTGCAGTCCCGTCTCGATGAGCACCCGCGCGAAGTCCTCACGGTACTGGCGACAGCTGGAGAAGGACGAATAGGCGCTGGTCGCGAGCGCCAGGAGATTCGTGTGACCGGCCGCGGCGGCATCCGTCACCGCCTCGCCGAGGTAGGGCGCCCAGTTGCGGTTGCCCCAGTACACCGGCAGATCGAGACCTCGGCGGGCGAGCTCGGCCTCGAGGGCGGCCTTCAGCGCGCGGTTCTGTGCGTTGATCGGGCTCACGCCGCCGAAGTGGCGGTAGTGGTGCGCGACCTCTTCGAGGCGCTCGTCGGGGATGCCGCGGCCGCGCGTGACGTTGCGGAGGAAGGGGATGACGTCGTCCTGCCCCTCCGGACCGCCGAAGCCCGCGAGGAGGATGCCGTCGTACGCGACGGGCTCCTCGACGTACGGGGCACCGGAGACCACGGCGGGAGAGGCGAACGGGACGGCGTGCTGCTCGGGAGAGGTCACCCCTCCATCCTGACACCGCGTCGCCGCCGGATCCGGCGATATGATGATTTCATCATGCCGCTAACACGAACGCAGCGACCGCTGTACGAAGTCAAGGCCGGGCTCTTCAAAGGTCTTTCGCATCCGTTCCGGATCCGCATCCTCGAGCTCCTCTCCGCCGCCGAAGAGCTCAGCGTGGCCGAACTCCAGGCCGAGACCGGGCTCGAGGCATCCCATCTCTCCCAGCACCTCGCGGTGCTGCGCCGGCACCGCCTGGTGGCCTCCGAGCGGCGCGCGAGCCATGTGTATTACCGACTCGCCGGCCCCAAGGTCGCCGAGCTGCTGGCGGTGGCACGCGCCCTGCTGCTGGACGTCCTGTCTTCCGATCGCGACCTCCTCGCCGACGCGCACGCGCTCCCGGCCCTGCCTGCGCGATGAGCAGAGCGGATGCCGCGTCCCGCGGGAGCCGAACAGCGCGCGCGGCCGCGTACGCGCGGAGTCTGCTCCCCTCGCCCGAGGACTACCGCGGACTTCGCCGGACGTGGCGCGGAGATCTTGTCGCCGGGGTCACGGTCGGGATCGTGGCCCTCCCCCTCGCCCTGGGATTCGGTGTCAGCTCCGGACTGACGGCGGAAGCGGGGCTCGTGACCGCCATCGTCGCCGGCGTTCTCGCGGCCGTGTTCGGCGGATCGCATGTGCAGGTATCGGGGCCGACCGGCGCGATGGTCGTCGTCCTGGTGCCCATCGTCGCCTCGCTGGGGCCGGGGGCGGTCGCCACCGTGAGCCTGCTCGCGGGCATCCTCGTGCTGGTCGCCGGAGTGCTGAGACTCGGCCGCGCCGTGTCGTTCATCCCCTGGCCGGTCATCGAGGGGTTCACGCTCGGCATCGCCGTGATCATCTTCCTGCAGCAGGTGCCGCTGCTCGTCTCTCCGAGGCTCAGCCCTGCGGGAGAGCACAGCTCGAACGCGGTCGTCGCAGCGGCGCAGGCGATCGCGCACGCCGATGGGGCCTACGTGCCCTGGGCTCTCGGCGCCGCCGGCGCGGTGATCGCCTGCATGGTCCTCGCCCCCCGCATCCATCCCGCGATCCCCGGGTCCTTGATCGGCATCGGCCTCGTCACGGTGATCGCCCTGGTGGTGCCCGATCCTCTCGCGGTGATCGGACCCCTCCCCGCCACGCTGCCCGCACCGGCGCTTCCGACGCTCGATCCGGCAGAACTCGGACACCTCCTGCTCCCTGCAGTGACCGTGGCCGCCCTGGCGGCCATCGAGTCGCTGCTGTCGGCGCGCGTGGCGGCCTCGATGGCCGACACCGGCAGGTACGATCCCGATCGCGAGCTGGTCGGTCAGGGCATCGCCTCCATCGGCTCCGGCCTGTTCGCGGGCATGCCCGCCACCGGGGCGATCGCCCGCACCGCCGTCAACGTGCGCTCGGGCGGACGCTCGCGACTGGCGGCCATCGTGCACGCCGCCGTCCTTCTCGGATTCGTGCTGATCGCCGCAGGTCCGGTGAGCACGATCCCCTTGGCGGCGCTCGCCGCCGTGCTGATGCTCACCGCAGTTCGCATGGTGCACGGGGCAACGGTGCGCTCGATCCTGCGCTCCACCCGCTCGGACGCCCTCGCGTTCGTCCTCACGGCCCTCGTGACGGTGTCGTTCGACCTCATCGTCGCCGTCGTGATCGGAGTCGTGTGCGCGGGCTTCTTCGCCCTGCGCAATCTGTCGCGAGCCACATCGGTGCACCGCGAGCAGCCCTCGGGCGAACCCGCGCCGGAAGACGTGCACATCGCGATCGTGAGACTCGATGGGCCGCTCTTCTTCGCCGCAGCAGACCGGGTGTTCGACGCCGTGACCGGACTCACGGGCATCTCGGTCGTGATCCTGCGCATGTCCCGGCTGGAACTGGTCGACGCGACGGGTGCGCGCGTGCTCACCGAGATCGTGCAGACGCTGGAGCGCCGGGGCGTCACTGTGCTCATCAAGGGCGTCCAACCCGGGCACGAGGAACTCTTCCGCACCGTCGGCGTGCTCGACTCGCTGCACCACCAGAACCACCTGTTCGCCGATCTGCCGTCGGCGCTGGAGCATGCCCGCAGCCATGTGCGACGCCAATCCAGCACCCGCAGCACATAGGCTGGGACGGTTGTCATCGGTGCCAGCAGCGCTGGTGGCGGCCGCCGGATCGAACGCTCGCGCGACGAGCCGATCGACCACCTCCGTCATCCTCACCCATGGGAGCCACAGCAGTGCCTGGAGAGAACCTCACCCGCATCGAGGCGCAGGAGCGCCGCGCGATCGTCGACACGCAGTCGTACGAGATCGCGCTCGATCTGACGAAGGGCGCCGAGGTCTTCGGATCCCGCTCCGTCGTGCGCTTCACCGCGACGCCCGGTGCCACGACGTTCATCGACCTGATCGCGCGCGAGGTGCGCGAGATCACCCTCAACGGGCGCTCGATCGACCCCGCGTCGGCGTTCGCGGACTCGCGCATCGCGCTCGACGGCCTGGCCGCCGACAACGAGCTCGTGATCGACGCGGACTGCCTGTACACGAACACGGGTGAGGGCCTGCACCGTTTCGTCGACCCCGTCGACGGCGAGGTGTACCTCTACTCGCAGTTCGAGGTGCCTGACTCGCGCCGCGTCTTCGCGGTGTTCGAGCAGCCCGACCTGAAGGCGACGTTCGCTTTCACCGTGACAGCCCCCGAGCCGTGGAAGGTCGTCTCGAACTCGCCCACCCCCGAGCCGAAGAAGCACGGCGACGGCACCGCGACCTGGACGTTCGACGCCACGCCGCGCATCTCGTCGTACATCACGGCGCTCATCGCGGGTCCCTACGAGGCGACGTACTCGGAGCTGACCAGCGCGTCCGGACGCGTCATCCCGCTCGGTGTCTACGGCCGCAAGAGCCTGTGGCAGTTCCTCGACGCCGACTACATCTTCGACAAGACCCGCCAGGGCTTCGCGTACTTCGAGGAGAAGTTCGACTACGCCTACCCGTTCGCCAAGTACGACCAGCTCTTCGTGCCCGAGTTCAACGCGGGTGCGATGGAGAACGCGGGTGCGGTCACGTTCACCGAGACGTACGTCTTCCGCTCGAAGGTCACGGACGCCGTCAAGGAGCGCCGCGTCGTCACGATCCTGCACGAGCTCGCCCACATGTGGTTCGGCGACCTCGTCACCATGAAGTGGTGGAACGACCTGTGGCTCAACGAGTCGTTCGCCGAGTGGGCGTCGACCATCGCCACCGCCGAGGCGACCGAGTGGACCGAGGCGTGGACCACGTTCAACGCGATGGAGAAGACCTGGGCATACCGCCAGGACCAGCTCCCGTCGACCCACCCGGTCGTCGCGCAGATCAACGATCTGGAGGACGTGCAGGTCAACTTCGACGGCATCACCTACGCCAAGGGCGGCTCGGTGCTCAAGCAGCTGGCCGCGTGGGTCGGCATCGAGGCGTTCTTCGCCGGAGTCGCCGCCTACTTCAAGAAGCACGAGTGGTCGAACACCGAGCTTTCGGACCTGCTCGCCGAGCTCGAGGTCACCAGCGGCCGCGAGCTCTCGACGTGGTCGAAGAAGTGGCTCGAGACGGCGGGCGTCAATACGCTGTCGCCCGAGATCGTCACCGATGTCGACGGCACCATCACGCGCTTCGCCATCGTGCAGACCGCGCCGGCCGACTACCCCACGATCCGCCCGCACCGCCTCGGCGTCGGCTTCTACGACCTCGACGGCGACGCGCTCGTGCGCGTGCACCACGTCGAGCTCGACGTCGACGGCGATCTCACCGAGGTGCCCGAGCTCAAGGGTCTCCAGCGCCCCGCGCTCGTACTGCTGAACGACGAGGACCTCGCATACGCCAAGATCCGCCTCGACGACCGGTCGCTCGAGACCGCGATCGACCACCTCGACAAGATCAGCGACCCGCTCGCGCGCTCGCTGGTATGGGGTGCCGCGTGGGATCAGACACGCGACGCCGAGGCATCCGCTTCCGACTACGTCGATCTGGTGCTGCGCAACATCGGCGCGGAGACGGAGTCCACCACGGTTCGCACGACGCTCGCGCAGCTCCAGCTCGCGGCGAACTCGTACGTCGCGCCCGAGAAGCGCGACCTCACGCGTGCGAAGGTCGCCGACGCGCTGTGGGCGCTGGCGGAGAACGCCGAGTCCGGCAGCGACAGCCAGCTGCAGTTCGTGACCGCGTTCGCGTCGGCCGCCGCGACCCCGGGTCAGTGGGAGAAGGTGCGCCAGGTGCGCGACGGCGAGGTCAGCTTCGACGGCCTGGCCATCGACACCGACCTGTCGTGGCAGCTGCTCGTGTCGCTCGCCGCGGGCGGCGTCGTCACGGCGGCCGACATCGATGAGGCCCTCGAGGCCGACAACACCGCCAAGGGCGGGGAGTTCGCCGCCCAGGCCAAGGCGGCGCTGCCGTCGGCCGAGGCGAAGGCAGCGGCGTGGTCGTCGCTCGTCGACAGCGACGACCAGCCGAACACGATCGTCCGCGCCGCGGCACTCGGCTTCGTGCACCCGGCGGGCCGCGATCTGCTCGGCGGCTTCGTCTCGCGCTACTTCGAGTCGCTGCTGCCGATCTGGAACTCGCGCACCTATCAGATCGCGCAGTACCTCATCGTGGGGCTCTATCCCGCCCCGCTCGCCGACGTGGCGCTCCGCGACGCGACGCGCGCGTGGCTCGAGGCGAACGCCGACGCGGCTCCCGCCCTGCGACGCCTGGTCGCCGAGAATCTCGCCGGAGTCGAGCGCGCGCTGTCGGTGCAGGACCGGGACGCCCAGTAGCCGATTCGACGGATGCCTCGACCCCGCGCGGGGTCGAGGCATCCGTCGTATCCGGCACCGTGGTACCACTGCGACGGCCGCTGTTCATCCCGAAGACTGACGCGCGCGGACGTCGCCGACTCATCGGTGCCGCTCCCGGCGCCGACGACGGTCTCCTCCTGCCCCGACCGCCGGGCGTCTTCCGGCGCTTCTGGGCACGGCATCCGCGGACCGCCGACGTCATCGTCGCGGTCGCCGCCCTCCTGCTGTCGGTGCCCTCCGCGGCGATCCGCTCCGAGTACCCGATCCCCCCGACGCCGCCGCAGACGGTGTATGCGATCGTCGTGGTGGTCTGCGCGTGCGCCTCCCTGCTGTTGCGCCGCACGCGGCCACTCCTCGTCTTCGCCGTCGCGGCGCTGCCGTTGGTGATCCTGCCGCCCAGCCTCGTACCGGCATCGCATGTCCCCCCCGCGTTGGCCATCTACGCGGTCGCGGTCTACCGATCCGTGCTCTCATGCTGGATCGCCTTCGCCACGGCGACCGCACTGATGGCGGTCTACACCGCCGTGGCCGGCCTCGCGGAGCCCGCTGCGTGGAACTACCTCATCACTTCGCTGGTGTCGGGCGCGATCGCCCTGCTGATCGGCGCGCTGATCGGCATCAACGTCGGCAACCGGCGACGGTATCTGGAAGCGATCATCGACCGCTCACGCCAGCTGCTCGTCGAACGGGACCAGCAGGCGCGCCTCGGCGCTGCGGCCGAGCGCACGCGCATCGCGCGCGAGATGCACGACATCGTCTCGCACAACCTGACCGTCGTCGTCGCACTCGCGGAGGGGGCGACGGCGACACCCGACACCTCACGCGCCCGCGCGGCCACCGAGCAGATCGCCGTCACGGCTCGCGGTGCGCTGACCGAGATGCGCGCGATGCTGGGCGTGCTGCGCGATCCCGACCTCTCCCCCGATGCGCCGCTCGCACCGATCGAGTCGGCGTCCGTCGCCGATGCCGTCCAGTCCGCCCAGCGGGCGGGGTTCCCCGTCGTGCTGCGGGTGGAGGGAGGCCTCGACGACGTGCCTGCGGAAATGCGGTTCGCGGTGGCGCGCATCGTGCAGGAGTCGCTCACCAACGCGATGCGGCATGCACCGCTGGCCACCGGGATCGACGTGCGGATCGGCGTCCGGGGGGACGCCGTCGACCTCGACATCGTCAACGACGGGGTGCGACCGCGCACGGATGCTGCGGACCCGCCGACGGGCGCCGGGTTCGGCCTCCCCGGACTCCGCGAGCGCGCGGCGCACGTGGGAGGCACCCTGGAGGCGGGAGCGATCGACGGCGGGCGGTGCGCGCCTCGCTGCCCCTCCGGGCGCGCGCGGGCACGATGAGCTCGGTGGAGGAGAACGGACCATGACGACTGCCATCCGCGTGCTTCTGGTGGACGACCAGGAGCTGATCCGGCTCGGCTTCCGCCTTGTGCTCGAGGCCGAACCGGATGTCGTCGTCGTGGGCGAGGCGGCCGATGGCGACGAGGCCATGCGTGCCGTCGCCGCGCACGCCCCGGACGTCGTGCTGATGGACATACGGATGCCGCGTACCGATGGAATCGCCGCCACGCGGTCGATCGTCGCCGCGCACCCGCAGACGCGCGTACTCGTCCTGACGACGTTCGACCTCGACGAGTATGCGCTGGGCGCGCTCGATGCCGGGGCGAGCGGCTTCCTCCTCAAGGATGCGCAGCGCTCCGAGCTGACCGCCGCGATCCGGGCGGTCCATCGCGGCGACGCCGCGCTGGCGCCGTCGGTCACTCGGCGACTCATCGACCGCCTCCGCGCCGTGCCGCCCGCGCCACGGCGCACCTCGTCCGCCGATGACCCGACAGCTGAGCTGACCGACCGCGAGCGCGAGGTGTTCATCGCGATCGCCCGCGGGATGAACAACGCTGAGATCGCGCACCACCTGTACGTGAGCGAGTCGACGGTCAAGACTCACGTCGGACGCGTGCTGGCGAAGATCGGGGCGCGCGACCGGGTGCACGCCGTGATCCTCGCCCACCGGCACCGGCTCATCGAAGAGGCCGAACCTCTCCCGCCGCGCAGCGACGGGTCGTCGACAAGCTGAACGCCGTCCAGGCTGAGCGCACCCCAGCTCGTTAGGATCGTGACGATGATCCGCGTTCCCCTCGAGACCACTCCCACCCCGGCTGGCCCCGACCTCACCGACGCTGAGACCTGGCAGCAGTTCGGCGAGTTCTTCCTCGCCGTCGGCAAGAACCTCCTCGCGGTCGCCGGGATCATCGTCGGCGCCATCATCCTGGCCTGGATCTTGAAGTTCGTGATCCGGCGTGTCGTGGGTCGCATCGTGAACGGCGCGAAGAACAAGGCGAACGTCGACGACACCCAGGCGCTCGAGCGGGCACCGCTCGCCTCGGTGCGACTCGTACAGCGCACACGGACGCTGGGATCGATTCTCCACAACGTCGTCAACGTGACCATCGTCGTCATCGCGATCCTGCTGATCATCAACGTGCTGGCGCCTTCGGCCTTCGCCTCGCTCACCCTCCTCACCGCAGCCATCGGCGCAGGCCTCGGCTTCGGTGCGCAGAACATCGTCAAGGACGTGCTCAACGGCATCTTCATCGTCGCGGAGGATCAGGTGGGGATCGGCGACGTCGTCGACCTCGGATTGGCGACCGGCATCGTCGAGTACGTCAGCGTCCGGGTCACGCACGTCCGCGATGTCAACGGGACGCTCTGGTACGTCCGCAACGGCGAGATCACCCGCATCGGCAATCTCTCGCAAGGCTGGTCGCGGGTCATCATCGACCTCTCGGTGGCGACCGATTCCGACATCGGTGAAGTGGAGCGCGCGATGCTCGACACCGCCAAGGCGCTCGCGAAGGATCCCAAGTGGCGCACGCGCATCCTCGAGCAGCCCGAGGTGTGGGGTCTCGAGTCGATCTCCGGCGACGCGCTCGTCATCCGCCTCGTCATGAAGACGCGTGCGAACGCGAAGGACGACGTCGCCCGCGAACTGCGCATGCGCCTGAAGAAGACGATCGACGAGATGGGCATCACCCTTCCCGCCCTCACCGCGGTCATGCCGAGCGGCCTCGAGGGCGCGGGGCGCGTACGCGGCGCCAACCCTCCCAAGACCCAGCCCACAGCGGTCGCCGCCACGCCCGATCGCCCCGTGTGGAAGCCGAAGCGAACCCCGAAGAAGCCGTCGACGACGCCCGCAGGCGACGAATCCGGCACGACCACCGGAGGCACTCCATGACAGACTCGGCCACCCCGCTGAGCTTCTTCGACGAGATCGGCGGCCACGACACGTTCGTGCGGCTCGTCGAGGTCTTCTACCGCGGCGTCGCCGACGACGAGGTGCTGCGTCCTATGTATCCCGAGGAAGACCTCGGCCCGGCGCAGGAGCGGCTGACACTGTTCCTCGAGCAGTACTGGGGCGGTCCGACGACGTACAGCCAGGAGCGCGGACACCCCCGGCTGCGCATGCGTCACGCGGCGTTCCACGTCGATCCCGACGCGCGCGACCGCTGGCTCGCGCACATGCGCGTCGCCGTCGACGAGTTGCACCTCCCGCCGCTGCACGAGGCGACGCTCTGGGATTACCTCCAGCGCGCCGCATATGCCATGGTGAATACCTTCGAGCCCTCGGGGATCGGGCCCGCCGCGGGAGCCCGGGCCGCAGCATCCTTCCCCGTCACGGCGGCACCGCCCGCGGACGCCGATCCCGCCCGCTGAGTCAGCCGACTCCCCCCCTCGCCGACGAAGGAGTCGACATGCCATCCCACCACACCGACGTCCTGGTCATCGGATGGGGCCTCGCGGGTCTCGTGGCCACCGCTGAGGCGGTCGCCGCGGGCAAGCGCGTGACCATCGTCGACCAGGAGCCGCGCTCGAACCTCGGCGGGCAGGCGTGGTGGTCGTTCGGCGGGCTATTCTTCATCGATTCGCCCGAACAGCGCAGGCTCGGCATCCACGACTCGCTCGAGCTGGCGCGGCAGGACTGGTTCGGCAACGCCGGATTCGACCGCGACGAGGACCTGTGGCCGCGGCGCTGGGCGGAGGCCTACCTGCAATTCGCCCACGAGGAGAAGCGCGCGTGGCTGCGCGAGAAGGGTGTCGGCTTCTTCCCCATCGTGGGCTGGGCGGAGCGCGGCGGTTACACCGCGACCGGTCCGGGCAACTCGGTGCCGCGTTTCCACATCACCTGGGGAACCGGCCCGGGCATCGTCGCGCCGTTCCAGGCGGCGGTGGAGGCCGGCGAGGCCGAAGGCCGCGTGACGATCCTGCCCCGCCACCGGGTCATCTCGCTGACCGTCGAGGACGGTGTGGTCACCGGGGCTGCGGGAGATGTGCTGGCGCCTTCCGGGGCAGCACGCGGTGTCGCCAGCTCGCGCGCTACGGTCGACTCGTTCACCGTCACCGCGGCCGCGACCATCGTGTCCTCAGGTGGCATCGGCGGCAACCACGACCTCGTGCGCCAGTGGTGGCCCGAGCGGCTCGGCACACCCCCGACGACGATGGTGACCGGTGTGCCCGCGTACGTCGACGGTTCGATGCAGCCGGTCTCAGCGGCGGCCGGCGCGCGACTGATCAACGGCGACCGGATGTGGCACTACGTCGAGGGCATCCGGAACTGGGATCCGATCTGGCCGGGCCACGGCATCCGCATCCTTCCCGGTCCCTCGTCGGTGTGGTTGGACGCGACCGGGAATCGTCTGCCCGTGCCCCTGTTCCCGGGCTTCGACACGCTCGGCACGCTGGCGCACCTGCGGGCGACCGGCCACGACCACTCGTGGTTCGTGCTGTCGCAGAAGATCATCGAGAAGGAGTTCACCCTCTCGGGCAGCGAGCAGAACCCGGACCTCACGGGCAAGGACGTGAGACTCCTCGCGCAATCGCGCCTCGGCAAGGGTGCCGCCGGCCCCGTGCAGGCGTTCATGGATCGCGGCGCGGACTTCGTCGTGCGCGACACCCTCGATGACCTCATCGCGGGCATGCAGGCGCTCCCCGGCGGAGAGGTGCTCGACGCCGACCACGTGCGGTTCGAGATAGAAGCGCGCGATCGGGAGATCGACAACGACTTCACGAAGGACGCCCAGATCGCCATGCTGCGCTCGGCGCGCGCATTCCGCGGCGATCGACTCATCCGCACCGCGAGCCCGCACCGGATCCTCGACCCGAAGTCGGGTCCGCTGATCGCGGTGAAACTGCATGTGCTCACCCGCAAGTCCCTCGGCGGCATCGAAACCGATCTGTCCGGCCGCGCGCTCGGCGCCGGCGGCGTAGCCGTGCCCGGACTGTACGCCGCAGGCGAAGCGAGCGGCTTCGGCGGTGGCGGCGTCCACGGGTACCGCGCCCTCGAGGGGACGTTCCTGGGCGGATGCCTCTTCTCGGGGCGTGCCGCCGGGCGCGCGGCGGCCGCAGCGGTATGACCGAGGAGCCCGCCTCAGTCCGCTGAGCCCGTCCGCCGCACCGGGGTGAGACCGGTCGCCACCGGCCCGCGGACCAGCACGTGACCGCGGGACAGGCTGACGCGCGTCCATGGACCGCTCGTGAACACCCGTGCCGTCTCGCCGCCGCTGATGAAGCCCAGACTCAAAGCCGCGAACGCGACGCCGAGCGGAAGGCCGCCCAGCTCCTCGTCGGGCGCACCCCACACCGTGGCGCGAACCGCTCGCACGACGTCCTCGCCGGCATCGGTCGGCACCGAGTCGGCGACGCGGGCGATCCCGCCCTGCGCCTTGGCCGCAAGCGTCGAAGCCTCGATGCCGGGCCGCGCGTCCCAGCCGCTGCGCGGCGGCGTGATCCCCGCCCACGCCGGCGAGAGGGCGGTCTCGGGGAGGGCGAGAGCGCGGGGGTCGTCGGTCGTGGCGGAGAGGGCGGATGCCTCGACCACGAGGTCGCACACGAGTTCGGGGTCCGCGCCGAGCGAGCGCAGGGCGAGGACAGTGGGCGTCGGATCGCCGAAACCCCGTGGCGCCAGCGGGGCGGCGGTCATCGCCAGGACCCCGCCTGACGCCTGCAACCTCACCCCTTCGACGGTGAAGCGTGCCGCCCGACCCGCGAAAGTGAGGGCGTCGGCGGCGGACTCGGGATCGGCGAGCAGCAGGCGCGGTGACATCGCCCTCTAAGCTACCAAGCGGACCTACGGGCGGCCGCCGCCCCGGAGAGGAGCACCCGTGGATGCCGAGCCGAACGCACACAGCGCGCCCGAGAAGGACCCGGTCGCGTCGATGCTCTCGGTCATCGATCTGAGCGCGTCCGACGCGCGCACCACGGAGGACATCTTCACCGGCGCGTCCCAGTCGATGCCGCTCGGGCGCGTCTACGGCGGCCAGGTTCTCGCGCAGTCCATCGTCGCCGCGTCCCGCACGATCCCCGAGGAGCGGATCGTGCACTCGATGCACGGGTACTTCCTGCGTCCCGGCGACTCGGCGAAGGGCATCACCTTCTCCGTCGATCGCATCCACGACGGACGCTCGTTCTCGACCCGCCGCACGCAGGCGTTTCAGGAGGGCGTCCCGATCTTCTCGATGATCGCGTCGTTCCAGGACGAGGATCCGGGGCTCGACCACCAGGAGCCGATGCCGGAAGACGTTCCCGCGCCGGAGGACCTTCCCGACGTCGAGGCGCACCTCAGCGGTCTGCACCCGATGTCGAAGCGGCTCTTCACCGACCGGCCGGTGGATCTGCGCCACATCCCGGCTCCCATCTACGTCACGGCCGGCGCCGAGAAAGCGCCGCGCCAGGCGGTCTGGATGCGCATCCGCCGACCGATCCCCGACGACCCCGCGGTCCACCGGGCCGTGCTGGCGTACCTCAGCGACCTGACGATCCAGGAGTCGATCCTCCGCGCCCACGGCGTCTCCTGGGCGACGCCGGGACTGAAGGTGGCGAGCCTTGACCATGCGATGTGGTGGCACCGGTTCGGACGCGTCGACGAATGGATGCTGTACGTCCAGGAGTCGCCGAGCGCGCGCGGTGGCCGTGGCCTCGCGTCAGGACGGATCTACGCCGCAGACGGCACACTGATGGCCAGCGTCGCGCAGGAGATCATGATCCGGGTTCCCGGTGCCGGAAGTGACGCCGGCTGATCCGACTCCGGTGCGGGTCAGCGCCGGTGAGCGTAATTGATCGGCTCACCGACATAGGGCCCCCACGCGGCGCGCTCCTCGCCGGTGAGTCGAAGCGGACGCCCCGTCTCCGCATCCACCTTCACGATGACCGTGGTGGCGCGTGCGTACAGGGTTCGTCCGTTCGCCGCGGACTCGAGTGGGCTGTACACCTCGTAGCAGACCTCGATGCTGGAGCCGCCCAGCTTGCCGAACCACATCTGCACATCGAGGGGATGCCGCTGGTACGGCACCGGGGCGAGGTACTCGATCTCCTGCCGGGCGATGAGCGTCAGCATTCCGCTGAAGATGCTCGAGTCGAGCACGGCGGTCGCGGGCGCGTCCTCGCCGGGTTCGGGCAACCAGAACGCGCGCACCCGCGCCTCTTCGAGGAGCTTGAGCATCGACGTGTTGTTGACGTGGTTGAACGCGTCGAGATCCCCCCATCGCAGGTGGATGGGGATGTGCAGGCGGCGGTCGCCCTCCGTGCTTGCGACCGCCGCGTCGCCGGTATCAGTCACGCGTGAGCTTGCGGTATGCGGTGCGGTGGGGCCGCGCCGCCTCCGCCCCGAGGCGCTCGATCTTGTTCGCCTCATACGCCTCGAAGTTGCCCTCGAACCAGTACCACTGGTCGGGGTTCTCGTCGGTGCCTTCGTAAGCGAGGATGTGGGTCGCGATCCGGTCCAGGAACCAGCGGTCGTGCGTGATGACCACCGCGCAACCCGGGAACTCGAGCAGCGCGTTCTCCAGCGACTGGAGGGTCTCGACATCGAGGTCGTTGGTCGGCTCGTCCAGGAGCAGCAGGTTGCCGCCCTCCTTGAGGGTCAGCGCGAGGTTGAGGCGGTTGCGCTCACCACCCGAGAGCACGCCGGCCTTCTTCTGCTGATCGGGCCCCTTGAAGCCGAACTTCGACACGTACGCGCGCGAGGGGATCTCGGTCTTGCCGACCGTGATGATGTCGAGCCCGTCCGAGACGACCTCCCACAGGCTCTTCTGCGGGTCGATGTTCGCTCGCGACTGGTCGACGTAGCTGATCTTGACCGTCTCACCGATCTTGAGGTCGCCGCCATCGAGGGACTCGAGGCCGACGATGGTCTTGAAGAGCGTGGTTTTGCCCACACCGTTCGGGCCGATGACGCCGACGATGCCGTTCGGCGGCAGCGTGAAGCTGAGTCCGTCGATCAGCGAGCGGCCGTCGAAGCCCTTCTGCAGCTTCTTCGCCTCGATCACGACGCTGCCGAGACGTGGGCCCGGCGGGATCGTGATCTCCTCGAAGTCGAGCTTGCGGGTGCGGTCGGCCTCAGCCGCCATCTCCTCGTACCGGGCGAGGCGAGCCTTCGACTTCGCCTGGCGTCCCTTCTGGTTCGAGCGGACCCAGTCCAGCTCTTCGGCGAGGCGCTTCGCGAGCTTGGCGTCCTTCTTGCCCTGGATCGCCAGACGCTCGGCCTTCTTCTCGAGGTAGGTCGAGTAGTTGCCCTCATAGCCGATCAGGCGCCCGCGGTCGACCTCTGCGATCCACTCGGCCACGTTGTCGAGGAAGTACCGGTCGTGCGTGATGGCGATCACCGCGCCGGGGTACTTCTGCAGGTGCTGCTCGAGCCAGAGCACGCTCTCGGCGTCGAGGTGGTTGGTGGGCTCGTCGAGGAGCAGCAGGTCCGGCTTCTGCAGCAGGAGCTTGGTGAGGGCGACACGGCGCTTCTCTCCACCCGAGAGGGGGCCGATCTGCGCGTCGCCGGGCGGGGTTCGCAGGGCGTCCATGGCCTGTTCGAGCTGAGAGTCGAGGTCCCAGGCGTCGGCGGCGTCGATCTCCTCCTGGAGGACGCCCATCTCCGCGAGCAGCGCGTCGAAGTCGGCATCGGGGTCTGCCATGAGGCCCGAGATCTCGTTGAACCGGTCGACTTTGGCCTTGATGGCGATGCCGTCCTGGATGTTCTCGAGCACCGTCTTGGTCTCGTCGAGCTCGGGCTCCTGCATGAGGATGCCGACGGTGAAGCCGGGGCTGAGCTTCGCCTCGCCGTTCGACGGGGTGTCAAGGCCGGCCATGATCTTGAGGATCGTCGACTTTCCGGCGCCGTTCGGGCCGACCATGCCGATCTTCGCGCCCGGAAGGAACGCCATCGTCACGTCGTCGAGGATCAGCTTCTCGCCGACGGCCTTGCGGGCTCGGACCATCGAGTAGATGTACTCAGCCATGCGGGTTTCTGCTCTCCTTGGACTCAGGCGTCAGCGTCCCAGCCTACCGGGCGCCGCAGCGAGCGGCGTGAGCACAGCAGTCGCCGGCCGCGACTCGCCGGTGGTCGGAGCTACCAGTCGATCGGACGGGTCTGCCCGACGAGGCAGTTTCCCTCGGCGAGCACCGGAACCACGACCGTGACGGGTTCCCCCGTGGCCGGGCCGACCTGGCCGATGAGGCACTGATCGTTCCAGCGGACCGAGAACTGGATGCTCTCGGCGGGATTGCCCACCGTCGACGTGTCCTGCGTGACCTGCATCGCAGCCTTGTCGAACCCCGCCGCCGTGAGTGCGTCGACGTACGCCCGCCCGGTGACTCGGGCATCCGTCGCCCACACCGACGCGGTGACCGAGGAGAAGAGCGGCAGATTGTCCTCCGCGGTGCCGTCGGGCACCAGCGCGGGTGCAGCGGGCGCGGTCGGCGTGGCACTCGCGCTCGGTGCGCTGTCGGTCGTCGTGACGGTGGGCGTCGGGGTCGGCTCCGGTTCGCTGGGACTGCACGCGGTGAGCGCACCGACGACCGCCATGACGGCGAACACCCGCGGGGCGCGCAGCCGACGGACATCGAAGCGAGCGCGGGGCGGGAGGTCTCGGGCCACGGGGAGAGTTTAGGGCCGCCGGCCCCGCGCACGCTGAACGCGTCAGAAGGGCGTCTCCGCTTCGTGCTCTGTGGAGCCGGGGCTCGATCCGACCGCCGCGAGCTCCGGATGCACCGCTTCTTCCGCCTCTGCCGTCTCACCCGCTCCGTCGACGCCGGGCGCCGCCCACGCGTCGCCGGCCTGCGCCGTCGGCCAGCTCTGCGACGTCGGGATCGTCGCGGCCCGCGAGTCCTTCTGGAACGTCGTCGTCCCCCAGCGCAGATCGTGTCCGATGGCCTCGGCGTCGATCTCGATCGCCGTGCCGCGCCGGGTGCCGTTGTCCCATTCTCGAAGGCGGAGGCGACCGGTGAGGATCACGCGGTCGCCCTTCTGCAGCGACCGGTAGGCGTGCTCAGCCAGCGTGCGGAACACCGAGACGGTGTACCAGTTCGTTCCCGAGTCGGTCCATCCGCCGGCGTCTCGGTCGTATCGCCGCTGACCGCTCGCGACGCGGAACGTGGCGATCGCCACTCCGGCCGCCGTGTGCTTCAGCTCGGGCGGTGTCGCCACGTTGCCGGTGATCGTGATCGTGTCACCTGTGTCGCTCATCGCTCATCCTCTCTGTTGATTCGGGGACCGTCCCCGGCACTGCCGGCGCCCCGTGCCCGAAGGCGCCGGCAGTGCACTCAGCCTCACCGCATCGCGGCGGTCGAAACCCAGCTGTGCGGTGATCTGTGGACAAGACGGAAGCCCGGCCTGCTGGGGAGGAAACGCCGGAAGATCCCGAGAGTCGGAATGTCGCAACCCGTAGTTATGTTCGAGCGAGAAGGAGGCAACATGTCAGCTGTCGTCGAAACCCGCACATCGGGCACGCCGCCCATCGCATCGCGGAGACGCGTGCGTCTCGTCGCCGCGGCGCCATCGCTGTGGCGGGTGCTGGAACCCGGGGGACGCGTGATCGGCCATCTGCAGGAGATCGCCCAAGCGGGCAGCGTCCGCTTCCGTGCGCGGCGCTACAACCCCGCCGCCCATGCCTTCCGCGATCTCGGCGATTTCTGGAGCGCCGACGACGCGGTCGAGTGCTTGGTGTTCGGCCGGTGAAGCCCGCGGTCGTCAGAGGCCACGGCGCCCCGTTTCGTCAGATGACCGCGCCGACCGACTCCACGACCGTCGAGGGCGCCCCGGCCCGCACCGACGACCAGGCGTCCGCGAGAAGGTCGGCCGCGCGCACCGTCTCCTCGGGCGGTGCGGTGAAGGGCACCCGGAGGTGTCGTTCGTGCCCACCCTCGACCGAGAACCGCGGCCCGGCGCCCAGCAGCACACCGCGCGCTCGGGCCTCGATCACCAGCGCCGAGCTGAGCGGCGCGCCCAGCTCGATCCAGAGCGAAACGCCTCCGCGGACATCGGGCAGCTCCCACGCGGGCAACCTCTCCCGCAGTGCGTTCACGAGGGCGTCGCGCCCCGACCGCAGCAGCTCCGAGCGCTGAACGACGATGTCGTCGAACTGCGAGAGCAGGCGTGTGGCGATAGCCTGCTCGAATTCGGGAGTGCCGAGGTCGTGGGCCGGCCGTGCCGCCACGAGGCGACGGATGAGATCACCGTCGGCGCGCACCCATCCGAGCCGCAGCCCGCCCCACACGGTCTTGCCCAGGGAACCGATCCGCACGACCGTCCCCGGCTCCGCCGCCGTGAAGCCTGGCGGAACCGGTCCGCGGTCGATGTCGAGGTCCGCCGTGGTCTCGTCGAGAACCAGCACCGACCCCGACCGCTCCCCCGCCGCGAGCATCACTGCCCGTTCCTCGGCGTCCATGCTCCGGCCCGTCGGGTTCTGGAAGTCGGGCATCAGGTACGCCATCACAGGGAGGGTTCGGGCGAATGCCTGCTCGGCCCGATCGAGATCCCAGCCGTCGTCGGTGGTCACGGGCACCCCCACGAGCCGTGCGCCCGCCCGGCGCAGTGCGTCTGCCGCGTGCGGATAGGTGGGCGTCTCCACGAGCACGCGGTCTCCTCGCCCGATGAGCACCGTGGACACGAGGTGGATCGCGCTCTGAGCACCGGTCGTGACGAGCACCTCGTCCGGGCGCGTCGGGATGCCACGCTCGGTGTAGCGCTCGGCGATCGCCTCGCGCAGCTCGATCCGACCGAGCACGTCGTACCCCACGCGCGACACCAGTGCAGATGCGCCGCCTGCCGTCTGGGCCATGATCCCCGCCAGCCCGGGCCACGCGGGCGGACTGGCCTGCTGAAGGTCGATCATTCCGTCGCCGGCCTCGGCACGCCCCGGATCCCGGCGCCCGAGCGGAAGCGTGACACTGCCCGATCCGCGAAGACTCGCGATGTGCGCGGTCTCGCGCAGGCTCCGGTAGGCAGCGGCGACCGTACTGCGGCTCACGTGCAGCGCAGCGGCAAGCTCCCGCTCCGCCGGCAGTGCCGTGCGTGGCGCGAGCCGGTTGTCCAGGCAGAGCAGGCGGATGCCATCGGCCAGCGCCTCGTACGCCGGCTCACGCGTACGCCAGCCGCCGAGCGTCGCCGCGAGCGCGCGTGCGGATATGCGCGAGTCCATGAGGCCAGAGTACCGATATTGGACTGCCCAAGCCGTGCCAATCATGAGATTGGATGGACCCATGCCACGCCGAATCGTCCAGCTGATCGTCGGTCTCTTCCTCTACGGTGCCGGGTGCGCGCTCACGGTCGAAGCCGGGTTGGGCGTCGACCCTTGGACGGTTTTCGCCCAGGGCCTGTCGGTGCGCACCGGCATCGGCATCGGCTGGGTCACCAACATCGTGGGGTTCTTCGTGCTGCTGCTGTGGATCCCGCTCAGGCAGAAGCCGGGTATCGGCACGATCGCCAACATCCTCCTCGTCGGCACGAGCATGCAGATCGTGCTGGGCTTCCTGCCGCCCGTGTCGGGCTTGCCCGCCCAGCTCGCGACGCTCCTCGGCGGCATAGTTCTCGTCGCCGTCGCGTCCGGGCTCTACATCGGCGCTCACTTCGGCCCCGGCCCGCGCGACGGACTGATGACCGGCATGCACGCCCGCCTCGGTTGGCCGATCTGGCTGTGCCGCGCGCTCGTCGAAGTCTCGGTGCTGCTGGTGGGCTGGCTGCTCGGCGGCACGGTGGGCATCGGCACGGTGCTCTTCGCCGTGCTGATCGGTCCGCTCGTGCACGTTGCACTGCCCCTGCTCGACACGCGCACGACGCCGGCGCGCGTCGTCGCCGAACGACCGGCGTGACGCGCGCCGACGGACGACCCGCCCGAGCCGGGCGCGGATCAGTGCTCGCGGAACATGGGCCAGTCACTGCCCGGCGTCATGTGCGAGTGGAGCGCGCTCTTCGCGATCTCCATCGTCGGGTACGTGCCCGTCGCTTCGCTCGCACCGGCCATGGTGACCGTGTAGCCGTCGTCGTCCTTGCGGATGCTTCCGGCGACGCCGGATGCTCCATAGGCGACCCAGAGAGGGTGGTGCGTCTCCGTGGTGCTCATCGGTGAACTCCTTTCGATGCCTCCGGTGCTGACGCTACGCCGAGCGCACGTCATGCGCCAGCGTCCGCGACGGCGTGGTGCGACCCGGTAGTGTGGAAGAACCCTTCCCTCCGTAGCTCAGGGGACAGAGCGAGCGGTTTCTACCCGCCAGGTCGGGGGTTCGAATCCTCCCGGAGGGGCGAACGGGTCCGGCGTGGGAGTCGGCACCCGAGTCCAGGCCCGTGGGATGTCTGGACTTGCGATAAGGATGGAGCACATGGTGGGTGCATCCGAGAACGACCGTCTGGTGTGGATCGACTGCGAGATGACCGGGCTCGACCTCGGCGTGGACGAGTTGGTGGAGATCGCAGTGGTCGTCACCGACTTCGAGCTGCGGACGCTCGACCCGGGCTTCTCTGTCGTCATCAAGCCCGACGACTCGGCGCTGGCGAACATGAACGAGTTCGTCACGAACATGCACCGCACGTCGGGGCTTCTCGACGAGATCCCGCAGGGCGTGAGCCTGGCGGACGCCGAATTCCAGGTGCTCGAGTACATCCAGCGCTTCGTCCCGCTTGAGGGCAAGGCTCCCCTCGCGGGGAACACCATCGGCACCGACCGCATGTTCCTCGCGAAGTACATGCCGCGCGTCGACCGCTGGCTGCACTACCGCAACGTCGACGTCTCGAGCATCAAGGAGCTCTCGCGCCGCTGGTACCCGCGCGCGTACATCCATGCACCCGCGAAGGACGGCGGTCACCGCGCCCTCGCCGACATCCTCGAGTCGATTCGCGAACTCGCGTACTACCGCCAGGCGGTGTTCGTTCCGGAGCCCGGACCGACGAGCGACGGTGCGCGCGCAGCTGCTGCTGCCGTCGTGTCGTCGTTTGCTCCTGAGGTGTGAGAGAATCGTCTGGTTGCCCGCGCGAGCGGGAGACATGGTGGGTATAGCTCAGTTGGTAGAGCACCTGGTTGTGGTCCAGGGGGTCGCGGGTTCAAGTCCCGTTACTCACCCCAAATCCATCGAATGGGGCGCGTCTTACGCGCCCCATTCGCGTAGAACCGGGGCATCATGATGGAGATGGATGCCGCGACTTTCGAGACGCTCGTGATCGACGAGCTGGATGCCCTCCCCGATGACATGGTCGAGGGCCTCGACAACGTCGTGTTCGTCGTCGAGGACCGCCCGGAGGACGGCAGCCTGGACCTGCTCGGCCTGTACGATGGCTGGGCGCTGACCGAGCGGGAGCGCTACGGCGTCGGCGAGCTGCCGGACCGCATCATCGTCTACCGCGAGCCCCACCTGGCGGTGTGCGAAGACGAGGACGAGCTGCGCGACGAGGTGCACACGACTCTGGTGCACGAGATCGCGCACTTCTACGGAATCGACGACGATCGCCTGCACGAGCTGGGATGGGCATGATGGCTGCGCTTGCGACACCCGCGCTCGACGAGGACGTCGAGGCCGCCGAGCACGTCGACCCGGCGCGCCCGTGGCAGACGGTCGTCTGGGACGATCCGGTCAACCTCATGAGCTACGTCACCCACGTCTTCCGCGAGTACTTCGGCCTGGCGCGCGCAGACGCGGAGCGGCTCATGCTCGCCGTGCACAACGAGGGGCACGCGGTCGTCTCGCAAGGTCCCCGTGAGCAGATGGAGATGCATGCCCAGGCGATGCACGATTACGGCCTGTGGGCCACGGTGAGGCAGGAGCCTCGATGACGGGCCGGGTCGTCGTGCTCGACGTCGCCCGCCTGGAGGCGGCCCATCTGGCGGGGCTCGTCGGCCAGTTCGCCGACCTGCTTCGCGAGTCCGCACCCGACGACGGCGACCCTGCCGTCGCTCGACTCGTCCCTCCCGGGTACGCGGACGATGAGGAGGCGGCACGGGAGTTCCGGGCGCTGACGCAGGGTGATCTGCTCGGTCGGCGGGAGTCCGACGCGGGCCTCGTGCTGGCGTCCCTCCACGACGCTGCACAGATCCCGGAAGATCCCGACGACCCGGCGCTGCTGGAACAGGTCGAGATCACGCTCGACGCCGAGACCGCACAGGCCTGGCTCCGGACCCTGGCGGCCGTCCGCCTGGTGCTCGCAACGCGGCTGGGGATCGTCGAGGCGGACGACCACGAGCACGACGATCCGCGGTTCGGCGTCTACGACTGGATCGGCTACCGACTCGACGGCCTGGTGGCCGCGCTCGACCGGGAGGACTGATCCGCGCTCACGGCACGGGGAACACGAGGGTGGCGAGGCTCATCGGGTCGTCGCGGGTCACGTGCACGTGCTCCTGGCGCGCCCATCGGTCCCAATGCGGACGGTACGTCTCGCCGTCTCTGGCCAGCGCCCGCTGCTTGCGCGACGCGGCCGGCGACTCGAGCCAGACGCGTACGTCGGCGAGTCGCGCCGTCGCGGGCGTCAGGACCCCGGCCCCCTCGACGATGAGCGGCAGGGAGGGGTCGACGGCGTGCGCCTCGGCGGGCTCTCCGACCGCCCAATCCCACCGCTGCCACACCCCGACGAGCCCCTTCGCGTGCGGCGTGAGGATCAGATCCTTCGCGAGCTCGACGCCGTGGTCCAAGCCGTCCCAGCCGGGGTAGATGGAATCCAGGGCCACGAGCTGCACTCGACCGCGCAACGGCCACCGTGCGACGAGGGTGCGCGCCAGCGTGGTCTTGCCGGCGCCGCTTCGGCCGTCGATGAGGATGACCGGGTTGGATGCTGCGACCTGCGCGATCGCCGCGATGATCTGGTCGACCGCGATTCCCAGCGAGTTGCCGACGGCGTCCGGGTTACTTCTTGAGGGTGCGGATGACACGGCTGAGCGCGCGACCGGCGAAGAAGACGAACGGGATCGCGACTGTCAGCAGTGCGATGATGTTCGGCTCGAACCGCAGACCGTCGCCCTGGCGGATGTACGCGCCGACCGGGATGGCCCAGCCGCCTCCGCCGCCTCCGCCGTTGCCGGCCTCGTCCGAGCCTCCGCCGAAGCCGGACCACGTCAGTGCAACGGGGATGATGCGGACGCCGTCGACGTCCTGCTGCTCGCCGTATGCGCTCTTCACGCCGAAGGACGCGGACTGCTTGCCGAGTTCGAGTGCGATGTTGGGCATGCGTCCAACGTACCGGCCGGCGCGGCTCTGGCACAGCGGCCGACCAAGACCGGCGAGCCGCGACCGACCGGCTCCTCGAGTCAGCCCTGGTCGAGCCGTGGCGGGGGCGGGCTGGACGGAAGAGTGCCGCCGCCGCGGGCGCCGAGCAGGGTGGCGCGGGTGACGGCCCCGCGCCCGAACTTCGCGGTCGCGCCGTCGAGCGCGTCCTCGATGCGTCGCCACCCCTCGTTGTCGTCCCACAGCGCAGGCATCGCCGCCCCGGCCGGCCGGAGCTTCTCCGCCCGGACGCCGATGAGCCGCACGGGCAGCGTGCGATCGACCGAGGCGAACAGCTCATGGGCGGCATCGCCGATGCGCTGGCCGACCGCCGTAGGCTCGGGCAGCGTCTGCGATCGGGAGATCGTCGTGAAGTCCGCGTAGCGCACCTTGATCGCGACGGTCGACGCCTCCCAGCCGCTGCTGCGCAGCCGCGCGCCGACCCGATCGGCAAGCCGCCGCAGCTCGGAGCGGAGGATCGCCGTGTCCGCGATGTCTTCGTGGAAGGTCTCTTCGTGCCCCACGCTCTTCTCGACCCTGCTGGTGTCGACCTCGCGTGCGTCGATGCCCCGCGCGAGGTGCCAGATCCGCTCCCCCATCGCGGCACCGAGAGCGCGATCGAGCAGTTCGCGGGGCGTGTCGATCACGTCGGCGATGGTACGGATGCCGCGTGCCTCCAGCGCCTCGGAGGTCTTGGGGCCGACGCCCCACAGCGCGCGCACCGATCGCGGGGCGAGGAATGCGGCGGTGTCCGCCTCGGCGACGATCAGGAGGCCGTCGGGCTTGCTCAGAGTGGAAGCCATCTTCGCGACGTGCTTCGTCGCGGCGACCCCGACGCTGCACGTGAGGCCCGTCTCTTCGAGGACGCGGCGGCGCAGCATCCGTGCGATCTCTCCGGGACTGCCCCAGAGCCGTCTCGCTCCGCTGACGTCGAGAAACGCCTCATCGATCGACAGCGGTTCGACGAGCGGCGTCACGTCGCGGAAGATGCGCATGACCTGCGAGGACATCTCGAGATACCGCTCGAAGTGCGGGGGGACGACGACCGCGTGCGGGCACAGTCGCAGCGCTTGTCCGACCGGCATCGCGGAGCGCACGCCGAAGCGACGGGCCTCGTACGACGCGCTCGAGACCACGGAGCGGCTCTCGGGCGCGCCGATGATGATCGCCTTGCCGCGCAGCGAGGGATCGTCGAGCTGCTCGACCGATGCGTAGAACGCGTCCATGTCGACGTGCAGGATCCCGGCGCCGGTATCGTCTGCATCCGCCGGGGACACGACCCGGCCGGTTCCGTCACCACGCCCCATGCGTCGATCCTCCCTGCAACCGCGGACATCGCGGCGTGAGGGGCGGATCCCCGGCCGGAATCCGCCCCTCACGTCGAGCGGGCACGCCCGCCTGCGTCGTTCGCCTATGCGTCCGCGGAGCCGGCGCGCTCGAGCACCAGCTCGCGCACGCGCGCGGCGTCGGCCTGGCCCTTCATGGCCTTCATCACCGCGCCGATGACCGCCCCGGCGGCCTGCACCTTGCCGTCGCGGATCTTCTCGAGCACGTCGGGCTGCGAGGCGAGCGCTTCGTCGATCGCTGCGATGAGCGCGCCGTCGTCCGAGACGACCGCGAGACCGCGGGCATCGACGATCTCCTGGGGCGTGCCTTCACCGGCGATCATTCCCTCGAGCACCTGACGGGCGAGCTTGTCGGTCAGGGTCCCCGCATCGACCAGCGCCTGCAGTGCGGCCACGTCCCTGGGAGTGGCGAGCTCGGCGGGTTCGCGGGACTGGGCGTTCGCGATACGGAGGAGTTCACCGGTCCACCACTTGCGGGCCGCGGCGGGCGAGGTGCCCGCGGCGATCGTGGCCTCGACCTCGGCGAGGAGTCCCGCGTTCACGACACCCTGGAAGTCGATGTCGGCGAAGCCCCAGTCGGCCTTGAGCCGACGCCGGCGAGCCGCGGGCGGCTCCGGCAGCGCCGCGCGGAGCTGCTCGATGAGCTCGAGCGACGGCGCGACCGGCAGCAGGTCGGGCTCCGGGAAGTAGCGGTAGTCGTCGGCGTCGGACTTGGGCCGACCGGGCGACGTGGTGCCGGTGTCCTCGTGCCAGTGGCGTGTCTCCTGCGTGATCGTCCCACCCGCGGCGAGGATCGCCGCCTGGCGCTGGATCTCGTACCGCACCGCACGTTCGACCGAGCGCATCGAGTTGACGTTCTTCGTCTCGGTGCGCGTGCCGAGCTTCTCCTGGCCCCGCGGACGCAGCGACACGTTGGCATCGCAACGGAGATTCCCGCGCTCCATGCGCGCCTCCGAGATGCCGAGCGCGATCACGATGTCGCGAATCGTCGCGACATACGCCTTGGCGATCTCCGGAGCCCGGTGCTCGGCGCCGAAGATGGGCTTGGTGACGATCTCGACGAGCGGCACACCGGCGCGATTGTAGTCGACGAGCGAGTACTCGGCGCCCTGGATGCGCCCGGTCGAGCCGCCGATGTGGGTGAGCTTGCCGGCATCCTCCTCCATGTGCGCTCGCTCGATGGGCACCGTGACGATCTCCCCGTCGGCGAGCTCGATGTCGATCGATCCGTCGAACGCAATGGGCTCGTCGTACTGCGAGATCTGATAGTTCTTGCCGAGATCCGGGTAGAAGTAGTTCTTTCGCGCGAACCGGCTCGACGGAGCGATCGAGCAGCCGAGTGCGAGGCCGAGACTGATCGAGTAGCGCACGGCGGTCTCGTTGACGACGGGCAGCGCACCGGGCAGACCCATGTCGACGGGGGCGACGAGGGTGTTCGCCTCGGCACCGTGGTTCGCCGAGTTCGCCGGGTTCGCGGCGCCGGAGAACATCTTGGTCTCTGTGTTCAGCTCGACGTGCACCTCGAACCCGAGGACCGGCTCGTAGAGCTCGAGGGCCTCGTCGAAGTCCATCAGCTTGTCCTTCGCCATCAGCGGGCACCTCCGTTCGCGCCGAGGGCCGGCGCCCTGTCGAGGAGCGGACCGCCCCACGAGTCGACGAGCAGGGACTCCAGCGCCGCTCCCACGCGGTACAGGCGCGCATCCTCGTGAGCGGGAGCGAGGAACTGGATGCCCACGGGCAGTCCGTCCTCCGCGGCGAGACCCGACGGGATCGAGATGCCCGGCACGCCGGCGAGGTTCGCAGGGATCGTCGTCACGTCGTTGAGATACATCTGCAGCGGGTCGTCGATCTTCTCCCCGAGCTTGAACGCGGTGGTAGGCGCCGAGGGCGTGGCGACGACGTCGACCTGCGAGAACGCGTCCGCGAAGTCGCGCTGGATGAGCGTGCGCACCTTCTGGGCCGAGCCGTAGTAGGCGTCGTAGTAGCCCGCCGACAGTGCGTACGTGCCGAGGATGATCCGGCGCTTCACCTCGTCGCCGAAGCCGGCCTCGCGGGTCGCCGCCATGACGTCCTCGACGGTGCCGCCGGGGACATCGACGCGCAGGCCGAAGCGGACCGAGTCGAACTTCGCGAGGTTGCTGGATGCCTCGGCCGGCAGGATCAGGTAGTACGCGGCGACGCCGTACTCGAAGTGCGGCGCGCTGATCTCGACGATCTCCGCGCCCTGCGCCTCCATCGCGGCCAGCGCGGCGCGGAACGATTCCGACACACCCGCCTGGAAGCCGCTGTCGGGGAGCTCGCGGATCACACCGACCTTGAGGCCCTTGAGCACCTCGCCGGTGGCCCCCTCACGGGCGGCGGCGGCGAAAGACGGCCACTCGTGGGCGAGCGACGTGGAGTCATGGGGGTCATGCCCGCCGATCACGTCATGAAGGAGCCCGGCGTCGAGCACCGTGCGGGTCACCGGGCCCACCTGGTCGAGGCTCGACGCCAGCGCTATCGCGCCGTAGCGACTGACGCCGCCGTAGGTCGGCTTGATGCCCACTGTCCCTGTCACGTGCGCAGGCTGGCGGATCGAGCCGCCCGTGTCGGAGCCGAGGGCCAGCGGCGCCTGGAACGCGGCGACCGCCGCGGCCGAGCCGCCTCCCGAGCCGCCCGGAATGCGTGAGAGGTCCCACGGGTTGCGGGTGGGGCCGTAGGCCGAGTGCTCGGTCGACGAGCCCATCGCGAACTCGTCCATATTGGTCTTGCCGAGGGGCACGAGGCCTGCGGCACGCGAGCGCGCGACGACGGTCGCGTCGTAGGGCGACATGTAGCCCTCGAGGATCTTCGAGCCGCTGGTCGACGGCATGTCGGTCGTGACCAGCACGTCCTTGATCGCCAGGGGCACGCCCGCGAGCGGGCCCAGATCTTCTCCGTCCGCGCGGCGGCGGTCGATGTCGGCGGCGACGTCGAGAGCGTGGCCGTTGACGTGGAGGAAGGCATGCACGTCGGCGTCCACCGCCGCGATGCGGTCCAGGTGGGCCCGCGTGGCTTCCACGCTCGACACTTCGCGCGAGGAGAGCTTGTCTGCGAGCGCGGCGGCGCTCAGCTTCGTGAGGTCGGTCACGTCGGGGTCCTTACTGCTCTTCGCCGAGGATCGCGGTCACGCGGAAACGCCCGTCCGCGGAGTCGGGCGCATTCTGCAGCACCTGCGCGGGCGTCAGCAGATCACCGGGAACGTCCGAGCGGAACACGTTCTCGAGGGCGATCGGGTGGCTGGTGGCGGGGACGTCGGGCGTGGCGACCTCGGAGACCTTGGCGATGTTGTCGACGATCGCGTCGAGCTGGCCGGTGAGGCGCTCGACCTCGCCGTCGCTCAGCTGGATCCGGGCGAGCACACCGAGATGGCGCACGAGATCGGGGGTGATTTCAGACACCCCCCAAGCCTACCGGGGCCGCGCCCCTGGCCCGGGGCGCCCCCGGCGTAGGCTGTCGCCGTGACGACCTACGACCCGCCGCGCCCCTGGATCGCCAGCTACGCAGAGGGGGTGCCGGAGGACCTCGCCCCTGTGACCGGTTCCCTCGTGGACATCGTCGAAGCATCGGCACGCGATTACCCGGATGCTGCCGCCCTCCAGTTCTTCGGACGCGAGACCTCGTACCGGTCTCTGCACGAGCAGATCGAGCGCGCGGCCGCAGGCCTGCGCGACCTCGGCGTGAAGGCGGGCGACCCCGTCGCGATCGTGCTTCCGAACTGCCCCCAGCACATCGTCGCGTTCTACGCGATCCTGCGGCTCGGCGCCGTCGTGATCGAACACAACCCGCTGTACACCCCGCGCGAGCTGCGGAAGCAGTTCGAGGACCACGGCGCGAAGCACGCGATCGTGTGGACCAAGGTCGTTGCGACCGTGCAGGACTTCCCCGCCGACCTCGCGGTCACGAACCTCATCTCGGTCGAGGTCATCAAGGCGATGCCCCTCCGCACGCGCCTCGCCCTCAAGCTCCCCATCGCGAAAGCGCGCGAAGCGCGCAAGGCGCTGTCCGACCGCGTCTCCGGAACGGTGGCGTGGGAGCAGGTCGTCGGATCCTCGCCGCTACCGGCGTCCCACCCGCGCCCGGGTACCGGCGATCTCGCGCTCATCCAGTACACGAGCGGCACGACCGGCACGCCGAAAGGCGCGTCACTCACCCACCGGAACCTCCTCTCGAACGCCGCGCAGGCGCGCGCGTGGGTCCCGTCGATCGTGCGCGGAGACGGGTGCGTCGTCTACGCCGTGCTGCCGATGTTCCATGCTTACGGGCTGACGCTCTGCCTGACCTTCGCGATGTCAATGGGCGCGCGGCTGGTGCTGTTCCCGCGGTTCGATCCCGACATGGTGCTGGACGTGACGAAGAAGCATCCGGCCACGTTCCTCCCGCTCGTCCCGCCCATCGCCGAGCGCCTGCTCAAGGCGGCGCGGGAGAAGGGCGTGTCGCTTGCGGGCACGGAGGTCGCGATCTCGGGTGCGATGGCGCTGCCCCACGAGCTCGTGGTGCCGTTCGAGGCGGCTTCCGGCGGGTTCCTCGTCGAAGGCTACGGGCTCAGCGAGTGCTCGCCGGTGCTGATGGCGAACCCGGTCGCCGACAACCGCGTCCCCGGCACGGTCGGCCTCCCCCTGCCGGGTACGGAGTGCCGCGTCGTCGACCCCGACGACCCCACGCAAGACGTGCCCGCCGGCGAGCGCGGCGAACTCGTCGTGCGCGGGCCGCAGGTGTTCAGCGGCTATTACGGCAAGCCCGAGGAGACCGAGGCCGTCTTCACCGAAGGATGGTTCCGTACCGGCGACATCGTCACGATCAACGAGGCGGGGTTCGTCCGCATCGTCGACAGGATCAAGGAGCTCATCATCACGGGCGGGTTCAACGTCGCCCCGACAGAGGTCGAGAACGCCCTCCGCCAGCACCCGCAGGTCGATGACGCCGCCGTCGTCGGACTCCCGAGCGAGCACTCCGGCGAAGAGGTCGTTGCGGCGATCGTCGTCTCACCCGATCAGGAGATCGATGTGGAAGCCGTCCGCGACTTCGCCCGCGGCATCCTCACGCCCTACAAGGTGCCCCGCCGCATCTACGTCGTCGACGAGCTGCCGAAGTCGCTCATCGGCAAGGTCCTGCGCCGCCAGGTGCGCGACCGCCTGCTCGCGCTCAACACCGGAGCCTGACGTCTCAGTCCTCGAGCCCGTCGCGGGCGACCGCGATCCGGTAGGGGTGCAGCGACGCGACGAAGACGCCTGCCGCGACTGCGGGGTCGGCGTTCATGACTGCATGCGCGGCGGACTCGTCGTCGGCCTCGAATATCGTGATGCCGAACGTGCCCTCGGCCTCCTGGGTACGCCCGGCGAGGATCAGGGTGCCGCGATCACGGAGCGCGACCAGATAGTCGAAGTGGGCGCCGACGATGCGCTGCTCGTCGGGCGTCGGATCCCCGACCATCTCGGGACGCGACGGGACGATGCGGTAGAGCCACTGCGTCATGTGGTCATCCTTGCAGTCTGGGGCGACGCTGCGCACCGACGCATCGCGCTGGTTCCCGACGCTGGTCAGCCGGCACCGGGAACGCGGGCGTCGAGCTCCTCTGGCCCTTGCGTCACCAGAATGTGGAACTGGGCGGCGTCGAGGATGCGGATGCCGAGCTCCTCGGCCTTCGCGAGCTTCGAGCCGGCTCCCGGCCCCGCAGCGACGAAGTCGGTCTTCTTCGACACGCTCGACGCCGCCTTGCCGCCCGCCTTCAGGATGGCTTCCTGCGCCCCTTCGCGGCTGTAGCCCTCGAGAGAGCCCGTCGCGACGACGGTGAGGCCTTCCAGCACTCCCCCGGTGCTGACCGCTGCGCCGGGTCCGGGGTGCCCCGGGGTCGCCAGCTGAGCGCCGGCCGCGGTCCAGCGATCGACGATGTCGCGATGCCAGTCCACGTCGAACCATTCGCGGAGCGAGTCTGCGATGATCCCGCCCACGCCCTCGACCGCGGCGAGCTCGTCGCGCGACGCCTCGCGGATCGCCTCGACGGAGCCGAACCACTGCGCCAACGCGCGCGCCGCCACCGGGCCGACATGACGGATGTTGAGAGCGACCAGGAAGCGCCACAGCTCCTTGGTCTTCGCGCGCTCCAGCTGATCGATCAGCGTCAGCGCCTGCGCCGAGGGCTGCGTCGTCGTGATTCCCGCCTTCTTCTCGGCCGGCGTGGGGTTGCGCCGGAACGGCGCCCGACGTACGACCTCGCCGGATTTCTCGTCGATACGGGGCTCGCCGGTCTCGGCGTCGCGCACCACCACTTCGATCGGCACGAGCTGGTCGACGGTGAGCTCGAAGAGCGTCGCCTCGGTCTCGAGCGGAGGGACCTCGGGCACCGACGGCTGCGTGAGCGCGGCCGCGGTGACTTCGCCCAGCGCCTCGATGTCGAGGGCGCCGCGCGAGCCGATGTGCTCGACGCGACCGCGCACCTGCGCCGGGCACGCCCGCGTGTTCGGGCAGCGGAGGTCGATATCGCCTTCCTTGGCCGGCGCGAGCGGGAAGCCGCACTCGGGGCAGTCGGCCGGCATGACGAACTCGCGCTCGGTGCCGTCTCGGAGCTCGACCACGGGTCCGAGGATCTCGGGGATCACATCGCCCGCCTTTCGGAGCACGACCGTATCGCCGATGAGCACCCCCTTCGCGCGCACGACGTCCTGGTTGTGCAGCGTCGCCTGGCGCACGACCGACCCGGCGACGCGGGCGGGCGCCATCACGGCGAACGGCGTCGCGCGCCCGGTGCGACCCACGGAGACGACGATGTCGAGAAGCTTCGTGTTCACCTGCTCGGGCGGGTACTTGTATGCGATCGCCCAGCGTGGCGCACGGCTGGTCGCGCCGAGCTCGTCGTGCAACGCGAGCTCGTCGACCTTGACGACGACGCCGTCGATCTCGTGCTCGACGTCGTGGCGGTGCTCGCCGTAGTGGGCGACGAAGTCCAGCACGCCCTCGATGTCGTCGGCCGTCCGGAAGTACGGGCTGGTCGGGAGGCCCCACTCGGCGAGCAGCCCGTAGGTCTCGCTCTGCGACTCCACGGGCGGCTCGCTCCACGCGCCGATGCCGTGGACGAACAGGCGAAGGGAGTCCAGCCGCGCCTGCCCCGCCTCGCGCTCGAGGCCGTCCTTCTTGTCGAGCTGCTGACGGAGGCCGCCCGAAGCGGCGTTGCGCGGGTTCGCGAACGACGGGAACCGCCGCTCGGCGCTCACACGCGCCTTCGTCTCGTCGAACGCCCGGCTCCGGGCGCGCGTCTCCTCGACTGCGCGGTCGCGCATGTCGGCCTGGAGTGCGTTCAGCGCCTCGAAAGCCGCGACCGGGATGAACACCTCGCCCCGGACCTCGACGAGGTCCGGATGCCCAGTGCCTTCGAGTCGCTGCGGGATGCCCGCGACGCGGACGGCGTTGACAGTGACGTCCTCACCGGTGCGACCGTCGCCGCGTGTCGCCGCCGACGTCAGCACGCCGCGCTCGTACCGAAGACTGATCGCGAGCCCGTCGATCTTGAGCTCGGTGAGCCACCGCACCCCGCGGCCGGCGGCCGATTCGGTCTTGACGCACCAGTCGCGCAGCTCGTCGAGGCTGAATACGTTGTCGAGGCTCAGCATGCGCTCGGCGTGCTCCACCGGTGCGAACATGGAGCTCTCGGCGGCGCCGACGGTCTGCGTGGGCGAGTCCTGGCCTTGGAGCTCGGGATGCAGACGCTCGAGTTCCTCGAGCCGATGCATCCACCCGTCGTAGGTCGCGTCGTCGACGAGTTCGGCGTTGCGCCCGTAGTAGGCGTCGCGGGCGTCGATGATGCGATCCGTCAGCTCCTGCGCTTCGGCGCGCGAGGCCTCCAGACCGGCGTCGGCGGGAAGGGCATCCGCCGCATCGAGCGGCGCGGAGGCTGTCGTACCGAGGTCTTCCGTCACCGCACCAGTCTAGGAGCGGGGTCGGACACCGCCAGGGCGCCGGGACGTGCGTCGACCGGTCGCCGCAGCATCCACCCGCCGGCTATGCGTCGACCGGGACGGCCGAGACGGTGCGATCGATCGTGAACTGCCCGATCACACGCGTGCCGTCGTAGAGCACCGCCGTCTGGCCGGGCGCGACGCCGTCGAACGGCTCCGCCGGGACGACCGTGAGCACGCCGTCGGCCAGCGCCGCCGCAGCCGGCACCGGATCGGCGTGCGCGCGGATCTGCACGTGGCAGGCGAACTCGCCCTCGGGCTGCGGACGCCCTGCCCAGGAGTAGCGCTGACCCGCGATCTCGGCGGTGGCGAGGGCCTCCTTGGGGCCGACGACCACGGTGTTCGAGACGGGCCGCACCTCGAGCACGAAGCGGGGCTTGCCGTCGGGCGCCGGAACACCGAGCTGCAGACCGCGTCGCTGACCGACGGTGAAGGCGTGCGCACCGTCATGTGCGCCCACCACCGCCCCGGCCCTGTCGACGATGTCGCCGCGCTCGGCGCCGACCTTCTCGGCGAGCCAGCCGCGCGTGTCGCCGTCGGGGATGAAGCAGATGTCGTGGCTGTCGGGCTTGTGCGCCACGGTCAGACCGCGCTCCTCCGCCTCAGCGCGCACGAGCGCCTTGGACGGTGTCGAGCCGAGAGGGAAGTACGTGTGTGCGAGCTGCTGAGCGGTGAGCACGCCGAGCACATAGGACTGGTCCTTCGCGGCATCCGACGCCCGGTGCAGCTCGAGGCCCTCCGGCCCGTCGACGAGCGTGGCGTAATGTCCCGTGCACACCGCGTCGAACCCGAGCTCGAGCGCGCGCTCCAGGAGGGCCGCGAACTTGATCTTCTCGTTGCACCGCATGCAGGGGTTCGGGGTGCGGCCGGCGCGGTACTCAGCCACGAAGTCGTCGATGACGTCGTCGCGGAACCGCTCGGAGAAGTCCCACACATAGAACGGGATGCCGAGGCGATCGGCGGCTCGGCGCGCATCCATCGCATCCTCGATGGTGCAGCAGCCGCGGCTGCCCGTGCGCAGCGTGCCGCCGGCGCGGGAGAGCGCGAGATGGACGCCGACGACGTCGTGACCGGCGTCCACGGCCCGGGCGGCCGCGACGGCGGAGTCCACTCCGCCGCTCATGGCCGCAAGGATCCTCATGGGTCCAGTCTACGAACCCCCGCCTGACCGTGGCCCGGACGCCGCCTTCGCGCGTTCGACGACGTCCGGAAGCACCGCGAGCACGGCGTCGACGTCGGCGTCGGCGGTGGTGCGACCGAGCGTGAACCGCAGCACCTGGCGGGCTTCGGCATCCGTCCGCCCCATGGCGAGCACGACATGCGACGGCTCGGGCACGCCCGCCTGGCACGCCGACCCCGTGGAGACCTCGATGCCGGCCATGTCGAGAAGGAACAGCAGGGTCTCGCCCGACGCCCCGGGGAACAGCACGTGGGCGTTGCCGGGCACGCGGTCGATCGGATCTCCCAGCAGCTGCGCGCCCGGAATGGAGCTCAGGATGCCGCGCACCAGTCGTTCCCGCAGGACCGCGAGCCGTTCCGCCTCGGTCGCGCGCTCCGCCTCCGCGAGCTCCGCGGCGACCGCGAAGGCTGCCGCGCCGGGCACGTCCTGCGTGCCGGCCCGCAGTCGGCGCTCCTGACCGCCGCCGTGCAGGAGCGCGGTGAGCTCCGCCCCGCGCGACACGACGAGCGCACCGACGCCCGTCGGCCCGCCGATCTTATGCGCTGACACGCTCAACGCGGCCAGGCCGGCGCGGCCGCGGGAATCGCCCCGCCAGTCGCGGAACGACACCGGCACGTGGCCGAACGCCGCGACGGCGTCCAGGTGCAACGGCACCTTCGCCTCTGCGGCGGACGCCGACAGCGCGGCCGCGTCGTTCACCGTCCCGGCTTCGTTGTTCGCCACGAGCGCCGTCGCCAGGGCGGCACCGGGCAGGGCCGCGGCGAAATCGTCCACCCGGATGCGAGCCATGCGGTCGAGCCCGGCGTGCCGCAGGAGCGCACCCTGCGCCTCGAGCCACTCGACCGCGTCGAGCGTCGCGTGGTGTTCGCCGTCAGGCAGCACCACGGCGTCGGCGTCCGGTCGCCGGGCCCACCACAGGCCCTTGACGGCGAGGTTGACGGCCTCGGTGCCGCCCGACGTGAACACGACCTCGATCGGGTCGGCGCCGACCACCGCGGCGAGGCGCTCACGCGCCTCCTCGAGCACGCGTCGCGCGTGCTGGCCGGCGCCGTGGATCGACGAGGCGTTGCCGACGGCCGACGCCGCGTCCATCCACGCGTCGCGCGCCTCGGGTCGCAGCGGCGCTGTCGCGGCGTGATCGAGATAGATCCGCGAATCGCTCATGACCCGTCCGCCTCCTCCGCGATCGGAAGCGCCCGGCTGCGGCATCCGAGATCCGTGTCCGGTGGGACCCGGTGCCGTAACACCGTCGACTCGGACCATGGTTATGGTAGTCCGCATGATCAGCCCGGTCTCCGTCATCTCGCCCCCTGACGCAGGTCTGCTCGATCCGACGCTCGACGGACAGGGGGTGGTGCTCCTCGACGGACACGCACGCCTGCGCGTCTGGTCCGACGCTGCGGACGCGATCGACCTCGTCGTGTTCGACGACACGGACCTCGACTGGATCACCGCCACAGAACCGCTCGTGCCGATCGGCGGCGGCGTATGGGAGATCACGACGCCGCTTCTGCGCCCTGGCACGCGGTACGCCATCCGCGTCGACGGGCCGCACGGCCCGGGCAACACCTTCAACCGCGGAACCCTCCTGCTCGAACCCTACTCGCGGGGACTCGTCCGCACCGGGTACGACGGCTGGCGCTCGGCGGTCGTCGAGGGATCGTTCGACTGGGGCGGCATCGCGAAGCCCGCCATCCCGATGGACCGCACGGTGCTCTACGAAGGTCATCTCAAGGGCATGTCGAAGCGGCATCCGGACGTCCCCGGCGCCCTCCGCGGCACGTACGCGGGCCTGGCCCACCCCGCGATGGTGCGGCATTTCCTCGACCTCGGCGTCACGAGCATCGAACTGCTGCCGGTGCACGCGTTCACGACCGAACCACGGCTGCTCCAGCACGGGCTCGCGAACTACTGGGGTTACAACTCGCTGAACTTCTTCACCCCGCATGCCGCCTACGCGACGGAGGAGGCCCGTCGGCAGGGTCCTGAGGCGGTCCTGCGGGAGTTCAAGGGCATGGTGAAGCTGCTGCACGAGGCCGGGCTCGAGGTCATCCTCGACGTGGTCTACAACCACACCGCCGAGGAGGGCATCGGCGGCCCGCGCTCGAGCCTGCGCGGCATCGACAACCGCGCCTACTACCGCCAGCAGCAGGACGGCGCGTACATCGACGTCACGGGCTGCGGCAACTCGGTGAACACGTCGACGGATGCTGCGGCCCGCCTGGTGCTGGATTCCCTGCGCTACTGGGCGAACGACGTGCAGATCGACGGCTTCCGGTTCGACCTCGCCGCGACGCTCGGACGCGACGCGGGGCACGTGTTCACACCGGCGCACCCGCTGCTGCGGGCCATCCTCGACGACCCCGCACTCGCGGGTGTGAAGATGATCGCCGAGCCGTGGGACGTCGGCATGGGCGGGTGGCAGACCGGCAACTTCGGCGAGGGCTGGAGCGAGTGGAACGACCGCTACCGCGATCGCGTCCGCAACTTCTGGCTGAGCGACGTCGACTACGCACGTCGAGCGTCCACCTCGCCGGTCGGCATCGGCGGCTTCGCGAACCGCCTCGCGGGTTCCGCGAACACGTTCGCCGACGCCCGCGGTCCGCTCGCAAGCGTCAACTTCGTGACCGCGCACGACGGCTTCACACTGCGCGACCTGGTGTCGTACGACGTCAAGCACAACCTCGGCAACGGCGAGCAGAACCGCGACGGCGCGGACACCAACCGCTCCTTCAACCACGGCGCAGAGGGCCCGACCGACGACGAGCGCATCCTCGCGACCAGGCGCAAGGCCATGCGCAACCTCCTGGGCACGCTGCTGCTGTCGGCCGGTGTGCCCATGCTGACCGCCGGTGACGAGTTCGCTCGCACCCAGCGCGGGAACAACAACGCGTACTGCCATGACTCTGTCCTGACGTGGCTGTCGTGGGAGCACGCGCCATGGCAGCAGGATCTGTACGCCCACGTGCGCCACCTGCTGCGCCTGCGTCGTGAGAACCCGGCCCTGCGTCCCAGCCGCTTCGCGCGGCTCGGCGAGCGCACGCCCTCGGCATCCGTCATGGAGTGGTACGACGAGCACGGCGCGACGATGTCGATCGAGCGGTGGACCGATCCCTCGCACCGCACTCTGCAGTACGTGGCCGCGTCGACGCCCGAGTTCGAGAGCTTCAACCGGGTGCTGCTCATGGTGCACGGCACCGAGCGGCCGATCGAGGTCACGCTCCCCGATGTGGAGGGCGTGGCGCGCTACGTCTCGCTGTGGTCGAGCGCCGACGAGAAGCCGTCCGCGGGGGCGGAGTCGTTCGCACCCGGAGACATCGTGTCCCTCGCCGGAACCTCGATGCGTCTCTTCCGTGCCGAGTGACGCGGAAACGCCGACCGAATCGCGGCGCCGCGTCGCGTCGCTGTCATCCCGCTCGGACGCGCGATAGGTTCGAGTCGTGGTCACGAAGACGCGCTCCGTGCGCTCCCGTCCGTGGCGGAGCGCCTCTGCCCTCCCTGTCCGCAAGGCTCAGGCCTGGCAGGCGGAGACCGACACCCGAGCGCGGCGCATTCCGCTCGCCCAGCCCTCACCCGCCGTTCCGTGGGGTGATTACCGACCCAAGGCCTTCGTCGGAGAGGTCGTGCCGTTCGGCGTGACGTCGTTCCGGGAAGGGCACGACCGCATCGGCGTGCAGGTGCGGCTGTTCTCGCCATCGGGCGACGAATCGCTGCATCGCCTCGAGCCCCTCGAGGACGGCCTGGACCGGTGGCGCACCGAGGTGGCCCTGCTCGAGCAGGGCATCTGGCGCTTCCGGTTCGAGTCGTTCGGCGATGACTTCGCCACGTGGGAGCACGCCGCATCACTCAAGATCGCTGCGGGCGTGGATGCGCCGCTCATGCGCGAGATGGGCGCCCGCCTGTTCGAACGGGCCGGTGCCGAGAGGGGGCGTCCCGCAGCCGAGCGCGAGGCACTGGTCGACGCGGCC
This sequence comes from Microbacterium ureisolvens, assembly GCF_019511645.1. Taxonomy (GTDB): domain Bacteria; phylum Actinomycetota; class Actinomycetes; order Actinomycetales; family Microbacteriaceae; genus Microbacterium; species Microbacterium ureisolvens_A. The sequence goes on along the minus strand of NZ_JAEUAX010000001.1, from coordinate 253,452 downwards.
GCGTCCCTGCGCGACGCCCAGGTCGACGACGCCGCGGCGCTGTCGATCGTCGAGGACCCGGCCATCGCGCGGTACTTCCACCAGCGACCGCTGATGTCGCTCGTCACCATCGGCGACGACAGGGAACTGCTCGTCGAACGCGAGCGGGCCGGCGTCGGGGCCTGGTACGAGTTCTTCCCGCGCTCGGAGGGCGCCCGTCGACTCCTGGACGGCACGGTGAAGAGCGGCACATTCCGCACGGCCGCCAAGCGCCTGCCCGCGGTCGCGGAGATGGGGTTCGACGTCGCCTACCTGCCGCCCATCCATCCGATCGGGCAGACCAACCGGAAGGGGCGCAACAACACACTGGATGCGCTGCCCGGCGATCCCGGATCGCCGTACGCGATCGGGGCGGCGGAAGGGGGCCACGATGCCATCCATCCCGAACTCGGCTCGGCCGCCGATTTCCGAGCGTTCGTCCGCGCAGCCGAGCGACTCGGCCTCGAGGTCGCTCTCGACCTCGCCCTTCAGGCATCGCCCGATCACCCTTGGGTGACGGAGCACCCGGAGTGGTTCACGACGCTTCCCGACGGCTCGATCGCCTACGCGGAGAACCCGCCGAAGAAGTACCAGGACATCTACCCCATCAACTTCGACATCGATCCGGCGGGTATCTACGCCGAGGTGCTTCGAGTGGTCCGGCACTGGATCTCGCAGGGTGTCAAGATCTTCCGCGTCGACAACCCGCACACCAAGCCCCTCCAGTTCTGGGAGTGGCTGATCGCGACCGTGAACGCCGAGCACCCCGATGCGATCTTCCTCTCGGAGGCGTTCACCCGACCGGCCGTCATGCAGAGTCTCGCGGCCGTCGGCTTCCAGCAGAGCTACTCGTACTTCACGTGGCGAAACACCAAACGCGAGCTGGAGGAGTTCCTCTCGTCGGTGGCGCATGACACGGCGGACTTCATGCGGCCGAACCTCTTCGTCAACACGCATGACATCCTCACGGAGTTCCTGCAGTTCGGGGGGCGGCCGGCCTACGTCATCCGGGCGGCGATCGCCGCGACGGCCGCGCCGACGTACGGCGTGTACGCCGGGTACGAGTTGTTCGAGAACGTGGCTCGACCCGGTTCCGAAGAGAACATCGACAACGAGAAGTACGAGTACAAGTTCCGTGACTGGGCCGGCGCGATCGAGCGAGGCGATTCTCTCGCGCCGTTCCTGGCCCGCCTCAACGAGATTCGGCGCGCGCACCCGGCGCTACGGCAGCTGCGCAACCTGAGCGTCCACTGGAGCGACGACGACGCGATCCTCGTCTACACCAAGCATCTCGACGCCGCACTCTCCCCCGACGGCCGCAGCGACACGATCATCGTGGTCGTCAACACCGATCCCCACTCGGTGCGTCAGACGATGGTGCACCTCGACACCCGCGTCTGGGGCGTCGAGCCGGGGACGCCGTACGAGGTAGAGGACCTCGTCACCGGCGCGCGCTGGACGTGGTCCGATCACAACTACGTGATGCTCGACGCGTTCACCGAACCGGTCCACATCCTCCATGTGAAGGAGTCCCGATGACGCCCGCCGACCAGATCCTCGATGCCGTCGCGACGGGCTCGCACCATGATCCCCACTCCGTGCTCGGCATCCATCCCGACTCGGACGCCGAGGGCACCCCGACCTGGATCGTGCGCGCCCGGCGACCCCTTGCGCGCAGTGTCACCGCGGTGTTCGCCGACGGCACGCGGGTGCCGCTCGAGCACGTGCGCAGCGGGATCTGGGAGGGCACCCGCGCCGGAGTCTTGACCCGGTACGAGCTGCTCACCACCTACGCCGAGGGCCCGGACTTCACCGCGGACGACCCTTACCGCCACTCCCCCACGATCGGCGAGCTCGACCTCCACCTGATCGGCGAGGGACGCCACGAGGAGCTGTGGCGCGTTCTCGGCGCGCACGAGCGGGAGCACGACGGCTCCATGGGAACCGCGTTCACCGTGTGGGCGCCCAACGCCCGCGCCGTGCGCGTGGTGGGCGACTTCAACGGCTGGGACGGTCAGGGTCACGCGATGCGCTCGATGGGCGCGAGCGGTGTGTGGGAACTGTTCATCCCCGGCCTCGGTCAGGGCACGACCTACAAGTTCGAGCTCCGCGGGCGTAACGGCGCGTGGGTGCTCAAGGCAGACCCGATGGCCCGCTTCGCCGAGGTGCCGCCGGCCACGGCATCCGTCGTCGTCCGTTCCTCGTACGCGTGGGGGGATGCCGCGTGGCTCGCGCAGCGTGCCACGTCGACGCCCGTGTCACGGCCGATGTCGGTGTACGAACTGCACCTGGGGTCGTGGCGTCAGGGGCTGTCGTACCGCGACGCCGCCGACCAGATCATCGACTACGTCGGCGCTCAGGGTTTCACGCACGTCGAGTTCCTCCCGCTCGCCGAGCATCCGTTCGGCGGGTCGTGGGGGTACCAGGTCACCGGGTACTACGCGCCGACCAGTCGATTCGGGCATCCCGACGACCTCCGGTACCTCATCGACCGGCTCCACCAGGCCGGCATCGGGGTCATCATGGACTGGGTCCCGGGGCATTTCCCGAAGGACTCCTTCGCCCTGGCCCGCTTCGACGGCGAGCCGCTGTACGAGCACGCCGACCCGCGACGCGGTGAGCACCGCGACTGGGGCACCTACATCTTCGACTACGGCCGCAACGAGGTCCGCAACTTCCTCGTCGCGAACGCGCTGTACTGGTTCGAGGAGTTCCACGTCGACGGTCTCCGCGTGGACGCCGTGGCATCGATGCTGTACCTCGACTACTCCCGCGAGGAAGGCGAGTGGGCGCCCAACGTGCACGGCGGACGCGAGAACCTCGAGGCGATCCGCTTCCTCCAGGAGGTCAACGCCACGGCGTACAAGCGCTACCCCGGTATCGCGATGATCGCGGAGGAGTCCACGAGCTTCCCCGGGGTCACGGCCCCGACGAACCAGGCCGGCCTCGGCTTCGGGTTCAAGTGGAACATGGGCTGGATGAACGACTCGCTCCAGTACATCAAGCGTGATCCGATCTACCGTTCGCATCACGAGGGGGAGCTGTCGTTCTCGTTCGTCTACGCATTCAGCGAGAACTACGTCCTGCCCATCAGCCACGACGAGGTCGTGCACGGGAAGGGCAGCCTCTTCTCCCGCATGCCCGGCGATCACTGGCAGAAGCTGGCGAACATGCGCGCCTTCCTCGCGTACATGTGGGGGCACCCGGGCAAGCAGCTGCTGTTCATGGGCCAGGAGTTCGGGCAGCTCTCGGAGTGGTCCGAGGGCCGCTCCCTCGACTGGTGGCTGCTCGATCAGCCGACCCACGCCCAGCTCCAGCAGTTCGTCGGGGCGCTCAACCGCATCTACCGCGAGCACTCCGCGCTGTGGGCGCGCGACAGCGACGGCGCGGCGTTCACGAGGCTGGGCGCACCGAGGTGGAACCCCAATGTGATCTCGTTCGCGCGACGCGACTGGCACGGCAACACGATCGTCGTCGCCGCGAACTTCTCCGGCAACCCGATCTCGTCTTTCGAGCTGGATCTGCCCGAGACCGGCGTGTGGGACGAGATCCTCAACACCGACGCGCAGGTCTACGGCGGGTCGGGCGTAGGCAACCTCGGCGTGGTCCACGCGGGCGCCGGCGGGCGCGCGTCTCTTGTGCTGCCGCCGCTGGGCGTGCTGTGGCTGCGCCACCGGACGGGCGCGCACATCCCCTCACCGACACAGGGCTGAGAGCCGTCACACGCGCAACGAGGGCTCCGGGTTACAGGTCCCCGGGGCCCTCGTTCGGAAGACGGTCGTGGCGCCGGCGTAGGGGTTGCTCAGAAGAGCAGCGAGGCGAGGCGGCCCCGGGCCGCTATCACGCGGGGGTCGGCATCGCCCACGAGCGCGAACAGCTCGAGCAGCCGCTCGCGCACCGGGGTGCGCTCGTCCGCGGGAAGCTGGGCGAACAGGTCCAGCAGGCGCGCGAAGGCATCGTCGACGTGCCCGCCGGCGAGGTCGAGATCGGCCACCGCGAACTGCGCTGCCACATCCTGAGGGGAGGATGCCGCGGCCGCACGAGCGGCCTGCAGATCAAGGCCCTGCACCCGGTCGAGCAGGCGCACCTGGCCGAGACCGGCGCGCGCCTCGGCATCGCGAGGGTTCTCGAGAAGGGCCTTCTCGTACGCAGCGATAGCGCGGGCGTAGTCGCCCTCCTCGATCGCCGCGAACGCCTCAGCGTGAAGCGGAGGCAGGGGCGGCTCGGCGGGGGCCTCCTGCGGAGCGTCCCCGTCGACCGCGGCGGAGCCGGTGACGCCGTTCTGGGCCGCGAGCTGCAGCAGCTGGGCGAACACCTCGCGCACCTGCTGCTCGGGCACGGCGCCGGTGAACATCGGCACCGGCTGGCCCGCGACGAGGGCGACGACCATCGGGATGGACTGCGCGCGGAATGCCTGCGACAGCTGCGGGTTCGCATCGACATCGACCTTGGCCAGCACGACGCGGCCGCCGAGCTCGAGCACGACCTTCTCGAGGATCGGGCTCAGCTGTTTGCAGGGCCCGCACCACTCGGCCCAGAGGTCGACGACCACGGGAACGGTGCGAGAGAGCTCGAGCACCTGCGGGAACGTCTCGTCGGTGACATCCAGGACGAGCGACGGGACGGCCACGCCGGCTCCGGCGGGCGCCTCCTCACCCGGCGCGACGGGCGCAGGGCGGTTGCGGAGGGAGGACAGGTCGACGGCACCGCGAAGCGAGGCGCCCAGAGTGGGATCGGTCACTACAGAATCTTCGCATCGAGGATGTCGGACGAGTAACCGAGCAGGCGTATCTTCTCGTTCGATCCGGGACCCGGCACGTAGAAGAACACCTGGTCGCTGAACGTGGTCGCGAAGCCGGTCTGCGACTGGTCGACACCGGCCAGCGTCTTCACCGTCTGATTGCCGTCGACCTTGATCACGGCGTCCGCGTTGGTGGGCTTGACGGTGTCGATCTCGTTGATGTTGACCGCGACGATCGCGCCGCTCTCCACCGTCTGCAGGGCGAACGGCGCCTGGGCGCCTGCCGCCGAGCTGAATTCGAGGCTGCCGGTCGACGACGCCGTCTTGTTGAACTCCTCGAGTCGTCGCTGGCGGTCTGCCGCGATGCTGGCGCGGAGCTGGTCTCCGTCGGCCTCGAACAGGTCGTAGTACTCGCTCTCCTCGCCCTTGTTGATGACGTCCGCGTACGCGGCGGCGACCTCGTTCGGCGGAAGCAGGAGGAACGGGGAGTCCGGCTCGACCTGGGGCGCGCCGATGTACGCGGGAGCGAGGTCGGGAAGCGTGGTGGAGGCCTCGAGGCTCCCGACATACGACAGCTTGTAGTCGGACCACTGGTCCTGCTGGGTCAGAACCATGATGCTCGATGTCTTCGACTCGTCGTCGTCGGCGACGGCGATGACCGAGCGCGGCCACCCGTCATAGGCCTGCGGCAGGATGATCTCGAGCGGCTTGGCCAGGATCGGCGCCGGCGCGGGGTAGTCGGCGACCGCTCCACGGAGCTTGTAGTTCGTGTCCCGCGCTGCGAGCGCGGCACCTTCGAGACGGGTGTCGGCGAGGTCGCCGTCCATCGCCGCGTCGGCGTCGGCGACAGTCGTGGCGATTCGGGTGAGGATCCGTTCCGCCTGCGCCTTCGTCACGGCGGGGGCCTGCTGGCCGTCCGGAGCGATCACGGTCGCCGTGGGAGAAGGGGTCGGCGAGGGGCCGAGCTGCGGCCACGCGTCGGCCGAGCAGCCCGAGAACAGCAGCGCCGAGACGGCCACGACCGGCAGCACGGCGAACGCCCGTCGCCCGCCGGTCGAGACAGCGCGGCGCGTCGGCTTCGAACTGCTGATCACGCCCTTGTCGTCGTGGTCGATCGCGATGTCGATGGGCTCGGTGACCGGCAACGGCAGGCCCTTGCGGCGCGGACCGCGCTTGCGACGGGCGTGGCGGATGCCGAGGATGTACAGGAACACGCCGACCGCCATCAGGATGCCGCCGGCGACGATGAGCGGCCCTGCCCAGGGCGTCGTCGTCTGCAGCGGCCACGAGACCGTCACCGTGCTCGGAGCGGGCGCGGTGCCGTCTGCGGCGACGAGCACGCTCATCCCCTCGGGAAGCTGAAGCGGCGCGATAAGGAGGTCGGTCTGCTGGTACTCGTCGAGCCACAGGTCGGATCCGACCGGGCTGCGACCGGCGGTCTCGGCGGCATCGGCCTCGCTCGTCGCATCGTCGGCGGCGGCGTCGCCTGCCGCTGCATCCTCGGCCGGTGCCTCCGCGGCGGGATCCGCGGTCGCGTCGACCTCGGGCTCCACGACGGCCGTCTCGAGTGCGCCCTCGTCGTCGAGCGTGACATGGGTGTACGTGGAGTCGGATAGCCATGCCTCCACGTCAGCCGTGCGGCCGTACGCGGCGAAGACGTCGCCTTCGGTCTGGGCGCGCAGCGTCTGCGTGCCCGGCATCTGGTTGAGCACGGCGCCGTCGATGAGAAGGTACGGAGTCTCCTCGTCGACCGAGATCGCCGTGGTCTCGGTCTTGGGTCCCTGGAAGATCGTCCGCTGGGCGATGCCCGCACCGATCATCACGGTGGCGAGCACGAACGCCGCCACGGCCCACACGAAACGCACGAAGAACACCTTTCCCGGGCGCGCGGAACCGGCGCAACCCTTCGATTCGACAGTTCAGACTAGCGAACACGACCTGTGAGGCGCGTGGGAGGCGGCATTGCCGGGCCTGGAGGTCACTGATGCGTATCCTGGGCGGACAGATGCATCGGCGCGACGCCGATCTGAGGGGGAACTCGATGAAGCTGCACAACCCGTTCCGCACAGCGCTGCTCGCGACGCTGGGTGTCGGCCTCGGGCTGCTGCTCATCGGAAGCATCCAGAACCTCCAGACGATCCTGCTCTACGTCGGCACCGCCCTCTTCCTGTCCCTCGGCCTCGACCCGATCGTCGCGTGGCTCGAACGCCGCAAGCTCCCTCGCTGGGCGGCGGTGCTGATCACGATCCTCGGGGTGCTCGCGGTCTTCGCAGGCATCATCCTGATGGTCGTCCCGATCATCGTGCAGCAGATCGGCCAGCTCGTCACCACGATCCAGGACCTGGCCGAGAAGGGTGAGTTCGACGACCCGGTGGGCGCGATCCAGGACTGGCTGCACGCGGTCTTCCCCGCGCTCAACGTCGACGAGGTGTGGGGTTACATCGAGGACTGGTACGCATCGCTCGACGTGGGCGCAATCGGTTCCGAGGTCGGCGGCAGCATCATCGCGATCATCGGCGCGCTGATCGCGGGGTTCGCCGGCGCGTTCATCGTGCTGATCCTAACGATCTACTTCACGGCGTCGACACCGAACCTGAAGCGCGCCGTCTACCAGCTGGTCCCGGCTTCCAAGCGCGCCCGATTCATGGATCTCGGGGAGCAGATCACCGACTCGGTCGGCTACTACGTCATCGGCCAGGTCACGCTCGGCCTCATCAACGGCGTGCTCAGCGCGATCTTCCTCACGATCATCAAGGCGCCTTTCCCCGCAGTGCTCGCGGTGATCGCGTTCTTCTTCTCGCTCATCCCCCTCGTCGGCACGCTCACCGGCTCGATCATCATCGTCTTCACGTGCCTGGTGGTGGGTTCCCCGACGACCGCGCTGATCGCCGCGATCTACTACCTCATCTACATGCAGATCGAGGCCTATGTGATCTCGCCGCGCATCATGGGGCGCGCGGTGGCGGTCCCCGGCGCGGTGGTCGTGATCGCGGCCCTTGCGGGCGGCTCCCTGCTGGGCCTGCTCGGCGCGCTGGTCGCGATCCCGGTGGCGGCCAGCATCCTGATCATCTACCGCCAGGTGGTGATCCCGCGCCAGAACGAGCGGTGACGCTCAGGCGTCGGCCGCCCGCGGGTGCCACTCGAGCGGCAGCGGAAGCGCATCCGGGTTGACGGCCGCAACGATCTCGGTCAGCACGCGCCGGGTCTGGTTCTCCCCCACCCACAGGTGCTTGCCGCCCTCGACAGGAATCAGAACGGCCTCGGGGACGCTCGCGAAGCGCTGGATCGCAGCATCCGGTCGAAGATAGTCGTCGAATTCCGGAACAAGCACGATCAGCCGGCGCTCGTCGCCCGCCCACGCCGCGACCTCTTCATCGGTCGCACGATGCAGCGGCGGCGACAGGAGCACCGCGCCCTCGACGCCATGGTCACGACCGTACTTGAGGGCCAGCTCCGTCCCGAACGACCAGCCGACGAACCACGGGCGCGGGAGGCCGCGCTCATGCACGAAGTCCATCGCCGCAGCGACGTCGAACGCCTCGGCGCGGCCGCCGTCGAACGTGCCCTCACTGGTCCCTCGTGGCGACGTCGTCCCGCGGGTGTTGAACCGCAACACCGCGAGATCGGCGAGTGCGGGCAGGCGGCCTGCTGCCTTGCGGAGGATGTGCGAGTCCATGAACCCGCCGGCCGTGGGCAGCGGATGCAGCGTCACGAGCGTCGCGACCGGGTCACGAGTCTCGGGCAAGGCGAGCTCACCGACGAGCGTCAGCCCGTCGAGCGTCTCGAGCTCGATGTCCTCCCGCCGTGCGGGCAGCTCGATCGGTCCGCGGATCTCCATATCAGGCCACCTTCCAGCAGTGCTGATGCCAGTGCCGGCGTGCGGCGAGGTCGGCGGCGTCGCCCAGTACCCCGTCCGCGCGCCACGCCACGAGATGCGCGACGCCGACGTCGATCTGGCGCCCGCATCCGGGGCAGGTGTAGGGCTTCTGCGCCTGGGCAGCCGAGACCGGCTGCACCGTCCACTCGACGCCGCGACGCACCTCGGTGCGCTTCCAGCCGGCGAGCAGGCGCTCGAACGAGTCGTCGCCGCTCGAGTCATGACGGCGGCGGTTCGACCGAGGCACGGCTCAGTACCAGCCTGTGCGCTGCGAGTGGTCCCACGCGCCGCACGGCGTGCCGTAGCGACCGCCGATGTAGCCGAGACCCCACGTGATCTGCGTGGCGGGGTTCGTCTCCCAGTCGGCGCCGGCGGTGGCCATCTTGCTGCCGGGGAGGGCCTGCGGGATACCGTACGCTCCGCTGCTGGCGTTGTAGGCGTTGACGCGCCAGCCCGACTCCTTCTGCCAGAGCGCGACCAGGCAGGCGAATTGATCGTCGCCCCACCCGCGCGCCAGAACCATGTCGTAGGCGATGGCCTGTGCGGTGCCCGGATCCGGCGTCACGAACGGGGGACGCCATCCTCGGGATGACGTGGGGGTCGATGCTTGGACGGTCGGCGTGGGCTTCGGCTTCACGTACACCGTGTAGTTGCCCCGGTCCAGCGCCGCGGGCTCGGGGTCTGCGGCGGCCCCGTCGCCGGCGCGGGACTGCACGTCCTCGAGCGAGCTGGCGTAGAGGGAGACCTGCGATTCCTCATCGACGCTCGCCTGAGCCAGCGCGAGTCCCGTCGGACCGATATAGGCGACGACGAAGCCGAGCACCGCGAAGGCGGCGAACGCACCGACCACACCACGTCGACGCGACCAGCGCGGAGCGGACTTGACCGCGGCAGCCGAGGGCGCAGAAGGACGTGGTCCCGTCACGGTGACCGGTCTCGCGGACCGTGCCGCCACCTCGTGACGTCGGGCTCGTCTGGTGGGGTGCAGCTCGTTTCCAGAAGTCACAGTGTCCCGATTCTCGCATACCGGCACCCGGGCCTGCATCCGCGGACCCGAGCGTCTCACTTGACGGCGAGCATCACCTCGACGACGGCATCCAGGACGGCGTCGACCTGGGTTTCGCGATAGCCCCCGCGCTGCATGCGGAACGCGACCGAGCGCACCTGCTCCACGGTGACGGAGTCGCCCGTCTCGAGGAAGCGCGCGAGCTTGTCGGTCACGAGGTCGACCTCCGCGACGCGGTAGCCGTAGCGCAGCGCTGACACGCGGTCGAAGCGGCGCTTGGCCGGACGCGAGAGACGGTCGAGGACTTCCTGGGCGAGCTCGCGCGCGTGACCGACCCACGCCTTCGCTCCCGTCGTCGCCACCGCCGATGACCGCTCTCGCGCCGCGAAGGCGTCCTCGATGCGGCCGAGAGCCGCATCGACCGACGCGATGGCGTAGCCGTGCCGCACCAGCGGGAACGCGACCTGCCGGATGTCAGCCGAGGTGAGGGCGTCCGTGCCGCGCTCGAACGACGCACGTGCCCGTGCGAGGAACTCGTCGACGGGCTGCTTCTCGTAGCCCTTCTCCCGTCCGCGCGCTTCGGGGAAGGATGTCCGCGCGGACGCGTTCGATGTCGTCATGATGCCACCAGCGGGGTGAAGAGGTAGTAGAGCGTCAGCGCCGCCACGACCGACAGCAGGATCGAGTCGAGCCGATCCAGCACGCCGCCGTGGCCCGGCAGCCAGGAGCTCATGTCCTTGATCCCGAGGTCGCGCTTGATCATCGATTCCCCCAGGTCGCCGACCGTGGCAGTGGCGAGGATGAGGATGCCGAACACGGCGCCCATCCACCATTCGAGACCGAGCATGAAGAGTCCGACGAGCACGCCGGCGAGTATCGCGGCGGCTCCGGCACCCGCGAAGCCCTCCCACGTCTTCTTCGGGCTGATGCGGGGCGCCATGGGGTGCTTGCCCATCGTGATGCCCGCGGCGTACGCGCCCGTGTCGACCGCGACGGCGACGATGATGAACGACAGGACCCACCACTCCCCGCCGTCCTTCGCCAGCAGCACGAGGGTGAGGCTTCCGAGGAACGCCACATAGAGCTGAATGAAGGTCGCGATGAGCACGTCGCCCAGCACGAGGCCGTAAGTGCGGCCGTCGTGCGATGCCATCTGGCCGACCAGGCGCCACACCACGACGAACGCCAGCGCGACGAACAGCAGCACCCAGTGCAGCCAGGAATCGACGAAGAACGCCGACAGCACGACCACCGCGCCGGCGATGAGCTGCGGGATCAGGTCGACCCGACGACCGCTGGCGACCAGCGCACGCGAGAACTCGAAGATCGCGAGCATCGCCGCGGCCAGCGCGAACGGCACGAACGCCCACTTCACGAAGAGCAGCGAACCGAGCAGCACGAGACCGATCGCGAGGCCGATGAGGATCGCGAGGATGAGGTCGCGACCGGTGCGCTCCTTGATGCGCTCGTTCGCCTCCTCGAAGTCGGCTCGCGCCTGAGCCACATGGCCCTCCAGCTCGCTGCGCGCCGCGCGCAGGTGCGACTGCAGCGCCGGACCGGTGTCGTGGCCCCCCGCGGCGCGCCGCGCCTCTCCAGCCTCGCGCCGCGTCTGCGGTGAGGCGTTCTCGTCGCTCCGCGGCGAGTCGGATGCGTCGGTCATGGGCAGACCTCAGACCTCGAGGAGCTCGGCCTCTTTGCGCTTGAGCGCCTCGTCGATGGCGTCGACGTGCGCGCGCGTGAGCGCGTCGAGTTCCTTCTCGCCACGGGCGAGCTCGTCTTCGCCGACCTCGCCCTTCAGCGCGTCGATGTCGTCCTTCGCCTTGCGGCGGATGCCGCGAACGTGGACCTTGGCGTCCTCACCCTTGGTGCGGGTGAGCTTCACGTACTCCTTACGACGCTCCTCGGTGAGCTCGGGCATCGTGACGCGCACGAGGTTGCCGTCGTTCGTCGGGTTGACGCCCAGGTTCGGGATGTCGCGGATGGCCTGCTCGATCGCCTTCAGGGCGGACTTGTCGTACGGCGTGATGAGGAGTGTGCGCGCCTCGGGGTTGTTGATCGACGCGAGCTGCGCGAGCGGCGTCGGGCTGCCGTAGTAGTCGACGAGGACCTTCTGGAACAGCTGCGGGTTCGCGCGTCCGGTGCGCACCGTGGCGAAGTCCTCCTTCGCTGCCTCGACGGCGCGGTCCATGCGCACTCCGGCATCGGCCAAGACGTCCGCGATCACAGTGTCTCCTTCGCGTAGATGGGCTGGTTGAAGTCTATCGACGGCCGGGCGGTCACGCCGTGACGAGCGTGCCGATGGCGTCGCCGAGGAGCGCCTTCGTCACATTGCCCTCGGGCTCCATGCCGAAGACGCGCATGTCCATCTTGTTGTCCATGCAGAGACTGAACGCCGTCGAGTCGACCACCTTGAGGCCGCGCTGCAGGGCATCGATGTACGTGATGCGATCGATGCGGGTGGCCGAGGCATCCTTCTTCGGATCGGCCGTGTAGACGCCGTCCACGCCGTTCTTCGCGACGAGGACCTCCTGCGCGTCGATCTCGAGCGCGCGCTGCGCGGCGACGGTGTCGGTGGAGAAGTACGGCAGGCCTGCGCCGGCGCCGAAGATGACCACGCGGCCCTTCTCCATGTGACGCTCGGCGCGGCGCGGGATGTAGGGCTCCGCGACCTGCGTCATCGAGATCGCGGACTGCACGCGCGTGGCGGCGCCGGCCTGCTCGAGGAAGTCCTGCAGGGCGAGCGCGTTCATCACGGTGCCGAGCATGCCCATGTAGTCGGCCCGGCCACGGTCCATGCCGCGCTGGCTCAGCTCGGCGCCGCGGAAGAAGTTGCCGCCGCCGACGACAACCGCGATCTCGACCCGATCCACCGCTGCCGCGATCTCCTGCGCGATCTGGCTGACCACGTCGGGGTTCACCCCCAGCTGGCCTCCGCCGAACGCTTCGCCCGACAGCTTCAGAAGGACGCGGCGGCGCCCGGTGTTCTCGTTGATCACTGTGGTCCTCTCGTCTACGACAAACTACCGAAGGCATGAGAAAAGGCCCGCATCGGATTGCCGATGCGGGCCTTCTCAGAAGGTCAGGCGCCGACCTTGTAGCGGGCGAAGCCCGTCAGGGTCAGACCGGCGTCCTTCGCGACCTGCGCGACCGACTGCTTGTTGTCCTTCGCGTAGTCCTGGTCAAGCAGCGAAACCTGCTTGAAGAACGCGTTGACGCGACCCTCGACGATCTTCGGAAGAGCGGCCTCGGGCTTGCCCTCGTTGCGGGAGATCTCGGTGACGATCTCGCGCTCCTTCTCGACCTCGGCCTCGGGGACCTCGTCGCGCGACAGGTACGACGGGTTCGCGAACGAGATGTGCTGGGCGAGGCTGCGTGCGGTCTCGGCGTCATCGCCCGAGTAGGCGAGGACGACGCCGACCTGCGGCGGCAGGTCCTTGCTGGTCTTGTGGAGGTAGATCTCGAACTTGTCGCCCGAGAGCGTGTTCACGCGACGCAGCTCGACCTTCTCGCCGATGATCGCTGCCTCGTCGGAGATGAGCTCGGCGACCGTCTGGGTGCCGGCGGAAGCGGCGAGGGCGGCCTCGGCCGAGTCGGCGTGCGCGGCTGCGGCGGCGTCGAGCACCTTCTCAGCGAGCGCAATGAAGCGGTCGTTCTTCGCGACGAAGTCGGTCTCGGTGTTGAGCTCGATGATCGTGACCTGACCGTCGACCTCCTTCGCCGCGACCAGACCCTCGCTCGTCGAGCGGTCGGCGCGCTTGGCGTTGCCCTTCGCGCCCTTCAGGCGCAGGATCTCGACGGCCTTCTCGAGGTCGCCGTCAGCCTCCTCGAGCGCCTTCTTGGTGTCGACCATGCCCGTGCCGAGCTGCTCGCGCAGCGCCTTGATGTCGGCGATCGTGAAGTTTGCCATGGGTGGCGGCTCCTTGATTTGTGTGAGTTCTCGTGGATGCCTCGGCGGGACCGTCCAGACCGTGGGTCGGGGCGATCCCGCCGAGGCGGAGTGTGGGTGAGCGTTACTCGGCGGCGGTCGCCTCGGCGGCCTCGGCGGCCTCGGCGCCCGCCTCGTCGGCCGCCGACTCGGTCGCGAGGGTCTCGACCTCGGCGACGTCGGTCACGACCGGGGCGCCCTGCTCGAGCAGCTCGCGCTCCCAGTCGGCCAGGGGCTCCGCGTCAGCGGCCTCGTCGGTGGGCTGGTGGCGCTGGATCAGGCCCTCGGCGGCTGCGTCGGCGATGATGCGGGTGAGCAGGCCCACCGAGCGGATCGCGTCGTCGTTGCCGGGGATCGGGTACTGGAACTCGTCGGGGTCGGCGTTGGTGTCGAGGATGCCGATCACCGGGATGCCGAGCTTCGACGCCTCGTCGATCGCGAGGTGCTCGCGCTTGGCGTCGACGACCCAGATGGCCGAGGGGGTCTTCTGCAGGTTGCGGATACCGCCGAGCGACTTGTGGAGCTTGTCGAGCTCGCGCTTCTTGAGGAGGAGCTCCTTCTTGGTGAAGCCGCTCGCAGCCGGGTCCTCGAAGTCGAGCTCCTCGAGCTCCTTCATGCGCGCAAGTCGCTTCGACACGGTCGAGAAGTTCGTGAGCAGACCGCCCAGCCAGCGCTGGTTGACGTAGGGCTGGCCCACGCGGGTCGCCTGCTCGGCGATGACTTCCTGCGCCTGCTTCTTGGTGCCGACGAAGAGGATGGTGCCGCCGTGCGCGACGGTCTCCTTGACGAACTCGTACGCCTTGTCGATGTACGTCAGCGACTGCTGCAGGTCGATGATGTGGATGCCGCTGCGCTCGGTGAGGATGAAGCGCTTGACCTTCGGGTTCCACCGGCGGGTCTGGTGTCCGAAGTGGACGCCGCTGTCGAGCAGCTGGCGAATGGTGACGACGGCCATGGCCGTTCTCCTGTTCCGGCGCGTGCGCGCCTGTTGCGGTTGTTCTCGCGCCGGCTCGTAACCGGCGTGGCCTGGTGCCCGGCCCACTCCCGCCCCGCGCCGCTCGGAAGCGCTCGCAGGGACCGTTGGGGATGGATGCCGCGCCGCACCCTTCGTCAGACTCAGGGAGTGCGGCGCTATGGGCACGCGGAGTCACCCCGACATGCGGAGTGCGCACCCAGTGTATCAGCAGCCGCAGGACCGCTCCTCCTCCCCCACCGACCGAACCGGACGCCTCTCCACGGGGTCTCGTCGCCGCGATCCGGCGCTTCCTCATACGGATCAAGCTGATGTCATGCCAGAGTCCGCGACCACTCCTCCTCGCCGATTCGGTCTGACGGCCGCACGCCTCGCGGCCGTCATCGCCACGGGCGTACTCATCGCTCTGCCCCCGGCCGCGACGGCCCACGCAGATGTCACCGAGCCGACGCCCGTCGTCGAAGGCGGGACGGCGTCGCTCGCCCGCGACTGGCGGTGGCCGGTGCATCCGTTCCGGCTGGTGCGTCCGTTCGTCGCGCCCGCGCACGAGTATGGTCCAGGACACCGGGGGATCGACCTCCTCCCGGTGGGCGAAGGCGTCGTTCGCGCCCCCGCGGCGGGGGTGGTCGCGTTCTCGGGTCAGGTCGCCGGACGCGGCGTGCTCACCGTCGACCACGGCGACGGCCTGGTGTCGACGCTCGAGCCCATCGACTCCGCCCTCCCCGCCGGAACACCTGTCGACGCAGCGGCGGCGCTGGGCACGGTGTCGGTCGGCGGGCACGCCGAGGCCGGCACGGTGCATTTCGGCGTGCGACTCGACGGTGTCTACATCAACCCGCTCGTCCTCCTGGGAGGCGTGCCACGCGCGGTGCTGCTCCCCTGCTGCTGACCGGACCTCAGGCCCGCGGATGCGCGAGGCGGTACGACGCCGCCAGTCTCTCACTGGAGACGTGGGTGTAGATCTGCGTGGTGCCCAGGCTCGCGTGGCCGAGCATCTCCTGAACGGCGCGGAGGTCTGCGCCGCCGTCCAGGAGATGCGTCGCCGCCGAGTGGCGCAATGCGTGCGGTCCGACCTGTCCGCCGAGCTCGGGGCCGAGGCGGCGCGTGACGAGCTCGTACACGGCGCGTGGCCCGATGCGCGCGCCGCGGGCACCGAGGAAGAGCGCGGGAGTGCCCGTGTCGTCGGCTCGCCGGGCGAGGAGCGCCGGCCTGCCGCGCACGGCGTAGGCGTCGATCGCTCGGAGAGCGGGGAGCCCGAACGGCACGACCCTCTCCTTGGCCCCCTTCCCCAGCACGCGGGCGGTGCGGCGGTCGTGATCCAGGTCGTCCACGTCCAGCCCGCACAGCTCCGAGACGCGCACTGCGGCACCGTAGAGCAGCTCGAGCATCGCATGGTCGCGCAGCGCAACGGGATCACCGTCAGCGGCCGCCGAGGCGAGGCCGTCGAGCAGCTCGCGCAGCGTTTCGGCGGTGGCGACCTTGGGCAGCGTCTTGCCACGTTTCGGGGCGACCAGGCGGAGACTCGGGTCCTCGGCGATCACGCCGGTCTCCGTCGCCCACGCGAAGAACCCGCGGACGGCCGCCGTGCGCCGCGCGATCGTCGCGCGGCTGTCTCCGCGCTGGACGGCGCGCCACAGCCAGTCGCGGAGGTCCTCGAGATCGACGGCGGCGAGTTCGACCCCGTCGCAGGCGGCGGCCAACTCGTCGAGGTCGGACCGGTAGGCGCGCACCGTGGCGGGCGAGAGCCGGCGCACCTCTGCGAGGTGACGGAGATACGCGGCGGCCCCCTCCGGGATGTCCATGCTTCCAGCATGGGCCAGGTGGTGCACCCGGGCGCCGTGCGACGCGCCTTCCGGACGCGGTCGCGCGACCATCACCCTCCGATTTTGGCCAGCCGCCATCCCTCGGCCCCCGACTCGACCGCCCCGTCGAGTCGGAGGAGTCCCAGGATGCCCTCGACGACGTCGGAAGCCATCCCCGCGCGTCGGGCGATCTCACCGGCGTCGCGCCAGACGCGGGTGCTCATGGCGTCCTTCACGCGGGTCGGGTCCCCGGTGTAGGTGCCTCGCGGGGCGGTGGCAGCATCCGTCCGGTCATCCATGCCGAGCAGCTCCCGCACGTCGTCAGCGCTCGTGATGCATTGCGCGCCGTACTCGCGGATGAGCCGGTGAGTGCCCGCCGACGTCGCGGAGGTGATCTGTCCGGGCACGGCACCGAGCGGGCGCGACAGCGTCGCCGCGTGGCCGGCGGTGTTGAGCGAGCCGCTGCGCCACCCGGCCTCGACGACCACGGTGGCGGCCGAGAGCGCGGCGATCAGCCGGTTCCGCTGCAGGAAGCGCCACTTGGTGGGCGCGGATCCGCACGCCACCTCACTCACAACGAGCCCCCGTCGCGCGATGTCGTCGATCAGCTGCGTGTGGCCCGCGGGATAGGCGCGATCGGCGCCGCCCGCGAGCAGGGCGACGGTGAGACCGCCCGCCAGCAGGGCCGCGCGGTGGGCCGCGCCGTCGATGCCATAGGCGCCGCCCGAGACGACCGCGATGCCGCCGGCCGCAAGCTCCGCCGCGAGGTCCCTCGCCACATGATCGCCGTAGTGGGACGCCGCCCTCGCGCCGACGATGGCGACGGATGCGTGGAGGCGGGAGAGCGCCGACGCATCGCCGCGCACCCACAGGCACAGTGGCGCGTGCGCTCCGAGGTCGTCCAGCTGCGTCGGCCATTCGGGATCAGCCCGCGTCACCAACCTCACTCCGCGTGCCGCCGCCGTGGCCAGCGAGTCGGCGACGGCGCCCGCCGACAGTCGTGGCAGCCAGCGCTTGCGCCCCTCGCCGGCTTCCTTGGGCGAGAGCTCGCGGAGATCGGCCCCCGCGACGACCGCTTCCAGTCCCGCAATGGGCCCGCGAGCGCCGATGACGCGGCCCGCGACCGAGTCGCCGGGCTCGATGAGCTGGCACCAGACCGCCATCGCATAACGCTCGCGTGCCTCTTCCGGGTCGTACTCGACGCCCGCGGGCGAGAGCGCGCGTCGGGCGGCGTCGGCGCTCAGATCGAACGCGATCACCGAGCGATCCCCTTCTTCAGGTAGAGCGCGCGCCCGATGTGCTCCGGCCCGAGCCTGCCGCGCCCTTCGATGTCGGCCAGCGACCATGCGACCCGCAGCACCCTGTCGTACCCGCGGAGAGTGAGCGCGCCGCGGTGGAGGGCGGCGTCGAGCGGGCGTCGGACGAGTGGCGGCGGCGCGACCGGGCCCTCGCGCAGCCAGGTGCCGGGTACGTCGGCGTTCACCGTCCACGGCGTATCGGCGAGGCGGTGGCGAGCCCGTGCGCGCGCCTCGGCCACCTGCGCACGAGCGGTCTCGGTCGAGACAGCGGGGCCTGTTCCCCGCTGCGCGACCGCGACGCGCGTCAAGGTCAATTCGATGTCCATGCGATCCAGGAGCGGCCCTGACAGCCGCCCGAGGTAGCGGCGGATCGCCGCCGGTGGGCAGGTGCAGGTGCCGCCACGGATGCCGTAGTCCCCGCATGGACAGGGGTTGGTGGCGAGAACGAGCTGGAACCGCGCGGGGTATTCGGCGTGGACGCCCGCGCGGTCGATGGTGATGGCGCCGGACTCGAGCGGCTGCCGCAGCGCGTCCAGCGCGCTGGCGGCGAACTCTCCCGCCTCGTCGAGGAACAGCACCCCCTCGCTCGCACGCGCGATCGCGCCGGGGCGCACCACGCGCGTGCCGCCGCCCACCAGAGCCGCCACGCTCGCACTGTGGTGCGGTGCGACGAACGGCGGGATGCGTGAGAGCTCGACGACCCGGGAGCCCGCGAGGCTTCGCATCGAGGCCGCCTCCAGGGCCGCGCGATCGTCGAGTTCGGGAAGGATGCCGGGCAGCCGCCGCGCGAGCATGGTCTTGCCCGCGCCCGGGGGACCGCACATCAGCAGATGATGACCGCCGGCTGCGGCGACCACCAGCGCTTCGACGGCATCACGCTGCCCGATCACCTCCGCGAGATCGAGGGCCGGTTCGGGCGCCTCTTCATCATCGGTCAATGCCACCGGATCGACGTCGGGCACCTCGACGTCACCGCCGTGCCACGCGATCACCTGCGCGAGATTGGCCGCGGCGAGCACCTCCACGCCGTCGACGAGCGACGCCTCGGGACCGTTGGCGTGCGGCACGACGACACGTCGGTGGCCCGCCCGCCTCGCCGCGACCACGGCCGGAAGCACCCCCGGAACCGGCCGCAGCCGGCCGTCCAGCCCCAGTTCGCCGATGTGGACTGCGGACGCCACGGAGGCGGCATCCATGGAGCTCTCGGTCGCGAGGGAGGCCACCGCGATGGCGACGTCGAACCCGGACCCGTGCTTGGGCAGGCTCGCGGGCGACAGGTTCACCGTCAGACGTCGCCGCGCGAGCGGCGTGCCGCTGTTCGCGCAGGCGTTGTGAACCCGCTGGACCGACTCGCCGAGAGCCTTGTCGGGAAGCCCGATGATCCGGAAGTCCGGCTGCTGGTTCGAGAGGTCCGCCTCGACCTCGACACACTCGCCCTCGGCGCCGAGGAGGGCGACGGCCCATGTGCGCGCGATCTTCACGGCACCTCCACGTCGACGAGATGCTCGAGGCGGGCCGTGCGGGGGTCTCGGCCGACGAGGCCGATCGCGTCGATGCGCAGCCGTCGTCCCTGGACGAGGTCGCGGTGCGCACTCGCCCAGGCGATCGTGAGCCGCCAGAGCCTGCCGCGCTTGCGTGCATCGATCGCCTCGAATGGATGCCCGAACTCCTCGCCCCGGCGGGCCTTGACCTCGACGACGACGACCGCGGAGCGGTCCGCGACCACGAGGTCGATCTCCCCCTCCCGGCATCGCCAGTTGCGGGCGAGGACGGAGAAACCCTGCGCCTCGAAGTATCGGGCGGCGCGTTCCTCGCCCTCGCGCCCGAGAACGTCTTTATCTGCCATCCCGGCATCGTCGCGCGCCGGGGGCTCGCGCGAGCGCGGGGTCGCGGCATCCGTTCAGAACTCGCCCGGAGTCTCTGAGCGAGCGGCCTGGGGAGGAAGCGCCCGGCGCTGCTCAGCTGTCGAGCGAGAGCTCTTCAGGGAGGTGGAAGTCGCGACGCGACAGTTCTTCGACGTTGACATCCTTGAACGTGAGAACGCGCACCGCCTTGACGAAGCGATCGGCGCGGTAGATGTCCCAGACCCACACGTCCGACATCGAGATCTCGAAGTAGAAGTCGTGCTCGGTGTCGCGGCGCACGACGTTGACCTCGTTCGCGAGGTAGAAGCGCCGCTCCGTCTCGATCACGTACTGGAACTGCGAGACGACATCGCGGTACTCGCGGTACAGAGCGAGCTCGAGCTCGCGGTCGTAGTCTTCGAAGACCTCGTCATCCATGGTGCATCCATCCTATGGGCGCGCGCGGGCCCGGCGACCCGCGCGCGTGCGGGGCGCGCTCAGAAGAGCGTCGGCGCCTCTGCGATCGACCACGATGCGCGATGGTGCCGGCTGATGCCGTGGGTGCGGATCGCCTCGCGGTGGTCGGGGCTGGCGTAGCCCTTGTTGCGGGCCCAGTTGTACGCAGGGAGCTCGTCGTGCAGCTCGGTCATGAGGCGGTCGCGGGCGACCTTGGCGATGACGGACGCTGCCGCCGCCGATGCGCAGTCGCGATCGGCTTTGATCACCGGTCGCACCATGAGGCCCCACTCCCCGGCGGGACGGATGTAGTCGTAGTTGCCGTCGAGGATGACGATCGCGTCCTCGGGGACGACGCCGTGCGCGCGCAGGTCCGCGATCGCCCTGATCGAGGCGAGCCCCAGAGCGCGCATGATGCCGATCTCGTCGATCTCCTCGGAACTCGCCCAGCCGACGGCGCTCGCCGCGACCCACGACGCCGCGCGCGCCGCGACGTCGGCGCGCTTGGGCTCGGGCACCAGCTTCGAGTCCCGCAGGCCTGGAGGGATGCGCTTACGCGAGCGGGGGGCGTCCACGACCGCCGCTCCGACCGCGACCGGACCCGCCAAGGCGCCTCGTCCCACCTCGTCGCACGCGATGACGAGCGTGTGCTCGCGCAGCAGTCGGCGCTCGAGCGTGAGACGGGGCTCGGCGGCGGTCACTGCCCGCCGCCCTCCGGTTCCGCGTCGGGAACCCCGGCGAACACCTCGTGATGGAAGTCGAGCAGCCCGAAGCGGTCGAAGGGCCAGGTCACGAGGAACGCGCGGCCGACGAGGTTGTCGATCGGCACGAAGCCCTTGCCGGGCTGATCGGTGTTGTACCGCGAGTCCTTCGAGCGGTACCGGTTGTCGCCGAGCACCCAGAGGCTGTCCGCGGGGACTGTGACGTCGAACGGGTCTCCCGAGGCCGCGGTCTCACCTTCCGGCAGCTTGAGATAGGCGGCCTCGTCGATCGGCACATCGTTGACGGTGATCTGCCCGATGGCGTTGCAGCACACGACATGATCGCCCGGGAGGCCGATGATGCGCTTGACGAGATGGTCGTCGCTGTCGGGCGCTGCCAGACCGACGAGCGAGAGCACCCACTCGACGCCCTCGACGACCGGCGGACGCGCGGGCTCGGTGCTGGGAGGGAGCCAGCCGCCCGGATCCTGGAAGACGACGATGTCGCCGCGTTCGTAGCTGCCGAACCGCGGCGTGATCTCGTCGACGAGGATGCGGTCCTTGACGTGGAGGGTGTCCTCCATCGATCCGGAGGGGATGTAGAACGACCGCACGAGGAACGTCTTGACGACGAGCGAGACGAGCACCGCGATCAGGATGATCACGACCACGTCGCGCAGGAACACCAGCCAGCCCCGGCGACGCGGCTGGATGGTCGCGGCGGGCTCGGGCCCGGGCGCCGGCTCGGCCGGAGCCGACTTCTCGGTCGTCATGAGTTCCTTCGCGGGTGCCGACGGTCGCAGCGAGCCCGCCTTCAAGGGTCGCATACTCCGGCCCCTGGCGGAGTACGACGAAACCCCGGACCTCACGGGTCCGGGGTTTCGTGGAAACGCTGACGGCGAAGCGTCAGTTGCTCTCGCGCTTCTCCTTGATCTTGGCCTTCTTGCCACGGAGGTTGCGCAGGTAGTACAGCTTCGCGCGACGCACGTCACCGCGCGTCACGACCTCGATGTGGTCGATGACCGGGGAGTGCACCGGGAAGGTGCGCTCGACGCCGACCTGGAAGCTGATCTTGCGGACGGTGAAGGTCTCGCGGACGCCGTCGCCCGAGCGGCCGATGACGACACCCTGGAAGACCTGGATGCGCGAGCGGTTGCCCTCGGTGATGTTGACGTGCACCTTGACGGTGTCGCCGGCGTTGAAAACGGGGATGTCGGAGCGGAGCGAAGCCGCGTCGACGGCGTCGAGGATCTGCATGATCGTCTCTCTCTGCGGCCGCCACAGGTCGACCACGGGAAGGATGGTAAAGGAATGAGAGTGCCGCAGGCCTCCGGCATGACGCCGTACAGCTGGTTCCCCTGAGGCAGAACCGGTCAGGGCACAAACATCCATTCTGCCATGGATGCCGCACCCGGCCAAAAC
The DNA here is from genome assembly GCF_019511645.1 of Microbacterium ureisolvens. Classification (GTDB taxonomy): domain Bacteria; phylum Actinomycetota; class Actinomycetes; order Actinomycetales; family Microbacteriaceae; genus Microbacterium; species Microbacterium ureisolvens_A. The sequence continues at coordinate 231,389 of NZ_JAEUAX010000001.1, read as the reverse complement.
GCGTCAGTTCGCCGGCGGCGTCTGCTTCTCGGTGATGACGATGACCTCGCGCGGAGCCGCCTCGGGCGCATCCGTCTGAGCGGGGATGTACGCGACGCCCTCCGAGGTGCGCAGGACGAACCGCGAGGGCCGCGCCTCACTCCACAGCTGCCACAGCTCGAGCCAGAAGAGCCCGACACCGGCGAGGATGGCGACCACCATCACGGGCGCCCACCATGCCTCCGCGAAGAAGCCGAGCGAGATCACAAGGAGGTGCCAGACCGTGAAGCCCAGCACATCCCACCAGGAGACGGCGCGGTGAGCCCGCACAGTTCCACGGGCCCGCACCAGCAGCGTCAGGAGCAGCTGCCACAGGAAGACGCCCGGAATGGCCAGGAACAGGACCCACAGGAACGCCCACCCGCCGGCGTTGAACACGGCCCAGCCGACGAGGAGCCACAGCGGCAGCAGGAAGGCGGCCGGAATCAGCCAGCCGAAGAACGCGCGACGCAGCCACATGCCACTGATGCTACGCCCGCGAGCGACCCCGGTGGTCCGCTTCCGCGTGCCGCGGAGCATCCTCACAGCCCTGCGCCGACCGGTCCGACAGAATGGGAGGGAACGAGAGGATTCTCCACATGATCGAGTTGCGCACACCTGCCGAGATCGAGGCGATGAAGCCCGCCGGGCGGTTCGTCGCCGAGACCCTCGCGACGCTGCGCGACGAGACCAAGGTGGGCACGAACCTCCTCGCGATCGACCGACGCGCGCACGAGCTCATCCGCCGCGCCGGGGCCGAATCCTGCTACATCGACTACCACCCGTCGTTCGGCGCCCGTCCCTTCGGGAAGGTGATCTGCACGTCGGTGAACGATGCGGTCCTGCACGGCCTCCCCTTCGATTACGCCCTGCGCGACGGTGACCTGGTCTCACTGGACTTCGCCGTGTCGGTGGATGGCTGGGTCGCCGACTCCGCGGTCTCCTTCGTCGTGGGCACGCCGCGCGACGAGGACCTCTCACTCATCGACACGACCGAGCGGGCGCTGGAGGCCGCCATCGGTGCGGCGACGTTGGGCAACCGCATCGGCGACATCTCGGCGTCCATCGCCGCGGTCGCGCACGCGGACGGCTACTCGATCAACACGGACTTCGGCGGACACGGCGTCGGCAAGATCATGCACGGCGATCCACACGTGCCCAACGACGGAAAAGCGGGGCGCGGCTATCCGCTCCGGGCCGGACTCGTGGTCGCCCTCGAGCCGTGGTTCCTCCAGACCACCGACGAACTGGTGACCGACCCCGACGGGTGGACGCTGCGCTCTGTGGACGGATCGCGCGGCGCGCACGCCGAGCACACCGTCGCGATCACCGAGGAAGGCCCGATCGTCCTGACCGACCGCTCCTGGCTCGGGGTCCCCTGAGTTCAGCCCCCGGCCAGGGTCACGACGATCGCCGAGCGAGGGGGCAGGGAGAGCTCGCCGTCATCGATCGTCGCCCGGGGGTCGGTCGCCAGCAGCACCTCGTCGGCGCCCGCCAAGGGGAGGCTGACAGCCTCGGGCGCGAAGTTCACGACGATCTCCGAGCGACCCCTGCGCAGGCGGAACCACCGCCGCTCTTCGTCCGCCGCGGCCTCCACCGCCCGGAAGTCCGGGTCGGCGAACTCGCCACGCAGCCGACGCAGCGCGATCAGCCGCCGATAGAGACCCAGGATGCGCGCGTGGACGCCGGCATCCTTTTCATCCCACCGCAGCTTCGACCGCTGGAAGGTCTCGGGGTCCTGCGGGTCTGGGACGATCGACTCATCCCACCCCATCCGCGCGAACTCCGCCCTCCGGCCGCGGGCAGTGGCCTCGCCGAGCTCGGGCTCCGGGTGCGAGGTGAAGAACTGCCACGGCGTCGATGCGGCCCATTCCTCGCCCATGAAGAGCATCGGCGTGAACGGCGACAGCACGGTGAGGACCGCGGCGATGGCGAGGCCGCCCTCGTCGAGCGACTGCGAGAGGCGGTCGCCGGCCGCGCGGTTGCCGACCTGGTCGTGGTCCTGTGAGAAGGTGACGAGTCGCCATGTGGGGATGCGCGGATCGATGGGATGCCCGTGGTTTCGGCTGCGGAACGACGACCAGGTCCCATCGTGGAAGAATCCGCGGGTCGACGCCTTCACCAGTGCGCTCAGCGGAGCGAAGTCGGCGTAATAGCCGCTCGTCTCGCCGGTGAGTGCGACGTGGAGCGCGTGGTGGTAGTCATCGCTCCACTGCGCCGTGAGGCCGTAGCCGTCTGCCTCTCTCGCCGCGATGAGCCGCGCATCGTTCATGTCGGATTCGGCGATCAGGGTCAGGGGCCGGCCGAGGTGCGCGCTCAGGGCATCCGCAGACTCGGCCAGCTCCTGCAGGATGTGCACCGGCCGGTTGTCGACGAGCGCGTGGACGGCGTCCAGGCGCAGCCCGTCGACGTGGTGGTCGCGCAGCCACATCAGCGCGTTGTCGATGATGTGGCGACGGACCTCCGCCTCATCGAGATCGATCGAGGAGCCCCACGTGTTCGCCTCCGCGTCGCGGAGGTAGGGCCCGAACTCGGGCAGGTAGTTGCCGCTCGGTCCCAGGTGGTTGTACACCACGTCCTGGATGACGCCGAGGCCGGCGGCATGGCAGGCGTCCACGAAGCGCTGATATGCGGCCGGTCCTCCGTAAGCCTCGTGCACGGCGTACCAGAGCACGCCGTCGTAGCCCCAGTTGTGGACGCCGTTGAAGCTGTTGACCGGGAGCAGCTCCACGAAGTCCACGCCGAGGTCGACGAGGTGGGCGAGCCGCTCGGCCGCTGCGTCCAGCGTCCCCTCCGGCGTGAACGTGCCGAGATGGAGCTCGTAGACGAGACCGCCGGCGAGCTGTCGTCCCGTCCAGGCGGCATCCCGCCACTCATGTTCGCCCGGATCGAAGACCGCGCTGAGGTCGTGGACTCCGCGGGGCTGTCGGCGCGAGCGAGGGTCGGGGCGCGCGGCATCCGCGCCGTCGAGGACGAAGCCGTACTCCTCCCCCGACTCCAGCTCGATGTCGGCGCGCCACCACCCTCCCTCGCGGCGCTGGAGAGGGATGTCGTCGCCACGGCTCGGGGCGCGCAGCGCCACCGCGGCCGCCCGCGGAGCCCAGACCTCCGGGATCACGGCGCCTCCTCCGCGACCAGCAGGGCGACCGGATAGCGCTCCAGCAGCTGCGCAAGACGGATGCTGCCTGAGAAGGCGCGTCCGGTGAGCACATCGGTCGTGGGTCCGCTGTGGCGCAGCAGCACGGTGTCCTCCCAGGGTGAGCCTCCGGCCGCCCCGCGTGCAGCGAGGGCGACGGGCAGCCGCGTGGCCACGGCGACAGCACCGCCGCGGTCCACGGCGACCGCGTGGTCCGCCGCTGAGCCCACCACCGTCATGGGCGTATAGCGCGTGAACAGGTCCGGACGCTCGCGTCGCAGCCGAAGCGCGCGCGAGGTGACGAGCAGCTTCGCCGCGCCGGTGCGGTCGACGACGGGATGGTCACCCGCATCGATGCGCGCGAGCAGGCGGCGCCGCTCGTCGAAGTCGACGGCGCGCCGATTGTCGGGGTCGACGAGGCTCTGCTCCCAGAGCTCGCTGCCCTGGTACACGTCGGGCACACCCGGCCCGGTGAGCTGGAGGAGTTTTGCCGAGAGCGAGTTCGACCAGCCGGCGCCCTCGATCTCCGCGACGAAGGACTCGACGCGCGCGGTCACGTCCGCATCGTCGAAGGCGGCGTCCACCACGGCATGCATCCGCCGCTCGAAGTCCGTGTCTGGGGCCAGCCATGTGGTCGCCTCGCCGGCCTCTCGCGCCGCCTTCTCGGCGTAGCCGTGGAGCCGTTCGCGCGACGCCGGCCACGCGCCGATGATCGCCTGCCACAGCAGTGCATCGAAGGGGCCGTGGCCGGTGGTCGCGGCATCCGTCAGCTCGTCCAGCACCTCCGCCCAGCGCTCGGGAATCTCGGACAGCACCGTGAGACGAGCGCGCACGTCTTCGCCCCGCTTGGTGTCGTGCGTCGAGAGCGTCGTCATCGAGTGCGGCCACGCCGCGTGGCGCGCCGCCTGTGCCGCGTGGAACTCGCTCACCGACAGGGCGAAGACAGACGGGTCGGCGCCCACCTCGGTGAGGGTGCCCAGACGCGTGGCGCGATAGAAGGCGGTGTCCTCGACGCCTTTCGCCATCACCATGCCGCTCGTCTGCTGGAAGCGGAGCGCGGCCGGATGCCCCGGCTCGAGGAGCGTCGGCAGCACGGCGTCGATCACCGGCACGAGATCGGGCCGGTGCTGCCGCGCCTGCGCGGCCGCCTGCTGCAGATGCTCGGCACCGGCGGGGAGGTACGAGCGGTAGACGGGGAACCGGGCGAGCAGCTCGACGAGGGCGTCCTCCACGCCGGAGTCGTCCGCGGCATGCAGATCGCGGGCGAGCCTGCGGACCTCCGAGCGCAGGATGCCCTCGCCGATCGCGCGTTTGGTGGCCGCGATGACCTCAGACCAGGGCATCGCCGCAGGAAGGCCCGATCGTTCGCGCAGGCCGGCGTCCAGCGCATCCAGCGCGGGTTCGCCCTGCGGATCCACGAGGACGCGGTCGATGTCCGCGAGCGCCTCGTACCCCGTCGAGCCGTCGGCGGCGAAGAACTGGGGCAGGGCTTCGCCGTGTTCGAGGATCTTCTCGACCAGGAGGTACGCACCGCCGGTCAGGGCGTCGAGCCGCTCGAGATACTCGACCGGGGCGCGCAGCCCGTCCGGATGATCCACGCGCAGTCCGTCGACCAGCCCTTCCGCGAACCAGCGGCGCACCTCGGTGTGGGTCTCGTCGAACACCGTCGGGTCCTCGACGCGCACCGCGGCGAGACTCGAAACGCCGAAGAAGCGGCGATAGTTCAGGTCGTCCGCCTCACGCCGCCACGACATGAGCTCGTAGTGCTGCCGGTCATGGACTCGGAGCACGTCCTCCCCGTCGGAAGCGGTGCCGGGGGCGAGCGGGAAGCGGCGGTCGTAGTACCGCAGCTCTCCCGCCTCGACCCGGAGCACGCCCGAGCTCGCCGCTTCGGCGATGTCGTCTCCCAGCACCGGGAGCCGCACCCTGCCCGCCCCGAATTCCCAGTCGATGTCGAAGGCGGGCGCGTACCGCGATGAGCGGCCGTGCGTGAGCACGTCCCACCACCACGGGTTCTCCTCGGGGCGTGCGACGCCGACGTGGTTCGGCACGATGTCGACGAGCAGCCCGCGCCCGGCATCGTGGAAGGCGCGCGATGCGCGCTCGAGCCCGGCGGGGCCGCCGCGGGACGGGTCGACCCCCGTGGGATCCACGACGTCATACCCGTGATCGGATCCCGCCGACGCCGTGAGGATCGGTGAGAAGTACGCCCAGTCGACGCCGAGGTCACTCAGGTAGCCCTGGAGCGCGGCGGCGTCGTCGAGCGTGAACGACGACCGGAGCTGGAGGCGGTAGGTCGAGGTCGGGCGGCGCGGGGGCACGGGGGCTCCTCTCAGCGGCTGAGCTCAGGACGCGGCGCGGCGCCGGGCACCTCGTCGAGCCCCGCCACCGTGGTCACGGCGAGGGACGCGGCGACCGAGTGGTCCACCTCCGGCTCGGGCAGCTCGTGCTCGCGCAGCACCATCAGAGAACGCGCCTGCACGGACAAGGTCGAGCCGGGGACGACCGGCTCGGTGTCGGCGTGCACTCCCGCGGTGTCGACGATCACGTCCCACTCGGGGCTGAACTCGACCTCGGGTATGAGGAAGTCGACATGATCGTCGCCCGCGTTGAACAGGACGATGAAATGATCGTCCGTGATCGCCTCGCCCCGGCGGTCGCGCTCCCGGATGCCGTCGCCGTTGAGGAACACGGCGACCGCCCGGCCGAACCCCGAGCCCCAGTCCTCCGGCTGCATCTGCGAGCCGTCGGGCCGCGCCCACACGATGTCGGGGAGCGGTGCTCCCTCTTCCCGGCGCACTGGCCGGCCGTCGAAGAATCGCCGTCGACGGAAGGTCGGGTGCTCCCGGCGCAGCCGCGCGAGGGCCGCCGTGAACTCCACCAGCGGCTGATCCGGCGCGGACCAGTCGATCCACGTGAGCTCGTTGTCCTGCGCGTAGCCGTTGTTGTTGCCGCGCTGGGTGCGGCCGAGCTCGTCGCCGTGCAGCAGCATCGGGACGCCCTGCGAGAGCAGCAGCGTCGCGATGAAGTTGCGCTGCTGGCGCGCACGGAGGGCGAGGATCTCCGGGTCGTCCGTCGGCCCTTCGGCGCCGCTGTTCCAGGAACGGTTGTCGTCGGCGCCGTCGCGGCCCTCCTCGCCGTTGGCGTCGTTGTGCTTCTCGTTGTACGAGACGAGATCACGCAGGGTGAAGCCGTCGTGGGCGGTGACGAAGTTGATGGATGCCACAGGCCGGCGTCCGGAGTGCTCGTACAGGTCCGCCGATCCGGTGAGGCGAGAGGCGAACTCTCCGAGGGTCGCCGGCTCGCCGCGCCAGAAGTCCCTGACCGTGTCGCGGTACTTGCCGTTCCACTCGGTCCACTGCGGAGGGAAGTTGCCCACCTGGTACCCGCCAGGGCCGACGTCCCACGGCTCGGCGATGAGCTTCACCTGCGAGACCACCGGGTCCTGCTGCACGAGCTCGAAGAACGCGGCCAGACGATCCACCTCGTAGAACTCGCGCGCGAGAGTCGACGCGAGGTCGAAGCGGAACCCGTCGACGTGCATCTCGAGCACCCAGTAGCGCAGCGAGTCCATGATCAGCTGCAGAGTGTGGGGGTTGCCCACGTTCAGGCTGTTGCCGGTGCCCGTGTAGTCGGTGTAATAGCGCTTGTCGTCCTCTTCGAGCCGGTAGTAGGCCTCGTTGTCGATGCCGCGCATCGACAGGGTCGGGCCCAGGTGGTTGCCCTCCGCCGTGTGGTTGTAGACCACATCGAGGATCACCTCGATCCCGGCCGCGTGCAGCGCCTTCACCATCGCCTTGAACTCCTGCACCTGCTGGCCCCGCTGACCGCTGGACGAGTAGGTGTTCTGCGGCGCGAAGAACGCGATGGTGTTGTAGCCCCAGTAGTTCGAGAGGCCCTTCTCCTCGAGCACGGAGTCGTTGACGAACTGATGCACCGGCATCAGCTCGATCGCCGTCACTCCCAGCTTCTGCAGATGCTCGATGATCGCGGGGTGCGCGATCGCGCTGTACGTGCCGCGGATCTCCTCGGGCACAGCCGGGTGGAGCTGGGTGAGACCTCGCACGTGGGCCTCGTAGATGAACGTCTCGGAGTAGGGGGTCTTCGGCAGGCGGTCGCCGCTCCAGTCGAAGTACGGGTTCACGACCACGCCCATCATCTGGTGCGAGGCGGAGTCCTCGTCGTTGCGCGAGTCGGGATCGCCGAAGTCGTACCCGAACACAGGCTGGCCCCACTCCACCTGGCCCTCGACGGCCTTGGCGTAGGGATCGAGCACGAGCTTGTTGGGATTGAACCGCTTGCCCTTCGCCGGGTCGTACTCTCCGTGGACCCGGTAACCGTATCGCTGACCCGGCTGCACGGAGGGCAGGTAGCCGTGGTGCACGAACGCGTCAACGTCCAGCAGCTCGACGCGGGTCTCCACGCCGTCGTCATCGAACAGACACAGCTCGACATGCTCGGCTCCCTCGCTGTAGAGGGCGAAGTTGGTGCCGCTCCCGTCGAACGTCGCCCCCAGGGGGTACGGGGAACCGGGCCAGATCTGCATGCGACCTCCATTTCGGCAGGGCCTTCACCCTAGCGTTCCGAGGCGAATCGGCGGCTCGGGCTGGCGCGGACGCCGCGGACAGGGTAGGCGCGCGCCGCGGCATCCGTTCTCACATCGCCATTCCGTGCCGTGTGAGAGAAACGTTCGCTCGGGGTAACCGCCGCCGACCGGGAGGTGAAACACCCCGCTCGTAGCGTCAGCATCACCGAGTCGTCCGCCCCGAGGAGGAGCCATGGCCCACCGCGACCGTGTCAACAGCCGGAAACATGACGCTGACGCCACCGCAACAGCAGCGGCGTACGGTGACGCCATGAACGAGACCCCTGCCCTCGGCACCCATGTGGTGGTCGTCGGCGCGGGCATGGTCGCGCACCGGTTCGTCGAGAGCCTGCTCAGCCGGGCCGGCGAAGAGTGGCGCATCACACTCATCGGCGAGGAGGAGCGCCACCCCTACGACCGGGTGGGCCTGACCGGGTTCTTCGCGGGCGCCTCCGCCGAGGACCTCGAGCTCGAGCGGGCGGTGCTCGAGGACGAGCGCGTGCGGTTCCTCCGTGGCGAGGCCGTCACCCGCATCGACCGTGCCGCACGGCGCGTGACGACGCGCAGCGGCACGAGCGTCGCATACGACCGGCTCATCCTCGCGACCGGCTCGTACGCCGCACGCCTCGCAGTCGACGGCTTCGGCCTCGAGGGATGCTTCGTCTACCGCACGCTCGACGACGTCGAGAAGCTCGAGGAGTTCGTCCAGCGCCGCTCGCAGGAGCTCGGGCGTCCCCTCGTGGGAACCGTCATCGGCGGCGGGCTGCTGGGCCTGGAGGCCGCGGGCGCGCTCCAGGGGCTCGAGGTCGACTGCACGGTGGTGCAGTCCTCCGACCGGCTGATGTCGGCCCAGCTCGACCTGCCTGCCGGCAACGCGCTGCGTCGGCTCATCGAGTCGCGCGGCATCGCGGTCAAGACCGAGGCGGTCACCACGCGCCTCGACCCGGACCGCTCCGGACAGGTGACAGGCCTCGAATTCCGCGACGGGACCTACGCGCGCACCGACGTCGTGGTGTTCACCGTCGGCGTGCGCCCGCGCGACGAGCTCGCGCGCACCGCAGGCCTGGACGTGCACCCCCGCGGCGGCGTACTGATCGACGACGGCTGCCAGACCTCCGACCCGCGCGTGCTGGCGATCGGCGAGGTCGCGAACTACGAAGGCATGTGCGTCGGCCTCGTGGCCCCTGGCTACGCCATGGCCGAGGTCGCCGCGACACGTCTTCTCGGGGGCGAGGCATCCTTCCCCGGCTACGACCTGTCGACGAAGCTCAAGCTGTCGGGCGTCGACGTGGCCAGCTTCGGCGACGCCTTCGCCGAGACGCCCGGCGCTCTCGACGTCACGTATGCCGACCCCGTGGCCGGCGTCTACAAGAAGCTCGTGCTCTCGGACGACGCGAAGACGCTGCTCGGCGGCATCCTCGTCGGCGACGCGTCGGCGTACGGGTCGCTCCGGCCGCTCGTCGGAAGCGCGCTCGGCGGTGACCCGGCCGCCTACCTCATGCCCGAGGGCGGCGTCGCCGCACCGACCGGCGACCTCCCCGATGAAGCGCTGGTGTGCTCGTGCAACAGCGTCACAGCGGGCGCGATTCGTCACGCGGTGCACGAGGAGGGCTGCACGGATGTCGCGGCCGTCAAGTCCTGCACGAAGGCCGGGGCTGCGTGCGGTTCGTGCGTGATGATGGTCAAGAAGATCGTCGGGACCGAGCTCGCGAAGTCCGGGGCAGCGCTGAGCAACGCGATCTGCGAGCACTTCGACATGTCGCGTCGCCAGCTGTTCGACGCGGTGCGGGTGTCCGGCCTCGAGACCTTCAGCGCCGTCATCGAACGCTTCGGCACCGGTCGCGGCTGCGACATCTGCAAGCCCGCCCTCGCCAGCATCCTGTCGACGCTCGTGCACGGCCACGTGCTCGAGGGTGAGAACGCAGCTCTGCAGGACACCAACGACCACGTGATGGCGAACCTTCAGAAGGACGGCAGCTACTCGGTGGTACCCCGCATCCCCGGCGGCGAGATCACCCCCGAGGGACTGCTGGTCATCGGACAGGTCGCGAAGGACTTCGGTCTCTACACGAAGATCACGGGCGGCCAGCGCATCGACATGTTCGGCGCCCGTCTCGAGCAGCTCCCCGACATCTGGAAGCGGCTCGTCGACGCGGGCTTCGAGTCCGGCCACGCGTACGGCAAGTCGCTGCGCACGGTCAAGTCGTGCGTCGGATCGACCTGGTGCCGCTACGGCGTGCAGGACTCCGTGGGCATGGCCGTGCAGCTCGAGCTTCGCTATCGCGGGCTGCGCTCGCCGCACAAGATCAAGCTGGGCGTGTCGGGCTGCGCGCGCGAATGCGCAGAGGCCCGCGGCAAGGACGTCGGCGTGATCGCGACCGAGGCCGGGTGGAACATGTACGTCGGCGGCAACGGCGGCTTCACGCCGCGCCACGCGGTGCTGCTCGCCGAGGGGCTCAGCGACGAAGAGCTCCTCACAGCCATCGACCGGTTCCTGATGTACTACATCTTCACCGCCGACCGTCTGCAGCGCACCGCGCCGTGGTTCGAGGACCTGGACGGCGGCATCGAAGGGCTCCGCGAGGTCATCTTCGATGACAGCCTCGGCATCTGCGCCGACCTCGACGCGGCGATGGCAGCCCACCTCGACTCGTACGAGGACGAGTGGAAGGCGACCCTCGAAGACCCCGAGAAGCTCCGCCGGTTCGCGTCCTTCGTCAACGCGCCGACCACCCCCGACCCCTCGCTGGCCTACACCGCCGAGCGCGGGCAGCCCCGACCCGCCACCGAGGACGAGCGCGCCGACTCACGCGTGCTCATCGCCGGAACGACCCTGGAGGTGCGCCGATGACCCTCGTCGACCCGCAGACGGCCGAGTACACCGCCCCGGACGGATGGGTGCGCGTGTGCGCACTGGACGACCTCGAGGTGGAGCGCGGCCGCGCCGCCCTCCTGGGCGGCACGCAGATCGCGCTCTTCCTCCTCCACGGCCCGGACGGCGCGGCGGGTCGCGTTCACGCCGTGTCGAACCTCGATCCGTACAGCCACGCGCACGTCATCTCCCGCGGCATCGTCGGCACGCGCCAGGACATCCCCACGGTCGCATCGCCGATGTACAAGCAGGTGTTCGATCTGCGCACCGGCATCTGCCTGGACACACAGGGCAAGGAGCCGAAGAGCCTCCACGTCTGGCCCGTCGCCATCGACGACGGACACGTCCTCGTCCGCTGGGAGGGCGACCGATGACCGGAACGGCGAAGCGCACCGTCGGACGCGTCGACCTCGTCGGCGGCGGACCCGGACCCATCGATCTGCTCACGCTCCGAGCATGGCGCCTGCTGACGCGAGCGGAGGTCGTCGTGATGGACCGGCTCGGGCCGACCGACATCCGCGACCACGTCGGCCCTGACGTCGAGATCATCGACGTGGGCAAGCTCCCCGGGCACCACCCGGTGCCGCAGGACGAGATCAACGAGCTCCTCGTCGACCGTGCGCGCGCGGGCAAGCGCGTGGTGCGCCTCAAGGGCGGTGACCCCTTCGTCTTCGGCCGCGGCGGCGAAGAGGTCGCAGCGTGCCTCGCCGCCGGCATCCCGGTCGACGTCGTGCCCGGCATCTCCAGCGCCGTCGCCGTGCCTCAGGCCGCCGGCATCCCGATCACGCACCGCGGCGTCGCGGGAGCGGTGCACATCGTGAACGGGCCGTCCGAGGTCACCGAGGCCACGCTCTCGGCCCTCCGCGACGACTCCGTCACGACGGTCATCCTGATGGGGGTGGGCGCTCTGCCGCGCATCGTGTCGGACGCGCTGCACGCCGGGGTTCCTGCGGACCGCCCCGTCGCGATCGTCGAACGTGGCCATCACCGCGATCAGCGCACGACGCGCAGTACGCTGGGCTCGGTCGTCGTCGATGCGGGCATCGCCGGCGTCCGCAACCCGGCGGTCATCGTGGTCGGCGAGGTCGCTCGCGCCGGGCTGCTGTTGCCCGACCCCCAACTGGCAGGTGACATCGTCCTTTGAGCTCCACCCCGCGCCCCACCCTTTCCGCCGCGCTCGACGGCTGCACGATCGTCATCGCCGTCGATCGTCGATCGTCCGAGCTGGCGGCCGCGCTCGAGCGTCACGGCGCGCAGGTGCGCCACGCGCCCGCGCTGACGATCGTGCCCCACATCGACGACGACGCGCTCATCGCGGCGACACGCGAGCTGATCGCGCTGCAACCGGACGTGGTGGTCGCCACGACCGGCGTGGGCTTCCGAGGCTGGATGGAGGCCGCCGACGAAGCCGGACTGCTCGACGAGCTCCATCTCGCCCTGTCACGCGCCCAGATCGTGGCGCGTGGGCCGAAGGCGCGCGGCGCCATCCAGCAGGCGGGCCTCACCGCCGACTGGGTTGCCGAGTCCGAGACCTCGGCAGAGCTCGGAGAGTTCCTTCTCGCCGAGGGTGTCGCGGGCAAGCGCGTCGCCGTCCAGCACCACGGGTCGGGCGCCGACGGCCTCGACGAGCTGTTCGAGGGCGCAGGCGCCGACGTTGTGAGCCTCACGGTGTACCGCTGGGGTCCTCCTCCCGACCCGGCGGCCGTCTCGCGCTCCGTCATAGCGGCGGCGCAGGGCGAGGTCGACGCCGTCCTTTTCACGTCCGCTCCCGGCGCGGCGGAGTGGATCGCCGCTGCGCGGAACGAGGCCGTGCTCGACGAGATCGTCGACCGCGAAGCGGAGGGACGCCTGCTCATGGCCGCCGTCGGACCGATCACCGCCGGGCCGCTGCAGGAGGCCGGGCTTCGGCCGCTGATCGCCGAGCGCGGTCGCCTCGGTTCCCTCGTGCGCGCCGTCGTCACCCACTTCGGCGGTGGCGGCGCGGCGTCGCTTGCGACCTCGGCGGGGCGTCTGGAACTGCGCAGCACGGGCGTCGTGCTGGACGGCCGCCACATCCCGCTGTCGCGAAGCGCCACCGACATCGTCGCCGCGCTGTTCGACGCCCAGGGCGGGGTGGTGTCGCGGCCGCGCCTGCAGGCGGTGCTGCCACGCTCCGGAGAGAACACGCACGCGGTCGAGATGGCCGTCGCGAGACTCCGCGAGTCACTGGGCGTTCCCGATCTCGTGAAGACCGTCGTCAAGCGCGGCTACCGGCTCAACGTGATCGACCCCGCCTGACAACACGGCCCCGCCCGACACCACGAAGGATGGCCCGCACCGCTGCCACGAGAGGCAGGTGCCGCCGGCACGCGGCATCCGTCGGCGTTCAGGCCGCGGGATCCGGCTCCTGCAGCAGATCGGGCCGGTGCGCTCGGGTGCGGGCGAGGCTCTGCTCGTGCCGCCACGCGGCGATCGCACCGTGGTTGCCGCTGAGCAGCACCCGAGGAACCTCGAGCCCACGCCACTCGGCGGGCTTAGTGTAGCTCGGGTACTCGAGCAGGCCGAGCTCGTGCGACTCCTCGACGAGGCTCTCGGGGTTGCCGACCACACCCGGAATCAGCCGCGACACGGCTTCGATCACCGCCATCGCGGCGACCTCTCCCCCGTTGAGCACGTAGTCGCCCAGGCTCACCAGTCGCACGCGTCCGCGCGCCGAGTAGTGGTCGACGACGCGCTGATCGATGCCTTCGTAGCGGCCGCAGGCGAACACCAGGTGCTTCTCGTCGGCGAGCTCGCGCGCCATCGCCTGCGAGAACAGCTCACCCGCCGGCGACGGCACCAGCAGCACGGCGTCGTCGCTCAGCACCTCGTCAAGGGCCTCGCCCCAGGGTTCCGGCTTCATCACCATGCCGGCGCCACCGCCGTATGGGGTGTCGTCCACGGTGCGGTGCCGGTCGTGGGTCCAGTCCCGCAGATCGTGGACGTGCATGTCCAGGATGCCGCGATCCCGGGCCTTCCCGATCAGCGAGACGCCGAGCACGTCGAAGAACGTCGGGAAGATCGTGACGATGTCGACGCGCATGCCTTCGAGTCTAGGAGGCCCTCGTGTTTCCGACGTGTGACGGCCCGCCCACCTCGTGCGGCTGCGGCGGGTGATGGAGAAGTGATCGAGAGGTAACCGCGCGGGCAGAAGGGCCGAAACACCGCGTCTCTAGCGTGGAGACACACTCACCCCCCGTGTCCGCTCACCTCAGGGAGGCGCCATGACAACCACCGACACGCCGTCGATGACGGATACCGCTGCACCGCCCCGCACCATCTCGCCGGCCGACACGCCGGTCACCCTCACGCGCCGCCCCGGCCGCTGGATCGACGGCTGGAACGCCGAGAACCCGACGTTCTGGGCGAGCTCCGGTCGCGCGATCGCCCGGCGCAACCTCGGCTGGTCCATCTTCGCCGAGTTCCTCGGTTTCATCATCTGGCAGCTGTGGAGCATCGTCGTCGTGATGCTGCCGGCGGCCGGCTTCCAGCTCACCAGCTCGGAGTCGTTCTGGCTCATCTCACTGCCGAGCCTCGTCGGCGCGACCCTGCGCTTCCCGTACACCTTCATGGTCGCGATCTTCGGGGGCCGCAACTGGACGATCGTCTCGGCGGCGCTGCTGCTCATCCCGGCGACGCTGCTCGGCATCGTCGTGTCGAACCCCGAGACCCCGTTCGGCGTGCTGCTGCTCGTCGCGGCGCTCGGGGGTGTCGGCGGCGGCAACTTCGCGAGCTCGATGGCGAACATCACGTACTTCTTCCCGCAGAAGGAGAAGGGCTGGGCGCTCGGCCTGAACGCGGCCGGAGGCAACCTCGGCACCTCTGTCGCCCAGTTCGCCGTGCCGATCGCGGTGACGATCGGTGCCGGTGCGACCCTCAACATCTCGCTCGCCGGCTGGATGTGGATCCCGCTGATCCTCCTCGCGATGTTCGGCGCCTGGCGCTACATGGACAACCTCTCGTCCGCGAAGGCCGACTTCGGCAGCTCGGCCGCCGCTCTGCGCGAACGGCACCTGTGGATCATGGCGGTGCTGTACATCGGCACGTTCGGCTCGTTCATCGGTTTCGCGAGCGTCTTCCCGAAGCTCATCGCGGACCAGTTCCCGGAGTTCTCCACGATCCAGGTCGGGCAGGCCGCGGTCTCGCTGGCGTTCCTGGGCGCGCTCGTCGGCTCGCTCGCCCGCCCGTACGGCGGCCGTCTCGCGGACCGCTTCGGCGGCGCACGCGTGACCGTGGGGGCCTTCTCGGTCATGGCGCTCGGTGCGCTGGCGCTCGTGTGGACGCTGCCGCTGCACAACTTCGTCGTGTTCCTCGCGTGCTTCCTCGTGCTGTTCGCGGCGACGGGCATGGGCAACGGCTCGACGTACCGCATGATCCCGAGCATCTTCGCCGCCCGTTCACAGGCGCGCGGCTACGAGCCGGGTACGCCCGAGGCCACGAAGATGATCCGCAAGGCGGCCGCCGCGCTCGGGCTCATCTCGGCGATCGGCGCCTACGGCGGGTTCCTGGTGCCCCAGGTGCTCAACGCCTCGCAGCTTGCGACGGGTGGCTACCAGGCCGCGTTCTACGGCTTCGTCGCCGCGTACGTCGGGCTCCTGCTCCTGACCGTCTTCGTGTACGTGATCCCGCGAGCATCGCTCGCCAAGCAGCGCATCTGATCGCACGCGCTCCACAGAAGAGCGGATGCCTCGGCCCCGAGGCATCCGCTCTTCTGCATGTCCGCGCGCCCCGCTGACGTGTCCCTCTGTCGACCACAAGGGCCCGGCCCTTGCGACGGGAATCGCGACACGAGGGCGAGGGATGGCGACATGAACGGGTGTGGCCCACGCGGAGCTCGGCCGCGCGGATCGTCCCGGAAGCCGATGGGCGCCGCGATCGGAGCTCAGTAGACGTCGCGGACGTAGCGCTCGTCGGCGGCCAGGCCGCGCACGTACTCGGCGGCCGCCTCTTCGGAGAGCTTTCCGTGCTGCTGCGCGATCGCGACGAGGGTGGCGTCGACGTCCTTGGCCATCCGCATCGCGTCACCGCACACATAGACGTGGGCGCCGTCGTCCTGAAGCCAGCGCCACAGGTGGGCGCCGTGCTCGACCATGCGGTCCTGCACGTAGATCTTCTGCCGCTGGTCGCGCGAGAATGCGACGTCGAGGCGCGTGAGGAATCCGTCCTCGCGCATCTGGTCGAGCTCGTCGCGATAGTAGAAGTCGCTCGCGGCGTGCTGCTCGCCGAAGAACAGCCAGTTGCGGCCGGTGTGGCCGTCGGCGCGGCGATCGTGCAGGAAGGCGCGGAACGGCGCGATGCCCGTCCCCGGCCCGATCATGATCATGGGCGTGTCGCCCGACGTCGGCGGGCGGAACGCGGGCGAGCGCTGCAGGTACACCGGCGCTACGAGGGCGTCGCCGTCCGCGAGGAACGTCGAGCACACACCGCCCCGCGCGCGTCCGGACTCGGTCTCGAACCGGACGACCGAGACTGTGAGCTCCACGATGTCGGCGTCGGTCTTGGGGCTCGACGAGATCGAGTACTGCCGCGGCTGCAGCCGCTTGAGCACACCGGCCCACTCTGCGGCGGTCGCCTCCACCGGGAAGTCGCGCACCAGGTCGACCGCCTGCTGGCTCCAGAGGAACTGCTCGAGTCGGCCCTTGTTCTCGCGGCGCAGGAGCCCCGCGAGCATGCTGTCTCCGCTGCGCTCCGCGATGAAGCGCACCAGATCGACAGGTGTCTTGGTGATGTCGAGCCGCGTCCGCAGCGCGTCGGCGAAGGTGCGCTCCTCGCCGTCGATCTCCACGATCTCGAGCGGCGCGATGCCGGTCGCGTCGAGCCATTCCGCGACGACGGCCGGCGCGTTCGCGCACACGACGCCGAGCGAGTCGCCGGCCTCGTAGGTCGCGCCCGAGTCCGAGAGGTCGAACGCGAAGCGCCGCACCTCCTTCTGAGACCCTGGGCCGCTCAGCAGCTCGTTGCGCACGAGAGGCGCCTGCACCGGGTTGGCCCGGCTGAACAGCCGTCTCGCCGGCGGCGCCGCGAAGGAGACGGATGGCGAACCCGTCGTCCCTTCGGCGGCCAGGGTGTCGAGAACCTGTGCCAGCCACGCCTCGCGCGGTCCGTCGGCGTCGGGCTCGAGATCGACCCGGTCGAGGAGCGCGGTCGCGCCGAGCTCGCCCAGGCGCGTGTCGAGGCGGCGGCCGTGACCGCAGAAGTCGTCGTAGTTGGAGTCGCCGAGGGCGAGGACGGCGTAGCGGAGCCCCGACAGCTCGGGTGCACCGTCGGCGTTGAGCTCGTGCCAGAGGGCGGCCGCGTTGTCGGGCGGCCCGCCGTCGCCGAACGTGGAGGTGACGACGAGGAGGCGCTTCACCGCAGTCAGGTCCGTCGCGCGCAGTTCCGCCATGCTCCGGGCACGCGCGGGAATGCCGCGGGCGCCGAGCGCGGACGCCGCCGCAGTGGCGAACTCCTCGGCGTTGCCGGTCTGCGAGCCCCACAGCACCACGACCTCGTCGAGCGCCTCGGCCGACGCCGACCCGACAGAGATCCGCGAGAACGCCCCGGCGAGCACGCCGTCGAACCACGCGCGCGCGAGCCCCCCGAGCGGAGCCTCGGCCGGCAGCACCGGGACCTCCCCGGGGGCGAGCACCGCCGACCGGACGGTCGAGAGAAAGCCGGCGAGGTACGCCCCCTCGACGTCGCTGAGCTCGGGCGGTGCGAGGGGCACGCCGGCGCTCGCGAGTGCCTCGTCCGCGGACGCGGTGGACGATCCGGCTCCCCCGGCGGCGGGTCCGACGCGGCGAAGCGAGACCGCCGCGAACTTGAATTCGGGCTGCGACGACAGCGGGTCGACGGCATCGCTGGTCACCGCGTTGACGGTCACGTACTCGCCGTGCTCGTCGTTCCAGTGGAAGGGCGCGAAAAGTCCCCCAGGCTGCACGCGATCGGTGAGCACCGCGGGCACCACGAACCGCCCACGGCGCGACGCGACCTCGACCTGGTCGCCTTCGGCGATCCCGAGCCGTTCCGCATCGACCGGATGCACCTCGACGAAGGGTCCGGGGTGCAGCTTGGTGAGCTTCGCGACGCGGCCGGTCTTGGTGAGCGTGTGCCAGTGGTGCGGGAGGCGCCCAGTGTTCAGCACCCAGGGGTAGTCGTCGTCGGGCAGTTCAGCCGGCGCAAGGTGGGGCCGCGCGAGGAACTGAGCGCGCCGCGACGGCGTCGCGAACGCCAGGCGCGGTACGGTGCCGTCGTCCTCGACGTGCAGCGACTGGCTCACCCCGTCGTTGACGTACCGGATCGGATGCCGCGTCCTCGCGTCGTCCGGAGGTGCAGGCCATTGCACCGGTGTCTCGCGCAGACGCTCGTACGTCACGCCGCGCAGGTCCCATCCGGTCTGCGGGTTCCAGAAGCGGCGGATCTCGTCGAAAACCTCTTCGCTCGAGGAGAAATCGAAGCCATCGAAGCCCATCGCACGCGCGATCTGGCAGATGGTCATCCAGTCGGGCTGTGCCTCGCCCGGCGCCGGCACGACGTCGCGGACGAGCGTGAGCGTCCGGTCGCTGTTGACCGTGACACCGTCGGCCTCCACCCACAGCGTTGCCGGCAGCAGGATGTCGGCGTACGCCGTGGTGGCGGTCTCTGTGTAGACGTCCTGCGCGATGACGAGCTCGGCGGTCTCGAGCGCCTCGATCACCGTCTTGCGGTTCGCCACCGAGGCGACCGGGTTGCTGCAGATGATCCAGACGGCCTTGATCTGCCCGTCGGCGGCGCGGCGGAACATGTCGATCGTGCCCGAGCCCGACTCGGCACGGATCGCGCCCGGCTCCAGTCCCCACACGTCCTCCACGAACGCGCGGTCGTGCGCGCTGAAGACGGCGCGCTGACCAGGCAGTCCGGGGCCCATGTACCCCATCTCGCGGCCGCCCATGGCGTTGGGCTGACCGGTGAGCGAGAACGGTCCGCTCCCCGGCCGGCAGATCGCGCCGGTCGCGAGGTGCAGGTTGCAGATCGCGTTCGTCGACCACGTGCCGTGCGTGGACTGGTTGAGTCCCATGGTCCACAGGGTCATCCACTCACCGGCCTCGCCGATCCAGCGGGCGGCGGTGCGGATGTCGTCCTCGGCGAGCCCGGTCAGCTCGGCGACGCGCGCCGGCGGATACTCGGCGAGAAGCTCGGCCATGTGCTCCCAGCCCTCGGTGTGGGCGGAGATGAACTCCTCGTCGATATCGCCGGCTTCGACCAGGAGGTGCAGCAGACCGTTCAGCAGCGCGAGGTCGGTGCCCGGGGCGATCTGGAGGAAGAGGTCCGCACGTTCAGCGGTCGTCGTGCGGCGCGGGTCGACGACGATCAGCTTCGCGCCCGCCTTCAGCCGGTCTGCCATGCGCAGGAAAAGGATCGGGTGGCAGTCCGCCGTGTTCGAACCGATCACGAAGAACAGGTCGGCGCGATCGAAGTCCTCGTATGATCCGGGCGGACCGTCGGCGCCCAGCGACTGCTTGTATCCGGTTCCGGCCGACGCCATGCACAGCCGCGAGTTCGATTCGATGTGGATGCCGCGGAGGTATCCCTTGACGAGCTTGTTCGAGAGGTACTGCGCCTCCATGCTCATCTGCCCCGACACGTACAGGGCGATGGCGTCTGGCCCGTGCTCGTCGAGGATCGCGCGGAGGCGGGCGGCAGCATCCTTCACCGCATCATCGACCGCCACCGGCGCGGCCGGCTCGCCGCGAGAGGGCCGAACGTGGGCGGACGTCATGCGACCGGGAGCCTGCATGAGCTCGGCATGCGTGGCACCTTTGGTGCAGAGGCGTCCGGCGTTCGTGGGGTGCGCGCGGTCGCCCGCCACCTTCGCGATGGCGAGCGGATGCCCCGCCTCGGCCCGTGAGGTCGTCACCGAGATACCGCAGCCGACGCCGCAGTAGGAGCACACGGTGCGCACTTCGCCCATGCCTTCGATGGTCCCGGACGGAGATTCCGGGGCCTTTCCCGCGGTGTTTCCCAGAGATCACATCTGCCGCACGGTCGCCGCGAGCGCGCAGTGAAGTGGAGTCAGTCGGCGGAACCCTCTGCGGCATCCGCGGACGCGGACGGCGTCTCGCCGGCCTCGTCGGGGATCTCTTCGAAGAGTCCCGCGGGCGGCGTCACGATCACGCGACCGCCCGCGACATCGACCTCGGGCACGATCGCCTTGACGAAGGGCACGAGCACCTCTTCGTCGCGGACCTTCACGACGAGCAGGTCCTGCGCGGGAAGGTGGTCGACGCGCGCGACCTTGCCGACGGTCTCACCGTCGCGCACGACGTCGAGTCCGACGAGCTGATGATCGAACCAGGCGTCCTGCTCGACGGGCGAGGCCTGTATGTCCTCGTCGATCCAGAGGATCGCGCGGATGAGCCCCTCGGCGGCGTCGCGGTCGTCCACGCCCTCGAAGAAGGCGACGGGGTGGCTGTTCATCCACTTGAACTCACGAACCGTGAGCGGCTTGCCGTGCCACGGCGAGGACTCCGGCACCTGGAGGGTGAACGTCGCACCGGGGACGAAGCGACCCTCGGGATCGTCGGTGTAGAGCTCGAGCTTGATCGCGCCCTTGAGGCCATGCGCCTTCACGAGGCGGCCGACGCGGAGCTGGGTCTTGCCGGTGGGGGGTACTGCGTTCACGGGCTTGCGGGCGTCGGCGCCCGATCCCGCGTTGTTCTCGCCTGACACCTCAGTCATCCGCGACGTCGACGCGCACACGGCGGCCGTCGGCGAGAGCAGAGATGAGGGTGCGCAGGGCTTTGGCCGTGCGGCCGCCGCGCCCGATCACGCGACCCCGGTCCTCGGGGTGGACGTGCACCTCGAGCACATCGCCTCGCGGCGATGTGGACGAGTCGATGCGGACATCGTCCGGGTGATCGACGATCCCCTTGACGACGTGTTCGAGCGCGGCGGCGAGCAACGGATTACTCGGCGGACTCGGCGGCCTCGTCGGCCGCGTCGGTCGCCTCGTCGGCGGGAGCCTCGGCGGGCTCCTCAGCCTTCTTCTCGGCCTTCGGCTTGATGACCGACTTCTTCGAGGCGTCGGCCTCGTAGGCGGCCTTGTCCTCGCGGGTCTTCACGGTCGAGACCGCGTTCTTGTCGCCCTTGAACTGACCCCAGTCGCCGGTCAGCTTGAGGATGGCGAGCACCTGCTCGGTCGGCTGGGCACCGACAGAAAGCCAGTACTGCGCGCGCTCCGAGTCGACCTCGATGAACGAGGGCTCCTCGGTGGGGTGGTACTTGCCGATCTCCTCGATCACACGACCGTCGCGCTTGGTGCGCGAGTCGGCCACGACGATGCGGTAGTACGGCGCACGGATCTTGCCGAGGCGCTTGAGACGAATCTTGACAGCCACGATTCTCCTGAATGTGTGGAAAGTGATTGAACCGGTCGCCTGGAGCGTGGGGTGCACACCCGGCGGAAGCTCTGAGGGGAGGATCTCCACGCTGGATAGAGGGTCGAGCGGGTGATCCAGCCCTCTATTCTGCCAGAAGAAGAACGCACGATTCGACCACGCGCGGACGCGACAGGGTTCGGACGACGAAGACGTCGCCGGCGGGAGCACGCGTTCGTCGCTGACCAGACGGCCTCGATGGGTCTTCGTGCAACACATGACGCGGTGTGCCGCAAGCCGCGAGGCGCGCCGCATCGCCATGTCAGACTGTGCCCATGACGGTGCCCTTCGCGACATCCGCCCGCTCCTCCGTCGGGCTCGAGTGGGAGCTGATGCTCGCCGACACCGTCACCGGAGACCTGGTCCCCCGTGGCCCCGAGCTGCTCGCCGCCCTCGAGGAGCGCTCGGCGCTCGAGCGCTACACCGTCACCGGCGAGCTGCTCACGAACACGGTCGAAGTGACCAGCGGCATCGGCGACACGGTCGCCGCCGCCGTCGACGACATCGCGGACGCGATCGCCGAGGTGCGCACCTACACCGACCCGCACGGCATCGACCTGCTGTGCGCCGGCAGCCATCCGTTCGCGCAGTGGTACGACCAGAGCGTCACCGACAAGACCCGCTACCACAAGCTCATCGAGCGCACGCAGTGGTGGGGACGCAACATGATGATCTGGGGCATCCACGTGCACGTGGGCGTCGACGACGTCGACAAGGTGTTCCCGATCATCAACGCTCTCGCGGTGTATCTGCCGCACCTGCAGGCACTGTCGGCGTCGAGCCCGTTCTGGGCGGGCGACCGGACCGGGTACGCGTCCAACCGGGCGCTCGTCTTCCAGCAGCTGCCCACCGCCGGACTCCCCTGGCCGCTGCGCAACTGGCGCGAGTTCGAAGGCTACCTGGACGACATGGTGAAGACCGGGGTGATGGAGGACGCCACCGAGGTGCGGTGGGACATCCGCCCGGCGCCGCGCTGGGGCACGATCGAGGTGCGGGCGTGCGACGGCATGTCGACCCTGCCCGAGCTCGCGGCGATGGCCGCACTCGTCCAGGTTCTCGTCGAGCACTTCTCACGGCGCCTCGACGAAGGGCTCCCCCTCGAGACGATCCAGCCCTGGTTCATTCGCGAGAACAAGTGGCGTGCGGCCCGCTACGGCCTCGACGCGCGCGTGATCGTGGACCACCGCGGCACGCAGCGCCCCGTGGTCGAGCACCTGCGGGAGACCCTGGAAGAGGTCGGCGACATCGCGGCGGAGCTCAGATGCGCCCGCGAGCTCGCCGGGATCCGGACGATCCTCACCGACGGCGCGAGCTACTCACGACAGCTTGCGATCGCCGACGCATCCGATGGAGACCTCCGTGAGGTCGTCCGTCATCTGGTGGGCGAGTTCCGCTCGGGTCCGACGCTGCGCGAGCACCTCGCCTCGCTCGGTCACTGACCGCGAGTGCCGGCGGCGACGGCGATGACGGATGCTGCGGCCCGCGGCATCCGTCCCCTCCGGCGTCAGCCGCGGCCGAGCATCTTCTGCAGCTCGGCGAGGTCGGCCTCCGTGGGAGCGCCCTTCGCACCTCCGCCGAGACCGAAGCCCGAGCCGGACGGGGCTTCGGCGGCCTGAGCCGCGATGCCGGCGTTCTCGGCGGCGCGCTTGGCCGGGTTGCCCGAGCGCGAGCCCTTCGCCTTCTGCTGCTTGCCGCGCTTGGACGACGCTCCCGGACGCCCGGCGCCCGGGATCGGACCCATGCCGGGGATGTTGGGAACCCCGCCGCGAGCGACGGTCTTCATCATCTTCGCAGCCTGGTCGAAGCGCTGCACGAGCTGGTTGACGTCGGTCACGGTCATACCCGAACCGCGCGCGATGCGCAGGCGACGCGAGCCGTTGAGGAGTTTGGTGTTGCGACGTTCCGCGGGGGTCATCGAACGGATGATCGCCTCGGTGCGGTCGATCTCGCGCTCGTCGAAGTCGTCGAGCTGCTGTTTCATCGAGCCCATGCCCGGGAGCATCCCGAGCATCTTCTTCATCGAGCCCATCTTGCGCATCTGCTGCATCTGCTCGAGGAAGTCCTCGAGAGTGAACTGCTCGGTCGCCAGCTTCTCGGCGACCTTGAGCGCCTCGGCCTCGTCGAACGCCTGCTGCGCCTGCTCGATCAGGGTCAGGATGTCACCGAGGTCGAGGATGCGCGACGCCATGCGGTCGGGATGGAACGCCTCGAGATCGTCGAGTCCCTCACCCGTGGAAGCGAAGATGATCGGGCGGCCGGTCACCGAAGCCACAGACAGCGCCGCGCCACCGCGGGCGTCGCCGTCGAGCTTCGAGAGCACGACACCGGTGAAGTCGACGCCGTCCTGGAAGGCCTTCGCCGTGTTGACGGCATCCTGACCGATCATCGCGTCGATGACGAACAGCACCTCGTCCGGATCGGTCGCCCTGCGGATGTCGGCGGCCTGCTTCATCAGCTCGGCGTCCACGCCGAGGCGGCCGGCGGTGTCGATGATGACGATGTCGTGCTGCTGCCGGCGCGCGACCTCGACGCCGTCCCGGGCGACCCTGACCGGGTCTCCCACGCCGTTGCCCGGCTCCGGGGCGTAGATCGCGGCACCGGCGCGCTCGGCGACGACCTGCAGCTGATTGACGGCATTGGGGCGCTGGAGGTCGGCGGCGATCAGGAGCGGCGTGTGGCCGTCCTTCTCGAGCATCTTGGCGAGCTTGCCGGCGAACGTGGTCTTTCCCGAACCCTGCAGACCCGCGAGCATGATCACCGTCGGCGGGTTCTTCGCGAACTGCAGCCGGCGCTGCTCGCCGCCGAGGATGGCGATGAGCTCCTCGTTGACGATCTGCACGACCTGCTGCGCGGGATTCAGCGCCTTGTTGACCTCGTCGCCGAGGGCGCGCTCGCGCACCTTGGCGGTGAACTCCTTGACGACGGGCAGCGCCACGTCGGCGTCGAGCAGGGCGCGCCGGATCTCGCGCACCGTGCCGTCGACGTCCGCGGGCGTGAGCTTGCCCTTGGTGCGGAGGTTGCGGAAGGTCTCGGTGAGCCGGTCGGAGAGGGTGCCGAAAGTCGCCATGATGCCCCGATTCTACGGGAGCGCGCCGCGTGCTTCGCCGTGGACTCTCCCCTCGGCGTCACGCCCGCGCACCCTCCGGCGCACGCTCGTATCCCTGGGGCGTGAGGGTCAGCTCCGCCTGACCGCCGGTGAGCGCGCGCAGGTCGAGTACGTAGCGCGCGAGCTCCGCGTCGGGAACGGTGGCGATGACGCGGGTGCGTCCGTCCGCGTCCGTCTCCGTTCCGAGTACGCGGCCGCGCCTGCCGGAGAGGTCCGTCAGCACCTGCCCCTGCGCCGCGGCCGGGACGGTGACGACGACGGTGGAGACCGGTTCGAGCAGCACCGCGCCCGCTTGCACGAGCGCGGCCTTGACCCCCATGGCCGCGGCCGTGCGGAAGGCCATCTCCGACGAGTCGACGGAGTGGGACTTGCCGTCGAAGAGCTCGACACGCACGTCGACGACGGGATGCCCGAGCGTGCCCCCGGCGGCGAGCGCGTCGCGCACGCCCTTCTCGACGGCCGGGATGTACGAGCGCGGCACGGCGCCGCCGACGACGGAATCGACGAACTCGAAGCCGCCGCCCGGAGGCAGTGGAGCGACCCTCAGCATGACGACGGCGAACTGCCCGTGTCCGCCCGACTGCTTCTTGAGCTTTCCCTCGGCCGCCGCGCCGTGCGCGATCGTCTCCCGGTAGGCCACGGGCGCCGGGCCGGTTGTGACATGCACGCCGAGCACGCGAGCCAGCCGCTCCACGGCGACCGCCACATGCGTGTCGCCGAGCCCGCGCAGGATGGTGTCCGATCCCGCGCGATCCACGACGAGCGTGGGGTCCTCCGCGACGAGGCGGGCGAGGGCGGTCGTGAGCTTCGTGTCGTCCGACTGTGACACCGGCTGGAGGCTCATCGCGAACACGGGTGGCCGAGCCGGCAGCCGCGCAGGACGCGCGTTCGTCTGCGTTCGACTCCACAGCAGGGACCCGGACGGCGTGCCGGCGAGCTTGGCGACGGCGCCGATCTCGCCGGGACCCAACGCATCCACCGGGAGATGATCGGCGCCCCGAAGCCGGAACAGCCCCGGCATCCGCTCCTCGACGCCGGTCGTCGCGTTGCGCAGCCGGTCGCCAGGTCGCAGGACTCCGGACAGCACCTTCAGCATGGCGATCTGCCCGACGAACGGGTCGGCCACCGTGCGGAAGACGTGAACCAGCTTGTCGCCCGCGGGGTCGGGCTTCACTCTGTGCTCGCTGCCTCCTCCGCCGTCCTCGTCCACCCCCAGCACGATGCTGCTGTCCCGATCGGCCACGGCAGGGGCGAGCTCGCACAGGAGATCCAGAACGCGGTCGACTCCGGTACCCGTCGCGGCTGAGCACACGACCACGGGCACGCCCTCGCCCGCGGCGACGGTGCGAGCGAGACTGCGCCCGAGTTCTGCCGCCGGCGGCTCGTGCCCCTCGAGGTATGCCTCGAGCTGTTCGTCGTCGCGCGACACGATCTCCTCGGTGACCTCCTGATGCAGGAGGTGCTCCTCCTCCGCGAGGTCGGCAGGCACGGGCTCTTCGTGATGACCGCCGTCGTCGTCGTAGAGCACAGCCCGCTCGGTCAGCACGTCGGCGACGCCTTGAAAGGACTGCGCCTCTCCCACGGGGAGTTCGAGCGCCCAGATGCGGTCGCCGAGCTCCCGGTGAAGCTGCTCGAGCACGGCGCGGAACGAGGCCCGCGCACGGTCCTCCTGCGTCACGACGACGACCCGTGCGACGCCGGCGGCCGAGGCGGCGGACCACGCGGCGCGTGCGCCGGCGGTCACGCCGTCGATGGCGCTGACGACGAGGACCGCCACATCGGCCACCGCGAGCGCCGCGTCGACGGCGCCCACGAAGTCCGGATGTCCGGGTGTGTCGATGAGCGTGATGCCGCAGTCCGCATCGTCGAATCGCCACGACAGCCATGCCGGCGTCAGGCCGAGCGTCGTGTGGCGCGCGATCTCCTCGGGTTCGTGGTCGCACACCGTCGTGCCCTGCTCGATCGACCCGCGTCGCGAGATCGCCCCCGCGCGGTGGAGCAGCGCCTCCGCCAGCATCGTCTTCCCCGATCCCGTCGCGCCGATCAGGGCGACGGAGCAGTGCAAGGGGTGTGCGGATGCCGATTCCACGGTGACCTCCCACGACGGTGTGCGCTGGCCACCATCGTGCACCGTCTCGGAGGCGGCTGCCAGAGGACGCCGGCCGAAAGAGTCCCGAGCAGGCGCGGCAGGTCACTCCGCGGGGCCGAGCTCCTGGAAGAGCGTGAGCTGCAGTCCGGCGGGACCGCGCAGGCGTGCGTTGACCGAGCGCCAGGGCGTCTGGCGAGGAGATGCCTCGACCTCGGCTCCCGCGTCGGCCAGTCGTGAGGCGGCACTCGCGGTGTCGGCCACCTCGAAAGCGAGGCGTATCCGGTCGCTCGGTGCATCGCCGTCGGTCTCGACGCGGTCGATGAACTCGACCTGCGCGGGATTGGCGATCTCGAGGGTCGCACGACCGGCTGCCAGGATGGCGACACGGGCACCGCCTTCCGCCTTGTACGCCTCGGCCTGAGGCATCCCCACGACGTCGCGATAGAACGCGAGGGTCTGCTCGAAGGCGGCGGCCTGCACCACGACGCGGAGCTGCGCGACCTCCCCCGCCGTCGTCGCGGACGACACCGGCGCCGCCGCATCGGCGGCGAGCGACAGGAACCGCGCCAGTGACGTGCGCCCGGCGCCGTCGTGTGCCCATGCCTCGATGGCGGCGAGGACGGCACCGCCCCACGCCGCTCCGGCGACCTCGGCACCGACACGGTCTGCGCCGTCGCGCAGAAGGCGCGCGGCGACCGCTCGCGCCACCCGCGCCCGCCGCAGGGCCGCATCCCGCTCGTACTCCGCCTCGAGACCCATCGCGGTCGCGTTCACGATGCCGAGGGCGAGGCTGTCGGGGGCGAAGGAGTCGGCGATGGCCAGCGTCGCGGCGCGCACCGCGGCTGCGCCCTTTCCGTCCGCTCCCTCGAGTCGGTGCTCGAAGGTCGCGAGCCTCTCGTCCAGTCCCGCCCAGAGCACGTCGGACTTCGACGAGAAGTAGTTGAAGAAGCTGGACCGGCTGACGCCGGCACGACGGGCGATGTCGCTGATCGACGTCTGCTCGTACCCCTGCTCGAGGAAGAGCTCGCAGGCGGCCTCGGCGATCGTCTCGCGCGACGACGCCTTGGGGCGCCCCGCGCGCGGCTCGGTGGACATGAAGCCACCCTATGGGCCGCGTCCCTCGGCGGTCCCGGGGCCAGGTCGCCGGATGTATTGTTGGACGCGATCCATCAATCGCCACGAGCGAAGGAACGAAGGAGCACGATGCTCGACATCCGTACCGTCGGCCTCTCCCCCGACTATGTGCCCTACCTCGATGGATGGGCGCTGCAGCGCAGCATCCACGCGGACGTCGTCGCGGGCACCCTCCCCGACACGCTCCTGCTGCTCGAGCATGAGCCGGTGTACACGGCCGGTGCCCGCACCGCCCGCCACGAGCGGCCCAGCGATGGAACGCCCGTGGTCGATGTCGACCGTGGCGGGAAGATCACGTGGCATGGGCCCGGACAACTCGTCGGGTACCCGATCGTGCGCCTCACCGAGCCGGTGGACGTGGTCGCACACGTGCGCCGCCTCGAACAGCTGCTCATCGATGCACTAGGCGAGTTCGACATCGACGGCTACCGCGTCGAGGGGCGCAGCGGCGTGTGGGTGCGCCGACCGCTCGGCGAAGACAAAGTCGCCGCCATCGGCGTGCGCGTACAGCGCGGCGTCACGATGCACGGCTTCGCGCTGAACTGCGACAACTCGCTGGCAGGCTTCCGCGGGATCATACCTTGCGGAATCACGGATGCCGGAGTCACGACGGTCAGCGAGATCGCCGGCGCCGACATCTCCCCGAGCGATGTGATCGATACCGTCTCGCGGATCTTCGCCGACGACTTCGCGGGGGTGCCGGCATGAGCGCCTGCGCCGGTTCTGCCGGAGGAGCCGCAGGCGCCCCGGCCGCAGCATCCGTGCCATCCTCCGCGCCCGAGGGCCGCAAGCTCCTGCGCCTGGAGGTCCGCAACGCGCAGACGCCGATCGAGCGCAAGCCCGAGTGGATCAAGACGCGGGCCAAGATGGGGCCGGAGTACCAGGCCCTGCATTCACTCGTGAAGACCGAGGAGCTGCACACGGTCTGCCAGGAGGCCGGCTGCCCGAACATCTACGAGTGCTGGGAGGACCGCGAGGCGACCTTCCTCATCGGAGGCTCGCAGTGCACGCGCCGCTGCGACTTCTGCCAGATCGACACCGGCAAGCCCGCCGACTACGACACGGACGAGCCCCGCCGCGTCGCCGAGAGCGTCGTGCGCATGAACCTCCGCTATGCCACCGTCACGGGAGTCGCCCGCGACGACCTGCCCGACGGCGGAGCGTGGCTGCACGCCGAGACCGTCCGTGCGATTCACGCCGCCAACCCGAACACGGGCGTGGAGATCCTCGCGACGGACTTCAACGGCGACCCGGCGCTGCTCGGCGAGGTGTTCGACAGCCGTCCCGAGGTCTTCGCGCACAACGTGGAGACGGTGCCGCGCATCTTCAAGCGGATCCGCCCGGCGTTCCGGTACGAGCGCTCGCTGGACGTGCTCACGCAGGCCCGCGACGCCGGATTGATCACGAAGTCGAACCTCATCCTGGGCATGGGTGAAGAGCCGGAGGAGGTCGTGCAGGCGCTGGAGGACCTTCACGGCGCGGGCACCGATATCATCACCATCACGCAGTACCTGCGCCCCTCGCCGCGTCACCTTCCGGTGGCGCGCTGGGTCAAGCCGCAGGAGTTCGTCGAGTTCAAGGAGGAGGCCGAGCGCATCGGGTTCCTCGGCGTGCTCGCCGGCCCGCTCGTGCGCTCGTCGTACCGCGCAGGGCGCCTCTGGGCGCAGTCGATGATCTCGAAGGGACGGGAGATCCCGCCGCACCTGGCGCATATCGCCGAGGACGTGCACGTCGAGCGCGGGTTCGCGCAGGCGGTCTGAACCGGACGCTAGTCGGCGCTCGTCACCGACAGCACGCCGCCATCGGAGTCGAGGTTCACCAGCAGCACGTCGTCGGTGGCGTCGGGGTCGAGCGCGTACTCCAGCACGGCGAACGGGTCGGAACCCCCGTGCTCGTCGGCGAGGATCGTCATGCTCATCAGCTGCAGCGAGCGGATCACGTCGATGTGCACATCGCCCGAGATGTCGACCAGGGTGTCTTCGAGGGCGTCGCCGAGAGCCTCCTGCTGCTGCAGGATGTACTCGGTCACCTCGCTGGTGCGGTCGCTCAGCTCATTGACCATCGCGTTGCGGGCGCTGCGGTCGATGTCCTCGATCGACGAGATGAGCGCGGCAGCCACATCGAGGGCCGCCTCCGACACGTCGTCCTGGTCAGGAGCCGTGAGGTCCACCGTGACGGACTGGTCTCCCAGTTCGACGTTCTCCGACCAGAAGATCGATCCGTCAGGCCCCGATTCCAGGAGTCCGAAGTAGTCGTGCTCGATCGCCATGACCCCATGAAACCGCAACGAGCGCGTCGGCGATAGCCCGAACCCGGCATGGCGCGGATTCGGTCGGATCCGCGGGCGATTCAGTCGACGAGGGACGCCGCGAACACGTGCGGGGTGAAGCCCGTGAGGTCTCCGATGCCCTCGCCCTGACCCAGCAGCTTCACCGGGATCCCGGTGCGCTCCTGCACCGCCAGGACGAACCCGCCCTTGGCGGAGCCGTCGAGCTTGGTGAGGACGAGACCGGTGACGCCGGCGTGCTCGAGGAAGGCCTGGGCCTGCATCACCCCGTTCTGTCCCGTCGTGGCGTCGAGCACGAGCAGCACCTCACTGATCGGCGCCTGCTTCTCGATCACGCGACGGATCTTCGTCAGCTCGTCCATGAGACCGCCCTTGGTGTGCAGGCGCCCGGCGGTGTCGACGAGGACGATCTCCGTGTTGGTCCTCTTCGCGTACTCGATGGTCTGGAAGGCGACGGATGCCGGATCCTGACCTTCCTGCTGCGGTCGGACGATCGTCGCGCCGCCGCGTTCTGCCCACGTCGCCAGCTGGTCCACAGCCGCTGCACGGAAGGTGTCGGCCGCGCCGACCACCACCGAGCGGCCGTAACGCTGCAGGAACTTCGCGAACTTGCCGATCGTGGTGGTCTTGCCGACGCCGTTCACGCCGACGACGAGCACGACCGCGGGTCGCTCGGTGAGGCGCAGCGTGGTGTCGAACTTCGCGAAGTGCTCCTCGAGCGTCTCCTTCAGCATGCGCTGCAGGTCTTTCGGATCAGTGGTGCGGTAGCGCTCCACCTTCTCGCGCAGTTCGTCGACGATGCGCTCGGTGATGTCCGGGCCGAAGTCGGCGGTGAGCAGCGCCGTCTCGAGGTCGTCCCACGTGGTCTCGTCGATCGTGGGCTTGACGAACATGCCGCGCAGTGCGCGACCGAGCGACCAGGAGCTCTCTGCCATGCGTCTAAGCCTAGGGTCGGTCAGGAGGCGGCGCGTTCGGCGATGCGCTGACCCACCACGGCCGACACACCGTCCTGGCGCATCGACACGCCGTAGAGCGCGTCGGCGATCTCCATCGTGCGCTTCTGGTGGGTGATGACGATGAGCTGGCTCGAGGCGCGCAGCTGCTCGAAGACGCCCAGGAGACGTCCGAGGTTGGCATCGTCGAGCGCGGCTTCGACTTCGTCGAGGATGTAGAAGGGGCTGGGGCGCGCCTTGAAGATCGCCGTGAGCAGCGCCACCGCCGCGAGGGAGCGCTCTCCGCCCGACAGCAGGGAGAGACGCTCGATCTTCTTGCCGACCGGACGGACGGCCACCTCGATCCCCGTGGTGAGCGGTGAGTCGGGATCCGTGAGGGCGATCGACCCTGTTCCGCCCGGGAACAGGATCGGGAACACCTCGCCGAACGCGGTCTTCGTGTCCTCGAACGCCGCCAGGAAGATGATCTGCATGCGCTCGTCGAGCTCTTCGATGATCGTCAGGAGATCCTTGCGGGTCTGGGTCAGATCCGCGAGTTGCTCGGTCATGAACTTATGACGCTGCTCCAGAGCCTCGAACTCCTCCAGCGCGAGCGGGTTCACCCGGCCGAGCTGAGCGAGCTTGCGCTCAGCCTCCTGCAGGCGTCGGCGCTGCTGCGCGCGATCGAATGCAACGGATGCCGGCCCCGCGGGTCCGTCGCCGTCCTCAGGTTCGGGCTGAGCGGCTGGATCGAACGGAACGGGCTGATCCGGGCCATATTCCGAAATGAGAATGTCCTCGTGGAGCCCCAGCTCGGACTGCACCCGTTCGAGCAGTCCCGTGACGTGGAGACGCTTCTCGTGGATCTGCAGCTCGAGGCTGTGCACGCTCTCGGTGAGCCCGGCGAGCCGCTCGCGGACGCTGTTCTCCTGCGCACGGAGCTCAGCGAGCTCAGCGGTGACCGCGGTGCGCTCCGATTCCGCGGCAGCGAGGTCGGCGCGCGCCTGCGCGAGCGAGCGGTCGACCGAGTCGATGACGGCGGGCAGCTGACCCGCGACACCCGCGGCGATCTCGCGCTGGGCGCGGCGGACCACGGCGCGACGGGC
This sequence comes from Microbacterium ureisolvens, assembly GCF_019511645.1. Taxonomy (GTDB): domain Bacteria; phylum Actinomycetota; class Actinomycetes; order Actinomycetales; family Microbacteriaceae; genus Microbacterium; species Microbacterium ureisolvens_A. The sequence goes on along the minus strand of NZ_JAEUAX010000001.1, from coordinate 199,712 downwards.
CGCCTCGGCGGCGGCTTCGCGTTCGCGCTCGCGCTGGCGCTCCAGGCCGGCGACGCGCGCTTCGCCAGCCCGGATGCGTTCGCGGAGCGTCTCGACGTCGAGGCGGGCGCGCATCTCGCTGTCGCGGGCCTCTTCGAGAGCCGCGAGCATTCCTTCGCGCGCCGAGGCATCGAGAATCGGACGAGGAGCTTCGAGCGCCGAGGTGAGCTGGTCCTCCGCGGACCGCGCTGACGCCTCGGCCTCCTCGACCGTCGCAGCCGCCTGCGCGAGTCCGGCGGCCAGGCGCTCGCATTCGGCGACGGCGGCCTCGTGCCGCACCACTGCCCGGTTGACCAGCTCGGCGTGAGCGGCCAGGGCGGCGTCATGCTCGCGAAGGGTCGCGAGCGTCGTCTTGGTGCGCAGGCGTGCCGACTCGAGCTCTCCGGTCGCCTCGGTCAGCGCTTCCCGCAGTGAGTCCGCCACGACGGCGATCTCGTCGCGGCGGTCGGCCGCAGCATCCCGTTCCGCCGCGAGCTCCAGTCGCGATCGCGAGGCCCCCGCACCCGCACGGAGGGAGTACTCGGTGTACACCTCGCCGCGGCGCGTGACCACGGTGATCGGGCCGCCGAGCTCAGCCTTCGCAAGCTCGGGGCCGGCGGCACGTGCGGCGTCGAGGTCGTCGGCGATGACGACGTACGACAGCAGGCCCAGCACGCCCTCGGGAGCCGTCACGACGCCCTGCGCCGGCACCACCCCGCGCAGGGCGGGAAACGGCGGGCGCATCCCGCCGGCCGAGGCGATCACGATGTCGACCACCCCCGCTTCGGCGTCACGGGCAGCATCGGCCACGGCGAACGCGCTCTCCCGGTCCTCGACGAGAACCCCCTCGGCGATCGAACCCAGCACCGCCGCGATCGCGGCCTCGAATCCGGGCTTGACCTGGACCGCATCGCCCACGAGCCCGTAGACGCCGGGGCGCCCCTCGGCGATGAGCGACGAGGCGCCGTTCTTCACATCGAGCGCCCGGCTCAGAGCGGCCGTCTGCGCCGTCAGCGCCTCGCGCTCGCGCTCTGCAGCGTGCAGGCGCTCTCGAAGCGACGAGACCGTCGACTCGGTCTCAGCGGCATCGCGCTGCGCCCGCTCGTAAGCGGCGGCGTGGTCGGCAGAAGACTCCTCGGGCACGAGGTCGGGGTCGACGCCGGCGAGGATCTCTTCGGCCTCCGCCCGGCGAGCGAGCGCGGCGTCCAGCGCCTTCTGCTGGCGTTCCACTGCAGTGCGCACGGCCGCGAGGGCGGAAGCGGCGGCCTCTGCGGTGCCGCGCAGCGCGGTGATGCGCATGTCATGCTCCGAGACGAGCGCGCTCTGCGCGGCGATGTCGACATCGAGCGCGTCGAGCTCGGCACGGGCGCGCACGACGGCGCGAGCGGCCTCGGCGGCGGCATCCTGCGCGGCGCCGAGGCCGTCCGAGACGTCGTCGATCTCCGCGCGTGCCTCGTCGATCATCGCCTGCGAGACCGTCGTCAGCTCGATGCGGTCCTCGTCTTCGGCGTCGCCGAGAAGAGCGAGCCGCTGACCGGCCAGGGCGTAGAGCCCGCGCAGGCGCTCCTGCACCCGTTCGAGCCCGAAGGCCACACGCCGCGCCCTGTCCACACTCTCCGAACGCTGGTCTGCCTCGAGCTGCTCGATGCGCGCGCGGGCGTTTTCGAGCCTCTCCTGCAGCAACATGCGCTCGGCGTGCCGCTCATGCTCGCTCCGCGCGTGCGAGGCGAGCTCGGCGCGCAGGCCCACGATCTCGTCAGCCAGAAGACGCGCCTTCGCGTCGCGTACGACGGCGGCGATCGTCGCCGCCTCCCGGGCGATCTCCGCCTGCCGGCCGAGCGGCTTCAGCTGCCGGCGCAACTCCCCGGCGAGGTCGCTCAGGCGCGTGAGATTCGCTTCCATCGCGTCGAGCTTGCGGAGGGTCTTCTCCTTGCGCCGGCGGTGCTTGAGGATGCCGGCCGCCTCTTCGATGAATCCCCGGCGGTCTTCGGGCGTCGCCTGCAGCACGCTGTCGAGGCGGCCCTGGCCCACGATCACGTGCATCTCGCGACCGAGACCGGAATCGCTCAGCAGCTCCTGCACGTCCAGCAGGCGGCACGATTCGCCGTTGATCGCGTACTCGCTCGAGCCGTTGCGGAACAGGGTCCGGCTGATCGTGACCTCGGAGTACTCGATCGGCAGTGCGCCGTCGCTGTTGTCGATCGTGAGCTGCACCTCGGCGCGGCCGAGCGGCCCGCGCGTCGCCGTGCCGGCGAAGATGACGTCCTCCATCTTGCCGCCGCGCAGCGTCTTGGCGCCCTGCTCCCCCATCACCCACGCGAGCGCGTCGACGACATTGGACTTGCCCGAGCCGTTGGGGCCGACGATGCACGTCACCCCGGGTTCGAGGGCGAAGGTCGTCGGCTGGGCGAACGACTTGAACCCTTTGAGCGTCACGCTCTTCAGGTGCATGGATTCGCCTTCCACCCTGGTCGTTTACCCGCCTACGCTACCGGAGCGTCGCACACGCGCCCGGAAGACCGGCCGTGGCGCGTGTGGATCCCGCGACACGCCATGGGATCACCGAATCTGCGAGAAAGCTTGACGCGGGTGCTCCGCACCCGCTAACGTCACTCTCTGCGTCTGAAGTCGAGAAAGGAGGTCCCCCGATGATGCTGATGACTCCAACCGGAATCGCCGCCCGTGATGGCGGAGCGATTCGTGCCGTCGCGTCGGGGACCGTCTCCTTCGGCGCTGTGCTGAGCGGCCGCTTCCCCGCCGCCATCTGATCCCCGCAGGGGACGAGTCTGCCCGTTTGCGGGCATCCAACGTCTGCTGCGCCGCACCCGCTTCGTGGTGCTGAGCGCGCTCCCCCTGCGATCTCGTCCCGTCGTGCTGCGGCACGGCATCCCCGCCTCCGAGCGTCCGCTCGAGGCATCACTCCCATCTGGAAAGAGCAATCATGAACACTCTCCTTGCGCCGCAGCGCCCCTCGGGCCTTCCCGATACGCTGCGGCTGCCGAGCCGCGACACCCGCACCTCGCTCCTGGACCGCCTCGCCCTGCACCTGGGCCTGTGGCTGCTGCTGTGGAGCACCCGCACGCCGCGGCTCGCGGACGACCGCCGCCGGCACGCGCAGGCGTACCGGCACCAGGAGTCCACCGCGCAGCGCGAACGCGCCTACCTCCGCGAGGCCGCCCTCGCACCCCGGCCGTGACGGCCACCGGGTCCGCCGCCCGCACCCGGGCGGCGGACCCCACCCCTGAACCACACCCATCGACACCGCAAGGACGCATCGACATGACCACCATCACGGGGTTGGAGTTCCGCCCCCTCGTCGTACCCGCCTCCATCGACGCCCCCGACGCCGCCGACTTCGTCGAGATGGTGCGCGTGCGCAACCTCATCTACCGCGAGATCTCGGGGCACGACGACCACCGGATCACCGCCGATGAACTGCTCCCGCACTACCAGCCCTCGCAGTACGAGACCCGCCTCAGCTGGGTGATCGTCGACGACGGCGCCATCGTCGGCCGTATCGGCATAGACATCCCGCACGAGGAAGGCTCGACCGCCGCCTTCTGGCTCATCGAGCTGCTCCGCAAGTCTTGGGGTCGCGGCATCGGCTCCGCGGCGTACGAGCTCGTCGAGCGCACAGCGCGCGAGCATGGCCGCACGGTGCTGCAGTCCTGGGCCGAGCACCCGGCCGCGCCGGGTCCGCAGCTCGCGCCCCCGACCGGTTTCGGCGAGATCCCCGAGGATCACGTCGCGCGGTTCTACCTCCGCCACGGCTACACGCTCGAGCAGGTCGAGCGCAACAGCGCCTTCGACCTCACCGGCTCGTTCGAGGGCGTCGAGCGGCTCCTTGCAGAGGCGCAGGCAGCATCGCCTGCCTACCGCCTCGTCCAGTGGTCCGCACCGACGCCGGAGGAGTACATCGCCGGCTACGCGTGGATGAAGTCCCGCATGTCGACCGATGCCCCCGCCGCCGCGCTCGAGTTCGACGAGGAGACGTGGGATGCCGCGCGCATCGCCGAGCACGATGCGCGGTACACCTCGTCGGGGCGCACCATCCAGGTCACCGCCGCCCAGCACATCGAGACCGGCGAGCTGTGCGCGTTCAACGAGCTGGTGATCGGCAAGGACCGCACCGAGGCATCCCACCAGGAGGACACCCTCGTCCTCAAAGAGCACCGCGGGCACAAGCTCGGAACGCTCGTGAAGTGCGCGGGGCTCCTGTCCTGGCGCGAGATCGCGCCGCACTCGGCGCGCGTCATCACCTACAACGCAGAGGAGAACCGGCCCATGCTGGACATCAACGAGGCGATCGGCTTCGCGCCCATCGCATACGAGGGTGCATGGAAGAAGGTGCTCGATGACTGATCTGGCCGAGACCGGCGTCGTGACCGTCCAGCGGATCGTCGTCCCCGAAACGACGGAGGCGGCCGACGCCCGCGTGTTCGTCGAGATGGTGCGGATCGCCAACGCGGTCTGCCTCGAGGACGCCGGACACGACTACCTGCGCGAGGAGCCCGACGAGATGCTCGGGTTCTGGCAGGACCAGACCGACTGGACTCAGCTCGGATTCGCGGCGATGCGCGGCGACGAGGTGCTCGGGGCCGTGAAGCTCATGATCTCGAACGAGGCGGACGCGAGCACGGTCGAGTTCGACCTCATGGTCGACCCGCCGCACCGCGGGCGCGGCCTCGAGGAGCTGCTGCTCGCCGAGGTCGAGCGCGAGGCGCGCGAACGCGGATTCGCCACGATCCAGACATGGACGCTTCATCGACCGGATGCTGGGGGCCCGCGTCTTCAGCCGTCCACGGGCTGGGGGGCGATCCCGGCTGAGGACGCGCAGACGAAGTTCCAGCTGGCGAACGGGTTCACGCTCGAGCAGGTGGAGCGCAACAGCGTGTTCGACCTCACGGGCGACTTCTCCCTCGTCGAGCGCATGCTCGCGGAGGCCGTCGCGATCGCGGGCGACGACTACCGGCCGATCCAGTGGACGTCGCCGACACCTTCCGAGTACATCGACGGCTACGCGTACGCGCTGTCGCGCATGTCGACGGACGTGCCGGCCGGTGGCCTCGTCATCGACGAGCAGCACTGGGACGCCGCGCGCGTCGAGCGTCGTGACGCCCGGCTGAAGGCTCAGGGGCTCACCGTCTCGGTGGCCGCGGTGCTCCACGTGCCGACGGGACGGGTCGCCGCGTACAACGAGCTCGTGATCGGCGAGGACCGCTCCGGCGCGACGCAGCAGTACGGCACGCTCGTCGTGAAGGAGCACCGTGGTCACCGGCTCGGCACGATCGTCAAGTGCGCGAACCTGCTCCGCTGGCGCGAACTCGTGCCGGAGTCTCCGCGCGTCTCGACGTTCAACGCCGAAGAGAATCGCCACATGCTCGACATCAACGAGGCCATCGGCTTCGTGCCGGCCTCGTACGCCGGCGCGTGGAAGAAGGTGCTCGAGCTCTGATCCCCGGCGCACGCCGGAGCGAATCAGACGTGTGCCGTGCCCGGTCCGTCCACAGCCGGGCGCGGCACCCGCTGGCAGTGCGCGCAGAAGTGGCTCGAGCGATTGGTGAACGACACGCGCACGATCGGACGGCCGCATCGGGGGCATGGCTCCCCGGTGCGGCCGTACGCGTTGAGCGAGTGAGCGAAGTAGCCGGCCTGACCGTTGACGTTGACGTACTGCGCATCGAAGCTCGTGCCGCCTTCGGCCAGGGCCTTCTCGAGCACGTGGCGCACCTCGCCCAGCAGGCGGTTGACCGCGCGGGTGGGCAGAGCGCGAGCGGATGTCTCGGGGTGGATGCGCGCCGCCCACAGCGACTCGTCGGCGTAGATGTTGCCGACTCCGCTGACGACCGTCTGGTCGAGCAGCACGCGCTTGATCGCCGAGTCCTTGCGCGCGAGGGCGCGCCGGAAGCCCGCATCCGAGAACGCCGGATCGAGCGGGTCGCGCGCGATGTGCGCCACCTGAGCGGGGACGGATGCCTCGTCCCACCCGTAGCCGCCGGGCGCGGCGTCGGGCGTCGCGATGAGGTCGTCGATCGCCAGCGATCCGAAGGTGCGCTGGTCGGCGAAGACGACCGACAGCTCTCCGTGCGCCGGATGGGCGAGGTCGATGCGCACCCGCTCGTGCCGCTCGGACGCGGCACCCGGAGCACGCAGCAGCATCTGGCCGCTCATGCCCAGATGGCCGATCACCGCCTCGTCGGATGGGGCGCCGTCGGTCTCCGACCGCAACGGAAGCCACAGGAACTTGCCGCGGCGCGCGGCCGCGCTCACGACTCGTCCGGTCAGGCGCGATTCGAAGTCCGCGCCGCCGCCGGCGTGTCGCGTCAGCGCGCGCTCGTCGAGCACGGTGACCCCGATCACGAGGGCACCGGTGACAGCGGGAGCGAGGCCGGCGCGCACGACCTCGACCTCGGGAAGCTCAGGCACGCCCGCTGAGCGCTCGCCACGCCGTGAGCGCGGCGGCCATCTCGGCATGCTTCTTGCTGGTGCCCGTACCCTCTGCCGAGAGGTCGCCCACCGTCACGATCGCCGTGAAGCGGCGGTCGTGGTCGGGTCCGGTGGAGGTGACCTCGTACGCCGGGGGCAGCAGCGCGCCACGCGCGGCGAGCTCCTGCAGCGCCGTCTTCGGATCCATCGCGGCACCGTAGCGCTCTGGGTCGGCGAGCAGCGGCTCCACGAGTCGCAGCACCAGGCCCGTCGCGGCATCCGACCCCGCCGACAGGTAGGTCGCTCCGAAGATCGCCTCCATGGTGTCGGCGAGGATCGAGTCCTTGTCGCGTCCGCCGGTGAGGATCTCGCCCCGGCCGAGCTTGAGGTGCGCGCCGAGGCCGATTCCCCGGGCGATCTCGGCGAGCGCCACCGTCGAGACGACGCCGGCGCGCCGCTTGGCGAGGGCGCCCTCTTCGAGCTCGGGATGGCCGGTGAACAGGCGCACCGTCACGGCGAGACCGAGCACGGAGTCCCCGAGGAACTCGAGACGCTCGTTGTGCGGAACCTGTCCGTTCTCGTATGCCCACGAGCGATGCGTCAGCGCCAGCGACAGAAGCTCGGGGTCGATATCGACTCCGAGCTTCTGTGTGAGGTCTGAGAGCGTGGTCCGCTCCGCTGCGACGTCTGTCACGTCAGACCGTGCGCGACGATCAGACGTCGGCGACCTTGCGGCCCTTGTACTCGAGGAACAGCTCGGTGCCCTGCGAGTCGGTGACGACCTTCGCCTGGTGCGGACGGCTGTAGACGGTCTTGCCGTTCTCGACGGTCTTGACGAGCGTGGGGGCCTCGGCCTTCCACTGCGCGCGACGCGAGCGAGTGTTGGAGCGGGAGACCTTCCGCTTCGGGGGGTTACCTGCCATGGCTAGCTCTCTTCTGTGTTCTCGACGCCGCTGTCAACCGCGGGGGCGCGGTGCATCGTCGTCGTGGCTCGTGGTGAAGTCCTGGAGCGCGGCCCATCGTGGATCGAGAGGCTCGCTCTTCGGCGTTCCGGTGCTCTCGGCCAGTCGCTCACCTGTGACCGGATCGAGTCCGGGGCAATCCGGCTGGCACACCGGCTGAAACGGAAGCGACAGGACGACCGCTTCCCTGACCAGAGTTTCAAGATCCACGTGGTCGTCTTGAACCTCGAAGTCAGTTTCTTCCTCCCCAGGATACGCGAAAAGCTCCTGAAACTCGACTTTGAGCCCCTCGGCGATGTCGATGAGGCATCGGCTGCAGATCCCGGTGTACTCGGTGTCGACTTCTCCGGAGACGAGAATGCCCTCGTGCACCGACTCGAGGCGGACGTCGATGACGACAGGCTCACCCTCGGCGACCGCCACGAGCCCTTCGCCCCACTTCTCGGGAGCGGGCACCTCGAGGGTGTGCTCGCGCATCTCTCCGGCGCGGTGTGCGATGTCGCGGACCGGGAGGACGAACGGACCCGTCACATGCTTTCTGACCACGGCCCCAGCCTAGCCGCGGTTTCGGTCAGAGGCCGCGCGCGCCGGTGTCGAGGAACCGTGCCACGGCGGGCGGCACGAACGGCGACACATCGCCGCCCAGGGATGCGACCTGACGCACCAGCGAGCTCGACACGAGCGCGTGGGCGGGATCCGGCAGCAGGAAGACGGTTTCGACATGGGCGAGGTGGCGGTTCACGATCGCCATCGGCGTCTCGTACGCCACATCGACCTGCGAGCGGATGCCCTTCACGAGCACGCCGGCTCCGACATCCGTCGCGTAGTCCACGAGAAGACCCATGCTCCACGAGGCGACGATCACATCGCCTTCGATCTCGCTCTCGGCGATCGACTGCTCCAGCAGCGACTGGCGCTGCGCGATCGGGAGCATCGCCTCCTTGCCGGGGTTGTGGACGACGAGCACGTGGAGCTGGTCGTAGAGCGAGGCGGCGCGGCGGATCACGTCCAGATGACCGAGGGTCGGCGGATCGAACGATCCCGGGACGACGGCGATCCGGCTGCTCATGCGATCCAGCCTAGCGGGATGCGCCGCGGCGCTCCGACGATCTCAGTTCTTGGCGAGGGCCGCTCGCTCAGCCATTCCGACGTTGCGCTCGAGCGCCGCCGCGAGTCCGGGATGCCGCAGCAGCGCCGGGTCCTCGGCGAGCACCTGCTCGGCCGCAACGCGAGCCTCGGAGATGATGTCGGCGTCCTTCACGACGCGCAGCAGTCGCAACGACGACCGGGCACCCGACTGTGCGTCGCCGAGCACGTCGCCCTCGCCTCGGAGCTCCAGGTCGATCTCGGCCAGCGCGAATCCGTCGAGCGTCGAGGCCACGGCATCCACTCTGTCCCTCGCGGGCGTGCCGAGCGGCGCCCCGGTCACGAGAAGGCAGAGCCCGGGGATCCCGCCGCGCCCGACGCGTCCGCGCAGCTGATGCAGCTGCGACACCCCGAACCGGTCGGCTTCGAGAATCGCCATCGTCGAGGCGTTCGGCACGTCGACGCCCACCTCGACCACCGTCGTCGCCACGAGCACGTCGACGTCCCCGCGGGCGAAGGCCTGCATGACGGCATCCTTCTCTTCCGACGGCATCTTGCCGTGCAGGATCTCGACACGGATGTCGGAGAACGACGGATGCCTCGACAGCAGGTCCGCGACCTGCACGACGCCCCAGCGGGTGCGGCTCGCCTCGCCGCCGGTGTCGCCGGCAGGCTCGTCTGCGGTGTCGTCCTTGGTGAGCTTCTCCGCGTCGATGGCAGCGCACACGACGAACGCCTGACGGCCCTGGGCGACCTCTTCGGCGATGCGCTCCCACACGCGCCCGAACCAGCTCGAGCGCTCCGCCAGCGGCGCGACGTAGGTCTCGATCCCGGCGCGCCCGGCAGGCATCGTGCGGATCGTCGAGACGTCGAGATCGCCGAACACGGTCATCGCCACAGTGCGCGGGATCGGCGTCGCCGTCAGCACGAGCGCGTGCGGTGAGGATCCCTTGGCGCGCAGCGACTCCCGCTGCTCGACGCCGAAGCGGTGCTGCTCGTCGACCACGACCAGTCCGAGGTCGGCGAAGGTCGTGCTCTCGCTCAGCAGCGCGTGCGTGCCGACGACGATGAGCGCCTGCCCCGACGCGGCGCGCAGCGCTGCCTTCCGGCGCTCCGCCGCGGGAAGCTGCCCCGTGAGGAGCGTCGGCATGAGCTCGGGGGCGAGCTGAGGTCCCAGCATCCGCGCGATCGACCGCACGTGCTGCGCCGCCAGGACTTCGGTCGGCGCGATGAGTGCCGATTGGCCACCGGACTGGGCGACCTGCAGCATCGCCCGCAGCGCGACCAGCGTCTTGCCCGAGCCGACCTCGCCCTGCACCAGGCGGTTCATGGGCCAGTCGCCCTCGAGGTCGCGCGCGACGTCGTCGCCGACTGCGACCTGGTCGGGGGTGCGCGGGAACGGCAGGGACGCGTCGAAGCGTTCGAGCAGTGAGCCCGGCGGCCGCTTGGTCGCGGACAGCGCCCGGACGAACTGCCGCTGCTGCAGGAGCGCCACCTGGAGGACGAAGGCCTCCTGCATGCGCAGTGTGGCGCGCGCCGGCTCGATCTGGTCGAAGTCGGTCGGACGGTGGATGTGCTCGATCGCGGTGCGGGCGTCGACGAGCCCGTGCCGTGCACGCAACTCCTCGGTGAGGGGGTCGGGGACCTCGCCGAGACCGTCGAGGACGAGCTCCACGGTCTTCTGCAGCTGCCAGCTGGCGACCGTGCTCGTGGCCGGATAGATCGGGATGGGCAGTTTGGCGTCCGCCTGCACCTTCAGCCGCGCCGTGTCGGCGTCCTCGAAGAGCTCGTAATCGGGGTGGGCGAGCTGCTGGACGCCTTTGTAGATGCCCACCTTGCCCGCGAAGATGCCCTGCCGTCCGGGTTGCAGGTCGCGCACACGCCACGACTGGTTGAAGAAGGTCAGCGACATCTCGCCGTTGCCGTCGCTGATCACGACCTCGAGCAGCGACCCGTTCCGGTTCTTCATACGCCGCTCGCTGACGCGGCGCACCTCGGCGACGATGGTCACCGGCTCGCCGAGCGGCAGTGTTGAGATCGGGGTCAGTTCACCGCGGCGGGCGTAGCGGCGCGGATAGTGGACGAGGAGGTCGCCGACCGTCGTCATGCCGAAGGCGCGCTCGAGGGCGGCCGCCGTCTTGCCGCCGATCGCGCCGCCGAGGCTCGAGTCGAGGGTGAAGGAGGCCACGCCACGAGTCTAGAAGCGACCGGGGACGTCGCGTGGCTCACGCGAAGATGGACGAGACGATCTCCGAGAGGAACGCGCGCCCGTTGCGGTTCACCGTGGAGAGATAAATCCACACCCCGTCTCGCGCGACGATCATCTCCTCGGTGTCGGTCCCCTGTCCGGGAAGCACGCAGAAGTCGGCGCCGAAGTCGTCCGACACCTGGCAGGTGTAACCCTGCCCGGGAAGATCCGCCACCGCGGCACTGACGGCCTCCGGCGTCGCCGTGCTGATGAGAAGCAGCATCCCGGTGGCATCTCCCACGATCCAGTCGCAGCCCAGCACCAGGGTGGCACCCTCGGGCGCCGGGCGCACGAAGCCCTCGCCGTTGCTCTGCAGCGTCATGTCACCGACGGCTTCCTGCCGGGTCGCAGGCGTCGCCAGGCTGTCGCAGTCCGTCGGAAGCGTGACGGACGCGGACTCGGTCGGTGACGGCGACGTGCTCGGAGAGTCCGAAGGCGATGCCGACGTCGTCGGCGATGTGGTCGGGGATGTCGTCGGCGATGTCGTAGGCGACCCGCCGCCGCTCGCGCACCCCGCGAGCAGGAGGATGGCCGCGACGCACGCGGTCACCGCCGATGAAACCCTGATGCCGCTGCGATTCATGTCGACCCCCATGGATCCGGACGACTCCCCCACCCGAGATCATAGGGGCAAGCTCCGCAGGGACCGCACCGCGCCGGACCGTTATCGTGAGAGGGTGACGCGCATCATCGCCGGCCGTGCGGGCTCGCTCATGCTCGACGTGCCGGACGCCGGCACTCGCCCGACGAGCGACCGTGTACGGGAGTCCCTCTTCGGAGCGCTGGAGTCCGCCGACGCTGTTCGCGGTGCTGCGGTGCTCGACCTCTACGCGGGCTCGGGCGCCCTGGGTCTCGAGGCGGTGAGTCGCGGGGCCGCATCCGCCGATCTCGTCGAGAAGTCGCCGCGGGCAGCGACCATCGTGCAGCGCAACGCGAGCCGCGTGGCGAAGGCCGTGGGAACGGATGCCGCGATCCGCGTGCACCGCGCGTCGGCCGACACGTTCCTTCGCTCGGCGCGGGGCCCGTTCGACCTGGTCTTCCTCGACCCGCCGTACGACGTCGGCGAGACGGAGCTGTCATCGACGCTCGCGCTGCTCGTCCCCGTCCTCGCGGCCGGAGCGGACGTCGTGATCGAACGCGCCTCGCGCTCCCCTGAGCCGGCCCTTCCCGACGGGCTCGTCGCCACCCGCTCGAAGCGCTACGGCGACACGGCGATGTGGTGGGCGACCACCGCCGGCTGACCCCGTCATCCCGTGCCGGCGTCCCAATCGCGGTAGGGGTCCCAGCCGCCGCGACCGTCGTGGGGCCGCCCGTCGACCAGCACCGCGTGGTCGCCGCGCGGCCGCACCATCCCCACGCGGACGAAGCCGCGCGGCAGCGGCCGGTTCGCCGGGAAGGTCGCCAGGAGCGCGTGATCCTCCCCGCCCGCGAGAGCCGAGGCGACATCGGCTCCGAGCGACGCCGACTCGAAGGCGATGGTGACAGCGGACGCTGCGGCCATGCGCGATGCGTCGAGCACGAGGCCGTCCGACACGTCCATCATGGCGGTTGCGCCCGCGTCCGCCGCCTCGGGTCCCAGCCACACGGGCGGAGAAGGACGCAGCTGCGCCGCGAGATCGGCGAGCTCCGCCTGGTCGAGCAGACTCTCGTCGACGGGGATGGGGTGGCCCGCGGCATCCGTGAATCGCTGGAAAAGGATGTCGAGACCCCGCGACGCGCGCCCCAGTTCGCCGGCCACCGCGACCAGGTCGCCCTCCTCGGCGCCCGAGCGCAGCACCGGATCGCGTCCGGCGAGGGCTCCGAGCGCGGTCACCGCGATCGTCAGCGTGTCGGAGACGGTGAGATCGCCCCCTTCGACGCGACAGCCGGGGGCGAGGTCGCGGCAGGCGGCACGAAGGCCGTCTGCGATGCCGGTGACGAACGAGAGGCGCGTCGCATCGGGCATCGCGAGGGCCACGAGCAGTGCCGTGGGCGTCGCGCCCATCGCCGCCACGTCCGCGAGGTTGACGGCCGCCGCCTTGTAGCCGAGGTCGAACGCGCTCGACCACGCGAGGCGGAAGTCGGGACCGTGGACCAGCGTGTCGACCGTCGCCACCACGCGGCCGTCGGCCGCGGCGATCACGGCGGCGTCGTCGCCAGGCCCGACGAGGGCGTTCGACTCGCCCAGCCGCTCCAGGATCCCGCGCAGGATGCGTCCTTCGCTGAGCTCGCCCACCGTCGGATCCCTGCGCTCGTCGACCACACGACCACGCTACCGGTGCCGACGATCCGGACCGCGCCGCCGGGTTAGCCTGGAATGGTGCGTGCCCTCCCCTCCCTCGTTGCGTTCGGCCTCACGATGGTGGCGGCCGTCGGACTGACGGGCTGCACCACCACGGTCGACCTCGACCCCGCGGAGGCGGCGAACGACCCGCTGTGCGCGGAGATCACCTCCAACCTCCCGGGCACGGTGAGCGGGCAGCCCCGCCGGTGGACCGACGCGCAGGCGACCGGAGCGTGGGGCGAGCCTTCGAAAGTGCTGCTCACGTGCGGCGTCGAGCCTCCGGGGCCGACGACGCTTCCCTGCCAGGACGTCGCGGGAGTCGACTGGATCATCGACGACTCCGATGCGCCGCGCTTCCGCGTCACCACGTTCGGACGTACGCCCGCCGTGGAGATCTACCTCGACACGACCGCTGACGAGAACGGCGATGGAGTATCGAGCCGCGACGTGCTGGACGCACTGTCGCCCGTCGTGAGCGTGCTGCCCGTCGACGGGCAGTGCCTCGATCGGGGCGCGGCGACACCTGCCCCCTGAGGCTCGTGATCGCGGCGCTCAGCGCGCGGCGCGCACGCCGACCGTCTGCGATGTGCGCTCCAGTGCGGTCTCGATGAGCTCGGTGATGAGCTCCGGGTACGACATCCCCGACGCGATCCAGCACTTCGGGAACATCGAGATCGGCGTGAAGCCCGGCATGGTGTTCAGCTCGTTGACGTACAGCCCGTCCGCGGCGAGGAAGAAGTCGACGCGCGCGAGGCCTTTGCCGTCGACGGCCTGGAAGGCTCGGATGCCGAGCTCCTGGATCGCCGCGACCTCGACGCCGGTCAGATCGGCCGGGCAGACCACCTCGGCGCCGTCGCCGCCGAGGTACTTGCCCTCGAAGTCGTAGAACTCGCGCGTGGTGAGCACGATCTCGCCGGGCAGCGATGCCCGCGGGGCGCCGCCGCCGCGTCCCTCCAGGATCGCGACCTCGACCTCACGGCCGGCGATCGCCGACTCGACGAGCACCTTGTCGTCCTCGGCGAACGCCAGGGCGAGTGCCGCGTCGAGCTCGGACGCGTCATGGACCTTCGAGACGCCGACGCTCGAGCCCGCGCGCGCAGGCTTCACGAATGACGGCTCACCCAGGGCCGCAGCATCCGCCCGCACCCCCTCCCGGTCACGCTCCCATCGCTCCTGCGTCACCGTCACCCACGGCGACACCGGCACGCCCGCGGCCTGCAGGACGATCTTCATGAAGTGCTTGTCCATGCAGAGCGCCGAATCGAGCACGCCGCCGCCCGCGTACGGGATCTCCAGCGTGTCGAAGAAGCCCTGGATGGTGCCGTCCTCGCCGTGCACGCCGTGAAGGATCGGCAGCACGACGTCGAGGGCGCCCAGGTCGTCGACCGTGCCGTCGGCGCGGCGCACGCGAAGCTCGCGTTCGCCCACCTCGGGCCACAGGATGCGGGTGCCGTTGTCGACCACCTCGGGGAGCCTCTCGGCGTCCAGCGCGAACTTGGCGGGGTCGTCGTCCTCCAGGACGAACACGCCGTCGCGCGTGATCCCGACCGGGATCACGCGGTAGCTGTCACGATCGATCGCCCGCAGCACCCCGCCCGCCGTTGCGGAACTGATCGAGTGCTCGCTGGATCGACCGCCAAAGAGCACCGCCACCGCCGGCTTGTCCATTCGTCGTCCTCTCGCCCTGGGGGGTGTCGTCGTCGGTCGTAAGGTGCGGCGCGATGTCGCGCGGGTTCATGGTGCCGTCGAGCACCATCTTCACCTGCTCGACGATGGGCATCTGCACGCCCACCTCCCGCGCCAGCTGCAGGATGGGCGCGACGGACGCCAATCCCTCCGCCGTCTGGTTCATCTGCTTGACGACGTCGTCGAAACGGTAGCCCTGGCCCAGCAGTCGCCCGGCGGTGTTGTTGCGGCTGAGCGGCGACTGGCACGTCGCGATGAGGTCGCCGAGCCCGGCGAGGCCCTGCAGCGTCTCGTGCTGCGCCCCGAACGCGACGGCGAAGTCGGTCATCTCGACGAGGCCGCGCGTGATGATCGACGCCTTCGTGTTCTCGCCGTACCCCACCCCGTCGACGATCCCGATCGCGACGGCGATGAGGTTCTTCAGCACACCGCCGAACTCCGTGCCGATCACATCGGTGTTGACGAACGTACGGAAGTACTTGTTGCGCGCGCGGCGGGCGACGGCGTCGGCGGTCTCCTGGCTGGTCGACGAGATCACGGCGGCCGTCGGCTGCTCGCGCGCGATCTCGAGGGCGAGGTTGGGACCGGACGCGACGGCGATGCGCGCCGGGTCGCAGTGCAGCTCCTGCTCGATCACCTGGCTCATGCGCAGGCCGGTGCGCCGCTCGACGCCCTTCATGAGCGACACGATGGGAGCGTCGTTCTGGGCGATCAGCGGGCGCACCGCCTTGAGGTTCTGACGTACCGCCTGACTCGGGATCGACAGGTAGATCTGCTCGGCGCCCTCGAGCGCCTCCGACAGGTGGTGGGTGGCGTGCATGTCGCGCGGCAGGTTGATCCCGGGGAGGTACTCGCTGTTGCGCTTGCCCTCCTGGATCTCGCTCGCCAGTTCCGGGCGACGCGCCCACATGGTGACATGGGCGCCGCCGTCGGCGAGGATCTTGCCGAACGTCGTGCCCCAGCTGCCCGCGCCGACGACGGCGACGCGCGGGCGCGCGGCGTCCTGCCTACGGCTCAAGGCGACCCGTCTCCTTCTGGCCGTGATCGGCCGGGTTCCACCGCTGGGCGGGAGCAGGCTCGCCGCGCAGCTGCGAGAGGAGGCTCGAGATGTCGGCCATCACGGCGTCCGTCGCCTCGACGAGTGCGGTCTGCGACGACGCGGACCCGGCGTACGCCGAGAGATCCACCGGGTCGCCGACGATCACGCGCACGCGCCGGCGCAGCGGCCAGAGCTTGAGCTTCCCGTAGCGCGGAAGCACCTGCTGCGAGCCCCAGTGCGCCATCGGGATGACCGGGATGCCGCCCGCCAGCGCGAGACGGACCGCGCCGGTCTTGCCGCGCATGGGCCAGAGGTTCGGCTCCCGGGTGAGCGAGCCCTCCGGGTAGACGATCACGCCACGACCGTGCGCCACGAGCGTCTCGGACGCCTCCAGCGTGGCGCGAGCCGCGGCTGCCGACGTGGTGCGCGCGACCGGCACCATGCCGGTGGCCCGCAGCACCCCGCCGAGAACCGGTACCCGGAACAGGCTCTCCTTCGCCATGAATCGGGGTGCCCGGCCCAGTCGCCACACGGCAAGTGCGACGACCAGCGGGTCGATCTCGCTCATGTGGTTCGGCGCGAGCACGTAGGCCCCGTCTCGGGGGAGCTTGCCGCCGTCCTCGATCTCGAGCTTGAACAGGAGGCTCAGGAGAGGGACGAGGAGCCCGGCCAGGGGCCAGAAGACGCTCGGTCGTGTCTTCTCGGCCGAGGCGCGCGGACGATCGGTGGCCACCGGGCTATCCGATGACGTCGAAGTCGGCACCGAGCTGGTCGAGCTTGGCGAAGAACTTCTCGTAGCCGCGACGGATGATTCCGACGTTGCGGACGACCGACTCCCCCTCGGCGGCCAGCGCCGCGATCACGTAGCTGTACCCGCCCCGCAGGTCGGGGACGACCACATCGGCGCCGTGCAGCGGCGTGGGACCGTTGATGACGGCCGCCTGCTCGAGGGCTCGGCGGGGGACGCGGCGGCCGGGTGCGTCGATCCCGTCACGATGGACGACGATGTCGGCGCCCATGAGGTTCAGCGCTTCAGTGAAGCCCAGCCGGTTCTCGTACACGGTCTCGTGCACGGTCGACTCCCCCTCCGCCTGCGTGAGGGCGACGATGAGCGGTTGCTGCCAGTCGGTCATGAAGCCGGGGTGCACGTCGGTCTCGACGACGACGGGCTTCAGCGCCCCGCCGCGGCGGAACTGGATGCCGTCCTCGCGAACGTCGAACCAGCCGCCGGCCTTGCGGAATACGTTGAGGAACGTCAGCATCTCCTGCTGACGCGCCCCGCCGACGAAGATGTCGCCGTCGGTCGCCAGCGCGGCGCACGCCCACGAAGCGGCCTCGTTGCGGTCGAAGATCGCGCGGTGGTCGTAACCGCGCAGCGAGTCGACGCCCTCGATGAAGATGACGCGGTTCGGCTCGTACGAGATGATCGCGCCCATCTTCTGCAGGACGGCGATGAGGTCCATGATCTCGGGCTCGATGGCCGCGTTGCGCAGCTCCGTGACACCCTTCGCGCGCACAGCGGTGAGAAGCACCTGCTCCGTCGCGCCGACGCTCGGGTAGGGCAGCTCGATGTTCGCACCGTGCAGTCCGTTGGGCGCGGTGATCCGGATGCCCTCGTAGCTCTTGTCGACGACGGCACCGAAGGCGCGCAGCGCGTCCATGTGGAAGTTGATCGGGCGGTCGCCGATGCGGCAGCCGCCGAGGTCGGGGATGAGCGCCTCGCCCAGCAGGTGCAGCAGGGGCCCGCAGAAGAGGATCGGGATGCGGGATGCCCCGGCGTGCGCGTCGATCTCCTCGAAGTGCGCCGCCACGGCGCCGCTCGGGTCGAGGTGGATCGTTCCTTCCTCCTCGCCGTCCTCGACGCGCACGCCGTGGACCTCGAGGAGCGAGCGGACCACCTGGACGTCGCTGATGTCGGGGACGTCGCGCAGGGTGCTGGCCGTCTCGCCGAGGAGAGCCGCGACCATCGCCTTCGTGACGAGGTTCTTCGCGCCCTTGACCTCGACGCGACCGGTCAGCGGTCGCCCGCCCCGGATGGCGAGGACTTCACCGGTCAGTTCCTGCTCCGCCGCTTCGGCAGTGGTGCTTTCGCCGGTGGCGACGTTCAGGAGCGGCTTCATCCGGTGGTCCTCACTTGGTGTGCAGAGGGGGCTTGCGACGGTCGGGCGCCCGGGTTGTGGGCGCCCGGCCCGGCTTACGGAACGGGAAGTGTCCGCGGCCGCCACGCCTCTCGGCGAGCCTCGAACTGCGCGATCTTGTCCGCGTCGCGCAGTGTGAGCCCGATGTCGTCGAGCCCTTCGAGAAGCCGCCACCTAGTGTAATCATCGATTTCGAAAGCGAGCTCCAGCGCGCCGATGCGCGCCGTGCGCGCCTGGAGATCGACCGTCATCGACACTCCCGGGTCCGCCTCGATGGCGGCCCATGCGGCCTCCAGGTCGGCCTCGGAGATCACTCCGGCGACCAGGCCCTGCTTGCCCGCGTTGCCGCGGAAGATGTCGGCGAAGCGCGGGCTCAGCACGACCTTGAATCCGAAGTCACGCAGCGCCCACACGGCGTGCTCACGGCTCGAGCCGGTGCCGAAGTCGGGACCGGCGACCAGGATGCTCGCGCCCGCATATGCCGGCTGGTTGAGCACGAACTCCGGGTCCTGCCGCCAGCTCGCGAACAGCGCGTCCTCGAAGCCCGTCTTGGTGACGCGCTTCAAGTAGACGGCCGGGATGATCTGGTCGGTGTCGACGGCGGAGCGCTTCAGCGGCGCGACGATTCCCGTGTGCGTCGTGAACTTCTCCATGTCAGGCCTCCGTGCCCTCTGCTGCGGCCGCGACCGGCGCGGGAAGATCGCCCGGGCTCGCCAGACGGCCCATGACGGCGGTGGCCGCGGCGACGAGCGGCGAGACGAGGTGGGTGCGTCCGCCCTTGCCCTGCCGACCCTCGAAGTTGCGGTTGCTCGTGGAGGCGCAGCGCTCCCCCGGTGCGAGCTGGTCGGGATTCATGCCGAGGCACATCGAGCACCCGGCGAAGCGCCACTCGGCGCCGAACTCCTCGAACACCTTGTCCAGGCCCTCGGCTTCGGCCTCCAGGCGGACGCGAGCCGACCCCGGCACCACCATGACGCGGACGCCGTCTGCCTTCTTTCGGCCTTCGATGACCGACGCGAATGCCCGCAGGTCCTCGATGCGGCTGTTCGTGCACGAACCCATGAACACCGCGTCGACGGGGACCTCCTTCAGCGGGGTGCCGGGCACGAGGTCCATGTACTCGAGCGCGCGCTCGGCGGCCGCCCGCTCGTTCGGGTCGGCGAAGTCGTCTGGCGAGGGCACGGACGCGCTCAGGGACACGCCCTGGCCCGGGTTGGTGCCCCACGTCACGAACGGCTCGAGCTCGGCGGCGTCGAGGAACACCTCGGCGTCGTAGACGGCGCCCTCGTCGCTGGGCAGCGTCCGCCAGTAGGCGACCGCGTCCTCCCAGTCCTGACCGGTCGGCGCGTGTGCACGGCCCTTCACGTACGCGAAGGTGGTCTCGTCGGGCGCGACCATTCCGGCGCGGGCGCCGGCTTCGATCGACATGTTGCAGATCGTCATGCGGCCCTCCATCGAGAGCGACCGGATGGCGCTGCCGCGGAACTCGAGCACGTAACCCTGGCCGCCGTTCGCGCCGATCTTGGCGATGATCGCCAGCACGATGTCCTTCGCCGAGACGCCGGGCTTCAGTTCCCCCTCGACCGTGATCGCCATCGTCTTGAAGGGCTTCAGCGGCAGCGTCTGCGTGGCCAGCACGTGCTCGACCTCGCTGGTGCCGATGCCGAACGCCATCGCGCCGAAAGCGCCGTGCGTCGAGGTGTGCGAGTCGCCGCACACCACCGTGATGCCCGGCATCGTCAGGCCCAGCTGCGGCCCGACCACGTGGACGATGCCCTGCTCCTTGTCGCCGAGCGAGTGCAGGCGCACACCGAACTCTGCGGCGTTGCGGCGCAGCGTGTCGATCTGGGTGCGGCTCGTCAGGTCGGCGATCGGCTTGTCGATGTCGAGCGTCGGGGTGTTGTGATCCTCGGTCGCGATCGTCAGGTCCAGACGCCGCACCGGACGGCCCTCGGCGCGCAGACCGTCGAAGGCCTGCGGGCTCGTGACCTCGTGAACCAGGTGCAGGTCGATGTAGATCAGGTCCGGCTGGCCGTCTTCGCCGCGGACGACGACGTGGTCGTCCCACACCTTCTCGGCGAGGGTCCGGGGACGGTCGGGGATGCCGGATGCATCGGTCGTGCTCATTGCTAGTCGTTCTCCTCTATGGGACTGCGCCCGCATGGGGTGGGGCCCGCGACGAACTCCGCGACGAGGGAGGCCTGGGACTAGGACTCGTCGCGGCCGCTAAGGAGAAGGCGAGCGATCCGCACGTGCCCAGGCTACCACCGCCGAAACGGCCGTCCGTCCCGCCGTCGTCATCTGCCGTCTTCCTCGCCGCTCACGCCACGGGCCGCCGACGCAAGCCGGCGGCCCGTGGCGTCGCGTCTCGCGGAAGGAGATCAGCGACCGTCCTCCGAGTGCGGGTGATCCACCGTGGGAGGCGTGCCCTTCTCGTCCGCCACGACGGCGGCCGCGGCATCCGCACCCGGCAGCTTCTTCTCCCGCGCCGAGGCGATGAGACTTGCGACGGTCGCGACGAGCATCGAGACGATGATGACGCCGAGCGACATCCAGGTCGAGATCTCGGGCGCCCATTCGATCGGCTCCCCGTTGTTGATGAACGGCAGTTCGTTCACATGCATGGCGTGGAAGACGAGCTTCAGGCCGATGAACGCGAGGATGAACGCGATGCCGTAGTGCAGGTAGCGCAGGCGATCGAGCAGGTCGCCGAGCAGGAAGTAGAGCTGGCGCAGGCCCATGAGGGCGAAGATGTTCGCCGTGAACACGATGAACGCGCTCTGCGTGATGCCGAAGATCGCGGGGATCGAGTCGATCGCGAAGAGCAGGTCGGTGACGCCGATCGCCGCGAAGACGATGATCATCGGCGTCCACATCTTCTTGCCGTCGACGACCGTGCGGATCTTCGCGCCGTCGTAGTGGTCGCTGATGTCGATCGTGCGGCGGAGCATCCGCACGACGAACGCCTCCTGCTTGACGTCGTCGTCGTGATCGCCGCCCGGGAAGGCCTGACGCCACGCCGTCCAGACGAGGAAGGCGCCGAAGATGTAGAACACCCAGCTGAACTGCTCGATCACCGCGGCGCCGACCATGATGAAGATGCCGCGCAGCACCAGGGCGATGATGATGCCCACCATCAGCACTTCCTGCTGATAGCGCCGCGGCACCGCGAATTGCGACATGATCAGCACGAACACGAAGAGGTTGTCGATCGACAGGCTGTACTCGGTGAGCCAGCCCGCGACGAACTGGCCGGCGTACTCCGGTCCCGCGACGACCCACATGATCCCGGCAAAGATGAGCGCGAGAGTCACGTAGAAGATGACCCACAGCGTCGACTCTCGCGTCGAGGGAATGTGGGGCCTCTTCAGGATGAGGAGCAGATCTGCGATCAGGATCAGCGTGAGGATCACGAGGGATCCGATTTCGAACCACAGCGGGAGTTCGAGGTCCATGCAGGGCCTTTCGAAGGGGATGTACGAGGGGTCGGTGGAATCCGAAAGTCTCTCCCCCGCGGGCCGATCGGCCTGCGGTGCGCACCCGGGGTCGCTCTGTCGGGACCCGTGATGACGGATACGCGGTGTCGGGATACTCCCTCTCGCTTCGCAACAGGATACAGGCTCGACGCGGGCCGACCAGCGCCGGTGAGACGATCCGGTCGATGCGGACACTGACACGGTGAGAGACAATTCGGAGGATGGGGATGGCCGACGACGACCTGACGGGCGACGCCGAGCTCGTGGTGCTGGCTGCGGGCGGGAGCGAGCATGCCTTCCGCACGCTCTACCGGGCGTACGTGCGGCCGGTGTACTGGCTGGCGCACGGCCTCGTCGGCAATCCGGCCGACGCGGAGGAGGTCACGCAGGAGACGTTCCTCGTCGCGTGGCGCAGGCTCCCCGACCTCGAGCTCGCCGGCGATTCCCTGCTCCCGTGGCTCGCGACCATCTGCCGGTTCCAGTGCGCGAACCGCATCCGCCGGCAACGGCGCGATCGCGAGCACACCGGTGCGGTCGCCGACGAGACCGTGCCGTCGACGATCGACGTCGAGCAGCAGGTGATCGACGGGCGCCTGGCGGAGGCGATCCTGAACGAGGTCGCAGGGCTGGGCGAGCTCGATCGCGCCATCTTCCGGCTGTGCGCGACCGAGGGCTACGCCTACCAGGCGGCCGCCGATGAGCTCGGCGTGGCACACGGCGTCGTCCGCAACCGTCTCTCCCGCATCCGCACCCGTCTGCGGACCGTTGTGAAGGAGAGCACATGAACGCCCAGCCCCCCGACTCCGGGATCCCCGCACCCCTCCCCGAACTCAGCGCCGAGCGCATCGACGAGATCGAGGAGGCGCTGTTCGCCGACATCGCGCGGGAGCGCACCCGCCAGGCCGCCCGGCGCACACGCCGGGGCCGCCTCTGGCTCGCCGGCGGCGCAGCGGCGGCGGTGATCGCCGTGGCCGCTGTCATCGCGCCTTCGGTGGGGAGCCTCGTGGGCACGTCCGGCGGTGCCGTCGATGAATCGGCCGTCGCACCGGTCGCGCCGGCCGACTCCGGAGCCGGCTCGTCGACGACGGACTCGTCGGGCGCCGACTCGCGCGAATCCGCGCCGCTCACGGTCGCGCCCGGGGCAGGCGACACGGCGGCGGACGCCGATTCCGCAGACCGCGACATCATCACCACGGCATCGGCGACGGTCACCGCAGACGATGTCGACGCGGCCGTGCGGGCCGTCGCGAACTCCGCTGTCGCCCACGGCGGCTACGTCGAGTCGATGAGCGTCGGCAGCGACGGGACGGTCTACCCCGTCAGCCCCTCCGAAGGCGGCATCGCCTACGACACCATGCCGTACCCGTACCCGTCCCCGACGGACGGCGCGTGGGTCACGGTCCGCGTGCCGGCCGACCAGCTGCAGAGCGTGATCGACGAGCTCGATGATGTCGGCGAGGTGACATCGACCAACCTGTCCCGTCAGGACGTCACCCAGCAGACCATGGATCTCCAGGCCCGCATCGACGCCGCACAGGCGTCCGTGGACCGCCTCACCCAGCTCATGGCCCAGGCTCAGAGCGTCGCGGATCTCATCGCCGCGGAGGCGGCCCTGTCGGAGCGCCAGAGCACGCTGGAGTCGTACCAGCAGCAGCTCGAGATGCTCGACGACCAGGTCGCCATGTCGACACTGTCGGTGAACATCGTGCCCGAGGTCGAGCCCGTGACCGCGGACCCCGCAGGCTTCGGTGACGGCCTCGCCGCAGGATGGAACGGCCTCGTAGCCACCCTCAACGGCATCGTGGTCGCGCTCGGGTTCCTCCTCCCCTGGCTTGCTGTGGCCGCCGTCGCCGCCCTCATCGTGTGGGGCATCGTACGGCTCGTCCGCGGTCGACGGCAGGCACGGAGGGATGCTGCCACCCCGGCTTCGCCGACCGTCGACGCGGACCGATCCAGCGACTCTTCCGCGTGACGTTCGCGGCGCCGGCCGCCCTAGGGAGTCGCCCGGAGTCCGCCCTACGGAGAACCGGAGATGCCCTCGACACCCGCTGTCGGCGGGCGTAGCGTCCCCCACGCCGGGCACCGCGCCCGGGTGGGGAGGAATGGAAATGGGGATCAGATCGCGAGTCGCCGTCGGCGTCGTCGCCGGCGTCGTCCTGGGCGTCACCGGGTCTGCTGCGGCCGGTGCCGCCCCGGTGCGCTTTCCCGTCGACGTCGTGGTGCACACCGAGATAGGCGGTGGGCCGAACGACTTCGAGGGCAACATCCCGGGATGCGAGACCGGCACGGTGCTCGATGTCGACCCTCGCGCGACGTTCACGCCCTGGGGCGGCGTCTTCAAAGGCGACAAGGAGTTCACCTGCGACAGCGGCAGCGGGGGCTTCACCGTGCAGCTCATCGCGCGATTCGGAGAGCCGGGGTCCACGGGGACCTGGACGGTCGTCGACGCGTGGGGCGACTTCGAAGGCGTCAAGGCGTCCGGAGAGCTGACGGGTACGTACACCGCGTCGGGAATCGACGACCGCTATACCGGCAGCGCCCGCTGAGCGCGCGGAGAACACAAGACGCCCCGGTCCTTGCGGACCGGGGCGTCGATGTGACCCCAGCGGGATTCGAACCCGCGTTACCGCCGTGAGAGGGCGGCGTACTAGGCCGCTATACGATGGGGCCGTACAGCGCGCCGCAACCGGGGTTGCGACGTTGTTGCCTGACTGGTGACCCCAGCGGGATTCGAACCCGCGTTACCGCCGTGAGAGGGCGGCGTACTAGGCCGCTATACGATGGGGCCGTTCAGGCAACCGTTCGATTATGCCACGGGCGTCATGCCCTCTCCAAATCGACGCGGGTACGGGAGTGCCGTCCGCGCTCGCTTGCCTCCGCGACGCCGGAACGCTTGACTCGACGCATGCGAGTCACCAAGTTCGAGCACGCCACCCTGACCCTCGTCGACTCCGGCCGCACTCTGGTCATCGATCCGGGGTCGTTCACGGCTCCACTGGGAGAACTCGAGGGCGTCGTCGGGATCGTCATCACTCACGAGCACGCCGACCACTGGACGCCCGACCATCTGGACCGCATCTTGGGGACCTTCCCCGGAACGCCGATCTTCGCACCCGAAGGCGTCTCGAAGGCGGCCGCCGGCTACAGCATCACGATCGTGCACCCCGGCGACGTCATCGAGGTCGAGCCGTTCCGCCTCGAATTCTTCGGCGGCAGGCACGCCGTGATCCATGAGTCGATCCCGGTCGTCGACAACGTCGGGGTGCTCGTGAACGACGAGTTCTACTACCCGGGCGACTCCTACGCGGTGCCGGAGGGCCGTGCGGTGAAACTGCTCGCATCGCCGGTCGGCGCGCCGTGGCTCAAGATCGGCGAGGCGATGGACTTCGTGCTCGCCGTCGCGCCACGCCGCGTGTTCGGCACGCATGACATGACGCTCTCGGTCGCCGGCCGGGATATGGGCCGCGCGCGTCTCGGCTGGGCCGCCGAGCAGGACGGCGGCGAGCTCCTGGTCCTGAACCCCGGCGACAGCACCGACATCTGAGCGGGGCACCGAAGCGGACCCGCGGAACGCGGACGACGGATGCCGCGGCAGCTTCGACCCGCGGCATCCGTCGTCACGTTCTCCTGTGCGATCTGCGACCGCACCCTCCCCTTCACTACTGCGCGTCGAGGTCCGTCTCGAGCAGCGCGACCAGGGCGTCCAGCGCCTCTTCGGCGCCGTCGCCGTCGGCCTTGAGCGTCACGACGGTCCCCTGCGAGGCGCCCAGGCCCATCAGCGACAGGATGCTGCCGGCGTTGAGGTCGGCACCGCCCTCGACCGCGATCGTGACCGGGACCGGCTGCGCCTGCACCGCCTGCACGAAGAGCTTCGCGGGGCGGGCGTGGAGTCCCGAGCTGCTGGCGATGGTGGCCTGACGTTCTGCCATGGTTCTCTCCTGTCTGTGTCGGACCTCGGCGGTCGACGATTCCGATTCTGGCGGACGACGGCCTCAGGCCGCCACGGGAACGCGCGCTTCGGCCTCCTCGAGCTCCTTCGGGGCGACCCACTTCTTGAGCGCGATGACCGTCAGCGCCGAGACGACCGTTCCGGCCGCGAGGGCGATGAGGAAGCCCCAGATCGGGTTGATCGCGAAGAGGACGAAGATGCCGCCGTGGGGCGCCAGGGACTCGACGGCGAACGCCATGCTCAGCGCACCGGTGACGGCACCGCCCAGCATCATCGAGGGGATGACGCGCAGCGGGTCGGCGGCCGCGAACGGGATCGCCCCCTCGCTGATGAACGCCGCACCGAGCAGCCACGCCGCCTTGCCGTTCTCGCGCTCGACCGGCGGGAACATGTTGCGTGCGAGCACGGTCGACGCGAGCGCCATGGCGAGCGGCGGGACCATGCCGGCGGCCATGACAGCGGCCATGATCAAGTACGGAGTCGTGTTCTCCGCCGAGGCCGACGCAAGGCCCGCGACCGCGAATGCGTAGGCGACCTTGTTGACCGGGCCGCCGAGGTCGAAGCACATCATGAGGCCGAGGATGACGCCCACGAGGACGATCGCGTCGGTCGCCGCGAGACCGGTGAGCCACGCGTTAAGACCCTCCATGAGCGTCGCGATCGGCCGGCCCAGGAACAGGATCATGAGCCCCGACGCGACGATGGACGCCGCGAGCGGGATGATCACGACCGGCATCAGGCCCCGCAGCCAGCGCGGGGCGTTGAGCCGACCGATCCACCAGGCCACGAAGCCCGCGAGCAGACCGCCGATGATTCCGCCGATGAAGCCGGCGTTCATGATGACAGCGACGGCGCCCGCGACGAATCCCGGCGCGATGCCGGGGCGGTCGGCGATCGCGAACGCGATGTAGCCCGCCAGCGCCGAGACCAGGAAGCCCATCGAGGTCACGCCGATCACGAACAGCACGGAGCCCAGGTACTGCGCGAGTCCGCCCGCCGGGAGCGCCCAGAGGGCGTTGTCGACGATGACGCTGAACGCCTCGTCGCCGACGTTCACGCCGCCGACGAGGAAGCCGAGGGCGATCAGCAGACCGCCGCCCGCGACGAACGGGATCATGTAGCTGACGCCGGTGAGGAGGATGCGCTGGATGCGCGCACCCCACGACAGTGTCTCGGCCGGAGCCGCCGTCGCGGCGGTCGCCTCGCCGCCTACGCGGGTGGCGGCCGGGTCGTTCGCCGCGGCCACGGCCTCCGCGATGAGCTGGTCGGGCTGCTCGATACCCCGCTTGACGCCCGAGCGCACGACGGGCTTGCCGGCGAACCGCTGCTGCTCCCGCACGTCGACGTCCGTCGCGAAGATGACGGCGTCGGCGTTGCGGATGACGTCGACCGGAAGCGCCTGGTACCCGCTCGAGCCCTGCGGCTCGACCACCAGGTCGATCCCGGCTTTCTTGCCGGCCGCGGTGAGTGCGTCGGCCGCCATGAAGGTGTGGGCGATGCCGGTTGCGCACGCGGTCACCGCGACCACGCGGGCAGGGCGCCCGTCGACGTCGAGTCCCGTCGCGGCGGCGGGCGCTGCGGCGGCGGGCGCTGCGGCGGCGGGCGCGACATCGGCAGCAGGGGCAGCCGGAGCCGGTGCGGCCGCTTCGCGCTCACCGATCGCGGCCTGCACGATCGCCACCACGTCGTCGTCGGTCGCCGCGGCACGCAGACCCGAGGTGAAGTCCTCCTGCATGAGGCTTCGCGCGAGCTTCGAGAGCACCGCAAGGTGCGCCTCTGCGGCGTCCGCCGGCGCGGCGATGAGGAACACGAGGTCGGCGGCGCCATCCGGCGCACCGAAGTCGACGCCCGGCTTCAGGCGCGCGAAGGCGAGGGAAGGCGTCGTGACGGCGGGGCTCTTGGCGTGCGGGATGGCGATGCCTCCGGGGAGCCCGGTCTCGTCCTTCTCTTCGCGCGCCCACGCGTCGGCGTAGAGAGCCTCGGCGTCGGTCGCGCGACCCTGCGCGGCCACGCGTGCGGCGAGGGAGCGGATGACGGCGGCCTTGTCGGTGCCCAGTGGGACATCGAGACTCACCAGGCCTGGGGTGATGGTGTCGGACACGGTGACCTCCTGCGGTCGTTGGGTGGGTTGATGCTCAGTCGAGGCGCGTGACGGGCACGTCGCCGGTGGGAAGGTCTGCGGGAGCCGGCGCCTTCGTGCCGGGAAGGGAAGCCGCCGCCGCGCCGTACCGGACGGCCAGACGCAGGCGCTCTCCCTGATCGGCACCCCGCGTGGCGGCGAGAACGTATCCGGCGAGCGAGCTGTCGCCCGCGCCCACGGTGCTCACGACCTGGATCGGCGGCGGAGCAGCGGCCCACGCGCCCTCGGCGGCGACGAGCAGCGCACCGCGCGAACCGAGCGTGACGAGAGCGGCCCCCACGCGCGCGGGGACGAGCGCACGGGCGACGTGGAGCACCGACTGCGGGTCGGAGCCGTCGATCGCGACGCCCACGAGCTCGGCCAGCTCGTCGTCGTTCGGCTTGATCAGGTCGGGGGCGCCGTCGGCGACGACCGCGGCCAGCGCGGAGCCGGACGTGTCGACGGCGATGAGTGGGGCGTCCGCGCCACGCGCCGCGCGCACGGCGGCGATGATGCGCACGTAGAAGTCCTCGCCGACGCCGGGTGGCAGCGAGCCCGCCAGCACCAGCCAACGCGCGCCGACGGATGCTGCGACCACCGCGTCGACGACGGCGGACACCTCGTCGGGCGACAGCCGGGCGCCCGGCAGGTTGAGCTTGGTCGTGACGCCGGCGGGGTCGGTGATCGCGATGTTCGCGCGGACGTTGCCGCGGATGGCCACTCGCCGCGCGACCACGTCGGCCGCGCGCAGCGCGGCGTCGTAAGGATCGTCTGGGGCGAGGGGCAGCACCGCGGCGCACTCCTCGCCGGCCGCGGTGATGGCGCGAGCGACGTTGATGCCCTTGCCGCCCGCATCTTCCCGCGTGGAAGCGGCGCTCTGCACATCGCCGACCTGCAGCGGTGCCGGAAGCATCACCGTGCGGTCGAGGGACGGGTTGGCGGTGAGCGTCACGATCATGCGAGCCAGACCTCCACGTCGGCCTCCGCCAGGGCGGTGGCGAGTTCTTCGTCGGGTGCGGCATCCGTCACCAGCACGTCGATGTCGGCGAGCGGCGCGAAGCCGACGAGCAGTTCGGCACCGAGCTTCTCGGCGTCGGCGACGACGACCACGCGCCGCGCCGACTCGACGATCGCCCGCTTGACCGCGGCCTCGTCGGGGTCCGGGGTGCTGAGACCGAACGTCGCCGAGACGCCGTTGGTGCCGATGAAGGCGACATCGGGGCGCAGCGCGCCGATCGCGCGAACCGTGTCGGCGCCGACGGCCGCAGCGGTCAGGCCGCGTACGCGACCGCCGACCAATGAGAGTGACGCGCCGGGAACCCCCGCGAGCGAGTTGCCGAGCGCCAGGGAGTGGGTGACGACCTCGATCCGCGTGGTCGAGAGCCGCGGAATCAGCGCCGAGGCGACGGCCGCGGTAGTCGTGCCGGCATCGAGGAAGACGGAGCCCGTGAATTCGGCGCCGAGGGCATCGAGGGCTCGAAGACCGATGGCCGTCTTGGCGCCGCCGTGGTGTTCGAGGCGCTCGGCGAGCGAGGTCTCGCGGGTACTGGCGCGTTCGCGGCTCACCGCTCCCCCGTGAACGCGGCGCAGTGCACCGGCAGACTCGAGGTGGTCGAGGTCGCGGCGGATGGTCTCGGTCGTGACGTCGAAGCGCTCGGCGAGCTCGACGACGCTCACCCGGCCGTGCTCGGACAGCATGAGCTCGATCTGCTCGTGGCGCTCCGTTGCGTACATGTGCGACAACCTCCGTTGGATTCCCACACAATACAACACACTCCCACATAAACACAACACGGTATCTTCAGACGGTGCCCGACAAGCCCCCCGCCGAGATCACGATCGACGCCCGCCTCATCCGCGATCTGCTCGCGGCGCAGGCGGCTGCGACGCTCCCCGGCGCGGCCGGACTCCCGCTCGAGAAGGTCGCTGAGGGATGGGACAGCGAGGTGTGGCGACTGGGCGATGAGCACGCCGTCCGACTCCCCCGCCGAGCCATCGCTGCTCCGCTCGTTCTGCACGAGCAGTCGGTGCTTCCCGGCATCGCCGAACGACTCGCGCACGTCGGCGTGCGGGTGCCCGCGCCCGTCGTCGCCGGAGTCCCGGCGGCCGGATACCCCTGGCGGTGGTCGGTGGTGCCGTGGATCCAGGGCGAGTGCGCCCTGGATGTGCCCCTCGCGGCCCGCTCCGCATGGGCGGGGACGCTCGCGGACGCGCTGGGGGCGCTTCATACCGCAGCCCCCGCCGATCACCCCGTCAACCCCTTCCGCGGCGTGCCGCTGGCCGCCCGCGACGCGGCCGTCACCGACCGCCTCACAGCGTTGCGCGAATCGAAGACGCTGGACGCAGCATCCGCCGCGGTGATCCGGGACGTGTGGCGTGCCGGCCTGTCCGCGGCGGAGTGGACTCGGCCGCCGGTCTGGATCCACGGCGACCTGCATCCCGGCAACCTCGTCGCGCACGCCGGCGCGCTCGAGGGAATCATCGACTTCGGAGACGTCACCGCGGGCGATCCCGCCTATGACCTCGCCGTCGCGTGGCTCGCGTTCGACACGACGGGGCGCGAGGCGTTCATCGCCGCGACCGGCTCTCGGTACGACGCCGACACCTGGGTCCGGGCGCGCGCCTGGGCGGCCGCCGTCGTGCTCATGCTGCTGGCCCACAGCGACGACAACCCCGCATACTTCGCGCTGGGACGGGATGCCGCCACCGCGGTGATCGCGGACGCTTCGGGTTGAAGCATCCGCCGCCGGGAAAACGAAAAACCCCCGCTCAGCGGGGGTTTCTTCGTTTGGCTGGGGTACCTGGACTCGAACCAAGAACAACTGAACCAGAATCAGCCGTGTTGCCAATTACACCATACCCCAAGGCTGTCAGCCGAAGCCGTGCCGAGGATAGAGTCTACGCGACGCCGGCACCTGCTCCAAACTGAGCCGTCACCCGCGCGCGTCGAGCAGTGCTCCGAGGCGGCGGACCGACTCGGACTTGCCGAGCAGCTCCATCGACTCGAACAGCGGCGGCGACACACGCCGGCCGCTCAGCGCGACCCGCAGCGGGCCGTATGCGACGCGGGGCTTGAGACCTAGTCCGCCCTCCTCCACCGGCGAGATGAGGGCGCCGGCGAGGGCGTCCTGCACGGCGGCGGCCGTGAACTCGTTGGCGGGCACCGATTCGAGCGCACCGACCGAGGCGACCAGCACCTCGTTCGCGTTGGCAGGGAGCGAGGCGAGCGCGTCGTCCTGGTACGCGACCGTGTCGGAGAACAGGAAGCCGAGCAGCCCCGGCGCGTCGCCCAGCAGCTGCATGCGTTCCTGCACGAGCGGTGCAGCGGCGACGAGCATGGCCTGCTGCGCGGGGGTGGGATTCTCGTCGACCACACCGGCCGCCGCCAGGTAGGGCACCAGGCGGTCGGCGAAGTCGCCGGGCTGCAGCATGCGGATGTGGTCGCCGTTGATCGACTCGGCTTTCTTCTGGTCGAAACGGGCCGGGTTCGGGTTGACGTCGACGATGTCGAACGCGGCCACGAGCTCCTCGAGCGAGAACACATCGCGGTCGGGTCCGATGGACCAGCCGAGCAGGGCGAGGTAGTTGAGCAGGCCTTCGTGGATGAAGCCCTTGTCGCGCTGCAGGAACAGATCGGCCTTGGGATCGCGCTTCGAGAGCTTCTTGTTGCCCTCTTCGCCCAGCACGAGCGGCATATGCCCGAAACGCGGGATGAACGTCGTGATCCCGGCATCCACCAGCGCGCTGTACAGCGCGAGCTGGCGCGCGGTCGAGGGCATGAGGTCCTCGCCGCGGATGACGTGGGTGATGCCCATCAGGGCGTCGTCGACCGGGTTCACGAACGGGTACAGCGGCACACCGCCCGCGCGCACCAGCACGAAGTCGGGGAACGAGCCCGCAGGGAACGTCACCTCGCCTCGGATCAGATCGACGTAGGTGAGGTCCTCGTCCGGCACCCGCAGACGCCACGCGGGTTCGCGGCCCTCTGCGCGGAACGCCGCCTTCTGCTCGTCGGTGAGGTCGCGGTCGAAGTTGTCGTAGCCGAGCTGCTTCGCCCGCCCGTTCGCCTCGTTGCGGGCGTCGATCTCTTCGGGCGTCGAGTAGCTCTCGTAGACGGCGCCGGAGGCGACCAGCTTGTCGAGCACCTCGCGGTAGATGGAGTGGCGCTGCGACTGACGGTACGGCCCGTGCGGGCCGCCGACCTCGACGCCTTCGTCCCAGTCGATCTTCAGCCATCGCAGGGCATCGAGAAGCTGGTGGTAGCTCTCCTCGCTGTCGCGTGCCGCATCGGTGTCTTCGATGCGGAACACGAGCCTGCCGCCCGTATGACGGGCATACGCCCAGTTGAACAGCACCGTGCGGATGAGTCCGACGTGCGGAAGACCGGTCGGCGAAGGGCAGAACCGGACGCGGACGTCGGCGCCGGTGGCGGTCGTGGTGCGGGGATCAGGCGAAGAAGACATCGCCTGCAAGTCTAATTGCGGGCTGGTGGGGCGCCGGGCTCGTCGGCGGGCGCTGCGACGAGCCTCGCAAGGGCGTCGAGCGTCGCCCGCACGGCCGGCACGCGGTCGGCCCCGCGCGCCGTGACGGTGTGGATACGACGCTGCTCGCCCGCCGGCAACGGCACGACGGCCACCCCGGGCAGCTGCGGGAAGGACTCGACCGCCATCCGCGGCAGCGTCGCGACGCCGATCCCCTGCGCGACGAGACCTTCGACCGCGACGAAGTTGTCGGTCTCGAACGCGATGCGCGGGGCGAACCC
Organism: Microbacterium ureisolvens; assembly: GCF_019511645.1. GTDB lineage: Bacteria > Actinomycetota > Actinomycetes > Actinomycetales > Microbacteriaceae > Microbacterium > Microbacterium ureisolvens_A. The sequence continues at coordinate 167,540 of NZ_JAEUAX010000001.1, read as the reverse complement.
GGCGCGCCCGCACAGCTCGAGCAGATGGCCACGGCAGCGCGGACAGCCGGCGATCCAGTCGTCGTCCGCGAGGGTCGCGACGTCGAGGACCTCCGCGGTCGCCGCCTGATGCTCGGCGGGAAGCACCGCGAGCAGCTCGTCGGAGCCGACGGTGTGCACCGTGAGTCCGCGGGCGCTCGAACCGTGCGGGTCGTCGCGGTCGCCCGGGTAGCTGAAAGTGAGGGCGATGTCGGTGCGGTCCTCGCGGACGGCCTCGACGGCCTCGGGCGGTTCGGCCTCCACGTACGTGAGGGAGATACCTGGATGCCGCTGCGCGAGGTCCGCGAGAAGGCGCGGCACGATCGTCGGCGAGGCGGAGGGGAACCCGACGAGCCGCACCCGTGCGGAGCGCAGGCCGCGGAGTTCGGCGAGCTCGCCGGCGGCAGCATCCAACGCCGTCGTCACCGCCGGGGCGTGGCGGGCGAGGATGCGGCCCGCGTCGGTGAGGCGGACGCTGCGGCCGACGCGTTCGACGATCGCCACGCCGAGACGCTGCTCGAGCCGCTTGAGCTGCTGGCTCACCGCGGGCTGACTGTAGCCCAGGGCGAGGGCGGCGCCCGTGATGGAGCCCTCATCGGCGATCGCCTTCACGACGCGGAGCTCTCGCGCGTCGAAGCCCGGATCGTCGTCCCACGCGTCGGTCATGCGTGAATCATAAGCGTCTGTTATGTCTTGCATGAAACACCAGTCGTAGACGCAGGCAATAGTCTCCGTCCACTCTGGACGTATGCCCGCGATCGCCCCTCCCCCCGCTCTCGAAGCCGCCCGGCGCGAGTTCGCGGGCGGCCGCGACTATCTCGCCGCGTGCACAGTGGGTCTGCCGAGCCGCGCGACGCAGCGCGCCGTGTGGGCCGACCTCGACGCCTGCGCATCCGGGCGCCCGGACCTCGCCGCGTACAGTGCCGCGGTCGAGCGCTCTCGGGCGCTGTTCGCCTCGCTCGTCGGAGTCGGTGCCGAGCGCGTCGCGATCGGCTCGCAGACCTCGGTCGCGGCCGCGACGGTGGCCACCGCTCTCCCGCACGGCGCCGAGGTGCTCGTGCCCGAGGGCGAGTTCTCCTCCCTCGTGCTGCCGTTCATCCATTCCGGCCGCGGGCTCGTCGTGCGTGCGGCACCGCTGGCCGAGCTGGCCGCGCACGTGCGTCCGACCACGGCCCTCGTGGCCTTCTCGGTCGTGCAGTCCGCGACCGGCGAGGTGGCCCATGCCGCCGCCATCGCTGCCGCCGCGGCCGCGCAGAACGCGCTCACGCTGTGCGACGCGACCCAGGCCGTCGGATGGCTGCGGGTCGAGGCATCCGTCTTCGATGCGGTCGTATGCCACGCGTACAAGTGGCTGTGCGCGCCGCGGGGCGTGTCGTTCCTGACCGTGTCGGACCGGTTGGGTGCGCGCATGACGCCACTCAACGCCGGCTGGTACGCGGGCGACGACCCGTGGTCGTCGTGCTACGGCGGGGAGGTCGAGCTCGCACCCGACGCCCGTCGCTTCGATGTGTCGCCCGCATGGCAGGCCTTCATCGGCGCGGCGCCCGCGCTGGAGCTGTTCGCCTCGCTGGACGCCGCCGACCTCCACGAGCACGCGACAGGACTCGCCGGTGCGTTTCGCGCAGGGCTCGGCCTCGCTCCGCCCGAGCGCGCGTCGGCGATAGTCACCTGGGAGGACCCGGACGGGCGCGATCTCACTCGTCTCATGAGCGCCGGGATCACCGCGTCCGGTCGATCAGGCCGTGCACGCGTGGCGTTCCACGTGTTCAACGACCACGACGACGTCGACCTCGCGCTCGCAGCTCTGGGTCGCTGACGACACGCGCTCGGCGGTCAGGCGCCCGGTGCGGCTTCCGGCGTCCGTGCAGCCGATGCTCGCCAGCCGAGCGGCGAGAGCAGCACCGACGCGGCGACGAGCACCAGGACGACGAGCGCGAGCCCGCCGTAGCCGATCCAGCCGAGCAGCGCGCCGGCGACGATCGCGCCGACTCCGCCGACGATGCTCATCGTGAAGTCGCTGATGCCCTGCCGCCTCGTGCGCAGCTCCTCCGATGACGACTCGGTGAGCAGCGTGGAGCCGGCGACTGTCGTGGCGCTCCAGCCGAGGCCGAGGAGCACGAGGGCGACCGTCACCGCCGTGGTCGCCGCCTGGCCGAACGACGCCGTGAGCAGTGCCGCGGCCAGCAGCGCCTGTCCGATGAGGATGGTGGGGACCCTCCCCACCTTGTCGGCGAGGATGCCGAAGATCGGCGACAGCACGTACATGCCGGCGATGTGCAGACTGATCGTGAGCCCGATGATCGACAGCGTCGCCGCCTCCGACGCCTCGTGCGTCAGATGGGCCAGGTGCACGGGGGTCATCGCCATGACCGAGACCATCGTGCCGTGGGCGGCGGCCACCGCGAAGATCGCGTAGCGTGCGGCCACCGGTCTGTCGGCCTTCGCGATGGCGCGGCTTCCCGCCTTGGCGGAGGCGACCACGCGCTGCGCGAGCAGCAGCGGATCCGGTCGCATCGCGACCAGATAGAGGACGATGGCGAGCCCCTGCGCGACGATCGTGAACAGATACGCCCCCGTCAGCGGCGGCATCCCGATCGCCCCGCCGAGCACCTCGCCGGGGCCGGTGAGGTTGGGGCCGAGGACCGCGCCCACGGTGGTCGCCCACACGACGATCGACAGATCGCGCCCGCGCGAGGCATCCGTGGCGAGATCGGCCGCGGCGAAGCGGGATTGCAGATTCGCGGCCTGCCCTGAGCCGATGATGAGGAACCCGGCGAGCAGCACCGGAAAGGACCGCAGAGCCACGGCGAAGACGACCAGGCCGACTCCGATGAGGGCGACGGCCATACCCGTGGTGAGCGACAGGCGGCGGCCCCGGCGGCGAGCGATGGCCGCGAGCGGCACCGCGGTGATCGCCGTGCCGAACGTGACGGCCGCGGCCGCCAGACCCGAGAACGCGTCCTCACCCGACAGCTCCGCGGCGAGCACGGCGCCCAGCGACAGCGTCGCACCGAATGCCAGGCCACCGAGCACCTGTCCGCCCGAGAGCACCCATACGGTGCGTCGCTGGACGCGGGCGACCTCGTCGGCGGTCGGCGCGAGGTCGACCCCCGATTCCGATCCGGTGTCAGGCATCTCGGGCGGGATTGCGGAGCGTCCCGAGCCCGGTGATCTCGACCTCGACGGTGTCGCCCGCGCTGATCTGGCCGACCCCTGCGGGGGTGCCCGTCAGGATCACGTCGCCCGGGAGCAGCGTGAAGGCGGCCGACGCGAAGGCGATGACATCCGCAAGGGAGAAGATCATGTCGCTGATCGGGCCCTGCTGGCGGACCTCGCCGTTGAGCCGCGTCGTGATGATGGCAGGGCCGTTCACGTCGAACTCGGTCTCGATCGCGGGACCCAGGGGGCACGACGTGTCGAAGCCCTTGGCGCGCGCCCACTGACCGTCGGAGCGCTGCCAGTCGCGCGCCGTGAGATCGTTCGCGATCGTGTAGCCGAAGACGTAGTCGAGCGCGTTCTCGGCAGGGACGTTCTTCGCGATGCGTCCGATGACCGCCGCGAGCTCGCCCTCGAAGCTGATGAACTCGGATCCCTTCGGCAGCACCACGGCATCGCCGGGCCCGATCACCGACGTGTTGGGCTTGAAGAAGAGCATCGGCGCCGAGGGCACGTCGTTGCCCATCTCCGCCGCGTGGTCGCGGTAGTTGCGGCCGACCGCCACGATCTTCGAGCGCGGGATCACGGGCGCCAGCAGTGCGACGTCGGCGAGCGGCACGCGCTCCCCCGTGGTCTCGTAGCCGGCGAACATCGGGTCGCCCGCGAGGACGACGAGCTCGCCCTCATCGACGATCCCGAATCTGATGGCGTCGTTGTGACTGAAGCGCGCGATCCTCACCCGCTCAGCCTAGCGAGAAGCACCGACGCCGACCGCGGGCACGCTTGCCGCGAAGGACGGAGCGGACGGATGCCGCAGCATCCGTCCGCTCCAGAACCCCGGCGTGGTCGCCGCTCAGGCGTCGAGGCGCACGAGCCAGCCGTGCTTGTCCTCCCGGCGGCCGTACTGGATGTCGGTGAGCTCTTCGCGCAGCGACAGCGCGAGCGAACCGGTGGGCTGCTCGTCGAGGAAGTCCTTGCCCTTGAGCACCCCGATCGGGGTGACCACCGCGGCCGTGCCGCACGCGAACACCTCGACGATGTCGCCGGAGGCGACGCCCTGACGCCACTCGTCGAACGAGACGGCACGACCCTCGACCTTGTGGCCGCGATCGGCCGCGAGCTGAAGGATCGAGTCGCGCGTGATGCCCTCGAGGATCGAGTCGGACTGCGGCGTCACGAGGGTGCCGTCCTTGTAGACGAACACGACGTTCATGCCGCCGAGCTCCTCGACGTTGCGGTCCTGGTCGAGGAACACGACCTGGTCGCACTCGTTCTCGTAGGCCTCGGACTGCGGCAGCAGGCTCGCGGCGTAGTTGCCGCCGGTCTTGGCCGCACCCGTACCGCCCTTGCCGGCGCGCGCGTAGTCCTCGCTGAGCCAGATCGACACCGGCTGCACGCCGCCCTTGAAGTAGGCGCCCGCGGGCGAGGCGATGACGTAGTAGCCCACCTTGTGCGCGGGGCGCACGCCGAGGAACGCCTCTTTGGCGAACATGAACGGACGCAGGTACAGGCTCTGATCGTCGCCCGACGGCACCCAGGCGCCGTCGACGGCGATGAGCTCGCGCAGCGACTGGATGAAGTACGAGACGGGCAGCTCGGGCAGCGCCAGACGACGCGCCGAGCGCTGCAGGCGCCGGCCGTTCTGGTCGGGGCGGAAGGTGTGGATCGAGCCGTCCGCGTGCCGATATGCCTTGATGCCCTCGAAGATCTCCTGACCGTAGTGCAGGACCGCTGCGGCGGGGTCGAGCGACAGCGGACCGTACGGCTGGACGCGCGGGCGGTGCCAGCCCCCGCCGACCGACCAGCAGATGTCGACCATGTGATCGGTGAAGCTGGTGCCGAAGCCGGGGTTCGCGAGGATCTCCTCGCGCTGCTGCGTGGTCTTCGCCTGCAGGTTGCGGTTGACGGTGAACTCGAGCGGCGCGAGTCCGGTGTCGGGGTCGGAATCGATGAGGGTCATGACGGCCTGTGCTTTCGTGCGGACGGATCCGCGAGGGTGGAGGCGCTTGCGGGATCCAGGTTACGCCTGGAGTCGGGCGGCGATGGCGTCGCCGATCTGCGCGGTGGAACGGGTGGCAGTGCTGCGGGTCGCGATGTCTTCCTCGACAGCCGTGGTGACGCGCTGTGCCTCGTCGGTGAGCCCGAGGTGATCGAGCAGCAGTGAGACGGAGAGGATCGCGGCCGTGGGATCGGCCTTCTGCTGTCCTGCGATGTCGGGCGCCGATCCGTGCACGGGCTCGAACATCGAGGGGAACGCGCCGTCGGGGTTGATGTTGCCCGAGGCGGCGAGGCCGATGCCACCGGTGACGGCGCCGGCCAGGTCGGTGAGGATGTCGCCGAAGAGGTTGTCGGTGACGATCACGTCGAAACGACCAGGGTTCGTGACCAGGTAGATGGTGGCCGCGTCGACGTGCACATAGTCTACGGTCACGTCCGGGTGCTCCCGCGCCACCTCGTCCACGAGGCGCTTCCAGATGCCGCCGGCGTGGACGAGCACGTTGGTCTTGTGCACGAGCGTCAGCTTCTTGCGGCGGCGCTCGGCCAGGTCGAACGCGTAGCGCACGACGCGCTCCACGCCGAAGGCGGTGTTCACCGAGGTCTCGTTCGCGACCTCGTGCGGCGTGCCGGTGCGGATCGAGCCGCCGTTGCCGACATAGGGGCCCTCGGTGCCCTCGCGCACGACGACGAAGTCGATGTCGCCGGGATCGGCCAGGGGCCCGGGAACTCCCGGGTACAGCTTCGACGGACGCAGGTTGACGTAGTGGTCGAGCTCGAAGCGCAGCTTCAGCAGCAGTCCGCGCTCGATGTTCGCGTTCTTCAGCCGCGGGTCGCCCGGCACTCCCCCGACCGCGCCCAGCAGGATCGCGTCGTGATCCTTGATCGCGTCGAGGTCGTCGTCCGTGAGCGTGTCGCCGGTCTCGAGGAAGCGACCGGCGCCGAGCGCGTAGCGCGTCTTCTCGAAACGGATGCTGCTGCCCGCGGTCGCGGCGTCGAGCACCTTCTCCGCTTCGGCGATGACCTCCGGACCGATGCCGTCACCCGGGATGACGGCCAGCTTCACGACACGCGACATGGTGCTCCTACGACTTCTGGCGGGACCCTCCCAGGGTACTGGCCGCGACGACCCCCGCCACGACCACGAGGCCCGCCCCGATGAGCGCCGTGACGGTCACGCCAGCATCGAACGCGGTCGCCGCCGCCTCGAAGAGCGCCTGCCCGGTCGCCCCGCCGATCTGGTCGGCGGCGTGCACCGCACCGGCGAGGGTCTCGGACGCGGCCGCGGCCGCGGCATCCGTCACCCCATCGGGCACCACGAGATTCGATCGGTAGAGCGCGGTGAGGATGCCGCCCAGCACGGTGGTGCCGAGCACGGCGCCCAGCTCGTACGCGGTCTCGGAGACGGCGCTGGCGGCACCGGCTTTCGCGGGCGGCGCGCTCGAGAGGACCAGTTCGTTCGACACGGTCTCGGCCGCGCCGATGCCGATGCCCAGCGAGATGAACGCGGCGACGAGCGTGCTCACGCTGTCGGGCCCGGTGGCGAAGGCGACCGCGATGTAGCCCGCGACGGAGAACACGAGCGCCGTCGGCACCACCACGCGGGCAGGCCACTTCTTCGAGATCGGCACGACCGCGAGGCCTGCCACGATCATCATCGCGAGTCCGGGCACCAGTGCCAGGCCGGCTTGCATCGGCGACAGCCCGACGATGAGCTGCAGGTGCTGCGCGACGAAGAACAGGAAGCCGACGAGCGCGATGACGCTCAGCAGGTTCACCAGCAGCGCACCGCTGAACGTGCCCATACCGAACAGCCGCATGTCGAGCATGGGGGTCGCGGCGCGCAGCTGGCGCCGCACGAAGAGCACCCCGAAGCCGAAGCCGACGAGCATCGGCAGCCACGCCGCGACCGCGAATCCGTGCACGGCGAGCTCCTTGATGCCGTAGACGACCGGGATCATCGTGGCCATCGACAGGGCGATGCTGAGCGGATCGATCCTGCCGGGCTTCGGGTCGCGGCTCTCGGGCACGAGCAGCGGCGCGAGCACCAGCAGCGGGATGAGCACGGGCACCGACAGGAGGAACACCGAGCCCCAGGAGAAGTGCTCGAGCAGCAGGCCGCCGACGATCGGACCCAGCGCCGCACCCGCCGAGAACATCGCCGCCCACACCGCGATCGCCAGGCGCCGCTGGTCGCGGTCGGTGAAGATGCTGCGCAGCAGCGACAGGGTCGAGGGCATCAGCATCGCGCCGAACACGCCCATCGCCGCACGCGCGGCGATGAGCCAGGCGGCGCTCGGCGCGAAGGCCGCGAGCACCGAGACGGCGGCGAATCCGGTGGCGCCGACGAGCAGCATCCGCCGGCGTCCGAAGCGATCGCCGAGCGTGCCCATGGTGACGAGCAGCCCTGCGAGCACGAGCGGGTAGGCGTCGATGATCCACAGCTGCTGGGCGCTCGACGGCCCGAGTTCGAGCGCGATCGAGGGAAGCGCGAAGCTCAGCACCGTGTTGTCGACCGAGACGAGCAGCACCGGCAGCATCAGCACGACCAGCGCCGCCCAGCCGCGCCAGCCGACCTTTGTGCCCTGGGCGTCGGCGAGCGAGAGTTCCTGCGTGAGAGTCATCATTTCTATACCGTCCAGCCGGTATAGTAACAGGATGCCGCGACGCGTGTCGATACGATCGGGGCCATGAGTCGCCCTCCCCTGGCCCGCGAGAAGGTGCTCGACGCCTTCGAGCAGATCCTCATCGACGAGGGCGAGCGCGCGGCCACGATGGATGCCACCGCGAAGGCTGCGGGCGTGTCGAAGGGCGGCCTGCTGTACCACTTCGGCACGAAAGAGGCGCTCGAGGCCGCCCTCATCGACCGGCTCCGCAGGCTGGTGAAGGAGGATGTCGACCTCATGGCTGCCGCGCCCGAGGGACCGATCGCCTACTTCCTGCACACCTCGGTCATGGCGAACGACCCCATCGACCGTGCGATCCTCGCGACTTCGCGCCTCGCTCAGGGCGGCGACGCGTCAGCGAGTGAAGCACTGCGGCACATCCGCGACGACTGGGCGGCCGTGCTCGAGCCTCACACCAAGGACGCGACGGCGCTCGACCTCGTGATGCTCGTGAGCGACGGCCTCTACTTCAACAATGCGCTGTCGGGAGGGTCGATCCCCGGCCCTGTCCCCCGCGGCGAGGCGCTCGACGCGCTGGTCGCGCTCGTCGAGCGCGCCGCGCGCCCCTGAGTCCGGCAGGAGCTCAGGGGCGCGGCGTGCTTGCGGCGATCAGGACTCGGTGATCTCGATCTGGCGGAACAGATCGGCCTGGATCGCCGTGCTGACCTCGTCGAGGAGGGCGTCGGGCACCGGCGAGTCCACCGTCAGCACCGAGAGCGCCTGGCCGCCGGCCGTCTGGCGCGCGATCTGCATGCCGGCGATGTTGATGCCCGCCTCGCCGAACTTCTGGCCGTAGATCGCGACGATGCCGGGGCGATCGGTGTAGAGCATGACGACGTGGTTGGTCTCGATCGGCAGCTCGATCGCGTAGTCGTTGATGCCGACGAGCTTCTCCACCTGCTTGGGGCCGGTGAGGGTCCCCGAGATCGCGAGCTGCGAGCCGTCCGACAGGGCGCCGCGCAGTGTGATGACGTTGCGGTACTCGGGGCTGTCGTCGTCGACGAGGAGACGCACCTCGACGCCGCGCTGTTCGGCGAGCAGGGGCGCGTTCACGTACGACACGGTCTCGCTGACGATGTTCGTGAAGACGCCCTTGAGCGCGGCGAGCTTGAGCACGCTCACGTCGTAGGCCTGCAGCTCGCCGTGCACCTCGACGTCGAGGCTCGTGAGGGGCGACCGCGCAAGCGCCGAGAAGATCTGGCCGAGCTTCTCCACCAGCGGGATGCCGGGTCGCACGTAGGGGTCGATGACGCCGCCCGCGACGTTCACCGCGTCGGGCACCAGCTCGCCGCCGAGGGCGAGACGCACCGACTTCGCGACGGAGACGCCGGCCTTCTCCTGCGCCTCTTCGGTGGAGGCGCCCAGGTGCGGGGTGACGACGACGTTGGGCAGGCCCAGCAGCGCCGCGGCGGTGCCGCCCTCCGCCGGGGGCTCCGAGGTGAAGACGTCGAGGCCCGCACCGGCGATCTCGCCTGCGGTGAGGGCGGCGTGCAGTGCCTCCTCGTCGATGAGCCCGCCGCGCGCGACGTTCACCACGTACGCGGTCGGCTTCATGATCTTGAACTGCTCTGCGCCGATCATGCCCGTGGTCTCGGGCGTCTTGGGCATGTGGATCGTGACGAAGTCGCTCTGGGCGAGAAGCTCGTCGAGGGTGACCAGCTGCACGCCGAGCTGCTGCGCCCGGGCGCTCGTGACATAGGGGTCGTACGCGATGACGCGGACGTCGAATGCCTGGAGGCGAGCGGTGATCAGGGCGCCGATGCGGCCCAGGCCGATGATGCCGACCGTCTTCTCGAAGAGCTCGGTGCCGGTGTACGAGCTGCGCTTCCACGCGCCGCCGGAGAGCGACGCGTGCGCGGCGGGGATGCGGCGCGCCAGGCTCAGGATGTGACCGACGGTCAGCTCGGCCGCCGAGATGATGTTCGAGGTCGGTGCGTTGACGACCATCACGCCGGCCGTGGTGGCCGTCTTGATGTCGACGTTGTCGAGGCCGACACCGGCGCGGGCGACGACCTTGAGGACGGGCGCCGCGGCGATCGCCTCGGCGTCGATCTTCGTCGCCGAGCGGATCAGCACCGCGTTGGCGTCGGCGAGGGCCGAAAGCAGCGCGGGGCGGTCGGTGCCGTCGACGTTGCGCACGTCGAAGTCGGGACCCAGGGCATCGATCGTGGCGGGAGAGAGCTCTTCGGCGATCAGGACGACAGGCTTCGGCACGGGTGTTCCTTAGTGGGGCGGTGCGCGAACGCGCGGAGCAGAACCGGATGCCGCGCCGCACGCCGTCGGGGGGCGAGGCCTGTGCCAGCCTACCGCCCGCGCGGCAACGCGCCCGACCGTGTGACGCCCGCCCGCCGGCTCAGCCCAGGAACGACGCCGAGTTCAAGGTCGTGTAGGCGACGACGTTCAGCCAGAAGACGGCCACGAGCGCGAGGCCGGTGAGCATCACGAGGAGCAGCTCGTGCGGCGCGCGGCGGTACCCGATCGCGAACGCTCCGCCCCACACGAGCAGCGGGAACACCGCGGCGAAGATCCAGATGAACCAGCCGAAGGCGTTGAGGCTGAGGCCGGCGGCGGCGAAGACGCCGAGCGTGGCGACCAGGTTCCCCACCGCGTTCCAGACGGCGTAGGCGTAGAACAGCCCGATGACGCCCGAGATCGCGGCCACGAGCCACGTGGGCGTCCTGCCCCGCCTCGCGGCCGGGACGGCAGCATCCATCGTCTCGTCGCTCATTGTCCGATCGCCCCGATCATCACGAAAGGCCAGGGCAAGAGCAGCACGACCCCTGCCCCCAGCCACGCGAACCGCACCCACGCGCGCGAGGCGCGGGTGAGCAGCAGCGTGGTCGCGAACCACAGCAGCGGGGCCAGCACCGCCAGCCACAGGCTCCCCTGGTACATCACGTCGAGGACGAGATACTGCGACTTGCCCTGCAGGCGGAGACCGCCGATGAGCCAGCCGATCGCATAGAGGGCGTACACGCCGCCGAGCACGCCGAACGCGATCAGCGCGCCGTTGCCCATCGGCCGGTGCTCGTCGGTGGCGGATTCGGCTGCCGTGGTCGCATCGGATGCTGCGGCCGGCGGTGCGCCCGCGGAGCCCGCTGCGCCCAGCGTCTCGCTGCCCTTGCCGACGGCGGTGAAGCCTTCCGGCAGCTCGACCGGCGTCGACGCGGCCTCGGCCACGGTCTCGGACCCGTCATCGGGCTCGCCGCTCGCACCGTGGTCGAGCGTGGGATCGTCGTCGCCGTCCCAGGTGAGGGCGTCGTCGTCGCGTCCGGTCGTCACGTTCTCAGCGTAGTGCCGCGACCCTGCAAGCCTGGGCGCCCCTCGGCGGGCGCGGCACCCGGGCCTGCGTCGCTCACTCGAACAGCCGCAGCATCAGCGTGTGCCAGGTGACCGGACCCACGATCCCGTCGACGGGCGGCGCGAACAGTTGCTGGAACTCGCGGACAGCGGCGTCGGTGGCCGGACCGAAATCTCCGTCGACGGTCAGCCCGGCGAGGAGCGTCTGTACGGCCCGCACTGCCTCGCCCTCAGCGCCGGCGGGGCCATCGCCCTGCTTCACGGCGAGGATGAGGCTCGGCCAGTCGAGCTGGCCGAGCGTTGTGGAGATCTCGACGGCCCGCAGCGTCTGCTGGAACGTCTTCACGGCCTGCCCGCTCTGCGGGCCGAAAGCGCCGTCGGCGGCGATGGTCGCACCGCGTGCACGCAACAGGTACTGCGCGGCGAGGACGCGCCAGTTCGTGGCCTGCGACGAACCCTGCTTCACGAGGGCCCACGGGCGCTCGCCCGGCACGAACGTGCTGAAGAACGACCAGGTCTCCCGGCCGGCGATGCCGTCGATAGTCAGGCCCCACGACTCCTGGAAGAACTCGACGCGGTCCTTCGTGACCGGGCCGAAGTTCCCGTCAACGACGAGCGGAGGCTCCCCCGGCGACCGGGAGAGCCCGAACTGCTGCACCGCCCGCACCGCGTCGCCGGTCGACCCCTGCTGCACCGCGATGACGAGCTTCGGCCAGGTCACGGGCCCGACGATGCCGTCGGCCGGCACGCCTTGTGCGGTCTGGAAGGCCGTGACCGCCGCGGTGGTCGCGGGGTCGTACGTCCCGCTGACGGCGACGGCGTGGCCGTGCGCCCGCAGGAGGTACTGGATGCCCGGGACGATCGCCGACGACGATCCCGGACCGACAGTGCTCCACGGTTCGACGTTCATGACAGCTCCTCTGCTCTGGGTCGATACGGGGTCTGCGGCCCCTCAGGCTTCCGAGGCGTACCGCCCGTGCCCTGATACCTCAGCCGTGCCCGAGGGTGACGGCATCCGTCTCCACCGCCTTGGCGTACTGCAGCGCCAGCGTCACGGCGAACGCGTCGTCCTCCTCGGTGTAGCGGCGCTGCAGCCCCTGCGCCAGGATCCGCCACGGCCGTTCGTTCGACGGGGTCGCCGCGTCGCCGTCGTCGGGAAGGAACTGGGTGTAGTCGTACGGATGGCTGGCGGTCGCGCCGAGCGGCACCGAGAAGCTGTCGACCGCCAGCACGCCGGCGGCCAGATCGACCTGGAGCAGCCGCTGGAACCCACTCGCCCTCTCGCCCGTCGGCGTGCGGAACTCCTGGTAGTCCGCGAGCGCCTCGAGGACGCTGTGCCCGGGTATGCCTCCGGCGTTCTCGGTGACGATCGCGCCGAGGCCGTGGAAGTGCCCCGACAGCACGAGCACGACGTTGCGGTTCGGCGCCACGACCCGTTCCCACAGCAGGTCGCCGTGCGAGACCCACCGCGATGTGGTCGAACGCTCCGCGTCGTCCTCGGCGGTCGCCGGCGTGAGGTGCTCATGCGTCGAGATGACGATGTTCGCGTCTCGATGAGAGGCGACGACGTCTCCGGCCCACGCGATCTCGCGCTCGCCGTACGCGTAGGGCAGCGAGATCATCACGAACCGCGCGCCGCCCGCCTCGAACGCCGACCAGTTCGCGCTGTTGTCGTCGGGCGTGAGTGATCCGCCGAACCACGGCTGGTCCCGGTACCGCTCGGGGCCGAAGTACTCGTTGAACAGGTCGTTGCTCACGCCGCGCTTGTTGTCGTGGTTGCCCGGCAGCACGCTGTTGGCGATGCCCCTCTCGTCCAGCACACCCTGGAGCCGCGACGCGACTTTGTACTCGCGGCGCGCACGTTCCTCCGTCTGACCGGGATCGACCCAGTTCTGGACGAGATCGCCCGTGTGGGTGACGAAGGCGAGCTTGCGCGCGTCGGCATTCTCGGCGAGCCACGCGACCTCGCCGGCATAGACCTCGGGATACGCCTCCGAGTAGTACTGCGTGTCGGTGATGTGGCCGAGGGCGAGGTCGTAGTCCGCGGGGTCGGCGAGTCCGTCCGCGCCGGCGGCCGCCGACTCCGCTCGCGGCACGACCTGCACCAGCAGGTCGGCGGTGCCGTCCACGACCTCCTCCGCGCGGACGACACCCTCGAGCCTGACTGCTGCCGTGGCGGTGGCATCCGTCGCCGTCGCCGCGCCGGCGGCGTCGTCGAGCGCGCGCCATCCCGCATGCCGCCCAGTTCCGGACGCCGGAGCCCATACCGAGAGGCGCACCTCGGCGCGCCCGACCGTCCGCCCGCTCCACGAGACGGGGCCGCCGTCCTCCGGCAGCCGGACGCGCATCCGCACGTAAGGCAGGTCGTAGGCGTCGTCGCGCGCAGTCGGCCGCACTGCGGAGACCTCCCGCTCACCCGGCGCGGTGCGGCTCGTGAGGGGCGAGAGCGACGACCCGGCATGGGCGGCGATCACGTCCACGGGCGTCCCCTGGGTCTCGTATGGAACGGACACGGATGCTGCGGCCTGGCCGATCGCGGAATCGGCGGCGTCCGAACGGGCGCGGTCGAGCGCGCGCTCGATCATGTCGTCCGCAGAGACCGCCCGGGAACCGGCGAACGCACCGGGTGTCGCGGCGGCGGGCACGAAGTCGGTCGCGTCGTCGCCCGTGAACGCGGCGCGCTGGAGGGTCTCTCCCCGCAGCCTGTCGACCGCGAACGTCGACAGTGCGAGGCCCTTCGTGCACGGGCTCTCACGGTCGACGCTGCTGTCCATCTCGTTGCGGTGGTAGATCCCGACGCTGTCGACGCGGCGTCCGGCGGCATCCTGCACCCACACCCCTGCTCCCGCGAGCTCGAGCGCGTCGTCGTAGGCGGCGTCCGCATCTTCGGCGTCAGCGGTGCCCGCGAGTGCGGCCATCCACGAGTCGTCGGACCCGAGCACCGTGCCCGAAGGCACCACGGCGAGGTCGTCGAACCGCCGGAAGCCGTCGGCGCCGCACGCGACCAGCGTCCACCCCGAGATGTCGACCTCGCGATCGCCGAAGTTCGCGATCTCGACGAAGTTGCGTCGCGGCATCCCGTCGATGTCAGGATCCGTTGCGATCTCGCTCACCGCGACACCCGGTCGGGCGCCATACGCGAACTCTGTCGCGACGGTCGCCGCGACAGCGGCCGAGCCCGCCGGGTTCGGTTCGCCCGGCGTGCGAGCCGCGATCACGAATTCACCGTGGGGCTGGCGCTGCCAGCTCTGACCCGTGCGGTAGTCCAGGCTCGAGGGCAGCTTGTCGCGGCCGGTCTGGCAGGCGGTGTCCTCCCGAGACGACACCCCGACGCCATCGACCCGGCGCCCGTCCGCCGCGACGAGGAGTGCGCCGTACGCGGTGTCGGCGAGGGAGGTGTCCACTCGGACGTCGGACTCTCCCGCGAATGCGGGCCCGCCGACCACCAGCCGCCCGCCCGGCGCCAGCGCCGTGTCGGCTCCGAACACGTGCTGGAGCGCGTCGGGCGGCACGGCTCCCGTCGCGGTGCAGCGGTACAGCCGCCAGCCGTGGAGGTCCACGATCGTCGCACCGTCGTTCACGAGCTCGACGAAGTCGTCGCCGTGACCGTCGGGACCGGCGGCCGCGATCTCGGAGACCCTCACGGACGCACCGGAGGCCTCCGCGAGGCGATTGGGCTCGCCGGGGGTGGCGACCGCACGCACCCACCGTCCGTCGGCGGACGACCCGGCGCGCTGCCAGCTCTCCCCGAGCGCGGCTGCCGTCGTCACCGGAAGCTCGGCGCCTCCGCCGCACTCCGACGTCGTCGGTGCCGGGTCATCGGAGTAGACCGCCAGCGCATCGACCGTCTCGCCGGACGGGGCGACGACGACGAGTCCGTACCCGCGCTCGGCAAGGCGCGCGGTCGGAAACGCGCGCCGCTCCCCCGCGGCGAGAATGACTCCGGCGAGGTCCGCCTCGGGGTCTGTCGGACGGGTGCGCAGTCCCTCCTCGTCGCAGCGGAAGACCGCGTACCCGGTGAGGTCGACGGGGTGCTCCGCCGGATTCGCCAGCTCGAAGAACCCGGAGGCGGGCCCGCGGACGCCCGCCGGCGAGACCTCGTCGATCCTGACGGTGCCCGTCGACACCGCGGCCGGCCGCGCCTCGGCCGCACCGGCGGGGCCGCCCATCGAGGCCGCGATCCCGACCAGGAGGACGGATGCCGCAAGGAATGTGGTCACACGGTTCGTGGCGCGCACGAGCCGACCGTGACTCGGCGAGGTGAACCGGCGCGGGCGCCCCGGCGATCATCCGGTGTACGGCTGCCGGACGGTTGCCTCACCCGGCGGCGGCGACGGCCTCCGCCACGAGAGCAGGGTCGGTCACGTCGTGCCCCGCTGAGCCGCCACCCGGCCCGGATGGCGCATCGTGGCCGGCGCGCACTCGCGCGGACAGGTGCACCGCGTCGACCCCGGCTGCGAACAGGGCCGGGATGTCGGCCGGCTGCACGCCGCCGCCCGCCATCACCTCGACGCCCCCCGAACGCTGCGCGAATGCCGCCAGCATCGCAAGCCCGTCGATGGAGCGCGGCGCTCCGCCCGAGGTGAGCACCCGGTCGACACCCTCGGCCACCAGAGCGTCGAAGACGGCCGACGGGTCGGCGGCGGCGTCGACCGCGCGGTGGAAGACGAGGGTCGCCGGGCCCGCAGCATCCCGCCATCTGCGCAGCGCCTCGACATCGAGACCGCCGGCGGCAGTCAGTGCGCCGACGACCACGCCGCCCGCGCCGCGCTCCACGCACGCGCGGATGTCTGCCGACACGAGCGCGACCTCCTCAGGGTCGTAGACGAACCCTCCACCCCGCGGGCGGACGAGCACGTTGACGACCACAGGGTCGACGGCCGCCAGCACGGCTTCGAGGGTGGCGAGCGACGGCGTGAGCCCCCCGACGTCCAGCGCTTGGCACAGCTCGAGGCGCGCGGCTCCTGCGGCGATCGCGGAGCGGGCACCGGCGGGGTCTTGGACGGCGATCTCGATAGGGCGCGCAGCGGGCATGCCGTGAGCCTAGTCCGGGCGCGACGGGTCGCAGACATGGTGAGACCCGCCGCGCTCCCGTGCGGCGGGTCTCGACGGGTTCAAGAGAATCGCAGCTGCCGTGGCCTCGTGAAGAGCTGGCGGAACCACACGCCGATGCCGGCGATGACGTGTGACGCCGGGCTCTCGGGCGTGATCGTCGCGCCGCGGTCGGCGATGCTGCGGAGCATCTCGTTCTCGCGATCCAGGGCGGCCGCCCGCTCGCGCTCGAGCCGGTCGGCCGTGAAGGTCAGGGTGCTCCCGTCCATGGCCGTTCCTTTCCTGATGCTCGCCCGGGTTGGCGAGGCTGTCTGATGTGAGTCGCGGTCGCGGTGCGGTGATACGCCGAGGCCGTGAACCCAGCGTCGCGGCATGCGGTATCGGAATCGGAACGAGCGGACGCTGAGCCCGCGCGAGCGGGTTGGTGAGCCCGAGCACGCCGGCGCCGCTCGGCTTGTACCCGGGAATGTCTCCGCAGTCGGTCCGCCGCAGCCGATCGCGGTCAGCGCCGGGCCGCGGCCACTGCTTCCACCACGATGCCGGGGTCGGTGACATCGTGCCCGTCCGCCCCGCCGCCTGGTCCTGCGGGTGCGCCGAGCCCGGCGCGCCGGCGCGCCGAGAGGTGCACGGCGTTCACGCCGGCGTGCAGGAGGTGAGGGATGTCGGCCGGCGCCACTCCCCCGCCCGCGGTCACCTCGAGCGCCGGCCCCGCGAGGCGGGCGTACGCCGCGAGCCGATCGATCCCCTGGATGCTGCGCGCCGCCCCTCCCGACGTCAGCACGCGGTCGACGCCTTCGACGAGCAGGGCTTCGAACACCTCGGCGCTGCGCGGCGACGCGTCGATCGCGCGGTGGAAGACGAGTGCGGCGGGGCCCGCGCAATCCTTCCACCGTCTCAGCGCCTCGCGGTCCGCCCGTCCATCCTCGTCGAGGGCACCGACCACGACACCGCCGACTCCGCGCGCGACGCAGGCTCGGATATCGGCTGCGACGACCGCGACCTCGTCGGGGTCGTAGACGAAACCGCCGCCGCGGTGGCGCACGAGCACATTCACCCGCTCGGCGCCCACGGCGTCGCACGCCGCTTCGATCGACCCGATCGACGGGGTGAGGCCTCCGACTGCGAGGGCCTGACAGAGTTCGAGCCGGTCCGCGCCCGCGCCGATCGCGGCGCGGGCGCCGGCGGCGTCCTGCACCGCGATCTCGACGATCGCCGCGGTCACAGCGCGATCCGCAGAGCGACAGCGGGCTCGGCGCGGAGGGCATCGGGAATGCTCGCCCGCACGCGCCCGTCGGCTGCGCGTTCCAGAGCCGCCTCGGCACCGTCCGCCCAGCGGGCCGGCCTGCCGACGAGCTCTCCGGGGAGCTCGAGCTCGCCGGCCGCGGGGTCGAGCGCGATCACGTTGACCACGCCGTCGCCCGACGTGTAGGCGCGCGGCGCACCGGTCTGCTCGTATGCGCGCACCCACGGACGCGTGCCGTAGATCGCGTCGCCTTCGCGGCGCAGCCACGCGCCCAGATCACGCATTGCGCCCTGCTGCAGCTCGGGGATCGAGCCGTCGGCGCGCGGGCCGACATTGATCAGAAGGTTGCCGTTCTTGCTCACGACGTCGGCGAGGAGCCGGATGAGGGCCGCACCCGAAAGCGAGTGACTCGCATCCTCGGCCTGGTTGTACCCGAACGAGTACCCGAGCCCGCGCGTGGACTCCCACGGCTGGGCGACGATGTCGGCGACGTGGGTGTACTCCCGCGTGAGGAAGCCGTGCCGGGGCACGCCCCAGCGGTCGTTCACGGCGCCGTCGGGAACAGCGGCAAGATAGCGGCGCAGGAGGGCGGCGACTGCGAAGTCGTCGCGCCCCTTCCCTCCGTCCGGCCACTCGATGTCGTTCCACAGCAGGTCGGGGCGGAAGCGGTCGACGAGCTCGTCGAGCTGAGCGGCGGCGTAGCGCGAGAACCAGTCGTCCCCCCGCCGGAACCGGAAGAGATCGGTGTCGGACTCGATGGGAGGGTAGTCGCTCACGTGCCAGTCCAGCGCGCCCGAGAAGTACACACCGAACCGCGTGTTCGCGCGACGCGTCGCGTCGTGCAGCTCGGCGATCAGGTCGCGGCGCGGACCGCGATGGGCGGCGTTGAACGTCGTGGTGGTGGTGTTCCACAGGCAGAAGCCGTCGTGGTGCTTTGTCGTCGGGACGACGTAGCGCGCGCCCGCGTCCACGAGCGCGCCGATGAACGCGTCGGCGTCGAACCCTCCGACGTCCCACCGGTCCGCGAGGTCCTCGTAGCTCGTGCCGGGACCGTACCGCTCCTGGTGACGCTCCCACGTCGGGCTGCCCGCTATGCGCACCGTGTTGGCGTACCACTCGGCGTACTGGTGGTGGGCGTAGGCGTCCTCGGTGGGCACACCCCCGGGAGGATGGGCCGGCGCCCACGCGGGCACCGAGTACAGGCCCCAGTGCACGAAGAAGCCGAGCTTCGCGTCGCGGTACCAGTCCGGCACCGGCATCTCCGGGTATTGGGGCGCTGCGTCGCCCAGGTCGGGGCCGGTGCGGGTCTCGAAGTTCATGCGCGCGCCTCCGTACCCCGGCGTCGGGTCACCAGCGGCGACAGGTCGGGCTCATCGTCGGTCGCGGCGAACGGGTAGGTGCCGGGGCGCAGGCGCGAATGGCCGAGGCGCAGCAGATCCTGGTCGACGCCGCCCGGCGTGAGGGCGAGCGTCCATCCCGCGGCAAGGTCGTAGAGCTCTGGTTCGAGGTACCCGATCTTGACCACGACGATGTCGGCCGTCTCGGGGTCCAGCCCCAGCATCCGGAAGTCGTCGAGATGGTGGAAGGGCTTGCGTCGCTCGGTGATGATCGCGTGCACCGCTCCTCGGCGCAGCACGATCTGGGTTCCGGCCACGGGATCACCCTCCGTGATCGAGAGCACCTCGCCCGTGAGCTCGACCGGTCCGCGGGGGCCGGGGTCGACACGTCCGCCGACGCTCACCGTCACGGTGGCACCGATACCAGCCGCCCGGGCGGCGAGCACCGCCTCCGGATCGAACACGGATGCTGCGAGCACCGTGCGCGACGCATCCTCGAGGTCGCTCCGCTCGAGCAGACGACCCAGCGTCCACGAGACGTCTCCAGCGCCGCCCGCGGTCGGGTTGTCCCCGGAATCGGAGATCACGTAGGGTCGCGGCGCGTCGTCCCCCAGCGCCTCATCGAGCGCCTCGTCGAGGCTCGCCGTCGGCCCCACGAATACGAAGTCCGCGCGGGCATCCCAGTAGCGCCGCCCGAGCCGCTCCGCCTCCCTGGCGATCACGGCCGGATCGTCGCCGGTGACGATGACGGTGGCGTGGCAGCGCGGCTCGTCGGCCCACGCATAGCCGACCCACACCGCGGCGTCTACGACGCCCTCCAGCTCCTCGATGTTCGGGATCGTGCCGTACAGCCCCTTCGCCGGCTCGAGACGCGTGCTCGTCTTCTCGCCGGGGAGCAGCACCGGAACGCGCACCCATGATTTGTACGGGCGACGGGCGTCCGGGTCGGAGCCGGCGTCAGACCGCAGCCGCGCGAGCAGGTTGTGCACCGCACGCTGCTTGGTGTTCATCCAGTCCTCGTGCGGCGCCATCCGGTAGCAGGTGATGAGGTCGACGGCGTCGAAGAGCGCGTCCGACACGTTGCCGTGCAGGTCCATCGACGCGGAGACGAGAGTGTCGGGCCCGAGCGCCGCTCGCACCGCCGTGGCAAGGTCGCCCTCGGCGTCGTCCATGCCGACGACGCTCATCGCTCCGTGGATGTCGAAGAAGAACCCGTCGAACGGGCCTTGCGCGCGGATCCCCTCGACGATCGCCTGCTTCATGCGCGCGTACGTCTCGGGTGCGACCGCCCCACCGGGCAGAGAGCGCCCATGGGTCAGCGGAACCCAGGCCGCAGCATCCCTGAGCTCCTGCCCCTCCGCGAGGAACGGGTAGTACGCGAGCAGCTCGTCGCCGGTGCGGATCGTGAACGCCTCATCGCCGGAGATGTGCGGCGAGAACGTGCTGGACTCGATCGAGATGCCGCCGATGCCGATCCGCGGTCGGGCGAGACCGCTCGCACGCAGCGGGCCCAGAGGACCCTTCCAGATCTGGTCGTGGTCAAGACGCGACGTCACGGAGGAGCTCACCTTCTGAGAACTGTTCGGAGGGGACGGATCGATCGGATGCTGCCACCAGCGCCGCTGCGCCCAGCACGACGGCGTCACCGCGCAGTGTGCCGGGAACGATGCGCAACGGCGCGCCGGACACGGGCGGATCCGTGAGAAGCGTGGCATTCACGGCAGGCGCGAGGAGGTCCCACGCTGCGGCGACCCCGCCGCCGACGACCGCGAGCGGCACGTCCACGAGGGTCGCCGCAGAGATGCAGGCGAGCGCGACCGCTCTCCCGGCATCGTCGAACACGGACTTCGCGATCGAATCGCCGACGCGTGCCCGCTCCGCGATGACCCGCGCCGAGGCGACGTCATCGCCGGTCGCGGCCGCGTAGCGCCGTGCGATGGACGTGCCGGAGGCCAGTGTCTCGAGGTGGCCGGTGCGGCCGCAGGTGCACCGCAGGTCGCCGTAGCCCGGAGTGTGGCCGATCTCGCCGGCCGCCCCGTACGGACCGTGGCGCAGACTGCCGTCGAGCACGAGCGCCCCGCCCACGCCGGTGCCGAGCATCACACCGAGGACGTCGCTTCCGCGTCCGGAGCCCCACGCGGTCTCACCGAGGAGGAAGGCGTTGACATCGTTCTCAACCCGCACGTCGACGTCGAGCCGGTCGCCGAGCCGCTCGCCCAGCGGGAACCCGGCCCAGTCGACGAACATGTCGGACGCGGCTCGGATCGTGCCGCTGCGAGGGTCGACGACGCCGGCCGCGCCGACCCCGACCGCGTCAGGGCGCACCCCGGCGTCGTCGGCCAGCTGCTCGACGACGAGCGCCGCCGTCTCGGCCATGGCGGTGCCGCCGGCCCGGGCCGGGGTGTCGCGCGTCGCGCGCGCGAGCACCGTGCCGTCCGCGGCGACCAGGGCGCCGGCGGTCTTCGTGCCCCCGATGTCGATGCCGGCGACGACCGCGGAGCCGGATACGCACCCGCTCATCGGCCGCCCAGCCCGGCCATCGCGATGCCTTTCACCAGGTGCTTCTGCAGCACGATGACGAGGATCGTGGTGGGGATCATCGAGATGATGGCCGCCGCCATCTGCAGGTCCCACCGCGTGCCGGTCAGGCCTGAGAAGCTCGCGAGACCCACCGGAAGTGTGCCCAGCGTCGCGTAGTCGACCGTCACGATCAGCGGCCAGAGGTAGCTGTTCCAGAACGAGAGGAACGTGAACACCGCCAGCACCGCCACCGCGGACTTCGACAGCGGGAGGATGATCTGCAGAAAGGTGCGCACCGGCCCCGATCCGTCGACCCGTGCCGCCTCTTCGAGCTCGAAGGGGATGCCGCGGAAGAACTGCCGCATGAGGAAGGTGCCGAAGGCGGTGAAGGCGAACGGGAAGATCAGCGCCTGGTAGGTGTTGACCCACCCGAACCACTGCATCACCTGGAACATGGGGATGACGAGCACCTCGGCCGGCACCATGAGCGTCGCCAGGAACAGGACGAACACCGCGTCACGGCCCTTCCAGCGCAGGCGCCCGAAGGCATAACCCGCCGTCGTCGAGACGATCAGCACCACGAGCGTGCCGGCCACCGCGACGAACAGCGAGTTGCCGATGTATGTGAGGAACGGCCCGTAGGCGAAGACCTCCGCGAAGTTGCCCCACTTGATCTGCGAGCCGACCAGTGTCGGCGGCATCGAGAACATCTCCTCATTCGGCTTGAGCGCCGAGAAGAAGGCGTACACGAGGGGGGCGACGAAGATCAGCGCCGCGAGGTACACGCAGATGTGCGCGAGAACCAGGCGGATGCGCTCACCGGTGGTGCGGACCGCCGTGCGGCGGCGCGCGGGCGGCTCCTCGACGAACTCGTCCTCCGACGTCATGAGCAGCGTCTGCTCGATCGCCGACGCTTCCCGATCGGTCTCGGTGTCAGTGCTCATAGTGCACCCACTTCCGCTGCGCGGCGAACTGCATGCCGGTGATGAGGATGATGATCGCGAAAAGGATCCACGCGGCCGCTGCCGCCAGCCCCAGGTCGCCGAATGTGAAGCCCTGCTCCCAGATGAACATCACGAGGGGCTTCGTGGCGTTGCCCGGCCCGCCCCCGGTGAGCAGCTGGGGCTGAGCGAACACCTGCAGCGCCGTGATCATCGTCATGATCGTCGCGAAGAAGATCGACGGCGAGATCATCGGAATCATGACGCTCCAGACGAGGCGGAGGCCCCGGGCGCCGTCGATGCCGGCCGCCTCCAGGACGCTCTCAGGGAGCTGCTCGAGCGCCGCCGAGAAGATCAGCATGTTGTAGCCGAGACCCTGCCAGACGCTCATGGCGACCACCATGATCATCGCCCACGAGGGATCGGCGAGGAAGTTCGGCAGCGTGATGCCGAACCAGCTCTGCGCCAGGCCGCTGAACAGGCCCTGCGGCTGGAGCATCATCTTCCAGACCAGGACGTTGGCCACCATGGGCACGACGACCGGGATGAAGAACAGCACGCGCAGGGCTCCGCGACCGCGGATGCGCGGCCCGAGCCCGATCGCGAGCGCGAGCGAGAGAGCGATGCTGAGCGGCACGTACAGCAGGGTGTAGACCGCGGAATTGCGCAGCGCCGGCCAGAAGTCCGGGCTGCTGGTGAACAGCTTGGCGTAGTTGTCGACACCGCTGAATGTGCGGTCGCCGAACGTCGGCCAGTCGTAGACGCTCATCACGATCGAGAGCCCGACGGGCACGATCGTGAACAGGGCGAGCCCCACCAGGGCCGGGCTTGCGAAGCCCAGCGCCTGGCGGGCCTCGGCCCTGGCGAGCGACCCGCGACGTGTCGTCGTCGTGGTCGTCATTGCTCTGCTCTCTTGCTCGCGTGCAGGGATTCGAGGACGAACCCGCTCAGTTGCCGAACTGCGCCTGAGCGCTCTCCAGCAGGTCGGACATCTCCATCTGGCCGTTGTAGACGCTGACGAGATTCGGCTGGATGTAGCTGTCGAGCTTCTCCCAGTTCTTCGTCATGTACAGGGGCACGGTGGTGGCGAAGGCCGACTCGAAGACGGTCTTGACCTGGTCGCGGTACTCCTCGTCGATCGAGTCGAAGTAGAGCGGCTGCGACTCCGTGCGCGCCGGATACGATCGGCCGGACGAGGCGATGTAGTCCTGCGCGTCCTTGCCGAGCAGCGAACCCATCACCTTGAGGGCGGCCTCCGGGTTGTCGCACGTCTTCGAGATGCCGTACCCCGAGCCGAGGATCGGGCCCGCGTTGCCCAGGTCGCCCGTCGGCAGGGGCGCCATACCGGCGGCGAAGCCCGACTCGTTGTTGAGGTAGCTCACGGCGTTCCACGTGCCGTCGACGGCCATGGCCGCGTTGCCGCCCGTGTACTGGTTCTCGCCCCAGCCGGTGTCGGAGGCCGACGCCACCGGCGCGGCTACGCCCAGGTCGGTGACCAGGCCCGAATACCACGACGCCGCGTCCACGAAGTCAGGGTCATCGATGTGGAGAGTGCCATCCTCCGAAGCGGGCTGCTTGCCCGACAGGGCGATGGGCAGAGACATCCACTGGTATCCGCCCATGCCCATGCCGAAGCCGTACTTGCCGTCCACGGTCGCGGTGGTCGCGATGTCCTCGAAGTCGTCGAAGGTCCAGCCGATCTCGGGGGTCGCCGCACCCGAGGCCGTCAGCATGTCCTGGTTGTAGTAGACGAGCATCGTCGCGACGTCGAACGGAACGCCGTACAGGCCGCCTTCGAAGCTGAGGATGCCCTCCGCGCCCGGGTTGAAGTCGGCGAAGTCGAGGCCCGCTGTCTCGAGGTCGTCCGCCGTCAGTTCACGGAACCCGTCGGTGAAGCCACCGAGCTGGGCGCCGCTCATGCCCGTGACGCACGCCATGTTGCCGCTCGCCATGTTCGTGGTGAGCTTCGTGAAGAAGTCGTTCCACGGCGCCGTCTGGAGCTTGATCGTCACATCGGGGTTCTCCTCCTGGGCGATCGCGACCTGCTTCTCGAGTGCCGTAGTGTCGGCCTCGCTCCCCGCCCACATGTCGACGACGATGGTGGGCTTGCCATCGGTGGAGCTCTCTCCGCCCGAACCGCTCGCGCACCCCGTCAGGACCACCGCTACGCCGGTGGCTGCGGCCACCGCGCCGACGCGCAACTTCTTCATCGAATGCCTCCTATGGCAGCCATTTCGCTCAGGTTATTTCGATTCTCGAATCAACCTTGTACTCTTGTGTCGCAAGTCACCCTGTCAGGTTTCGATGGGTGACGCAACCCGAACATCGGATGTTTATCGACGTGTGATACTTCGTCACGACTCCGAAACACGCGCCGCCATCACCCTCGAGAGAGACCATGACCCCCGACAACGACCGACCTTCCGCCGACGAGGACCTGTCCCGGCGGATCATCGATCTCATCGCTCGTGGTCAGGCGAGCTCGCGCAGCGAGCTCGCCGCAGCCCTCGGGCTGGCGCCATCGACCGTCAGCCTGCGGGTGCAGTCGCTCATCGACGCCGGGCTGGTCACCGAGCGTGGCGACGGGACCTCGCGCGGCGGCCGCCGCCCGAGGCTCCTGGGCATCGACGAGGGTTCGGGGATCCTGCTGACGGTCGACCTCGGCGGGGGCCACGCGCGCGTCGGGGCGCACTCGCTCAGCGGCGACCTTCGCGAGACCCGCTCGATCCCGGTCGCTCTGACCGACGGACCCGAGGCGACTCTCGACGCGGTATGCGGGGTCTTCGACTCGCTCGCGCAGGACACCGCGATCCATGCGATCGGGATAAGCCTTCCCGGCCCGGTCGACATCGACCGCGGCACCGTCACACAGCCGTCGCGCATGCCCGGCTGGCCGGGCTTCCGTGTCGCCGAGTACGTGCGGCGGCGCTACGGCGTTCCGGTGGCCGTCGACAACGACGCGAACCTCGCTGCCCTCGGCGAGCACCGCGCGCAGTTCGGCGCGAACGGGCACAGCATCACCGTCAAGGCCGGCACGGCCATCGGCAGCGGCATCATCGTCGACGGCCACATCCACCGCGGTGCCACGGGTGCCGCAGGCGACATCACCCACACCCGGATCGACGGCAGTGGCGACATCCCCTGCTCCTGTGGCAACACAGGCTGCCTCGAGACGGTGGCCAGCGGCGCGAGCCTCGTGCGGCAGATGCGCGAGCGCGGTCGGACAGACGTCCAGACCACCGCCGACGTACTGGCTCTCGCCCGCGACGCCGAGCCGGAGGCGACCACGATCGTCCGCACGGCGGGCACGCACCTCGGTCAGGCGCTCTCCGGCGTCGTGAACTTCTTCAACCCCCACGCGGTGTTCCTGACGGGCAGCATGAGCGCGTCGGAGCCGTTCATCGCCGCAGTGCGCAGCCGCGTCTACGAGGCATGCCACCCGCTGGCGACCCAGCAGCTGCGCATCGAGGCAGCGCAGACGCGCGCCGACGCGATTCTGCATGGCGCAGCACGGTGGGCGCTCGACAACCTCGAGCTGCCCACCACCTGAGCAGGATCAGTCGGCGAGCGTGAGCTCGATCACCGGCACCAGCACGTCGGGCCGCCGCACCGGGAGGTGGACGGTGAGCGTCCCCTCCGCCTCCCCGGCCGGCGTCATGTTGGCCGCCTTCTGCGTCGGATCGGCGACCGTGGTGCGCAGCCACGATCCGTCGTCGAGCAGCCGAGCGTACGTCACCTTGCCGGCGAGCCCCGGCAGATGGACGAAGCCGAGCGGCCACGACAGCATGTGCAGATACAGCTTTCGTCCCCGTCGCGTGTAGACGCCCTCGCGGGGCGGGTCGAAGGGCGCATGACCGGCACCGACGATCGCACCACGGTGCAGCCGCATCCATTCGCCGATCTCTGCCAGCGTGCGCGCGTCCCGAGGCGCGATCGCACCGCGTCCGTCAGGGCCGATGTTGAGCAGCATGTTGCCGTCCATCGACACGGAGTCCGCGAGCATCTGCACGAGCAGCGTCGCGGGCTTCTGCTCGGTGTTGTCGCGGTGGTACCCCCATGAGCCGTTCATCGTCTGGCACGCCTCCCACACCTGCGGCTCGCCGTCGAGCACCAGCGGCGAGGTGGGCTGGTACTGCTCAGGGGTGACGAAGTCGCCCGGGATACCGAGTCTGTCGTTGACGAGCATCTCGGGCTGCAGTTCGCGGCACATCGCCAGGAGCGTCTCGGCGCCCCAATCCTCCGGGCCCTTGCCGGCGAGCCCGTCCGACGACTGCGGGTACGTGAAGTCGAAGAACAGGTAGTCGATCTGTCCGTAGCCCGTCAGCAGCTCCCGCACCTGAGCGTGCAGGAACTCGCGGTACCGCGCCATATCGCGCCCCTCGTTGAGAGCGGCGATGTCGTCGTCGGCGCGTCGCGGGTGGTTCCCGTCCACGGTGAAGTCAGGGTGATGCCAGTCGAGGAGCGAGTAGTACAGGCCGACCCGAAGCCCTTCGGCGCGGAGGGCGTCGACGTACTCCCGCACCAGATCCCTGCCGCACGCTCTGATCGAGTTGAAGTCGCTCACGGCGGTGTCCCACAGGGCGAAGCCGTCGTGGTGCTTCGTCGTGAGGACGACGTAGCCCATGCCGGTCTCCTTCGCGCGGCGCGCCAGCGCCCGTGCGTCGAACAGGTCGGGATCGAAGTGCTCGAAATACGGACGGTAATCCTCGTCGGACAGGAACTCGTAGTTCTGCACCCACTCGTGCCGTGCCGCACCGCTGTACAGGCCGAAGTGCACGAACATCCCGAACCGCGCCTCGTCGAACCACTGCTGTCGCATTCTCGCCCACTCGCCTTCCGTCGTCGGTCACGTTCATCCTCGCACAGACATCCGATGTCTCAGCGTCAACGCGTGCCTGGGTTGCACGGAAGAGCCCGCCACGTGCGGGCGGGCTCTGCGCGCACAACGCTGCACCGGTCAATCGATCGGCTGTGCACACACCAGGTGGAACCCCCCGTCCGGATGCTCGACGACGGTGTGGTCGGCGCACGTCAACGACGGTCGCACGCCGCGCGCGATCTGCCGCTGCACCTCCCGCTCCATGCGGTCGGCGGACTGCCCCTCGAATCCGCGAGGCAGGCCCGCTCCGGGAGCATGCACCGGCGACGGCGTGGGAGCGATCGTGGTGTCGGCGTTTCCGGTCTGGCATCCTGCCAGCCCGACCAGTGCACCGGCGATCGCCGCAGCGGCGAGTGCGCGGGCCACCCCGCGCTTTGCGGACTTCATGTTCATGGCTGCATCTCCTTCATCGGCCGGCCTCCTGTCAGCCGGGCTGCCGATATCCACGCTCCTCACCGCGCATATCCACCCGTGCCCCGTCGATATCCACGCGATATCCGCGCAGGGCTCGACCCATTGACCCGCGCCCGCCCCGGGTCGACACTTCGGGTGTGGTCGTGAAGGTGCTGGGACCTCTCGAGACCGGAGCAGGACCGCTGAGCCCGCGTGAGCGTGCCATGCTCTCGGCACTCGTCGTGCGCCGGGGAACGACGGTCTCGCCGAGCGAACTGGCCGATGCCTGGTGGGGCGAGGCCGCGCCGCGCACGTGGGAGCAACAGGTCCGCAACGCTGTCGGGCGGATCCGCTCCCGGCTCGGCAGCCACAGCATCGAGACCGTCGGCGTGACGTATCGACTCGGCATCGACGCCGACTCGATCGACGCGGTGCAGTTCGAACGGCTCGCCTCCACCGCCCGCGCACACGCCCTCCGGGGCGAGCACGAGCGCGCCATCGACACGTATCGCCGCGCGCTCGCGCTCTGGCGCGGCGAGCCGCTGCCCGATGTGGCCGGGTGGGAGCCGGGCATCGTCGAGGCGCTGCGGCTCGACGAGATCCGCGAGAGCATCGAGGAAGAACTCCTGGAGGCTCGTCTCGCGGCGGGCGAGCATCGTTCGCTCCTGCCCGACGCCGAGAGGCTGCTGCGTGAGCAGCCGCTGCGAGAGGACCGCTGGGCTATCGTGGCCCTCGCCAACTACCGCGCGGACCGACAGGCTGAGGCCCTTGCGGTGCTGCGCGCAGCGCGCGAGCGCCTCGCGGAGGAGCTCGGAATCGAGCCGGGTGCGCGACTGGCCGAACTCGATGTCGCCATCCTCCGCCGCGACCCGGCGCTGGCGGCTCCCCCGTCGGCTCCGGCGGCCGCGGCGGCCTGTCCTTACCCCGGTCTCCGGCCTTTCGGTGCAGAGGACTCCGACGTCTTCTTCGGTCGGGAAGACGACACCGAGGCGATCCTCGAACGTCTGGCGGCCGGGTCGGTCGTCACGATCGCGGGCGCGTCGGGTACGGGCAAGTCATCCCTCCTGCTCGCGGGCGTGCTGCCACGGCTGCAGGAGCGGGGTCGCCTGATCGAGGTCGTGCGCCCCGGCTCGGACGGCGCGGCAGCTGTGCAACGCGCGTCTGCGCACGCGCACGTCCTCGCCATCGACCAGGCCGAGGAGCTGCTGGCGGCCTCCTCCGACGCCGCGTCGTCGTTCAGCTTGCTCGCGCACGAGTTCGTCGCGAGTGGCGGCGCCCTGCTCGTGACGGTCCGGTCCGACGCCCTCGATCGACTCCGGGCCCTGCCGGGGCTCGGGGACGACGTCGGTCGCAGCGTGTACCTGCTGGGAGGACTGACGGATGCCTCGTACCGCAGCGCGATCGAGGAGCCGGCGCGGCGATCGGGGCTGCACCTCGAACCGGGCCTGGTAGAGCTCGCAGTCCGCGATGCCGGCGACCGCTCATCAACGCTCCCGCACCTCTCCCACGCGCTGCAGCAGACGTGGCTGCGACGCGAAGGCACCACGCTGACGGTGGCCGGCTACCGGGCCGCCGGCGGCATCCCCGGCGCGATCGCCCAGTCCGCCGAAGAGGCGTTCCAGAGCCTCTCCCCCGAGGAGCAGGACCTCTGCCGCTCACTCATGCTGCGCCTGGTCGACCGCGGAGCCGATGGCGCGTCGACCAGGCGTCGTGTCGCGGCGGCGCCGCTGCTCGCCGATGCGCCGCGCCGTCGGGTGCTCGAGCGCCTCGCGAAGGCGCGCCTCGTGACCATAGACGAAGACGCCGTCGCGATCGCGCACGAGTCGGTCGCCATCGCCTGGCCGAGGCTCGACGGATGGCTCGAAGACGATGCGAACGGCGCGCGGACGCTGCGAGCCGTCGAGACGGCGGCTGCAGCTTGGGATGCCGCGGGTCGTGCTGACGACGACCTTCTGCGCGGCGCACGACTGCACAGCGCTCTCGCCTGGCGCGACGCCGCCCACCCCGATCTGACGGCTGTCGAGGCGGACCTGCTCGACACGTCGGCCGCCCGGGAGGAGGAGAGCATCAGGGAGCTCAGCGACAGTGCGGCACGCGAACGCAGCCGCGGACGCGTGCTCGCCATGTCGCTCGTCGGCGCGGCGATCCTCCTCGTCACCGCCGTCGTGGCCGGTGCACTCGCCGGTCTGCGTGGTCAGGAGGCCGCCGCCGCGGCGGAGAACGCGAAGGTCGAGGCCGTCGTCGCGACGTCGCTGTCGTTGCGCGCGAGCGACCGCGAGGGCGCGGCACTGCTCGCCGCAGAGGCGTACCGGCGCTGGCCTGACGATCCGCGCGTGCGGTCGGCGCTCCTCGGGACGATGACCTCGGCGAGCGGGCTGCTCGACGCCCATGCGACGCCCGGCGCGTATCGGACGACGATGACCGCGATCCCGGGTACGGGGACCGCCCTGCGGGTGCGCGATGGTGAAGCCGGCACGGCGCTGGAGATCGTCGACGCGGCGTCGGGCGATGTCGTGCGGGAGCTCGACGTGGACCTGGTGGTCGAGGACCGCTGGCTCTCCGACTACCGCGACGTCAAGGTGAGCGCCGACGGTCGCGTCGGCCTGGTTCAGTCGGGCACGTTCGTCGACCCGGACGACCGTGGCTCGTGCTGCTGGAATCAGCTGACGTTCGTCGACCTCAGCTCAGGCGAGCAGCTGCCGGGAAGCCGGCTGCTCGAGATGCGCACCAGTGTCGACGTCGATCTCGGCGAGGACGGCAGCGTCGCCTATTTCCAGCATCCGATCACGGGTGACGCGATGTCCGTCGACACCCGCAGCGGCGACGTGCGCACCTCCGGACCGGACGCGTTCGGCGACTTCACGGGAGAGGGAGGGATCTACAACGCCGTGGCGGTCGTCGACTCCGGCCGGGTCGCCGTCGGGGTGCACGATCGCGTCGACGTGTTCGACCGAGCGAGCCTCGCCCTGATCCGGTCCATCGAGCTGCCGGGAGAGATGGGCGGCTACAGCTTGACGCCGGATGGCACGGGCGGGCTTCTCACCTCCGGTCCGGAGGGTCGCGCCCGCGTGCGGGCCGACTCCGGAGACACGGTGTGGTCCTTGCCCACCGCGGACGCGGACCCGTGCTGGCTGCTCGAACGGCTCCCGAACGGGACCATCCTCTGCTCGGACGTGGGCACGGTGTCGGTCCTCGATCCGGAGACGGGACGACCCTCCGGACCGAGCCTCGCCACCCAGAATCCGGGGCATGTGCTGGTCTCGGCGATCGACGACGACACCGTGCTCCTCGACGACGGTTTCAACGCGCGGTGGATGAGATGGCGCCTGGACGGCAGCAGCGCCGGCGCAGAGCTCATCGCACCGGCGCGCCAGATCTTGGAGCCCCCCGCCGAAGACGGTCGCTACATGGTGACGGTGCCCATCGGCGGCGGTCCCGCGCAGCTGTGGGACCTGCAGACGGATGCCGCGACCGGCGATGAAGCCGACGGCATCACGCTTCTCGGGAACGACGTGGCCGAGGTCTACAGCGAAGCACAGCACGAGCTCTGGCTCGTGAACATCCGCACCGGACAGCGCTACCAGTATGACGACGGGGCGTCGCCCGCCGACCTCTGGCTCCTCACCGCGCGGTGGGGGCCGCATGTCTTCGTCGCGTCGAGCGAGCAGATCATGGCGGTGGATCCGGTGACGGTCAAGAAGGTCGGCGCGACGCTGCGCATCGACGACAACGAGTTCGCCTACATCGGATCAGTGAGTCAATCGGCCGACGGCGAGATCGTCGTGGTCAACTGGCTCGATCAGGGCATCGGCCGCTCGCAGGTCGGGGTGTTCCGCCTCTCGGACGGCCGGGTGCTCGCGCGCGGGCTGTTCGACCACGACAGGACCATCATCCTGCCCGACGGGGACCTCATCTCGGTCATGGCCCGCGGCATCCAGCGCGTCGACGCGGCCACCCTCGAGCCGGTGTCGACGCTGTCGCGCTCGAGTGCGAGCAGCAATGTGCTCATGGCGAGCGTCGACGGGCGCACTCTGCTGAACGTCGGCTTCGACAACCGGCTGCAGCTCTTCGATCTCACGCGCGACATCCCCCTCGGCGACGCGATCGACATGAGCGCGTACGACCAAGGACCAGGAGGATTCCTCGCGGCCGACGGCACGAGGCTCCTCACGAACGGCCCCGGCGGCGTCATGTCCTGGGATCTCAGACCGGCGGAGCAAGCGCGAGCGGCGTGCGCGATCGCGGGCAGGGAGCTGACCGAAGAGGAGTGGGACACGTACTTCGCCGGCGACGATCGCGTCGCCACGTGCGCGGCGCTTGCCGACGCGCCGCACTGATGCGCGCAGACGCCGAGAGCCCGGCCCCTTCGGGGACCGGGCTCTCGGTGACGATCGCGTCTAGCGCGGTCGGAGAGTCGGGATCAGCGCGCGGCCGAGCCCTCGACGTAGTCCTCGTCCTGCTGCTTCCATGCGAAGAGCGAGCGGAGGTCCTTGCCGACCGACTCGATCGGGTGAGCCGCCGCCTTCTCACGGAGTTCGAGGAATTCGACGGCGCCGTTGTCCTGGTCGTCGATGAAGCGCTTGGCGAACGCGCCCGACTGGATGTCGGCGAGCACGGCCTGCATGTTCTCCTTGACGTGCGGGTCGATGACGCGGGGGCCCGAGACGTAGTCGCCGTACTCCGCCGTGTCGGAGACCGACCAGCGCTGCTTCGCGATGCCGCCCTCCCACATGAGGTCCACGATGAGCTTCAGCTCGTGCAGCACCTCGAAATACGCGATCTGCGGCTGGTAGCCCGCCTCGGTGAGGGTCTCGAAGCCGTACTGGACGAGCTGCGACACGCCACCGCAGAGGACGGCCTGCTCGCCGAAGAGGTCGGTCTCGGTCTCCTCGGTGAAGGTGGTCTTGATGACACCGGCGCGCGTGCCCCCGATGGCCTTCGCGTACGACAGCGCGGTCGCCCAGGCGTTGCCGGTGGCGTCCCGCTCGACGGCGATGATGTCGGGGATGCCGCGGCCCGCGACGTACTCGCGGCGCACCGTGTGGCCCGGGGCCTTGGGCGCGACGAGGATGACGTCGACGCCCTCGGGCGCGTCGATGTAGCCGAAGCGGATGTTGAAGCCGTGCGCGAACGCGAGCGTCTTGCCGGGGGTCAGCTTGTCCTTGATGCTGTCGTTGTAGATCCCGCGCTGGTGCTGGTCCGGCGCGAGGATCATGATGACATCCGCCCACTCGGCCGCGTCGGCGACCGACTTGACCTCGAAGCCCTCGTCCTGCGCCTTCTCGATCGACTTCGAGCCGTCCTTGAGCGCGATGACGACCTCGACGCCCGAGTCGCGAAGGTTCTGGGCGTGCGCGTGACCCTGCGAGCCGTAGCCCACGATCGCCACCTTCTTGCCCTGGATGATGCTCAGGTCGGCATCGGCGTCGTAGAAGATCTCAGCCATCTTCGTGTTTCTCCTTGATTGATCGGTTCTGGAAAGTGAGGGATGCTGCGGCAGAGCTCGTCGGAGCCTCAGCCGCGCAGCACACGCTCGGTGATGCTCTTGCCGCCGCGGCCGATGGCGACGAGGCCGGACTGTGCCAGTTCTTTGATGCCGAACGGCTCGAGCGCGCGCAGGAACGCCTCGACCTTGCCCTTGTCGCCCGTCACCTCCACGACGAGCGCGTCGGGCGCGTAGTCGACGATCTGCGCACGGAAGAGGTTGACGACTTCGAGCACGTTCGAGCGCGTCTGATTGTCGGCACGCACCTTCACGAGCATGTGCTCGCGCTGGACGGATGCCGCGGGGTCGAGCTCCACGATCTTGATGACGTTGATGAGCTTGTTCAGCTGCTTCGTGACCTGCTCGAGGGGAAGCTCGTCGACGTCCACGACCACCGTGATGCGCGAGAGCCCGGGCACCTCGGTGACGCCCACCGCGAGCGATTCGATGTTGAACCCGCGCCGGGCGAACAGCCCCGCGACCCGCGTCAGCAGACCGGGCTTGTCCTCCACAAGAAGACTCAGCACGTGACTCGTCATGTCTCAGTCCTCCTGCTCGTCGAAGGCGGGCGAGTGGTCCCGCGCGTACTGGACGAAGCTGTTGCTCACGCCCTGCGGCACCATCGGCCACACCATCGCGTCGGCGCTCACCACGAAGTCGATGACCACCGGACGGTCGTTCGTCTCGAGCGCCGTCTGGATCGCGGCATCCACGTCCTCTTCCCTCTCGACGCGGATCGCGAGGCAGCCGTACGCCTCCGCCAGCTTCACGAAGTCGGGGATGCGCACCGTGCCGTGGCCGGTGTTGAGGTCGGTGTGGGAGTGGCGGCCGTCATAGAACAGCGTCTGCCACTGGCGCACCATGCCCAGCGACGAGTTGTTGATGATCGCGACCTTGATGGGGATGTTGTTGATCGCGCAGGTGGCGAGCTCCTGGTTGGTCATCTGGAAGCAGCCGTCGCCGTCGATCGCCCACACGACGCGCTCGGGCTCGGCGACCTTGGCGCCCATGGCGGCGGGCACCGAGTAGCCCATCGTGCCCGCACCACCGGAGTTGAGCCAGGCATTCGGGCGCTCGTACTTGATGAACTGCGCGGCCCACATCTGGTGCTGGCCGACACCGGCGGCGTAGACGCCCTCGGGGCCGGTGAGCTCGCCGATGCGCTGGATCACGTACTGCGGTGCCATGAGCCCGTCGGTCGGCTGCGTATAGCCGAGCGGGAACTCGTCGCGCAGCCCGTCGAGGAACGACCACCACTCACTGATGTCGGGGGCGGTGCCGCCGCTGACCGCACGGAACGCGACGTCGAGGTCGACCAGCACGTCCTTGAGGTCTCCCACGATCGGCACGTCGGCGGTGCGGATCTTCGAGATCTCGGCGGGGTCGATGTCGACGTGCACCACCTTGGCGTGCGGCGCGAACAGCGCGGC
Source organism: Microbacterium ureisolvens (assembly GCF_019511645.1). Classification (GTDB taxonomy): domain Bacteria; phylum Actinomycetota; class Actinomycetes; order Actinomycetales; family Microbacteriaceae; genus Microbacterium; species Microbacterium ureisolvens_A. Next base: position 133,125 of record NZ_JAEUAX010000001.1, on the reverse strand, counting down.
CTTGCCGGTCACGCGGTCGTCGAAGCGCGCGCCGAGGGCCACGATGAGATCGGCCTCCTGCAGTGCCAGCACCGCCGGCACCGTGCCGTGCATTCCGGGCATGCCCAGGTGCTGCGGGTGGGAGTCCGGGAAAGCCCCGCGAGCCATCAGCGTGGTGACGAGCGGAGCGCCCGTCGTCTCGGCCAGCGAGCGGAGCTCCTCCGAGGCGCGCGCGCGGATCACGCCGCCGCCGACGTACAGCACGGGCTTCTTGGCGTCGGCGATGAGCTGAGCCGCGGCCTGGATCTGCTTGCCGTGCGCCTTGGTCACCGGACGGTAGCCCGGCAGGTCGATGTTGGGCGGCCACACGAAGGGCACCTCGGCCTGCTGCGCATCCTTGGTGATGTCCACGAGCACCGGGCCGGGGCGACCGGTCGACGCGATCTCGAACGCGGCGGCGATCGCACCGGGGATGTCCTCGGCACGCTTGACCAGGAACGAGTGCTTGGTGATCGGCATCGTGATGCCCACGATGTCGGCCTCCTGGAACGCGTCGGTTCCCATGAGGGTCGAGAAGACCTGGCCGGTGATGCACACGATCGGCACGGAGTCCATGTACGCATCGGCGATCGCGGTGACGAGGTTCGTCGCGCCCGGACCGGACGTCGCGAGCGCGACGCCGACACGACCGGATGCCGCGGCGTAGCCCTCGGCCGCGTGACCGGCGCCCTGCTCGTGGCGGACGAGGATGTGGCGCACGGACTCGTCGTCCATGAGCGGGTCGTAGACGGGCATGATCGCCCCGCCGGGAAGACCGAAGACGTCGGTCACCCCGAGCAGGTCGAGCGAACGGACGACCGCTTCCGCGCCCGTGAGCACGGGCGTCGAGGCGGTGCGGGCTGGCGGCCGGGGAACGGCCGCGGCGGTGTCGGCTGACATGGTGATTTCCTCTGAAGTGGGTCGGAGGGGATGCCGGAAGCCAGGCTCAACCGGTGGTCGCGCCCTCCGCAGCGGAGCGCACGAGTCGGGAGTACTTGGCAAGGACGCCACGGGTATAGCGCGGGGGAAGCGGCTCCCAGCCAGAGCGGCGGGAGTCAAGCTCAGCCTCGTCGACGAGTAGGTCGAGAGTGCGAGCCGCGATATCGACCCGTATCAGATCACCATCGCGCACGAAGGCGATGGGACCTGCGTCCACCGCTTCGGGTGCTATGTGGCCGATGCACAGGCCGGTTGTGCCGCCTGAGAATCTGCCGTCCGTCAAGAGTAGTACATCTTTTCCGAGGCCGGCGCCCTTGATGGCGGCGGTGATCGCGAGCATCTCCCGCATGCCCGGTCCGCCCTTCGGGCCCTCGTAGCGGATGACGACGACATCGCCCGCCGCGATCTCGCCTGCCTCGAGGGCGTCCATCGCCGCACGCTCGCGCTCGAACACCCGGGCGGGGCCCTCGAACACGTCGGCATCGAATCCGGCCGACTTGACGACGGCTCCCTCGGGCGCGATCGAGCCGTGCAGGATCGTGATGCCGCCCTTGGCATGGATCGGGTCGTCGAAGGAGTGGATGACGGTCCCGTCGACGGGATCGGGGTCAAGGTCGGCGAGGTTCTCGGCGAGCGTCTTGCCGGTGACGGTGAGCGCGTCGCCGTGGAGAAGTCCTTCGTCGAGCATCGCCTTCATGATGACCGGGATGCCGCCGTGACGGTCGACGTCGTTCATGACGTACTTGCCGAACGGCTTCATGTCGGCCACGTGCGGGACCTTGTCGCCGATGCGGTTGAAGTCGTGCAGGCTCAGGTCGACGTCCGCCTCGCGGGCGATCGCAAGCAGGTGCAGCACGACGTTGGTGGAGCCACCGAGCGCCATCGCGAGGGCGATCGCGTTCTCGAACGCCTCCTTCGTGAGGATGTCGCGCGTGGTGATGCCCTGGCGGAGCAGGTTGACGACCGCCTCGCCGGAGCGGTGCGCGAAGTAGTCCCGGCGTCGGTCCGCCGAGGGCGGCGCGGCCGAGCCGGGGAGGCTGAGGCCGAGGGCCTCCGCGACGGAGGCCATCGTGTTGGCGGTGTACATGCCGCCGCACGCGCCTTCGCCGGGCGCGATCGCGCACTCGATCCGCTTGAGGTCGGCCTCGCTCATCTTGCCCGCGAGGCACGCGCCGACGGCCTCGAACGAGTCGATGATCGTGACGTCCTTCTCGGTGCCGTCCGAGAGCTTGACCCAGCCGGGGGCGATCGAGCCGGCGTACAGGAAGACGCTGGAGAGGTCGAGGCGGGCCGAGGCCATCAGCATGCCGGGGATCGACTTGTCGCAGCCGGCGAGCAGCACCGAGCCGTCGAGGCGCTCGGCCATGATGACCGTCTCGACCGAGTCGGCGATTACCTCGCGCGAGACGAGGGAGAAGTGCATGCCCTCGTGGCCCATCGAGATGCCGTCCGAGACGGAGATGGTCCCGAATTGCAGCGGATAGCCGCCGCCCGCGTGCACGCCCTCCTTGGCGCCCTGGGCGAGCCGGTCGAGGCTCAGGTTGCAGGGGGTGATCTCGTTCCAGCTCGACGCGATGCCGATCTGCGGCTTCTCCCAGTCCGCGTCGCCCATGCCGACGGCACGGAGCATGCCACGCGACGTCGTGGCTTCGATGCCGTCGGTGACGACGCGACTGCGGGGCTTGATGTCGATGGAGTTGTCAGCGAGCGAATCGGGCTGGGCCATTGGTTCAGTGTATTCCCGCACAGCGACTCGCTCGCCCCGAGTGACGGCCGCGGCGCTCGCGGCCTACCCGCGGGCGCGCGAACGCTCCGCGGCGAGCCGCTCCAGCAGCTCCGCCAGGGCCGCGATGTCGGCGACCCGGATGGTGGCGGAGGTGGGGCCGTCCCCCACCCGCACGCCGAGGTCGCCGTCCCCGAGGCTCGCCAGCGCGTCCTCGTCGGTCACGTCGTCGCCCGCGAAGAGCACGGCGGTCGCGCCGACGCGCTCGCGCAGTTCGGCGATCGCGGAGTCCTTGCCCTCGTGGCGGAACGCGAACTCGACGATGTTGTGGCCCGTGCGGCGGCGCCAGTGCGGTGCTTCGGCTGCGACGATCGCGTCGACGAGGCGATTCGCCTCGGCCGCCGCGTCGGCGCTCGCCCGACGCGTGTGCACGCCGAAGCCGAACGTCTTGGGCTCGATCCAGACGCCCTCGAGGTGCGCGGTGGCCGCCTCGGCGTGGCCCCTGAGCGCGTCGCGCAGCGTGACGTCCGCCTCGTCGTCGCCGTGGCTCGCGATGCCTTCGCCCGGGATCCAGAACTCCGCGCCGTGCGACCCCGCGAGCAGCTCCCTCGATGCGTCGTCGTGCTCGGCGATGACGCGCAGGTCCACGAGGCTCCGCCCCGACACGAATGCGACGATCGTGTCAGGCGTCGCGACCAGCGCGTCGACGGCGTTGCGGGCGGCGGGCAGCATCCGCGCGTCCATCGGCTCGTCTTCGAGAGGCGACAGCGTGCCGTCGAAATCGAGGGCGACCAGAAGGAGATCGGATTGCGCGAGCCGGCCGATCGCCTGGTCCGCCGAGGTCACGCGCCCGCCTGCTTCGCACGCTTGGCCGTCCGGGCGACCTCCAACGCATCCAGGAAGGACCGCGACCAGGTTGCGACGTCGTTCTCGATGACCTTCTTGCGCAGGGCCCGCATGCGGCGACCCTGTTCGGCAGCCGGCATCTCGATCGCGCGCATGATCGCCTCCTTCATGCCGTGGATGTCGTGCGGGTTGATGCGGATGGCGCTCGGCAGTTCGTCGGCGGCGCCGGCGAACTCGCTCAGCACCAGTACGCCACGGTTGTCGGTGCGCGACGCCACGTACTCCTTGGCGACGAGGTTCATGCCGTCGCGCAGCGCGGTCACCAGCATGACGTCGGCGGCGAGGAACAGCGCCACCATCTCCTCGCGCGGGTAGGCCTGGTGCAGGTAGCGGATCGCCGTGTGGCCCATCGTGTCGTGGTCGCCGTTGATCCGGCCGACGGTCAGCTCGATCTCGTCTCGCAGCTGCATGTACGCCTCGACGCGTTCACGGCTGGGGCTGGCAACCTGCACGAGAGTCACGTCCTCGACGTCGATCCGGCCGTCCTCGAGGAGCTCCCCGAACGCCTTGAGGCGGTGGCGGATGCCCTTCGTGTAGTCGAGCCGGTCGACGCCGAGCAGGATCTTCTTCGGGTTGCCGAGGCTCTCGCGGATCTCCGCCGCGCGGGCCCGGATGTCGGCACGCGCGGCGAGCTCGATGTAGGAGCCGGTGTCGATCGATATCGGGAACGCCCTCGCGAGCGCGTTGCGGGTCGAGCCGTCGGGTTCGGGAACCGTGATGCCGGTCGCCTTCGTCTGGTAGCGCAGCTGGCGACGGACGGCGCGGGCGAAATTGCCGGCATCCGCCACACGCTGGAACCCGATGACGTCGGCGCCGAGGAGGCCCTCGAGCACCTGGCGACGCCAGGGCAGCTGCGAGTAGAGCCCGTACGCCGGGAAGGGAATGTGATGGAAGTAGCCGATGGTGAGGTCGGGGCGGGCCTCACGCAGCATCTGCGGGACGAGCTGCAGCTGATAGTCCTGCACCCATACCGTGCCGCCCTCGGCGGCCACGCCGGCGGCGGCGTCGGCGAAGCGGCGGTTGACCTTGACGTAGGCGTCCCACCACAGACGCCGGTACCGGGGCGCCGCGATGACGTCGTGGTACAGCGGCCAGAACGTGTCGTTCGACATGCCTTCGTAGTAGAGCTCGACCTCTTCGGCGCTCAGCGCCACCGGCACGAGGTGGGTCCCCTCGAACTCGAAGGGCTCGACCTCGATGTCGGGCTGGCCGGGCCACCCGACCCACGCCCCGTCGGCGCGCCGCATCACAGGCTCGAGAGCCGTCACGAGCCCTCCCGGCGAGCGACGCCAACCCGGCCCCTCCACGGCGTCGACGACGCGGTCGACGGGCAGGCGGTTGGCGACCACGACGAGTTCGGCGGCGGGTGCGGCGGGCTCTGTCACGCGGTCTCCTGACGGTTTCGTGGACTCGGCACGCTCAGGCTAACAGCGGGGCGAATCCCGCTGAGTCCCTTGACGCACCGGATGACACCATGTCAAGGGGCGCGGCGTCCGGGTGCGCCGCGCTAACGTGGCCGCATGCGCAAGTACCTCTTCGGCACCGGCCTGCTCACCGCGATCACGGGCGGGCTGACGCTGCTGAGGGGGCTCCGCGAGAACGAACCGCTCACATGGCGCCAGGTTCTGGCCTGGATCAGCTGGGGCATCTCGGTCGCCCTGGTGGTCGGCGCGATCGTCGACCTGCGGCGAGCGGCCAGCGGCAAGGAGATCGCGAAGGACTCCCCCATCCACGGGAACGAGCGCGCGCTGCGCAAGGAACGTCTCAAGCGGCGACTCGAGGAGTGAGCGCCTCACCGCCGCGTGCATGACGACGCGCCGCTTCCGGCGCGAGGAAGAGGCGCGTGCGACTGTTCGCGACAGGCGCTCAGCGCGTCAGGATGAGCGCGTCCCCCTGACCGCCGCCACCGCAGAGTGCGACCGCCGCCGTGCCGCCGCCGCGGCGGACCAGCTCGTGCACCGCGTGCACCACCAGACGGTTCCCGGAGGCTCCGATCGGGTGTCCGATGGCGATGCCGCCGCCGTGCGGGTTGACCACGTCGTCCGAGAGGCCGAGTTCGGCCTGCGAGCGCACGACGACCGCTCCGAACGCTTCGTTGATCTCCACGAGGTCGAGGTCGTCCGCGGCGATGCCCTGCTTGGCCAGCGCCTTCTCGATCGCGCGTGCCGGCTGCGAGTGCAGCGAGTTGTCGGGACCTGCGACCTGGCCCGACGCACCGACGACCGCGAGCACGTCCCAGCCGTTCTCATCGGCGTGCGAGCGGGTCGTGAGCACGACCGCCGACGCGCCGTCGGAGATCTGCGACGAGTTGCCGGCGGTGATCGAACCGCCCGACGCGAAGGCCGGCCGCAGGCCGGCGAGCGTCTCCACGGTGGTCTCGGGCCTGACGCCCTCGTCCTTGGTCACGACGAGGGGGTCGCCCTTGCGCTGGGGGATCTCGACCGGCACGATCTCGGCGTCGAAGAGCCCCTCGGCCTGGGCGGACGCCGCACGCTGATGCGACCTCGCGGCGACGGCATCCTGTGCCTGTCTCGTCACCTCGAGCCGCTCGTTGTGCCGCTCGGTCGACGCGCCCATGCTCTCGCGATCGTAGGCGTCGGTGAGCCCGTCGAACGCCATGTGGTCGAGCACCTCGATGGAGCCGTACGCCCAGCCGTCGCGCGAGCCCATGAGCAGGTGCGGGGCGCGGGTCATCGACTCCATACCGGCGGCGACCACGACGGTCGCGTCGCCCACAGCCAGCATGCGCGCGCCGTCGATGATGGCGGTGAGCCCCGAGAGGCACACCTTGTTGACCGAGCCGGAGTGGACGTCCCATCCGATGCCGGCTCCGACCGCCGCCTGACGCGCGGGGTTCTGCCCCGAACCCGCCGCGAGCACCTGCCCGACGAGCACCGCGTCCACGGCGTCGGCGGGGATGCCGGCCTTGTCGAGTGCGCCTTTGATCGCGGCGCTGCCGAGCTGCACCGCGGTGAGTGGCGCCAGCTGGCCCTTCAGGCGCCCCTGCGGTGTGCGCGCAGCGGCGACGATGACGACGTCGTCGTGGTTCATGCTTCGATTCTCTCTCCTACGGCGACCGTCAGCTCCGGCTCCGTCGCGGCGATGACCTCTTCCACGGTGACGCCGGGCGCCGTCTCGACAAGCACGAGTCCGGAATCCGTGACGTCGATGACCGCGAGGTCGGTGATGATGCGATCGACGACGCCGCGCCCGGTGAGGGGCAGTGAGCACTCGTTCACGATCTTCGCGGAGCCGTCCTTCGCGACGTGCTCCATGAGCACGATGACCTTCGCGGCGCCGTGCACCAGATCCATGGCGCCGCCCGGGCCCTTCACCATCTTCCCGGGGATCATCCAGTTCGCGAGGTCGCCGGTGGCCGAGACCTGCATGGCCCCGAGGATCGCGGCGTCGATCTTGCCGCCGCGGATCATGCCGAAGCTCGTCGCAGAGTCGAAGAAGGCGGCTCCCGGCAATGTGGTCACCGTCTCCTTGCCGGCGTTGATGAGGTCGGGGTCGACGTTCTCCTCCGTCGGGTACGGCCCGACGCCGAGGATGCCGTTCTCCGACTGCAGCACGACCGTCACGCCGGCCGGCACGAAGTTCGGCACGAGTGTCGGCAGGCCGATGCCGAGGTTGACGTAGGCGCCGTCGGCGAGCTCCTGTGCCGCGCGGGCGGCCATCTCGTTGCGGGTGAGCGGCATGTCAGGCTCCTTCGGGCATCTCGCGCGACGCGGCCTGCGAGGCGCTGACCGTGCGCCGCTCGATGCGCTTCTCGATGTCGGATCCGACCTCCACGATGCGGTGCACGTAGATGCCGGGAAGATGGATGCTGTCGGGCTCGAGCTCCCCCGGTTCGACGAGCTCCTCGACCTGGGCGATGCAGACCCGCCCGGCCATCGCGGCGAGCGGGTTGAAGTTGCGCGCTGCCTTGTTGAAGACGAGGTTGCCGTGACGGTCGCCCTTGAGCGCGTGCACGAGCGCGAAGTCGGTGACGATCGCCTCTTCGAGCACGTAATCTCGCGGGGCGCCTGACACGTCGAAGCTGCGGACGTCCTTGACGGGCGACGCCACCGCGACGCTTCCGTCGGCGGCGTAGCGGCGCGGCAGCCCGCCCTCCGCGACCTGAGTGCCCACCCCGGTCTGCGTGTAGAAGGCCGCGATGCCGGAGCCGCCGGCGCGCAGCTTCTCGGCGAGCGTGCCCTGGGGCGTCAGCTCGAGCTCGAGCTCGCCTGACAGGAACTGACGCTCGAACTCCTTGTTCTCGCCCACGTACGACGAGGTCATCTTGCGGATGCGCTTGGCGTTCAGCAGGATGCCGAGCCCCCAGTCGTCGACGCCGCAGTTGTTGCTGACGATGCTGAGGTCGCTCGTGCCCTGTGCGAGCAGCGCCTCGATGAGGGCGATGGGATTGCCCGACAGGCCGAACCCTCCCACCGCGAGGGAAGCGCCGTCGGGGATGTCGGCGACGGCCTCGGCCGCCGTCCCCCAGGTCTTGTCGATCATTCTGCTCCTTTGCAATGCGGTCGCTCGGTGTCCATCCTCCGACTCCGCGAACCCCCGCACCACGTCTGCGCTTGCCATGTGGCCATCCCGCGTCGTAGCGTCCATCATGTGGACACCCCTCCCCAGCGCAGCGTTCCCGGAGCGCAGTCGATCGCCCGTGCCTCCCGGCTCCTGCGCCTGGTGACATCAGGCGGAGATGAGGGGATGCCGGTGGCCGAGCTCGCCCGCCGCGCCGACCTGACCCGCCCGACGACCCACCGCCTCCTCACGGCCCTGCGCCATGAGGGCCTGGTCGACCAGGACGAACGCACCGGGCGATGGATGCCGGGACCCGAGCTGTACCTCATGGGCACGGTTGCAGCATCCCGATACGACATCACCGCCGTCGCTCGCGACATCGTGCGTTCACTGGCCGTCCGCACCGAGGAGAGCGCGTTCCTCTCGGTGCGCCGCGGCGACGAGACGGTGTGCCTCCTCCGCGAAGAGGGCAGCTTCCCCATCCGCTCCTTCGTGCTCTCGGAGGGGGTGCGCTTCCCCCTCGGCGTGGCGTCCGCGGGCCTGGCGATCCTGTCGTTCCTGCCACCCCACGATGTGGACGCATACTTCGAACGTCACCCAGACCTCTCCCGCGAATGGGGCGCCGCGCACGGCGAACAGCGTCTGCGCACGCGTCTGCGCGACACGCAGGAGCGCGGCTACGCGGTGAACCCCGGGCTCATCGTCGAGGGCTCGTACGGCATCGGCGCCGCCGTCTTCACGCGCGAGGGCCACCCGCAGTGGGCGCTGAGCCTGACCGGGGTCGAGTTCCGCTTCGGGCCGGACCGCCTGCCGGAGCTCGGCCGCACGCTGCTCGCGCACGCGCACCAGCTGACCACGCGCATCGCCGCCTCCCGCTGACCGTCCCGATGCCCGGCGGCTCGAAGGCGGCCTTCGCCCACCTGTCACGAAGTGCTGCGCGAGGCGACACACCGTGACAGGTGAGCATCACCGGGTCGGAACCGCCGAGAGCTCCTCGCGGACCGCGGCCGACACCACATCGGCGCCGGCGGGCGACATCACGATCGTGTAGTGGTTGAAGCCGTCGATGCGCTCGTGGTCGACGCCGGGGTACTGCGCGAGCAGGCGGTCGAGGTGCTCCGGCGCGTAGAGCCCGGGCGGCTCGTTCTGCAGGCCGCGCGGCACGGTGATGAGGCGAGTGGGATGCTGAAGCCCGGCCAGCGCCGCCGGCAGGGCGCTGCCCGTGTTCATGTCGAGGGTGTCGTCCGCGGTGGTCGCATAGCTCGTCGCGGGACGGAACGCGCCGGCGCCGTCGTCGACGAGATCGTAGGCGAGATAGCGCTCGAGCTCGGGCGTCCACGCCCCGGTGAACGCCGGATGCTGCCGCCAGAAGTCGAGGTACGCCCCCGCATCCGCGAACCTCATCGACAGGCGCGCCGCGGTGGGGCCGAGGATGCCGGCGACGAGTTCGTCCGTGCTCAGTCCCGCGGGGACGTCGAGCGGCAGCCCGCCGTCGACGAGCAGCAGCCGCGAGACGCGCTCGGGGTGCAGGTGGGCGAAGACCACGGACACGAACCCGCCCATGGAGTGCCCGACGACCACCGTCTGCTCGATGCCCAGCGCACCCAGCAGCGCCGCGAGGTCGGACGCGTGCGCGGCCATCCCTGCGGACCCCTCGACGCCGTTGCTGCGTCCGCGTCCGCGCAGGTCGGGCGCGATGACACGCACTCCCGGCAGGCGGTCCACGACGAACGGCCATGCCAGGTGCGAAGCGGTGACCCCGTGCACCAGGAGCACGGTCGGCGCGCCGGTGGCCGCATCCGTCGGGTTCCACACGCCCGCGCGGAGGGCACCGCCCTCGACGGGGACGTCGATCGTCCGATACTGGTGGCTCATCGTGCGGTCCATCCGCCGTCCATCGTGTACGAGGCGCCCGTGACCATGCCGGCCTTGTCCGACACGAGCCATCCCGCCAGCGACGCGACCTCGTCGGCCTCGACCAGTCGCTTGACGGCGCTCTCGGTGAGCATGATCCTCTCCACGACCTCGCTCTCGGGGATGCCGTGCACCTTCGCCTGATCGGCGATCTGCTTCTCGACGAGCGGCGTGCGCACGTAGGCGGGGTTGATGCAGTTGCTCGTCACACCGTGCGGCGCACCCTCGAGAGCGGTCACCTTCGAGAGTCCCTCCAGCCCGTGCTTGGCCGCGACATACGCCGACTTGAACGCGCTCGCACGCAGACCGTGCGCGCTCGAGATGTTGACGACGCGGCCCCAGCCGCGCTCGTACATCGCCGGCAAGGCAGCCCTGATGAGGAGGAAGGGCGACTCCAGCATGAGCCGCACGATCAGCCGGAACGCGTCGGGGTCGAATTCGGGGATCGGCGCGACGCGCTGGATGCCGGCGTTGTTGACGAGGATGTCGACGTCGAGCGTCAGGTCGTCGAGCGCGGCGGTGTCGGCAAGGTCGACCGCCCAGGACTCTCCGCCGACGGCGATGGCAGCATCGGCTGCGGCCTCGGCGTTGAGGTCCGCGATGACGACATACGCGCCCCGCGCAGCGAACTCGTGCGCACAGGCGAGGCCGATGCCGCTCGCACCGCCCGTGACCAGCGCGCGCTTGCCCTCGAGATCCTTCTCCACCGTCACTCCGTCTCTGCCGCTCGCGGCGCGAGCGCATTGTCGATGAACCGGGTCATGCCGGCGAACACCACCGGGTCGAGCTGTGCCGGCGGCTTGCCGTCGGCGTCGCGCTCCCACAGCAGGAATCGCATGCCGATGAGCTCGCCCATGCCCATGAGTGCCCAGGCCGTCGTCTCGGGGTCGAGGGCACGATCGACGTCGCCGGCCGCCTGTGCGGCCCGCAGCCCGGCCTCATAACCCTCGACGATGCGCGTGTAGTGCGTGCGCAGCACCTCGGGCGAGACGAACTCGGCCTCGCGCACGACGCGGTACAGGGCAGGGTGCTCCGCCGTGAACCGGAAGAACCCGGCGAATCCTGCACGCTCCGCTTCCAGTCGACCCGATGCGCCGGCCATCGCCTCCGACATGGAATGGCGCACGCGACGGTTGAGGTCGAGCACGAGCGCCTCGAAGATCGTCTGCTTGCTGTCGAAGTACAGGTAGAACGTGCCGAGGCCGATGCCCGCTCGCTCGGTGATCTTGACGATGGATGCCTCGTGGTAGCCCTGCTCGGCGAACACGAGCTCCGCGGCCTCGAGCAGACGGCGCCGGGTCGCTTCGCCACGCTTCGTGAGGGGGCGCCCCGTGGCGGACGACACCAGCTCCTCTTCCCGGTCGACCAGTTCATCGGACATGCTCATCGGGCCTCCCCCTTCGTACCCTCGTGCACCGCGCCATGTGCGCGCTCCCCCGCACGATCCTCCTGCTCGCGGTGCTGTTCGACCAGCGACCTGGCCGTGTCGCGAAGACGCGCTCGCGCGAGCTTCTCGATCGTCGAGCGCGGCAGCCTGTCGACGAACTCCACGTGGACCGGGACCTTGAACGCCGCGAGGTTGAGCCGGGCGTGGGTCAGCACCTCGTCGGCAGACAGCGCGGCACCGTCGGCGGGCACGACGAACGCGACCCCGCGCTCACCCCACACCGCGTCGGGAACGCCCACGACGGCGGCCGCCTCGACGAGCGGGTGCAGGCAGAGGGCGTACTCGACCTCGGCCGGCGCGACGTTCTCTCCGCCGGAGATGAAGATGTCCTTGAGCCGGTCGACGATGCGATATATGCCGGACGCGTCCCGCGACGCGAGGTCGCCGGTGCGCAGCCAGTCGCCGCTCATCGCGCGGGCGGTCGCATCGTCGTCGCCGAGGTAGCCCGCGAAGACGCTCGGGCCGCGCACCCACAGCTCGCCGGTGGCCTCGCCCTCCAGTGTGAGTCCCGACGCCACGTCGACGATCCGCACGGAGACGTGGGGGTACGGCCGGCCGACGGCGCCCGGCGTGCCGGTCGCCTCCGCGGCGGGCAGGTGCAGCACGTTCGGCGCTGCCTCAGTGAGCCCGTATCCCTGTGTCAGCGGGATTCCCCGTTCCGCCCACGCCTCCTGCAGCGACACCGGCATCGTGGCGCCCCCCACAAGTGCGAGGCGCAGGGACGAGGCATCCGTCGTCCGCCACCCGCGGGCGTTCGCGAGCAGCGCGTACTGCGTCGGCACGCCCATCATCGCGGTGACCTTGCGGTCGGCGATCAAGTGCAGCACGCGGTCAGGCTGGAACGAGCGCTCGAGCACGACCGTCGCGCCGACCCACCACGCCAGGAGCGGCTGGCAGTTCCATGCGGCGACGTGGAACTGCGGGAGCATGGCGAGCACGACGTCGTCCTGCGTGAGCGGCAGAGCCTGCGCGAGCGCGAGGTTGTTCCAGAAGCAGTTCGCATGCGTGAGCACGACCCCCTTCGGGGCCGCTTCGCTCCCCGACGTGAAGATCACGAGCAGCGGATCGTCGTCGCGCACGGGCCGGCGCGGGGCGGGGTTCGCTGCGCGGGGAACGGATGCCTCGACCCCGGTCGTGCCGAGCCCCGCCACGGGCGTGTCCAGGGCCGCCCCGCGCAGCGCCTCACCGGCGAGCGCCATGTGCTCGTCCTCGATCAGCACCAGCGCCGGAGCGGACCGTGTGAGCACCTCTGCGAGCTCGCGGGGCGTGAGCCGCCACGACAACGGCACGATGGCGATGCCCGCAATCGCGCAGGCGAAGAACGCCACGACGTGGTCGGTGGAGTTTCCCGACACGGTCGCGATGCGGTCACCGGGACCGTAGCCCGCCTGCCGCAGCGCATCCGCGAGTCCCGCCGCGCGGGCCGCGAGCGTCGCGTAGTCCGTCGTCACGCCGCGGTCGTCGAGCGCGGTGCGCTCGGGCGAGCGCGTCGCGCGGTCGACGATCCAGCGGCCGATCGTGTGCGGCCCGTCGTCGAGATCGGGGTCGGCGTTCCACGTCATGCGCGCACCCTGTCCGAAGCGGCGGGGCCGTCCACCCCGGCCTCAGCCGTCGCCGACGCCTCCTCGGCGTCGTCGAGCTGCCGGAGCGAGCCGCGCACCTTCTCGCCGCGCCGACGGCGGACCGCCGCGTCGATCGTGCCTGCGATGCCGCCCGGGAGGAACATCACCACGATGATGAACAGCACCCCGAGGAGGAAGAGCGGCTCCGACAGCGGAACCCGCAGCACGTCGGGAAGCCCGGCGATGACGTCGGAGCCGGCGAGCACGGTGAGCCGCTGATCGAGCAGGGTGTACAGCACACCGCCCACGATCGCACCCCAGCGGAAGCCGACGCCACCCAGCACCACCATCACCAGCACGGTGATCGTGAGGTCGGCCGAGACCGACCGCGGCACGGTCCCCGACTGCAGCAGCATGTACGCGATGCCGGCGAGGCTGGCGAGCCCTGCCGCGATGACGAACACGATGAGCCGCACCCGGTACGGCGACAGCCCGAGCACGCGAACGCGCTGCTCGTTCTCGCGCGTCGCGCGGGCGAGGTGCCCCAGGCGCGAGGTGTCGACCCACAGCACCACGAGGTAGACGGCCACGAGAACGACGAGCGTGAACCAGTAGAGGTTGCGCGTGTTCACGACCCCGATCAGGAAGTCGGGCACCTGCGATGTGTCGAGACTCAGCCCCTCCTCGCCGCCCGTGACCTGCGAGTTGCGGCGCACCAGCACCGATCCCGCCTGTGCGAACGCCAGCGTGACCATCGCGAACGGGATCCCCGAGACCCGCATCGACACGGCGCCCGTCGCGAGCGCGATCACCATGCCACCGATCAGCGCGATGAAGACTCCCGGCCAGAGCGGCACTCCGAAGTGCTCGAGCGCGATGCCCAGCCCGTACGCGCCGGCGCCGAAGTAGAGGGCGTGGCCGAATGACAGCATCCCGCCCGATCCGAGCAGCAGGTTGTACGACAGCGCGAGCGCGGCGAAGACCATGCACAGCGAGAGCAGCGCGAGCGTTCCCGGCATGTACGTCGGTGTGGGCAGGATCCCCGGCAGTGAGAGGTTGAGAAGCGGCAGCATCGCCATGAACGCGACGAGTGCCACGCCGACGATCGCGGGGACGTAGCGACGCATCATGCCTTCCTTCCGAGGAGTCCGGTCGGGCGCACCAGCAGCACGACGGCCAGCAGGATCACGACGATGAAGTCGCCGGTGCCGCCGAGGTAGAAGTTCGCGAACTGCTGCAGCACCGCGACGAGGACGGACGCCACGGCCGCGCCGGTGAGGGAACCGAGGCCGCCGACGACGGTGACGATGAAGGCGAAGATAAGCAGCGTCTGGCCGAGGTGCGCCGAGACGAAGGTGGAGTAGTGCATCGCGAGCACCCCGCCGATGCCCGCCGCGGCGCCGCCGATGGCGAAGACGAGGGTGAACGAGCGCCGCACGTCGATGCCGAGCGCCGTCACCATCGAGCGGTTCTCGACGCCGGCCCGGATGATCATGCCGTAGCGCGTCTTCTGCAGGAACAGCACCAGGGCGGCGAGCACGAGCACGGCCGCGATCATCAGCACCCAGTACGTGTTCGGGATGCGGGCGCCCAGCACCTCGGTCGTCTGCGTGAGCCACGGAGGTCCGCCGATATGGATGGGGTCGGTCCCCCAGATCCCTTCGAAGAGTGCCACGGCCGCGAACGACAGCCCCACGGTGACGAGCACCTGCTCGATGTGGCGCTCGTACAGCGGGCGGATGAGCACGAGCTCGGTGAGCGTGGCGAACGCAGCGCCCACGCCGGCGCCGACGAGGACCGACAGCAGGAAGGATCCCCACGACTCGGTGCCGAGCGCCTGGGCGACCATGAAGCCGATGAACGCGCTCAGTGTGAGGAAGGCCCCATGCGCGAAGTTGAGCACGTGCATGAGCCCGTAGATGAGGCTCAGGCCGCTGGCGACGAGAAAGTAGAGGGCGCCGAGGCCCACGCCGGTGATGAGGGTGAGGACGAGGGTGCTCATGCAGCGTGCTCCACGTGGACGCCGAGCAAGCGGCGGGTGAGCTCTTCGTCGTCGAGGATGTCGCTCGCCTTGCCGACGTGCGCGACGCGTCCACCCGCGATGACGACGGCATCCTCGGCCAGGCGGCGGACAACCTCGAGGTTCTGCTCGACGAGCAGGATCGGAACCGTCTTGGACGCCTCCCGCAGCGCGTCGGCGACCTCGGTGACGATCTTGGGAGCGAGACCCTTGGTCGGCTCGTCGACGAGCAGGAGCCTGTTGTCGTTCAGCAGTGCCCGAGCGACCGACACCATCTGCTGCTGGCCGCCCGAGAGCGTGCCGGCCGGCTGATCCCGGCGGGCGACGAGGTCGGGGAAGAGCTCGGCGACGAACTCGCGCCGCGGATTCTTCTGCCGCTCGGCGAGGGCGAGGTTCTCGGCGACGGTGAGCTTGGAGAAGACCTCGCGGTCTTCGGGGACATAGCCGACCCCGCGGCGCACGATGCGGTGGGTGCTCAGCCCGTCGATGCGTTCTCCTCCGAGGCGGACCTCGCCCCGGAGCGGGATCAGACCGAGGACGCCGCGCAGCGTCGACGTCTTGCCGACGCCGTTGCGCCCGAGCACCGCCGTGATGCCGGTGGCGGGCACGTCGAACGAGACGTCCTCGACGACCTGCTGCCCCGCAATGGTGCACCGGAGGTTGCGCACGGTGAGGATGGGGACGGATGCTGCGCCCTCGGCGCCTGGAGTGATCACGCCGCCTCCGTCCCGGTCATGCCGGTGCCCAGGTACGCGCTCTGCACGAGCGGGTTCTCCATGATCCGCTGCGGGGTGTCGTAGGCGATGATCGTGCCGAAGTACATCACCGCCACCTTCTCGACCAGGCCCATGAGCACGTCGATGTGGTGCTCGACCATGAGCAGCGTGCAGCCCTTCTCGCGCTGCATCTGCCGGATGTTGTCCACGAGCCCCGGGACATCGCCCGAGGCGACGCCCGCCATGGGCTCATCGAGCAGCACGATGCTCGACTCGGTCGCCAGCAGCACCGCGATCTCGAGCTTGCGCTTGTCGCCGTGCGAGATGTCGCCCGCCATCGCGTCGCGCATGTGCGTGAGTCCGACGGCGTCGAGCTTCTCGAGCGCGAGCCGGGTGGCGGCATCCGTCCGTCTCGGGAAGTTCAGGAGAGAACCCGAGCCGCCGAGCGACACCTGGGCGGCCAGGCGGACGTTCTCGAGCACCGACAGCTTCGGGAAGAGGCTCGAGGTCTGGAAGGTGCGCCCCAGTCCCGCCCGCGCCCGCGCAGGCACCGACGCCGTCGTGATGTCGCGGTCATCGAGGACGACGCGGCCGGCGGTGGGCCTCATGAGCCCGGAGATCACGTTGAAGAGCGTGGTCTTGCCGGCGCCGTTCGGACCGATGACGCCCACGAGGGAGCCGGCGGCGACGTCGAGCTCGACGTCTTCGAGGATCGTCGCGCCGCCGATCTGCAGACCGAGACCCTCGATCTTCAGCGGAGAGCCGCGGCGCGCGGTCTCCGCGACGGGCGCGGACGGGACTGAAGTGCTCATCGCTTCGTGACGCCCTGCGTCACTTCGCTTCGGCGGGCGCGACGTCGTCGGCCGAGACGGTGTCGACGAGCTCGGGCACGAAGGTGCCGTCCTGCGCGACGAGCTTCGCCTGGTACATCTCCTGGATGAGCGCGTGGTCGCCGGCGCGCACGGTCATCGTGCCCTTGGGGCCTTCGAACTCGAAGCCCTCGAGCGCCGAGACCATCGCGTCGACGTCGCCCTGGCCCTCCTTGATCGCGTGGACGATCATGATCGCCGCGTTGAAGCCGTCGGGGCTGAACAGGTCGGGCGTGCCCCCGGCCTCTTCGATGGCCTCGATCATCGCGGTGTTGACGTCGTTGTCGGGAGCGCCCGGGAAGTAGTGGTTGAGGAAGTTGATCTTCTCGGAGGCCTCGCCGTAGGCGCCGAACGTCGCCGAGTCGCCGAGACCGGTGACGACGGGGATCTCGTCGAGCGCGCCCTGCTGACTCATCGCCTGCCACATCGCACCCGAGGTGGCGCCGGCCCACGCGACGAACACGAGGTCCGGGGCGCCCGCCAGCACCTGCTGCGCGAACGGCGTGAACTCGGTGACGTCCTCCGCGACGAGTACGGAGTTCACGGTCGCGCCCTGACCACCGAGGATCGCCTCGACGGCCGCCACATTGCCCTGGCCGAACGCGTTGTCCTGTGCGAACACCGTCACCGTCTTGCCCTCGATGTCTTCGAGGAACGTGCCCGCGGTCGCGACGTCCTGCGCGCTCTGACGGCCCGAGCGGAACGTGTAGTCGTTGATGCCTGTGATGGCGTCGGCGGCCGCGGGGCCGGAGATGTAGAGCACCTTGTTCTGCTCGGCCTGCTCGGCGACCGCCAGCGCCACGCCCGACGATGCGGTGCCGGCGATGATGTTCACGCCCTCGCCGATGAGCTCCTTGACGGCGGTGACGGCCTTGTCGGGGTCGCCGGCGTCGTCGCGGTTCTCGACGGCGATGGTCGTGCCGTCGATCTCGCCGGTGCCGTCGGTGGCGTAGTCGAGACCGGCGTTGAAGGCGTCGAGGTACTGCTTGCCGTAGCCGGCGAGCGGGCCCGACTCGCTCGTGACGATGCCGACGGTCACCTCGGCGGGACCGCCGCCGTCGGACGCTTCGCCGGACGGAGCCTCTGCGGTCGGCGCGCACGCCGTCAGAGCGAGCGCTGCCGTCACCGCCACGGAGCCCAGGAGCAACTTCTTCGTAACCCGCATGTGCGTGCCTTTCCCCATTGGAAGGATCTGGTGCGTGAACCGGTCGTCGTGCTCAAACATGAGATCCGATTCAGGTTCTTGCAATCTAGAAAGAGGAGGGCCTGTAGGTCAAGTCAGCAGGTCGCCTCCGGCGCCGTCGTTACCCAATTGCGACGATCCTCAGCGTGTGGACCACTTCGAATACCGTCGGTATATATCAACGGTATGCTTTTGCCGTGACCCATGACCAGGACATCGAGACCCTCATCGTCGCCGCCCACGCACTCACTCGCATGGCGGCGCTCGAGACCGCCAACGAGACCCCCGCCGCACAGTGGCGGACGCTCACGATCCTGCGCGACCACGGCGCACTGCGCATCGGCGAGCTCGCCCGGCTCAGCCGGGTGACCCAGCCCGGCATGACGCGGCTGGTCGGCCAGATGACCGACCACGGACTCGTGGCGAAGGCGGCGGATGCCGCGGACTCGCGCGCGACGGTGGTCGAGGTCACGCCGCTCGGCCTCGAAGCGCTCCAGACATGGCTGCTGCAGCTCACGGCCGCACTCGCCCCGCACTTCGAAGACCTGGAGCCCGAGGAGTGGGAGGCCCTCCGCACCACGGCATCGGTCCTCTCTCGAAAGCTCGACCGCTCGCGCCCGACGTCGGCCGCCGGCGCCGCAGGGGCAGCCCGATGAGCGCGCACGCCGGCACGACAGGCTCCGTGTGGCGGCAGCCCGCCCAAGTCTGGGCGGTGGCGTTCGCGTGCGTCGTCGCGTTCATGGGCATCGGGCTCGTCGATCCGATCCTCCCCGCGATCGCGGAATCGCTCCAGGCGAGTCCGGTGCAGACGGAACTGCTCTTCACGAGCTATCTCCTGGTTACCGGACTCGCGATGCTCATCACGAGCTGGATCTCGAGCCGCATCGGCGCGAAGGCGACCCTGCTCATCGGCCTCGCACTGATCGTCGTGTTCGCCCTGCTCTGCTCCCTGAGCGGCAGCGTCGACGCGATCATCGGCTTCCGCGCCGGATGGGGCCTCGGCAACGCGCTCTTCATCTCGACAGCGCTCGCGACGATCGTCGGCGCCGCTTCCGGTGGGAGCGGCGCCGCGATCGTGCTCTACGAAGCCGCGCTGGGGCTCGGCATCGCGGTCGGTCCGCTCCTGGGCGGGGTGCTCGGTGAGATCAGCTGGCGCGGGCCGTTCCTCGGCGTCGTGGTGCTCATGGCGATCGCGTTCGTCGCCGTGCTGGTGCTGCTGCGCGGGCCGAGCGAGAAGCCCGTGCCGGTGCGGCTGTCGGCCCCCTTCACGGCGCTGCGCATCCCTTCGCTGGCCGTGCTCGCCGTCGCTGCACTCTTCTACAACATCGGGTTCTTCGTGCTGCTCGCGTTCTCGCCGTTCCCGCTCGGATTCGGCGCCATGGGCATCGGCTTCACCTTCTTCGGCTGGGGCGTGGCCCTCGCGATCACGAGCGTGTGGGTCGCGCCGCTTCTGCTGCGCTTCATGGCCCGCACGACCGTCATGCTGCTGACTCTGCCGCTCCTCGCGATCGACCTGATCGCCGGCGGCATCTTCGTCGAGAACGCCGCGGCTCTGGTCGCCTCGATCATCGTCGGCGGACTCCTCCTCGGCGTGATGAACACCGTGCTGACGGAGTCTGTGATGGAGGCGACGGATCTCCCTCGCTCGGTCGCGTCCTCCTCGTACTCGGCGGTCCGCTTCCTCGGCGGCGCCGCCGCTCCCCCGCTCGCCGCGCTCCTGTGGCACCTGTACGGTCCGACTGTGCCGTACCTCTTCGCCGCAGCATCCGTGGTCGTCGCGGCGGGCACGATCCTCTTCGGCCGTCGCGCGCTGGCCGGCATCGACGAGCGCGAAGCGGATGCCGCGGAGGAGGCCGCCGCCATGCTCGTGGGGGATGCGGCCTGACCCCGCGAGAGACGGCAGAAGGGCGGCCCTTTCGGACCGCCCTTCTGGGTTGTGCACCCCCTGGGACTCGAACCCAGAACCCACTGATTAAGAGTCAGTTGCTCTGCCGATTGAGCTAGAGGTGCGTTGTTCGCTCACGGGGCGAACGAGGATCAACATTAGCATCACGATCGCGTCTCGTGAAATCGGGGCGGGAACGCCCCGGCTATCCTTGATTCCGTGACCTCGCCCTCCCCCGTTTCGACGTTCGACACGCCGTTCGAGGGAGACCTGCGGGCCGATCTCGATCTGGCGCTGCGGCTCGCTGATGCGGCGGATGCGGCATCCATGTCCCGCTTCGATGCGGCTGATCTCGACGTGCAGCTGAAGGCCGACGCGAGCCACGTCACGGAGGCGGATCTCGCCACGGAGCGCGCACTCCGCGAGCTCCTCGAGACCGAACGCCCCCGTGACGGCGTCTTCGGCGAGGAGTACGGCGTCACGGGCGATTCGGCGCGGCAGTGGATCATCGACCCCATCGACGGCACCGCGAACTACCTGAAGGGCATCCCGATGTGGACGACCCTGATCGCCCTCGCGATCGACGGGGTGCCGCGCGTGGGAGTGGCGAGCCAGCCGGCGATCGGTCGCCGCTGGTGGGCGGCGACCGGACTCGGCTCCTGGACCAACACGCCGACCGGCGAGAGCAGGCGCCTGGCGGTGTCGACGGTGGATGCGATCGCCGACTCGAGCGTGAGCTTCCAGAGCATCGGGCAGTGGCGCGATGCCGGCAAGCTCGACGCGCTCGAGCGCCTGACCTCGTCGGTCTGGCGCGATCGCGGCTACGGCGATGCGTGGCCCTACATGCTGCTGGCCGAAGGTCGTCTCGAGTTCGTCGCCGAGTTCGGCGTCAAGGAGTACGACATCGCCGCGCTCGTGCCGATCGTGACCGAGGCCGGCGGCAGGTTCACCTCGTTCGACGGCAACGACTCGCTGTCCGAGCGCTCGTCGCTCGCCACGAACCGCGTGCTCCACACCGCCTACCTCGACCTGCTGCACTCCGCCTGATCCCGCACCGCCTGACACCCGACCGCCTCCCATCCCCCACGGAGACTCTCTGATGCCTGCCACCCGCATCCTCGGCACCGCCGCCGCCCTCGCTCTCTCCGCCCTCCTTCTGTCGGCCTGCGCCGGCACGCCCGAGCCGGCACCCGAAGAGACCGGCAACGCGCAGACGCCTACCGCGGCCGCGCCCGAGCCTTCGGCAACGCCGGAGCCCGAGCCCGCCTCCACCGAGGAACCGACCTGCACCACGATCATCGGCGAATCGGTCGTGGCGGACTTCGAGAGCCTGGGCTGGAGCTCACAGGCCTCCCCCCTGTACATCGGCAGCAGCGAGATCGAGGACGGCCTCCAGTGCATGTGGGCGGACTTCGAGGGTCCGGCCGGCGACCATGGGCAGATGTTCGGCTGGGCGCCTCTCGCCGAGGACCAGGCCGCGGATCTGCAGGAGGAGCTCGAGGCTCAGGGCTGGGTGCGCGAAGAGGGTCCCGCAGGCGTGTACATCACCGAAAGCGCCGACACCGCGATCGCCACGGACGCCGAGGGCTACGGCATGACGTACCTCTTCTCGCCGGGCCAGGTGACGGTGGCCGACACGAAGCAGGGCCTTCTGCTGATCGAGTGGCCCAAGAGCTGATCCTCAGCGGGCGCCCACGAGGGACAGCAGGCTCTCGAGGCCCTCCGGAGTCCCCGGCCAGTGGCGCTCGATGGCGGAGCGGCCCGCGGTCCGGATGGCGTAACGCAACGCGATCGCGACGACGATCGCGTCGTCGGCATAGCCGAGCACGGGGATGAAGTCCGGCACCAGGTCGATCGGCAGCAGCAGGTACGCCAGCAGCCCGCCGAGCCACCAGCGTGTGCCCCGAGGCACCCCAGGGTCGGCGATCAGGCGCTTCAGCAGTACGACCACGTCGGCGACCAGCCGCATGATCTGGCGCCAGTCCATGGTGCGGCCGGCCCTGCGCTGCTGCACCCACAGGATGAGCAGAAGCACCAGCCAGACGAGGACGAGCCCGCCGACCAAGGAGATGACGGCGACGGCCCAGTCCGGCATCCGCCGACTGTAACACGACACCCAGCCGCGACCCGTAGGCTCGATCCCTATGGCGATCGGCGTGACGATGCACACCTTCGATATCCAGTTGGCTGACGTCGATCGGAGCGTGTACGAGGATCTGTCCGTGCGCGTGGCGCGGCATCCGTCCGAGACCGACGCGTTCATGCTGACGCGCGTACTGGCGTACGCGCTCGAGTACGAGGAGGGCATCGCGTTCAGCGAGGGCATCTCGGCGACGGATGAACCGGCGGTGGTCGTGCGGGATCTCACGGGCGCTCTCGTCGCCTGGATCGAGGTGGGATCCCCGGATGCCGCCCGCCTGCACACCGGCAGCCTCGCCGGCGCCCGCGTCGCCGTGTACACGCACCGCGATCCCGCGAAGGTCGCCGCGGGGTGGGCGGGCAAGAAGATCCATCGCTCCGACGAGGTGAAGCTCTACAGCTTCGACCACGGGTTCTTCGATTCGGCCACGTCCGCGCTCGAGCGCCGCAATACAATGATCGTCTCCGTCACCGAGCGCCGGATCTACCTCGATCTCAACGGCTCATCGTTCGAATCCGACATCCACGAGGTCACGGCCGGCTGAGCCGGCTCAGCCCGGCAGGAAGTTCTCCCTCGCCAGCGGGGCGATCTCCAGATGCTGCGCGTCGCGGCGCGAGACCCATCGCAGCTCCTCGATCTCGGCATCGGTCACTGGCACCTGCTCGCCGATGTCGGCGACGAACACGTCCGCCACCACGAGGAAGCCCGGCTCGTTCGCCGCTGCCGCCGTGAACAGACCGAGCGGATCCAGCTGATCGGGCTCGACCGAGAGCCCCAGCTCCTCGAACAGCTCGCGGCTCAGCGTCTCGGCCGGCGTCTCATCCGGTTCGGGTTTGCCACCCGGCTGCATGAACGCCGTCGTGCCGGCTTTGCGCACCAGAAGGAGCTCGTCACGGTCGTTCAGGATGACCGCGGCCGACACACGGATGCTGCGCGTCGACGTCGATGCCGGGTGGGAGGTGCTCACGAAGGCACGCTAACAGGAACTGCGGAACCGGCCCGGCGTAGAATCACGTGTGCTTCCCGATTCCCCTGCACCCGCCGACCTGCCACCGAGCGGCATCGACCCGGATGATCTGGCGACGACCCTGCGCGTCCTCGCGATCATGCCGGGTGTCGACGAGTCGCACCCCGACTATGTGGCCGTCCGCCGTGCCACCGCCGCGATGTTCAAGGCGGTCAAGAAGGTGCGGCGCCGTGAGATCCGCGAGGCGATCGCCTCCGCCGACCGCGCCGTAGTGGCGGCGACCGCCACGGGGGCGCCGGACCGGATCGACGACGAGACACGCGGAATCCCGATCAGCTCGTCCACGACCGCGCCGACGGCGGGCACCCTGCTCAAGCCCCGCGCCTGCTACATCTGCAAGCAGCCGTACACGATCGTCGACGCCTTCTACCACCAGCTGTGCCCCACCTGCGCAGCGATGAGTCATGCGAAGCGCAACGCGCGCACCGACCTCACCGGCAAGCGCGCGCTGCTTACCGGCGGCCGCGCGAAGATCGGCATGTACATCGCGTTGCGCCTGCTCCGCGACGGCGCTCACACCACGATCACGACCCGCTTCCCGCGGGACGCGGTGCGCCGTTTCAGCAGCCTCCCCGACGCGCCGGAGTGGATCGATCGCCTCAAGATCGTCGGCATCGACCTGCGAGACCCCGCCCAGGTGATCGGTTTGGCGGAGGATGTCGCGGCCGCGGGTCCGCTCGACATCCTGATCAACAACGCGACGCAGACCGTGCGCCGCTCGCCCGGTGCGTACCAGCCGCTCGTCGACGCCGAGCTCGCGCCGCTGCCGGACGGGCCGCTGCCGGAGCTGGTCACGTTCGGCCACACCAACGACCGCCACCCGCAGGCGCTGGAGCGCTCTGTGACCGCCCACCCGATTCTCGCAGCGGCCGCGGCGCGCGCCGACGAGCTGACCGAGCAGGCGATGGCCGCCGGTTCCAGCTCGCTCGAGCGCCTCGCCGCCGGCACAGCGATCGACGCGGGCGGGCTCATCCCCGACCTCGACCACACGAACTCCTGGGTGCAGAGCGTCGACGAGGTCGACCCGCTCGAGATGCTCGAGGTGCAGCTCGCGAACACCACCGCGCCGTTCCTGCTCGTGTCGAAGCTGCGGGCTTCGCTGGCCGCGAGTCCCGCACGCCGGACCTACGTGGTCAACGTCAGCGCGATGGAGGGCGTGTTCAATCGCGGATACAAGGGGCCGGGGCATCCGCACACCAACATGGCCAAAGCGGCCGTCAACATGCTGACACGCACCAGCGCGCGGGAGCTGTTCGAGACCGACCGCATCCTCATGACGAGCGTCGACACCGGCTGGATCACCGACGAGCGCCCGCACCCGACGAAGGTGCGGCTCGCCGAAGAGGGCTTTCACGCACCCCTCGATCTCGTCGACGGCGCCGCTCGCGTGTACGACCCCATCGTTCGGGGCGAGGCGGGCGAGGACCTGTTCGGCGTCTTCCTCAAGGATTACGCACCCGGCCAATGGTGAACCTGCCCGAGCCGGGGCGCCGGGTGGTGGTGCGCTACATCCTGCCTACGGGCCAGGCGACGGACGCCCTCGGCGAGCTCCTGAGCGCCGACGCCGATTCCGTCGTGGTGGACGGCAAACGCGGTGTCGAGCGCATCCCGCGCGGCGCGATCATCGCCGCCAAGGAGGTGCCGCCGCCACCCGCACCTCGCACGCCTCGGCGCCCCGTTCCGCCCATCGAATGAGCGGCTGATCGGGAAGAACCTCGCGCCGCCCATCGTTCGGTAGGTGCGTGAGCACCGTCGCTGAACTCCTCCGCCTGAACCTGCACGGCGTCTTCGGGAACCGGGATGCCGCGGTACGACGCGATGCCGCGGCTCGCGCGTATTCCCCCGGGGTCACCCTGACCGATCCCGAGGGCACGGTCGTCGGTCCTGAGGCGGTGCTCGCCAGCGCCGCAGCATTGCTGAAGGACGCGCCCGAGGAGTCCGTGCTCGTCGAGGACGGACCCGCCTACGCCTCCGACACGACGGGCGTGCTGCCCTGGGCGTTCGGGCCGCCCGGCGCGCCCGTCGTACGCGGGATCGATCTCATCACCGTCGAGAACGGCATGATCACGTCGACGACCGTGCTCCTCGCGGAGGGGTGAGGCCGGCAGGCCGCGCCGCGATCGGCGCGGCGCGTCCACGACGCCCTCAGAAGCGCAGCAGCACCTTGCCGTCCCGCCCGGGCACCGCGCTCGCAGCGGCTGCCTGGCGTGCCTCTTCGAATGGGAACACCGCATCCACCGGGAGTGACACCTCCCCCGACCCGATGCGCTGCACCAACTCGACGAACAGCGAACCGCGGGTCGCGGCATCCATCGTCTGACTCACTCTGCTTCCCCAGAAGCCCTTCACCGTCGCCTGCTTGAAGATGAGATCGCCCGCCGAGAGCTCCAGCGTGCTCGACGCCATCGATCCGAACGACACCAGCGTGCCCCCCTCACCGAGCAGCGACAGCAGGTCGCCGGCGGCCGCGCCGCCGACGGAGTCCACGGCCGCGCGCGGAGAGTTCTCGCCGAGGATCTGCGCGGCGCGTTCGCGCCAGCCCTCGGACTCGGTCGACACGACATCACGGATGCCGAGCCCGGCCAGTTCGTCGATGCCCGCATCGCGGCGCACCAGGCCGAGAACGTGCACGCCACGCGCCGTGGCGAACTGGGCGACTAGCCTGCCGACCGCGCCGTTGGCGGTGTTCTGCACGATCCAGTCGCCCGGCTGCACATCGAGGAAGTCGAGCAGGCTCAGCGCGCTGAACGGCATCGAGATGAGCTGTGCGGCCGTCTCATCGCTCACCGCGTCCGGCACGGGGACGAGCCCTCCGGCCTTCGCCACGAAGTACTCGCTCCACACGCCGAACGTGCCGCCCGTGGCGACCCGCTGCCCGACCTCCAGCGATTCGACGCCCTCGCCGAGCGCGTCGACGACGCCGACGGCCTCGGTGCCGGAGGCCGCGGGCAGCTCGGGCTTGTACCCGTACGTGCCGCGGATGGTCCAAAGGTCGTGATTGTGGATCGGCGAGAGCACCGTGCGCACTCGCACCTGTCCAGGACCCGGTTCGGGAAGCGGTCGCTCGGCGACCTCGAGAACTTCCGTCGGGTCGCCGAATGCAGAGTGGATGAGTGCGCGCACGGTGGTGCTCCTTGTGTTCGTCGGGCCGCGGGTGTGCAGCCACTCGAACGTATAGCGGGCCCCCGAGGACACGCATTCCCTCACGATGGATGCACACCCGCCGCGGGCGCTGTCAACGCCCCTGTGGACCGGGTCTGCGAGATGATCCGATGGCCGAAGCGAAAGGAGCACCGATGTCTCACCCTTCCCACGACCCC
Organism: Microbacterium ureisolvens; assembly: GCF_019511645.1. GTDB lineage: Bacteria > Actinomycetota > Actinomycetes > Actinomycetales > Microbacteriaceae > Microbacterium > Microbacterium ureisolvens_A. The sequence goes on along the minus strand of NZ_JAEUAX010000001.1, from coordinate 106,935 downwards.
ACCGATTCCGAGCTGCGGCACACGCGGGCCGCCGATGCGGATGGCGTCATCACCGATCCCCCGGGTCGTTCGCCGGCGGAGGTCGATGACTCCGCGCTGCGTCCGATCGACGGACGACAGAGAACGACCAGGAGGAGCGCGAAGACTGACCCGCGCACGCCTTCGGTGTCGCCGTCGCCGGTTTCGAGCCGCTACACGGCGAAGGCCCAGGCGCCGCAGCACCCGGACCTTCGCCGTGACGGTCAGACGCGGGGCGGATTCGCCGGCAACCACTCGTCGAGCGTCGTCGCGAACAGCTGAACCCCGTCGATCGGCATGAGCGTGCGCTCCTCCATCCGCGCGCCGAAGTACGGCGCCTCCGAGTCGGTCACGACCTCCCGAGGGTCGCCACGGAAAGTGAGGCCGCGCCGCACCATCTCGTCGAGCCCCATCACCTCGGGCCCCGCGATCTCCACATCGGCGTTCAGCGGGGTGCCCGCGGCCGTGCGCGCCACCGCGGTCGCGACATCCGCCGCGGCGATCGGCTGCACGAGGTTGCCGGGCAGGTGGATCGCGTCGCCGTTGGCGGACACCCCCGCGATGCCGCTGATGAACTCGAAGAACTGCGTCGCGTGCACGATCGAGTACGGGATGCCCGACGTGCGGATCAACTCCTCCTGAGCGGTCTTGGCTGCGAAGTAGGAGATGGCGTTCGGACGGTTCGTGCCGACCACGGTGAGGGCGACGACGTGCCCGACGCCCGCCTCCTGCGCACCGGCGAGGAGATTCCGGGTCGACGTCGTGAAGAACTCCATCACGTCCGCCGGGGCGAATGAGGGAGAGTTCGACACATCGACCACCACTTCGGCGCCGCGAAGCACCTCGGGCAGGCCCTCGCCGCGTCACTACCTCGGCTTCGGAGGATTGTGCATGAACTCCATGCGGATGCCGTTCTCGTCCTCGACGAAAGACGCGTAGTAGCGCTCGCTGAAGCGCGGGTACGGCTTGGGATCGCGCACCGCGCTCCACCCCGCGGCGAGCGCGATCGCGTGAAGCCGGTCTACCTCGTCGCGGGAGTCCACCGCGAACGCCAGGTGCTGCCAGCCGACGGTCCCGTGCCGGTGCGGGCCCGTCCCCGCCTCCCGCGCCGGCAGGAGGATGATCTCGGTCTCGTCCTCTCGGTACCACGCGACCCCGTTGTCACCGTCAGTGCGCTTCATTCCGAGCGCAGTGAGCACCGCGTCGAACTGGGCGACCGCCCGGGGCAGGTCCTCGACGGTGATGCCGAGGTGATCGACGAGGGGCATTCCGTCAGTCTCGTAGACGACGCGCGCCGGGGTGCCGTTCGACGCGCCGTGCGCTGTCGCGTCGGGCAGACTTGAGGTGTCCCGGCGAGCGGAAGGTTGCCCGTGAAGATCAGTGAGCTGCAGCGGTTCGTCGCCATCGTCGATCAAGGACTCCACGTTCCGCGCGCGGCCGACGAGCTCGGCGTGCCGCTGGCGTCGCTGTACTCGACGATCGAGAAGCTCGAAGCCGAGGTCGGACAACCGCTTTTCACCCGCAGCAAGCCGAACTGGTCGCTGACTGCGCCGGGGGCGCTGCTGCTCGAAGAAGCCAGGACGCGGATCGCCCAGGCTCCGGCTCCCGCACCCACACCGCAGGCACCCACGGGCGGTAAGGCCAAGGCCTCGAAGGGCAAGGGGCGCGCCCCCATCGTCAAGGGCCAGCCGAAGCCGTACAAGAAGCGGCAGGGCCGCTAGGCGCCTCGAGCGTTCGCAGGACGACAGCTCGGCGGCGCGGACGGCGGCGCGCCGTTGCCCAGTCCTCCTCCGGATGCTGGTCGGGCGATACGGCACCTTGCGCGCTCGCCGCCGCAGGTCTACCGTCGCGCCCAGGGAGATGACCGTGCTCGCCTGGGGACGATGCGTGGTGACGCTGGGGGCCGTGCTGCTTCTGGCGGGCTGCAGCCCGCCCTCATTCCCGGATCCGCCGCCACGGGCTGGTCAGTGGCACGTTCCTGCGCCTCCGGCGGCGGAGCAGGTGCAGCCTTCGCCTCCGAACGCCGACAGTCCGGACTTCGTCACCATCGACCCCATCGGCCTCGGATTCACACCCGGGACGGACCCGAAACGTCTGGCCGCGTGGGCGACGGGATACTGCGAGCGCCACGGCCTCTCCCCCTGCACCGCGATCCCGGACCGGGGCGTCGCGCTGTGCATCGAGCGGATGGACTGCCACCCAGCGCTGCTCGTGCCGTTCAACGAAGGAACAGCGGCGTTCGTGTTCGGAGGTCGATTCACGATGCCGGTCGTCTACGCGGTATGGCTTTCGGAGCAGGATCCCCTGCTCGCGCCGTTCGGCAGCACCCGCGAACTCCTGGAGTCCTACCTGCTGACCCTCGGCGTCTGTCCGGACCAAGGTGGCGGTTATCCGCGCGGGCCGAGATGCCCGCCCGAGGAGCAGACCGGTGGTACTCCCTAAGGGCTATGCCGGATCGACGCCCACGCGCTCCAGTGGGACAGTGAAGCAGGCTACCCGAGCCTTCGCCTCAGATCCCCACTGCGAGGTTGGTCATGAATACTCGTCGATCCATCGCCCTCGTCGCGGCCGCGCTCTTCGCGTCGGTCGCACTCGGAGCCGCCGGCGCGTCAGCCGCACCGCCGACACAGACGGACGCCACAGCGGTCGTGGAGTGGAATGAGGTGGCGGCCAATACGCTCGCCGCCATTCCCGGGGCCGACGGCGGAGCGCCACCCGCGTTCCAGATCAACATGGGTATGACGCAGGGCGCCGTGTACGACGCCGTCGCTGCGATCGGGACGAAGCAGTATCAGCCGTACGTGCTCAAGCAGCGGTTCGGGGCGAAGGCGTCGATCGAGGCCGCGGTGGCCACCGCGGCCTACGAGGTGCTGACCCACCTCGTATCCACCGCGCCCGAGCTCGCGCCGTTCCCGGGCAGGGCCGGACTCCTGGCGGCGCTCGACACGGAGTACACGACCTCGATCAACGCCATCGTCGTCGCCGAATCGTTCAAGGACCAGGGCATCGCCGCGGGCCTCGCGGCAGCGGACGCGATGCTGCACGCGCGGCAGGACGACGGGCGCTTCGGACCGTCGCAGTGGGTGCGCGATCCTCGGCCTGGGCACTGGTCGCCGCTGCTCAACTCGTCGGGTCAGGAGGTTCTCGACCCCACTCCATGGGTGGGCGGCGTCGAGCCGTTCCTCGTCGACAGCGCCGAGCAGTTCCGCTCGGCACCGCCGCTGGCGCTCGACAGCCCGGAATACGCGGCAGAGTTCAACCAGGTGCTGAACCTGGGCCGAGCAACGGGATCCACCCGAACGGCGGACCAGACCTACATCGCGAAGTGGTGGCAGTGGCCACCGATCCTCGCCTGGAACGATGTCGCGCGGCAGCTCATCACGCGGAACGACCTCAGCGCGGCCGACGCCGCGAGGCTGCTCGCCCTCCAGAACCTGAGCGGCGCGGACGCGGCGATCACCTGCTGGAGCGACAAGTACTACTACGACTTCTGGCGGCCGTGGAACGCGATCCCGCGCGCCGGCGAGGACGGCAACGAGGCGACGACGGCCGACACGGGGTGGACCGCGCTGATCACGGCGCCGTATCCGGAGCACCCATCCGGCCACAACTGCCTCGATGGCGCCCACTCGACGGTGCTGCGGATGTTCTTCGGCGACGTGGTCGCAGGCGGCTTCCAGATGACGAGCACCTCCGCCCTGCTCGTCGCGGGCGAACCGCGGACGCGCACGTTCCAGACGTTCTCGCAGCCGTGTGCCGAGCTGATCGACGCCCGCATCTGGGCCGGCCTGCACTTCCACCACGGTGACGTCGAGGCACAGCGGCTCGGCGTGAACGTGGCGCAGTACGGGGCTGCCCACCACCTGCAGGCGGTGCGCCACTGACGCCGAGTCAGCCGGTCACGACGAACCGAGGCAGATCGAGAAGGCCCGTGCGCGCCGCCTCGACGGCGGCGCGCACGGCGCCGACCGACACGATGTCAGCGCCCAGCGACGAAGCGACGATCTCCGGCGCCGGGAGGTCGAGCTCCTCCGGGAGCGCATCCAGAGCGGCCGAGATCACCGGGCCCGCACCGGCCGCCACCGCGCCTGAGACGACGATGAGGCGTGAATCGAAGAGACTGCCGAACACGCCGGCGACGATCGCCAGCGTCTCCCCCACCTGGCCCGCGATCTCGCGTGCACCCTCGTCACCATCCGCCGCCAGGGAGAGCACCGTCTTTCCGTCCACCTCGGCAGGGTCCAGCTCGCGAAGGCCGCTCGAGGCCGGCAGCGAACCATCCGCAAGAGCTCGGCGGGCAAGCGCTGCGGCTCGGTGACCGAGGCCCCACGCCCCATCGACCCCGCGCACGTGGTCGAAGGCGACCGTCTCGGCGGCCCCGCCGTGCGCACCGCGCAGCAGCCGTCCGTCGGTCCACACGCCGGCACCGAGGCGGTCGCCCGCGAGGAGGGTCACGAAGTCGTCGTACCCGACCGCTGCACCGACGGCCCGCTCCGCAACCGCGGCGAGTGACGCGTCGTTCTCAACCCGCACGATGGGCGCCCATGCGCCGAAAAGCTCAGCGAAGTCGGGGTTCATCCTGCGCCAGAAGCCGTCGCGGTGCGGCGGCGAGATCCCGTTCCTGTCGACCGGCGCAGGCACGCCGACGACCAGAGCCACGACGTCGGCGCGCGAGAGCTGCGCCTGGGCGAGAGTCTCGTCGACCACTCGCGACGCCGCCGCTCGGCGAACGTCGGCCGCATCCATCTCGGGGTCGAGGAGGAGGTGACGCACCGCTCGGCTCTGCCCGCGCAGATCCGCCACCGTGACGGTGAGGCGCGATTGTCCGGCGTCGACCCCGATCAGGAATCCGGCATCGGGCCGGAACGCGAAACGGCGCGCCGGCCGCCCCTTGCGATAATCCCCTGCCGCCCGAGCGTTCGGCAGTTCCGCCAGCATCCTCCGCGCAACGAGCTCGTCGATGACATCGATCGCCGTCGTCCTCGTGATACCCACCACATCGAGCACATCCGACGCGGTGAAGGCGTCGGCGTCCCAGGCGAACCCCAGTACGGCGTCGAGGCTCGCTCGGCGCAGCGCTGTGGGAGTGAGCAGCGATTGTGACATCAAGCCCCTTGCCTCTCGCGGGTTCCTCCGTCATTATGGTGGACAACGAATTGATTCGGTCGCTAAATCTAATCACCGAAGCAACGTGTCACCCACGCCCACGGAAAAGGACAACGTCGTGCCTGCAGCATCCGTCACCGTCCGCCGCGCCTGCGCAGCGGCCGCCGCCCTCGCGATCGCCGGGAGCACGCTCGTCGCGTGCGCCGCCGCGTCGTCCGGGCCCGCCGAGGTGAGGTTCCACCTCAGCAAGCCCGAAGCTATCCCCTACTTCCGCGATCTGATCGAGGAGTACAACGCCGGCCAGGACGAGGTCGAGGTCGTCTTCGACACGTCTTCGAACCTGCAGGCCGGCTTCCTCCGCGGAAACCCGCCCGATCTCGGCCTGCTCAACTACAACATGGAGATGGCGCGCTTCATGGAGCGCGGCGCCCTCAGCGACCTGAGCGACATGCCCGAGGCCGACCGCATCCTCCCCGAGGTGCAGGACCTCGTCGACCAGTACGCCACCTACCCCGGGCGCACCAGCGTGCTGCCGTACTCCGTGATGGCGGCATCCGTCATCTACAACAAGCGCATCTTCGAAGAGCAAGGTCTCGAGGTGCCCACGACGTGGGACGAGCTCATCGCCGTCTGCGACGCGCTCAAGGAAGCCGGCATCACGCCGTTCTACGCCACCTTCAAGGACCCGTGGACAGTCGGCCAAGGCTGGTTCGACTACACGGTGGGCGGCGAGGTCGACGTGGCCGCCTTCTACGACGAGATGAACGAGCTCGGCACCGAGGTCGGCCCCGACTCTCCCGTGTCGTTCCAGAAGACCATGGCCGACCCGGTCGACCGCATGGTGCAGCTGACGGAGAACTACACGAACGAGGATGCTGCGAGCCGCGGCTACGGCGACGGCAACCTCGCCTTCGCCAAGGAGGAAGCGGCGATGTACCTGCAGGGGCCGTGGGCGTTCGGCGAGATCGACAAGACCGACCCCGACCTGGACCTCGGCACGTTCCCGCTGCCGATGACCGACGACCCCGACGACAACAATGTGCGGGTCAACATCGACCTCGCCGCGTGGATCCCCGAGGCGTCCGACCAGAAGGAGGGGGCGCGCGACTTCCTGAGCTACCTCTTCCAGAAGGACGTCATGGACGAGTACAACGCCGCCTTCCTCGGCTACGGCACGACCACCGACTCCGCCCCCGTCACGGACGAGCGCATCCTCGGCATGAAGGAGTACTACGACTCCGCGAAGTTCTACCAGGGCGCCTCGAAGGCGATCCCGCTGACCATCCCCACCGACAACTACATGCAGGGCATCGTCACCGGCGAGGACCCCGACCGCACGCTCGCCCGGCTCGACGCCGACTGGGCCCGACTGGCGCTGCGCCAATAGCGTCACACGAGAGGAACGCACTCATGGCAACCACTACGGCCGCCGTCACGGCGCCGAAGACGGGCCGGCGCACCGGCGCGGCGACGATGCCGCGCACGGACCGGAAGGTGGAGGGGACCTACTACCTCCTCCTTTTCCCGGCGCTCATCCTGTTCACGCTGGCGATCACGGTCCCCGCGATCATCGGCATCTTCTTCAGCTTCACCAACTCGATCGGCTTCGGCGACTGGGAGTTCGTCGGCCTCATCAACTACATCGCCGTCTTCACCGACCCGGCGATCCTGCAGAGCTACTTCTTCACGTTCGGATTCGCGGCCGTCACCGTGGTCGTGGTCAACGTCCTGGCCTTCCTCCTGGCGGTCGGGCTCGTCTCGCGCATCCGGCTGAAGACCCCGCTCCGGGCGATCTTCGTGATCCCCATGGTGATCTCGGGCATCATCATCGCCTACGTCTTCAACTTCCTGTTCTCGAACTCGGTGCCCGCGCTCGGGCAGGCGTGGGGCATCCCGTGGATGAGTGAGAGCATCCTGGCGAACCCCGACCTCGCGTGGATCGCGATCGTCATCGTCACCGCGTGGCAGGCGATCCCGGGCACGCTCCTCATCTACATCGCGGGCCTGCTGTCGATCCCCGGCGACGTGTACGAGGCGGCCGACATCGACGGCGCCGGCAAGGTGGCGCAGCTCCTCCGCATCACGCTGCCGCTCGTCGCCGGCTACGTCGTGATCAACGTCATCCTGGGCTTCAAGAACTTCCTGAACGCCTACGAGATCATCGTCGGCCTCACCAACGGGGGGCCGGGCACCGCAACGCGCAGTATCGCGATGACCATCTTCACCGGCTTCAGCGGCGGTGACTACGCCTACCAGATGGCCAACGCGACCATCTTCTTCCTCATCGTGATCGTGCTGTCGATCCTTCAACTCCGTCTCACTCGCGGAAGGAACGTGTTCTGATGTCCACGCAAGCCGCCCTCGCCGTCGAGGACATCAACGCCGAGCGCGTGCTCGACGGCGACTCCGTCCGCAAGCCCGGCCGCTCCCGCTTCGCCATGGAGCGCGTGAACTGGTCCGGCACGATCGTGCTGATCCTGTGCTGCCTCACGGTGCTCGTCCCGCTCTACGTCACGGTGTCGATGGCGTTCAAGACGCAGAGCCAGGCCGTCGACGGGAACGCGTTCTCGCTGCCGGCGCCATGGACCATCGAAGGATTCGTCACGGCGTGGGAGCTGACGAACTTCCCGCGTGCATTCACCATCTCGGTGCTCGTGAGTGCCTTCAGCGTGGCCGGCACGATCTTCCTCGCGGCCTTCGCGTCGTTCGCGATCTCGCGCAACTGGGACAAGAAGCTGTTCCGCTACTCGTTCTACTACCTGCTCGCGGCGCTCTTCCTGCCGTTCCCGGTCGTCGCGCTCCCGCAGATCCAGCTGACGGGTCTCGCGGGACTCGACAACCCGGTCGGCGTGACGATCCTGCACATCATGTTCCAGCTGAGCTTCAGCGTCCTGCTGTTCACCGCATTCCTGCGCTCGATCCCCTCCGAGCTGGAGGAGAGCGCGCGCATCGACGGGGCGACGACGTGGCAGACCTTCTGGCACCTGACGTTCCCGCTGCTGGCACCGATGAGCGCGACGGTCGGCATCTTCGCGTTCCTGGCATCGTGGAACGACTTCATGATGCCGTCGCTCATCATCTCCGACCCGGCGTCGCAGACGCTGCCGGTGGTGCAGAACATCTTCCAGACGCAGTTCAGCAACAACTACAACGTGTCGTTCGCGTCCTACCTCATGGCCATGGCGCCCGCCATCATCGCCTACCTCTTCACCCAGCGATGGGTGATGGAAGGCGTCACCCAGGGAGCCGTGAAGGGCTGAGCCCTCGACGGCTCGAGCCCGCGGCATCCCATTCCCACCGAAAAGAACCACCTCGAAAGGAAACGCGTCCCCGTGACGACTGTGCACTCCGCACCCCTGACCAACAAGCTCAACGACCTCGAGCTGCCCGCCTGGTGGCGGCAGGCCGTGGTCTACCAGGTGTATCCGCGGAGCTTCGCGGATGCGAACGGCGACGGCATCGGCGACATCCAGGGCGTGACCTCCCGCGTGCCGTACCTGAAGGAGCTCGGCGTCGACGCGGTCTGGCTGAGCCCGTTCTATCCGTCGGCGCTGGCAGACGGCGGCTACGACGTCGCCGACTACCGCGACGTCGACCCCCGGCTCGGCACGCTCGACGACTTCGACGAGATGCTCGCCGCGCTGCACGGCGCGGGCATCAAGGTCGTCGTCGACATCGTGCCCAACCACACGTCGGATCAGCACGCGTGGTTCCAGGAGGCACTGGCAGCCGGTCGCGGTTCGGCCGCCCGCGCGCGGTACATCTTCCGCGACGGCACAGGGCCCGACGGCTCCCAGCCGCCCGCGGACTGGGTGTCGGTGTTCGGCGGGTCGGCGTGGGAGCGCGTGGCAGACGGACAGTGGTACTTCCACAACTTCGCCAAGGAGCAGCCCGACCTCGATTGGTCGAACCCCGAGGTGCGCGCCGACTTCGTCAAGACGCTGCGCTTCTGGTCGGACCGCGGCGTGGACGGCTTCCGCATCGACGTCGCGCACATGCTGACGAAGGACTTCGTCGACCCGCTCCCCTCGCAGGCCGAGCTCGACGCGATGCCCCGTGACGGCAACCACCCGATGATCGACCGCGATGATGTGCACGAGGTGTACGCGGAGTGGCGCGAAGTCTTCGACTCGTACGACCCGCCGCGAACCGCGGTGGCGGAGGCGTGGGTCGAGCCCTCGCGCATCCCGCTGTACGCGCGTGCCGAGAGTCTGGGCCAGGCGTTCAACTTCGACCTGCTGGAGGCCGACTTCGACGCCGCGCAATTCCGCCGCATCGTCGGCGACAACCTCGCGCTCGCAGCGAAGTCGGGATCGTCGACGACGTGGGTGCTGTCGAACCACGACGTGGTGCGCCACGCCACGCGGTACGGCCTGCCCGACGCCGAGCGCGACGAGAAGGGGCGGCCGACGCGCAAGCACGGCAACGAGTGGCTGCTGTCGGGCGGGAAGACCCCGGTGCTCGATCGCGAGCGCGGCCTGCGTCGCGCCCGCGCCGCTACCCTGTTCGTGCTCGGCCTTCCCGGCTCGGCGTACGTCTACCAGGGCGAGGAGCTCGGCCTCCATGAGGTCGCGTCGATCCCCGACGCCGAGCGCCAGGACCCGACGTTCTACCGCAGCCCCGGCGAGGACATCGGCCGAGACGGATGCCGCGTCCCCCTGCCGTGGTCGGCCGATGGGACTTCTTACGGCTTCGGTGACGGTGGCGCGCACCTGCCGCAGCCGTCGTGGTTCGCCCAGTGTGCGGTATCGGTCCAGGACGGCGACCCGCGATCGACGCTGGCGCTGTACCGCCAGGCGCTGGCGCTGCGTCGGCTGCTGCAGACGGGTGAGTCGCTGGAGTGGATCAAGACCGGGCGCGACGACGTCCTGGGATTCCGCCGCCCGAACGGGTGGACGGTCTTCACCAACTTCGGTGAGGCGCCCTACGAGCTTCCCGAGGGCGGCGCGCACTCCCTCTCCAGCCACCACTTCGAGGGGCGCGAGCTTCCCGGCGAGACGACCGTCTGGATCTCGGGGGCCTGAGCGCCGCGTCGTGAGCGCAGGACACCGACGGATGCCGCAGCCCGAGTGCCGCGGCATCCGTCTGCGCCGCTGCGCGCCGCCGAACGGGCGGTGACAGCAGAGCCCCGGTCCTCGCGATTTCTCGCGAGGGCCAGGGCTCCGATTCTGGTGACAGCGGTTGTGGAGATGGGGGGAATCGAACCCCCGTCCATCGCTGGGATACTGCGGATTCTCCGGGCGCAGTCTGTGCGAGCGTTCTACTCGGCTCCGACCTTTGTCACAGACACCTAAGTCGACGAGCCCATCCTGAAAAGAGTCCCGCGTGACGCTCAGGCGACGTCACGCAGCAAGATCCCTAGATGACGCCAATACCCGTGACGGGATCAGTCACGGATTGACGGACTCGGGCTCGCTGCTCAGGCAGCGAGGGCGAAGTCGGACTGCTTCTTTTCGGCAGTTATTGGTTTGCAGGGGGCGTTCACGAGATAACCCTGCATCCTCGGCCCGCTTCACGCAGATTCACAGGCGATGTCGAAACCGATCATCCCCGTTCGCCTCTCTCGAGGTGTCCTTCTTGCGAAGGGCCGCTGTCACACTGTGGAGTTGCCAAGACCCGGACGCCGAAGCATCCGAGCACATCAGAATACAACGGATGCTGCGCCCCCGCCATTCCCGACCGCCTGGGGGCGGCGAGAGACGCGTGAGGTGAGGGAGGCGGGCATCCGACCCTCGTGTCAAGGCCCCTGTCAGATGCGGCGGAAGGTGGTCCGCTGGGGCCACCAACTCGAGGAGTGAGATCCCCATGTCGCAGAACACCCCGCAGCAGCGTGCGAAGCAGCCACGGTCGGCGATCGCCGGGCCCTACGGCCACCCGTTCCACCCCATCCTGGTGACGATCCCGATCGGCACGTGGGTGGCGAGTCTCGTCTTCGACATCATCGGACTGGCTTCACCAGACCCCGAGCCGTACATCCGCGGCGCGTGGATCCTCATCGTCATCGGCCTCATCGGGGCAGTGCTCGCGGCGATCTGGGGTTTCATCGACTACCTTCAGCTCGGCCGCACCACCCAGGCGCGACGCACCGCGACGATCCACATGGCGATCAACCTGGGCGTGACCGCGCTCTTCGTCATCAATCTGCTCGTACGACTGTCCGCCGATGACGACGACGAGGTGAGCATCTGGGGCGTGGTCCTCACGATCGTCGGGCTCGCCGCTCTGGGGGTGTCGGGCTGGCTCGGGGGAAAGCTCGCCTACCGCTACGGGGTGCGCGTGGCCGACGAACGCACGCAGATGGAAGGCTTCCGCTGATCCCCCGCCGCTCTGCGGATCACCGCCGGCGGGCGAGGAACGCCGCCACCGCCGCGCCCACGCCTGTGGCGAGCGCGAGGCGGAGTCGGGCCGACCGCCAACCGCCCGTCGTCGGATCGGCCCGCCCGGGCGCTTCGAGCACGGTGCCGAAGCTCACCGACGAGGTTCCGTGCAGCTCGAAGCGATCCATCAGCACCGACGCGATCGCGTCGTAGAACCCCGGCGCGAAATCGTGGACGGGCACGACGAGCCGCTGCAGCCCGCCCACGTACGCGGCGAACCGTCGGCGGCCGGCGGAACGAACGATCGCCCTGGCAACGCGATCGGGCGACGCCGCCGGCGGCAGCGGCCGCGCTCTCCTCCCCGTGACGTTGGCGGCGTGCTGATAGATGGGCGTGTCGACGGCCCCCGGGATGATGAGGCTGATGCGGACGCCGCTCCCCCGCAGCTCCTGACGGAGCGCCTCCGCGAAGCCCAGCACACCGTACTTGCTCGTGACGTACGGCGAGATGCCGGGCGACGCCACCCGCGAGTACAGCGAGGCGATCATGACGAGCGTGCCTGTGCCCTGCCGGCGGAAGTGGGGCAGCGCAGCGCGGGCACCGTGCACCTGACCCATGAGATTCGTCTCGACGACCTGCCGGAACACACCAGGGGGCAGCTGGTCGAAACCTCCGTAGGCGAAGACGCCGGCGTTTCCCACCCACACATCGATACGCCCGTACTGCGCCACGGCTGCTTCGGCCAGAGCCTGCACCTGTGCCTCGACGGAGACGTCCGTCGGTACGACCAGGGCGCGCGCACCGTGCGCTCGGCACTCCTCTGCGACTGTCTCGAGCGCCGCGCGGCTTCGCGAGGCCAGCACCAGCCGGGCTCCGCGGCGGGCGTACGCGCGGGCGGTCGCGCGGCCGATGCCGCTGGAGGCCCCGGTGATCACGACCACCTCCGGTCGCCGTGCAGGACTCACGTCACCGTCTCGCCTGATCGAGCCGGTGGCCGGCGCGGGGACAGGTCGGGCATGGCGCGCGTGCCGAAGTCGTGGCGGAGGGCGCTCATGGCGGCGAACCAGCCGGGAAGACCCGTCACCCCCGGTCCGGGCGCTGTCGAGGCGCCGGCGAGGTACACGCCCGGTATGGGGGTTCGCCACGGATCGGGACTCAGCACCGGTCGGCTGAACAACTGCCAGAGGTCGGGGGCACCCGCGGCGATGTCTCCTCCCGGATAGTTCGGGTTGTGACGCTCCACCTCGCGGGCCGTGCGGGAGCTGGTCGCGAGGATCGTGTCGCGGAAGCCCGGTGCGAACCGCTCGATCTGCCGGATCACCGCCTCACGGCGATCGACGGCGCTGCCCGCGGGCACATGGGTGTACGTCCACAGCGTGTGCTTGCCCTCTGGCGCCCGCGAGGGATCGAACAGCGACGGCTGCGAGACGAGCACGTAGGGGCGCTCGGGCATGCGGCCTCGGTTGACCTGGTTCTCGGCATCCGCCACCTCCGCGCGCGTGCCTCCCACGTGCACGGTGCCCGCGCGGCGCAGCTCCGGATGCGTCCACGGCACCGGATCGCTCAGCGCGAAGTCGACCTTCGCCACGCCGTCGCCGTATCGGAAGCGCTGGAGTGTGCGCCGGTACCGGTCCGGCAGGGCGTCCCCGGCAATGCGTGCGAGCGCCTTCGGCGTGACATCCAGCAGAGTGACCGTGGCGGGGGGCAGCTGCGCGAGGGCGGTCACCTCGTGGTCGACGACGACCTCGCCCCCGTGGTCACGGAGATCCTCGACCATCGCATCGATGATGGCCTGGCTGCCGCCGATCGGAATGGGCCAGCCGCGAGCATGCGCGTAGGCGGCGAGGGCCAGTCCGGCGCCCGCGGCGGAGACACTCGGCTGCGTCAGGATCGTGTGCGCGGCCACCCCGGTGAGCATGGCGGGCGCGGTGTCCTCCCGGAACCGCGCGTTCCACGCGGGCGACCCCTGCTCGAGAGAGCGTAAGCCGAACGCGATGGCGGTGGGGAGATCGGCGGGCATGCGCACCAGCGGCGACCCCGTGAATTCGGCGACGTTCGTAGAGCGGTCGACGAGGGGACGCAGCAGCCGTGTGTACGCGCGGGCATCGGGGCCGAGCGCCTCAGCGGTGCGGGTGAGGTCGCGGTAGGCGATGCCGGCATGGCGCTCGTGGAGCGGATGCGCGAATGAGACCTCGGGGGTGACGAACCCGACGCGTTCGCGGAGGCCGAACTCGCGGAAGAATCGCGACTCGAACGCCATCGGGTGCACGGCCGAGCACACGTCGTGCCGAAACCCCGGCAATGTCAGCTCGCGGGTCGCCGCGCCGCCGCCAGGCTGGTCAGCGCGTTCGTACACCCGCACGCGAAGGCCGGCGCGTGCGAGTGTGACGGCGGCGGCGAGACCGTTGGGACCGGACCCTACGACCACGGCGTCGAACTCGAGGCCGCCGCGCCGGGGCCTCCCGTTCACCTCTGCGGCGCTCCGTCGTCGGGCGCCACCGGCTCGGACTCGCCCGCGCCGGACATCGGGTCCCACGAGTCCTCCGGCGTGCCCGCCGATGCCCCCGCTTCGTCGGCTCGCGCGACCCGCTCATCGACGTCCGAACGGTGCGACTCTGCCGCCGCACCTGGCATGGGTTCCTGGGTGGCGGCGCCCGCCGAGCCATCGGCATCACCCGCAGTGACCGGCGGCAGGGACTCGCTCTCGCCCGGCTCGTCCGCGGATCCCGATTCGACGGCGTCGATCGACGTCGCCGCGTCGACCCACTCGGTCTCACCGGTGGGGACCACGGGCTCAGAGCCACTCTCCGCATGTGACATGGCAGCATCCCTCTCCTCATCGACGGCGGGGGTCGCCGCCTCTGCCTCCCCCGCATCGGCCGAGGACGCAGCATCCGCCTCCTGCTTCTCGCCCGATGCGGCCATCTCCTTCTCCGCCGTCGTCGCGGCCGCGCGGCTCGCGGCCCTGCCTTCGGCGAGGTACGCGAGTCGATGCAGCGTCTCGTCGTTGCGCCAGTGCAGCGCGACATCCATCAGCGGGGCCGGGATGAAGCGACCGGGCCCGGCGACGGCCTCTTCCTGGATGCGCACGACGCAGGCGTCGCCACGCGGCTTGACCTGGATGCTCACGCGGGCCTCGCCGATCGGCCAGCCGCGCGCCTTCATCACCATCGTGTGCGGCCGGGCGAACTCCTCGACGATCGTCTTGTCGTCGAGGAGTGCCGGCCACACTCCGAAGGAGTGATGCAGCTCCGCGCCGGCCATCGGCCACGTCTCGTCGACTTCGCGCATGCGCGACGCGCCGACCACCCACGACGGGTACAGCCAGCCGTCCGCCAGCACATCGAAGACGTCCTCAGGGGTGCACTGCAGCACTCTCACGTTCCGTGACATCGGTTCGCTCCTCGCCGGTCGGGTTCCCTACCGCACGACGATAGAAGCGCCGCGGCGGCCGCTCGACCCGGTTGCGCGGCGGGCGAGCGTGTGGCAGACCGGCCGGGGACGCGGCATCCGTTGCTTAGCATGTAAGGGTGACCTCACCTCGTGCCGCGCGCCCGCAGACCACCCTCTTCGTGACCGGAAGCACATGGCTCTCTCCCGACCTCGTACGCGTGACGCTGGCGGGTGAGGAGTTCGCCGACTTCGCCGACCGGCCCGAGACCGACAAGTACGCCAAACTGCACTTCCCGCCGGCCGGCAGCACGCTCGAGCCGCCGTACGACCTCGCGGCCCTGCGGGAATCGCTGCCGTTCGACGAGCTCCCGACGATCCGGACCTACACCATCCGGCGAGTGGATGCTGCGGCCCGCACGATCGACATCGACTTCGTGGTGCACGGTGACACGGGCGTCGCCGGACCATGGGCCGCGAACGCGAAGCCCGGCGATCGGCTCACCATGTCGGCACCGGGCGGCGGCTACCGGCCCGATCCCACTGCAGACCATCACGTGCTGATCGGCGACGAATCGGCGATCCCCGCGATCTGGTCGGCGCTCGAGACGCTGCCCGCGGGGACTCGGGTCACGACCATCGTCGAGACGCGTTCGCCGGCGCACCGGGTGGAGGTGCCGGCGGACGCCGTCGTCCAGTGGGTCGACGAGGACCACGATGCCCCCGGGACCCGGCTCGTCGCGGCGGTGGATGCGGCGACCTGGCCGGTCGGCCGCGTGCAGGTGTTCGCGCACGGTGAGCGCAGCGCGATGAAGGCGCTGCGGCCGATCCTGCTCGCCCGCGGGGTCGCGCGTGCGGACCTGTCGCTGTCGGCGTACTGGGCGTACGGCCGCACCGAGGATGTGTTCCAGGCGGAGAAGCGGCTCCCGGTGGGGCAGATCTTCCCGGAGTGATTCCCACGCGAAGGGTTAGGGTCTGAGGATGAGCGACGTCGTCATCACCGTACGCGGGGAGCACGAGACCCGCATCGCCCCGGAGCGCGCGATCGCGCACCTGACCATCCGCGCCGAGGGACCCGAGCGCGGGGCGGTCGTCGAGCGGATGGCGGCGCTCACTGAGCCGGTGCGCGACGATCTCGCCTCGCGGAAGTCGGCGGGCACCGTCACCGAGTGGTCGAGTCAGCGCGTGTCGGTGTGGTCGGAGCGCCCCTGGAACAACGAGGGCAAGCGCCTCGCGCCGGTGCACTACGCCACCGTCGACTTCGCCATCACGTTCACCGACTTCGCCGTGCTGTCGTGGTGGGCGGGCGAGGTCGCCGAGCGCGAGGGGGTGCAGCTCGGCTGGATCGAGTGGAAGCTCACCCCGGAGACGAAGGCTGCGGTGGAGCGGGAGGTCGCGACGCAGGCCGTGGGGGTCGCGGTCGCCCGCGCCACCGCCTACGCCGGCGCGCTCGGCCTCGCGGACGTGAGCGCGATCGAGCTCGCGGACGTGGGCCTGCTGACCCAGCCCGGCACTGCAGAGATGGCTCCCGCACCCCGGATGCTGATGGCGAAGGCATCCTTCGCCTCGGATGCGGCGGGCGGCGGACCGTCGGTGCAGCTCCAGCCCGAAGACATCGTGATCTCGGCGGCCGTCGAGGCCCGGTTCGCCGCCCGATGAGCGGTCCCCTCACCGGCGCGCGGACACGCCATCGATCCCCGCGCCCCGCCCAAGCATCGCGGACCGGCCGGCACACAGCGGCGCGGTAGGTCTCTGCGTCAGTCGCCGAGCCGGTTGCGGGAGCGCATCGCGCGCTCGGCCTCGCGCTTGTCTTCGCGCTCGCGGATCGTCTGTCGCTTCTCGAACTCGCGCTTGCCCTTCGCGACGGCGATCTCGACCTTGGCCCGACCATCGGAGAAATACAGCTTCAGCGGGATCAGCGTGTAGCCGCCGGCCGAGATCGTGTGCGAGAGCTTGACGATCTCCTCCTTGTGCAGCAGAAGCTTGCGCGTGCGCTTGGACGAGTGGTTCGTCCAGTGCCCCTGCGAGTACTCCGGGATGTGCACCGCATCCAGGTACGCCTCGCCGTTGTCGATGTACGCGTAGCCGTCCGAGAGGTTCGCGCGGCCTTCGCGCAGCGACTTCACCTCGGTGCCGGTGAGCACGAGGCCCGCCTCGTACGTCTTCTCGATGGCGTACTCGTGGCGCGCGCGACGATTGGTCGCCACGACCTTCTCCCCGCGTTCCCTGGGCATGATGTCTCCTCGCTGATGCCGCCCTGCTGATCCCTGAGCCTGTGGAAGGGCGGACGGCAGCCTGTCAGTCTACCCCTGCGGCGGGGCGGACGATCACGCCCGGAGCCATCTGCGGATCGCGAAGCTCGCCGACAGGGCCGCGAGGACCACCCCGACCAGGATCAGGACCGGAACAACGAGCCACGCATCTGCCATGCCGACCCAGGTGGTCACGAAATCGACGCGGTTGCGCAGATAGTTGTTGACGCCGAAGTGCACTCCCGCGATCACGGCCGCGCTCGCGAGGATCGACCCGAGCAGCGCCGCGATGACGCCCTCGAGGATGAACGGCGTCTGGATGAAGCGGTTGGATGCCCCGACCAGGCGCATGATGCCCAATTCCCGTCTTCGTGCGAACGCGGAGAGGCGGATGGTCGTCGCGATCAGCAGCACCGCGGCGATGAGCATCAGCACCGCGATCCCCACCGCGATGTATGTGGCGATCGTGAGCGCGGAGAACAGCGGGTCGAGGTACTGCATCTGGTCCTTGACCAGTTCGACCCCCTGCATTCCGCTGAAGGCCTCGATGATCACATCGGACTGCTCCGGGTCGACCAGCGTGATGCGGAACGTCTCGTTCACCTGCTCGGGCGTGATGACGCTCGCATTCTCCTCGCCGGCGATCTCGAGAAGCTCGTCGTACGCCTGCTGGTGATCGAGGAAGGTGAGGTCCCGGATGAGCGGCGCCAACGCGCTGCCCTCGAGCTTCGCGCGCACCTCTTCGACCTGCTCGGGACTGGCCCCGCCGGCGGAGCACGTCGCGGGTGTCGAGATGCTCGTGCACATGTACACGGCGACCTGCGCGCGCTCGACCCAGAAGTCGCGCATCGTGCCGATCTGCATCTGCATGAGGATCGCGGCGCCCACGAACGTCAGCGAGACGAACGTGACGAGCACCACCGACACGACCATCGAGAGGTTGCGCCGGAGGCCGGTGAACGCCTCCGACATGATGAGTCCGAACCTCATGAGGTGGGCCCCACTTCGTCGTCGCCGGCGTCCAGTCCGAGGCGGTCCGCGAGTCCGAGTTCCTCGACCTGCAGCTCGACGGCGTCGACCAGCGGGATCGGCTGCGTGTGCGTGGGCTTCGCGGGATCGGATGCCTCCGCCTCGGGTGCGGCATCGGCAACGGGCTCATCGAGAGCCTGCGCGAGCCCCTGCGCCTGCTGCGCCTCCGCCGCCGTGACCGCGACGGCAGCCGCAGCGGCGGCCGCGGCCGCGGCGACGCCGGCCGACGGCGACGCGGCCGGCGACACGGCATCCGTCTCCCCTCCGACGAGCTCGTCGTCGTGGACCGCTGTCGGGTCGAGCCCTGCGGCGGCCGCGATGGCGGCCTCGCGCTGCACCTCGAGCACCGCGGTGAGGGCGGCGACGGCGGCAGCACCGCGCTCCGGCTCGGGGGCCAGGCTCGGAAGGCTCGACCGGTCGCCGTAGCCGCCGTGGCGCTCGTCGCGGATGATCTCGCCGTGGCGCAGCTCGATGACGCGGCGCTGCATCTGGTCGACGAATCCGGCCTCGTGCGTGGCCATCACGACGGTGGTGCCGCCCGCGTTGATGCGGGCGAGCAGCTGCATGATGTCGATGGAGGTCGCGGGGTCGAGGTTCCCGGTCGGCTCGTCCGCAAGGAGGATCTGGGGCCGGTTCACCAGCGCGCGCGCGATCGCGACGCGCTGCTGCTCACCCCCCGACAGCTCGTGCGGGAACCTCTTCTCCTTGCCGGCGAGACCGACGAGGGCGAGCACCTCGGGGACCGCCTGCTGGATGAAGCCGCGCGACGACCCGATGACCTGCAGCGTGAACGCGACGTTCTGGAACACGGTCTTGGTCGGCAGCAGCCGGAAGTCCTGGAAGACCGCGCCGACGTGGCGCCGGAAGTACGGCACCTTGCGGTTCGACAGCGTGCGCAGGTCGCGGCCCAGGACCACCACGCGCCCTTCCGACGGCGTCTCCTCGCGGAGGATGAGGCGCAGGCAGGAGGACTTGCCGGAGCCCGACGCGCCGACGAGGAAGACGAACTCCCCGCGCAGCACCTCGAAATCGACATCGCTCAGCGCGGGTTTGGAAGTGCCGCGAAAGCGCTTCGTGACGTTCTCGAACCGGATCATGGCCTAACGAGCCTATGCGGACGCCACCGGCCCCGGTCCAGCGACACTCATCGTTTGCGCATCGGTTCGCCGAGTGCGGGCTCGATCAGTCGTCGTCGTCCTTGCGCTTGCGCCAGCGGATGCCGGCGGAGATGAAGCCGTCCAGGTCGCCGTCGAAGACGATCGCAGGGTTGCCCACCTCGTGGCCGGTGCGGAGATCCTTGACGAGCTGCTGGCCGTAGAGGAAGTACGAGCGCATCTGGTCACCCCAGCTCGCGGTGATCGTGCCGGCGAGCTCCTTCTTCTTCGCCGCCTCTTCCTCGCGCTTGAGCAGGAGCAGGCGCGTCTGGAGCACGCGCATCGCGGCGGCGCGGTTCTGGATCTGCGACTTCTCGTTCTGCATCGACACGACGATGCCGGTGGGGATGTGCGTCAGGCGCACGGCCGAGTCCGTCGTGTTCACGGACTGGCCGCCGGGGCCAGAGGAGCGGAACACGTCGACGCGCAGGTCGTTCTCGGGGATGTCGACCTCCACGGCCTCCTCCATCACCGGGATGACCTCGACCGCCGCGAAGGAGGTCTGGCGCTTGTCGGCCGAACCGAATGGGCTGATGCGCGCGAGGCGATGCGTGCCGGCCTCGACCGACAGGGTGCCGTACGCGTAGGGGGCGTCGACCTCGAACGTCGCGGACTTGATGCCCGCGCCCTCGGCGTAGGACGTGTCCATGACCTTCACCGGGTACTTGTGCCGCTCCGCCCAGCGCAGGTACATGCGCAGCAGCATCTCGGCGAAGTCGGTGGCGTCGTCGCCCCCGGCTCCGGAGCGGATCGTGACGACCGCGGAGCGCTCGTCGTACTCGCCGTCGAGGAGGGTCTGCACCTCGAGCTGGCTCACGATGTCCTCCAGCTCGGCGATCTCGTGCCGGGCCTCTTCGGCGGAGTCCTCGTCGTCCATCTCGTTGGCGAGCTCGACGAGCACATCCAGATCGTCCAGGCGCTGCTCGACATCCGTGATGCGCTTGAGCTCGGCCTGCCGGTGGCTGAGGGCGCTGGTGACCTTCTGCGCCTTCTCGACGTCATCCCAGAGGTTGGGGGCACCGGCCTCCTCGCTGAGGCGGGCGATGTCGGCGTTGAGTGCCTCGACGTCGACCACGGCCTTGATGTCGGCGAACGTGGAACGCAGGGCCTGGATGTCGGCGGAAGGATCGAAGTCGAGCATGACACTCCAGACTAACGTGGAAGCGATGTCCGATCACGCCGATTCCCCCACCGCCCGCGACGTGCTGTGGCGGTTCGGCCCGATGGTCTACGGCCCCACCGTGCTGTTCGCGCTCGGCGAGGGTGCCGTCATCCCGCTGATCCCCGTCATCGCCGCGCAGCTCGGGGCCGATGTCGCCATCGCCGCGCTCGTCGCCTCCGCGCTCGTGGTGGGTCAGCTCTGCGGCAACATCCCTGCCGGCTGGGCCGTGGCGCGCATCGGAGAGCGTCTCACCATGGCGATCGCAGGCGTCCTGTCGCTCGCGGGCGTGGTGGGCATGGCCCTCGCGCCGTCCCTCGGCATCTTCGCGATCGCGGTGTTCCTCATCGGCTTCTGCGCGGCGGCCTTCGGTCTGGCGCGCCACTCGTTCATGACGACGCGGGTGCCCTTGTCGTTCCGGGCCCGCGCGCTGTCCCTTCTCGGCGGCACCTTCCGTCTCGGAATGTTCGTCGGCCCGTTCGTGGCCGCAGGGCTCCTCGCACTCACCGGCGACGAGCACGCCGCGATCTGGTTCTTCGGCGGATGCCTCGTCGCGACGGTCCTGCTCGTCCTGTTCGGTCCCGACCCCGAGAAGCAGTTCGTCGCGCCGACGTCCGCACCGACGCGAGGGGGCGCCGACACGGAGGACGCCGTCGACACCGAGGACGCCGTCGACACCGAGGACACCGGCGAGCCGGTCACCGGCTCCATCCCCGTCCGCCGGACAGGTGCGCCGGGCGACGGTGTCGGATCCGGGCCCGGAACGGGCGTCATCCGCACGATGTGGCGTCACCGCCGCGTGCTCTCGACGCTCGGCCTGGCCGCGGCATCCCTCTCGGCCGTCCGCTCCGCCCGCCAGGTCGTGCTGCCGCTGTGGGGTGTGTCGATCGGACTCGACGCGCAGACGATCGCCCTGGTGGTCGGCATCTCGGGCGCGATCGACTTCGCGCTCTTCTACGCGAGCGGGCAGGTCATGGACCGCTTCGGTCGGCTGTGGGCGGCCCTGCCCGCCATGATCCTGATGGGGGCGGGCTTCGTCGCCCTCGCGTTCACCCACGACCTTCCGCAGGCGGCGATGTGGTTCGCGATGTTCGCGGCGGTGCTCGGCGTCGGCAACGGACTGTCGAGCGGCATCCTGCTCACGCTCGGCGCCGACGTCGCCCCCAAGACCGATCCGGCGCCGTTCCTCGGGTCGTGGCGCACGCTCACCGACGGCGGCGGGGCGGTCGCACCGCTGCTGGTGTCGGGCATCGCCGCCGTCGCCTCGCTGTCCGTCGCGACCGGTGTCATGGGGGCGATCGGCCTCGTCGGCGCGCTCGCCTTCGTGCGGTGGGTTCCCCGCTACGTGCCCCGAGTGCGGCCGTGAGCGACATCGTGCACTTCTGTCGGAGCCGCAACGGCGGGCGCCGCTGCACGCGCCCGCTCGATCACGCGGGGCTGCACCGTCACCGCACGATCATGTGGACCGATGCCGGCGCCGATCCCGCACGCTGTCGCGGGTCGGGCGAGCCGGGATCCCCCGCCGCGACGCTGGCAGACGGCTTCCCCGATGGCCGCGCGCTGTGCCCGGTATGTCTCCGATTCCTCCCTCTGGACGACGGCCGGCTGCCCGCGCACGACACGTCGGACACGGCGGAGACGGATGCCGAGACGCGGCGTCGCCGCGAATGGTTCAACGCCTACGGCTGGTAGCGGACGCGTCAGACCCAGTTCCGTCGCACGGCCTCCGCACCCAGCTGCATGCGGGTCGTCACGCCGGCCGTCTCCATCAGCTCGGCGACACGACGCTGGACGGTGCGCAGTGAGATGCCGAGCTGCGCGGCGGCCGCAGCATCCGTCACTCCCAGCAGGAGCAGTCGGAGCAGATCGCCGTCCACGTCGTCGGAGGTCGGCACGGCGGCGATCGGCAGGAACTCTGTGGCCGACCGCCAGTACTCCTCGAAGATCGAGGTGACCAGGTCGAGCAGGCCGCTCGGGTGGATGAGCAGGGCGCCGAAGCCTTCATCCTCGCCCTGCGAGTGCATAGGCACCAGTGCCATCTGGTCGTCGGCGATGAACATGCGCGTGGGCAGCGTGGGCAGCACCCGGATCTCCTCGCCGATCTGGGCCATTTCGCGCGCCGCCGCGAGGAAGCCGGGACGCTCGAGCACCGCGTTCTCGACGATGACGCGGTAGCGCACGCCGCGGGCGAGTGCGCGGTCCTCCTCGATGTTCTCCTCGCCGCTGAGCAGGGCGACCTCGTGCAGAACGAGCACGCGCACCTGCTCGACCGACGCGGCCTGCAGCTGCGCGACGCGCTGGCGCACGGCGTCGTCGCCGATGACGACGTCCACCACGTCCGCGACGCTGCGCTGCTCGGCGGAACGCCGGTACAGATCGCTCAGCTCGACCAGCGCCTCGTGCGCGCGGGTGAGTCCGCGTTCGCGCTCGAGCAGCAGGGGGCGCAGCGAGATCGAGGGCGGGGATGCCACGTACCGGTCGCTGCGGGCCGCCTGACGCGCGAGCAGGCCGAGGCGCTCGAGCTCAGCGACGATCGGGCGCGTGCGCGGCAGCGACATGCTGAGCGCCGACGCGATCTCGGCGGTCGACGCGGACGGCTGCTGCAGCACGCAGCGGTAGACCGCGGTGTGGGCCTCGTCGAGACCGAGTGCATCGAGCACGGCGACCTTCTCCATGTCGTTCATCGTGACCCGCCGACGTTGGCGGATGCAGGCCATGGCATTTCTCCGCCATCCACTTTATGCACCGCGCACAGGAAGGTGGGGTTACACGGATCCCCACACCGAGAGGCTCGCGCGATGTCACGACCCAAGCCCTTCGGCCCTCGCCTCCGTCCGATCGTCGCCGCCACGAGCGGCCTCGCGATCGGCATCGCAGGCATCGGCCTCACCACTCTGCCGGCGGCCGCCACCTCCGCCCCAGACGACTCCCCCACCTCGCGGGCGGTCGCCGGCAGTTCCCACTCCGTCACCCTGATCACGGGCGACCGCGTCACCGTCACGGACATGAGCGACGGCACCCACGCGGTCTCGATCGACACCGCCGTCGAGGGCGCCGGCGCCCGCACGTATGAGGCGTCGGGCGACCTCCACGTCGTTCCCGACAGTGCACTGCCGTACCTCGCGGCGGGCGCGCTCGACGCGGACCTCTTCAACGTGTCGCTGCTCATCGAGTACGGCTACGACGACGCGACCGTCGATGCGACGCCGGTCATCGTGCAGCAGGACGCCGCAGCCGCGCGGTCCTTCTCGGCGCCGGTCCCCGGTCTCGAGGTGCAGACACCTCTCGAGAGCATCGGCGGCGCCGCGGCCACGCTCGGCCACAGCGACGCCGCATCCGCCTGGCAGTCGCTCACTGCCCCGACCGCCCGGAGCTTCTCGGCGACGCCCTCGCTCGGCGGGGGCATCGAGGCGATCCACCTCGACGGCAAGGTGCGCGCGACCCTCGACTCGAGCGTGCCCTACATCGACGCCCCCGAGGCGTGGGCCCAGGGTCACACCGGCGAAGGGGTCACCGTGGCCGTGCTCGACACCGGCTACGACGACACCCACCCCGACCTGCAGGGCCACGTGCTCGCCGACTCGAGGAGCTTCGTGCCCGGCGAGGAGGTCGACAGCGACCCGAACGGTCACGGCACGCACGTGGCCTCGACCATCGCCGGGACCGGCGCGGCCAGCGGCGGCACGCACCGCGGCGTCGCCGACGGCGCCCAGCTGCTCGTCGGCAAGGTGCTCGGCGCCGACGGCTGGGGCCAGGACTCGTGGATCATCGACGCGATGGAGTGGGCGGGTCAGAACGCCCCGATCGTCTCGATGAGCCTCGGCTCGACGCAGGCCTCCGACGGCACGGACCTCATGGCCGAGTCACTCAACCAGATCTCGAAGGAGACCGGGGCGCTCTTCGTCGTCGCGGCCGGCAACGCCGGCGCCCCCGAGACGATCGGCGCTCCCGGCTCGGCGGAGCAGGCGCTCACCGTCGGCTCGGTCGACGACCCGTCCGGCGCCCTGTCGTGGTTCACGAGCCAGGGCCCGCTCGCACGCTCGGGCTCGCTCAAGCCCGACGTCACCGGCCCCGGTAACGACGTCACCGCAGCACGCTCCGCCGACAGCGGCGGCGACGGCGCCTACATAGCCATGAGCGGCACGTCGATGGCGACGCCGCACGTGGCGGGTGAGGCCGCGATCCTGCTGAGCGCCAACCCCGGCTACACGAAGGACCAGCTGAAGGCCGCGATCGCGAGCACCACGACCGACGTCGGTTACACCGCCTATCAGGGCGGCACGGGCGTGGTGAACGTCGCGGCTGCGCTGGACGCGCCGGTCATCGCCGCCGGTTCGGGCGACTTCGGCATGTTGATGTGGGGCGAGGCCCCGACTCCGGTCCAGCGGACGGTCGAATACACGAACCGCACGGACGCCGAGATCACCGTCGCCCTCTCGGCGAACCTCGGCGACACCACGCCGGGAGCCGGCGGAGGCGAGCCGGGGCCGATGGCGGCGGGCATCGCGTTCGACGCGCTCACCATGGACGTCGACACGCTGACCATCCCCGCCGGCGAGAGCCGGTCGGCCACGCTGACGGTGGATCCTGCAAAGGTCCCGGCCGGCACCCAGCTGTCGGGCATGCTGGTGGCGTCTGTCGACGGCGAGCCGGTCACCCGCACCGCACTCGGGACGATCGCCGAGGCCGAACGGTACGACCTCACGCTCACCGCGACGGGCTTCGACGGCAACCCGACGACGACCTACGCGTTCCTGTGGGACCCGGCGACGCAGTGGGCGGAGCCGGTGCTCGTCGAGGGCGAGACCACGCTGCGCCTCATGAAGGGCGACTACACGGTGATGTCGTTCATGGAGCTGAACCGCACGCCCGACACGATCGCCAGCGTCCTCGTCGGCGACCCGACGGTCGAGCTCGACCAGAACCGTACGGTCGCCCTCGACGCACGCGCGGCGGAGCAGGTGACGGTCGACGTCGGCCAGGAAGGGCTCGACCAGGTCTTCCGCCGAATGGACGTGACCGTCGACGACTTCGCGGCGAGCGCGATGATGCCGGTGTGGACCGACGAGCTGTGGGCGCAGCCGATGAAGGTCGACGACGCGGAGTTCTCCTGGGCGACCCGCTGGCGCCTGCAGACGCCGATGCTGACCGTCTCGGCGGGCAAGACTCCGCTCGACCTGATCGTGCAGATCGGCTCGACGTTCCTCGACGGCTCGTTCAAGGCGGCCGCCGTGGACGCCGGAAAGGGCAGCGTCGAAGAGTTCGCCGCCGCGAATGTCAAGGACAAGATCGCGGTGGTCACCCGGTCGGCGGAGGTCTCAGCATCCGCTCGCGCCGCGAACGCGGCCGCAGCCGGATCGAAGCTGCTGATCGTCGTCAACGACGGCGACGGCGAGCTCAGCGAATGGGTCGGATCGGAGGACTACACGACGAGCGTCTCGATCCCGGTCGCGGCCGTCAGCGGCGTGGAGGGACGTGAGCTGCTGGCGCAGCTCGGCGGCCACAAGAAGGTCACGCTCTCGGCGGTCGGCGAGCCGACCTCCGAGGTCACCTACGACATCGCCCACTTCGGCGAGGGCGAGATCCCGGCCGACCTGGCCTACCGGCACAGCCCCGAGGACCTCGCCCGCATCGACACGCGATACATCGGGCAGGCGGAGGAGATCGGCGAGTTCCGGTACGACTTCGTGCCCGGCGCGGAGTATGGCAGCGGCTTCCCGCTGCGCACCCAGAGGGGCATCGAGCGCGAGGAGTGGGTGAACACCGACGGCCTGCGCTGGTACCAGGGGACGTTCATCACCTCGGTCGGCTGGGAGATGCGCGATATCAAGCGCACCTACGACCGCGGCGAGCGCACCGGGGCCGACTACTACGGCGGCATCGTTCGGCCGTACGTCGGCACGGGCTACTGGGTGCCGTACCTCGCGTCGGACTACGCCCAGATCAACATCCCGAGCTGGGCGGATGGCGGCGACGGCGAGCACACCGGCGCTTTCGACACCTGGATGGAACCGTCCACGGTGCAGCAGCTGACCGACATCTACCTCGACGGAGAGCTGATCGCCCAGCGCGAGCACCAGGGGGCGAACGTCTTCGAACTGCCCGATGGAGAGCATGACTGGCGCGTCGTCAGCACGGCGACGCACGACGGCTCCCACCTCGCCGGCTCGACGAAGACGGTCAGCGACTGGACCTTCCGCGCGTCGGGCAAGCTCGGCGACTGGGACTACCGGCTGCTGCCGATGATCCAGGCGTACTACGACGTCGACGTGAACGACGAGAACCGCGTCGGCGAAGGCCGCCGCAAGGGCTCGCCGATCCCACTCGGTCTCGAGCTCGGTCATGTCGCCGGCACCGCTCCGGCGGGCGCCATCACCGACGCCACGCTCGAGGCCCGCACCGCGGGCGGCGACTGGGTGCCGGTCAGGCTCGAGAGCGCGAAGACGGACGCCCCCACTGGCGCGGTCGAGGGCGACGGGTACATCTTCGCCATGTCGCGCGCGTGGGTCAGCGGCTACGCGGCCGAGATCCCCGTGTCAGACACGGGCGGCTGGGTCGACCTCCGCGTCACCGCGAGGGACGCCGAGGGCAACACCTTCACGCAGGAGATCGAGAAGGCGTTCGAGGCGACCCCGGCCAAGGGCGTCCGCTGACCCGAATGCTAGGGACCCCGGCGCACGCGCCGGGGTCCCTGGCATTGGCCGCGGGGCGGGGTGAATCACCAGAGCATCGCGACGAGGTGGGCGAACACGTCCTCGGGATCGTTGTCGAGACCCCGCCGGGTGAACCACGTCGAGACGTTGACGACGTCCCGGTAGAGGAAGTCGAGCCCCTGCGGGTTCGCTGCGACGTCGACGATCTGCGGCAGGTCGATGACGACGACGCGGCCTTGGTGGTCGAGCAGGTTGTACGGCGAGAGGTCGCCGTGCGCGAACCCGGCATGCGCGAACGCCTCGAGGATGCCGACGACCTGATCGAAGGCGTCCCGCAGCTCCTCAGCGTGCAGACGGCTCTGTGCCAGGCGCGGCGCGGCGACCCGCTCGTCGCCGATGAACTCCATGAGCACCTCGGTATCGCTCACCTGCACGGGGTACGGCACCGGAACCCCCGCGCCCCACGCACGGCACAGCGCGTCGAACTCACTGACGGCCCAATGCGCCGCGGCCACCGAGCGTCCGTACGCCGACTTGCGGGTGACGGCGCGCGCGTCGCGGGTGTTGCGCATCGTGCGCCCCTCCTCGTAGCTGCCCGAACGATGGAAGTCGCTGTGATGTGAGTTGCGGTAGCGCTTGGCGGCCAGGAGCACGCCGGCGGTGCCGGGCACCGCGCGCTCGATGAGATGCACATCGGCTTCCTTACCGGTCTTGACGACGCCCAGCTCGGTGTCGAACGCGCCAGACGCGGTGATGACCCAGTCCGGATGCGGCAGCGGGCCACGCTGGGAGGGCGGAGATGCCGGCCACGTGGACCAGCGCTGATCGGGGCCGGGTTCGAGACCCGGCGAGAGAAGGGATGCGGACGCGTCGAGGCGTTCGGATGACATCGGTGGGACACTCCAGGACTGGAGGCCGCCGCCGGGTCAACGCGTGCGGGCGACCTCGCGGAAGGGGATATGTATGCGAGGCATGACGAAGACAGCCATCGTTGGTCCTCCCTCCGGTCCAGGATGCGGCGCGTGAGCCGGCACCGACTGCGCGCAACTCTAGCCCACGCGCGCGGTGCGCGTCACCTGAGATGATCAGCGCACGCGTAGGCGGAAGCATCCGTCCCCTCGCCTACTCACAGAACGCGGCGACGGCCGTGGCTGCGTCGCCACGGCCGTCGCCGCTCCTCAGTTCGGATGGATCATTGGCTGCCGACGGGATCTCCGTTGTCGATGGTCAGGGCCGTCGTCTCCTCGCAGCTCACGCCGATGCTTCGCTGCGCACCGTTGGTGCTCGTGTAGCTGATCTCCCACGAGTACACGCCGCTCGCCGAGACGGCCGTCGTGTTGTCTGTGGTGACGGTCTGGCCGTTGGGGCCGGGAACCGCGAGGTCATCGCTGTAGATCGGCGAAGCAGCGTGGCTGCACGTGCCGTTCGGGTAGAGCGCGATGTGCACCGTGCCCGTCATCGGCCCGCCGGCCGGCGCCGACAGGGTGACCGAGTCGTTCGGCACCCACGTCTGCACGCTCGACAGCGTCGATGCCACCGTGGTCACTGTGACGTCCTCGCCGCCGTCGGTGCAGTCCTCGTTGTGGGTCTCGCCGAGAGTGTTCGGCGAGCTGCCGCTGTATGTCGCAACCCAGTGGTACGTGCCCGCGACCGTCGGCGTGACCGTCGGCGAGTCGTAGTCGCCGTCGCCGCTCACAGTCACCGCCGAGGTCGTCTGCACGAGCGGGCCACAGCCCGTGGTGCTCGGGCCGTAGAGCGAGAACGTGATCGTGCCTCCCGCGGGTGCACCCGGGTCCGGCTCGTCACCTGTGCGGATGATCGGGTCGAGCGGCTGGGCGGTCGTCCCGTCGAGGGTCGCCGTGTCCATCACAGTGCCGCCGAGCACGACGTCCGCGCTCGCATCGGTCGTGAGCGTCGGCTGAACCGGATTCACGGTGAAGCACTCAGTTGCACGCGCATCGCTCGAGCCCGAGACGCCTGTGCCTTCGACCGGCGTGTACTCCGCGCGCCAGCAGTAGCGGCCGGCGGCCGTCACCCAGGCGGTCGGCGAGACGACTGTCACCGGATAGGTCTCGCCGGTGAGGTCGGTCGATCCGACGTCGGTTCCACCCGCTGTGCAGAGTCCGGGGGCGTCCACCTTGCAGAGGTGGAACTGGACCGAGCCGCCCACGGCGGTCGTCCCTCCGGTGAGGTCCACGACAGCCGAATCCTTCACGCCGACCACCCCTGTGCCGATCGAGAGACCCCCGGCGGGGATGTTCTCGCCGGCAGCGGTCTTGGGCATGGTCTCCGTCGTCGACTCGCAGCTGCCGAACGCGGGCGCGGGCGCCAGGATGGTGTCCTTATAGTCGGCCGTGTCGGAGTTGCCCGTCACGGTGCTCGGGATCACGTTCGCGATCGTGAGGCACTGCTGCACCCCGCCGAACACGGTGTCGGTCAGGTTGATGGCCGCCTCGCCCTTGAACTTGTCGGGGCTGTACGCGGCTTGCGAGACGGTCGCGTTGAGCGGGATCGCAGCGCCGAGCGTCAGATTCGGCGCTGTTCCGCTCCAGATACGCAGCGACAGCGCGGTGCTCCCGCCCTGCTGGTCCCAGAGGATCATGAAGTCGCCGGGCACGGTCGGCGGGCCTGCGGATCCGCCCTGACGATTCACCCACGGGTTGCAGTTCGCAATCAGCTGATTGTTGGTCTCCGTCTCGTACGCGCAGCCGGCCGGCGGCTCGTTCTGCATGAACTCGAAGGCGATGAACCCGCTGCCGTTGGCGGAATCGCGCTCCCACGCGAAGTAGAGCCAGTCGTCGCCCGCCGCGTCCTTGGTGGCGTCGACCCACGCACGCCTCAGGTCGACCTGAGCGTTCGGGTTGGTCTCGCCGAGCGTCGGCAGCGCGTCGTTGTGGATGACGCCGATCTTCGTCGTACTGGAGTTGAGCGGTCCGAGCTCCTTGATGTTGCCGAATGGATCCTCGATCGATTCCATGACCGGATCCGTCACATCGGGAATGACGATCCCATCGATCTCCCACGGGCCGTCCGCCGCGGTGGCTGCGGACGCTCCCCCCAGAACGAAGGCTGCCACCAGACAGCCCGTGATGCCGGCGGCGATCGACCGCCGCCGAGTGTTCCTGGACATAGTGCTCCCCTTTCCCCAGGGCCCTGCGGGCCCTAGGCTATGAACCGCGTGGGGAGGCGACCATCGGGTGAATCACACGGGGGTTCCGGGGGAATTCCCTAAGGTGGTCGCTCGGCGGGAGGGCGCGCGATTCGGGGAGGAATCGTGAGCACAGATGAGGCATACGCCCTGGTGGTCGCCGGTGACCATGTCAGGGCCGATTACGTGACGCTGCTCGGCCGTCTCGGACTGCGGTCGATGGCCTTCGCGAGAGCGACGGATGCTGCGGCCACACTGAACGGCACCGCCCCGGATGTGGCGATCCTCGAGGTGGAGGACGGCGGGTGCAGCTTCCTCAGAGAGCTGCGGGATCGTTACGGACACGACATGCCCGCTGTTCTCGTGTCGGCGGATCGGACGACGCCCGCCGATGTCGTCGCCGGCCTGCTGGTCGGCGCCGACGACTACGCGGCCGAGTCGATGGACGCCGAGGAGTTCCTCGCCCGCGTGAGACGCCTCATCGAGCGCACCCGACCCTCGCGAGGTGCGACCGCGGACTTACGGCGCCTGTCGTCGCTGACCCCGCGCGAGCGCCAGGTGCTGTCACTCACCACAGAGGGGATGACGCAGAAGCAGGTGGCGACCGAGATGGGCATCAGCATCAAGACGGTCGGCGCGCACATGCAGAACCTGCTCGGCAAGCTCGGCGTTCATTCGCGCATGGAAGCGGTGGCGCTCGCCGCCCGCGCGGCGGCACCGTGACACACCCTCGGCGGCACCGCGCCTCACCGTAGTGCGGTGCGGCTCGTGGCTGTGGCCTCGAGGCCGACGCCGTCAGGAACGAAGACCGTGACGATGGGCGGATGCCACTGCCCGGCGACCGTCACCCGCGCCGAGACGCCGTCGGGAGTCGACGCCGCGACGAGACGAGCGTCGCGACCGACGGCGGTCATCATCGCCTCCGCCTCCCGGCGCACGCCGGCGTCGGTGAGCGTGGCCACCGGCTCGCCGCCGACCACCGTCAGGTCGAACGCGTCCGCAGCGGCAAGGGCCGCGGCATCCGCGACCGCATCGAGCTGCTTCTGCGCGAGATAGAGGCTCGTTGCGGCCGTGCAGACCAGGATGACCGCGATCGCCAGCACTGCGTAGCCCAGGGTGAGGATGAGCACGCTGCCCTCGTCGTCGGCCGCCTGCTGCTCGCGGCGCGCGGCGAGGGCGCGCACGCGGGCGATCACCGCTCGCTCCAGAAGCGCGAGACCTTGTGCGCGGCCGACGCCTCGATCGGGACCGCGGCGATGCGGTCGAGTTCGAGGACGGGCGGAACGAGCGGCAGAGTGACGCTGGTGCGAACACTCACGTGAAGCGTCGCGCCGGCCCGCGGGCACGCGGCGCCTGCTGGCGCGCATGTGAGGGAGAGGTCGACGTCGTCGAGCCCGTACTCCTCCGACACCGCCACCAGCACCGCGTCGGCCCGGGCTCGCGCGTCAGCGGCGTCGGTCGCCGTCGACACGGCACGCGCGACATGGCGCGCCGCGGCCTCGGCACCGAGGCTCTGCCCCTGGACGAGCCCGAGCGCGACGACGAGGTAGACGAGGGGCACCAGGAGGAGAAGGCCGACCAGGATGAACTCCAGAGCGGCCGAGCCGCGGTCGTCGCCGAGCGGGTCTTCCGTAGCGGTGTCAGTCGAACGATTCGACAGGAGCATGTGCCATCACCTCCAGCCCGCGCGGAGCGCCGAGCAGGCCGACCAACGGGAGCGTCGCCTGAACGCGGACCTCGACGGTCGGCTGGCCGAGGGCCCCCGTCTCATGCACGGTGACATCTGTGATGTACTCGGCGCCGATCGTGCGGCCCACGATGTCACGCGTGCGCTGAGCCCCTTCGGCGAGCGTCGTGTCGGCGAGGGCCGCGTGATACGCGCCCTCGACGGCGGCGTCGTGGACCACGTTGCGGACGTACACCGCGAGGCCGAACTGCAGCACGCCCAGCGTGAGGACGGTGAGCAGTGCACCGACGAGGACGAACTCGACGGGGCTCGCCCCGGCCTCGTCGCGGAGGTTCGCGGCGAGCCCGGCCCGCACGCCCGCCGCCGCACGTGCCAGGACGACGCGCACGGGGTCAGAGCCCGGAGACGCGGCTGATCGCCTGCTCGAAGAGGTCGGCCAGCGCAGGACCGGCCATCGCCCAGATCACGACGACGAGCCCCGCGGTCATCAGGGTGATCAGCACCCAGCCGGGCACGTCGCCCCGCTCGTCGTCGGTGAGGTCGCGCGCCGCCGCGTGAAGGCGAGCCGTGAGGCGCAGCATCCGTGCTTTCATCATTTCTCCTTCCGGCGTCAGCCGAGTCCGAGTCGAAGCATGAAGATCCCCGGGAAGACCGCGAACAGCACGCTGAGGGGCAGAATCAGGAAGACCAGCGGAAAGAGCATGTAGATCTCCTTCCGGCCCGCGCGCTCGATGAGCGTCCGTTTGGCGTCCTCACGGGCGTCGATAGCCTGCGCCTGCAGCACGTGCGCGAGCGGGGCGCCGCGCTCGATCGCCGCCACCAGCTGGTCGACCGCGCGGGTGAGCGCAGGGATCTCGAGACCTGCCGCGAGCCGCGTGAGCGATTCCGACAGCGGTGAGCCGGTGCCCACCGCCACCACGACGCCGCGCAGCTCCGCGGTGAGCTCCCCCGCGCCGACATCGCTGACACGACGCAGCGAGTCGAGGATCCCCTCGCCTGCCGACAGGCACAGAGCGAGGAACTCGAGCACGGTCGGCAGCTCTTCCTCGATGCGCGCGGCTCGCGCCCGTGCCGCGCGCGTGAGCCAGGCGTCGTACGCGAGCGCTGCGGCCATGGCGGCGACCGTTGGGAGCAGCCCGAGAACGGCCGACCCGCGGCCGGCGAGCACGAGCACGACGACGACTCCCCCGCCGACCGCGAGACCCGCGATCGCCACCGCGAGCTGCCTTCCGCGGAATCGCGCCGGGTCGATCGTCCACGCGGCCTGATGCAGGCGCCGGGCGAGAACCGCATCGCCACCCGCGAGCCGGGCGAGGCGCCGCTGCGCGAATTTCGACCACGCGAACGCGGAACTCCCGCCGCGGGGGGCGGCCACGTCGAGGCCCCGGGGATCGGTGACGTCGCGGATGTAGGGTGCGATCCGTCGCGCGAGGCTGG
This sequence comes from Microbacterium ureisolvens, assembly GCF_019511645.1. GTDB lineage: Bacteria > Actinomycetota > Actinomycetes > Actinomycetales > Microbacteriaceae > Microbacterium > Microbacterium ureisolvens_A. The sequence continues at coordinate 73,585 of NZ_JAEUAX010000001.1, read as the reverse complement.
GCGCGCCCCACCGCGGCGCGAGCGAGATCAGCAGGCAGGCCCCGACACCCAGTGCCGTGCCGAGCACGACGGCGTACGCGACGTCGCCCATCGCGAACCCGATCACCCGAACCACCGCCGGGGTTCAGGGAGGCGTCCGAGCCGGATCATGAGCCGGTACGCGACGAGCGAGACTGCGGCGCCGACGAGGATGAGCGCCATGCCGCCCGGGCTGCCGTAGGCGCGCGCACCCTCCGGTCGCATCGCGAGCATCGCGAGGATCACCCACGGCGCAACCACGCCGAGCACCGCCGCGCCCCGGATCCATGACTGCCGCGATTCCACCTCGGCCCGCAGCGCGGCGTCCGCGCGCACGGACGACGCGAGTGCCCGGAGCACGGTCGTGAGCTCCGTGCCGCCGACCTGTCGCGCCATCCGCAGCGTCTCGACGATGCGGTCGGCGACGGGGTCTGCGAGGTTGGTCTTGAGTCGCCGGATGCTCGAATCGAAATGCCCCGACGCCGCCAGGTCGCGTGCGAAGGCCGCGAACGCCGGTCGCAGCTGCGCAGGTGCGGAGTCAGCGAGGCTGGCAACGGCGTCGGGCAGCGACATCCCCGCCCGCACGGAGGCGATGAGCAGATCGCACACGTCGGGCCAGAGTCCGCGGCGCGTGCGCAGGAGCTTGGAACGGCGAGCCCGCAGCCAGGTGAACGGTGCGAGCGCACCGGCGACGGCGGCGACGAGGGCGAGGGCGGCGACCGGAGCGATCAGCCACGCCACCGCAGCGGCCACCGCGCCTGACACGCCTGCGATCACGACGATCGCCGGTACCGAGACGCGCGCCATTCCGGCGTCTTCGAGCAGGCGCGCGATCCGTCCGCGCCGTGCCGCACCAGGGCGGCGGGATCCCGCGGGCCACAGCCACGGCGAGAGGATCAGCAGCAGCCCTGCGGCGAGCACCGCGCCCCACAGGAAGGTCACGGGGCGACCGCCCGATACAAGGTGTGCGCGGTGATGACGCCGTCGGCGACTCCGGTCGGTGCGACGATCTCGGTCACCCGCCGCACTCCGCTCGCGTCGCGCTCGCAATGCGCGACGAGATCGACGGATGCTGCCACCGCCGGCTGCACGAAGGTCGCGTCGATGTTGCGCCCTGCCAGCAGCGGCAGCGCGGCGAGCTTGCCCAGCGCCTCTCGCGCCGAGTTGGCGTGGATCGTCGCCGCCCCCGGAACTCCGGTGTTGAGGGCCAGCAGCAGGTCGAGCGCCTCGGCGTCGCGCACCTCGCCGACGACCAGGCGGTCGGGACGCATGCGCAGCGCCTCCTTCACCAGGCGCCGCAGCGTCACCTCGCCGGTGCCTTCGAGGCTCGGCTGCCGACCCTGGAGGGCGACCAGGTCCGGGGCGGCGACGGCGAGTTCGAACGTCTCCTCGACCGTCACGATGCGGTGCTCCGGTGGGCACGCCGCGATCAGAGCGCCGAGCAGAGTGGTCTTGCCCGCGTGCGTCGCTCCGGAGACCAGCACCGACTTCCCCGCGACCATGGCATCGCGCAGCAGGGTCGCGGCCTCCGGTGCGATCGAGCCGGCGGCGACCAGCCGCCCGAGGTCGCGGTACGCGGGGAGGAACTTGCGGATGTTGACCGCCCAGTGCCGCCGGGTGATGTCGGGGATGACGACGTGCAGCCGGCTGCCGTCTGGGAGCGAGGCGTCGACGAAGGGCTGGCTCAGATCGACACGGCGGCCGCTGGACTGCAGCATCCGTTCAACCAGATCGCGGACCGCGGTGTCCGTCAGCATGAGCGGCGTACGCTCGGGCACGCCGCTTCGCGCCACGAAGATGCGGTCGGGAGCGTTGATCCACACCTCCTCGACCGTCGGATCATCGAGGTACGCCTGCAGCGGACCGAAACCCGACACCGCGGCGAGCACCTCCCGGACGCACGCGGTCTCGTCGTCGACGGGCGCGAGCCCGCGCGCCAGCGCGAAGTCGTTGTGACGGCGCACCTCCGCGCGCGCGATCTGGGCGGCGAACTCGGGATCGCGGGAGGGGTCCGAGCGCTCCGCCCGGAGGCGCTCGCGCACGCGTTCCGCCACGACGGTCGCGACGGGAGCGGCGGGGGAAGTCACGTCAGCATCCTCCCAATTCGTCGCGGAACCAGCCGAAAGTTATCCACAGATGCGCGGGGCGCCGGCGGCAGGCAGGATGGAGGAACCGACGAAAGGACGATGATGACGAAGACGGAGATGACCCCGGCGGCGAAGGCGGGACTCGGCGTGCTCGGCATCGTGCAGGTCGCGTTCGCGTTCCTCGCGTTCTGGGATCTGGCTCACCGCGACGCCGACGAGGTGCGCGGGCCCAAGGCCGCGTGGATCCCCGCGATCCTCGTGAACTGGATCGGCCCCGCGAGCTACTTCCTGTTCGGCATCCGCCGCTGACCCACCGGCCGGAACGGGGGCCAGCCCCACCGCCGACCCCTCCTCGCCTCAGTAGACTGAGAGCCTCGCGGGAGTGGTGAAATTGGCAGACACGCAGGATTTAGGTTCCTGTGCCTCCGGGCGTGTGGGTTCAAGTCCCACCTTCCGCACGCGAGTTCTCGCATCCTCCGCCGACTGACGACGGGACGACCATCGTGCACGCTGTTCCCACCGCCCTGATCCCTTGGCTCGATCCCGCCGCCATCATCGGATGGGCCGGCCCCTGGGCCCTCGTCGTGGTGTGCTTCATCGTGTTCGCCGAGACCGGCCTGCTCGTCGGCTTCCTGCTTCCCGGCGACACGCTGCTCGTCATCTCGGGTCTGCTGTCGCACCCTCAGCCGTACGCCCCGCACGGTGTGTTCGGACTCAGCGTCTGGTGGGTGGCGCTGCTCATCGGACTCGCCGCGTTCATCGGCGGCGAGGTCGGCTACTACATCGGCCACAAGGGCGGCCCGGCGGTCTTCGAGAAGAAGGAGTCGGGGCTCTTCAGCGTCAAGAACGTCGAGCGCACCAACGCGTTCTTCGAGCGCTTCGGCGGTCTGACGATCATCCTCGCCCGCTTCGTGCCGATCGTCCGCACGTTCGCACCCGTCGCCGCCGGCGTCGGCCACATGAACAAGTGGAAGTACACGCTCTACAACTTCATCGGGGCCGTCCTCTGGGGCTTCGGTCTCACGATGTTCGGGTACGCCATCGGCTTCATCCCGCCGGTCGCCGAGTTCGTCGAGAACTACATCGACCTGATCCTCCTCGCTGCGGTGGGCGGCACTGCCGTTGTGACGCTGTGGCACTACCTCCGCGAGCGCAGCAAGGCCAAGAAGGCCGCGGCCGCTGGCGAGGACGTCGTCACCGACCACAGTGAGGCGGAGGCCCTCGTGCTCGACCCCGAGGTGTTCGAGCGGGGTCCCGAGCACGGGGACACGCCCAAGGCCTGAGCCGAGCGGCGTTCAGCGGATCAGGACGCCTTCTTCTTCTTCGCGGCGGGCTTCTTGGCGGGTGCCTTCGCGTCGGTCTTCGCCGATGCGGCGGCAGTCGTCTTCTCGGATCCCCCCTTTGCGCTGCCCTCGCGGGCTGCTCGCGATTTCTCCACACTGGCGCGGAGCGCTGCCATGAGGTCGATGACCTCGCCGCCGGCCTCCTCCTGCTCCTGCTCGCCGAACGTCTCGGCGGTGTCGACCGCGTCGCCCTTCTCGAGCTTCGCCTCGATGAGGGTGCGCAGCTCCTCCTGGTACTCGTCCTTGAACTCCTCGGGATCGAAGTCGCTCGAGAAGCTCTCGACGAGGGATGCGGACAGCTCGAGCTCCTTCGCCGAGATCCGCACCGTCTCGTCGAGGGCCGGGAAGGCCGCCTCGCGGACTTCATCGGACCACAGCAGGGTCTGCAGCACGAGCACGTCATCACGTACGCGCAGCGCGGCGAGCCGCGTCTTCTGCCGCAGCGAGAAGCGCACGATCGCCGTGCGGTCGGTCTGCTCGAGCGTCTTGCGCAGCAGCACGTAAGCCTTCGGCGAGCTGGAGTCGGGTTCGAGGTAGTACGCCCGGTCGAGGGTGAGCAGATCGATCTGCTCGCTCGGCACGAACTCGACGACATCGATCTCTCGACTGCGCTCCGCCGGCAGCGACTCCAGGTCCTCCTTGGTCAGGACCACCGTCTTCTCGCCGTCGTCGTAGGCCTTGTCGATGTCGGAGTACGGCACGACCTCGCCATCGATCTCGCAGATCCGCTGGTAACGGATGCGGCCGCCGTCCTTGTTGTGCACCTGGTGCAGCGAGACGTCGTGGTCTTCGGTCGCCGAGTACACCTTCACCGGCACGTTGACGAGCCCGAACGTCAGTGCACCCTTCCAGATCGCTCTCACCCCACCAGTGAACACCAGGGCGCCGACGCGCGGCCACCCCTTGCGTGGCGCGGCCCCGATACTCTGAGCCCATGGCGGGCGACGAGCAGCTGGTGCGCATCGGCGGCCGCCGCCTGCGCATCACGAACCTCGAGAAGGTGCTCTACCCCGAGACCGGCACCACCAAGGGCGAGGTCATCGACTACTACTCGCGTATCGCCGAGGCGCTGATCCCCCATGTGGTCGGGCGCCCCGTCACACGCAAGAGGTGGCCCGACGGCGTCGGCACCGCGGACGACCCCGGCATGGTCTTCTTCGCGAAGGACCTCGAGCGCGGTGCGCCTTCGTGGGTGCGGCGGATGCCCATCCCCCACTCCACCGGAACGAAGGAGTACCCGCTGGTCGCCGACGTGCCGACGCTCGTCTACCTCGCGCAGGTTGCGAGCCTCGAGCTGCACGTACCCCAGTGGCGCTTCGATGCGGCAGGTGGCCGCGGTCCCGCCGATCGGCTCGTCCTCGACCTGGATCCCGGCCCGGGTGCGGGCCTCGCCGAGTGCGCGGAGGTGGCCGGCTGGGCGCGCGAGATCCTCCTCGACATGGGGTTGGAGCCGTACCCGGTCACCAGCGGCAGCAAGGGCATCCATCTGTACACCGCGCTGCCGCCGGGGCAGTCGACGGAGCAGGCCTCGGCGCTCGCGAACGAGCTCGCGCGGGCGATCGAGGCCGACCACAAGGACCTCGTCGTCAGCAGCATGAAGAAGGCCGAGCGCCACGGGAAAGTGCTCATCGACTGGAGCCAGAACAACGGATCGAAGACGACGATCGCGCCCTATTCGCTGCGCGGTCGCCCGCACCCGACCGTGGCCGCCCCGCGCACGTGGGACGAACTCGACGATCCGGGGCTGCGCCACCTGGAGTTCACCGAGGTGCTCGATCGCGTCGAGGCGATCGGCGACCCGATGGCCGCGCTCGGCTTCCACGCCGGCGGTCGCGAGGCGGAGTCCGGCCCTCTGTCGGCGTACATCTCCAAGCGCAGCGCCGACCGCACGCCGGAGCCGGTGCCGGCGAACCCCCTCGGGGCCACGCCCCACGGGGAGCTCCCCCGATTCGTCATCCAGGAGCACCACGCGACCGCGCTGCACTGGGACTTCCGGCTCGAGCACGACGGTGTGCTGGTGAGCTGGGCCGTGCCGCGGGGCGTGCCCCACTCCTCCCGGCGCAACAACCTCGCGATCATGACCGAGGACCATCCCCTGGAGTACGCCACTTTCGAAGGCACGATCCCGGCGGGTGAATACGGCGGCGGAACCGTGACCATCTGGGACGACGGCCGCTACGAACTCGAGAAATGGCGCGACGACGAGGTCATCGCGACCTTGGAGGGCCGCCCCGGCGGCCCCCTCGGTCGTGTGCGACTCGCACTCATCCGCACGGCGGGCGAGGGTGAGAAGTCCAGCTGGCTCCTGCATCGCATGAAGACGGATGCTGCGGGCCGCCCGCAGCCGGAGGGCATCGTGGTCGAGCCCAGCCCGCAGGCCGACGCCCCTCGCGGAGCGGCCGCTCGCAGCGGCCGCGGTCGACGTGGTGCGCACGACAAGCAGGAGGAACCGCCGGAGCCGTCCCCGAGATCAGGAGATCTGACGGGCGCAGGACAATCCCGCCCGGATCGCCCCGCGCCCGCGAGATCTCCGGATCTCGCGAAGGTGGCGAAGCCCGTCCCCGGCTCCCCTCTGAGCCTCGAGTCGCTTCGGCCGATGCTGGCCTCGAGTGCGACGCCGGCGCAGGCGCGTACGGCAGCGCGCGGATGGGCCGAGCGTGACGTCGAGGGCGTCATGTGGGTCGAGATGAAGTGGGACGGCATCCGGGCCGTCGGCGCCTGGGATGGCGAGCGCCTGAGGCTGTTCGCGCGCAGCGGCAACGAGGTCACGCACCGGTACCCCGAGCTCACGGCCGCCGACGCGGGGTTCGGCCCCGAGCCGTGTGTCGTGGACGGTGAGCTCGTCGCCCTGGAGCCCGACGGTCGGCCGAGCTTCCCGTTGCTGCAGACGCGGATGAATCTCGAGCGGGTGGGCGACATCGCGCGAGAAGCCCGGCGCACCCCGGTGCGTTACTACCTTTTCGATGTCCTCGCCCACGGCGGCGACGACCTCGCCGACCTTCCGTTGCGCGAACGCCGGGATGTGCTGGAGGCGGTGGCGGCGGCATCCGCGGATCCCGTTGCCGTGCCCCCGGTGTTCGACGACGTCGACGCGGCGCTCGAGACCAGTGAGAGGCTGCGGCTCGAGGGGATCGTCGTCAAGGATCCCGGCTCACGCTATCTCCGCGGAGGTCGGTCGGATGCCTGGCTCAAGGTGAAGCTCACGCGCACGCAGGAGGTGGTGATCGCGGGCATCCGCCCGGGCAAGGGGGGCCGCAGCACCACCTTCGGCTCGCTGCTGCTCGGCATTCCCGATGACGAGGGGCTGCGCTACGCCGGCCGGGTCGGCACGGGCTTCAGCGACTCGACCCTGAAGATGCTCATGAAGAAGCTGGTGCCGCTGCGTACCGGCGAGAATCCCCTGGTGGGCGTGCCGGCGCTGGACGCGCGGGACGCGCTGTGGGTGCGGCCCGATCTCGTCGGCGAGGTCGAGTACGGCGAGTTCACCCCCGGCGGCATCCTGCGCCACCCCCGCTGGCGCGGTCTGCGTCCCGACAAGTCGCCCGCCGACGTCCGCCGCGAGGTCTGACCCTAGGCGTGGGCTTCATGCTCGACGTGTCCGGCGGGCTCGAGCTGGAAGGTCGAGTGCTCCACGTCGAAGTGGTCCGACAGGCACGACTGCAGCGTGCGGAGGATGCCGCCCGCCCGCCCGTCGGCGAGCGCCACGCCGTCCACCACGACGTGCGCGGTGAACACGGGCGCTCCCCGGGTGAGCTGCCAGACGTGCACGTCGTGCACGTCGACGACCCCCGGCGTGGCGAGGATGTGCTCGCGGATCTCCCGCACGTGCGTGCCCTTCGGCGCCGACTCGGCCAGCACGGACCCGACCTCGCGCAGCAGGCCGACCGCGCGCGGGATGATCATCGCGGCGATGAACAGCGAGGCGATGGCGTCGGCCTGGTACCAGCCGGTCGTGACGATGGTGATCGCGGCGATGATCACCGCCGCCGAGCCGATGAGGTCACCGAGCACTTCGAGGTACGCGCCGCGCACGTTGATGCTGCGCCGCTGCGCGGAGCTCAGAAGCCACATCGCCACACCGTTGGCCACCAGGCCGACGATCGCGACGATCAGCATGAGCGTGCCCGCGACCTCGGTCGTCCCCGGGTTCAGCAGGCGCGAGATGCTCTCGAACGCGACCCATACCGACAGTCCGATCAGGATCGCGCCGTTGATCAGGGCGCCGAACACCTCGGCGCGCTGGTAGCCGAAGGTGCGGCGGTCGTTCGCCGGACGGGCCGCGACGGTGCTCGCGATGAGGGCGATCACGAGGGCCGCAGCATCCGTGAACATATGCGCCGCGTCGGCGAGGAGCGCGAGGGATCCCGACAGCGCCGCCCCGGCGATCTGCACCACCATGACGGAGGCCGTGATCGCGAGCGAGATCGCGAGCAGGCGGCGGTTGCCCGCCCCTCGGATCCCGGTCGGCGCGTGGTCGTGCATGACCCCAGGCTAAGCCCGGCGCGGTGGTGGACAGGGGCGTCCGGCGTAGTCGGGAATGAGTCTGGTTCTCACCTTCCGACCGCCCAGCTGATAGCGTCGCGCCGTGAAGGGTGGCGGCGACGCAGTGACCGACCGCCCCTGGCGACGCCCTGGAGCGTGGGCCTATGCCCGCCATCGTGTGGCGCGTGCGGTGAGTCCTCCCGTCATCGTCGCCCCGATCGGCACCGACGTGCGGATTCAGCGCGATGTCGAGGTGCCGATGCGAGACGGCACCCTCCTGAGAGCGAACATCTACCTGCCGGTGTCCGGCACCCCCGTGCCGGCGATCCTCTGCGCCCACCCGTACGGCAAGGACGCGCTTCCCAGGCGCGCGCGCCGCGGTTACCGCATCAATCCGCAGTTCCGTATCCTGCGCCAGACGGCCCCCGTCCACATCTCCGACGAGACCAGCTGGGAAGCGCCGGATCCGGCGTGGTGGGTGCCGCAGGGGTACGCCGTGGTCAATCTCGACGTACGCGGCGCCGGCCGCTCGGACGGCGTGGGTTCGCTGATGAGCGACGCCGAGGCCGAAGACGTCTACGACGCGATCGAGTGGGTCGCCGGCCAGGACTGGTGCGACGGCGGGGTCGCGATGCTCGGCGTGTCATATCTGGCGATCTCGCAGTACAAGGCCGCTGCCCTGCGCCCGCCGCATCTGCGCGCAATCGTCCCCTGGGAGGGATTCACCGACGCGTACCGCGACTTCTTCTATCCCGGCGGGGTTCGGGAGATCGGATTCTCGCGACTGTGGACGACGCTCGTCCGCCGCGCCGCACGGATGACGCCGGATCTGGGCCGAGAGGCGGCGGCGCGTCCTGACGACGATGCGTGGTGGCGTTCGCTGGCACCCGACCTGGGCCGGATCGAGACGCCGATGCTCATCTGCGGCAGCTTCTCCGACGCCGACCTGCACTCACGCGGCAGTTTCCGCGCCTTCGGGCGGGCCGCGTCGCCCGACCGGCACCTGTTCACCCATCGCACCGGCAAATGGGCGGCGTTCTACGGCGATGAGGGCAAGGCTGTGCAGCGCGCCTTCCTCGACACGCACCTGAAGGATGCCCCGCCCGCACTGCCGCGCGTGCGGCTGGAGGTACGCGAGCGCGGCGACCTCGTCCACGCCGTCCGCGATGAGGAGCGGTGGCCGCCGGCGACCCGCCCGCTGCTGCTCCACCTCGCCGACGGCGGCCTCCTGTCGTCATCGCCCAGGGGCGTCGGCGGTTCCGTGTCGATGGTCCGACGGCGACGCGCCGCGCGGTTCTCGTGGGTGTTCCACGGCGACACCGAGGTCACCGGCGGGGCCAGGGTACGGCTCTGGGTGAGCGCGGCCACCACCGGCTCGGTCTCGATCTTCGTCGGGCTCTCGAAGTGGAGCGGCGGACGATTCGTCCCGTTCGAAGGCTCGTACGGCTTCGGTCGAGATCTCGTCACGACGGGTCTTCGCCGAATCGAAGCACACCCCGCCCCGACGCAGGTCGAGATCGACTTCGCGCCGTCTGCGACCTTCTTCCGCGCCGGCGATGAACTGCGTCTCCACATCGCGGGCCGGCAGCTCTCCCCCCGGAACCCGCTGACGGGCGCGTTCCCCGCGCTCTACCGCGCAGGCGGGCGGGCCGGCTTCTCGCTGCACTCCGATTCTGGCCACCCACAGGTGCTGGAGCTGCCCGTGGTGGAACCGCGCTGATCCTCGCGTCAGAGGTCCGCGAGCAGCGGTGCCAGCGCCTCGAACGCCCGGGAGCGATGGGAAGCCGCATTCTTCTCGTATGCCGTCCACTCGCCGACCGTCCGCTCGGCCCCCTGCTCCTGCCCGTCGGGGATGAAGATCGGGTCGTAGCCGAAGCCGCCCTCGCCCGCCGGCGCGGCGGCGAGGCGCCCGGGCCAGACGCCCTCGACGACGCCCTCGCGCGAGGCGTCACCGGGTACCACGAGTGCGATGGTCGAGACGAACTGCGCCGTGCGATGCGGGTCGCGGATGTCGGAGAGCTGGTCGAGGAGCAGATCCAGGTTGGCCGCGGCATCCTTCGCGTGGCCGGCCCAGTACGCGGAGAACACGCCCGGGGCACCGCCCAGCACATCCACGCAGATGCCGGAGTCGTCGGCGAGCGCCGGCAGGCCGGTGTGCTCGGCCGCCGCACGCGCCTTGATGAGCGCGTTCTCGGCGAACGTGACGCCGTCCTCGACCGGCTCGGGGCCGTCGTAGGCCACCACCATCAGGTCTGGGCGCGTGGCGGCCACGATCGCCTGGAACTCCTCCACCTTGTGGCGGTTGTGGGTGGCGAGCACGATCCGCGGCAGCGCGTGCGCGGTCGCGGCCGACTCGGCGGCCGCTTCAGCGACGACGTCCGCCATCTCGTCGGGGTGCGCGCTCACGCGGTGGCCTCTCCGGCGAGCGCGGCGGTCTGGATGTCGCGAAGCTCTGCGCAGCCGTTGACGCCGAGCTCGAGCAGGGCGTCGAGCTCGCGCTTGTCGAACGGCGCGCCCTCCGCGGTGCCCTGCACCTCGACGAAAAGCCCGCGACCGGTGACGACCACGTTCATGTCGGTCTCTGCGCGGACGTCCTCGACGTAGGCGAGATCCAGCATCGGCTCGCCGTCGATGATCCCCACCGACACCGCCGACACGGAGTCGAAGAGCACCTGCGCCTTCTGCCCGATGAACTTCTTGCCCCGCCCCCACTCGATCGCGTCCGCGAGCGCGACGTACGCGCCGGTGATGGCCGCCGTGCGCGTGCCGCCGTCGGCCTGGAGCACGTCGCAGTCGATCACGATGGTGTTCTCGCCGAGCGCCTTGGTATCGACGACGGCGCGCAGCGCACGGCCGATGAGGCGCGAGATCTCGTGTGTGCGGCCGCCGACCTTGCCCTTCACGCTCTCGCGGTCGTTGCGGTCGTTCGTCGCGCGCGGCAGCATCGCGTACTCGGCCGTGATCCACCCTTTGCCCTTGCCGGTGAGCCAGCGCGGCACGCCGTTCGTGAACGACGCCGTGCACAGCACCTTGGTGTTCCCGAACGAGATGAGCGCCGAGCCCTCGGCCTGCTTCGACCAGCCTCGCTCGATCGTGATGGGACGCAGCTGGTCGACGGAGCGGCCGTCGGCACGGGTGATGTCGGTCATTTCTCTCCTCTTACGGTGCGCATGTCCCGATTCCGGTCATCGGCGACCGCCGGAACGACCGGAGTCGGGACATGCTGCGCGGTATATGGGACACGGATGCCTCAGCCGGGGCGCCGGACGGTGCTCGAGGCGTGGGGCAGGTCGATGGCGCCGGTCTGCACGAGGCGCACCGAGGTGACCTCGCGGCCCATGAGGCGGTGCGCGAGGCGGAGGAACTCGTCGGCGGACGCGCCGGTGGCCTCGTAGACGTGGCGAGGCTCGGCCTCGGGACTTGCCAGCAGGTCGCGGGAGACCAGCTCGCGGTAGACGTCCTTGGCGGTCTCGGTGTCGCTCGACACGAGGCTGACGTCCGGCCCCATGACGTAGCTGATCGCACCCTCGAGGAACGGATAGTGGGTGCATCCGAGCACCAGTGTGTCGACCTCGGCCGCGCGCAGCGGCGCGAGGTACTCCTCGGCGACCGCGAGCACCTCCGGCGAGCCGGTGACGCCGGCCTCGACGAACTCGACGAAGCGCGGGCAGGCCTGGGCGAAGACGGTCAGACGCTCGTTGACCCCGAGCATGTCCTGGTACGCCCCGGAGCTGATGGTGCCCGCCGTGCCGATCACGCCGACGCGGCCGTTGCGGGTCGTCGACATCGCGGTTCGCACCGCGGGGTTGATGACTTCGACCACGGGCACGTCGTAGCGCTCGCGCGCGTCGCGCAGCATCGCGGAGGACGCCGTGTTGCACGCGATGACGAGCATCTTCACGCCCTGCGCGACGAGGTCGTCGAGAACCTCGAGGGAATAGCGGCGGACATCGGCGATCGGCTTCGGTCCGTACGGCGAGCGCGCGGTGTCGCCGATGTAGAGGATCGACTCCCGTGGCAGCAGCGCCGATACGGCCCGAGCGACGGTCAGCCCGCCGACCCCGGAGTCGAAGATTCCGATCGGCGCGTCGCTCACGAGAATCCACCCTACGCCAGCAGGTCAGTAGGCTGACCCGCATGACCGATGGGCAAGCTGCGTGCCGGACCGCCTCGACTGCCCTCCTCACCGACCGCTATGAACTCACCATGGTCGACGCGGCACTCCGCGACGGCACGGCACACCGCCGGTGCGTGTTCGAGCTGTTCGGCCGACGTCTTCCCGGCGCCAGACGGTTCGGCGTCGTCGCGGGCACGGGCCGGCTGCTCTCGCTCATCCGCGACTTCCGCTTCGACGATGCGGAGCTGCGCTTCCTGCGTGACGAGAACGTGGTGGATGCCGCGACCCTCGACTTCCTCGAGGGTTACCGGTTCACCGGCTCCGTGACGGGCTACCGCGAAGGCGAACTGTACTTCCCCGGCTCCCCCATCCTCACGATCGAAGGGACGTTCGCCGAGGCCGTCGTGCTGGAGACCCTCGCGCTGAGCGTGCTGAACCACGACTCCGCGGTCGCCACCGCGGCCGCCCGCATGAGCATCGCCGCCGGAGATCGCCCGCTGGCCGAGATGGGCTCGCGGCGGGCCGGCGAGGCGTCCGCGGTTGCGGCGGCCCGCGCCGCCTACATCACCGGGTTCACCGCCACCTCGAACCTGGAGGCCGGCCGGCGTTGGGGCATCCCGACGATGGGCACCGCCGCGCACGCGTGGACGCTGCTGCACGATACCGAGGAGGACGCGTTCCGCGCGCAGATCGAGGCCCTCGGCGTCGGGACGACACTGCTCGTGGACACCTACGACATCCGTCAGGGTGTGGAGACGGCGATCCGTGTCGCGGGAACCGGACTCGGCGGAGTCCGCATCGACTCGGGAGACCTGCCGACGGTGGCGGCGGAGGTGCGCGCCCAACTCGACGAGCTGGGAGCCACGGGAACGCGCATCACCGTGACGAGCGACCTCGACGAGTACGCGATCGCCGCACTCGCCGCATCCCCCGTCGACTCGTACGGCGTGGGCACTTCGGTCGTCACGGGATCGGGCACACCGACCGCCGGCATGGTCTACAAGCTCGTCGCCCGCCAGGATTCGGACGGCGGCTGGGTCGGCGTGGCGAAGGCGTCGACCGACAAGGCGTCGAAGGGCGGCCGCAAGGCGGCGTTCCGCACGCTGGATGCCGGCACCGCGACGAGCGAGCTCATCGTCGTGTCTGACGGCTTCGAGGCACTGGAGACCGCCTCGGCGCACCCCGACTCCCGGGCCCTGCACGTGCCGCTGGTCATCCACGGCGAACCCGATGCCGCGCACGAAGGCCCGGCCGGCGTCGAAGCCGCGCGCGCTCATCACGCCCGTGTCCGCGAGGAGCTTCCGGTGCGCGCACTCGCGCTCAGCCGCTCCGACCCGGCGATCCCGACCGTTTACGCCGACGCCGAATGATCAGCCCTGGAGCGACTCGTAGATCTCTTTGCAGGTCGGGCACACCGGGAACTTCTCCGGGTCGCGACCCGGGGTCCACTTCTTGCCGCACAGCGCACGCACCGGCTTGCCCGTGATGGCGGACTCGAGGATCTTGTCCTTCTTCACGTAGTGAGAGAAGCGCTCGTGGTCACCCGGCTCGATGTTCTCTTCTTTGAGGAGCTCTTCGAGCTCGCGATCGAGGGTCGCGATTCCGCCCTGGTCGGGGCTGTCCAGCGGGGTGCTCATGGTCTGCCAGTGTAGTCGGGGCGGGCAGCGATGGGGTCGCCCGCGGAGAGTCAGGTGGACTCGGCGAACTCCATCAGACGCCCGCCGCGACGCTCGAACGCGATGGAGCCGATGCCGACGCCCACGACGAGAACGCCGAGTCCGATCGCAAGGCCTGCCCACAGCGCCGTGTTCGCCGCATCCGCGTCTCCCCGCAGGGCGAGCCACCCGCACCACAGCACCGGCGCCGACACCACGAGCGCGCCCGCCATGACGCTGCCCTGCGCGATCGCGCCGCTGGCGCTGGTGCGCTGGGGCTGCTGGAACGGGCTTTCACCCGGCCGCGAGACGGCGTAGGGCGCGACCACCGACGAGATGCTCGAGAGCCCCAGGCCCGACAGGAACAGCGCGGCGCACACTCCGGTGAGCGCCGGCAGCACCGCCCAGCGGCCGTGCAGCATGGTCGCCACGGGGATCGCGAGGGCGAGCAGCGGGACGCCGACCAGCAGCACGGGCACGAGTCGGCCGAGCCGGTCCGAGACGCCGCGCACGCCGCTGGCGATGTGCATCCAGACGGCCGTGGAGTCGTAGGCGAGGTCGTCGTGCGGCAGCCAGCCGAGGAAGAGGGCCGCGAACGGCACGGGCACGAGGGCCACGAGTTCGGGCGGGACGCCCGCAATCAGGAGGGGCACCACCGTGATCACGGCCGCGAACGGGATCACGAGGCCGTTCACCACGTAGCGACGGTCGCCGAACCAGTAGACGAGACTGCGCGCTGCGATCGCGCCTCCGGGGGTGCCGGGCGCCACGCCGAACCAGCCGAGCCCACCCCGTTCGCGCCCGGTGCCCGGGCGCTCGGTCGTGGTGAGCAGTCGCCTGACCGCCCACAGCCAGAGGATTCCCAGCACCACGACGGTGCCCACCGCGATCAGCGCCGAGAGCAGCGCGTCGCCGCCCGTGACCACCATGCCGGGCAGCGCCCACGCGGCGCCGAAGGGTGTGAGGGCGAGCCAGTCCACAGCCGCGAGCAGCTGCGGCGGGACGCTCCCCTCCCACTCGAGCGAGGCCAGGAAGACGCCGACCGGCACCACGACCACGAGCACCACGAGCACGAACACGCCCGAGAGTTCGCGCGAGCGCCTGTCGCGCAGGAACAGCGAGGCCAATGCCATGCACACCCGCGCCAGCAGGACGCACGTGAGCACCCCGAGCAGGACGCTCGCGACCCCCACGATCACCGGCACGCCGTGCGCTGCCCACACGATGGCGGAGCAGACCGCGATGGCGAGCAGCACGAGGATCGGGACGCTCACGAAGCCGGCGGCGGTGAGCACGAGGGCGAGGCTTCGCCGCGGGAGGCCGAACAGGGCGAAGCGCCGGGGGTCCAGCGGGTCTTCCACGGAGCCGAACAGCGGCGCGAGAGCGAAGCCGAGCGTCACGGCGGAGCCGCCGAGCACGGTGACGGCGAGAGCCTCCTCGGTGGAGGCGTCCTGCAGCGTCAGCAGGGCCCAGCAGGCCGCCACCGTCGCGGCGACGAGGATCACCAGCCCGGTGGCCACGCGCGCGACATGGCCGGCGTCACCGCGGAACGTTCCGAACAGCAGCGCGAGCCTCAGTCGGAGAATGTGTGCAGCCACTCGAGGCCCTCCACATCGCTGAGTCCCCCGGCCAGTTCGACGAAGCGCTGCTCGAGCGTCAGCTCACCGCGCACCTCGTCGACGGTGCCCTCTGCGAGCACCTGGCCCGCCACGATGACCGCGACGCGCGTGCAGACGCGCTCGACGAGATCCATGCCGTGGCTGGAGAGGATCACCGTGCCGCCGTGGGCGACGTAGGTGGAGAGGATGTCGAGGATGATCGCGCTCGAGACCGGATCCACGGCTTCGAACGGCTCGTCGAGCACGAGAAGCCGCGGCGAGTGGATGAGCGCCCCCGCCAGCATGACCTTCTTGAGCATGCCCGCCGAGTAGTCCGAGACGCTGCGGCCCAGTGCGTCCTCGAGGTCGAACGCGCGCGCAAGGTCGGCGGTGCGGCTCTCGACGACGGCGGGCGGGAGCTTCCGCAGCACGCCGTAGTAGTAGAGGAGCTGGCGGCCGGTGAGGCGGTCGAACGTGCGCAGACGATCGGGCAGCACTCCCATCAGCTTCTTGGCGGCGAGCGGCTCGGCCGCGGCATCCACCCCTCCGACATGGATGGTGCCGCGATCGGGTTCGAGCAGTCCGGCGATCATCGAGAGCGTGGTCGTCTTGCCGGCGCCGTTCGGGCCGACGAGGCCGTAGAACGTGCCTGCCGGAATCGTGAGATCGATGCCGTCGACGGCGTGGGTGCTGCCGAACCGTTTGGTGACGCCACGCAGCACGAGTGCGTTCCCGGATGCTGCGACCGCTGAGGGTGCCGCGTCGAGGGATACGGCGGCGGCCAGAGCCTGAGGGTCTAGGGCGGCCACGGGCTCGGGGGCAGTGGCAGGTATGGGCGCCGCTGCTGCGGGCGCAGCGGACTGCTCGGCGGGCGCAGCGGAAGGCTCGACCACGGGCGTGGGCTCCACCACCCCCGCGGGCTCGGCCACGGGCGCGGACTCGACCACGGGCTCAGCATCGACCACCGGCGCGGTTTCGGCAAGAGTCGCGTGCTCGACGCCGGTCTCGGGGACCGCGGGCGGTTCGGCTTGGACGGCGGACTCGGGCTCGACCGCAACGTCTTCGACCGGCTCTGCCGAGTCTGCGATCGGAGGCTCTGTCACAGCATCCGTCGGCACAGCATCCTGAGCGCCGGGCAGCGGCGGGCGCGGCGGCACGACGATGCCCCGGGCGGCGGTTGCGGCGAGCTCCAGATCGCTCGGCAGGGGCGGCGGAGGTCCCGGATCCGGGGCGGGTGCCGGCTTCGGCGCC
The DNA here is from genome assembly GCF_019511645.1 of Microbacterium ureisolvens. Taxonomy (GTDB): domain Bacteria; phylum Actinomycetota; class Actinomycetes; order Actinomycetales; family Microbacteriaceae; genus Microbacterium; species Microbacterium ureisolvens_A. Next base: position 57,034 of record NZ_JAEUAX010000001.1, on the reverse strand, counting down.
GCCTTGGAGGCGGTCGACGTGCGCTTCTTGCGCGGCGGGCGGCGGGGCTTCTCGGGGACCGGTGAGACCGTGTCTGCGAGGCGTACGGCGCGCGCGCTGGAGTGACGGTCCGGCTCTTCCGGATCGATGTCATTCGGCACCGGGAGGGAGGCTGTCACTTAACAAACGTATCAAGCGCGCCCGCCGGCGACGCAGTCGGTATCGCCGCGTCGCGGCATCCACGTCATGTCACAACTCTGCAACGGGAGCCGCACATCATGCGTCTTCCCAGGCCTCATCGCTACCATGGTCGAGGCACGAAGGGGTGTCGCGCCGGTGAACCGGCAGTGAATCACGCACTTCAGGAGCAGATTTTGACCCTTCAGACCGTCATCCTCGCAGCCGGAATGGGCTCGCGCCTCGGCCGCAGCCTGCCCAAGCCCCTCACCGAGCTCAGCGACGGCCGCAGCATCATGCAGCAGCAGCACGACAACATCCGTGCCGCTTTCGGCCGTGAAGCCAAGATCACCACCGTCGTCGGCTACCGCGCCGAGACCATCGTCGAGGCGTTCCCCGACGTCGACTACGTCTACAACGACCGCTACGACCAGACGAACACGTCGAAGAGCCTGCTTCGCGCCCTGGCGAAGACGGGCAAGGGCGGCGTCCTGTGGATGAACGGCGACGTCGTCTTCGACCCGCGGGTGCTCGGCCGCGCGATCGCGCTCATCGAGCGCGACCGGTCGTTCGTCACCGTCAACACCTCCAAGGTGAGCGATGAAGAGGTCAAGTACACGGTGACCTCGGAGGGCTTCATCGACGAGCTCTCGAAGACCGTCAAGGGCGGCATCGGCGAGGCCGTGGGCATCAACTACATCTCGAGCCGCGACAAGAAGGCGTTCATGCGCCACCTGACCCGCGTCGACGACCAGGACTACTTCGAGCGCGGCCTCGAGCTCGCGATCGCCGAGGACGGCGTGCTGCTCGAGCCGCTCGACATCTCGGACCTGTACGCCGTCGAGGTGGACTTCGCCGAGGACCTCGAGCGCGCCAACCTCTTCGTCTGACCGATCGCGCCCGGGTCTGTCAACCCCGAGCCCCCGCTCAGACACGGGCGCATAGACTCGGCGCGATGGCCGACAAGGTTCACCAGATCCATTCCCTGCCGGGCGACTCGCCGTGGCAGGGCGGGCTGCCGCCGGCAGGCTCCGACGAGCATCCCTTCACGATCCGCGCGCTGGATCGCGTCCTCGCGATCCAGCGGCCGGTCGTGCTCGCCCACCTGCGCAGCATTCGCCTCCGCCATCCGGATGCCTCCCCCACCGACATCGTGCGCATCCTCGAGCGTCGGTACCTGGCGGCCGTGACCACCGGTGGCGCCGCGGTCGGCGCGACCGCCGTCGTTCCGGGGATCGGGACGGGCGTGACCCTCGCGCTCAGCGGTGTCGAGACCGTGGCCTTCCTCGAAGCGACCACGCTCTTCGCGCAGTCGGTCGCCGAGGTGCACGGCATCCCGGTGGCCGATCCGGACCGGGCGCGCGCCCTGGTGCTGACGCTCATGCTCGGCAAGGAGGGGGTCGACCTCGTGGCCCAGCTCGCCGGCCAGGCAGCCGGGCGCGGTCCGACCCGTTCCACGTACTGGGGCGAGCTCATCACGAAGTCGCTGCCCCGCGCGGCCGTCGGACCCCTCGTGGATCGGCTCAAGACGACCTTCATCCGCCAGTTCGCCGCGCGCGGCGGGGCATCCTGGATCGGCAAGGCGCTGCCGTTCGGCATCGGCGCCGCGATCGGCGGCGCAGGCAACAACATCCTGGGGCGCCGCGTGCTCACCGGCTCTCGGCGTGCCTTCGGCGCGCCTCCGCTCACGCTGCCGCCCGAGCTCGAGCCCCGCCCGGACGCCGAGCGGATGGAGCGACTTGCCGGACGCGGCATCCGTCGTGCCGGTGAAGTCGTCGTCGGCGGCGTGACCCGGGGTGTCTCCGGTGCGCGGCGAATCACCGCGCGTGTGATCCGGCGCACGCCGGACGCCATCGAGAGTCCGACCGAGGAGAACGACCTCTCATGATGCGGTCCCGCCGGCGCGCGGCGGGGACGACAATGGCCTCATGGGTCTGTTCAGCAAGCTTCCCGAAGAGCCCGCCGAGTGGGCGGGGCTCCCCTCCGAGCCGGCGCGCGCCGAGACGCAGGCGGAGCGATTGACGGATGCCGCAGCCGTCGACCCCGGCGGGCTCGGCCTGGGCGACCTCTCCGTCGGAGGCGGAGGCGGGGTCGAATCCATCGTGATCCCGGTCGCGCCGATCGTCGAGGTCACGCGGTCGCAGGACTCGGGCGAGGACCGGTAGAGCGCACGACCCGGCCCACGAGCGCACGGCAAGCGCTTGCAGTCGATCTCGACACGCACCGCACCGCGGGCATACGCTCACGGGTATGGACAGCACGTTGGCGTGCCTTGCGGCGTGGATGCCGCGGCAGCGGTGGTACGCCGCAAAGGGGCGCCCACCCAGCCTGCGCCTCGTCTCGTGGTGGGACCTGACCCTCGGATCCGGCGACCTCGAGGACGTGGACGCGGGTGCGCGCATCCGCACGTTCCTCGTTGCGGACGAAGGCGCGCTGCCCGCCGTGCTCTACCAGATCCCGGTCGTCGAGCGCGCCACCGAGACGGTGGACGCCGACCCCGACCACGTCATCGGCAGTCCCGTGCCGGGGACGACGTTCATCGACGGCCCATTCGATCCCGCCTACGCACGAGCGCTGCTGCGCTTGATCTCGCTCGGCGGGACCGCGGACGGCCCGCAGACGACAGCGATCGGACGGCCTGCGTCGTCCGGAGGTGTTCCCGAACACGCCACGTCGCGGGTGATCAGCGGAGAGCAGTCGAATACGTCTCTCATCTTCGAGGGCGACGGAGCCCCCGTGATCTGCAAGGTCTATCGCCAGCTTCACGCGGGCCTCAACCCCGACATCGAGCTGCAGGAGGCGCTCGCCGGAACCGGATCACCGCATGTGCCGCGCCCGGTCGGGTCGATCGAAGGCACCTGGCCCGACCTCGCCACCGCCCACGGCACCGTGCACGGGTCGCTCGCGTGCGCGCAGGAGTTCCTGCCGGGCGTCGAGGATGCGTGGCGCGTCGCTCTGCGGGCGGCGGCCAGGGGTGACGACTTCCGCGATGCGGCGCGCGCTCTGGGCACAGCGACGGCGGAGGTTCATCTCGCGCTGGCCGAGTGCTTCCCGACCCGCACGGCGACCACGGCGGGTCGTGAAGCGACGGCCGCCACCTGGGAGCGGCGGTTCGCGATCGCGATGGCGGAGGTTCCCGACATCGCCGATCAACGGGATGCCGCGGCCGAGGTGTACCGCCGCGCCCTCGACGTGCCGTGGCCGCCGCTGCAGCGGATCCACGGCGACTTCCATCTCGGGCAGGTGCTGCACTCCCCCGATCGAGGCTGGATCATGGTCGATTTCGAGGGCGAGCCGCTGCGCCCGATGGCGGAGCGCACGCAGCCCGATCTCGCGCTCCGGGACGTTGCCGGCATGCTCCGCTCGTTCGACTACGTCGCGGGGTCCCTTCGCCTCGACGATCCCGACCGCTCCGTCGATGCGGTGCGCTCCTGGGCGCGCGACGCCCGCCGAGCGTTCGTGGACGGATACGCGGCGTCGGCAGGCGGGCTCGACCCCCGGCATCCGCTGCTCGCAGCCCTCGAACTCGACAAGGCGGTGTACGAGGCGATCTACGAGGCCCGCAATCGGCCGACGTGGGTGGCGATCCCGCTGCGCGCGATCGCCCGGCTCGTCGAGCGTCCTGCTCCGGTGGCCTGACCGGGGCCCCGCCGCTCGACGCGCCCCGAGCTCAGCCCTCGTCGTCGAGTTCCGCCTCGTCTTCGGGCTCCTCGTCCTCGGTGTCGGCGACCGACCGGGTGTACCAGGTGTCCCAGTCGTCCATCAGGCGCTGGATCGCCCCCTGGAATCGCGCCGTCGCCGCACCCGGAGCGGTGTCGCCGAAGTAGTGCGCGACCCACTCCTCGAGCCGCGCGACCGCCTCGGGATCTCCCAGCACGCGCTCGGTGTGGGCGACGATGTCGGGGGCGTCGGCCGCGGCGAGCCACTCGCACGCCGAGAGGTACCCGTGAGTGTCGATCGCGGCCGCCGGGTCGGCCGGGCGTGTGATCATGAGAGGCTTGTCGGCTGCGAGCCGGTCGTAGACCATCGCCGAGATGTCGACGATGGCGACGTCGGCGGCGGCGAGCTGCCAGCCCAGCTCGGGACCGTCGTCGAAGACGTGCTGGGCTGCAGGGTCTGACGCGTTCGCCGCGGCGAGGGCCGAGATGATGCGCTTGTTCGCGGCGCCGTACTCGTGGTTCACGACCCCCGAGCGGGGATGCGGGCGGTAGATCACTCGATGTCGCCCGGTGGACAGCAGCGCGTCGACGAGTGCTTCTCCGTGTGTGGCGATCGAGCCGTAGTGCGCCGACGGGCGGTCGCCCTCCCACGTGGGCGCGTAGAGCACCACGGTGCGATCATCGGGCGTGTACGGAAGGGTGCCCGAGTAGTGGTCGGCCTGCGGGCGCCCGATCTGGATCGTGCGGCGCTCGATGTCGTAGTCCCATAGGACCCGTGAGAGCCGCTCTCGCGCGGCATCGCCCGCGATCAGCGCGTAGTCGTACGCCTTGTACTGGTTGGTGGTCATGTACATCTTGTCGGACTCGCCGTGATTGATGAACACGTGCCAGCGGCGGCCGTACCGGAACATCTGGAAGTTGCGCGTGTTCTGGTTCACGTACAGCACGACGCGGATGTCCTGTTTGGCGATGAAGCGCTCGAGATCGCGCACGGTGGGTACGAACGCGACCGGCAGCGCCCCGTCGGCCAGCAGCGCCTCGGCGCCCGTGGCGGCCCGGCTCAGCACCACGACGGGCCAGGTCTTCGCGAGGTCGGCGAGCGGCTTGTACCACTGCCGCATCTGGTACATGTTGACCGCGCCGTCGGCGAAGTAGACGGCCACGCGGTACTGGAACGGCGGGTGCGGCGGGCGGGCCGCGAGCGTGCGCCGCACATCGATCACGGCGGAGCGATTGCGTACCGCCTTGCGGACGAGCGCGACCGCTTTCTTTCCATCCGAGACCAGACCCACGCACCCAGCCTACCCAGGGCTCTCGTGACATGATCGACGCGTGCATGTCGAGCAACACGGGCGCAAGGACGCTCCAGTCCCTCCCCCCGGCTCCGGCGTGAGCTTCGTGATGCCGGTGCTCAACGAGCGCGCGTACCTCGGCCGTGCGGTGGAGACCGTGCTCGCACAGGACGTTTCCGGCCCGACCGAGCTGATCCTCGCGCTGGGCCCCTCGACGGACGGCACGAACGCGCTGGCCGCCGAGCTGGCCGCCGGCGACGACCGCATCGTGCTGGTCGAGAACCCGGGCGCGGACATCCCCATCGGCCTCAATCTGGCGATCCGGGCCGCGCGTCACCCCACGGTCGTGCGCGTCGACGCGCACTCCGAACTCGATCCGACGTACGCCCGACGCGCTCTCGAGACCCTCGACCGCGTGCACGCGGCGAACGTGGGCGGCGTGATGCGCGCCGACGGCCGCACCCCCTTCCAGCGCGCGGTCGCGCGCGCCTACAATTCCCCCATCGGTCTCGGCGGCGGCGCGTATCACGGCGGCACGCAGGAGGGCGAGGCCGAGTCCGCCTACCTCGGCGTCATGCGCCGCGCGGTGCTCGAAGAAGTCGGGCTGTTCGACGAGAGCATCCGCCGCGGCGAGGATTGGGAGCTGAATCTGCGCATCCGGCGCGCCGGGTACCGCGTCTGGTTCGACCCCGCGCTCGCCGTCACGTACTGGCCGCGTGAGAGCTGGACGCGCCTCGTGCGTCAGTTCGCCGCGACAGGGCGGTGGCGGGGCGAGCTCGTCCGCCGGTTCGGGCGCGGCAACTCGCTGCGCTTCTTCGCTCCTCCGGCGCTCGTGCTGACGATCCTCCTCGGCATCGTCATCGGCGTGCTGCAGCTCACCGGCGTGCTGCAGGGATGGTGGTCGGTGGCGGCATCCGTCGTCTACCTCCCCGTGCTCGCGTACGCGCTCCTCATCGTCGGCGTCGCGATCGGACCGGGCGGCGGGCATGGCTGGCGCGACAAGCTGTGGACCGCGGCGGTTCTGCCGTCCATGCACCTCGCGTGGGGATGGGGATTCCTCCTCGGGGTGATCGGCGGCGCCCACGACACCGTCGACACCTCGCGCCTCGGCAGCCGCAACACTCCTCTGCCGTGACCCGGGGGCGGCGATCCGGACGTCAGGCTTCGATGAAGCCCTGGTCCAGGATGCGCGACACGACCCGCTCGGCGGCGCGCCCGTCGTCGCGGGCGTTGAACTTGTCGCGCCACCGGGCGTAACGGCCCGCGTACTTCGCCGAGTCGTCGGCGGCGAGCGCGGCCACCAGCTCGTCCTGCGTCCGCACCATGGGCCCCGGCGCGTGTGCCGCGAGGTCGAAGTAGAACCCGCGCAGTTCGCCGCGGTAATGCTCCATGTCGGGTACGAGGAAGTACATCGGCTTGCCGGTCACCGAGTAGTCGAACATCACCGAGGAGTAGTCGGTGATGAGCGCATCGGCGACCAGCAGCAGCTGCGACGTGTCGGGGAAGCCGGTGACGTCGATGACGCGGGGGCCTTCGGCGTCGCGGCCGGGCAGCAGCGTGCGCGAGTGTCCGCGCACGAGCACGACGGCATCGGTGGCCGCGGCGAGGGAGACCGGATCGATGAAGTCCACGATCTGGTCACGGTCATCGCGCCACGTGGGCGCGTACAGCAGCACACGCTCGCCGGGACGGATCCCGAGGGCCGCGCGCGTCGCCGCGCCGTCGCCCGTCGTCAGCACGTCGTTGCGCGGGTACCCCTCGACCCAGATCGGGCGTGTGAGGAACGCGTACGCCTTGCCGAGGATGCGCGCGGCGTAGGGATTCTGCGCCAGCAGGATGTTCCACCGCAGCGACTCGCGCACGACCGCGGCGGTGCGGCGCGGGTCGAATCCGGGCCGGTGCAGGGCGAGACGCTTGAGGGGCGTGCCGTGCCAGGTCTGCAGCACGACCTGGCCCTTGCGGCGAGAGAACCGGCGGCGCAGCCAGTCGTTGACCACGAGCAGTCGCACCGCGCCGCGCGCGCGCCACCACTCGGGGCTGCCCTCGACGACCGGGATCGCGCCCTCGGGAACGGCGACCGACAGGTCGACCACGCTCCAGTAGCGGGTCACACGCGGTGCGCGGCGCGCAAGCTCCCGATCGATCGCGAGCGGGTTGCAGCTGGCGTTGCGGCCGTAGAAGCTCTCGAAGAAGACGGCGTTCTCGAACCCGCTGGCGGGTCGGGTGGCGTACCGGCGCTCGAGGGCGTCCTGCCCTTCGCCCGAGTCGTACGCGGGGTCGATCGGGGGCCCGACGCGCAGCGTCCACCCCTCCAGGCTCGCCCTGAGGGTTCCGAGCTGCGTGAGCGGGATCGACTCGGGGGGACGGATGCCTCGACCCGCGGCATCGGTGATGCGCACCTCGTACGACCCCGCGGGCAGCGGCAGCTCGGGGCCGCCCCAGCGCGCGGCGCGCAGCGGCAGCGTCGCGGTCCACGTCTTTCCGCGGCCGGTGAGTCGTGCGGTGACGCGGGCGCGGGGGCCGACGATCTCGACGGAGTCGGGCCGTTCCCCTTCGCCCGAGAGCACGAGAGCGGGGCTCGCCTCCGTGAAGCGCGCGTCGGTCATCCGGTTCCTTCCCTCGGGCCGGCGTGGACGGTTCCGGCCAGAATCGCACGGTACACCCTCTCGGCGTTGCGTCCGTCCCGGAACGCATGGACACGCGCGTCGAGCGCGATCGCGCGGTCCACGCGACGCGCGCGCTCGCCCTCGGACCCGAGCACCGCGTCCAGCTGGGTCGCCGCCTGGGTCCAGTCGACCGCCCAGTCGTCGCCTGCGACATCGGCATACGTGCCGTAGAAGCCGCGCCGGCCCGCGTACTCCTCGACGTCGGGCGCGAGGAACAGCGTGGGCAGCGGCACGAGCGCGGCGTCGAACGCCAGCGACGAGTAGTCCGTGACCAGGGCGTCGAGCCCGGGCAGCAGCGGCGTCACATCCGCGACGAGGTCGCTGCCGAGCGAGTGCACCCGATCGGTGGGGAACGGCGGGGCGTAGTCACCGGCCCCGAGGGGGTGCGAGCGGACGAGCAGCGTCGCGTCATGGCGCCGCAGCACCTCGACGATCCGAGACCACTCCTGCGCCGTCGGCACGGCGGGGTCGACCGCCCCGTCACGCCACGTCGGCGCGTAGAGCACGAAGCGGCTCGACGCCTGCGCCCGCGGCACCGCGCGCCCGATGGCGGCACGGGCATGCACCCGGCGATCCGCGGCGGTGCCGCGGGAGAGCACGTCGACACGCGGCTCGCCTGTCACCGGCACGCTCGCGTCGGGCAGCGCGAAGGCGGATTCGAGGCGACCGCGCACGAGGTGAGAGGCGGCCGGCAGCACACGGATCCGGCGGGCGGCGCCGCGGTACATCGCGCCCAGGAGCGTCCTGACGGCGCCGGCCGCGGGAGTGGCCGCGACGACGCCGGGAACCCTCAGCGTCTCGGGCGAGTCGATCCCGATCCGCTTGAGCGGGATTCCGTGCCACAGCTGCACGACGAAAGCGCCCGACACGGCGTAGCGGTTGACATCGCCGAACCCGTGCGTCACGACCACCACGCGAGCCCGCGCGGTGCGCCACAGCCCCCTCAGGGAGCGCTTCGGAACGGCACGGATCCCCCGGGCCGCGGCATCCGTCGCCTCCCGTTGGGACGCCACCAGCCACACCGGGCTGCGTCCGTCGGCGGCCGCCACCTCCCAGAGGGCCAGAGCGCCGTCGCCGATGCCGACCGCGCAGCCGATCACCCACTCGTCGCGCGAGCGCGGCACCAGGAGGGTGAGGAGGCGTCCGGCGGCGTAGAGCGGGATCGTCGCAAGCTTTCGGGCGTTCCCCGCGCCGAACGAGAAGGACGCCATCCCGCGAGCCTAGCCGCTGACCTGCGCCGCAGGCCTGCTGACTCGCGAAATGGCGTCCCTCGGCGCCGGGGACTACTGGAGCGACCCCAGCGTGACCTCGACCGTCTGCGTCTTGCCGTCGCGCACGTACGTGACCTCCGCGTCGCTGCCGGCCGCGGCGGCGCGCACCTGCGCCGTGAGGTCGGTCGCGTCGGTGACGGGCACGCCGTTGAAGGCTGTGACGATGTCGCCCTCCTTGAGGCCCGCGGCGGCCGCCGCACCGCCGTCGGTGACACCGGCGATGTAGGCGCCCGTGATGGTGGACCCGTCGACGGATGCCGCAGCCTGGACGTTCGCGCCGAGCAGACCGTGGGTCGCCTCGCCGTTCTCGATGAGCTCGCCGGTGATGCGCTTGACGATGTCGGACGGGATCGAGAAGCCGACGCCGATCGAACCCGAGCCGTCGGACGACGATCCGCCCGCGGTCGCGATCGCCACGTTGATGCCGATCAGCTTGCCGTCGGAGTCGACGAGCGCACCGCCGGAGTTGCCGGGGTTGATGGCCGCGTCGGTCTGGATCACCGAGATAGAGATGCTCTCGGTGGCGGTCGACTGCTGCTCGCCCTGGCCGAAGTCGAAGCGGAACGGGCCCTCCTGGCTGTTCTGATCCTGCTGGTCCTGTTCCTCGCCGTCTCCGCCCTCCGGAGCCGCCGACGACGCGATCGAGATCGACCGGTTGAGCGCGCTCACGATGCCTTCCGTCACGGAGTTCGCCAGGCCCAGCGGTGCGCCGACCGCGACCGTCGTGTCACCCACATTGAGCTTGCTCGAGTCGGCGATCTCGATCGGGGTGAGGTCCTCGGCATCCTTCAGCTTGATGACGGCGAGGTCGTAGGTCGGGTCGGTGCCGACGACCTCGGCATCGTAGACGCGGCCGTCGGAGGTGGTCACGCGGATGGCCGCATCGCCCGTCGCGCCGTCGAGGGTCACGACGTGGGTGTTGGTGACGACGTAGCCGTCCTCGGTGAGGACGACGCCCGAACCGGTGCCGGCGCCCGACGAGCCGGTGGCCTCGATCGTGACGACGCTCGGCACGACCTTGGCCGCGATCGCGGTGGTCTGATTGACCGAGTCGGTGTCATTGACGGTGACCGTGTTCGGGCCGGCGGCGGGGGAAGCGCTGACCGGGGCAAACCAGGTGACGCCGGCGTAAGCGCCGCCGAGGCCGGCGGCACCGCCGACGATGGCGGCGGCGACGACGAGGCCGACGACCTTGCCTGCGCCGGACGGCTTCTTGGGCGCCTTCGTCGCGGTGGGTGCCGCGCCGGTCGAACCTGCGATGGGCAGCGTCGGCTGGGCGTCAGGCGTCACGCCGAACGCGGCGCCCGGGGCGCCGGGTCCGGCCTGGCCCGCGTAGGAGTGGGGATAGGGCGTGGGCTGACCGGCGTAACCCTGCGGACGGGCGTAGGCGTGCGCCCCTGCCGGGTAGCCGGCGGGCGGCACGGGCTGGGTCGGCGGCGTCGGCGGGACGTGTGCCGCGGGCTGCGCGGCCGGGGCCACCGGCGGAACCGGGGGCGCCGCGGCAGCGGGCTGCGCGGGCTCGACGGGCTGCGCAGGCTGGACGTTCTCAACGGCCTCCGGCGCCGCTGCGGGGACCGGGTTCTCGGGTTGCGCGGGCGTCTGCGCGGCGGCATCCGCGGCCGACTGCGAGGGGACGGCGGGGGTCTGGTCTTCCGGGCGGTCGCCCTGGATGTCGCTCATGGTTGCTCCTTCTGCCAAGCACTCACCACTGTGCCCACCGATGCTGTGCGTTTCTTATGTCGCGAATGGGACTCGCCTATGCAACGGGGATGAGCCCGCCCGGTATTACGGTGAAGCGATGCGACAGATCCCCGGAGCATGGCGCCGCACGGCCGCGGGCGCCGGACTCGTCGGTTCCGACGGGTCGATCCACCCCACCATCTTCGCCGAGATGTCGGCCCTCGCGGCGAGAACCGGCGCGATCAACCTCGGGCAGGGCTTCCCCGATGAGGACGGCCCCGCGGAGGTGCTGGAAGCCGCGCGCACAGCCATCGCGAACGGCGTGAATCAGTACCCGCCGGGCCGCGGCATCCCTGATCTCCTCGCCGCGGTCGCCGAGCACCAGCAGCGGTTCTACGGCCTGCACCTCGATCCCGCGCGCCAGGTGCTGGTGACCGCCGGCGCGACCGAAGCCCTCGCCGCGGCGCTCCTCGCGCTGCTCGACGATCCCGACGACGAAGTGCTCGTCTTCGAGCCGTACTACGACTCGTATGCCGCGGTCGTCGCCCTCGCCGGCGCACGGCTCGTGACGGTGCCGCTGCGGTGGCCGGACTTCCAGCCCGACCTCGAGGAGCTGCGAGCCGCCGTGAGCGACCGCACCCGCGTCATCCTCGTGAACGACCCGCACAACCCGACGGGTGCCGTCTTCGGCGCCGAGGTCCGCGACGAGATCGTGCGTCTGGCCGACCGCCACGATGCGGTGATCGTGACCGACGAGGTGTACGAGCATCTCGTCTTCGACGAGCCGCACGTGCCGATCGCCACGCTGCCGGGCGCCGGGGAGCGCACGCTCACGATCTCGTCGGGCGGGAAGACGTTCTCGACGACGGGCTGGAAGATCGGCTGGATCTCGGGTCCGGCGCCGCTGATAGACGCGGTGCTCGCAGTCAAGCAGTTCCTCACCTACGTCAACGGCAGCCCGTTCCAGCCCGCGATGGCGACCGGTCTGCGTCTCGGCGACGACTTCTTCCGCGGCATCGCGGGCGCGCTCCGCGCGAAGCGCGACCTGCTCGGCGCGGGCCTGCGCGCGGCCGGCTTCGACGTCTCGACGCCGGCCGGCTCGTACTTCACCGTCGTCGACGCGGCACCGTTGGGGGCGACGGATGCCGCGGCCTTCTGCCGTGCTCTCCCCGAGCGGGCGGGAGTCGTCGCCATCCCCCTCACGGCCTTCGCCACATCCGAGCGGCGTGCGGACTACGGCACGCTCGTGCGGTTCGCGGCGTGCAAGCGCGTCGAGGTCCTCGAGGACGCGGCATCCCGTCTGACCCGCCTCCGGTGAGTCTGCGGATCAGCGCGGCCCGACGCCGAAGCGCCGGAGCCTCAGCGCCGGGTTGACGCGGCGCACGCGCTCGATGGCGCCCACGTCGAGGTGGGCGATCGCGACGTCGGTCGACGTGCCGACGGCGGCGAGCTCGACGCCCTGCGGGTCGACGATGAGCGAGTTCCCCACTCCCAAGGGCGGAGGATGATCGGCCGCCGCCACGAACACCGTGTTCTCGATCGCGCGGGCGTGCAGCAGAGTGCGCCAGTGGTGTTCTTTGAGCGGACCGCGCACCCACTCCGCCGGCACGAGGAAGACGTCGGCGCCGGCGTCGACGAGCAGCCGCCCGACCTCGGGGAACCGCAGGTCGTAGCAGGTCATCAGGCCGAACCGCAGGCCGCCGAGCTCGAACGTCTGGGGCTCCCCCGCTTCGCCGGGCTCGACCCAGTCGGACTCCCGCTGCCCGAAGGCGTCGTAAAGGTGCAGCTTCCGGTAGTGCGCGACGAGGCCGGTGCCGTCGACGGCGACCGCGGTGTTGCGCACGTGCTCGCCATCGCTGGCGCGCTCCAGCAACCCGGCGGCGATCGTGACCTCCAGCTGCGCCGCGAGCCGCGTCAGCGCCTCGACGAACGGCCCGTCCAGCTCCTGGGCGTTCTCGGCGAGCGACTCGTCGAACGGGTCGACGAAATAGCTCGAGTACTCCGGGAACACCACCACGCGCGCCCCGCGGACGGATGCCGTGCGCACGAGCTGCTCGATGGCTTCGAGGTTCACCGCGGTGTCGGCCGTCGGCGCGAACTGGGCCACGGCGATGGGAAGGGTATCGGTCATCGTCGCCCTCCGTTCGTCCGGTGGCGCGCGCGGAGGATCGCGGGCACGACCAGCCACAGCACGCACAGGAGCAGGCCGAGCGGGATGAGGGCCCACCAGAACGCGGAGCCGCCGAGCACGACGTCGAACACGAATGCCACGACGCCGACGAGGAGGACGGCGACGGTCCCCAGCGCGGCGACGAGCGCGATGTGGCCGGATCGGACGACCTCGGCCTTCGCACGCTGCTGGAAGAGAGCCCGGTGCATCGCCACGGGCGCGAGGGCGACGATCGAGCTGAGCGCCGAGAGGACCACGAGCCCCAGGTAGAACGCCCTCTGGCCGTCATTGAGCTCCCCGAAGGCGGGCTGGAAGGCAAGCGCGAGCAGGAAGCCGGTCAGGATCTGGGTGCCGGTCTGCAGGACGCGCACCTCCTGCAGCACCTCGTTCCAATTGCGGTCGGCGCGCTCCTCCGGCGTCTCGTCCCGACCATCGACACGGTCGTCTCGCGGGTCGGTGTCGCGCTCGGTGGGCATGCGTTCATCCTTGCCCGCGGCGACCGATCCAGGCAAGCGGACCGGCCCGTGGTCACGACCACTCAAAAGCCGTGCTAGGCTTACTTCTTGTGCCGCGGGGTGGAGCAGCTCGGTAGCTCGCTGGGCTCATAACCCAGAGGTCGCAGGTTCAAATCCTGTCCCCGCAACAGAAAACGAAGGAAGGGCGTCCCATCAAGGGGCGCCCTTCCTTCGTTCATGCACCGCCTTCGGCGCCGTGCCACCGGGCACACCGCCCCTGGCCGCGGCTCAGTCCTCCGGGTCCATCGCGCCGCAGAGGTCGTCCAAGAAGCGCGCGATCACACCGAGCTCCGTCTCGTCGTACTCCATGGCGACGGACCTCATGGCACGCAGGCGGTCACCGAAGACACGGAAGAACACATTCCGCGCTCCCTCCGTGAGCACCACGACGCGCCCCCGCCTGTCGCTGGGATGGGGCCGCCTCTCGACGTGACCGGATTCGACGAGCCGGTCGAGCAGCTTCGTGGTCGACGCGGTGGAGATGCGCAGGTGATGGGCGATGTCGCGCGGACTGACCGAGCGGCCCTGTCGCTCTCGGATGATGAGCAGCCGCAGCGCCGCGACGTCCGAGGCGTTCATGTCCATGTCGTCCTTCATGCCGCTGTGCATGCGCTCCATGGCGTCGCTGACGGCACGGATGGACGTGAGCACGCGCATCACCGCGTGTTCATGATCCGTCTGCGGCAGCCAGCGTTCCGACATCGTGGACGTTCCTTCCGACCCGTTGTAGCATCGCACGGAAAGCATTGCTAGTTTAGCTAGCAATCTGAGAGGAATGATCGGATGCCCGACACCGACCACGTGGTTCTGCTCGACGACGACGGCCGCGCCATCGGCACCGCGCCGAAATCCAGCGTGCACGGCCCCGACACCGCCCTGCATCTCGCCTTCTCCTGCCACGTGCTCAACAGCGAGGGTCAGGTGCTGATCACCCGCCGGGCGCTCACCAAGCGCACGTGGCCGGGCGTCTGGACCAACTCGTTCTGCGGGCACCCTCGCCCCGCCGAGCCCGTGCTCTCGGCGGTCCGTCGCCATGCGGATTTCGAGCTCGGACTCACGCTCAGCGACATCCGTGTCGCGCTCCCCCTGTTCCGCTACCGCGCCATCGACGCGAACGGCATCGTCGAGCACGAAGTGTGCCCGGTGTACACCGCCTACACGGACCAGGAACCTGTGCTCAACCCGCTCGAGGCCATCGACGCACGGTGGGTCGAACCCGAGGCGCTCGCCATCTCCCTCGAGGCGACGCCGTGGGCGTTCAGCCCGTGGCTCGTGCTCCAGGCCCAGCAGCTGCACCTGTTCGAGACGCCCGCGCGAGAGAGACGCGCGTCATGATCCCCGCCGCGGCCGATCCCGACCTCCGGATCGCGATCGACGGCGCACTGGCGCGCATCCGCGAGCGGGCGTCCGAGCTGGGACCGGCGTTCGGTGCGCTGGGGGACGCGATCACCCGCGCGGCGCAGGGCGGCAAGCGCCTGCGTCCGGCGCTGGTCACCGCCTCCTTCGATGCGTTCCGCACCGGCGACGCCAATGCGTCGGCCGTCCTGTCCGTCGCGGCCGCCTTCGAGTTGCTCCACACGGCGTTCGTCGTCCACGACGACGTCATCGACCACGACACGATGCGCCGCGGGGTGCCGAACATCGGCGGGGAGTTCCGCCGGCGCGCTCAGGACGACGGCGCCGACAACGACGGCGCTGCGCTGGTCGGCGACGCCGCGGCCATCCTCGCAGGGGACATCCTGCTCCACGAGGCATTCCGACTGGTCGCCATGGCCCACACCGACGACGCCACTCGGGATCGACTCCTGACTCTGCTCGACGACGCCGTCCTCATCTCCGCGGCAGGTGAACTCGCCGACGTGGAGAACAGCGTCGCGGCGCGGCATCCGTCCCGCATCTCCACACTCGACACCGCGTTCAACAAGACCGCGGTGTACACATTCCGCGCACCGCTGCAGGCGGGCGCGCTGCTCGGCGGCGCCGACGTCGACGCCCTGCGGGTGCTCGGCGATGCGGGCGGACGCCTCGGGCTCGCGTTCCAGCTCGTCGACGACCTCATCGGCGCATTCGGGACCACGGCGCAGACGGGCCGCGACACCGGTCCCGACCTCCGCGAGAACAAGCGCACGCCGCTGGTCGCACTGGCCCGCGAGTCCGGCGCCGCCCCCCGCGTGGACGAGGCGCTCGCCCTCGCACGCACCGGTCCCGTCGCCGTGCGCGAGGCGCAGCTCGTGCTGGAGCAGACCGGCGCCCGGGAACGCATGGTCCACCTGGTCGACGAGACGCTGGCAGCGGTACGGGAGGCCTCGCACGACCCGGCGCTCCCCCACCGTGCCGGGGCGCTCCTGCGCACGCTCTCCGACGGCATCGAAGGACGCATCCCATGAGCACCGTGCGCGCGGCGTCCACGACGGGCCTCGCCCTGTACAACCAGGCTGCGGCGGATGCGGCGGCCACGGTCATCGCGCGGTACTCGACGTCGTTCGGACTCGCCTGCCGGCTGCTCGGCCCTCGCCCGCGGCCGCACGTGCGCAACGTCTACGCCCTGGTGCGCATCGCGGACGAGATCGTGGACGGCCCCGCGGAGGAGGCCGGGCTGTCGCCGGAGATCGCGGGCGAGATCCTCGACCAGCTCGAGGGCGAGACCCTGTCGGCGATCGAGCGCGGCTTCAGCTCCAACCTGGTGGTGCACGCGTTCGCCGGCACGGCGCGCGGGTGCGGCATCGGGCCGGAGCTCGTGCGCCCGTTCTTCGCGTCCATGCGCACCGACCTCGGCACCCTCCGCCACGACGCCGCCTCGCACGACGCGTACGTCTACGGCTCGGCCGAGGTCGTCGGCCTGATGTGCCTGCAGGTGTTCGTCAACGCGGGGACGCAGCATCCGGTCACCCCGCCTCCTGAGCTCGTCGACGGAGCTCGACGTCTCGGAGCGGCGTTCCAGGACGTCAACTTCCTGCGCGACCTCCGCCACGATGAGACCGTGCTCGGACGCGACTACCTCGGGCTATCGACAGCCGACGGAGAGCGCGCCGCGGTACTGGACCGCATCGACAGCGATCTCGCGATCGCGGCGAGGGCGATCCCCGCGCTGCCTGCCGACTGCAGGCGAGCGGTGACCGCTGCGCACGACCTCTTCGCGGAACTGGCAGTGCGCCTGCGCGCCTGCGACGGTGGCGAGGACCGGGTGCGCGTGCCCGACGCCGTGAAGGCGCGCCTCGCGGCGCGCGCCCTGCTCGGTTTCGCCCCGCGGGAGGTGCGCGCATGAGCCTCGTCGACGGACCGCGTCGCGCGGTGGTCATCGGCGGCGGCGTCGGCGGGCTCGCCGCAGCAGCGCTGCTGGCGACCGAGGGCTGGGACACGACGCTCTTCGAAGCGCGCGACGAACTCGGCGGGCGCGCCGGGTCGTGGGAGCGCGACGGCTTCCGCTTCGACACCGGCCCCAGCTGGTATCTCATGCCCGAGGTGTTCGAGCACTTCTTCCGGCTGCTCGGAACGACCGCGCAGCGCGAGCTCGACCTGGTGCCGCTGGACCCGGCGTACCGCGTGTACTCCGATCCCTCGACCGGCCTCGCGCCGCTCGACGTGCGTTCCGGGCGCGCCGAGGCCGCCGCGCTGTTCGAGAGCGTCGAGCCGGGGGCGGGCGCACGGCTCGACGAGTACCTCGATTCGGCTGCCGACGCCTACGACCTCGCGGTGTCGCGCTTCCTCTACGACACGTACGAGACGACGGCGGGTCTCAGGGATCCCGCTCTTCTGAAGCGGATGCCGCGTCTCGCCCCTCTCCTGACCCGCAGCCTCGCCCGCCACGTCGAGCGCCGGTTCACCGACCCCCGGCTCCGGCAGATCCTCGAGTACCCGGCGGTGTTCCTGGGAGGATCGCCGTACGGTGTGCCGAGCCTGTACCACCTCATGAGCCACCTCGACCTGGGCGATCGGGTGCTCTATCCGCGCGGCGGGTTCACCGAGCTGGTGCGGGCGATCGAGCGGCTGGCCGAGGCATCCGGAGTCGCGATCGAGACCGGGGCGCGAGTCACCGCGATCACGACCAGCGCGGGCGTCGCCACCGGCGTCGAGCTCGAGGGCGGGCATCGGGTGCCGGCAGACCTCGTGGTGTCGGGGGCAGACCTCCACCACACCGAGACCCGGCTGCTTCCGCGCGCCGAGCAGACGTACCCCGAGCAGTGGTGGAACTCGCGCACGCCCAGCCCGGGCGCGCTGCTGGTGATGCTCGGCGTCGAGGGACGGCTGCCGCAGCTCGCCCACCACACGCTGCTGTTCGCCCGTGAGTGGCGCGCGAACTTCGCCGACATCTTCGGCGCCCACCCGCGCATCCCCGACCCCGCCTCGCTCTACGTCTGCCGCCCCAGCGCCACGGATCCGAGCGTCGCACCGCGGGAGCACGAGAATCTCTTCGTGCTCGTCCCCGTGCCCGCAGATCCCCGGCTGGGGCACGGCGGCATCGACGGCGACGGCGACCCGGCGATCGAGACCGCGGCCGACCGGGTCATCGCTCAGATCGCCCGGTGGTGCGGCATCCCGGATCTGGCGGATCGAGTCGTGGTGCGCCGCACCGTCGCCCCCGGGGACTTCGCGGACGACCTCGGCGCATGGCGCGGGAACGCGCTCGGCCTCGCCCACACCCTCGGGCAGAGCGCGCTGTTCCGCCCGCGGAACACTTCGCGCAAAGTCGAGGGCCTGTCGTACGTCGGGGCGTCCACGCTGCCCGGCATCGGGCTGCCGATGTGCCTCATCTCGGCGGAGCTCGTCGTCAAGCGGCTGCGCGGGGACCGCTCCCCCGGTCCGCTGGCCGAGCCCGCGAGGGTGTGACGGTGCCGGGGATCTATCTCGCCGCCATCCTCGCCTCCGCCGCGGGCGTGCTGCTGATCGACCGGCGCTGGCGCCTGGCCGCGTGGCACGCGCCCGGACGCACGGCCCTGGCGGTCGGCATCGGCACGGCGTTCTTCCTCGCGTGGGACGCCGTCGGCATCGCGACGGGCGTCTTCGTCAAGGGCGACAGCGCCCTGCTGCTCGGCGTCGACCTCGCCCCGCATCTTCCCGTCGAAGAGCCCGTCTTCCTGGCGTTCCTGAGCTACCTGGCGCTCGTCGCGTGGTCGGGGGCTCTGCGGCTGACTGAGCGACGGAAGACGGATGCTGCGCCCCCGCGCTCGGAGGCGGCTCGATGACGTACTCCCTCATCATCGTGCCGTTCGCCGTAATCACGATGGTCGTGGTGCTGTTGACGGTGCGGCTCCCCGGATTCGGTCGCAGGATGACGGCATCGGTCATCGCCGCGGGCATTCTCGTCGCGTTGACCGCCGTGTTCGACAACGCGATGATCGCGGCGGGGCTGTTCACGTACCCGGAGACCCTGATCTCGGGGGTGCGGATCGGGCTCGCGCCGATCGAGGATCTCGCCTACCCGGTGTGCGCGGCATTCCTCGTCCCGGCCGTGTTCACGTTGCTGACCGGCTCGCGTGCCGGCCAGGAGGTGCGCTCGTGACCTCCGCGCCGCCCCTGCGCGCCGGCGCCGTCGCGCGCCAGCTGCTGGTCGCCTCACGGCCGGTCAGCTGGATCAACACGGCGTACCCGTTCGCGGCAGCGTATGTCATGACGACGCGCGAGCTGGACCTCACCCTTGTGATCGGCACGCTGTTCTTCCTGGTGCCGTACAACCTCGCGATGTACGGCATCAACGACGTCTTCGACTACGAGTCGGATCTGCGCAATCCCCGCAAAGGCGGGGCGCACGGCGCGGTGCTCGATCGGCGGATGCACCGGGTGACCCTGTGGGCCTCCGCGCTGCTGTGCGTGCCGTTCGTCGCCTATCTCCTGGCGGTCGGGTCGGCCCTGTCCTGGCTCGTCCTCGGCGCGAGTCTGTTCTTCGTCGTGTTCTACAGTGCGCCGCCACTGCGGCTGAAAGAGCGGCCGTTCCTGGATTCGGTGACCAGCAGCATCCACTTCTTCTCACCCGCGGTGTACGGTCTCGTGCTGGCGGACGCCACGTGGACGCCGCCACTCGTCGCGCTCATCGCCGCGTTCGCGCTGTGGGGCGTGGCCTCGCACGCGTTCGGAGCGGTGCAGGACGTCGTGGCCGACCGCGAAGCGGGCATCGCGTCGATCGCCACGGCGCGCGGCGCGCGCTGGACGGTCCGCTTCGCCCTCGCCTGCTACGCCGCCGCGGGCGCCGCGATGCTCGCGACGACGTGGCCGGGGCCGATCGCAGCCGTGCTCGTGCTGCCCTACCTCGTGACGGTATGGCCGTACCGCTCGATCGCGGACGCCGATGCGGCCGCCGCGACGACCGGATGGCGACGCTTCCTGTGGCTCAACCAGTTCTCGGGCTTCGCGGTCACGCTGCTGCTCATCTGGTACGCGTTCCTCACGGCCTGAACGGGAACACCGAAGGCCGGCCCCGGCGGGACCGGCCTTCGTGCGTGTGGCTTACTGGTCGCCGAGCTCGATGAGCTTCTCGACGGCCGCGGTGAGACGCTCGTCCGCCTCGCCGTATGCCGCCCAGTCGCCCGCCTCGAGCGCCGTCTGACGGTCGAGCATCGCCTGCTGCGCCTCCTGGAGCGCGGCCTGGTACTCGTCGGTCGGCTCGGCCGGAGTGGTCGGCTCGGTCGGCGTCGGCTCCGGGGTCGGTGCGGGCGTCGCGCCCGGCGTGGGCTGAACGTCGGTGTCACCCGCATCGGCACCGGAATCTCCGCCGAACAGCGTGTCGAGCGCTTCGTTCAGCGTGTCCTCGAAGGCGATGTCGTCGCCGAACGACACCAGCACCTTCTGGAGCTTGGGCAGCTTCGTGCCCGTCGAGGACTGCACGAACACGGGTTGCACGTAGAGCAGACCGCCACCGACGGGGAGGGTCAGCAGATTGCCGTTCAGCACCTCCGACTGACCCTGCTTCAGCAGGTTGATCTGCGCCGAGATCTGCGGATCGGAGTTGAAGGTGTTCTGCACCTGGCCGGGACCGGGCACCGTCGTCTCGGCGTCGATCACCAGCATCCTGAGTTTCCCGTAGTCGTCGCTCTTGACCCCCGCCTCGTTCCCGGCGTTCGAGTCCACGGCGAGATAGCCCATCAGCACGTTGCGGGTATTGCCCGCCGTCGCCGCCGGGATGAACGACGTGAACATGGAGTACGTCGGCTGATCCTGGTCGGGCATCTGCATCGTCAGGTAGTACGGCGGCTGGAGCTGCGTCTCCTCCTGCGGGTCATTGGGCGTCTGCCAGCGGTTGTCGCTCTGGTAGAACGAGCGCGCGTCATCGACGTGATAGACCCCGAGGATCGTGCGCTGCACCTTGAACAGGTCGGTCGGGTATCGGACGTGGCTGATCAGGTCGGCCGACATCTCGCTGATCGGCTTGATCGTCGACGGGTACACCTTCTGCCAGGACTGCAGCACCGGGTCTTCCTCGTCCCACGCGTAGAGCGTGACGGAGCCGTCATAGGCGTCGACAGTCGCCTTCACCGAGTTGCGGATGTAGTTGATGTCATCGAGCGCGAACCGCGGGGCGGGGTTGGACGAGTCCGAGATGGCGGAGGTCAGGCTCACCGTCGAGGAGTAGGGGAAGTTGGCGCTCAGCGTGTAGCCGTCGATGATCCACACGATGCGGCCGTCGACCACACTCGGGTAGGCGTCGTTGTCGAGCGTCAGGTACGGCGCCGCCTTCTGCACGCGATCGCGCGGGTTGCGGTCGTAGAGGATCTGCGAGTCCTCGTTCACGTAGTCGGAGAACAGGATCTGCTCGGCCTGGAACTTGAGCGCGTAGATGAGCCTGTTGAAGACGTTGCCGAGGCTCGGCCCGCCCTCGCCGTCGAACGTGGTCTTCGTCTCGCCGGAGCCGTCCTCGCCCGAGGGGTAGTCGAGCTCGACCGGCTCCGAACCCTCGGGCGCTCCGACGATGGAATACGTCGGCGAATACTCGCCGAAGTACACCCGCGGCTGGAAGTCCTCCTGGTCGGAGAGGAAGCCCGCGGCAGGGATGCCCCGCTCGAGGAACACGGGGTCGCCCTCGTTCGTGCGGTCGTTGCCCTTGGCTGCCACGAGCCCGTAGCCGTGCGTGTAGACGACGGCCGAGTTCTGCCAGTCGGCGGCGTTGCCCAGCTGGGCGAGGTTGAGCTCGCGCACAGAGACCACGGTGTCCTGCGCGACGCCGTCGATGTCGTACCGGTCGACGTCCAGCGGGTCGGCGAACTGGTAGTAGGACCGGTACTGCTCGAGCTGGCGCACGTTGGGCGAGATGATCGCGGGGTCCATGATGCGCACCTGCGCGGTCGTGGCCGCGTCGTCGCGCAGCTGGCCGGCCTCGACATCCGTCACGGCCGTGAAGTCCTCCTGGTCGAGGCTGTCGACGCCGTACGCCTCGTGGGTCATGTCGACGTTGCGCTGGTAGTACTCCTCTTCCAGCGCGAAGCGGTTCGGCTGCACCTGGAAGGTGTTGACCACCCACGGGTAGCCGACGCCGACCACGATCGCCGACACCACCAGCAGTGCGGTCGCGATGAGCGGATAGCGCCAGCGGCCGATGACCGCGGTGACGAAGAAGAGGATCGCGACGATGACGGCCGCGAAGGCGAGGATCGTCTGGCCGGGGATGATCGCGTTGACGCCGGTGTAGCCCGGACCCGTGATGCGGTCGCCGGGCTCGACGAGCGTCTTGTACCGGTCGAGCCACAGGCTTGCACCCTGCACCAGCAGGTAGAGGCCCGCGATCACCGCGAGCTGGATGCGCGCCGACTTCGAGATGCGCAGCTCCCGCTGACCGATGCGCACCGAGCCGTACAGGTACGACACCAGCGCCGTGACGAGCAGGCAGATCAACAGCACCGCGGAGGTGAAGCCGACGAGCGAGCTCCAGAACGGCATCGCGAACATGTAGAAGCCGGTGTCGAGCCCGAACTCGGGGTCGGTCGTGTCGGTGGCGACACCGTTGAACCACAGCCAGGTGGTCTCCCACTGCGCCGAGGCGGCGAAGCCGGCGAAGAACCCGAAGAAGATCGGGATGCCCCACATCGCGAGGCGGCGCAGCGGCTCGACGACCTCCTGGTAACGGTCGAGCTGGGAGCTCAGGCGCGCGTACACCGGACGCAGCCGGTACGCGAGCTGGATCGAGAGCCACACCGGCACAGCCATGCCGAGGAAGCCGACGACGAACATCACGACGCGCGCGACCCACTGGGTCAGCAGCACCTCCGAGAACCCGAGCTGGTCGTACCAGAGCCAGTCCGCGTAGAGGCTGGCGAAGATGAAGAACGCCACAACGAGTGCGGCGATGACCGCGAGGGTGATGGCGATGACGCGTCGGGTGCGAGAGGGTGTGGCCGGGGTCGGCGCGGAGGTCGTGGTCACGTTCCCATCCTAGGCGCGCGATTCTCGGCGCCCGCCTTGTCCTCCCTGGGCGAACTCTAAGAAACTCGCAACGTTTCGGGCACGATCCTCGTCACCGCACGGCGCAGGTCGGGAGCGAATCGAGATCGCCGCCCTCGCTCACCGCGTCGAGCACGGCCAGGGCGTCGTCGAGGTCCTCCACCGAGAACACACGCAGATCGCCGGGGATGTGGCCCACGACCTCGTCGCAGTTCGCCTCGGGGGCGAGGAACCACCGTGCCCCGGCATCAACCGCGCCCCACATCTTCTGACGGATGCCGCCGATCGGCCCGACCTCGCCGTCGGCGGTGATCGTGCCCGTGCCGGCGACCTGCTCACCGCCGTTGAGCTCGCCCGGGGTGAGCGTGTCGATGATGCCGAGCGCGAACATCATGCCGGCGCTCGGACCGCCGACGTTGTTGAGCTGGATCGTGACGTCGATCGGGAAGTCGTAGTCCGTGGTGAGGTTGACCCCCAGGATCCAGCTCGTCTCGCGCTCGTCGTCGGTGGTCTCCTTCGGGGTGACCTCCACGGTCTGCTGCTCGCCGTCCCGCTCGATGAGCAGCTCGACGGGCGCGCCCTCCCCCTCGTTGATGACGGAGCGGAGGGTAGAGACGTCCGTGAGTTCCTCGCCGTTCGCCGCGAGGATCAGATCGCCCGGCTCGAGGATGCCCTCGGCGGCGGCACCGTCGATGATGGAGTGCACCGCCAGCGTCGCCCCGACGTCGTAGCCGAGCTCCGTCAGCGCGGCGGCAGTCGCCTCGTGCTGCGAGTCCACCATCATCCGGGCGCTCTCCTCGTTGCGCTCGTCGGTGGTCTGATCCTCGGGGAAGATCGCGTCGATCGGCATGACGGCACGGCTCGGGTCGAACCACGCCATAGCCAGCTCGAACCATGACGGCGTGTGCTCGCGGTTTCCCTGCACCTGCACGGTGAGGAGGTCCAGCGATCCGCCGGTCGGGTACGTGTCAGCGCCTTCGACCGAGATCAGGGGCACCTCGTCGCCGTCGGCGTTCTGAGCCGTGCCGAGGGTGTTGTACACCGGTCCGGGGCGCTGGATGACGTACGACGTCGGCAGGAACGTGATGACGAGCAGCACCACCATCGCGACGGCGAGCGCCCACACACCAGCCAGCGTGCGGCGCGACATCCGCGGCCGCGGGGCGGGCTCGATCGTCGTGTTCTCGTCGAACAGGGCCACGCGGGACCTCTCTTCCGTGCCTTGTCGTTGATGCGCCTGGTCGTTCGCGACCGGCGTAAGGCGTGAGGGGTCCCTGCCGGGGAGTGCGACGGATGCTGCGACTAGCGTAGAACGCAACCCCATCGACCGGCTGAAAGGCGGCTGAAGTGGCAGACGACGTCACGGGCGGGAGCGGCCCGAGCCCCGAGGACGACTTCCAGGAGCTCATCCGCCAGCTATTCGGCGGTGCGGCAGGAGACTTCGATCCCGAGCAGCTCTCGCGCCTGTCGGGCATGAACATCGACCCCGCGATGATGCAGGCGGTCATGCGGCAGCTGCAGGGCGCGTTCGAAGGCGCCGACGAGAGCGGCATCTCGTGGGACATGGCCAAGCGGCAGGCGCTGCACATCGCCAACCAGGAAGGCCTCGGCGTGACCGCGGGCCAGCGCACGGACCTCGACCAGGCGTTCGCCTTGGCGACGCTGTGGCTGAGCGAGGCGACCACCATCTCCGAACTGCCGACTCCGCCGGCAACGCTCACGCGCGGCGCGTGGGTCGACGCCACGCTGCCGGTATGGCAGGAGCTCGCGGCGCCGGTCGCGACGAGCATCGCGGACGCCCTCACGACGGCGCTGAGCGAGCAGGCACCCGAAGACATGCAGGGCCTGGTGCAGGGCGCCGGCCGCCTCATGCGCACGGTCGGCGGCTCTCTCTTCGCGTCTCAGCTGGGTCAGGTCGTCGGCAACCTGTCCAAGGAGGTCGTGAGCGGCGGCGACGTCGGCATCCCGCTGATGCCCGACGGTCAGGCGGCGATCCTCCCGCAGAACTTCGCCGACTTCGGCCGCGACCTCGAGGTGCCCGAGGACCAGCTCGCGCTCTACGTCGCCACGCGCGAACTCGCGCACGCGCGCCTGTTCCGCCACGCGCGCTGGCTGCGCCTGCACGTCATCTCACAGGTGACCGACTTCGCACGGGGCGTGCACGTCGATACCGACGCGCTCGAAGATCTCGCGACCCGCTTCGACCCGTCCGAGCCCGAGGAGCTCCGCCGTGCGATCGAGAGCGGCGCGCTCCTCCCGGCCCGCTCCGAGGCGCAGGATGCCGCCCTCGCACGGCTCGAGAACCTCCTCGCCGCCATCGAGGGATGGGTGGAGGTCGTCACCGAGGACGCCACGTCGCGGCTCCCCTCGGCGCACCGCATCTCGGAGGCCGTGCGCCGCCGCCGCGCCGTCGGCGGCCCTGCCGAGCGCGCGCTCGGTTCGCTCGTCGGCCTTGAGATCCGCCCGCGCCGCATGCGGGAGGCCGCCGCGATGTGGCGCGCCGTGACGGATGCGGTCGGCCCGGCCGCGCGCGACGCACTGTGGGACTACCCCGACCTCATGCCGGGCGCGTCCGACATCGACGATCCCGCGGCGCTCGTCGCCCGCCTGGAGGCACGCGCGCGCGGCGAAGAGCCGGTGCGCGATGAGATGGACGACGCCCTGGCGCGCCTGCTCGCGGGAGAGGAGCCCGGCGAATCGGCGGCGCGCGAGGCATCCGACGCTCCTTCCGAGTCGGACGGTTCCGGCGATGAGGGCGAGAGCGGCGCTCCTGACGACCATCGGCCCGTGTAGGAGTCGAACCGAAGCGGGTCACCGCCTCCTCCCCAGGCCGACGCGCCACCGCGAATCGGTGTCGTGGCCTGTGGATACCGGTCGCCTACGCCGGCTCGTGCGACAGGATCGGGCGCATGCTGCGACTCGACCCCTCGTATCCGCCCGTGTGGCGGACTGATTCGACGATCCAGTTCGGCGCGGAGCCGGTCGCCGTGCTCGACGATCCCCAGCCGTGGCAGCAGCGGCTGCTGCGCGAGCTCGAGCGCGGCATACCCGACGAAGCGGCCGTGCCGTTCGCGCAGGCGCTGGGCGCTCCCGACGCCGCGACGGCGGCGCGGTTCCTGTCGCGCATCCGCCGGGCGCTCGTGACGGATGCCGCGACCCCGCGCCGCGTGATGATCCACTGCGCTCAGGACGTGCCCGACCGGCATCGCGACGCGATCGCCGCGGGACTTTCCTCCGAGGGTTTCGCCGTCGACACCGCCCACCGCTTCGATCCCGTCGGGAGCGTCGGAACGGATGCCGCGGCCGTGGTCTTCGTCGTCCACCGCGTGGTGGCGCCCGGCGCGGCCGCCGCGCTCATGAGCGCGGACGTCGACCATGTGCCGGTCGCCCTCACCGGCTCGGGTGCGGAGGTCGGCCCCTTCGTCGAGCCGGGGCGGAGCGCATGCCTGGCCTGCGTCGCGGCTCACCGCCGCGACAGCGACCCGTCATGGCCCGTGGTGGCGGCGCAGCTGCTGGGTCGCGGTGTCGAGAGCGAGCCCTCCGTGCTGTGGGAGTCGGGCCTCGTCGCGGGCCGGCTCATCGCGGAGCGCGCGCGGCACCCTTCGGCCGACCGGACCCGCTCGGTGACCCTGCGCGCCGGCTCGCTGCACCGGCACGTGCGCTCGCACCGCCCGCACCCAGAGTGCCGTTGCCGATCTCTCGCAGGAACCGTGACGGCTGCCGCTCCCGTACGCCCCGCGCCCATGACAGTGACAGCGTTCGCCCGGCCCGCGTGATGCCGACGTACGCCAGCCGCCGCTCCTCGTCGATCTGCTCGAACGTCGTCGCATAGGAGATGGGAAGCAGGCCCTCCGCGACACCGACCAGATGCACGTGCTCCCACTCCAGGCCCTTCGCCGCGTGCAGCGTCGCGAGCGTCACGGTGCGCATCGCAGGCTCGTCGTGGGCTTTGGCCCGCGCGGTGAGCTCGTCCGCGAAGGCGCGCAGAGTCGTGCCGGCGGGAGCCTCCTCGGCGAGCCGCAACAGCGCGGCGCGGGCCTCCCAGGCGTCACGGAGCGCGCCGCCCGCCTCCGGCGGATCGTCGGTGAGGCCGCGAGAGCGCAGGATGTCGCGCACGGTGTCGACCAAGCCGCTCTCGATGGGGGCGACCGAGGCCGCGCGCAGCTCCATCACCGCCTGCCGCACCTCCGGCATGTCGAAGAAGCGGCGGCCGCCCAGCACCGTCGTCGCGATACCCGCGTCGGAGAGCGCCGCGACGAGCTCAGCCGACTGCGCGTGCGCGCGGTAGAGCACCGCGATGTGGCGCGGATCAGTGCCGTCCGCGATCTGCGCGGTGATCCGCGCCGCCACCGCGCGGGCCTCGTCCCGGTCGTCCTCGAACGCGGTCACCGTGGGAACCGCCGCAGCATCGGTGTCGCCGTCGCGGTCGGCGGCGGAGAGATGCAGCGCGCCGGGGCGCCCTCGCATGAGTTCGTTCGCGACGGCCAGGATAGGGGCATCCGACCGATAGTTCGTCTCGAGGCGGACGACGCGAGCGCCTTCGTACCGCGACGGGAAGTCGAGGAGGAATGCGGCATCGGCACCGGCGAACGAGTAGATGGTCTGACTCGCGTCGCCCACGACGCAGAGGTCGCGGCGGTCCCCCAGCCACAGCTCGAGCAGCCGGTTCTGCAGGGGTGAGACGTCCTGGAATTCGTCGACGGTGAAGTGGCGGTACTGCTCGCGCACGGCCTTGGCCACCTGCGGCTCAGCCTCGAGCATGCCCGCGCAGGCGAGCAGGACGTCCTCGAAGTCGAGCTGACGGCGCTCGTCCTTGAGCTTCTCGTATGCGTGCTGCAGGGCGACGACGCGGTCGACCCCGAGGCGGCCGACCCCGTTCGGGCGCGCCGCCGCGTACGCGTCGACGCTCAGCATCGAGACCTTCCGCCACTCGATCTCGGACGCGACGTCGCGCAGCGTGGCGACGTCGGGCGCGAGCCCGATGCCATCGGCGGCGTGCGCGAGCATGCGCACCTTGTTGTCGATGATTCCCGGGGCGGTGTCGCCGGCGAGCGACGGCCAGAAGAAGTTCAGCTGTGCGAGGGCGGCCGCGTGGAACGTGCGGGCCGACACCCCCGCCACACCCATCGCGCGCAGGCGCCCCCGCATCTCGCCGGCTGCCTTCGTCGTGAAGGTGACCGCCATGACGCGCCCGGGCGAGTATGCGCCGGTGTCGACCCCGTGCGCGATGCGATGCGTGATGACGCGGGTCTTGCCCGTGCCGGCTCCCGCCAGAACCGCCACCGGACCGCGCAGCGCGGTCGCCGCCTCGAGCTGGCGCTCGTCGAGCCCGGACAGGGCGCCGCCGTTCACCCGCGCTCCGCGTGCCAGTCGGCGATCAGCCGATGCGCGATGGACGCCCGCCCGGGCAGCACGACATCCCCGTCCCCGACGAGCGCCTTGCCGATCTCGTCGCGCGTGAACCAGCGGATCGCAGCGATCTCCTCGCCATCGGCGCGCGCCGCCGCATCGTCGCGCGACTCGGCGAGGAAGCCGACCATCAGCGAGCGCGGATAGGGCCATGCCTGAGACCCGCGGTACGTCACGGTGCCCACGTCGACGCCGGACTCCTCGGCGACCTCGCGACGCACTGCCGCCTCGAGCGACTCCCCCGCCTCGACGAACCCGGCGAAGCAGGAGAAACGGTCGGCGCCCCACAGCGCGTTCGAGCCGAGGAGGAGCAGGTCCGGGTCCTCCGCGCTCGTGATGGCGACGATCACCGCCGGGTCGGTGCGCGGGAAGTGCTGGCGCCCGCAGTTCGGGCAGCGTCGCGACCAGCCGGCATCGCCCAGGACGGTCCGCGTGCCGCATGCCGGGCAGAACGGGGCGTCGATCAGCCAGCGTCCGAGGCTCAGCGCCTCCACGAATGCGCCGGCATCGCGCGCCGAGAGCAGCGCTCCGACCGTGCGCAGGCCCGCCCACCCCGCCGGCGCGACGAACAGCTCATCGTCCTGGGATGCGAACACGGCCCCCAGCAGCGCCGCACCGTCATCGCCCCGGCCGAGGAACGCCCACTCAGCTCCGCCGGGAACGTCCGACGGTGTGAGCCACAGCAGCGCGTCCGCCGCCGCGAGCGGCGCGGAGTCGCCCACGACCACCAGGACTCGGGACCCAGCATCGCTCTTCGCCGACTCGAGGAGGTCGGGAATCAGCCTCTCATCGGCCGCGCGATCGAGTCCGGGATGCGCCAGCGGATTCAGACTCGTGCTGTCGGGCGCCGTCATCGAACATGCTCCGCTTCGTCGTTCAGGGCCGGGCGTGGCGCGGGGACGGACGAGCGTGGCCGACCTACCCTGGGCACATGGCACGCTCACCCCTCACTCTAGCCGCGTCGGTCACGTCGGCTCTCCCGCGGGTCGGCGTCGTCGGAGTCGGCGCCCTGACGGAGGGAGTCGGGGGCCGATACGACACGGCGGTCGCGGACCTCGACGACGGGCGGCGCGTGGTCGTGCGCGTCCCCGCCGACCCGTCGTCCGCCGCGGAGCTCGCCGCGGAGGTGCGCGCGCTGAGGGCGCTCACCCCAGGTGTGCGGGGCCTGCTGCCTTTCCGTGCGCCCGAGCTGCTCGGAGAGGGAGGCCTCGGCGACACGCGGGTGGTCGTCGTCGACTTCCTCCCCGGCTACCGCGTCGACGCCGCACATCTGCCGCCCGGACGCGGCGCTGCCACCTCGCTGGGCGCGGCGCTGGCGGCGCTGCACGCACTGCCGCACTCCATCGTCAAGGCCGAGGGGCTGCCCGCCCGCACCCCGCAGCAGGTGCGCGCCGACGTCACGCGCCTGATCGACCGTGCTATGGCGACCCGTCGGCTGCCGGTGAGCCTGGCGGAGCGCTGGCACCGCGCCGTGGACGCGGACGAGCTGTGGCGGTTCGAATCGGCCGTCGTGCTCGGCGGCGCCGGAGCCGCATCGTTCCTGTTCGAGGACCTCGACGGGGTCCCGACCGTGACCGGACTGCTCGACTGGCACGGACTGTCGATCGGCGACCCCGCGACCGACCTGCAATGGCTGGCGTCCGCGCCGGACGCCGCCGAAGACGTGTACGCCGCCTATGTCGCCGACAGCGGCCGCGCCCCCGATGCCCGGGCGCGCGAGCGCTCCCGCCTGTATGCCGAGCTCGAGTTCGCGAAATGGCTCGTGCACGGGCACGACACCGACCGCGACGACATCGTCGGCGACGCCGTCGAGCTGCTGGAGTCCCTGGCGGCGGGTGTGGCCGGCGACGACATCGTCTCGGCCGCCGCACTCGACGTCGACGACGCCATCGCGCTGCTCGAGCGCACGCCCGGCGCCGGCGCACCGACGATCGACACGTCGATGCAGACCGACGCGTACGATCCTGAAGAGCTGGCCCAGTGGGTCGCCGACGAGGACGACGCCCGGCACGAGTCCGGGCCGGTCGCCCCTGGCCCGGAGTCCTTCGACACGCAGGAGATCTCTGCCGACGACCTCGCTGCGTTCCGGCCCGTCGACCTGGACGCGTCGGCGGTGCAGCTGCCCGGCCGGCACCCGGACGACGACCTCTCCACCGCGCCCATCACGCTTCCCGGCGCGCGGGAGCAGGGCGCCGCTCCCGCGCGCGAAGACGAGGGCGGGCTGGATGCCGCGGCCGAGGCCGAGCGTGCGTCCGAGGCGGCACTGCGCCGCTGGCTCGCCGACTGACACGGCGCGGCGAGGCGGCGGACCGCCCGGCGCCGTCCATGGGGGTCAGTTGCGGAGGATGACGTCCTCCGCGACGTAGTACAGCGCGACGTCGATCTCGTCGAGAGGCACGTCATGCTTCGAGTGATAGGCCTGACGGTACAGCTCGAGCTGCAGCATCCGTTCGTCCTTCTCGGCGGGGGTGCGCGGGGCGACGCCGGTCTTCCAGTCGACGATCTCGATGCGGCCGCCGCGGTCCTCGCGGCGGTACACGGCGTCCAGCTTGCAGATCACGATGTGCGGCAGGCCGTCGGGGCCGATGGTGGTGAAATCGATCTCGGTCTCGACCTCGATCGGCCGCAGCGGTGCCCATTCCGACGCGAGGAAGCGTTCGCGCAGCGCCGCGAGTGCGGCGGCGTCTTCGGCGGATGCCTCGGTGCCCGGGACGTCTTCGTCGGTCTCCCACAGCGCGTCGTCGATCGAGCCGCCGAGCCCCGTGCGGCCGGAGCGCTGCTCGACCCACGCGTGGAAGAGAGTGCCGAGGCGTGTCTGGCGGAAGGGGCGCTCGGGCATCGGCCGGGCGATGCCCGCGAGGGTGCCGTCGAGGTCGGCGACGTACTCCTTATAGCGGGACGCGGCGATGCGGGTCGGCGCCGTGTGCACCGGGCGCGCGCGGCGCGCATCGCGCTCGGCGAGCAGCAGCGCCGCCTGCGGATCAATCTCGGCCCGGGGCGCGTCGAGTGCTTCCTGGACGGCCGCCGCGGCGCCGGCGACCGCCGCCCGCCGGGCGCCCAGCGGATCGATCGGCCACTGCAGCACGCGCCGCTCCCCCTGGTACGGGTCGTCGCCGGGCTCGTCGTCGGGGAGAGCCACGTCGAGCGCCTCGGCGATCTCGGCCAGGAACGTGCTGCGCGTCCGCGGGCGCTTGGTGCCCGACCACGTCGCCCCGGTGAGCAGCAGGTGGTCGCGGGCGCGGGTGACTGCGACGTACGCCAGCCGGCGGTCTTCTTCGAGCTGCCGGGCGCGGTTGGCCTCGACGAACGTCTCGATCGCCTCCTTGAGCTCCTGCTGGGTCGTCGCGGACTGCCAGCCGAGGGCGGGCAGCCAGGCCGAGTCGCCGCGGAACGCGTAGGGCAGCACGCCGAATCCGAGCCAGGCCTTCGTATCTCGCGGCGCACTCGGCAGCTCGTCCTTGACCAGGCGCACGACGGCGACGGCGTCCCACTCGAGCCCCTTCGACCCGTGGATCGTCAAGAGCTGCACGACGTCGTCCTCGGGCGGCTCGGTGCGGGGCGCGAACTCGTCCAGCTGCTCGGCGTGCTCGAGCCAGGCGAGCAGGCTCGTCAGCGAACCGGTCTCGTCGGCGGCGAGGAACGCGTGCACCTCGTCGACGAAAGCCCGCAGCTGCGCCGACGCGATGCGCGCAGGGCCTCGAGACTCGTTCGCGGCGAGCTCGATGTCGAGCCGCAGCTCCAGCTCGATCAGCCGCACCAGCTCCGGGATCGGCATGGCGCTCGCCTGACGCAGTCCCGCGAAGACGGATGCCGCGTCCCGCAGCCGCTCGCGCGCCTCGGGCGTGAAGCCTGCCAGCCAGCCGTGATCAGGCTTCTGGCGCAGGATGAAGTCGAGGGCGTCGACGAGTGACCCGTCGTCGTCGCCGGCGCTGCCCCGGATGCGCTCGACGACTTCGGGCGCGAGCGGCTGCAGTGCGGTGTCATGCCGCGCGAGCCGGCGGGACAGCGCCGCGAGTTCGCGCAGGTCGGGCAGACCGATCGCCCACCGTGGCCCCGACAGCAGCCGGATCAGCGCCGAGCCTGCCGACGGGTCGCTGATGACGCGCAGCGCGCACACCACGTCCACCACCTCGGGGGTCGAGAGCAGGCCGCCGAGGCCGAGGATCCGGTGCGGGATGCCCCGGCGCCCGAGCGCGTCGCCGAAGCGGACCATGTGCTTCTTGCTGCGGAAGAGGATTGCCCCGGTGGTCGTTCGACCGTCGTCGGCGCGCTCGGCGCGCACCCGCCCGAACCACTCCGCGACGCGCTCCGCCTCGGTGTCGAGGTCGGCATCGAAGCCGAGCTCGACGACTCCGGCGGGCGCCCCCGGACGCGGCTGCAGCTCGCCGACGGCGACGGAAGCCGACGCGGCGAGCGGCGCGAGCACGGCGTTCGCCGCCGTCAGCACCGAGGCGCTGTTGCGCCAGCTCGTGAGAAGCGAATACTGCGCGCAAGCCGCGCCGGGAGCGAATGCCGCCGCGAAGCCACCGAGGTTGCCCGCGCTGGCGCCGCGCCATCCGTAGATCGCCTGGTGCGGGTCACCGACCGCCATCACCCCTGTGCCGGCGAAGAGGGCGGCCAGAAGGTCGGTCTGGACGACGGAGGTGTCCTGGTACTCGTCCAGCAGCACGACGCGGTAGCGGTCGCGCAGCTCGTCGGCGACCGCGCTGTGGCTCGCGACCACCTGCAGTGCACCGGCGACCTGGTCGGAGAAGTCGATGACCCCGAGCCGGAGCTTCTCGGCTGCGTACTCGCGCGCGAGGTCTGCCAGCATTGCGAGCGCGTCGATCCGATCGGCGGCATCGGCGACGTCGGCGTAGACCGTCGTGCGCCGATTGGTCGACGGCAGCTCGCGCACGGCGCCGAAGCGCTCGGGGAACGCGGCGAGCGCGTCGAAGTCGACGAGGTTGTCGACCCCGTCGCGGGCGATGCGCAGCGCCGCGTCGACGATCGTGCGCACCGCTTCTCCTCGGGCCTCCAATCGCGGATCGTCGGAGGCGAACACGACGCGACGCATGAGGAGCCACGCCGCGGACTCCGAGAGGACCGCGGCCTCGGCATCGCGCCCGATCCGCAGCGCGTGCTCGCGCACGATCTGATCGGCGAAGCTGTTGTAGGTCGCGACGCTCGGCCGGTGCAGGAGCGCGTCGTCGACGGAGTCCTGCGGGAGGGCGGCCAGCCCGTGCGCGAGCGCATCGAGCAGGCGGTGACGCTCGGCCGACGCCCGCGCCCCGTCGAGGCCGGACCGCTCGAGCGCGCCGAACACGTCGAGCCGCCCTTCTTCCGCGAGCGCGGGGAGCGACGGCAGCAGGCCGCGGCGCTCGAACTCGGACAGGCGCGCGAGACGCTTCTGGATGCGCTCGGCGAGTTCGCCGGCGGCCTTGCGGGTGAAGGTCAGCCCGAGAACCTCGTCGCGGCGCACGATGCCGTTCGCGACCAGCCATACGACGCGGGCCGCCATCGTCTCGGTCTTGCCGCTGCCGGCGCCGGCGACGACGAGGGCGGGCGTCAGCGGCGCCTCGATGACGGCGACCTGCTCGTCGGTCGGCGGGAACTGTCCGAGTGCGGCGGCGATCACACGCGCCGAGAGGATCGGCGCCTCGGACACGGATCGCGTGTCCGCCGGCTGCACGAGGGTCACGAGGCGCTCACCGCGCCGACCGTGTGGATGCGGCACAGCCCATAGGAGTGCTCGTCGCGGCAGTGCTCCTCGTAAGGCGCGGTGAAGCTCACCCCGCGCATGACCCCGACCGCGGTGCGGATGCGGCCGACGAACGCCTCCCGGCGCTCGTCGTCGAACGGCGGCTGCCAGGGCGTGACGTAGTCGGACTTCGTCGCCGTGGGCCGGAGCACCAGGAGCTTGGCACCTCCGGGCGCGAAGCCCTTCGCCTCGGGGATCGCGCCCGACTCGAAGGCGAGCTGATAGGCGGCGAGCTGCGGGTTGTCGAGCACCTTGGCGTCGGTCTGCGGCTCCCGCTTGCCGGTCTTGAGATCCATGATGACCACCGTTCCCTCCGGAGTCAGCTCGACACGATCGATGTAACCCGACAGGAGGACGCGGTGCTCCCTCGCCTCGGCGACGACGTCGAACGCGGAGCCGGCCGCCCGGGGCTCGCCTGCTGCGTCGTCCAGTGGGATCACGACCTCGAAGTGCGGCTCTGCCCCGATCAGCTTCCCACCGGCGTCGTCGAACCGCCGCAGGTACAGGTGCAGGCGCCGCACCAGATCGCGTGCGCGGGTCTGCTCCGCGCGATCCCGCCAGCCCGCTTCGAACGTCAGCTCGCCCCAGCGCGACTCCACCTGCGCCCACAGGGCCGCCTCGTCGTGGCCGGACGCATGCTCGAGCGCCGCGTGGATGATGGTGCCGAGGCCCGCGGTGGTGCCGCCCGGAGCGCCGCCGAGGTCGGCGATGACCCAGTTGAGCTCGCACTCTTCCAGGGCGTGCAGCCGCGAGGGAGAGACGCGGACGTCCTCCCTGGCGAGATCGCGTAGCGGCCCGGTCGAGGTCGGCGCCGCGACGCCGTACCACTCGTGCGGCCAGGCACCTGGCACCCCGGCATCCGCCAGCAGCGCGAGCTGCTCCGCGGCCCGCGCCGCCGGCTGGGCGAGGAGCCCTGACACGGGGGCCGAGCGCAGACCCGCCGTCGTGAGGGTGCGCCGGTGCCGCGCGACGAGGCCGCGCAGCGATACGGGGTGATCGAGGTCGAAAGGCTCGGGGTCGGGCAGAAGCTCGAAGAACACGCTCGGACCGGTGTCGTCGTCGTCGACGGCCGTGACGATCACCTGGGCGGTCGCGCGCGACAGCGCGCGGGCGAGCAGTCGCAGCTCGTCGTGCATCGCCCCGCGGCGGCGGTCGAACGCGCCGAGGGTCTCGCCGTCGGCGCGGGTGGCGGCATCCGCGAGCCGCCAGGTGTCGAGGAGGCTCCCGCGCAGGCGGGTGTTGGGCCAGACGCCGTCCTGCACGCCGGCCACGACGACGGTGTCGAACTCGAGCCCGAGGGCACCGGCCGGCGTCATGATGCGCACACTGTCGTCGCGGGTCGGCGCTTCGAGGCGGTCCTCGGCGACGCCGCTGTCGAGGATCGACCGGGCGAAGACGCGCGGATCTGCGTCGAGCGACCGCTCGACGAAGCGCTTGGCGGCCTGGAAGAGCGCCACGAGCGCGTCGAGATCGCGGTTCGCCTGCTCGGCGAGGGGACCGTTGCCGCGGGCGAGCTCACCCCACGTGCGCTCGAGTGTGCTCCGGTCCCACGCCGTCCAGAGCAGCTCGTGCGCGGTCGCGCCGCGGTCGAGGTCCGCGCGCAAGGCCGCGAGCGTGCGCGCCAGCGATGCCGCACGCCGGGCCTCACGCGTGTCGATCAGGTCGAACTCGAGCGGCTGACGCATCGCCGAGAGCAGGAGCTCGCGACCCGAGCGCTCGGCGACCGCGGCGCTCTCCGCGCCCGCCCGAGCTTCGGCGCCCTCGACGCCACCTGCGCCCTCGACGCCATCGGCGCGGGGCACCTCGCTCCCGACGAGGCGTCTCAGCTCGGTGTGCCGCAGCGCCGAGCGCAGCCGGCGCAGCTCCATCACGTCGAGGCGTCCGTAGGTGCCGACGAGTGCCGCGGAGACATCGTCGAACGTCCACTCGTCGCGCGAGGCGAGCTCGATGAGGCGCAGCAGGTCGGCGACCGGCCGCACCGTGCCAAGGGCGCGCCCCGGGCCGCTCGAGCGAGCCGGCACCTCCCGGGCCGACAGCTCGGCCTCGAGCGCGGCGACCTGCCGCGTGTCGTGCGCGATGACGGCGCAGGCGCCCCACGGCACGCCGTCGTGCACGTGTCGCTCACGCAGCACCCGCGCGACGGCGTCGTACTCCTCCGCCGCCGAGCGCAGCGTGAGCACCCGCACGGAGTCGTCGGCCTCGGCGCCCGACGCCGCGCCGCGATGTGCGACCACGCCGACCGCGCCGATGCGCTGCGTGACGCGGCCGACGAGCTCCCGCTGCCACGCGGTGCCGCGATGCCCTTCGGCGAGCACGTGCACGGCGCCGAGCGACGCCGCCAGCCGGGCGAAGTTCTCCGGGGTGGCGCCGCGGAAGGAACCCGACCCGACGTCGGGGTCGCCGAAGGCGAGCACCGCGGCACCGCGGGCGCGCACGGCCTCGAGCAGCTCGACCCCACCGAGGGTGAGCTCTTGAGCATCGTCGACCAGCACCACCCGCGCTGCGTCGACCGCCGGGCTTCCCGCCGGAGCGGTCCTCAGCAGTCCGACGGCTTCGCGGACGAGCCCCGCGGCATCGCGGTGGGCGCCGCGCATGGCGCTCCGAACCTGCAGGTACTCGGAGAAGAAGGAGGACAGCGCCACCCAGGCCGGCAGCTCGTGGCGCTCGCCCAGCTCGCGCAGGCGGCGCGGTTCGATGCCGAGGGTGGTGCATTCCGCGAGGAACGTGCGCACCTCCGTGCGGAATTCGGACGTGCCGCGGATCGCCGGACCGAGCCAGTCCGGCCACCGCACAGCGCCGGCGGCTTCGTCCTCGTCGTCGCCTTCGAGGAGGTCGCGGATGATCTGGTCCTCGTCGCCGCCGGTGAGAAGCTGCGGCGGATCGGCGTCCGCGGCGACGGCGTGCGCCCGCACGATCTGGAAGGCGTACGAGGCGACCGAGCGCGCGAGCGGCCCCCTCGTCGCCACGCCCACGGCGAGGCCGAGCCGGTCGCGAAGGGCTGTCGCGGTCTGCCGCGAAGGGGTCAGCACGAGCACCGAATCGGGTTCGATGCCGCCCTCGATCAGGGCGGCGACGCGGGCGATCAGGGTCTCGGTCTTTCCGGCCCCCGGTGCTCCCACCACCACACCCGATGCGTCCGACGGCAATGCGAGCACGGCCCGCTGCGGTGCATCGGGGCGGTACGCCGCGCGGTCTGGCTTGCCCGAAGTCACCCCTCGACGCTAGCGCGAAGGGGCGACATCGGCGTTCGCCCAGAGCGTTCCGGCGACGGGCGGATGCCCCTGCGCGGTGTCGTAGAGTTGCCATGCGTCCGGGGAGCCCTGAGGCCTTCAGCCAGCAGCGGCCCTCAGCCATCCGGCAAGACAACTATCGCCCCGCGCAGGAGGTCAGTCACGTGGAGATCCGCATCGGCATCGCGAACACCGGCCGCGAGCTCAACTTCGAGACGAACGAGCCCGCTGCCGACGTCAAGAAGTCCATCGCCGCGGCCCTCGACGCCGGCGCCACGCACGTGACGTTCGCCGATGCCAAGGGCAACTCGTACATCGTCCCGACCGCGGGCCTCGCCTACGTCGAGCTCGGCTCCGAGGAGTCGCGCCGCGTCGGCTTCGTCGCCTGAGCGGACCCGGACCAGTGCAGATCCTCATCGCGTTCATCGTCGGCGCGGTCGTCGGCATCGGGATCCACTTCCAGCTGCACCAGCGTCTGACGCGCGGTGTCGTGCTGGCCCCGATGATCGGCGCCGTTTCGGCGGGCGCGGCGTGGTCTATCCTCACCTGGCTCGGCGTCGGCATCGACACGCCGTGGCCGTGGCTCGCGGCGCTGATCGTCCCGATCGCGGTCACCTACCCGGCGATCATCCTCGTCTCTCGTGCGCGGGTGGCCCGCGATGCGCGCGAGAAGGTGCGCCTCGGCATCGGCTGATCCGGCTGGGGTGCGCGTGCTCCGGTCTCGGGGCTGCGCGCCTCCGCGGCATCCGTCCCCGTGTGTCAGGCCGCCAGCCCCATGGCGTCCATGCGCCGGGAGTGCGCCGCCATGAGCTCGGTGAAGACGGGCTCCACCTTCTCTTCCGCGGCCGAGCCGAGGTCGGTCGGCCGCAGCGCTGCGCGCGCGATGAGCAGGGTGTCGCCGACCAGGCGGCGCCCCCACAGGGCGAGCAGCGACTTCCACTCGGGGTCGCTCGTGATCGCCTGGGAGATCAGCTCGACGATCGCCTGGCGATCGTCGTCGGCCTGCAGGATCCGCGCGACGCGGTCGCCCGTCTCGCCGTAGCTCGCCGACAGAGCGAGGTAGAAGTCGTCGAGCATGCCCGCCGTGATGTGCACCGACAGCATCGTCTCCTGAGGGCGCACACCGTGCGTCGCAGCGCGGAACGCGTCCAGCGGCTCGCGGAACGGCCGCATGATCTCGGTGGGGTCGTCGCCGCGCTCGCGGATGAGGGCGACGAGCGCCTCATGCTTCGTGAGCGCAGCCCCGGCGGCCCGTGAGACCGCCTCCTTCTCGCTCAGCTCGGGGATGGTCTGGATCAGCTCGGTGAGGGTCTCGAAGAAGCCCAGCTGCAGATAGGCGGCCTGGCCGAGGAACGTGTCGATGTCGGGGGCGAGCTCCTCGAAGTCGACACGGTTGCCGCCGCTCAGCTCGTCACGCGAGCGCAGCTGGAGCTTGCGCCCCGTGTCGCGGCGCTGCCAGAACCACTTGACCATGCAGGAAAGACTACGGGGATGCTGGCTCCGTGCCCGCGCGGGCGACCTCCGGTATCGTGGATGCCGGCCCCGGCGTCGGATCGGGGCGCCCGCGCCTGTGGGAAAGAAGGGCGTGGATCGCACTTCCGCCCGCGCGGCGGCCCTCAAGAGGCCGGACACGCGCCCGGGCATGAACCCAGGCAGCATCCCACTGCCGGACAGGCACACATCGTGACGACCTTCGCCGAACTCGGCGTCGATCAGGACATCGTCGATGCGCTCTCTGCGAAGGGCATCGTCGACGCGTTCCCCATCCAGGAGCAGACCATCCCCCTCGGCCTGCCCGGCCAGGACATCATCGGCCAGGCCAAGACCGGCACCGGCAAGACGTTCGGCTTCGGCATCCCCGTCGTGCAGCGTCTCGGCGCCGACCCGGCTCCCGGTGTCAAGGCGCTCATCGTCGTTCCCACCCGCGAGCTCGCGGTGCAGGTGTACGAGGACATGGACATGCTGACCTCGAACCGCTCGACGAGCGTCGTCGCCATCTACGGCGGCAAGGCGTACGAGGGGCAGATCGACCAGCTGAAGGCGGGCGCGCAGATCGTCGTGGGCACGCCGGGCCGCCTCATCGACCTCAACAACCAGCGCCTGCTCGACCTGTCGAACGCGACCGAGGTCGTCCTCGACGAGGCCGACAAGATGCTCGACCTCGGGTTCCTCCCCGACATCGAGAAGATCTTCTCCAAGGTCCCGGCGATCCGTCACACCCAGCTGTTCTCCGCGACGATGCCCGGGCCGATCGTCGCCCTCGCGCGCCGGTTCATGTCGAACCCGATCCACATCCGCGCCACCGACCCCGACGAGGGACTCACGCAGGCGAACATCCGCCACCTGGTGTACCGCGCGCACTCGCTCGACAAGGACGAGGTCATCGCGCGCATCCTGCAGGCCGACGGGCGTGGCAAGACCGTCATCTTCACGCGAACGAAGCGCGCGGCGCAGAAGCTCGTCGACGAGCTCAACGACCGCGGGTTCAACGCGGGCGCCGTCCACGGCGACATGAGCCAGGAGTCGCGCGAGCGCTCCATGGCCGGTTTCAAGGCGGGCAAGAAGGACGTCCTCATCGCGACCGACGTCGCCGCGCGCGGCATCGACGTCGACGACGTCACGCACGTCATCAACCACACCATCCCTGACGACGAGAAGACGTACCTGCACCGCGCGGGCCGCACCGGCCGCGCCGGCAAGACCGGCATCGCGGTGACGTTCGTCGACTGGGAGGACCTGCACAAGTGGGCCCTCATCAACCGCGCTCTCGAGTTCGGCCAGCCCGAGCCCGTCGAGACCTACTCGTCGAGCCCGCACCTGTTCTCCGACCTCGACATCCCGGCGGGCACGAAGGGCCGCATCGTGACGGCCCCGAAGACCCAGGCCGTCCGCGTGCAGCCCGAGAGGGCGGCGGATGCTGCCGCCGAGGTCGAGGCGAACGGGCAGGCTCCGAGCCGCCGGCGTCGCCGTCGCCGGTCGGGCTCGCCCGAGAAGGTCGGCTCCACGTTCCAGACCGCCGAGGCGGAGGCCGGTGCGGCCCACGGGCACGGCGCGTCGGCGAGCACCGACGGCGACCGCGCCGCCGAGGGCGGCGGAACGCACGACGGCGGCGGCAAGGAGCACCACGACGGCAAGCCCGCTCCGCGGCGCCGCCGTCGCCGCCGCGGCGGCAGCGGCGGGTCGGCTCCCGCGGGCGGGGCCACCGTCGGCGCCTGAATCTGCTCTTGCGCTGTCGCGGCGCCGTCATACGGCGCCGCGACAGCGCTATTGTGAGCGCGGACGGCGCGCAGGGCGCCGGTACCTCGCAATCACGAAAGGCACACGATGCGCTTCATCGAGGCCGTCACCACCGGCTATGAGTACCAGGGCTTCTGGGGGTCCTTCTGGGACATCATCTGGTGGTTCCTCTGGATCTTCTTCTTCATGGCGTACCTGTTCGCGCTGTTCGCCGTGATCGCCGACCTGTTCCGCGACCACAAGCTGAACGGCTGGTGGAAGGCCGTGTGGATCATCTTCCTGATCTTCGTGCCCTTCCTGACGCTGCTCATCTACCTGATCGCGCGCGGAAACGGCATGGCCCGGCGCAGCGCGAAGGAGGCTTCGGAGCTGCAGAAGGCGCAGGACGCCTACATCAAGTCCGTCGCCGGCGCCGGCGCGAGCCCGGCTGAGGAGATCGCCAAGGCGAAGGGACTCCTCGACGCCGGAACGATCACGCAGGCCGAGTACGACGCGCTGAAGGCCAAGGCCCTGAGCTGATCGGCGCCGCGCCGGTCGTCGCGATCTGAGCCGCCGCATACGCGGTCGCACAAGCGCCCCCGCCCACCCTCACGGGTAGACGGGGGCGCTTCCGTCCGCCATGGCGATGATGCGCGACACCATCTCGTCGGTCGTCGTGTTCTCCCCCGGCTGATTGGGCTTGCCCAGGCCGTGGTAGTCGCTGGAGCCGGTCACGACGAGGTCGCGTTCGCGGCACAGGTCGCGCAGGGTGGTGAGCGCGGGATCGCGATTCTCCCGATGACCCAGCTCGAAGCCCGCCAGGCCGGCGTCCAGCATCCGTTCCATCAGCCGCATCGGGAGCAGGCCGGCGCGCCCGGCGGGATGCGCGATGACGGGTACTCCCCCGGCGCCGGCGACGAGGCCCACCGCGGTGACGGGGTCCGGAGCGTACAGCGCGACGTAGTAGTCACCGCGGGGACTCAGGATGCCCGCGAACGCCTCGGCGCGATCGCGCACGAGGCCCCGCGCCACCAGCGCGTCGGCGATGTGCGGGCGGCCGACGGTCGCGCCGTCGGTGGTCTGCTCGAGGATGTCGTCCCACACCAGGTCGTAGTCGCGCGCGATGCGGTCTGCCATCAGCCGCGCGCGATCCAGTCGCGACGAGCGGATCCGCGCGGTCTCGGCCCGCAGCGCCGGCTCGTCGGGGTCGGGAAGGTACGCCAGCACGTGGACGCTGCGCCACTCGTGGCGCGCCGACAGCTCCATGCCGGGCAGGAACGTCATGCCGAGGGATGTCGCGGCCTCGGCCGCCTCCGCCCAGCCGGACGTGGTGTCGTGGTCGGTGAGGGCGGCCGTGCGCACACCGTGCCGATGGGCGGACGCCATCACCTCGGCGGGAGGCTGCGTGCCGTCGGAGTTCGCCGAGTGCAGGTGCAGGTCGCTCGGCCCTTCGAAGCGCTGGGGTCCGGGCATCCTCCGAGCGTAGCGCGGGCCGAATGCGCCACGCCCGCGTGCGCTGACGGATCTCACAGCCTGCTCGCATAGAGTCGCCGTCGTGCTTCGCCTGCTCGGGATCCTCGTCACCGTGCTGTGCGCGATCGCTGCAGCGGTGCTGACGTTCCCGGGTTTCTTCCGCGTCGAGCGCATCTATCCCATCGCCCAGATCGTGTCCTTCCGCGGCATCCTCGCGGTCGCGTTCGCCGCCGCCGCGCTGCTCGCGCTCCTCTTCTCGATCGCCCGGCCGATCCGCGCCTTCGCGTTCTCGCTCGCGGTCGTGGCGGGGCTCGCGACCGTCGCGAACGTCGCGGTGATGTCGTCCCGCGGCGGCCTGGGCAGCGACCCGCTCCCCGCGAAGACCGACGCGTCCATCCGGGTCATGACGTGGAACACGGCAGGCCCCGCGACACCGCCCGAGACGATCGCGAAGATCGCGGTCGCGATGGACGCCGACATCGTCGCACTCCCCGAGACGACCATCGAGACCGGCGAGAGCGTCGCCATCGCGATGCGCGACCTCGGCCACCGCATGTGGGCGCACCACGCCTCGGATCCGTCGACGGAATGGGACGCCGGCTCGACGACTCTCCTGATCTCGCCCGAGCTCGGTGACTACGCCGTGATCGAGTCGTCGCTCGACGGCAGCAGCAACACCTCGACCGTGCCGAGCGCCGTCGCGATGCCCGTCTCCGGCGAAGGGCCCATCGTCGTGGCCGTCCACGCGGTCGCGCCCCGCCCGAGCTATATGCAGAACTGGCGCGACGACCTCCAGTGGCTGGCCGATCAGTGCGGCGACGGCAACGTGATCATGGCAGGCGACTTCAACGCGACGGTCGACCACATGTCGGGTCTCGGGCTGGAAGGCGCCACGCTCGGCCACTGCACCGATGCCGCAGCCGAGACCGGCAACGGCGCCCTCGGCACGTGGTCGGCCGACATGCCCGCCATCCTCGGCGCCCCGATCGACCACGTGATGGCGACGCAGCAGTGGCGTGCGACCGGCTCTCTGGTGCTGCGCTCGCTCGACGACTCGGGTTCCGACCACCGCCCGCTCATCGTCCAGTACGACCCCGCCGGCTGAACTGCCCGCGCCCCTGGGCCCGTGCGAGACTGGGAGGCATGAGCAGCGCAGCCAGCGAGCAGTCCCCCGGCGCCACGAGCACCACCGAGACCTCGACCGAGACCCCGGTCAGCACGAACCGCCGTCAGCCGTACGGTCAGGGCTTCCTCGACACCATCTCGACCGGCTGGGCCGAACGTCCCGAGTCCGCTCCGCCGGCACGCCCGCAGGCCGCCTTCGCGGCCGCGCGTCGGGAGGCCGTCTCGGCCGCATTCCCGGGCAAGCGCCTCGTGATCCCGGCGGGCGAGCTCACACAGCGCAGCAACGACACCGACTATCCGTTCCGCGCGCACTCGGCCTTCTCGCACCTGACGGGCTGGGCGTCCGACTCCGAGCCCGGCGCCGTGCTCGTGTTCGAGCCGCGCGCCCCCCTCGGCCACGACATCACGCTGTACTTCCGCGAGCGGGCCGACCGCACGACGAGCGAGTTCTACTCGGATGCCTCGATCGGCGAGTTCTGGATCGGTCCGCGGCCCGCGCTGGCCGGCGTCGCCGCGGACCTCGGCCTCGCGACCGCGCACATCGACGACTTCGAAGCCGGCGACGGAGACGTCGTCCTCGATGAGGACGACGACCTCACCCGGTTCGTGTCGGAGCTGCGCCTGGTGAAGGACGCGTACGAGATCGGCCAGATGGAGCTCGCGGTCCAGGTCACGGCATCCGGATTCGACGACATCGTCGCGAACCTCCCCGCGGTCGTGGCGCACCCTCGCGGCGAGCGCGTCGTGGAGGGCGTGTTCCACCAGCGTGCGCGCAGCGACGGCAACGCGGTCGGCTACGACACGATCGCGGCATCCGGTCCCCACGCGTGCTATCTCCACTGGACGCGCAACGACGGCGCCGTCGTGCCGGGCGACCTGATCCTCATCGACGCCGGCGTCGAGGTCGACAGTCTCTACACCGCCGACATCACGCGCACCCTCCCGGTGAGCGGCCGCTTCACCGACGTGCAGCGCAAGGTGTACGAGACGGTGCGCGAGGCGGCGGACGCCGCCTTCGCCGCGGCCCAGCCCGGGGCGAGGTTCCGCTCGATACACGAGGCGGCGATGCAGGTCATCGCGACGCGCGTGGCCGAATGGGGGCTTCTGCCCGTCACCGCCGAGGAGGCGCTCGACGCCGACAGCGGTGGCCACCACCGGCGCTACATGGTGCACGGCACGAGCCACCACCTCGGCATCGACGTGCACGACTGCGCACAGGCCCGCCGCGACATGTACTACGACGGCATCCTCGAAGCGGGCATGGTCTTCACGATCGAGCCGGGCCTGTACTTCCAGATCGACGACCTCACCGTCCCCGAGGAGTATCGCGGCATCGGCGTGCGGATCGAGGACGACATCCTCATGACGGCCGAGGGCCCGGTCAACCTGTCGGCCGCCATCCCCCGCACGGCCGACGAGATCGAGGCCTGGATCGCCCGCGGCGGCCGCTGACCCGTGGCGTACAGCTCTCCGTCGTCCTTCACGACGCGCCCGACGCTGACGGGCACGTTCGGCATGACCGCGTCGACCCACTGGATCGCCACCGCAACCGCGCAGGGGGTCCTCGAGCGCGGGGGCAATGCCTTCGACGCCGCGGTCGCCGCCGCCTTCGTGCTGCACGTCGTCGAGCCTCACCTGAACGGTCCCGGCGGCGATCTCGTCGCCATCTTCCAGACGGCGGATGC
The DNA here is from genome assembly GCF_019511645.1 of Microbacterium ureisolvens. Classification (GTDB taxonomy): domain Bacteria; phylum Actinomycetota; class Actinomycetes; order Actinomycetales; family Microbacteriaceae; genus Microbacterium; species Microbacterium ureisolvens_A. Next base: position 12,381 of record NZ_JAEUAX010000001.1, on the reverse strand, counting down.
CGCAGCCCCCACCGTGCTCATGGGCCAGGGTCCCGCTCCCGCGGGCGCCACCATCGAGCACTATCGTGGCGAGGGACTCGAGCTCACCCCCGGTGCGGGGGGCCTCGCGGCCGCCGTGCCGGGAGCGGTCGACGCATGGCTGCTGCTGCTGCGCGACCACGGCACCTGGGAGCTCTCCGACGTCCTGGCCTACGCCATCGGCTACGCGCGTGACGGCCATCCCCTCGTGGCGGGCGCGGCCGCGACGATCGCCCGGGTCGCCGACCTGTTCCGAGAGGACTGGACGACGTCGGCCGATCTGTGGACACCCGACGGTGAGATCCCGGCCCCCGGTCGCATCGTCCGCAACCCGGCCTACGCGGCAGTGCTGGACTCCCTCGTCCACGCGACCTGCACCGTGCGGGACGACGGCCCGGTCGGGCGTGCGGCCCGCATCGACGCCGCGCGGCGGGAGTGGAAGACGGGGATCGTCGCCCACGAGGCGGCGGCGTTCCTCGCGCAGCCTCACCGGCACTCAGGCGGTGGCCTGCACGCCGCGGTCATCACCGCGGACGACTTCGCCGCCTTCGAAGCCGGGTACGAATCGGCCGTCAGCCGTGAGTTCCGAGGTCGCACCATCGCGAAGGCGGGGGCATGGACTCAGGGGCCCGCCCTGCTGCAGACGCTGGGGATGCTCGAGCCTCTCGACGACGATCTGCTCGACCCGTCGCAGGAGGCGGGCGCGCACACGATCCTCGAGGCCCAGAAGCTCGCGTACGCCGACCGCGACACGTGGTTCGGTGACGACGACGTCGACCTCGATGTGCTGCTGTCCGCGGACTATCTCGACGAGCGCCGGTCGCTCATCACGGCAGCCGCTTCGGGCGAGTATCGTCCGGGCGCGCTGCCCGGGCGCACGCCGTTCCGACCGCCGCTGCGCACCGGCTACGACGCCCCCGCTGTCGGTACCGGCGAACCGACGGTGTCCAAGACCGGCGAGACGAAGGGCGACACCTGCCACCTCGACGTCATCGACCGGTGGGGCAACGTCGTCTCGGCGACCCCGTCGGGCGGCTGGCTGCAATCCTCGCCGACCATTCCCGCTCTGGGGTTCTGCCTCGGCACCCGGCTGCAGATGACCTGGCTCGAGCCGGGGCATCCGTCCTCGCTCATGCCGGGCAGGCGTCCGCGCACCACGCTCACGCCCACGCTGGTGCTCCGCGACGGCGCGCCCGAGTTCGCCATCGGCTCCCCCGGGGGTGACCAGCAGGATCAGTGGCAGCTGCTGGCGCTGCTGCGGATGATCGTCGGCGGCTTCGCACCGCAGCAGGCGATCGACGCGCCCGCGCTGCACACGACCTCGATGCCCGAGTCGTTCTGGCCCCGCACCTGGACCCCCGCGGGCGCCGTGGTCGAGAACCGGCTCGGCGATGCGGTGATCGAGGGACTCGAGCGCCGCGGCCACCGTGTCACGCGGGCGGGCCAGTGGGCGCTCGGCCGTGTGTCGGCCGCGGGGCGGGACCCCGGCACCGGCGTCCTGTGGGCCGCGGCGAATCCGCGGGGGATGCAGGGATACGCCGCCGGGCGATAGTCCCGCTCAGGCGGCCGGCACCCGCACCGCGGGCCCCACGTACCGCGCCGACGGCCGGATGATCTTGGGATCGCGCGCCTGCTCGAGGATGTGCGCCGTCCACCCGATCGTGCGCGCGACGGCGAACGTCGGGGTGAACATCGTTCGCGGGATCCCGCACTGCTCCATCACCAGCGCCGCCCAGAACTCGACGTTGGCGTGCAGCTCGCGGCCCGGCTTCGCTTCTGCCAGCAGCCGTTCGGCGGTCTCCTGGAATCGCAGCGCGAGCTCGACGCGCGGGCCGCCCGTGCGCCGGGCGACGCGCTTCACCAGCTCGGCACGCGGGTCGGCCGTGCGGTACACCGCATGGCCGAAGCCCATCAGGCGCCGACCGGCGGCGAGTTCGCCGCGGATCCACGGCTCGATGCGCTCGGGGGCGCCGACGGCGTCGAGGCCGTCGAGCGCTCGCGACGGCGCCCCGCCGTGCAGAGGTCCGGTCAGTGCCCCGAGGGCGCCGACGAGGCAGGCCGCGGCATCCGCTCCCGTCGACGCGATGACGCGCGCCGTGAACGTCGACGCGTTGAAGCCGTGATCCATCACGGCGATCAGGTACGCGGTCAGAGCGCTCTCGGTCGCCTGGTCCGGCACGACGCCGGTGACCTGGTGCAGATAGTTCGCGACGACACCTCGATCTTCCAGCACAGCCAGCGCGCTTTCCTTGCGACTGCGCCGCCAGAGAGCACCGACGAGCACCGGCGTCGCTGCAGCCAGCGCGATCGCATCGGCGAGACGGTCGTCGTGGTCGAGATCGTAGAGCGGACGGATGCTGCGCCTCGCGCCGAGCAGCGGCCAGGCGGCCGCGAGCCCGGCGAGAACGTCCGGTGTCGCAGACGACACGGCGTCGACGACGACATCGAGGTCGGCGGTGCGTGCGGTGGCGGCATCGGCGATGCGGGCGGCGAACGCCGGGCGCGAGGCATCGGTCACCGCATCCCCGGTGACGAGGAGCTGCCACGCGTCCTCGAAGCTCGCTGTCTCGGCGAGCTCGATCGCCGACCGGTCCCGGTACTGGAAGAAGCCTTCCGCTCCGCGCACGTCGCTCACGCTGGTGTCGGCGACGATCACGCCGGCGAGGCCGCGCGGCGCGTCGATCGGAGTGGGGCGTGTCGTCCTTTTCATGTCGGCTCCTTGCTGGGGTTCCGGCCGCAACGGCCGGTCGTTCCCGCTACAGTCAGTGTGAGGACTTGATCATGCTTTCGTCAATCTTGATCGGATCAACATCATGAGCGACCTGCCTCGACTGACCGCAGCCGAGGCGGCCGCGCGCCTCGGCGTCAAGCCGGAGTCCCTGTACGCCTACGTATCGCGCGGGCTGCTGTCGCGCGAGCGCGATGCCGCGGGCTCGTCGTTCGATCCCCTGGAGGTCGAGGCGTTCGCGCGCCGGCGCCGCCGCCGACCCGGTATCGCCCCCGGTTCGCCGACTCCCGGCACCCCGCTCATGGTGCTCGAGACCCGACTGGCCCATGTCGACGACGACGAGCTTCACTATCGCGAACGGTCGGCGGCCCGACTTGCCCGCGACGCGTCGTTCGAAGAGGTCGTGATGTGGCTGTGGGACGTCTCCGCACTGCGCCGCCCGTCGCCGGCCGACCTCACGGTCGCCCGGCGGACGATCGAGGCGCTCGGACGGACGGCCCCGCCCCTCGACCGGCTTCTCGTCGCGGTGGCGGCTCTGGCGGCCACCGACCCCCTGCGCGACGATCCGGATCCGTCACAGCTCGTGCGCGTGGGAGCGCGACTCGTGACGGGTCTGCCCGCCGCTCTCGCCGGCGCCGGCGAGCCCCACGGCGAGGGCGGCGTGCCCCATGCTGACGGCGGCGAGCGACACGGTGTCGCGCAGACCCTGTGGCGCGCCCTCGGCCGGCACGATCGCCCGGGCGGGTCCCGTATTCTCGATGCGGCGCTGGTGCTCGTCATCGACCACGATCTCGCCGTCTCGACCCTCGCCGCGCGGGTCGCGGCGTCCGCCCGCGCGTCCGGGTACGCCATCGTCACCGCCGCGCTCGGCGCGTTCGATGCGCCGCTGCACGGCACCGCGAGCCGTGCGGCTGCGCAGCTGCTCCGGGCCGTCCAGGAGGGCGACGACCCGGCGATCTCGATCGCGCGTGCCGTACGCGACGGCGGCCGCGGCATCCCGGGCTTCGGTCAGCCGCTGTATGCCGGCGGCGACATGCGGGCGAGGGTGCTCCTCGAGCTGCTGCGCGACGCGCCGGAGAGCGCTCCGGTGCTCGCCGCGGTGGATGCGGTCGCACGGGAGGTGGCGCGGCGCGCCGACGTGCGGCCGAACCTCGACCTCGCGCTGGCCGCTCTCACCCTCTGGGCGGAGATGCCCGACGACGCGGGGTCGGTGATCTTCGCGATCGGACGCATCGTCGGATGGATCTCGCACGCGCTGGACGAGTACGACGAACGCCCGATGCGCCTTCGACCGCGCGGGCGCTACGTCGGGCCCGCTTCCGAGTGAATCCGGCGCAGCCACCCCGCGACCATCGGTGCGAGGTCGGCCGCGATCTCCGCCGCCGGGCGCTTGCGGCCCTTCACTTCGAACGAGTGCCCGCCGCCGTCGATCCATGCGATCTCCGCGGCCCGGCATGACGCCACCGCTTCTTCGAGCTGATCGTGCGGGTCGATGAAGGGATCGGTGGTCCCTTCGACGAAGAGCTGACGCTGCGGCACGTCCGGCAGGTGCGCGGTACGTGCCTTGTCGGGTCTCCCCGGCGGATGCAGGGGGTAGCCGAGGTACACGAGGCCGGCCGGGTCGATCACGCCCTCCGCCGCGGCCATCGACGCCATGCGCCCGCCGTACGACTTCCCGATCGCGATCGCCGGAGCACCAGCGGCGCGCTGTGAGAGCTCGGCATGCACCGCCGCCCACGTCGCGATCGCGTGCGCGGCGGGTCCGGGCATCCGCCTTCCCGCCTCGACATACGGGAAGTTGAAGCGCAGCGTGGCGACGCCCTCCTCGGCGAGCGCGTCCGCGAAGCCGGTGAGGAACGGATGCCGGTACCCCGCGCCCGCGCCGTGGGCCACTGCGGCGAAGGCCCATGCCGATGACGGCATGACGAGGTCCGCCGATACCTCGACCGTGCCGGTCGGAAGCGCGACGGCGATTCGGAAGGAGCCGCCGTCTGCGCTCATGCGCGCTCGCTGCCGTCCGCGCGCTCGGCGTCGGTGACCTTGTGCCCGGCGCCGGGCGTCGGCTCGGAGTCGGCGGGCTGATCGGGACCGGAGGGCTGCTCGGGCGTCGCCGGAGTGCCGGGGCCGGCAGGGGGTTCGCCGTCGGGCTCGATCTCGGTTTGGGGCTCGGTCTCGGGCTCGGGTGCGACGCGCTCGCCGTACTTGGGCGGCTCGGTGGGCTGCGCCGGCCGCGGGGGCGTCGACGCACCGGCGGGCACGACAGGAGTGGCAGGGGTGACCGCCGACTGGGGACCGAGCACCTGACGCGCGCGGCCGATGCTGTTGTCGGTGACGGTGACCTCGTAGTGGTCGGCGACGACCTGCATGACCGAGGCGTAGTCGCGCCGGCGACGCACGAACGAGTAGGCCACGATACTCAGCAGCATGCCGATCGCGATGCCGACGAAGAGGACGCCGACGAATGCCTGGATCGGCACGGAGGGCGAGCCGATCACCAGGATCGCCGAGAAGAGCAGGCCGAGGAGGAGTCCGTTCACGGCGCCGGAGCGCGCGGCCGACGCGTATCCCAGTCGGCCCGTGATGCGCTCGATCGAGCGGAGTCCCTGTCCCACGATCGCGATGTCGCGCGCCGGGATGTCGGCCGCGATGAGGGACGACACCGCCTTCTGCGCCGCCTCATACGTCGGGAAGCTCGCCACGGTCTGCCCGACCGCGTCGGAACCCTGCGGAGAGCGCCCTCCCATCATGGTCATCTCCCCATCCTCCCACGGCACGCGGACTACGCTGGGACGTGTGAGCACGCAGAGGGTTTTCGTCGCGCGCCTTTCCGGGTGCTCGGTCTTCGACCCTGCCGGCGACCGTCTCGGCAAGGTCCGCGACGTCGTCGTCATCTATCGCAAAGACGATCCACCTCGCGTCATCGGGCTCGTGGTCGAGATCCCGGGCCGACGCAACGTCTTCGTGTCGATCGGCCGCGTCACCTCAATCGCGACGGGGCAGGTCATCACGACCGGCCTCATCAACGTCCGTCGCTTCCAGCAGCGCGGCGGCGAGGTGCGCGTCATGGCGGAACTCCTCGGCCGCAAGGTGTTCTTCGCGGACGGCTCCGGAACAGCGGTGATCGAGGACGTCGCCATCGAGCGCAACCGCCTCGGCGAATGGGACGTCGGACAGCTGTTCCTGCGCAAGCCGAAGACGAGCGCCTCCCCGTTCGCCAAGGGTCCCACGACGTTCGCCACCTGGGACGCGGTGCGCGAGAGCCAGATGCCGGGCGAGGCGCAGTCCGCCGAGCAGCTGGTGGCGACGTACTCCGAGCTGCGCCCCGCCGACCTCGCCAACACGCTGCTCGACCTCCCTGAGGAGCGACTGCTCGAGGTGGTGGAGGAGCTTCCGGACGACCGGCTCGCGGACGCGCTCGAGGAGATGCCCGAGGAGGAGCAGGTCCACATCCTCGAGGCGCTGGACGACGAGCGCGCCGCCGACATCCTCGACGCCATGGAGCCCGACGACGCGGCTGACGTCCTCGGACAGCTGCCCGAGGACCAGCGCGAGGAGCTCCTCGAGCTCATGGAGCCCGAGGAGGCGGAGGACGTCCGCGCCCTCCTGAAGTACGGCCCCGACACCGCGGGCGGCCTCATGACCAGCGAGCCGATCGTGCTCTCCGCCGACGCGACCATCGCCGAGGCCCTCGCTCTCATCCGTCGTCATGAGCTGCACCCCGCGCTCGCCGCCGCGGTCTTCGTCACCCTTCCCCCGTATGAGACGCCCACCGGCCGCCTGCTCGGGACGGTGCACTTCCAGCGGATGCTGCGCTACCCGCCGCATGAGCGCCTGGGAGCGATCATCGACGACACGCTCGACCCGGTGCCGGCGACTGCATCGGCCGCCGAAGTGGCGCGTCTGCTCGCCTCGTACAACCTCGTATCGCTTCCGGTCGTGGATCCCGCCCACCGGCTGGTCGGCGCGGTGAGCGTCGACGACGTGCTCGACTATCTCCTCCCCGAGGACTGGAGATCGCATGATGCCGAGGAGGATGAACGCCCGGCATCCGTCCCCACCACGACAGCAAGCATTCCGAGGAGGCGCTGATGGCACGCAACACCCGCCGGCCGTCGCTCGACGCGCCCCGTGGCCGCGGAGGCATGCTGCAGCGCACCCCGCAGCAGTCGAGCGACCGCTTCGGCCGCTTCTCGGAGGCGTTCGCGCGTGCGATGGGCACGTCCGGCTTCCTCATCGGCATGACGATCTTCGTCGCCGTCTGGCTGTGCTGGAACATCTTCATGCCGCCGCAGCTGCAGTTCGACCCGGCGGCGACGAACTTCACCCTGCTCACCCTCATCCTGTCGCTGCAGGCGTCGTATGCCGCGCCCCTGATCCTGCTCGCGCAGAACCGCCAGGACGACCGCGACCGCGTGCAGATCGAGCAGGACCGGCAGCGCGCCGAGCGCAACCTCGCCGACACCGAGTACCTCGCCCGCGAAGTCGTCGCACTCCGCATGGCCGTCAACGATTTCGCCGATCAGGTCCTCACGCGCGACACGCTGCGCACCGAGCTGCGAGCCCTCCTCGACAAGCTCGAGAGCACGCCCGAGGTCGAAGACGGCGCCCCCCGATGAGTCCCGCCTCCGCGGACGCCGTCCGCGCCGCCGTCGGCGCTGTCTCCGACCCTGAGCTGCGACGCCCGATCGGCGAGCTCGACATGGTCCGCGAGATCTCGGTGGACGGCGACCTCGCGCGCGTCGCGATCGCCCTGACCATCGTGGGCTGCCCGGCAGCGGACCGGATCGCGTCCGACGTGCGCGCGGCCGCAGCATCCGTGCCGGGGATCACGGATGTGGCACTCGAGGTGGGCGTCATGACCCCGGCCGAGCGGCACGCGCTCACCGAGCGGCTCCGCGGCGGACGCGCACGCGAGATGCCCTTCGGCCCGGGGACGCTCACGCGCGTCATCGCCGTCACAAGCGGCAAGGGCGGCGTCGGCAAGTCCACGGTCACCGCGAACCTCGCCGTCGCCCTGGCCGCGCGCGGGCTCGCCGTCGGGCTTGTCGATGCCGACGTGCACGGGTTCTCGATCCCCGGCCAGTTGGGTCTCGTCGCGGCCGACGGCACCGTGCCGCAGCCCACGCGCGTCGACGAGCTCATGCTGCCACCGGTCGCACACGGCGTGAAGGTGATCTCGATCGGCATGTTCCTGCGCCGCGCCGAGGGCGACGCGCCGGTCGGCGCCGTCGCATGGCGCGGGCCGATGCTGCACCGCACGGTGCAGCAGTTCCTCACGGACGTGTACTTCGGCGATCTCGACGTGCTTCTGCTCGATATGCCGCCCGGCACGGGCGACGTCGCGATCTCGGTCGGGCAGCTGCTGCCCAACGCGGAGGTGCTCGTCGTGACGACCCCCCAGGCTGCCGCCGCCGACGTCGCCGTGCGCAGCGGCGTCGTCGCGCGTCAGACCGGGCAGCGGGTGATCGGCGTGGTCGAGAACATGGCCGCGATGACGCTGCCCGACGGAACGACGATCGACGTGTTCGGAACCGGCGGCGGCGCCGCGGTCGCGGCGTCGCTGTCGCTGCCCGACGCCGAGGTTCCCCTGCTCGCTTCGGTGCCGCTCAGCCCGATGCTGCGGACGGACGCGGATGCCGGCACCCCGGCCGTCATCGCGCACCCCGAGGATCCCGCGGCCCGCGCCATCGCGGGTCTCGCCGAGACGCTGGCCCAGACACCTCGCGGGCTGTCGGGCCGATCTCTGCCGTTCCGCCCGCGCTGAGCGCTCTGCCGGTCACGTGGCTTCGCTGTCGTAGGGCGTCGGACCGTCGATCGGGACGCGGTACGGCGTGCGCACCGGTGTCGTCGGCGTCACGGGGGCGGCCTGCGTCTGGGTCGCCGCGATGCCGGCGACCGGCGCATCGTCGAGCAGCGCTTCGCGGATGATGCGCCGCGGATCGTACTGACGCGGGTCGAGCGTGCGCCAGTCGACGTCATCGAAATCCTCGCCCATCTCCTCCCGCACGCGCGTCCGCGCGGTCGTGACCCAGGCCCGCGCCCGCTTTGTCAGCCCCGCGAGCGCCTCCGCATAGCGGGGCAGCCGCTCGGGCCCGAGGATGAGTGCCGCGACGAGTCCGATCAGCAGGAGCTTCTCGATCGTGAGGCCGAAGATCATGCCTTCAGATTACCGCCGTGCCTGGGCGGCCAGCGCCGCGCGGCCGCGTACGCTGGCGGGCGGAGGATTCCGATGGGAGAGCAGAACGCGAACCAGCGGTTCGTCGACGAGGCGACGAACGAGCCGGAGCACATCGCGCGTGCCCGCGCGCACGCGCTCGAGCTCGGCGCCGCGCCGATCAGCCCCGCGATCGGCGCTCAGTGCGCTGTCATCGCCGCCGTGTCCCAGGCGCTCAACATCGTCGAGATCGGCACCGGGGCCGGGGTCTCGGGTCTGTGGCTGCTGCAGGGCTCCCCTCGCGCGACACTCACCACCATCGACAAGGAGCCCGAGCACCTCGGCGCCGCCCGTCAGGGCTTCGCCGAAGCCCGGATCCCTCCGGCCCGCGCCCGTTTCATCACCGGCCGCGCCTCGGAGGTGCTGCCGCGGATGAACGAGGCGTCATACGACATCGTGCTCGTCGACGCCGACCCCGAGGGTGTCATCGAGTATGTCGAGCACGGCCTGCGCCTCGTGCGCGCCGGCGGGACGGTGCTGGTCCCCCGCGTGCTCTCCGGCGGCGCGGTCGCCGATCCGGTGCGCCGCGACCCGGTCACGACCGCATATCGCTCGCTCATCCAGGAGACGCAGGCCTCCCCCGCGGTGATCGGCGCGCTGTCGATCACGGGCGAGGGACTGCTGCAGCTCACCACCGTCGCCACGTCCTGAGGCGTGAACGAGAAAACGCGAACGGCCGGTCCGATCGGACCGGCCGTTCGCGCAACGAGCGATTACGCGGCGTTGACGACGCCCCCCAGGACGTCGTAGAGCTCCTTGGCCTCAGCGTCGTTCACCGAGACGACGAGGCGACCGCCCCCCTCGAGCGGCACGCGCACGATGATGAGTCGACCCTCCTTCACGGCCTCCATCGGCCCGTCTCCGGTTCTCGGCTTCATGGCTGCCATTGCGGCTCCTTTTCATCGATGGTCTGCACATCAAGTTTATCGTGAGGGCCGACGCCCCGGGCACGCCTGGGGAAAGCGGCATCCGAAATCCGGCGTCATGGGACCTGCCAATTCGTGCTGCCCAGGGCGTACATGTTGTAGATCCACCACCATTGACCGACGAGGCATGCGACGAGCACGCCGAGTCGCCACGCGCGCGAGCGCGGAACAGCGAACGCGCCCCACAGGGGCGACAGCGGCACGAGCAGCCGGAAGATGCTCGACTGCGGGAAGAACACCAGAAGCAGATAGACGAGGTAGCTCGCGCTCCACAGGCGGATCTCGATGCCGAGCCGGCGCACCTGCGGCAGGGCGATCAGGGCGACCGCGATGAGCACCAGCCCCCCGCCCACGAGCGCGTAGCCGAGTGCGAGCGGCAGGTGCCACATCGTCTCGAACCAGTACGACACCCCCGCGAGGAAAGGCTCGAGCGGCGTGAACGTCGCGTCCCCGAGGACCCAGTTGCGCCGCCACGCCAGCTCGGTCGCGAGATACGCGTCCGGAACTCCCGTGACCCATCCCGCGATGAACTGCCAGGCGAAACCCGCGATCGCGGCGAGGAGACCCGCGGCGACGATGTGCGCGATCTCCGGACCACGCAGGGGCTCGCGCGCCCGCCGGAACCATCGCCAGATTCCGAAGAGCGCCAGGAACAGCGCGAACGCCAGTACCCCCGGGCGCGTGAAGGCCATCAGCGGAATCAGCACGTACAGCCATGCATACCGCCGGCGCGCGACCGCCAGCAGAGCGCAGAACAGCCAGAACAGGTTGAGCGCCTCGGCATAGCCGACGTGGAAGAGCGCGGCGAGGGGGCCGTTGGCGAAGAACACGACAGCCCAGAGCGTCGCCGACTCGTCCAGCCGCATCCGCAGAAGGTAGTACAGGGCGACGGATGCCGCGTACCCGGCGACGAGCGAGACGATGAGGGCGCCGGTCTGCCAGAGACCGAACGGCGCGGAGACCGCCTCCGCGAGCCACGGATAGATCGGGAGGAACGCCCACGCGTTCTCGGCGACCTGCCCGGAGTCGGTGAGCGGCAGTCGGGTGGGGTAGCCGGATACCGCGACCAGCCAATACCACGTGCCGTCCCACGCGACGACGGTGTCGCCGAGGCGGGCATCCGCGCCCATCCGCGACGTGAAGCTCGAGAGCTCGGTCGCCGCGAAGAGGAACAGGGTGGTCACGATCCTCGCGGTGACGTAGATCGCCGCCACTCGCACAGCGGTCCGCGCGGCGGACGCACGCACCACCGGTGATGAGGTCAGCTGCTCGCCAGCCACGCGCGCAGGCCCTGCTCGACGGCCTCGATCTGGGAGACCGGCACACGCTCCTCGTCGTGATGGGCAAGGTGGGGGTCGCCGGGGCCGTAGTTCACCGCGGGCACCCCCAGCGCGCTGAAGCGGGCGACGTCCGTCCACCCGTACTTCGGCCGGGGCTCGGCGCCGACCGCCGCGAGGAACTCCTGGGCGAGGGGGGCGTCCAGTCCCGGCCGGGCGCCGGCAGCGGCATCGACGACGTCCACCTCGAAGCCCGCGAACACCTCGCGGACATGGCGCTGCGCCTCCGCGACGTCGCGGCTCGGGGCGAAGCGGTAGTTGACCTCCACCTCGCAGAGGTCCGGGATGACGTTGCCGGCCACACCGCCGTTGATGCGGACCGCGTTGAGGCCCTCCCGGTAGACGAGGCCCTCCACCGCGACATCCCGCGGGACATACGCGGCGAGACGCTCGAGGATCGGCGCGGCCTTGTGGATCGCGTTCTCGCCGATCCACGCCCGGGCACTGTGCGCGCGCACACCGTGGGTGCGGACGATGGCGCGCAGGTTGCCATTGCAGCCACCCTCGACCTCGCCGTTCGACGGCTCCCCCAGGATCGCGAAATCGCCGGCGAACAGGTCGGGGCGACTGCGCGCCAGGCGCGTGAGACCGTTGAGGTCGGCGTCTACCTCCTCGTGGTCGTACCACATCCACGTGATGTCGACGCGAGGGTCGACGAGCTCGGCGGCGAGCTTGAGCTGAACGGCGACGCCCGCCTTCATGTCGACGGTGCCGCGCCCCCAGATATAGGCGGCCCCATCGATCGAGATGTCCTTGGTCGGCACGTTGCCGTTGATGGGAACGGTGTCGATGTGGCCGGCGATCACCACGCGCTGGGCACGGCCCAGGTTGGTGCGGGCGACGATCGTATCGCCGTCGCGGTAGACCTCGAGGTGGTCGAGCGCGGAGAACTCGGCGAAGATCGCGTCGGCGAGAGTCTTCTCGTCGCCGGAGACGCTCGGAATGTCGCAGATGATGCGGGTCAGTTCGGCAGAAGGAAGTGTCAGATCGAGCGCCGGCATCCCTCGAGTCTACCGAGGTGGAATAGCGCCGTTAACGCGAAATGGCCACCCTGCGTTGGGTGGCCATTTCGTGAAGGGGTGTCCGGCGGTGTCCTACTCTCCCACAGGGTCCCCCCTGCAGTACCATCGGCGCTGAGAGGCTTAGCTTCCGGGTTCG